>NZ_VUYQ01000002.1 GCF_008711155.1 Dechloromonas sp. CZR5 | reverse complement strand
CTTCGCGCTGGAAGACCAGAAGGAAGGCATGGCCGCCTTTGCCGAAAAGCGCAAACCGACTTTCAAGAACCGCTGAGTTGCACCTTTTCGTCGACATCTCCAGCCACGGTTTCGGGCATCTGGCGATCACCGCGCCGGTGCTCGACGCCCTGGCCGACAGCGAACCGAATCTGCGCCTGACACTGCGCAGCGGCCTGTCCGAGGCCAAGCTGCGCGAACGCATCCGGGCGCCGTTCGAATGCATGCGAGGAAGCAGCGATTTCGGCTACGTGATGATCGACGCCACGCGTATCGACCGAACGGCCAGCGCGGTTGCCTATCGGGCGGCCCATGCCGATTGGGCAGGACGGGTGCGCACCGAAGCCAAGCTGCTATCCGGACTGCATCCCGATCTGATACTGACCAACGTCAGCTACCTGCCGCTCGCCGGTGCCGCCCTCGCCGGCATCCCGGCGATGAGCCTGTGCTCCCTGAACTGGGCGGACCTCTTTGACCATTTTTTTGCCGACGAGGACTGGGCTGCACCCATCCATGCCCAAATGCTGTCGGCCTATCGCGCGGCGCGCAGCTTCCTGCGGGTGACGCCCGGCATGCCGATGACACGACTGGGAAACACCCGGCCCATTGGCCCGATTGCCGCGCTGGGGCAGCAACACGATCTGGGGTTGGGCGGCGACAAGGCCGTGCTGGTCGCCATGGGTGGCATCGCTCACCATTTGCCGGCGGATCGCTGGCCACGCCTGCCCGGCGTCCGCTGGCTGGTCGCCACCGACTGGCAATGTGAGCATCCCGATGCCATCGCCTTCGAATCCTTGGGACTCGGTTTCGCCGACCTGTTGCGCTCGGTCGATGCAGTGATCACCAAGCCGGGTTACGGCACCTTCACCGAAGCGGCCTGCAACGGCACACCGGTACTCTACCAGCGTCGCGAGGACTGGCCGGAACAGGATTGCCTGATCGCCTGGCTGGAACAGAACGGCCGTTGCGGCGAAATCGGCGAGGAAGATTTGCGGTGCGGCACACTGGGCGAAGCTCTCGCCCGGCTCTGGCAATCGCCACGCTGCCCGCTGCCCGTACCGGACGGCGCCCGACAAGCGGCCGATTGGATCAGGACTGCTGGCAACCGGGCTTCCTGAGCAGTGCGCTGCTTGCGCGGTCACAAACCCACGACGCCGGTGCCTGCTCGGGGCTATCGATTGGCCTTCGCCTCCGCCTTTTGACGTAGCACACGATCCGTCACGTCCCTGGCCATGGCGACCGAGCCGACGACGCAGCCGCTTTCGTCGGTAACGAGGGCAAAGCTCATCTCGACGTAAAGGCAGGTGCCCGATTTATGGTCGGCGCGAGTCAGCGTCGGCTTGCCGTGCAGACGCGTGGCCCCTTGCGCGACTGCCGCGTGAAAACCGCGCCAGTGTGCCGCCCGCAGCGACTCCGGGATGATCAAGTCGAGGCTTTGTCCGATAGCCTCGAGACGCTCGTAGCCAAACAGGGCCGAGGCCGCCTTGTTCCAACGCTCGATGATGCCCTGGCGATTGGAATAGATCAGCGCGTCGGCGGCTTGCTCAAGTATCGATTCGGGAAGCGCGGCGCTGCGTTGCGGGTTTTCAGGCATGATCCGTACCATCGTGTTTGGCGTCTCGCGCCTGCTCCTGGCTCAGGTGCTCGTCCTTTTCCATCGGCGCGTTGTCGTCGACGATGCCCCAATCGCCCCATTGATACCAGTCCTCGCCGAGCAGCTCGGCGGGGTGCTGGGTACGGCCGGAGCCGTTGCCGCACTGCAGGGCATTCGCCGGGCAATATTTGTCGCACCCCCAGCAGGTCCGCTCCGGGTGTTTCGGATTCAGGGGAAACTTTTTCGCCATTTCGGCGGACTTGAAGAAACCGGGCTTGGTGGTCATTTTGCGACCTCAACGTCACTCCGGCCGACACCGGATATTAGTTGAGTATATTACTCCGGCTTTAAGCAGGCGGTTTAACGTGGATCAAAACCGCCCCAGTCACGCGACCGGCGAAATCAGAGCGGCCGGAATCCGAGCTTCTTGAGCAGTTCGCCGGTTTCGCACACCGGCAATCCCATGACCCCGGTGTAACTGCCGGACAGGTGCTCGACGAACATGCCGGCCCGGCCCTGAATACCGTAGGCACCGGCCTTGTCCATCGGCTCGCCGCTCATCACGTAATGACGGATTTCCTCGTCGTCGATTTCCCGGAACCGGACCTCGCTGCTCGACAGCACGTATTCCGTGTGCCCCATATGATTGATCGCCACCCCGGTCAGGACCCGGTGCGTATGTCCGGACAGGCTACGCAGGATCTGGCTGGCATCGGCCATGTCCGCAGGCTTGCCGATGATCTCGCCGCGAAACTCGAGGGTGGTGTCGGCCGCCAGTACCGGACGCATCGGCAAACGGCGCTCCTGAACGATTTTCAGGCCGTGCATCGCCTTGGCGCGGGCAATGCGTTCGACGTACACCACGGGGTCTTCGTTGAACAAGGGCGTTTCGTCGGTTTCGAGATCGGCCCGCATGCCGTCGCGGAAGACGACGGTATCGAAATCGATGCCGATCTGGTGCAGCAGTTCGCGGCGGCGGGGGCTACGTGAAGCAAGGTAGAGGCGCATCATCCCTCCCTGTGATACGGATGGTTCTTCAGGACGCTGACAGCGCGATAAAGCTGTTCGCACAAGAGCAGGCGGGCCATGCCGTGCGGCAGCGTCAAGCTCGACAGGCGCAGCCGGTCGTCGGCCTGCTGCTTGAATTCCTCGTCCAGACCATCGGCGCCGCCAATGAGCAGGGCGACGTCGCGCCCGTCCTGCATCCAGCCTTCGAGGCGCCTGGCCAGTTTCAGGGTGGTCAGGTCGTCGCCTTTCTCATCCAGGACGACAATGCGGCAGCTGCCCGGCAAGGCTTCGCGGATACGCGATTTTTCGGCTGTCAGCAGTTGTTCGCGGGTCTTCGAACCGCGCGGCTCGGGCTTGATTTCGCTCACGCTGGCCGGCAGTTCGCGCGGCATGCGCTTGAGGTACTCGGTGCAACCTTCGCTGACCCAGGCAGGCTGGCGATGGCCCACGGCGAGAATGGCCAGCTTCATTCGCCGGCGGCCTGCTCCGCCTGCTGCTTGCGACGCTGGGCCGGGGTGACCTGCCACAGTTCTTCAAGGTTGTAATACTGGCGGACCATGGGTTGCATGACATGGACGACGACGTCGCCGATGTCGACCAGTACCCATTCGCCGGCATCTTCGCCTTCGACCGAGACAATCTCCCCACCGGCTTCGCGCACCTTGTCCTGGACGTTACGCGCCAAGGCCTTGACCTGGCGGTTGGAGTCGCCGGTGGCGATGACCAGGCGATCGAACAGCGAGGTCAGCTTGGTGGTGTTGATGACTTCAATATCCTTGCCCTTGATGTCTTCGAGGGCGTTGACGACGATTTTTTGCAGCTTGCGGATGTCCATCAGGCGTTTCTGTAGAGAGAATGAAGTTGAATATAGTCGAGAACGTCGTCCGGCAGCAAATAACGGGCGGAAAGTCCGTTGGCCAGCAATTTGCGGATCTGGGTCGCCGAAATGGCCAGTTGCGTCATCGCGAAGGTGGCGATGCCGCCGGCTGGCGACGCCCGCAGCGCACCGACATCGGTCAGCCGACGATCGTTGAATTCGGTTGCCAGTTCGTGCGGCAGGCTGGCGGTTTCGACCGGAAAACCCGGCCGGTGCGAGACCGCGACATGGGCCAGCCCGAAAATGTCGCGCCAGCGGTGCCAGGTCGCCAATCCGGCGAAAGCATCGGCACCAACCAGCAGCACCAGTTGCTGTTGCTCGCCAAGTTCTGCCCGCAGGCGCTCCAGGGTATGCACGGTGTAACTCGGCGCGGCCGCTTCGACTTCGCCGGCATCGACCGAAAAGCGCGGATTGCCGGCCGTGGCGCAACGCACCATGGCCAGACGCTGGCTGGCCGTCACCTGCGGCGTGCCGCGATGCGGCGGTTGGCCGGCCGGAATCCAGCGCACGCCCCCCAGTGCCAGATGGGCGATGGCCTCTTCGGCCAGGCGCAGGTGGCCGTAATGGACGGGGTCGAAAGTCCCCCCGAACAGGCCCAGAGGCTCAGACAATTTCGGAGATACCGAAGATGTCGCGGTAGCTGGCATAGAAGCTGGCGAAAACGGTCGGTGCGACAACCAGTACCATCGGCAGCGTCAGGATGGCCGTTGCCAGATTGGCCGCGCCGGGCATGAGCAGAAGCAGGATGCCGAGCAGCAGGCCAGGCAGGACGCCGACCACGACGAGCAGAGCGATTCCGTAGGTCAGGAAGGGCCGCCAGTTCATCCAGCAGGCCATGAAGCTGAAAAACAGCGCCCGACCCACGCTGAGGCGATGCCAGGCAGCGAGCACCGGCGCGAACCACCAGGCCATGAGTACGGGAACCATCAGCATCATGACGAACATGGCCGACAGCAAAAAGTCGGAATCCTCGACTGCCGCACGTTCTGCGCGGTTGCTGGCAAGCATGAACTGCATCAGTTCGCCGCCGTCGAGCAAGGACGACAGGCCGAGCACGCCGAGCGTAGCGCACAGGTAGAGCGCACCGAGCGCGACGAGCGTGCGTCCGTTGTCCTTCAAGCTGCCGAACAAGGTCTGCAGGCCGATCGGCTGGCCGCGTTCCAGATTGCGCGCGGCCTGCATCAGGCCGACCGACAGGCCGGGAATGGCGAGCGACGCCATCAGCACGCCGACGACAGGCACGACATTCAGGAACAGCACGGTGAACCAGTAGGTGACGACCAGCATGCCGAGCATGACGGGGTTGCGCCGGAAGATGGCGAACCCGCCCATGAGCCATTGCCAGCCGGCGGCCGGTGGAAGTGTTTGAGCCCTCACTGTCAGCTACCCATGAAAATGTCGCGATAGGACGCGTAGACCGCGCCGGAGAACACCGGCAACAGCAGCAACAAGCCCATGCCGACCGGCAACATGGCGAAAAACAGGGCGACAACCAGGAATACGCCGAAGATGCACATCGGTAACCAGTTCCTGGCGCCAGCCGTAAAGCTGGCCTTCATGGCATCCAGGGGCTTCATGTCGTGGAAAAGCACCAGCACCGGGGCATACCAGGTAGCCATGATCACCGGAATCGACAGTATGAGCACGAGCAGACCGGCCAGCATCACGCCGCCGAGGGCAATGCCGAAACCCGCCACCTTGCCGGTGATTACGCCACCCAGCACACCGCCGCTGACGAGCAGGAAGGCGATGAAGGCAATGCCGAAAATGCCCGCCGCAAAGAAGACGCCGACCATGACCAGATCCCCCGCACCATGCCGGAAACCGGCGAACAGATCGGCGATCTCGGGCTCGTTGTTGTCGGCGATACGGCGGCAGATACGGAACATGCCGGCCCCGAACAGCGGCACCAGCAGGTGAGCGGCGATCTGCCCGAACAGGGGAACGATGGAAATGGCCATCAGGATGACCAGCAACAAGACGGTGGTGCCGATCCAGATGCCGGGATTGACCAAGAACATGGCCCAGCCCTGGCGCAGCCAGTCGAAGCAGGCGCCGGGATCGACCTCGCGGCTGTCACCGGTAAACGGGGCAGGCGCCATCGGAAATGCAGGAGTTTCGTTCATGCGCGGATGCTAACGGGGGAGCGCGGCCGGAGCAAGGCGAAAAGACGTCAAAAGCCGACGAAAATCGTCAGGATTCTTGATCGTTACCACGTCGCCCTGGCGCGGTCGGTGCCGCACCTCCAGACGCAGCAGCCAGAAGCGCAGCGCGGCCGCCCGCCGCATGGCCGGCCAGGCTTGCCGTTCCGCCTCCAGCAGCGGACGAACGCCGGCATAACCTTCGACCAGAGCGACCAGCGCCGCATCGTCGGCGCACCAGTCGTTGGCAACAACCGCCAGATCGAACAGCCAGGCATCCTCGCCGGCAAAGTAGAAATCCAGCACGCCGCTCAGCTGCCCGGAGGCATCCCACAACACATTGTCGCGGAAAAGGTCGGCATGGATCACGCCACGCGGCAGCGCCGACCAATCCTGCGCCGACTGGAAGGCCAGTTCATCGGCCAGCATGAGGCGCTCTTCCGCGTCGACGAGCGGCAGCAGGCTTTCGCCCACGTGTCGACGCCAGGCCGCACCGCAGGGATTGGGCAGGGAATCGGGCATCTCGGCGGCGGCCAGGTGCAGACGCGCCAGCAAGGCGCCGACCACCCGGCATTGCTCGACGCTCACCTGCTCGACTGCCGCACCCGGCAAACAGGTCAGCAGGGCTGCAGGCTTGCCGGCCAGCAGGCGCCAGCGTCGGCCCTGGTTGTCCGCCACCGGCCGGGGACAGGGCAGGCCGCTGCTAGCCAGGCGGTCTTGCAGGGCAAGGTAAAAATCGAGGGCTGCCGGTTCGAGGTGTTCGAACAAGGTGAGCACGAATCGACCGCGCGCGGTCGTCACGAAATAATTCGAGTTCTGCATGCCGGCAGCGATGCCAGCGTGGTCGATCAATTCACCCAGCCCGAGCGGCTGGAGCCAGGCGGCGAGTTCGGTCCGCCCGACCGTTGTATAGACGGACAAGACTTACCAGCTATGAATAACCCACATCGGCGGTCTGGTCGGATGCTGGTCGGGGCCGACATCCACCAGTACGCCGTCGCCCTGGCGATCGACCAGGTAGTAGGGTTTGCCGACGGACGGGGTGACCTTGACCATGTACAGCTTGCCCTTGATACGGAATTCCTCGCGGGTTTCCGTTTCTTTCTTGACGATGGTGACCTGCGGCTCGAGGGCTTCGTCAAAGGCTTCCATGCCGGGCGGCGGAGGCGGAACGGCGGGCAGCGGCTGGAGGTCGCCCTTCTGCGCCCAGACAGGCAATGCGGCAAGCAGCAGGATGGGGAGAAGACGGCGCATGATGAATTCCTCGATGGCAATGCTTCGATTTTACAGGTTGAGCAGCATCTCGTGTTCGTTGGGCAGCGGGCCGAAGGGTCGGGCCTCGTAATGCTTGAAGATCGCCTCGACAACCTTCTCCGGCTCATCGATCAGCTGGATCAGGTTCATGTCCTCGGCATCGACCATGCCCTCGGCGACCAATTTGTCCTTGAACCAATCGATCATGCCGCCCCAGAACTCGGAACAGACCAGAATCAACGGAATCTTGCGCGCCTTGCCGGTCTGGATCAGCGTCAGCGCCTCCATCAATTCGTCGAGCGTGCCGAAGCCGCCCGGCATCACCACATAGGCGCTGGCGAAGCGGACGAACATGTACTTGCGGGCGAAGAAGTGGCGGAAAGTCTGCGAGATGTCCTGATAAGGATTGGACTTCTGCTCATGCGGCAACTGGATGTTGAGACCGACCGACGGCGACTTGCCGAAGAAGGCCCCCTTGTTGGCCGCTTCCATGATGCCCGGCCCACCGCCGGAGATGACCGAGAAGCCGGAATCCGACAACAGACGGGACAATTGCTCGGTCAGCATGTAGTACTTCGACTCGGGGCGGACACGTGCCGAACCGAACAGGGTCACGGCCGGCTTGATCGCCGCCAGACGTTCGGTCGCCTCGACGAACTCTGACATAATGCCAAAAATCCGCCAGGATTCACGGGCCGTCGTATTTTTCAACAGGGCCTCGGTCTCCACACCCATCACCAGCTTATCGCTCTCGGTCACTTTATGCCTCTCTTGTTGTTGGTGGACGGTTCGTCCTATCTCTATCGAGCTTTCCACGCCCTGCCCGACCTACGCAACAAGGCCGGCGAGCCGACAGGCGCCATCTACGGCGTCCTGAACATGCTACGTCGTCTGGAAAGCGACTACAAGGCGGACTACAAGGCCGTTGTCTTCGACCCCAAGGGCAAGACCTTCCGCGACGACTGGTATCCCGAGTACAAGGCGCACCGTCCGCCGATGCCCGACGACCTGCGCGCCCAGATCGAGCCGATCAATGCCGCCATCCGCGCCGCGGGCTGGCCGGTGCTGACCATCGACGGCGTCGAGGCCGACGACGTGATCGGCACACTGGCCACCCAGGCCGCCGCGGCGGACATCGAGACCCTGATCTCGACCGGTGACAAGGATTTGACCCAGTTGGTGAGCCCAAAGATCCGCTGGTTCAACACGATGAGCAACGAATTGCTGGATGAAGCCGGCGTCGAGGCCAAGTTCGGCGTACCGCCGAAGCGCATCATCGACTACCTGGCACTGGTCGGCGACACGGTCGACGGCGTGCCCGGCGTGCAGAAATGCGGCCCGAAGACGGCCGTCAAATGGCTGACCCAGTTCGGATCGCTGGACAACATCGTGGCCAATGCGGCCGACATCGGCGGCGTGGTCGGTCAGAACCTGCGCGACCATCTCGGCTTCCTGCCGCTGGGCAAGAAGCTGGTCACGGTCGTCTGCGACCTGCCCGACCTGCCGGCCCCCGCCACGCTGACGGCGACCCCGCCCGACACCGCGATGTTGCGCGAACTGTACACCCGCTACCAGTTCCGTACCTGGCTGACCGAGATCGACGGTCCCGGGGCAGCCGCCGGCGTCCCTGCGCAAACGGTCGGCATCGCGGACGCCCCGCCCCCGGCCGAAAAGATCGCCGTTCATTACGACACGGTGCTGACCTGGGCGCAGTTCGACGCATGGCTGGCGAAAATTGAAGTCGCTCCGCTGACCGCCCTCGACACCGAAACCAACAGCCTCGACTCGTTCGAGGCGCGCATTGTCGGCATTTCGCTGTCGGTAAAGCCCGGCGAAGCCTGCTACATTCCGCTCGCCCACACCGCCCCCGGCGTCGCCGACCAGTTGCCGCGCGACAAGGTTCTCGAAAAACTGAAGCCCTGGCTTGAATCAGCCGAGCGCAAGAAAGTCCTGCAGAACGCCAAGTACGACCAGCACGTCTTCGCCAACCACGGCATCACGCTGGCCGGCATTGCCCACGACACCATGCTGCAAAGCTACGTCATCGAGTCCGACAAGGGCCACGACCTCGGCCAGCTGTGCAGCCGCCACCTCGGTCTGGAAACCATCGCCTACGAAGACCTGTGCGGCAAGGGTGCCAAGCAGATCACCTTCGATCAGGTCGACATCGAACGCGCCGCGACCTACGCCGCCGAGGATGCCGACGTGACGCTGCGCGTCCATGAGGCGCTGCATCCGCAATTCGCCAGCGAACCGGGCCTCAGCCGCATCTACCACGACATCGAGATGCCGGCCCGCCAGGTCATCTGGCAGATCGAGCGTAACGGTATCCTGATCGATCCCGACCTGCTGTCGCGGCAAAGCCACGAGATGGGCCAGAAGATCATGGCGCTGGAAACCCAGGCCTACGAACTGGCCGGCCAGCCCTTCAACCTGGCCTCGCCCAAGCAGCTGGGTGACATCCTGTTCAACAAGCTCGGCCTGCCGGTCAAGAAGAAGACCGCGACCGGCGGCCCCTCGACCGACGAGGAAGTGCTCACCGAACTGGCGCTCGATTACCCGCTGCCCAGGCTGCTGCTCGAACACCGCAGCCTGTCCAAGCTGAAAGGCACCTACACCGACAAGCTGCCGCGCATGCTCAATGCGCAGACCGGAAGAGTGCATACTCACTTCTCGCAAGCGGCCGTAGTAACCGGGCGCCTCGCCTCCAGCGACCCCAACCTTCAGAACATCCCGGTACGTACCGAGGAGGGCCGGCGCATCCGCACCGCCTTCATCGCGCCGGCCGGCAGCAGCATCGTCTCGGCTGACTATTCGCAGATCGAACTGCGCATCATGGCCCACCTGTCGGGCGACGAGCGCTTGCGCGACGCTTTCGCTCACGGCGAGGACGTGCACCGGGCGACGGCTGCCGAGATCTTCGGCGTCACGCCGCTCGAAGTCGGCCCCGACCAGCGTCGCGTCGCCAAGAGCATCAACTTCGGCCTGATCTACGGCATGAGCGCCTTCGGCCTCGCCCGCCAGCTCGGACTGGAACGCAGCGCGGCGCAGACCTACATCGACCGCTACTTCGCCCGCTATCCCGGCGTCGCCCAGTACATGGAAGAAGCCCGTCAGACGGCACGCGACAAGGGCTACGTCGAAACCGCCTTCGGCCGCCGCCTATGGTTCCCGGAAATCCGCTCCAGCCAGGCGATGCGCCGCCAGGGCGCCGAGCGCGCAGCGATCAACGCACCGATGCAGGGTACCGCGGCCGACCTGATCAAGCTGGCGATGGTTGCGGTACAGAACTGGCTGGAAAAAACCGGCATGCAATCAAGGCTGGTGCTGCAGGTGCACGACGAACTGTTGCTCGAAGTGCCGGATGTCGAATTGATAGACGTTCGTACCCACCTGCCCAAGCTGATGAGCCAGGTTGCCGAACTAAAGGTGCCGCTGGTCGTCGAGGTCGGTGTCGGACCGAACTGGGAGGCAGCGCACTAGGCGCCTTCGAGTTCCCGTACCGCCGACTCGACCTGATCGACGCTGATATCGGCCACGGCGAAGGTCGTTGGCTGCAAAAGCACATGCCGGGCGCCCCACGGGTACCAGCGGGTGCGCTTGGCTTCGGAATTCTCGAACAGCGCCGCTGTCTTCAGGTTGAGCGCGGCCGCCAGATGCATGGCACCGCCATCGGCACCGACGAAGCCGTCGCACAGCGAGAGCGCGGCGACGAGCTCTTCCAGACGTTCCGTCACCACCGGCACCGCTCCCTTGTCGTGGCAGGCGGCCAGTACCTGTGCCGCCTTTTCGTCATCCCCCGGGTGCGCCGGATGATCGGCCGGCCCGGGCGACCAGAACAACGCGAACCCGCGTTCCGGCGAGGCCAGGCGCTCGATGAGCTCGATGTATTTCTCGGCCGGCCAGCGCCGACTCTTCTCTCGGGCACTCAGATGAATGGCCCAGATTTTCCGACCGGCCAGTTCGGCCAGTTTCGGACGCATGGCAGCAACCACGTCTGCCACCGGCGTCAGCTGTAATGGACCGAGCGCTGGTTCGATACCCAGCGGGGCCAGCAGCTTGCCGACCGCCTCGACCTCATGGAAAGGCGCCCCCGGCTTGTCGGCGATAATCCGTCGGGCGCCGACCAGCTTGGCGTAGCGGTCGCCCCCCGGCGAGGCGACGATGGCCACATCGATGCCCTTGCGACGCAGCTTCCACAACAGCCCGGCCGTCTCCAGCCAGATCGCCAGCTTGCTCTCGCCCGGACCGCGATGCTTGGCCTTGCGATAGGCAAATACGTCGTTCACATCCGGATTGCCGCGCATCACTGCGACGTTGTATTGATTGACCAGCACACCGATCCACGCATCGGGCATGGCCTTGCGCAGGGCCGCCAGCATCGGCGTCGTACACACCAGATCGCCGATGTTGTCGCGGCGGATGACCAGAATATTCATTTGCTCTCCCCGGCAGCGGCAGATTGTTCGCTCAACGTCAGGCCAATCAGGATACCGACCAGCGCGCAAGCCATATTGGCCAGCCCACCGACCCAGAAGCCGTTGGCAAAATTGCTCAGCAGGTAGGCGAGCAAGGTCGTCAGGATCACCACCCGCAAACGCTGATGTTCGAGCGGTCCGCGCACGATTCCTTTCAGTCCCTGCCAGAAGACGGCCAGCCAGAAGGCGAGCACCAGCAGCAAGCCGGGAATACCGATCTCGAAGGCGACCTGCAGGAAATAGTTGTGCGGATTGACCTTGCCGTAGCTGGCAGCTGTCTCTTCGCCGAGGAAATAAGCCGACTTGCCCGGGTCCGTGGCTTTCCAGCGCTCAGCATAGCCACCATCGTTGATCGCCCAGGCCAGCTTCTTCCAGCCATAGCCATAACCAAGCACCGGCCGTGCCTCGATCAGTTCGATCACGCCGGACCATACGTCGAGGCGCAGGCTCAAGCCCTGGTTGGTGACATAGGTATCGGCCTCGGCGAGTGAGCGGTATTTTTCGAGGTAGCCGAGATTGCTCTGCGTAGCCACCCAGCCGACACCCAAGGCCATGAGCAGGAAGGCGACAGCGAGCGCCTTCCAGGCACGCAGCAGCCCGAACAGCACAATGACCGCGATAGCAACCACCAACAGCGGGCTGCGCGAACCGTACAGGCCGGTCAGCACCACACCGAGCAGGCAGAGAACGCCGAGCAGTACGCGCTGCCGAATGCCGCTGGCAGTCGATACCGCAAAAGCGATGATCAGCGGCAGGCAAAAACTGGCCATCGTCGCGTAACCGCCCCAAAAGGACTTGTGGGAACGGGGAATCTGCCCTTCGCTCAAAGCATGATCTCGCAGATACGAGGCAACCTCGACGGCGGACAGCAAACTGACCGCGGCGAAGCCGGCCATGATCATCCACAAGGCTGTTCGCGCCTGTTTCGGGCCGGTCACCAGCAAGCTGCCGACCAGCAGCAACTCTGCCTGCAGCAGCAGGTCGCGCGGCAAGGCATGCAGACTGTCGGCGGGATAGGGGCTGGCCGCCGACACGGCGACGCACCAGACGACAATAGCCAGTGCCAGGCCCAGGACGATGTTGCGACTGCTCAGGCGCTGGCGTACTTCGGCGCGTAGGGCAAGCGGGAGCGCTGCGATCAGCAGGCCGACCATCATCAGGTACTTTACGGCCACGAATTTTTCGAAAGGCTGGATGAAAAGAAGCACCCACCACAGGCCCAGGGTCAGTTGCACCAGCCGGTCCGGCTTGCCCGTCAGCGCTGCGTCGTTCATTGCCCCCGCTCCATCTTTTCAAGCACCGCTTTCAGTGCCAATCCATTCAGCCTGGCATCGTAGTGGGTTCGCGCATGCGTCAGGCAATGCTGCCCCAGTTCGGCAGCCAACGCTTTTGAGGCGTGGATCGCCCGCAGCTTGGCCGCCAGATCCCGGAAATCGCCGGGCGTAAAAATCAGTTCGTCACGCTCGCCGACCACCTCGGGCAGCCCTCCCACGCGCGACACCACCGTCGGCAACCCGCAAGCCATCGCCTCGGCAACGACGAAACCGAACTGTTCGGCCAGGTTGATCGCCGGTAGTGCCGGCAGCACAAAGGCGTCGGACTGGGCATAGATATCGGGCAGGGCATCGTATTTCAGGAAACCGGTGAATTTCACCCTGTCCTTGATGCCCAGCAGTTCGGCCGCTTGCTCCAGGCCTTCGCGCTGCGCCCCCTGGCCGACGAAAGTCAGCTCCAGGTTGGGAATTTCCGACAGGAGTTCCTTCGCTGCATAGAGCAAGGTATAGCAGCCCTTCCAGCTCACCAGCTTGCCGACGAACAGGATGCGGAAAACATCATCCTGTTTCGCTTGTGGACGGGGCTGGAAGATTTCGGTATCGACCCCCGGATAAACGTGGACGATCTTTTCCTCGGGAATGCCTTCCAGCAACAGCACGCGGCGGCAGGTATCGGTAATCGCCACGAACAGGTCGACGTGCGGAAACGCCGCTTGGCGAATGGCCAGCGAGCGCGGGTCGAACATGTCGACGAAAGGAATGGTGAAGGGAATCCAGTACACCAGCTTGAACTTGTGCCCTTTTGCCTTCAGCGAAGCCAGCGTATGCAAGGAGCGGTCGGAACCGGTGAGCGCGACATCGAACTCGCCGCTGGCCGCCGAACGCTCGACTTCCTGATAGAAGAAATCGCGTTTCTTGTCGTTGTCGTTTTCCTTCAGGCGGCGCCAGGCCTTGAACGGCGCCTTCAGGTAATCGCGCAGTTGCTGCTTCTTGGTCAGCAGATGCACCCGGTGCGGCGTGATGTTGAGGCCGGACTTGTTCTTTTCCGACAGAAAAAAGGTCGTATCGGGAATCGAATCGAAGAGCTGGGCGAAGTAACGCCCGACGCCATAATCCTTGAAGACGGCAAGTTTCATTGTCGACACTCGGCAACGGAATATTGGGAAGCCAGGATCGCCTCGACCGATTCGACAACGGTCGGAATGGGCAAGTTGGCAATGCAAGCCCGCGTTCCCAGATGGCAGGCATAAGGGGCATCGAAGGCATGCGAACAGGGAGCACAGGGCTCGGCGCTGCGGATCACCACCGCCTGGCGACCGATCGGCTGCTGGTCTTGGTGGTCGGCCGGCCCCATGAAATCGACGACCGGCACGCCGAGCGCGTCGGCCATGTAGGTAGCGCCGGAATCGACGCCGACGAAGCAATCAAGGGCGCCCAGCAGGATGGGCAATTCGTCGAGCGCCCATTGTCCGGTGGTATCGACGACACGATCTGGCGGCAGGCTGACGCGGAGGACTTCGGCCGCCGCCTTGTCGGCATCGGTGCCAACCAGGACCAGTGTCGCCGCCGTGCGACTGACGATCTGGCTGGCCAGCGCTTCAACTTGCGCCTTGTCGAGCGCCTTCATGCGATTGCCAGCCCCCAATCCGAAGCCCACCACCGGTCGGTGCAGGAGCGGTTGGAGCGCGGCGAATTTCGTCTGTCCACTCACGGCGCCCTGAGTTTCGTTGGGCAGTGCAAGGAGCTGTTCATCCACACGGATATCCAGCCCGCCCAAAGCCCGCAGGGCCGTTTCGCGGAACATCTGCCCGGCCCGGTGCGGTTCCCCATGGGTCAGGAAAGGCCAGGCGAGACAGGCACTACCCTGCCGACGGTCGGCCAGCACCGAGACACGCTGCGGCACGCCCGCCCAGAACGATACCAACAGGTTGGTTAGGTTGGGGCTCAGAATCAACACACCATCGTAGCCCTCGGCCAGCTGGTCGAGCAGCCAGCGCTTGCCAGCCCAGCCCTTGAAGCCATGCTTGGGCAAGGTCACGATGCGGTCGATGCTATCCAGCTGACGCGCCAGCGGCACATTCACCGGGTGCAACAGGGCAACGATTTGGGTCCCGGGAAGGCGGCTGCGCAAGGCCCGGAAAACCGGCGTCGTCGCCACGAAATCACCGATCTTGGCGGTCTGGATGACCAGGATGCGATTCGTCCGCTTCGCGCTACGCAATGCTGCCCGCAGCCACAGTAGCGGTGCCAGCAACCAGGTCAGCAGCAGGTAGATCACGGCACCGCCTCGTCAAGCACCTGCATGACACCGGCGACATAGGCTTCGATCGAATAGCGTTCGGCCACCCGCCGGCGCCCGGCATCACCCATATTGCCGCGCAGATCGGCATCGTTCAACAGTCGGCGCAGCGACGCCGTCAGCGCCGCCACATCGCCATAGGCATAGAGCAGGCCGGTTTCCTCGTGCACCACCAGTTCGCGGGTGCCGGTCACATCGGAACCGACCACCGGTTTGCTCGCCAGCATCGCTTCGAGCACCACACGCGGCAAGCCTTCCTTGCTCGAACACAGGACGCAGACATCCATCGCCTGCACCCAGGCCAGCGGCGCCGACTGGAAACCAACAAAACTGACCTGATCGACCAGCCCAAGACGGCTCACCGCACTTTCCAGCTCCGCCCGCTGCGGCCCTTCGCCGAGAATCAGGCAGGTCACCGCCAGCCCTTCGGCCTTCAGGTTGGCCACGGCCTGCAGCAGGTGCGTGACACCCTTGCGCGCCGTCAGCTGGCCGACCGTCCCGATGACCAGTTCTTTGGCCGTCGGAGGCAGTTCGACCGGCGGCGGCAGCGCGATACGGCTGTCGATGGCGTTGTAGACCACGCGCAGCCGATTCTCCGCGACACGCTGGGCTGCCAGCACGTCGGCCACGCCTTGCGACACGCAGATGATGCGTGTCGCGGTGCGATTGACCACTGCTGCCTCGTTGGCCTGCAGGGTCGGTTCGATGCGGCAGTGCTGGACGACCGGCAGGCCGACCGCCTCGGCGGCGAGATAGCCTTCGAGGTTCGACGACGGCTGGTTGTTCATGTACAGCAGGTCGTAAGCCCTCTCTTCCAGCAGCAGTTTCAAGGCAGCGACACGCGGCTTGATGCGCCATTGCATCTCGATGGCCAGCACCGCCCGTTTCTTCAGCCGGCCGGACCACGACAGCAGACCACGCGCCACTTCCTTGGCCAGCTTGGCCCATAGTGGTTGCTTGCGGATTGGCAACAGGATCAGCGGAATGCCGATATCGGCCAGTTCCTCGGACAGCAGACGGCCACTCTGGCCTTTCTTGTAGTCCTTGTAGAAGCAGCAGGTCACATCGAAGCGCGACCGATCGATGCGCTTCAGCAACTCGAACATGCTGTTGGTGCCACCGCCCCACTCGTTGCCGGTGTCGAGCAACAGAACACGTTTCGGTGTGCTCATGGCCGCCCCCGGCTGAGGATGGCATCGACCGCCGCTACCACTTCATCGACTGCGATATTGTCCATGCAGATCGGCTCGGCGTAGGGGCAGTTCTTCGAGTAGCAAGGATTGCAAGTCCGCCACTTGCGGATGATCACGTGCTTGTCGAGATCGTAGCCGGGGCCGGAGCGCGCCGGATCGGAGACCGCGAACAGCGCAACAACCGGCGTATCGACCGTTACCGCCAGATGCATCGGCCCGGTATCGCCGGTCACCAGCAGGCTGGCGCGGCGCAGCAAGTCGGGCAAGGCGATCAGCGGCAACTGCCCGGCCGAAGCCCAGGCCCGCGTTCCGCCGGCAAGCGGTGCGGCGGCTTCGATACCGGCGGCGACCTCCTGGCACAGCGCCGCTTCGGCCGGCGAACCGGTCACCACGAAACGCAGGTCCGGCCGCGCCTTGACCATCTCGGCAGCCGCCGCAATGAAGCGCGAGCGCGGCCAGCGCCGGCTCATCGTCGAGGCGCCAGGCTGGAAGGCGACGATGATCGAATCCTGCCAGCCGCGCTCGGCCAGCGCCTTATCCAGCGCCACCCGGCCTTCGGCATGAGCCGGTACGGTCATGTGGCGGTCAAATTCGCCACCAGCACCCGCCAGCTTGGCGACCGCCAGACGTTGATCGATGCCATGCCCGAGATCATCCCAGCCAAACACCGGCTCATGGTTGCTGAGCAGGAAGTTCCAGCGGTTGTTGTTGGGCAGTTTGAAAATGTGACGGGCACCGGACAGGTAGGCCAGCGGCGTCGCCTGCGGTTCGTTGCCATGCAGGATGACCGCCAGATCAAATCCCGTGAGTTGGCTGGCGACGCGGCGAAAGCCCCGCCATTTGCCGTCGTAAGGAATCAACTCGTCCACGTCGGCCAGACCGGTGAAGAGCTGTTGCAACGACGGATGCACGAGTAGCGTAATCTGCGCTTGCGGGTAGGTCTGGCGCAGTGCCCGCAAGCCCGGCGTGGACAGCAGCGTGTCACCCAGCGCCGTGCAGGAAATGGCCAGGATGCGCCGGATGGCCGGCGTGCCCAATTCACTGGCTGGACGTGGGCGACGGTCGAGCGCCCGCTTCAGGCGCAGCCAGCGATACAGCAGCGGTTCGCGCAAGCGCAGACGCATCAGCGACCCTTCCCGCCCGACTTCAACCCGAGGTAGAGCGCCGACAGCAGCGGCCGTCCGTAGAGCCCCATGCGCCCCCCGAACCATTTGGCCGGCTTGTCCTTGATGACCAGACGCGGGATGCGCCCCGGATCGACTTCGCGGCGCACGACGCCATGCTCGGTGGTGTACAAATGAGTGAAACCGGCGGCCCGCGCCACGCGCTGGTAGGCGGCGTCGTAGTAGCCCTGCGGCCAGCACAGATGGGGGCTATCGCTGCCAAGCCGCGTTTTCAGCGTGGCGCGTGAAGCGGCGAGATCGTCGGCCAGCGCCTGGTCGCGCTCGGCCTGATCGGCGATCTGGCGATCCCAGCGGGTATGGGTGTGGGTGTGCGAATGGAAATCGAAAGTACCGGCATCACGCATGGCCAGAACCTCCGACCAGCGCAGGAAAGCCTCATCCAGCTTGCCATCGGCGGCGGCGGCCATTGCCTGGGCATGGGTTGGCACATCCGGCACGCTGGGCTGGCCGACATGCGGACGAACCTCGCCCTCCCCCATCCAGCCGGTAATCAGGAACAAGGTGGCGCGCTGGCCGAATTCCTTGAGCACCGGATGGGCATAGACCCAGTTGTCGAGGTAGCCATCGTCGAAGGTGATCAGCACGCTTTTCTTCGGCACCTTGCCGGTCGCCAGAATCTGCGTGAATTCGTCCGTAGACAGGGTCTTCCAGCCATTCTCCGCCAGCCACTGCATGTGGGCGCGGAAGTGCTCCGGCGAGCAGGTCACCAGCCCGGGTTTCGGACTGATGTGGTGATACATCAGCACGGGCAGCGGCTGCCCGAAACTCATTGCGCCTCCAGCAGGCGTTCGTACAAGGCTTCCATGCCCTCCGCCATCACTTCGCGGGAGAACTTGCGGCGCACGAACTCGGTGGCATTGGCACCCATCGATTGACGCAGCACCGGGTCAGCGAGCAGTCGGCTGATCGGCTCGATCAATGCCTTGCCGTCATGGGGAGGAACAAGATAGCCCGTCTTGCCTTCGAGGATCACTTCCGGCACCCCGTCAACATGGGTCGCCACCGCCGGCAGGCCCATCGCACCGGCCTCAATGAAGGCGGTGCCGAGGGCTTCCTGATGCGTCGGCAAGACGAAGACATCGAGCGAGGCGAGCACGTTGGTGACGTCGCGACGCAGGCCGAGCAGGTGAATGCGTTCTTCCAGCCCGTCGACTGCAATGCGTGCCTTCAGGTTGTCGGTCTGCGGGCCGTCGCCGGCAAAAACGAAATGGGCATTCGGAAAGCGTTTCAGCACTTCCGGCGCCGCATCGAGAATGTCGGCGTGACCCTTCTTGGCGCGCAGGATAGCGACGGTGCCGACGAGCAGCGTCTCGGCCGGCAGACCCAGTTCCTCGCGCAGATTGCCCTGCACGGTGGCGCGGTCGTAGCGCGAGAAATCGACCCCAGTCGGGATGGTGGTGATGCCGTCGCGCGGCACGCCGGCCTCGACCAGATAGTTCTCGACGAACTTGCTGACCGTCACGACATGATCGGGCAGCACGCTGTAGGTGAATTTCGACGTGATGGGCAGTGCCAGGTGGCGGGTGCGGACGATGGCCGGGCGATTGATCATCGTCCGGGCGGCCATGCCGGCCAGCTGGGTATCACGGCCGCTGTGGGTATTCACGACATCGGCGTTGAAGTGCTTGATCACCGAGCGCAGACGGACGATTGCCGGCAGGTCGATGGCGCCGCGCATGTCAACGACGAAAGTCTCGAATCCCGCTTCCTGAGCGCGATCCAGGATGCGCGCTCCGGGCCGGCCGACGACGGCCAGCGTGTGGCCCCGGTCGCGCATGGTGACCAGTTCGTTCATCGTCCGGTTTTCCTGGCCGCCCCAGCCCTTCGACGACTCGGTATGCAGGATGCGCATCAGACAGCGACCTCTTCCGCCTTCTGCATGCGATACAGGCGGGCGTACAGACCGTCGTGGGCAAGCAGTTCGGCGTGCGAGCCCTCTTCCTGCTTGTGGCCGTGGGCCAGCGCGATGATGCGGTCGGCACGTTCGATGGTCGACAGGCGGTGGGCGATGACCAGCGTGCTGCGCCCCTTCATCAGCTCGTCGAGGGCGGCCTGCACATGGCGCTCGGATTCGGTGTCGAGCGCCGACGTCGCCTCGTCGAGGATCAGGATCGGTGCGTCCTTGAGGATGGCGCGAGCGATGGCCAGACGCTGCCGCTGGCCACCGGACAGCTTGACGCCGTTCTCGCCGATCATCGTGTTCAAGCCATCGGGCAAGGCTTCGATGAATTCCAGCGCATGCGCCGCCTTGGCCGCGGCGCGGATTTCTTCGGGGGTCGCGTCGCGCTTCCCGCCATAGGCGATGTTGGCGCCGATGGTGTCGTTGAACAGCACGACGTCCTGGCTGACCAGCGCGATGTTGGCGCGCAGGCTGTTCAGGCGGATGTTGGGCAGGGCATGGCCGTCGACGCGGATCTCGCCGGAATCGAGCGCATAGAAGCGCGGCAGCAGGTTGGCCGCCGTGGTCTTGCCGCTGCCCGACGGGCCGACCAGCGCCACGCATTCGCCGGGGCGCAGGGTCAACGACACCCCCTCCAGCGCCGGGCGCTCGGCGCCCGGGTAGGTGAAGGTCACCTTGTCGAATTCGACCAGACCCTGGGCACGGCCAAGGTCTTCCTTGCCGTTGTCCGGCTCGGCATCCTCGTCAATCAGCGAGAAAACGCTTTCCGCCGCCGCCAGACCGCGCTGGATCGGCGCATTGACGTCGGTGACCCGCTTCAGCGGCGCCATGATCATCAGCATCGCAGTGACGAAGGAGACAAAGCTGCCGACCGTCGTCTGGTCATTCGATGCCTGCTTGAGGGCAACGCCCATGATGACCGCCACGCCGGTCGCCGCGAAGAACTGGACCAGCGGCGACTGCGCGGCCGATGCCATGGTCGCCCGCATGGCCAGGCGGCGCTGCTCGCGCACCGACTTGTAGAAGCGGTCTTCCTCGTACTTCTGGCCGCCGAAAATCTTTACCACCTTGTGCCCCTCGATGGTCTCCTGCAGCACCTGCGTGATCTTGCCCATCGACTCCTGCTGGCCGCGCGCCACGCTGCGCAAGCGCTTGCTGAAGACCCGCACGACGATGGCGATGAAGGGCACGACACTCAAGGTAATCAGGGTCAATTGCCAGTTCAGCCAAAGCAGCCAGATCAGCAGGCCAATGATGGACAGCGAATCCTTGATCAGCGAGGTCAGCGCATTGGTCGCCGCCCCGGCGACGCCGGTCACGTCGTAGGCGATGCGCGACATCAGGCGACCGGACAGGTTGTCGCTGTAGTAGCGGGTCGGCAGGCGCACCATGCGGGCGAACATGGCCTGGCGCAACTCGGCCACGACGTTGCTCGACACCCAGCTCATCAGGTAATCGCCAAGGAAACCGAAGATGGCCCGGACAAGGAAGATGCCCATGATCGCCAGCGGGTAGAACAGCCAGTCCCACGGGCCGTTGGCCTTGGAAAAACCGTCGTCGAGCAGCGATTTCATGATCGCCGGAAAGACCGGTTCCGCCAGCGAGGAAAGCCCCATGCACGCCAGCGCGGCAAGGAAGGCCTTCCAGTAGGGGCGGACATAGGTCAGCAGCCGGAGGTACAGCTCGCGGCTGGTCATGTCAGCAGACATGCAAATCCTTGAAGCGAAAAGTAGAACCGGAGATTATACCTTGGCCGCGTCAACGGCCCAGCGCACGGTAGAGCGCCAGCAACCGGTCGGCCATCGCCGGCAGGGTCAGCGGTTCGGCCACGGCCCGTGCCGCTGACCGCGCTTCCCCATTCCCGGCCAATCCGGCCAGATCGTCCAGCCGGCCAGCCAGCGCAGTGATATCGACCGCATCGACCACCCAGCCATTCTCGCCGGCGTGTACCCACTCCTGCGCCCCGCAGGTCGTCGAGGTCACCACCGGCAGGCCGCAGGCAAAAGCCTCCAGCGCCGCATTGGGACACGGGTCGTAGAGCGTCGGCAGCACGAAACCGTCGGCTGCGCCGTACCACGGGCGGACATCCTTGAGCGGTCCGGTGAACAGCACCCGCCGGTCCAACCGAAGCAGTTCGGACAGCTTCCGCATCGCCTTCAGCTTGCGGTCGGCGCCGACAATGACGATGCGCGCATCGGTCCGCTGCATGCGCGCTGCCGCCCGCAGCAACTGCGGCACACCCTTGCGCTCGAAGCCGCTGCCGACGAAGAGCAGCAGTGGCGCCTCGTCGGGAATGCCATTGCCGGAGCGCATCGCGCGCCGATGCTCATCGGCCAGTCCCGGATGGAACACCTCCGTATCAACGCCGTTGTAGATGACCTTCAACTTGCTGCGTGCCACGCCGTAGTAACGTTCGATCTCGTCGGCCACCATCTGCGAGTTGCAGATCACCGCCTGCAGGGCCGGATCGGCGAACATCCCCTTTTCGGCCCCCAGCACGTAGCGGTGATACGGCGACCACCGCTGCGTCGCCCGCTGCACGGGGCCGAGAATGCGGGCGCGATGGTCGAGCCAGGCGGCATGCACACCGTCGCCGGCCCGGAAGATCATGCAGCCGGGGATGCGTTCGTGCGACTGGGTAATATCGAAACCACCCTTGGCCATCTCGGCCTGCGCCGCTGCGGCAAAACTGCGGTCGCGCGCCGCCCGACCACCAAGCAGCCGCGAATAGGCCGGATCGCAGGTGATCTGCCGGAAACCCTCACGCGGCGCGCCGTCCCAGTTGCGGGTAATGAGCGTGACCTCCGCCCCCTCGCCGGCCAGCGCCCCAAGCGCGCGCTCGACGAAGCGCTCGGCCCCGCCGAACGGGTTGTAGCGCTGGCGAATGATGGCGATCTTCACGCGCCGAGGAATTCCTGTGCGGCCGCCATCACGTCGTCGACAGCGATCGAGGTCAGGCAGTCGCTGACCTTGCCGCCGCCGCAACCGTCGTGGCCGCAGGGGCGACACGGATGAGACTGGCTGGCCACGACGCGGCTATTGGCGCTCCACGGCCCCCACTGCTTGTCGCCGGACGGCCCGAACAGCGCCACGGTCGGCGTGCCGACCGCCGCCGCGATATGCATGGGAGCGGAATCGACGCCGATGAACAGTTTCGCCGCCTGGGTCAGCGCCGCCAGTTCCTTCAGCGACAACTGGCCGGACAGGCTGAAGGCCGGCTTGGCCAAGCGCGCCTGTATGGCCTCCAGCATTTTCTTTTCGTCGTTGCTCGGCGCCGCCGTCAGCACCACCGCGTGGCCCGCCGCCTGCAGTCGCTCAACCAGCGCCGCCATGCGCTCGACCGGCCAGCACTTGAAGAACCAGCGCGAGGCGGGATGCACGTGAATGAAATCCTTGCCGCGCAAACCAAAGCCGGCCAGATGCGCCGCCACCGCTGCCTCGGCCGCCGCCCCCGGCACCAGCGTCAGGCGCCGCTCGTCCGGACCCGGTTGGATGCCAAGCCGGCGCAGCGCATCGAGATTGGTCTCCGCCATGTGGCGCAGTGGGTTGTGCATGGTCTGGAGGTGCGTGAAGCTCTGTTTCCAGCGCTTCGGCCGCCCCTTCACCGCCGGACCGACCGCCCAGCGCGGCTTCAACAGCCGGCACAGCCAGGCGCCGCGCCAATGTTCGGTGAGATGGATGATCAGGTCGTAACCCCGCGCCTTCAGCGCGTTGTACAGCGCCAGCTCGGCCTTGAGCTGACCCATCGCGCCCAGCTGCTTCCACTTGCGGTCGATGGTATGCACCTGCGCGATGGCCGGATGCAGCGTCACCATCTCAGCCGTATCGGCATAGACCAGCGCGTCGATCTCGGCCTGCGGCGCATGCGCCTTGAGTGCCGAGAACACCGGCGAACTGACCAGCACGTCGCCATGGTGACGCAGCTTGATGACCAGCACCCGGCGGACTTCGCCCACCGGGATCGCGTCGCGCAAGGGATTGAAATTTTCCATGGCCGGCATTCTACCCGCTACCGGCCCCGCCGATCCGCGCCACCGTCAGCGCGGCACGTCGACCACCGTGCACGACCCGTAGGCAAAGTTTAGCTCCGTCCACCGCTCCGGCGGCAACCCCCGCCAATGCGCCAGCAAGGTACGGATCACCCCGGCATGGGTGATGATCACCGCCTCCGGCACATCCAGCGAGGCGACGAAATCGAGCGCCCGCCGCTGCAACTCCCGCGGCGACTCCCCGCCCGGTGGCGCATACCCTGCCACATCCGCCGCCCAGGCATCGAGTTCGGCACGCGGAATGTCGTCCCAGCGCTGGCCCTCCCAGTCGCCGAAATGCATCTCGACGAGGCGGTCGTCGATGACGGGATGGGAATGAAGACACTCTGCCAGGGCACGGCAACGGATTAAGGGACTTGTCCAGACTGGCAAACCATGCGGCAATCCAGCCAACAATACACCAGCCGCAGAGACAAGATTCTCTGCCGCACAATCGTGCCGACCGTAGCAGATGCCTGGCTCCAGCTCCGGCTTCGGATGGCGGACTAGATATAGTTTCATCTGAACTTGGCTAGGAATACTGCTTCACCGCACATATGGAAAGTACTGGCACTCCGCAAATCCGGTGCTCCCCAAAATGCAAACCATCGTACCGCTTGATCACGCCCCACGATTCGAGATTACACGCGCCTTGCGCAACTCAGCCACAAGGCCATTTACAAACTCGGTGGCCCGCCCGGTTGGATTTTCGTCACCAAGAAACCACTTGGCATGAGAACTAAAGGACGCAGTGGACCAACTGATCTTATCTGTTTGAGAATCAATCAACGTCCACCGAATGTCAAAATTTGAGCCCGTGTTGGACATCATTACCGAAGCAGGAAACACTATCAGGCGGTGCGTAGCACCAAATGAACGTTCGTCTTCGCGGGTTGCCATTACAACTTCATCAACTGGAACTCGGGTACTCGTGTTTGCTTGGTTTGGACCTTTGTCTTCTAAAGAAAACTGAGTTCTCAATGGTGAGTCGTTGAACCAAAGTTGCTTAGTCCGAATCCCTTCCTTCAATAGTGCGTCAGGCAACTGGCGTCTAACTTCCGCAAGAAACTGCCCGCCAAGAGCTCCCTCGCGGAGGTCAAGAAATGAGTAAACGTAGACAGCGGTAACTTGATTCTGGCCGTCATAGACTTGCCCCCTTGAATTGAAAGTCGTACCGCATGCACTAACTAGAAAAGCTATTGCAATGACGAATAATCTTTGCACATTTGCAAATTCGTTATTTTTGAAAATAGATTGCACTGCAAAACCCTCCTTGTGGAGTAAAGGACCTATTCGTTACTTATAGGACCAGACGAACGCACATTGGCATATCGATTATGCATTCCGAATTCCACACTTCGCAACGAAGTTGAAGCATAGGAGACCATTGAAACTTCAACGTTGAGGCGTACCCAGAGGACGGTTAGGAAATTGGCCGAGTTAAATCACAAAAACAGCCAGATTGACCACAAACCCCAGATAAAAACCGATCTCCGCCACCTGCTGCACTGCCCCCAGACAATCCCCGGTATAACCGCCCAGCCAACGCCGGAATTTCCCGGCCAGCCATAGCGTCGCCACCGCAGCCAGTACGACCGCGGCCAGCGCTTTCCACCACGGCAGCAACACCAGCGGGGCTGCGGCGAAACACAGCGCGACGAGCAGGTTGCCGCCCGACATCCGTGTCGCCAGCGGCTTGGCCTTGCTGAGCGCGTCTTCACGGACGTAGTCCATCGTGACCAACAGTGTAGTGGCGCAGAAGCGGGAGACGGCGTGGCCGGTGAGCAGGGCGACGGGGGCCAGCGCCGGGTCGAGCGAGGAGAGCAGCACGAACTTGCCGAGCAGCGCGATCACCAGCGCGACGACGCCGTAGCTGCCGACGCGCGAGTCCTTCATGATGTCGAGGATGCGCTGTTTCTCCCAGCCGCCGCCGAGGCCGTCGGCGGTGTCCGACAGACCGTCCTCGTGGAAGGCGCCGGTGGCATAGACGGTGGCTACCATCGACAGCAGGACGGCGACAGGCTGCGGCCACAGGTGCAGGGCCAGCCAATAGATCAGCGCGCCGATGCCACCGACCAGCAGGCCGACAGCCGGGAAGTAGCGGGCCGAGTGGTTGAGCGCCTCGGCCGAATGCACGACCCAGCCGGGCACCGGCAGCCGCGTGAAGAAGCGGACGGCGCCGAAGAAGTATTCCAGTTCGCGACGGATCATCTTGCAGCCTTCGATTCCCGCTTGCCTTCGGGCAAGCGGCTTATTCCTTGTCCGACACGCCGGCCGATTCAAAGCTGGCCATGTCATTGAGGAAATTCACGGCCGACTGAACCAGCGGGTAGGCCAGCGCAGCACCGGTGCCTTCGCCGAGGCGCAGGCCGAGGTCGAGCAGCGGTTCGGCACCCATGGCGAGCAGTTGCGTACGGTGGCCGGCTTCGGCCGAGCGGTGGCAGAAGACGCAGTAGTCGAGCAGGGCCGGGGCCAGGCGCGAGGCGACGAGCGCGGCGGAGCCGACGATGAAGCCGTCGATGAGCAGCACCATCTTCGCTTCTGCGGCGGCCAGCATGGCGCCGACCATGGTAGCGATCTCGAAACCGCCGAACTCGGCGAGCACGGCGAACGGATCGTTGTTGCCGCCCCCGTTGCGGTAGCGCTGCAGGGCCTGTTCGAGCAGGTCCTGCTTGCGGGCGAGACCGGCATCGTCCAGCCCGGTACCGCGCCCAACGCATTCGGCGAGCGGCAGGCCGGTCAGGCAGTGGGTGAGCAGCGAGGCAGAGGCGGTGTTGCCGATGCCCATTTCGCCAAAGGCGACGACATTGCAGCCGGCTGCCGCCAGTCCGAGGACAATGCCGGCACCCTGCTCGATGGCCTGGGCGCACCGGGCGACGGTCATTGCCGGCTGTTCGATGTAATTGGCGGTGCCCGGTGCGATCTTGAGGTCGATCAACCCTTCGCGCTCGCCGCCGAAGTCGTGCGCCACGCCGGTATCGACCACCGACAGGCCGAAGCCGTTCTGGCGGGCGAACACGTTGATCGCCGCGCCGCCGGCCAGGAAGTTCTCGACCATCTGCCAGGTGACGTCCTGCGGATAGGCCGACACGCCGGCCTTGGCGGCGCCATGGTCGCCGGCGAAAACCAGCATCTGCGGGTTCTTGAGGCTGGGGGTCAGCGTCTGCTGGATCAGGCCGATTTTTTTGGCCGCTTTTTCGAGCAGGCCGAGTGCGCCGAGCGGCTTGGTCTTGCGGTCGATCTTGTGCTGCAGCGCGGTGTCGATGTCGCGGTTCGGGGCGACGATGTTGAACAGGTGGTCAAACGAATGCATCCGATTCTCCAAAAAGCAAAAAGGGCCTCGCAGCGACGTTGTCCAAACGCCACCGCGAAGCCCTGTCCACAGGCTTCCTACTTCTCGTTCCGACAGGTCTTCTGGCTTCCGGATCGTCCTGTCCGTTGCGTCTTCCCGGAGGGTCTGTTTCCCCTCGTAGTGACGTCATGCAACGGCAGTCCCCGGTTACAGCGGCGGGCCCGCCCCGGAATTGAGCTGTGCTCGCACCGGGTTCCGTAATGTCGGAAGCCGGATTATAGCGGTTGCCGCCCTGCCCGCCTTCACCCACAATGCCGGCCATGAAAGAACTGATCCTCGGCGGCGCGCGTTCGGGCAAAAGCCTGCTCGCCGAAAAACGCGCCCAAGAATCCGGACTCAAGGTCATCTACCTTGCCACCGCGCAAGCACTGGATGGCGAAATGGCCCGCCGGGTGGCCCACCACCGCGAACGGCGCCCGGCCGAGTGGGGCTGCGTCGAGGAAACGCTGCACCTGACCGAGCGCCTGCGCGAATTGGCCGCACCGGATACCTGCATCCTGGTCGATTGCCTGACGCTGTGGCTGTCCAACCTGCTCTTCGCCGGGCAGGCAGCAACCCAGGCCGAGGCCGGTGAGGCTGTCGATTGCCCGCTGTTCCGCGCCCAGACCGGCGCCCTGGTCGACATGCTGCCGCAATTGCCGGGCCGCATCATCCTGGTTTCCAATGAAGTGGGCTGGGGCGTCGTGCCGATGCATCCTGTTTCGCGACTGTTCGCCGACGAACAGGGGCGCCTCAACCAGCGCGTCGCCGCCGTCTGCGACCAGGTAACGCTGGTCGCTGCCGGCCTGCCGTTGCAGCTGAAACCCCGCTGATACTGCCTTCCGCACCGCCGGTCAGCCGACTGCCGGCAGCGGTTCCCATCCCCTGCCGGCCGGCGTATGCTTGCGCGCAAAGGGACTAGCGCCACCGGCGATATAACGACATGCAGAAGCTGCTCGACATCCTGGCGTCAGGCATTCACGACGCAAAAAACCAGCTGTTCCAGGCCGAATCGACCCTGATCGAAGCGGAAACCCGATACGGCATCGACCTCGGCGAAGCACGCTATGCCATCGAAGCTGCTGCCCAGCGCCTGTCCCGCACGCTGATCGCCTATCGACTCGGGCGCCACGACCAGGCATTGGCCATCGTTCCGACCGTGGTCTGCGATCTTTGCGACGAGGTCGCCCTGGCCCAGCGTCATCACCTCGCGACCGCGCAGATCGGCCTGGAAGTTGACTGCCAGGCATTCGACGAATGGCCGCTCGACCGTGACCTGCTGACCGACATTCTCAACAATGCCGTCCAGAATGCCGGGCGGTTTGCCAAGACCTGCGTCCGCCTCAGTGCTTCAACGGACGATGGCGGGTTGCTGCTGCGCGTTGAAGACGACGGCCCCGGCTATGCGGAACTGCCGCCGGCCGGCGGTACCGGCCTCAAGCTGGCCGAAACGCTGGCTGCGCTGCACACTCGCCACGGAAAGCATGGCCACCTGCATCTCGACAACGGCGGTCCGCTCGGTGGCGCCCGCTTTGCCCTGTGGCTGCCATGAACAGCATGTACGCCAAGAAACGCTTCCTGGTCGTCGACGACATGCCGACGGCCCGCGATGCGCTGCGCACGGTCGCTCAGAGCATCGGTGTCTTTTCTGTCGAGTTCGCCGCCAACTATCAGGACGCGCTCTACCGCATCCGCAACAATGCGCCGGACGTCATCCTGTGCGACTACATGCTGGGCGAAGGCCGCTCCGGCCAGCAATTGCTGGAAGAACTGCGTCGCTTCAACCTGCTCGCCGACGAAAACATCTTCATGATGGTGACCGGCGAGCAATCCTACGAACAGGTCGTTTCGGCCGTCGAACTGGTACCGGACGACTACATCATCAAGCCTTTCTCGCCCGACAAACTGCTCTTGCGCCTGGACCGCATCGTCGCCAAAAAGGAGTTCTTCAAGGACTACTACCAGGCGAAGCGAAAGCAGGAGTACGCCGAGGCGCTGGCCCTGCTCGCCAAGAAGCGCGACAGTGAAGCCGGCCGTCCCTATCGTTTCGAGATACTCCGCCAGCAGGCGGAAACGGAAATGGCGAGTGGCGACGCCAAGACCGCCGAAGAAACCTATCGCACGATCCTCAACAACTACGAATTTCCCTGGGCCCGTGCCGGCGTGGCACGCAGCCTGCACAAGCAGGAACGGCTCAGCGAGGCGCGCGAGGAGATCGAGCGTGTGGTCAGCAGCACGCCGACCTTCTTCGACGCCGCCGATCTCAAGGCCAACATCTGCATGGCGCAGGGCGAAGCGGAAGAAGCGCAGCGCGTACTCGACGAGGTGGCCAAGAAAACCCCGCGCAACTACCTGCGCAAGCGCCTGCTCGCCGAAGCCGCCACGCTGAACGGCGACGACGAAACGGCGCGCGCCGCGATGGCCGACGTGATCGCCAACGACACCATGCCCGGCGCCGTGCAGCCGGAAGACCGGCTGTCCCTGGCGCGCAGCCAGGTCAACGCCAACGACCTGATATCGGCGGAAAAAACGCTGGTCGGCCTGAAAGAGTCGGACCTGCAGAACCTGACACTCGATCTGCAGGCCAGCTACGCCGCGCTGCTGGCAATCAGCTCGCCGGGACGCGGCAAGCCGCGTTTTGCCGGCCTGCGCCCGGCGCTGATGTCGGCGACACTCGAATCGACCTCGCGCCTGGACATCCTGCGCGCCGCACTGACGCTAAGCGACCACGAGCTGGCCGACCATCAGGCCGAAACCCTGATGGAAGCCGACGACGCCAAGAAAACCTTCGGCACCACGCGCAAGCTGTACGCCCTGCACGGCCGCGAGATGGACTTCCGCAATATCCAGAAGCAGGTTGCGCTCAAGCGCATCAAGCACGATACGCCCGCCGCCTGAACGGCAGCATGGCTCAACGCGGCAGAAAGGCCGCCAGCTTCGGCCAATCCAGCGCCGCTTCGACCGAATCGGCCAGCCGATCCAGATCGGCCTCGCGCCGGGCC
Source organism: Dechloromonas sp. CZR5 (assembly GCF_008711155.1). Taxonomy (GTDB): domain Bacteria; phylum Pseudomonadota; class Gammaproteobacteria; order Burkholderiales; family Rhodocyclaceae; genus Azonexus. The sequence continues at coordinate 717,895 of NZ_VUYQ01000002.1, read as the reverse complement.
GCAAAATCGACCGACCGGGTTTCGGTCATCCCGGCCCAGGCAAGCAGCGCCGTCAGCGCTTGCGGATGGTCGAAGACACCATGGCAGTAGGTGCCGAGCACCTGACCGTCACCGGAAATGGCGCCGTCCTGCCGGCCGTCGGCCAGTTCAACCGCCGCTGCGGACAATCCCGCGCCGCGCGTCACGCCAAGATGGATTTCGTAGCCGGTCATTGCCGGATTCCCGGGCAAGGCCAGGCGACCGCTCACATTGCGCAGCTGCTTCTCGCTTTCCAGCCAGGTTTCAACATCAAGCACGCCGAGGCCCGGCGTGCTGCCAGCCTGCCCCTCCAGGCCGAGCGGGTCGTGGATCATCCGGCCGAGCATCTGGTAGCCACCGCACAGGCCGATGACCTTGCCGCCGTAGCGCAGATGCTTGCGGATCGCACCGTCCCAGCCCTGCCCGCGCAACCAGTCGAGATCGGCGCGCACCGCCTTGGAGCCGGGCAGCACGATCAGGTCGGCCGCCGGCGGTGTCTCGCCCGGCCCAATCCAGCGGAAATCGACTTCCGGGTGCAGGCGCAGCGGGTCGAGATCGTTGTGGTTCGAGGTGCGCGGATAAGCCGGCGCAACGACCTTCAGTTTCGCCTCGCGCTTGTCGCCGATGGCCGCCGTGGCGATGGCATCCTCGGCGTCGAGCATCAGCCCGTGCAGGTAGGGCAGCACGCCGAGCACCGGCTTGCCGGTACGCTCCTCCAGCCAGCTCAGGCCAGATTCGAGCAGGCTGATATCGCCGCGAAAACGATTGATGACGAAACCGACCACCCGGTTCTGCTCGGACGGCGACAGCAGTTCGAGCGTGCCGACCAGGTGCGCGAAGACGCCGCCCCGGTCGATGTCGGCGACGATGATGACCGGGCAATCAACCGCCTCGGCAAAGCCCATGTTGGCGATGTCGCGGGCCCGCAGGTTGATCTCGGCCGGCGAACCGGCGCCCTCGACCAGCACGCAGTCATAGGCGGCCGTCAGCCGCCCCCAGGATTCGAGTACCGCCTGCATCGCCCGTGGCTTGTATTCCTGATAGTCGCGCGCATTGAGATCGGCGGCCACCTTGCCGTGAATGACCACCTGCGCCTTCTTGTCGGTAGTGGGCTTGAGCAGCACCGGGTTGAAATCGGTATGCGGCGCCAGGCCGCAGGCCAGCGCCTGCAATGCCTGCGCCCGCCCGATCTCGCCGCCATCGACGGTCACCGCCGAATTGAGCGCCATGTTCTGCGGCTTGAACGGCGCCACACGCACGCCACGGCGCTGGAGAATGCGACACAGGGCGGCAACCAGCGTGGACTTGCCGGCATCGGAGGTGGTCCCCTGGACCATCAGGGCAGAACGGAGCATGGCGAGGCGAAGAGACAAAACATGGATTATCGCGGAAATGAAGCGGGCTGGACCGGCGATGCGCGATAAAGCACGGGTACCGCAGCATGGCGATAGAATTCCCGGATCGCTGGCGGCGCACCGCCCCGCTCAGGCCGCCCCATCCACAAACCGAGCATCATGACAACGCGCATCTCGAACCTTGCCACCTTGATCCATTCGATGGAACCCGTGCTTCATGCCGGCACCTATGCCTACTGCGTCGTTCCGCACGGCAGCGACACCGCCGGGCTCAAGCCCGTGGCGACGATTGCCGAAAGCGAAGGAATCACGCTGGTCCTGCCTGAAGACCAGGCTATCGCAGCCGGGCTGGCCGTGCTGTTTCGCGCGGCATGGATCACCCTGAGGGTTCATTCGGATCTCCACGCGGTCGGCCTGACCGCAGCCTTCGCCGGTGCGCTGGGGGAGGCTGACATCAGCTGCAACGTGATCGCCGGCGCCTTCCATGATCATCTCTTCGTTCCGGTCGAGCGCGGCGCGCAGGCGCTGGCCGCACTGAACTTGCTGCAGCAGGGCTTTTCGATCCGCCCGGCCGGCATACCGGCCGACCTCGAGGCGGTAATCGCCATTTTTCGGGAATATGTCGCCAGCCCGACGGTCAGCCTGGCTTACCAGAACTACGAAGCGGAATTCGCGGATTTGCCCGGAAAATACGCCGAACCGGATGGCCGCATCCTCCTCGCCTGGCTCGATGGCGCAGTCGTCGGTTGTGCCGCGCTGCGCCGGGTGGATGGCCTGCGCTGCGAGTTGAAGCGGGTCTATGTCCGCCCTTCCGCCCGTGGTCGGCACATCGGCCGGATGCTGGTCGAACGGATGATCCGGGAAGCCCGGCAGGCGGCTTACTCGACGATGTGTCTCGACGTGCTGCCCGAATTCGCCGCCGCACGGCAGTTGTATGAAACGCTCGGTTTCGTGCCGGCACCGCCGGTCAGCGACAACCCCGTTCCCGGCACCGCCTTCCTCGCCCTCGAGCTGTCGTAAGACTGCCCGTCGCGCTACCCCGCCTCCACCTGTTATCCTTCGCACTTCAGGTCTCTCGGTGCCGCTTGTTCATGCAGGCGGAGAATCGGGAAGGCGGTGCGATTCCGCCACGTGCCCAACGCTGTAAGGAGGACGTTCGCCGCAGGCGGCCACTGGTTTTTACCGGGAAGGCGCGGCAACGGGTGAATCCAAGTCAGAAGACCGGCCGGGAGACGAAACCGGGCTGCATGGACAGGCAGCCATCGTTTTTCCACAAGGGGAATTCATGGAAAATCCGATCGATCATGCCTTTTCGGAGGCCGAGCGCGCCGCCGTCTATCGCACCATCTTCAACCGCCGCGACGTACGCGGCCAGTTCCTGCCCGACCCGGTGCCGGACGAAGTGCTCGCCCGCGTCATGCTGGCCGCGCACCACGCGCCCTCGGTCGGCTTCATGCAGCCGTGGAACTTCCTGCTCGTCCGTTCGCCCGAGGTCAAGCAGCGGGTGCGCGACGTCTTCGCCAAGGCCCATGCCGAAGCGACCATGATGTTCCCGGAAGGCAAGCGCGAAACCTACAGCAAGCTCAAACTGGAAGGCATCGTCGAGGCGCCGGTCAACCTGTGCATCACCTGTGATCGCGAGCGCACCGGCCCGGTCGTCGTCGGCCGCACCCATATCAAGACGATGGACCTGTACAGCAGTGTGTGCGCCGTGCAGAACCTGTGGCTGGCGGCCCGCGCCGAAGGCCTCGGCGTCGGCTGGGTGAGCATCTTCAACCAGCCGGAACTGCAAGTGGCGCTGGGCATACCGGCCGACATCGTACCCATCGCCTACCTGTGCATCGGCTACGTCAGCCATTTCCACGACAAGCCGGAACTGGAAAAGGCCGGCTGGCTGCCCCGCCTGCCCATCGCCGACCTGCTCTATTACGATCAGTGGGGCCAGGCCGACGCCAGCCGCCGCGAATCCCTGACCAGCACGCTCGAAACCATGCAGGACGATATCCAGCAACGGGGCATTTTCCCGAAATGATGCCGGATGGTGCGCTCGCCATGCCGGCCGCCGCGCTGGCAGCGGCAGTACTCGACCGTCTGCTCGGCGAGCCGCGCCGCTTTCATCCGCTGATCGGCTTCGGCAACCTGGCCGGGCGCGTCGAAAAGCTCCTCAACCGGCGCAACCTGCCGGCCGGCCTGCTGGCCTGGACGCTGGTCGTGCTTCCCTTCGTCGCCCTGGCGTTCGCCTTGCGGCCCTTCGCCCCGTTCGCCATCGATGTCGCACTGCTCTATTTCGCCCTCGGTTCGCGCAGCCTGGCCGAACACGCCGAAGCCGTCGCCCGGCCGTTGCGCGAAGGGCGGCTCGACGAGGCCCGCCAACGCGTCGGCTGGATGGTGTCGCGGGACACGGCGCAGCTCAACGAATCCGGCGTTGCCAAGGCCGGCATGGAATCGGTACTGGAGAATGGCAACGACGCCATTTTCGGCGCCCTGTTCTGGTTCGCCCTGCTCGGCGGCCCCGGCGCTCTGCTTTTCCGTCTGGCCAATACGCTGGACGCCATGTGGGGCTACCGGACCGAGCGCTTTAACCTGTTCGGCCGCCCGGCCGCCCGCCTCGACGACGCACTGAACTGGTTGCCCGCCCGCCTGACGGCGCTGACCTATGCCCTGCTCGGGCAGACGCGGCAGGCGGTGCAATGCTGGCGCACCCAGGCCGGCAACTGGGAAAGCCCCAATGCCGGCCCGGTGATGTCGGCCGGAGCCGGCAGTCTGGGCGTTCGGCTCGGCGGCGCCGCGATCTACCACGGGCAGGAAGAAATCCGTCCGCCGCTCGGCTGCGGCCCCGCGCCGGTGGCAGCCGACCTCGACCGGGCGATCGCCCTGATCCGGCACAGCCAGTGGCTCTGGCTGGCCGTCCTTTTCGTGATTGGATTCCTGCATGCTTGAACACGGTGGCCGCCTGCGCGCAGCCGCAGCGCACTACGATATCCCGCTCGACCGCTGGCTGGACCTGTCCACCGGCATCAATCCGGAGGCCTGGCCGGTCCCGGCGTTGCCGACATCGGTCTGGCAACGCCTGCCGGAAGCCGGCGACGGCCTGGAGTCGGCAGCGGCAGCCTATTACGGCAATTCCAACCTGCTGCCGGTCGCCGGCTCCCAGGCCGGCATCCAGTGCCTCCCGAGCCTGCTCCCCAAGGCGGCGGTGGCCTGCATCGCGCCCATCTATGCCGAGCATCCGCATGCCTGGCAGCAGGCCGGCCACAAGATCCGCTTCCTGCAGAATGCCACCCTGCCGCGTGCGCTGGCGGCGATCACGCCCTACATCCTGTTGTGCAACCCGAACAACCCGACCGCCGACCGTCACCCGTACGAGGCGGTGATCGACGCCGCCCGGCAGCTGAAAAAACGCGGCGGCTGGCTGATCGTCGACGAAGCGTTCATCGATGCCACGCCCGAACTGAGCCTGACCCCGCTGGCCGGCACCGACGAGGCGCCCAATCTCGTCGTCTTCCGCTCGCTCGGCAAGTTCTTCGGCCTGGCCGGGGCGCGGGTCGGCTTCGTGTTCGCCGCCCCCGAGTTGCTGCACCGCATGCAGGAGGCCATGGGGCCCTGGACGATCCCCGGCCCATCCCGTGAGGTAGCCCGCTTGGCGCTGCTCGATACGGCATGGCAGAACGCCACCCGCAGCCGCCTGGAGGCAGAGGCTACCCGCCTGCAGGGATTGCTGTCACAGCTCGGCGAAGTCAAGGCCACGTCATTGTTCGCCACCCTCAATTCGGCCCGCGTCGGCGAACTCCACGAGCACCTTGCCCGCCGCGCCATCCTGACCCGCCGCTTCGACCAGCATCCCCTGCTGCGCTTCGGCCTGCCCGGCAATGCCGCCGAATGGCAGCGGCTCTCCGATGCCCTGAACGAATGGAACCCCGCATGAGAACCAACCGGTTTGCGATCTTGCTCTCGGGCCTTGCCCTGGCTGGCCTGGCTCACGCCGACCTGGCCTTCAAGGACGATACCGGCCAGGAAATCCGTCTCAAGACCCCCGCCAGGCGCATCGTCGCCCTCGCCCCGCATATTGCCGAAAGCCTCTATGCGGCGGGCGCCGGGGACAAGTTGGTGGGCACCGTCGATTACAGCGACTATCCGCCGGAAGCCAAGAAAGTAGCCCGCGTCGGCGGCTATTCGCGCATCGATCTCGAAGCCGTCGCCGCCCTGAAACCCGATCTCGTACTGGCCTGGGAAAGCGGCAATAACATGCCACAGATCAATAAACTGAAGGCGCTTGGCCTGACCGTCTATGTGTCGCAGCCGAACAGGATGGACAACGTCGCCGACCAGCTCGAACGCCTCGGCCAGCTGGCCGGCACCGAGGGCGTCGCCAAACCGGCGGCCGAAAGTTTTCGCCAAAGACTGGATGGTTTGCGCAAAGCCAATGCCAACAAGCCCAAGGTTCGCGTTTTCTACCAGATATGGAAAACGCCGCTGATGACCGTCGGCGGCCAGCAGATCATCAGCGATGCCATCAAGTTGTGCGGAGGGGAAAACGTCTTCGGCCATCTCGGCAAGATGGCGCCGACCGTCAGCATTGAGGCGGTACTCGAAGCCGACCCGGAAGCCATCGTCGCCACCGGCATGGGCGACTCCAAGCCGGAATGGCTGCACGACTGGGACAAATGGACCAAGATGACCGCCGTCAAACGCAACAACCTGTTCCACATCAACCCCGACATCATGCAGCGGCACACGCCACGCATTCTCGAGGGCGCCGAGAAACTTTGCGCGCATCTCGATGTCGCAAGAAGCCATCGCCCCACCAAGTAAAAAATGCCCCGCCTGCCCCAACGCATCGTCTGCCTGACCACCGAAACGGTCGAAGTCCTCTACGCCCTCGGCGAGCAGGACCGCATCGTCGGCATCTCCGGCTACACCGTCCGACCGCCGCAAGCACGCAAGGAAAAGCCCAAGGTCTTCGCCTTCACCAGCGGCGACGTCGAGAAGATCCTCGCTACCCAGCCCGATCTGGTGCTCACCTTCTCGGACCTGCAGAGCGAGATTTCGCGCGATCTGATCAAGGCCGGCATTCCGGTCTACGCCCTCAACATGCGCAGCGTTGACGACATTCTGGCCATGATCGAAACCGTCGGCCGTCTGGTCGGCGCCGAGGCCAGGGCGCTGGCCATCGTCGCCGAACTGGAAGCCGAGATTGCGAAAACCCGACACATCGCCGCCGAACGCCTGGCACGGACAGGGCGCAAGCCGCGCGTCTATTTCGAGGAATGGGATGAACCGCTGATCAGCGGTATCCGCTGGGCCTCCGAGCTGATCGACATCGCCGGCGGCGAGGATGTCTTTGCCGAACAGGCCCGCTCCCCGCTGGCCAAGGATCGCCGGCCGACATCGGAACAGGTGGTCGCCGCAGCCCCGGACATCATCGTCGGCTCGTGGTGCGGCAAGCATTTCCGCCCCGAACGGGTTGCTGCCCGCCCGGGTTGGGAAAACATCCCGGCGGTTCGCGACGGCCGGATGCACGAGATCAAGTCGGCCGTCATCCTGACCCCCGGACCGGTCGCCATCAGCGAAGGACTCCCCGCGCTGCTCGACATTTTTGATCTGTGAAAAGGTCGGCCTCGGCCGAGCGCCTATAATCGGCGACCAGACTTGAGGAGATAACCCATGAAGATCGTTGCCCCGCTGCTGTTCCTGTCCCTGGCTCTCCCGTGCATCCCGGGGCATGCCGCCGATCAAGGCTCGGCCGCCGTTACCGAACTCGGCCAACTGAACGGTATCGCCCTCGCCTGCCAGCAGCCGGCCCTGGTCACCCGTGCCCGCAACGCCATCGTCACGACCGCGCCCAAAACACGCGACATTGGCGAGACGTTCGAAAATGCCACCAATGCCGCCTACCTCGAGCAAGGCAAGGGCAAGACCCCGTGCCCGGATGGCGCCACGCTGGCCAGCCGGATCGCCGCCGGCGAAAAACGCCTGCAGGCTGCCTTTCCGAAAGCCCAATGATCCGTCTGGGTATCCTTTGCCTCGCGCTGCTGGTAGCCGGCCCGGCGACGGCCCAGGCCAACCATAGCCTGGAGCTGCTGCGCGGCGAAAACAACGGCATCAACCCGCGCTACCTGCTACAGGACCCAAATGGTCGCAGCGTCTCCAGCGAGGACTTTCGCGGCCGCTTCCAGCTGATCTCGTTCGGCTACACCTATTGCCCCGATGTCTGCCCGACCACGCTGGTCGAAATGGCCGAAATCCTGAAGCAGCTGGGCAAGCAAGCCGACCGCTTTCAGGCGATTTTCATCTCCGTCGACCCGGAACGCGATAGCGGCCAGGTCCTGAAGACCTACACCGAATTTTTCGATCCGCGCATTCTCGGCCTGACCGGTTCTCCCGCCCTGGTTCGCCGCGCTGCCGACAATTTCAAGATTCGCTACGCCAAGGTCCGCGAACCCGGTGGCGATCCCGGCCGCTATGCCGTCGATCACTCCGCCGGCATGATCCTGCTTGGCCCCCAGGGTGAGTTCATCAAGAAATTTGCCTTCTCGACGCCCGTTCCTGAAGTCACGAAACAACTGGGCGAACTGTTAAATAATCGCTGACTTGCCGAAATCCCTCATTGCTTTGGCATACCGGGCATGCGATATTTTACAAATGCGCAAGCTGGCGTCATTTTTCCTCTTTTTCCTGCTTTCCTTGTCCACCCAAGCCTGGGGTGGCAGCATTGCGCTCATTCTTAGCGAAAGCGGCGGCGCCTATGGGGAATTTGCCAACATCCTCGACGATGCACTGAGCGGCTCGACCTGGAACATCAATTCAACAACCCAGGCTGATTCCGGCCTGCCCCCACCGTCCGATATTGTCGTCACCGCCGGCAGCGATGCCTTGCGTAAAGCGCTTGGTCGCAGCGACAGCCCGCCGATCGTCGCCACCCTACTGCCTCGTCAAAGCTACGAACGGATTCTGGCTGAAAATCGGCGGCCCGGCCGCATCACGGCGATATTCCTCGATCAACCGGCAGCCCGCCAGGCTGCCTTTCTTCGCCACCTATTCCCGGACCAGAAACGCTTCGGGATGCTGGTCAGTACCGAAAGCCGCGCGATGCTCCCCCAGTTCAGGCAAGCCTTCGGTACCGCCGGGCTCAACCTCGATGTCGAAGATGCGGATACTGACCGTGCCTTGCTCCCGGCACTCAATTCAATCCTGGAACGTTCTGCTGCATTGGTTGCCATACCGGACAACACCATCTATCGACGCAACAACATCAAGGCCATACTGATTACCGCCTTCCGCCAGCAACGCCCGGTGATCGGTTATTCGCCTGCCTTCGTCACCGCGGGCGCGCTGGCCGCACTGCACACCACGCCGACGCAAATTGCTCGTCAGACCGCGGACTTGATCCTCACCAACGGAAGCAATCTCCCGCCCCCGAGCGGGCCGAACCAGTTCGCCGTAGCGATCAATGCCAATGTTGCACAGTCGCTCGGTCTGAAAATCCCCGACGAAGCTGCCATCCGGCGTGCCATGAACGCCGACAGGGAGTCGCGATGAACCACCTGACCCTGCGTCATCGATTGCTTTTCCTGACCTTGCTCCCGAGCGCGCTGATCGCCGTCGCGCTGGTCGCCTATTTCACCCTGAGCGGCATCAGCACCCTCGAAGGTGAGCTTCGCCTCAAGGGGCTGGCGACCGTCCGCTATCTGGCGCCGATCAGTGAATACGGGATCATTGCCGGGCAGGTCGAGAGCCTGCACGGACTCGCCCAGGCCACCGTCCAGGAGTCGGGAGTCAAGGCCGCCGTTGTCGTCAATCAGAAGGGCCGGACCATCGCCGTCAGCGGGCGGGTATCCCTGTCGGCCGAGGAACTCCGCAATGCCCTGGGCGAACCCCGGCTGGTTGCCGAAACCGACCACTGGATCGCGTTCGGTGCCCCGGTCAAGCGCTCGACCACCGATACCGACCTGTTCTTCGACCCGCCATCGAACACCGGGAAATCTTCGACGCCCGAGATCATCGGCTATATTTTTGTCGAACTCGACAAGACGGAACTCGCCGACAAGCAACGCGAACTGGTCATGCGCGGGCTGATGATCGTCCTTTTCGGCATGCTGGTGCTGGCTGCGCTCGCCATTACCATGGCCGACAATCTGGCCCGTCCGGTCATGCGCCTGGTCCAGGCCGTCAACGGCATGTCGTCGGGCAAGCTGGAAACGCGCGTTCCCACCACCTCCAGCGGCGAACTCGGCGTCCTTGAAAACGGCTTCAACCAGATGGCCTCGCGCATCGAGGAAGTCCACCTGTCAATGCAGGCGCGTATCGAGGAGGCGACCGCGCAACTCGCCTTCCAGGCCCGTCATGACGCGCTAACCGGCCTGCTCAACCGGCGCGAATTCGAACACCGCCTGGAAAAGGCACTGGCCAGCGTTCAGGCCGGCGACGAGGAGTTCTCGGTCATCTTCGCCGACCTGGACCGCTTCAAACAGGTGAACGACACCTGCGGCTATCTCGCCGGCGACGAATTGTTGCGCCAGATTGCCCTGCTGTTCCAGGGGCGCCTGCGCGAGGACGATACGCTCGCCCGGCTCGGCGGCGACGAATTCAGCATCATTCTGGCCAACTGCACGGGCGCCCGGGCACGGCAGGTCGCCGAGGATCTGTGCGGACTGGCTTCTGCCTACCGTTTCATCTGGCAGGACAAGGTCTTCGCCATCGGAGCCAGCATCGGCGTCACGACAGTCACCCGCAAGGTCCGGAATATCAACGAGATCCTCGCTGCAGGCGATGCCGCCTGCCACCGGGCCAAGGAAAGCGGCCGCAACCGGGTTTGCGAGCAGGAGGTTGTCCAAGCACAGGATCGCCGGCAGGAAAACAGCAATTGGGCAAGCCGGATCGCCATTGCCCTGTCCGAAGATCGCCTGCTGATCGAAGCCATTCCCCTGCGTTCCCTGCAGGTTTCCATGGGCGGCCATACCGTTGCTCTGACGGCCCGCCTCAACGAGCCCGGACAACCTCCAGTGACCCTGGCCGCATTGATCGATGCAGCCGAACGCTACGACCTGGCGCCCGCCATCGATCGACGCCTGATCGACTGCGCCGTCGCCGCCCTTGCGCGGGCAAGGCTGCAACAGCGTTCGCTGTACTGCCTGGTACCCTTGTCCCGCAGCTCGATCAGCAGCCGCGAAACCATCGATTACATTGCGCATAGCCTGACAACCCACAATCTGTCCGGAGACCGGCTGTGCTTTGTATTCTCCGAAGACATCCTGACCCACCAGACCAGCCAGGCCATCGAATTCTCCCGTCAAATGAAGAGTCTGCGCTGCCAGATCGGTCTTGAAGACTTTGGTGGCGGACTCTCCTCTTTCAGTCACCTGCGCAGCATCTACCCCGGTTACGTGAAACTCAGCCGTAGCCTGACCCGCGACCTGGGCGGCAGCCGCGCCTCCACGGCTCTCCTGCGGGCGGTACAGGAAATCACGGCCGACCAGCATATACGCTCGATCGCCGAAGACGTCGACGATCTGGAAACGCTGGATCAATTGCGCGACCTGGGAATCGACTATGCGCAGGGCAAGGCGATCGCCCCCAACGAGCCGTTCGATGTCTGGTTCGAAGGCGCGGTCATGCGCTCCGCCTGACCGAAACGTCCCTGCCGCAGCGGCAGGTCAGAGAACGAGGTGCAGGCTACTGCGCCCCGCGAGGTTCGCTTACCCGTCGACTTCCAATCGCTCGATACTGCCGGGTGCAGCCATCGCCTGTGCCCAAGCCTCGGCAAAACAGACTGATTGCGCGCCCAAGGTTACGCCGTGACGTTTGGTGGCGACCAGGCACAGCGCCAGGCCTGCCTGCTCCACTGCTGTCACACCCTCCAAGTCGATTTCATCGACCCCCATCCGGGTCAGGGCATGCATGAAATCGCTGCGCAAGACAGCGGATAATCCGCCGGTAATCCGCATCGTCTTGCACCTGCCCAACTCGTGGACAGACAGGATGGAAGCCTTGCCGCTGGCCAGCGCCGCATTGATCGCGTCCTCGATCACGATCTGGCTGATCGGCCCCTGCTGGAAACGCACCCCGTAGAGATCACACACGCGGCTGACCACCACCGCCGGGACATCAATCACGGGTGAATCGAAAACGCTGAACTCGCACCCTATGTTGTGGGCAATCTCAAGCGGCATCGGCGTCCGCAGCATCAATCCTGACAGGGAGAGATTCTCGATCACCCCCTTACCTGCCTGCCCGCCAAAACCGATACTGATCGTCTGTGGCGTACCGAAGCGAATGCGCTGATGCCTTCGTTGATCCAACATGAGCCAGATTCTTTCCAAGGATTTAAGCGAGGAATTCTAACAAAACTTGACTATTCGAAACGCCTTAAGCGCCTCGTTTCATTGACATTTCGATGCACCGTCGGTATCGTCCAAGAACGCTGGACGCGAGTTCGGCCGCGCCGATTTGAGCTCTGATTGCGGGCGCTTATAAATTCAGCTAAAACGGGAACACCCAGTTCGCGTTTTCGGCCAACTGGGTTTTTTGTTTTCAGGAACAGCATGCCAGGACAATCCGTCGGCGTCGTCACATCGCAACGCGCCCACTTCGACCAGCCGCTCCACTTGCGCAGCGGCGGGGTTCTGCCGGCCTACGATCTGGTCTACGAGACCTACGGTACCCTCAACACCGCCAAGTCGAACGCCATTCTCGTCTGCCACGCCCTGTCCGGCCACCACCATGTCGCCGGCCATTACGCCGACGCGCCCAACAATATCGGCTGGTGGGACAACATCATCGGCCCCGGCCGGCCGCTCGACACCGACAAGTTCTTCATCGTCGGCCTGAACAACCCGGGCGGCTGCCATGGCTCGACCGGCCCGTCATCGATCAACCCGGCCACCGGCAAGCCGTGGGGTGCTGATTTCCCCATCGTCGCCGTCAGCGACTGGGTCGAAGCCCAGGCCCGCCTGGCCGATCGCCTCGGCATCGACGCCTGGGCGGCCATCATCGGCGGCAGTCTGGGCGGCATGCAGGCCATGCGTTGGACCATCAGCCAGCCGGAACGCGTCCGCAACGCCATCATCATCGCCTCAGCCCCCAAACTGTCGGCGCAAAACATCGCCTTCAACGACGTCGCCCGCCAGGCCATCCTGACCGACCCCGATTTCCACGGCGGCAACTATTACGAGCACAATACCCGCCCGGTGCGCGGTCTGCGTCTGGCACGCATGCTTGGCCATATCACCTATCTGTCCGACGATCAGATGGGTGAGAAATTCGGCCGCGAACTGCGCAACGGCTCCTTCGGCTTCGATTTCGACGTCGAGTTCGAAGTCGAGTCCTACCTGCGTTACCAGGGCGACAAATTCGCCGGCTATTTCGACGCCAACACCTACCTGCTGATGACCAAGGCGCTCGACTACTTCGATCCGGCCCGCCTAGACGGCGGCGACCTGACCAAGGCCATGGCCCGCAGCAATCCGAATACCGGCTTCCTGATCGCTTCCTTCACCACCGACTGGCGCTTCACACCGGCCCGCTCGAAGGAAATCGTCGCCGCCCTGCTCGCCTGCAACCGCAACGTGTCGTACGCCGAGATCGACCTCAACTTCGGCCACGATTCCTTCCTGATGGACGATGCCCACTACCATGGCGTCGTCGCTGCCTACCTGCGGAACATCAAGCTATGACACACACGCTGGGACGCCCCGACTTCGACATCATTTCCGCCTGGATCGAACCCGGCCACCGTGTGCTCGACCTCGGCTGCGGCGACGGCACGCTTCTCAAGCACCTGATCGATACCCGCGGCGTGCGTGGCGTCGGTGTCGAGATCGACGACGCCAACATCCTTGCCGCCATCACGAATGGCATCAATGTACTGCAAGGCAACCTGGAAAAGGGCCTCGACGAATTCGCCGACCAGTCCTTCGACCATGTCGTGCTGTCGCGCACCCTGCAGACGGTGCGCCATACCGAGGGCGTCCTGCGCGAAATGCTGCGTGTCGGCCGTGAAGCCGTCGTTTCCTTCCCCAATTTCGCCTACTGGAAGAACCTGCGCTCGGTCCTCGACGGCCGCATGCCGGTCTCGGAAGACCTGCCCTACCAGTGGTACGACTCGCCCAATGTCCGCTTTTTCACGCTGCTCGACTTCGAGGCGCTGTGCACGCGGATGGGCCTCATCATCCGCGAGCGCCATGTCCTCGACGAGGGCGGCAACATGGTCGAGAACGCCGACGAGCGCGAACTGAATTTCCTCGGCAGCCTGGCGGTCTATCGCCTGACGCAAGCCCGCTGATGCCGGCCTGGCTCGCGGCCCTGCTCACGCGGAAGATGCTGATCTGCATCTTCACCGGATTCTCGTCGGGCCTGCCGCTCTACCTGCTGCTCAACCTGCTGCCGGCCTGGCTGCGTAGCGAGGGCGTCGACCTGAAGACCATCGGTTTCTTCGCCCTCATCCAGTTCCCCTACACCTGGAAATTCCTGTGGGCACCGCTGCTCGACCGCTTCAGCCTACCCGGCTTCGGCCGCCGGCGCGGCTGGATGCTGCTCACCCAGGTCGGTCTGCTGTTCGCCATCGGCTCACTCGGCGGCCTGAACCCCAGGGAAAACATCTGGCCCATCCTGTGGCTGGCCACACTGCTGTCGCTGCTCTCGGCCACCCAGGACATCGCCGTCGATGCTTTCCGCCGCGAAATCCTGAGCGATAACGAACTTGGCCTCGGCAATGCCGTGCATGTGAATGCCTACCGCATTGCCGGCCTGATTCCCGGCTCGCTGTCGCTGATCCTGGCCGACCGCCTGCCGTGGAACGAGGTGTTCTGGATTACCGGCGCCTTCATGCTGCCCGGGATGGCCATGGCCTGGCTGGTCAGCGAACCCAGTATCAAGGGCGCACCGAAAACCTTGCGTCAGGCGGTCACCGAACCATTCCACGAATTCATGGGCCGCCAGGGCTGGCGCGGTGCCGCCCTGGTCCTCGGCTTCATCTTTCTGTACAAGCTCGGCGACAGCCTGTGCACGGCGCTGGCCACCCCGTTCTATCTCGATATGGGCTACACCAAGACCGACATCGGCCTGATCGCCAAGCACGCCGGCCTGTGGCCGGCAGTCATCGGTGCCTTGCTCGGCGGCCTGTGGATGGTCAAACTGGGCATCAACCGGGCGCTATGGTTGTTCGGCGTGGTCCAGCTGGTTTCCATTTTCGGCTTCGCCTGGCTCGCCGCCCAAGGGCATTACGGCAGCATCGGAGCCAGCGAGCGCGTGGCGCTTGCCTTCGTCATCGGCCTCGAAGCCCTCGGCGTCGGCCTGGGGACCGCAGCCTTCGTCGCCTTCATCGCCCGCGCCACGCATCCTGCCTACACGGCAACGCAGATGGCGCTCTTCACCAGCCTGGCCGCCGTACCGCGCACCTTCATCAACGCCTCGGCTGGCTGGCTCGTTGAACAACTGGGCTGGTTCAACTTCTTCTGGCTGTGTTCGGCCCTCGCCGTGCCGGGCATGGTGCTGCTATTGAAAGTGGCGCCGTGGAACGAAACGGCGCCAGAGGCTAGTCACCCCGCCTGAGGCGACGCCGGTCCAGCCACCAGGCATAGATCGGCAGCAACAGCACCGAACCTGGCAGCAACAAGGCGATCAAATAGGGCGACAGGTGCGCCATGCGGCGTAGATGGGCGAGCAATTGGGCTTTTTCGACCGCACTCCAAGATTGCCCATTACGTGCCTTCATCAACAAAGGCATGATGCCGCGCGTTTCCATCAGTTCAGCCAGAATACGGCCGGCTTCGCGCCGCTGCGACGAAACCATCTGGCGCCACCAGCCCGGTAGCGCAGCCTCTTTGCCCCCACCACCTGCCATGTTCAGCGCGCTCCTGTCAGACGACTCTTGACGGCCTGCCAGCCGCGCCACAGGAAAAAGCCCTGCCGAGCCCAGCGCCACGCCCTTTTCGGACGCGCCACCGCCAACGCAGCAGCGGCGACGCCGACCGCAGCCGGATGCTGCTTGAGCCAATCAACACCGTCGAGAACGGCATCTCCTTTGGCCAGAGCGGCCTCCAGCGGCGCCGCATGACGCGCCAACTGGCGGCGCTGCTCGGCAATGCGCACCTGCAACGCACCATGGCGGGTCGCCAGTTCGAGCAGTTTGGGGTTCATTCCGAGCGGTCGCGATAACGACGCAACTGGGCCATGTCGGCTTCAAGCTCCGACAGGCTGGCCTTGAACATCTTGCTCGGCTGGCTCGCCTGACGCTGCAGGGATCTGACCAACAACAGGCCGCCGGTGACAAAAAGTGCCGCAAAGACACCGAAGACAACGACGCGCTGCTCCCAGAAAGCCAGTGCAATGCAGCAGACCAGCATCACGACGCCCAGAGCAAGCAGGAAAGCCGCACCGATTGCCCTCGCCCATAGCGATATGAGGCGGAATTTCTCCTCCTCCAGCTCGGTGACCAAAAGTTCGGCGCGCGTCTTCCCGATCGCGAGCAGCGTCGCAACGAGATTTTTCAAGGAGGCAAAAAGGCCCTCGCGGCCCTCTTCACCCCCTGCGAATTGCGTCATTCGCTTAGCGACGGCCGATCAGGACGCCCAGAGCCAAGCCCAGGGCAGCCGCAACGCCTACTGCCTTCCACGGTTGCTCATGGACGAAATCATCGGTTGCGCGTGCAGCGGCCTTGGTCTTATCGACAACGGCAGCCTCCAGGTCGAGCACGCGTTCCTTGGCGTCGCGCAGGCGGACGCCCAAACGCTCGCGCAGTTCACCAACCTTCTCGCCAGCAGCGCCAGCCGTGGCACGCAGCAGTTCTTCGGTATCGGAAATGACGACCTTCAGATCGGAGACCAGTTTTTCCTTGTTGGCTACGGAGAGTTGTTCTGACATTTTCAAACCTCGTTGTGAATCATGTTGATCGGAGCATTTCAAGGGTATCCCTAGCGTGCTGTGAAAGCAATTCACACTGGATACTTATTTGACGTCGTAGTCGACGCTAAGAGGCGCATGATCGGAAAAACGCTCGGCCTTGTACACCCCGGCAGCCATGGCACTTGCTGCGATTCCCGGGGTGGCGATCTGGTAATCGATCCGCCAGCCTACGTTCTTGGCCCAGGCCTGGCCGCGGTTGCTCCACCACGTATAAGCCTCACCAGTGGCATCGGGATGCAGGCGGCGGTAGACATCGACCCAGCCCTGCTCATCGAAAACCCTGCTCAACCAGGCGCGCTCCTCGGGAAGAAAACCCGAGTTTTTCTGGTTCGACTTCCAGTTTTTCAGGTCGATTTCCTTATGTGCGATATTCCAGTCACCGCACAAAACAATCTCGCGCCCTTCGGCACGCAGTGCCTGCATGTGCGGGAAAAACACGTCGAGAAAGCGGAATTTGGCCTCCTGGCGCTCCGGCGATGATGATCCGGAAGGCAGGTAGAGCGAAATCACGGACAGATTGCCGAAGTCCGCCCGGATATAGCGCCCCTCGGCATCGAATTCACCGCCATCGAAGCCCTCGACAACACGGTCCGGTTCACGCCGACTCCAGATGCCGACGCCGCTGTAACCCTTTTTCTCGGCACAATGATAGTACGCGTGCATACCATCGGGTGCCAGCATTTCACTCGTCAGATCCGGCAGTTGAGCCTTCAATTCCTGCAAGCATATGACGTCGGGCTTTTGACTCTCCACCCAGGGCAGTACATTTTTGCTCCACGCCGAGCGGATACCATTGAGGTTCAGGGATATGATGCGTAACATTGTGCTTAGACTAGGCTGTGTTTTTGGGTCGTTTGCAATTAGGAAACCATGGATTTTCGTCAGGACTTCATCGAATTCGCGCTCGCATGCCAAGTGTTGCGCTTTGGCGAATTCAAGACCAAGGCGGGGCGCATGTCGCCCTACTTCTTCAACGCCGGACTCTTCAATGACGGCAACTCGCTCGGTCGACTCGCCGAATTCTACGCCAAAGCCGCCGAAGCCGGCGGCGTGCAATTCGACATGCTGTTCGGCCCTGCCTACAAGGGCATCCCGCTGGTCGCCACGATCGCCATGGCACTCGCCCAACGCGGCCGCAATTTCCCCTTCGCCTACAACCGCAAGGAAGCGAAGGATCACGGCGAAGGCGGCAGCATTGTCGGTGCCCCGCTTCAAGGTCGCGTACTGATAGTGGACGATGTCATTTCCGCCGGCACCTCGGTACGCGAATCGGTCGAACTGATCCGTGCCGCCGGCGCTACGCCAGCCGGTGTGCTGATCGCGCTCGATCGCCAGGAACGCGGCCAGGGCGAACTTTCGGCCGTGCAGGAAGTACAACGCGATTACGGCATACCGGTGGTTGCCGTTGCCGGGCTGAAGGATTTGATGGTCTTCCTGGCGGAACGTGCCGAATTTTCTGCGCACCGCGAAGCAGTCAACCGCTATCGTGAGCAGTACGGGGTCGATGCGTAAGACGGCAGCCTTCCCATTTCTCGCACTGCTCCTGGTCTCGACGGCCCAGGCGTCGGGTGAATTCTATTGCTGCCAAGACTCCGCCAGCGGCCGTCGCGTCTGTGGGGATACGCTGCCCGAGCAATGCCGCGGACGCGCCTACCGTGTTCTGGACAGCGGCGGCAATGTCGTCAAGGACGTCGGCCCTCCGCTGACTCCCGAACAAAAAGCCGAGCAAATCCTGGAGAACAAACGGCGCAAGCAGCAGGAAGATGCGGGACGCGAACAACGACGACGTGACCAGGCATTACTGGACACCTACTCGACACCGGAAGACATCGATCTCGCCCAGAAAAAGGCCGAGGCCGACGTGAACCTCACCATTCAGGCAACCAACGAACGCATTGCGACCGCTCAGAAGAAACGTAAAAAACTGGCCGACGAAGCCGAGTTCTACAAGAAAAAAACCATGCCCCCCGAGCTGGACAAGGATTTGCGTGCCGTCGAGCACGAGCTCAGGCTGCAGCAGGAACTGGTCGAACTCAAGAAGAAAGAGTTCGACACCATCAAGTCCAAGTACGACGCCGATCGCAAGCGCTATTTCGAACTGGCCCGTCGGCCACCGGCCGCGCCGTCAGGCAGCGCGGCCACCCCGCTGCGCTGATCAGCCAGCCAGTTTCTTCTTCAGCAGGTCATTGACCTGCTGTGGGTTGGCCTTGCCCTTGGCGGCCTTCATCACCTGACCCACCAGCGCATTGAAAGCTTTTTCCTTGCCAGCCTTGAATTCAGCAACATTGGCGGCGTTGGCGGCAAGCACCTCGTCGACCAGCGCCTCAATGGCACCGCTGTCGGTGATCTGTTTCAAGCCCTGTTTGTCGATGACCTCGTCAGCCGTCGCGCCTTCGCCATTCCACAGCGCCTCGAAAACCTTCTTGGCGATGTTGTTGGAAATGGTGTTGTCGGCAATGCGCAAGATCAATCCACCAAGTTGCTGGGCGGAGACGGGCGATTCGGCCATCTCCAGGCCCTCCTTGTTCAGGCGGGCAGCAAGGTCGACCATGACCCAGTTGGCGCACGGCTTGGCGTTACCCTGGCCGGCCACGGCAACCACGGCCTCGAAATAGGCGGCGATCTCCTGACTCGCTGTCAGCGTCGCTGCATCGTAGGCCGACAGGCCCAGGACGTTCGTGAAGCGTTCGCGCTTCTGGCCCGGCAACTCGGGCAACTCGCCCTTGATGCGTTCGATCCATTCGGCACCGATCATGAGCGGCAGCAGGTCGGGGTCGGGGAAGTAGCGGTAGTCGTGCGCATCTTCCTTGGTCCGCATGGTGCGCGTTTCTCCGGTATCCGGGTCGAACAGCACGGTCGCTTGCTGGATCCTGCGGCCTTCCTCGATCTCGTTGATTTGCCAATGGACTTCGTAGTCGATGGCTTCCTTGAGAAAACGGAAGGAGTTCAGGTTCTTGATTTCACGGCGGGTCCCGAACTCAGCCTGTCCCTTCGGACGTACCGAGACGTTCGCATCGCAGCGGAAGGAACCTTCCTGCATGTTGCCGTCGCAGATACCGATCCAGCGCACCAGGCCGTGCAACGCCTTGGCGTAGGCGACCGCCTCGTCGGACGAGCGCATGTCGGGCTCGGTGACGATTTCCAGCAACGGCGTGCCGGCCCGGTTCAGGTCGATGCCGGACTTGCCGTGGAAATCCTCGTGCAGGGATTTGCCGGCATCCTCCTCGAGGTGGGCACGGGTCAGGCGGACGACCTTTTCGTAGGCCTTGTCGCCGCTGCCGACCTGCAGGGTCAGGCTACCGCCCACGACGACCGGCAGGTCCATCTGGCTGATCTGGTAGCCCTTGGGCAGGTCGGGGTAGAAATAATTCTTGCGGGCAAATACCGATTTCGGCGCCACCTCCGCACCGATGGACAGGCCGAAGCGGATGGCGCAATCGACCGCCTTCCTGTTGAGCACCGGCAGAACGCCCGGCAAGGCCAGATCGACCGCACAGGCCTGGGTATTCGGCTCGGCCCCGAAGGCCGTCGAGGCACCCGAAAATATCTTCGAAACCGTCGCCAGTTGTGCGTGTGTTTCGATACCGATGACGACTTCCCACTGATTCATAGCTTCATCCGTTTCACGAACATTGGCCGGTTTTCGACTCGACGAGAATCGGCCACAAATAATCGAACGCCTTGCCTTCGCACGACTTGTGGCAACCGGTGAAGGCGATGGTGATTTTTTCGCCCTGTTCGCGCCACATGCGAACCGTACACTTACTGTCCCTGGCGTGTCGCAGCAGAACCTGAGGTGTCGCTGTTTCCTGGCGAAAATCAGGCAATGCAAAACGACAGGCTCCACGCCCCTTGATGGCCACGTTGGCCTGGAAATCGCGTACGTCGCCGTCATCGACCTGCAGGTTCAGCTTGGTCGCCGTACCGATTTCATCGACATGCGAGCAACGCGAGGTCACGCTGACCGGCGAGGTGTCGTGCTGCTTGATGCCGCGGCGGGCCAATGCCCGCTGGGCTTCAGCCGACAGGCCTGGCTGGCTGGCCGGCCGACTGCTCGGCGGCTTGCTCGCGGCAGGCTCAGCCGGCTGCTGCTCGCTCTCCGGTGGCGGCGTTGCGCAACTGGCAAGCAGCAGCACGACGGCCAGCGGGGCCAGCCAGTAGCGCATCAGGCAATCGCTTCCGGCCGCCGGGCGTGCCAGTCGGTTGCCTGTTGGTAGCGATGGGCAACGTTGAGCAACTGGTTTTCGGCAAAGTAGTTGCCGATCAACTGCAGCCCGACCGGCAAGCCTCCGGCAAAACCGCAAGGAATCGACATACCGGGCAGGCCGGCCAGATTGACGGCAATCGTGTAGATATCCGACAGATACATCTGCACTGGGTCGGCTGCCTTTTCGCCCAGCTTGAACGCCGTCGACGGCGAGGTCGGCCCCATGATCACGTCACAGGACTTGAAGGCTTCGACAAAATCGTTGGCGATCAGGCGGCGGATGCGCTGCGCCTGCAGATAATAAGCATCGTAGTAACCGTGCGACAGCACGTAGGTACCAATCAGGATGCGGCGCTTGACCTCGGCGCCGAAGCCTTGGGCACGGCTCTTCATGTACATGTCGTCGAGATTGCCGTATTCCGGCGCACGATAACCGTAGCGTACGCCGTCGAAGCGGCTCAGGTTGGAGCTGGCCTCGGCCGGTGCGATGACGTAGTAGGCCGGCACCGACAGGTGGGAATTGGGCAGCGACACCTCGACGCAGGTGGCGCCAAGCTTTTCATATTCGGCGATGGCGGCGCGCACGGCGGCCATCACCTCGGCATCGCAGCCTTCGCCGAAGAATTCCCTGGGCAGGCCGATACGCAGGCCATTCAACGGCTTGTCCCCGGCCTTTTCACCCAATTCGCGGGTGTAGTCCTCCGTCGGGCGGTCGAGCGAGGTCGAATCGCGCTCATCAAAACCGACCATGGTGTTGAGCAGCAGCGCACAGTCCTCAGCGCTGGCCGCCATCGGGCCACCCTGGTCAAGCGACGAGGCGAAGGCAATCATGCCGTAGCGGGAAACCACACCGTAGGTCGGCTTCAGGCCGGTCAGGTTGCACAGGGCAGCAGGCTGGCGGATCGAACCACCGGTATCGGTACCGGTTGCTGCCGGCGCCAGACGGGCCGCGACGGCTGCCGCCGAACCGCCGGACGAGCCGCCCGGCACGCGGGCGCGATCCCACGGATTCTTGACCGGGCCGAAGAACGAGGTTTCGTTCGACGAACCCATGGCAAATTCGTCCATGTTGGTCTTGCCCAGCGACACCAGTCCGGCTTCGCCATGCATTTTCGCGATCACCGTCGCATCGTAGGGCGACACGAAATTGGCCAGCATCTTCGAGCCGCAGGTCGTCGTCCACCCTTCGGCGCAGAAGATGTCCTTCTGGGCGACCGGGATGCCGGTCAGCGGGCCGGCCGTACCGGCAGCAATACTGGCATCCGCAGCGCGGGCCATGGCCAGGCTCTTGTCGCGGTCGACCGTAACGAAGGCGTTGATATCCGGATTCAGACGCTGGATACGATCGAGGAACAGCGTGGACAGCTCGACGCTGGAAATCTTCTTCGCAGCCAGGGCCTGCGACAGCTCCTTCAGGCTGGCGTGGATCATTCGATCACCTTCGGCACAAGATAGAGGCCTGCCTCGGTTTCCGGTGCGACGGCCTGGTAGGCCTTGCGGCGGTCGGGCTCGCTCACCGCATCGTCACGCAGACGCTGACCAAGGTCCTGAGCATGCGCCATCGGCTCGACGCCAGTGGTATCCACTGCCTGCATCTGCTCGATCAACTGGAAGATGCCATTGAGATGGCCCTGTGTGGAAAGTGCCTCGGCATCGTTGGTCTCGATACGAGCCAAATGGGCGATGCGCTTAACCTGTTCTAATGTGAGCGACATGGGAGCCAAAGACTTTTTTGCAGTGCACAAAGTCTTAAAATGGAAAGCGTTATAAGGTATCATAAAAGTTTTCCCTACCGCACCCCCCCAACGCGGAGCTATAGATGTTCGGTTTCCTCAGCAAATACTTTTCAAACGACCTCGCCATCGACCTCGGCACGGCCAATACGCTCATCTACGTGCGCGGCCGCTCCATCGTCCTCGATGAGCCTTCTGTCGTCGCCATCCGCCTCGAAGGCGGCCCTAACGCAAAAAAAACCATCCAGGCTGTCGGCAAGGAAGCCAAAGAGATGTTGGGCAAGGCCCCGGGCACGATCACCGTCATCCGCCCGATGAAGGACGGCGTGATCGCCGACTTCACCGTCACCGAGCAGATGCTCAAGCAATTCATCAAGAAAGTGCACGACTCCAAGCTGTTCAGCCCGAGCCCGCGCATCATCATCTGCGTACCGTCCGGCTCGACCCAGGTTGAACGCCGTGCCATCCGCGAATCCGCGCTCGGCGCCGGTGCCAGCCAGGTGTACCTGATCGAGGAGCCGATGGCCGCTGCGATTGGTGCCGGCCTGCCGGTCGCTGACGCCACCGGCTCCATGGTCGTCGACATCGGCGGCGGCACTACCGAAGTCGGCGTCATCTCGCTCGGCGGCATGGTCTATGCCGGCTCCGTGCGTGTCGGCGGCGACAAGCTGGACGAAGCGATCATCAATTACATCAGCCGCAACTACGGCATGATGATTGGCGAGAACACCGCCGAAAACATCAAGAAGAACATCGGTTCCGCCTTCCCGGGTGCCGAGGTCAGGGAAATGGAAGTCTCCGGCATCAACAAGGCCGAAGGCATCCCGCGCAAGTTCACGATTTCCTCCAACGAAATCCTCGAAGCGCTGACCGACCCGCTGAACCAGATCGTTTCTGCCGTCAAGTCGGCGCTGGAAAAGACCCCGCCCGAACTCGGTGCCGACATTGCCGAAAAGGGCATGGTCCTGACCGGTGGCGGCGCCCTGCTCCGCGACCTCGACCGTCTGCTGATGGAAGAGACCGGCCTGCCCGTCATCGTTGCCGATGAGCCGCTGACCTGCGTCGCCCGCGGTTGCGGTATGGCGCTGGAAAAGATGGACAAGCTGGGCAGCATTTTTGCCTCGGACTGACCCTTGACCGCTGCAAGGCAAGTGTGAGCGATGGCCGGCATGGATCACGCGCCACCACCGTTCTTCAAGCGAGGGCCAGCACCGCTGGCCCTTCTGACTTTCTACATCGCCGTTTCGCTGGCGATCTTTGTCGTCGACCTGCGTTTCAAGAGCCTTGAACTGCTGCGCCAGAGCATCGCCCTGATCGTCGATCCGGTACAGCGCGTGGCCCAGACGCCGGGCAGCCTGGTCGATTACGCCGGACAGTACCTGCAGGGCATGCGTTCGCTGCAGCTTGAAAACGAAGAACTGAAGCACGCCAAGCTGACGACGGCACCTGACCTGCAGCGCCTGGCGCAACTGGAGGTGGAAAACACCCGCTTGCGCAAGCTGCTCGACGTCAAGGAACGCGAAAAGGCCAACGGCCAGGTCGCCCAGATCATGTACACCGCCCGCGACCCATTCTCGCGCAAGGTGATTGTCGACAAAGGCCAACAAGCCGACATCGCGGCGGGCCTGCCGGCCATCGACGAGGCCGGCGTCGTCGGTCAAGTCACCCGTGTCTTCCCGTTCTCGGCCGAGATCACGCTGATCACCGACAAGGATCAGGTCGTCCCGGTGCAGGTCGTGCGCACCGGCCAGCGTTCGGTCGTTTTCGGCCTCGGCAACGGCCAGCTCGAACTGCGCTACATGCCGGCCAACGCCGACATCCAGGTTGGCGACCTGCTGGTCACATCGGGCCTCGACGACATTTATCTACCCGGATTCCCGGTTGCCAAGGTGGTCAACATCGAACGTGACAGTGCCTATTCCTTCGCCCGCATCTTCTGCGTACCGATCGCCGGTGTCGAAAACTTCGGTGAAGTCATGATCCTCGCGCAGCGTCAGGCCAGGCCGGAGCGCCCGCCGGAAAGTGGCAGCCGGGCTGCGGCCAATGACGGTCAGCGGGTCAAGAAAAAACGAATGCCCAAGAACTGATGCAACCGACCTTTTCCTCATCGCGCATCCTGCTGCCGGTTCGCCCGTGGTTCATCTTCCTGAGCCTGATCGGCGCCGCCGTACTCAATTTCCTGCCCACCGCGCACTGGCCCGGCATGCCCGACTGGGTGGCACTGGTTCTGTGCTTCTGGAGCGTACGCGAGTTCCGCCGGGTCGGCATGGGCTGGGGTTTCGTTCTCGGCCTGCTGATGGACGTGGCCGACGGTGCCGTCCTCGGCCAGCACTGTTTTGCCTACGTGCTGCTCGCCTACACCGCCTCGTCGCTGTCCCGGCGTATCCTCTGGTTCCCGCTGGCCCAGCAGGCACTCCAGATCATGCCCTTGCTCATCGGCACGCAGATCATCCAGGCCCTGATGCGCCTGGCGGTTGGTGCCGATTTTCCAGGGTGGGGTTACTTCATCGGCCCCTTTGTGGCGACCCTGCTGTGGATTCCCGCTACATTCGTCCTGCTGCTGCCGCAATACCGTCCGGTCGAGCAGGATCCCAACCGTCCGATCTAAGGCTGATCGCACGTGGGTGACTTCAACAATCCGGAAGCCGATCTCGACCGCTTCCGCTTCCGTCTCGGCTTTGCGGCCGTCTTCGTCCTTGCCTGCTTTGGCATCCTGATCAGCCGCTTCGTCTGGCTGCAGGTAATCCAGCACGACTTCTACCAGACCCGTGCCGAAGACAACCGGATTGCGCTGATCCCAATCGTTCCCAACCGGGGTGTCATCACCGACCGGAATGGTGTGGTTCTGGCCCACAACTATTCCGCCTTCACGTTGGAAATCACGCCATCGCAGGCGGGAAGCCTTGAGCAAACCATCGATGCACTGGCTGAAGTGATCGATATCCAGCCCAAGGACCGCAAACGCTTCAAGCGCCTCCTCGACGAGGCGAAGAATTTCGAATCCATCCCCATTCGTACCCGCTTGAGCGATGCCGAAGTCGCCAAGTTCTCGGCCCATCGTTACCGTTTCCCCGGCGTCGAGGTCAAGGCCCGCCTGTTCCGCCAGTACCCGCTCGGCGCCGTCGCCTCGCACGCCATCGGCTATATCGGCCGGATCACCGAGCGCGACCTGAAATGGATTGAGGAAGCCGAGCGGCAAGCCAACTACAAGGGTACCGATCATATCGGCAAGACCGGACTGGAGCAGCATTACGAGTTCGAACTGCACGGTGAAACCGGTTACGAGCAGGTCGAGATCGATGCCGGCGGCCGTGCCCTGCGCAGCCTGAAACGCATCCCCCCAGTTTCGGGCAACAACCTGCAGCTGACGCTCGATATCAAGCTGCAGGAAATAACCGAAAAGGCTTTTGGCGATCGCAAGGGTGCCCTGGTCGCCATTGATCCGGCCACTGGCGGCGTGCTGGCCCTGGTGTCCACCCCGACTTATGACCCCAATCTATTCGTCGACGGCATCACCCCGGAAAACTGGAAGGAACTGAACGACCACCCAGACAAGCCCATGGTCAACCGTACCATCAACGGCGCCTACCCACCGGGATCGACGTTCAAGCCCTTCATGGCCCTGGCCGCGCTGGAGATGGGCAAACGCACGGCCCAGCAAGCCATTAGCGACCCAGGCTTCTTCACGTTCGGCAACCACACCTTCCGCGACGACAAGAAGGGCGGACACGGCGTCGTGGACATGTACAAATCGATTGTCCATTCCTGCGATACCTACTATTACGTCCTGGCCAACGACATGGGGATCGACAACATCGCCAAGTTCATGGGCAGTATCGGGCTGGGCCAGCGTACCGGCATCGACCTCGGCAAGGACGATGCCGGGGAGTCGAAGGGCGTTCTTCCCTCGCAGGAATGGAAAAAGCAGCGCTTCAAGAAGCCGGAGCAGCAGAAATGGTACGCCGGCGAAACGATCTCCATCGGCATCGGCCAGGGCTATAACGCCTACACGCCGATCCAGCTGGCACAGGCGGTGGCTACGCTGGCCAACAATGGCGTGATGTTCCGACCGCACCTGGTACAAAATATCGTCGACACCAAGACCGGCGACAAAAGGCCGATCGAACCCAAACCGCTGCGCGATCTCGGCTGGAAAGAGAAGAACCTGGAAGTCATCCACCGCGCCATGATTGGCGTGAACAAGGAAGGTACCGGCGCGCGTGCTTTCGCCGGGGTTCCCTACAGCGTCGGCGGCAAGACCGGCACGGCCCAGGTCTTCTCGCTGAAAGGTGCCCAGTACAAGGAATCGGCCGTCAAGAAGAACCTCCGCGACCACGCCCTGTTCATCGCCTACGCACCGGTCGAGAATCCGAAGATTGCCCTCGCCGTCCTGGTCGAAAACGGCGGTTTCGGCGCCCAGTCGGCGGCACCGATCGCCCGCATGGTGCTTGACTACTACCTGCTCGGCAAGCTGCCGGCCGGCGCCGCCAGGGAAGACAGCGACGCCATCGAGGAGGAGCACGACGAATGATGGACATCGCCGGAACCTTGCGTCGGGCCTGGGCCAACGCTATCGCCCATATCGATTTCCCGTTGCTGCTGATCACCGCCGCCATCATGGCGGTCGGTCTGGGCACGGTGTATTCCGCCACCTACGACAGCACGCACCGCATGATGTCGCAGGCCGCCAACATGGGCATCGCCCTCGTCGTCATGTGGGTCATCTCCCGTGTTCCGCCACAAAAACTGATGAGCTTCGCGATTCCGCTCTACATCGTTGGCATTGTCCTGCTGGTTGCCGTCTTCCTCTTCGGCATCAAGGTCAACGGCGCCCGGCGCTGGCTGTCCGTCGGCTTCACACGCGTCCAGCCCTCGGAAATCATGAAGATCGCCATGCCGCTGATGCTCGCCTGGTACTTCCACAAGTACGAGGCCACCCTGAAACTCAAACACTATGGCGTCGCCGCGCTCTTGCTTCTCGTGCCATTCGGCCTCGTCGCCAAGCAGCCCGACCTCGGCACTGCGCTACTCGTCGGTGCCGCCGGCTTCTATGTGATCTTCTTCGCCGGCCTGCCATGGAAGATCATCGTCGGCCTGATCGCCATGGCTGGCGCCGCCGCGCCCGTGCTGTGGAACATGCTGCACGACTACCAGCAGAAACGCATCCTGACCCTGATCGACCCGACGACCGACCCGCTCGGCTCCGGCTACCATATCATCCAGGCGACGATCGCCATCGGTTCCGGAGGGGCCGTCGGCAAAGGCTTCCTGAACGGCACCCAGACCCACCTCGAGTTCATTCCGGAAAAACATACCGACTTCATCTTTGCCGTCTATTCCGAGGAATGGGGATTGATCGGCAACGCCACGCTGGTCTTCCTGTACACCCTGCTCATCGGCCGCGGCCTGATGATCGCTTCGGCCGCACCGACCACTTTTTCGCGACTATTGGCCGGCGCCATCACACTCGGCTTCTTTACCTATGCCTTCATCAACATGGGCATGGTCAGCGGCATCCTGCCCGTAGTCGGCGTCCCGCTGCCCTTCATGAGCTACGGTGGCACGGCGCTGGTCACCCTGTTCCTGGGGATTGGCATATTGATGTCGATCCATACGCACCGGATGCTGGTTAAAAAATGAAGCGCCTGCTCGCGCCGCTCGCCGCAGCATTGCTCATGGCCGCTTGCGGTGGCTCCGGCCCGGTGCGCGAACCCGGCGCCGACACGCCCAGGGTGCCGACGACCAAGACACCGACCCCGACGAAGAAGCCGACCGCCGTGCTCAAGCGGGGAGGCGGCTTCTACAAGGATGACGGCCCGGCCGACGAGATTCCCGATGGACTGGAAGACATTCCGGACGCCGAACCCAAATGGGAACCGCTGCACAAGCCGGCGACAAAGCCCTATGTCGTCCTCGGCAAGGAATACGTTCCCAACACCGCGGTCAAGCCGTACAAGGTGCGGGGCATTGCCAGCTGGTACGGCAAGAAATTTCACGGCCAGAAGACCTCCATCGGCGAGCCCTACGACATGTTCGCCATGACCGCCGCCCACACCACGCTGGCCCTACCTTCCTATGCCCGGGTGACCAGCACCCAGACCGGCAAATCGGTCGTCGTGCGCGTCACCGACCGGGGGCCGTTCCACGCCGACCGGGTCATCGATCTGTCCTACACGGCTGCCTACAAGCTCGGGCTGATCAACGGCGGCAGCGGCCAGGTCGAGGTTGAGGCGATCATTCCGGGCGAAGCAAGCGGAACGACCTACGCCCAGGTCACGCCAGCCCGCCCAAGCGCCGGCGAAAGCGACGACATCGCCCAGTTTGCCCGGGGCATCGCGGAGGAAAAGCCGGTACAAGCCGCCACGATGACCGGAGTGAGCGGCGAAACGAGTTTTGCCAAGGGGGTTTATCTGCAACTGGGCGCCTTTTCCAGCGCCGACAATGCCGAAAACCTCAGAAACCATCTGATGCGCGAACTGGATTGGCTGGTCGAGCCGATGCGTATCCACCCGGCCGGCGGCATTCACCGCCTGCAACTGGGGCCTTACGCCAGTCGCGGGGATGCCGAAAAGATCGCGGACAAAATCCGCGCCGCACTCGGCTTCAAACCGACTTTCGTCACCCGCTGATCGAATTCACTCCAGGCTGACCCGGGCAACCACCACGTTACCCTTGCCCTGGTACTCCAGCGAGGCAAAGCTCATCATCCGGGCCATTGCGATACCGCGACCATTGGGATCGAAGGCCCGATCGGGATCGAAGCTCAGGAACTTGTCCCACACGAACCCGGCACCCTGATCGGTAATCGTAAATGTCAGAGACCGGGCATCGCGTTCCACCCGCACCGTGGCAAAACGCCCCAGGAACTGCGGCAGGGCCAGACGGCGCTGGATTTCCCCCTCCCAGTCACCCTCCCACTTGAGCAGGGATTTTTCCTGATAGCTGACGCCCAGATTGCCGTGCTCCACGGCATTGACCATCAGGTCGGAAAGGCCTGGCGCGACGACGTCCGGAACCGGACACATGTCGGCCAACACCGGAACCAGCGAGGCGATATCGTCGAGCGTCACGAAGCTGTATTCGACATTCCGGATCAGCGCCTGCGCTTCCTCCAGGCGAGCCGCACGACTGCGCAGCTGGCGACGACCGCGGCGATCCTCCAGCGCGGCCCTGACAATCGAAATCAGCGCTTCCGGCTCATAGGGCTTGGTGAGATAGTAATAAGCCCCTGCTTCGAGCCCTTCACGCACTTGATCGGGCGACGACGCCGCCGTCTGCATGATGACCGGAACGTCGCCAAAACGCGCTTCGCGCTTCATCCGGCGGAGCAATTCCATGCCATCGAGTTCCGGCATCATGCGGTCAAGCACCACCAGCGAAAAATTGCTGTCGGGAGCGCTCAGGCTCGACCAGGCATCCACCGGATTGCTGTGCATCTCGAGCTCGATATCTTCCTGCTCGAGAAATTCCTCGATGATGAACAGGTTCAATTGTTCATCATCAACAACGAGGACACGTTCCTTATCCATTGCTCAGTCTTTCTCCTTCCCCAGAGACCGGATGACGAACGGGTAGCTGCACGGTAAAGCAGGCCCCGCCACTCTGGCGATTCTGGGCATAGATCATACCGCAATGTAACCGAATAATTTCCCGACACAACGCGAGCCCAAGACCGGAACCGCCGGCCCCGCTGCTTGTTATCGAGCTTTGCGCGAAATTGTCGAAAATGCTCTCCAGTTCGTCCGCCGGAATGCCTGATCCATGGTCTTCGACGGCCAATCTCAGGCCGGCCACCTCCTCGCCGGCCACGACCATGTTGTCAGGCCGGAGGTTAACGGACACCACACTCCCCTGCGGTGCGAATTTCCCGGCATTCGACAACAGATTGCGAACAACCTGTGTCAAACGTTCGGGATCGCCATGCATCGCCGCATCCCCTTCGCAGGAAAACGCGATCCGTTGTCCGCGGAGTTCGAACAACGCGTGCAACTCCGAAATCACGCGGCGCACAAGTTCTGCGAGATCGAGCGCGACCGGCTGCACCAAGGTCGTACCGGCCTCCAGCCTGGAGAGATCGAGCAGGTCGTTGAGCAGCACAAGCAGGCGCTTCCCGCTATCCTGAATCAACTGGAAATATCCGCGCAGACGTTCGTCATCGATTTTGCCAACCCGATCTGCCCCCAGGCGGGCGCATGAAAGGATGCCATGCATCGGCGTCCTGAGTTCATGCGACATGTTCGACAGGAATTCCGACTTCGCCCGGTTGGCCGACTCCGCCGCTTCCTTGGCCCGCAAGAGATCGGCCGTACGACTATCGACCAGGGCCTGCAGATGCCCGCTATGCTCGCGCAACGCCGCTTCCGCAGCCTTGGCGCGCGTGATCTCCCGGCCCGTTCCTCGATAGCCGACAAAGCATCCCGCCTCGTCAAAAACAGGACTGCCGGACACCGAATACCAGTGCAGGAACCCGTCGTCTCCACGGATGGGATACTCGAAATCGGAAAATGGCCGGCGCGCCGCCAATACCGCCTTGTGCGCCGCCCAATCCGCCTCGTCTAACAGGATGGGTAGCTCCCAGCGCCGCTTTCCCCTGAGGCTTTGAGCGTTCATGCCTGCCCGGTCAAATCCAGAGGACAGCTCACGGAAGCGAAGATCGGCATCCTGCTCCCACAACCAGTCCGACGAAAGCGTCGCCAGATCGCGAAACCGCATCTCGCTTTGCGCCAGCGCCGCGTTGGCCTTGCGCAAGCTGGCCCAGTGCCGGCTGTAGAGCGGCACCATAATGGCCAACGCGACCAATGCACTGATCAACGAGGCGAACAAGGTATCGTTGATTTCATCGCGCAAGCTGCTTTCGACTTTCAACACGCCGACGGTATGCTGATCCAGCTTGATCGCCGCTCGGCCCGAAACACTCGGCCAGGAAGGCGGATCGCTCAGGGTTGCGATGGTTGAGCCAAACGCATCCTCAACCACGGTTCTATGCTCCGGGTAGAGACGATCGGCCAGCGCATCGAGCAACTCTCCCGGCGCCCAACGCCAAGCATTCGGCGCCTGGGCTGCGAAACGGGAGGCCAACTCGGCCTGGGCTTTAGCCTCGCTCGCCATGGTGACGGAGAGGCGCGAATATTCCAGCATCAGGTGCACGCTCGGCAGTACCAGAACCAGAATCAGCAGCAGCAAGCCCCCCACAACCATTGGTCGCGCGACAGGCTCCAGAACAGCCCCCGGATCCGCATCAATTGCTTGCCGAGATTGTGCACACATTTTAGTTATCCCCTGTTTTGATTCTGATCTTCGCATCGCCCGTGTGTTTGATGAGGATCAATGGCATGCAATTTGGTGTGGCTATACTCCGGCGCTTGATATTCCGGAGTCTGCCCATGAGCTCCCTGCCCGATCTCGTCTGTCCCGCCGGCAGCCTTCCCGCCCTCAAGGCCGCTGTCGACAACGGCGCCGACACCGTCTATCTCGGCTACAAAAACGATACCAATGCCCGCAATTTCGCCGGCCTCAACTTCGACGCCAAGACCATGGCGGAAGGTATCCGCTACGCCCATGCCAAGGGCCGCGAAGTGCTGATGGCGATCAACACCTTCCCGCAAGCCGGACGCACCGCCGACTGGCATGCCGCCGTCGATGGCGCCGTCGACCAGGGGGTCGATGCGATCATCCTGGCCGACATCGGCCTCCTCGATTACGCCACCCGCAAACACCCGCAACAGCGCCTGCACCTGTCGGTTCAGGGTTCGGCCACCAGCTACGAGGCGATCAATTTCTGCCAGCGCGAATTCGGCATCCGCCGCGCCGTGCTGCCGCGCGTACTGACCCTGGCGCAGGTCGAGCACGTCATCAAGAACACCACGGTCGAAATCGAGGTATTTGGCTTCGGCAGCCTGTGCGTCATGAACGAGGGGCGCTGCTGGCTCTCTTCCTACGCCTGCGGTGAATCGCCGAATACCGTCGGTGCCTGCTCTCCCGCCAAGTACGTCAAATGGGACAAGAAGCCGGGAACCATGGAAACGCGGCTCAACGGCATCCTGATCGACCGTTTCGGCGATGACGAACCGGCCGGCTATCCCACCCTCTGCAAGGGGCGCTTCGAGGTGCAGGGCGAGACCTACTACGCGCTCGAGGAGCCGACCAGCCTGAACGTGCTGGAACTCCTGCCCGACATCATCAAGATCGGCGTCCGCGCCATCAAGGTCGAAGGCCGCCAGCGCAGCCCGACCTACGTCGCTCAGGTCACCCGCACCTTGCGCGCCGCCCTCGATGCAGCCCGCGACAGCGCCGAGCGCTTCCACGTCAAGCCGGCTTGGCAGGCCGAACTGGCCAAGGTATCCGAAGGCAGCCAGGCAACCCTGGGCGCCTATAACCGGCCGTGGCGCTGAAGGATTACGCATGAAACTGTCTCTCGGACCCCTGCTCTATTTCTGGCCCAAGGCTGAAGTCATGGAGTTCTACGCCGACATGGCGCAGAACCCGGCCATCGATATCGTCTATGTCGGCGAAGTCGTCTGCTCGCGCCGTCAGCAATTGCGCACCGCCGACTGGATCGGTCTGGCGCGCGATCTGACCGATGCCGGCAAGGAAGTCGTTGTCTCCGCCCAGGCCCTGCTCGAATCGGAAAGTGATCTGAAGGCCTTGCGCCGATTGGTCGATGAAGCCGGCTGCAAGGTCGAAGCCAACGATCTGGGCGCGGTCAACCTGACCGCCGGCAAGGACTTTGTCGCCGGACCGCACCTCAATATTTACAACGAGGAAACCCTAGCCACCTTCGCCCGCTATGGCCTGAAGCGCTGGGTACCGCCGCTCGAGGCCACCCGAACCTTGATCGACACCCTGCACCGCAGCCGGCCTGCGGGCGTCGAAACCGAGGTGTTCGCCTTTGGCAAAATTCCGCTCGCCTTCTCGGCCCGCTGCTTCACGGCCCGTCATTACAACCTGAACAAGGACGACTGCCAGTTCAAGTGCCTCGACCACGCCGAGGGCCTGACGCTGAAAACCCGCGAGGGGCAGGATTTCCTGACCATCAATGGTATCCAGACCATGTCGGCGCAGAGCTACAATCTGCTGCACGAGATTCCCGACATGCTCGCCATGGGCATCGACATCGTCCGCCTCAGCCCGCAGCAACAGCATATGAACGACATCATCGCCGCCTTCGATACCGCGCGACACGGTCTGCCGGTCGTTGCCGACAGTCGGAACTGGAGCACCAGCGGCCAGGTCGACGGTTACTGGTTCGGCGACGCGGGTATCCGCCAGCACCATACGCAAGCCCTCGCAACCCTGGGAGCATGACCATGAACGGCAACTTCACCATTCCCAAATTCAAGCTGCCCGACTTCGTCGCCAGCCTCGGCCACAAGCTTCCGCAGTGGCCGCATGCGTTGGTCCTGGTCGGTGCGCTCAACGCGGCGCTGAAAATGAAGCTGTTGCCGGAAAGCGAACTGGCGATGCTGGAAGACAAGCTGTTCCGTGTTCGCGTGCTGGATACCGGCGGCGAAGCATCCTACACCTACCGCAGCGGCTTGTTCCGCCCGGTTTTCCGGCCCGAACGCGAACCCGACCTGGCTTTCGCCGCCAACCTGTCGGCTTTCCTGCAACTGCTGGCTCGCCAGGAAGATCCGGATACGCTGTTCTTCAATCGGGAACTGGAAATCACCGGCGATACCGAACTCGGGCTGATCGTGAAGAACATGCTCGATGCCGTCGAGTGGCCGAAGCTGCCCCGCCTCCCGCTGGCCAGCAGTTAATGAGATGGGCCGGGTTCATCCCCGGCCTGGCTGATCAATCGCCGATTGAAATCAGCGTTTCAGGCGGCGAAACTGCCCGCCCGTCCGTTTGTGGGCGGCTAACCGCGCAGGCCACTTCACCCGTCGCGATGATGCTGAGCACTTCTTCCTGCTCAACGGGCGCCATCAAATCCTTCGGCTGCATGCATCCGCCCAGGTAGACCTTCAGGCTGTCGGCCAGTTGGCCATCTGCACACAGCACCCGCATCGCAAAATCAGGATAGGCATGACCGACGGCGCGGAGCACCTCACCCACCGTTTCGCCGCTCGCCATCACTTCGTCGTGACCTCCCGCCAGCGCACGCAGTTCCATCGGGATATGAACCGAAACCACGGGATACTCGCTCATCAACATGGCGCACCTCCTTGCTTGCTGTGTACGTTGGACAAGCGGCATAACGGAAGTTCGCCAAAAAGAAAGGGAGGCCGCAGCCTCCCTTTGCTTGAAACGAATCGCCGGGGCGATCAGTTCTTCTTCTGGGCGTCCAGGCGGAACTTGACGTAAGCGCCCGGGGCATCCTCGATGACCTTCAGCTTGCCATCGGCCGGCTGACGCGCCTTGACCTTGGCAGAACCGCCCGGCAGGCTGGTCACCCACTGATCCCAGTGAGTCCACCACGAACCGGCATTCTGCGTGGCGCCAGCCAGGAAGTCGTCCGGGCTTTCCGGCAGGTCGCCGTCCGTGGCGTCATTGGTCCAGAAGCCGTACTTGTTGGCCGCCGGCGGGTTGACGATGCCGGCGATGTGGCCCGAGCCACCCAGCACAAACTTGGTCTTGCCGCTCGGCAGGCGGGCGCCCATGTAGGTGCTCTTCCACGGCGCGATGTGGTCTTCGATCGTGGAGATGAAATAGCACGGCGTCTTGACCTTGGAGATGTCGATCTTGACACCGCCCAAGGTGATGCCGCCCGCATCCTTCAACTTGTTGCCGAGGTACATGTTGCGCAGGTAGAAGCTGTGCATCGCGGCCGGCATGCGGGTGGAGTCCGAGTTCCAGTAGAGCAGGTCGAACGGGAACGGGTCCTTGCCCATCAGGTAGTTGTTGACCACGAAGGACCAGATCAGGTCGTTGGCGCGCAGCATGTTGAAGGTGCCGGCCATTTCCGACCCCTCGAGGAAGCCGCGTTCGGCCATCTTCTTTTCCAGACCGGCGACAGCACCTTCATCGAGGAAGACGCCCAGTTCGCCCGGCTCGGAGAAGTCGAGCATGGTGGTGAAGAAGGTGGCGGAATTGGCGCGCTTGTCCTTCTTGGCTGCCATGTAGGCCAGCGTGGTCATGGTCAGCGTGCCGCCCAGGCAGTAGCCGGCGAGATTGACGCTGTCTTCGCCAGTGTGGGCACAGACCTGGTTGATGGCTTCCAGCGAGCCTTCGAGCAGGTAGTTCTCGAAGGACTTCTGGGCCAGCTTCTCGTCCGGGTTGATCCACGACATGATGAAGGTGGTGTGGCCCTGGCTGGTCGCCCAGTTGACCATCGAGTTCTTCTCGCGCAGGTCGAGGATGTAGTACTTGTTGATCCACGGCGGGACGATCAGGAACGGCTTCTTGTACTGGTCCGGGGTCTTCGGATCGTACTGGATGAGCTGGAACAGTTCGTTCTGGAAGATCACCTTGCCCGGCGTCGTGGCGACGTTCTTGCCCATTTCGAAGGCCGAGGTGTCGGTCATGCGGATGCGCAGCTGGCCGTCGCCGGCCTCGACGTCGTGCAGCAGGTTGTTGAGGCCCTTGATCAGGTTCTGGCCGTGCGACTTGACGGTTTCGCGGAAGACTTCCGGGTTGGTCAGTGCGAAATTGGACGGCGACAGGGCATCGATGTATTGGCGCGTGAAGAAGTTAACCTTGGTTTGGGTAGCCTCGTCCAGACCTTCGGTGCCTGCCACCGTGTCATGGATGTGACGGGCAGCGATGAGGTAGGACTGCTTGACGAAATCGAACAGGAAATGCTGCTCCCAGTCCTCGTCCTTGAAGCGGTTGTCGCCCTTCTTCGGGGCAGCGATTGGGGCAGCACCGGGCATGCCCATCATCTTCATCATGGAACCCTGCCACAGCGAGAAGTAGTCCCACATCATGTTCATCTGGGTCTGGGCCATCTTGTACGGATTGGCCATCAGACGGGCGGACAGGTCCATGAAGGCCTTGGCCACGCCCAGTTCGTCGGCCGGGGCGTCAACGCCATCCTTGGCCTTCTTTTCCATGTACTGGGTGATCACGCGGGAGGCGCGCTGGGCGACTTCGGCGTAGGTCTTGGCCATTTCGGCCGGATTGGGCAAATTCATACCCTGGTTTTCGGTTTGCTGCGACATCTTCAAACTCCCTCTCTGTCAGTGCGCGGTGGCTCAGTGTCCCGTCCGCATATAGCGAATCACCCCTTCGGCATCGCAGTGACGCGACAGCCGACCAGCTTGTTCAAGGTAGTTCAGATGAGCGATCGCCTCACCCATCGCGAACATGGTTTGGTGTGTATCGAGTTGCCGGTTGAACAACGTGTCCAGCAATTCGGCAGCGCTCTTTGACGCTTGTTCACAGCTTGTCTCCAGGGCTCGCAGTCGCTCCTCGTGGTGCGCGTGCAAATCCCCAACCCTCTCCTGCACCCCGGTGAAGGGAAGCCCGTGCGAAGGCAGCACGAGCGTTTCTGCCGGAATTTCCTGCGCCATCACATCCAGCGACTCCAGATACCACCGTAATGCATCCGCTTCCGGAGTTGCTGCAAATACGCTGATATTGGTGGAAATTCTCGGCAAAAGCATGTCTCCGGAAATTAACACGCCAAGTTCGGCGCAGTAAAGCGCCACATGTTCCGGTGCGTGACCATGACCGATCATGACTTGCCAGCTCCGCCCCCCGATGACGACCGAATCGCCCGCCATCAGACGATGGTAATAATCAGGCAAGGCCGGAACCGCCTTGCGGTAGCCGGAACCGCGCTTTTCGAACTTGGCCAGATGCTCAGCATCCAGACCGTGCTGGCGGAATTGTTCGACCATGAAGCGAGGACCGTGGCCACCCATTTCATTCCAGACGACATGGGCGGTCAGGAATTCGCCCGTGCTCATCCATAGCGAAGCACCGGTTTTTTCCATCAACCAACTGGCCAAGCCGAGATGATCGGGATGGAAATGGGTGACGATCAATTTGTTCACCGGCCCGCCCAGGCGCTCGAGGATCAGCGACCAGCTCTCGCGCACGTGGTCTTCGGGAAAGCCTGTGTCGACAACGACCCAGGCATCGCCGTCGCGCAGCAGCCAGAGGTTGATGTGATCGAGTTGGAAAGGCAGCGGCATGCGCAGCCAGAAAACGCCGGGCGCGACTTCGGTCAGCTCGCCAGCGGCTGGCGGATGGGCGTGGGGAAAATGCAGGGCCATGTTTTGCTCTTGTCTGATGAAACGGCAACTTACCATACGGTGGCGGATTGAAAAAAGACCCCGCATCTGTTTTACTCTGCCGCTCCAACAGGAGACAAAATGAGCCAGGCTGGCCCCACCTTCGCGATTTCCGACCTCGCCCGCGAGTTCGACATCACGCCGCGCACGATCCGCTTCTGGGAAGACCAGGGCATCCTGGCGCCGCAGCGCGAAGGCAACAAACGCGTATTCACCCGCCGCGACCGGGCCCGGCTGAAAATGGCCTTGCGCGGCAAGCGCCTCGGCTTGTCGCTGGCGGAGATCAAGGACCTGATCGGCATGTACGCCTCGACCGAGGACGAGACGCCGCAACTGCTCGAATGCCTGCGCATCATGGAGAGACGTCGGGCGGCGTTGCAGCAGCAGCGGGAAGACATCGAAGCCATGCTCGGCGAGATCGCCCAGTTCGAAACGCTGTGTCAGGACGAATTGACGCGCCGCGGCGCGAAATGACCTGCCGCGCCTAACGGGCGTCGCGGTGCGAGATTTCGACGACGCGTGCCCGCGCCGCCAGTTGCCCGACCAGTTCACGCGCCGCCTGCCGGTTGCGGGCATCCAGGTTGGCATCCCATTCGTCGAGCAGATAGATCGGCTGCGCCGTCTCCACCACGACTTCGCGCAGCACCTGCAACTGGCGCTCGCCTGAGGAATAGCCGGTTTTTTCCTGCGCTGCCTCCTCGGCGTTGAACGTTTCCGGCTCCTCGGCTTCGTCGTCCGGATCGATTTCCGGCATCGGCGCCCCCCCCTTGGTGTTGAAGCGGAAATTCAGGCGATCGTGGGCCGGCCAGTAATAGGCGCGGCCACCGACGCATGCTTTCAGGGCGACCAGCAAGGTCGATTTGCCGGCCCCGTTGCCGCCCCGGACCGACACCAATCCGGTGGGTTCGGCGAACACTACCTTGAGCGCCTCCGCCAGGCTGGTGCAACTGCTTTCGCTATCGCCGACCTTGAGGACGAGGCGGTCGAAATCGATGCGTTCCTCGAGGCGTTCGTCGCCGGCCGGCTGCATGTGTTCGCAGATGCCCTTGATGCGCGTCCAGATCGCCAGCAGGTCGGTCATGCCGGCGGTCA
Source organism: Dechloromonas sp. CZR5 (assembly GCF_008711155.1). Classification (GTDB taxonomy): domain Bacteria; phylum Pseudomonadota; class Gammaproteobacteria; order Burkholderiales; family Rhodocyclaceae; genus Azonexus. The sequence continues at coordinate 679,413 of NZ_VUYQ01000002.1, read as the reverse complement.
GTTGGTGCATGTCCAGCGTCATCTCGATCTGTCGGGGCAAGGTGGCTGCCAGGGCGATGAGCAAGGCGACGTTGCCGGACTCGTTGACGGCAACCCAGGCGGTGGCAGCCAGGACGATGATCAAGGCGATGATGCCGCTGATCGCGCTCCAGCCCTCGCGCGCCAGGATGGCCCGCACCTGGGCGCTCAAGGCCGCACCCAGGCGGTCGCGCAGGTCGCCATGCCACAGCCTGAAGTTGTAGCGATTGCCGGAAAAGATGTTGTCCCAGGCGTTGTAGGTGCGCGCCATCATGCGGTTGGTCATGCGCTGGTTGTGCAGGTAGGCGGCAGCCAGCGGCTTGCGCAGGGTCCATTGCAGGATGACCAGCAAGGCGAAGGCCAGGACATAGGCGAGCGGCAGCCCGGCGTCGATTTCCATGCCGAGGACCGTCGCATTGAAGACAATGTTGAAGAAGAGCCGCAGGTAGAACTGCAGGTCGTACATCAGGTCGAAGCAGACCCGGAAGCTTTCGTTGGTCAGGAACGGCTCGGTACTTTCCCGCGCCTGGGCATCGCCGAGCAAGGCCGTCCGGAAGCGATTGCTGCGGGCAAAGTGCAGCAGGTACTTGCCGAACGCGGTAAAGCCGGTACGTTCGGCGTAAATCCAGCTTGCCGCGCCGGCCAGGTAGGAACAGGTCTGTGCGACGACGATCCAGACAAAATCGCCGGCTGTCACATGGGCTTCGGTGATGTCCCGGGCCACCCGGATAACCAGCCAGGTCGTCCCGGCCCCGAACAACTCCTGCAGCATGACCAGGAACAGCATGGCCGCAAGCGAGGGGCCGAGCAGGAAGCGCAGAAAATCCCGACGCTGGAATGATGAATGGGCAGACATAAACGGATTTTGAAGCAGAAATGAAAAAAGCAGACTTGCGCCTGCTTTTTTGTCGAACACGATACAGCGATTACTTCTTCTTTTTCTTCTTGGCCATTTGAGTTCTCCTCGTGAGCGGTTGGTTAAAGACGGCGCTATGCCGTGGTGCTCAGTCTATTCCATAAATCCTGACGCGAAACTGTCGAGGGTGGATAATTTCATTTGGGCAGTTGACGTTAACGTAAACGTCAATACAATCACCCTACGCCAACCGTTTCCGAGACGCTCCATGAGCTTGCACGCCCACGACCCCGCTTTCGCCGACCGCGTCCGCGCCAGCTTCGCCAAGCAGCACGCCATGGAACTGATCCGGGCGACGCTGCCGGTGGTCGAGCCCGGGTGCACGGAAATCCACCTGCCGCATTGGTCGGGAGTCGAGCAGCAGCACGGCTTCGTACATGGCGGCGTGGTCGGGATGATTGCCGATTCGGCGGCCGGCTATGCCGCGATGACCCTGGTTTCGGCATCGGCATCGGTGCTGACCGTGGAATACAAGATGAATCTGGTGGCGCCGGCCGATGGCGACAAGCTGATCGCCCGCGGCAAGGTGGTTCGCCCCGGCCGGACGCTGGTCGTCACCCAGGCCGAGGTATTCGCGCTCAAGGACGGCAAGGAAACCTTGTGTGCGCTGATGCAGCAGACCATCATGGTCATGCACGGCAAGAGCGAAAAGTAGTTCACAACAAATCTGATAACGGAGACAAAACCATGAACATTCCCAGCCTCGACTTCGGCCTCGGCGAAGACATCAATATGCTGCGCGATGCGGTGAAGGCCTTCGCCGACGCCGAGATCGCGCCGCGCGCCGCCGAAATCGACCGCGTCAACGAATTCCCGGCCGATCTGTGGAAGAAATTCGGCGACATGGGCCTGCTCGGCATGACGGCCGGTGAGGAATACGGCGGTACCAACATGGGCTATCTGGCCCACATCGTCGCACTGGAAGAAATCTCCCGCGCTTCGGCGTCGGTCGGCTTGTCCTACGGCGCCCACTCCAACCTGTGCGTCAACCAGATCCGCCGCAACGGCACGGATGCCCAGAAAAAGAAGTATCTGCCCAAGCTGATCTCCGGCGAGCATGTCGGCGCCTTGGCCATGTCGGAGCCGAATGCCGGTTCCGACGTCGTCTCGATGAAACTCAAGGCCGAGAAGAAGGGCGACCGCTATGTGCTGAACGGCGCCAAGATGTGGATCACCAACGGCGGCGATGCCGATACCTTGGTCGTCTACGCCAAGACCGACCTCAATGCCGGGGCCAAGGGTATGACGGCCTTCATCGTCGAAAAGGGCATGCCGGGCTTCACCCATGGCACCCACCTCGACAAGCTGGGCATGCGCGGCTCCAACACCTTCCCGCTCTTCTTCGACGACTGCGAAGTGCCGGAAGAAAACGTCCTCGGCGGCGTCGGCAACGGCACCAAGGTGCTGATGTCCGGTCTCGACTATGAACGCGCCGTGCTCTGCGGTGGCCCGCTCGGCATCATGGCCGCCTGTATGGACATCGTCGTGCCCTACCTGCACGAGCGCAAGCAGTTCGGCCAGGCGATCGGCGAGTTCCAGCTGATGCAGGGCAAGGTCGCCGACATGTACTCGACCTGGATGGCCAACCGCGCTTATGTCTATGCACTGGGCCGCGCCTGCGACAACGCCGACCATGCCCGTACCCTGCGCAAGGATGCGGCCGGCGCCATCCTCTACTCGGCCGAGAAGGCGACCTGGATGGCCGGCGAGGCGATCCAGACGCTGGGCGGCGTCGGTTATACCAACGAATACGCCACGGGCCGCCTGTGGCGCGATGCGAAACTCTACGAAATCGGGGCCGGCACCAGCGAAATCCGCCGCATGCTGATCGGTCGCGAACTGATGGCGGAGACGCGCTGAATCCATAATTATCGGCACGGGTAGAATACGACCATCCGCGCGATCAGCGCGCATCACGTCCAACGAACGGCGGCACCACCTGCCGCCGTCGCTACCCGGAGCTTCATCTCATGACCATCACCCTACGCACCCTCACTGCCGACGATAGCGAAGCCCTTGAGCAGGTTCGCCAGTATTTCCGCAACTATGCGGCCTGGCTGGGCGTCGATCTGTCGTACCAGAATTTCGATCAGGAAATGGCTTCCCTGCCCGGTGCCTACGCGGCGCCGCAGGGGCGGCTGTTCTTTGCCGAAATCGACGGCCGGCCGGTCGGCTGCGTCGGGATTCGCCCGCTGCAGGACAGCGACGGCCTGTGCGAAATGAAGCGCCTCTACGTGGCTCCGGAAGCACGCGGCCAGGGTGTCGGCGCCACGCTGGCCATGGCCGCGATCAAGGCAGCCAAGGAAATCGGCTACAAGAAGCTGATGCTGGATACCCTGCCCAACATGCGCATGGCGGTGAAGCTGTACCGCGAACTGGGCTTTACCGAAGCGCCGGCCTATTACCAGACGCCGACCGAAGGCACGATGTTCCTCACCCTCGACCTGGAAAATTGGTCGGAAGAAGAAGTTCGCAGCGAGAACCTGTCGCACCTGTTCGATTTCAACCGCGCTTGGGCGCGCAAGATGCAGGAAGTCGACGCCGATTACTTCAACCGGCTGGCCAAGTTGCAAACACCGGAACTGTTGTGGATCGGCTGCTCCGATTCGCGCGTACCTGCCAACGAAATCGTCGGCCTGCTGCCGGGCGAGGTCTTCGTCCATCGCAACGTCGCCAACCTCGTGCTGCACACCGACCTGAACTGCCTGTCGGTGATCCAGTACGCCGTCGACGTGCTCAAGGTCAAGCACATTACCGTCGTCGGCCACTACGGCTGCGGCGGCGTGCTCGCCGCGCTGAACAAGGCGCGCGTCGGCATCGTCGATTTCTGGCTGGACAACGTGCAGCAAGTCCATAACAAGCACCTGGCACAGGTCGATAGCCTGCCGGTGGAACAACGCCATGCCCGTCTGTGCGAACTGAACGTGCTGGAGCAAGTGGTCAGCCTGGTCAACACCCCCGTCGTCAAGGACGCCTGGGCACGCGGTCAGGACCTGACCATCCACGGCTGGATCTACGGCCTGAAGGACGGCCTGATGCACGACCTCGGCATCACCGTCGACTGCCCGGCCGACCTGCCCGTACGCTACGACGCCGCATTGAAGGCGCTTGAGGCCTGAACCTGTTTATTCATAAAAACCGTCAAGGAGAAATCAGCATGAATGACCCGATCGTTATCGTTTCCGCTGCCCGCACCCCGATGGGTGCCTTCCAGGGCGCCTTCGCCGGCCTGACCGCCCCGCAACTCGGTGCCGCAGCCATCAAGGCTGCCGTCGAGCGTGCCGGCATCGATGCCGCTCTGGTCGAGGAAGTGCTGATGGGCTGCGTGCTGCCGGCCGGCCTCGGCCAGGCACCGGTCCGCCAGGCCGCCCTGCTCGCCGGCCTGCCGCTGTCCGCCGGTTGCGCCATGGTCAGCAAGGTCTGCGGCTCCGGCATGAAGGCCACCATGGTCGGCCACGACGGCATCCTTGCCGGCTCGTCGGCGATCACCGTCGTCGGCGGCATGGAATCCATGACCAATGCCCCGTACATGCTGCCCAAGGCCCGTGGCGGCTACCGCCTCGGCCACGGCCAGATGCTTGACCACATGTTCTTCGACGGCCTGGAAGATTCGTACAGCAAGGAAACCAAGGGGCGCCTGATGGGCACCTTCGCCGAAGATTGCGCCGGCAGCTACGGCTTCACCCGTGAAGACCAGGATGCCTACGCCATCCGCTCGACCACCCGCGCCATCGAAGCCTCCAACAACGGCGCCTTTGCCTGGGAAATCGCCCCGGTTACCGTCGCCGGTCGCAAGGGCGACGTCGTCGTCGACAAGGACGAAGGCCCGTTCGCTGTTAACGTGGACAAGATCCCGACCCTTAAGCCGGCCTTCAAGAAGGACGGCACGGTCACCGCCGCCAACTCGTCGTCGATCTCCGACGGTGCCGCCGCGCTGGTCCTGATGCGCGCCTCCAAGGCCGCCGAACTGGGCCTCAAGCCGATCGCCAAAATCGTCGGCCACACCACCAATGCCAATACCCCGGCCCTGTTCCCGACCGCCCCGGTCGGCGCCATGCAGAAAATGCTGGCCAAGGCCGGCTGGACCGCCGACAGCGTCGACCTGTGGGAAATCAACGAAGCCTTCGCTGTCGTCACCATGGCCGGCATCCACGACATGAAGCTCGACCCGGCCAAGGTCAACGTCAATGGCGGCGCCTGCGCGCTCGGCCACCCGATCGGTGCCTCCGGCGCCCGTATCCTGGTCACCCTGCTCGGCGCCCTCAAGGCCCGCGGCGGCAAGCGCGGCATCGCCTCGCTGTGCATCGGCGGCGGCGAAGCCACGGCCATGGCAGTGGAAATGCTCTAAGTGCCGCAACAGGCCGGATCAATCACCTATCTCAAGCTGATCAGCACCATGTTCATGTGGGGAGGAACCTGGATTGCGGGACGCGTCGTGGCGCAGGAACTGACTGCGCCGCTGGCTGCCCCCGCCATTCGTTTTCTGCTCGCCGGACTGGCGCTGGCCGGCTTCGCACTGGCGACCGAAGGGCGCATTCCGCGCCCGCAGACCGGTCGCGAGTGGGGGGTGGTGACCGGCCTGGCCATGACAGGGATATTCATTTACGCCCTGTGTTTCTTTTACGGCCTGAAGTACATCACCGCCGGCCAGGGTGCGCTGGTCGTCGCCCTGACCCCGGTCATGGTCGCCCTCGGCGCCTGGTTTTTCGGCCAGGAACCGATGACCCCGGTCAAACTGGCCGGCATCGCCATCGCCTGCCTGGGCTGCCTGACCGTGATCGGCCACGGTAACCCGCTGGCGCTGCTGCACGGCTCGGTGGGGATCGGCGAATGGCTGATCCTCGGCTGCGCATTGTCATGGACGGCCTACACCTTCATTGGCCGGCAGGCGACGAAATCGCTGTCGCCGCTGGCGGCGACGCTCCATGCAAGCCTGATTGGCGCGCTGCTGCTCGGCATCACCGCCTGGCTGCAAGGCGGCACCGACCTCGCCGCCTGGTCGTGGCGCGTCTGGGCCAGCGTGGTCTTCCTGGCCATCGGCGGCACAGCGCTCGCCTTTACCTGGTTTGCCGACGGCGTACGCCGCATCGGTGCCGCCAAGGCCTCGGTATTCGTCAATCTGGTGCCGGTCTTTGCCGTCCTGCAGGCGGGTGTCCTGCTCGACGAGCGACTCGGCCTGACTGTCCTCGGCGGCGGCCTGCTGGTCATCGCCGGCGTCTGGCTCACAACACATTTTTCGGAGAGAACAGCATGATCCTCACGCAAGAACAAGAAATGATCCGCGACTCAATGCGCGCCTTCGCGCAGGAGCGCCTCGCCCCCTTCGCCGCCGAATGGGACAAGCACCACACTTTCCCGGCCGAAGCCCTGAAGGAACTGGGCGAACTCGGTGCCATGGGCATGTGCGTGCCCGAGGAATGGGACGGCGCCGGCATGGACTACATGTCGCTCGTTCTGACCCTGGAAGAAATCGCCGCCGGCGATGGCGCCACCTCGACCATCGTTTCGGTGCAGAACTCGCTGGCCTGCGGCATCACGCAGAAATACGGTACCGATGCGCAAAAAGAAGAATGGCTGAAGCCGCTCGCCCGCGGCGAGAAATGGGGCTGCTTCTGCCTGACCGAGCCGCACACCGGCTCCGACGCCGCCGCCATCACCACCCGCGCCGACCGTGACGGCGACCATTTCGTACTGAACGGCGTCAAGCAGTTCATCACCACCGGCAAGCATGCCCACATGGCCATCGTCTTCGCCGTGACCGACAAGGCCGCCAGCAAGAAGGGCATTTCCTGCTTCCTGATCCCGACCGCCACGCCAGGCTTCATCGTCGGCCGCACCGAGGACAAGATGGGTCAGCACGCTTCCGATACCGTGCAGATCATTCTCGAGAACTGCCGCGTGCCGGCCTCCGCCCTGCTCGGCAAGGAAGGCGAAGGCTACAAGATCGCCCTCTCCAACCTCGAAGCCGGCCGTATCGGCATCGCTGCCCAGAGCATCGGCATGGCCCGCGCCGCCTTCGAGGCCGCCGTCCGTTACGCCAAGGAGCGCGTCACCTTCGGCCAGCCGATCATCGAGCACCAGGCCGTCAATTTCCGCCTGGCCGACATGAACACGCTGCTCGATGCCGCCCGCCTGATGGTCTGGCGCGCCGCCCAGTTGAAGGACGCCGGCAAGCCCTGCCTCAAGGAAGCCTCGATGGCCAAGATGTTCGCCTCGGAAGCCGCCGAGAAGATCGCCTCCGATGCCATCCAGATCCACGGCGGCGTCGGCTACACGAGCGACTTCCCGGTCGAGCGCATCTACCGCGACGTGCGGATTTCGCAGATTTACGAAGGCGCCAACGACATCCAGCGCCTGGTGATCGGCCGCAGCATCGCCGCCGAGTAAGCCCCAACCCCGCGGTCGACCGGGACCCGAAGAAACCCCGGCGACCGCAACCGACAGAGAAACAAGGAGACAAGGCATGACCGATAGCGACAAGAGCCCGATCGATTTCTGGTTCGATTTTTCCAGCCCCTACGGCTACCTGATGGCGGAGAAAATCGACGCTGTCGCCGCCAGGCATGGCCGCAAGGTGCGCTGGCATCCGGTCCTGCTCGGCGTCATCTTCCAGGCGACCGGATCGCGTCCGCCGGCCGACGGCGTGTCGAGCAAGGGCACGTACATGATGCACGACTTCCACCGCTCGGCACGCTTCATGGGCATTCCCTACAACCCGCCGAGCCGCTTCCCGCTACCGACCCAGAATGCCGCCCGCGCCTACTACTGGCTGCACGGCCAGGACTGCGCTCTGGCCCGCCGCTTCGCCCATGCCGTCTATCGCGCTTTTTTCGTGGACGACCTGGACATTTCCTCGCCCGACACGGTGCTCGACATCGCCGCCGGCCTGGGCGTCGATCGCCAGCAACTGGCCACGGCGCTGCAAACCCCCGAGGTCAAGGCTCTCCTGAAGGATGAGGTCGATGCCGCGTTGGCAGCGGGTGTCTTCGGCTCACCGCACGTCATCATCGACGGCGAGGCCTTCTTTGGGGCCGACCGTTTGCCGCAGATCGAACGCTGGCTGGAAACCGGCGGATTCTGAGGTCGCCATGAAACGCCTCTGCGTCTTCTGCGGCTCGAATGCCGGCAACAATCCGGTCTACCGGGCCGAAGCCGAACATCTGGGCCGACTGCTGGCCGCACGCGGCATCGAACTGGTCTACGGTGCCGGCAACATCGGCCTGATGGGCGCCGTTGCCGATGCCTGCCTGGAGGCCGGCGGCACGGTCATCGGCGTCATTCCGGAAGCCTTGATGGGCAAGGAAGTCGCCGGGCGCAATGTCGATCACCGGGCGCTGACGCGGATCGAAGTGGTCGATTCGATGCACACCCGGAAGGCACGAATGGCCGAGCTGTCCGATGGTTTCATCGCCCTGCCCGGTGGCTTCGGCACCTTCGAGGAATTCTGCGAGATTCTCACCTGGGGCCAGTTGGGCTTTCACGTCAAACCGATGGGGCTGCTCAATGTGAACGGCTTCTACGACCCGCTGCTGGCGATGTTCGACCGTGCCGTCGACGACGGCTTCCTGCGTCCCCAGAACCGCGCCATGGCCCTGGCCGACACCGATATCAACAGCCTGCTCGAGCAGATGACGGCCTACCGGCCGGAACCGGTCAGCAAATGGCTGAAAGAGGACAAGCAGTTGTAGCGCTTCCCCCCAATTTTCCATTCAGGTAACGCACACATAAAAGAAGCGAGGAGACATGACTACCCTGAAAACCCAACTGAATCCGCGGTCGGCCGATTTCCAGGCCAATGCGGCGGCCATGGAGACGGTCGTTGCCGACCTGCATGACAAGGTCGACAAGATCGCCCTCGGCGGCCCCGAGGCGGCCCGCCAGAAGCACCTGGCGCGCGGCAAGCTGCTGCCCCGCGAGCGCGTCAATGGCCTGCTCGATCCCGGCACGCCCTTCCTCGAGATAGGGCAATTCGCGGCGTATGGCATGTACGGCGGCGACGTACCGGCAGCGTCGGTGATCGCCGGCATCGGCCGCGTCGAGGGTGTCGAGTGCATGATCGTCGCCAACGATGCGACGGTAAAGGGCGGCACCTACTACCCGCTGACCGTCAAGAAGCACCTGCGCGCCCAGGAAATTGCCCTGGAAAACCGCCTGCCCTGCGTCTATCTGGTCGATTCCGGCGGCGCCTTCCTGCCTCTGCAGGACGAGGTCTTCCCGGACAAGGAACACTTCGGGCGCATCTTCTTCAATCAGGCCAACCTGTCGGCGCAAGGCATCCCGCAGATCGCCGCCGTGCTCGGCTCCTGCACCGCCGGCGGCGCCTACGTGCCGGCCATGTGCGACGAGTCGATCATCGTCAAAAACCAGGGCACCATCTTCCTCGGCGGCCCGCCGCTGGTGAAGGCGGCGACCGGTGAAGTGGTCTCGGCCGAAGACCTCGGCGGCGCCGACGTGCATACGCGCATTTCCGGCGTCGTCGATCATCTCGCCGAGAACGATGCCCACGCGCTGGCCATCGCCCGCCGCATCATCAAGGACCTCAACTGGAAGAAGGCGCCGCCGGTGACGCTGACCCCGCCGCTCGAACCGCGCTACCCGACGCAGGAACTGTACGGCGTCATCCCGACAGATTCCAAGAAGCCCTTCGACGTACGCGAAATCATCGCCCGCATCGTCGACGACTCCGATTTCGACGAATTCAAGGCACGTTACGGCACCACGCTGGTCTGCGGTTTCGCCCGCATCTGGGGCTATCCGGTCGGCATCGTCGCCAACAACGGCATTCTGTTCTCGGAATCCGCACTGAAAGGTGCCCACTTCATCGAACTGTGCGCCCAGCGCGGCATTCCGCTCGTCTTCCTGCAGAACATCACCGGCTTCATGGTCGGCCGCAAGTACGAAAACGGCGGCATCGCCCGCGATGGCGCCAAGATGGTGACCGCCGTCGCCACCGCCAAGGTACCAAAATTCACCGTCGTCATCGGCGGCTCGTTCGGCGCCGGCAACTACGGCATGTGCGGCCGCGCCTACTCGCCGCGCTTCCTGTGGATGTGGCCGAATGCCCGCATCTCGGTCATGGGTGGCGAACAGGCGGCCGGCGTGCTGGCCACGGTCAAGCGCGACGGCATGGAAGCCGCCGGGAAGACGTGGAGCGCCGAGGAAGAAGCGGCCTTCAAGGCACCGATCCGCGAGCAGTACGAGACGCAGGGTCACCCCTACTACGCCTCGGCGCGCCTGTGGGACGACGGCATCATCGATCCGGCCGACACCCGCCGCGTGTTGGGTCTGGGCCTGTCGGCATCGATGAACGCGCCGGCCGAAGACACCAAGTTCGGCATCTTCCGGATGTAAGGCCATGTACCTGCCCAAACATTTCGCCGAGGACGACGTTGCCGAGATGCATGCGCTGATGCGGGCCAATCCGCTGGCCACGCTGATCAGCCACGGCCCGGACGGACTGAACGCCAACCACATCCCGTTGCTGCTAAGCGATGCGGAACCCTGCGGCAAGTTGCAGGGCCATGTCGCCCGCGCCAATCCGCTGTGGAAGCCGGAGCAGTCATCCGGGGAGGTGCTGGTGGTGTTTCATGGCAACGAGAGCTACATCAGCCCGTCCGGCTACGCCACCAAGGCCGAGCACGGCAAGGTGGTGCCGACCTGGAACTACGCCGCAGTGCACGCCTATGGCGAACTGACCGTGATCGACGACCCGGCCTGGGTGCTCAAGCAGGTTTCCGCGTTGACCGCGGTGCACGAAACGGATTTTCCGCAGCCCTGGGCGGTCAGCGATGCCCCCGCCGACTACATCGAGAAGATGCTCGGCGCCATTGTCGGCATCGAAATCACCGTCACCCGCCTGCTCGGCAAGTGGAAGGTCAGCCAGAACCAGCCGGCCGAAAACCGGGCCAGCCTGATCGCGGCACTGGAAAAAGCCGGCAACCCGGCGATGGCCGGTTTGATCCGAGCCCGACAACAATAATTGGAGCGAGACATGTTTACCACGCTGGAAATTCAACTCAACGGGCCGGTGGCCACGGTCTGGATGAACCGTCCCGACCTGCACAACGCCTTTGACGAAACCCTGATCACCGAACTGACTGCCGCCTTCATGGCGCTCGACGACGATGCCGATATCCGCGCCGTCGTGCTGGCTGGCCGCGGCAAGAGTTTCTCGGCCGGGGCCGACCTCAACTGGATGCGCCGGGCCGCCAACAACGGCATCGACGAGAACCTCAACGATGCACGGGCGTTGGCCAAGATGCTGCGTACCATCGCCGAGATGAAGAAGCCGACCATCGCCCGCGTCCAGGGCGCCGCGCTGGGCGGCGGCATGGGCCTCGCCTCGGCCTGCGACATCGCCGTTGCCTCGACCAGGGCGGTGTTCGCCACCTCCGAGGTCAAGTTCGGCATCATCCCGTCGGCCATTTCCCCTTACGTGCTGCGCGCCATCGGCGCCCGCCAGGCCTACCGCTACTTCCAGTCGGCCGAACGCATCGACGCTGCCCGCGCCCGCGAGATTGGCCTCGTCCATGAAACCGTCGAACCAGAACAACTCGACGCCAAGGTGCAGGAAATCGTCGAGGCGCTGCTCGTCGGCGGTCCGGCGGCCCAAGCGGCCGCCAAGGCGCTGATCCGGGCGGTCAACAACCAGCCGATCAACGACACCATCGTCGAGGACACCGCACACCGCATCGCGCACCTGCGCGCCACGCCGGAAGCGCGCGAAGGCATTTCCGCCTTCCTCGACAAACGCCAGCCGAACTGGATGGGGGAGTAAGCCGATGTTTACCAAGATTCTGATTGCCAACCGCGGAGAAATCGCCTGCCGCGTTATCAAGACCGCCCGCCGCATGGGCATCCGCACCGTTGCCGTCTATTCCGAAGCCGATGCCAATGCCCGCCACGTCCGCCTGGCCGACGAAGCCGTGCTGCTCGGCCCGGCTGCCGCCCGCGAGTCCTACCTGGTCGCCGACAAGATCATCGATGCCTGCAAGCGCACCGGCGCCCAGGCCGTGCATCCCGGCTACGGCTTCCTGTCCGAGAACGACGAATTCGCCGAGGCCCTCGCCGCCAACGGCATCATCTTCATCGGCCCGCCGGCTTCCGCGATCCGCGCCATGGGCTCCAAGTCCGAAGCCAAGAAGCTGATGGGCGCCGCCAACGTGCCGCTGACCCCGGGCTACCACGGCGACGACCAGACCCCGGAACTGCTGCACAAGGAGGCCGACGGCATCGGCTACCCAGTGCTGATCAAGGCCGCTGCCGGCGGTGGCGGCAAGGGTATGCGCCTGGTCGAGAAATCGGCAGATTTCCCGGATGCGCTGGCTTCCTGCAAGCGTGAAGCCATCTCCAGCTTCGGCGACGACCATGTGCTGATCGAGAAATACATCACCAAGCCGCGCCACATCGAGATCCAGGTCTTCGCCGACACGCTCGGCAATTGCGTCTACCTGTTCGAGCGCGACTGCTCGGTTCAGCGCCGCCACCAGAAGGTGCTGGAAGAAGCGCCCGCCCCCGGCATGCCGGAAGAACGCCGCCGGCAGATGGGCGAAGCTGCCGTCGCCGCAGCCAAGGCCGTCGGTTATGTCGGCGCCGGCACGGTCGAGTTCATCGCCATGCAGGACGGCACCTTCTACTTCATGGAGATGAACACCCGCCTGCAGGTCGAACACCCGGTCACCGAAATGATCACGGGGCAGGATCTGGTCGAATGGCAGTTGCGCGTCGCCGCCGGGCAGCCGCTACCGCTGCGTCAGGAGCAGCTGGCCATCCGAGGCCATGCGCTGGAAGCCCGCATCTACGCCGAGGACGCCAACAAGGGCTTCCTGCCCGCCACCGGCAAGCTGATCCGCCTCGCCCCGCCGGTTGAGTCGATCAACGTGCGCGTCGATACCGGGGTCGAGGAAGGCGATGAAATCACCCCCTTCTACGACCCGATGATTGCCAAGCTGATCGTCTGGGACGAAACCCGCGACGGCGCCCTTGCCCGCATGCGCAAGGCGCTGGCCGACTACCAGGTGGCCGGCCTGACCACCAATATCGATTTCCTGTCCCGCCTCGTCGCCTGCCCGGCCTTCGCCGGCGCCGACCTCGACACCGGCCTGATCGAACGCCAGAAGGAATTCCTCTTCCCCGAGGCCCAGGCCATTCCGCGCGATGCCCTGCTTGTCGCCACCGTTGGCGAACTGCTCTGGGAACAGCACGAAGCCAAGCTGGCAGCCAAAAACAGCGGCGATCCCTGGTCGCCGTGGCATGCCCGCGATGGCTGGCGCATGAACCTGTCGTCGGCACGCACCATCAGCTTCCGGGATGGTGACACCTTGGTCGATGCCCATGTCCGCTACCAGGGCGACCAGTGGCAGATCACCCTGGCCGGCCAGACCACCATCGCCCGCGGCAAGAAGCTCGACGGCGACCGCTTCGCCGTCGAGCTCGACGACCGCCGCCTGATGGCGAGCGTCGTGGCGGTAGACGACAAGCGCAGCGTCTTCCTGCAGGGCAACACCTACACCCTGCTGCGCGACGATCCGCTGCACCGCGTCGATGCCGGCGACAGCCACGGCGGCGGCCTGACTGCACCGATGCCCGGCAAGGTCGTCGCCCTGCTCGCCCAGCCCGGACAGACCGTCGAGAAAGGCACGCCGCTGCTGATCCTCGAGGCGATGAAGATGGAACATACCATCACCGCGCCGGCCGCCGGCGTCGTCAAGGCCTTCTGCTACGCCGCTGGCGAACAGGTCAGCGACGGTGCGCCGCTGGTCGAATTCGAAACAGCGAACTGATCATCCCCCCGGCATCCGCCGGGGGTTTTCATTGCTGCAACCACACCACTCCGCAAGAGAGTTGGAGGAGACACCATGCAAGAACAGAACAGCTACGTCCACGGGGCGAGCGAAAAGCCCCTGATCGGCGAAACCATCGGCGATCATTTCGATGCAATCTGCCGGCGTTTCGGCGAGCGCGAGGCGCTCGTCGTCCGCCACCAGAACCAGCGCATGACCTACGGCCAGTTGAAGGAAGCCGTCGACAACCTGGCCTGCGGCCTGCGCCGACTCGGCCTGCAACCCGGTGACCGCATCGGCATCTGGTCGCAGAACAACGTCGAGTGGGTGCTCACGCAATTCGCCACGGCCAAGGCCGGCCTCGTCCAGGTGAATATCAATCCGGCCTACCGCCGTTCCGAACTGGAATACGCGCTGAACAAGGTCGGCTGCAAGGCGCTGATCCTGGCGCCAAGCTTCAAGAGCAGCGACTACCTCGCCATGGTGCAGGATCTGGCGCCGGAACTGGCCAACTGCCAACCCGGCCAGCTGAAGAGCGAGCGCCTGCCCGCCCTGCAGTGGGTCGTCCGGCTCGGCGAGGAAAAAACGCCCGGCATGCTCAATTTCGGCGAACTGACCCACCCGGCCAACCGTTCCGAACTCAACGAACTGGCGGATATCGGCCGGCGATTGCAGTTCGACGATGCCATCAATATCCAGTTCACCTCGGGCACCACCGGCGCGCCGAAAGGGGCGACGCTGACTCACCACAACGTGCTGAACAACGGCTTCTTCGTTGGCGAGGCCATGCGCCTGACACCAGACGACCGCCTGTGCATCCCGGTACCCTTTTACCACTGCTTCGGCATGGTGCTCGGCAACCTCGCTGCCGTTACCCACGGCGCCACGATGGTCATCCCGGCCGAAGGCTTCGACCCGCTGAGTACCTTGCAGGCGGTCTCCGAGGAAAAATGCACGGCCCTGCACGGCGTACCGACCATGTTCATCGCCGCCCTCGATCATCCGGACTTCAAGACCTTCGACCTGTCCGCGCTGCGCACCGGCATCATGGCTGGCAGCCCCTGCCCGATCGAGGTCATGAAGCGGGTGATCAATGAGATGCACATGGAGCAGGTGACCATTGCCTACGGCATGACCGAGACCTCGCCCGTGTCCTTCCAGAGTTCCACCGACGACCCGCTGGACCGGCGAGTATCCACCGTCGGCCGCATCCATCCGCATGTCGAGGTCAAGATCGTCGATACCGATGGCCGCATCGTGCCGCGCGGCCAGCCCGGCGAACTGCTGACCCGCGGCTATTCGGTGATGCTCGGCTACTGGGGTGACGAAGCCAAGACCGCCGAAGCCATCGACCGCAGCGGCTGGATGCACACCGGCGATCTGGCCGTGATCGACGACGGGGGCTACTGCAACATCGTCGGTCGCCTCAAAGACATGGTGATCCGGGGTGGCGAGAACATCTACCCGCGCGAAATCGAGGAATTCCTCTACCGCCACCCGAAAATCCAGGACGTGCAGGTCGTCGGCATCCCCGACCCCAAGTACGGAGAGGAGCTTTGCGCCTGGATCATCCTCAAGGCAGGACAGAGCTGCAGCGAACAGGAAATCCGCGACTTCTGCCAGGGCCAGATCGCCCACTACAAGGTGCCCCGCTACCTGCGCTTCGTTGAAAACTTCCCGATGACCATCACCGGCAAGATCCAGAAGTTCATGATCCGCCAGGCCATGAAGGACGAACTCAAGCTCGAGGAAGGGCAGCATGCCTGAGGCAGCCCTCACCGTCCGTCATGGCCGAGGCATAGAATGACGTTTTCCTGTTCCGGACGGTTCGCTCGACCATGAATACCACGCGCAGGGCTCTGATCCTCCTTGGCGGCGCCGCCGCCATCCCGATGTCGATGGGCTGCATCACCGCTGCCGTGATGTCGGGTGGCGACCGCGAAACCTACACGGAGAACGTCGACTCGGTATTGCTCTCGGCCGATGGCAAGACGCTTGCCGTCATCGGCAAGGAACACCACTACCTGTTCGATGCACCGGAGCCCCTCAGGCTGCTCCTGCAGTCCGAACTGCGCGACGTCGTGCAAGCCAATTTCCGGACCTTCATGGTCGATGCCAAGCAGCACATTTCCGGCACTTATTTCCTGCAGCTCGGCAAGGATGCCACTCAGGAACAGAAGGACAAGGCCCTCGCCGCCGGATTCAAGGCGTCCCCCTCGGGCATGCTCAGCTACAACGGCAGCCTGAGCGGCACCCGCTATGCCGCGAATGGTATCCAGGCCACCACGGCATCGCAGAAACTGCGCAAGACGTACACGATCACCATTTCCGCCGAAAAATCGGCCGGCTCCAAGGCCGCATCGACGGCCGGCAAGCTGCTGCTCACCCCCATCACCCTGGCCGCCGACGGCGTACTCGTCCTCGTGGCCGTTCCCCTGCTGCTGATCGTCGCGATCGGTGCAGCCGCCTCCCACTGAACCGGATTGTCCGCACCATGACCCTACCCGCCCGCGTCAAAATCGTCGAAGTCGGCCCGCGCGACGGCCTGCAGAATGAAAAACAGGTTGTCCCGACCGAGATCAAGATCGAACTGATCGAACGCCTGGCCGACGCCGGCGTGCGCGTTATCGAAGCCACGTCGTTCGTGTCGCCCAAGTGGGTACCGCAGATGGGCGACAACGCCGCCGTCCTGAAGGGCATCAAGCGCCATCCGCAAACCCGCTACACCGCGCTGACGCCAAATTTGCAGGGATTTGACGGCGCCGTGCAGGCTGGAGCCGACGAGGTCGCCATTTTTGGCGCCGCATCGGAGAGTTTTTCGCGTAAAAACATCAATTGCTCCATCGCCGAGAGCCTGAAGCGCTTCGAACCGGTCGTTTCCGCCGCTTCGGCGCTGGAAATCCCGGTTCGCGGCTATGTTTCCTGCGTCGTCGGCTGCCCCTACGAAGGCGCCATCGCCCCTGAACAGGTGGCCGATGTGGCCAAGACGCTGTTCGACATGGGCTGCTACGAGGTATCGCTCGGCGACACCATCGGAGTCGGCAACCCGGCCTCGGTCCGCCGCATGATCGAGGCCTGCGCCAAGGTCGTGCCCATCGACAGGCTCGCCGGCCACTACCACGACACCTACGGCATGGCCATCGCCAACATCCACGCCTCGCTACAAGCCGGCATGGCCGTCTTCGACGCCTCGGTCGCCGGCCTGGGCGGCTGCCCGTATGCCAAGGGTGCCTCCGGCAACGTCGCGACGGAAGACGTGGTCTATCTGCTCGACGGATTGGGCATTGAAACCGGCATCGATCTGGCTAAACTGGCGACTATCGGTGACTGGATTTCCACCGCGATCAACCGCCCGAACGGAGCCAAGGCCGGCCGGGCTCTTTGTGCCAGCATGCCCTAGTGAGCCTTCTTTCCGCCGTCGCCAATTTCCTCAAGCCCGAGCCGCCGCTGGAACGGAGCGTCCTTCAGGCCCTGGAACGGGTCGCCGAGATGGTCGATCCGCTGCTTCGCTTCGCCCCGGGCTTCGAAAAGCATCTGGGCGGCCCGGTCCGGCATGCCCTCGGCTATTGCGACGGCCTAGTCGCCGCCCTGCCGGGGCCGCTGGACATCAACCGCCACGCCTTCGCCAACGATCCGCTGGTCCATTCGCTGTTCGCCACAGCCGACGATATCGACCAGATGCTCGGCCGCAGCCAGGCGGTGCGCGACTTCCTGGCCGAACCTTGCAGCTGGGAAAGCGACCATTTCTATGCCATGTTCGCCGCCCGGCGCCAGCAAAAGAAGCAGCTGGGCATGGAGCAGCAAGGCGATGTCATTCGCAACGACGTACCGCAACGGGTGCTCTATTTTTCGGGGCAAACGCTGATCGAACCGAACTGCCAGCTGGCGACCACCCTGCACGGCCTGCGCTGCAAGGCCTTCGAAAGCCTGCTGCACACCTTCCATTCGCATCTCGAGGCCTTGCGCCATGAACGGGAAGGACTGCGTGCCGACGCCTCGGTCGAGCGCGCCCACCTGACGGTGCTGCGCGGCAGCAGCGGCGGCCACGAGTATCAGGTGCACACCCGCCACCTGGCCGATCTCGATGCCCGGCTGCGGGAGAACAACGAAGCGCTGATGCCCGCTCACCTGATCGCCGCACTGGCCGATTACCTGCAGGCACCGGAGCCCGCCTTGCACCTGACACCGGTGACGGTCACCGTCGACCGGCTGGGCATCATCCGCGACGAATCGACCGGCGACAGCAGCGTCCATACCCTGAACTTCCCGGAACTGACCGCCCGCGACCGCCGTCTACACCTCGCCATGCTGGCCCGGATCAGTCGCGACGAGGCCCTCGAAGCCGTCGAGATGGTCCGCGACCAAGAACACCGCTTCATGCTCATCTGAGTGCGGAAGCATCGATCGACCGCTGTCTTGATTCCCATGATCCAATCCCCCTGCATCAACATCTGCAAGATGGATGCCGCCAGCGGCCTGTGCGTCGGCTGCTTCCGAACCATCGACGAAATCACCGTGTGGTCGCGCGGCGACGACACGACGCGGACCCGCATCCTCGCCGCCGTCGCCTGCCGCCGCCTGGAAAACGAGCTGGAAACCGGCCGCCCCGACAACGAACAGCACCGATCATGACCAACCAATACGAAGACCTCTACCCATGCGTCGGCGTCTGCATGTCCGACCCCGAAACCGGCGTCTGCATGGGTTGCGGCCGCCCCCCGCTGGGCGGTCCCGACGTCGCCATCGAAATCGTTCCCGTCTCGCGGGAAGCGCAAAAACCGGCCGGCGACCCGGACTCCCCGGCATGAAGCCCGCCCTCCCCGACAGCCTGCTCGTCCTCGAGCGCGGCTGGCTGTCGGCCAACAACATCCTGTTTTTCGAAGGCGAACGGGCAACGCTGGTCGACAGCGGCTACGTCACCCATGCCGAACAGACGGTCGATCTGGTGGACCATGCCCTGGCCGGCCGGCAACTGGCCCGCCTGGTGAATACGCACTCGCATTCCGACCATATTGGCGGCAATGCCGCACTGAAGGCGGCCTACGATTGCGAAATCATCGTCCCCGCCGGCCTGCACGCGGCCATCGCCGACTGGGACGTCGATGCCCTGCTGCTCTCCCCGCTCGGCCAGCAGAGTGCCCGCTTCCAGCATGACAGCCTGATCAGTGCCGGCGCCGAAATCGACATGGGCGGGTTGAACTGGCAGGCGCTCGCCGTGCCCGGCCACGACATGGAGGCGCTGGCCTATTACTGCCCGGAAAAGCGCATCCTGATCTCCGGCGACGCGCTGTGGGAAAACGGCTTCGGCGTGATCTTTCCCGAACTGTTCGGCGAGGCCGACGGCCTGCTCCACACCCGGCAGACGCTGGAAATGCTCTCTCGCCTGCCCATCGACATCGTCATTCCCGGCCACGGAAGCCCGTTCGATGCCGTCGATGCCGCGTTCGAGCGGGCCTTCCGGCGCATCGCCCAATTCGAGAACAATATCGAGCAACTGGCCTGGCATGCCATCAAGGTCGGTGTTTCCTTCGCCATGCTGGAAAGGCGCAGCATTCCGCGCGAGCGGTTCGCCGACTTCGTTTTCAGCCTGCCCTTCGCCGTCGACGTCAACACCCGCTTCCTGGGCATGACGCCCGACGCCCTGGTGGCCAAGGTCGAGCGCGAATTGCTGCTGGTCAACGCCCTCCGTCTGGAGAACGGGATGTTTGTCGCCGGCTAGCGCCGCTTACGGCAAGGCGGGCAAGACGGCTCTCAGGCCGCCGCCAGCCAGCGACGGACAAGGTGCACCCAGTAGCTGGCGCCGAGGGTCAGCAGCTCGTCGTTGAAGTCGTAGTGCGGGTTGTGCAGCGTGCAGCCGCCGGTGCCCGGTCCGTTGCCCAGCCAGACGTAGCAGCCGGGCTTCTCGTTGAGCATGTAGGCAAAGTCCTCGGCCCCCATCGACGGCAGAATGTCGGTCAGCACCTTGTCGGCACCGAACACCTCGGCCGCCACCTGCTGGCAGAATCTTGCCTCGGCGGCGCTGTTGACCGTCGGCGGATAGCGGTGGTCGAAAACGACGCCGATCTGCGCCCCGTTGGCCGCCGCCACGCCACTGCATAAACGTTCGATAGCCCGTTCCACCGTTTCCTGGATTTCCGGCTTGAAGCTGCGGATCGTGCCGCGCAGCACCACCTCTTCCGGAATGATGTTCCACGCCTCGCCGCCATGGAATTGCGTGACGCTGACCACGGCCGATTCGCAGGGGTGCAGCGTCCGGCTGGTCACCGTCTGCAGGGCCTGCACCAGTTGCGCGCCGGCGACAATGGAATCGACACCCTGGTGCGGCATGGCGGCATGGCAGCCATGGCCGCGCACGGTGATTTCGAAGGCGCAGGTGCCGGCCATCACCGGCCCCGGCATCGCCATCATCTCACCGACAGGAATACCCGGCCAGTTGTGCAGGCCGAACACCGCCTCGACCGGAAAGCGCTCGAACAGGCCATCCTCGATCATCACCGCCGCCCCGCCCTCCGACTCCTCGGCTGGCTGGAAGATGAACACGGCGATGCCGTCGAAATCAGGGGCACCGGCCAGGTAGCGAGCCGCGCCGAGCAGCATGGCGGTGTGCCCGTCGTGGCCGCAGGCGTGCATCTTTCCCTGGTGCTTCGAGTGATGCGGGAACTCGTTCAGTTCGGCCAGCGGCAGGGCGTCCATGTCGGCACGCAGGCCGATCATGCGGGTCGACGTACCGGCGCGCAGCACGCCGACGACACCGGTTCTGGCGATGCCACGATGCACCTCCAGCCCGCAGCGTTCCAGCTCGCGGGCGACGATGTCGGCCGTCCGGTGCTCGTCGAAAGCCAGCTCGGGATGGGCGTGGATATCGCGGCGCAGGGCCGTCAGTTCGGACAGGAAGGGCAGTTTGAGCAGCGGTAGGGTCGGGGGCATGATCGTCTCCTGCTTTTATCGTTGAACCGGCAAAGTCGGCCGCATGCCACGGATGGCTTGTTCGCCATCGGAATTCCTCGCATGTCGGGCCGGACAACCGGATTGCCGACCCAATATTATGCCGTGGGTTGCTGCCGCGCGCCGCCTTGATTATGCTCCCGTCCATGGAACTCATTCTCATTAGCGGCTTGTCCGGTTCGGGCAAGTCGGTCGCCCTGAACCTGCTGGAAGACTCGGGCTACTACTGCGTCGACAACTTGCCGGTGGTGATGCTGACCGTGCTCACCCGCATGCTGCAGGAAGACGGCGTCCACAAGGTCGCCGTCGCCATTGATGCGCGGGCCGCCCACGGCATCGACCTGTTGCCGGAAAAGCTCGAGAAGCTGAAGGCCGGCGACCTCAATGTCACCTTCCTGTTCCTGCATTCGACCGAGGAAACGCTGCTCAAGCGCTATTCGGAATCGCGCCGCCGCCACCCGCTGGCCACCGCCGACCAAACGCTGATCGAAGCCATCCGCGCCGAGCGCGAGCTGCTCGAGCCGATTTCCGGCCTCGGCCATCGTATCGACACCAGCGGCATGAAGGCCAACGGCCTGCGCGAGTGGGTCCGCCAGTTCATCGAGGCGGCCCCCGGCCTGGGCCTGACCCTGATGTTCGAATCCTTCGGCTTCAAGCACGGCATACCGCTCGACGCCGACTTCGTCTTCGACGTGCGCTGCCTGCCCAACCCGCACTACGACCCCGACCTGCGGCCGCTCACCGGGCGCGACCGGCCGGTCATCGATTTTCTCGAAGGCCAGGCCGAAGTCGTGCTGATGCGCGAGGACATCCACCGCTTCGTCGCCACCTGGCTGCCCAGCTTCATCCGCGACAACCGCAATTACCTGACGGTGGCCATCGGCTGTACAGGCGGCCAGCACCGCTCGGTCTACATCGCCGAATGGCTGGCCCGCGAATTCGCCGACCGCGTCCGCGTGCTGGTCCGCCATCGCACGCTGGCCGGCAACTAAATCCGGAAATGAAGTCCTGGCTGGCCCTGATCCGGCCCGGCGACTGGCTGGTCGTTCTCGGCAGCGCCGCGCTGGTCGGCGCCAGCATCCCGGTTTTCTGGCAAGGCGGCCTTGCCGACCGGGCCATCATCCGTCAGGAAGGACGCATTTTTGCCGAAGTCGATCTCAAGGCCAGCAAGCAGTTCGCCGTCAGCGGGCCGCTCGGCACCACGCTGATCGCCGTCGAGCCGGGACGCGCCCGCGTCGTTGCGGACCCCGGCCCCCGCCAGTATTGCGTCAGGCAGGGCTGGCTGATGCGCCCCGGCGAAATCGCCATCTGCGCCCCCAACCGGGTCAGCGTGCAAATCGCCGGACGAACCCGGGTTTATGACTCGATCAGTTACTGACAGCGGGGCCGCTCCCGCCGACTCGCTGCCGGCAGGCCCGGCGGTGACGCAGCTCGCGGTCACCGCGGAAGACCGCCGCGTCGCCTGGCTGGCCACTGCCGCCGTCGGCCTGTCGCTGGTCGATGCGGCCATTCCCTCGCCGCTGCCCGGCGTCAAGCCAGGCTTGGCCAATATCGTCACTCTGGTGGTGCTCGCCCGCTACGGGTGGGCCACGGCGGTCTGGGTCAGCGCCCTGCGCGTCCTGGCCGGCAGCCTGCTGCTCGGCTATTTCCTTGCCCCCGGCTTCTTTCTGTCGCTGACCGGGACCACGCTCAGCCTGCTCACCCTCGGCGTGGCCCGCCATCTGCCGCCCCGCTGGTTCGGCCCGGTCAGCCTGTCCATCCTCGCCGCCTTCGCCCACATCGGCGGCCAGTTGCTGCTCGCCCGGGCCTGGCTGATTCCGCACGATGGCGTCTTCCTGCTCACGCCGGTATTTGCCGGCGCAGCGCTCGTCTTCGGCACCATGAACGGCCTGATCGCGGCTAAACTGCTGGCTGAAACTCCTCCTTCGGATTCTGCCGATGCCTAAGACCATCTGCCTCGCGCTGACCGGCGCCTCCGGCATGCCCTACGGGCTGCGCCTGCTCGACTGCCTGCTCGCCGCCGGCTGCAAGGTACAGCTCCTGTACTCGCAGGCCGCCCAGGTCGTCGCCAAGCAGGAAATGGATGTCGATCTGCCGTCGCGCCCGGCCGATGCCAGGGCCGCCCTGCTCGCCCGCTTTCCTTCCGCCGATCCGGAAAACCTGGCGGTGTATGGGCGCGAGGAATGGTTCGCGCCGGTCGCCTCCGGCTCCAATCCGCCCGATGCCATGATCGTCTGCCCCTGCTCGATGGGCACGCTGGCCGCCGTTGCCCAGGGCCTGGCCGACAACCTGATCGAGCGCGCCGCCGACGTCGTGCTGAAAGAAGGCCGCAAGCTGATACTGGTGCCGCGCGAAACGCCGTTCTCGGCCATTCATCTCGACAACATGCTGCGCCTCTCCCGCGCCGGCGCCGTCATCCTGCCGCCCAGCCCCGGTTTCTACCAGCATCCGCAAAGCGTGCAGGACATTGTCGATTTCGTCGTCGCCCGCGTGCTCGACCAGGTCGCCGTGCCGCATACCCTGATGCAGCGCTGGGGCGAGGCGCGCTGACATGGGCTGGTTCGATTTTGTCCGCTCGCCCGGCGGCACCTCGGTCGAAACCCTGCGCATCCCGCTGTTCCCGCTCAATACCGTGCTCTTCCCCGGCGGCCTGCAGCCGCTCAAGATTTTCGAGCAACGCTATCTCGACATGGCCGCCGCCTGCATGAAGGCCAACACGCCGTTCGGCATCTGCCTGATCGACAAGGGCGGCGAAGTCGGCGCGGCCGCCGTCCCTCACGCCGTCGGCACCTTGGCCACCGTCGGCCGATGGGAAATGGAGCAGCTCGGCATCCTGCTGATCGACGCGCTCGGCGGCCGGCGCTTTCGCATCATCGAAACCAGCATCGGGGCCAACAATCTGCTCGAAGGCACGGTCGAACTGCTCGCGGAATCTCCGCCGACCCCGCTGCCGCAGGAGCGCGAACGCCTGCTGCCGCTGCTCCAGCGCATCGTCAGCGACCTCGGGACGGAACGCATTCCGGAACCGCACCGATTCGACAACGCCGAATGGGTCGGCTACCGGATCACCGAAGTGCTGCCCATCCAAAACCTCGCCAAGCAGAAACTTCTCGAACTCGACGACCCGCTGACGCGGCTGGAAATCCTCGAAAAATACCTGAATCAGCGCAAGCTGCTCGGCTGACAGGCGAGCAGGCAGGCGCGTCAGAACTTGTTCGAGCGCAGCACCGATACATCGCTCAGGTAGCAGACCATCGCATAGGCCGCAAAGTAGGTGCCCTGCAGATGCGCCGCAATGGCGTCGGCCACGGCCGCTTCGCACAGGATGTCGATGCGCACGTTGCCGCTCATCGGCCAGCCGCCATCCCGCTCGCCGTGCTGGCCGCCGCCGCGTGCTTCACTGGCGGTGTAACCGTGGGCGCCGAGACGTTTGGCATCGGCCACCACACGGGCCTCGATGGACGATTCGCAGACGACGGTCAGCAGGGTTCGCCGGGTATAGCTCGCAGCCATCACACCACTCCTTCAAGCCGGCTCGCCAGCCAGTAATAGGTCGGAATCCCGATCACCAGGTTGAACGGGAAGGTAATGCCCAGCGCCGCGCCGATGGACAGGGCCGGGTTGGCCTCGGGCACGGCGATGCGCATGGCCGCCGGTGCCGCGATGTAGGAGGCGCTGGCGTACAGCGTGGCAAGCAGTGCGGCACCGCCGACACTCAGGCCAAGCAGGCTGGCGGTGAGGGCGCCGAGGGCGCCGGCGAACAGCGGCATGGCGACGGCAAAGCCGAGCAGGAAGGCGCCGGCCCGCTTGAGGTCGCCGATCCGGCCGGCCGCAACCAGCCCCATTTCGAGCAGGAAGATCGCCAGCAATCCCTTGAACAGGTCGAAAAACACGTTGTCGAGCGGCTTCAGGCCGTCGCTTCCGGCCATCCAGCCGATGAGCAGCCCTCCCACCAACAACACGATGCTCTTGCCGGCGAATACCTCGTGCAGGACTTTGCCCATGTTCGAATCGCCCTGGCCGCGCTTGGCCAGCCAGACGCCGATCATCAGCGCCGGGAATTCGAGCAGGACGAGGAAGACCACCATGTACCCCTCGTATTCCTGGCCCATATTGGCCAGATAGGCGGCACCGACGGCAAAGGTGACGACGCTGACCGAGCCGTAATGCGCCGCGACCGACGCGGCATCGGCGCGCGACAGCCTGCCTAGGCGCTGCAGGACGGGAAAGGCGATCAGGGGCAGCAGGGCACCGATACCCACGACCACCAGCGCCGGCAGCAGCAGTTCGGACAGCGACTGGCGGGCCAGCTCGACGCCGCCCTTGAGGCCGATGGCAAGCAGCAGGAAGATGCTCAGGGATTCGTAGAGCACCGCCGGTATCTTGAGATCGGAACGCGCCAGCCCGGCGAGCACGCCGAGCAGGAAAAAGAGGATCACGGGTTCAAAAGGCATCGCACTCACCGGAAATCGAAACGGCGCGAACTATCCCATCGCAAACCCATTAAATCCAATTAAACTTTATAGCCATAGCCATTTATAAAAACTTATATGTCGCGCCGACATCTGACCTTTCGCCAGCTGGAAACTTTCGCCACGGTCGCCCGCTTCGGCAGCTTCTCGCGTGCAGCGGAAGCCCTGCACCTGACGCAACCGGCCGTATCCATCCAGATCCGGCAAATCGCCGATCTCGTCGGCCTGCCGCTGTTCGAACAAACCGGGCGCGACATCCAGCTCACCGCCGCCGGCCAGGAACTGCTGCAGACGGCCCGCGAACTGGACGACAGCTGGAGCCGCTTCGAATCAGCCATCGACGCGCTGAAAGGCCTCCGCAAAGGCCGCCTGCGCGTCGCCCTCGTCACCACCGCCAAGTATTTTCTGCCGCGCATGCTGGGCGCATTCTGCCAACGCTATCCGGACATCGACATCGAACTCGAGGTCGCCAACCGCGCCCGCATCGTCGAGCGCCTGCGCGCCAACGAGGACGATCTCTACATCATGTCCTTCCCACCCGAAGAGCTCGACGTCGTCGCCACGCCCTTCCTCGACAATCCTCTCGTCGTCGTCGCCCCCGCCGGCTACCCCTTGCCCGCCGGCGCGCTGACACTGGCCGATCTGACGCCCTACCCCTTCCTGATGCGCGAAGCCGGCTCCGGCACGCGGCGGGCCGTTGACCGCCACCTCGCCCAGAACGGGCATACCCTGAACATCAAGCTATCGCTCGGCAGCAACGAAGCCATCCGCGACCTGGTCGTCAGCGGCATGGGCCTCGCCATCCTCTCCCGCCACGTGGTCGGCGAGAATCCGCAAGCGGAAGGGCTGCGCATCCTCGATGTCGCCGGCTTCCCGCTGCAGCAACCATGGTCCATCGTGCACCTCAGACGCAAGGTGCTTTCCCTCCCGGCCAGGGCCTTCATCGACGAACTGCTGGAACACGCGGCGCTTTCCTGAGAAGGCAGGCGAAAAAAAGGCGGGCAAGCTTGCCCGCCCTCCTGAAAAACCGTGCCTCAGTTGATGCGACGCGCCGATTTCATCAACTCGGCGGGCACATCGGCAACCGAAACAATGGTCAGCGCGTTGTCTACCTTGGAGGTTTTGGCACCGACGGCAACCAGCGCCTCCTCCACCTTGTCGCTCGACAGCGAATACATTGCGCCGGTGTTCGGATCGACGATCAGCATGCCGATGATCAGGCCGCCAAAAATGATGTTGCCAAAGTACCAACCATTGACCTGGCCGGTGACGACTACTTCCTTCGACTCATACCCCTCCTTGTCGAATTTGATCGTATAAATCTCCGGCTTGAAGTATCCGGCACCGCGATTCAACGTAACGGTCATCGGTGCCACCCCGGAGTGAATCTTTTCGCCGGCACGATTGATGACGACAACATTTGCCCCTTCCGGCGTGCTCTTGATGGTCAGCGGCTGCGTGGTGCTGCCGATGATCGTTGCACAACCACTGAGCGAAGTGGCAATCGCGATGGCGATCAGCGCTTTTTTCATACATCTACCCCTTTATTGTTTATTTGACATAGAAATACAGCAATTGCGATTTTGTCATTCATCAGCACAGCTGTCTCTACAACTTAGGTCATAGTCATTTATCAAAATTCCAGCCAGAAGGTCTGATACAGGGAAAAATGGCAACACTTGTTCGCCCCAACGATCTCCACAAGACGGCTAGGGAAAATACCGACGTGTTCGACGCCGATGCGGCGAAGCGAATCGCCGCTCAGTCCGGCTTGAGTTCGACCGTTGCGTTGACCGTCAGGGGCACGCCCTGGCGCGGTGGGATAGCGCCGAAGGCGCCAATGCATAACCTTCAGGGATCATGTATTCCCATCGACCGGGGTGCCCGCCCAGACGTGAAGAGCAATTTCCCCACCTGCATGGCGGATTAGGAAGGGGAAGGGGCGTCCCCAATCCCATCATCCGTTGCTCGGCACTCATCGCGGCCTTATCCACGAAGGCCCGCGTGCTGGCTTACGTTGCCGGCATCTGGATCGCCTTCAGCTCGGTGAACTCTTCGATGCCGTACACTCCCATCTCCCGGCCGTTTCCGGACTGCCGATAGCCGCCGAACGGCGCCCGGATATTGAACGCGGCCCCATTGATATCGACCTGTCCGGCGCGCATCCTGCCGGCAACGCCGGCGGCCCGCACCGGATCCTGTGACCAGACCGCGCCGGCCAGGCCGTAGATCGTGCCATTCGCGATGGCCAGCGCCGCATTGTCGTCGCCATCCGGATAGGTGAGTATCGACAGCACGGGGCCGAATACCTCCTCCTGATCGAGCACGCTGCCCGGGGTGACCCGCCCGAATACGGTCGGCAGGCAGAAATAGCCGCTCGCCGGAAGCGCCTCCCCCGTCACGCCGCCCAGCAGCAACTCGGCCCCCGCGGCGATGCCCCGTTGAATAAACGAATGTACCCGCTCCCGCTGTTGCCGCGAGACCAGCGGCCCCATCCGCGTCGCATCATCATTCGGGTCGCCGAGCGTGAAGCGCGCCGCAGCCTCGACCGCCAGACGGGCGGCCTCTTCATAGCGCCCCTGCGGCACCACCAGGCGGGTCAGCGCCGTGCAGGTCTGGCCGGAATTGAGGAAGCAGGAACTGACGGTTGCCCGCACCGCCGCCGGCAGGTCGGCATCGTCGAGCACGACGGAGGCCGATTTGCCGCCGAGTTCGAGGGCGACACGCTTGATCGACTCGCTGGCCGCCTTGCCGATGGCACGACCAGCCGTCGTCGAGCCCGTAAAGGAAACCATGTCGACATCCGGATGCGAGGCCAGCCGCTGGCCGACCGACACGCCGTAGCCCGTCACCAGATTGAAGACCCCGGGCGGCAAACCCGCCTCGTCGAACACCTCGGCGAGCAGGAAGGCGTTCAAGGGAGCGACCTCGGAAGGCTTCAAGACCACCGTGCATCCGGCCGCAATCGCCGGCACCACCTTGGCGACGATCTGGTGCAGCGGGTAGTTCCACGGCGTAATGCAGGCGACGACCCCGATCGGCTCGCGCAGCACCCGCGAATGGCCGATCTGCCTTTCCGCCAGGGCCGTTGGCAGGAGATCGGCGAAAATGCCGAACTGCTGCATCGGCAAACCGACCTGGATGCGCCGGGTGAGCTTGGCCGGCATGCCCACTTCCGCCACCAGAGTGGCGGCGAAGGCATCGCTCTTTGCGGCGAAAATTTCGTGGCAGCGTTTCAGCAGCGCAACCCGCTCGTCGAGCGAGCTTGCCGACCACGCCGGGAAGGCGCGTCGCGCCGCCTCGACCGCGCTGTCTGCATCGGCCTCGTCGGCATCCGGGACATACCCCACCGGCTGCTCGGTATACGGGTTGATGACTTCGATTCGCCGGGGCGATGCGGGGCTTACCCAGCGGCCGTCGATATATAGCTGATCGTGCTTGTGCATGTTGTCTCCATTGGTCCGGTTCGATCACCAAGCACTATACGAATGCCTCGGCATCGGTCAATGCAAGACGCGAATCGGCCCTTGGCGGAAAGGACCAAGGACATGCCCGGCGCAGCCGCAATCGCACGCAACAAAAAAGCCAACCGCTGTTGGTTGGCTTTTTGGAAACAGCTGGAGCGGGCGATGGGAATCGAACCCACGGCACAAGCTTGGGAAGCTTGGGTATTACCATTATACGACGCCCGCTCTGGGCAAGAGGCTGCATTCTAAGCGCAGAAGGCCGGCGGTTCAATCACTCCTGACCGGCGACGAGGCGGCCGTAGCGGCCGGCATGGAAAAGCAGCGGCGCTAGATTCGGGGTTTCGGCGAAGCGTTCGACACGGCCGATAAAAATGGTGTGGTCGCCCCCGGCATGGGCAACTTCGTTGGCCACCTCAAAGGTGGCGCAGCAGCCGGGAAAGACCGGAGCGCCGCCAAGACCGGCTTGCCAGGGCAGGCCGGCAAAGCGGTCGGCCGGCCAGGTGGCGAAGCGGTTGGAGAGGTTTTCCTGATCGGCCGACAGGATGCTGATGGCGTGATGGCTGGCTTTCTGGAAGGCGGCCAGGCTGTGCGAATTGTTGTCGAGGCACCAGAGGACGAGCGCCGGGTCGAGCGAGACCGCCGAGAAGGAATTGATGGTCAGGCCGATGGGATGGCCGTCCGGGTCGATGGCCGTGACGACGGCAACGCCGGTGGCGAAACGACCAAGGGCATTGCGCAGGGCGCGGCTATCGGATTGGGCTTGGGTCATCGGGTGGAACGGGGGGGCCGGGGGAAAAAGGCCGTATTATCCGTGCTCCCGTAGCCTGAGTCGAGGCAGAATTTGACCGCCACCCATCGCTTTACCGAACAGTTGATCGCCTGGCAGAAGGTGTCCGGACGCCACGACCTGCCCTGGCAAAATACCCGCGATGCTTACCGGATCTGGCTTTCCGAGATCATGCTGCAGCAGACGCAGGTCAGTACGGTCATCCCCTATTACCTGCGTTTTCTGGAACGTTTTCCGACCGTCGAGGCGCTGGCGGCGGCTCCGATCGAAGTAGTGATCGAGCATTGGGCGGGCCTCGGTTATTACGCTCGCGCACGCAACCTGCATCGGTGCGCGCAGCAGGTTGCGACGCGCTTCGGCGGCAAGTTTCCGGCCAACGCCGACGAACTGGCGGAACTGCCGGGCATCGGCCGGTCGACAGCAGCTGCCGTTGCGGCTTTTGCCTTCGGGCAGCGGGCGGCGATTCTCGACGGCAACGTCAAGCGGGTGTTGTGCCGTCAATTCGGCATCGCGGGATTTCCGGGTCAGGCGGCGATCCACCGGCAGTTGTGGGCGCTGGCGGAAAGCCTGCTGCCGGCGGGCGACATCGAGCGCTACACGCAGGGCTTGATGGATCTCGGCGCGACCCTGTGCACCCGCAGCCGGCCACGCTGCGGAGAATGCCCCGTGGCGGCGGATTGCGTGGCCCGGCGCGAAGGCCGGCAGGGCGAACTGCCGGCGAGCAAGCCGCGGGCAGCGATTCCGGAACGGAGCGCCACCTTCGTGCTGCTGACCGACGGCGACCGGCTGCTGCTCGAACGCCGCCCGCCGAGCGGCCTGTGGGGCGGTCTGCTGGTGCCGCCGGAGGGCGACCCGGCCGGCGTGGCGGCCCGCTTCGGCCTGACACTCGGAGAACAGCAGGCCCTGCCGCCCTTCAAGCACACCTTCACGCACTTTCGCCTGACGCTGGAGCCGGTGTTGTGCACTGTTGCCGGCACTGCCGGCCTGGGCGAGCCGGGACTGGAGTGGGTGGATCTCGCCCGGGCCGCCGATGCCGGGGTACCGGCGCCGATCCGTCAGCTCATCAGGCAGGTTGCCAGCGCAAGGCGCTGATGCCCCAGCGCTCGTAGCTTTCGGCGCGAACGATCTGGCCGTAGTGGTTACCGACCTTGCGCGAGAGGTCGACCTGGGCCGGCGTCGTGAGGTATTGCTGGCGGCCGGTGTGGTAGATGACCAGCACGACGGGCGTCAGCATGTTGTCCGGGTTCAGTTGCTCGACGACGGCGAGATGGCCGCTTTCGAGCAGAACCAGCGTACCGACGGGGAAGATGCCCACGGTCTTGACGAAGGCGGCGACCAGCGTAGGGTCGTATTGCTTGCCGCCCTCTTCGTAGAGCTGGCGCAGCGCAAGCGACGGCGACATCGCGGCGCGGTAGGGCCGGGCCGAGGT
Source organism: Dechloromonas sp. CZR5 (assembly GCF_008711155.1). Taxonomy (GTDB): domain Bacteria; phylum Pseudomonadota; class Gammaproteobacteria; order Burkholderiales; family Rhodocyclaceae; genus Azonexus. Next base: position 648,597 of record NZ_VUYQ01000002.1, on the reverse strand, counting down.
CATCGCGTCGTAGGTATCGACGATGGCGGCCATGCGCCCGGCGAGCGAGATTTCGTCGCCGGCCATGCGGTAGGGGTAGCCGCAGCCGTTGTAGCGCTCGTGATGTTCGAGCACCACGGCAACCGAGGTTTCCGGGAGGCGCGAGGTGGCTTCCAGCACGGCGAGGCCTTCTTCGACATGCCCCTGGACGATGGAGAACTCGGCCTGCGACAGTACGCCGGGCTTGGTGATCAGCCGGGCATCGATGGCGGCGTGGCCAACATCCTTGACCATGGTGCCGAGGGCGAGCTTTTCGATCTCCGGTTCGGGCAGGCCCTGCTGACGGCCGAACGCGATGATCAGGGCGGCGGTGGCGACGGCATGCTCGGAGGCATAGGCGTCTTCGCTCTTCAAGCGGGACAGGGGCGCCAGGGCATCGGGATTGCGCGTCACCGATTCAAGCATTTTCGACACGACCGGCTCGAGTTGCGCGGCATCGACGCTGAGGCCGGCCTTGGCGGACAGCATCAGGCCGCTCACCGTGTTGCTCGCCTCGCGCAGCAGCTTGGTCGCCCGCCGGCGTTCCTCGCCCAGCGAGACGGTATGCGGTATTTCGGCCTTGATCTCGGCCAGCGAGCGGATGCGTTTTTCGACGGCGTTGATGCGGGCAATCGGCGACGGCGGCAGGTCGATGCCCTTGGCGGTATCGATACTGACCTCGACGATCCCTTCGTCCTTGAGCTTCCAGATGTGATCGTCGTCGCGCACCTTGAAGCGCCTGATCCAGATCGAATGATCGAGCCAGCGCTTGTGCAGATCCACGACATACATGCCGGGGAGCAGCTGGTCGATGGGAATCTTGCGGATCATGGCCGGGGGCGGGCTACTTTTTAGCCCTCTCCTGCTCGCGCTGCTCGGCCTGGCGCATCTTTTCGGCGACTTTGCGTTCGTGCGCCTCGCGCTTCTGGCGAAGTTTCTCGGCCTCGGCGGCCTTGCGCTGCTCGCCCTCCGCGGCCTTGCGGGCCTTGTCGGCCTGGGTCGCCTCGATCTTCGCGGCGGTCGCCTGGCGGGCAGCCTCGGTTTCGTCCTCGCGTGCCTGCAGGTCGGCGGCACGCTGCGGTGCCTCCTCGGCACGCTGCCGGTCGCGCTCGGCGATCTGCTCTTTTTTCACCGCGCGCTCGATGGCCTTGCCTTCGCTTTCCAGGCGGTGCGCTTCGTGCGTCGACTTCTGGTATTCCTTGCGCGCCTCGTCGCGGCAGGCGTTGACCAAAAATTTCTTGCTGCAGGCTGCCGTGCGCTCGTCCATCAACTGCTGCGCCGCATCGGCCTTGGCCCTGCTTTCGGCAATCAGGGCCGATGCCTTGTCCAGACGGGCATCCCAGTCGGCCTGCCGGGCGGCATCGCCGCCGGTATCTGCCAGCGCCGCCCACGGCAGGAAGAGCGCGGCGATCAGGCCGGCAACCACTGATGGGGATCGATTTTCCATTTTTCGAAACTCTCGCAACTGGCGATCCGGTCCTGCACCTTGCCCAGATCGACAATTTCCGGGGGCAGGTAGTGCTGCTTCCCGGCGTGATAGAAGACGCGAACCACCGGCTCGAGCAGCTTCCCTTCGTTTTGCTCGATGACGACCCCCAGGCGGTTGCTTTCCAGCCTGACCAGCGCGCCGGTTGGATAGATGCCGATGGCGCGGATGAAGGTTTGCACCAGTTGCGGATCGAAGTGGTGCTTGCTCCACTCGAGCAGCTTCTTCAGCGCCTGGGTCGGCGGCATGCCGCGGTTGTAGACCTTGTCGGAGGTCATCGCGTCGTAAACATCGGCGATGGCCGCCATCTGGCCATACAGCGAAATATCCCTGCCCTGCAGCCGGTTCGGGTAGCCGCTGCCATCGATGCGCTCGTGATGCTCGGCAATGACCTGGCGGGCAATCTTGCCGACGCCCGGCACGCCGTCGATCAGGCGCAGGCTTTCATTGACGTGCGATTTCATTTTGGCGAACTCGTCGTCGGTCAGCTTGGACGGCTTGTTGAGGATGGATTCCGGCACATTGGCTTTGCCGATGTCGTGCAGCAGGCCGCCGAGCGCCAGCTCCTGAATGACCTCCTTGGGCTGTTTCATGGCCCGGCCGAAAGCGATGAGCAACGCAGCGACGCCGACCGAATGCTCGAAATTGTAGTCATCGAGGTTTTTCAGACGAGCCAGCGGCAGCAGGGCGTCCTGATGGCGGAAGAGCGATTCCACCATGCTGTCGACCAGGGGCTCGACCCGCTCCATGCGGATCGGCTGCCCGAGACGCACGTCGTCCAGCACCAGGCGGGCCAGTTTGTTGGCCTCGCCGTGCAGGCGGCGGGCGCGCGCCGCTTCGTCCCGGAGTTCGACGACGACCGGCTTGTCGGCCTGTTTCTGGGCAATCTCCTGCAGCCGCCGCTCGAGTTCGGCATTGACCTCGGTCTGCGTCCGGGCGGTGAACACATCGGCGCCCTTGACGGTGTCGATGTACAGCTCGCGAATGCCGAGATTGACGATCTTGTCGCAGGTCGCCTGGTCCCGCACGAAGAATGTGTTGGACATGAAGGGATGATCGAGCCAGCCACAATTCAGGTCGTGGATGTACATGCCCGGCAAGAGCTGTTCGGTGCGAATCTGCTTGATCATGCAGGAGATTCTAGCAGGCTGGCGTAATGCATTGCGCAAACGCAGTAAAAATCGAAGAACCGCTTGCAAGCTATGGAATTTTCGTGAGTTTTCCGGTTTTCGAATCAGCGTCTGGCAGATGCTTTCCAGCCGTCCCGAAGGCACCCGCAGCAGCCTCCGGCTCCCACGGCTTATAATCGCCCCCCTCATGATCGCCCTACGCCAAGTCACCTTCGCCCGCGCCGGCCGCCCGCTGGTTGTCGACGCCTCCGTCCAGATCCACCCCGGCTGGAAAGTCGGCGTCGTCGGCGCCAACGGCTGCGGCAAGTCCAGCCTGTTCGCGCTGCTCGCCAACGAACTGCACGCCGAAGCCGGCGATGTCGATATCCCGGCCAGCTGGCACATCGCCCGCGTCGCCCAGGAAACCCCGGCCCTGCCGGATGCCGCCATCGACTTCGTGCTCGACGGCGATACCGAGCTGCGCCACATCGAACGCGAGCTGGTCGAAGCGGAAGCCAAGGGCGACGGCGAGGCCATCGGCCACCTGCATGCCCGCTACGGCGAGATCGGCGGCTATTCGGCCAAGGCCCGCGTCGCCGAGGTGCTGCACGGCCTGGGCTTTTCCGATACCGATTTCCAGCGTCCGGTGGCCGACTTCTCCGGCGGCTGGCGGGTCCGCCTCAACCTGGCGCGCGCCCTGTCCTGCCGCGCCGACCTGCTGCTGCTCGACGAGCCGACCAACCACCTCGACCTCGACGCCGTGTTCTGGCTGGAGAGCTGGCTGAAGAACACGCCGGCCACCCTGCTGCTTATCTCGCACGACCGCGACTTCCTCGACGCCGTGGTCGGCCAGATCATCGCCATTGACCTGCAGCGCCTGAACCTGACCACCGGCGGCTATTCCGACTATGAGCGCGCCCGCGCCGCCCGCCTGGCCACCCAGCAGGCGAGCTACGAGGCGCAACAGCGCGAAATCGCCCACCTGACGCGCTTTGTCGAGCGCTTCAAGGCCAAGGCCACCAAGGCGCGCCAGGCACAAAGCCGGGTCAAGATGCTGGAGCGCATGGAAATCGTCGCCGCCGCCCACGTCGACTCCCCCTTCCATTTCAGCTTCCGCCAACCTGCCGCCCTGCCCGACCCGCTGCTGGTTGTCGAAAACGCCTCGGCCGGCTATGGCGAACGGAAAATTCTCGACCGCATCGGCATGGTGCTGCGCCCCGGCTGCCGTATTGGCTTGCTCGGCCGCAATGGCGCCGGCAAGTCGACGCTGATCAAGCTGCTGGCCGGTGCCGCGTATTTGCAAAATTCGCAGCAAGGCGGCGAGCGCAAGGAAGCCAAGGCACTGAACATCGGTTACTTCGCGCAGCACCAGCTCGAACAGCTGCGCCCGGACGAATCCCCGCTGCAGCACATGAACCGCCTCGAACCGCTGACACCGGAACAGGAATTGCGCGACTACCTCGGCGGCTTCGATTTCCGTGGCGATATGGCAACGCGCGCCATCGAGCCCTTCTCCGGCGGCGAAAAGACGCGGCTGGCGCTGGCCCTGCTCATTCGCACCAAGCCCAACCTGCTGCTGCTCGACGAGCCGACCAACCACCTCGACCTCGAAATGCGCGAGGCACTGACCTTCGCCATGCAGGATTTCGAGGGCGGCATGGTCTTCGTGTCGCACGACCGCCACCTGCTGCGCACCTGCGCCGATGAGCTGCTGCTCGTCGCCGATGGCAAGGTCACTGAATTCGATGGCGACCTCGACGACTACGCCGCCTGGCTGGCCGCCCAGCGCAGCGCCGAAAAGGCGCCGGAACCCGATGTCGCCGCCGAGAAGGCGGAACGTCTCAACCAGCGCGCCGAAGCCAAGGCCAACCGGCAGGCGGTGCTTGCCCAGCGCCGACCGCTGCTCAAGGAAATCGAGCAACTGGAGCGCAAGCTGGCCAAGTGGAACGAGGAAAAGGCGGCGCTCGACGCGCAATTCGCCGATCCCGACTTCTACACCTCAGTCGACCGGGCGAAGAGCGAGGAAATGCACAAGCAGGCCGGCCTGCTCGGCGAGCAGATCGAGGAAGCTGAACTGCGCTGGCTGGAAGTGCACGAGGCGCTGGAGCAACTGCCCCAGCCCGACTGACGCCGGCCCGCCTGCCGTTTCAGCAGGCAACCGCCCCCAGCAGTTCCGAGGTCGCCCTGCCGCGGCCGGCCGAGCGGCCCAGTCGGTTGACGGCGTGCCCTTCGCCGGAAGCCAGGTACTGGCGCATGCGACAAACGTCCGGAATCTGGATCTGCCGTCCCTCGACGGCGATCATTCCGCTGTCGCTCAACTGCCGCAACAAGCGGGAAAAGTGCTCCTGGGTCAGGCTCAGGCGCGAGGCAATGACCGATTTCGCCATGTTCAGCTCGACTACGGCCGGGCCCTGGGCCACGCCATCCAGATCGCGCATCAGGTATTCGACGACACGCTCGCTGCCGGTGAGAAGCGAGGCGGCTTCGACATCCAGGAGCAGGTGGTGGAATTTTTCGGCGATGCATTTCATCAGTCGCTGCACGAAATGCCGGCTGTTCTCGAGGCAGTCGATCAGGGCCAGCCGAGGCAGAAAGATCAGTGTCGAATCGACCAACGCATCGGCATGAAACGGGTAATCCTGCCCGAGGGACAGACATTCCTCGCCAACGCCCTGCCGATTGGTCGCGATGGCGATGATTTTTTCGGCGCCGTGCGGAGAATAGAAGGCAAGCTTGATCTGCCCCGAAAGCACAATATGAACCCCCGCGCAGGGTTGCCCCTGCTCGAAGAGCGGCATGCCACGCTCAAGATGCACGACACGAGCCGCATCAACGAGTCGCGCAAGATCTTCCGCACCGAGTCCTGCATACGGCTCGATGCCAGCCAGGAAAGACTTCAAGTCGATCGCTTGGGTAATCAGCACAGATAGCTCCTTTACCGCGCCAGTCAACAAGGGGCTATTTGGTCAGATGCCCGCCGTCAGCTTTTGATCCATGTCAAAATCATCCGAACGATGACACCAAAATACTCCCAAAGAACTACTCAAATCTATGCCAAATTGATGGCATCCACGCTGGCAGACGGCCTCCTCCCGGTCGCATCGGCAGACCAGCGGCAATCGCAGCATTCCGCTTTTTCGGCGAAAAACCCTGCACATTCGGGTAAAATTTCCGTTTTTCCGTATCTGTCGCCTGGAGCCAACCGTGCAAATCGTCTGTCTTGACCTCGAAGGGGTCCTCGTCCCTGAAATCTGGATCGAATTCTCCAAGCGCACGGGTATTCCCGAACTGATGCGCACCACCCGCGATGAGCCGGACTACGACAAGCTGATGACCTATCGGTTGAACATCCTGCGCGAGCACAAGCTCGGCCTGCCGGACATCCAGAAGGTGATCGGCGAAATGGGTCCGATGCAGGGTGCCCGCGCCTTCCTCGACAAGCTGCGCGAGGATTACCAGGTCGTCATCCTGTCCGACACCTTTTACGAATTCGCCCACCCGCTGATGCGACAGCTGGGCTGGCCGACGCTGTTCTGCCATTCGCTGGAAGCCGACGCCGCCGGCATGCTGGTCAATTACCACCTGCGCATGCCGGACCAGAAGCGCGAAGCGGTCAAGCGCTTCAAGGAACTGAAGTTCACCATCGTCGCCGCCGGCGATTCGTACAACGACACGGCCATGCTCGGCGAAGCCCACGGCGGCATCCTCTTCCACCCGCCGGAAAACGTCATCCGCGAATTCCCGCAGTTCCCGGTCGTGTTCAATTACGACGACCTGCGCACGGAAATCGACAAAGCGTTTGCGAAAGTTGCCTAATTACCCGGGGTCGGGTTGCCTAGAAAAAACCAGCTCTAACTCCTGACAGCTCGATCCCAATAGCCAAAAAACCATGCATCGCGACCGTTTCTACACCCTGACCGCTTCCTGCCCCGACCAGGTGGGCATCATCGCCCGCGTTTCCGGCTTCATTGCCCAGAATGGCGGCTGGATACTCGAGTCGAGCTTCCACGCCGATGCGCTGACCGGTCGCTATTTCATGCGTATCGAGATCAAGGCCGATTCGCTGCCCTTCCTGCTCGCCGAATTCCGCGAGCGTTTCCGCAGCGAAGTCGCCGAGCCGCTGTCGATGACCTGGACGATCAACGACAGCGCGATCAAGAAACGGGTCGTCGTGCTGGTCTCCCGGCAGGAGCACTGTCTGTACGACCTGCTGGCCCGCTGGCAGGCCAAGGAACTGGACATCGAGATTCCCTGCGTCATCTCCAACCACGATACCTTCCGCGGCTTCGTCGAGTGGCATGGCATCCCGTTCATCCACGTACCGGTCACACCGGACAACAAACAGGCCGCCTACGCGGAAATCGCCCGCATCTTCGACGACGTGCGCGCCGACACCATGGTGCTGGCCCGCTACATGCAGATCCTGTCGCCCGAGCTGTGCGACGCGCTGGCCGGCCGCATCATCAACATCCACCACAGCTTCCTGCCCAGCTTCGCCGGTGCCAAGCCCTACCACCAGGCCTACACGCGCGGCGTCAAGCTGATCGGCGCCACCTGCCACTACGTGACGAGCGAACTCGATGCCGGCCCGATCATCGAACAGGACGTGATCCGTATCGATCACTCCGATTCGCCGGAAGACATGGTTCGTTACGGCAAGGATATCGAGAAGACCGTACTGGCGCGGGGGCTGCGCTACCACCTTGAAGACCGTGTCCTGGTGCACGGCAACAAGACGGTGGTCTTCCGCTAGAAGTGCCAGGGCGGAGAGGTTCGACATGATTACCCTCGTACCTCCCCGTTTGCTGTTCGTCGACCTGCGCCAGGAGCGTAGCGGCCGGATTCCTCCGCTGTCCGGCATAGAGCCCGTCAATCCGCTTCTTGCCGGCGAGTGCCATACTCCGGCTGGCGTGCTGGCCGTCATGGTCGCCGTCGACGGCGAAGCCGCTTATGCCGATTGGCGAACCCGCCTGCATCCGCTCTGCCCCAGGGCTTTTCCGCACATCATCCTGCTCGATCCGTTCGACATGGACCTGGCGCGCAAGATCATGGCCGACGATGCCGCCGACTGCTGCGCCATCGACGATATCGAACGTCTGGAACTGATTGTCGCCCGTCTCGAGCGGCGCCAGAACCCGCGCTCCGAAGCCGGGCGCGAAGCCAGCGAAGCCGCGCTTTACCTGCGCATGCAGACGGCCGTCGACATGCTGCCCAGCCCCCTGTTCATCAAGGATCGCCATGGGCGCTACATCGCCTGCAACAAGGCATTCGAGGACTATATCGGGCTTCCCCGCGAGGCCATCGTCGGCGCGACGGTTTTCGACGTAGCCCCGGCCGAACTGGCCCAAATCTACGAAAAGGCCGACCAGGATCTGATGTCCGCGGGAGGCAAGCAAACCTACGAAGCCCAGGTGCGCTTTGCCGACGGCAGCTATCACGACGTGATTTTCTACAAGTCGGTTTTCTACGCGGCAAACGGCGAAGCGGACGGCATTTCCGGAACGATGCTCGATATCAGCGACCGCAAGCTGCTGGAGAAGCGACTGAAGATTGCCGCGTCGACCGACTTCCTGACCGGCATCCACAACCTGCGCACCTTCTACGAGCTGGCCGGACAGGAATACCGGCGTTTCTGCCGCCAGGGCGGCGATCTGTCGCTGGTGGTCATCGACCTCGACGATTTCAAGCAGATCAATGACCTGCTCGGCCATGCCGCCGGCGATGAAGCCCTGCGTTCGTTTGTCGAAGCGGTGCAGGTCAACCTGCGCGAACAGGACATTTTCGCGCGGGCCGGCGGCGACGAATTCCGCCTGCTGCTGCCGGGAACTGACCTGGCCGGAGCCATTCTCGTCGCGGAACGCATCCGCACGACGGTCGCTCAGATCAAGGTCCAGGGCGCCGACGGCACACGCACCCTGTCGATCAGCGCCGGCGTATGCGCCTGCCAGCCGGGCGACGACAATCTCGACATCGTCACCCGGCGTGCCGATGCCGAGCTGTACACAGCCAAGGCAAACGGCCGCAATCGCGTCTGCCCGTCGCCTGCCACCACATAAAAAATGGGCACCCGAAGGTGCCCAAAGGGAGAGAGACGGTAATTTCGTTGCTTAGTGGTGGTAGGCGCTTTCGCCGTGCGAGGTGAGGTCCAGGCCTTCACGCTCTTCTTCTTCCGGCACACGCAGACCGATCACGATATCGACCAGCTTGTAGGCGACGATCGAGACCACGCCGGACCACACGACGACCGTACCCACGCCCCACAGCTGGCTGATGACCTGGGCAGTCATGTCGTAGGGAGCGACAGCGTTGGCGACGTAGTCGTACACCCCGGTACCACCGAGGGCCGGGTCGGCGAAGACACCGGTCAGGATGGCACCGAGAATGCCGCCGACGCCATGGACGCCGAACACGTCGAGCGAGTCATCGGCACCGAGCAGCTTCTTCAGGCCATTGACGCCCCACAGGCAGACCACACCGGCCAGCAGGCCGAGGACGATCGCCCCCATGATGCCGACGAAACCGGCAGCAGGCGTGATGGCAACCAGACCGGCGACTGCACCGGAAGCGGCACCCAGCATGGAGGGCTTGCCCTTGAGGATCCATTCGGCAAACATCCAGGATAGAGCGGCGGCGGAGGTGGCGACCCAGGTGTTGACCATGGCCAGCGCGGCAGCACCGGAGGCTTCGAGGGCGGAGCCGGCGTTGAAGCCGAACCAGCCGAACCACAGCAGCGAGGCACCGATCATGGTGAAGGTCAGCGAGTGCGGCGCCATGGCAACATTGCCCAGGCCGGTACGCTTGCCGACCATGTAGGCACCGACCAGACCGGCGATCGCAGCGTTGATGTGCACCACGGTACCGCCCGCGAAGTCGAGGGCACCCTTCTGGAACAGGAAGCCGGCGGTCTTGCCTGCCAATTCACCGGCAGCGGCATCGACATAGGCGTCCGGACCCGCCCAGTACCAGACCATGTGGGCCATCGGGATGTAGGACAGGGTGAACCAGATCACCATGAAGACCAGGATGGCGGCGAACTTGGCACGTTCGGCGAAGGCACCGACGATCAGGCCGCAGGTGATGGCGGCGAAGGCACCCTGGAAGACGACGTAGGCCAGTTCGGAGATATTGACGCCCTTGGAGAAGGTCGCGGCCACGGAATCGACGGTCACGCCCTTCAGGAACATCTTGTCGAGCACGCCGAAGAATTCGTTGCCCTCGGTGAAGGCGGCCGAGTAGCCATAGACCACCCAGAGAACCGAGATCAGCGAGAAGGTGACGAAAACCTGCATCAGCACCGACAGCATGTTCTTGGTACGGACCAGGCCGCCGTAGAACAGTGCCAGGCCGGGGATCGACATCAGGATGACCAGCGCGGCGCTGATCATGACCCAGGCGTTGTCGCCCTTGTTCGGCGGAACCGGGGCGGCAGCGGGAGCAGGGGCGGCGGCTTCGGCAGCAGCCGGCGCGGCAGCAGCCATGCCCGCCATACCGGCCGGAGCGGCTTCTGCGGCTGCGGCAACCGGTGCCGCTGCTTTTTCCTCAGCCCATGCCGGTGCGCCGAATGCAACGGCGCCGACCAGGGCCAGCAATGCGAATACGCGTTTCATGGTGGGGCTCCTTAGAGGGCGTCGGTACCGGTTTCGCCGGTACGGATACGAATGACCTGTTCAACGTCGAAGACGAAAATCTTGCCGTCGCCGATCTTGCCGGTGGAGGCCGACTTCTCGATGGCCTCGATGACCTGATCGAGCTGCTCGTCCTTGACGGCGGCTTCGATCTTCACCTTGGGCAGGAAATCGACGACATATTCGGCGCCCCGATACAGCTCGGTATGCCCTTTTTGCCGGCCGAAACCCTTCACTTCAGTGACCGTGATGCCCTGCACGCCGATGGCGGACAGTGCTTCACGCACTTCGTCAAGCTTGAACGGCTTGATGATGGCGGTAACGAATTTCATGATGAAAGTTCCCCAGTTAGGTTGAAATCTGTTTTCCCCCGCCGGCGCCGGCCGGTGCACTGGCGGGGGGTTTTAGGACTGCTTAGAAAGTCTTGGTCACGGACAGAACGGCAATACCGCGGCCTGCATCCTTGGCCTTCGAACCGGTGTTGCCCGACTCATTCAGGGAGTTGGTGAAGCAATAGAATTCCCCCTTGTTGCAGCTGCCCTTGGCGTTGGTGCCGACATAGGAAAGACCGACCACCCAGCCGCTCAGATCCTTGGTCACGCCGAACTTCCAGTCGGTGTAGCTGATGCTGTCGGAGCCGGTCAGGCTGGCGGAGGCGTACTTGTAGTCCTTGGCGAACAGGTGGCCGACGTGACCGTTGACCCCCCAGCCGCTACCCAGATCGTAGTTGCCGTTGAATTCGAGATAGCTGGTGCCCTTGGATTCCGGCAGGTCGAAGTAATCGCTGACCGCATAGGAGTACTTCAGGGTCAGGAATTTCCAGCTACCGGCAACGTACAGCTCGAGGTTGTCGACGGTGCCGCTGGCGTTGGCCGACGGATGCTTGGCATTGGTGCCGGACAGCGGACGGGCGCGGGAACCCGGGTAACGGTAGTAAAGGGCGCCGACGTCGACACCGAAATCTTCGGCGAAGGTCGTCTTCCAGCCGCCGTAGAAGTCCATTTCGACGTTGCCTTCCGGATAGCCGGCACCCGACGAAATGGTCGAGTTCCAGTTACCGATGTACAGGCCGGTCGCCGCATGCGAGTAATCGATGCCACCCTGGATGGCCGGCTTGCCGAAGGTCTGGTCGATGCCGCGGAAGCGGTAGCTGGAAGCGATGGTCATGTTGCCTGTCAGCGCCGGCGTTTCGGCAGCCGGAGCAGCGGCTTCCTCGGCAAAGACTGGAGCGGTGAAGGCGCCGACGAGGGCCAGGGCGATCAGGGACTGCTTCATGGTTTCTCTCCTACGGATTGGTTAATGCAAAGATGGAATTGTTCGAGACAGCAATAGCAGGACGCGTGCCAGGCAATATTTTTGATAGAAATCAAAAGGTTCAGCCCCATAACCCAGGTAAGGCACCAAAATGGCGCACCAAAACCGTGCAGTTACAGTGTGTTACGCACCAAGCCCGAGCGACGATCGAAAAAGGGACGTCATCCCCCTGTGATAAACTGCTTGGCCACGGAGGACACCCATGCTCGACCCCAAGACTCTTGAAAATTTCGGCGCCAAAATGAGCGCCCTGCTGGCCAACACCCCCGCCCGGGACATTGAAAAGAATGCCAAGGCCATGATGAGCGGCTTCTTTGCCAAGCTCGATCTGGTCACCCGCGAGGAATTCGACATCCAGGCCCAGGTTCTGGCCCGCACCCGCGAGAAACTGCAGGCGCTCGAAGCGCGCGTCGACGCGCTGGAAAAAGCCCGCTCCGGCCAGTAAAGCAAGCCGCATGGCGCTGGCCATCGCCCACAGTCGCGGACTGGATGGCCTGAACGCCCCGCCGGTCATCGTCGAGGCCCATCTGGCCAGCGGCTTGCCCAGCTTTACGTTGGTCGGCCTGCCCGATACCGAAGTCAAGGAAGCGCGCGACCGGGTGCGCGCCGCCATCGTCAACTCCGGCTTCGAATTCCCCAGCAAGCGCATCACCGTCAATCTTGCGCCGGCCGACCTGCCCAAGGAATCCGGGCGCTTCGACCTGCCCATCGCACTCGGCATCCTCGCCGCCAGCGGGCAGCTTCCGGCCGGCGCCCTGGGCGCTTACGAATTCGCCGGCGAGTTGTCGCTATCCGGCGAACTGCGCCCGATCCGCGGTGCGCTGGCCATGGCGCTGCAAACCCGGGAGGACGGCAAATCCTTCATCCTGCCCGAGGAAAGCGCCCGCGAAGCGGCCCTCATCGGCTCGGCCCGCATCCTGGCGGCCCGTTCGCTGCTCGGCGTCTGCGCTCACCTCGCCGATCGCGAGCATCTGCCCGTGGCCGAATCGGCAAGCGGCCCGACCAACCGCCCGCCCGTTCCCGACCTCGCCGATGTGCGCGGACAAGCCCAGGCCAAGCGGGCCCTCGAAATCGCCGCAGCCGGCGGACATTCGCTCCTCATGCTCGGACCACCCGGTTCGGGCAAGTCGATGCTCGCCGCCCGCCTGCCCGGACTGATGCCGGATCTCGACAACGAAGCGGCCAAAAGCTCGGCGGCCGTCCTGTCGCTGGTCGGCCAGTTCCGCCCCGAGGCCTTCGGCGTTCGTCCCTACCGCCAGCCGCACCACACCGCTTCGGCCGTCGCCCTGGTTGGTGGCGGCAATCCGCCGCGCCCCGGCGAAATCAGCCTGGCGCATCAGGGCATTCTTTTTCTGGACGAACTGCCGGAATTCGACCGCAAGGTAATCGAGACCCTGCGCGAACCGCTCGAAACCGGGCGTATCCACATTGCCCGCGCCGCCCGGCGCGCCGAATTTCCAGCCGAATTCCAGCTGATCGCGGCGATGAATCCGTGTCCCTGCGGTTTTTTGGGCCATGGCAACCACAAATGCCGCTGCACCCCGGATCAGGTTTCCCGCTACCGTGGCAAGCTTTCCGGTCCCTTCCTCGACCGCATCGACCTGATCATCGAGGTGCCCGCCCTGCCCGCCGAAACACTTGCCGAACGGGGAGCAGGGGAATCCTCGGCGGCAGTGCGTTCGCGGGTCGAAGCCGCCCTGGCCCGGCAAACGGCCCGCCAGGCCAAGCCCAATGCCCGGCTCGACACCCGGGAAATCGACGCCTGCTGTCAGCCGGACGAGGCGGGCGGCAAACTGCTCAAGCAAGCCACGGCGCAACTCGACCTGTCGGCCCGCGCCTGGCACCGCGTACTCAAGGTCGCCCGCACCATTGCCGACCTGGCCGGCAGCGACGATATCCGCGCGCCACACATTGCCGAGGCCATCCAGTACCGGCGCTTTGCCCGTGGCTGAGGGCAACCGGCGCAGCACCCGGGGCATCGCCACCCTGCTGGCTTCGCTGTCGGCGCTCGGTCCCTTTTCCATCGACACCTACCTGCCCTCCTTCCACGAGATCGGCGAAAAGCTTCAGGCGACGCCGCTGGAAGTGCAGCAGACCCTGTCGGCCTACCTGTTCTCCTTCGCCCTGATGACCTTGTGGCACGGCGCCATTTCCGACCGCTTCGGACGGCGCAAGGTCATCCTGGTCGCCGTCGGCCTGTTCGCCGTCGCCTCGGCCGGCTGCATGCTGGCCACCCGCATCGAACAGCTGTGGTTCTGGCGGGCTATGCAGGGCGTCACCGCCGGGGCAGGCATCGTCATCAGCCGGGCCATCGTCCGCGACCTGTTCGACGGCGCCGAGGCCCAGCGCCTGATGTCGCAGATCACCATGATGTTCGCGCTGGCCCCCGCCGTCGCCCCGGTCATCGGCGGCTGGCTGCAGACTCTGTTCGGCTGGCGCTCGGTCTTCGCGTTTCTGGTGCTCGCCACCGGCGTTCTGTGGCTGGCCTGCTGGAAACTGATGCCGGAAACGCTGCCGCCGGAAAAACGCCAATCCCTGCGCCCGGCCTACCTGGCCAGCACCTACTGGAAGGTTATGACCTCGCCGGCCTTCCTGACCGCCTGCGCGGCACTGGCGCTCAACTTCAGCGGCTTCTTCATCTATATCCTGTCCGCCCCGGTCTTTCTGATGACCCACCTCGGGGTGCCGGAAACCGGCTTTCTCTGGCTGTTCGGCCCGGCCATGGCCGGACTGATCGGCGGTTCGTGGCTTTCCGGCCGCCTGGCCGGCAAGGTGCAGCTGTCGCGCACCATCGCCATCGGCTATGCCGTGATGGGCAGCGCCGCCGGCATCAACCTGCTGCTCAATATTGCGCTGCCACCGGGGCTGCCGTGGAGCGTCCTGCCCATTTTTCTCTACACGCTGGGCATGTCGCTGGCCATGCCCTGTCTGAGTCTCTTCGCGCTCGATCCCTTCCCCGCTCAGCGCGGACTGGCCGCCTCGTGCCAGACCTTCTTCCAGTCAGGCTTCAACGGCATCACCGCGGCACTGATCGCCCCGGCCCTGTGGGGTTCGACGCTGACGCTGTCGCTCGGCATGGCCGGCCTGATGCTGGTCGGCGGCAGCGCCGCCCTGCTCCACCAGCGCTTACGTCTGGTACCACGGTAGGCCGCGAAAACGCCAGCCGCCCAGCGTGCCGCGATGGTAATTCTCATCGAGCGGGCCTTCGAACCCTTCGAGCACGTTGATCACCTGCGTAAACCCGGCCGCTTCCAGCGCCTGCCCGGCATCGACCGAACGATTGCCGCTGCGGCAGATGAGCAGGACCGGCCGTGCCAGATCGCCTTTCACCACCCGCGCCACCTTGGCGGCAAACTGCGGGTCGATTTCCCAATCCGGCCCCTCTTGCCAGGCCACATGCTCGGCTCCGACTGGAAAACCGACATACATGAACTCGGTTTCCGCCCGACAGTCGATCAGGACGGCTTGCGCATCCTGCTGCAGAAATTCGTAGGCGGCCCGGGGATCGAGGTGCTGCATCGGCATATCCGAAAATTAGTGGGGATGGATATTATGAAAGAGAGCCCGCCCGGGCGTAAACTTGCCTTTCCCCATCGACCGGAGTTCGCATGAAACTGCCCGCCTGGATATCCGCCGCCGCCTCGGCCATCATCGCCGCCGCACTACCGGCCTGCGACTTCGTCAACCTAAAGGAGATCAAGCCGGGCGTCACGACGCAGGCCGATGTCCGCTCGCGCATGGGCGAGCCCGGCTTCATCCACTGGAACGACGATGGCACGGCAACCTGGGAATACGCCCGGCAGCCGAACGGCAGCAGTTGCTACATGATCACCTTTGGCCAGGACCACGTGGTCACCCAGGTCGAGCAGGTGCTCAACGATGCCAATTACGCCAGGGTCCGCGTCGGCATGAGCAAGGACGACATCCGTCGCCTGCTCGGCGCACCGGGCAGCAAGCAGACCTTCAACAACCTGCGCGAGGAAATCTGGGAGTGGCGTATCGAAGGCATGCCGCCGATGGACGAAACCTACTTCATGGTGCATTTCGATACCGACAACGGCGGGGTCAAGAAAACCTCCAAGCGTGTCGCCGTCAAGGGCTAGGGACATTTCCGCCGTCGCCGCCCTGGCGGGAAGACAGCACGGGACGCCGGCCCTGCCGGTGAAAACGTCTCCAAAATCAATACACTTGGCAGTCCGGGCCGCCCCCGGTAAACTAGCACCTCTGCCGAGGAGCGCTGCGACCCTTCCATTCAAGGGGCCAGGCTCGGCAACGATCAACGGCGCTCGCAAACCCCTAGTTTCTCCTAGTCCCGGTTTGTGGCGCCGTTTGCTATTGCGGAGCCCCCGGTGCGAATTCTGGTAACAAACCGCTTTGCCGAGGTGATCCATGCAGCCCGATCGTACGTCCGAACTCTCCACCCTGCTCCAGCAACGCCTGCTCGTCCTCGACGGCGCCATGGGCACCATGATCCAGCGCCACGGCCTGCAGGAAGCGGACTACCGGGGCACGCGCTTCGCCGATCACGCGCATGACCTGAAGGGCAACAACGACCTGCTGGTGCTGACCCGCCCCGACATCATCGGCGGCATTCACCGCGAATACCTGGAAGCCGGCGCCGACATCCTCGAAACCTGCACCTTCAACTCGACCGCCGTGTCGCAGGCCGATTACAAGCTGGAAAGCATCGTCTACGAGTTGAACAAGGAAGGCGCCGCGCTGGCCCGCCGGCTGTGCGACGAATTCACCGCCGCCAACCCGGCCAAGCCGCGCTTCGTCGCCGGCGTGCTCGGTCCGACCAGCCGCACCGCGTCGATCTCGCCGGACGTCAACGACCCCGGCTACCGCAACGTGTCCTTCGACGAACTGGTGACCGACTACGTCGAGGCCATCCGCGGCCTGACCGATGGCGGCGCCGACATCCTGCTCGTCGAAACCGTCTTCGACACGCTGAACGCCAAGGCCGCGCTGTTCGCCATCGAACAATTCTTCGATGCCGCCGGCCGCCGCTGGCCGGTGATGATTTCCGGCACCATTACCGACGCCTCCGGGCGCACGCTGTCCGGCCAGACCGCCGAGGCCTTCTGGAACTCGCTGCGCCATGTCCAGCCGCTGTCCTTCGGCCTAAACTGCGCGCTCGGCGCCAAGGAACTGCGTCAGTACGTCGAGGAACTGTCCCGCGTCTGCGACTGCTACGTCTCGGCCCACCCGAACGCCGGCCTGCCGAACGCCTTCGGCGGCTACGACGAAACCGCCGACATGCTGGCCGACGAGATCGAGAGCTGGGCCAAGGCCGGCATCGTCAATATCGTCGGCGGCTGCTGCGGCACCTCGCCGGAGCACATCGCCGCCATCGCCCGCCGCGTCGCGCCGGTCGCGCCGCGCCCGCTTCCGCAGATCGAACCGGCGCTGCGCCTGTCCGGGCTGGAGGCCTTCAACGTCACGCACGAGTCGCTGTACGTCAACGTCGGCGAACGGACCAACGTCACCGGCTCCAAGGCTTTCGCCCGCATGATCCTCGAAGGCCGCTTCGACGACGCGCTGGCCGTCGCCCGCCAGCAGGTCGAGAATGGCGCGCAGGTCATCGACATCAACATGGACGAGGCGATGCTCGATTCGCTCGCCGCGATGGACAAGTTCCTCAAGCTGATCGCCTCCGAACCGGACATTTCGCGCGTGCCGATCATGATCGACTCGTCGAAATGGGAGGTCATCGAGGCCGGCCTGAAGTGCATCCAGGGCAAGGGCATCGTCAATTCGATCTCGATGAAGGAAGGCGAAGCCAAGTTCCTGGAACAGGCCAAGCTCGCCCGCCGCTACGGCGCCGCGGTGATCGTCATGGCCTTCGACGAGAAGGGCCAGGCCGACACCTATGCGCGCAAGACCGAGATTTGCGGCAAGGCCTACGAACTGCTGACCGGCATCGGCTTCCCGGCCGAAGACATCATCTTCGATCCGAACATCTTCGCCATCGCCACCGGCATCCCGGAACACGACAACTACGCGGTCGATTTCATCGAGTCGGTGCGCTGGATCAAGCAGAACCTGCCGCACGCCCACATTTCCGGCGGCGTCTCCAACGTCTCGTTCAGCTTCCGCGGCAACGACCCAGTGCGCGAGGCAATCCACACCGTCTTCCTCTACCACGCCATCCAGAACGGCATGACCATGGGCATCGTCAACGCCGGCATGCTCGGCGTCTATGACGACCTGGAGCCGGAATTGCGCGGCAAGGTCGAGGACGTGGTGCTCAACCGCCACCCGGGCGCCGGCGAGGCGCTGGTCGATTTCGCCCAGACCGTCAAGGAAGGCAAGGCCAAGGACAGCGGCCCCGACCTGAGCTGGCGCGAGCAGTCCGTCGAAAAGCGCTTGGAGCACGCGCTGATCAAGGGCATCACCGACTTCGTCGTGGCCGATACCGAGGAAGTGCGCGCCAAGCTGGAAAGCGAGGGCAAACCGCCGCTCGCCGTCATCGAAGGCCCGCTGATGGCCGGCATGAACCACGTCGGTGACCTGTTCGGCGCCGGCAAGATGTTCCTGCCGCAGGTGGTCAAATCGGCCCGCGTCATGAAACAGGCGGTCGCCCATCTGCTGCCCTTCATCGAAGCCGAGAAATCCCGCACCGGCCTCGGCTCCAAGGGCAAGATCCTGATGGCCACCGTCAAGGGCGACGTGCACGACATCGGCAAGAACATCGTCGGCGTCGTCCTCGGCTGCAACGGCTACGACATCGTCGACCTCGGCGTCATGGTCTCCTGCGACAACATCCTGAAGGCGGCGCTCGAACATCGCGTGGACATCATCGGCCTGTCCGGCCTGATCACCCCGTCGCTCGAGGAAATGGCCCACGTCGCGGCCGAGATGAAGCGCCAGGGCATGAGCCAGCCGCTGCTCATCGGCGGCGCCACGACCAGCCGCGCCCACACGGCGATCAAGATCGCCACCAACACCGACAGCCCGGTGGTCTACGTGCCGGATGCCTCGCGCGCCGTCGGCGTCGCCACCAAACTGCTGTCCGTCGAGCAAAAGGCGGCTTATGTCGCCGAAATCGCCGCCGAATACGAAACCGTGCGTGCCGAACACGCCGGCCGCAAAGGCGCCACGCTGGTGACGCTGGATGAAGCCCGCGCCAATCGCTTCGTACCCGGCGCGGATTTCACCGCGGTCGCCCCCAAGGCATTGGGCCTGCACACCCTCGATCTCGACCTCGAGACCCTGTCGCTGTTCATCGACTGGTCGCCCTTCTTCCAGAGCTGGGATCTGGCCGGCCGCTACCCGGCCATCCTCGACAACGAAACGGTCGGCGAAACCGCCCGCCAGCTGTTCGCCGACGCCAAGGACATGCTCGGCCGGATCATCAGCGAGGACTGGCTCCACGCCCGCGCCGTGTTCGGTCTCTATCCGGCCCGGGGCGAAAACGAGGACATCGTGATCTACGGAGACGAGAGCCGCACGCAGGAAATCGCCCGGTGGGTCGGCCTGCGCCAGCAGCACAAGCAGCCGAAAGGCCGCTACAACGTCGCCCTCGCCGATTACGTCGGCGAACGCGATTATGTCGGCGCCTTCGCTGTCACCGCGGGCCTCGGCATCGAGGCCAGGGTCGCCGAATTCGAGGCGGCCCACGACGACTACTCGGCAATCATGCTCAAGGCCTTGGCCGACCGCCTGGCCGAAGCCGCCGCCGAGTGGCTGCACATGCGGGTGCGCACCGACTATTGGGGCTATGCCGCCGACGAGTCATTCGACAACGACGCGCTGGTCGCCGAGGCATACCAGGGCATCCGCCCCGCCCCCGGCTACCCGGCCTGCCCGGATCACACCGCCAAGCGCGAGCTGTTCGCCCTGCTCGATGCCCCGGCCAACGCCGGAATGAACCTCACCGAGTCCTGCGCCATGACGCCGGCAGCGGCGGTGTCCGGCTTCTACATCGGCCACCCGGCAGCCAGCTACTTCGCCATTCCCAAGATCGGCCGCGACCAGCTCGAAGACTGGGCAAAACGCAAAGGCCTGTCGATCAAGGATGCCGAATACTGGCTGGCCCCGTTGCTGTGACCCTGCAGACCCAGCGCGAACTCGGACCGCTCAACACCCTGGCCCTGCCGGGGCGGGCGGCTCGCTTCGCCCGCATTGCCAATGCCGATGCCCTGCGCGACCCGGCCCTCGCGTCGGGGCCGCGTTTCATCCTCGGCGGCGGCAGCAACCTGGTGCTGAGCGGCGATGTCGACCGGCTGGTCCTGCACATGGCGATCCCCGGAAAACACTTGGTCGGGGAAGATGCCGAAGCCGTTTACGTCGAAGCCGGGGCTGGCGAGAACTGGCACGATTTCGTGCAATGGACCCTGGCCCAGGGCTGGCCGGGGCTGGAAAACCTCAGCCTGATCCCGGGTACGGTCGGCGCGGCGCCGATCCAGAATATCGGTGCTTACGGACTGGAAGTCGGCGAACGGCTGCAGTCCGTGACGGCCTGGGATTTCGAGCGTCAGGCCTTCGTCGGCTTCAACCGCGACGACTGTCGCTTCGGCTATCGCGACAGCCGGTTCAAGCAGGAAGGCTGGCATCTGAGCGGACGGATGGCGATCACCTCGGTCCTGTTCCGGCTGCCCAAAGCCTGGCAGCCCAACTGCCGTTATGCGGACGTGGCGCAGGAACTGGCTGCCCGCGACATCGCCGAACCGACTGCACGCGACATCGCCGATGCCGTCATCGCCGTTCGGCAGCGCAAGCTGCCCGATCCGGCCCACATGCCGAACGCAGGGAGTTTCTTCCACAACCCCGTGGTCGCCGCCGCCCAGGCCGACGCGCTGAAGGCCGCCCATCCCGGCCTGCCCTGCTACCCGCAGCCCGACGGCCGCGTCAAGCTGGCTGCCGGCTGGCTGATCGAACAGGCCGGCTGGAAGGGCCGGTCGCTCGGCCCGGTTGGCATGTATGAGAAACAGGCACTGGTGCTGGTGAATCACGGCGGCGCCACCGGCCACGACGTCAAGCAGACCATGGCTGCCGTGCAGGCGTCGGTCAGGGAAAAATTCGGTGTCGCGCTGACGCCGGAACCGATCTTTCTATGAACCGTCCGCCTAGTCGGCGGCCTTGACGTAGAGGCAGGCAGCAATACCGGTCGCCACGGCATCGGCCATGCGCGCCTGGCGTACGGGATCGAGCAACTCCAGCTCCTCGTCGCGATGCTTGATCACACCGGCCTCGAACAATACGGCGGGCAAGCCGGTCCGGTACAGCACGACCAGATTGTCGTAGTACCAAACACCGTTTTCCGCATCGGCTGGCTGGTGCTTGCGGGCGTGCCAGGTGGAGGGCTCGAAGCCGGCACGCCGCATCATCGCGCCGATGGCCGACGCACAGCGCAAACTCGTTGCCGGATCGGGATTCTGCGCCGAGACGAAAATGCCGTAGCCGCGCTTGACCTCGGTATAGCGCTGCGGCTTGCCTTCCCATTCCCAGTCGAGCAGCCAGGCTTCGCCGATCGAATCGTGATGGATGGAAATGAAGAAATCGCTGCCCTCGGCGGCCTGCGGCCGGGCATGCAGGCTGCCGATCCGGCCGTCGAAATTGACCTCCCGGACGCCGAGTTCCCGCTGCCGCAGGGTCGTCGCCAGCAGGCCGGCGAAATCGCGATTGAACGCGAACTCCGTGCGCCCCCGGGCGCTGATCGCGCCGCTGTCCTGGATGCCATGGCCGACATCGACGGCCACCAGCGGCGCGGCGGCGACGGTCGTTGAAAGAGCCAGGACTACGAGCGGCAGGATGGTTTTCATGCACGAATTATCGCGGCAAATTAACATGTCGCCTCCATCTGTTGAAAGGTAAGCGATGCGCCCAAGCTTGATCCTGCTGGCTGCGCTGTCACTCCCGGCATTCGCCGCGGAGAAGACGGGAGCCGAGGTTTATGAAAGCACCTGCCAGGAATGCCACGGCAGCGGCAAGGACAAGGCCCCGGTATTCGGCGACACCAAGCGCTGGGGAAAACTGGTCCGCGAAGGATTGAACGACCTGGTGCCGAGCGCGCTTGCCGGTATCCGCAAGATGCCCGCCAAAGGCGGCAATCCGGCCTTGAGCGACGCCGAGGTCGCCCGGGCGGTCATCTACATGGCCAACGCCGGCGGTGGCCGCTTCAGCGAACCCACCGAGGCCGACCTCGCCCGTTGGCGCCAAAAAGCCGACAAACGAAAGAAGAAATGACATGCCGCAACCGACCGCGAAGTTGGCTATTTTCGCCGCCCAAACCCCCGACCCCAGCCACGACCATCCCCGTCCGGACCGGCTGGTCCGCGGGAATCCTCAACGCACCACCTGGGAACATTTCCTGAGCGCCAATGGCGACCTCTCGGCCGGTATCTGGGCCTGCGAACCTGGCGCCTGGAACATCGCCTTCGCCCCCGGAAAAGATGAATTTTTCTGCGTCATCGAAGGCCGGTTACGCATTTCCGACGATGCGGGAAACGCCGCCGAATTCGGGCCTGGAGAGGCCTGCGTTATTCCGTCCGGATTCACGGGAACATTCGAAGTCCTCGAGTCGGTACGCAAACACTATGTGTTAATAGATCGCCCCTCGTGAATTGCGCTATAGTTTTGCCGACGCAAGGGGGAAAAAATGACAAAGGAAAGTAGCCAACCGAGAGGCACCAGCGCCCATATGCCGGACCTCAACTGGAGCCAGGTCCGGGAAACCGTGCTGATGCTCGAATTGGCGGCCGTCCAGATCGAATCGGCAATGAAGGACAGCAATGCCTCCGTCGAGGTGCTGACCGATTCGTTCACGACCATGGCGAGCTACATGCGGACAATAGCCGACACCGTCGAGACGCTGCCCGACGACGGAGAAGTCGGTGTCGCCAAGCGGAACCTGAGCGGCGTCTCCGGGCACGTTTCGGGCATGGTGCACCAAACCATCATCGCTTTTCAGTTCTACGACAAGCTGGTTCAACGACTGGCCCACGTCGGCCTCAGCCTCGGCGACCTCAGCGACCTGGTCTCCGACCCGCGCCGCCTCTTCAATCCCGGCGAGTGGGTTGGCCTGCAGGACAAGATCAAGACCAAGTACACCACCCGCGAGGAAATCGCCATGTTCGATGCGGTCATGCAGGGTGTCCCCGTCCACGAGGCGGTCGACAAATTCATGGCCGACATGAAGGACAAGAGCGACGACATCGAGCTGTTCTAGTCCACGCACAATTCCGTCAGACGCGGACCCGGTCCGCACGACAACCCAGGAGGCCACTCACATGACAGACGCCACCGACGCACTACCGGACCTCCCTGGTATCGACAAGGCCGCAGGCCTGCGACGCCTGATGAACAAGCCGAGCCTCTATGAGAAGGTCCTGCGCGATTTTCACGCTCGCTTCCACCACGAAACGCAGACGCTGCGCGCGGCCATCGACCGCGGCGACCTGGTCACCGCCGAACGGCTGGCGCACAGCGCCAAGGGGCTGGCCGGAACGATCGGCGCCGTCGGCCTGCAGGACATCGCCCTTCTGCTGGAACGCGCCCTGCATGACGACGACCCGCTGTGGGAAGACTATTTCGCCGGCTTCGAACAGGAACTCACCCTGGTGCTTACCGGCATCGCCCAAGGCTTCGACATCCCTGCCGACAACTGAAGCCGCTCAGAAAGCGGCGGGTGCCTCCCAGACGATATTGGCCTTGCGCCCCCCCTTGGCCGTCCGTTCCAGCATGTCGATCAATGGCCAGGCGCGCTGACCCAGCGCAACCACCGGCTCCTTTTTCCGCCCATCGGCATCGACCTCATCCTCCACGGGGGGCGCCTCGGCGCGGCTCACCGCGTCCTTCAGCGTTTGGGCGGCCGCCATCATTTCGTCAGGCAGAAAGGCCCCTTTGGCCGTCGTTTCCTTGCCGAGAACCTGCAACAGGCTTCTGGCCGCTTCGGCGAACATCAGAATTTCACCGGTTTCGCTGGAGATAAAGCGAACCAACATGATTTTTCCTTTCGATCGATAACATCCTCGTTGTCATCCAAGCCGGCATTCGGGTAAATTGAAACGGAGGGAGACGACACGCATGACAACACATATTAACGCCAATCCCTGGGACAACGGGACGGACGAGCTGGAACGCTTCGCGCTGGAAGAGTGCGTCAAGCGCCAGCGCATCGATCATCGCGTCGCCGTCCTCATCGTCTCCGACAAGCGATGCGAACTGGCGCCCAAACTGGCCAACCTCGGCGCGCAGGTGCTTGTGGTCGACCGCCCGGCATTTCAGCAGGAAATCGAAGGCCGTGTCCTGGCCTCCGGCTACAAGGACCAGATTACCGTCATGGCCTCGGAACTGAATGCGCTGCCCGAGGTGTTCCCGGGCCAACCCTTCGACATGATCATCGTCCGCCGCGGCCTGTGCGGCCTGCCCTACGGGCAAGCCCGGCAAACCGTCCGCCGCCTGCTCCTGCAATTGCGTATCGGCGGCAAGCTCTACGTCTCGGTCCTCGGCCTGCACTCGGAGCTGGGCCAGGACTATGCCGGAGGCGATGCCCTGATCGAGCAGCGCTTTGCGCCGCTGGCCCCCCCGCTCGCCGACAAATACGACATACGCCACCCGGTCTGCCTGTACACCGAGCGCAACCTGTTCATGCTGCTGCTCGATGCCGGCGCCAGCGTCCTGCGCACGCTGACCACGACCTACGGCAACATCAAGGGTGTCGCCGTCCGCGTCTGATGTTCGACTGACGGTCTTTCCGGAGTCTGCTACGGCCATGCCGCGGCCCATCCCCGGATACTTCACTTTATTGCGTGGAACCGGCACAACGACCGGTATTTGACCACGCTTCCGCTCACCGACCAGCCAAAGAGGGCACGGTGATCGACCCCTTGCTTCCCGCGCCACAGCCTGAATCCCGAGCGGCATTTGCCGCCTCGAAGCCCGCCGCCCGAAATCGCTAAAGCCGGCGCCCTGCGGCTGATCGTGCATAGCCGCCAAGCCATCATGCCGGCTCGGCAAACCGCTGTCATCAATTCCCCTCGTCTCTGCGCTCTTTATGCGCGCTTAACGCGCTGATGGTCCTCTTTAGCGCTTTCTTAACACGCGAAAAATTAACGTAGCGCTTGTCGCAACTTGTCCCTATGGGAGGTTTCATGGACCCGCTCTACCTGCTGCTTGTCGTCGCGTTTTTCGCTGTAACGGCCGGCCTCGTCCCTCTGTTTGAAAAGATTCGGAGGAAGTGATGAATCCGCTCTACCTGATCGCCCTGGCAGTTGCCATTGGCGTATTCGGCTATCTGATTGCCGTCCTGTTCTTCCCGGAGAATTTCTCATGACTGGCAACGGCTATCTGCAAATCGGCCTGTATCTGGCCGTTCTCTTTGCCTGTGCCTGGCCGCTGGGCCGCTACATGGCGCGCGTCTATCAAGGCGACATTCCGCTCCCCGTACGCTGGTTGCGCCCGCTGGAGCGAGGCATCTATCGCCTGGCAGGAGTGCGTGGCGACGACTCGATGTCCTGGACACGCTATGCATTGGCCGTCCTGATCTTCAACCTGATTGGTTTCCTGGCCGTATACGCGCTGCAGCGCCTGCAAGACGTGTTGCCCTTCAATCCAGACGGCATGATGGCAACGACAGCCGATCTGGCCTTCAATACCGCTGCCAGTTTTGCTTCCAACACGAACTGGCAGTCTTACGGCGGCGAGTCGACGATGAGCTATCTGACCCAGATGCTCGGACTTGGCGTACAGAATTTCCTGTCCGCCGCCACCGGCATGGCAGTACTCGTTGCCCTCGCACGCGGCTTCATGCAACGCGAAACCGCTGCCTTGGGCAATTTCTGGGTCGATCTGGTACGTTCGACGCTCTACGTTCTGTTGCCGCTGAGCATCCTGCTGTCGACAGCCCTGGTCAGCCAAGGCGTCGTACAGACGTTCAACGCACACGCTACCGCCCACCTCGTTGAGCAGCTCGATTTCGAGCAACCCAAGCTGGGTGACGACGGCCAACCGCTGAAGGATGCGCAAGGCCTGCCGATTGTGGAAAAAGCAACGACCGGGGAACAGCGCATCGCAGTCGGTCCGGCCGCTTCGCAGATCGCCATCAAGCAGCTGGGTACCAACGGCGGCGGTTTCTTCGGCGTCAACTCGGCCCACCCGTTCGAGAATCCGACGCCACTGGCCAATTTCCTGGAAGTGCTGGCCATTTTCCTGATTCCGGCCGCCCTGTGCATCACCTTCGGAATTTATGTCGGCGACCGGCGCCAAGGCTTGACCATCCTTTCGGCGATGACCCTCATCTTCGTTGCCATGCTGGCCGTCTGCGTCTGGGCAGAGCAGTCGGGCAACCCGCTGTTCGAGCGCCTGGGCCTGGACACCCAGGCGTCGGAACTGCAAGCCGGCGGCAACATGGAAGGCAAGGAAACCCGCTTCGGTGTCGTCAACTCGGCGCTGTGGGCAACGGTGACCACCGCCGCCTCGAACGGTTCGGTCAATGCCATGCACGACTCCTTCACGCCGCTCGGCGGCCTGGTACCCATGTGGATGATGCAGTTGGGCGAGGTGGTTTTCGGGGGTGTCGGTTCGGGGCTCTACGGCATGATCATCTTCGCGCTGGTCGCCGTCTTCGTCGCCGGCCTGATGATTGGCCGCACGCCGGAATACCTGGGCAAGAAGATCGAAGCCTTCGAGGTCAAGATGGCCGCTGTCGCCATCCTGGTGCCGCCGCTGGTGGTGCTGCTCGGCACGGCCATCGCCGTTACGGCCGATGCCGGCCGGGCCGGCATCGCCAATCCGGGTGCGCACGGCTTCTCGGAAATCCTGTACGCCCTGTCGTCGGCCGGCAACAACAACGGCAGTGCGTTCGGCGGATTGTCGGCCAACACACCCTTCTACAACACGCTGCTCGGCTTCGCCATGCTGTTCTCGCGGTTCTGGCTGATCGTTCCGGTACTCGCCATCGCCGGTTCGCTGGCTGCCAAGAAGAGCATCCGGCCGGGTGCCGGGACGCTGCCGACGCATGGCCCGCTCTTCGTCATGCTGCTGATCGGCACCGTCGTCGTGGTCGGCGCGCTGACCTTCCTGCCTGCATTGGCCCTGGGCCCCATCGTTGAACACCTGCAAATGATCGGCGCCCGCTAAGGAGAATTTGATGCAAACGTCGCAATCCATGCTCGATCCGGCGCTGCTGCGCGAAGCCGCGGTCGAATCCCTCAAACGGCTGTCGCCGCGCTACCAGGTCAAGAATCCGGTGATGTTCGTGGTCTGGCTGGGCAGCGTGCTGACTACCGGCTTGTTCTTCCAGGCGCTCGGCGGCAAAGGCGAGGCATCGGCCGGCTTCATCCTGGCCATCGCGCTGTGGCTGTGGTTCACCGTGCTCTTCGCCAACTTCGCCGAAGCGCTCGCCGAGGGCCGGGGCAAAGCCCAGGCTGCCGCGCTGCGCGGCCTGCGCAAGACGGTCTGGGCCAAGAAACTGCAGGAGCCCCGCCACGGCGCCAAGATGCATACGGTCCCTTCGGAAGACCTGCGCAAAGGCGATGTCGTCATCGTCACGTCCGGCGAGGTGATCCCCGGCGACGGCGAGGTCATCGAAGGCGTCGCCTCGGTCGACGAGTCGGCGATCACCGGTGAATCGGCTCCGGTCATCCGCGAGGCTGGCGGTGACTTTTCTTCCATCACCGGCGGCACCCGCGTTCTGTCCGACTGGCTGGTCGTGCGTATCTCGGTCAATCCCGGCGAAACCTTCCTCGACCGGATGATCGGCATGGTCGAAGCAGCCAAGCGCCAGAAGACGCCGAACGAAATCGCCCTGACCATCCTGCTCGTCGCGCTGACCATCGCCTTCCTGCTTGCCACGACGACGCTGCTGCCGTTCTCGCTGTTCAGCGTCGAGGCTGCCGGTGCCGGCTCGCCGATCACGGTGACCGTGCTGGTCGCGCTGCTCGTGTGCCTGATACCGACAACCATCGGCGGCCTGCTGTCGGCCATCGGCGTCGCCGGCATGAGCCGCATGATGGCCAAGAACGTCATCGCCACCTCCGGCCGCGCCGTCGAGGCGGCCGGCGATGTCGACGTACTCATGCTCGACAAGACCGGCACGATCACGCTGGGCAACCGTCAGGCGGCCAAATTCGTCGCCGCCCCCGGCTTCTCCGAAAAGCAGTTGGCTGACGCCGCGCTCTACGCCTCGTTGGCCGATGAGACACCAGAAGGCCGCTCCATCGTGCACCTGGCCAAGGAAGTGCTGCATCAGCGCGGCCGCGATATCCAGGCCGAAGGGGCGACGTTCGTGCACTTCACCGCTCAGACGCGCATGAGTGGCATCGACTGGCAAGGCAGGAGTATCCGCAAGGGTGCCGCCGAAGCGGTCAAGGCCCATGTCACGGCACTGGGCGCTCAGTGGCCGGCGAAGGTACAGGAAGCGGTGGACGATATCGCCCGCCACGGCTCGACGCCGCTGGTCGTCGTCGAAGTCAATCAGGGAAATGCGCAGGTCCTCGGGGCTGTCGAGCTCAAGGACATCGTCAAGGGCGGCATCAAGGAACGGTTCGCCGAATTGCGCCGGATGGGCATCAAGACGGTGATGATCACCGGCGACAACCGCCTGACCGCCGCCGCCATCGCCGGCGAGGCCGGGGTGGACGACTTCCTGGCCGAGGCAACCCCCGAAGCCAAGCTCAAGCTGATCCGCCAGTACCAGGCCGAGGGCCGCCTGGTGGCGATGACCGGCGACGGCACCAACGACGCGCCGGCACTGGCCCAGGCCGACGTCGCGGTGGCCATGAATACCGGCACCCAGGCCGCCAAGGAGGCCGGCAACATGGTCGACCTCGACTCCAACCCGACCAAGCTGATCGAGGTCGTCGAGACCGGCAAGCAGATGCTGATGACACGCGGCGCGCTGACCACCTTCTCCATCGCCAACGACGTGGCCAAGTATTTCGCCATCATCCCGGCCGCTTTCGCCTCGACCTATCCGGCGCTCAACACCTTGAACGTCATGGGGCTGGCGACGCCCGATTCGGCCATCCTGTCGGCGGTCATTTTCAACGCCCTGGTCATCATCGCGCTGATTCCGCTGGCCTTGAAGGGTGTTGCCTATCGCCCCCTCGGCGCGGCCACCATCCTGCGCCGCAACCTGCTGGTCTACGGCATTGGCGGCCTGATCGTGCCTTTCATCGGCATCAAGCTGATCGACCTGATCCTGGTCGGCCTCAATCTCGCTTAACGGAGGAGCCTGAAATGCTCAAGGAACTCAAACCCGCATTCGTCGTTTTCGGCCTGCTGACGGTGTTGACCGGTGCAGCCTACCCGGCGCTGATTACCGGCATCGCGCAGACGGCTTTTCAGGATCAGGCCAACGGCAGCCTGATTGTCCAGGATGGCAAGACACGCGGATCGCGCCTGATCGGACAGGCGTTTTCCGATCCCGGCCATTTCTGGGGTCGGCCGTCGGCGACCGCGCCGATGCCCTTCAACGCGGCCTCATCCGGCGCTTCCAATCAAGGGCCGCTGAATCCGGCGCTGGAAGAATCCGTCAACAATCGCATCGAAGCGCTCAAGGCGAGCGACCCGACCCAGACGGCCGCCATTCCGGTCGACCTGGTTACCGCCTCCGGCAGCGGCCTCGACCCGCACATCAGCGTTGCTGCCGCGCGCTGGCAGGCGCCGCGCATCGCCCGCCACCGCCATCTGCCGGAAGAGCAGGTCCGCGAACTGATCGCCAGCCATACGGAAGGCCGCCAACTCGGCGTTCTCGGCGAACCACGCGTCAATGTCCTGGAACTCAACCTGGCCCTCGACAAGCTGGCTGCTACCCGATAACCCTCATGCCCGGCCATGGCCGGGCGCTCATAGACAAAAGACAGGAGAGATCTCTTGAAGAAAATCATCATCGCTGCCGCTTTGGCCGGCAGTTTCAGCCTGCCGGCATTGGCTCAATCGACAACCGGAGCGCTTGAAACGACGCCACAGGCCTTGACCGGCAATGCGGGGCTGTTCAGCCAATACCGTTTCCGCGGCATTGCCCAGACCTTTGGCCAACCGGCGCTCCAGGGCGGCATCGATTACGCCCACGGCAGCGGCCTTTATGTCGGCAACTGGAACTCCAACGTCAACGCCGGTGCCGGCTATCCCAACGGCAATCTGGAAATGGACTTCTACGGCGGTTACAAAGTCTCCATCGGCGATGTCGGACTGGATATCGGCGGCATCTACTACGCCTATCCGGGTTCCGACCTGAACGGCAAGCGCGTGAAAAACGGCGAACTGTATGCTGGTGCCAGCTGGAAATTCCTGTCGGCCAAGTATTACTACGCCATGACCGACTATTTCAACGCCAAGGGACCCAACGGCGAGAAAACCGACGGCACGGGCTATCTGGATGTCGCAACCAACTTTGATCTGGGCGCTGGCTGGGGCCTCAACGCCCATGTCGGTCACCTGTTTTTCCGCAAGGTGGCGAATGCCAGCTATACCGACTGGAAACTGGGCGTAACCAAGGATATCAACGGCTGGCTGCTCGGATTGAGCTACATCGACACCAATGCCAAGGGCGATTGCGGTCGCGGCGAGTTCTACTGTTTCAGCAACGATATCGACAATACGGGCAGCCAGACCGGTTCCAAACGCATGGATGCAGGTCGCGCCACCGTCGTATTCTCCGTTTCGCGCACTTTCTGATCGTCAATTGTCGCGGATGGCAAGCACCGGCATTCAATACCGGTGCTTTTTTACGGATGTTTTAGGCTGTCGTCCTTATTGGCCGCTGGCCAGGCTGCCCGAATCTTTACGGAATTCTTATTTCCGAATCGCTATATTGGCAACGTCGATCACACGGCCGTCCGGGAACCGAGCGAAAATAGCCGCGCCGATCGGCTTGGCAGGAAAAACACGCTCATGCCCTCGATATTCATTTGCATGAATTATCCTGTGAGCGGCAGCAGACCTGAGAGGCGCACGATAAAACGGTATTTCGGGCGTTTCTGGATTCACGATTGTCTACATCGCGCAAACGGTAGCAACCGTCTGCATGACCGGGGAGAACAGCGGCATGGAAGAAAAAATGGCGGATGGGGAACTGCGCGTTCCACTCTTCCATGCCAGCCTTCTCTGGCCCTTGCAGTTGGAAGCGCTGGCGACCAAGGAAGGCGAGGGACGGCACTGGGAATTGCTCGAGGCCTTGAAAGATAAGCCCTGGCAGCGGATCGACGACGAATTCACCGCCGATCCCGGCATGTTCCAGGAACGTCATTATCGGGAGTTCGTCTCCTTCCTGCCCTATGTGCAACGTTTTCTGTATGGCGAGGGACGCTCATCGAAACGTTCGCCGGGAGACGATATCGGCGAATCGCCGGTGCACGTTTTCCGCCGCAAGGATGTCGCCAGCCTGCGCCTGACGCTGCGCCCCGGAAGCCAGCCGGTCACCCTGCATGTCGTCCACCTCGACCTGTATTTCTTTCACGATCTGGACCTGGTGATTCTCAACCTCGAGGTCCGTGGAAAGGACCTTCCCCTGAGCCAGGCCAGGGACATCCTGTTTCGCTTCGGACGCGCCTACCCTTCCGGCTGGGATGAAGATGGATGCGGATTGCACAATGTCCATCTGTCCGAATGGCTGGACCACGACGACCGGATTCTGACGTTTTCCGACACCGAACGCCGCGCCAAATTCCTGGCATATGTCTGCACCCATCGCAGTCCGGGGATCAGCGAGCATTGGGCCTGGCTGCTTTCCCCACTGGTGCCGGCCCATTCCGATCTCCCGGGTGAAATCCGTTACCGGCTGATCGAATACCATCGCATGCCGATGATGGCCTATCTGGCGGTCGACAATCCCCGCCGCTTGAAATCGGAAGACTGGGTCAGAATCGGGCTGGCGACGGTCATGCACCCCGACGAGCCGTTACCCGGCAACGAACCGTCGGTGAGGGATTTCGTCGGGCTTTACTGCCAGGACCGCTACTGGCAAAACAGCGAGTCCGGCCCCAATACGCGATTCATCTGCACGGGCAATGCGTTTACGGTGGTCGGAGATGCCGCCTCGCCGTACTTCTGCAATGGCGAGCGCGGTGTCCTGGCGCAGTTCAGGCACCAGCACTTCGTTATCTTCCTGATCGCCCATCTGCATCGCGCATCGCTGCTGGTCTTTTCGGAAATCCTGGTGGACGCCGTCAACGACTTGAATATTCGCAACGAGGCGTCGGTACGCCGGTTCAAGCGCCGCATCCGGGCGAATTTCGAAACCTTCCTGCGCTTCACTCACCGCTATTGGTTCCACGAATTGTCCGAGCGCCCGCATTTGCAGGCGCTGTATCGCCTGTGCAGCCGGCATTTGCGCAACGACAGCCTGTATGAAGAAGTGCGCGACGAGATTCGCGAAATGAGTCATTACCTGGACAGCGACTCGCAGCGACGGCAATCGAATACGGTGGTCAGGCTGACCGTGATCACGATTCTTGGCCTGATCGCCACGGTAACGACCGGCTACTTCGGCATGAACATCATTCCCTTCGGCGAAGGCAGCGTGGGCGAGCGGATTGTCCATGGTGCCGTGGCGACAGTCGTGTTTGTCAGTCTGGTGTTGTTCGCCATCGCCCGCTCCAAGCGGCTGTCGGATTTCCTGGAAACCCTGGCCGACGAGCGTGTACCGTTCGGCAAGAAAATGACTGCCTTGGGCCAGGTGCTTTGGTCCGGCAGGAGACGCGGATGAGCAGCGAGATGCAACGCCCCGATCCGGACGCCCTGCTGGCGCGCCTGGAAGCGGAGTCGGCACAAAGACATCGAGGCAAGCTGAAAATCTTCTTCGGGGCAAGCCCGGGAGTCGGCAAGACCTACGCCATGCTGGGCGCGGCAAGGGCGCTGCAGGCACAAGGCGTCGACCTGGCGATCGGGATCGTCGAAACGCACGGGCGATCCGAGACTGCTGAAATGGTGCGCGGCCTGGAGTCGATTGCGCAAAAGAGCATCGAGTACAAAGGTCACACACTACGCGAATTCGACATCGACGCGGCCCTGGCGCGCAAACCCGAACTGATTCTGGTCGACGAGCTGGCCCACTCCAATGCACCCGGTTCACGCCACCCCAAGCGCTGGCAGGACGTGGAAGAATTGCTGGCGGCAGGGATCGATGTCTTCACCACGGTCAATGTCCAGCATCTTGAAAGCCTGAACGACGTCATCGGCGGCATTACCGGCATCAAGGTATGGGAAACCCTGCCCGATCATGTTTTTGATCAGGCCGATGAAATCGTCCTGGTCGACCTGCCGCACGAGGAATTGCTGCAGCGCCTGAAAGAGGGAAAGGTCTATATTCCCCAGCAGGCCGAACGCGCCGTGCAGAACTTCTTCCGCAAGGGCAACCTGCTGGCGTTGCGGGAACTGGCCTTGCGCCGGACCGCCGATCGTGTCGATGAGGATGTCCTCGCCTACCGTCGGGAAACCTCGGCGACGACCGTCTGGCCGACACAGGAATCATTGCTCGTCTGCATCGGCGCCGGTCTCGGCAGCAACAAGCTGATCCGCTCGGGCGCCAGACTGGCCGCCCAGTTCAATGTTCCGTGGCATGTGATCTACGTTGAAACCTCCAAGCTCCAGCGCCTGTCGGAGAACGATCGTTCGCGCATCCTGCGCACCTTGAAGCTGGCTCAGGATCTGGGTGCCACCACGGCGAGCCTGTCCGGCGACGACCTGATTGCGGTGACGACGGCCTACGCTCGCGAACACAATCTGGGCAAGGTGGTTGTCGGTCGGGAAACAGCCAGATTGTGGCCATGGCAACGCAGCTTTGCGGAACGGCTTGGACAAGAGGCACCGGAACTCGAGGTCGTGCTGGTTGCTCGCGACGTGGACGAGCGGACAAATGGCGAGAGCGAAACGACCAGGCAGGTCTCCAGCGAAGGGCCGTCCATCGCTTGGCGGGATTATCTCTTGGCAACCTCCGGCGTGGCATTGACCGCTCTCGTTGCGACCCCGCTGCTGCCGCATCTTGAACTGGCCAACATCGTCATGATCTTTTTGTCGATGGCTGTTTTCACCGCCTATCGACTGGGACGCGGACCGGGTGCGCTGGCGGCGGTCCTGTCCGTGGCCGCCTTTGATTTCTTCTTCGTATCGCCGCGTTTCTCGTTTTCGGTGAGCGACGTCCAGTACTTGCCGACGTTTGCCGTCATGCTGCTGGTCGCGCTCCTGATCGGGCAGATGACCGCGCGCCTGAAATTCCAGGCGGGTATCGCCCTAGGCCGGGAGCAACGCATGCGGGCCTTGTTCGAAATGGCCCGGGAGTTGTCCAGCGCCCTGGCCATCGAACAAATTGTCGAGATCAGCCAGCACTTCGTTGACCGCGTGTTCAGCGCCCGCTCGACGCTGATGGCTCTGGATACCACGGACCATCTTCAGGTGGTGGATGGGAGGGAGCTGGCCGAGCTTGATATCGGTATCGCCCATTACGCCCTCGATCATAACGAACCGGCAGGCTGTTCGACCTCGACGCTGCCTTCGGCCAGCGCCCTCTACCTGCCGCTGAAGGCACCGATGCGGACGCGCGGGGTGTTGGTTGTCGTGCCGCCTTCGGGAAAATGGTCTGTGCCGCCGGAACAGCAGCGTCTGCTGGAAACGAGCGCCAGCCTGATCGCCATTGCGCTCGAACGTGTTCATTTCATTGCCGTGGCACAGGAAGCGCTGGTCAAGATGGAGTCGGAGCAACTGCGCAATTCCCTGCTATCGGCGCTATCGCACGATCTGCGTACGCCGCTGACCGTACTCTCGGGCCTCGCCGAGTCCTTGAACCTTGCCGGGCCGCCCTTGCCAAAATCGCAGGCCGACATCGCCGACGCCATCCGCGACGAAGCCTTGCGTACCAGCGTGCTGGTCAGCAACTTGCTGGATATGGCGCGCCTCCAGAGCGGAAACGTCAAACTGAATCGCGACTGGCAGCCCCTGGAGGAGGTCATCGGCGTAGCCCTCCAGTCCCGTGCCGCCGTGCTGGCCGACCATGCGGTCAACATCGCGCTGCCGGCCGATCTGCCCATGCTGTACTTCGATTCGATCCTCATGGAACGGGTCTTCTGCAACCTGCTGGAGAATGCCGCAAAATACACGCCGACCGGCAGCGTCATCGCCATCTCGGCGCAATGCGTGGGCAAGCATGCCGAGATCAGCGTCGAGGATAACGGGCCGGGTTTGCCTCCAGGCAGGGAAGAAGCCCTGTTTGCCAAGTTTGCACGCGGACGAAGCGAATCGACGATCAGCGGCGTCGGGCTTGGACTGTCCATCGTTCGAGCCATTGTCGAAGCGCACGATGGCACTATCCGGGCGGAGAAAAGTGCTTTGGGCGGCGCTCGCTTTGTCATCACCATCCCCTGTGGCAAGGCACCGGAAGTGCCGAAGGAGGAGATTCCATGGTAACCCCCGCAGGCACCTACAGCGTGGTCGTCATCGAGGACGAAGCCCAGATTCGGCGCTTCATCCGAACCGCCCTCGAGGCGGAAGGGTGTGCCGTACATGAAGCCGGGACGGCGGAGCGGGGATTGATCGAGCTGGGTACCCGCAAACCCGATCTGGCCGTGCTGGATCTCGGGCTTCCCGATCGCGACGGTATCGAGCTCATTCGCGAGGTCCGCACCTGGACGACGCTGCCGATTCTGATTCTGTCGGCGAGAACACTGGAAGGTGAAAAAGTGCGGGCACTCGATGCCGGGGCGGATGACTATCTGACCAAGCCCTTCGGCATCGCCGAACTGCAAGCCCGGATTCGGGCCTTGCTGCGTCGCGCGGCACGTAGCACTTCATCGCCGCAGGTGGCTCTGGGCGACATTCGAGTCGATATGGTCAAACGTCAGGTCATGCGCGGCGAGCAGGAGATTCACCTGACCCCCATCGAATACAAGCTCCTGGTGCAGCTGATCGCCAATCTGGGTCGCGTCGTGACGCATCGCCAGTTGCTCAAGGAGGTTTGGGGGCCAAGTCATGTCGATGACACGCACTATCTGCGGGTCTATATGGCAGGATTGCGGCGAAAACTTGAATCCGACCCCAATCGTCCGCGCAACATCCGTACGGAGCCCGGCGTTGGGTATCGTTTGATCGATCAATGACAAACTCGCTACGCATCGGAATCGACCTCGGCGGCACGAAGATCGAGATCGTCGCCCTCGACGAACAGGGTAGCGAACTGCTGCGCCGGCGCATCGACACGCCGCAAGGCGATTATCTCGGTACGGTCATGGCCGTCGCCGGGCTGGTCGAGGCTACCGAGGATGAACTGGGCCGGCGGGGCAGCGTCGGTATCGGCATACCGGGCGCCGAATCGCAGCGGGGCGGCCTGATCAAGAATGCCAACTCGACCTGCCTGATCGGCAAACCCCTGCGCCGCGACCTGCAGGCCCTGCTCCAGCGCGAGGTGCGACTGGCCAACGACGCCAACTGCTTTGCCCTGTCGGAAGCCATCGACGGCAGCGGCCGTGACGCCGAGACCGTGTTCGGCGTCATTCTCGGCACCGGTGTCGGCGGCGGCATCGTAATCCGCCAGCAGGTGCTGGTCGGCGCCAATGCCATCGCCGGCGAATGGGGGCACAATCCCCTGCCCGCGCTGCCCGGCGACGAACATCCGCCCCCCGATTGCTACTGCGGGCGCCGGGGTTGCATCGAGGCCTACCTGTCCGGCCCGGGGTTGAGCGCCGACCATGCCCGCCATACGGGCATCCGCCTCGATGCCGCGGCGATTGAACACCACGCCGGGCAAGGCGACGAGGCCTGCGCGGCGACACTGCTGCGTTACGAAGAGCGTCTCGGCCAGGCCCTGGCCGGGGTGATCAACATTCTGGACCCGCAGGTCATCGTTTTCGGTGGCGGCCTCTCCAACATGCAGCAGCTTTATCGCAACCTGCCCGAGCGCTGCGCGCCGCACGTTTTTTCCGACACCGTCTGCACGCGCTTCCTGCCGCCCATGCACGGCGACTCCTCGGGGGTGCGCGGCGCCGCCTGGCTGTGGAACTGAGCACATTGGCGGAAAGGGTTTTCCAGTGCTTACATTTGCCGGACGAGATGGCAAAATCAAATGATGAAAGCAAATATTTCCCTCTTTGTCGGCAGCATTCGCCCGCTACCCGAATCCGGTCGTCCGACCGGCATGTACAAGCAGGCCGTGAGCGGCCCGATCGAACTCGGCCCTGAAGGCTTTGCCGGCGACCAGCAAGCCGATCGCCGGGTACACGGCGGTCCCGACAAGGCGGTCCATCTGTATCCCGCGGCGCACTACGCCAAGCTGGCAGCCCGTTTTCCCGAAGCGGCCGGGCAACTGGTCGTCGGGAGCATCGGCGAAAACATCTCGACCGGCGATCTCGACGAAAACGATGTCCGGCTCGGCGATATCTGGCAGCTCGGCTCGGCTCGCCTGCAGGTTTGCCAGCCGCGCAGTCCGTGCTGGAAAATCGACGAGCGTTACGCCTGCGACGGCATGGCCCAATTCATTGCCGAACAGCGCCTGACCGGCTGGTACTGGCGGGTGGTCACCCCGGGCAGCGTCGGCCCCCGCGATGTCCTGCTCCTTGAACAGAGCGATCCGGCGGCCTTCACCCTGGCCGAGGCCATGCTGCTCTGGCAGGCGCATCGCCCGCCGCTCGCCGCGATGGAAAGGCTGCTCGCCACCCCGGGCATCGCCGACAACTGGCGGCAAAAAATCGCCACCCGGGTCGGCTGGCTGCACAAGCATGCGGACCAGACGCCGCCCCCCGTCACCGCGTACCACGCGAAACCGGAGAACCCGTGAGCAATCCCCCGCATCAGGCCAACTGGCTCAGGCTTTTCCTGCCGTTTGCCGCCGGTTACTTCCTCTCTTACCTGTTCCGCACGGTCAACGCCGTCATCGGCCCCGTCCTCGCACGCGAACTCAACCTCGCCGACAACGCCCTCGGCCTGCTGACCAGCACCTATTTCCTCGCTTTCGGGGCGGCCCAGTTGCCGCTGGGCATGCTGCTCGACCGCTATGGTCCGCGCCGCGTCGAATCGGGACTGTTGCTGCTTGCCGGCACCGGCGTCGCCGTATTTGCCATGAGCGACACGCTGGGCGGACTGGCTATCGGTCGCGCCCTGATCGGCCTCGGCGTTTCGGCCTGTCTGATGGCCTCCTTCAAGGCCTTCGCCCTGTGGTTTCCCCCCGAGCGACAGGCTTCGCTGACCGGCTGGGTCATGGCCGCCGGCGGGCTGGGCGCGCTGGCCGCCTCCAAACCGCTGGAGATTGCCATCGGCTTCACCAGCTGGCGCATCATCGCCCTCGGGCTGGCGGTGGCAACGGCGATCGTCGCCGCCATCATCTGGCTCCGTGTACCGGATACCGACAACAAGCCCGAAGGCGCCGGCTTTGCCGAACAGCTGGCCGGGGTGAAGGCGGTGTTTTCGAGCCGCCACTTCTGGCGCTACGCACCGATGGGACTGATGATGACCGGCGGCTTCATGGCCGTGCAGGGCCTGTGGGCCTCGCGCTGGATGATGGTGCTGGAGAACATGGACCGTGCCGCAGTGGCCGTGCGCCTCACCTGGATCAGCGGTGCCATGCTGGCCGGCTTCCTGTTCATGGGCTTCTTCGCGACCGGCCTGGTCCGGCGCGGCATCAAGCTGGAGAAGGT
Organism: Dechloromonas sp. CZR5; assembly: GCF_008711155.1. Classification (GTDB taxonomy): domain Bacteria; phylum Pseudomonadota; class Gammaproteobacteria; order Burkholderiales; family Rhodocyclaceae; genus Azonexus. Next base: position 610,481 of record NZ_VUYQ01000002.1, on the reverse strand, counting down.
TTATATCGGCGCGATGCTGGCCGCCTTGATCAGCTTTGCCCTGATCAGCTTCCAGCCGGGCTTTGCCGGCGACCTGCTGTGGCCGATCCTCGGCATCTGCTTCTCGCTGTCGAACATTGCCTATTCGCTGGTTTCCCAGGCTTTTCCGCCGGCGCTGTCGGGACGCGCCAACACCGCCCTGAACCTGCTGGTCTTTGCCGGTGCCTTCGGGCTGCAATGGGGCATCGGCGGTTTTGTGGACCTGCTGCAGGCCCAGGGCTGGGCCAGCGAGGCGGCATTCCGTGCCGCCTTCCTGACGCTGCTAGGCGGTCAGACGCTGGCGCTCGTCTGGCTCCTTCTCCCGCACCGCCGGGCTTGAAACGGCGAGGTCGACCTGCTGCAGGTGGCCGACCTCGCCCGATTCCGTCAAATAGACGCCCGCGGCACGAATCTGGCCGAGCAGGGCGTTGTCGGCGGTTTTCAGCGTGAAGGGCGCCTCGACCGACCCGGTGTAGAGCGCCCCAACGCCGCGCTGCGCCAACGACGACAAGCCGTCGCCCGACCATACGGCCAGTTTTTGGTAGGCAGCATCGTTCTCGTCTATCCAGCCGTTGCGGTCGTCATCGAGTTCCGCCAGGTCGGCAAAGCCGTTGCCGCTGGCGACGCCGAACAATTCGCGGCCGTCGTCGGCCTTGCCGTTGCCATTGCGGTCGAAGACGAGAAAGCCGCAATGCTTGCCCAGCCCCGGTATCTCCTCGGCCTTGCCGTCGGCATCGAGATCGAAACGGATGCGCTCGGCCGACAGTTCGGCAGCTTTGCCGTCGAAGCTGAGGACCAGGGGATCCTGCAAGGTCGCGCTGCCGCTGTCGAGTCGCGTCGAGGTGAACTCGACATCCCGGGCCAGGCGTAGCGAGAAATCGAACGCAATCTGCCGGCCGTCCCGGGTCCGCACGCAGCCCTGGCCGCAGACATCGGTACGCTCGCTTTCTTTCACTGTCTCGACGATACGGTTCGTCCAGGTCATTTCCCGCGTCCGCCCGGCCGGAACGGCCTCGTCCGGCAAGGCGTCGGTAGCGGCAAAGTTTTCCTTGTATTTCTTGCCGTCGAGCGCCGCCAGAATGGCGTCGACCAGCGATTGCAACATTTTCTGCAGGCGCTTGCGGGCCTCGCCGTCGTTGTCGGCCGGCGTCCCGGCCAGCTGTGTGAAAACCTGCCGGAAGCCCGTCGTGCTGGTCATCTCGACATGATGGGCATAACTCGCTTCGTGGCTGGCCGCGAGGCGTACCGTCGAATCCACGATTTTCATGATGCGCTCCTTGCAATGGATGGGATGCCATCACAGCAAGGGGCGTGCCGATCAGAACTCCAGCGGATCGACCTCGATATGCCAGCGCAAACGGGACGGCGCCTTGAGGCCTTCGACGGCTTCGCGCCAGCGCGGCAGAAACGCCTGCAGCGCCGGGCGGGAATGCGATTCGACCAGGAGCTGGCCGCGCTCGAGGTTGGCCAGGCGGGCCATCTTCATCGGTACCGGATCGTAGATCAGGACGTTGTCGTGTCCGGCAATGACCGGCAGGAGCGCCGCCGTTTTCAGGAAGGCGATGGCATCCGCCATGTCGGGCGCCTCGGCGCGCAGCATGGCCTGGAAGGTGTAGGGCGGAAAGCCGGCCTGCTCGCGCTCGGTCAGCTGGGCGCTGGCGAAGCCGGGGTAGTCGTGGGCGACCAGCGAGGCAAACAAGGGGTTATCCGGGTACTGCGTCTGGATCAGCACCTCGCCCTTCAACTCGGCCCGTCCCGCCCGACCGGCGACCTGCATGAGCTGGGCGAACAGCCGCTCCGGCGCACGGCAGTCGGCGGCGAACAGCGCGGAATCGGCACCCAGAATGCCAACCAGGGTCAGCCTGGGGAAGTCGTGCCCCTTGGCCAGCATCTGCGTGCCGACCAGGATGTCGGCCTCGCCGCCATGGATGCGTTCGAGGATCGCCTCCCACTGCTTGCGGCTCTTTACCGCATCGCGGTCGACGCGCAGGATGCGGGCATCCGGAAACTGCTCCTGCAGCCAGCCCTCGAGGCGCTGCGTGCCGCGCCCGAAGGGATGGATGTCCTGATTGCCGCAGGTCGGACAGGCTTTCGGGATGCGATATTCGAAGCCGCAGTGATGGCAGCGCAAGCGCCGGTCGGCAAGGTGCAGCACCATGTTCGCCGCACAACGCTTGCAGCGCGAAACCCAGCCGCAGGGCGGGCACGCCAGAACCGGTGCATAACCCCGCCGGTTCAGGAAAACGAGGCTTTGTTCGCCACGTTCCAGGCGGGCCTGAATGGCGGCGACCAGCGGTTCGCTGACGCCCTCCCTGAGCGCCATGCGGCGCGTATCGAGAATCTTGACGGTCGGCAGGGTCGCTTCGGGGTTGGCTCGCTCGCGCAGGCTGAGCATCCGGTAGCGCCCGGTCTGGGCATTCGACCACGATTCCAGCGAAGGCGTCGCCGAGCCGAGAAGGACGGGAATCTTCAGCTGGTTGGCGCGAAACACCGCGATGTCGCGGGCCGAATAGCGCATGCCGTCCTGCTGCTTGAACGAGGCATCGTGCTCCTCATCGACGACGATCAGCCCGAGCCGCGGCATCGGTGTGAAGATCGCCAGCCGGGTACCGAGCACGATGCTCGCCTCGCCGGAAAATGCCGCCCGCCAGTTTCGTTCGCGCGCCGCTTCGGCCAGTTCGCTATGCAGGGAGACCACGGCACGCTCCTGAAAACGGGCGCGGACCCGGCTTTCGAGCTGAGGCGTCAGATTGATTTCGGGCACCAGCAGCAGGACCTGCTTGCCGGCCGCCAGCGCCTTGTCGATCAGGCGCAGGTAGACCTCGGTCTTGCCGCTGCCGGTCACGCCATGCAGCAGGTAGGCGGCAAATCCCGCGGCCGGATCGATAGCCGCCACCGCTGCGGCCTGCTCGCCGGTCAAATCGGGCGGCGCCAAGGTAGCGGAAGGTTTGGTGGCACGACCACTGCGCCGGTCCGGCGGATCGAGGCGCTTGAGGCCGGCCGGCAATGCCTGCATCACGACTTCGCCGAAAGCGGCCTGGTAGTAAGTGCTTGCAAATTCGCAAAGGGCCAGGAAATCGCGGGGCAGCGGCGGCAGATCGCGCAGTATGTCGCCGGCGGCCTTGAGCTGATCGATCGGCCAGTCGCTGGCATCGGCGACGTCCACGATGACCCCGAGCCTTTCGCCACGCCCGAACGGCACCCGAACGCGTCGGCCGACATCGTCCGGGCCGGCCGATTCGCTGACATAGTCGAAGAGTCGATGCAGGGGTAAATCGAGGGCAACGCGCAAAACAGGCATCGTTTCAGCGGCCGAGGCCGTCATTTCTCCGAAAAAACGGGCAGGTTCGATTCAAAATCGACGGCTTTTCGAGTTGTCCACAAAAACTGTGGATAACTTTGTGAATTACTTCCGGGCCAATGCGCTAAGTCGCGGGCCGGTAAGGATTTTGTCACCCTGCCGAAATAATGGGCAACAAACAAAATCGTTTAAATTCAACACCTTGAATAAACACAATACTGTCAAGGTTTTTTACGGACATTTTTTCTGCAGGTGGCAAAACTCTGTGCATAAGTCAAGCTTTGCCACCTACTTATAGGCATTACTTACGTAATAGACGGCTATGGGTATGAACCGCTTCGACGAGGGCGGTCACGCTCTCGGGCGGCGTGAATTGGGAGATTCCATGGCCCAGGTTGAAGACATGGCCGGTATTGCCCGTTCCGTAGCTATCGAGAACCTTCTTCGCTTCTGCTGCAACGATTTCCGGCTGGGCAAACAGGACGTTCGGATCGAGGTTGCCTTGCAGGGCGACCTTGTCGCCGACACGACGACGGGCTTCCCCGATATCGATCGTCCAGTCGAGGCCGACGGCATCGCAGCCGATGGCGGCGATCTTTTCCAGCCACAGGCCGCCGTTCTTGGTGAACACGATGCTCGGAATGCGCTGGCCGTCCTTTTCCTTCTTCAGGCCGGCAACGATGCGCTGCATGTATTGCAGCGAGAATTCCTCGTAGGCAGCATTGGACAGCGAACCGCCCCAGGTGTCGAAGATCATCACGGCCTGGGCGCCGGAGTCGATCTGGGCGTTCAGGTAGGAAATCACCGATTCGGTGGTGACCGACAGGATCTTGTGCAGCAGATCCGGACGGTTGTAGAGCATGCCCTTGATGTGGCGGAAATCGCTCGAGCCCTGGCCTTCGACCATGTAGCAGGCGAGCGTGTAGGGGCTGCCGGAGAAGCCGATCAGCGGCACCGAGTTGTCCAGCGCGCGGCGGATTTCGGAAACGGCATCCATGACGTAGCCGAGATGCTCGTAGGGATCGGGGGCGGTCAGGTTGTTGATCGCCCATTCCTCGCGCAGCGGGCGCTCGAAACGCGGGCCTTCGCCTTCGGCAAAGTAGAGACCGAGGCCCATGGCGTCCGGCACGGTCAGGATGTCGGAGAACAGGATGGCGGCGTCGAGATCGTAGCGGGCCAGCGGCTGCAGGGTCACTTCGCAGGCCATGGTCGGCGACTTGCACAGGTTCAGGAAGTTGCCGGCCCGTTTGCGGGTTTCGCAATACTCGGGCAGGTAGCGGCCCGCCTGGCGCATCAGCCACAGCGGGGTGTATTCGGTCGGCTCCTTGAGAAGGGCGCGCAGGAAAGTGTCGTTCTTGGGTCGGCTCACGTCGGACTCCGCCAGAAAATCGGAAAACCGGCATTATCCGCCTTTCCCCGCTCGCGGTCACTTGCGATAAATCAGGAAAAGGCGGCCCGACGCTATTTGCGCCAGAAGGCAGGCGTCAGCACCACCAGCAGAGTGAAGATTTCCAGACGGCCGAGCAGCATCGCGAACGTACATACCCAGGTCTGGAAATCGCCGAGAACCTCGTAGGTCGTCGACGGCCCGACCACGCCCAGTCCCGGTCCCGTGTTGTTGATGCTGGCGACGATGGCGGTGAAGGCCGAGACAATGTCCAGCCCGGTGAAGGCCAGGATGAGCGTGAGCGATACGATGCTGACCATGTACATGAAGGCGAAGGAAAGCACCGCGAAAAGAATGGGCTGTGGAGCGACCTGACCGCCGATCCGGATGTTGTATACCGCGCTGGGATGCATGGCGCGTACCAGTTCGCGATAGACCTGCTTGTAGAGCAGCAGGGCCCGCATCATCTTGATACCACCCCCGGTTGACCCGGCACTGGTCGCGAAGCTGGACAGGAACAGCATCCACAAGGGTGCAAAAATCGGCCACTGCGCGTAGTCGACGCTGGACAAGCCGGTCGTCGTGGCGATCGAGACCAGGTTGAATGCGACATGACGCATCGCGGTATCGAGGTCGGGGTACGCACCGTCCTTCCAGATATAGACAGCAACGACAAAAATGCTGAGCAAGGTTACGCCGAGGAACCAGCGCGCTTCCGGATCGAGCAGATAGGGCCGTAGCGTACGCCCGGTCACGGCCAGGAACAGCGTTCCGAAGTTCATGCCGGCGATCAGCATGAAGACGATGGCGACAAATTCGATGGTCGGCGAATCGAAAAACCCGAAGCTGGCGTCATGGGTCGAGAACCCCCCCAAACCCATGATCGAGAAGGTGTGGCACGTGGCATCGAACCAGTTCATCCCGGCAATGCGCAGCGAGATGACGCAGGCGAGGGTGACGCCGAGATAAACCAGATACAGCCCTTTGGCCGTTTCGGCGATGCGCGGCGTCATCTTGGCATCCTTCATCGGCCCCGGCGTCTCGGCCTTGAACATCTGGCGGCCGCCGATACCGAGCAGGGGAAGGATGGCGATGGCCAGCACGATCAGGCCCATGCCGCCCACCCAGACAAGCTGATGCCGCCACAGGTTGATCGACATCGGTAACTGGTCGATGTTCGTCAACACCGTAGCGCCGGTGGTGGTGAGACCGGAAACCGTCTCGAAATAGGCATCGGTATGGCTTATACCGAGTTGCAGCATCAGGGGAATCGCCGCGAATGCCGGCAGGACCGTCCACACCAGCACCACCATCAGGAATCCGTCGCGGATGCTCAGTTCGCGCTTACAGCGACGGTAGCGGTACCAGAGGAAGGCTCCGCACAGCATGGTCAGGGCAAAGGACTCGTCGTAGACAGCCTGTGCTCCGTCATCGACGACGTAGGAGAGAATCAGCGGCGCCAGCATGGTCAGGCCGAAGAGCATGATGATCATGCCCAGCGCACGGTAAACCGGGGCAAATCGGGTCATCGCGGCAGCCCCTACAGAAAGTGGAATCCGACCTGGAAGAGCTTCTCGACTTTCTTGACCAGCTTCTTGCTGGTGCAGAAGACGATCACGTGATCCCCGGGTTCGATCACCGTATCGTGGTGCGCGATGACCACTTCGCCATGACGGGTAATCGAGGTCCATTCGTCGGTCTGTCCGATCACCACGGCCTTGTCGAAATTGCGCACCATCGCGGCGACGGTTACCCCGTGCGGCCAGTCGATCTGATCGATGCGCTTGCCGACGATCTTGGAGGTCTTGGCATCGCCATGGGCAACCAGTTCCAGCGCCTCGGCAGCCCCCCGGCGCAACGAATGGACTTCTGCCACGTCGCCCTGCCGGACGTGGGCCAGCAATGTTCCGATGGAAACCTGCGCCGGCGAGATCCCGATATCGATCGGTCCACCCTCGATCATGTCGGCGTAGGCCCGACGGTTGATCAACGCCACGACGCGCTTGCTGCCGAGTCGCTTGGCCAGGCTGCCGGCCATGATGTTGTCCTCGTCGTCGTTGGTGACGGCAAGGAACAGGTCCATCTCGCCGATGTTCTCCTGCTCGAGCAGTTCCTCGTCGGTCGCATCGCCGAGCAGGACGAGGGTGTTGTCCAGTTCGTTGGCGATGAACTCGGCCCGTTCCTTTCGACCCTCGATGAGCTTGATTTCGTAACGCTTTTCCAGCGCCTTGGCGAGACGCAGGCCGATATTGCCGCCGCCGGCGATCATGATGCGCTCGACGGGCGTCATCATCCGGCGCAATTGACGCAGCACGGGCCGGATATGTTCGGCGGCCGAGAGCAGGAACACCTCGTCTCCCGCCTCGACCAGCGTATCCCCCTCCGGGAAGACCGGCTGGTTGCCCCGGAAGATGGCCGCGATACGGGCATCCATGTCCGGCGGCAGCAGCGAGCGCATCTCCTTGATCTGCCGCCCCACCAGCAAACCGCCGTCGTAGGCCCGCACGGCCACCAGGCACACACGCCCCTGGGCGAAATTGAGAACCTGCAAGGCTTCGGGAAATTCGATCAGGCGACGGATGTAGTCGGTAATGACCTGTTCCGGACACAGGGCAAAATCAACCGCGAAGTTTTCCGGCGAAAGCAGTGTTTCGTCCTCCAGAAAATCCCGTGAACGCAGGCGGGCAATGCGGGTCGGAACATTGAACACGTTCTGGGCCAACTTGCAGGCGACCAGATTGGTCTGATCGCTCTGCGTCAGCGCAATGACCATGTCTGCATCGTCGGCCCCGGCATCACGCAGGGTGCTCGGGAGCGCGGCATTGCCGACCACGGCCCGCAGATCGATTCGGTCCTGCAACTGCATCAGCCTGGCGCCATCGGTATCGATGATCGTGATGTCGTTTTCTTCCGAAACCAGACCTTCGGCCACGCTGGCGCCAACCTGCCCGGCACCGAGAATGATGACTTTCATGTACGCCCCTCCTTATCGCTGGAGATTCCAGCTGCGCATCCGCCCGACTCTGCAATCCCCCGATTGCCCGGTGCGGCCTGCCCTGTTCTTCGCTATTCTTCGCCCCGCTTGCCGAGTTTGACGTCCAGTTGCTTGAGCTTGCGATACAAGTGGGTGCGCTCCAGCCCCGAACGCTCGGCCAACTTCGTCATATTCCCGCCTTCAAGGCGCAGATGGTGCTCGAAATACAACTTCTCGAAGGCGTCCCGCGCTTCGCGTAGCGGCTGATCGAAAAGCGGCAGCAGCGACTGGATTTCCGGACGCTCCCCAGTGTCCTGGGGCATCACGCGCAGCACGTCGTCGGCGCTGATTTCCTCGTCGAGCGAGGTCAGGGCCAGGTTGCGCACCAGCACGTAGAGATCGCTCCAGCTCGAATCCGGCTGGCGCTTCCACGGCAGCGAGCGCAACGTGTTCAGGGCGGCGGTGGAAAAACGGCGCAACGGCACTTCGCCGCGTTCGACAAAATTGGTCAGCAGCAGACCGGCGATCTCCGGCAGCTCATCGCCGTGGCCCGCCAGCGACGGCATGGCCACCCAGACCTCGCCGATCCGCGACAGCAGCTTGCCGTCCCAGCCGGCCTCGGCCAGCGTCGACAGTGGCGCGACCGTTGCGGCGACCAACTGCAGGTTCAGTTTCTCCAGACGCTCCATGGCAAAGGCAAGGTTCATCTGCTGCATCTTGCCCAGCACGGCCAGATTCGGCACGAAGAGGATGCCGCCGGTAATTTTTTCAAGCATTTCCTGCGTCAGCGCGCTGCTCACCTCGCTCAGGTCGAGCCATGGCGCACGCGGCAACTGCAGGGTCCGCGCACAGATTTCCGCCATGCCGCCATTGGCCCCCTTGATCAACAGGGCCGGCGACTTGGCCGCCGCCTGCTCGAGGCGCCGCTTGAATTCCTTGACGAAGGCCGAGCGCGTGAAGGATTCCAGCGTCAGGGCCGGCCGGGCCGGCGGCTTGTCGTGCTTGAGCGCCTTCTGCACGGTGGACAGCAGCTTCTGCAGGGCAATCGGTTTCTCGAGGAAATCGAAGGCACCGAAGCGCGTGGCCTCGACCGCGGTATCGATGGTGCCGTGCCCCGACATCATGACCACCGGCATGTTGAGATGCCCGGCGGCATGCCATTCCTTGAGCAGGGAAATACCATCCGTATCCGGCATCCAGATATCGAGCAGGACGAGATCCGGACGCAGATCGTTGCGAATCTGCCGCGCCGCCGTCGCGTTTTCCGCCAACCGAACGTCGTAACCTTCGTCGATCAGGATTTCCGAGAGCAACTCGCGAATACCTACTTCGTCGTCAACGACCAGAATGATGGCCATTTTTGGCTTCCTCCTCTTTCACCAGGGGCAGGCGGATGTCGATCCGCGCGCCGCCCTCCGGTGCATTGCTGATTTCGATGCTGCCCTGGTGTTCGTCGACGATCTTCCTGACGATGGGCAAGCCGAGGCCGGTTCCCCGGGCCTTGGTAGTGACATAGGGTTCGAAGATGCGCGGCAACAGCTCGACCGGAAAGCCCGGGCCATTGTCGGCAATCGACAGGCGTGCATGGCGAAGGCCCCGTTCGGTACGCAGGACGATGCGCGTACCCTCGAGTCCTTCCAGCGCATCCTCGGCATTGCGCAGCAGGTTGTGGATGATCTGCCGCAGCTGCGTGGCATCCCCCAGGATGCTGCCGAGATCGGCTGCCAGGTCGGTTTCGATGGTCGCCGACGAGCTTTCGTAGAGGCCCAGCACTTCGCGGATCAACGCGTTGAGATCGAGCGGCGCCACTTCCGGAGCCGGCAGGCGGGCGTAATCGCGGAAATCGTCGACCATGCGCTTCATGGCCTGAACCTGGTTGATGATCGTCTGCGTGCCGCGCGCCAGCATGTCGGCGTCGCCGTTGGTCAGCTTGTCGGCGAGTTTGAACTGCAGGCGTTCGGCCGACAACTGGATCGGCGTCAGCGGGTTCTTGATCTCGTGCGCCAGACGGCGCGCCACCTCGCCCCAGGCGGCGCTGCGCTGGGCGGCGATCAGCCGGGTCACATCGTCGAATACGACCACGTCGCCGCCACCGCTCGCCTCCGGCAAGCGCGAACCACGCAGCAACAGCACCTGCGGCATGCCGTTTGGCCGCTCCAGTTCGAGCTGGGCCTGCCACTCCGGCTCACCGGTCGCCGCAAATTGTTCGCGGATGAAGCTGCCAAGTACCTGCTGGCGCGGCCACACCTCGACGGCAACGCTGACCAGGCCATCGAAGTCGTCGTTCAGGATGGTCAGCGCCCCCTCGTTCACCGTGCGCAGCACGAAGCGGCGGTCGAAAACCAGTACCCCGGTGGACAGGTTGGCGAGGATCGATTCGAGGTAGCCGCGTGCCGATTCCAGTTCCGCCCGGTGGCGCTCGGTCTCGCGGCGCGCATCGTCGAGCTGTCGCGTCATGCGATTGAACGACTGGGTCAGCACGCCGAGCTCATCGCCGCTGTAAATCGCCTGGCGCGGCGAGAAGTCGCCCTGTGCCACGGCTTGCGTCCCTTCAGCCAGGATATGCAGCGGTGCTGCCAGCCGGCGCGCCATCAGGTAGGCCAGTGCAAAGGCACCGAACAGGGCGACCAGCACGGTCAGCGTCAGCGTCAATGCATAGATGCGGGTCAGGCCGTCGCGCGCCAACTGCAATTCCTGATAGTCGCGATACACCCCCTGCACCGCATCGGCATCGTGGGCCAGGGCCGCCGGGACCGGCTGCGTCAGTTGCAGGATGCGCGGCTCCTCGAACATGTCGCGCGCCGAAACCGGGACCAGAACGCGCAGGAAAAGCTTGCCGTCGTCGCCCTCGACGGTGCCGATCGAGCGGGAATTCCGCGCCTGCTTGAGCTGGGCCTGACTGGGCAGTTCCGGCATCAGGGAGGACAGCTCGCTGGTCGCGCTGGACAGCAGCTGGCCGCCGACCGAAAACAGGGCAGCCGTCTGCACGCCTTTTTCCTCGCGCAGGCGCAACAGGGCCGAACGGCGCGAGGCTTCCTGGATGTCGGACAATTCGCTGGCCATGCTGCGGCCTTTGTCGACGATGTCGGCAAGCAGTGAATCCAGCGCCGAGCGCCCCAAATGCAGGCCGGATTCGAGCGCCTTCTCGACTCGTACGTCGAACCAGCTTTCGATGGAGCGGGTCACGAACTGGACTGAAACGCCGTAAACCAGCGCGCCGGGCAACACCGCGATGACGCCGAACATCAGCATCAGTCGCAGTTTCAGGCGGGCTCCGAAAACCTGGGCCTGGTAGTCCCGCCACAAGGTACGCAACTGCCAGCCGACCAGGCCGACCATGCCCAGTGCCAGAATCACGTTGAGCGCGATCAGCAGCGGATAGTTGCGCGAAAAAATCACCGTATCGGCCGCAGTCGACATCAACAGCAGGAACCACAGGATGCCCCCGATTGCTGCCGCGAAAGCCCCGCCGGCGGCGACGAAACGCTTCATTTCGCCTCCGGTGCCGGCAAGGGCGCCGGTGTCGTCTGCCAGGTCTTCCAGTCGGAAGCCAGGCTCCAGTCCCGATTGCCCAGCGCCGTGATCTGGAACGGGCGCGGCAACTGCGTCATATCGAGGCGCAGGCGCAATGCCGCTTCATAGCTTTCCCCCGGACGAACGCTCTTTTCCCCGCGTTCGACGACCACCCAGTTGCGCAAGCGGGCAAGGACCTGCACGGCTTCCGACAAGGTGCTGAAGGACTGGTGCAGACCGCCGGTGGACAAGCGGTATTGCCGGGTCAGCGCGTGGTAGGAAAGGCGATATGTCTGACTGCGCGTCACCAGCTTTTCATCGAGCCAGTACCAGCGCGCCTTGGTCAGTTCGAAATCGGCAACCAGATGCAGTACAACTCCTTTGGTCACCGCCTCCTCGAGGCGCGGATTCAACTCGAACTTGAAATCGGCCGACACCACATAGCCGTCCTCGGTCGCCTGCAACTGCGGATTGGCGACCTCGATTTCCGCCGCCCAGACCACGGCCGGCAGCAAGGCTGCCGCGAACAACCATCCGCCAAGGCGGCACACCGCCCCAAGCAGGCGGCGGAGGCTTGTTCGCAAGGAATCAGGCACGCTTTTCAAGCAGGCAGTAGAAGAAACCATCGTGGTCGGCAGTCGGTAGTAACTGTTCCTCTTTGCAGCGCATGGCCTGCGGCTGGCGTTCGATGAAACGACTGATCTGCTCGCCGTTTTCGTCCGGAAACACCGAGCAGGTTGCGTAAAGCAGTTTACCTCCCGGACGGACGACCTGCCACAGGGCATCCAGTATCCGGGCCTGTGCCCTGGCGAAGCTGGCGATATCCTCCTCCCGGCGCAACCACTTGGCATCCGGATTGCGGCGCACCACGCCGCTGGCCGTACAGGGCACGTCGGCGAGTACGGCATCGAAGGGCCGGCCGTCCCACCAGGTATTCAGCTTGGCACAATCGGCCACCGCGACCTCGGCCCGCAGTTGCAGACGGGCCAGATTTTCTTCGATACGGCGGCAGCGCGCGGCTTTCAGATCGAGCGCCAGCAAGTCCACATCGGTCCGTTCCAACAGATGCGCCGTCTTGCCGCCCGGCGCGGCACAAGCGTCAAGAACACGGCTGCCCGGCGCCGGATCAAGCAGGACGGCAGCTAGCTGGGCCCCCGGGTCCTGTACCGAGACGGCGCCTTCGGCAAAGCCGGGCAGCGCCTCGACCGCTACCGGCCGGGCAAGCGCCAGAGCGCTTTCGCCAACCGGCAATGCGTCGATACCGGCTGCCTTCAGGCGCGCCAGATAAGCGTCGCGCGTCGTCAGCCGGACATTGACCCGCAAGCCCATGGGCGGCGGTGCATTGCCGGCCGCCACGATGCGCTGCCAGGCATCCGGATAAGCCGCTTGCAATTGGGCCAGCCACCAGTCGGGATGCTGCGCCGAAGCCAGCGGGTCATGGGCGGCGGCGGCCGTAAGCTCCGCCTGCTGACGCAGGAAATTGCGCAGCACGCCGTTGACCAGGCCGCGGAATTTGCCACCGACCAGCTCGCCGGCTGCGAAAACCGCCTGATCGACCACGGTATGCACCGCCTCCGGCCGCGTCTCGATGCGGTAGAGCGAAACCAGCAGCAAGGCCCGGATTTCGTCAGCCGCCAGCGGTCGCTCGAGCAGGCGGGACAGGAAGTAATCGCCCCGACCGTAGGCGCGCAGGCTGCCATAGACGAGATCCTGCACGGCCGGTCGGGCGACCGGATCGACCCGGCCGAGCAGGCCGTCGGCCAGGCTCTGCCCGGCGAAAACGGCAGCATCGATACGGGCGGCCTGCAGCAGGGCGTAGGCGAGTGAAGAGAACGGCAATCTGGACATAGGCTGTGATTATCGCACGCGGCATAATGGACCAATGCGCCCTTTCCTTCCGGTTCTGCTTTTCCTTTGCCTCACCCAGCCCGCCCTGGCCTGGAATGCCGCCGGGCATCGACTGGTCGCGGCCATTGCCTGGCAACAGCTCTCGCCGCCGGCCCGTGAAGCCGTCAGTACCATCCTCGCCCGCCATGCCGACCACGGCCGCTGGATCGACAAGGCGCGCTCGTCCGACCCCGCCGCACTGTTTGCCGAAGCGTCAACCTGGCCGGACGACATCCGCAACGACCCGCGCTTCCATGACGAAGAGCGCGATCCGCCGACACCGCTGCTGCCCGGCCTGTCCGACACGGCCCGCCACAAGCGCTGGCATTACGGCGACCTCGATGCCGACGGCAAGGTCCGCCAAGGCGAACTGGATACCCGGATCGAGCAGTTGATCCGGCAATTGAAATCTGGTCGTCCCCCCGAGCAGATGACCTACGCCCTGCCCTGGCTACTGCATCTGGTTGCCGACATCCACCAGCCCCTGCATGTCGGCCGCCATGGCGACGAAGGCGGCAATCTGGTCGAGATCGAGAATCCCCACAACCAGAGGCTGCCTTTCAGCAGCCTGCATCTCTATTGGGACGACCTGCCCGGTCCTTCGTGGCTGCGCGGCAAACGGCTGGACGACAAGGCCCGCCACCTGCTCGACCAGTACCCCCCGCCGGCACAGGCAAGCATCGCCGCCTGGCGCGACGAAAGCCACCGCCTGCTCGTCACGGCCTATCCGAGCACAGCCGGCAGCCTGCTTCCCATCATCGACGATGACTTCCATCGGCGCAGCCGCGACACGGCCAACCGACGCATCGTCGAGGCGGGCCATCGACTCGGTCGCCTGCTCGACACCCTCTTTGGCCATGCCGTTTCACGTGGAACGCCATAGAATCACGTCATGAACGGATTGCACCTGATCGCCGACCTGCACGACTGCCGCTGCGACCCATCGCGACTGCTCGATGCCCCGGGCCTGGAAATCTATTGCGTGGACGCCTGCCAACACCATGGTCTGACAGTCGTCGGCCGGCTGTTCCATGCATTTCGCGACGCGACGGGGCAAGCGGCAGGCGTGACCGGCACGGTCGTCCTGGCCGAGTCGCACCTGGCGATTCATACCTGGCCGGAAATCGGCGCCGTCACGCTGGACCTGTATGTCTGCAACTTCAGCGGCGACAACAGCGGGCGTGCACAGACCCTGTTCGCCGAGCTCCTCGCCCGCTTCGAGCCGGCCCGCATCGAACGCCATGCGGTTAGCCGCGGCCAACTCGCGATCCCGTAGCAGCCGGCTGCTACCCGATAGGCAGCGAATATCTCCACAATGCGTTGCACGTCGCCAGCGATTTTGCCGGCGCCGACAACCAAAATGGAGACAAACATGGCTGCCAAGAAAATTCTGATGCTGACCGGTGACTACACCGAAGATTACGAAACCATGGTGCCCTTCCAGGCCCTGTTGATGCTGGGGCACACCGTGCACGCCGCCTGTCCCGGCAAGAAGGCCGGCGATCAGGTCCGCACGGCGGTGCACGATTTCGAAGGCGACCAGACCTACAGCGAAAAGCCCGGTCACAATTTCACCCTGAATGCCGACTTTGCTGCGATCAAGGTCGAGGAATACGACGCCCTGGTCATCCCCGGCGGTCGCGCACCGGAATATCTGCGCCTCAACCCCGAGGTGCTGGCGATGATCCGGCATTTCGCCGGCACGCAGAAACCGATTGCCGCGATCTGCCACGGCGCACAGTTGCTGAGCGCTGCCGAGGTGTTGAACGGACGTTCATGCAGCGCCTATCCGGCTTGCGCGCCCGAAGTGCGGGCCGCCGGCGGCCGCTATGCCGACATTCCCGTCGACCAGGCCCACGTGGATGGCAATCTGGTCACCGCGCCAGCCTGGCCGGCACATCCGGACTGGCTGGCCAAATTCCTGGTTCTGCTCGGCACGCAGATCACACTTTGATAATCTGAAGGGGCAGGCAACCCGCCTGCCCAGCTGGAGCCATCCCATGTGCGAGATTTACGTCAAAGCCGACCCGATGCTCTACGAATCCCGGGCCCGCTCGTTGCGCATCCACGGTTTCGTCACCAAAATTCGGCTGGAAAACCTGTTCTGGGACATCCTTGCCGAGCTGGCCGGCAACGAGGGCATGACGACCAACCAGTTGATCGCCAAGCTCTATGACGAAATCGAGGAATTCCGCGGCGAGGTCGAGAATTTCGCCTCCTTCCTGCGCGTCACTTGCCTGCGCTATCTGACGCTGCGCCACCAGAAGGCAGGCGAGAAACCCAGCCTCGCTGTTGTCGGAACCCTCCCGCCACCGCGCCTGGCAACGGCCTGAAGGTCCTTCGCTTCAGCGCATCGCGCGCAGCCGGGCGATGCGCTCTTCGGTTGCCGGATGGGTCGAGAACAGGCCGCGCAGACCGCCAGCCGACAGCGGGTTCATGATCATCATCTGCGCGGTTTCCGGATGCGCCTCGGCCGGCCCCATGGGAATGCGGCCTTCGGCATACATCTGGATCTTGCCCAGCGCATCGGCCAGCGCATGCGGATCGCCGCTGATGTCGGCGCCCCCGCGATCGGCCTCGAATTCGCGAGCCCGCGAGATGGCCATCTGGATCAGGCTGGCAGCCAGAGGCGCCAGGATCGCCACCAGAATGCCGACCAGCGGATTGACCGAACGACCGTTCTCGTCACGTCCGCCGAAGAACATGGCAAAGTTGGCCAGTGCGGAAATCGCGCCGGCCATGGTCGCCGAAACGGTCGAGATCAGGATGTCGCGGTGTTGGACGTGGGCCAGTTCATGCGCCATCACACCGCGCAATTCGCGCGCCGACAGCAACTGGATGATGCCGGTCGTCGCCGCCACCGCCGCATGTTCCGGATTGCGCCCGGTTGCAAAAGCATTCGGCTGCGCTTCGTCGATGATGTACACCTTGGGCATCGGCAATCCGGCCTTGTGCGCCAGTTCACGCACCATGGTGTAAAACTGCGGCGCGCTGGTCTCATCGACCTGCCGGGCGTTGTACATCTTCAGCACCATGCTGTCCGAAAACCAGTAGGAAAACAGGTTCATCGCACCGCCGAAGACCAGCGCCAGCAACATGCCCGACCGACCGCCGATCATGCCGCCGACGATGCCGAACAAAGCCATGATGGCGGCCATCAACATGGCTGTCTTGACCCAGTTGAACATGGCGTTACCTCCGCAAAACGATTGGTCCGGACGGTTAACTATAGCCGCCGGACAAAATATCAAGCGGGCAGGTCGAAGCGGTCGCCCTCCTTGAGCGGATGTCCGGCCAGGAATTGCTGCACCGGCAGGCGCTTGCCGCCGGCCTTCTGCAATTCGCTCACCGCCAGGGCACCCTCGCCGCAGGCAACGACCACCTCCCGCTTGTCTACCGACAGTATGCAGCCCGCCCGACCACTGCCCGCCACCGGCCGGGCCTGCCACAGCTTGACCGTCTGCCCGGAAAACACGGCTTGCGCCCCCGGAAACGGGTTGAAGGCACGGATATGGCGATCCAGTTCGGCCGCCGGCCTGGTCCAGTCGATCTGCGCCTCCACCTTCTCGATCTTGTGCGCGTAGGTCACACCTTCGGTAGGTTGCGGCGCGGCCGGCAGCGGCAGCTTGCCCAGCGCCTCGACACACAGCCTCGCTCCCAGCGCGGCCAGACGATCATGCAGCGTGGCCGCGGTGTCCGTGTCCTCGATTGGGAAAGCCCCGCGCAACAGCACCGGGCCGGTATCCAGCCCGGCCTCCATCTGCATGATGCAGACGCCGGTTTCCGCGTCGCCGGCCAGCAATGCACGCTGGATCGGCGCCGCACCGCGCCAGCGGGGCAGCAACGAAGCGTGGATGTTGAGGCAACCGAAACGCGGCATGTCGAGCACCGCCTGCGGCAGAATCAGGCCGTAGGCAGCAACGACCATCGCCTCGGCACCGATGGCGGCAATCCTGGCCTGCGCCTCGGCATCCTTCAATGTCAGCGGCTGAAAGACCTCGATACCCCGTTCCTGCGCCACTTTCTTGACAGCAGACGGTTGCAGGCTCATGCCGCGACCGGCCGGCCGGTCGGGCTGGGTCAGCACCAGCGCCACGTCGTGGCCTGCGGCGACGATGGCCGACAGCGCTTGTGCCGCGAATTCCGGCGTTCCGGCAAAGATCACTTTCATGCGGTGACGCGCGCCTGCTTGGCCAGCTTGCTCTTGATGCGCCCCTGCTTGAGCTGGGACAAGTGATCGACGAAGACAATACCGTTCAGATGGTCAATCTCGTGCTGGATGCAAACGGCCAGCAGGCCTTCGGCTTCCATGGTCTGCACCTTGCCGTCGAGATCCTGGTACTTGATGGTCACCCGTTCGGCACGCTCGACCTTGTCGTAGATGCCGGGAACCGACAGGCAGCCCTCTTCGCCAACCTGTTCTCCCTCGCAACGCGACAGCGTCGGATTGATGAAGACCAGCAGATCGTTCTTCTCCTCCGAGGTATCGATCACCACCAGGCGCTGGTGCACATCCACCTGTGTTGCCGCCAGACCGATACCGGGTGCTTCGTACATGGTCTCTGCCATGTCCGCCGCCAGTTTTCGAATGCCGTCATCGATTTTGGCAACGGGTTGAGCCACCTTTTTCAGGCGCGGATCGGGGAAACGCAAAATGGGTAGAAGAGCCATGTCAAAAATGGAATAAAAGCTTGCTCGCTTAGGTTATTACGTGCAGAATCTAAAGCAATTCCGAGGTAAGAAAACGCAAAATCGCTTGACGCTACTGAGACCGCTTCGGTGGCATTGCGTTCCACCGGCACGAGAGGTTACGACTATGGTTCGCATTATATCCGCGCTCATCTTGGCCGTAACGGCCGTCTGCGCATCCGCCGCCGATCCGCTGCAGCTCGTCGACAACCCGCCGGACCGCCACGTCGTCGTCAAAGGGGACACCTTGTGGGACATCTCAGGCAAGTTCCTGAAACAACCCTGGCGCTGGCCGGAAATCTGGCAGATGAACAAGGATCAGATCAAGAATCCGCACCTGATCTATCCGGGCGATGTCGTCATGCTCGACATGTCCAGCGGCTCGCCCCGCCTCAAGCTCGGCAAACGGGTCGGCGATGCCGCCGGCGGCTCCGGCAAGCTGCAGCCGAGCGTGCATAGCGCGCCGGTCCAGAAAGCAATTCCCAGCATTCCTCCGGGCGCCATCGAACCCTTCATTTCGCAGCCCCTGATCATTGAGGACAGTGAACTGAAAACCGGCGTCACGATCACGGCCATGCAGGAAGACCGTATGCTGCTCGGTACTGGTGACACCTTCTACGCATCAGGCATCCCGAATGCTTCTGTCGAGAAATGGCATATTTTCCGCAAGGGCAAGCCGCTGAAGGATCCGGATACCGGTAAAGTTCTGGCCTACGAAGCTTTCTTTCTCGGCAATGCACGGCTGGTCAAGCCCGGCACTCCCGCGCTGCTGCGCGTCAGCCTCTCCAAGGAAGAAATCGCCCGTGGTGATCGTCTGGTCGCTGCGCCGGAACCTCAGATCATTTCCTACGTGCCACATCATCCAGATCAGCCAGTCGCTGCCAAGGTTCTCGGCATCTACGGCGGTCTGAAGGAAGGAGGGGCCAATTCGATCATCGCCCTGAACACCGGAAAAGCTAATGGCATGGAAATTGGTCATGTCGTCGCCCTCTACCGCAAGCGTATCTCGGTAGACATCGATGAAACAGGGCTTCGTACGGAAACGCCGGTACCAGAAGAACGCTATGGCCTGGCTTTCGTCTTCCGTGTCTTCAACGGCGTTTGTTATGCCCTGGTCATCGAATCATCCAAATCGGTAATCGTCGGGGACGCGGTCAGGAATCCGTGAGCGATACCAACGCCCTGGCCGCCTGGCTGCGGCTGACCCTGATCCCCGGCATCGGCGGCGAGACGCAAAGAAAGCTTCTCGCCGCTTTCGGTTTACCCCAAGCCATTTTCGCGGCCGGCCGTCTGGAGGCACGCCACGTCGTCGGCGACCGCGCCGACCTGTTGTTCGATACCGATCCCGCGGATGCCATTGCACGCAGTCTCGAATGGGCCGGCCAGCCGGGACAAACCATCCTGACCCTGGCCGACCCAGGCTACCCGCCGGCCCTGCTCGAAATCGCCGACCCGCCGAGCCTCCTTTACGTACGCGGCAATCCCGACCTGCTGAACAGGCGCGGACTTGCCATGGTCGGTAGCCGCAATGCCACACCGCAAGGCGCCCAGACGGCCGAAAACTTTGCCCGCCACCTGGCAGCACGCAGCTTGTGCATCGTCAGCGGACTGGCACTCGGTATCGATGCGGCCGCCCACCGGGGCGCACTGGCCGCCAACGGCGATACGGTCGCCGTCATCGGCACCGGTGCCGACCGCATCTACCCCGCCCGCAACAAGGACCTGGCGCTCACCATTGCCGAACGCGGCGCTATCGTTTCCGAATTCCCGCTTGGCACACCTGCCGTTGCCTACAATTTTCCGCGCCGCAACCGGATCATTTCCGGACTGGCGCGCGGCGTTCTCGTCGTCGAAGCGGCGCCCGACAGCGGCTCGCTAATCACCGCCCGCCTAGCTGCCGAACAGGGCCGTGAAGTCTTCGCCATCCCCGGCTCCATTCATTCGCCCGTCGCCCGCGGTTGCCACAAGCTGATCAAGCAGGGTGCCAAGCTGGTGGAAACGGCCAGCGACGTCCTGGAAGAGCTTGGCCAAGATTTCCTGCCTTCGTCACGCGCACCGGCGGCGAGCGCACCGCCAACCAATGCATCGCCCCTCCTGACTGCCCTGGGCCACGCCCCCTGCAGCCTCGACGAACTCGTCGAGCGCACCGGACAGAGTGCCGATACCCTGCTGCCGGAGTTGCTGACGCTAGAACTCGGCGGCCTGGTGGCCCCTCTTCCGGGCAACCGTTACCAGCGCCTCGCCCAGTAGCCTCATATATAGAGACGGCTTGCCAAGCCGCTTGCGGGGCACTTATCATGCCCCGGCATTCCAACAGGTCAAACCATGTCCAAAAAGCTGATCATTGCCGAAAAACCTTCTGTCGCCGCCGACATCGCGCGCGCGCTGGGCGGCTTTACCAAACACGACGACTACTTCGAAAGCGAAGAGTACGTGCTCTCGTCGGCCGTCGGTCACCTGCTGGAACTGGCCTGCCCCGAAGAGTTCGAGGTCAAGCGCGGCAAGTGGTCCTTTGCCCACCTGCCGGTCATCCCGCCGCACTTCGCCCTGAAGCCGATCGAGAAGACCGAATCGCGCCTCAAGGTGCTCAACAAGCTGATCAAGCGCAAGGATGTCGATGCCCTGGTCAACGCCTGTGACGCCGGACGGGAAGGCGAGCTGATCTTCAATTACATCGCCCAGAACGCCAAGTCCGGCAAGCCGGTCCAGCGCCTGTGGCTGCAGTCGATGACCCAGGGCGCCATCCGCGATGGCTTCTCCCGTCTGCGCCCAGGCCGCGAAATGGAAGGCCTCGGCGACGCCGCCGTCTGCCGCTCCGAATCCGACTGGCTGGTCGGCATCAACGGCACCCGGGCGATGACCGCCTTCAACTCGAAAACCGGCGGTTTCCACCTGACCACCGTCGGCCGCGTCCAAACGCCGACGCTGGCCATCGTCGTCGAGCGTGAAAAGAAGATCCGCGAATTCAAGCCGCGCGACTACTGGGAAGTCGAAGCTGACTTCAGCGCCAAGGCCGGCAGCTACAAGGGCAAGTGGTTCGACGAAGCCTACAAAGGCAAGAACGACGACGAACATGCCCGAGCCGACCGCCTGTGGGAAGTCGCCCGTGCCGAAGCCATCCGTGCCGCCACGCAGGGCAAGCCCGGCGAGGTGAGCGAGGAATCCAAGCCGGAAACCCGCCTGTCGCCCGGCCTGTTCGACCTGACCACGCTGCAGCGCGAAGCCAACGCCCGCTTCGGCTTCTCGGCCAAGACCACGCTGTCGCTGGCCCAGGCGCTGTACGAAAAGCACAAGGTGCTGACCTACCCGCGTACCGATTCGCGCTGCCTGCCGGAAGACTACCTGCCGACGGTCAAGGAAACGCTCGCCGTGCTGACCGGCCAGGGCGCCGGCAAGGGCCACGACGAAGTGCTGCTCGCCCGCTATTCACCGTTCGCCCACCAGATTCTGGCACGCAACTGGGTGCTGCCCAACAAGCGCATCTTCAACAACGCCAAGATCAGCGACCACTTCGCCATCATCCCGACGCCGCAGGCGCCGAAGAGCCTGAACGAGATGGAACAGAAGCTGTACGACTTCGTCGTCCGCCGCTTCCTGTCCGTCTTCTTCCCGGCCGCCGAATACCTGGTCACCACCCGCATCACCCGCGTCGAAGGCTACCCCTTCAAGACCGAGGGCAAGGTGCTGGTCAATCCGGGCTGGCTCGCCGTCCACGGCAAGGAAGGCCAGGAGGGCGACGAAGGCAATCTGGTCGCCGTCGAGCCCAAGGAAAAGGTCAAGACCGACGAAGTCACCGTCAAGGCCAATGCCACCAAGCCGCCGCCGCGTTATTCGGAAGCCACCCTGCTGTCGGCCATGGAAGGTGCCGGCAAGATGGTCGACGACGAGGAACTGAAGGCGGCGATGGCCGGCCGTGGCCTCGGTACGCCGGCCACCCGTGCGCAGATCATCGAAAACCTGCTCGGCGAGCAATACATGCACCGCGAAGGCCGCGAGTTGATCCCGACCGCCAAGGCCTTCTCGCTGATGACCCTGCTCAACGGCCTCGGCATCAACGAACTGACCCAGCCGGAACTGACCGGCGACTGGGAATGGAAACTCGGCCGCATCGAGAAGGGCGAATTCACGCGCGACGAATTCATGCGCGAAATCGCCGAAATGACCCGCCACATGGTCGAGCGCGCCAAGCAATACGAGGCCGACACCATCCCCGGCGACTTCGGCGTGCTGTCCGCCCCCTGCCCCAAGTGCGGCGGCCAGATTCGCGAGACCTACAAGAAATTCCAGTGCGGCAGTTGCGACTACGCGCTGTGGAAAATCGTTGCCGGCCGCCAGTACGAACCGGCCGAGATCGAAACCCTGCTCACCGAAAAACAGGTCGGCCCGCTGACCGGTTTCCGCAACAAGATGGGCCGCAGCTTCGCCGCCGCCATCAAGCTCAACGACGACCTGCAACCGGAATTCGATTTCGGCCAGGACAAGGCGGGCGAGGATGGCGAAGCCGAAGCCGTCGATTTCTCAGGCCAGGAAGCCTTGGGCAAGTGCCCGAAATGTGCGTCCGGGGTCTACGACAACGGCAATAACTACGTCTGCGAAAAAGCGGTTGGGGCAAGCAAGACCTGCGATTTCCGTTCCGGCAAGATCATCCTGCAGCAGCCGATCGATGCAGTGCAGATGAAGAAGCTGCTGGCTGACGGCAAGACCGACCTGCTAAAGGAGTTCGTCTCCAACCGCACGCGCCGTAAATTCTCGGCCTATCTCGTCGCCCAGGGTGGCAAGGTCGGCTTCGAATTCGAGAAGAAGGTCGCCAAGCCCAAGGCGCCTGCCAAAAAGAAGGCTGAAGCGGAAAGCTGAACGGCTCGGCTGAGCAAATAGCAGGAAGCAATTGACGCGGATGCCGGAAGGCGCCTCGTCAACCTCGGTATTTCCTGCAATCCCCCTCCTTGACCGGTGCTTATCGGCGGTTCGAACCGCCGTATGCCCGTACGCTCTGCGCGCGTGATGTTCTGCCTGTTTCCGGTCAAGACAAGCATTTCGCACCTCATACCATCGTTTCTTCAAGCATTTCCGGCATCTCGCCCGGAAACCAGCCATCACCCGATCGGCTACGCCCCTAAAAAAATATATCCAGCCGTGTAAGAAAAACGGCGATGCGGCGACTAAGCGTGTACAGGCATGTGCCACGAGGGTGCATCGCCCGATACGACGAAAGGTTCAAGACCATGAAACGGGGTTTACGACACAGCTTGCTTGGCAGCCTGGCATTCGGTGCCGCATCGGCAGCCATTGCGGCAGCACCGGCCTGCACGGCGCATAGCCCCGAACATCGCGTCGCGCTGCTGGAACTGTATACGTCGGAAGGGTGCAGCAGTTGCCCGCCCGCCGACCGCTGGCTGAGCGCTGCGCGCCAGCGCGCCGATTGGGCCGGCCGCGTGGTGCCGCTGGCGCTGCACGTCGACTACTGGGATTACATTGGCTGGAAGGATGCCTTCGCCAAGCCGCTGTTTTCGGCCCGCCAGCAGGAACAGGTGGCTGCCGCCGGCAATACCGTTGTCTATACCCCGCAGTTCTTTGTCCAGGGCCGGAGCTGGCGTTCGGCCAAGCCCTCGTCCGACCTGGATGCCGCTTTACAGGAGGCCGCGCGCAAGCCGGCCGGCGCCGACGTGTCACTGACCTCGCAAAAGACGGAGGGACGCAGCCTGTCGGTACGCCTCGAAGTACGCCTGAAGCCGGGACAGGACGCCGCTGCGGTGTATGTCGCGCTTTACCAGAACGGCTTGACGACATCGGTGCGGGCCGGCGAAAACCAGGGAGCCACCCTGCGCCACGATTACGTGGTGCGCGAATGGATCGGTCCGAAAATCCTCGCATCCGGGCAGGTTTTGAACGAGACGGTACGCCTCGCACTTCCCGAGGGAGCCGCCGCATCCGACCTGGGCATCGTCGCCTTCGTGCAGAACCCTCGCAGCCGTGACGTGTTGCAAGCCCTGTCCTTGCCGCTGTGCGCGAGCCAGTCATGAAGCAGGAGGTGCCGACCATGTCCGATTCCCGCACCGGGCGCCTGCCCGCCGCGCCGACGATACACGGCAGGATCGTCCGCCTCACGCACTGGGTCAATGCGCTGGCCTTCCTGATCCTGCTGCTCAGCGGCTGGAAAATCTATAACGCCTCGCCCGTCTTCGCTTTCCGCCTGCCCAACGAACTGACCCTGGGTGGGTGGCTGGGCGGTGCGCTGCTCTGGCACTTCGCCGCCATGTGGCTGCTCGCGCTCAACGGCCTGCTGTATCTCGGCCACAGTTTCCTCAGCGGCCATTTCCGCCGCAAGCTGTGGCCGGTGTCGCCGGCCGCCGTCTGGGCCGACATCCGCGCCGCCCTGAGCGGTCGCCTGGCGCACGACGACCTGTCAGTCTACAACGCTGCGCAACGCGCCGCCTATATTGCACTCATCCTCGGCATCGTCCTGCTCGCCCTGTCCGGGCTGGCAATCTGGAAACCAGTGCAACTGGCGCCGCTGGTCCAATTGTTCGGCGGTTTCGACACGGCGCGTGTCGTGCATTTCGTCGCCATGGCGCTGACCCTGGCCGTTACCGCCGTCCATGTCCTGATGGTCGTGCTCGTGCCCAGGACGCTGCTCGCCATGTTGATCGGCCGTTTGCCGACGGTCAGGAGCCCGCAATGATCAAACTCAAGATGGGCGAACGTTTCGCCACCCTGCGCAATCGCGAAATAGCCAGCCTGGAACGCCGTCTCTTCCTGCGCCAGGGCCTGTCGATGGGTGCCCTGTCGCTGCTCGCCGGCTGCAACGTGACCGACGAGGCAGGCATCGAGAATGCCCTGCGCAAGATTTCCTCGTGGAACGATACGGTGCAGGCCAAGCTGTTCGACCCCAAGCGTCTGGTCGAGGAATACCCGGCTTCTGCCATCGTCCGTCCCTTCCCGTTCAACGCCTTCTACGACGAGGACGGTATTCCGGCTGTTTCGGCGGCGGATTTCAGTCTCGAACTGGCCGGTCTCATCCGCGACCGCAAGCCGTGGAGCCTGGCCGAGTTGTACGCACTGCCGCAAGTCACGCAGACGACGCGCCATATCTGCGTCGAGGGCTGGAGCGCCGTCGGCCAATGGACCGGCGCGCCGCTCCGTCATTTCCTGGAACGGGTCGGCGCCGACACCTCGGCCCGTTACGTCGGCTTCAAGTGCGCCGACGACTATTACACCAGCATCGACATGGCAACGGCCCTGCACCCGCAGACGCTGATGGCCTTCCGCCAGGATGGCGATGTTTTGCCCGCGCCGAACGGTTTCCCGCTGAAGATCCGGGTGCCGACCAAGCTGGGCTTCAAGAACCCGAAGCATGTCCGGGCGATTTTCGTGACGAACGAATACCCCGGCGGTTATTGGGAGGACCAGGGCTACAACTGGTTCGCCGGTTTATGATTTTTTGTCGTGTGTTTGTTTTTTCTTATTGATACAAGGAGCTTGAAATGAAACTGTTTTCCCTGATCGCTGCCGCCGCCCTGTCCCTCGGTGTTGCCTCCGTGCATGCTGATGAAATGAAGAAGGATGCCATGGCCAAGGATGGCATGAAGAAGGAAGCCATGCACAAGGACGGCATGAAGAAAGACGGCATGGCCAAGGATGGCATGGCTAAAGACGGTATGGCCAAGGACGGCATGCACAAGGACGGTATGGCTAAAGATGGTATGGCCAAGGACGGCATGAAGAAGTAATTCCGCCTAGGCGGTTCAAGTCGCCAGTGCCGGGCCGGCCACCAAGCCGGCCCTTTTTTGTGCACGCAGCACAACATGGCCCCCCGGTTCCACGTGGAACTTCAGCGCGTTGCGGTGGCTCCGGGAAGCGTGCAGGAGAGCAAAGCCGCGCGCACTGCGTCGATGGCTTGCGGGCGGGGGAAAGTCACGCGCCAGACGAGTCCGACGGTACGTTTGGGTTGTACCCCGGCAAAGGGCAACACCTTGACCAGCGGCTCCTTGGTCATCAGCGGATCGGCTGCGGTGCTGGGCATGACGGCCACACCGGCGCCGCTGGCGACCATGTAACGGATGGTTTCAAGCGAGCTGCCTTCGAGCGAATGTTCGAGGGCATCCGGCGCACTCAGGCGCGGGCAGGATTCCAGGACCTGGTCGCGGAAACAGTTCCCCTGGCCAAGCAGCAGCAGATTCTGGCCGTCCAGTTCGTCGCCATTGACCTCGCTGTGCGAGGCCCAGGAGTGGCTGGCCGGAACGACGACGCGGAAAGGTTCGTCGTAAACCGGCTGGGCAACCAGACCGGGTTCACTGAACGGCAGCGCAATGACGATGACGTCGAGTTCGCCGGCCTTGAGCGCGGGAATCAGGTTGCCCGTAAAGTCTTCCTTGAGGAACAGCGGCATCTTGGGTGCCTGTTTGTTCAGGGCCGGAATCAGTTGCGGCAGCAGGTAGGGCGCGATGGTGTAGATAATGCCGACACGCAGTTGCCCGCTCATCGGATCGCCGGTGGCTTCGGCGATCTCTTCCAGTTTGACCGCCTCGTCGAGCACCCGGCGCGCCTGGGCGACAATGCGCTCGCCCAGCGGCGTGATGCGGACATCGTTGGCGCCGCGCTCGAACAAGGGAGCGCCAATCTGACCCTCGACCTTCTTGAGCGCGACCGACAGAGTCGGCTGGCTGACATGGCAGGCATCCGCAGCCCGACCGAAATGGCGCTCGCGCGCCAGGGCAACGACATAGCGCATTTCGGTCAGGGTCATTTCACGTATCCCAGTTTTTTCAGGTCGTCGGCCGACAGCCAGCGCCATTCGCCGGGCTTGAGGTCGGCCGGCAGGGTCAGCTCGCCGACCGCCGCACGATGCAGGGCTTCGACCCGGTTGCCGGCGGCGGCAACCATGCGCTTGACCTGATGGTATTTGCCTTCGGTAACGGTCAGGCGCAACAGGTTTTCCCCGGCGATTTCGGCTCCGGCAGCGGCAATCGGCTCCGGTTCGTCATTGAGCAGGACGCCGGCGAGCAGTTGGTCGATCTGCGCCTGATCCAGCGGATGCTTCGTGGTCGCCAGATAGACCTTCGGCACCTTGCGCCTGGCCGACGACAGCTGGTGGTTCAATTGCCCGTCGTCGGTGATCAGCAGCAGGCCGGTCGTATCCTCGTCGAGACGGCCGATCGGCTGGACCTCGCGTTCGCGCAGCTGAACCGGCAGCAATTCAAGCACCGATGGATGATGCTGCGGCTTGCGCGAGCATTCGTAGCCGGCCGGCTTGTTGAGCATCAGGCAGGCAAATTCCGCGTAGGGCCAATCGACCCCATCGACCGAAAAGACCAGGCCTTCGGTCGGAATATCGGCAAAGGGATCGTCGCAGATTTCGCCATTGACGGCGACGCGTTCGTTGCGGATCAGCGCCCGGCATCCCTTGCGCGTGCCAAAGCCGTGTTTCTGGAGGAGTCGTTCGAGTTGCATGGCTGGAATGCTAACATCGGGCCATGAATTTCGAACATCTCATCCAGATCAACGACCTGCAGAATCCGCTGATTGCCCCGCTCAGCCGCGACCAGCTCTGGCAGGGCCTGCTCCACCGCGTCGACGATGCCGTTCCTTTCCTGCCCGGGCTGGAAAGCTGCACCATCGTCGAACGCCATGCCGACCACCTGCTGCGCAAGCTCGACTTCGGCGCGGCGGTCATCCATGACCGGGTCACCCTGCTGGAACGGCAGTGGGTTCGCTTCGACATCCTGCCCAGCGAGCAGCACGCCGGCGGCAGCCTGACCATTTCCATCGAGGAACCGGAGCCGGATGCCCTCTTCCTGCGCTTCGCCTATGCCACCAGTTTCGGCAACACCCCGAACTCGGAAGATCGCGCCTACATCGACTACGTCAAATCGGCCTACCACCAGTCGGATGTCGATTGCGTCACGATCATCCGCACGCTGGCAGCCCGCGGTACGCCGCAATAGACAGTCCGGCCCGGATTGAGCAAAGCCCGTCAAGGCGGGCACCTTGCCCGACCTGACGGTCACTCCCCGACTCAGCTGCCGGCGTATTCCAGCGACGAGTGATGCACGACGATGCGCAAGCTGCCGGCGTCGTCCTTGACGAATTTCCAGGTCTTGTCGACCGTGGTGACCTTGCCTTCCTTGCCGGTGAAGCTGACCTTGCCCATGGTCGTGGCGCTGTTGCCGGCAATGAAAATGGCGTTGTTGGCCACTTCGCACTTGGTCCACCCCTTGAGCGCGAAACCGCTATCCTTCGGGAATGCCGGATCGCCGCCAACGAAATAGGACAAGGCACCGGCCCGTGTCGGACGGAAGGTCTGCGGATTCACCGTCAGCGTCGGCTTGAACAGCACGGCGCCCATCTGGTAGCCATAGGCGCTGTCGATCACCTTCTCGGCAAGGGCCTTGGCGGCAGGTTGGCCGGACTTGGCATAAGTGGCGCCAATGTCGAGCAGCGCCTGGCACCAGCCCTGCTGGGCGGCTTGCACTTCGGCCTGGGTGATGGCCTGATTGACGACGATAGTCTGGGATTGGGCCAGGGCGGCGCCACCGAAACAGAGCATCGCGATGGCAATTGACGTACGCTTCATGTTGCAAACTCCTTTGGGGGTTACGGTTGCTTCAACAGGCATGACACCGCATGCCGACCCCTCTATTTCAAACGTTGCAGTTGAATCCAGCCTGAGCGAAAGATGAGAAATACAGATCGCCTTGATGAACGCCAGATGAACGATTGTGTGCGCCGCAACCGATACGGAGAATAGACCGATGTTTCGACTCCGCCTTACCTTCGTTCTCGGCCTGATTGCCGCAGTCATCGTCCTCGCCGCCCTGCTCGCCGCCATGTCGCTGGTCGCCATCGAACATCAGGTTGTGCGCGGCCGCGTGGCCAGCGACATTGCAACCAGCTTCATTCAGCTATCCGCCCAGAAACAGCGGCTGCGTACCTGGGTCGCCCAGATGCAGCAGGGCACGCAGGCCGACCTTGCCCAGCGCGACGAACTCGAGACGGCGATGCAGGGGACGGTCCAGCGCCTGAAAGTGCTGGTCGAACAGGCGATACAGCTCGACGGCAGCGTCGAAGCCCGCGAAGAACACCTGCGGCGCGCCGAAGCGCTGGCGGTCCTGGAACGTAGCGTCACCGCCTTGATCAAGTCGGTCGACGAAGCCAGGCCGCTGGTCAACAACACCGACTGGCGGTCCGCCTGGGCTGCCCATTCGCGGGTATTCGACGTCGCCGACGGCTATGACGTGCGCCGACTGGTGGCCGAGAACATTGCCCGCGAATCGGCTGCCGTCCAGCGCGAACGCGCCGCGGCGGATGCCCGTCTGGCGGTCGTGCGCTGGTTATGGCTCGGCGTCGCCGGTGCGCTGGGTATCGTGACCTTGATCGCCCTCTTCTACTTCGGCCGCGAACTGAGGCGGCCGCTGCAACTGCTCAGCGAAGGGGCCGATGCCCTGCAGGCGGGAAAGCTGAGCCATCGCATCCCGCTCTCGGGAAACGACGAGTTTTCCGAAGTGGCGCGCAGCGTCAACGCGCTGGCTGCCGAACTCGAGGAGCACCGGCAACGCGAATCCGCCCAGCGCCAGCAGCTGGAAGAACAGGTAGCGGCGCGGACCGGTGAACTGGCCGATGCCCTGACCGCGCTGCGCGAGGCGGATAGTCGGCGGCGACGGCTGTTTGCCGATATCAGCCACGAACTGCGCACACCGACCACGGTCATCCGCGGCGAAGCGGAAATCACCTTGCGCGGCGTGGATAAGCCGGCCATCGAATACCGTCAGGCGCTGGCTCGTATCGTCGACACCGCACGCCAGCTCGGCTCGGTCATCGACGATCTACTCAGCATGGCCCGCAACGACATCGACTCCCTGTCGCTGCGCCGCATACCCGTCGATATCGACGAACTGGCTACCGAAGCCGTTATCCAGGCCGGCCCGCTGGCCGAACAACAAGGCGTCAGCCTGATCGGCCCGCCCCGCATGACGGGTGGTCATGTGGTGCAAGGCGACCCGCTGCGGCTGCGCCAGCTCCTGGGCATCCTGCTCGACAACGCAACGCGCTACTCCAGCACCGGCGGCCGTGTCCGGGTCGAGGTGCTGACCCAGGAACGCGAGGCGCACCATCCGGCCCGTGTGCTGCTGACCATTGAAGATGAGGGCATCGGCATTCCGCGGGAAGAACTGCCCCATGTATTCGACCGGCATTTCCGGGGCACGCAGGCCCGCCTGCACAGTACCGAGGGCAGCGGGCTCGGCCTCAGCATCGCCCAGGCGCTGGCCCAGGCGCACGGCGGCAGCTTGATACTGGAGAGCGGCGCCAGCGGTACGCGTGCCATGCTGAGTCTCCCCGTTGCGCAACAAGAGATGCTCGAAGGAGAGCTTGCATGAACATCCTGGTCATCGAGGACGATCCGCGTATCGCCGATTTTCTCGGCCGTGGCTTGCGGGCGGAAGGACATCGCGTGGAAACGGCCGGTGACGGCATCAGCGGCCTGAGTTCGGCGCGCAGACTGGCGCGGGAATGCGCCACGGAAAGGCAATCCGCCGTCATCGTGCTCGACCTGATGCTCCCCGGAACCAGCGGGCTGGAGATATGCCAGACCCTGCGCGCCGAAGGTGTGGCCCTGCCCATCCTCATTCTCTCCGCGCTCGGGGCCGTGGAAGACCGTGTCGCCGGTTTGCGCCTGGGTGCGGATGACTACCTGCCCAAACCCTTCGATTTCGAAGAACTGCTGGCCCGCCTGGAGTCGCTGGCCCGACGCGGCAGGGATGTCCAGCGCACGACGCCCAACCGCCTGCAGGTAGCCGACCTGGTGTTCGACCGCGAACGCATGCAGGCCACGCGCGGCGGCAGCATACTGCAGCTGACAGCGAAGGAACTCGCACTGCTCGAACTGATGATGAGCGCCCCGGGCCGGCTGTTCAGCCGTGAACGCATCCTTGCCAACGTCTGGGGCGTCAGCGAGGACCCGCTGACCAATGTCGTGGACGTCTACATCCGCCGCCTGCGGGCCAAAATCGACCATGCGAGCCACGATCCGCTGATTCACACTGTCCGTGGCCTCGGCTACCGCCTCGAAAGCATTGCAAATCGATAAGCGTGCAACGGCTCCGCCGATTTGCGACACTTCCCCCCTTGCCATCGCCCTGAAACGACACCGATCATCATGAACAAACTCAATGCCGAGCGACACCGCCTCTTCGGCCTGCCGGGCAAGCCGGTATCGGCCGATGGGACCCCGGGGGGCAGTCCGGAGGCACCGCGAGGGCATCGTCTGCTCCGGCTTGCTTTCCGCCGCCCCGGCGACTGGGAACGGGTGGCCATCATTTTTCACGCCACCCAGGACGATCTGGAACTCCCCGCTCCCCCCGTTTCGGTCGATGGGCGAGGCTTCTGCCTGTGGTTTCCGCTGGCTCAAGCCGTCTCCCGGGAACAAGCAAATACCTTCCTGACCTGCCTGATCGCCCGCCATGCCGCCGATCTTCCTTCCGATCGCATCGAGGCAGAGGCCGTTGACGCGGTTGAACTGCCGCCGGCACGAGTGGCCGGCGACGACCGGTGGAGCGCCTTCATCGATCCCGGCATGGGCAGCCTGTTCATCGACGAGCCGTGGCTGGAGATGGCACCGACCCCGGACAAGCAGGCCGAACTGCTGGCCGGTTTTTCGGAAATCAAAGCGGAGGAATTCGAACGCGCCCTTTCCCGGCTCGCACCGGCCTCCCCCCGAACACTGTCCGCGAGCGACACGCCGCGTCACGAAAGCGCTCCCGCTGCCGACGGCAAGCTGAGCCTGAATGGCCCGCATGCCGATCCGCAGAGCTTCCTGCTCGCCGTCATGAACGACCCGAACGCCAGCCCGGCCCTGCGGGTCGAGGCCGCCAAGGCCTTACTGCCTTACTACCCGCCAGCCAAGCGCCCCGGCTGATCGCCTATCGCCGGAAGAGACCGAAAGGAAACCGGCTGCCCGCAAAAGCAATAAAGGGCGTACAGTTCGCAGCCTCGCTTGCTCTCTCCCATCTCGACCGTGATGCTCTTCGCCAAAAGCCTGCTGGGTGCGCTGGCCGTTCTGGTCATCACCCTGCTCGCCGGCAGCCGCCACTTCTATATCGCCGGTCTGGTACCGCTGTTCCCGACCTTCGCACTGATCGCCCACGCGCTCGTCGGACAGGAACGCGGCCCGGAGGCGCTGCGTGAAACGGCCTTGTTCGGATTGTGCGCCCTGCTCCCTTATGCCGCCTACCTGGTCGCGGTATATATCCTGGCGCCCCGCCTCAGCCTCACCTCGACCCTGCTCGCTGCAACGGTGATCTGGATAGCTGCCGCAGCACTGCTACTGGCCGTGTGGACGCGCCTGCACGGCACATGAAAAAGCCGAAGGCAATTGCCTTCGGCTCGCGCAAACATGGTGCCCCGCAGGGCACAACCGGGGCTTACTCGACGCCCTGAGAGGAAAGATAATCCTCGTAACCGCCGAGGTAATCGACAATCGTACCGTCACCCTTCACTTCGAAGACGCGGGTCGCCAGCGACGAGACGAATTCCCGGTCATGCGACACGAAAATCAGGGTGCCGGGGAATTTTTCCAGGCCCGAGTTCAGCGCTTCGATGGATTCCATGTCGAGGTGGTTGGTCGGCTCGTCCATCACCAGCACATTCGGCTTTTGCAGCATCAGCTTGCCAAACAGCATGCGGCCTTGTTCGCCACCGGAAATGACATTGACCGATTTCTTCTGTTCGTCGCCGGAGAAGAGCAGGCGGCCCAGGGTGCCACGGACCAGGGTTTCCAGATCGCCGCCCTCTTCGACCGAAGCACGGGCGTAGCCGACGATCCAGTCGGTCAGACTTTCGCCACCGGCAAACTCGGCGCTGTGATCCTGCGCGTAGTAACCGGGCTTGGCCTTCTCGGCCCACTTCAAGGTACCGAACTGCGGCTGCAGCTCACCCATCAGCAGCTTGAGGAAAGTCGTCTTGCCGACGCCGTTCTCGCCGATCACGGCAATGCGTTCGCCGCCGTTGATGGTCAGGGTCAGGTTGTTGAAAATCTTGCGCTCGCTGCCCGGATAGGCGAAGGACAGGTTTTCGATTTCGACGGCCTGGCGGTGCAGCTTCTGCTTGTCGTCGTGTTCGAAGCGAATCCACGGGTACTGGCGGGAGGACGGCTTGACGTCTTCCGGCTTCAGCTTGTCGATCAGCTTCATCCGGCTGGTCGCCTGCTTGGCCTTGGAGGCGTTGGCCGAGAAGCGGCGGACGAAGGTCTGCAGTTCGGCGATGCGTTCCTTGGCCTTGGCGTTGGCCTGCGACAGGCGTTCGCGGGCCTGCTGCGCGGCTTCCATGAAGTCGTCGTAGTTGCCGGCGTAGGTGGTGATCTTGCCGTAGTCCAGATCGGCCATGTGGGTACAGACCTGGTTCAGGAAGTGGCGATCGTGGGAGATGATGATCATCGTCGAATCACGATTGTTGAGCACGTCTTCCAGCCAGCGGATGGTATTGATGTCCAGGTTGTTGGTCGGTTCGTCGAGCAGCAGGATGTCCGGGTTGGCGAACAGCGCCTGGCAGAGCAGCACGCGCAGCTTCCAGCCCGGCGCGACCTCGCTCATCGGGCCGTTGTGCCGTTCAGTCGGAATGCCGACACCCAGGAGCAGCTCGCCGGCACGGGCTTCGGCCGTGTAGCCGTCGTATTCGCCGACTTTGCCTTCGAGTTCGGCGGCGCGCATGTAATCGTCTTCGGTGGCTTCCGGGTTGGCGTAGATGGTGTCGCGTTCCTGGATCGCCGCCCACAGCTCCTCGTGGCCCATCATGACCACGTCGAGCACGCGCATGTCTTCGTAGGCGAACTGGTCCTGGCGCAGGTAGGCCATGCGCTCATGGACGTCCTTCGAGACGTTGCCGGCCGACGGCTCGAGCGCGCCGCAGAGGATCTTCATGAAGGTCGACTTGCCCGCCCCGTTGGCGCCGATCAGGCCGTAGCGATAGCCCTCGCCGAACTTGACGTTGACGTTCTCGAACAGGGGTTTGACCCCGAATTGCATGGTGATGTTGGCGGCGACGAGCACGGTGATTCCGATCTGCGAATAGCGGTAAAGCGAAAGGGCGAATTTTACCTGTTTTCAACGGTTTGACCGCGCACGGAAGCCCCCTATTTGTGCACTGCGGTGTAAGATTTGCAGCCACAATAAAAATTTTCCGGGAAAGAGACAGCACATGGTTCCCCACCTCACCACGGCCCTCACCGGGCCGCTCCTCGAACTGGAACGCCGCTTCCTGGCCGCCAGTCCGCAAATCGAGCACTGGCTGCGCGGCCAGTGGCTGGAACACACGCCGCCCTTCTATTCGTCGGTCGACCTGCGCAATTCCGGCTTCAAGCTGGCGCCGGTCGATACCAACCTGTTCCCCGGCGGCTTCAACAACCTCAATCCGGCCTTCCTGCCGTTGTGCGTGCAGGCGGCGATGAGCGCCATCGAGAAATTCTGCCCGGATGCGCGCAGCCTGCTGCTGATCCCGGAAAACCACACGCGCAACCAGTTCTACCTGCAGAACGTGGCGCAGATCGCCGCCATTCTCAAGCAGACCGGCCTGACCGTGCGCATCGGCTCGCTGCTGCCGGACATCGACAAACCGACGACCATCGACCTGCCGAACGGCCAGCAACTGCTGCTCGAACCGCTGGTCCGCACCCCCTACCGCCTCGGCCTGGACGGTTTCGATCCCTGCGCCATCCTGCTCAACAACGACCTGTCGGCCGGCATTCCGCCCATCCTGCAGGGCCTCAACGAGCAGGTCGTACTGCCGCCGGTGCATGCCGGCTGGGCGGTGCGCCGCAAGTCCAACCACTTCGCCGCCTACGACCAGGTCGCCAACGACTTCGCCAAGGCCATCGGCATCGACCCGTGGCGCATCAACCCGGCCTTCTCGGTCTGCCGCAGCGTCAATTTCCACGAACGGCAAGGCGAGGAATGCCTGGCCGCCAACGTCGCCGCGGTGCTCGACATCGTCAAGGAAAAATACCGCGAATACGACATCGACGAGACGCCCTACGTGGTCGTCAAGGCCGACGCCGGCACCTACGGCATGGGCGTGATGACCGTGCGCGATGCCGACGAGGTCATCGCCCTGAACCGCAAGCAGCGCAACAAGATGAGCGTGATCAAGGAGGGACTTGAAGTCTCCGAGGTCATCATCCAGGAAGGCGTGCATTCCTTCGAGACGGTCGGCGAAGGCGTCGCCGAACCGGTCATCTACATGATCGACCGCTATGTCGTCGGCGGTTTCTATCGCGTCCATACCGGCCGCGGCAAGGACGAGAACCTCAATGCGCCGGGCATGCACTTCGAGCCGCTGGCCTTCGAGACCGGCTGCAACCTGCCGGACTATCGCTGCGGCAATCCCGATTCGCCGCCCAACCGCTTCTACGCCTACGGCGTCGTCGGCCGCCTGGCCTGCCTGGCTGCCGCCATCGAGCTCGAGCGCACGGCACCCGAGACCGACGAGGACTGATGGCGCAGCAGCTGCATTTCGAGAAGCACCTGCTCGGCGGCAGCAGCCGGTCGCTGAAACTGGCCTTCATCGTCGATCCGCTGCCCGAGCTGAAGGCGTGGAAGGATTCGTCGGTGGCCATGATGCGGGCCGCCGAAAAACACGGCCACGAGGTCTACGCCATCGAGGCCCGGACGCTGGGCTGGCGCAAGGCCGACACGACCCATACCGGCGGCGTGTCGGGCGAGGCCCTGCATCTGCACCTGCGCCCCGACGATCACGACTGGTACCGTGAAACCGGCCGCGAATGGCTGCCGCTTGCCGCCTTCGACGCGGTTGTCATGCGCAAGGACCCGCCCTTCGATTTTGAGTACCTGACCGCCACCTGGCTGCTCGAACGAGCCGAAGCCGACGGCGTACGCATCTTCAACCGGCCGCGCGCCCTGCGCGACCATTCGGAAAAGCTGGCGATCATGGAGTTTCCGGACTTCGCGCCGCCCACCCTGGTCAGCCGGGAGATGGCGCAACTCCAGCATTTCATCGACGAGGAGCGTGACGTCATCCTCAAGCCGCTCGACGGCATGGGCGGCAGCCAGATCTTTCGCGTGCACCGCAACGACCCCAACCGCAACGTCATTCTGGAAACGCTGACCCACCAGGGCGCCCGCACGATCATGGCGCAACGTTACCTGCCGGAGATCACCCACGGCGACAAGCGCATCCTGCTCATTGCCGGCAAACCGGTGCCGTGGTGCCTGGCGCGCATTCCCAAGGCCGGCGAGACGCGCGGCAACCTGGCCGCCGGCGGTACCGGCGTTGCCCAGGAATTGTCCGGCCGCGACCGGCAGATCGCCGACGCGCTCGGCCCCATCCTGTTCAAGCGGGGCCTGATGCTGGTCGGCATCGACGTCATCGGCAACCATCTCACCGAGATCAACGTCACCAGCCCGACCTGCATGGTCGAGATCCGCCAGCAGTCGGGATTCGATGCCGCCGGCGCCTTCATCACCGCCCTCGAACACGCATGCGGATTGTCGTAACGCGGTTCCTGTTCGTCCTGCTCGCCGTACTCCTGACCGCCTGCAGCCGCACCCCGCTGCAGGAGCAACAGGCCTATGTCTTCGGCACCCGGGTCGAGGTCATCGTCGTCGGCGACGATCCGGCGCAGGGCCGCCAGGCCATTGCCGCCGTACTGCGCGAATTCGACCGCCTGCATCGCGCCTACCACGCCTGGCAACCGTCGGAACTGAGTGCCCTCAACGAGGCCATCGCCGCCGGCAAGCCGCACACCGTCACGACCGAACTGGCCGGCTTCGTCCGCGAAGCCCAGGCGCTGGCACAACAGGGCGATAACCTGTTCGATCCCGGCATTGGCCGCCTCATCAAGCTATGGGGTTTCCAAGCCGACGAATTCAAGGCGGAACTGCCGCCCGAGGCCGAGATCAAGACCTGGCTGGCCGACCGGCCGTCGATTGCCGACATCGCCGTCGACGGGAATATCGTCACCAGCCGCAATCGCCACGTCGCCCTCGACTTCGGCGGCTACCTGAAGGGCGTCGCCCTCGACCGTGCAGCCACCATCCTGCGCGACATGGGCATACGCAACGCGCTGATCAACATCGGCGGCAACGTCATGGCGCTGGGCAGCAAGGAAGGCAAGAAGTGGCGGGTCGGCATCCAGCATCCGCGCCAGCCCGGCCCGCTCGCCACAGTGACCCTCGACGACGGCGAAGCCATCGGCACCTCCGGCGATTACCAGCGCTTCTTCGAAGTCGACGGCGAGCGCTACCCGCACCTGCTAGACCCCCGCAGCGGCCACCCCGCCGCCCATACGCAGGCGGTGACGGTACTGATTCCCGCCGGCCCCAGGTCCGGCACCCTGTCGGATGCATCCTCCAAGCCGGTGTTCATCGCCGGCGCTGCGGGCTGGCGCGAGATGGCTCGCCAAATGGACGTCGGCCTCGTGCTGCGCGTCGACCGCGACGGCCGCATCTTCGTCAGCGAGGCCCTGAGCCGGCGCCTGGAATTCATCGGGAAAGTACCCGACACAATCGTCGTCCGCTAAGGCACGACTTCCCGAAAACCCGGAAAAAGCGGCCTTTCCCGTGCAGCAAGCCCGGGCAATGGCGGCCCGGAACCCTACGCCCATCGCATAATTTGTTGACATGGGAATACGCCCACCGTATATCTCGACACAAAGTCGCCACAGAATAAATTTCGAGGCCTCCGGCGACAGGCCGCTATCGAGAAAACGACACGAGGGGGGGAAGGGATGCTGCGCAGCGTTTCCTTCAGGATGCCGGGATTTGCGAACAGCCTGATCATGCGTATCGGGCTGCTCATTCTGCTTGCCCTGATCGCATTCGCGGCCGCCCTCTACCAGCTGATCGGCATGCCGACCGTCGACCGCCTGGCCAGATCGCAGATGGAGCTGGCCGCCGGACAGCTCGAGGCCCGTTACACCCGACTCCTCAAGACGGTCGAAGTCACCTTGCGCAGCAGCCAGGGCTGGGGCAGGAACAGCGATCTCGATCTTGACGGATTGCTGCGCTTCAACGAGTTCTTTTTCCCGATCATCGCCCACCATGGCGAGATCACGTCAGTTGTTTTTGCGCACGAATCCGGGCGCGAAATTCTGTTGCTGATGACCAAGGAAGGCCGCTGGATCAACCGGATCTCCAATCCGGAGGCGTGGGGAGCCCAGACCTACTGGATCACCTGGGATACCAACCGGCAGATCGAGCGCGTCGAGATGCGCGAGCGCCACTACGACGCCCGCGAACGGCCCTGGTTCAAGGGCGCGCTGGCGCTGTCCGACGACAACACGGTGTTCTGGACGGAACCCTACATCTTCTTCACGACCCGCGAACCCGGCGTCACGGCCAGCATGCGCTGGCAGGCAGCCGATGGATCGAGCTACGTGATCGCCCACGACGTCCGGCTGATCGACATCGCCGAGTTCACCACCCAATTGGATATCAGCCCGCGGGGCAAGGCCGCGCTCTTCCTCAAGGAGGGCCGGATGATCGCCCTCCCCAACGATCCGCGCTTCACGGATCGGCAGTCCATGCAGGATGCGCTGCTCAAGACACCGGAGGAACTCGGCTTTCCCGAGCTGGCCAGCGCCTTCCAGGCGTGGCAGGCCGAGCCGAATCCGGCCCAGGGCGTACATCGCATCGCACATGCAGACGGCCGCTGGATCAGCCTTTTCAGGCCGATCAAGGATACCGGGATATGGCTTGGTGCCAGCGCGCCGGAAAGCGACTTCATCCCGATCACCAGGCAGGACTTGCTACTGCTTGGCCTGATCACCCTGTCGGCGCTGGCGCTGGGGATGATTGTCGCCATCCGGATCGCCAAGCGCTTCGGCGAACCGTTGATCGCGCTGGCCAACGACAGCATGCGGATCGGCGACATGGACCTGGATGCCCCGGTCACGACCGCTGCCCGCTGGCGGGAAGTCATCCAGCTCGCCGCGGCCCTGGACGTCATGCGCCAGCATCTGCAGAGCGCCCGCCGGGAGCAGAAAGACGCCAACAACGCGCTGGAGCAGAAAGTTTCCGTCCGCACCCAGGCATTGCGCCAGAATCAGGAAATCCTTGAGAAACGGGAAGCGTTCTTCCGCGCCATTTTCGACAACGCGGCCGTCGGTATCGTCAGCCTCGACCGCGAGCGCAAGCCGACACTGATCAACCGGGCTTTCGCCCGCTTCATCGATCAACCGATGGAGCCGTTGCTCGCCCGCCCCGACAGCATCGAACTGCCGGTCGATATCCAGCGCCGGATGGACGATCTGCTGAACCAGGAGCGGCACGATGGCCGGCAAAGCCTGCGCAATGAATTTGAATTCGTCACCCGGGGAGGCGAATCGCGCTGGGGCGACGTGCAGCTGACCGCCATCCGCCAGGGCGACGGCGAACTCGACTCGATCCTGGTCACCGTTCTCGACGTCACGGATCGCCGCGAAATCGAAGCTGAACTGATCCGCCAGTTCGCATTGCTTCAGGCGATGCTCGATACCATTCCCAACCCGATTTTCTACAAGGGGACCAGCACCCGCTTTCTGGGCTGCAACAAGGCCTACGAATCGTTTTTCGGCATCCAGCGCCGGGATCTGATCGGCAAAAGCGTCCTCGAACTGACCTATATTCCGGAAGAAGCCCGCCTGGCCTATCAGGCCGAAGACGAGCACATCATTGCCGAATGCGCCCGGGTAAGCCGCGAAGTGCAATTGGTCGACGCCGAAGGCCGTTTGCGCGATGCCCTCTACTCGGTCAGCGGCTTCAGCGCCCAGGATGGCCGGCCGGACGGGCTGGTCGGCGTCATTGTCGATATCTCGGCACTGAAGGAAGCCGAGCGCGAATCCGGCCGGGCGCGCGAGGCGGCAGAGGCGGCCGCCGCCGCCAAGGCCGATTTCCTGGCCAACATGAGCCACGAAATCCGCACCCCGATGAACGCCATCATCGGCATGACGCACCTCGCGCTGCGAACCGAACTGGACGCACGCCAGCGGAACTACCTGAACAAGGTCGACAATGCCGCCAAGGGGCTGCTCGGCATCATCAACGACATCCTCGATCTCTCCAAGATCGAGGCCGGGATGATGCACTTCGAATGCGTTCCCTTCAGTCTCGACGCCACCCTGCGCCATCTCGGCGACCTGTGCGGCGTGAAGGCCCGCGACCGCGGGCTGGAACTGATCTACGACATCGCTCCCGGGGTTCCCGATCGCCTGCTCGGCGACCCGCTGCGCCTCGGACAGGTCTTGCTCAACCTGGTCGGCAACGCCATCAAGTTCACCGAGGTCGGGGAAATCAAGGTCGCCGTCTCCGCGGCCTCGCGCGGCGAAAATGGGCTCGAACTTGCCTTCGAGATCATGGATAGCGGCATCGGGATGACCGTCGAACAGCAGGAAGGGTTGTTTGCCGCCTTCACGCAGGCCGACGCGTCGACCACGCGCAAATACGGCGGTACCGGGCTGGGGCTGTCCATCTGCAAACGCATCGTCGACCTGCAAGGTGGCACCATCGGCGTGCGCAGCCAGCTCGGGGTCGGCAGTTGCTTCACCTTCCGTCTCCCGTTCGGCACCCCGGCTGGCGAGACCGAAGCACCCCGGCGCATGGGATTGCCGAACGGCCTGCGGGCGCTGGTCGTCGACGACAGCCCGGGCACCTGCGACGTTTTTCTGCACATGCTGCACATGCTGGATATCGAAGGCGATGCCGTAGCCGGCGCCGAGCCCGCCCTCGCCGCCCTCGCCAGCGCGCAGAAGGAGAATCGTCCCTACGGCCTGCTCATCGTCGACTGGAAGATGCCCGACGTGGATGGCGTCGAATTGCTCGGCCAGATCGCTCTAGAGCAGGCCGATCAGTCGCCGGCAATTGTCATGGCGACCGCCTACGACCGGGAGGAACTGCAGGCGGCACTGGGCGAAAGGCAAGTCGGCGCCATCCTTGGCAAACCGGCAACCCCGTCGACGCTGTTCGACGCCATCATGGAAGCCCTCCATCGCGACGCCGGCAACCGGGAGGTGCCCGCCAGCAGGCCGCGCGCACCAAGCCGATTTTCCGGCCAACGCGTGCTGCTCGTCGAAGACAACGAAGTCAATCGGGAGCTGGCCGAGGAAATGCTGAGCAGCATCGGCCTCCATGTGGAAACGGCTGAAAACGGCCAGATTGCCCTCCAGAAGGCAGGGCTCACCCCCTACGATCTGATCCTGATGGATTGCCACATGCCGGTCATGGACGGCTACACCGCCACCGAAGCCATACGCCGGCTGCCCGGCACCCGCCACCTGCCCATCGTCGCCATGACCGCCAACGCCCTGGCCAGCGACCGGGAACGCTGCCTGGCCGTCGGCATGAACGATCACATACCGAAGCCCATCGACATCACCCTTCTTCACGACACCCTGGCCCGCTGGCTGGGCCAACAAGCATCCATCGCACGCGAAAGCCCCCTCGAAAACGAGAATTCCCGGACCACATCGCCCGCTGGCGACAGTTGCATCGATATGGCGGCCGCCTTGTCCCGGCTCGGCGGCAACCGGGCCCTGTACAACCGCCTGCTCGGCCGTTTTTGCGACAACCAGGCCGATGCTGCCAGCCGACTGCTGGCCGACCAGGCCAACGGCAATATCGATGCCATGCTGCTCCGCGCCCACACCTTGCGCGGCCTCGCCGGCAATATCGGCGCGCACGCACTGGCCGGACAGGCAGGCGAACTGGAAGGACAACTCAAGCGCGGCCTCGCCGTCGGCCATCCGGACATCGATGTGCGGTTGAAAACCCTGGCCGAACACCTCGCCACCGTCATCGTCCAGGCCCGCGAAATCCACAGCCAGACATCATCTGTGGCGGCGCCACCGGTCGACGAACTGGCGGCCGATGCGCTATCCAATCTGCATCGCCTGTTGGACAATGACGATGCTGCCGCCGTACAGTCCTTCGACGACATTGCCATACGGCTCAAGCAGTTGTTCGACCCCGTGCTGGTCGACCAACTGGCCCGTCAGATCAATCAGTATGCCTTTGAGGACGCAAAGGAAACACTGCATCAGATGACCACCCACCAGAACAACACCTGACCTGCCAAAGAGAGTCGCCAGCCATGTCCCCCCTTCTGCCCAAACAATGCGTGCTGGTTGTCGATGACAGCCCGGACAACATCGAACTGCTCAGCGAAGTGCTGCGCGACGATTATCGCGTCCGGGTTGCCACCTCCGGTGAAAAGGCCTTGAAGATCGTCTATTCCGACGAACCGCCCGATCTGATCCTGCTCGACATCATGATGCCCGGCATCAGCGGCCTGGAAATCTGCCGGCGCCTGAAGACGAACCCCGACCGGCGGCGCATTCCGATCATCTTCGTCACCGCGATGGGCAGCACCGAAGACGAGCAGCGCGGCCTCGACACCGGCGCCGTCGACTACATCACCAAGCCGATCAGCCCACCCATCGTCAAGGCGCGGGTACGCACCCATCTGGCCCTCTATGACCAGTCGCGGGAACTCGAGCGCATGGTCCGCCAGCGCACCCTGGAACTGCTCACCACCCGCCAGCAGATCATCAGGCGCCTCGGCCGCGCTGCCGAATTCAAGGACAACGAAACCGGCAACCACGTGCTGCGCATGAGCCACTACGCCCGCCTGATCGCCTTGGCGCACGGCATGGGGGAAGAAGCGGCCAACATCATCTTCAACACGGCGCCGATGCACGACATCGGCAAGATCGGCATCCCCGACGCCATCCTGCTCAAACCGGGCAAGCTCGACCCAGCGGAATGGGAGGTGATGTATCGCCACCCGGTGATGGGTGCCGAGATCATCGGCAAGCACGACAACGAACTGCTCGAAACCGCCCGCATCATCGCCCTCACCCACCACGAAAAGTGGGACGGCAGCGGCTACCCGCAACGCCTCGCCGGCGAAGCCATTCCGCTGGAAGGGCGTATCGTCGCCATCGCGGACGTCTTCGATGCCCTGATGTCGGTTCGTCCCTACAAGGCCGCAGTCAGCCTCGAAGCCGCCCTGCAGTACTTCGACGAGCAGAGCGGCCGCCATTTCGACCCCACCCTGATCGCCGCCTTCAAGTCGGCATTGCCGGAAATACTGCGCATCAAGGAAATCTACGCCGACGAAAACGGCGCCCTGACCGACCTGGAATTCCACATCAAGGAAATCTACCACCACAAGGACAGCCCGCCGGGCTATCCGGCGATCATTGCCAGCACCCAAACCGGGCTCTGATGAACACGTTTGTACCGATTGGCAATCAATCGGGGTTGCGAGAATCCACCGCGATGGTCACCGGCCCGTCATTGACCAGCGCTACCTGCATGTCGGCGCCGAAAACACCGGTCGGCACCGGCTTGCCCAGCTCGGCCGAAAGCCTGGCGACAAAGCGCTCGAACAACGGCCCCGACACCTCACCCCGCGCCGCGCGGCTCCACGACGGCCGGTTGCCCTTTCTGACCGAGGCGTAGAGCGTGAATTGCGAAACGGCGAGAATCTCGCCGCCGACCTCCTGAACGCTGCGATTCATCACGCCCGCCTCGTCGGAAAACAGGCGCATGCGCACCAGCTTGCCGGCCATCCAGTCGAGATCGCTCTCGCTATCGTCAGCCTCGAAACCGGCCAGCACCAGCAACCCCTTGCCGATGCTTCCGGACACCTGGCGATCAACCGTGACCGACGCCTCACAGACGCGCTGAACTACGACGCGCATGCCCGAACTCCGCCTCCAGCCTTTCTTAGCAAGAATTCCTAGATATCGATCCGCGCATTGAGCGCATTGGTTTCGATGAATTCCCGGCGCGGTTCGACGTTTTCGCCCATCAGCGTGGTGAAAATTTCGTCGGCGGCGATGGCGTCGTCGATCTGCACGCGTAGCAGGCGGCGCACCTTCGGGTCCATGGTCGTTTCCCACAGCTGCTCGGGGTTCATTTCGCCCAGACCTTTGTAGCGCTGCTTGCTGATGCCGCGCTCGACTTCGTTGAGCAGCCACTTCATGGCGTCGCCGAAGTTGGTGACGACCTGCTTCTTCTCGCCGCGGGCCATCACGGCACCTGCGCCGAACAGGTCGGACAGGGTTTCCGCCGTACGCTTGAGCTGTATAAAGTCGCCGGAGAGCAGCAAATCCTCGTCGATCAGGCCTACCTTCAGGTTGCCGTGGTGCATGCGCTCAATGCGCAGAATCCAGCGTTCCTGTATGTCGTCGAACTTGGGCACGATGCGGGTTCCGGCAGCAATCCTGCCGGCGATCAGGTCGGCGCTGGCGCGTGCCTTCTCTTCGGAGGAGAGATCGAT
This sequence comes from Dechloromonas sp. CZR5, assembly GCF_008711155.1. Taxonomy (GTDB): domain Bacteria; phylum Pseudomonadota; class Gammaproteobacteria; order Burkholderiales; family Rhodocyclaceae; genus Azonexus. The sequence goes on along the minus strand of NZ_VUYQ01000002.1, from coordinate 566,450 downwards.
CGCCAGGTTGTGGCGCACGATGGATTGCAGGACCTCGGGGTTGATGATGTGCGACAGGCGTTCGATCACCGCTTCGGTGGCCAGCCAGGAGCGTGCCAGTGCCTCCAGAGCGGGGCCGCTGATGCCCTCGGCGCCGGCACGCGGCGTCAGGACGGCTTCATCCAGCGCCATGTTGAGCAGGAACTGGTTGTATTCCTGGTCGTCCTTGAGGTAGCGCTCGGTCTTGCCGTGCTTGACCTTGTAGAGCGGCGGCTGAGCGATGTAGATGTAGCCGCGGTCGACCAGTTCCGGCATCTGGCGGTAGAGCAGGGTCAGCAGCAGGGTTCGGATGTGCGCACCGTCGACGTCCGCGTCGGTCATGATGATGATGCGGTGGTAACGCAGCTTTTCGACGTTGAAATCGTCCTTGCCGATGCCCGTGCCGAGGGCGGTGATCAGCGTGACGATCTGTTCGGAGGAGATCAGCTTATCGAAACGCGCCTTCTCGACGTTCAGTACCTTGCCGCGCAGCGGCAGGATCGCCTGGAACTTGCGGTCGCGGCCTTGCTTGGCGGAGCCGCCGGCCGAGTCACCCTCGACGATGTAGATTTCGCACAGCGCGGGGTCTTTTTCCTGGCAGTCGGCCAGCTTGCCGGGCAGACCGATGCCGTCCAGGACACCCTTGCGGCGGGTCATTTCGCGGGCCTTGCGAGCCGCTTCGCGAGCGCGGGAAGCTTCGACGATCTTGCCGCAAATGGTCTTGGCGTCAATCGGGTTTTCCAGCAGGAAATCTGCCAGCTTCTGAGCCACGACTTCTTCGACCGCCGGGCGGGCTTCCGAGGAAACCAGCTTCATCTTGGTCTGCGAAGCGAACTTGGGGTCAGGCATCTTGACCGACAGAACGCAGGCCAGGCCTTCGCGCATGTCGTCGCCGCTGATATCGACCTTGGCCTTCTTGGCGATCTCGTTTTCGTCGATGTACTTGTTGATGACGCGGGTCATCGCGGCACGCAGGCCGGTCAGGTGGGTGCCGCCGTCGGATTGGGGAATGTTGTTGGTGAAGCAGAGCACTTGTTCCTGATAGGAATCGTTCCACTGCATCGCCACTTCGACACCGATGGTGACGCCGTTGTCGCTGGCACCCTGGCCTACCTTGGCCTCACCGGCCGAGTAGAAAATCTTGGGGTGCAGGACCGACTTGGTGCGGTTGACGTACTCGACGAAGCTTTGCACGCCGCCGGCGAAGGCGAAGAGTTCTTCCTTGCCGGTGCGCTGGTCGACGAGCTTGATCGAGACGCCATTGTTCAGGAAGGACAGCTCGCGCAGGCGCTTGGCGAGAATTTCGTAGTGGAATTCGACATGGCCGAAGATTTCCTCGTCGGCCAGGAAGTGCACTTCGGTGCCGCGTTTTTCGGTTTCGCCGATGACTTTCAGCGGCGAAATCTCGACGCCGTCGCGGGTTTCGAGCACGCGGTCCACCGGCACGCCACGGCAGAATTCCATGAAGTGCTTTTTGCCATCGCGGCGAATGGTCAGGCGCAGGAACTTGGACAGTGCATTGACGCAGGAAACGCCGACACCGTGCAGACCACCGGACACCTTGTACGAGTTCTGGTTGAACTTGCCGCCAGCGTGCAGTTCGGTCAGCGCGATTTCAGCCGCCGAGCGCTTCGGCTCGTGCTTGTCGTCCATCTTGACGCCGGTCGGGATGCCGCGGCCGTTGTCGATGACGGAAATCGAGTTGTCGGTGTGGATGGTGACGATGATGTCGTCGCAATGCCCGGCCAGCGCTTCGTCGATGGAGTTGTCGACGACTTCGAAAACCAGGTGGTGCAGGCCGGTACCGTCGGACGTATCGCCGATGTACATGCCGGGACGCTTGCGCACGGCCTCCAGACCTTCAAGGATCTGGATGCTGGATTCGCCATAGGCCGGCGAGGCGCTTTGCGGGACGTTCTCTTCACTCATTGTTTTGGTTCCACGTGAAACTGCAAAAGGTCTGCCCGGCTGGACAGACCTTCTTTCGGGTTACTGCTGGAAAATCAGATGCGCATCGGCATCACGACGTACTTGAAGCGGTCGTTACCCGGCAAGGTAATCAGCGCGCTCGAATTGGCGTCGTTGAAACTCCACTGGATTTCATCGGCATGGACGTTGTTCAGCACATCCAGCAGATAGCCGACGTTGAAACCGACGTCGATGACGTCGCCGGTGTAGTCGACTTCGATTTCTTCCTGTGCTTCTTCCTGTTCGGCGTTGGCGGCGATCAGCTTCAGGCTGTTTTCACCGAGCACGACACGGACACCACGGAATTTTTCGTTGGTCAGGATGGCGGCGCGTTGCATGGCTTGCATCAACGTCTGGCGGCCAACCTTCATGTGGTTCTTCAGGGTCGCCGGAACGACACGCTCGTAATCCGGGAACTTGCCGTCGATAAGCTTCGAAACCAGAACGACGGAACCGAAAGCGAAACGGACCTGGTTCGGGGTCAGCGTAATGTTCAGCGCATCGTCGGTATCGACCAGCAGGCGGTTCAGTTCGAGAACCGTCTTGCGCGGCAGGATCATTTCCTGGCGCGGCAGTTCGGTTTCAATCTCGACGCTGGCAAAGGCCAGGCGGTGACCATCGGTGGCCACGGCACGCAGTTCCTTGCCTTCGACTAGCAGCAGCAGACCGTTCAGGTAATAGCGCACGTCCTGTGCCGCCATCGAGTACTGGGTCTTGCTGATCAGTTGGCGGAAGGCCTTCTGCGAAATCGAGAACTGCTTGGTCTCGCCCTCGCTGATAGTCATCCGCGGGAAGTCATCGGCCGGCAAGGTCTGCAGGCTGAAACGGCTCTTGCCGCCCCGCACTTGCAGGCGCTTGTCTTCGAGGACCAGACTGACTTCGGTGGTATCCGGCAACGAACGCAAAATTTCCTGCAATTTGCGGGCACCCACCGTCACGGCGCCATCGCCATCGCCACCAGCGCCTTCAGTCGCAGTCGTGATCTGAATTTCGATATCGGTCGCCAGCAGCGTCAGGCGATCCCCCTTCTTTTCCAGCAGGACGTTGGACAGGATCGGCAGCGTATGACGACGTTCGACAATTCCCGACACAGACTGCAGCGGGGCAAGAAGCGTGTCTCTTTGGGTTTTAATAAGAACCATAAATTAAATTCCTTTATAGACTATATCGGGAACAATTCTGTGGACAACTGAAAAATTATCTTTTATTTCAATAAATTAAAATTGATTTGGCCGTCTGCGAAAGTCTCTGGATTGCCTGTGGATGAAATCCGGATAATTTTCCCACAAAGCGGGTTTCACCAGATGACTCACAAAGCGTCGACAACTTGTTCACAGGATTATCGACAGCCTCATCCTTTCAATACTTGCAGCAAAACATGCAAATCGTGGTTCAACTCGTTTTCCTTGGTGCGCAGGCTGTCGATGGTCTTTACCGCATGAATGACCGTCGTATGGTCGCGACCACCGAAGGCATCGCCGATTTCCGGGAAACTGTGCGAGGTCACTTCGCGGCATAGCCACATCGCCGCTTGGCGCGGCCGGGCAATGGCGCGTGTACGCTTCTTGGAGAACAGGTCGGCGACCTTGATCTTGTAATAGTCGGCGACAGTCTTCTGGATATTGTCGATACCGACGTTGCGTACCGAACCAATGACATCCTTCAGCGCTTCCTTGGCCAGATCCAGTGCAATGGCGCGGCCATGGAAGGACGAATAGGCCAGCACCTTCTTCAACGCCCCTTCCAGCTCGCGCACATTGGAGCGTAGATGCTTGGCAATGAAGAAAGCGACTTCGTCGTCAAGCTGGATACCTTCCGCCTCGGCCTTCTTTTTCAGGATGGCGACGCGCATTTCCAGTTCCGGCGGTTCGATCTGCACGGTCAGGCCCCAGTCGAAACGGGTGACCAGCCGGTCGTCCAGACCGTTGATGTCCTTCGGATAGGTGTCGCAGGTAATGATGATCTGCTTGCGGGCTTCGATCAGCGCGTTGAACAGGAAGAAGAATTCTTCCTGCGAACGGTTCTTGCCGTTGAAGAACTGCACGTCGTCGAGCAGCAGCACATCGAGCGAGCGGTACATGCGCTTGAAGGTGTCGAAGGATTTCTGCTGATAGGCGCGGACGACGTCGGAGTAATAGTCCTCGGCGTGTACGTAGCGGACGACCTTTTCCGGGTTTTCTGCCAGGATGGTGTTGCCGATGGCGTGGATCAGGTGGGTCTTGCCAAGGCCGGCACCACCGTAGATAAACAACGGGTTGTAGGCACCGCCCGGATTATGGGCAACCTGGACCGCCGCCGCCCGGGCCAGATCGTTGGCCTTGCCGACGACGAGATTGTCGAAGGTGAAAGTGGGGAACAGGCGGGATTTTTCGTAATTGTTCTTGCGGGCTCCCGGTTTTTCCTGGGCACTACCCTTGCGTTCGACCGGTCCGCTCGGCTTGGCCGGGGTGCTTTCAACAGATTCGGCAGTCGCCTCGACACGCGTCGGCGCAACCTTGCCCGAACCGATGACCAAGGCAATGGTCACCGGGCCGGCAAAAAAGTTGCGGCTGTAGTCTTCGATACGCGACAGATAGCGATCGCGTACCCACTTCAGGATGAATCCGTTGGGCGCGATGAGGCGCAAACCGTTTTCCAGAGCCGTGGTTTCACCTTCGAGCCGAAGCGGCCTGATCCAGGTGTTGAATTGCTGCGCGGGCAGTTCCTGCTCGAAGCGTTGCAAACAGGATTCCCAAAAACCGGCCATCGACGAAAAAACTCCTCCCCGCGCATTCGAACAATCATTCGATGGCGGTTATTAGATCTATGATTTGATTGCAATTTTCTGGATACGTCAAAAACCGTTCGGTGACTGACGAACTCGCAATTTTACCCGCCCTCAATCAAGTTATCCACAGCTTTGAAAAATAATTGATCTTGACAAACCCCCTCTCAACGGAGTCTAATCGCGTGTTTTTCTTAGCACATCAAGGGATTACGACATGAAACGCACGTATCAACCGTCGGTCGTGCGCCGCAAGCGCACCCATGGCTTCCTGGTCCGTTCGCGCACCAAGGGCGGCCGTGCCGTTCTCGCCGCTCGCCGCGCCAAGGGCCGCAAGCGTCTGGCTGTTTAAGCCGGACACGGCGAGGTGAATCAAAGCTTCGCCAGACGCTATCGCCTGACCAAAACGGATGAATTTTCATCCGTTTTTGGTTTCAGGAGGGCGATTCGCGGGAAGTGGCTGATGTTGCACTACCAGCCGCGCCCCGAAGGGAACACCGAAGCGCGCCTGGGTCTGGTTGTCGGCAAGAAGCAATTGAAGCGGGCCGTAGACCGTAATCGCGTCAAGCGTGTCGTCCGCGAACAGTTCCGTTTACGTTGCCCATCTTTGCCGGCAGTCGATCTGGTCGTCCGGCTTGCAACAAAACCGTCTCCGCTGGATGGCAAAATGTTGGCCGATGATTTCCTCGTTCTGCTCGACAAGCTGCAACGACCCCGGCCAAAGCGGGAAACAGGATGAAGCGGCTGTTGATCGGACTGGTTCGCACTTATCAATATGCAATCAGCCCTTTTCTCGGACGACGTTGCCGATATTTTCCGAGCTGTTCGGAATATACGGTGGAAGCAGTACAGAAATATGGCGCCATTCGCGGCGGCTGGCTGGGTGCAAAACGCATCTGCCGCTGTCACCCGTGGCATCCCGGCGGGTATGATCCCGTACCCTGACGAACAATTCTTTGTAGGCAGTTCATGGACACTCGACGCCTTATTCTGGTTCTGATCTTCACCTTCTCCAGCTTCATGCTGTGGGAAAACTGGCAGAAATACAATCAGCCGAAACCCGCCGTGGAAGCTGCGGTTGCAGGCCAATCCACCGGCTCAGTACCGACGCCGTCGGTCGGACTGCAGGGGAAGGCTGCTCCGGTAACGCCAACGGCAGCTGTGCCGGCATCGACCGCCGAAACCTTCACGGTCAGCACCGACCTGTTGAAGGCCACCATTTCCACTCAAGGCGGCGATCTGGTCGGTCTGGAGTTGCTGAAGTACCGGGAACAGGATCAAAAGGACAAGCATTTCGTCCTGTTTGACGCCAAACATCACTATATGGCTCAGGCTGGCCTGATCGGCGAAGGCCTGCCGACCCACCGCACCACCTTCAAGCGTGTTGCCGGCGCAAGCGAACTGGCCGATGGCAGTGACGAGCTGAAGATACGTCTTGAAGCCGAACAGAACGGCGTCAAGGTCGCCAAGATCCTGACCTTCAAGCGTGGGTCCTATCTGGTCGATGTCGCTTGGGAAATCGCCAACGGCAGCGACAAGGCCATCGCACCGCATGCTTACTTCCAGTTGCAGCGCGACGACGTCGCACCGGCGGGCGAAAGCAAGATGGTATCGACCTTCACCGGCCCTGCCGTCTATACCGAAACCGACAAGTATCAGAAGGTCGATTTCGGCCATATCGCCGACAACAAGGCCAAATTCGCCAAGACGGCCGACAACGGCTGGCTGGCCATGGTTCAGCACTATTTCGTTGCCGCCGTGGTACCGAAAGACAAGACCCAGCGCGAGTTCTACATGCGCAAGGTCGATGGCAGCAATATCTTCCAGGCCGGCGTGATCGTTCCGGTCGCCGAAATCGCGCCGGGCGCCAAGGGAGAAGCCTCGGTCGGCCTTTATGCCGGCCCGCAGGAACAATCTTCCCTCAAGCAGGTCGCCACCGGCCTCGATCTGGTGGTCGACTACGGCTGGCTGACCGTGGTTGCCGCCCCGATCTTCTGGGCGCTGGAAGCCATCCACAAGCTGGTCGGCAACTGGGGCTGGGCGATCGTGATCCTGACCATCATGATCAAGGCGGTTTTCTATCCACTGTCGGCCGCTTCGTACAAGTCGATGGCCAAGATGAAGGTGCTGACGCCGCGCCTGATGCAGCTCAAGGAACGTTTCGGCGACGACAAGCAGCGCCTGAACCAGGAAATGATGAAGCTGTACCAGACCGAGAAGGTCAATCCGCTCGGCGGCTGCCTGCCCATCCTGGTCCAGATCCCGGTCTTCATCGCGCTCTACTGGGTGTTGCTCGGCGCCGTCGAAATGCGCGATGCACCTTGGATCGGCTGGATAACCGACCTCGCTTCGGCCGACCCCTACTACATCCTGCCCGTCATCATGATGGTGTCGATGTTCGTGCAGACCAAGCTGAACCCGACCCCGCCGGACCCGATCCAGGCCAAGGTCATGATGATGATGCCGCTGATCTTCGGCGTGATGTTCTTCTGGTTCCCTGCCGGTCTAGTGCTCTACTGGGTGGTCAACAACGTGCTGTCCATCGCCCAGCAGTGGCAGATCACCCGCATGATCGACACTGGCGGCAAGGCTGCCAACGATGCGAAAGCCTAAAGTGTGAACAAGGGCACCATCGCCGCCATCGCCACGGCCCCCGGCCGCGGCGGTGTCGGCGTCATCCGCATCTCGGGCAGCAATTTGCTGCCCTTTGCTTTTGCACTGAGCGGCAAGACTCCCCGGCCGCGCTACGCGACGCTGGCCGATTTCAGGGCTGCCGACGGCAGCACGATCGATACCGGCCTGCTGCTTTACTTTCCTAACCCGCATTCTTTTACCGGCGAAGATGTACTCGAACTGCAGGGCCACGGTGGTCCGGTAGTCATGCAGATGCTGCTCGCCCGCTGTCTGGACCTCGGCGCCCGTCTGGCCGAACCCGGCGAATTCAGCCGTCGCGCCTTCCTCAACGGCAAGATGGACCTTGCCCAGGCCGAAGCAGTCGCCGATCTGATCGATGCCGCCACGGCCAGCGCAGCCCGCTCTGCGGTGCGCTCGCTGCAGGGCGAGTTCTCGAAGGCGATTGGCGAGTTGAACGAGGAATTGATCAACCTGCGCATGCTGGTTGAAGCCACGCTCGATTTCCCCGAGGAAGATATCGATTTCCTCAAGGCAGCGGATGCCTTCGGCCGCCTCGAACGCCTGCAACTGAAGCTCGCCGAGATTTTCGACCGCGCCAGCCAGGGCAAGCTGCTGCAATCCGGCCTGCACGTCGTACTCGCCGGCCAGCCCAACGTCGGCAAGTCCTCGCTGCTCAACCGCCTGGCTGGCGACGACCTGGCCATCGTCACGCCCATTGCCGGCACCACGCGCGACGCCTTGCGCTCGACCATCCAGATCGAGGGCATTCCGCTGCATATCATCGATACCGCCGGCCTGCGCGAAACCGACGACGAAGTCGAACGGATTGGCATAGAGCGCAGCTGGAAGGAAATCGAACGCTCCGACGTCGTTCTTCTCCTCGTCGATGCACGAACAGGTGTCAGCGATGCCGATCGGGATATTCTTGAACGACTGCCGAAGGCCCTGCAACGGATCACGCTCTACAATAAGATCGATCTGGCCCAACGCGAGGCCGAGCGGCATGACGAAGCCAACGGCGTGGCGATCTCGCTATCCGCCAAGGCCAATCAGGGTATCGATTTGCTGCGCCAGGAACTGCTGAGAATCGCCGGCTGGCACCAGGCCGAAGACGTATTCATTGCCCGCGAACGTCATCTGCGGGCCCTCGCTACAGCGCAGGAGCACGTTGCTGCGGCACGAAGCGTCGCCGAAGGCATTCTTCCGGCACTTGAACTGTTTGCCGAGGAACTTCGCCTGGCTCAGTACGCACTTGGTGAAATCACCGGGGAATTTACTGCCGACGACCTGCTGGGGGTTATTTTCAGCCGCTTCTGCATCGGAAAATAGGCCTGCTTCCGGCTGTCGATAAGCCTGTGAACAAACTGTCCGCGCAATGTGGGTAAATCGACATTTTCGAAATTCCCGAAAACTATCCCGATTTTATCCACAGCCAATCCAGAGGGTTTACAGAATCCGTTTTATTGATTCAACTAACTGAAAATTAAAGTAAAAACTATTTTATCCACAGAGTTGTCTCTGATATATTCTCAGTAGTAACTGTATAAACAGTTTAAATATATAAACCCACTGGAACGCCTGTCGGCTCATTGTGCTGAGCTACGCTCCGCTTCAAGACGTTTTCGGTAAACGATGGCATTGGCCACCTCATTGCTGAGTGTATTGGCATCCGGCAACTGATTGGGACGATACACAATCAGCGGAATACCCAGGTTTTGCAGCGCACGTCGCTTTTCTTCCTGCGGCGAATTTTCAGTACTGTCATCCGCTGGCCATGCAAGGTCGATGGCTGCCACGATTCGGAAATCACTGTCACAGATAACGAAATCGACACCTCTGCCAAGCATCGAACTCAATTTTCGGGCTTCCCGGCGTCCTCTCAACTGAGCCAGTTGAGCCACGCCAACCTGGGCAAATACGAGCATCCTGGGCATGGCTTCATACAAGCGGAAATACAGAATCTGCTCGGCATCGTTGAGGAGACGGTACGGCTTTTGCACAGGGGCATCGGCATTTCGCGTTTGCGGATCGAGCGTCAGCCTTGACGCAGGCCATCGGGAATTTCCGGGATGCGCGATGGGAGGCACTAAGGATGCCCCCTCTTTTCTATCAGGTGAATATCGGTCGCGGCCCCGCAACAGCACATAGACCAGAATGGCTGATGCGGCGAGGATGGCAACGGTCAACAGATCCATTGGTACTTAGTCGAGAATTCTGCACAGTCAGTATGATGGCATAAATTTTCGGTCGGATTATGCAAATGTTTTTTTGCCGGGAAACAGTTCTTTTCGGAGACGACAATCATGCATACCGATCACGGATGTTCGCCAAGACGGTGAAGCGGACCATTGATGCCAAAGCTTCATTGAACTGCTGAAGATTGGGTCATTTCTAATAGAATTCAGCCACTTCGTCCGGGGAAGATTCATGCGCGTCACACTTGTTCATCCAGCTGGTTTCAATTTTGTACCGGGACAACCTGACTTTTCGGTACTGGCCAACCGAATGCCGCCCATCGGCATCATGCAACTGGCTTCATGGCTGGAAAAATTTGGCCATGTCGTACAACTGCATGACTGCCTCGGACCGTACGCACCGCCGACAACGGCTGAAAATGCAGAAATCGTGCTGGCGACCGATCCCGAGATGGTCGGATTTTCGGCAACGACCTCGGGTTTCATGGATGCGTTCGAAATTGCCGCCTATATCCGCGAACGCCGGCCCGAGGTCAAAATCGTGTTCGGCAACGTGCATGTGTCGTCGCTCGGCGCCCCGATTCTCGACAAATTTCCGGAAATAGACTGTCTGGTCATGGGTGAAGGCGAAGGCGCCATGCTCGAACTGGCCGACGGCAAACCGATGGCTGAAATCGGGAACCTGATCTGGCGCAACGAAGCGGGACGAATCATCGTCAATCCGCGACGCAACCGCATCGTCGATCTCGATGAACTGCCCTTCCCGGCCTACGAAAAGCTGGCCGGCTTTCCGCACGATTACCACCTGCCGCTCTTTGCCTACGAAAAGAAGCACGGTGCAACGATGATCACGTCGCGCGGCTGCCCCTACACCTGTTCGTTCTGTGACCGCACCGTGTTCGAGCGCCAGTACAAGACCAACTCGCCGCAATATATCTACGACCACATGAAGTATTTGCGGGACACGTTTGGCGTCTGGCACATCAACATGTATGACGACCTGTTCACCGCCAAGAAACAGCGCGTCTTCGATCTGTGCGAATTGTTGATCGCCGAGCCGCTCGGCATGCAATTCAACTGCGCCATCCGGGCCGGACATACCTCCGACGAGATGCTGGCCAAGCTGAAGAAGGCCGGTGCGCTGATGGTGTCGATCGGCATCGAATCGGCTGACCCGGAAATGATGGAACGCCACAAGGCCGGGGTCACGCTGGATGCGGTGCGCGATACGGTGCGCCAGATCCACGCTGCCGGCCTGCGCGCCAAGGGCCTGTTCATTTTCGGCATGCCTGGCGAGACGCCGGAAACCGTACGAACGACCAGCGATTTCATTCTCTCGCTCGGCCTCGACGAAATGAACATGACCAAGTTCAGTCCCTTGCACGGTGCGCCGATCTGGGAGGAATGCATCAATGATCCGACCGGCGACTTCATCGAGGACTGGCGCCTGATGAATTGCCTGAATTTCGTCTACAAACCGGAAGGTTTCGAGACACGCGAGGAAATGGATGCGCTGTACAACTGGCATGTCAAACGCTTCTACGATAGCAAAGGCTATCGTCGGCGTTTTGCCAAACGGCTATGGCAGCACCGCTGGAGTTTGTGGCACGTCCTCAAGCACCTGCCTGAAACCATTGCCGCAGCCCGCTATTTCAGCTCCAACAAGGAACAGCTGGAAAAAGCCAAACGCGAATTCAAGCTTCATCCACGCCAGCCGGTCGGACTCAAGCCGCAACTGTCGACGGATTTGCAGATCGACAACATCGTTTCGATGTCCGGCGTCAAAATGAAACGACGCGACGCCGCCAAGCTGATCATTCCGGTCGTATATGAAGGCGGTTCGTGCGGTACGCCGTCGCCTGTAACAGCAGCGGTATAATTGCCGGTCTTTCGTACAGGAATGGGGGCCGGTCATGAAGGAATTCGCCAAGTTCGGAAACGTCCGTCTGCTGGCTGTCGCCTGTTGCGTGGCATTTACGCTGGGAGCTTGCAAGAGTAACGAAAGCAAACCGGAGGAAGGCAAACCGGCCGCTACTGCATCCGAACCGGCGAAGAAGGAATCCGGGATCCGTAACGGCTATGCCTGTTGCAACCTCCACTACTCCGGCGACTGGATCAGCGATTCGAATCTGGCCCAGTTGCCCTTCATCGCGGCCGGTACGCCGATCAGCGTCAAGAAGATCGATGGCTACCGCGCCTACGTGGAAATCGACGGCAAGCCGATGCGCCTGGGGCATGACTATGGCCGGGCCGAAGAAACGACCGAACAATGGGTCAGCAAGATCGTCGTCCTTGACGATCCCAAACCGAAGATCGCCAAGTTTTCGCCCGCCATCCGCAATGCGATCGCCAAGGGCCAGTTGTTGAAGGGAATGACCAAGGAACAGGTCATCATGTCGGTCGGCCACCCGCAGACGAACGAAAATCCGAAGCTGGACGGTCCGTACTGGCGTTACTGGTGGTCGAGTTTCGGTCCGTATTACGTGTATTGGGCCAAGGGATCGGTCAGCAAGATCGAAGGTCACTCCGAAACCGTGGGTTACATGACCTACAAGGGCAAATAAGAATTCTTCGCCGCCGCAGAGATCGATAAAAGGTTGCAATCATGGAACAGCAGGCACAGACGATTGAACGTCGGCAATGCGACGTGCTGGTCATCGGCGGTGGGCCGGCCGGCACAACGGTAGCGCCGTTCCTGGCCGAAAAGGGCCACCGGGTGGTGATCCTCGAAAAAGCGCATCATCCGCGCTTTCATATCGGGGAGTCCCTGTTGCCGGCCAACCTGCCGCTCTTCGAGCGCATGGGCATCGCCGAGGAGGTGAAGGCCATCGGGATGCACAAGCCGGGTGCCGAGTTCGTTTCGCCGAACCACGACCAGTCGTCTGTATTCTGGTTCGCCGAGGCCTGGGACAAGTCGATGCCGCATGCCTACCAGGTCAAGCGCGACCAGTTCGATACCATCCTGATCCGCAACGCCGCGCGCAAGGGTGTCGAGGTGCACGAAGGCTGCAAGGCGAAGGCGGTGGACTTCCAGCCCGACAACACGGTCGTCGTTCGCGCCCTGCACGACGACGGGCGTGAAACCGAGTGGCATGCACGTTTCCTGGTCGACGCCTCGGGGCGCGATACCTTCCTGGCCAACCGCTTCCAGATCAAGCACCGCAACCCCAAGCACAACAGTTCGGCCATCTATGGCCATTTCACCGGCGTGCGCCGCAATCCGGGTCAGGAAGCCGGCAACATCTCCATCTTCTGGTTCGATCACGGTTGGTTCTGGTTCATACCGATGCAGAACGATATCACCAGCATCGGCATGGTGACCTGGCCTTACTACATGAAGACCAAGGGCGAGCGCAGCCTCGAACAGTTTCTGCGCGACGGTTTTGCCCAGTGCCCCAAACTGACCGAGCGGCTGGCCGAGGCCAGGCTGATCAACGAGGTCGAAGCGACCGGCAACTTCTCGTACGTATCCGAGCGCAACCACGGCGACAACTACGTCATGCTCGGCGATGCGTATGCCTTCATCGATCCGGTATTCTCGTCCGGCGTCCTGTTGGCCATGAACAGCGGCGTCATCGCTGCCGAAGCGATCGATACCTGCCTGAAAACACCGGCCAAGGCAGCCTCTGCGCTGAGAAAATTCGATGCCTTGATGAAACACGGGCCGAAGGAATTCTCGTGGTTTATCTATCGCGTGACCAATCCCATCATGCGCGACTTTTTCATGGGACCGCGCAACCTGTTCCGTACCAAGGAAGCCGTCCTGTCCATGCTGGCCGGGGATATCTTCGGCAAGACACCGATCTGGTCGTCGATTTGGGCATTCAAGATGCTTTACTACGTCGCCAACATCATGCAGCCCAGGCGGGCTTTCATGGGCTGGAAACGCCGGAAGTTCAATATCCGCAAGGTCGACGACAACGTCGTCTATAACGCCTAAACAATGCTTCGATTTGTCTTTTCGCCCTCTGCGGTTTCACGTGAAACCGGCGGAGAACTGGGTGGTGCCGTGGTCGGCGAACCATCGAACGGTGTCCTGCCTGCCTGGCCGGTACAACGGGTTTTCGCACCCCTGCTTGGCGCCACTTCGGCCGCCATCCATGAAACCTGGCTGAGCGATCACCCCGTTCGGGCCGGCCGGAGCGAAGGGATCGGCTGGCATCGCGCCGATGGCGTGCTTTACGGGACGATCGAACTGAACGAGGTCGATTTCCCGGATACGCCGGGCTGCTCGTCGTTGCAGGCCGCGAGTGCGGAGGCTTATCGCCGGATTTTCCGGCTGCTCGACGAGCAAGGCATGCCGCACCTGTGGCGGGTATGGAATTACCTGGGCAACATCAACCTGGAAACCGGCGGACTTGAACGCTATCGCCAGTTCAATATCGGCCGGCAGGATGCTTTTCTCGAATGCCACCGGGGGGCCACCGGTAACGTGCCGGCCGCCTGCGCCATCGGGCTGATCGGCGGATCGCTGAACATTGCCTTCATGGCCGGTGCGACGCCGGCTGTTCCGGTCGAAAACCCGCGCCAGGTCAGCGCCTATAACTACCCTGCCGACTATGGTCCGCGCAGCCCGACTTTCTCGCGCGCCGTGCTGGTCCATCCCGAAGGGCAGGAAATCCTGTTTGTTTCCGGTACGGCCAGCATCGTCGGACATCAGACGGTGCATCCCGGAGATGTCGTCGGGCAGACGCGTGAGTCCATGGCCAATATTGGCGCGGTGGTTGGCGAGGCTGCCCGCCTGTGCCGCTCACCGGCCTTTGTCCTCGCCGAACTGTCGTATCGGGTCTATATTCGTCATGCCCGGGACTTCCAGAAGGTTCGCGACACGCTGAAACCGCTGATCGGCGAAGCCGAAATCGTCTATCTGCAGGCCGATATCTGCAGGCACGACTTGTTGCTCGAAATCGAGGCCTTTGCCTCGCACGCGCTGGAGAACTGAAATGGCCAAGAGACGTTTTGCTGGTCAATGGAACTGGGCGATCGCAGCCGCGATCGCCGTGACGGGAACGGCACAGGCTGCCGAGGAAAAGCCGCTGTGGGAAGTGGGTGCCGGCGTCGCGGCATTCAGTTTTCCTTCCTACCGCGGTTCCGACCAGACCAACAACTTCCTGATGCCGGTTCCCCATTTCACTTACCACGGTGACTTCCTGAAGGCCGACCGGCACGGCATCCGCGGCAGTTTTTTCGATTCCGACCGTATCGACCTGACGGTTTCCGCCGCCCTGTCGCCACCGGCCAACAGCAACGACATTGCGGCGCGCAGCGGCATGCCTGATCTCAAGGCAAGCTTCGAGATCGGTCCGCAGATCGACCTCACCCTGTGGCGTTCCGAAAACCGCGCCCGCTTCGTCAAGGTGCTGCTGCCTCTGCGCACCGCTTTCACCGTCGAGGGTTCGCCCAAGGATATCGGCTGGGTCTTTCACCCCAAGCTGAACATGGACGTCACCGACATTCCCGGCATGGCCGGCTGGAACCTCGGCCTGCTGGCCGGGCCGCTGTTCGGCGACAAGCGCCAGCACGCCTACTATTATTCAGTGGCGCCGCAATATGCGACCGCCGCCCGTCCGGCCTACGAGGCCGGCTCCGGCTATGCCGGCATGCAGTATCTGGCTGCCCTGTCCAAGCGCTTTCCGAAGTACTGGGTCGGCGCCTTCGTCCGCTACGACAACCTGAGCGGCGCAAGCTTCGAAAACAGCCCGCTGGTGCGCCAGAAGGACTATGTTGCCGGCGGCATCGCCATCACCTGGATTCTCGGAGAATCGTCGACCCGCGTTAAGGTCGATGACTGATCGCGGCCATTCCGGGAATCCGCTGTGGATTGCCTATGAAATCCTTGCCATGGTCGTCGGTCTGGGCGTGCTGGCGCTTATCTGTCTTGGCTGGCTGCCCTTCGCGCTGATCTTCAAGCCCCTGCTGCCGCAAGCATGGGGTCAGCCGATCGGACGCGGCTTTATCTCCAACGGCTTCCGTTTCTACCTGCGCATCCTTGAAATCTTCTGCGCCTGTCGCTTCGACCTGCAGGAGCTCGACAAGCTGCGTGATTCCGGGCCGCTGATCGTGGCTGCCAACCACCCCTCGCTGCTTGATGCGGTGATGATCGTTTCCCGCCTGCCCAACGCCGTCTGCGTCATGAAGGCCTCGCTGATGGATAACCTGCTGTTCGGCGCCGCCGCTCGCCTGGCGCGCTACATCCGCAACGATGCACCGCTCGAGATGATCCTCAATTCGCGGCAGGCCCTGCAGGATGGCGCCCGGCTGGTGATCTTTCCGGAAGGCACGCGCACCGGGAATTTTCCGCTCGATCCCTGCACGCCGAGTACCGGTCTGGTTGCCAACCGCGCCAAGGTGCCGGTGCAGACGGTGCTCATCGAGTTCTCGACACCCTACCTGGGCAAGGCCTGGCCGCTGTTTCGCCGGCCAACCCTGCCCCTGAGCTGTCGCGTGCGCCTGGGCCGCCGTTTCGATCCGCCAACCAACGTACAAGCCTTCACGACCGAGATCGAAGCCTATTTCCGGAGCGAACTGGGCCAAACCGTCGCAGCGCCCATTCCCGTATCCGCCTGAATCGCACCATGCCGTCCCGTTCATCGACCCATCTCGTCCTGATTCCCAGCTACAACCCCGGCCCCGGGGTGCTCGATACGGTGCGCGCCGCGCGGGCGCAATGGGCGCCAGTGTGGGTAGTGGTCGACGGCAGCACCGATGGTACGGCCGGGCAGCTCCAGGCGCTGGCGGCCGGTGACGACGACCTGACGGTCATCGTGTTGCCCGAAAACCGCGGCAAGGGTTCGGCGGTGCTCGAAGGCATCTCCCAGGCCGCGGCTCAGGGTTACACCCATGCGCTGACCATGGATTCGGACGGCCAGCACCCGGCCGACCTGATCCCCGCCTTCATGGCAGCTTCACAGGCCGCACCGGAGAAGATGGTGCTCGGCAAGCCGGTCTTCGGCCCCGAGGCCCCGGCCCTGCGCGTCAATGGCCGCAAGGTCTCGAACGGCTGGGCCAACCTGGAAACCCTGTGGATGGGTATTGGCGACTCCCTGTACGGCTTCCGTGTGTATCCCGTCGCTCCGTTGATCAAGATCATGCGCGCCAACCGCTTCATGCGCCGCTTCGATTTCGATCCCGAGGCCGTTGTGCGGCTCTGCTGGGCCGGGGTTCGCCCGATCAATATCGATGCGCCGGTACGCTACCTGAGCGCCGAGGAAGGCGGTGTGTCGCACTTCAAATACCTGCGCGACAACACCCTGCTGACCTGGATGCACACCCGCCTGTTCATCGGTTTCGTGCTCCGCCTGCCGATGCTTCTCGTCCGTTACCTGATGAATTGAGCGACATGACCCAGCCTCCCGTTCGCAATGCGGCCCTGAAGGCCGATCCCCGGCTCGATGCCTATTTTTCTGGCGAGGTGGCGCGGCGGCAGGTGACGCGTGAGATGTTCGACCGGGCGGCGCCCGGATACGATGTAGCCGAACGGTGGACCGGCCTCGGCACCGGCCCCTGGTATCGCAAGGGTGTGCTGCGCCGTTGCGGCCTGAAGGAAGGCATGCATGTGCTCGACGTGGCCGCCGGAACCGGCCTGGTAACCGTGGCGGCGCACGAACTGGTCGGTCCGGGCGGGCGCGTCGTCGCGCTCGATCCTTCCCCCGGCATGCTCGGCGAACTGCGCAAGAAGCTCGCCGTCGAGATGCTCGAAGGCTACGCCGAGGATATTCCGCTGCCCGACGCCGAGGTCGATTTCGTTTCCATGGGCTACGCGCTGCGCCATGTCGGCGATCTGGACAAGGCCTTTGCCGAATACTTGCGCGTACTGCGCCCCGGCGGCCAGGTTTGCCTGATGGAAATCAGCCGGCCGACCGGTCGTTTCGGCCAGATCCTGCTCTCGGGATACATCCGCGGCATCGTCCCCATCCTCACCCGCTTCGCCGGCAGCCGTGCCGATGTCGGCCGCCTCTGGGAATACTACGGCGACACCATCGACGCCGCCATCGAGCCGGCGCGCATCCTGGACGCCCTGGGCGCGGCGGGGTTCTGCGACGTTCGTTGCACCGTCAGCATGGGCATTTTCCGGGAATATCTCGCCCGCAAACCCTGACGGAGCGACCCCGACCATGGAAGCCTTGCGCCAGTTCGCCGTCCGTTACCTGATCGCCGATGCCGCGCCGCTGTCGGCCCGCGAACGCTGGATCAGTGCGCTGGCCGGCTGCCTGGGCATCCTCCTCATCCAGGGCATCCTGACCGTTCTGCCGGCCGGGGAAAAGCTCAGTTACCTGCTGGCTCCGCTCGGTGCCAGCACGGTGATCCTGTTCGCCCTGCCGCATAGTCCGCTGGCCCAGCCGTGGTCGCTGGTCGGCGGCCTGCTCCTGTCGGCCCTGATCGGCTACGGGTGCGGCCTGTGGGTGCAACCGGCCTGGCTTGCCATCGGACTCGCCCTTGGCCTGTCGATCTGGCTGACCGCCCTGCTCCGCTGCATGCATCCGCCGGGCGGTGCCATGGCCGTGGTATTCGCCATCGCTGCCCAGCAACACACCGTATCGTTGCTCACTGCCTTGCTGAATGCCGTTGCCGCGCTGATCGCCGTGCTGGCCATCAACAACCTGATGCCCGGGCGGCGCTATCCGCAGTGCGCGCCGGTACGCACGCCGGCGGTCCGGCCGCCGCGGCGCAGCATTCGCCACGAGGACCTGCAGCATGCGCTGGAAAAGCTCGATACCTATCTCGACGTCAGCGAAGAGGATCTGGTCACCATCTACGATCTGGCTACCGTGCACGCGCATCGCCGCCACGAGCGGCGAACCTGCGGTGAAGTGATGTCCTCGCCGGCGCTGTCCGCGACCTTTGCCACCGAGCTGAATGAAGCCTGGGCGCTGATGCAGGAACATCACTTGCACGGCCTGCCGGTGGTGGACCCGGCCGGTCGCGTGATCGGCGTCGTGACGCTGGAGAACTACCTGCGCCATGTCGCGCCCGACAACGGCCGGAGCATCGGTGACAACATCCGCCGGCTGCTGCGGCCGACGCCGACCTCGTATTCCGACAAGCCAGAAGTGGTTGGCCAGATCATGAGCCACCATTTCGCCACGGCATCGGTTTCGACGCCGCTCGGCGACATGCTGGCCCTGCTTTCCGCCCAGGATCATCCGACCATCGTGCCGGTGGTCGATGCCGAGCGCCGCCTGGCCGGCGTATTAACCCAGACCGATCTGCTGGCGGCGATCTACCACCGCCAGGCAGCAGCGGCGGCCCGTCATTGAACAGCGCATGAACACTACCGAAATCTTCCTGATCGCGATGACGATCATCTTCACCGTGCCCTACCTGATCTGGCGGCTCGGCAAGACTGACTATTACGCGCCGCTGGTCGTTGTCCAGATCATCACCGGCATCCTGCTCGGGCCGGGCATTCTCGGCAAGGCATTTCCCGACTATTACGCCTTCGTCTTCAACCCGGCCGTGATCCAGTCGCTGAACGGCATCGCCTGGTGGGCGGTGATGCTGTTCGTGATGATCGCCGGCGTGGAACTCGATCTCAAGAAGGCCTGGGCGCATCGCCGGGAAAGCGGCATCACCGCCGGCCTGGCGCTGGGTGTGCCCTTGCTCTTCGGCTGCGCGGCGGCAGCGCTGATGATGGGCTTCGACGGCTGGATGGGGCCGAAGGCGCTGACCTGGCAATTCGTCGTCGGTGTCGGCATGGCCTGCGCGGTGACGGCGCTGCCCATCCTGATCCTGCTCATGGAAAAACTGGACATTCTGCGTGCCCCGATCGGCCAGCGCATCCTGCGCTACGCCAGCCTGGACGATATCGCCATCTGGGGTGTGCTGGCGCTGATCCTGATGGATTGGGAGCGTATCGGTCGCCAGGGTACTTTCCTCGGCGGCTTCGTGATCGCCGCCTGGCTTTTCCACCAGCTGATGGTTCGTCTGGCCGAGCGCGACCGCTGGTTCGTCGCGCTGATCTGGCTGGCGGCGGTTTCCTTCAGCGCCGATTGGGCCGGCCTGCATTTCATGGTCGGTGCCTTCCTGGCCGGGGCGAGCATGGAAGCGACGTGGTTCAACCAGGAAAAAATGGACATGCTGCGCCACCATGTCCTGCTCGTCATTATGCCCGTCTTCTTCCTGTCCACCGGCCTGCGTACCAACTGGAACGTCGGCGGCGCCGCCGTCTTCATTGCCGCCGCCCTGCTCCTGTTCGCCTCGATTGCCGGCAAGCTGATCGGCGTGCGCCTCGCCGGCCGCATCCTGAATTGGGCGCCGGGCGAAGCCGGCATCATCGGCTGGTTGCTGCAGACCAAGGCGCTGATCATGATCATTTTCGCCAACATCCTGCTCGACAAGCAGATCATCACCAGCGAAACCTTCACCGCCCTGCTGCTGATGGCCGTCGCCAGCACCATGCTGACCGTGCCGAGAGTGGCGCCGCAGCTGGCCCGCATGCAGTCGCTGATCCAGCGTTCCGCCTGAGGAGAGGAGACGATATGGCCTATGTCGCGACTTACGCCGAGCAGGCACCGCCGCGTGAGGAAATCGAGGCCCGCAGCGGCCTGGCGTTGCTCGAATTCGGCGCCAATTGGTGTGGCCACTGCCAGGGCGCACAGCCGGCCATTGCCGCAGCCATGCTCGCTTACCCCGATCTGGCGCATATCAAGATCGAAGATGGCCCGGGCCGTCGACTCGGGCGCACGTATCGGGTCAAGCTGTGGCCGACACTGATCTTCCTGCGTGGCGGTCAGGAGGTCGAACGACTGGTCCGGCCGACCGCCGAGGCCGACGTCGCGGCGGCCCTCAGGCGGCTGCCGGCCGGCTGACGATCAGGCCGGCTGGCGCCGTTGCTGCCAGGCGTCGAGTTCCGAGCGCTCGATCCAGGTTTCCAGCCGGTTGATGTTGCCCGGCAACTGCTTGCTTTCCCACTGTTCGGTTGCCCAGCGTTTGACGTTGGCGCGGAGGTCGCCGTGTTCGATGGCGTGAGCCAGCGCGACCTCCAGGGCATGCGGATCGTCGGAAGCCGCGCACAATGCCAGCGCCGCTTCGTGCAGGTTCAGCATGGATTTCTCGCTCATGATCGTCTCCGTGGCGGTGGTGAACTGCCAATGTAGCAGATGCGCGGCCGAGCTTGCCCCGGCCGAGCGGGAAACGCCGACGTCTCAATAATAGCGACGGGCGTTCTCGGCTTCCATCCGGCGCAGGGTGGCCTTGTCCTGGGCCAGGCGGCGTTCGGCGTCGCTTTGGCGCTGTTGCTCTTCACGCAGCTTGCGCTGGTCCTCGCGCTGTTTTTCATACTGCGCGCTCGCTTCCTGCCGCTGCAGGTCGCGGGAGATCTGCCGGCCGTATTCCTGATCGCGTTCCCGCTCGTACCGGGCGCGCCGCTCTTCCTGCTCGCGCTGGCTTTCTTCCTGCCGGGCGGCATGGCGTTCCTGCGCCAGGCGCTCCCGTTCGCGTTGCGCCTCGATTTCGGCAAGCCGTACCTCGGCGGCCGCTTTTTCCCGGTCAAGAGCCGCCTGTTGCGCCTGGTTGGATTGATATCGGGCGTAGCCGAATCCGCAGGCGCCAATGAGGGCGAGCAGCACCAGCAGCTTGGCATAGGAGCGCGGTTCGCCATCCTGACTCTGTTCGACCGTGGCGTGGGCGGCCAGCTTTTCGTCGTAGGCTGCCCGCCGTTCGGGGTTGGAGAGTGTCGAATAGGCTTCGCGGAGCGCGATCAGCTGATTCGTGGCGTCCTCGTTGTCGCTGCTGCTTTGCAATTCGGCAAATTTGGCGTGCAGGCGGCGGTAGCTGACGGCAATGCTGTCCTGACCGGCGGTAGCGCTCACTTCGAGCAGATCGTAGAGGCTTTTTTGCATGCTCAATTCTTAACGGCTACGACGCGGGGTGTCGGCAGGGCTGGCCGGGCCGGGCACGATTTGCACGCCGCCCAGAATGGAACGGTCATACCGGGCCTTCGATTCCAGCTCGTTCAACTGGGTGCTGTTGCGGATATGGATGGATTCCGCCTGGCGCTGCTGGCTCCGGTCGACCTTGTCATGCTGCTGGTCAACACGGCTTGCATTATGGGCGCATGGCGCATCGGAAATCACGGTCTTGCCGTTCTGCGTGCATTTATAGATTTCGGCGACGGCGCCGCTCGAACAGGCGATCGCTAACGCTGACCCCATGAGCCATTTTCCGGCATTCATTTTTATACGTTTCCCATCGAGTGACCGACGCATTCTAGGGGAGCGGGTAATGCCGTGTAAATATCCCGGAGGTCAGATCATCCCGCCATTGATCGAAATGACTTGTCCGGAAATATAGGCGGCGCTATCCGAAGCGAGGAAGGCGACGAGGTCGGCGACTTCCTCCGGCTTGCCGGCCCGCTTCATCGGTACCAACTGCTTGATCGCGTCGGTATCGAAAGCGCCTTCGATCATGTCGGTGGCGATGATGCCCGGCGCCACGGCATTGACCGTGATACCGCGACTGGCCAGTTCCAGTGTCAGTGATTTGCTGGCGGCGTGCAGCGCGCCCTTGGCTGCCGAGTAATTGACCTGACCGCGATTGCCGGTGATGCCAGCAATCGATGAAATAGTGACAATGCGGCCCCAGCGGGTCCGGATCATCGGCATGGTCAGCGGCTGGGTCACGTTGTAGAAGCCGTTCAGCGACACCGCAATCACCGAATCCCACTGTTCGCCCGACATGCCGGGGAAAACCGCATCGGCGTGAATGCCGGCGTTGTTGATCAGAATCTGGATGGGGCCGGCTTCAAGCAGTTTTTCCAGTGCAGCAGCCGTGGCGGCACGATCGGTGACGTCGAAGGCAACGGCCTCGCCACTGCCACCGGCTTCGCGGATGGCGGTGACGATGGCCTCGGCCTTTTCCAGGCTACGGCTGGCATGGACGATGACGTGATGGCCGTCGGCAGCCAGTCGTCGGCAGATGGCGGCACCGATGCCGCCGCTGCCGCCGGTCACGAGGGCACGTTTCATGGTTGTTCCTTGCTGATCGCACTCGCGTCAAGGACCACGGCGGCGCGGCCTTCGAGCAGGCAGCGGCCGTCGTGGCTGACGGAAAACTGGTAGAGGATGTTGTTGGCGTCGCCGGACAGGCGCTCGGCGCGGACCAGCAATTCACCGGGCAGGTCGTCGAGACGGGCGACATGCAGGGTCACGCCGCGCACGCTGGTCAGGTAGCCTTGGCGGGGCTGGTCGTCATTGCCGGCCAGCAGGGCACCGTGGATGGCCATGGCCTGGGCGGCGTATTCGATACCGTTGGCGGCGCCGAGTCGGTGATTGGCGCGTAGCGGATTGGCCGGGTCGATATGGCTGCTGGCGGTGCAGGTGATGGCCTCGGCCGACCAGTCACCCACCGCATCCAGCAGGCACATGCTGCCCTGGTGCGGGATGTGGGCGGCGATCCAGGCGTGGTCTAGCACGGTTGAATGGCGACGCGCAGCTGCATCGGAGGCAAGTAGTCGAGGCATACGGTACCGCCCTCGCCCAGTGCCAGTTTGCGCAACAAAGGAAAGGCACGCATGGCCGGAATGGCCGTACGCAGGGTTTCCAGTGCGCCATCCGTCAGCCCATCCGCCGGGGTGGTTTCCGGTGTCACGGTAATGCAGGCAAGCGAGCGCTCACTGCGCTCCGGTGTGAATACCAATCCGACGCCGGCCACGTCGGGCACCGGGCGCTTGGCGAATAGCGGCTCTGGGTATTCACTGTCGTAGGCGATCAGCAGGGTCGTCTGGCGGTCGAGAACGACCTGGCCGAGTGCGTCGATCAGGCCGGCGCCGAAGCTCGCGTCGTAGGCACAGATCACCTGGCAGGGTGCCATGGCGCCGGTGGCGATGCCCCAGTAGCCGGCGGCGGCGTTATGCACCGAGTTGTGGAAGCGGGTCGGCGAAATCTGGCGGTCTTCCCCGGCCAATTGCTCGCACAGGGCGTGGCAGTTGTGACCATCGGCGCCGGATGCTGAGAATACGGTCGCCAGCTGCGCGACATCGCTCCCGGCATGGGCGGCGGCTTCGAGGCCGACGGCCAGCGTCAGCTTGACGACACGGCTGGCGCGACGGCGTTCGGCCGGCGGCAGGATGGCCGGCGCGGGCAGCACCGACGGTGCGTTTTCGTAGGCCTGCTCGCCGCGCAGTACGGCGCGGGCGGTCGGCCAGTCCGGCAGGCCGGGGGCCAGGAAGCCGATGCCTTCGATCCAGGCAGTCAGGGGTTTGGCGTTCATGCGGCGACTCCGAGGATCAGGCTGCAGTTGCTGCCGCCGAAGCCGAATGAATTGGTCAGGGCGCGGCGCACGGTGCCAGCCCTGCCCTGTTTAAGGTAATCGACCGGGATGACCGGGTCGAGGGTCTGCGTACCGGGGCTGCCGGGCAGGAAGCCGTCTGTGATTGCCAGCGCGCAAACAATGGCCTCGACGGCGCCGGCGGCACCCAGCGTATGGCCGGTGGCACCCTTGGTCGAGCTGCAAGGGACCGTCGCGCCAAACAGCGCGGCGACCGCCTTGCCCTCGGCGGCATCGTTGGCCGGCGTCGAGGTACCGTGCAGGTTGATGTAGTCGATATCGGCGGTATTCAGGCCGGCCGAGCGCAGAGCAGCTTCCATCGCCAGCCTGGCGCCCAGCCCTTCCGGGTGCGGCGACGACATGTGATAGGCATCGCTCGATTCGCCGGTGCCGAGCAGCAGGATCGAACCCGCCGCCGGCGCATCCGTGCGTTCCAGCAGCGCGAAGGCGGCGCCCTCGCCGATCGAGATGCCGTTGCGCTCGGCGTCGTACGGGCGACACGGCTGCGTGGAGGTCAGTTGCAGCGAGGCGAAACCGTACAGCGTGGTCAGGCACAGCGTATCGACGCCACCGACGATGGCCGCGTCGATGGTGCCCAGTTCAAGCTGGCGGGCGGCGGCGGCAAAGACCTTGGCACTCGACGAACAGGCGGTCGAAATGGCCATCGCCATGCCTTCCAGCCCGAAGTAGTCGCGGGTGAACTCAGCCAGCGAAAAGGAGTTATGCGTCGTGCGGTAGTGAAAATCGTCGGGTAGCGCGCTCGTTTCCGGGTCGCGGCGGCGGTAGGCCAGTTCCGTTTGCAGGATGCCGGCCGTGCTCGTGCCGAGGAAAACGCCGACCCGCGTCTTGCCGTAGCGGGCAATGGCTTCGCGCACACGGTCGGCGAAACCGTCGGTTTCCAGCCCCATCTGCGTCAGCCGGTTGTTGCGGCAATCGTAGGCGGCCAGCGCGACAGGCAGTTTTTCGTCGTCGACGTGGGCGACTTCGCCGAGCCAAGTGTCCAGTTGCACCGTCTCGAACGCGCAGGGGGCGAGCCCGCTGTAGCCGGCGCGCAAGGCCGAACGCGTGGCGTCCAGGCCACGCCCGAGACAGGTCGTGGCGGTGTAGGCAGAAAGTAGCAGCGGAGTCACGGTTTGCGGTCCGTATCGGCAAAAGCTGATTTTACCAGAGGCCCCCGAAAAGCCCCTGTTTGTCATCCGGATGACAATGCGTTGCGCGGGTTGCGACCTAGACTGCGGGTTCATAAAAATGATTCGAGGAGACAAAATGTTTGCAAACCTGAAGCAATGGCTGGTAGTGGCCGGCCTGTCGCTGCTCGCGCTGACCGCTCACGCCCAGAACGGTCCGATCCGCCTCGGCCAGTCCCTGCCCCTGAGTGGCCCGCTGGCCGAACTGGGCAGCGAGTACCGCGACGGCATGCTCGCCTACTTCAATGCCTTGAATGCCAAGGGCGGCATCAACGGCCGCCGTGTCGAACTGCTGACGCTTGACGACGGCTATGTGGTCGAACGCAGCGTGGAAAACGCGAAGAAGCTCATCGATCAGGAAGACGTACTGGCCTTCCTCGGCATGTTCGGTTCGGCCAATTATGGCGCCCTGCTGCCGCTGATCAACGAGCGGGCCATTCCGTCGCTGGCTCCCTACACCGGTTCCGACGAGCTGCGTGCCCAGAAATCGCCGACGACCTTCTGGCTGCGCGCCAGTTACGGCGATGAAACCGAAAAGATCATCGACCAACTGACCACGCTGGGCATCAACAAGATTGCTGTCTTCTATCAGGACGACGCCTTCGGCAAGTCCGGACTGGCCGGGGTCGAAAAAGCCCTCGCCAAGCGCAACCTGAAAATGGTCGCCGTCGGCACTTTCGACAAGACCAAAAACGACGTGCGCGATGCGGTGAAAAGCATCGGTGCCGCCGATCCGCAAGGCGTTGTCATGATCAGCACCTACAAGCCGACCGCCGCCTTCGTGCGTGAAATGCGCCAGGCCGGCAAGCAATCGCAGTTCTTCGCCCTCTCCGTCGTCGGCTACAAGGCGCTGCAGGCCGAAATGGGGCAAACGGCGGCGGGCATCGCCATTGCCCAGGTCGTTCCCTACCCGTGGAGCGGCGTCACCACCATCGTCCGCGAATTCCAGGCCTTGCCTCCTGAATTCGCCCCGAAGAGCGGCCCGACCTATACCGTCCTCGAAGGCTACATCGCCGCCAAGGTCATGACCGAAGGCCTGCGCCGGGCCGGCCCGCAACCGACTCGCGACAAGCTCGTCAGCGCCCTGGCCAGCCTGCAGAAATACGATGCCGGCAATTTCGTCGTCGATTACAGCAAGAACCGCCTCGGCTCGAGTTTCGTCGAAGTCACCATCGTCGGCAGTTCCGGGCGGCTGATGCGCTGACAGCCCTGCAAGTCTGCCCGACAACGGACCCGCCGGAAATGACGTGCGGGTCCGTTGTTGCTCGTGTCATGCATCAGCAGTAAGCTGCCGGGCATGGTTCATAAGCCTAGCCGCCATTCTCCTGACGATATTGCGCTGTTCCACGGCGCGCCCGTTGCCGCCACCGAGGCGGTCGCCGCGCTCCTGCGCTCGACCACGATCAAGCGCCTGAAACCGGGAAACCCAGGAACCCGGAGACTGCTTCAGCGTTACGGCGCAGACCTCCTCTGTGTTCGCTACCGTATCGACCGTAGTACCGGCAAACGCTTTACCACCGTAGAACTGCTCGTCGAAGCGCGCGCCGGCCCTCCGGCAGCCATGGTGTGGGTTCGGGTGGGCTACGGCGAAACGGAAGTGCGCCGGCAGATCAAGGAATCCGGCGGAGTATGGGATGCCGAACGCAAACTGTGGCGTGTCTCCGGCTATATCGCCCGCGCCATGAAGCTGGAAAAGCGCATCGTTAAGGATGTCCAATAATGGCAATCACGACCTGTCCATTATTGGAAATAAATATCCATATTTGGCAACAAATGGCCAGATATGGATATATGAAAGTGTCGTCTACTTGTAGTTAGATTTTTCTCTTTCCCTCCCACAGGAGTATTTCAGATGGCTGATGAAGCAGATTTCGACAAGATAGTGAAGTTAATCGAAGAGCGTAAAAAGTCGGACACCGACTTATCTGATTCGGAAGTAAAGAAGCGTTCGGCGCTTGCGCTTGAGCACTACAAAACCTTTTCCGATGGTTCCGAGTCAAGCCTTCACCCAGGCATGCTTGTCAAGTGGAAGCAGGGCCTAAAGAACAGAAAACGCCCTAGGCCCAACGAACCAGCGGTGGTCATCGAGATATTGGATAAGCCCTTTTACGACGAGGAGAACGGCTCAGGAACCCCATACTTTCGTGAGCCAATGAACCTCGTTCTTGGAATGGTCGATGACGACGGGGAGTTCATCATTTACCACTATGACAAACGGCGGTTTCGTCCTTTTAGTGACAACTGACAGGTAGCTCATCATGAACGATGAGAAGGAAGACAACCTGCTAAAAGATCAGCCGGGTGTGTTATCAAGAGAGAAAGTTAACACTCCGACACGACCGGAAGAAAACCCGGTCATACTCGCATTGGTAAAAATTCTAGATGAACGCACAAGTGCCTTTGTTCCGCGTCAGGAATTTGATAAAGACATCAAGCATCTTGAGGGTCGCTTAAACAGTCACGAGGCGACAGGTCACGACAAGTTTGTTACGCAACAAGCAATGCAACAAGAGATTCGCAGCGCTAGTACCGCAGCCGACTCCAAGTTTGCAACCCAACAACAACTGACCGATAAGTTGGCACTTTCCGAATCAAAGTTTGGTGATGCAACCACATTGAAATGGGGCGTTCCCATTGTGCTTACTCTAGCAATCGGCCTCGCCTCTTGGTATGTGTCTAATCTAGTTTTTTCGCTAAGAGAAGACATGACAAAGACAGAAACACGGCTACAGCAATCGATTGGTGACCGAACGACTGAAGACAAGGTTCGCCTAATCATAGAGAAACGAATTGGCGAGGAAAATGACAAGCGGAAGCGGTAAATCTAACATGGCGCTCAACCGGACCGCCCGCAAGCTGCGCTTGCGGGTTCCCTCCGGCCTTCGGCCTCCGGCGGCCGGTTAGCTCTACGTTAGGCATATTGGGAGAGACTGATGTCATTTTCATCACATGAAGAATATTTCGAGAGTGTCCTAGCAGATGTTCAGCCTCTTATGTTGTCCATCCAAACAAAAGTCGAAGCCTTGTTGCCTAACGCATCGCGCTGCATCAGTTACAACATGCCAGCGTTCAAAGCTAAGCGCGTCTTCTTCTATTTCGCCGCGTTTAAAAAGCACATTGGCATTTATCCGCCAGTAAAGGAGGATACCGCGCTCATTAAGGAACTTGCTCCGCACCGAGGTGTGAAAGGTAATCTCTCTTTCCCGCTCAACCAACCGTTGCCTATTGATCTCATCGGTCGTGTAGCCATTGCATTGCATCGGGAGTATGAGCACAAATGAAGCCGCCCATCTCCAAGTTGCTGCCTAACATGGCGTTCGAGAGGGACGCGCCAAAAGCGGCGCGCCCCTCAACTTTACGTTAGGCTTCGAACGGGTATGGACCTCATCTACGACAATCTTGATTCGGCTGGGAACGAACCCATTCTCGTTGAGGCCACTATTTCTTTGGTCGCTGCCGACCAAGGTGGAAAAGAACGGCCTATTACAAAACACTACCGCCCAAACCATAACTTCGGCGGACCCGACAATCGAAACATGTTCATTGGCCAACTGGAACTAGAAGAAGGTGAGTTTCTTTATCCGGGCCAAACGAGAAATCTTGTGGTTACCTTTCTAAACGTGCACGGTCTACGAAAACACCTAGCCATTGGTACCAAGTGGCGCATACAGGAAGGGTTACGCCTTGTCGGGTTCGGTGTCGTTAAGCGTGTTCTCGAAGCCTAACATTCCAATGCACCGGACCTCCGGCAAGCTACGCTTGCCTTCGTCCGGTGATTTTCAACGTTATGCGTCAGAGGACTCGGCGTGCATGAACTGACTGAACTGCTCAAAGGTGCGACGGCGCGAATTGCTCCGTTGTACTTTCAGGTCGTCATCGATGGGGGCGACCCGGTGTATCGCGAACGGGTCTATTGCTACGAGCTTTATCACCAGCTTCGGTGCCTGTGGCCAACGGACACGCCGTTCTATTTGAACGGTGAGTTGGATAAGGCGGCTCACCCGATACTGCGCGAGATGGGTGCGGACTATGCCAAGCCTGACCTTCTGGTTCATCAGCCGGGCCACATGGCGGGCAACAACACCATCATCGAGGTCAAGTCTGCCAACGCGCAGAACGAAGGTATTAAGAAGGACCTCAAGACGCTTGCGCTGTTTCGGTCCAAGGTCGGATACCAGCGCGCGATCTACCTAGTGTTTGGGCATGGGGTACAGGCAACGACAGCGCGTGTGCGCAAGGCTTGGAGCGAATTGCAAGAGCCACCTCCCATCGAGCTATGGATACACGATGAAGCTGGCCACGCGGCCCGAGAAATTGGTTTTCAAAATGACGCATAACCCTGCGCTCAAGCGGACCTGCGCCAGCTCCGCTGGCTGGTCCGCTTAGCTGGAACGTTGGGCGTCATGAACACCATCACCGAAGCACTCGCTGATGTCGATTACGCGTTTCGGCATCTTGAATTTGCCATCCGTCTCATGTGCTACTGCGAGTTGGAGCATCTCGACTTGCCCCGCCTAGACACTGACCTGACCATCTTGTTCGAGCGAGAGAACGTGGGCTTTCCGTCGGGTACATTTGCAACCATTGAAGCAGTTGTTTCCGCATCGAACGCATTGGTCGGTATGGCCTTTGGCACGTCGGCAATGGTCCTCGACGCTGCTTTCGACGTGGCCAATCTGAAACGTAAACCCCAGTCACGGCAACCCAACGACGAGTTGCGAACGCTTGTATATATGGTTCGCTGTGCGTTCGCACACAATCCAGCCCTACCTCTATGGGAGGCGCGCGGAAAGGAGCATGCGCGACTGCTCTCACTTTCAGTAGGCGGCACACCTCTCTCCATTGATCTCGCTGCTCTTCATGGTCAGCCGTTCGAATACGACCACATTGGTGGGTTCGCTATGTGGCTCCGAATTCGGTCTGCGTCCGAGGCACTGATCCGGGACGCCCAACCCATCATTCCACCGGACCTGTCGCGGCAAGCCGCGCCAGTCCAGTGAATTCAAACATTAGACATTTTCCGTCCGCTTTTCAGGAGGAATGCATGGCTGATTTTCCTGCTCCGCGAGATCGATCCGCTGGAAAGCTACGGCGCTTCCCGTGGATATTCAAGATTCACAGTGATTTTCAATTCCAGAGCATTCACCGCGATAAGTCATTTGATTCGAAATGGCTTCGGTTAGAGCCTGACGGAACCGTTACCGTCAAGGCCAATGGTTCTGGTTACGCTTGGGATGGATGCACTCCGAAGATAAGTATCTTGGGGCTCTTTATTCTCGGTACACCTGACGGACATATTGATATCGAGACCGAAAAGCCAATTACCTATTTCGCATCCATGGTGCATGATGCCTTCTATCAATATCTTGAGGATGTTCCTGTCTCAAAGCGGGATATTGATCGTCAGTTCTACCTCATGCTGAAAGAACGCGGGTTTCCGCTGGCCAGGCTGTACTACATGGCTGTAGATCGATTTGGAGGGCGAGGTGTCAAGCAAAAAAATGCCTAACCGATCAAGGCTTGCCCTTCGGTTACCGGGGCACATCGCCTGCCGACGGTACGCCCCTTGGCGACACGTTAGCCGCTAAGGCCCCCCTCTCGCCATGTTCCGGATACCTCATCTGATACTCCTTGGCATCTGTGTTTCGCTGCTGGGTTGCGCGTCTACGAAATTTGCAACTTCGGGCGAGGTTCCAACGGTCTCTTTGTGCCAATCGAGCTCTGAGACTCTTTCGACCCTTGTGCTGTGGGGGCCTAAATGGCGCCCGAACCAGAAGGAGGCCACCCGCCGAGAAGCTGCGGTACAACAAGGGCTTGAGGACTACTTTGCGCAATCCGGGTGTTTCTCAAAAGTCGAAATTCGCCGCTTGCCTGAAGAGAAGATCGAACGCGTCTCCTCAAGGCAAGAACTTCAAGCCCTTGCCTCCCTGGCAAGTGCACCGCCGGATCGGCTGCTCGTAGTCATCGTTCGGGAACTCGGGCCGGTTATCAAATTTCTGTCGTCACCCGCGATGCTGGAGGGTGGAACCGAAGTCGTACTGGAACTAACGGCCGTCAATCTTCAAACGGCTGCATCGCCAGCGAGCTTCCGCATCCATTGGCAAAATGGAGGGCCGCTCGTGATCAAGGGAGTCAAGACCTTGCCTGACGACATGAGTGCTGCATTGGGGGCCGCTATGTCTCCTGGGCTACGAACCGAATGACAGCGGCTGCCCCTACCGTCGAACGGGCCTGCGCGAAAAGCCGGGCAGGCCTCTCATTTCAACGTTGTGCCTCATGACAGACGTTTGTTCATCCAACCCAAAGCGCTACCGTGAGTTGATAGATACCGCACAAATCAACGGGCGGCGTTGGATAGGCGTCACGACAATGAAGACAATCCATTCAAGCCACAGCCGCTGTACGGCTCGGCTAAGTTCAGGCGTTAGGTTGCATGGTGCCGTGTGTATCAGCCCGAAGCCCCAATTCAACAGATGCCGGATCGTTCGTGGCTGCCGTCAAAGTGAGCCGCAAGCTGCATTCCCCTTGGGTGTCGTCACCCTGCCTTGCGCGTTGGGCCTCATACTCGTCCGGTCAGCGGCATTCAGGAGATTCGTCACATGGTAAGCCTTGAGTTTCTCGTTACGTCACTAATCGTGGTGCTCATTCCCGGCACTGGTGCCATCTATACGGTGTCCACCGGCCTTGTCCAGGGCAGAAGGGCAAGTGTGTTTGCCGCCCTCGGGTGTACTGCCGGGATCATCCCCCACCTCATGGCTACGGTCTTGGGCTTGGCTGCTGTCATGCATACCAGCGCGCTTGCCTTTCAAGCCCTAAAGTATGCCGGCGTCGCATATCTGTTCTACGTCGCCTATGCCACCTGGCGGGATAAATCCGCTTTTGCCGTCGATGAAACGCTCTCCGGCAATTCTGCCGTTGCTCTGATCGTCAAAGCCTTCCTGCTCAATATTCTCAATCCCAAGCTCACCATCTTTTTCCTGGCGTTCTTGCCGCAGTTCGTCCCGCCCGGAACGAGCGAGCCGCTTCTCGAGTTTTTCAAACTGAGCGCCATCTTTATGGTCATGACGTTCTGCGTGTTTGTGGCGTATGGCTTTCTCGCGCATGCATTCCGCGCCTCGGTTATCGAGTCGTCCCGCGTTCAGGCTTGGCTTCGGCGCGGGTTTGCGGCAACGTTTGCGGGTCTTGGTGCCAATCTGGCCTTTAGCGAAAAATGACCTCCAGGTCATCCATGGTCGCCAGAATTTCTCCCCGGCTTGCCGCGATAGTCGAGGCGCTCCCGCTGCATCCCGGCATGCGCGTTCTCGAGATCGGTTGCGGCACGGGGGTTGCCGCTCGCGCGGTCTGTCAGCGGCTCGGCCAGGGGCACATTCTCGCTATCGACCGTTCCGCCAAGGCCATCGATCAGGCCATGGCCGGATCACTGCCGGAGCTGGCGTCGGGCAGGCTGGCGTTCCGTTGTGTCGCCATCGAGGATTTCGTTCTGGCGCAGGACGAGCCGCCCTATGATTTGGCGTTTGCGGTACGTGTCGGAGCGCTCGACGGACGCCATCCCCAAGCCGGCTTGGTCGCGCTTGAGCGGCTGCGGCATGCGCTTTCCCGGCGCGGGAGGTTGTTCATCGATGGCGGCGATCCCTTGCTGGAAATCAGGCTTGACCGCGCTGCCGGCTGAGCGGCCTGGGGCGTGCCGTCCTGTCATGCCGGCTCAGGAGACGCCGCGTCCCAGGCAGGTCTTGTAGCGCCCTTCGACCCGTTTGGCGAACCATTCGGTGGTCAGCTTGCGGGTGATCTTGGGGCTTTTCAGGTCGATCTGCGGCATGGCCTGGCGGGGCATGGGCTTGCCCTGCTTGTCGGCGAGTTCGAAGACGCGGTTGAACAGCGGGCTGCGGCCAAAGGCGGCGCTTTTTTCCAGCAGCAGGTCGCGGCGGATTTGCGGGCGGCTCATCTCCAGTTTGTAGGCGATGTTCAGCGCGGCATCCTCGACACTGCTGGCGACGTTGGCCGGCAGCCCGTTTTCGTAGCGAAGCAGGTCGCCGTCCGGCGTCAGGGGCTTGCCGCTGAGCTTGCCCAGTGCGAGCTGGAAGGCGGCATTGCGGCTGCTGTAACGGCCGGCGTTGAAGTCGGCGAAGCGATAGACGACGGCGTCGTAGGGCACTTCGTAGTCGAGCAGGATGGCGCTGCCGAAGTAGACGCCGCCGCGCCGCGTGAAGACCTCATTGCGCAGTTTTCTGGCGATGGGGTATGGGTAACTGCGTTCCTTGACGTGCTGGGCGGCGAATTCGACGCTGACCTGCATCGGGCCGCCGGTGCGCACCGGGTTGTAGTCGGCGAACAACTGCCGACCGAAGGGTAGTTCGCCGATCATGTCCTCGAACAGGTCGTTGAGCTGGGTTTCGGTCTTCAGCGCGTCGATGCGCTCGTTGTAGCTCTTGCCGGTCGGCGAGTTCTTGCTCAGCGCGGCGGTGACGAGCAGCGACGGTACGCCGTAGCGGCCGGCCCGCGTTTCCAGTTCCTTGCGCACGATGCCGGGCAGGCCGGGGACCACGGGGTCGGCCTGGAAACCGGATTCCTGTTCGATGATGGCCATGGCGGCGCAATAGGTCTGGGTCGCGTGCGGCACTTCCAGTGTCTTGAAAGCGGTGTGCAGGTCTTCAGCCCAGCCGGCCTTGTCCTTGACGGTGCCTGGCAGCAGGCGGGCGATGCGCTTCCTGACTTCGACATCGCCCAGCGAGGTCGGCCAGGCGGTGGCCGTCTTGCCATCGGCGCGCCGGGCCATGTCGGGCGGCAGGGCCGGTCCGTCGCCCTCGCCTTCGTCGAAGGTCGAGCAGCCGGCCAGCAGCGCGGCGGTCAACAAGGCAGGCAGGATGGCGCGGCGCATGGGGCGAGATCAGGCCGGCACGCGGCAGACCAGCATGACGTTGGCGAAGGGTTTGCCTTCGTTCATCGGGTCGGTTTCAACGCTGAAACCCAGGCTTTGCAGCAGCGCGACCCACTCGGCCAGCGGCCGGCAATAGAGGCGTGGCAGACGATGGCCGCGCACGAAGGTGACGGCGTGGTCGACCCAGTTGCACAGGTGATACGGCAGGCCGGCCGAGGCGTCGCCGACGCGGGTCAGGAACAGGCCGCCCGGCGGCAGCGCGGCGCGGATGCGCTTGAGTACGTCCTTCTGGTGGGCGTGGTCGAAGTAATGCAGGGCATCGAGGATGGTGATCACGTCGGCCTGGCCGAAATCGGCCTTGGTCATGTCGCCCTGTTCGATGCGGACGACCGGGTGATCGCGGCCGAAGGCACGGGCGGCGCGGTCGACATCCTTCTGCATCAGTTCGATGCCGTGCAGGCGCAAGGCCTTGGGCGCGGCAGGCCAGTCCTTGGGCCAGCTGCCGGCCTCGTAGAGCTTGCGGGCGGCGAGCAGCCAGGCGAACAGGCTGCCCTGGCCGCAGCCGAGGTCGAGGTAGCGGCCCTCGGCCGGGAACAGGCCGCGCTTGAGGACTTCGCGGAAGATGCTGTCGGAGGACAGCTTGCCGCGTGCGTAGCGGTAGGCGAAATGGCCGCCGGTCTGGAAGGGGCGGCTGGCTTCGTCGAGCAGTGTTCTCAGGAAACGCTTGGTCATGTGGTGGCGTCGTTCAGCGTGACGGGGTTGAGTTGTTTTTCGTGCAGCGTGGCGAGCAAACGCGGCAGGACGGCGAGGATAACCGCCCGGCCATCCGGCATGCGGGCGGCGTGACCGTCGTGCATGAGCAGGATGTCGCCGGGTGCCAGGTTGCGGGTCAGGCGTTCGAGCACTGTATCCGGATCGCCACAGCGGGTGTCGTAGGGACGGCGCGTCCACGCGGCGAGCTTGATGCCGAGGCGGTGCAGCACCGGGTCGAGGAAGGGGTTGCGCAGGCCAGCGGTGGCGCGGAAGTAGCGTGGCGTCTGCCCGGTGATCTCGGCCAGTGTGGCCTGTCCGGCGGCGATGTCGGCCTGCATGCGGCGCGGCCCGAAAAAGGCGAAAGCCTTGGAATGGCTGTCGCCATGGTTCTCGACCTGATGGCCGCGGGCGACGATTTCCCGGCACAGCCCGGGGTTCTCGCGGGCGCGCCAGCCGATGCAGAAAAAGGTGGCCTTGGCGCCGGCGGCATCGAGCAGGTCGAGCACCTGGGGCGTGACCTCGGGGTCGGGGCCGTCGTCGATGGTGATGGCCACCTCACGGTGGGCGATGGCGGCCGGCGGCAGGCGGGTCAGGTTGGGTCCGAGCAGCGTCGAGCGCGGCAACAGGCCGGCGGTGGTGATCACCGCATGGTTGATGACCAGCGCACCGAGCGCCCACGGCCAGAGGGCCGGTGCCAGCAGGCAGCCGACCGCCGCGCCGGCATGGATGGCGAGCGTGGCGTGGATGGCGGGGGTGGGTTTCCAGGGGGGCGGCATGGTCAGGCGGGAATGAGACCGGAATCCAGAAAATGTTCCCACAAATTGCACCAGGCCGGCCAGTCGTGGTTGCCGGGAACGGCGCACCGGGCAGCGGGGGGAAAGCGTTCGGCGATGGCCTGCATGCCCGTGGCAAAGCGGTCTTCGCTGCCGTAGCCGACAAAGGCGGGCAACGCCGCCGGCGGTGCCTTCAGCCAGCGGTAGGCGCGGAATTCGGGGTCGTTCAGTTCTTCCGCGGTCGGCTGCCAGGCATCGAGTCCGCCGCTGCGGGCGATGGCGTTGGTGGTCAGCCGGCTGCCCGGATAGGGTGCGATCAGGCATAGTCCGTCGACGGCACCGGGGTGGTCGGCAGTCAGGCCCAGCGCCAGCAGGCCGCCAAGCGAGATGCCGCCGAGCCAGACTTGCCGATGGGTCTGCCGCGCCGGGCGAAGAATCTGTTCGAGTACGGCCGGCAAGGCGTCGCCGGCCGAAACGGCATCGAGGCCGAGATCGATGGCCGCCAGGTCAAGCCTCAAGCCGCGCCGTTCCACGGCCGGGAAGAATTGCACGGCATAGTCGTCGGCCGTCATGTAGGCGCCCGGCAGCAGCACCAGCAAGGTCCCGGCGCCGCAAGCGCGGCCGACGGTACGCAAAGGCCCGCTCATGCCGTGGTTCCACGTGAAACGGCTGCGTTCATGCCCTGCCCTTCCTGCCGACAAAGCAGGCCGAGAGCAGCAGGGCAAGGATCGCACCCGGCCCCACGGTGACGCCGACGGCATGCAGCACCGGCACCTTGGACAGGGCGAGCGTGCCGAAGCCGATGGCAGTGGTCAGGTTGGCGACGGCCATCGCCACCAGCGTCGCGTCGTCGAAATCCTCGAAGCGCCGGGTGGCCTGGCTGGCATCGTCGAAGAACAGCGCGTAGTTGGAGCCGACGGCGACGATCAGCAGCATGCCGATCAGGTGCAGCAGATGCAGTTGCTGCCCCGCCAGGTGCAGGCCGGCGATGACGAGTACGACCGACAGCAGCAGCGGCAGCAGCAGCCGGGCCAGGCGTTGCGGCGAACGCAGCGTGACGGTGAGCAGGCCGACGATGGCGACGAAGCCGGTGAGCGACAGCAGCGTCGCTTCATGCAGGTAGTCGTTGTACAGCGTGTCGAATTCATTCTTCATGTCGACGAACAGGGCGCCGGACCCGGCCAGCGCGGCGCGCACCGGTTCGATGGCGATATCGACCCCCTTGTCGCCTCCGGGCGGGCGCAGCGGCAACAGGACGCTCCAGCCGTTCGGGCGCTGCAGCAGCAGCGAATCGACGGCCAGCGCCAGGCCGGTGCCGTCCAGCGATTCGCGGCTGACCCGGCCCTGGCTGCGGGTGGCTTCCACATCGTCGATGAAACCGCCGAGTTTGCCGGCGGCCAGCGGCGAATCGGCCTGCGCGACCAGCAGGCGCGCTTGCAGTTCGGCCGTCGGCGGCAGGCTGGCGCGTCGGCTGGCCTGCATCGCTTCGCTGGGCAGAAAACGGGCCGGGCTGTCGTAACCGCCGATAATGCCGTCGACGATTAGCCGGTCGAGCTTCTGCCCTGCCCGCTCGGCGGCCTGCAGCGCCGATTCGCGGTCGGATGCCGTGATCACCGCCATGTAGCGGGCGTCGGGAGCGGAGATGTCGGCGCGCAAAGCCTGGTCGATTTCGCCGTCGGCCGCGCTGACCGTGCT
The DNA here is from genome assembly GCF_008711155.1 of Dechloromonas sp. CZR5. GTDB lineage: Bacteria > Pseudomonadota > Gammaproteobacteria > Burkholderiales > Rhodocyclaceae > Azonexus. The sequence goes on along the minus strand of NZ_VUYQ01000002.1, from coordinate 529,323 downwards.
CAAGGCCGACAGGTTGGGGTGCCACAGGCGGTCGCGATTGACAGCGAGCAGGGTGGCGGCCGCCAGCGCCAGCAGCAGGATGGGCCAGCGCAGACCTTGCAGCAGCGCGATGCCGCTCTTGAGGCGGGGAGCGATGTGGCTCAGGTCGCGCATGCCCAGGTCGTCGCCGGCCAGGGGCGGCAGGATGAAGCGGGTGACCAGCGCGGCGACGACGACGCCGCTCAGCGAGTAGAGGCCGAGTTGGGCGAGGCCGGGGAAGCCGGAGAAAAGCAGCGCGCCGAAGCCGCAGGCGGAGGTCAGCACGCCGAGGCGGATGGTCGGCCAGAAGCGGGCGCGCCAGTGATTGACCCCGAGCCGGCCGGACTGCACGAAGTAATAGATGGAGTAATCGACGGCTTCGCCGATCAGCGCCGAGCCGAAGCCGACGGTGATGCCGAAGACGGTTCCGTAGGCGAGGCTGACCGCCACGACGCCGGCCAGCGCGCCGCTGACGACGGGTAGCAGGCCGAGGGTCATCAGGCGCAGCGAGCGGTAGACGAAGAACAGCACGGCGACGATGGCGACGGTGCTGAGGGTGGACAGCAGGCTGACTTCACTTTTGATCGTCGCCCGCGATTTGACCGCAAACAGGCCGGGGCCGGAGAGTTGCAGGCTCAACCGGCCGCCCGGCGCGGCCTCGGCGAACTGGCTATAGATCAGGCCGATGGCGCGTTCCTGGCCATCGGTATCGGAGCCGAGGGCGGCGGTCTGGATCAGCAGCATGGCGCGCTCGCCGTCGCGCGAGGCCCATACGCCGTCACGGGCGTTGGGCTGGGCGCCGGCATTGAGGCCGGAGATCAGTTCGACCAGTTCGCCGGTCGGGTCGCGCGGCAGCAGCGGCTTGAGCATCATGCCGGCCGGCGAGGCGAGCAGGTCGATACTGTTGGCGATGGACTCGCGCAAGCCGTCGACAGTAAAGCGCTCGGGGGCGACGGCCGGGCTGAGCAGGTAACGGTGATTGAACAGGAAGTCGCGGTCGGCGTTCATGCTGCCGGTTTCGCCATTCTGGATCGAGACGAATTCCGGCAGTTTTTCCAGGCGGGCGCGCAGCTTGCGGGAGGTCTCCGCTCGCTGGGCGGCATCGCCTCCCGCGATGGCGACCATGAGCAGGCGGGAGACGACCCCTTCCTTCAACTGGTCGACCAGCACCTGCTGCTCGGCGCTCGGTTTGGCCGGCAGGAAGAAGGACATGTCGGCCGAGAAACGGCTGTTCCAGACGATCACAGCCCCGGCCAGCATGGCCAGCAGCCAGATTGCCAGGGCGCGGCCGGCTTGACGGGTCATTTGGCGTCGATCGGGTCGATGTTGAGAACCGCGCGGTCGCCGTCGGCCTGCAGGTATTCGATGACACGCACCTGATTCTTGTTGCCGGTCACCGTGATGCGCTGGACCATGCTGGCAATTTTCTGGTCGCTGGGCAGGAGTGTAAGCACCCACTTGTCAGCGTTGCCCGCCAGATGGAGGGCGTAGTTTTTTTCCAGCGCCGCCCGGTTGCCGGACAGGGTGCCGCGGATGCTGTCGACGAAGGCCAGCGCCTCCGGCTGGTTGGCCAGGTTGATGCTCAGTTTCTGCTTTTCGCGCTCGATGGACAGGATGTCCTTGTCGAGCAGCAAGGTCTCGATTTTCGGGGTCAACGTCCGTTTTTCCAGACGGTCGGGCGCGGTATAGGTCATTTCCCCGGTCGATACCACCGGCTTGTCGAGGATGGCCAGATACTTCTTCTCGACGAACTTGGCGCGACCGCCCTTGTGCTTGGCCAGTTCGCCCATCAGCTGGCCGATGTCGAAAGCGGCGCTGGCCGGAATGGCCAGGGCGAGCAGGAAAATGCAGCCGAATAGTCGTTTGATCATTTTTTCTGCCAGAAATCGAAGAAGTTGAACCAGTTGTACGGGGCCTGCCGGCAATAATGCGTCAGACGGTCGGCGTAGTGCTGCATGGCTGCGCGAATCGCTGCGTCGCGCTCCTCGCGCGGCGTATCTGAAAAGTCGGCCAGCGGCTCAAAATGCAGTTGGTAGCGGTTGCCGCCGAGATAGAGCCCGGTCATGAAGAAGACCGGCCGGCGCAGCATGGCTGCCATACGCCAGGGACCGAGCGGGAAGGGAGCCGGTTTGTCGAGGAAAAGGCAGTCGATCGTGGCGTCGTGGTTCAGGCTGCGGTCGGCCAGTATGCCTACCGCGTAGCCGGCATCGAGTTTGTCGCGGGCCTGCAGCATCGAATCCATGCGGCCGAGCGGGATGATGTCCTGGCTGGCTGCCGGGTTGATGGCTTCGAGCGTGGTGTTGATCTTGCGGGCGTTTTCCTCGTACATCAACATCGCCACCGGCAGCCCTTCCCTGCCCCGGCCGACGGCGCGCAGCACTTCGAAACTGCCCAGGTGGGCACCGATGAGCAGTGCGCCGGGATGAGTCCGGGCCGCTTCAGTCACCGCGTCGGCGCCGATCACCTCGATGTCGAACAGGTCGAAACGGTCGTTGAGCAGGTAGATCCGGTCGTGGATGGTGCTCGCGAAACTGAAAACGTGGCGAAACCCGTCCGACCATTCGGCCCAGCGACCCAGCGCCCGGTGCAGGTAGTTGCGGCTGAAGCGGCGGGCCTTGGGCGAGAACAGCACGAAATAGGCGGCGATGCCGAGCAGCACGAGGCGGCCGATGGCGCGGCCGAAGGTCAGCGATATCCACACCATCAGTTTCAGGATGGCGAGGTTGCTGCGTTCCTGCTGGCGCAGCCACGCGGCTTCGGCGGGCTTTTCCTGGTTCATGGCGCGGGGGGCGTCAGGCTGCCGGCGGCGACGTCGCGATCGTCGGCCCGTACCGTAAAGGCAATCGCTCCGCTTGGTTTCTGATTCAGCAGAAAAGTGAGTGCTTCCTCCGGGCCTACCGGGCTGAAGAACTTGGCGTTGCCGACTTGCCAGGCCAGACCCGGGCGCCCGAGCATTTCCTCGGCGAACAGGATGGCGCGGTCGAGCAGCACGACACCGGGGACGATGGGGCGCTGAGGGAAGTGTCCGGGAAAGGCCGGGTGATCGGCCGGGACGTGCCAGCGGTATTCAGCCTCGGCCATGCCCTACCCTTTCGGCGTACAGCGCCTGCAGTTCGTTGCGCGGCAGCTTGCCGGTGCTGTTGCGCGGCAGCTTGTCGACCAGCAGCAGCGGTCGGGGCAGGAAGATCGCCTCGATCCGCTGACGCAGGGCGACGATGATCTGTCGCGCTGTCAGGCCGGGGGCGACGACGAAGGCGGTCAGGCGGGTGATGCCGTCCGGACCTTCCTCGTCGGGCAGGAAGAAGGCGCCGTCGACGATGCCGGGAACCGCCCCGAGCTGGTGGTTCAGGTAGGCCAGCGAGGTGCGCTTGCCGGCGATGTTGATCAGGTCGGCATGGCGGCCGTGGAGCAGGAAACGGTTGTCGGGCAGCAGTTCGATGACGTCGGACAAGGTGACACGTCCTTCGACGTGGCCGTCGCAGGCGACGGTGTCGTCACCCTCCTGTTCCAGTCGCACGCCGGGCAGCAGGGTCCATGTCGCGCCGTCGGTAGTGCGCCGGCTGGCCAACTGTCCGGATTCCGTGGAGCCGTAGATTTCCAGCATCGGGGCGCCGGTACGGCTTTCGGCTTCGGCCGCCAGCGTCGTAGACAAGGGGGCGGTGGCGGAAAGCAGGATGTCGATGGCCGGCAGGTCTATCCCCGAGGCCAGCAGTGCCGAGAGATGGAACGGCGTGGTGACCAGCAGGCGGGGTTGCGGCATGGCCGCCAGCGCGGCGGCGATGTCCTGCGGATAGAACGGTTTGCCGGCCCAGAAGGCGCAACCGCCGTGCAGGGCGAGCAGGAAGGTCGATTCGAAGCCGTAGCTGTGCTGGACCGGGACGGTACCGACCAGCACATGCGGATTGATGTCGAGACCCAGGGCGACGGCCTCGGCCCGGCCGTTCTGCGCCAGCTTTCCCCAGGTCTTGCGCTGTGCCTGCGGCAGGCCGGTCGAGCCGGAGGTGAACAAGATGGCGGCCAGGTGTTCGGCCGGAATGCCTGGAATGTCGGATACTGCGTTCCGCTCGCCGGCGAGTTCGGGAAAATCGAAGCGCGGCAGGTCCTGTGTGTCGGTCGATCCGTCGCACAGAGCGAGCAGTGCGGGATAGTCGTCCCGCAGGCGACGGAAGGTTTCCGGCGATTGCGAGGACGGTTGCAGGCTGGTCGTGCCGCGCAGCAGGCCGGCGGCGAAACCGACGGCGAAGCGGTAGCGGTCGTGGCACAGGTTGAGCAGGTAGCCGGCCGCCGGCAATTGTTCGGCCAGTGCATGGACATCCGCCAGATAGTCGCCGACGCTGACCGGGCCATCCGAACGCCACGCGAAGACGGCAGCAAGGTCGCCATGGGCGAGCAGCGGCACAAGGTTCATGACGGGTTGGCCGGCGGAGTCTGCTTGCCGTGCATGCGATAGGCCCGGGCGACCTGGGCGATGCTCGGTCTTTCCTCGGGCGGCAGGGCACATAGTCGCCAGATGTGTTCGGCAACGAACATGCCGACGAGCAGCGGGAAGGACAGCAGGTTGGCGAAGACCGACCATGCCGACTGCGGGGCAAACAGCCAGAGCACAGCGGAAATCAGCGCGTTGGCCAGGAAGTACAGCGTCCAGGCGATGGTGGCTTGCCGGGTGTAGACCCGTTTTCGCTCGGATATCTTGCCGTGATAAACCGCACGGGCGAGTTGGGTGATCAGGGCCTCGCCGCCGCCGAACAGGCTCCGCCCGAACAGGGTGGCGAGCGCCAGGTTGGTGCCGAGGTGCTGGATGAAAAAGACCAGCGGAACGTTCTGGCGCAGGGTCGGCCACAGCCAAATCAGGCTGCCGAGCAGCAACAGGTTGCCGCCGCCGGCTAGCAGCGGGTGGCGGGTACGCCAGAACAGCAGGCCGACCGCCGCGACAATCGGCGACACGCCGAGCAGAACCGACAGATCCGGAGAGCTGTCGCCGGCCGTACCGTAGTGGGCGAGTAGTGCCCAGGCGACGAGAAAGACGAGTACGGCCAGGCCGCGCAGCAGCTGGGCCGGGGTGATCGTCATTGGGTTCGCTGGCTGGCGATGTAGGCGGTCAGGGCGCGCAGCGACGAAAAAATGCGGATGTTGTCCTCGTTGTCCGACTTGAGCTGAACGCCGTAACGTTTGGAAACGACGAGCGCGACTTCGAGGACGTCGATCGAGTCGAGGCCCAGACCGTGGCCGAACAAGGGGGCGTCGGCTTCGATTTCGCCGGGGGCGAGGTCGAGATTGAGGGCCGATACGATCAATTCGGCGACTTCCGGCAACAGGGCTTCGATGGCTGCTTGCGACATGACGGGATTTCCGGGATTTACGGGGCGACGGCGCGGAAGGCTAGGACCGCGTTGCTGCCGCCGAAGGCAAAGGAATTGGAGAGCGCGGCGCGCAGCGTCTGGCGGCGACCGGCGGTCACATGATCGACGCCGGTACAGGCCGGATCGAGATTGTTTTCGAGATTGGCCGTCGGCGGGACGATCTGCTCGCGCAGGGTGAGCACGGTGGCGATGGCCTCGATGGCGCCGGCGGCGCCGAGCAGATGGCCGTGCATCGATTTGGTGGCGCTGACCGCCAGCTGCCCGGCGCGTTCGCCGAAAATGGCTTTCAGGGCGCCGACTTCGACCGGGTCGCCTTCGGCCGTGGCGGTGCCGTGGGCATTGATGTAGTCGATGTCGTCGGGCATCAGTCCGGCGTCGGCCAGCGTCAGGTTGAGGGCGCGGACCTGGCCTTCGACTTCCGGGCGAACCAGGTGGCTGTGGTCGCAACTGGTGCCGTAGCCGACGATTTCGCCGTGGATACGGGCGCCGCGGGCGACGGCATGGTCCCAGTCCTCGAGCACCAGCGAGGCACCGCCCTCGCCCAGCACCAGGCCGCGACGGTCGGCAGCGAACGGCCGGCAGGCGAACGGCGAACTGTCGGCATCGCCGGGGGCCATGACGCGCAAGGCTTCCCAGGCGCGGGCGACACCGTAGGCTTGCGGCACGTCGGAGCCGCCGGTGACCATGATGGTCGATTCACCCGAACGGACGCGGCGGAAGGCTTCGCCGATGGCGATGGCCGAGGAGGCGCAGGCCACGGTATGGCTCTGGCTGATGCCGCCCAGCCCGAGCTGGATCGAGATGTGGGCATTGGCGGCATTGTTCATGCCGAGCACGACGGCAAGCGGCGACAGGCGCTCGCGGCCCTTCTGCCACAGTTCGCGGTAGCCCTTTTCATAGGCCAGCGTACCGCCCAGCGCCGTACCCCAGGATACGCCCCAGGTGTCGCGCGATTCGGCATCGTCTTCGCGCTTGCGCGGCAGGCCGGCATCGTCCCAGGCACTGAACGCGGCAGCCATGCCGAGCTGCGCGAAGCGATCCATCATCGAGGCCAGCGGCCGGCCGAGCGCGGCATCCGGGTCGAAGGCGGGGCAGCTGACAAAAGGAATGGACAGCGGGCGCGGTAGATCGTCGGTCAGCAGGTAGCGGATGGCCGATTCGCCGGTGCTCAGGCGGGCGAAGAAGTCAGCGAGGTCGCCGCCATAAGGACTGACCAGCCCGAGGCCAGTGATCGCTACCCGCCGCTTCGTCATGGCTCAGCTCTTCTGGCTGGCGATCAACCCGTCCATCAAGGCGACCATTTCGCCGACGGTCTGGGGAGTCTTCAGGTCGCTGGACAGCTTGATGTTGAAGCGATCCTCGAACTCGAACATCAGCTCGAGCATCATCAGCGAGTCGACGCCGAGGTCAGCCAACGGCGCTTCCGGCACGACGGTATCGGGCGCGACGCCAAGGCGGTCTTTGAGAAATTCGCGAATCAGGCCAATGGAATCCATAGGTTCGCGATTTTAGCTGAAAGCCCATGTTTTCCAAAGACTTGCCGGGCAGCTCGTCGGCCGATTTGTTACCATACCGCCGCCCTTTCTCCTTTCCGACTGACGCCAAGCTACCGATGCACCTGTTTCGCGAATTGCCCTGGTATCGCCAGATCGCCGCCCGGATGTATACCCTGTGGCCGCTCAAGGCATTGGGTACGGCGGCGTTCATGGTGATCTTCTTCTGGGCCTATTTCGCCATCCTGCGCAATCCGTTGAATCCGGTCACCGTGATGCCGCTGACCTGGCTGGACACGGCGATACCGGTCACCTCGCTGGCTTTTCCGTTCTACGCCTCGCTCTGGGTCTATGCCTCGCTGCCGGTCGCCTGCATGAAGGATATCCGCGCCATGCTGCTGTTCGGCTTGTGGATGGCGATGATGTGCCTGCTCTGCCTGGGCATTTTCTGGTGGTTGCCGAGCGGCGTGCCGCCGGCCGGCATTGACTGGTCGCTGTACCCGGAAATGGCCGTCATCAAGGATGTCGATACCGGCGGCAATGCCTGCCCATCGCTGCATGTCGCCTCGGCGGTATTCGCCGCGGTCTGGCTGGGGCGGATATTCGAAAGCGTCGGCGCGCCGTCCGTCGTAGGCTGGTTGAGCTGGCTGCATTGCCTGGCCATCCTGTGGTCGACCATCGCGACGCGTCAGCATGTGGTGCTCGACGTAATCGCCGGGGCTGTCGTCGGCTTCGCTTTCGGCCTGTCCGGCTTGCGCCATGCGTTGCGCACGGCGCCGAAAAGAGAAATCTAGCCGGCTGCGCCGGTTTTTTGCAGCGATTTGATGAAGTGCTCGGCGTCCTGGAAGCCGACGACGCGAACCGTCTTGTTTTCCTGGCCCCTGGCGTCGAAAAAGATGATGCCGGGTGGGCCGAACAGGCCAAAGCGGGCCAGCAAGGCCTTGTCATCATCCGAATTGGCGGTCACGTCGGCCTGCAACAGGGTGTACCCCGCCAGTTTTGCCTGAACCGCCGGGTCGGAAAAGGTGAATTTCTCCATTTCCTTGCATGACACGCACCAGTCGGCATAGAAATCGAGCATCACCGGCTTGCCGGCAGCGGCGATTTTCGCTTCCAGGTCGGCTACCGAGACGACGCGCGTGAAAGGCAGGTGCCTGGTTTCGGCGGCGACCGCGTTGCCACGCAGGCCGGCCAGCGGCTGCAAGGGATCGCGACTGCCGGACAGGGCGCCGATCAGCAGGGATGCGCCGGTGAGCAGCATGACGATGCCGATGCCTTTCCAGAAACGTTGCCAACCCTTGGCATGCGGCGGCAGCGGGTCGAGGGCGTGCAGGTAGATGGCCGGCACGATGAGCAGCAGCGCCCAGGCGAGCATGCTGGCGACCGCCGGCACGACCGGCGAGACCAGCCAGACGGCAGTGGCCAGCAACAGCACGCCGAAAGCCTTCTTGACGCCTTCCATCCACGGCCCGGTCTTGGGCAGCAGGGAACCGCCGGCGACGCCGACGGCGATCAGCGGCGCACCCATGCCCAGCGCCATGACGAACAGCGCCGTGCCGCCGAGGACGGCATCGCCGGTCTGGCCGATGTAGAGCAAGGCCCCGGCGAGCGGCGCGGCGACACAGGGGCCGACGATCAGCGCCGACAGCGCGCCCATCAGGAAGACGCCGATGCCGCGCCCGCCCTGCAGGTGGCCCGATTCTTCCGACAGCTTGCTCTGCAGCGCGGTCGGCAGCTGCAGTTCGTAGAAGCCGAACATCGAAAAGGAGAGAACGACGAAAACCAGCGCGAAGCTGCCGAGTACCCAGGCATTCTGCAGGGCGCTGGAGATCAGCGTGCCGGTCAGTCCAGCGGCGACGCCGGCGGCGGCGTAGGTCACGGCCATCCCGAGCACGTAGGCCAGTGCCAGGGCAAAGCCGCGGGCGTGCGAAGCCTTGTGGCCCTGCCCGGCGATGATGCCGGAGAGGATGGGAATCATCGGGAAGACGCAGGGGGTCAGCGACAAGCCGAGGCCGGCAACGAAGAAGAAGGCGAGAATGGCCCAGAAGCCGGCATTCTTCAGCGTGGCAGCGATCAGTCCGCTTTCGTCGCCCTCGCCGGCTTCGGCCGGCGCCGCTGTGCTGGGGGTGGTCGCCGGGTCGGGCAGTACGACGCTGAGCGGCTGGGTTTGTGGTGGGTAGCAGACGCCGGCATCGGCGCAGCCCTGGGAGGTGACCTTGAGGTCGAGCGTCAGCGGCCCCGAGGCATTTCGCTCAACCGGCACGCGGATGGCGACCGACTTGTAATAGACCTCGACCTTGCCGAAGGTGTCGTCGTCCTTTTCCTTGCCCTTGGGATAGATCGCCGTACCGGGCCGGGCAGCATCGCCGTCGATGGCGAAACGGAATTTGTCGCGATAGAGGTAGTAGCCCTTGGCGATTTCGTAGCGGACTTCGAGGGTCTGTCCGTCGAGCGCACGGACCGAGGGTTTGAAGGCGACGGCCGGATCGAGAAACTCGTCGGCATGGGCGAGCGGGACGAGCAGCGAAAACAGGAAAAGCAGAACGCGGATGGTCATTGGCGTGTCTCGGCGGCTACCCAGTTCAAATAGGCCGGCAGGCCATGGGCGATCGGCAGGGCGACGATTTCCGGCACGTCGTAGGGATGCATGGCCTTGATCCGGGCTTCAAGGGCCGGGTAATTGCAGGTGGTCGCCTTGATCAGCAGCGGTATCTCGGCCGCCGACTCGACACTGCCCTGCCAGCGGTAGACGGATTGCACGCGCGGCAGGATGTTCACGCAGGCGGCGAGCTGTTCCTCGACGACGGCCAGCGCGATGGCGTTGGCGGTCTCCTCGTCGGGGCAGTTGGTGATGACGATCAGGGTTTCCATTGGGAAATTCTACTTGAGCAGCCGGCGGCGGGTCAGGTGCAGGGCGATGGCAAAGGCTACGCCCGTCGTGGCGAGCAGCGCCATGATGTGCATCAGGGCATCGGCCGGCATTTGCCCGGCCAGCAGCGGGCGAACCAGCGCTACGCCCTGGGCCAGCGGCAGCCAGCCGCCGATGGCGGCGAGCCAGGCGGGGAGTTGGTCGGTCGGGAAGAAAACGCCGGAAATCAGCGTCATCGGCGTAATGAACAGCGTGAAGTAATACATGAAGAAGTCGTAGCTCGGCGCCAGTGCATTCCAGATCAGACCTAGTGCGGCGAAGGCCAGGCCGGTCAGCACGATGGCCGGGAGCGCCCAGAGCATCAGCGGGCCGTTGGTCAAGCCCATGGCCGTGATGACGACCAGGATGGCGGCGCCGGAGAACAGCGATTTGGTCGCCGCCCAGAACAGTTCGCCGGCGACCACGTCGGCCAGTCCGAGCGGCGTGTTAAGAATGGCGTCCCAGGTCTTCTGCACGTGCATGCGCGAGAAGGCCGAATACAGGGCCTCGAAGGTGGCGGCATTCATCGTCGATGCGCAGACCGTACCGGCGGCGAGGAAGGCGACATAGGGCTGGCCGTCGACGCTGGGCAGCATGGCGCCCAGGCCGTAGCCGAGGCCGAGCATGTAGATCAGCGGATCGGCGAGATTGCCCAGGATGGAGGGCAAGGCCAGCTTCCGCCAGACCAGGAAGTTGCGGCGCCACACCGGCAGGAAGCCGGTCAGGCTTGGGCGATGGGCGGGCAAGGTGGCGTGCATCGGGGCGGTTATCCGGCAAAGGGGCGACGGTGACAGTCTGCCATTCTAGGGGCGCCGCGATGCGTCGACCGTAATGCTTTGTGACAGCGTTCGGCGGGCCGTCTGCCGGGGCGGATCAGCCGGTGGTTTCCGGCAGGCAGGCCTGGGCGAGTTCGGGCAGCTGTTCCGGTGTCAGCTTGAGGCAGGCGAGGCTGGCATCGCCGAGCTTTTTCCATTCGCAGTCCTGTGACTGGGCGGTTTTCTGCTGGATCAGGTATTCGGCCAGTTGCGCGACAGCGATCAGGTGACGGGTGCGATCCGTCAGATCCAGGCCGCCTTCGAGGGTGGCCCGATCGTGGTGATGGCGAATGGCCTGGCAGGTTTCCTCCGGCAGCAGCCAGTCTTCCGCCAGTTGGGCGCCGAGCAAGGCATGGTTGAGGCCGATGGCCTGCTCTTCCATGTCGGTGAAGCTCACGGTTTCTTCCTGATTGGCCTTGGTCAGAACATCGCGGTATTCCGGAAAGGGAATCATCAGCATCGGGATGCCGCTGTCGCGGAAGAGCGCAAAGGTGTGTGCGTCTTCCGGGCGGATGCCGATACCATTGCCAATCTCCTTGACCAGCATGGCCGAGACTTCGGCCGTCGTGGCCGATGCATCCCAGAAACGGTCCATGTTCGGAACGTGCTTGAATACCTGCTGCAGAGACAGCCCGGCGATGGTCCTGAGCACCTGCTTGAGCCCCAGCACGAGCAGGGCTTCCTGCACCGTCGGCACTTTCTTGCCGAACGAGAAGAAGGGCGAATTGGCGACCTTGATCACGCCGGCGGAGAGGGCAACGTCCTGGCCGAGCAGTTTGGCGAGAAAAAGGAAATCGGGGTTGTCCTTGGCCGTTTCCTGTTCGATCTGGACGAGGATGGTCGGTCGCGGCGGGATGCCGATATCGCGGAGTTCAATCTTCATCCGGGATTCGACGGCATCGGCCGTCGTCTTCTGGCGGTCGGCGGGATTGTGCTGGAGGTCTTCCACGCAAGTCTCGGTCAAGGTCACGAAGCGCCGATTATATGCCTTATGTCATAGCTTGGAACGGGTTTGCGACAGATTGTCAGCCCCTCGTCTGGCCGCCGGACTCAGGTGTCGGACCGAAGGCTCAGTCGCGTAATTCGCGGCCGGTCAGCTTGATGAAAACGTCTTCGAGGTTGGAGGCGCGGTGTACGTAGCGCAGGCCTTCGGCTTCGGCCAGCGCGGCGAGCAAGGGGCGCGGGTCGCGGCAGTAGAAGAAGGCGGTTTCGCCACTCGTTTCGACGCGCTCGCACAGCAAGCGGTGGCGCTCGACGAAGGGCGTCAACTGGCCGCGCGCTTCATCGAAGACTTCGACGACCTGCGGTTCGATGTACTCCGCGATCAGGGCGCGCGGGCTGCCCTCGGCGATCTTGCGGCCGTGGTCGATGACGATCAGCGTATCGCACAGGCGCTCCGCCTCGTCCATGAAGTGAGTGGTGAGGATCAGTGTCTTGCCGGCCGACTTGAGTTGCTTCAGCCGATCCCAGATCAGGTGCCGGGCCTGCGGATCGAGGCCGGTCGTCGGCTCGTCGAGAAAGACGATATCGGGGTCGTTGATCAGCGCCCGGGCCAGGGTCAGCCGTCGTTTCATGCCGCCCGACAGCGTGGCGATGCGGGCGTCCGCCTTGCCGGCCAGCCCGGCGAAATCGAGCAGCTGCGGGATATGGCGGCGGATGTCGCTATCCGCCATGCCGAAATAGCGGCCGAAGACGAGCAGGTTCTCGGCGCAGGTGAAATCGGGGTCGAGGTTGTCGAACTGCGGCACGACACCGACCCGGGCCCTGGCCAGCTGCGCGGCGGCGGGAATGGCATGCCCGTTCAGCGTGATGTCGCCGCCGGCCGGTGCAGTCAGGCCGAGGCAGAGGCGCAGCGTGGTCGTCTTGCCGGCGCCGTTCGGGCCGAGCAGGCCGAAACAGGTACCGGAATTGACCGCGAAGGAGAGCCCGGCGACCACCTCCTGGTCGCCGTAGGCCTTGCGCAGGTTGCGGACGTCTAGTGCCGCCACGCGCGGGTGATGATGTCGCGGATGACGTGCAGGCGACGGTGGAAGAAGTGATCGGCACCGGGGACGACGACGACGGGCAGGTCGAGCGGCAAGGCCCACTCGAAGACGTTGCTCAGCGGCACCAGCGTGTCGTCCGAGCCATGGATGACGATGGTGTCGTGCGGCACGGCCTCGGTGTCGTAATGACGGGTGCTCTCGACATAGCCGGCAGCGGTGCCGACCAGAACCAGGCGCTGGGCCGGATGCCCGGCTTCCTTGAGTCGCTTGGCGACGCGGCTCTGGCAGTAGGCACCGAAGGAAAATCCGGCGAGTACGATCGGCAGGTCGCCGCAGCGGCGCCTGGCTTCCTCCAGCACGGCGAGCAGGTCGTCGGTTTCGCCGCGGCCTTCGTCATGCAGGCCTTCGGTGCCGCCGACGCCCCGGAAATTGGGGCGGAAGGCAGCGTAGCCGAGGCCGACAAAGGTACGCGCCAGGGTGTAGGCCACCTTGTTGGTGTTGGCGCCGCCGCCGAGCGGATGCGGATGGGCGACCAGTGCGATGCCTTTCGGCGCATCCGGACGCTCCATGATGATGTCGATCTTGCCGGCCGGGCCGTCGATCAGGATTTTTTCTTCGGGGGCTTTCATGTCATCAGATCTTCAAACGGTCTACGACCTTGCCACCGATCAGGTGTTCCTGGATGACCTCCTCGACGTCTTCCTTGTCGATGAACGAATACCAGGTTTCCTCGGGGTACACCACCATGACCGGCCCGTTGTCGCAGCGACCGAGGCAGCCGGCCTTGTTGATGCGGATGGCGCCGGGGCCGTTCTGCTTCAATGCGCCGATGCGATCCTTGGCATAGGCGAACAGGTCGGAGCCGCCGAGATTGTTGCAGCATTGCTCGCCAGCCTCGCGCTGGTTGGTGCAGAAAAAGACGTGGTGTTTGAAATAGCTCATGCGGGTTCTCCTGTGCAGACCCGCATTATAGGCGAGGGGCCTGGTGGTGGGCGCCTATGCGCCTGCCTGCCCCGCCGGTGGCGTGTGCGGCCGGGAGAGGCTGGTCAGCAGGAGCTTGAGAAAGACCTCCGGGTCGATGGGCTTGGTGGTGAAGTGATCCATGCCGGCCGCCAGGCAGCGTTCCTTGTCGTCGGCAAAGGCGTTGGCGGTCATGGCGATGATCAGCAGATCGCTGCCTCCGGGCAGCGCACGGATACGGCGTGTCGCTTCGAGGCCGTCCATTTCCGGCATCTGCATGTCCATCAGGATCAGGTCATACCGCCGCTGGCCGGCCATCCGGACTGCCTCGACGCCATTCTCGGCGGTGTCGACCCGGAAACCGATATCGTCGAGAAGGATCTGGGCCACCTCGCGGTTCACCGGCTCGTCCTCCACCAGCAGGACCGAAATCCCGGAACACATCTGGCGCAGCGAAGCTTCGTAATCGCCGGCGTGGATGGGCTCGGGTATCGTGATGTCCGCCGATTTCTTCAGGCGGGCGGTGAACCAGAAGGTGCTTCCCTTCCCCGGTTCGCTGCGCACTCCGGCCTCGCCGCCCATGGCCGCGGCGATGTGCGCGGTGATGGCGAGTCCCAGGCCGGTACCGCCATATTTCCGGGTGGTCGAACCGTCGGCCTGTTCGAAGGCGTTGAACAGTCGTGCCTGGGCCTCGGGTGCGATGCCGATGCCGGTATCTTCGACCTCGAAGCGCAGGATCACGTGTTCCGGCTCATCGGTCTGCAGGCGCATGCGCAATACGACACTGCCCTGCTCGGTGAATTTCACGGCATTCGAGGCGTAATTGAGCAGGCATTGCTGGAGACGTGTCTGGTCGCCGATCAGGCGGCTCGGCAGATCGCCCGGCGGTTCGCAGATCAACTCCAGGTGCTTTTCGAGCACGCGCTCGTGCAGCATGGAACGGACGTTCTCGAAAAGCGTGGCCGGTTCGAATGCCGTTTCCTCCAGTACCAGCTTTCCGGCTTCGATCTTGGAGAGATCGAGCACCATGTTGATGACTTCGAGCAGATGCTGGCTGGCGGCTTCCAGCTTGCCGAGACGGCTGCTCTGCTCCGGTGCCAGGCCGCTGCGGCGGATCAGGAGCGCCATGCCGTTGATGGCATTGAGCGGGGTGCGGATTTCGTGGCTCATGTTGGCCAGGAAGATGCTCTTGGCACGATTGGCCTGTTCCGCGGCTTCTTTCGCTTGATACAGGGCGACGGTGCGTTCGTCGACACGTGCTTCAAGCTGGGTGTTGAGGTCGCGCAATTCCTGTTCGCGGGCCAGGATGGCACCGGCCATGCGGCCGATGTCGGACGACAGGCGGTTGAATTCCACGATCCGTCCGTGCGGCCATTGATTGGCCGCTTGCCCGAGAGCGAGCTGATGCGCCCGACTGACGATACCCGACAGCGGCCGCATCAGGCGTCTGGCTGCGTAGAGCGAGAGCAGGGCGCCGATGGCCAGCGAGGCCAGGAAGCCACCGACCACGATCAATACGGTCATGCGGATTTCCGGGTTGGCGAATCCGGCCGGCAGGCGGGCGATGAACGACCAGCCGAGCGCCTGGGAGCGTGCTCCGCCGACGTAGTACTGCTGTCCGGAGAAACTGAACTGGGTGGGCAGTTCCTCGCCCTTGAGCACGGCGTTGAGGATGGGCGAGTTGTAGAGATTGAGCGTACCGAGCAGTTTGGTCGATTCCGTATCGGCCAGCAGTTCGCCCCGTTGATCGATGACCCAGATGGTTCGCTGCTTGTCGACCGGATTCCGGTCCAGGATGTTGAGCAGGTAGTCGAGCGGTATCTCTGCAAGCAGGACGCGGCCGCCGTTCACCGGTACGGCCAGGCCGACGGTGACGACGCCGCTGAGTGACGAGAGGTACTTGTCGCTCCATACCGGCGTGCCGCGCTGGCGGGCTTCGCGGACGAGCGGCGTCGCCGACAGGTCGCTGCCGAGCACTTCCCGCTCCAGATGGCGATATTCCGGTGTCAGGCCGGCATTGATCACCTCGCCGTCCGGCGAGAGCAGGTACAGCGCCCGGAACACCTTGCCGCCAGCGACCGCCTGGCTGATCAGGGTAGCCGGCGCTTCGCTGTTGAGCAGGGCGGAGGCGACCAAAGCCAGCTGTTCCTGCTGCGCCAGCATCTGCATTTCGATGCGGAACGCCAGCTCGCGGGCATCGCTTTCGGCGCGGGTGCGGATTTCGGATTCCAGCTGCGGAATCCGGATCAGAAGAAAGATCGAGCCGACGATCAGGAAAGTCAGCGTCGATGTGACGGCCAGCAGGACACCCAGGTAGGCATGCAGGGGCCATTCACGCAGTCGGGTTTTCATCATTTCACCTGTACTGGCGCATCGCCGCGAATCTCGGTGAAATAGACCTTGCGGGTGGCATCGCCATTGGCATCGAAGCGGATTTCCTGCTGCACACCCTGGTAGGGGCCATATTTGAGCAGGGCCGATTTCATGCCTTCGCCGGCTTCCCGCTTTTTCATGGCGGCGAACACGATGTTGGCCGTATCGTAGGCAAGCAGGGAAAACGAGCCGAACTCGCGCTGGAAGCGCTTTTTGAAGGCATTCCGGAAGTTCTGGTAGGCCGCGCTGTTGTCGCCACGGTTGTAGGCGTGCGTCATCAACAGGCCGTCGACCGCACTACCGCCCATCTCGATCAGTGCTTCGGCCGAGGCCGCCCATTCGGATGAGCTGAGCGGCAGGCCGGGGGCCTGTCGTCGCGCCTGCTGGGCCAGCCGCGAGGTATCGAGGGTGCTGGCCACCAGCACCAGCGCATCGGGTTTCGATTCGAGCAGGCGGGCGACGACATCGGAAAAACGGGTACTGCCAGCTGACTCGAAGCCGGCCGTTGCGCTGGTGCTGCCGCCCAGTTTTTCAAACTCGGCCGAGAAGGCCTCGATCCAGGTGCCGCTGAACGGCAGGTTCGAGGCATCGAAAGCCAGCCCGGCCCGGCGTGCTCCGCGTTCATAAAGGACCCGGGCATGCTGGATGGCGGCTTCGCGCGTCGTGCAATTGACCCGGAAGAAATTGTCGTCCTTCCCGTAGAAATTGGTCGATGCGACCGTCGGGCTGATCATGATCTGGCCGGCCTTGTCCATCAGCGGAATGACGACGGTGGCCATCGAACTGGTGACCGGGCCGATGACGATATCGGGGCGCAGGGCGATCAGTTCCTGGGCGGCCAGTTCGGCTTTCACCTTGTCCTGCCCATCGTCGCGGACGATCAGTTCGATCTTGCGGCCGTTGATGCCACCGGCCTCGTTCTGTTGCTCGATGGCGAGGATCACCCCGTTGCGGACGCTTTCGCCGAAGTCGGAACCGCGGTCGGAAAGGCCGGCCAACAGGCCGATACGTATGGGTTCGGGAGGGGCGCAGCCGGTCAGCACCCACGCCAGGGCGAGCGCCCCCGCGAGCAAGGATGTATTACCCAAGACATCTCCTCCGCGTTGTTGTTGATTTTTCTTGTTCTATATTTTGTGACAAGGTTACGCCATTCTATGCCAAGCATTGCCTCCGGAACGCGTCCATCTCCGCTGTCGCTGGCGGAAAGGGGTAATCAACGTTTGCGCGTGGTGATTGCCTTTTCCAGGCCGATCAGCAGGGAACTGATGAGGGAGATCGCAAGGATCGTCAGCCATTCCTCCATCCCGATCGGGGCCGTCTGGAACAGGGCATTCATGAACGGCAGGTAGGTCAAGGCAATCTGCAGCGCCAACATGGTGCCGATGCCGATCCAGAGCCACGGGTTGGAGAACAGCCCCTGCTTCCAGAAGCCCTGGCTGAGCGAGCGGCAATTGAACAGATAGGCGGCTTCGACCATCACGAAGACATTGACGGCCACCGTGCGCGCTTCGGCCAGGGTATGCCCCTGCTCCAGTTCGCGCAGAAAGAGGCCGAAGGCGCCGGTCAGCAAAAGCAGCGACACGAGCACGATGCGCCGGATCAGCGCGCCGTCGAGCACCGGCTGGTCGAGCCGTCGGGGCGGGCGGTGCATGATGCCGCGTTCGATCGGCTCGAAGGCGAGCGGCAAGCCGAGCAGAACGGCGGTGGTCATGTTGATCCACAGGATCTGCAGCGGCGTGATCGGTAGTGTTGCCCCGAACAGGATGGCGACGACGATGACCAGGCCTTCGCCGAAATTGGTCGGCAGCGTCCAGGTGATGAATTTGACCAGATTGTCCCAGACCCCCCTGCCCTCCTCCACCGCCGCTTCGATGCTGGCGAAATTGTCGTCGGTGAGCACCATGGCGGCGGCTTCCTTGGCCACCTCGGTGCCGGCCAGGCCCATGGCGACGCCGATGTTCGCCTGCTTCAGGGCGGGACCGTCGTTGACGCCGTCGCCGGTCATGGCGACGACTTCGCCCCGGCCTTGCAGGGCGCGGACCAGACGCAGTTTCTGCTCCGGTTCGACACGGGCGAACACGTCAGTTGCCAGTGCCGCATCGGCCAGCGCGGCATCGTCGAGCGCCGCCAGTTCACGCCCGGTCAGTGCATGACCGGCGTCGATGCCGATCTGGCGGGCGATGGCGAGGGCGGTGGCGGCGTGGTCGCCGGTGATCATCTTGACCCGGATTCCGGCCGAATGGCAGTTGCGGATGGCGCCGATCACCGCCTGTCGGGGCGGGTCGATCATGCCGACCAGGCCGATCAGGGTCAGTCCGGCGATGGACGCATCGCTCAGTTCGTCGGCCGTCGCCAGCCGGCGGCGGGCGATGAGCAGCAGGCGCATGCCCTGTTCGGCGGTGGTCAGGGCCGCACGTTCGACAGCCGGCACGTCGAGCGGCTGGTGGCCGATGCCGTCGGCTGCCAGTTGGTCGATGCATTGCGGCAGCAGCTTCTCGAGTGCGCCTTTGACGTAGAGGACGCATGCCGTGTCGTCGGCGTGGGCCGTGGCCATGTATTGCCGGGTGGCGTCGAAGGGCAGTTCGTTCCGGCGGGGATGGCTGGCGCGCAAGGCATGTTCGTCTTCCCCGCCCTTGCGTGCCGCGACGAGCAGGGCGGCTTCGGTCGGATCGCCGGTGATCAGCCAGCGACCGTCTTCCTGGCGCAGCGAAGCGTCGTTGCACAAGGCGCCGGCGATCAGGCATTCGTGAACGACACCGGCGATGGTGGCCGGCATTTCGTCGCGGCGGATATCGCCCGTCGGTGCATAACCCTGGCCGGTCAGCATGTAGCTTTCGCCGCCGCACCACAGGACGCGGACGGTCATGGCGTTCTCGGTCAGCGTGCCGGTCTTGTCGGAACAGATCACCGTCGTGCTGCCCAGCGTCTCGACCGCCGGCAGGTGGCGGATGATCGCCCGGCGCCTGGCCATGCGGGCGACGCCGATGGCCAGCGTGACGGTGACGGCGGCCGGCAAGCCTTCCGGTATGGCGCCGACGGCCAGCGCGACGGCGGCCATGAACATGTCGAAACCCGTTTCGCCGCGAGCCAGACCAACCGCAAAGGTCAGCCCGGCGAGCGCAGCGATGGCCCACAGCAGCCAGTTGGAAAAGCGCGCCATCTTGCGCGTCAGCGGGGTGACCAGTTCGGGGGCGGCGGCGATCAGCCCGGCGATGCGCCCGGTTTCCGTGGCATCCCCGGTTGCCACGACCAGCCCGCTGCCCTGCCCCATGACCACCGTGGCACCGGCCCAGGCCATGTTGGCGCGGTCGGCCAGCTCGGTATCGGCAGGCAGTGGCCGGGCGTGCTTGCCGACGGGCTGGGATTCGCCGGTCAGCATCGAGTCGTCAGTGTGCAGTTCGTGCTGGTGCAAGAGGCGCAGGTCGGCGGGAATCCGGTCGCCGGCCGCCAGTATGACGATGTCGCCCGGTACGAGTTCGCCGGCATCCAGTTGTCGGCGATGTCCGCCGCGGCGGACGGTGACCGGCGTCGTCACGCTGCGGGCCAGCGCAGCGAGTGCGCCCTCGGCCTTGGCTTCCTGCCAGTAGCCGATCAGGGCATTGACCAGGACGACTCCGAAGATGACGCCGGCGTCGACCGTTTCGCCAAGGGCGGCGGTGATCACACCGGCGGCGAGCAGGACCAGCACCAGCGGCTGTCGGAGCTGGGCGGCAAAGCGTTGCCATGCGGGCTTGCCCGGGCGTTCGGTCAGCCGGTTGGGGCCGTGGCGGGCGAGGCGATCCGCCGCTTCCGCTTCGGAAAGTCCCTGCGTGCCGTCGACGTCCATGTGTCGTGTCGCCGACTCGGTCGAGTGGGCGTGCCACGCCATTTTCCGGGGGGCGTACTCGTCCCGGTGCGTGTCGTTTTCATGACCCAGCATTGCAGTCCTGTCGTGCAAAGGCTTCAGCGCCAGTCTAGCGCAGCCTGAGGGTGAGCGCTATCCGCGCCGGCTGGCCAGAACCAGGAAGGGTAGCGTCAGGAAAGGCCAGGCCGTGGCGACCAGGCGGGTCAGGCCGTTGAAATTGAGAAAATGCCCCTGGCGCCAGGTCGCCAGTGCGGCGGCTGAATAAGGGTTGGGAGGCGCCAGGTTGACCAGGACGGTCCCCGCCATCAGCGACAGGGCGGCAATCATCAGTCGCGGTGTGGGCGGCAGGGCGATGGCGATGGCCAGGATGGCCGCCCCGGCCATCAGCCCGAGGCGGGAACCCTGCGTCTGCCAGGAGAATGCGTCGGCGGGACTGACCAGAATGGCTGTGGCGAGGGTGGCGACAACCAGACTGAGCAGCAGGAACAGCGGTACGACGGCATAGGCCACGGCCAGTCGGGCACTCAGCATGCGCACGATGAGCCCGACCGCCACCGCATTGAAGGCGGTGATGCTGGCTTCGATCATCACGAAGCTTTCCGCGGCGAAAGGCACGGCGCCGGTCAGGCCGAACAACTGGCGGACGTCGCCGGCACCGAAGAGGAGTGTTTCGGGCGATAGCGGCACGAGCAGCCACAACCCGAGCAGGGTCAGGCCGAGTTCGGCGTGCGGGATGGGGGCGATCAGGCGGTGTTCCAGGGCGACGACGCGGGCGAAGATGCGGGGTCCGACCGCTTTCGCCCAGAGCGCGCCGAACAATCCGCCCAGACTGTTGCAGGCGAGGTCGAGGTTGGAGGGCACGCGCGATGGCAGCCAGGTTTGCAGGGTTTCCAGTCCGAAACTGACGCCCGCAGCGAGCAGCGTGGCGATGACCGGTGCCGTGAAACGGCCGGGCAGACGGCTCAGTGCCAGCGTCAGGAAAAAGCCGAGCGGCAGATAGACGGCGACATTGGCAGCCAGATCGAAGGTTGTCCAGTAACGCGGCCAGCCGCCTTCAAGGAAGGCGATCGGCGATACGCCGGTGTCGCGCCAGCCGCTGAACGGGTGCAAGCTGCCATAAATGACCAGGCCGCACCAAGCGAGCGCAAGATAGGTGGCAAAGCGGACGGGGCCAAGGCTGGAATGGGGCATGCCTTGATTTTAGGGACTTTCCGGCAGGGCGTCAGCTTCGCCGTCTGGAAACACTGGTTTCCGGTGGGCGCAGAAATTCCTGTCGGCCGGTCACAGTGTGAATGAAATCAGTGGCGATGCGGCTCGATGGCGTGGTGCGTTTCGGCAGCGGCCCGGTGGTGCAGCGCCTCGTGAATATCTTCCGCCGCGTGCTTGTGGCCAACCCATTGCGGCAGCAGCGAGCCGATGACCATGCCGAGCATGCTGACGCCGAGGCCGATCAACTGGGGCGGAACCAGGCTGGCTTCGCCGATCAGCGTTTCGATCAGCAGCCAGGAAGACAGCCCGCCGAAAATCGCTGCCAGCGCGCCCTGTGTCGTGGCCCGCTTCCAGAAAGCCCCGAAGAAGAGCGGCACGAAGGCACCGGCCAGCGTCACCTTGTAGGCGTTTTCGACCATCTTGAAGATGCTGGCGTTGGAATACAGCGCAAAACCGAGCACGACCATGGCAAAACAGACGATCGAGGTGCGCATGACTTTCAGGAACTGGTGGTCGCCCATGTTCGGGTAGAAGCCGCGTACGATGTTTTCCGAGAAGGCGACCGACGGGGCCAGCAGCGTGGCCGACGAGCAGCTCATGATGGCCGACAGCACGGCGCCGAAGAAGATGGCCTGCGCAAAAACGGGGGTGTGCTGCAAAACCAGGGTCGGCAGGACCAATTGCGAATCGGTCTTGAGCAGGCCGTTGAACAGTTCGGGATCGATCAGGGTCGCCGAATAGGCGATGAACATCGGGACGAAAGTGAAGCAGAAGTAGATCGTGGCGCCGATCACCGAACCCCACAGCGCAATCTTCTGGGTCCTGGCCGAGGTGATGCGCTGAAAGACGTCCTGCTGCGGGATGGAGCCGAGCATCATGGTGATCCACGCCCCGAGGAAGGTCAGCCACAGCCACGGATCGGGGGGCGGGAAAAAGTCCAGCTTGCCGGCGGCCGATGCGTGCTGGATCACGGTTTCGACGCCGCCGGCCGGCACGGCGACGACGCTGGCGATGTAGAGCATGCCGCCCATGATCACGCCCATCTGGACGAAATCCAGAATGGCCACCGACAGCATGCCGCCGAAGGTGGTGTAAGTCAGCACGATGGCGGCGCCGAGGACCATGCCGGCCGTCTGGCTGACGAAACCATTGGTCACGACGTTGAATACCAGGCCGAGTGCCTTGATCTGGGCCGATACCCACCCCAGATAGGAGGCGACGATGCACAAGGTGGTCAGCACTTCGACGCTGCGGTTGTAGCGCATGCGGAAGTAGTCGCCGAGCGTCAGGATGTTGAGCTTGTAGAGTTTCTTGGCAAAGAAGAAACCGGCGATGATCAGGCACATCGAGGAGCCGAAGGGGTCGGCGACGACGCCGGTCAGGCCTTCCTTGACAAAGGTGGCGGAGACGCCGAACACGGCTTCGGCGCCGAACCAGGTGGCGAAAACCGTGGCGGTGACCACCGGTAGCGGCAGATGGCGGCCGGCGACGGCGAAATCCTTGGCGCTATGGACGCGTGTCGCCGCATAGAGGCCGATACCGATGGAGAGAAGCAGATAGAGGACGACGAACCAGATCAGCATGGGCGCCAAACCACAAGAGCTAAGGGGTTGAAATTGCGCGGATTATAAGGTTATTGCGCGTTTTCGCGGCGTCAAAAAGGCGGTTCGCTGTGAAAATCCATGCGCTCGCCGGTTGCCGGGTGCGTAAAGCCGAGGTCCATCGCATGCAGCAGCAGGCGATCGGCCATTTTTTCCGCCGCTCCGCCGTACAAGTCGTCGCCGAGGATGGGGTGTTGCAGGGACATCATGTGCACCCGCAGCTGGTGCGAACGGCCGGTGACCGGTTCGAGTGCGACGCGGGTCGTCTGCTTTTCCGTGTCGCGGCTGATGAGGCGGAAGCGTGTCTGCGACGGCCGGCCGAGGTCGAAATCGACCTTTTGCTTCGGCCGGTTCGGCCAGTCCACGATCAGCGGCAGGTCCACGCCACCCTCGTCGTAGGGCAGCAGGCCGGCCAGCACGGCGACGTAGAGCTTGTCCACCTGCCTGTCCTGGAACATCTTCGACAGCTTGCGGTGCATGTCGGCGCCGCGGGCGAAGACCAGGATACCGGAAGTCGACATATCCAGCCGATGCACGGTCAGCGCATCCGGATATTCCTGCTGAACCCGGCTGAGCAGGCAATCGGCCTTGTGCTCGCCGCGACCGGGTACCGACAGCAGTCCGCAGGGTTTTTCGGCAATGATCAGAAAGTCGTCGGCAAAAACGACCGGCGAAGCGCCGGGGGGTGGGGGCAGGTAGGCAGTCATCGGGGGGCGAGGCGAAGTCGGCAGCGGGCGTCCTTGAAAGCTACCGGTTCCTGCGTCCATCCTTCGCCCAGCCCAGTCTGGCGGCAGACTCGGCTGCCGTCCACCTTGCTTGTCCACCAGTACCACGGCGCCGGCGCGCTGCTGGCGGCGGTGCTGACCAGCAGCAGGAGAGCGATGGGTAAACGTCTGATCGACATGAAGAATTTTCTTGCCAAGAAAAGGCTGGTCAATGTACTGTATGTATACACAGTATCCGGCTGGTCGGTAGCGGTGGCGAATATACCGCGTTTGGGCCGGCCCGGATGCAAGGTTTCCAGCAATTTCTATTCCATCTTTGGCCCCTGTGCCATAATCCGCTCAAATTTTCGAGGTCACCCCATGGACGACAACAAGGCAAAAGCGCTCGCTGCAGCGTTGCAACAAATCGAGAAGCAATTCGGCAAGGGTTCCATCATGAAGATGGGCGATGCCGAAATCGACGAAGGCATCCAGGTTGTGTCGACCGGCTCGCTCGGTCTGGATATCGCGCTCGGCGTCGGCGGTTTGCCGCGCGGCCGTGTCGTTGAAATCTACGGTCCGGAATCCTCGGGCAAGACCACGCTTTGTCTGCAAGTAGTTGCCGAAATGCAGAAGCTCGGCGGTACCGCCGCTTTCATCGACGCCGAACACGCGCTTGATCCGCAATACGCCCAGAAGCTCGGCGTCAATGTTTCCGACCTGCTGATCTCGCAGCCGGATACCGGTGAACAGGCGCTGGAAATCGCCGACATGCTGGTCCGCTCTGGTTCGGTCGACATCATCATCGTCGACTCGGTCGCCGCCCTCACCCCGCGCGCCGAAATCGAAGGCGAAATGGGCGACCAGATGGTCGGCCTGCACGCCCGCCTGATGTCGCAGGCCCTGCGCAAGCTGACCGCCAACATCAAGAAGACCAACACCCTGGTTATCTTCATCAACCAGATCCGCATGAAGATCGGCGTCATGTTCGGCTCGCCGGAAACCACCACCGGCGGCAACGCCCTGAAGTTCTACGCCTCCGTCCGCCTCGACATCCGCCGCATCGGCTCGATCAAAAAGGGCGACGAGGTCATCGGTAGCGAAACGAAGGTCAAGGTCGTCAAGAACAAGGTTTCCCCCCCGTTCCGCGAAGCCATTTTCGACATCCTGTACGGCGAGGGCATTTCCCGTCAGGGCGAAGTCGTCGAAATGGGCGTCGCCCACAAGCTGGTCGACAAATCCGGCGCCTGGTATGCCTACAAGGGTGAGAAGATCGGTCAGGGCAAGGACAACGCCCGCGAATTCCTCAAGGCCAATCCGGAAATCGCCGCCGAGATCGAAGCCGGCATCCGCGAAGCGGCCAGCACCACCGTCATCAAGCCGACCAAAGCCAAGGCCGATGCCTGATCGACATGGCTGACCTGCGCGTGCGAGCCCTGCAACTCCTCACCCGACGCGATTACAGCCGGGTCGAACTGAAAAGCAAGCTCGCCACGCACGCCGAATCCGAGGCAGAACTCGACGCCGTGCTCGACACCCTGCAAAACGAGCGCCTCTTGTCCGATACGCGTTACGCCGCCCAGCGCGTCGTGGCGCGCGCAGGCCGTTATGGCAATGCGCGGCTGAAGCAGGAATTGCGGCAGAAAGGCATCGCCGATGACGACATTGCCGTCGCCCTGCCGGAAGGCGGCGACGAAACCGAACGCTGCCGCAACGTCTGGCAACGCAAGTTCAGGGATTTGCCGCAATCGCCGGAAGAGCGTGCCAAACAGGTGCGTTTCCTGCAATATCGCGGTTTTTCCAGTGAAGCCATCCGTCGCGTCCTGCGCGGAGTCGAGCAATGACCATGTCCACCGCCAAACTGACCGCCAATAACCTGAAGAAGCGCTACAAGGCGCGGACCGTCGTCGAGGACGTCTCCTTCGAGGTCAAGTCGGGCGAGGTGGTCGGCCTGTTGGGCCCCAACGGTGCGGGCAAGACCACCTGTTTCTACATGATCGTCGGCCTGGTGGCGGCCGATGGCGGCGAAGTCCATATCGACGACAACCGACTGACCCATCAGCCGATGCACAGCCGGGCCCGCCTCGGCCTGTCCTACCTGCCGCAGGAAGCATCGGTCTTCCGCAAACTGAACGTCGAGGAAAACATCCGCGCCGTCCTCGAGCTGCAGAAGCTGCCCGAGGCCGAACTGAACGACCGCCTCGAAGGCTTGCTTAATGAGCTGCACGTCGACCACGTCCGCCACGTCAACGCCGCCGCCCTCTCCGGCGGCGAGCGGCGCCGGGTGGAAATCGCCAGGGCGCTGGCGACGAATCCGCGCTTTATCCTGCTCGACGAACCGTTCGCCGGCGTCGACCCGATTGCCGTGCTGGAAATCCAGAAGATCATCCGCTTCCTCAAAGAGCGTGGCATCGGTGTGTTGATTACCGATCACAACGTGCGCGAAACGCTGGGCATCTGCGATCACGCCTACATCATCAATGCCGGTAATGTACTTGCCGCTGGACGGCCAGCCGAAATCGTGGAGAATGAAAGCGTGCGCAAGGTCTATCTTGGCGAGCATTTCAAGCTCTGACCTCATGGCGCCCGATCAGAACCGATGAAGCCGGCACTCCAACTCAAACTATCCCAGCATCTGGCGCTGACGCCGCAGCTCCAGCAGTCGATCAAGCTGCTGCAGTTGTCGACCATCGAAATGCAGCAGGAAATAGAGCGTTATCTGCTCGAAAATCCCATGCTGGAACGCGAAGATGAAGGACCGGAGTCCTTTGCCAATGCGCAGCAGTTCGATTCCCCGCGCAACGAGGAGTCGCGCAGCGAGAGCAGCGAAGAGCGGGAGCCGCGCGAGGAACGGGAAGCCGAGCCGCCGAGTTCTCCTTCCGAAGTCGATGACGATCGCTGGGCCTCCGATGCCGGCACCTTTACCGGCGCCGGTCGAGACGAGGACGACGACAGCGACAGTCACGATATCCATGCCGCCAACGTCAGCCTGCGCGAGCATCTCGGCTGGCAGCTCGGGATGACCCAGCTGAACGAACGCGACCGCAGCCTGGTTCGTTTCCTGATCGAAGCCCTCGACGACGATGGTTACCTTTCGGCGCCGCTGCAGGAACTCTGGGAGACCTTGCCGCCGGAATACGAAATCGAGCTCGAAGAGCTGGAAATCGCGCTCCGCCATATCCAGAATTTCGATCCGACCGGAATCGGTGCGCGCAACCTGCAGGAATGTCTGAGCCTGCAACTGAAAGCCATGCCGGACGAATACGATCGCAATGTGGCGCTGCGCATCGTCGAGAAACATCTGGAATTGCTGGCCGCCCGCGATTTTGCCAAGCTGCGCCGCGTCACCGGCTATGACGACGAGGATCTGAAGGCCGCGCAAACCCTGATCACCAGCCTGAACCCCCGCCCGGCGGCCGGTTATGCGCAGATCGAAGCCCGCTACATCACACCCGATGTGATCGTGAAGAAGCTCAAAGGCAAGTGGACGGCCTATATCAATCCCGACGCCTATCCCCGCCTGCGCATCAACCGCCTGTATGCCGAAATTCTCGCCAAGCAGCGGCGTGGAAACGGCAACCTGTCGACCCAGTTGCAGGAAGCCCGCTGGTTGATCAAGAACGTCCAGCAACGCTTCGACACCATCCACCGCGTCACGCAGGCCATCGTCGACCGCCAGCGCCAGTTCTTCGAGCATGGCGAAGTCGCCATGCGGCCGCTGGTCCTGCGCGAAATCGCCGACATTCTCGGCTTGCACGAATCGACCGTGTCGCGCGTGACCAGCCAGAAATACATGGCCACGCCGCGCGGCATTTTCGAACTGAAATACTTCTTTGGCAGCCATGTCGCCACCGATACCGGTGGGGCTTGTTCTGCCACGGCCATCCGGGCGCTGATCAAGCAATTGATTGGAGCCGAGGACGGCAAGAAGCCCTTGTCGGATAGTCAATTATCCGAAATACTAGGCCAGCAGGGAATCGTAGTTGCCCGACGTACGGTAGCCAAATACCGCGAGTCGCTCAACATCCCCCCGGTCAATTTACGTAAGACCCTGTAGAGAGAGGAGAAAAAAGTGAATCTGCAGATCAGTGGTCATCACATCGAAGTTACCCCCGCCCTGCGCGAATACGTGGAAAACAAGCTGGACCCCGTAATCCGCCACTTCGATAAAGTAACCGGCGTCAACGTGGTACTGTCTGTCGAAAAGCTGAAGCAAAAGGCCGAAGTTACCGTTCACGTTCCGGGCAAGGACATGCACGTCGAAGAATCCGGCGACGACCTGTATGCCGCCATCGATTCGATGTTCGACAAGCTGGATCGTCAGGTCCAGAAACACAAGCAAAAAGTCCAGGATCACCATCGTGGTGAAAAGCCCGGGCTGCATGCCGCTGAATAAGCGCCCAATGGCCGCAGCGCAAGCTGCGGCTTTGCTTTATCCACTTCTATGAACCCTCTCAACAATCTACTGAGCGCCGATCAGGTGCTGCTGAATCTGGAAGCCAGCAGCAAGAAACGCGTTTTCGAACAAGCCGGTATCCTGTTCGAAGCCCGCCTGGGTCTGGCCCGCTCCACCATTTTCGACAGCCTGTTTGCCCGCGAAAAACTCGGTTCCACCGGTTTGGGCCAAGGCGTCGCCATTCCTCATGGCCGCATCAAGGGCCTGAAGCAGGCTGCCGGTGCATTCATGCGCCTGACGACGCCGGTTCCGTTCGACTCTCCGGATGGGCGACCGGTTGATCTATTGTTCGTCCTGCTCGTTCCCGAGCAGGCTACCGAGCAGCATCTCCAGATCCTGTCGGAACTTGCCCAGCGTTTCTCGGACCGTGTTTTCCGGGAGAAGCTTCAGACTGCCGCCGAGCCGACCGCAGTTCTCGCGCTATTCCAATCCTGAGTTCCTGTCGTGCGTCACGTCAGCCTGGTTCAGCTTTACGAAGATAATCGGGAAAAACTGCTGTTGAACTGGCATATCGGCCAGAACGCAGACCGTCGTATCGAAATCAAGGGCTCCAACAGCTACGGGGCCGATCTTGTCGGCCATATCAACATCATTCACCCCGAGCGCTTGCAGGTGCTTGGCCTGGCTGAGTACGACTGGGCGATGCATATTGGCGAACGGCGCTTCGGCGCGATGTTCGTCGATTTGCTCAGCGCTCAGCCGCCGGCCGTCATTGTTGCGGATGGTTTGACACCGCCGTCCCAGGTTGTCGAAACCTGTACCCAGACCGGTACTCCCCTGATCAATTCACCCAAGCCCTGTTCGGCCGTCATCGATCTGCTGCGCATCTATTTGTCGGCCCGCCTGGCTGACACGGTCAGTCTCCACGGCGTTTTCATGGATGTTTTGGGGATGGGCGTGCTGATTACCGGCGATTCGGGGGTGGGCAAGTCCGAGTTGGCGCTTGAGCTCATTTCCCGGGGGCATGGACTGGTTGCCGACGACGTCGTCGAAATGGCGCGCATCGCGCCGACCACCATCGAAGGTCGTTGCCCCGGGATGCTGCGGGATTTCCTCGAAGTGCGCGGTCTCGGCCTGCTCAACATCCGGACCATCTTTGGCGAAACCGCCTCGCGCCGGAAAATGAAGCTGAAGCTGATCGTCCATCTGCAGAAAACGGCCGCCGCTGCCGATGCACCCCGTCTTCCTCTCGATGCCCAGACTCAGGAAGTACTCGGGGTTCCGGTACGCAAAGTGGTCATTCCCGTTGCCGCGGGCCGCAACCTAGCGGTCCTTCTCGAAGCGGCGGTACGCAACACCATCCTGCAATTGCGCGGTATCGACAGCCTGCAGGATTTCATGGATCGCCAGCAACGCATGATGCTTGACGATGACGCATGAATCGCTGATAGTACGTCGGCGTTTTTGCACACTACAGGGGACATCCACCATGAAAAAACTGATCGCTCTGCTGCTCGTCGCGTTTTCCGCCAACGCCGTTTATGCTGCTGACGATTGCGCTGCCCGTGCAGCCGAAAAGAAGCTGGCCGGTGCAGCCAAGAACAGTTTCATGAAGAAGTGCCAGGCCGATGCCGGTGCGCCTGCTGAAAATGCCGAGTGCGCCATGAAGGCCAAGGAAAAGAAACTGGCTGGCGCGGCCAAGAACAGTTTCATGAAGAAATGCTCTGCTGACGCCGCCGCAAAGTAACCCCGACTGGGAAAGTATGACCGAGCATCGGCCGCCCTTGGGCGGCCGATTGTCGTTTACAGATGTTCGAAGTCGGCGAGATCCGACTGTGGGTCGTTGGCGGAACTGCCGAACCCGAATTTGCCCTTGCCGTCGAGTTGCATTTCGTTGCGACGCACCATGACCTCCTGGCGCTGGGACAGCGTGACGAAGGTACCGTTGGTGCTAGTGTCGACCAGATAGAAACCATCATTCCGGCGCTCCACGCGGGCATGCTGGCGGGAAGCCTTGCGATCGTCGACGGTCAGTTTGCAGCCAAGGTCGCGACCGATCGTGAGTACCGGGGTTTTTTCGTCGACCAGAAAGGCCTTGCCGCGATAACGGATGCACAGGCGTTCGACCGGGAGGCGGCTGATTTCGCCGAAAGTCGAGTGGGGTGACGAGGTACCCTGATAACTGGGCCAGTGAACCTGAAACAGTGACAATTCGGTGCCGCCCTCGGCTACGGTCCCCAGCTTGGGCATGGGATCGACGGTAATGATGCCGGGCTGCGGCAATTCGCCGACCAGTTCCGAGCTGCACAGGATCTGGTCGCGTCGGGCAATGCCCGCAATGCGCGCTGCCGTGCTGACGGCCGGGCCGCTCAGTTTGCCGTCGGCTTCGCCTACGCTCCCACTGTGAAGGCCAATGCGGATGGTCAGTTTCAGGCCGGAAACCGGGGGCAGGTCGGCAATGCGTTGTTGCATGTCGATTGCCGCCTGGCAGGCTTCCTCGGCCGTTTCGAAGGATGCCAGCAATTCGTCACCGACGATCTGGACAGTTTTTCCCTTGTACCCATCAATGGAGCGCTTCATGCGTTTCAGGCAGCGCTCGACGGCATGCATGGCTTCCCGGTCGCCCAGTTTTTCGAAAAGCGCCGTACTTCCGGAAACGTCGGCGAACATGACCGTTAGTCTGCGTTGCGTGGCGCTCATTGGCTGGCAGGGATCAAAAATGGAAAAATTATCGAAGCCTAATTATATGCTGGTCTGCCCTCATTATGCATTATGCCTTTAGACTTATCGGGATAGTTCCGCTGACGGAAAACTCGGGGCTGTCAAAGGCGATATCGCCCTCCTCGACCGGGGTATCGAGTGTCAGGCCATGGAAGTCGAACAGGTCCGTGTCGGCCAGGTGAGACGGGACGACATTCTGCATCGCGGTGAGTACCGACTCGGTCCGTCCGGGGTAGCGCTTGTCCCAATCCTGCATCATCTCGCGGATTTTCTGGCGCTGCAGGTTGTCCTGGGAGCCGCACAGGTTGCAGGGAATGATCGGGAATTCCATGCCTCGGGCGAATTTGGCAATGTCTGATTCGGCGCAGTAGGCGAGTGGGCGAATAACGATGTGGGCCTTGTCGTCGGTGACCAGTTTGGGCGGCATGGCCTTGATCTTGCCGCCGAACAGCAGGTTCAGGAACAGCGTGTGCACCATGTCGTCGCGGTGATGGCCAAGGGCGATCTTGTTGGCCCCCAATTCCTTCGCAGTTCGGTAGATGATGCCGCGGCGCAGGCGGGAGCACAGCGAACAGGTGGTCTTTCCTTCGGGAATCTTGTCCTTGACGATGGAGTAGGTATCGGACTCGATGATGCGATAGTCGATGCCGATCGACTTGAAGTAATTGGGGAGGACATCGGCCGGAAATCCGGGTTGCTTCTGGTCGAGATTCATGGCGATCAGGCGGAACTTGACCGGGGCTCGCTGTTGCAGGGCCATCAGCATGGCGAGCAGGGTATAGGAGTCCTTGCCTCCGGAAACGCAGACGAGCACGGTATCGCCATCTTCGATCATGTTGTAGTCGATGATGGCCTTGCCGGTGCGCCCTTCGAGAAATTTGCGGAGTTTTTGCAGGGTGTTGGAGCTATTCATGGTGGCTGATGGTGTAACCCGACTCGCGAGTGCGAAAAGCCGCAAGTTTACCCTCTGGCCAAGCGGTCGGACAGAGAATTTTCGATGTCTAATCAGATAGTTCTGACGTAGGCGGCAAGTTTGTTCTGGAATTCCCGGACCTTGATCGGCTTGGAGAGATAGTCGTCCATGCCGGCTGCGATGCAGGCATCGCGGTCATCCTGCATGGCGGCGGCCGTCATCGCGATGATCGGTGTCCGGGGCCGTCCCTGTGATGTCTCGACCTCGCGTATGCGTCGTGTGGCCTCGATACCGCCCATGACGGGCATCTGCATATCCATCAGGATGAGATCGAAACGGTGGTTGCCCAGAATATCCAGCGCTTCCTGACCGTTCTGCGCCAGCGTGGCTTTGTGTCCCCACTTGGCGAGGAGCCCCAGTGCGAGTTTCTGATTGGTGTGATGGTCTTCGACCAACAGGATGTGCAGCGATTCCTGCGCTTCGTGCAGGACATGGCGGGTGAGCAGGGTGTTGCCGTCCGACGATGTCGCCGGGCTTGCGAACAGGCGCCCGAGGGTGGCCAACAACTCGTCGCTCGAAATCGGCTTGGCGAAGAAACCGGCAATCCCGGATTCCTTGCAGCGCTGGGCATCGCCGCGCAAGGCCCCGGAAGAAAGCATGAGCATCGGCGGTAACGCCTGATGGCTGGCGCGCAAGCGGCTGGCGAGTTCGTAGCCGTCCATGTCCGGCATCTGCGCATCGAGCAGGATGCAGTCGACCGGTTTGTCAGGATTCCGCATCGCAGCCAGGGCGGCGGCACCTGAGTCGACGCATTGCGCGGTGATCTGCATGGCGGCCAGCATGGTCTTCAGGATTCGGCGATTGGTCGTGCTGTCATCGACCACAAGCAGGTGGCGGCCTTTGACATCAACGACAGCCGGTGTCTCAAAACCCGCGTTGTCGGCGAGACGGAGCGGCAGGGTGAAGTGAAAGGTGCTTCCCTTGCCGATTTCGCTGTGCAGCCACATCGATCCGCGCATGAGCTCGACCAGGCGCCGGCAGATCGACAGGCCGAGCCCGGTTCCGCCGTATTTCCGGGTTGTTGAGGTGTCTTCCTGGGCGAATGCGTCGAAGATGATCTCCTGCTTGTCCGGTGCGATGCCGATACCCGTGTCGTGGACCGCAAAATGGAGAACGGCTTGTTGTTCCTGCTGTTGCGTGACTGCGGCCGTCAGGGAGATTTCGCCCTGCCTGGTGAATTTGATGGCGTTGCCGATCAGATTGACCAGCACTTGCCGCAAGCGGCTGGGGTCGCCCCGGACAAGGCGCGGAATGTCTGCCGGCAGGTCGCTCAGCAGCTCGAGTTGCTTTTCGTGGGCCTTCAGGGCAAGCGGCTTCAGCGTGTCGGAAATCAGGCGGTGCAGATCGAAGGGAATGTCCTCGACGACCAATTTGCCGGCTTCGATCTTCGAGAAGTCGAGGATGTCGTTGATGACGGTCAGCAAGGATTCGGCCGAGGACTTGACGATGGTCAGGTATTCCCGCTGTTCCGGATTGAGGTGGGTTTCGAGTGCGAGATCGGTCATGCCGATGACCCCGTTCATCGGCGTCCGGATTTCATGGCTCATGTTGGCCAGGAAATCGCTCTTGGCCTTGCTGGCTGCTTCGGCAATTTCCTTGGCGCGCAGCATGTCGGCTTCGGCCTGCTTGCGCTCGGTAATGTCGATGATCGTGCCGATCAGTCCGGAAATGCTGCCGTCGGGGCGGGTCAGCACAGCCTTGTTGTAGATGGTGTTGTGGGCCCCGTCCTTGAGGTGGATCTGCGCTTCATACGACTGGGTTCCCCCCCGGGCGAACAGTTCGTCATCCTTGGCGGTATGCAGCAGGGCGTCTTCGGGCCGGAGCAGATCGTGTGGCGTACGTCCCAGAACGGATTCGCGGGGAATATGGGAGAACGCTTCGAAAGCCCGATTGACGCGCACGTAGCGTCCTTCGGCATTCTTGATGTAGATCGGTACTGGAACGGTTTCGATCAGTTCTTCGACCAGATGCAACTGTTCGGAGAGTTGAGCTTCGATGCGTTTCCGGTCGGAAATGTCGGTTCGGATAGCAATATAGCGCTCGGGTAGCCCCTGTGGGCCGAGCAGAGGCACGATGGTGGCGTTGACCCAGTAGATGCCCCCCTGGCTTGTCCGGTTGCACAGTTCGCCCCGCCACACGCGGCCTTCCGAGATGGTCCGCCACATGTCGCGATAAAGTTCGGGAGGGTGGTACGCCGACTTGATGATCCGGTGGTTCTGCCCCAGCAAGGCCTCGCGTGGGTAGCCGCTGATTTCGCAGAAGCGGTCATTGGCGTACAGGATGGTGCCCTGGGTATCGGTGATGCTGACGATGGCGTGCTGATCGAGCGCGAACTTCTGGTTGGCGAGCTCGTGCCGGCTCAGCTCGTTTTCCGCAACGATGGCGGCGATACGATCGGAGAGTACTGTAATGTCTTCATCGGCCAGTTGCTCGGAGTGACTCCCGACGCCTTCCGGAAGCAGCTCGTGCATGGTCTGACGCAGCGAATGCAGTGCGTTTTCCCGACCGGCCAGCGACTGGCGAAGCCTTTCGTTGGCTGTGCTCAGCTCGGACGAGGATATCTCCAGGCTGCGTGTCCGCAATTCAAGATCGCGCTCGTATTGCTCGTATGTGGCATCGATCTTCGCCAGAAAATCACCCAATCCCTCCAGAAGCGGACGCAGCGCCGGGTCGGCATTGGCCGCGGCAGCTGGCATGTCGGCCAGCAAAGCCGTCAGCGCCGCTTCGTCCTTGACGCCAAGGCTGCGTTTCAGCTGTCGCAGGAGGGTTTTCTGCATGTCGAATCGGTTCAGTTTTCGCCGAGGCAGGTGATGGTCATCGTTTGATTGTGCAATTTGCAAGACGATCCCGGAGTGAAGGGACTGATCTCGCCATAGGAATAGAAACCGGTCAGGGTCGCCTGGTTGCTGAATACATCGCCTACCGCCTCGACTTCCTCGTCAACCCGGCTTCCCATGACCAGCTTGCGGCCGACGCAGCTGACCAGGATGGCGAGCGTCTCACCTGCCGACAGGAACATTTCTGCGGCCGCTTCGGCAGCCGCTTCGGCGCCATTCACCAACTTGTCGGTACTGGCATGCATCAGGCGGAGATAACCCTTGGCATCGATCTCGCCGGCCAGGATCAGGCTTCCCAAGGCTTCGTCTACGCCGAGAATGGTGCGGATCAGGCCGATGGCGTTATGGTCGTCGCCCAGCATCGCGAACGGAAACAGCAAACCCGAGGCCGGCAGGCTGCGGGCATGATCGCCGAGATAACGCTTGTAAATCTCCAGCGCCGGTTCGCCATCGAGTTCGTACAGGATATTGCCTTCGCAGCGTGTTACCTTGCGTGCCGGCCCGAAAGGCTCCCAGCCGCCGAAGGAGCCGTGGCTGAAACGCAGGTCATCGCCGCACAGGCCGACAGCCACTACGGTATCGTTGCTGACGCCGTCCTGGCCGAGCGTGAAGGTTTCCCTGAATGCGCCGCCATCGCCGGCCAGGCCGCCGGTGATGGGAACGCCGATGCCGATGACGCTGGATATTCCGTCCACCAGGGCGCTCCCGTTGATCTGGACACCCGGGCCGAACACCAGGACGGCCTTGAGGTCGGGAGCCTGGATTTGCCGACCGATTCGTTCGCCGGCCGCGAACGAGTCGTCCATCCCGTTTAGAATCGTGCCGGCTGGTTTCAGGCCAACCTTGTCGAAATGGATGGCCGTAATGCAGCAGGTGCCATCGTCGACGCCGGCAGCCGAAATCTCGCCGGCGGTGGAACAGCCGAGCAAACAAGCTTGCGGAGCAAGGCTGGTCAGGGACTGGCGAAGGTCCGGATGAGTAAAATGATCGACCGCTCCGAAGACCAGGAGCAGATCGATCGGATGACCGGCCAGGGCCGCGAGGGCGCGGCGCAACTCGGCCGGCTTGCGGCTGATCACTTGATTGATCTGCACGGGTTCTCTCCCCTGTATGATCTGATGACAAAAATAACATATGGCGCTCGTTGCGCTGATATTAAAATCGATATTTTTTTCACTTACGATGAATAGCCTCCCTCCCCCGCCACCTGATGCAATCGCTCACAGTCGACGCCTGACCCAGGCCATCGCGGAAGACATTGCAGCGGCCGGTGGCTGGATTTCGTTCGCACGCTTCATGGAGCAAGTGCTGTATCGTCCGGGCCTGGGCTATTACGCGGCCGGAGCGCGTAAATTCGGCGCGGCCGGCGATTTTGTGACGGCACCGGAGATATCCGCCTTGTTCGGCCAGGCGCTGGCTCGCCAGGTCATGCAAGTGCTGACGCTGTCGTCACCGTTCGTGCTGGAGGTCGGCGCCGGCTCCGGGCGCCTGGCGGCGGATCTCCTGCTCGAACTGGAACGCCTGGGCGGGTTGCCGGAGCGCTATTTCATCCTTGATTTGTCGGCCGATCTGCGCGAGCGGCAGCAACAGACTATTGCGGCAGCGGCGCCCCACCTGCTGTCGCGGGTGAGCTGGCTGGATCGCTTGCCCGACCATTTCTCCGGTGTGGTGCTGGCCAATGAATTGCTCGACGCCATGCCGGCTCATGTCGTGGCTTGGCGGGACGATGGCATTTTCGACCGGGGCGTTGCGCTGGATGCCGATGGCGGGTTTGTCTGGGAAGAGCGCCCGGCGACAGGCGCCCTGCTTGTCGCTGCCAGTCAAATCGGGGAGCAATGCCAGCTGCCGCCGGGTTTCGAGAGCGAAATCAGCCTGGCGGTATCGTCCTGGGCCGCCGAATGGGGCCATCGCCTCGATCGGGGCGCCCTGCTGCTGATCGATTATGGATTCCCGCGTCGCGAGTTTTATCACCAGCAGCGCGGCCGCGGTACCTTGATGTGCCACTATCGCCACCATGCCCATCCCGATCCGTTCTACCTGCCCGGTCTGCAGGACGTTACCGTCCATGTCGATTTCACGGCGGTGATCGCCGGGGCGCACGGCAGCGGACTGGACCTCCTCGGCTATGCCAGCCAGGGGCAGTTCCTGCTGAATTGCGGGATTCTCGATTTGCTGGGGAATCTTCCCGGCGGGACGCCGGACTACATTCGGGCGGCCGGGGCCGTGAACACACTCCTGATGCCGCACGAGATGGGGGAACTGTTCAAGGTCATCGCCATCGGGCGCGGTATCGACGACGCCCTCTGCGGATTTGCCAGCGGCGACCAGGGGTGGCGGCTCTAGGCCGGCTTAGCGCTTGGTCAGCTCCCTGAAGCGATTGGGCTGGCCGAGCACGACGTGTCCGAAGTCGTCGAGCAGGGCCTGATCGACCGCCTCGGGGCGCAGGGTATACAGCGCACTGCCCAGGCGCTCGAGGTTACGCGCTTCGACGACGATAACACCCTTGGCGAAGTCCGCACGCCACCGAACGCTGACGCTGACCTCGCTGCGAATCTCGAATTCCGCGTGTTCGACATACTGGCGTTCGTTCTTGAATTCCTTGCAGGTGAACGGCAGGCCGAAATCGAAGAGCATGGTGCGGAAACGCTCGATGGCCGGACCGTCGCGCCCGACCACCAGCGAACCCGGGCGGTTGAGACGGTACGAAAAGGTGACCAGCTCGACCAGCGCCCCGGCACTCTGGCTCTGGGTCCGGTAGTCGGCAAAGCCTTCCTGCCAGTCCAGCCGGTTGAGCTGGCATTGCTCGAGCAGCGGATAGTCGCGCGGGATGCCTGGCTTGACGATGTTCAGTTGCTGGACCAGTTCATGCAGGAAAAAGAAGATGTGCTTCAGTGCCTGGTCGATCGCTTCGTTGATCGCGCTGCGTTCGGCCAGTGCGCTGTGGATTTCCCGCTGGCGAATTTCCGCCTGGCGACGCAACTGATCGAGCAGGCTGCCGGTAACAATCTTGGGCGGCTGCGCTTCAACAACCGCCGGCGTGCCCGGAGGCGGCTCGCTCACGGGCGCTGGTGGCTCTGCGGCTGGCCTTTTGGGGACGATTTCAGGGAAAACGAGTTCGGAGTCGGTCATTCCTGCGCCGCTGCTGGCGAGATATTCTCGCCGGGCGCGGCGTTCGGCCGCATCCAGATCGAAGGCTTCGATGTCCGCAACGAGTGCCGCCTCCAGCGCCTCGATATCCTGCGACGTCGGGTTCCTGCGTTCGCGTTTGGCGCGAATCGCCTGACTGATCGCGGAGAGTTGGCCGGTCTTGTCGGGATCGCTCATTGAATTTGTCACAGGGTCGGATACACTAAGGCAATGATGTGTCCTAAATGGAGCTTGCGCAAGATGGACGTAGCATCGATTTCCGGACAGGCCTCGACGTTGTCGCAGTCGCAACTTTCCGACGTGGTCAGCACCTCGGTACTCCGCAAGGCCATCGATATTCAGGCCCAGGGGGCACTGCAGTTGCTGCAGGCGCTGCCGCCGGTTGCCAACAACCCGCCCAACCTCGGTAACACCATCGACGTCAGGGCGTGAGTTTTTCCAGCCAGTCGTGCAGATAGGCCGCTACCAGCGGCCATTCTTTTTCGTGCGTCACGGCATGCCCCATGCCCCGGAAAATGTGGGCGCGCTGACCATAGGTACTGGCCGTCGTCTGGACCAGGAAAGCCGGCACCAGAACATCGTCTTCGGCACCCAGGATCAGCATCGG
Organism: Dechloromonas sp. CZR5; assembly: GCF_008711155.1. GTDB lineage: Bacteria > Pseudomonadota > Gammaproteobacteria > Burkholderiales > Rhodocyclaceae > Azonexus. The sequence continues at coordinate 491,372 of NZ_VUYQ01000002.1, read as the reverse complement.
CGGCCGGTGCATGGAAAACAGGTTGGGCAGATTGAACATCGTCATGTCGAGGATGGCGCGCTGCGATTCGTTCTGCATCCGGGTCATCCAGGCGGCCAGCATCGCTTCGTCAACATCGCCGGCGAACAAGGCTTCGCGTAGCGTAGCCGTATCGGTATATTCGCCGCTCAGGATGCGGTTCAGTTCGAGGAACAGGTGCGGTTTGCTGAACAGCAGGTGGAACTGGGAAGCGATCAGGCCTTGCGGCGGCACCGAGCAGACCAGGGCGGCAGCCTTGGCCGGTCGGTGTTCCAGATACTTCTGCACGATGAAGCCACCCATCGAGTGGCCGATCAGGATGGGCTCTTCCCCCAGCCAGTCGACGACGGTCTTCAGGTCGTCCACATAGTCGGCGACCGAGTGCCAGTTGATCTGCTCCCGACCTTCGCTGCCGCCGTGGCCGCGCAGGGAGAGGGCGTGGCAGGGGTAGCCGGCCTTGGCCAGAAAGGGCATGAAGGTATCGGTCCACATCCAGCCGCCGGCAAAGGCACCGTGCACGAACAGCAGGGGCGGCTTGCGGGTTTTGCGGCCGGGTTGGCAGGAGAAAACCTCGAGGCCTGCGATGATCTGAGTTTTTAGCATGGGGTCGATTGGGGCCGTGTTCTAATGGGGTTTTTGGGGCGAAGCTGGGCGACATGCTGAAGTGGTTACTGACGCTGGTGGTAGCGATTTTCCTGTTGGGCATCATCGCCCCGCATCTGGCGCGCTTCATTCGCTTCGGCCAGCTGCCGGGCGATTTCGCCTTCCGCTTCCGTGGCCGGAATTATGTGTTTCCGGTTGCCACGACGATTCTTTTTTCCCTATTGCTCTGGTTGCTCTCCCGGCTCATTTAATGCGCCCTTGACGGCAAGTACCCGGGCCGCGTGGATGCGGTCGGGAATCCTGCCCTTGTCGGCGCAGGCGGCCGCAATTTCACCGGACGGAACGGATTGGACGGCGGCGAGTGCCATCAGCAGGCGCTGCGGACTTTCGTAGCTGCGATTTTCCCAGCCCAGACGGCCGGTATAGTCGCACAGGCAGGCGTCGAGCAACTGCCGGAAGCGCTCCGGCCGGCGCAGGGCGTCGGTTTTCTCGAACAGCGTGACGAGGGTGCTCGCCTTGAGGTCGGCGGCACGATGCACATTGCCGTGGTAACGGGCCATCAGCAGGGCCAGGTCGCGGCAGTCGTTGGGAACGCGCAGGCGGGCGCAGAGCTGTTCGGCGAGGCGGACGCTGCGTTCCTCGTGGCCGAGATGGCGGGGCAGGATGTCGGCGGGCGTTTCCGCCTTGCCGAGGTCGTGGGTCAGCGCCGCGAAGCGGACCGGCAGCGCGAAGCCGCGACGGGCCGACTGGTCGATGACCATCAGCGTATGAATGCCGGTATCGATTTCCGGGTGGTAATCGGCACGTTGCGGTACGCCGAACAGCTTGTCGACCTCGGGCAGCAGGCGGGCCAGGGCGCCGCAATCGCGCAGTACCTCGATCATCCGCGACGGCTTCTCTTCCATCAGTCCTTTGGCCAGTTCCTGCCAGACGCGCTCGGCGACCAGATGATCGACTTCGCCGTCGGCGACCATGCCGCGCATCAGTTCGAGCGTTTCCGGTGCAACGGTGAAATCGCTGAAACGCGCCGCGAAACGGGCCAGGCGCAGGATGCGCACGGGATCTTCGGCGAAGGCGGGGCCGACGTGGCGCAATACCCTGGCCTGCAGATCGGCGTGGCCGTGGAAAGGGTCGATCAGGCTGCCGTCGGCGGCCCTGGCCATGGCGTTGATGGTCAGGTCGCGGCGGGCAAGATCGTCTTCGAGCGTGACGTCGGGCGCAGCGTGGAAGGCAAAGCCGTGATAGCCGCGACCGGTCTTGCGCTCGGTGCGGGCCAGGGCATATTCCTCATGCGTGTCGGGATGCAGGAAGACCGGAAAATCCTTGCCCACCGGCCGGAAGCCCTGGTTGAGCATGGCTTCCGGGCTGGCGCCGACGACGACATGGTCGCGGTCGGCATTGGGCCGACCGAGCAGTTCGTCACGAACGGCGCCGCCGACGAGATATATCTGCACGGCCGGGAGAGCGGCCTCAGCGGCCGGCGCGGTAGCGGAAGCTGTCCAGCTTGCCTTTCGGCGTGTTTAACGCAATGTAGGTCGGCGCGATGGCTTCCAGTGCGGTCGGATGCCAGTTGGCCGGAGCCTTGGCAGCGCCTTCGCAGACGCTGTCCTTTTGCATCGAGCGCAGATTGTCGGGCGACAGCATCGGGCTCGGCGCCAGCCACATCAGACCGGCCTGCAGGTAGGCCCAACCTTCCGACAGCGGCACGATGGTGGCGCTGCTGCCGGTCAGTTCCTTGGCGTAGTCGACCAGTTCGCGCAGGGTGTAGACCTTGGGGCCGGCCAGTTCGTAGGCCTGGCCGTAGGTGTTCACATCGCTCAGGGAATCCACGAAGGCATCGGCTACATCGGCCGCCCACACCGGCTGGAAACGGGCATGGCCGAAGCCGAGCGGGAAGAACGGCACTTTCTTCAGGATGTTGGCGAACATCGACAGGAAGGAGTCGCCGAGACCGAAGATGACCGACGGGCGGAAGACCGTGATGTCCAGTTCGCCTTGGGCGGCAAGCACGACGGCTTCGCCATCGCCCTTGGAGCGCAGGTATTCGGAAGGGCCATTGGAATCGGCGTTGAGCGCGCTCATGTGCACCAGGCGGCGGACACCGTTGGCCTTGCAGGCCGCAATTATCTTTTTCGGCAGTTCGACGTGGGCTTCGGCAAAGTCGCGGCTGTAGGGCAGGACGACGTCGCGGCTGTGCAGGATGCCGACCAGGTTGATCACGGCGTCATGGCCACGCATCAGTTCGGTCAGCGTCTTTTCGCAGTTGATGTCGGCTTCCGGCATTTCCACGCCCGGCTGGATGATCAACGCCTTGCTGCGTTCGCGGCGGCGCGTCGGGATGGTGACTTCGATACCGCGCTGCGACAGGCGATTGGCGATGTAGGTACCGATGAAACCGCTACCCCCCAGCAGCAAGACCTTTTTGATGTCCATGTGGAACCCCGGAAACTTGAATCGTAAAACTCGGATTTTAAGGCAATTTGACCGCTTTCGGGCGGCCGGATGGCTTGTGAGGCCGCTATGAATCGCCGGATTGCTTGCCGGCCTGGCCGAGGGCGCGTTGCGCCGCAAGGTCGAACAAGGAACGGCCGGAGCGGATTTCGGCACTGCCGTCGCGGAGCTGACGGTCGAGGATGGCCGGGTGAACGGCGGCCGCGAATCCAATTTCCGGATTGAGCAGGAGGACGCGTTGAGTGGTCGGGCTGATGTGGGCGATCATGCCGGTACGCGCTTCGCCGTCGCCGAGCGTCGCGGAAATCCAGTCGCCCGGCGTGTAGGCCGGTGCGCGTGCGGGCGGCGAATGGGGCTCCGGGGAGTCGAAGGTGAGCAGAACTACGTTGCCGGATTGCAGCTGGCGACGGACCGGCAGGCCTGGCGCCCGGAACGGTGCCTCGACAGGCGGGGCGTCGGCATTGTCGGCGCTGGCCGTGGCGCGTAGCGCCTGGGTCTGCAGCTGGAAGCAGGTATCGAGAAAGGCTTCCTGCTCGCCGGTGGGCAAGCCGACACGTTCCATCCCGGCTTTCAGCGTCCGGAGAATGAGCGGTACGCGTTGGGCCAGCTGCTTGCGGTCTTCTGCGGCCGTCTTGGGCAAGAAGGACCACAGCAGTCCGTCGATGGCCGCGGCGTATTCCCGCCATGGCGGGCTGTCGGGGCCGGCTTCGCCGCCGATTTGCAGCATGGCCTGGCGCCAGGTCCCGTCGAGAAAGCGGCTGACGGGTTCGGGCGGATTTTTCTGTAGTGCATCCCGGATGATTTGCGCCACACGTGTTGCCAGCGTGTCTTGCCGGTCCTGCTGTTCAAGCAGGGGTTGGTAGCGTGCGGCCTCGGCGGCGATTTGTTCGCGACGGCCGGCGATCAGCGCATCCAGATCACCGAGGATGGTTGCGAAAGGACCTTGGTCGCTTCCCGGTTCCAGGCGCAGCTGCGAGGCCAGTTCGAACAGGCGCGCGCAAACCGGGTGGCGCGGTGAAACGTCGAGAGGCAGCCCCAGTGCGGCCTGCGCCATGCGGTCGAGGACCAGACGGGCCGGATGGGTGTTGTCGGTGAACAGGGTGCTGTCCTTCATCGCCATCTTCAACACCTTGATCTGCAGGCTGGAGATGATGGCTTTCAGCGCATCGGGCAGTTCCGGGTCGGAGAAGATGGCTTCGAAGATCATCGCCAGGGTATCGATGGCGATGCTTTCGGTGGCGGTTTTCGGGATGCCGAGTTCGCCCGAGCGGATGATTTTCGGTGTCTCGGAAACGCTGCCGTCCGCAAACAGCGCCGGCATCATGGGTTCGCCGGCGGGCGTGCTGCCGGGAAGCACCGGGGGGCCGAAGCGTCCCATCCGCTCAAGCGCTTCCAGGCGGAACATCAGCTGTTCGAGGGCCGATTGGCTGAGCAGGCTGGCCGCCGCCCCGCCGGATGCCGTCGAAACAACACCCTGCGACATCGCCGGGAGGCGGGCCGCCAGCAGTTGCTGCAAGCCTTCGAGGGCGTTGCCGGCGGCAGCCGGAGTCTCCCGGGCTGACGTCGGGCCGCCCGGGGCGGTGACGATGGCCGGCTGGGCCGTGTCGATGCCGGCACTCTCCAGAAAGGCGTTCAGTTCCGTATAGAGGGCGGGCAAATTCTGGCGCAGATAGGCTTCGAACTGGTCGAGCAGATTGAGTTTGTCGTCGAGGCTGCCGACACCCGCCGCCGCGAACAGGGAGTCAAGGCCCCGGCAGATACCCTTCGGCCCGACCGGATTGTCGCTCTTCGGCAGCTCGGGGCGTCGCAACAGGGTCACGAAACGCAGATGCAGCTTCCACAGGCTGTCGCCGGAATTGTCGAAAAGCCGCGCGGTGAGGTTGTCGAGGCGGATGCCCAGTTCGAGATCGTCCTCGGCCAGCAGCGTGATGCGTGAGGCGGTCAGGCCGTTGACCTCGTCGGCGAAGTTGCCCCGCTTGTTGGTGGCGATGACTTCGTCGAAATAGGCGCCCGCACCGTCCTGAATGGCTGCGATGGCCGGACCGGAAACCAGGTGGCTATCCTGCAGCAGGGCACCCAGATGCCTGATGAACAGGGCTCGGCAGTTGCGCAGTATGTCGAACGAGTCGGAATGAATGGCCATGACGGATCAGGGGAGGTCGGAATCCTTGGGAACATCCGCCGTGCGGGCACCGATGGTGCCCAGGCGGGCTTTCAGCGAATCGGCCTTGCCGTTGAAGATAGCTGAATAATAGACCGCATTGCTCATCACTTTCTTGACGTAATCGCGCGTTTCGCTGAACGGGATGGTCTCGGCGTAGATGGCGCCTTCCAGCGGCCGGTCGGCGCGCCATTTCCGGGCGCGGCCGGGGCCGGCGTTGTAGGCCGCGGAGGCGAGCACCGGATGGTTGTCGAGGTTTTCCATGACCAGGCGCATGTAGGTCGTGCCGAGCAGCACGTTGGTCTCGGTATCGTTGACTCGCCCGTGGCTGAAATCGCGCAGGCCGATCTTCTTGGCGACCCACTTGGCGGTTGCCGGCATCAGCTGCATCAGGCCGGAGGCGCCGACATTGGACTTGGCGTTGGTGATGAAGCGGCTTTCCTGGCGCATCAAGCCATAGACCCAGGCGTCGTCGAGCGACTGGTTCTGGGCGGCGGGGCGCACCGTTTCGCCATAGGGGGCGAGGAAACGCAAGGTGTAGTCGTGTTCGTTCTTCGTCCGGTCGGCCGTATTGATGGCGCGGTCCCAGATCTGGTTGCGCTTGGCGAGGTCGGCGGCGGCGAGCAGTTCGCGGTCGTCCATGCCGCGCAGCGACCAGTTCCATTCCTTGACCGCCTCCGTACGCATATCGTTGCGGAAGAAGGCAAGTGCCCGGCGGATGCCGGGATTGTCGCGGGCGGCGCGCTGCTCCTCGGTGCTTGGCGCCTTGGCCTTGGGCGGCGGGACGATGGTGCGGCCGAGTTCCTCGTCGGCGAGGTTGCCGTAGAAATTGGGCTGCCCGGCGATTTTTTCGAACAGTGCGTTGCCTTCGCTGGTGCGGCCGCCGGCTTGCTGTGCCCGACCCAGCCAGTAGATCCATTCCGGCTTGGCAGCCAGTTCCGCCGGCATGGCCTCGATGGTGTTGCGGACCACGCCCCACTCCTGGGCGCGCAGGGCAGCCCGAACCTTCCATTGGGCGGCGTCTTCCGAGAGTGGCGCCTTGCCGGCCTGGTTGAACCAGCCGACCGCTTCCGGGAAGTGCTTTTTGGCGGCCTGCAGGCCGATCTGGCTCCATGCCCACTGACGTTCGCTGTCGTGCAGCTTGCCCTTGATCCGTTCCAGTTCGTCGGCGGCGGTGCGCGGGTCGTTGGCGGCGATGCGGGCGATGGCGAAGGCGGCCAGTTCGCGTCCGCCCCGGCTGCCGTTGCCGATGCCCTGCTTGACCAGGTAGCTCATCGCATTGTTGAGGGCACTGTCGAGCGAACGGTTGTCCGGCATCTGGCTGTCCGGCAGGTAATTCAGCGTGGTCTTGGTCCAGGCCGGGCGGTTGGCTTCGACCTGGCGGCGCGCGCGTGTCCAGACGTCGTCGGCGTTCATTTTCTGGCTGGCGACGAGGGCATCGAGGATGGGACGGCAGGGTTCGGGCGGCTCGAGCATGGTCAGCCACTGCTTTTCCGCTTCGCTCAGCACGCTGCGGTCGTCGCGGGCCAGCCGGGCTTGCTGGCTGTAGCAGGTGACGTCCGGTTCGGGGGCGATCAGCTTGGGAAACTCGGCATCGACTTCATTCCATACCGCGCGCTTGCCCAGATAGCGAATCCAGTCGGCCCGCAGTTTCTCGGCAACGTAGCTGCCTTCGTAGCGTTGCAGGAAGTCGCGCAGGTTGCCCGGATCGCCCTTCTCCATCCACATGCGCAGCCGGTAATTCTCGGCATAGGGCGCCAGTTCGTGGCTGCCGAGCTGGCCGATGGCCTGCTCCAGCTTGTTCAGGTTGCCGGCACGAAAGGCGTCGCGGGCCGTCAGGAAGGCCGTGTCGCCGTTCTGGGCGAAGGCGGACAGCGAGAGCGCAAGGCCGAGCGTCAGGGGGAGAAAGCGGGTGTGAAACTTCATGCTAGATTACGGTGATGCAAGAATCGAACGAGGATAACACGGCCTGGCGCCGGGTATTGCGGCGCGAGATGGTGGCCCGACGGGCGGCGTTGAGCGATGCCGAACATGATGTCCGGTCGGCGCGCATCGTGGCCCATCTGCAGGCGGCCTTGCCGCTGCCGCGCATCGTGGCCTTCTGCTGGCCAATCAAGCACGAGCCCGATGTGCGGGCAGTCATCCCCGGCTGGGCGGCGCACGGCGTGCTGGCCGCCTTGCCGGTGGTGGTCGGGGAGGATGCGCCGCTGGCCTTCAGGCTGTGGACACCGGATACACCGCTGGTAGCCGACCGTTACGGTATCCCGACCCCGGCCGGCGGGGAATTCGTGCAGCCCGACATGTTGCTGCTGCCGCTCAACGGCTTCGATGGCGACGGTTTCCGGCTGGGTTATGGCGGCGGCTATTTCGACCGCACGCTGGCCGCGTTATCGCCTCGCCCGCTCGCCGTCGGTGTCGGGTTCGAGACCAATCGCCTGCCGACCATTCGCCCGGAGCCGCACGACCAGCGTCTCGACTGGTTGGTGACCGAAGCCGGGGCGTTCAGGCTTCCCGCCGCCTGAAGCCGTGGATGGCGTAGGCCATCGTCAGCGCGGCGACGCCGACCAGGATGGCCTGGCGCTGGTCATAGATGCCGGTGCGCCACGCCAGTTCCAGGGCATAGCCGTCGTGCAGTGCGAACAGCATGGCGGTACCGGCGACGGCCAGCCAGATGCGACGCAGGCTGACATCCTGTTTGCGGCGCAGGAATTCCTCGATGGCCAGCGCGCTGGTCCAGATTTGCAGGACGGATGCCGCGAGCAGGATGCCCAGGGTCAGCGTGTAGCTGTTCATGCGGCGCGGCAGGCTCGCTCGAAGCGGCGCAGTGCCTCGTCCAGTGTCGTCTGTGGGCAGCCGAAATTGAGGCGCAGCCAGCCGGGGGCGCCGAAAGCGGTGCCGTCGGAGAGGCCGAGGCCGTGGGCTTCGAAGTGGGCGGCGGGATGCTCCAGCTTCAGGTCCCGGATGTCGAGCCAAGCCAGGTAGGTGGCTTCGACAGGGGCCATGCGTATGCCTGGCAGGCCGGACATCACGGCGGCAACGCGGTCGCGGTTGCCGCGTAGATAGGCAATCAGTTCGCGGTGCCAGCCGCCGCCGTCGCGAAAGGCCGCTTCGCAGGCAGCGAGACCGAGCACGTTGACATGGGGGACGATGCCCAGCATGGTCCGTTCGAAGCGACGGCGCAGGGCCGGGTCGGCAATGATCGCGAAAGCGCAGCCGAGGCCCGGAATGTTGAAAGTCTTGGACGGCGCCATCAGGGTGATGGTGCGCTGGGCGATGGCCGGTGACAGGCTGGCGAACGGAATGTGCCGCTTGTCTTCGTCGAGAATCAGCCCGCAGTGGATTTCGTCGGAGCAGACGATCAGGTCATGCGCTTCGGCGTGTCCGGCCAGCGCCAGCAGTTCGTCCCGGCTCCAGCAGCGCCCGACCGGATTGTGCGGATGGCAGAGCAGGAAGAGACGACTCTCCGGGCGCGTCGCCTGTTGCAGCGCCGCCATGTCCCAGTGCCAGCGGGTGCCCGTGCAGGCCAGATCGACCCGGTTCAGCCGGCGACCGGAGAGATGGGGGGCTGACAGGAAGGGCGGGTAGATCGGGGCCGCAGTGACCACGTCGCCGTCGACGCTGCGGCAGGCGACGTTCAGTCCGCTGACCAGGCCCGGCAGCCAGACGATCCACTCGGGTTCGATATGCCACGCATACTCGTTTTTAAGGTGAGTGAGCACTGACTCCGTCAATGACGGCCAGGCACCGCCATAGCCCAGCACGCCGTGTTCGAGGCGCTGGTGCAGGGCGGCGAGGACTGCCGGGGGCGCCGCAAAATCCATATCGGCGACCCAGAGCGGCAGGATGTCCTGGTCGGCGTATTTCCGCCATTTCTCGGAATCCGAGCCGCGGCGGTCGATGACGGTATCGAAGAAACTCAAGCGGCCGGCCTCAGACCTCGATGTGCTGGTACAGCGCCGTCGACAGATAGCGCTCGCCGAAGGACGGGATGATGACGACGATCAGCTTGCCGGCGTTTTCCGGCCGCCTGGCCAGTTCCAGTGCCGCCCAGGTGGCGGCGCCGGAGGAAATGCCGACGAGCAGGCCTTCTTCGGTCGCCATCTGGCGGGCGGTGGCGAAGGCGTTGTCGTTGGTGACGCGAATGACTTCGTCGTAGACGCCGGTATTCAGGACGCCGGGCACGAAGCCGGCGCCGATACCCTGGATAGGGTGCGGACCTTTTTGCCCACCGGACAGCACCGGCGAGGCATCGGGCTCGACGGCGACGATCTTGACGCCCGGCTTGCGGGCCTTCAGCACTTCGCCGACGCCGGTCACCGTGCCGCCGGTACCGACGCCGGAGACGAAGATATCGACCTGCCCGTCGGTGTCGCGCCAGATTTCCTCCGCCGTCGTGTTGCGGTGGATTTCCGGGTTGGCCGGGTTCTCGAACTGCTGCGGGATGAAATATTTCGCATCGCTGTCGGCCAGTGCCCTGGCCTTGGCGATGGCGCCGCCCATGCCTTCCGGACCCGGCGTCAGGATCAGTTCCGCCCCGTAGGCCTTGAGCAGCAGCTTGCGTTCGCGGCTCATCGTTTCGGGCATGGTGAAGGCGCACTTGATGCCGCGCGCGGCGCAGACCATGGCCAGGCCGATGCCGGTGTTGCCGGAAGTCGGTTCGAGTACCACGGTATCCGGGCCGATCTTGCCGGCGGCGATGGCGGCGTCGAGCATGGCGACGGCGATGCGATCCTTGACGCTGTGGCCGGGATTGAAGAATTCCAGCTTGGCGACGACGGTGGCGCCGCTGCCGGCAGTAACGCGATTGAGCTTGACGAGCGGCGTGTTGCCGACCAGTTCAGTGACGTTGTTGGCGATTTTCATGGACGGGCTCCGTACGAAGAAGGGGAATTGTAGGGGTTTCTTGCCCCGGTGTGTGTGGGACGGCAGACACTGGAAGGCTCGCCGAACAGGAGTCCGGTTCCCAGATCGGCCTCGCTGGCCAGGGCATTTCGCAGCGCTTCGCCGTCGTCGATCCCGGTGATTTCGACCTGTGTTCCGGCGCGCCGGACTGCAGCAAAGGCGGACGGATCGGCCGCTGCGAAGCGCAGGACGTCGGGTGCCAGGGCCAGCACAGCCGGCAAGGCGAGGGCCTGCTCCGGTCCGTGCAGGGCAAGCCGGTAGCCGCGTTGGCGGTAGCTGGCGAGGGCGTGCGCGCCGTGACTGCCCAGTTCGGTGACGTCGGCGTCGATGTCGAGCACGATATCGGCCGGACCCAGGCCGCAACGCTTGAGGATGGCTTCATAGACCAGGCCGTGCTGGTTGCTGACGGCCAGCAGGTGGCGCGGATGGATCGCAACCTGCAGATAGCCGCCGGTGCGCTGGCGCTGGGCGAGGAAATTGAGGGCGTGGAGCGTGCGGCACAGGCGGTCGAGATGAACGATGGCCGGTCCGCTTTCGCAGGCGTCGAAAGGTGCCTCGGGTGGCAGGCCGGTGCCGTCGGTGCGGCGCACGGTCAGGCTGGCCCGATGTCCGAGCACGCGTTCGCTGCGCAAGTCGGCAATCGGCTGGAACAGCGAACCGAGATGCAGGCCGCCGTGCCAGGCTTCGACGCGGTCGCCGGCGACGTACAGGGTGCTGTCGCCGCTTGCGTCGGCGGTATTGAAGTAGCGGATCAGGTCTTCGACGGGCATGGCGCGGCCTATTTCTTCAGGTAAATCTGGTCGAACGTGCCGCCGTCGGCGAAGTGGGTCTTCTGCGCTTTCTGCCAGCCGCCGAAGGTATCGTCGATGGTCACCAGCTTGAGCTTCGGGAATTGCTTCGCGTATTGCGCGGCGACCTTGGCGTTCGTCGGGCGGTAGTAATGCTTCGCGGCGATCTGCTGGCCTTCCTCGGAATACAGGTAGTCGAGGTAGGCCTGGGCGGTGAGGCGCGTGCCGCGCTTCTCGACTACCTTGTCGTTCACTGCCACCGGCGGCTCGGCCAGGATGGAGAGGCTGGGATAGACGATCTCGAACTTGTCCTTGCCCAGTTCGTTGACTGCCAGGATGCCCTCGTTCTCCCAGGCGATCAGCACGTCGCCCAGGCCGCGTTCGACGAAGGTCGTGGTCGACCCGCGAGCGCCGGAATCGAGTACCGGTACGTTCCTGAAGATGGCGGTGACGAGTTCCTTGGCCTTCTGTTCGTTGCCGCCCGGTTGCTTCAACGCCCAGGCCCAGGCCGCCAGATAATTCCAGCGGGCACCGCCGGAGGTCTTCGGGTTCGGGGTGATGACGCCGATTCCCGGCTTGGCCAGATCGTTCCAGTCCTTGATGGCCTTCGGGTTGCCCTTGCGAACGAGAAAGACGACCGTCGAGGTGTAGGGCGAGGAATTGTTCGGGAAGCGCTTCTGCCAGTCGGTCGGGATCAGCTTCCTTTCGGCCAGGGCGTCGATGTCGTAGCCGAGGGCCAGGGTCACCACGTCGGCTTCCAGGCCGTCGGCCACCGAACGGGCCTGCTTGCCGGAACCGCCGTGCGATTGCCGCACCTGCACGTTCTGGCCGGTCTTGTCTTGCCATTGCTTGGCGAAGGCGGCGTTGAACTCCTTGTACAACTCGCGGGTCGGGTCGTAGGAGACGTTGAGCAGTGTGGTCTGGGCGACGGCGGCACCGATGCCGAAGGCCAGTGTCAGGGCCGATAACAGGGCGATTTTGCGCATGAGGGACTCCAATCGATCAATAAAAATTTCGTATGACTGAAGTCTAGTCAGGTGAACATATTTCCAGAAAGAATAATTTTTTACATAAATATAACCAAAGGAAATTTATGTGGCCGACCGTCGACGGTACAAAGACAAAACGGCTGCTCCGGCGAGGGCGCCGCAAAAAACACAATCCGCGGCGCCCCGATGCGCCATCGGAGGGGACATGAACGAAATCCACAACCAGCCCATCGGCCGGCGTATCGACTGGCTGTTCGATCTTGCCCGCAGGCATGGCGAGACGTTTTGCAGCCCCGAAGCCTGGCTGGGTCGCCAGCGCTATCTGGCCGAACACCCGACGGCCATTGCCGTGCTCAAATGCATGGACGGACGGATCAACATTCCCGTCGCCACCAACACGCCGGCCGGTATCCTGATGCCCTTCCGCAACCTGGGTGGGATGTTCGACCTCGGCTGGCCGCACCTCGGCGAAGTCGTTGTCCATCACACCTTGCGCATGACCGCTGCCGGGCGGCGCGTATTGTTCCTGATCACCTACCATTGGTCGCGCGGCAATCCAAAACGCGGCTGTGCCGGTTTTGCTTACGACACCGCTGCCGCGATTGCCCATACCCAACAGATTCGCCAGCAGATGACCCGGCTTTTCGGCAGCGGACATGGCACCGTCTATCCGCTGGTCTGCGGTTTTGAAACCGACGAGGAAGCATTGTCGGTCCACGGCACGAACGGCGAGGTGCTTGAACTGGCCAGCCTGGGCGATACCGGGCGGGATGCGCTGGAGCCGCGGCTGGCCGCCTTGCTTCCCGACATGCCGGCTCAGATGCGCCATGATCTCCTGCCTCTGTTGCGCGGCAACCTCGATCACATCGCCGAAATCCGCAGCCAGACGGCTCGCCGCGAACGCCTGCTCGATATCGAGCACCGCGAATGGGTGATCTGCGTGGGCCGCGGTTTCGATTTCCTGCATACCCCCAACCTGGCCCTGATCATCGGGCCTTACAGCCCGGACCTGGCCGACCCGGTGCGCAAGGCGGCCGGCATCATCGAGAGCAACATGAAGGCCGGGCGCATTCCATCCGACGGGTTCCTGTTGCTGGCCTCGGTACCTTTCGACGAGATCGGTGTCGATCGGGCACGCGCCGAGTTGAAATCGCGCTTCCTGTCCGGATTCGCCGCCGAGGTCATCGCCCGGGAATATCCCGCGCTGGCGGCCAAAATGAGTACCCGCACCGCCGTTCTCGACTGGCAGGCGCGGCACATGACCTTGCTGGACAATTGAATTACTGCCCCCTGCGTGTCTGCATCCCATCGCTGCCGATTGTTGACCAAACGCAAACCGGTCCGCCACGAAACGGCTTAGATTGGACAGCAGCGGTGCCGGTCGGGCATCTGCCGGTGCCAAACATCGCCTATCCGGCGTTTCGAGACTCTCACAAGGAGTAGATCATGGCAGCAACAATGAAAGCGGCCGTCGTTCATGCCTACGGCCAGGCGCTGGTCATCGAGGAGGTGGCCATACCCGAGGTTCCTCCGGGCAGGATTCTGGTCAAGATCGAAGCCTCCGGTGTTTGCCATACCGATTTGCACGCCGCCGATGGCGACTGGCCGGTCAAGCCGCCGTTGCCTTTCATCCCCGGCCATGAAGGCGTTGGCTATGTCGCCAAGGTGGGGGCGGGCGTTACCTGGGTCAAGGAAGGCGACCGCGTCGGCGTGCCCTGGTTGCACACGGCCTGTGGTCATTGCGAGCATTGCATCACCGGTTGGGAGACTCTGTGCGATAGCCAGCAGATGACGGGTTACTCGGTGAACGGTGGATATGCCGAGTACGTGCTGGCCGATCCGGCCTATGTCGGCAAACTGCCCGATACCCTCGAATTCGCCCCGGCAGCCCCGGTGCTGTGCGCCGGCGTGACGGTATACAAGGGCCTCAAAGTGCTCGACTGCAAGCCCGGCGATTGGGTGGTCGTTTCCGGCATTGGCGGCTTGGGGCACATGGCGGTCCAATACGCCAAGGCGATGGGCTTTCATGTCATCGCGGTCGACGTTGCCGATGACAAACTGGCGCTGGCGCATCGTCTGGGGGCCGACGAGGTCATCAATGCCGCCACCAGCGATCCGATAGAACTGGTTCAGAAGCAGATTCGCGGCGCACACGGCGTGCTGGTTACCGCCGTTTCACGCCCTGCTTTCAGCCAGGCGCTGGGCATGCTGCACAAGCGCGGCACCATGTCATTGGTCGGCCTGCCACCCGGCGGCTTCGACCTGCCGATCTTCGATGTCGTCCTCAATGCCAAGACGGTGCGCGGTTCCATCGTCGGCACCCGCAAGGATTTGCAGGAATCGCTGGAATTCGCCGGCGAAGGAAAGGTTGCCGCCCACTACAGCATGGACAAGCTGGACAACATCAACGCCATATTCGGCCGCATGAAGGCTGGCGGCATCGACGGGCGCATCGTCGTCACCATATGAATGTCGACGACTGCCGCGATTACCGCAGGCAGTCGTCGAGCAGATCGCACAATTCGTCGTGAGCGGCGGCTTCGGCCACGACGGTGGGGCGTAGCGGGCGGAGGGCTGCGGTTAAGCCGGCCGGCGCGTTTTCCCAGGCGGTCAGTAGCGCCCACGGGTCTTGTTCGATCAGCGCGGCCGCGAGCGCCAGCGCCAGGCGCCGCATCGGTGCGCCATGCTCGGACGTGGCGATGGTGCTGCATTCGAACAACGTGTACCAGACCAGCCGGGCCGCGGACGGCAGGAGCACCGGAACACAATGGCCGCCGGCGAGCATGGCGGCGGATTCCGGCGCCTCGAGAAGGTAGTCGTAACAAGGTGCTGCCCGGGCACTCCAGGCGCAAGCCGACGCAGTCTCGGGCTCGCCGGTCGTACCGGTACCGGACCCGGCGAGTCCGAGCGATACCCGGAGTCCTTCGAGTCCGCCAAGGCCGACTCCCGTAGCGGGCGAATCCTCGACAGGCACGAAGGGCAGTCGGGGTGCAACCGGCAGGTCGAGAAACGAGGGCTGGGCGCCCAGATGAAGGGTTGCGGAAGCTGAGGCGGCGCCACGCCGCGACCGGAGCAGCGCACCCAGTTCGTTTAGCCACGCCTGGAGGGCAAGCTCGCCAAGGACGATCAGGCCGGCGGAGAAGGCGCCGAGATTGTGCAGCTCGACCAGTAGCCGCGCCATCCGCTTGTCGGCGACCTGAAATCCGGCTTTGCGCAAGGCCCCCACTTGTCTGACCATCCATTCGGCAGCTTCCATCCGCTGGCGCATGTGGGCGAGGGCCACCCGGTCGTCCGCACGACCAACCAGGGTTTCGGCCTGAATACCGGGAACCGGATAATAAACGCGATAGCAGTAGGCGTATCCGGTGCCATTACGCTGGTGCAGCGTACCCGGTGTGCCGACCAACAAGGCGTCTGGGGTTAGCGAGCGCTCTTTCAGTACCCGGTACTGGGCGCAGTACAGGGCCTCGTGACGGTGGAAGAGCGGCTTGGCAAGCATGGGTTACCCAATAAAGCAAAGCAATATTGGGTAACTATACGCCGACCTTGAAAATTACCCAATAACATCTGTGTTCATTGGGTAATTTCGGCTGAAAAACCCCTTGCCGGCAGCTGGTCAGCCGAGAAAGAGTTTGTAGGCCGGGTTCTCGCTCTCGTCCCAGTGGGCGTAGCCGAGGTTTTTCAGGAAACTCCTGAACTCGGTCATCTCCTTCGGCGGTACCTGAATGCCGACCAGTACGCGGCCGTAGTCGGCACCATGATTGCGGTAGTGGAACAGGCTGATGTTCCAGCCGGCGCTCATCTGGGTCAGGAAATTCATCAACGCGCCCGGCCGCTCGGGGAACTCGAAGCGATAGATCAGTTCACGCAGCCCCTTTTCGCAGACTGCCGGCGCGTGCCCGCCGACCATGTGGCGAACGTGATTCTTCGCCATCTCGTCCTCGGTCAGGTCGAGCGTCGGATAGCCGTGCTTCTGCAGGTTGTCGACCAGCTTCAGGGATTCCTTGCGATCGGCCACTTGTACGCCGACATAGACGTGCGCCTCGCGGTCGGTGTGGTAGCGGTAATTGAACTCGGTGACGTTGCGATTGCCGATGAGCGCCAGGAATTTCTTGTAGGCGCCGGGTTTTTCCGGCAGCGTCACGGCGAATACCGCCTCGCGGCGCTCGCCAAATTCGGCGCGCTCGGAAACGAAGCGCAGGCGGTCGAAGTTCATGTTGGCGCCGGAAGTCACGGCGACCAGGTTCTTGTCCTTGAGCTTGTGCAGGCGGGCGTATTCCTTGGCGCCGGCAACGGCCAGCGCGCCGGAGGGCTCAAGGATCGAGCGGGTGTCCTCGAAGACATCCTTGATCGCCGCACAGATGGCATCGGTATCGACCAGGATGACTTCGTCCAGATACTCCTTGCAGACGCGGAAGGTTTCCTCGCCGACGAACTTGACCGCCGTACCGTCGGCGAACAGCCCGACCTGGTTAAGGCGCACGCGCTTGCCGGCAGCCAGCGATTGCTTCATTGCATCGGCATCGTAGGTTTCGACGCCGATGACCTTGATCTCGGGGCGCAGGCGCTTGATATAGGCGGCCACCCCGGCCGCCAGACCGCCGCCGCCGATGGCGCAGAAGACCGCGTGGATCGGCCCGTTGTGGCGGGAATGCTGACGCAGGATTTCCATTGCCACGGTGCCCTGCCCGGCGATCACTTCCGGATCGTCGAAGGGGTGTACGAAGGTCAGCTTCTCGGCTTTTTCCAGTTCCAGCGCCTTGGCGTAGGCATCGTCGTAGGACGAGCCGGCGAGAACCACCTCGCCGCCGCGCCGGCGAACCGCGTCGATCTTGATGCCCGGCGTCGATTCCGGCATGACGATGACCGCCCGGCAGCCCAGCTTGGCCGCCGACAGGGCGACGCCCTGCGCGTGGTTGCCGGCCGAGGCGCAGATGACGCCACGCTTCAGCTTCTCGGCCGAAAGGCTGGCAATCTTGTTGTAGGCGCCGCGCAGCTTGAAAGAGAACACCGGCTGCATGTCTTCCCGCTTGAGCAGAATCTTGTTGCCGACCCGGGTGGAAAGGTTGCCGGCCAGGTCAAGCGGCGTTTCGACGGCCACGTCATAAACCTGTGCATTGAGAACTTTTTCGAGATAATCCGGGTGCATTGCGCGCAGCTCATTCAGGCAAAAAGGGGATTCTACGGGTGGAGTGGCTAAACGTCACGGCAGAAAGCGGGTTGTGGGGCCTGCTGGCTGCCAGTTTCTTGTCGGCGACCGTGCTGCCCGGCGGTTCCGAGGCCCTGCTCTGGGCATTCCTGAAGCTCCATCCGGATGAAGTCGGTCCGGCGCTGGCGCTGGCCACGCTGGGTAATACGGCGGGTGGCATGACCTCGTGGTGGTGCGGCCGTTTCATGCCGCGCTGGCAAAGGCTGGAAAAACTGCCTCACAAGGACAAGGTCGAACGCTGGGGCAGCCCGGTCCTGCTGCTTGCCTGGGCACCGGTGATCGGCGATGCGCTGTGTGTCGCCGCCGGCTGGCTGCGCCTGCACTGGCTGCCCTGCTGCCTGTTCATGGCGGCAGGCAAGTTTGCCCGCTATGGGTTGATCGCCGCTGCCATCTGATCAGGTTCTGCCCTTCGCCGATGCCGGGCGTGCCAAGCGTTCCCTGATCAGCGGCGCCAAGCGGGTGCCTGCCTGGAAGCCGGCAGCAATCAGCGCCTTGCGGGCACTGAAATCAGTACTTGCCACCTGGGAGACATTGGGACGGATCAGAAAATCGGCCTGGGTGGCTTCGTGG
Organism: Dechloromonas sp. CZR5; assembly: GCF_008711155.1. Lineage (GTDB taxonomy): Bacteria > Pseudomonadota > Gammaproteobacteria > Burkholderiales > Rhodocyclaceae > Azonexus. The sequence goes on along the minus strand of NZ_VUYQ01000002.1, from coordinate 473,681 downwards.
GCCCGCAACGACTGGCTCATGATTTCGAAGGAGCGCAGGAGAAGCCCGTAGAGCCCGGCCGCGGGCGTTGCATCCGGCGCCCCGATATCGACGGCAACAACGATTTCGGCCCCGGATTTGCGTGCCGTCTGCACGGGAATCGGGCTGACCAGCCCGCCATCGAGGTACTCCCGGGTGCCATCGCTTGCCGGCATGAAGATACCGGGAATGGAACACGACGCGCGTACGGCGAAACCGGCATCGCCACGACTGAATCCGGTGAGTTCGCCGTTCGGAAATTGCGTTGCGACCGCGACAAAGCGACGCGGCAAGGATTCGATGCTGCGGTTCTGCAGGTTGCGATTGACGAATTCCTGAAGGTTCCGGCCGCTGACCATGCCGCGTTGGTTGTTGCCGGAGATCAGGTCGATGATTTCGTCGTCCTTCACCCGCAATGCCAGCTCTTCCATCTGGGCGCCGGTATATCCGGCCGCCCAGAACACGCCGATCAGGCTGCCGGCGCTGCTCCCGACGATGAGTTCAGGCCGAATGCCGGCAGCATCCATGGCCTTGATGACGCCAATATGGGCAAATCCCCGGGCCGATCCGCCGCCGAGAACAAATCCCAGGCGAGCCTTGCCGCCCTCGCCTTCGCTTGCACCACCGGCGGCCCCCCGCGCCGCCGGCAGGGTCGCCAGCAGAGGCAGGACCAGGCTGCCCTTGATGAATAGGCGTCGGCTGCCCTGGGCCTCGGTGTTCATTTCTGCCCCGAGGCGGATGGCAGCTCGAGCTGGCGGCGCAGTTTGTCGAAGGCGGCCTCGAAGGCGTTGGCAGGCTCGCCGGCACTGAGTTGCTCGACGGTCTCGCCGAGAATGATCAGCTCGACGCGCCGATTCAGCTTGCGCCCCAGTTCCGTGTCGTTCGGCGCCAGCGGGCGACTCTTTCCGTAGCCCCTTGCCGTCAGGCGATCGGCCGGCAGGCCGCGGGCGAGCAGGGCATTGCGTACGTTCTGGGCTCGTTTTTCGGACAGCGCCAGATTGACGGCATCGTTGCCGACACTGTCGGAATGTCCCTCAAGCACAACGGGGCGATTCGTCTTGTCCTTCAGGAGTTGAGCGATGCGGTCGAGATAGGGGGCGGCCTCGCGTTCGTCGATGTCGGCCTTGCCGAATTCGAAAAGAATGTTGTCCGGCAGCCAGACCATGACGCCCCGGTCGATCTGGGCTACCGCCAGGGTGACGCCGGCTTGCGGCGGGGGGGCCGAGGCACAGGCGGCAAGCAGGGTGATTGCCCCGATCAGCATGACGAGTCGCGAGGGGATGGAGTGCAGGTGGCGCATGACGATTCGCAGGGAATTTCGGATGGCCGGAGTGTAGGTGCGTTGCATGTAAAGAAGCGCAAAGAATGGTCATGGGCTGGTTAAGCGAGTCGTCGGGACAGGGCTGAACCTTTGAGTGGCAGAGTCGGTCTACCAAGCCCTCGTGTTGCGCCGCAATACGGTAAAATCCACCTTTTGACGGACTCCCGGCTGCTTCCATGACTGCCCGCCTGCGCGAAATCCCCTACAACTACACCTCGTTTTCCGACCGCGAGATCGTCATCCGCCTGCTCGGCGCCGACAACTGGGCGGTACTCGACGAACTGCGCGGCGAGCGCGTCACCGGCCGTTCGGCACGCATGCTCTACGAGGTGCTGGGTGACATCTGGGTCGTGCAGCGCAACCCCTATCTGGAAGACGACCTGCTCGACAATCAGGAGCGCCGCAACGCCCTGGTCAATGCGCTGCGCCACCGTCTCACGGAAGTCGAGAAGCGCCGTGCCGAGAGCGAGAGCGAAGACCCGGAGCGCTCGGCCAAGGTCAAGCGTCTGGTCGAGGCGGCGCAGGCCGCGGTAGATCGCTTCGCCGCCCGCTTCTCCGAAACCTACGACCTCCGTCGCAAGGTGCAGAAGATCCTCGGCAAGCACACGCGCAAGGACAATATCGCCTTCGACGGTCTGGCCCGCGTCTCGCACGTCACCGACGCGACCGACTGGCGCGTCGAGTATCCCTTCGTCGTCCTCTACCCGGATACCGAGGAAGAGATTGGCCATCTCGTGCGCGGCTGCTTCGAGGCCGGCCTGACCATCATCCCCCGTGGCGGCGGTACCGGCTATACCGGCGGCGCCGTGCCGCTGACGCCGTACTCGGCGGTGATCAATACCGAAAAGCTGATCGACCTCGGGCCGGTCGAGAACGTCGTACTGCCCGGTCATAGCGAACCCTACGCGACCATCCGCACCGGCGCCGGCGTCGTCACCGACCGCGTGTCCGAAGCCGCTTCGCTGGCCGGTCGCGTCTTTGCCGTCGATCCGACCTCGGCTTCGGCTTCCTGCATCGGCGGCAACATCGCCATGAACGCCGGCGGCAAGAAGGCCGTGCTGTGGGGCACCGCGCTCGACAACCTGGCCTGGTGGAAGATGGTCGATCCGGACGGCAACTGGCTGGAAGTCGAACGCCTGAACCACAACTACGGCAAGATTCACGAGCAGGAAACCGTCGAATTCCGCCTCAAGCGTTTCGATCCGAGCGGCAAGAAGCTGCTCAAGGAAGAAACCCTGAGCATGCCGGGCGCCGCCTGCCGCAAGGTCGGCCTCGGCAAGGACGTCACCGACAAGTTCCTCGGCGGCGTGCCGGGCGTGCAGAAGGAAGGCACTGACGGCATCATCGTCGCGGCGCGCTGGGTGCTGCACAAGATGCCGCCGGTGTCGCGCACCGTCTGCCTGGAATTCTTCGGTCAGGTGCGCGAAGCGGTGCCGGCCATCGTCGAGATCACCGACTACTTCAAACCGGGCGGTGCCGGCCACGCGGCCGGCGTGCAACTGGCCGGCCTCGAACACCTCGACGAGCGCTATGTGAAGGCCGTCGGCTACGCGACCAAGGCCAAGCGCCACGGTCGGCCGAAGATGGTGCTGATCGGCGACATCGTCGGCCACGACGAAAAGGCCGTGATGGCCGCCGCCTCGGAGGTCGTCCGCATGTGCAACCAGCGTGCCGCCGAGGGTTTCATCGCCGTCGATGCCGAGACGCGCAAGAAATTCTGGCTCGACCGCTCGCGCACCGCCGCCATCTCGCGCCACACCAACGCCTTCAAGGTCAACGAGGACGTCGTCATTCCGCTGCCGCGCATGGGCGAGTATTGCGACGGCATCGAGCGCATCAACATCGAGCTGTCCACGCTGAACAAGCTGGCCCTGTGCGACGCGCTGAGCGAGTTCCTGCAGGGCGAACTGCCGCTGCACGCCGGCGACGCCAACGTGGACAAGGACGTGCTGATCGGCGACCGCCGGCAGGCCGCCCTGGACTATGTCGCCGCCGTGCGCCGCCGTTGGGCCTGGCTGCTGGCCAATCTCGACCTGCCGCTGGCCGACGCCGAGGCGCAGTTCGCCGACTACGGCGTCGTCGCCGGCGAGCTGACCAACAAGGCTGCCAATCCGGTGCTCTTCCACCGCATGCAGGATTTTTCGGTGCGCACTTCGTGGAAGCAGGAGCTGAAGGCGCGCCTGACGAAGATTTTCGACGGCACGGTCTACCGGCCGATCATCGAGCGCATCGAAGGCATCCACAAGGACGTGCTGCGCGGCCGTGTTTTCGTCGCGCTGCACATGCACGCCGGCGACGGCAACGTGCATACCAATATTCCGGTCAACTCCGACAACTACGAGATGCTGCAGACGGCGCACAAGGCCGTCGAGCGCATCATGCATCTGGCGCGCGGGCTGGACGGCGTCATTTCCGGCGAGCACGGCATCGGCATCACCAAGCTGGAGTTCCTATCGGACGAGGAGCTCGGCCCCTTCCGTGCCTACAAGCAGAAGGTCGACCCGGAAGGCCGCTTCAACAAGGGCAAGCTGATGCCCGGCGGCGACATGGGCAACGCCTATACGCCGTCGTTCAGTCTGCTCGGCACCGAGTCGCTGATCATGGAACAGTCCGAGATCGGCAAGATTTCGGACATGATCAAGAACTGCCTGCGCTGCGGCAAATGCAAGCCGGTCTGCTCGACGCACGTGCCGCGCGCCAACCTGCTCTACAGCCCGCGCAACAAGATTCTCGGCACCTCGCTGCTGGTCGAGGCCTTCCTGTACGAGGAGCAGACCCGGCGCGGCATCTCGCTCAAGCATTTCGACGAATTCAACGACGTCGCCGACCATTGCACGGTCTGCCACCGCTGCGTGAAGCCCTGCCCGGTCGATATCGACTTCGGCGACGTGTCGGTGGCCATGCGCAATTTCCTGCGCAAGCAGGACAAGAAGCGCACCAGCCCCGGCACGCTGGCAGCGATGACCTACCTGAATCTGAAAGACCCGGCGACCATCAAACTGATGCGCGGCGTCATGATGGATTTCGGCTTCAAGGCCCAGCGCCTCGCCCATAAGGCCGCCAAGGCCGTCGGCCTGGTCCAGGACAGCCGCGCCCATCCGCCGGCTACGGTCGGCGCTCCGACCGTGAAGACGCAGGTCATCCACTTCCTCAACCGGCCGATGCCGGGCAACCTGCCGAAGCGTACCTCGCGCGGCCTGCTCGACATCGAGGACGACAAGGTCATTCCCGTCATCCGCAATCCGAAAAAGACGACGGAAGAATCGGATGCCGTCTTCTACTTCCCGGGCTGCGGTTCGGAGCGGCTTTTCTCCCAGGTCGGTCTGGCAACGCAGGCGATGCTCTACGACATTGGCGCCACGACGGTGTTGCCGCCGGGTTACCTGTGCTGCGGCTATCCGCAGACGGCCTCCGGTGACGAGGATACGGGCCAGAAGATCACCACCGACAACCGCGTGCTTTTCCATCGCGTCGCCAACACGCTGAACTATCTCGACATCAAGACGGTCATCGTGTCTTGCGGCACCTGCATGGATCAGTTGCAGAAATACCAGTTCGAGAAGATTTTCCCGGGCTGCCGCCTGCTCGACATCCACGAATACCTGATGGAAAAGGGCGTCAAGCTGGAAGGTGTCGAGGGGACGCGTTACATGTACCACGATCCCTGCCATACGCCGATGAAGGCCTACAACCCGCTGGCAGTGACCAAGTCGCTGATGGGCCAGGAAGTGCCGCTGTCCGACCGTTGTTGCGGCGACTCCGGCTCCTTCGCCTACGCCCGTCCGGATATCGCTACCCAGGTGAAATTCCGCAAGCAGCAGGAAATCGAAAAAGGGGCCGAGAAGTTGCGTGCCGACGGTTTCAAAGGGGACGTCAAGATTCTGACTTCCTGCCCGGCCTGCCTGCAGGGTTTGTCGCGCTACGATGATGACGCCGATACCAAGGCCGACTACATCGTGGTCGAGATGGCCAAGCACCTGCTCGGCACCAACTGGATGGCGGATTACGTCGGCAAGGCGAACAACGGCGGTATCGAACGCGTCCTGCTCTGATCGCTGCCGCTTTGGGCCGCCGTCCGTGAAATAGTTGCTTCGTTGGCGGCGGCGACCAGTGGTATAAAACTCCGGTAACCATTCCAATTGCTACCGGAGCGTGAAAACGTGGAAGCCGCCAGCCCATCCTGCGAACTCTGTGTCCAACCCGGAGGAACGCTCCTCTGGCAATCCAGGGCCTGTCGCGTCATTCGGGTCGACGATCCGTTCTATCCGGGCTTTTGCCGAGTGATCTGGACGGATCACGTGCGCGAGATGAGCGATCTGCCGGAGGACGCCAGACATTATCTGATGCGGGTTGTTTTCGCCGTCGAAGCGGTGGTTCGGCAGCTGTTTTCCCCGGACAAGATCAATCTGGCCAGTTTTGGTAACGTCGTCCCACATCTGCACTGGCACATCATTCCGCGCTGGGAGGATGATCGCCATTTTCCCGAGCCGGTGTGGGGGCGCGTGCATCGCGAGCAGGGCAAGCAGCGCGCAGTCGTCGGGGACGCCGAGCTTTCTTTTGCCTTGTCGCGTGTCTTGGACAATCTGGAGGGGGGGCGATAATCATGAGCACGATCGCGAGCGCGAGCGACTTTCCCCCAAGGATCACCGACCTGCGCAGCGGCTCGGATTACCTCGCCCAGCTGTCGTTGGCCAATCCGCTGGCAGGTGAACGACAGCTGATTCGCTTTCTCGATGGCTTGCTGCTTTCGCCACCCGATCCGGAGGTGCTTTTTGCACTGCTGGAGCAGGCGCGTGCGCCGTTGTGCTTTGTCGAAGAAGAAATGGCGCGGCATTGCCACAATCGCCCTCTTCCCCTGGGTGGCGAGGAGGAAAGCTACTTCCAGCAAGTGGTCGCCACCTGGCGCAAGATGAGCCAGGCCTACGCGCTGTGTGCTCGCCTCGAACGGCCGGATAGGCAGAGTCCGCAGTATGTGACCCGGGTCGCGACGATCCTGCATCGCTGCCTCTACTACACGGGCATGCTCATCCTCGAACACTATCGCGCACGGCGCGAGCTGCCGCCCGGCATCTGGCTCGACATGCACGGCTACTACGAAAGTGCCGAGGAATGGGGTGTTTCCTATACCCCGGTCGAGGATGTTTTCGAGAGCAGCCTGCAGGCAACCCACTGCTCAGCGGCATACACCACATTGCTGTTGATCGAAATCGCCAGCCCGTACAGCAACAGTATCCGCAACCTGAATCTGATTCGGCGCTGGGCCGGCATGTGGTCACCGCTCGTCTCCATCCACAAGCTCGATGACGATCTGGAGATTCCGCCTTATCTCGTCGAATTGATGAAAGACATGCCGCTGCATCCGACGGCTTATACCGAGGAACCGACCACGGATGCCCGTCGCCTGGATACGTCTCGGCTGGCACTGCAGGTCACCCATATGCTGAGCCAGCTCAGGCAGCGGGTGACGCCATCGCAACTGGGGCTGGGAGAGGAAACCTCGGCGCATGTGATCACCCTGCTCGAACATCTGGCGCGACCGTGGAGCCAAGCGGCTTCCCCGCGTCGATTCCGGCGTTTCGCGACCGAGGGAATTGCCCATGTGGCAGTTGGTTTCGAGGCGATGCACTATTGCCTGACGGCCAGTGAATTTACCCAGCCGGATGCCGCATCCAGCTATTCCCGCAGCGAATTCGATCAGCTATTCACCTTCCGCGACCGCGTTGATTCGGAGCATGCGCTGGCGATCAGGCCGCCGATCAGTTTTCCGATAGATGAATGGAATGTGATCAATCATTCGGCAAACGGCTTTCGCCTGACACGCAGTTGCGCCGGTCAGCGGATCATGCACGGACAATTGATGGCGATGCGTCCCCACGATGGGGATCACTTCCTGCTGGTACAGGCAAGCTGGCTGATGCAGGACGAAACGGCCGGCCTGGTGGTCGGCGTTGCTACCCTTCCCGGGATGCCATGCGGTATTGGCATCCGGCCGGCCACTCAGGGCGTCGGCAGCATCGAGCGCTATGTGCCGGCCTTCATGCTGTCGCCTGTCCCCGCCATCGGCGAAGAGGCATCCATCGTTCTGCCCTCGGGCCTGTACCAGGCCAGCCGGATACTCGATTTCTTCGTTGCAGGCGGAGAGTCCGGACAGTTGCGCATGAGCCACATATTGCAGCGCGGAACCGATTTCGACCGCATCAGCTTCCAGCTACTTTGACCTATCTTCGCGCTTCCGGAGGGTGAGTGCGCTAAACTATCGCCCTTACTCCCGGAGGACACCATGGCGGGTATAGACCGCGATACGCCGATACCGAGCGAAATCAAACTGCACCAGAAATCCCGGCGCCTTGAATTGATCTATGAAGGCGGCGAGATCTATTCGCTGGACTTTGAATACCTGCGCGTTTACACGCCATCTGCCGAAGCACGCGGTCATGGACCGGGGCAGGAAACCCTGCAGACCGGGAAGCGCAACGTCGATATCGAGCGTATCGAGCCGGTCGGCACGTATGCACTGCGCCTGGTCTTTTCCGACGGGCACGACAGCGGGCTGTATTCATGGGACATGCTCTACAATCTGGGCAAGCACCATGACGAATTGTGGCAGGAATACCTGAAACAGATCGACGAACAAGGCCTGTCCCGCGACATCGACACCACCTCGCGCCCCGCCTCGGGCGGCGGCTGCGGCCATCACCGCTAAAGTCATGAGCAACGAAACCACGCATTTCGGCTACGAAACCGTCGCCGAGCAGGAAAAAGCCCGTCGGGTCGCCAATGTCTTCGACTCGGTGGCCAGTCGTTATGATCTGATGAACGACTTGATGTCAGCAGGCATGCACCGCCTGTGGAAGGCGTTTACCATACAGCGCAGCGGCGTCCGCGAAGGGTCGCGCGTGCTCGACGTGGCCGGCGGGACCGGCGACCTGTCGCTGGCCTTTGCCAAGAAGGTAGGGAAGAGCGGGCAAGTCTGGCTGACGGACATCAACAACGCCATGCTGGCCCATGGTCGGGACCGTCTGCTCGATAAGGGCCACATGCTCCCGGTTGCCCAGTGCGACGCCGAAAAGCTTCCCTTCCCCGATGACTGGTTCGATTGCGTCACCGTGGCATTCGGTTTGCGCAACATGACCCATAAAGATCTCGCGCTGGCTGAAATGCGCCGGGTATTGCGTCCGGGTGGCCGTTTGCTGGTCCTCGAGTTTTCGCAGATCTGGAAGCCGCTCGCGCCAGCCTATGATTTCTACTCGTTCCAGGTCATTCCACGCGTCGGCAAGCTGGTCACCAACGATTCCGACAGCTACCGCTATCTCTCCGAGTCCATCCGCATGCATCCGAATCAGGAAGAACTGAAGCGCATGATGGAAAGCGTCGGCCTCGAAAAAGTCGAATATTTCAACCTCGCCCTCGGCGTCGTCGCACTGCATCGCGGCTACAAATTCTAAAGCGCTTGCACGGCATGGACTTCGTCAAGCAACTCGGGGTTCGCGGTTTGAACCATCTGATTGGCAGCGCGTCATGGGCTCAGGATCGCCTGAGAAAACATGCCGGTGCACGGTTGCTTGTTCAAGCTGGGCCGCTCTTCTCCGTTCGGCTCGGTTTGGACCACGCCGGCTTGTTTCATCTTGCTTCAGGTAGCGACGAGCCCGATGTCAGGCTGACATTGCCCCCGGATGCGCCCGTTCGTGCTCTGCTAGACCGCAACAACCTGTTTTCGTCGGTCAAACTGGAAGGCTCTGTCGATGTAGCGGAAAGTCTGGCATTCGTTTTCCGCAATCTTGAATGGGATATCGAAGCCGACCTGGCTGCCTTGATCGGTGACGTACCTGCGTATCGGCTTGTACGAATCGGACGTTCCCTTGGCGACGGCTTGCGCCAAGGTGCCGGCAATGCACTGGCCAATGTGCACGAATATGCCGTCGACGAATCCGGCCTCTTGCCGGGAAAAGACCATGTTTCGGCTTTCGGTAATGCGGTCAATGCCTTGCGGGACGACGTAGCGCGTCTGGAAAAACGCCTCTCCCGCATTTAGCCGGCAATAAAAACGAAGCAAATAAAAAAAGGCAGCCTGGGCTGCCTTTTTTGTCCGTTGTTTCCGGATCAGTGCGTGTGCTTGCGCAGACGCTGAATTGCTTGCAACTGAGCGACGGCTTGCGCCAGCTCGGCTTCGGCCGCCGCGTAGTCCATCTCGGCGTTCCGGTTGGCCAGAGCCTCCTCGGCACGCTTCTTGGCGTCGAGTGCCTTGGCTTCGTCGAGGTCGTGGGCGCGGATCGCGGTGTCAGCCAACACGGTAATCATGTCAGGCTGAACCTCAAGCATGCCGCCGGACACATACACCAGCTCGAACTCGCTCTGATCAGGCACCTTCAGACGAATGGTGCCCGGCTTGATGCGGGTCAGCAGCGGCGTGTGACGCGGCAGGATGCCGAGTTCCCCGGCTTCGCCGGGGAACACTGCGATTTCCACCAGGCCGGAGAAGATCGATTCTTCGGCACTGACGACATCACAATGAACAGTAATAGGCATTACCAGCTCCTATACGGACGTTGCTTATTGCAGCGTCTTGGCCTTTTCGATGACTTCCTCGATACCGCCGACCATGTAGAACGCTTGTTCCGGCAGGTGATCGTATTCGCCGGCGCAAATGCCCTTGAAGCCCTTGATGGTTTCCTTGAGCGGAACGAACTTGCCCGGCGAACCGGTGAAGACTTCTGCAACGTGGAACGGCTGCGACAGGAAACGCTGAATCTTACGAGCGCGGGACACGGCCAGCTTGTCTTCGGGAGACAGTTCGTCCATACCCAGAATCGCGATGATGTCACGCAGTTCCTTGTAGCGCTGCAGGTTCATCTGCACGGCACGGGCAACGGCGTAGTGCTCTTCGCCCACGATCTGCGGGTCGAGCTGGCGGGAGGTGGAGTCGAGCGGATCAACGGCGGGGTAGATGCCCAGCGAGGCGATGTCACGCGACAGCACGACCGTGGAGTCGAGGTGCAGGAAGGTGGTGGCGGGAGACGGGTCGGTCAAGTCGTCGGCAGGCACATAAACGGCCTGGATGGAGGTGATCGAACCAACCTTGGTCGAGGTGATACGCTCTTGCAGACGGCCCATTTCTTCAGCCAGCGTCGGCTGGTAGCCCACGGCGGAAGGCATACGGCCCAGCAGCGCGGACACTTCGGTACCGGCCAGGGTGTAGCGGTAGATGTTGTCGACGAAGAACAGGATGTCACGACCGTCGTCACGGAAACGCTCGGCCATGGTCAGGCCGGTCAGGGCGACGCGCAGACGGTTGCCCGGCGGCTCGTTCATCTGACCGAACACCATCGCGACCTTGTCGAGAACGTTGGAGTCCTTCATTTCGTGGTAGAAGTCGTTACCTTCACGGGTACGCTCGCCCACGCCAGCAAACACGGACAGACCGGAGTGCTGCTTCGCGATGTTGTTGATCAGTTCCATCATGTTAACGGTCTTGCCGACGCCGGCGCCACCGAACAGACCGACCTTGCCGCCCTTGGCGAACGGGCAGATCAGGTCGATAACCTTGATGCCGGTTTCCAGCAGATCAACGGAAGAGGACAGTTCGTCGAACTTCGGAGCCGGCTGGTGAATCACGCGCAGCTCGTTGGAATCGATCGGACCGGCTTCGTCGATCGGGCGACCGAGCACGTCCATGATGCGGCCCAGGGTGCCCATACCGACCGGCACGGAGATGCCGGCACCGGTGTTGTTCACCTTCATGCCGCGACGCAGACCGTCGGAGGAGCCCATGGCAATGGTACGAACGACGCCATCACCCAGTTGTTGTTGCACTTCGAACGTCAGGCCGTCTTCTGCCATGCCGTTTGCTTCGGAAGCATCCAGCTTGAGGGCGTCGTAGACCTTCGGCATCGCGTCGCGCGGGAAGTGGATGTCCACAACGGCGCCGATACACTGAACGATTGAACCTTGACTCATATTCAAATCCCCAAAAATAAAAATCTACGCGTCACACCGCGGCTGCGCCGCTGACGATTTCCGAGAGTTCCTTGGTAATCGCAGCCTGACGGGCCTTGTTGTAAACCAGCTTCAAATCGCCGATTACGGTCTTGGCGTTGTCCGAAGCAGACTTCATGGCAACCATCCGGGCGGACTGCTCGGAGGCCATGTTTTCTGCGACGGCCTGATAAATCAATGCTTCGACATAGCGGATCAGCAGATCGTCGATGACCGACTTGGCTTCCGGTTCGTACACATAGTCCCACTTGTGCGAGGCACTGCCGACGGAATCGCCGGCCAGCGGGAGCAGTTGCTCGAACACCGGCTCCTGTTTCATCGTGTTGATGAAGCGGGTATAGCCAATGTACAGCGCGTCAATCTCGCCCTTCATGTAAGCGTCGAGCTGCACCTTGACCGGTCCGATCAGCTTTTCCAGATGGGGCGTGTCGCCCAGGCCGGTCACGTGCGAAACGATCTTGGCGCCGGAGCGCTGCATGAAGCCGAAGCCCTTGTTGCCGATGCAGGTGGCCTGCAGTTTCTTGCCCTGAGCGTCGAACTCCTTCATCTTGGCGACAGCGACGCGAAGAAGGTTGGAGTTCAGACCGCCGCACAAACCCTTGTCCGAGGTGACCAGGATCAGACCGACATTGGCCTGCTCGCGGTTCACCAGGAAGGGATGGCGGTATTCGGTCAGAGCATGAGACAGGTTGCCTGCAACGCGCCGGATCTTCTCGCCGTAGGGACGGGCAGCACGCATCCGGTCCTGCGCCTTGCGCATTTTGGATGCGGCCACCATTTCCATGGCCTTGGTGATCTTGCGCGTATTTTCGACGCTCTTGATCTTGTTGCGAATTTCCTTGCCGCTAGGCATGGCGTTCTCCTAGATCAGACCCAGCTGCTCTTGAAAGCCTGGATGCCGGCAGCAAGTGCCTTCTCAGAATCGGCGCTCAGATCAGCGGTCGACTCCATGGTCTTCATGAGGTCGGCGCAGTTGGTCTTCAGGTAACCGATCATGGCCTTTTCGCATTCCAGAGCACGCTTGACTTCGACATCGTCGAAGTAGCCCTTGTCAGCTGCGTACAGCGTGACGGCCATTTCGGAGATGCTCATCGGCGAGTACTGCGGCTGCTTCATCAGTTCGGTAACCAGACGGCCACGCTCCAGCTGCTTGCGGGTCGCTTCGTCGAGGTCGGAAGCAAACTGGGCGAAGGCAGCAAGTTCGCGGTACTGGGCGAGGGCCAGACGGACACCGCCGCCGAGCTTCTTGATCAGCTTGGTCTGGGCAGCGCCACCGACGCGGGAAACCGAGATACCGGCGTTGATCGCGGGACGGATACCGGCGTTGAAGAGGTCGGTTTCCAGGAAGATCTGGCCGTCGGTGATGGAGATCACGTTGGTCGGAACGAAGGCGGAAACGTCACCAGCTTGGGTTTCGATAACCGGCAGAGCGGTCAGGGAGCCGGTCTTGCCCTTGATGGCGCCATTGCTGAGCTTCTCGACCCAGGCGGCGGAAACGCGAGCGGCGCGCTCCAGCAGACGGGAGTGGAGATAGAACACGTCGCCCGGGTAGGCTTCGCGGCCCGGCGGACGGCGCAGCAGCAGGGAAACCTGACGGTAGCCCCAAGCTTGCTTGGTCAAGTCGTCGTAAATGATCAGGGCGTCTTCGCCGGTGTCGCGGAAGTATTCGCCCATCGTGCAGCCGGCGTAAGGAGCCAAGTACTGCAGCGCGGCGGATTCCGAAGCCGGAGCGGCGACGACGATGGTGTATTCCATCGCGCCATGCTCTTCGAGCTTGCGAACGACGTTGGCGATGGTGGAAGCCTTCTGGCCGATAGCGACATAAACGCAGAACAGGCCCTTGCCCTTCTGGTTGATGATGGCGTCAACGGCAACGGCGGTCTTGCCGGTCTGGCGGTCGCCAATGATCAGCTCGCGCTGGCCGCGGCCGACCGGAACCATGGAGTCCACGCACTTCAGACCGGTTTGCACCGGCTGGGAAACGGACTGACGCCAAATAACGCCCGGCGCAACCTTTTCGATCTTGTCGGTCAGCTTGGCATTGATCGGGCCCTTGCCGTCGATCGGCTGGCCGAGGGAGTTGACCACGCGACCCAGCAGTTCCGGGCCAACGGGGACTTCCAGAATGCGACCGGTGGTCTTGACCACGTCGCCTTCGGAAATGTGCTCGTATTCACCAAGAACAACGGCGCCGACAGAGTCGCGCTCGAGGTTGAGCGCCATGCCGAACGTGTTGCCGGGGAATTCCAGCATTTCGCCCTGCATAACGTCTTGCAGGCCGTGCACACGGCAGATACCGTCGGTGACGGACACCACCGTGCCCTGCGTGCGCACTTCCGATGCGCCTTGCAGGTTCTGGATCTTGCTCTTGATCAGTTCAGAAATTTCGGAAGGATTCAACTGCATGAAATTCTCCTAGTTGTTCAGCGCCGTAGCCATGGCGTCAAGCTTGCCGCGGACTGAAGCATCCAGCATCTGGTCGCCAACGATTACCTTGATACCGCCGATCAGGGTCGGATCAACCGACACTGCGGCCTCGAGCTTGGTCTTGAAGACGGCTTCGAGTTGCGGTACCAGGGTTTTCACCTGGTTGTCATCGATCGGGAAGGCCGAAACGATTTCGGCCTGCTTGGTGCCCTCTTCCGCTTGCTTGTAGCTTTCGTACAAGCCAGCGATTTCCGGCAACAGCCCCAGACGGTCGTTGTTGGACAGCAGCTGGATGAAGTTCGCCAGCTCCGTACCTACCGCCGTACCACAGGCAGACCGGAAGAGGTCGACCAGTTGCGAGGCTGCCACGTTCGGATCGCCGACGGCCGCACGGGCTTCGGGATTGGCAGCCACCTGTCCCAGCAGGGCGACCTGCTCGGACCACTTGGCCAGATTGCCGCTTTCCTTGGCAGCGCGGAACAGCGCTTCGGCGTAAGGACGGGCGATAGTGACGGATTCAGCCATTGCTTACAGGTCCTGTTTCAGGGCGCCCAGCATGTCTGCATGCACGGACGCATTGATTTCCTTGCGCAGGATCTTCTCGGCACCGGCAACCGCCAGTTCGGCGACGCGCTCACGCAGTTGCTGCTTGGCACGTTCGACTTCCTGTTCGATTTCTGCCTTGGCGCCGGCGACAATCTTGTCGGCCTCAACCTTGGCATTGCCCTTGGCTTCTTCGACGATCTGTTGCGCACGCTTTTCGGCTTGAGCCACGAATTCCGCAGATTTCTCCTTGGCTTCACGCAGCGCATCAGCGGAACGCTTGGCAGCGAGCTCTTGCTCGTGCTTGCCGCGTTCGGCTGCAGCCAGGCCTTCAGCGATCTGTGCCTGACGGTCCGCCATTGCCTTTTGCAGCGGCGGCCAGACGTACTTCATCGTGATCCAGATGAAGAGAGCAAACCAGATTGCCTGGCCAATCAGTGTAGCGTTGATGTTCACGCTAACCTCCTGGTTATAAGGGTTTCAGGGGCGTGAATGATTACTTCAGCAGAGCCAGGAACGGGTTTGCGAAGAGCAGGAACAGAGCGATACCGACACCGATCATGGTCACGGCGTCGAGCAGACCGGCGACGATGAACATCTTGACTTGCAGGGTGGGGATCATTTCCGGCTGACGGGCTGCGCCTTCCAGGAAGCGGCCGCCGAGAATACCGAAGCCGATAGCGGTGCCCAGAGCGCCGGCACCGATCAGGATGGCAACAGCGATAGCGGTGTTGGAGAGAACGGTTGCGAGTTCCATGTTTACTCCTCAGTAAGGTAGGTTAATGCGGGGTTAAAAGTAAAAACTACGGGAAAACAAAAACGACTTAGTGCGATTCGGAAGCCATGGACATGTACACGATGGTCAGCATCATGAACACGAAGGCTTGCAGCGTGATGATCAGGATGTGGAACAGTGCCCAGGGCAAAGCCAGCGGCAGCTGCCAGATACCGAGCAGAGCGATCAGGATGAAGACCATTTCGCCGGCATACATGTTGCCGAAGAGACGCAGGGCCAGCGAGATCGGCTTGGCGATGTCTTCGACGACGCGGAAGATGAAGTTGACCGGGGCGAGCTTGGCGCCGAACGGGGCAGAGAAGACCTCGTGCATGAAGCCGCCGAAACCCTTCACCTTGACGTTCATCCACAGCATGATGAAGAACACGGTGATCGACATCGCGAAGGTCAGGTTGGGGTCGGTGGTCGGCACAGCCTTCAGGTAGTGCACGCCAACGGCGCCGGCAGCGATCGGCAGGAAGTCGACCGGGATGAGGTCCATTGCGTTCATGACGAACACCCAGACGAAAATGGTGATGGCCAGCGGGGTAACCAGGGCGCTCTTGCCGTGGAAGGTGTCGCGAACCTGCTGGTCGACGAGGCCGACGACCATTTCCACGAAGTTCTGCAGCTTGCCCGGAACGCCGGAGCTGGCACTGCCTGCGGCCTTGGCCATCAGGCCGAAGACAACCAGGCCGAGGAGGCCGGAGACCAGCAGGGTGTCGAGGTGGAAGGTCCAGAAGCCGTGGCAATGGCCGGCGGCGTCCTTGGCGGCGTCGGAACAGACGGCCAAGTTGGTCAAGTGGTGTTGGATATAACCTGTTGTGGTCAGGCCGCCTTCAGCGCTCATGATTTCTCCAGTCAGCTCAACGTTGCTTCAAGAGTGCCACCCAGAAGATGACAATCGTCGATCCGTATCCAAGAAAGAGCGGGGCGACCGCCACATCCTTGAACTTCAAAAACACAAGGGCGAAGCCGATGAGCGTGAGAAGAAACTTGAACCCCTCGCCCGCAGTCTGCGCCCGGTAAGCTTTTACCGGGTCAAGCCCGACATTGAGTCGCATGGCCCGGAGTACATAACCCAGGTTGGCGACAATGCCGATTGATCCCCCGATCAGCGTCGAGATGCCTGCAAGATCACCGAACATCAGCCAGGCCGCGAGGGCGAGAACGATGATCAATGCCGCTTGGCGACTGAGAATCCAGCTTACCTGCGGGTGCAAGACATACCTCGATCAAAAACCCCGAGAGTGTAACCAAGTCTTACATAAGAGTCAATTTCCGCGGCGCACAAATTAGGGGTTTTCCCGTAGAGACAGTGCGTTACGTTTAGTGACATCGGTTACGTGGATAGGCGGGAGAGGAGACCATCGAGTTGCTCGAGGCTGCCGAATTCGATGGTGACCTTGCCGGCGCCTTTCTTGTTGGTCTTGATCTGCACGTTGGCACCCAAGCCGTCGGCGAGTTCTTCCTGGAGGCGAAGGAGGTCGCGGTCGACCGGCTGTTCGGCCGGCTTTCTGGCGGGACGGGTGATTTGTTGCACCAGTCGTTCCGCCTCGCGGACAGACAGCCCTTTCTGGACGATGCGCTGGGCTGCGGCGACCTGCTGGGCACTGTTGAGTGGCAGCAGCGCACGGGCGTGGCCCATGTCGAGTTTTCCGGACATGAGCAGCTCCTGGACCATGGGACTCAGCTGCAGGAGGCGGAGCAGGTTCGATGCGGCCGGACGGGAGCGGCCCACGGCATCGGCGGCCTGCTGGTGGGTCAGGCCGAATTCGTCGATCAGCCGCTGCAGTCCTTGGGCTTCCTCGAGCGGATTGAGATTTTCGCGCTGGATGTTTTCGATCAGCGCCATGGCCAGGGCCTGCTCGTCCGGGATGTCGCGGACGAGAACCGGCACTTCGGCCAGGCCGGCTTGCTGGGAGGCGCGCCAGCGGCGTTCGCCGGCGACGATTTCGTAGCGTTCGGCGCCGGGGGTCTTGTCGACGGCACGGACCAGGATCGGTTGCATGACGCCCTGAGCCTTGATCGAGGCCGCCAGTTCATCCAGCGATTCCTGGTCCATCCGGGTGCGCGGCTGGTATTTGCCGGGCTTGAGACGTTCGATGGGCAGGCTGCGCTGTTCGTCGGCGCGCTTTTCGTCGGTGCCGGCGAGCAAGGCGTCGAGGCCGCGGCCGAGTCCTTTCATCTTGATCATGCTGGAGTCCTTTCGAGGATTTCCCTGGCCAGGGCGGTGTAAGCCTGGGCACCCCTGGAGTTCTTGTCGAAGGCGATGACCGGCTTGCCGTAGGACGGCGCTTCGGCCAGGCGGACGTTGCGCGGCACGATGGTCCGGTAAACCTTGTTGCCGAAGTGCGTTTCGAGTTCGTTGGAGACCTGCTGGGTCAGCGTGCTCTGGCCGTTGTACATCGTACGCAGCAGCCCTTCGATTTCCAGGCGGGAATTCAGGCCATGGCGCACCTTGCGCAGGGTTTCGACGAGATCGGAGAGACCCTCCAGTGCGTAATATTCGCACTGCATGGGGATCAGCACCGAGTCGGCGGCGACCAGGGCATTGACGGTCAGCATGTTGAGGGCCGGCGGGCAATCGATCAGCACGAAGTCGTATTCGTCGTGGTTTTGCTGCAGGGCGGACTTGAGACGAAATTCGCGCTTGTCGAGCTCGATGAGTTCGACCTCGGCACCGGCCAGTTCGCGGTTGGCCGGCAGGATGTCGAATGCGAAATCGGTCTTGATGCACACCTCGACCAGCGATGCGGCACCGATCAGCAGCTGGTAGACCGTCGGCAGCGCTTCCTTCTTGGTGATGCCGGCACCCGTAGTGGCATTGCCCTGCGGGTCCATGTCGATAAGCAGGACGCGCTTGCCCTCGGCGCCCAGCGATGCGGCGAGGTTGACGGCGGTCGTGGTCTTGCCGACGCCGCCTTTCTGGTTGGTGATGGCGAGTACTTTCATGAGCCCGCTTTCAGGATGATGAGGTGTCTTTCGGCATCGAGGCCGGGAACGTGCAGCGGAATGACGTGCTCGACGATGATGTCGGCTGGCAGCGCCGCGATTTCGTCGTCCGGACGGACGCCCTTCATGGCCAGCCAGCGGCCGCCGGGGGCCAGCAACTGGCGAGTCAAGTCGGTGAACAGCTTGAGCTCGGCGAAGGCGCGCGAACTGATCTGGGCGTACTGACCCGGCAACTGTTCGACGCGGGCGTGGTGCGCGGAGACGTTCTTCAGCCCGAGCTGGATGGCGGCCTGCTGCAGGAAGGTTGCCTTTTTCTGCACGGTATCGACCATGCTCACCGACAAGTCGGGGCGGGCGATGGCCAGCGGGATGCCGGGCAGGCCGCCGCCCGAGCCGACGTCGAGCAGGGCGCCCGGGCCGACGTGCGGCAGGATGGCCAGCGAGTCGAGCAGATGATGCGAAATGGCTTGTTCGGGGTCGCGCAGTGCTGTCAGGTTATAGGTCTTGTTCCACTTGAGCAGCAGGTCGCGGAAGGCGAGCAGCTGGTCCTGCTGCCCGGTCGACAAGTCGATTCCGAGTTCGGCGAGGCCGGCCGACAGCGTGATCATGCTCAGGCCGCCTGCGACAGGTTATGTCGCTTGAGGTGGATGAGCAGCAGCGAAATCGCCGCGGGCGTGATGCCTTGAATCCGCGATGCCTGGCCGATGGTCTGCGGCTTGTGCTGGGCCAGCTTCTGCTTGACTTCGTTGGACAGGCCGGCCACCGCCGCGTAGTCGAGGTCGGCTGGCAGCACGGTGTTCTCGTAGCTGGCCGATTTGGCGACCTCCTCGGCCTGGCGGTCAATGTAGCCCTGGTACTTGGCCGAGATTTCCAGTTGCTCGACGACCAGCGGGTCGGTCTGGGCCTCGCCGGCACCGGGCAGGGTGAGCAGCTTGGCGTAGCTGACTTCCGGCCGGCGCAGCAGTTCGAACAGGTTGTATTCGTGTTCGATGGCCTTGCCGAGCACGCGGAGGCAGTCCTCGGCCGGCGTGATCTTCGGATTGACCCAGGTCGATTTCAGGCGCTCCTGTTCGCTGGCGATGGCATCGCGTTTGCGGCAGAAGGCGTCCCAGCGCGCGTCATCGACCAGGCCGAGACTGCGCCCCTGCTCGGTCAGGCGCAGGTCGGCATTGTCTTCGCGCAGGCTGAGGCGGTATTCGGCACGACTGGTGAACATGCGGTAGGGATCGGATACGCCGCGCGTGATCAGATCGTCGACCAGCACGCCGAGGTAGGCTTCGTTGCGCTTGGGGCACCAGCCGGCGCGGCCCTTGACGTAATTGACGGCATTGATGCCGGCAAGCAGGCCCTGTGCCGCCGCTTCCTCGTAGCCGGTCGTACCGTTGATCTGGCCGGCGAAAAACAGGCCGTTGACGGCCTTGGTCTCCAGTGTGTCCTTCAGGCCGCGCGGGTCGTAGAAATCGTATTCGATGGCGTAGCCGGGGCGCAGGATGTGCACATTCTCCATGCCGCGGATCGAACGTACCAGCGCCAGCTGGATATCGAAGGGCAGGCTGGTGGATACGCCGTTGGGGTAGATCTCGTGCGTCGTCAGGCCTTCCGGTTCAAGGAAGACGTTGTGCTGGTTGCGGTCGGCGAAACGGTGGATCTTGTCCTCGATCGACGGGCAGTAGCGCGGGCCGACGCCTTCGATGACGCCGGTGTACATCGGCGAGCGGTCCAGCCCGCTGCGGATGATGTCGTGCGTCTTCTCATTGGTTTCGGTAATCCAGCACGGCAGCTGCTTCGGATGCTGCGCGGCATTGCCGAGGAAGGAGAAGACCGGCAGCGGGTCGTCCGAATGCTGCTCCTCCATCACCGAGAAGTCGATGGTCTTGCCGTCCAGGCGCGGCGGGGTGCCGGTTTTCAGGCGGCCCTGCGGGAGGTTGAGTTCCTTCAGACGGGCGGCGAGCGACACGGAGGGCGGATCGCCCATGCGGCCGCCGGTGTAGTTTTCCAGCCCGACGTGGATCTTGCCGTTGAGGAAGGTGCCGGCGGTCAGCACCACGGCCTCGGCCATGAAGCGGATACCAAGCTGGGTGACGGCGCCGCAGACCTTGTCGCCTTCGACGATCAGATCATCGCAGGCCTGGGCGAAAATGGTCAGGTTGGGCTGGTTCTCGAGGCGCGTGCGGATGGCCTGCTTGTACAGCACGCGGTCGGCCTGGGCGCGGGTGGCGCGCACCGCCGGACCTTTCGAGGCATTGAGGATGCGGAACTGGATGCCGGATTCGTCCGTGGCGGCGGCCATGGCACCGCCCAGCGCATCGACTTCGCGTACCAGATGGCCCTTGCCGATGCCGCCGATCGACGGGTTGCAACTCATCGCCCCGAGCGTGTCGAGGTTATGGGTCAACAACAGCGTGTTCGCACCCGCCCGCGCTGCGGCCAGCGCGGCCTCTGTGCCGGCATGTCCGCCGCCGACAACGATGACATCGAAACGGGTGGGATAGAGCATGGAAATCGCGTGTTGCAGTGCAGTATCGGACCGCGGATTTTACGTCAGGGCGCTGAAAAATCACAGATTTATCATGCTCGGGGTGAGGGAGCGGGACTACTTTTGAGCAGCCCGGATCCATGCGGCGATTTGCGTCACGACCTCCTTCTCCTGCCCGTTGAAGCCATGGTAGGCATAGGCCTCGCAAGGGTCGCCCCGATTGGCGCCGCCCTGAAAACTCAACAAGGCGGTGCGCGGGAGGTGACGGAGCTTTGCCTGCAATTCCGGAAGGTCGGCATAGGCGCAATGGCTGCAGCCATCCTGTTCGTGATGGACCAGCAGCACCGGCAGGGTGAGTTGCTCCAGAGGCATGGCCGGTACGGGACGCCCCTTGTTGTCCCTGAGGATGGTGGCGGTCAGCACCAGGCCGTCCGGTCCTTCACGCCCTGCCAGGCGGGTGGCGAGGAAAGCGGCTGACTGCGTGCCGCGGCTGGTTCCGATCAGCCATACCGGTCCTTTGCCCTGGGCGCGCACCCAGGCGATCACCGCACCGATATCGGACGCATGCTCCGGTGTCTGGCGGAAGCCGGCCAGGTAAGGAGCAGTCTGGCGGTCGGATGGCGCGTCGACGATGACGACGTTCAGGCCCTGGTCGGCAAACAGCTGGCGGCTGCGGATCAGGAAATTCCCTTCACCCCAGCGGAAGGAGCCGTTCGGGAAAATGCCCAGTCCGCCGTGTCCACCGGCAAGAAGGATGACCGTCGCGTCCGAATTCGCGGCGGGAATGACCAGCAGTCGCTGGGTCACCTCCGGCCGTGTCGGGATGTCGATGACCGTCTGGGCGACGGCGCCGACGGGAAAGATCAAGCAGAGCCACGCCAGCAAGCTGCCCAGTACGGTTTTCATCGCGTCATGCCTCGCGTCCATGTCGAGTGGAGAGTATTCCAGACTATGGCTCCGGAATATATCCCGATCCCGACGGCGCCGTGCCCGGGTTGTCCCGGAAACTCCCAACGGCTTGCCCCGTCTGGCGTTCTCAAGTAATTTGATGCCATGAGCACCAGCCAAACCAAGGGCGCCAGTCCCCTCGACAACGATGAGATGCTGCTGGTTTTACAGCAGTCCTTGTCCAAGAAGCGCGTCCTGATCGTCGATCGCCATCCGCCGGCGCGGGATGCCTTGCGCCTGATGCTCGGGGCACTGGGGGTGACGGCCGTGCATGGTGCCGGCAACTCGGCCGAGGTGATCCGTCAGGTCAAGAGCAACCGCTTCGACATCATCCTGTCCGATTTCGTTCTCGACGACGGGCGGGACGGCCAGCAGCTGCTCGAAGAATTGCGCCACGCGCACCTGATTCCCTTGTCGACGGTGTACATGATCATCACCAGCGAGCGCAGTTACACCAATGTGGTGGCGCTGGCGGAACTGGCGCCGGATGACTACCTGATCAAGCCGTTTACTGCCGATCAACTGCAGAACCGGCTGGTCAGGGTGATCTACAAGAAGCATGTGCTGGGACGGATTTACGCGCAGATCGAGAATGGTGCGCTGGACGAAGCGATTGCCGCCTGCGACCGGGTGATCCAGCAGCAACCGCTGTATATGTACGATGGCTTGCGCTTCAAGGGAGAGTTGTTGCACCAGTTGGGCAGGACGCGCGAGGCCGAGGAAGTTTTCCGCCGCGTGCTCGAAGGGCGGGTCGTGCCCTGGGCCAAGATGGGCCTGGCGACGGCCTTGCGCGACCGCGGGGCACTCGATGAAGCCGAACAGCTGGCCGAGCAGGTGACGCAGGAAGCCCCGGAATTCATCTCGGCCTACGATTTCCTGGCCTCGGTGCACGAGGCGCAGGGCCGCCTTGCCGAAGCACAGCAGTCCTTGCAGCGGGCCGCCGACGCATCGCCGCATAACACCCTGCGGCAACGCATGGTGGGCGACGTGGCGGCGCGCAACAAGGATCTGCTGAGTGCCGAAAGAGCCTACGGCAAGGTCATCGAGCGCAGCAAAGGGTCCAGCCTGCGTACGGTGGACGACTTCGCCAACCTGTCGCGCGTGCTGGTCGAGCGCGGACACGTCGAGGCCTCGCGCAAGATCGCGGCAGAGATGAAGCGGGAATGGCGCGGCGACAAACAGGCCGAACTGGCGGCGCTGCTGACCGAAAGCCTGTGCCTGCATGCCGAGGGGGCCGAGGACAAGGCGAAAGGCTTGGTCGATCAGGCGCTGTCCTTGCAGAAACAGATTCGCGTCGAGGCCGCCGACAAGGGCAAGCATGTCTCGCAGAGGCTGGCGGTCGATCTGGCCCACGCCTGCTTTGCGACGGGCAAGGAGCGCGAGGCGAACCAGATCATGCGGCAGGTGGCGGCCGAAAACCATGAAGATTCCCACCTGATCAACCACATCACCAACGTTTTCGAGAAAACCGGGCAGGCCGAGGCGGGCAAGGCGATCCTCGATCAGGTCGGCAAGGAGATCGTCGACCTGAACAACCGCGGGGTCATGGCCGCCCGCAGTGGCGATTTCAAGGGGGCCGTCCAGCTGCTGATCCAGGCCGTGGAGCAGGTGCCCAACCTGCAATTCCTGGTCAATGCGGCCAAGGCCATATATACGCTGATGGACAAGCAGGGCTGGGATCCCGCGCTGGCCGAACAGGCACTCAATTACCTGCAGCGGGCGCAGCGCAAGGATCGCAAGAATCCGAAAGTGGCATCGGCACGGCAGTTGTACATGACGGTTGCCAAGAAATACGGCATTGCCATCGACAACAGCTGATTCCCGCTCCCGTTCGGGGGCGCAACATTTTGAAACCATTTTCCCCGGGCGGCCGATCATCCATTTGCCGGAGTGAAGCGTTGCTTGCTTGTCGCCTGCCTTGTGCGCAGGCCTTTCCCTTTTCCGGGAGTCCGCGATGTTGAAGTCCCTCCACCAGCTGTTTCTTGCCATCCTGTTGTTGGCGGCCTGGCCCGCGCTGGCGCAGACCGACCCGCCGAGTCGCGTCGGGCGCATTGCACATCTCGATGGCGATGTCGGCTTTCGGGTCGACCGGCGCGACGAGGGAGGGCCGGCAACGCTCAACTGGCCGGTCAGCAGTGGGGCCGTTCTCGATAGCGGCCGTAGCGGGCGGGCCGAAGTGTGGATCGGTTCGACCGCCTACCGCCTCAGCCGCGACAGCGAGGTCGAGTTTCCGGTCGTCGATGACCGCCGTGTCGATGTGCGTCTCAGCGGCGGCACGCTGGCGGTCAGCGTGCTCGACCGCGATCAGGCGGACGATGTGGAGGTGATGACGCCCGACGGCAACGTGCGATTCCAGACGCCGGGACGCTATCGCATCAATGTTTATGACGAGCGCAGCGAGCTGGTGGTTCTGGCCGGACGGGCGACCGTCGACAACGGCCGCCGAACCATCCCGGTGGCGGCGGGCCAGATGGCCGTTGTGGATAGCAATGGTGGCGAACGGCTGGAAGCGGCCCGGGCATACGACGGATTCGACCAGTGGGTGGCCCAGCGCGAGAACGCGACGTTGGCGGACACGGCGCGGCGCCATGTTTCGCCGCATATGACCGGCTACCAGGATCTCGACGCCTACGGCGATTGGCGAAGCACGAGCGACTACGGCACCGTCTGGTACCCGCGCGCAGTTGCCAGCGACTGGGCGCCCTATCGCCAGGGTCGCTGGGCGTGGGTTCCCCCTTGGGGCTGGACGTGGATTGACCAGGCACCCTGGGGTTTCGCCCCCTTCCACTATGGGCGTTGGGCCTTCATCGCCGGGCGCTGGGCCTGGGTCCCGGGACGCGTGGTGGCGCGCCCGGTCTACGCGCCGGCGCTGGTCGGCTGGGTCGGCAATCCGGGCTGGAGCGTCAGCTTCAGCTTCGGCTCGGCGCCCGCCGTCGGCTGGTTTCCTCTCGCCCCGCGCGAAGTCTATGTCCCGGCCTATCGTTACAGCCCGAGCTATGTCCGGCAGATCAACGTCACGCAGGTTACCAACGTGATCCACATCGACCGGGTCGTGCGCGGCGCCCCACCGGCCTATGCCCATCACGCCATGCCGCAGGCCGTGACCGTCGTGCCGACCACCCAGATGCGCGAAGGTCGGCCGATCACGAGCAGCGAAATCCGCCATCAGGATCGTCGCGACCTGAGCGGTGCCCCACTCGCCCGCCAGGCCCCCAGCACCCAGTGGCTAGCGCCCGCGCCAGCCGCATTGCGCCCGCACGACGGCGAACGTGGCGAGCAACGTCAGCGCGGTCGAGATTTCGACGGCCAACGCAATCCGGACGGCATGCCAGGCGCCGATGGCCGTGGCCGCCCGACGGAAAACGCAGCCCAGCCCTCGCGCCGTGAAAATGGTCCCCGTCCGGCGGATGCCCCGCAGGAAAACCGGCCGGGGAGCCTGCGCCCGCAGGACGCCGCCGGCGAGTCGCGCCGCGAATTTTTCCGCCGCCAGCAGGAGGGCCGCTCCGATAACGGCAGCGTCCCTCCCGAATTGCGTCGCGACGAACGTTCCCCGCCGGCCGTTACGCCGTCGGAGCGCCAGCAACGGCGCGATATGCGCGAAATGCAATATCAGGAGCGGCAATCGCGTCAGCCGGAAAGCTCGGGTGCGCCGCAGCCGGTCGGGCCGCGTGATACGTCTCGTCCCCAGGATGGCATGGCCCCGAGTGCACCGGTTCGCCGGGAAATACCGGCTACCGAGATGCGTCGGGACGATAGGCCGCCAGCCTTCACCTCGCAGGAGCGCGAGCAGCGCCGTGAAATGCGCGAGATGCAGCGCATGGAGCGCCAGGCTCAACCGCCATCCAGTGTCGGTACGCCGCAAATCGCTCCGCCGCGCGAGATGTACCGCCCGCAGGAGACCCAGTCGGCACCTGCCCCGCTCCGCCGGGAGATGCCGCCTCCAGAAATGCGCCGGGAAGAGCGTTCGCAACCCGCCTTCCCGATGCAGGAGCGCGAGCAGCGTCGGGAAATGCCGCGCGAGATGCCGCGTGCGGAACGCCCCGTTCAGCCACAGCCGGCCCCGGTCATGACGCCCCAGTCCGTGCCGCAAAGGGAAATGCCCCGTCCTACGCCGGAAGTGAGGATGCCGCCACCGCAACCGGCCGCTCCGCCCTCACCCAGAGCCGAGCCGCCTCGTCAGCAGCCAGCGCCGCAGGGTGGCAATGAGCCGCACCGGCGTCGCGATGAGGAACGGGGTCAGCGGTAAGTTTTGGCTTTGGGGACAATGCATCGTGCGATATTCCTGCTAGCAGGCAAGTCTGGTTTAGACCCAAAGAGATGTTCACCGTTTCGTCGATCCTATGGCTGACTACTGAGCAGACCGGAGGCTCGGTTTTAAAACTGACTGCGCACTCTTCTACCTACGCTGACTTTCGACCGGTGGTGGAGATCCGGCGGCAATACAGGTATTAATTGCCGCTCGGTCGCTTCTCGAGTTCAATACCTTCGTTCGTTTAGTGCCGAAGGAATGGCGCCAGCACAGAACAGAGACTCCACGTCTTTGAGTTTTATGTTTATGGATCAGTCTTTCTTGTACAGAAGTTCGATTACCCACCTGTTTTGGACATCGGCCTGATGAGCATGGCCGGCCGCTCATTGAACTCGTGTCGTTCCGGCTTTCTGGCGATACCTAGCAAGAGAGCGGCATCCAGTTCATCGTCCGTCGCCCCGGAACGCATGAGTTCGCGGAAATCCAGACGATGCTCTTGCCCAAGACAAAGGTGCAGCGAGCCCTCCACCGTCAGTCGAACTCGGTTGCAGGTTGCACAAAAATGCTGGGAAAGTGGCGTAATGAAGCCGATGCTGAAGCGTTGATCCGAACTGACCAGATAGCGGGCGGGACCACCGCCCGGAATGACACCGTCGAGCAGAGCAAAGCGGTTCTTGATTTTCGTGATCAGCGGTTGAAGGCTGGAAGATCCCATTTGGCGTGCTGCCTCTCCCATGGGCATGTTCTCGATCAGGCGAAGAATGAAGCCGCGTTCCCGGCAATACGCGATCATCGCTTCCAGTTCCGCCCAAGTGCTTTCATTGAGCCAAACCATGTTGATCTTCGTTGACTTGAAACCCTCGGCCGAAATCTGATCCAGTCCGGCCAGGACGTTCGACAGCGCATCCCGCTTGGCTATTCGGGCAAAACGGGCGGCATCCAGGGTATCGAGGCTCACGTTGAAGCGTGTGAGCCCTGCCGCCTTGAGTGCCTTGGCATGTTTGCTCAATTGCGTACCGTTGGTGCTCAGGGCAATGTCGGTAATGCCGTCAATTTTGGCCAGCATGCCGACCAATTCGGGCAAACCTGCCCGCAGCAATGGCTCGCCGCCGGTGAGACGAATCCGCTTCAACCCATGGCGTGAAAAAATGCGAACCAATCGCGCAATTTCAGTGAAGCGCAACCAGTCTTTGGGAGTCTCGTAATCCGTAAAACCTTCCGGCATGCAATAGCTGCAACGCAAGTCGCAGCGGTCGGTTACTGAAATCCGGAGGTAATCGATCTGGCGCCCGAAATTGTCGATCAGGGGCATGGTGCACCTCGATGAATTGATCGACGACTTTGCCTCAAACACAGTCCCCTTCAATCAGCAAAGGATTGGGCGCCCCCCTGGCAAATCCCTGCTCACCGACCAATACGTCCAGTGCAAGGGAGGCCAGATCGTCGCCGAGCGGATCGAGCTGGAGGTCCTTGCTTTGGAAAAACGTCTTGATATAGCCGTGACACTGATCGCAGGTTTCAGCCTGGACTGCTTCATTGCCGCCTTCGATGCTCCAATAGTTGACGACGCTGCCGTCAGCACAGAAGGTGCAACGTGCCCGCACCGCATTCCAGCGGGTCGCGCACAAACCGCATTCCAGGTAGCGTAAGCCCGTGTTACCCGTTCCCGCCAGCACGATGCTGGCAACCGGAGCGCTTCCGCAGCAAGGACAGCAATCGCGATGCTCCAATTGCGTGAATTCGGGCAAGGCCAATTGACACGCTCCGGCCAACCAGACTACCTGGAGGGCGGCAGCGACGAGGAGATCGCTCGCTTCCCGAGGGGCTTCGGCGGCTGATCCGGCAGCATGGGCGATGCATTGACGCCCTTTGAGGGACAGTCGATTAGCGTCTTGCTCCGGAGCAGAAACGTCCATCGCTACCGTCAACTCCCGGTATACGGCTTGCCATGCTTGGTCGAGCTGGAGGTTGTCGATCTTCAACAACGGCCGGGAGGGATCAATCAAGCCGTCGAAGTGCAGCTCTAGAGCCGGCACGGTGGCCAGCGCCTTGTGCTGGGCTTCGGCAAGATCGGCCAGCCAGTTGAGCCAGGCGCCCAAGGAGTGATCGGACGCCAGAACGCGCAGTCGTGCGGCGCGCTGAGCGAACAAATCGGCTTTGGGCGTCAACACGGAGGCAGTGGTGGCGGAGGATGGCAGTGTTTCGGCAAATGTCATGGGGGATTTGATCGATGGAATGGGTGATTACATGATGGGCTGATAGCCACGGGGTTCCACGGCGGCATTGCCCAGTCGCTCGGTGCAGCTATAAGCGACCACTTGGTTGGAACGGGCAAACCCGATCAGCAGGATTCCGACAGCTTCCGCCTGTCGAATCGCCAGGGCGGTGGGCGCAGATACCGCGACCAGGGTGGCAATGCCGGCGGTAGCGGCTTTCTGCACCATTTCATAAGACGCACGGCTGGTGATCAGCGCAAATCCATCCGGACGCGCCTGCTTTTGGCGGGACAGGGCGCCGATCAGCTTGTCGAGTGCGTTGTGACGCCCGACATCTTCGCGCAGGCACACCACGTTGCCCTGACGATCGACCCAGGCCGCGCCATGTGCCGAACCGGTTTGCTGGCGCATCGTCTGCCAGTGCGGGAGCTGGCGCAGCCCTTCGGCAACCGCGTCGACCGACAATATCCAGTCGGTCGGTGCCAGCCGGCCATGGGGAATTCTCGTCACATTGGCCAGGCTATCCACCCCGCACAAGCCGCAACCGGTTCGTCCGGCCAGATTCCGGCGGCGCTCCTTGAGTGCCATGAAGCGAGCCGGTGCAATGTCCATCTCGATCGAGATGCCATCGCAGGTATGGCGCACTTCCAGGTCGTAGAGTTCGCGGGAATGCGCGAGGATCGATTCGCCCAGGCTGAAACCGAGCGCAAAGTCCTCCAGATCGGTTGGCGAAGCCAGCATCACGGCATGGGAAATACCGTTGTAGACCATGGCCACCGGCACTTCTTCAATGACTTCGTCCTCGACCATCGCATGATGGCCGGACTGAATGCGAAGGACATTGCGCACAGCCGTTGGCGCAGGCAGGCGTCCGTCGTCAGCCGATATCGCCTCGGGGTAATCAAGCATTGAAGCATTCATGATTTGCTTTCAAAAAAGAGGGGGGCCGCGATGACTTGCTGCACACCCCTTGAACGCAAGGAAAATCTCATCGTTGGAACCGTCCGGGGAGCAAGTCACTGTCGCTCGCTCCCCTTCCGTTCTACTTGCCAGTGACCTGGCGGTACCAGCCACGGTGATGCTGCTTGGCCCAGCCCCGGGTGACCGTGCCGTACCACATGGCGCGTATGGTGCCCTTGACCCAGATGGCGGCATAGACGTGGACCATGATCAGCGCGATCATCACGGCGCCGGCAGCGGCATGCACGACTGCACCGAGGCGAACCAGGGTGATGTCGAAGCCGAACCAGGCGCGCCAGATGGCAAGGCCCGACAGCGTCATCAGCAACATGCACACGGCAAGCGCCCAGAACATCACTTTCTGGCCGCCGTTGTACTTGCCCTGTTCCGGCATGTCGTGGTCGTTGCCGTCCACCATGTTCTTGGCCTTGGCCAGCCACTCCTTGTCCGCCGGCGTCATTGTGTTCAGATGCTTGAAGCGCAGGAAGATGATCAGGAAGGCTGCCGCCATCAGCACCCCGATGTAGGGGTGGATGATGCGGGCCCAGACCGGGCCGCCGAACAGCTGGGTCAGCGGGAAGAACGCCGGGTGGAAGAAGGCCAGTCCGGAGAGCGCGAGCAGGATGAAGCTGATGCCGATCGTCCAGTGATTGGCCCGTTCGGAAGCGTTGTAGCGCTTGAGGTCTTTCGGGTCGCGGATCATTTTGCTTCCTCCTTGTCTTCTGCCTCGATCTCGTCTTCGATCTCCTTCGAGACCTCGTTCGGCCCCTTGGTCACGTAATGGAACAGGCTGCCCAGGGCAACGCCGGCCAGTGCCAGCGTGGCGAGCGGCTTGGCGACGCCCTTCCAGAGTCCGACCAGTGGGCTGATCGACGGGTCCTTCGGCAAGCCGTTGTACAACTCCGGCTGGTCGGCGTGGTGCAGCACGTACATGACGTGCGTACCGCCGACACCCTGCGGGTCGTACAGGCCGGCATTGGGGTAGCCACGTGCCTTCAGATCCTTGACGCGATCCTCGGCCACCAGCTTCATGTCTTCCTTGGTTCCGAACTGGATGGCTCCGGTCGGGCATGTCTTGACGCAGGACGGCTCCTGGCCGACAGCCAGACGGTCCGAGCACAGCGTGCACTTGTAGGCCTTGTTGTCTTCCTTGTTGATCCGCGGCACATTGAACGGGCAGCCGGTGACGCAATAGCCGCAACCGATACATTGCTCGGACTGGAAGTCGACGACGCCGTTGGCGTACTGGATGATCGCGCCGGGCGACGGACAGGCCTTCAGGCAGCCCGGATCAGCGCAATGCATGCAGCCGTCCTTGCGGATCAGCCATTGCAGACGGCCACCTTCACTCTGGTGCTCGGCGAAGCGCATCACCGTCCAGCTCTTGGCGGTGAGGTCGACCGGGTTATCGTAGATGCCGTGGTTATGACCAACTTCGTCGCGCAGGTCGTTCCATTCCGAACAGGCCACCTGACAGCCTTTGCAGCCGATACAGATGGATACGTCGATCAGTTTGGCGACTTCCAGCTTGTGGTCGCGGACCTGCGGCGGCGGCGTCAGGCTGGAGGTGGCCGAACGCCGGATGATGTCTTGGGATTGCATGGACATGGTGGTTTCCTCAAGCCTTCTCGATGTTAACTAGGAAAGCCTTGTATTCAGGCGTATGGGTGTTGGCGTCGCCGACACGCGGACTCAGGATGTTGGCCAGGAAGCCCTTGCGGGTTGTTCCCTCGAATCCCCAGTGCACCGGAATACCGACCTGTTCAACCTCCTGCCCGGCCACCTGCAGGGTCATCACCCGCTTGGTCACCACCGCCTTGCCACGGATGTGGCCACGCTTGCTGGACACCTTGATGAGGTCGCCAGCCTTGATGCCTTTGCTGGCCGCCAGCTTCTCGCTGATCTCGACGAACTGTTCCGGCTGGACCACGGCATTGAGGTGCGCATGCTTGGTCCAGTGGCGGAACATCTCGGTAATCGAATACGAGGTCGCGACGTAAGGGAACTCGTTGCGGCTGCCGAAGGACTCCTTGTCGTCCTTGAAGATGCGTGCCACCGGGCTCTTGCCGCTTCCGGAATGCAGCGGATTGGCCGGGATCGGGCTTTCCTCGGGCTCGTAGTGCTCGGGGAAGGGGCCATCAGTCATCGCGCCCAGCGAGAACAGGTGACCAACACCGTCCTGCAACATGATGAACGGGCTCACCCCGCTCCCCGGCGCGATGGTTGGCGGGAAGTCGGGCACATCGGCACCACCCCACTTGACGCCATCCCAGTGCAGGAACTTGCGATTCGGATCCCACGGCTTGCCGGATGGATCGGCCGAGGCGCGGTTGTAAAGCAGACGGCGGTTGGCCGGCCAGGCGAAACCCCAACCCGGCGTGTTGCCAAGGCCGGTATCTGTATTGTCGCGGCGGGCCATCATGTTGCCGGCCTGCGTCCATTGGCCGGTATAAATCCAGCACAGGCTGCTGGTGGTCCCGTCGTCGCGCAGGTGGGCGAAGCTGGACAGCAGCTCGCCCTTCTTGGCGACCGGGTTACCCTTGTCGTCGAACAGGTCAGCCAGTGCATAACCGTTGAGCTGTTTGGCGACCTCTTCCGGATGCGGATCCTTCGGATCGTGGTAATGCCAGTCCACGTTCATCAGCGGCTCGGGGCAAATGCCGCCTTCCTTGGCGTAGAGATCACGCAGCTTCATCAGCAGCGAACCGAGGAACTTGCCGTCGTGCCAGGCTTCATGCGGCGGCGTCTGTGCCGCCCAATGCCACTGTAGCCAGCGCGCGGAATTCGCGATCGAGCCGTTCTCCTCGGCAAAGCAGGAAGACGGCAGGCGGAATACGGTGGTCTGAATTTCGGCCGGATTGACGTCGTTGAATTCACCGTGGTTCTGCCAGAACGACGAGGTTTCGGTCTGCAGCGGATCGATCACGACCAGGTACTTGAGCTTGGCCAGCCCCGAGCGCACCTTGCCCGACGAGGCGGCGGCGGCGATCACGTTGAAACCCTGGATGATGTAGCCGTTGGCCTTGCCCTTGTTCATCTGCTCGACGAAAGCCATCACGTCGTAGCTGCGGTCCCACTTGGGCAACCAGTGATAGCCCCACTCGTTGTCAGCGGTAGCCTTGTCGCCCCACATGCCCTTGAGGAAGCTGACCATGAACTTGGAGGTGTTTTTCCAGTAGTTAATCTGTTTGTCTGCCAAGGTCTTGGGTGTACGCTGCTCAAGATAAGTTTTCAGCGATTCCTGGTTGTCGTTGGGCAGCGTCAGGTAACCGGGCAGCATGGTGGTCAGTACGCCCAGGTCGGTGAAACCCTGCACGTTGGAATGGCCGCGCAACGCATTGATGCCGCCGCCTGGCATACCGATGTTGCCGAGCAGCAACTGGACGATGGCCGAGGCGCGGATCATCTGCGAACCGCCGACGTGCTGGGTCCAGCCCAGCGCGTAAAGGATGCTGGTAGTTTTGTCGGGAACGCAGGTCGAGGCCAGCTTTTCGCAGACATGCAGGAAATCGGCCTTGGGCGTACCGCAGATGTTGCTGACCATCTCCGGCGTGTAGCGCTCGACGTGCTTCTTGAGCAGGTTGAAGACGCAACGTGGGTGCTGCAGCGTTTCATCGCGCAGCGCATAGCCGTCAGCCCCAAGTTCGTAGGCCCAGGACGACCGGTCATAGCTGCGCTTTTCGGCGTCGTAGCCGCTGAACAATCCATTCTCGAAAACGTAGTCCTCGCGCACGATCAACGGCGCATTGGTGTTGGCCTTGACGTATTCGTGCTGAATCTTGTCCTGGCTCAGCAGGTAATTGGCGACGCCAAGCAGGAAGGCGGTATCGGCGCCGGCGCGGATCGGGGAATAGAAGTCGGAGACCGCGGCGGTACGGTTGAAGCGCGGATCGACGACCATCATGTAGGCATTGTTGCGAATTTTCGCTTCCACCGCCCACTTGAAGCCGACCGGGTGAGCCTCGGCCGGGTTGCCACCCATCACCAGGATCACGTTGGCGTTCTTGATATCCACCCAGTTATTGGTCATCGCACCCCGCCCGAAGGATGGTGCCAGACCGGCCACTGACGGGCCATGACAGAGGCGCGCCTGGTTTTCAAGGTGCACCATGCCGAGCGCGCGGGCAAACTTGACGTCGAGGATGCCAGTTTCGTTACTGGCGGCCGAGGAGCCAAGGAAGCCAGTGGTCGCCCAGCGGTTGACCAACTGCCCCTTCTCGTTCTTCTCGATGAAATTGGCGTCCCGGTCATCCTTCATCAGACGCGCAATGCGATCAAGCGCCTCATTCCAGGAAATGCGCTTCCACTCGTTGCTGCCGGCCTCGCGCACTTCCGGGTATTTCAGGCGCTGCGAACTGTGAACGAAGTCGAGAATGCCGGCCCCCTTCGGGCACAGCGAACCCCGGCTGACCGGATGGTCCGGATCACCTTCGATGTGGAAGATTTTCTTCTTGGCGTTCTTGGCACCGTCACCCAGGCTGTAAATCAGGATGCCGCAACCGACCGAGCAGTAGGTGCAGTTGTTGCGTGTTTCCGTGGCACGAAACAGCTTGTACTGGCGCACTTCGGCCCGCGCCGCCGTCGGCATCACACCGACTACGGCAATGCTGGATGCCCCAAGCCCCGCAGCCGAGATTTTGAAGAACTGCCGCCGGTTGATTTTGATCCCCGCAGCGGCCTTTTCCTTGTTATCCATAAAAGTCTCCAAATTGATCCTCGAAAATGGAACTTTTCAAGTGCGAACGGATCAATGGCTGGAGACATTGCTGGATTACCGGCTATCGATCTGGACGCTCTCGACCTTGTATGCCGCTGGCACGAACATGCAAGGAAGCTCCGGCTTTGATAACCAATAAAAATGCACCACTTTTTATGGAAGCTCGCTTAATAGGACCTATCAAAGCGCTTTCTACATAGCACGTAGCAGGCCAAGGCTTGGTTGCATATAAATCAATTGGTTATGCAAATGTTTTGGCTTTGCGAAAGAGACAAAATGTCCAGTCGTTGGACATTTTGTCTCTTTTCCTATGCGACCTATTCCCAAATGTTAACTGGCTGAAATCGCTGGATTGGGGACCAAATTACCCGGATGCCTGAACGTCTGGAAAGGCCGATGTGAGCGAATTGGCTAATTGGCAGCCTTCGGAGTGGACCTGTCTCCTGAATGACTGCTCAGTGGTGCCTGCCGGATGCAGAATCTCTTGCTTAAAAAAACGGAACCCGCTGGGGTTCCGTTTTTTGTTTTGCCTTCGTACACCATCGCAAATGGCTTGAAGTGACGAAGTCAGCCTCCCGGCGTTGGAGCAGCGGGAGGGCTCAGTGCTTCTGGCCGAGCCCCAGATAAGCCTCGATAACCCGCGGATCGGCTGCCAGCTCTGCGCTCGGCCCGGCCAGCGACACCTCACCGGTTTCCAGCACGTAGCCGTAATCCGAGACCTGCAGGGCAGCGCGGGCGTTCTGCTCGACGAGCAGGATGGCGACGCCGGTTTCCTTGAGTGCCGAGATGGTGCGGAAGATTTCCTTGATGATCAGCGGGGCGAGGCCAAGACTGGGCTCGTCGAGCATCAGCAGCTTCGGCTTGGCCATCAGGGCGCGGCCCATAGCGAGCATCTGGCGTTCGCCGCCGGAGAGCGTGCCGGCCAGTTGGTTGCGGCGCTCCTGTAGGCGCGGGAAGAGTTCGAAGACCTCGTCCATGGTCTCGATCTCGTCGCGGTGGCCGGTGCGGTAGCGGTCGAAGGCGCCGAGCAGCAGGTTGTCCTCGACGCTCATTTCGGCGAACAGCTCACGCTTTTCCGGCACCAAGGTCATGCCGTGGCGGACGAGATGTTCGACCGAGCGGTCGTGCTTCTGCAGGTGGCCCATGTAGACGATGTCGCCGTCGGATGGCAGCAGGCCCATCAGGGCGGAGAGCAGGGTCGTCTTGCCGGCGCCATT
Organism: Dechloromonas sp. CZR5; assembly: GCF_008711155.1. Taxonomy (GTDB): domain Bacteria; phylum Pseudomonadota; class Gammaproteobacteria; order Burkholderiales; family Rhodocyclaceae; genus Azonexus. The sequence continues at coordinate 438,866 of NZ_VUYQ01000002.1, read as the reverse complement.
GGGGCCGATCACGGTAACGATCTCGCCGCGGCGGATGGTCAGGCTGACTTCGTGCAGTGCCTCGACCTTGCCGTAGGCGACGCGCAGGTTCTTGACGTCAAGGATGACCTCGTTGTCGTGCAGGTGGGTCATGCTCATTATTCGACCCCTCCCAGATAGGCTTCAAGTACCTTCGGATCCTTCTGTACCTGCTCGGGCAGGCCTTCGGCGATCTTTTCGCCGAATTCCATGACCACGATGCGGTCGGCCAGGCCCATGACGAAATCCATGTCGTGTTCGACGAGCAGGATGCCCATGCCTTCGGCGCGCAGCTTGCGCAGCAGTTCGGCCAGCGCCTGTTTCTCGCGGTAGCGCAGGCCGGCGGCCGGCTCGTCGAGGAGCAGCAGGCAGGGATCGGAAGCCAGCGCCCGGGCAATCTCGACAATGCGCTGCTGGCCAAGCGCCAGGCTGCCGGCCGGATCGAACATGTGCTCACCCAAGCCAACGCGCTCGATCTGGCGGGCGGCTTCGGCAAGCAGGCGGTTTTCCTCGGCACGGTCGAGGCGCAGGGCAGACGACAAGACGCCCTTGCTGCCGCGCAGATGGGCGCCGATGGCGACGTTTTCCAGCACGCTCATGTTGCCGAGCAGGCGCACGTGCTGGAAGGTCCGGCTCATGCCGCGCCTGGCGATGTCGCGGGCCTGAAGGTCGGCCGTCGATTCGCCGAGGAAGGCGATCTTGCCTTCGGTGGCCGGATTGACCGCCGAAATGCAGTTGAACATCGTGCTCTTGCCGGCGCCGTTGGGGCCGATCAGTGCCATCACTTCGCCGGCCTTCACGCTCAGGCTCATGTTGTTGTTGGCAACCAGACCGCCAAAGCGCTTGGTGACCTCGCTGGCTTCCAGCAGGACGGTGCCGCTGGCCGTCGGCTGGCGGCGCGGCAGCGGCTCGGCTTGCGGAATCTCGCGGCTGACGGCGCGGGCCGGCAACAGGCGCAGGATGACGGGCCACAGCCCCGCCCGTGCCTTCTGCAGCACCAGCACCATGGCGATGCCGAAGACGATGATCTCGAAGTTGCCGCTCTGGCCGAGCAGTTGCGGCAGCCAGTCCTGCAGCCACTGTTTCAGCACCGTGATGACGCCGGCGCCGAGCACGGCGCCCCAGACGTGACCGATGCCGCCGACCACGGCCATGAACAGGTATTCGATCCCCTGGTTCAGCGCGAATGGCGTCGGGTTCACGAAGCGTTGCAGGTGGGCGTAGAGCCAGCCGGAAACGCTGGCCAGCATGGCGGCGATCAGGAAGATGATGATCTTTTCACGGGCGGTGTTCACACCCATCGCCTCGGCCATCACGGTACCGCCCTTGAGGGCGCGGATGGCACGGCCGACGCGCGAATCGAGCAGGTTGCTGATGCTGATGATGGCGAGCACGACTATCAGCCAGATCAGGTAGAAGAACTCGCGTCCCGACTTCAGTTCCCAGCCGAACAGCGTTACCGACGGAATGCCGGTGATGCCGGTATGGCCGCCGAGGAATTCGACGTTGCCGAACAGGAAATAGAGACTGATACCCCAGGCGATGGTGCCCAGCGGCAGGTAGTGGCCGCCCATGCGCAGGGTGATGAAGCCGAGCGACAGCGCGACGGCGGCGGTCAGGGCCATGCCGATGAAGAGCGTGAGCCAGGGCGAGACGCCATGCACCGTCGTCAACCAGGCCGTGGTGTAGGCGCCGAGGCCGACGAAAGCCGCCTGGCCGAAGGAAGTCAGGCCACCGACCCCGGTCAGCAGCACGAGGCCGACGGCGACGATGGCGTAGAGGCCGATGTAGTTGAGCAGGGTGACCGAAAACTCCGGCAACAGCTGCGGGGCAACGGCAAGGACGGCAATGAAGGCGAGGAGCGGCGCATGGCGACGCAGCGCACTGGCGGTACCGGCTTTGCCCGACGTATTGCCGCCGACCACTTCGTCGCCCTTTTCCTCTTCTTCCTCGATATGGTGAGCCGTCAGGGAGCGCCACAGCAGTACGGGGATGATCAGCGTGAAGACGATGACCTCCTTGAAGGCGCTGGCGTGGAAGGACGAGAAGGACTCGAGCAGTCCGACCAGGATGGCACCCAGCGCGGCGATCGGGTAGGAGGCCAGGCCACCGATGATGGCGCCGACGAAGCCCTTGAGACCGATCAGGAAGCCGGAATCGTAGTAGATGGTGGTGATCGGTGCGATCAGGATGCCGGAGAAGGCACCGATGGCGGCGGCCAGCGTGAAGCACAGCTTGCCGGCGAGGATGGGCGGAATGCCCATCAGGCGGGCGCCGGTGCGGTTCATCGCGGTGGCGCGCAGGGCCTTGCCGTAGATCGTGCGCTCGAAGAAGAAATAGAGGCCGATGATGAGCAGTGCCGAGGCGACGATGACGAGGATGGTTTGTCCCTGCAGCGGCGCACCGGCCAGTTCGAAGCTGAGATCGGTAAAGGCCGGCGTGCGCCAACCCTCGGCACCGAAAAAAAGCAGGCCAAGGCCGATCAGCGCCAGATGCACGGCGACCGAGACAATGAGCAGCACCAGAACCGGTGCGCTGGCCAGCGGTTGGAAGGCGATGCGGTAGATCATCGGACCGAGCGGCACGACCAGCAGCATGGCGAGAATGACCTGGCCCCACAGCGGTAATTGGCTGGGCGGCATGGCGAACAGCCCGGCCGCCGCGATCAGCGGAATGCCGACATTGGCGATCAGCAAGGTGGGCAGCTTGGCAAAGCGGCCGTCGCGCACCAGGCGGTAGCCGTCGAGCATGGCCACGGCACTCCCCAGGCCGAGCAGCAGCCACACGGTGCCCGGCACCTGGCCGGCCTGTAGCGACGCGAGGGTCAGCGCACCGAAGGCGACGAATTCGCCCTGCGGGATGAAAATGACGCGGGTGACGGCAAAGACCAGAACCAGCGCGAGGGCAAGCAGGGCGTAGATGGCGCCGTTGGTGACGCCGTCCTGACCGAGGAGAAGGAGAATCTGGAGGTCCATGTGACCGGAATCAATAAAGAAAAAGTGCGCTTGGCGCACCATGCAGCCGTTCCGGATGGCACGGCACTTGAGCGAAGCAACGCCCGGGCGCCGCCCGCGCAGGCCGTGCTAGCGCACGGCAGCGCGGGGCAACGCCGCGGTCGCCAGCCGGTTTACTTGAGCAGCTTCCAGGTACCGTTCTCGATGGTGACCATGACGCGGGCGCGCTGGTCGAAACCCTGGTGGTCGTTCGGCGTCAGGTTGAAGATGCCATGGGCGCCGGCCACGTTCTTGGTGCTTTCCAGCGCATCGCGCAGGGCACGGCGGAACTCGACGGTACCCGGCTTGGCCTTCTTGAGGGCGACCGGAACGGCGTTCTGCAGCAGCACGCCGGCATCCCAAGCATGGCCGCCGAAGGAGCTGACGCTGCCCTTGCCGTGGGCGGCTTCGTACTTGGTGACATATTCCATGGCCGACTTCTTGACCGGGTGGTCAGCCGGCAACTGGGCGGCGACGACCATCGGGCCGACCGGCAGGAAGGCGCCTTCGACATCCTTGCCGCCGACGCGCAGGAAGTCGTTGTTGGCGACGCCGTGGGTCTGGTAGATCAGGCCCTTGTAGCCTTTTTCCTTGAGGACCTTCTGCGGCAGGGCAGCCGGGGTGCCGGCACCGCCAACCAGCACGGCATCCGGCTTGGCGGCGATGATCTTGAGAATCTGGCCGGTCACCGAGGTGTCGTTGCGCTGGTAGCGCTCGCTGGCCACGATCTTCAGCTTGCGGGCCTCGGCGATCTTGGCGAATTCCTTGTACCAGCCTTCGCCATAGGCGTCGGCAAAGCCGATGAAGGCAACGCTGTGCACGTTCTTGTCGGTCATGTGCTGGACCAGCGCGGTCGCCATGTGGGCATCGTTCTGGGCGGTCTTGAACACCCACTTGCGCTTGTCGTCCATCGGCTCGACGACGATGGCCGAACCGGCCATGGAGATCAGTGGAGTTTCGTTCTCGACAGCCACGTCCATCATGGCCAGCGAGCTCGGGGTGGTGGTCGAACCGACGACGATATCGACCTTGTTCTCGCTGATCAGCTTCTTGATGTTTTTGGTCGCGGCGGTCGGGTCGGTCGCATCGTCGAGGACGATGTAATTGACCTTTTCGCCGGCAATGGTCGCCGGCAGCAGGGCGAAAGTGTTCTTTTCAGGGATGCCGAGCGAGGCGGCCGGGCCGGTGGCGGCGACGGAAACACCGACGTTGATGTCGGCCAGAGCAGCGGTGGACAAGGTGGCGAGAACGGCGACGGTCAGCTTTTTAATCATGATTTCACCCCGGAAAGGAAAGAAGGAAGTCTACCATGCACCGCTGCACCATTTCGGGGCAGCGGCACGTCTTGCATGCTTACTTTGCGAGTTTCCAGCCACCAGCCTTGATCGTGACCATGACGCGGGCGCGTTGATCGAGACCGAGGTGGTCGTTGGCACTCATGTTGTATACGCCGTGCGAGCCGGCGACATTCCGGGTGGCCTCCAGCGCGTCGCGCAGGGCGGCGCGGAATTCCTTGCTGCCCGGCTGGGCCTTCTTGAGCGCCACGGGGGCGGCATTGGCGAGCAGGATGCCGGCGTCCCAGGCATAGCCGCCGAACGCGTTCACGCTGCCCTTGCCGTATGCGGCTTCGTATTTGCCGACGTATTCCGTGGCGGTTTTCTTGACCGGATTGTCGGCCGGCAACTGGGCGGCGACGAGCACCGGGCCGGTGGGCAGCACGGTGTCCTCGCAATCCTTGCCGCAGACACGCAGGAAGTCGTTGTTGGCGACGCCGTGCGTCTGGTAGATGAGACCCTTGAAGCCTTTCTCCTTCAGCGATTTCTGCGGCAGGGCCGCCGGGGTACCGGCACCGCCGATCAGGATGGCGTCCGGCCTGGCGGACAGCGCCTTGAGAACCTGACCGGTGACCGAGGTGTCGGTGCGGTTGAAGCGTTCGTTGGCGACCAGCTTGATCTTGCGCACTTCCGCCAGCTTGGCGAACTCGTTGTACCAGCCTTCGCCGTAGGCGTCCGAAAAACCGATATAGGCGACGGTTTTGATGTCGTTGTTGGTCATGTGCTCGACGATGGCCGTGGACATCTGGGCATCGTTTTGCGGCGTCTTGAATACCCACTTGCGCTTGGCGTCCATCGGCTCGACGATGCGTGCCGAGGCGGCCAGGGCGATCATGGGCGTCTCGCCTTCGGCGGCGACGTCGACCATGGCCAGCGAATTGGGCGTCGTGGTGGAGCCGATGATCAGGTCGACATTGCTTTCGCTGATCAGCTTTTTGGCGTTCTTGACGGCGGTGGTCGTGTCCGAGGCGTCGTCGAGGACGATGTAATTGACCTTCTGTCCGGCGATGGTCTTCGGCAGCAGGTCGATGGTGTTCTTTTCCGGAATGCCGAGCGAGGCGGCCGGGCCGGTGGCCGACAGGGTGACCCCGACGTTGATGTCGGCCAGGGCCGTCGTAGCAAGTGTTGCCAAAAGCGCGGCGACCACGGTCTTTTTCATTGTTTGCTCCCTTTGGGTGAATCGATTACGCAAAGGTGAAAAGCTATTGCCAAACGAACTTTCGCGCAAGGCGGGCGTTCAATATGGCGTGATAGAGTGTTCTTTTTGTATCAACAGGGCCTGTCATGTTCTCTGGAATCATTGCGGCGGTCGGCCGCATTACCGAAATCACCCCGCGCGAAGTCGGCTGCCGCCTGCACGTCGATGCCGGCAAATTGCCCATGGACGACGTCGCGCTGGGCGACTCCATCGCCCACAACGGTGTCTGCCTCACGGTGGTGGCCAAGGAAGGCAATACCTTCGCCGTCGATGTCTCGCCGGAAACCCTGTCATGTACCGTCGGTCTGGCCGAAACCGGCCCGGTCAACCTGGAAAAGGCCCTGCGCCTGTCGGACGTGATCGGCGGCCACCTCGTATCGGGCCACGTCGATGGCGTCGGCGAAGTGCTGCGCTTCGACGCGGTGGGCGACAACCGGCTGCTCGAAATCCGCGCACCGAAAGAAATCGCCCGCTACATCGCGCGCAAGGGTTCGATTGTTGTCGATGGCACCAGCCTGACCACCAATGCGGTCAACGGCACCGATTTCACCATCAACCTGATCCCGCATACGCTGGAAAATACCACCCTGAATCGCCTGCAGCCTGGCAGCAAGGTCAATCTGGAAGTTGACCTGATCGCCCGCTACTGCGAGCGCCTGCTGGCTGCGGAGCGGGAGTAAGCGCTCGCCATGAGCGTTCGTGCCGGCATCTGCCTCCTGCTCATCGGCCTGCTGGCCGCCTGCACGGGTTATGACGGGATTGGCCGGATTCCCGTCGATGCCCGGCTGGTCGATGTCGAACAGGCCATGGGCGTACCCTCGCTCCGCTGGCGTGAGGCCGACGGGGGCGAAACGCTGGTCTATCCCTCCGGGGCGATGGGTTTTCACACCTATTTCGTGCGCGGCGATGCCGGGGGGCGCTTCGTGTCGCGCGAAAACGTGCTGACCATGAAGCACTTTGCCCGCCTCCAGGCCGGCATGACGCAGGAGGAGGTCGTGCGCGTCATCGGGCCGCCCGTTCCGGAATGGACCGTCTATTTCAAGGCGCGTGACGAGTTGGTCTGGGAGTGGCGCTACTGCGACGACTGGAGCGAGCCGGCCCGCTTCAACGTGCTGTTCGACGGTACCACCCTGCGCCTGCGCTCGACCTTGACGGCTACAGAACGTTTGCGCAACAGTTTTGACCGTTTTGGCGCGCGGGCATGGTGCGGGCAGTGATATTTCGTGGCCGTGGCTTGAAAAACCCCCATCCCGCCCCCATAATTCGAAGCATGGTTGTAATTCCGGCAATCTGGAGGCGTTCTGGACAGGGGTTCGATTCCCCTCACCTCCACCCAAGGGCATTCCGCTGAGTGCGTTTGGATGGGGGTGTACTGGCTTCGACAGGGCGGACAAAGGTGCGCAGGCAACTCGTCAGGCGATCGACGTTAATGAAGCAAATCCATAATTGCCAATGATGAGCAATTCGCTATCGCCGCCTAATAACGGCTAGCTGGGGCCGCTGAAGCCTTATTACCCAAGACAGCCGGCGGGGACTTCGGTCCCCGCCGTCACGTTCACGTTTCCTGATGGCTTGCTCCGGTGCTTGGGGGCGTTCCGGCTATCATGCTTCCTTCAGGCTTTGCGCAAGCCACTTTGTTCCATTTCAGGGATACCAGATACCGATATAGTCATGATGTCAGGGGTACTTCGTTTTTTCCGTTGCTGGCTGGCCATCGTCTGTGTGGGCTGGGCGGGCACGGTGCTGGGCCTCGAGCGTGTTTCGGTGCAACTGCCGTGGAAGCATCAGTTCGAATTTGCGGCGTTCTATGCTGCCGAGGCCAAGGGTTACTACCGCGATGCCGGTCTGGCGGTTGATATTCTCGAGGGTGATCCCGGCGTCGACACGGTGTCGACGGTGCTGTCCGGGAAGGCGGATTTCGGCATCGGTACGTCGTCGCTGGTCATCGACCGCCATCAAGGCAAGCCGGTGGTCGCCCTGGCGGCGCTGATGCAGCATTCGCCGGTCGGGCTGCTTGCCCGCCGGGCGCACGGGATCAACAGCGTGAGCGACCTGGCCGACCGGCCGGTTGCCGTCGATGTGCATAGCAGCAACGAAATCGAAGCCTACCTGAAGGCCTCGGGCCTGCCGGCCAACCGGTTGAAGCTGGTGCCGCAGACCGACTGGACCCTGGCGTCGGTTGACCGTGGCGAGCATGCGGCCAAGGCCGTCTATCTCTCGAACGAACCTTTCCTGATCAGCGGACGGGAGCATGAGTATCTGCTGCTCACGCCGCGTTCGGCAGGGATCGACCTGTTCGGCAACATATTGTTCACCACCGAGTCGATGCTCGGCAAACGTCCCGAACTGGTCCGGGCCTTTCGCGAGGCAACGCTGAAAGGGTTGGTGTATGCGCTCGACCATTCGGATGAAATCGCGCAGTTGGTCATCGAACGCTACAACACGCAGGGCAAATCGCTGGAACACTTGCGCTTCGAGGCGGAGCAGATTCGCGAATTGACGCGTCCGGATATCGTCGAGGCCGGCTACATGAATCCGGGACGCTGGCGGCATGTGGTTGCGGTCTATGCCAGCCAGAAGCTGATGCCCGGGGATTTCGACGTCGAGCCTTTTCTCTATGCGCCGGATCGGCGCCAGGCGCTTCCTGCCTGGTTGCTGTGGTCGATGGCGATCACGCTGGCCCTGCTGGTGTGTGCGTTGTTGGTGGCGGTGCGCATGCGCCGCATCAACTTCGCTCTCCAGCGGGAGGCCGGCGAGCGGCAGCGCGCCGAGCGCAAGTACCGCGAGCTGGTCGAGAATGCCAATGTGATCATTCTTCGGCTGTCGCCGTCGGGGGTGGTGACTTACTTCAACGAGGTTGCCGAGCGGGTGTTCGGCTTCCGTGCCGACGAAGTGATCGGCAGGCCGATCATCGAGACCATCGTTCCGGCATCGGAGAGCGTGACCGAACGCGATTTGGCGCGCGTGATTTCGGCCATCCTTGACGATCCCGAGGCATATGCCGAGAACGAGAACGAAAACGTGACCCGGGACGGCCGGCGAATCTGGGTGCGCTGGTTCAATCGCGCCATCCTGAGCCGGGATGAGCGTTTCGAAGGGGTGCTGTGCATCGGGCACGACATTACCGAGCAGCATGGTCTCGAGATTGAGCTGGCACAGTATCGCGACCATCTGGAAGAGCAGGTGAACGAACGTACCCGCGAGCTGTCGCTGGCGCGGGAGGCAGCCGAACGCCTGTCGGAAGTGAAAAGCCGCTTTCTGACCAACATGAGCCACGAGATGCGGACACCCCTGCACCAGATCAATGGCCTGTTGCAGATATTCAAGCGCCAGGAGATGACCGCGAAGCAGACGCAATTGCTGGAGCGGCTGCAAGCGGCGACCCAGGGCCTGACGCGAACCATCGACGCGATCCTTGAGATGAGCTGGATCGATTCCGGTCGGCTCGCCTTGAAGCGGCAGGTATTTGCCCTGCAAGTGTTGATCGACGAAATAGCGGGCATGGCCGCCGAGCAAGCCAGCGTCAAGGGACTGGAATTCGTGTGCGATACGCACCTGACCGATACCCAGGTGGTGGGTGACCCGGTGCTCATCCGGCGGGCCATCGCCAATTACATCGACAACGCCATGCGCTTTACGCCGAACGGCAGGATCACCTTGCGCGCGAATGCCGAATTGTTCCCCGGAGGCGAACTGGAGTTGCGGCTGGAAGTCGAGGATACGGGCGTTGGTATCGCCGCCGAGGATATCGACCGGCTTTTTTCGATTTTCGAGCAAGGCGACAACTCGCAGAGCCGTCTTTATAGCGGCCTCGGTGTTGGCCTGGCGATGACCCGGCAAATTGCCCTGGCCATGGGCGGCAAAGTCGGTTGCCGCAGCGTGCTGGGGGAAGGCAGCGTCTTCTGGCTGACCTTCCGGCTGGCGCGCGTCGGCGGGCAGTGAGCGTGTTGTGTCCGGAATGAACTCGCGCCAATCTGCGACAATATGCCGCATCGGCAACGCGGCGCCACTCGATTACAATCGATTTTGTTATAAGTGGCTGTTTTTATGTGTATTTTGATATGAATCAAGGGCTGTGAACGATACGATGGTCTTGCCACCACTGGATCTGCCCGAGCGCCATCCGTCGCCGGCAGAGCGGGCTTTCAACCTGTTGGCTGTCGTTCTGCTGCATGCCGTGCTGGCCTATGCCCTGCTCTTCTTTTCGGTCAAGAACGAGCTCATTTCGTTGCCTTCCAGCATCACCGTCCGGCTGTTGCCCATGATCGAGGAGCCGCCGGCTACTGCGAAACCCCTGCCGCCGCCGCCGAAGGCGCCTGCACGCAAGCAGCCGGTCGTTCCGCCGCAACCGGTTCTGGCTGCAGCGGTCCCGGCCGCTCCCAGCAGCTTTGTCGTGGCCCCGCAGCCGCCGGCTCCCCCGGCTCCGCAGCCCGTCGCGCCACCTGCACCGGCGCCGGTGACCATCGTTGCCGCACGCTTCGACGCCGACTACCTGCATAATCCGAAGCCCGTCTACCCGGCACTTTCCCGTCGCTTGAGCGAGGAGGGCAAGGTGTTGCTGAAGGTGCGCGTCAGCGCCCAGGGTGCCGCATTGGAGGTGGTCGTCTCGAAATCGAGCGGCTTTCCGCGTCTCGATGCAGCGGCCGTGGCGGCTGTGGAGCGCTGGCGCTTTGTTCCAGCCCGGCGCGGAGACGAGCCGGTCGATTCGTCGGTGGTCGTTCCGATCGCCTTTGCGCTTGACTGATTCAAAAAGGAAATTTCATGCATTCGCCAATGGGCCTGGCCCACTTCTGGAGCCAGGGTGACCTGGTAACACACATCACCGCCGTGATCTTGGCGCTGCTCTCGGTCGCTTCCTGGTCGGTCATCCTCAGCAAACTGTTGTCGGCCTGGCGGGCATCCCGCTCGCAGGAACGGGCGTTGAATTCCTTCTGGAGCGCCAATTCGCTGCCCGAGGCACTCGAGGCCCTGCGCCGCGACGATCCGTCGGGCGTCTTCGCCGGACTGGCGCTGACCGGTGCGCACGCTGCGCAGGCGCATCAGCAGAATGCCGCACGCGGTATCGGTGCCGGGGTCAATGCCAGCGAATTCGTAACCCGCGCCATGCGTTCGCACATCGTGAACACCCAGGCCCGCATCGAGCGCGGGCTGACCTTTCTGGCGTCGGTGGGTTCGACAGCACCGTTCATCGGCCTGTTCGGGACCGTCTGGGGCATTTATCACGCCCTGGTCGGGCTTTCCGGCGCAACCCAGGTGGTCCTCGACAAGGTGGCCGGCCCGGTCGGCGAGGCCCTGATCATGACGGCGGCCGGACTTTTCGTCGCCATTCCCGCCGTGCTGGCCTACAACGCCTTCACCCGTTCGAACCGGCTTCTTGCGGTGCAACTTGACGGCTTCGCCCACGACCTGCATGCCTACCTGACAACCGGCGTCCGGGTCGGCGGCAATACGCAACTGGTCGACATCGCTGCCGCGCGCGCCAAACAGGTGGTCTGATCATGGCTTTCGGGAGCTTCGACGAGGGCGGAACCGGCCAGCCGATGGCCGAAATCAACACCACCCCGCTGGTGGATGTGATGCTCGTGCTGCTGGTCATCTTCATCATCACGGCACCGCTGTTTCACCAGGCGGTGCCGATCGACCTGCCACAGGTCTCGGCCTCCAAGCTGGATGACAAGCCGGAGGTGATCCAGCTGGCGATCGATATCGACGGGCGGATTTTCTGGAATGGCGAGCCGGTTGCCCGCGATGCGCTGGATGGCCGTTTCGCTGCCGCCAGCGGCCGGCAGCCCGAATTGCACCTGCGTGCCGACCGCAAGGTGGCTTACGAGAAAGTGGCCGACGTGATGGCGGCGGCCCAGCGGGCCAGCATCGTCAAGATCGCTTTTCTAACCGAACCGACTCGCTAGCGCGGGTCATGCCAGCGCAAAGCTGCGCGTGGCGTGTACGCCGTCGAGGCGTATCGAGCGGATGACCTGATCGCGTTCGAGTTGCTTGACGATGCGGGAGATGGTTTCGAAGCGCAGGTCGGTGATGTCGGCGATGTCCTGGCGCGTGGGAAGTATGACGCGGCCGTTCCGGTCGGTGAGCAGGCGGATGAGGCCGAGAACGCGCTCGCTTGCCTGGCCGCCGCGCAGCGCGACCAGATCGGCGGCCCGCTGTTGTATCCGGTTCAGCGATGCGAGCAAGGCCGGCTTGTCGGCCACGCCGCCTTCCGGCCAAGGGTCGAGGCGGCAGTGCGTCAGGGCCGTGGCCCGGAAGGTGTAGCAGCCGAAGAGCAGCGTTTCGCAGCCGATGAGGTCGCCGGCGATGGCCAGGCTGGCAAAGCTGCCATGTCCGTCAGCTCCAACGCTGTCGAAACGGACGACCCCTTCGGTCAGTCGCCAGGCCTTGCCTTCACTCCCGGCTGCATGGATTTCTGCTCCGGGATCGGTCTTGCGGGGCTGGCGTGACATCGGGGAATCTCCGGCATGGATGGTAAAAAGCCCCGGTCGCGGGCCGGGGCTGTTCGGTGCTGGCTCGGGCTTAGAACTTCAGGTTGAAGCCGGCATAGAAGGAGCGGCCCATGCCCGGTACGGCGATGCCCCAGGGCATTGTGCCGTCGGCGGGGTTGAGGCTCATCGTCCGGCCCTGGCCGGTATAGGCGCCGCCGGTCGGCAGGGCGTAGTAGCGGTCGAAGAGGTTTTCGACGCCGAAATCGACGCGAACGTTCTTCCACGAATAACTGCCGCGCAAATGGGTCAGGCTGTAACCGGCCGTGGCGATTTCGTTGCGTACCCCCGATACGTCGTGCTTGCCCTGGACGCCGACGAACTCGATGGCATTGGCCCAGCCGCCCGACTGGTGGGTCAGGCTGAATTTGCCGTTGAGCGGCATGATGTTGTACAGGTTGTCGCCGGTATCGCGATTTTCGCCGCGGGTGTAATTGACCAGGCCCTTGACGCCGAATTCGCCAAAACCGGTCCGGGCCAGCGGGGCGCGGCCGGAGAGGTCGAGACCGTACAGGCGTGCGGACTGGTTGGCGTACTGCAACACCACGAACTGGTTGCGCGTATTGTTGTTGGCTGCCGTGCAGGCCGAGCCGGCGGTGCAGCGGACGGCGTCGATGTAGTCATCGACGTGGGTGTAGTACGGCGTGGCCTTGAGTTCCCAGCGACGGTCGGCGGCGTGCCAGTCGAAGGTGAAGGAGGCGGTGTAGGCCGTTTCCGGCTTCAGGTCCATATTGCCGATGTAGCCGTTGCCGTCGCCGACGAAGTTGTTCATGACCGCCGCCATGCTCCAGGTGGACCACGTGTAGCGCTCGTACAGATTGGGTGAGCGGACCTTGCGGGCCAGGCCGAACTCGATGTCGGCGCTCTGGCTGGGGGTGTAGCGGGCCAGCGCAGTGAGGTCCACGTTGTTGTCGGTACGGCTGTGGCTGCGGCTGTTGAAGGCGGCAGTGTCGACCAGCTGGTTGCCCATGGCCGTACCGTAGCCGTGAACGTTGCCAGCATCGGTTTCGACCCGCTCGTAGCGGGCGCCGAGCAGAGTGGTCCATTGCGGTCCGAAGCGCTTCTCCCATTCGGAGAAGATGCCCATGCGGTTGCGCTTGCCATTGTTGATGTTGTCAAAGGTGCCCGGCCACATGCCGGAACCGGATGGCGGCCACCAGTCGTTCAGCGTGTAATGCTGGTAGATGGCGCCCAGACGCAGCAGGTCGCCCTGCCCCAGTTCGATATCGCCCTTGAGGTTGATCCCGGTGGTCCGGCCGGCCGAGTACATCGGCATGCCATAGGCGCAGGTGTTGCTGATCGGCGAACACGGCGAACCGTTCGCTGCGGTCGAAGCACCCGACGAGGCACCGTACCAGATCCGCTTGTCGGCGCCGAAATCCATGAAATGGTCGACGCGCTCATGGTAGGCACGCGCTTCGAACAGACCCCATTCGAATTGGCCCAGATAGCGCAGATTGACGCGCTTCTGCTCATTGTCGAGCATGTCCATGCGCTGGTTGGGGTAGAGCTGGTAGGGCACATCCTGATAACCGAACTTGGCTTCGACCAGATGGTTGCCGCCGCGCAGGGCGAACCCGAGGGTATGCGTGCGGCTCTCGTAGGCGGTCGATCCGACTTCGTCGAGAGCCAGGCTGTGGCCGATACGGCCGGTCGCCGTGTTTTGCCGGAAATTGCCGCCGGCCTTGTAGTTGTCGGCCTTGGCCAGCGCCCCGGTGTAGCTGATGCTGAGGTTTTCGGTGGCCAGCGTGGCCGCCACGTTGCCGCCGATGGCGTTGTTGTTGCTGCGGGCGAAGGCGCCGATCTCGCCCTTGGCCAGCGTGCCTTGCCCCGGTGCCGCAAACTGCGGCGGCGCGGTTTCGGCGACGATGGCGCCACCAATGCTGTCGCCGCCCACGCTGACCGGCGCGATGCCTGCAAAGACCTTGATCTTGGCGACATTGCTCGGGTCCAGATAAGACAGCGGCGGGTTCATGTGGTTGGGGCAGGAGGCGATGAAATCCATGCCGTCGACGGTGATGCGCAGGCGATCGTCGGCCAGGCCGTGGATGGCCGGCAGGCTGGAGACGCCGCCGGCGCCGTAGAGGCTGACGCCCGGCACATCGCGCAGCAGCGCGGCGGTGTCACGGGTGATGGCGTGCTGGGCGGCGATTTCCGCCGAGCCGATCTGTTGCGGCGTGGCCGCATCGCGAATCTTGCCGGCATTGACGACGACCTCGTTCAGCGTCGTCTGGGCACAAGCGTGCTGCCAGGCCATGGCGGTACAGGCGAGCGCAACGGCGGTCGCCAATGGACGGAGTTGATAGCCCATGTAGTTCTCCCTGATTTTATTGGTATTCAAGCGGCGTCCGATTCTCCGCCTTTGCCAGGGAGTGGGGAATGTGACAAAACGCCGCGCGACAAAAGGTCGCACGGCGTTTTGTTTAGTCCTTAAGGTGGTGTTGCGCGCTCAGCCGTTGAGTTTTTCCAGCGCCTCGCGCAGCTTGCCCGGCTCGTCCAGGCGCAGGATCTTGCGAACGTTGGGGGCGAGATCGTTGACGTCCGATTTCAGCACGTGTTGCTTGACCTTCAGGATCTGCGACGGGTGCATCGAGAAGATGCGCAGGCCCATGCCGAGCAGCAGGCGGGTCAGTTCCGGATCGCCGGCCATTTCGCCGCACACCGAGACCGGGATATTGACCTTCTCGGCGCTGGCCAGCGTATGGGCGATCAGCATCAGTACCGCCGGGTGCAGCGGGTCGTAGAGCGCGGCCACCTGTTCGTCGGTACGGTCGATGGCCAGCGTGTACTGGATCAGGTCGTTGGTGCCGATGGAGAGGAAGTCGAGCCGGCGCAGGAACAGCCCGACGGCCAGTGCGGCGGCCGGGATCTCGATCATGCCGCCGACCTCGATGTTCTCGTCGAAGGCGACCTTTTCACCGCGCAGGCTGGATTTTGCCTGCTCGAGCGCAGCGAGTGTCTGGTCGATTTCGTGGGCATGCGCCAGCATCGGAATCAGCAGCTTGATCGGGCCGTGCCTGGAGGCGCGCAGGATGGCGCGCAACTGTGTCTGGAACATCCGCGGCTCGGCCAGCGACAGGCGAATGGCGCGACGGCCGAGGGCCGGGTTGGTCTTCACGCGGTCGCCGGCGCTGGCATTCGGATTCAGGTCCTTGTCGGCACCGAGGTCGAAGGTACGGATGGTGACCGGCCGGCCACCCATGCCCTTGACCACCTTCTTGTAGGCCTCGTACTGCTCCTGCTCGTCGGGTATGTCGCCGCGGTCGAGGAAGAGGAATTCGGTACGGAACAGGCCGATGCCCTGGGCGCCGCAATCAAGGGCAACCGGCACGTCGCCCGGCAGTTCGATGTTGGCGAACAACTGCACGTCAACGCCGTCGATCGTCTCCGATTTGGCGGTCTTCAGATGCTTGAGCTTCGATTTCTCGAGCTCGATCTGTTCCTTGCGCAGCTGGTACTCGTCGAGGATGCGCTGGTCCGGATTGACGATGACGACACCGCGCAGGCCGTCGACGATCAGCAGCTCGCCGTCGCGGATCAGGCCGCGGGCGTTTTCCAGACCGAGTACGGCAGGAATCGCCATCGAGCGGGCAAGGATGGCGGTATGCGAGGTGGCGCCGCCAACATCGGTGATGAAGGAGGCGAAGCGGTGTTCCTTGAAGGCGATCGTATCGGCCGGCGACAGGTCGTGGGCGACGACGATCAGGCTCTCTTCCTTCGACTTCCTGGCGTTTTTCAGCGCCGCACGCCCGGGGTGGCCGAGCAGTTCCTTGACCACCCGCTCGACGACCTGCACCACGTCGAACTTGCGTTCGCGCAGGTAGGTGTCCTCGAACTGGTCGAACTGGTCGACCAGGTGCTCCATCTGCTGGACCAGCGCCCATTCGGCGTTGCACCGCCGCTCGCGGATGATGTCGCGCGGCTTCTCGGCCAGTTCCGGGTCTTCCAGAAACATGGTGTGGATGTCGATGAAGGCGTTGAGCTCGGCCGGTGCGTGCTCGGTGTTTTCCTTCATCAGGATCAGCTCGTCCTTGACTGCCTTGATGGCGGCATCGAAGCGCTCGATTTCCTTGTCGATCAGGCGCGGAGCCAGCGTCAGGTGGGCCACCTCCAGGGTGGCGTGCGACATCAGCATGGCTCGCCCGATGGCGATGCCGCCGGAAACGCCCAGGCCGTGTAGCGTGAAGCTCATGTGGCTTATTCTCCTTCGCCGAAATAGTCGGTGATCAGCGCGAGCAGCGCTTCCATCGCCTCGGCTTCGTCGGCACCGTCGGTTTCCAGCGTCACTTTCGAGCCCTTGCCGGCGGCCAGCATCATGACGCCCATGATGCTCTTGGCGTTGATGCGGCGCGCGCCCTTGCTCATCCACACCTCGCACTTGTACTTGCCGGCAAGCTGGGTCAGCTTGGCGGAGGCGCGGGCGTGCAGGCCAAGCTTGTTGATGATTTCGGTTTCCTGGGTCAGCATGAATCGTTTCCGGTTAATGGTTTTGCATGTTGAGGATGCCATCGCGGCCGCCATCGCGGGCGCGGACGAGCAGGGCCTCCATGTCCCTGTCGCGATAGTTCAGGGCGCGCAACAGCATCGGCAGGTTGACGCCGGTCAGGCCCTCGATGCGGCCCGGTTCGAGCAGCTTGAGGGCGAGGTTGGCTGGCGAGGCGCCGAATACGTCGGTCAGCACCAGGACCCCTTTGCCGTTGTCGACCAGATTCAGCATCTGGCGAGCCAGCGGCAGCAGGTCCAGCGGGTCATCCTGCGCGGAGACACCAAGCTGGTTCAGCTGCAGCGGGCGCTTGTTCAGCACGTGGCAGGCGTTCTGGACGAGCGCCTCGCCATAGCTTCCATGCGTGATGAGAAGAATGCCGATCATGCTCCGGATTCTAACCGAAGCAATTACTTGCGGCTGACGATCAGGATGCCAATGACGACAAAGACAGCGCCCGCGGTCTGCGCGGTGGAAATGTGCTCGCCGAGCAGCCACCAGGCGACGCCGATCGTCAGGATGGGGCCGACCATGCCGAACAACGCAGCGCGCCCGGCGCCGATGCGGCGGATCGCCGCCGATTGGGCGAAGACCGGTATGACAGTCGAAAAGAGGGCCATGGCCAATCCCCAGCCGTAGACCGGCAAGGGCTGGATGAAGGCCGAGAATGGCTGGGCGATCATGAAATGCAGCAACGTGACGGCCGACGACATCAGCATGGCCAGTGCCGAGAAGCGCATGGCCCCCAAGCGGGCGATCATCGGCCCGCTGCCCGACAGGTAGAGCGCATAGGAAACGCTGGAGCCGAAGACCAGTCCGCCCCCGATCAATACGCTGCGCGTATCGCCGAAGTTGAGGTCATGCACGAAGGCCAAGCCGATGCCGGTGTAGCACAGCGCCACGGCAATCCCTTCGCGACGGGTGAATGGCTTGCCCTGAAACAGGACGCCGATCAGGATGGTCAGCGTCGGGTAGGTGAACAGGATCAGGCGTTCGAGCCCGGCCGAGATGTATTCCAGCCCCCAGAAGTCGAGGATGCTGGCGCCGTAGTAGCCGAGGCAGCCGAGCAGGGCGAGCTTGATCCAGTCGTCGCGTGTCAGGCTTCCGCCAGCCTTCTGGCCGGCCAGCCCGACCCACAGGAAAATCGGCAGCGCGAAGCCCATGCGCAGGGCAAGCAGGGTGATCGCGTCGACCCCATAGGGGTAGGCCAGCTTGATGAAGATGGCCTTCAGCGAAAAGCCGAGCGCCGCGATCAGCGCCAGACCAGCACCGTAAGCGTTCGATTTTTCCAAAGTTGTTCCCGGGGTGAAATGGTGTCTTCCTATTAAAACCCCCGGCTCACGGGCCGGCAATTGGTATTATTCAAAGCCAGCATTCGATGGGGACGAAACCATGCGCTACGACCTGCCCGACCTGAGGTTGGTGGCGGCCATTGCCGATTCAGGCAGCCTGACCCGTGCCGCCGAACTGGTCCATCTCGCGCCCTCCTCGGCCAGCCACCGCCTGACGCAGCTTGAAGCGGTTCTCGGCGTGCCTCTCTTCGCCCGTCATGCGCGCGGCCTGACCCCGACGGCGGCCGGCGAATCGCTGCTCCGCCACGCCCGTCAGGTCTTTGCCCAGCTCGAACAGATGCATGCCGACCTGGCACCCTACGCCGGCGGCCTGCACCGCCAGGTGACGGTCTTTGCCAACACCAATGCCATCAACTGCTTTCTGCCGGAAGACCTGGGCGATTTCCTGCGCGAGCACCCGCAGGTGCGCATCAGCCTCGAGGAGCAACCGAGCCCGGCCATCATCCAGGCGGTCGCCGCCGGCCAGGTGGAACTCGGGGTGGTGGCCGCCGAAGGCAGCCTGGCCGGCCTCGAAAACCAGCCCTATCGACGCGACCGCCTGGTCTTGATCGTTCCCGCCGAGCATCCGCTGGCCGGGCGGGCGGCGCTCGCCTTCGCCGACGTACTGGCCGAACCCTTCGTTTGCCTGCATGCCGGCAGCGCGATCCATACTTTCATGATGAACCACGCCGCCCGCCTCGGCAGCCGGCTCGATGTGCGCATTCAGGTGCGCAGCTTCAACGCCGTCTGGCGCATGGTGGCGGCCGGGGTCGGCATCGGCATGGTGCCGCGTTCGGCTGTCCCCCGGAACGCTCCGGGGGTGGCGACGGTCGAGATCACCGACGCCTGGGCGCCGCGCGATCTGCAGTTGTGCGTTCGTTCACGCGCCGCTCTGCGACCGACGGCTGCGGCGCTGTTCGAGTACCTTGCCGGCAAGGCACGGAGCTAGGGGTGGCAAGCGCAGGATCGCGACAAGAATATCGTTTCGAATTGTGTGCAGAAGGCTGGCTTAGGGGCAATTCGTCGGCGTGCTGATGGGGGCCTGAGGGAGGCCGCGAGCTACTACCTCAGGCATCGGCTGAAGACAATGTTGTCGACCATTTGCGCCGGTGACGCGCACTGTGCCGTCCGCCAATTGTTCGACACGCGGCATGCCTGTCCCCAAGGCACGCTCCAACGCATCTGTCTGATGCGGGCGAGTAGGTGCTTGGGGAGGCGAAAACATTGGATCGAGCGTTCGCCTGCGGCTTTCAGCATCGAGTTGTCGCCGGGCGGCATCGAGCAGGCCAGCGGCATCGGGAAGGCGAGACTCCCCGATTCCGTATTCGGGTTGGGGCGCTTTCTCTGATCTCATCGAGGCACCTGCCCGGACAGCGGATGGCGTAGCCCGCCGTTGTGGGGGGGACGTGGCCGGGAAGCTGGCCGTCACTCGAGGGACGGTTTCCGATACCAGAGCCGCGGTCGTTTCGGGTTGCAAAGCGATGATCAGCGGCAATGCAGCACGCGGAGCATGCGCTATCCGAGGGTGTTCGGCCAGTCCGAAGAGCAACAGGTGGCATGACAGAGATACCGCCAACCCGGCGAGGAGCCGGCCTTGCTCAGTCGGTCGCAAGCGTGCGGCCGGGAAATCCGCCGGGAAGTCCGTCGCCGCTACCTGCCAGTGGTAGCAGGCGCTGCAGGGCGCGGACGTAGTCATTGAGAGCCGCCAAACCCTGTGGTGTCAGTATGAAAAATGACTGTGGCCGGCCGTTTCCGGATTCCTTGCGCACCGCAACGTAATCGGCGGCCAGCAGTTTTTTCAGGTGGGCGTCCAGGTTGCCATCCGATACGGCGAGTTGGCGCTTGAGATCGGAAAAGGTCTGTTCGCCCGCACCCGCCAGGAAAGCTACCAGTTGTGTGCGGAGTGGCTGATGGAGCAGGGGATCGAGTTCTTCCATGGGGGAGCGGTTGTTATTTCAGATTGAATTCGGCGCCAATTTCGCCGGCGCTGACGGCATCCTGCTTTTGATCCTTGTTGCCGGGGAGCGTCATCCATACACGCCCGCCGACTACGAGATTGCCAGGTTGCCAGGATTTTCCGTCGAGGCTGGCGAGATCCCGATAGACGTACACATCGCGCTTGATGCGCACCGTCAGCGTTGCCTGCTCGGTTTTTTCCAATAGCGAGCCTTCGAGGCGAGTGACCACTGGCAGGTTGGCACCCGCCGGGTAGCGCAGCACAAACTCGTCGGCGGGTGGGCTCTGGCCATAGTCAACGACCGGCAGGCGGGCAATATCGGCAGCAGAAGGCCCGGAGAGGTTGGCACAGGCGCCGAGTACGAGGGTAACGACCACAAGCAAGGCAGGACGGAAGATTTTCATGAGCGACTCCAGTATTGGAAAGGAATTCAGCGGGCGCCAATTTGTACTATCAGACTGCCGGTCACGAGCGGGCCTTGGGCGGGCGTTAGCGTTGCTTTCAGCCAAGGAATGGAAATCCAGCGTACGCGGCGCGATTGCTGCCAGTCACCACCCGCCAGGCGTACGTCGCCGGTCAGTTCGCCTTCGCGTACGAGCAGTTCGATGCCTTGCGCAGTATTCAGCGTCAGACTGGATTTTCCGGCATTGCCGATGAACAGGTCGCCACCCAGTTCCAGCTCGATCGGAATGGCCGTGCCGGCCGGAATGGCAACAATATGGCTACCTTCCCGGGCCTGCTGGTCAGCCCGAAATTCGGCAAGCGGTACTGCCCGGGTGTCGGGAATTCCATCGCGATGGGCGGCCGTTTCGATGAGCAGCGGGCCGATCAATACAGCCGAAAGCCAAAGCAACATCTGGCCAAGGCGGAACAGGGCAGGGCGATGCCGACCGTGGTCCAGCATCAGGCCCAGCAGCGGCAGGCCGATGCCGAAGACGGCGGCGGCAATCCAGCGCATGGTTTCGTAAGGGAACTGGGCGACCAGCCCGCCTATCCCGATCAGCATGGCAAGCAGACCTGCCCACTCCAGCAATTCTTCGGAAAACAAACCGTGTACATACAGGCCGATACCCAGGCAGACCAGCCAGACAGCACACACCATGTAACCTCCGCCGTAGAAAAACATGGCGAAGGTGGCCAGCGCGGCCAAGCCCATCATCAGCCACCAGACCTTGATTACCTGGCGATGGATGAAAGACCAGGCCTCGTCGCGCGCCGCTTTGGTCTGCCGCGTCCAATACCAGTCGAGTGTACCGATGGTGGCCAGCACGGTTGCCATCAGCATGAGCCAGGCGAGCGCACGTTGGGTCAGGTCGGGCAATTGTTCTGGCGTCAGGATGAATTCCGATAGCGCCCATAGCAGGCCGGCTGGAATGCCCCACAGGGGCAGGCTGTGCCGCTCGATACGCAGGTTGCGATGGCCGGCGGCAAGCATCGATTGAATGGCGGCGAGTTGCTGGGCTGGAGCGGTCATGACCTTGTGGATTAAGTAACTCTATATCGCAGAGTCTATAACTCTGAATTACAGAGTGTCAATGCATATTTTGCACATGGCATGCAATCTCCGGTCGATACGCGCCGATATTGCCGGGCTCAGGCGACCGTCCGTCCCGGCTCCTGATAGTGTAGCTAGGTGGTTGCCAGCCCGCCTTTCAGTCCGCTATTGAGCATGTTGGCAGGGTCTTGTCCGCTATGGCTATCCTGAGCGGTATTGGCCACATTCTCGGGAATGTTTGGTACACGTCGATCAGCGGGATTTGTCACTCAACATCAGCCCCAGAATACCGGTAATGAGCGCGATGACGATGGTACCGACCAGTCCTATTGCACCCATGGTGCCAGCTGCGAGTATGTCGTTTAACAGGTTTTCGACTTGTTTGTCCTGCAGGTAGACGACCACAACGATCAAAACCGGAAAGAAAGGGAGAAAAAAGCCGATTGCCTTGACACCCCATTTGGGTTGCATCAGCAGGAAACCGCTGACCAGCGTGAGTAAGGCCGTGGCGATAGCGAAAGTGGCTCTTTCCAGTTGTGTGGAAAAGGCAATTTCTTTTGTCATGTCGACAAAAAATACGGCCAAGGCGGTCAGCGCCGGCAGGCTCCATTCATATGGTTGCTTTTTTCCCGACTCGATCACCTTGCCGACCACCAAAACGCACAGGCTAGCCCCGCCAGCTGCGACACCGATGCTGGTGGCGGCCGGCATCCAAGTGGCTACGGCGCCAGCTGTGGCAAATCCCGTTGAGGCGACGGCGTACATCAGGCCGATCCCGGTCAGAATGCCGGTAGCAAAATGGGCGAGAGCCCAGCCACAGGCGATGATGCCAGCGACCATGATGATCGCCAGTATGATTCGTTCGGCGGGGCTGGCGGCGTTGTGGAAGAAATTCATCAAGAGAAATCTCTTTTGTTGTGGAAAGTGGATCGGAAAGCGACTTGGGGAAAAATACGCGCGCGAAAAGATACTTTCCTGGCAAAAATATGTCCATGGCGCGATGGATGCGTTTGGCAAGGTCATATTTTGCGTTCCTCAAGCCACCCCGGTGCGCCAGGTTTAGCGCGGCAGGAGCGTCAGCACGTTTGCCTGATCGACTTGCCCGTTGTTCGGCAGATAGAGCTGGGCGGCTGAGCCGTTCGTGGCGTGACCAGCAAGATGATCAATATCGGCCTGGTATCGAGAGGGCGATAGCGCATGAGGATACATCTGCTCGTGCGCACTCTCCGGTCACATGTGGCGACATGCCCAAGATTGCTTTGCCCGGGCATGTCGCCGCATTGTCACGTTGGTGCGCCTGCGAGGTGCCGGTGTGCGCGCAGGGATGCTACAGCGGGCGCTTGACCGTCAGCGCGCCGCGAATCTGCCCCTTTACGTAGCCGGTGGCCTGATCGTGTGGATAAGTTGCCGTCAGCGCATTTTTCAGTCCGGCATCGAGCGTATCGGTCGGGCCGTGGCAGTTGAGGCAGACATCGCCGACGGGCAGCGCCTTCATATAGCGCAGTACCGGCTTGCCGTCGACCGTTACGATTTCGCTTTTTTCGAGGCTGTCGATCTTCTCCCCGTTCGCCGCGCGGATGTTGAAGTCGGCCAGCTGGCGGGCTTCCCAGAGGTCGGGTGTGCCGCGTTCGGCGTTGCGCGTCTTGAGGCTGACGCGGCGGATGTCCCAGCCGGTTTCCTGGCGCTTTTCCTTGATCAGTTCGGGAGCCTGTTCTCTGCAGACAGGAATGGCGCCGGCCACCCCCTTGCTGGCGACTGCATCCTGCATCGCATTGACTACTTTGGGTACGACCGGCAGGACGGTCTTTTTCGTATCGGCGGTCAGTGCGGCAATGTCTTGGGCGAAGCTTGGCAAAGCGGCAATCAGCAGCGTCGCGGGGAGGAGAAATTTCATGACAGGCTCCTGTGAATCAGAAAAGACTAATATTAAGCCGTTTCCATGGCGGCAGGCTATTCTTCCCTCGGGATACTTGGCACCGCCGTTATCGTCGCTGAGTGAAGGCGGCTTGACGCACTGCACAATATGCCGCCAAAATGAAGAAATGAACCGACTGCATTCCTCCTTTGTCCTGAGCCTGCTGCCCGGCCGCATCCTGCGCGCATGGCGCATCGCCGTTTGTCCGGGGTCCGCAGCGGATTAGTCGTCGTCATTCCGATTTCATCCAAAGGCCGCGGCATCGAAACCCGCGGCCTTTTTGTTTTCCGTCATTCCATCCCGTCTCCCAAGGAGCAAGCATGAATCCTGTCACCCAATGCACCTCGCTGGCCGAGGTTCGCCGCCACATCGACCGCGTGGACAGCCTGCTGGTCGCGCTGATTGCCGAGCGTGGTGCCTACGTGCGCCAGGCTGCGGCTTTCAAGCAGACGGCCGATGAGGTTCCGGCGCCGCAGCGCGTCACCCAAGTATTGGCCAGGGTGAATGCGCTGGCGCTGGAAAACGGCGCCGACCCTGATGTGGTCGAGGCTACCTGGCGGGCCATGATCGCCGCCTTCATCGAGCGCGAGCATCAACATCACGCCGCCTTGCATCCCCCGTCACCACCAGTGAACTGAACCGGAGAATCGTATGTCCGTCCCGCTCGCCTATCTCGGCATCATCCTGATCTGGTCCACCACTCCGCTGGCCATCCAGTGGAGTACGCAAGGCATCGGCTTTGCGCTGGCCGTGCTCGCCCGCATGGCGATTGGCGTCGTCGTCGCCAGCCTGGTCATTGCGCTGTGGCGCATACGCATTCCGCTGCATGCGCGGGCGCGTCGCGCCTATCTGGTCGGTGGTCTGGCGCTGTTCGGGGCGATGGTGCTGACCTATTGGGGCGCACGCTACGTGCATTCCGGCCTGATTTCCGTCCTCTTCGGCTTGTCGCCGCTCGCCGCCGCCATTCTAGGCGCGATATTCGTCGGCGAGCGCTCGCTGACCCCGATGAAATTGCTCGGCATGCTGCTCGGCGCAGCCGGTTTGGCGACCATCTTCATCCATGGCGACAGTCTTGGGCATGCCTCTGCGCTGCTGGGACTGGCGGCCATCCTGGCGGCCGTGGCGATCTACTCAGGCGGCCTGGTGTGGCTGAAGCAGATCGGCGACGACAGCCCACCGCTGGCGACAACGCTCGGCACGTTGAGCGTTTCCCTGCCTTTTTTCGGACTGGTCTGGTGGCTCGGCGACGGCCAGTTGCCAGCCGTCGTGCCGCCGCGCGCCGGGGCTGCCATCGCTTATCTGGGTATTTTCGGTTCGGTGATCGGCTTCGCCATGTACTACTACGTGATCAAGCATCTCGAGACCTCGAAAGTCGCGTTGATCACGTTGATAACCCCGGTAATCGCGCTGTTCCTGGGGCACTGGTTCAACGGCGAGACGATCGGCCTCCGGCTGTGGATCGGCACGGCGCTCATCCTATTGGGCTTGAGCGCGCATCAGTGGGAGATGCTGAGCGGCTTCCGGCGTCGCGCCTGAAAACCCGACCCGGGGCCGGTGTGGGCGGCCCCGGATGGCATCAGATAGCCGTCAGCCAGGCAGCGTGGCTGGCGTCCTCGCCCCTGACGCAGGCGAAGTAACGCTGTTGCAGCAAGCGGGTCACCGGCCCGGGCTTGCCTGTCCCGATACGCCGGCGATCCACCTCGATCACCGGAGTGATTTCGGCGGCGGTGCCGGTCAGGAAGACCTCGTCGGCGCAATACACCTCGTCGCGGGTGATGCGCTTGGCGCGCACGGTCAGGCCGGCCTCGCGGGCCAGCGTTTCCACCGTACGCCGGGTGATGCCGTCGAGCGCCGAGGTGGTTTCCGGTTGCAACACCTCGCCGTCTCGCACAATGAACACGTTCTCGCTCGATCCTTCCGCCACGTAGCCTTCGGTGTCGAGCAACAGCGCCTCATCGTAGCCGTCACGCCGGGCCTCGCGCACGGCCAGGATGGAGTTCGCATAGGTGGAAATCGCCTTGGCCCGGCACATCTGCACGTTCGGGTGATGACGGGCGTACGACGAGACACGGACGCGGATGCCGTTCTCGATGGCGTTGCCGCCCAGGTAGGCGCCCCAAGGCCAGGCAGCCACCATGACATGGGTGTCGGCGCCGGCCGGATCGACGCCGAGTTTTTCGGCACCGAGGAACACCAGCGGGCGGATGTAGCCGCTGCGCAGGTTGTTGCGGCGAATCGCTTCGCAGCAGAGGCTCGTCAGGGTGGCGCGGTCGACCGGCAGGTCGATGGCGAGGATATGGGCGGAATCCACCAGCCGGCGCACATGTTCGTCGAGCCGGAAGATCGCCGGGCCGTTGGCCGTTTCGTAGGCGCGGATGCCCTCGAAGCAGCCGTAGCCGTAATGCAGGGTATGGGTCAGCGCGTGCACCTTCGCTTCAGCCCAGGGCAGCCATTGGCCGTCGAGCCAGATAGTACCGTCGCGGTCTTGCATGTTCGTTCTCCTTGAATCCGTGAAATGGCCGCGGGAGCGGCCGTGACGGCACACCGGGGGTGGGGTGCGCCGGTCCCGGAGCGGCCGTCGCCGGGTAGGCGGGGCGCAGGCGGAAGAAAGCGGTAAGACAAGCGTGCCGGTAGGCATGCTTGCGTTCAAACGAATTGAAGCGGGTTCAGGTGAACCAATTTCATGTGACGTTACCGAGCCGCTGACGGAGGCAGCCCTGCCTACCCGGTGATTTCGTGCGCCCCGCGCACCAGCCAGCGGATGAAGGCCGTCGCCGCCGGGCGTTCCTGAATGGCGGGTGGCGCAACGACATAGAAGCTGCGGTCGGCGCAATCCTCGGCGAACGGGCGGACGAGACGGCCATCGGCCACATAGGGGGTAGCCAGGCTGCCGGCCATCAGGGCGATACCATGACCGACCACGGCGCCCTCCAACATCAGCAACGCATCGTCGTACCACGGGCCGGCAACCGGTTCTGGGCGGTTCAACCCGGCGGCGGCGAACCAGCGCTGCCAGGACAGCAAGGGGTGGCGCAGCAGGCGCTTTCCGTCCAGGTCGTCGGGATGTTTCAAATCGGCAGCCAATGCCGGGCTGCACACCGGAAATACCCTTTCCTCAAACAGCTTCCAGGCGAGCAGCCCCGGCCATTCTTCTTCGCCATAGCGCAGGCCGATATCGGCCTCGCCATTGAGCAAGGGACCCAGGCCGGTGGCGGTGCCCAGGCTGAATTCGACTTCAGGATGGCTTTCCTGATACCGGGCAATACGGGAGACCAGCCATTTGCTGCCCAAGGCCGGCGCCACCGAAATGCGCAGCCGTTCCCGGCGAGGCGCGCGCAGCACGGCGCTGGCCTCGTCTAGGCGCAGCAAGGCATCGCGAACCACGGCCAGGTAACGCCGCCCGGCAGCCGTCAATACGATGGCCCGATGCCGACGTTCGAACAGATCCTGGCCGAGGTGCGCTTCCAGTTGGCGTATGCGGTGGCTGATCGCCGACGGCGTCAGGTGCAGCACCGCCGCTGCCGCCTGAAAACTACCCAGGCGGGCAGCGGCCTCGAAGGCGGGTAGCGCGTGGAGCGGGGGAAGGTCGTGCATGATGCGCGTGGTGCCGGCAATCAGGATGGAGCACAGATACTACTGCTTTTGCGCTTCATCTTCCTTGCCTTGAACGGCGCCATCGGGTGCGAAGTTCGGCGCTCGTCTACAGGTTCGATTGGCAAGTGGCGTTGGCCGCCTGGGTGGCAACAGTCTTTAACTTGGGTACCGACATGAGGGTGCCGCGTAGTGTCTTCAAAATCATCCGTCCGCAGCGCTCGTTCAATAGCTGGGCGCGTTCCATCTTTTCCTGGCCGCCTTCATAGTAGCGAATGGTGCGAAAGGGCTTTGCCTCACTTGATGCGGCATTTGCATCGTTCAAGCCGATATCGATAGATTCTGCGAGCAGTTTGACTGCGATAGCCGAAAGTTGCGACCCATTGCCAGTCCAATAGGCTTGCGCTGCCTGTGCGTTATGTGCGGTTGAAATCACGCGGATGACGTTGCTGTAGGCCGGTTTGTCGGCATCTCCGGGGTGACGGATATTCAGGAGATTGTCGACGATGATGCTTTCCTGATCAGCCGTCATCCAGAAAACAGGCGTGCTTTCGAGAATGGAATCGGCTGGTGGATGAGGAGCGGCCTCCACGGTTTTCAGATGTTTTCCCTGGGTGCTGGAAGCCAATGCGTCGTTCATCATGGCCTTGGCATCCATCTTTTCAATCAAGGTTTGATAAGGCTGGAGTACTTTGTCAGCTTCCGTCTGCTGTCTAGTCGTTTGATGCTGTTTGGCACCATCCATGATGATTGCGTGCGTTGCGATAGCGGCGAGGAAGGCGAGCGGATTGGGAGCCGGATACATCATTCCCCCCGGGGCCATACCTCCTTCATCAGAATTGACCACGCCGCGAAAGACGACTTCTTTATGTGCGGGAAGTTTGAGCGCCAATGGCTTGCCGTTTATCGGCATTTCTCCGTGCTGGCTGTCTGTCTGAGCGATTGCAGGTCCCGACAAGGCTATGAGAAGCCACGCTGCCCGCATTACACCTTCTCCTGCCATTACCGGCCTCCGGCGGCGGGTTGGTTTTGAGTCAGGCTCTGGGTTTGCTGGCTTTGCGGAGGAGTATCGTTGCCAAATGGTTTGAGAAGCCGGTCTTTGGCCGTTTCAACGCTCTGGAAATATGCATTGGTCAAGCCGGGAAATTTCGGGGGTTCATCCCAGTTGCCGGGGGCGCCTTTGGAAATTTCAATCGGTTCGTACCACTCGTACGTGTTGTTGCTCAGATTCACAATATAGCCGCTACCGAAAAAAACCGCCCTGGGATCGCCGGCCGGTACATAGGACGAATAATTTCGTACGAACCCATGCATGACGACGTCAATGATCAAAAGCTTGTCAATTCCGAGTTTGGCGCGCAAGCCCGAGAAGTCCTTGCGAGCGACATCCGGTCCGGATTTTCCGGAATCGGGGAGGTCGGCAACGTTGACGGGCGTGGCGATTTCAACGGCATCGATGTTTTTTCCCTTCAGGGTGTCGACCAGCTCCTTTTTCAATAAAACGATTTGATCGGTAGGCAATGCTTCTGTGTGGCTGGTTAGCGATGTGTGGGCAAGCGAGGCGGCTGCGTAACACAGCAGACAGGCCGCACCGGGGAAACTGGTCGATGCTTGCGGTATCTTGTTCGTTGCAACGCCAATACGACCGGTTTTCCCGCCGATGAAGTCATTTGCAAGTGATATGGGTTGCTGTGGTTTGCTGGCGCAGCCAGAAATCAAGACAACCAGGCATGCCCAAAAAAATCCCCTGAAACAGCGCATAGTCGATCCCCATTGAATAATTTTCCTTAATCACCAAAAGCATCGGTTCTGGTGAAACCCCTGTCGGGAATATGCCTTAAAAATATTGATTTGTCTTTGTTTTTGAAACGGATGTTCTCGTCCAGGCCCGCTGCGAGCGACTCGGCGCCATCGCGTGTTTCAACAGGGCAATACCTCTCCTCGGGTCGGCACCTCACTAACTCGCGGTAGAAGACATTGGACGTCCTTGTCCAATGCCTGGGGCAGTTCCTTCCCTGGGCGACTCAGCAGCTCGCCGATGCTACTGCTTTTGCGCAGCCCGTTCCTTTTCGTAGTCGGCATAGCTCGTCTTGTTGAGTCCATCCAGACATTTCTGGCTTTCGCCTGGTGGCTGCTTGCGGCAGTGATGCTCGGATGACTGATTGACACCCTTGTACCAGGCTTCGGTTGTACAGCCAGCCAGCAGCAGGAAGGTCAGTTGAATGGTGACAAATCGGAGGCGTAGGGAATATGGCATCTGGTTGGCTTCAGGAAGAAAGGTGCTGAATGATAGGCATATTCCAGTGCCGCCCGCTTCAATTGGCTTACCCATGCGGCATGGAGATGTCTCGGGAGGTCTACTGCGGGATGTCCGGCTCGACCAGCGCCGCCAGTTGTTCCAGCGATTCCTGCCAGCCGAGATAGCACATCTCAACCGGGATCGCATCGGGAATCCCGTCCTGCACGACGATCAACTCGGTGCCGCACAGCACCGGCGTCAGCGTGACGGTCACCTGCAGGACACCCGGTAGATTGGGGTCGTCGAAGCGGTCCGTATAGCGCAACAAGCTGTTGGGAACGAGCTCGAGATATTCGCCGCCGAAGCTGTGGCTCTGCTGTGTCGAAAAATTGGTGAAGGACATCCGGAAGCTTCCGCCGGCCCGCGCATCCAGATGGTGGACGGTACAGGTAAAACCATGCGGCGGCAGCCACTTGGCCATCGCATCGGCCGTCGTGAAGGCTCGATACAAGCGCTCGGCGGGCGCTTTCAAGACACGGTGAAGACGAACGGTTCCTGGCATGGTGTCGTGCTCCTGTTGGGGGACATGAAGTTCGACGCCTAATTCGGTAAAGGGTTCTCGGGCAGCGACCAACAACGGCGGCCCGCCAAACCAGTCACGCGTAGCCCATTCGCTCGCCGGTCAAATCAACATCTCATGTCAGGCTGCCAGTGCCTTGCCATCGGCGGTGACGGACAGGCGGCCTTGGCCGTCGAAATGCAGCGCGATGGCGGATGGCGTGGTCTGGCCGTCGAGCAAAGCCCGGTACTTGGCAATTACCGCCTCGATCTCGGACGGGCTGCGGGCGGCACGGTATTCGGTATCGAACTTCAGGGCCTTGTTCATCTCCGTCATGTGCGACGACAGGGCGTTTACCGTGCTCAGCTGGCGGGCCAGCACCGGGTTGTCGGTCAGCGCTGCGCGAAACTGCGCCGCGTACGCATAGTCGCCCGGCAATTGAATCTGGCCGTAGGCATCGTAGCTGATACTGGCCGGCGCTTCGGGAATGCCGTGCGCCGCCAGGAAGGCCGGCATCTTGGCCGACACCTGCCGGCTCAACGCGTCGATATTGTTCTGCGTCGGCATCAGCAGCGGGATCGACAGCAGCGGGCGCGATGGATCGGGCGTGAAATAGTCGTCGATGTCGAGCGCCTTGCTGCCCTGCGACGTGTCGTAGGCCGCCCGGGTGTTGCTCTCGGTGGAGTTCGCCTCCGCCGTCAGGCGCGCCCGCCCGGCCTCGGAAATTTTTACGACGGCAGAATTTTCCACCCCATCGGCCGAACTTGCCGCCGGCCGACTGGGCGACATCAGACTCCTGGCGACCGATCCAACCAGCGAAAGCGCCGCCGACGCGGCCAGAGAGGCAATTGCCATGGTGCAACCCCGTAGAAATTATGGTGACGGGGTGCTACTACGCAAGGGGTGTGCCGGCTAACGTCGCCCACCCAGAATCGACCCCAGCACCCCGCGCAGAATCTGCTTGCCGAGTTCCCGGCCTACCGTTCCGGCGACGCCGCGTGCGGCGCTCTTGGCGGCGCTTTCGAGTACGCCTTCGCGCTTGCCGCCGCGCGGGCCGGTGCTGCCCATCAGGATGTCGCCAAGGCCGCCGAGGATGCCGCCGCCGGCGTCGGCCTGGGCTTCGGGGACGGGTTGGGGTTGCTGGGCCTGTTCGTAGCGCGGCTGCGGCTGGCCGGCGTGGTTGCCCCAGTCGTTGGCGTTGATGCCACCGCCTTGCGGCGCGGGGATGGCGCCGGGGGCGGCAGGAGCGGTAGCCGGCTTGCCCTTGAGGACTTCGTAGGCGGATTCGCGGTCCACGCTCTGGCCGTAGGCGGCGAGCATCGGCGAGGCGGCGATCATGGCCTTGCGCTCGTCGGCAGTCAGGGGCCCGAGGCGCGAGGCGGGCGGGAAGATGATGCTGCGTTCGACGACGTTGGGGCGGCCCTTCTCGTCGAGGAAGGAGACCAGCGCTTCGCCGACGCCAAGTTCGGTGATGACGGTGGCGGCATCGAACTTGGGATTGGCGCGCATGGTTTGCGCGGCGGCCTGCACGGCCTTCTGGTCGCGCGGCGTGAAGGCGCGCAGGGCGTGCTGGACGCGGTTGCCGAGCTGGCCGAGGATTTTTTCCGGCACGTCGAGCGGGTTCTGCGTGACGAAATAGACGCCGACGCCCTTGGAGCGGATCAGGCGGACGACCTGCTCGACCTTGTCGGTCAAGGCTTGCGGAGCATCGCTGAAGAGCAGGTGGGCTTCGTCGAAGAAGAAGACGAGCTTGGGCTTGTCGAGGTCGCCGGCTTCCGGCAGTTGCTCGAACAGTTCGGAGAGCAGCCAGAGCAGGAAAGTGGAGTAGAGCGCCGGGGCCTGCACCAGCTTTTCGGCGGCGAGGACGTTGATGACGCCGCGGCCGTTGCTGTCGACCTGCATCAGGTCGTTGATGTTGAGCATCGGTTCGCCGAAGAAGGCATCGCCACCCTGTTGTTCGAGGGTGAGCAGACCGCGCTGGATGGCGCCGATGGAGGCGGCGGCGATGTTGCCGTATTCGGTGGTGTAGCTCTTGGCGTTGTCGCCGACGTTCTGGACCATGGCGCGCAGGTCCTTGAGATCGAGCAGCAGCAGCCCCTGATCGTCGGCGATCTTGAAGACGAGTTGCAGCACGCCGGCCTGGGTATCGTTGAGGTTGAGCAGGCGGGCGAGCAGCAGCGGGCCCATGTCGGAAATCGTGGCGCGCACCGGCACGCCGTTGTCGCCGAAGACATCCCAGAAAGCGACGGAGTTGGCGTAAGGCTGGAAACCTTCGAGGCCCAGTTCGGCGACGCGCTTCAACAGCTTTTCGGAGGGATTGCCGGGGGCGCCCATGCCCGAGAGGTCGCCCTTGACGTCGGCCATGAAGACCGGTACGCCGGCGTAGGACAGGCGCTCGGCGATGGATTGCAAGGTGACCGTCTTGCCGGTTCCCGTCGCGCCGGTGATCAGGCCGTGACGGTTGGCCATCTGCGGCAGCAGCGCGGGGTAACCGTCTTCGGATTTGGCGAGATACAGGGGATCGGACATGGCAGCGGGCTCCTCGGGAAATTTATCCAAACATTCTAGCAACGCCGGGGCGAGGCTTTGTGAAATAGCGTAAGCCGCCGACCTGACGAGAAGGCTTCCGGCGGGTAAAATCTCGCCTTCTTTGTTATTTGCAGTGGGAAATCATCATGGCTGGTCACTCCAAATGGGCCAATATTCAGCACCGTAAAGGTCGCCAGGACGAGAAGCGCGGCGCCGCCTTCTCCAAGATCGCCAAGGAAATCACCGTGGCCGCCAAGATGGGCGGCGGCGACATCAGCTTCAACCCGCGTCTGCGCGTGGCCGTGGACAAGGGCAAGGCGGTCAACATGCCCAAGGACAAGATCGACACCGCCATCAAGAAGGGCACCGGCGAACTCGAAGGCGTCGATTACGTCGAAGTTCGCTACGAAGGCTACGGCATCGGCGGCGCAGCGATCATGGTCGACTGCCTGACCGACAACAAGACCCGCACCGTGGCCGAAGTGCGCCATGCCTTCTCCAAGCACGGCGGCAACATGGGTACCGACGGCTGCGTGGCGTTCCAGTTCAAGCACTGCGGCCAGATGCTGTTTGCCCCGGGCACCGACGAAGGGGCGCTGATGGATGCGGCCATCGAGGCTGGCGCCGAGGATGTGGCGACCAACGACGACGGTTCGATCGAAGTGATCACCGCGCCGACCGAGTTCATTGCCGTCAAGGATGCGCTGGAAGCCGCCGGCTTTACCCCGGAATTCAGCGAAGTGACGATGAAGCCGGAGGGCGAGAACGTGTTTGCCGGCGACGACGGGGTGAAGATGCAGAAGCTGCTCGACGCCCTGGAAGGCCTCGACGACGTGCAGGAAATCTACACTACCGCCGTGATCGAGGAATGAACGGTTTGCCGGTTATTGGCTGCCGTTAGGCGACGATGCCGGCTTTTTGATTGCATATCGCGTTATAAAGGATTGCTCGTGAAATTCCGCCGGATTCTCCCTGCCCTGCTCCTGCTCGGCATCTCGCTGTCTGCCGGTGCGGCACAATTCGCCTGCCCGGATCTGGGGGCTGCCCGGCAGGTGAATGCCTGCCCGAGCGAGGAAGAGCTGAAGCACACCTATAGCGGCTTTTGCAGCGACGACAAGAAGGCCTATGCCGGCGAAACGGACAACTGCATGCGCTACGACGATTACCGGGCGATGAAGAATACCGCCCTGTGGGAATCGGCGGATGGTGCTTTCGACGGCTACGTCTCCTGCGATCTGCCGCAGGCCAGGCTCAAGGCGCTGAAGGCGACCGGTATGAAGGTCGCGAAGCAGGGATCGATCACCAAGGTGGTGTGCAATTATCCGAACGGAGTCAATTTCACCTATCGCACCAAGGTTGCCTGCAAGGTCGAAGACGACAAGGCCTGTGCCACCGATTCGGCTGCCTGCCGGGCGAGCTGCAACTGACGCGCGCGACGGCTGAATGATCCAGCCGGCCATCATCGATATCGAGGCCTCCGGGTTCGGAAAAGGCAGTTATCCGATCGAGGTCGGGTTCTATCTGCCGGATGGACAGGCTTATTGCACCCTGATCGCGCCGGAGCCGGCGTGGAGCCATTGGGACGACTCCGCCGAGCGGATCCACGGCATCCGGCGCGAACTGCTGTTCGAAAAAGGCAGCCGGGCGCTCGATGTCTGCAATGACCTCAACGACAAACTGCGTGGCCAATGCGTTTACTGCGATGCCTGGGCATACGACTACGTCTGGCTCGGCAAGCTGTTCGACGCGGCGGAACGGGTGCCGCTTTTCCAGGTGAAGGACATCCGCGATCTGCTCGGCGAGTGCGAGCAGAAGCTGTGGCACGCCACGCGCGCCGCGGTGGAGTTGCGCCTGCAACTGCGCCGCCATCGCGCCAGCAGCGACGCCCGCATGCTGTTTGAAACCCTGCTTGAGGCACGCAAGCTCTGCACGCCGGACTGAATTCGATGCAACGACTCTACCCCTTGCTGTTCGTCTTTCTGTGGAGCACCGGATTCATCGGCGCGAAATACGGGTTGCCGTATGCCGAGCCGCTGTCTTTCCTGCTTACCCGCTACGGTCTGGTCATTGCCCTGATGCTGCTCATCGCCCTGGCAACGCGCGCGCCGTGGCCGGAGCGGCGAAGCGACTGGCTGCACATCGGCGTTTCCGGCATTCTGGTTCATGCGATCTATCTCGGCGGGGTGTTCGTGGCGATCAAGCACGGCCTGTCGGCCGGCGTCACGGCGCTGGTTGTCGGCATGCAGCCGTTGCTGACGGGGCTTGGTTCCGGCTGGTTGCTCGGCGAGAAGGTGACGGTGCGCCAATGGGGCGGGCTGGCGCTGGGCTTTGTCGGCGTCGGCATGGTCGTGTCGGGCAAGCTGGGCGACGGGGCGCTGGGGCCGATGTTGATTCCGGCGGTTGTCGCGTTGCTCGGCATCACCGCCGGTACGTTGTACCAGAAGCGCTTCTGTCCGAAGTTCGACCTGCGCAGCGGCTCGGTCATCCAGTTCGTGCCGACCGCCATCGTCACCGCCATCGCCGTGGCCCTGTTCGAGGATTACCGCATCGACTGGAACGGCCACTTCCTGTTTGCGCTCGGCTGGCTGGTGCTGGTGCTGTCGCTCGGGGCGATCAGCCTGCTCAACCTACTGATCCGCAGCGGCAGCGCGGTCAATGTCGCCAGCCTGTTCTACCTGACGCCGCCGACGACGGCCTTGATCGCCTTTGTCGTCTTTGGTGAAACGCTGACCCTGACGGCCATCATCGGCATGGTGGTGGCGGTTGGCGGGGTCTATCTGGTGGCGAGGACGAAATGACGACCCCGCGCATTCTCGGGATCGATCCGGGTCTCCGGGTGACGGGTTTTAGCTCCGGCCGCGGGCTGTGCCCGCTTAACCGGCTACGCCGGTTAGCCTGCGCTGAAGCCGACCACGCGCAAGACATGAGGTCGATCAAATGAATGCTCCCCGTATTTTAGGCATCGACCCGGGACTGCGCGTGACCGGCTTTGGCGTCATCGAGAAGCATGGCAACCAATTGGTTTATGTAGCCAGCGGCTGCATCAAGTCGAACGACAAGCAGAGCTTGCCGGAGCGCATCGCCACGCTGTTCGCCGGAATCAGCGAGGTGATCGCCACCTACCGGCCCGATCAGGCTGCGGTGGAAAAGGTCTTCGTCAACGTCAATCCGCAATCGACGCTGCTGCTCGGTCAGGCGCGCGGGGCGGCGATCAGTGCACTGGTGCATGGCGGATTGCCCGTTGCCGAATACACGGCCTTGCAGGTCAAGCAGGCGGTGGTCGGCCATGGCAAGGCGGCCAAGGAGCAGGTGCAGGACATGGTGGTGCGCCTTCTCTCGCTGGCGGGTTCGCCCGCTGCCGACGCCGCCGATGCGCTGGCCTGCGCGATTGCCCACGCACATGGCGGGCAAGGATTGGGGGCGCTGGCGACGGCCGGGTATCGCGTTCGCGGCGGCCGCCTGATAGGATGATGACTGTTTGAACATACAGTATCCGGAAACCCCATGATCGGAAGACTCACCGGCATCCTCGCCGAAAAGAACCCGCCGCAGATCGTCCTCGACGTGAACGGCGTCGGCTACGAGCTCGACGTGCCGATGAGCACTTTCTACAACCTGCCGGCCGCGGGCGAGAAGACGAAATTGCTGACCCATTTCGCGGTGCGCGAGGATGGGCATTTCCTCTACGGTTTCCTGACCGAGGCCGAGCGCTTCGCTTTCCGCCAGTTGCTCAAGGTATCCGGCATCGGGGCGCGGACTGCGCTGTCGGTGCTGTCGGGTCTGTCGGTCAACGACCTGTCGGCTGCTGTGGCGCAGCAGGAGCTGGGTCGCCTGATCAAGATTCCCGGCATCGGCAAGAAGACGGCCGAGCGCCTGCTCCTCGAACTGAAGGGCAAGCTGGCCGACGCCACCGGCGTCTCGTTGCATGCGCCGGCCGACGATGCCCGGCAGGATATCGCCAACGCCCTGATCGCCCTCGGCTACAACGAGAAGGAAGCGGCAGCGGCGATGAAGCAACTGCCGGCCGACGTTGGCACGTCCGATGGCATCCGCCAGGCACTCAAGTTGCTGTCCAAAGCCTGATGATCGAGGAACAAGACCCCAAGCGGCTGGCGCAGATTGCGCTGGTGGTGCTGATGATTGTTGGTTGCGTTGCGGTGTTGCTGCCCTTCATCGGGGCGGTGCTGTTCGCCTTCGTGGTCTGGGTGTGCACCTGGCGTCTCTATGCCGACCGCCTGCTGCCCGTGCTCGGGGGGCGCGATACCCTCGGCGCCTCGCTGATGACGCTGGCGCTGGTTCTCGTCATGCTGCTGCCCACGATATTCCTGGCCGGTTCGCTGGCCAATGGCGCGGACAAGCTGATCGACTTCCTCAAACCCCACATCGAGCACGGCATGCCGGTGAATTCGCCGGCCTGGTTGAGCGGCCTGCCTTTTGTCGGCAGCGAGATCGACGCCACCTGGCATCGCATCGCCAGCAGTCGCGAGGAACTGAACGGCGTGGTGCGTCAGTTGATCGTGCCTGCCCGCCGCTTTGCACTGGCGCTCGGCGGCATCGCTGCGAACGGCCTGTTGCAGATCGCGCTGGTGCTTTTTGTCGTCTTTTTCCTGTACCGCGACGGCGCAGCGGTCAGCCATGCCTTGCTGGTCGGTTCGCGCAAGCTGGGCGGCGACCTGGGCGAGCATATGCTCGAAAAAGCCCGCGGTACGGTGGTCGGCGTCATGCTGGGCATTGTCGGCACGGCGGCGGCGCAGGGGGCGGTGGCGACGGCCGGCTTCCTGATCGTGGGCGTACCGGCCGCCGTTCTGCTGGGCTTTGCCACCTTCTTCCTGTCGATGATCCCGGTCGGGCCGCCGCTGATCTGGGGCGGTGTGGCAGCCTGGCTATACAGCGAAGGGCAGATCGGCTGGGCCATCTTCATGGTGCTCTACGGCCTCTTCGTGATCAGCAGCATCGACAACTTCGTCAAGCCGATCCTGATGGCTCGCGGCGCCGGGCTGTCCATCCTGCTCATCGCGCTGGGCGTGCTCGGCGGCGTGCTGGTCTTCGGCTTCATCGGCATCTTCCTCGGCCCGGTCCTTCTGGCGCTTGGCGAAATGCTGCTCCGTCGCTGGATTCGCGAGGAAATTCATCCATGATCGAAACCGACAAACTGGTCGCCGGTGCGGACCGCATCATCGCGCCGCAAAGCAAGTCGGCGCAGGAAGAGGCCCTGGAACGCGCCCTGCGTCCCAAGCGGCTGGCCGACTACACCGGCCAGGTGAAAATCCGCGAACAGCTGGAAATCTTCATCCAGGCGGCGAAAAAACGCAGCGAATCGCTCGACCACGTACTTCTTTTTGGTCCGCCGGGTCTGGGCAAGACCACGCTGGCCCACATCGTCGCCGCCGAAATGGGCGTCAACCTGCGCCAGACCTCCGGCCCGGTGCTCGAACGGGCCGGCGATCTGGCCGCCATCCTGACCAACCTGGAACCGCACGATGTGCTGTTCATCGATGAAATTCACCGTCTCAGCCCGGTGGTCGAGGAAATCCTCTACCCGGCGCTGGAGGATTTTCAGATCGACATCATGATCGGCGAAGGCCCGGCGGCGCGTTCGGTCAAGCTCGACCTGCCGCCTTTCACGCTGGTTGGTGCTACGACGCGCGCCGGCATGCTGACCAACCCGCTGCGTGACCGCTTCGGCATTGTCGCCCGTCTGGAGTTCTACACTGCGGACGAGCTGAAAAGCATCGTCAGCCGTTCCGCCTCCTTGCTCAACGCACCGATCGATGGCGACGGGGCGCTGGAAATCGCCAAACGTTCGCGCGGCACGCCGCGCATCGCCAACCGCCTGCTGCGTCGTGTCCGCGATTACGCCGAGGTCAAGGCCGACGGCAACATCACGCGCGGCGTCGCCGATCTGGCCCTGCACATGCTCGATGTCGACCCGGCCGGTCTCGACCTGATGGACCGCAAGCTGCTGAGTGCCGTGATCGACAAGTTCGGCGGCGGCCCGGTCGGCGTCGATAACCTCGCTGCCGCCATCGGCGAGGCGCGCGACACCATCGAGGATGTTCTCGAACCCTACCTGATCCAGCAAGGCTACCTGCAGCGTACCTTGCGCGGGCGTATCGCCACGCCGGCGATCTATCGCCACCTCGGCCTCGCCGAGCCGGCCAGCGCGGTGGTGCGCGACCTCCTCTCCGAAGAATAGGCGGCGGCCCGGTCCACCCAGACAGGGCTTGCTGCGTTAAGCATGCTTCAGTTCAGGAAGGATTCCCCATGAAGGTACTTTTTGTTGCGGTGGCGATGCCGGCAGTTCGCGGTCGCATTCCTTGGCCTGTCGGTGCACCGCTTGACCTGACACTGCTGATGTCACCATGGGATGCGATCTGGCCGCGAAAACGCCATAACTGGCGCAGAAACAGACCGTTACAAAACAATGTTGCGATGCAAGGTAAAATCCTGGGATGAAATTTGAGCCCAGTCCCAACGCTTTCACCATCCCGGTGCGTGTGTATTACGAAGACACGGATGCGGGCGGGGTCGTTTACTACGCCAATTACCTGAAATTCTTCGAACGTTGCCGCACCGAATGGATGCGTTCGGCCGGTCACGACCAGCGCCAGCTGGCGCTCGATACCGGTATCGGCTTTGTTGCCCGCAAGGCCGATTGCGAATATCTCCGCCCCGCCCACCTCGATGACCAGTTGACCGTCGGTCTCGAAGTCGAGAAGCTGACCCGCGTGCGCGTCGTCTTCCGTCAGCATGTCCGGCGTGGCGACGACGAACTGGTCACCGGCACCGTCGAGATCGCCTGCGTCGACATGACCAGCCTGAAACCCGCCCCGATCCCCGATTTTCTGTATTCCAAGCTGGAAGCGCTTAAATGAACGTCACCCAGGACCTCTCCATCCTTCATCTCATCCTGCAGGCCAGCGCGGTCGTGCAAATCGTCATGGCGCTGCTTGCCGGCGTTTCGCTGATGTCGTGGTACTACATTTTCATGAAGCTGTTCGCGGTCAAGCAGGCGCGCGCAAAGACCGAAACCTTCGAGCGCGACTTCTGGTCCGGGGGCGATCTCAACAACCTTTACAACAGCGCGGTGAACGATCGCCACCATGCCGGTTCGATGGAACGCATCTTCGAAGCCGGCTTCCGCGAATTCACCAAGCTGCGCGGCCAGAAGAACCTCGATCCCAAGGACATCGTCGATGGTTCACGCCGCGCCATGCGCGCTACCTACCAGCGTGAGATGGACGGCCTGGAAGCCCACCTTGCCTTTCTCGCCTCGGTCGGCTCCGTCTCCCCGTACATCGGCCTGTTCGGTACCGTCTGGGGCATCATGCATGCGTTCCGCGGCCTGTCCAACGTCGGCCAGGCGACGCTTGCCTCGGTCGCCCCGGGTATTGCCGAAGCCCTGGTCGCCACCGCCATCGGCCTGTTCGCGGCGATTCCGGCCGTGCTTGCCTACAACCGCTTCTCGCATGACATCGACCGCCTCGCCGTGCGCTACGAGTCGTTCATGGAGGAGTTCTCCAACATCATCCAGCGCCAGATGCGGTAAGCCATGCGCCAGCGCCGCCTGAAAAACGAAATCAACGTCGTCCCGTACATCGACGTCATGCTGGTGCTGCTCGTCATCTTCATGGTGGCGACACCGATGATGACCACCGGCTCGGTCAATCTGCCGGAATCGGGTACGGCGCCGGGCAAGCCGGACAAGTACCTGAAGGTCGAGGTCAAGCCGGACGGACATTTGTCGGTGTTCGATACCAACGGCAAGGAAACCAAGGTCGCTAGCCTGCGCGAATTGAAAAGTGTCCTCGGCCCGCTGAAGGGCGATGGCGAACAGGCGCCTGCCGTACTCGTCGCCGGTGACGGCGACGCACCCTACAAGAACGTGATCGAGGTGCTCGACGAAGTGAAGAAACTGCATTTCGACAAGGTCGGCCTGGAAACGCGCAGCAAGTAAGCGATGATCCTCGAGCGGCCCGAAGAACCCGGAAAAAAATATGCGCTGGCGCTGACCGTGCTGGTGCATTTGCTGTTGCTGGTCGTCCTGTTTTTCGGCGTGCAATGGAAACGTAGCAAGCCGGAGGTGTATGAGGTCGAACTGTGGTCGCCGACGCCGCGGCCGGCCACCCAGGTGGTGCCTCCTCCCCCGCCGCCCGAGCCGGAGGTGAAGCCGCAGCCGAAACCCGAGCCCAAGGTCGAACCCCCGCCGCCGAAAAAACCGGACATCGTGGTCAAGGAAGAAAAAAAGAAGCCAGACCCCCCCAAACCGGAGCCCAAGAAACCGGAGCCGCCAAAGCCCGAACCGAAAAAGCCGGAGCCGCCGAAGCCGGAGGCCAAACCCCAGCCGAAGTTCGATTTCAGCAAGGAACTGGCGAATGAAACGTCGCAGCTGAAGTCATCGGCCAAGGCGCAGGCCACCGCCCAGCAAATGGCCAACGCCGCGGCGGCAGAAGCCGAGCAGCGGGCATCGGCAAACAAGCGCGGCGTGGCGGATTACGCCAATAAAATCCGCGTCCGGGTCAAGAGCAACATCGCCTTGCCGCCGAGTATTCAGGGGAATCCGGAAGCCGTTTTCATGGTCGATCAATTGCCGACCGGAGAAGTCCTGGATGTGCGCCTCAAGCGCTCCAGCGGCAATCATGCATTGGATGCGGCCATCGAGCGGGCGATCCGCAGGTCGTCTCCTCTCCCCAGACCGGACGATCCGTCCCAGTTCAAGCGAGAACTGGAAATCAAATACCGCCCATTTGAAGAGTAAAATCGCGCGAAAGTTTTGAAAATGAACGTAATGTCCCGAATTTCCCGCCGAATTTTCCTTGTCTTTGCCCTGCTCGTCACGGGTCTGGCCCAGGCGCAATTGTCCATCGATATTACCGGTGCCGGTGCCAACCGGATTCCGGTGGCCATCGTCGATTTTCCGGGTGACCCGGTGGCGTCGCGTGTGATTACCGCGACCGTGCGCAGCGACCTGGAGCGTAGCGGCCTGTTCAAGCTGATCGACCACAACGGCCTGGCCTTCGACGAGAACGCCCCGATCAACCACGCTGACTGGAAGGGCAAGGGGGCCGACGCGCTCGCCGCCGGTAGTATCGCGCGCAGCGCCGATGGCCGCATGGAGGCCCGCTTCCGCTTGTATGACTCGCAAAAGGGCGTGGCGCTGGGCGGCGCCGCCTACGTGACCAGCACGACCCAGTTGCGTGCCGCCGGCCATCGTATCGCCGACTATATCTACGAGAAGCTGACCGGTGAAAAGGGCGTCTTCTCGACACGCATCGCCTACGTGGTCAAGGCGCGCGGCCAGTTCCTGCTGCAGATTGCCGATTCCGACGGCCAGAATGCAGCAACGGCGCTGACCTCGACCGAGCCGATCATTTCGCCCGTCTGGTCGCCCGATGGCGGCAAGCTGGCCTATGTGTCGTTCGAGAAGAAAAAGCCGGTCATTTACGTGCACTCCCTGTCGTCTGGCCAGCGCATCATCGTTGCCAACTTCAAAGGCTCCAACTCTGCACCGGCCTGGTCGCCGGATGGGCGCAAGTTGGCGGTCGTCCTCTCCAAGGACGGCAATTCGCAGATCTACGCGGTCAATGCCGACGGCAGTGGCCTGCAGCGCGTCACCCAGTCGTCCGGTATCGATACCGAGCCCCGTTACTCGGCCGATGGCGGCACGATCTACTTCACCTCCGACCGCGGCGGCAGCCCGCAGGTCTATCAGGTCGGCACCAATGGCGGCGACTCGCGCCGTGTCACCTTCGAGGGTAGCTACAACGTCTCGCCGCGCCCGTCGCCGGACGGCAAGAGCCTCGCCTTCATCACCCGGCGCGAAGGCCGCTTCCAGCTCGCCGTGATGGATCTGGCCAGTCGCCAGGTCCAGGTGCTGAGCGATTCGAACAAGGACGAGTCTCCCAGTTTTGCCCCCAACAGCCGCATGATCCTGATCGCCACCGAAGTTGGCGGGCGCGGCGTCCTATCGGCTGTCTCCAGCGATGGCAGGATCAAACAACGCCTCACGGTCGCGGCCGGCGATGTCCGCGAACCGGCCTGGGGTCCGTACTATCAATAATCCACACCGGAGAACAACGTGAAAAAACTGCTGATCCCTGCCCTCCTGTCTGCCTTGCTGGCTGCCTGTTCCACCACCCCGTTGCCCGAAGACGGGGCCGGCGCTCCCGTCGAATCGCGTACCGGCGGTTCGTCCTCCACCGGCGTGACCCCGGTGACCGCCGGCGGCCTCGATGCCAGCGGCCTGCCGCGCGAGCTGACCGATCCGTCCAGCAAGTTGTCCAAGCGCAGCATCTATTTCGATCTCGACAGCTACGAAGTCAAGGATGAGTACAAGGATCTGGTGGCCGCCCATGCCAAGTACCTGAGCGCCAACAAGGGCTTCAAGGTTCTGCTCCAGGGCAACACCGACGAGCGTGGCAGCCGCGAATACAACCTGTCGCTCGGCCAGAAGCGTGCCGAAGCGGTGAAGCGTTCGCTGACCCTACTCGGCGTCAAGGATGACCAGATCGAATCCGTCAGCCTGGGCGAAGAGAAGCCGAAGAACCCGGGGCACGATGAAGCTGCCTGGGCGGAAAACCGTCGTGCCGACATCCTGTACAAGGCCCCGGACGGCCGCGGCGAGTTCTAAACCATGCGTCCGGTTCGAATCGCCCTTCTGATTGCCGCCCTGGGTGCCGCGCAGGCCCAGGCCGGTGTCTTCGATGACGACGAGGCGCGTCGCCAGATCGCCGACCACCGGATCAAGACGGAGGCGCGATTCGACCAGCAGGCCAAGGCGCAACTGGATCTGGCCGCCCAGATCCAGCGCCAGGCCGAAGAGATCGCCCGCCTGCGCGGACAGATCGAAACGCTGAACTACGAGCTGGAAACGGCCAAGAAGCGCCAGCAGGATTTCTATCTCGACCTCGATACGCGTCTGCGCAAGTTCGAGACGCCGGTTGCCGCCAACGGCAGCACCGATCCGAATGCCGCCACGCCGCCGGCCAAGCCGACCGGCGACCCGGCCAAGGAAAGCCAGGAGTACGAAGCCGCCCTGAACCAGTTCAAGGCCGCCAAGTACAAGGATGCCGCGGCGGGTTTTGCCGCCTTCGTGCAGAAGTATCCGGACAGTACGCTGGCGCCCAATGCCCAGTACTGGCTGGGCAATGCCTGGTATGCCCAGCGCGATTGCAAGCGTGCGATCGAGGCGCAGAGCGTGGTGACCACCAAGTATGCCGACAGCCCCAAGGCAGCCGACGCATGGCTGGCCATGGCGACCTGCCAGCAGGAAATGGGTAATGCCAGCGGAGCGAAGCGCTCGCTGGAAACGGTCGTTGCCAAGTACCCGAGCGCTCAGGCTGCCGACGTGGCTCGCGAAAGACTGAAGAAGAAATAATTGGCCCTGCGTATCACCGAAGTTTTCTACTCGCTGCAAGGCGAGGCCTCGCGTGTCGGCTTGCCGACGGTTTTTGTCCGCCTGACCGGTTGCCCCCTGCGCTGCACGTGGTGCGATACCACTTACAGCTTCACCGGCGGCGAAGCCGCGACGGTCGAGTCGGTGCTTGCCGAGGTGGCGAAGTATCCTGTCCGCCAGGTCTGCGTGACCGGCGGCGAACCCTTGTCGCAGAAGGATTGCCTGCCGCTGCTGACAGCGCTGTGCGACGCCGGCTACGATGTGTCGCTGGAAACCTCGGGCGCCCTCGACGTGGCCGGTGTCGATCCGCGCGTGTCGCGCATCATGGATCTCAAGGCACCGGGTTCCGGCGAGGTCGGGCGCAATCTGTGGAGTAACCTGGATTGCCTGAACGACCGCGACGAGATCAAAATGGTCATCGCCTCGCGCGACGACTACGAGTGGGCGCGCGACGTCATTCGCCAGCGCCATCTCGACCGTCTGTGCCCGGTTCTGCTTTCACCGGCGCAAGGCCTCCTCGAAGCCTCGTCACTGGCTGAGTGGATTCTCGCCGACGGCCTGAACGTACGCTTCCAGCTGCAACTGCACAAGCTGCTTTGGGGTAACATGCAGGGAAAGTAAAACGACGGAGGCAAGCTTGAACCAGAATCGTCGCCGGTTTTCCCGGATTCCCTTTCACTGCGAAGCCAGACTTTTCCTGCCCGATGGCGAGCATGTCGTCGAGGTGCTCGATCTCTCGTTGCAAGGAGCGTTGATTGCGCCGACGAGCCCGATGTACGTTACGGTCGGCAGCCAGGGAACGCTGAAAGTCCGCCTCGACGAACTGGGTTCCGGCATCCGGATGGATGTATCCATCGTGCATCACGTCGCCAATTACTACGGTCTGCTATGTCGTGAAATCGATCTGGACAGTGTGACGCACCTGCGTCGCCTGGTTGAGTTGAATCTCGGCGACGAAAAACTCGCCGAGCGCGAATTTGCATTGCTGACGAGCAGCTGAGTTTCGCGCCGGGCGCGAAAAACCCCGCGAAAACTGTCTTTCGGGGCTTGCTACCCTTCTGTCATTGTGTTCATAATCTCCCCATAATATTGCCGCACCCTCCGTTCGGCGGGTCGCAGAGGCAGGAGCTTGGGGAGGATGTATGTTTGCACGAGGTGCTTTATTTCGTGCGGCAA
The DNA here is from genome assembly GCF_008711155.1 of Dechloromonas sp. CZR5. Classification (GTDB taxonomy): domain Bacteria; phylum Pseudomonadota; class Gammaproteobacteria; order Burkholderiales; family Rhodocyclaceae; genus Azonexus. The sequence goes on along the minus strand of NZ_VUYQ01000002.1, from coordinate 394,162 downwards.
GTTCGCCGCCGGTAAGCCTTGCTTGGACCGGGCGACGGTCATGACTTCCTCGTCGATGTTCCCGGAGACGTGCGTGCTGACCGGGGCGTGGCACGAAACCGGTCTGCGTCCCACCCAGCTCTGCGCCCTCCAGCACGCCATCTTTGAAAATGCCGGACGGGCGATCATCCTGACCGATACGCAGGGGATGATTCTCTACTTCAATGCCCAAGCCCAGAAAATGCTGGGTTATACGTGGGAAGAGGTCGTCTGTCGGGAAACGCCCCTGATCTTTCACTTGGCCGAAGAGGTCGGCGAGCGCGCCCGGGGAGTGACACGCCAGCGCGGCGTGGCTGCACCCGAGGGCTTCTCCGTTTTCGTGGCCGATCTCGGTCCGGAGCAGCCTGTAATCGAAGCCGAATGGACCTATGTCCGAAAGGACGGTTCGAGCTTTCCCGTCAGCCTGTGCATCAGTCTGCTGCGCGGCAAGTGCGGCGAGATTCTGGGTTACCTTGGGATTGCGACGGATATTTCCGAACGCCAACAGCACGAACAGAGTCTCCGGATTGCGGCAATTGCTTTCGCCTCGCAGGCGGCGATCATGGTTACCGATGCGGAGCAACGCATTCTGCAGGTCAACCAGGCCTTTTCGACGCTCACCGGCTATCCGGCTGCCGAAGCAATCGGCAGCACGCCCAGCATATTGAAGTCGGGGCGGCAGGATGCCACGTTCTATACCGAAATGTGGCGTACGCTCGCCGAGACGGGGCATTGGCAGGGCGAAATCTGGAATCGCCGCAAGAGTGGGGAGGTTTTCCCGGAATGGCTGACGATCAGCAGCGTACGGGATGCCTCGGGCAAGGTGACGCATTTCGTCAGCACCTTTTCCGACATCAGTAATTTGAAAGTCGCCGAGTCGGAGATTCATCATCTGGCCTACTACGATCCGCTGACGGCCATGCCCAACCGCCGCATGCTGCTCAACCGGCTGGAAAAATCGTGCCTGGCCAGCAAGCGTGACGGACATTTCGGGGCATTGCTGATGATCGATATCGATCACTTCAAGACCCTGAACGATACCCTGGGCCACGATGTCGGCGACCGCTTGCTGACCGAGGTCGCCAATCGGCTGGCGGCATGCATACGCGAATGCGATACGGCGGCCCGCCTGGGGGGCGACGAGTTCGTGGTGATGCTCGAAAACCTGGGGGGTGATGCCGCGGGCGCCGCTCTCCAGGCGGAAGCGGTCGCCGAGAAGGTTCGTTTCGAGTTGGCCCGCCCCTATCTGCTGATCGGCGATACCGAGTACTTTCGTTCGGCGAGTATCGGGATTAGTCTTTATCTGGGCTGTGAAAAGACCGTCGATGTGCTGCTCAAGCAGGCCGATATTGCTTTGTACAAATCCAAGGATGCCGGGCGCAACGCGATCCGCTTCTTTGACAATGCCATGCAGATTGCGCTGGACGAGCGCGCAGCCCTCGAGTCGGGCCTGCGTCGCGCCTTGTCGCGAAACGAATTCGTGCTTTACCTGCAACCACAGGTCAATGCGGAAAGCCGCCTGGTCGGTGTCGAAGTACTGCTACGCTGGCGTCCTCCCGGAAAGGCCATGATTTCGCCTGCCGATTTTATCCCGCTGGCCGAAGATACCGGGTTGATCGTTCCGATCGGCCTGTGGGTGCTCGATCAGGCCTGCGCGGAATTGAGTCGCTGGGCCGACGATCCGGAGACGGCGGACCTGACCATGGCGGTCAACGTCAGCGCCCGCCAGTTCCGTCAGGGCGACTTCGTTAGCCAGGTCGGCGACGCCCTGGCGCGACACGGAGTGAACCCCGGGTTGATCAAGCTGGAACTGACCGAGAGCCTGCTGCTCGACAAGGTCGAGGATGTTGTCGCCAAGATGCAGGCGCTGCGCCGCATGGGGGTTCGCTTTTCGCTTGATGATTTCGGAACAGGCTATGCCTCCCTGTCTTACCTGAAACGCTTTCCGTTCGAGCAACTCAAGGTGGACCGTTCGTTCATCAGCGACATCATGCGCAATAGCGACGACGCAGGCATCGTGCGGGCCATCCTGGCGATGGGCAATACGCTGCGCCTCAACGTGGTGGCCGAGGGGGTCGAGGACAGCGATCAGCATACCTACCTGGTGAGGCACGGCTGTGCCTTTTTCCAGGGATACCTGTTCGGCAAGCCAATGTCATTTGCCGAATTTCGCAGGGACTTGGGTGGCTACCGGCGAACGGTGTCGAACGCATCGTTCGACGACTGGATGATTTAGCGCGTTGCGTCGTCGGTGCAGCAGACGACCGGACCTCAGATGCCCAGGTAGCGGTGCCAGATGCCGTGGTCGGCATCGAGGTCGGTCGAACTGCCCTGCCAGACGACTTGTCCACGCTCGACAATGGTGTGGTGGTCGGCCAGCTCGATGAGTTTTTCGACATACTTGTCGACCACCAGGACACTTTGCCCCTCGCTGCGCAGGCGGGCAAGGCAAGCCCAGATTTCATCGCGGATCAGCGGAGCGAGGCCTTCCGTGGCTTCGTCCAGAATCAGCAGCCGCGGATTGGTGACCAGGGCGCGGCCGATGGCCAGCATCTGCTGCTCGCCGCCGGAGAGCTGGTTGCCAAGGTTTTTTCTGCGCTCCTGCAGGCGCGGAAACAGAGCGTAGACGCGGGCCAGCGTCCACGGCTCAGGGTTGCCGCGACGATTGGCGGAGAAGGCCACCAGATGTTCGTCGACCGTCAGGTTGGGGAAGCACTGGCGGCCTTCCGGCACCAGGGCGATACCGGCGCGGCCGATGCGGTCGGGTCGCCAGTCGGTAATTTCCTCGCCGGCAAAGCGGATGCTCCCGGCCTTGACCGGTTCCAGCCCGCAGATGGCGCGCAAGGTCGTCGTCTTGCCCATGCCGTTGCGGCCGAGCAGCGTGCTTGCCTCGCCCTCGGCCATGCCCAGGTTGAGTCCGAACAACACCTGGCTCGGCCCGTAGGCAACTTCCAGCCCGGAAACCTCCAGAAGGGCGTTCACAAATGATCTCCCAGATAGGCGCGGCGTACGGCGGCATCGTTGCGGACCTCTTCGGGCGTACCGGTGCAGATCAATTGACCGTTGACCAGCACCGAGATGCGGTCGGCCAGCCGGAAAACGGCGGCCATGTCGTGCTCGACGAGGAGGATGGTGACGCGGCGGGCCAACTGCTCGATCAACTCGACCATGCGGGCCGACTCCTCGGGGCCGGTGCCGGCCATCGGCTCGTCGAGGAGCAGGAGTTTGGGGCGGGTGGCCAGCACCATGGCCAGCTCGAGTGCGCGCTGCTCGCCGTGCGACAGCATGCCGGCGGCGGCCCCGTCCTTGCCCTGCAGCCCAACCTGTTCGAGATAGCCCTTTGCTTCCTCGAAGAGGGCGGCTTCCCGGCCGACCGGCCGCCAGAAGCGGAAGCTGCTGCCGGCATCGTTGCGCCCCTGGACGGCCAGCGCCACGTTGTCGAGCGCGGAGAGGCCGGGAAAGATGTTGGTGATCTGATAGGAGCGCGCCATGCCGGCGCTGACCCGCCGGTGCATGGACAAGGTGGTCACGTCGTGGCCGGCGAAGCGGATGCGGCCGCTGTCCGGTTGCAAGGCGCCGGAAACATGGTGGATGAAGGTCGTCTTGCCCGCGCCGTTCGGTCCGATCAGGGCATGGACTTCGCCGGCGGTGACGTTGAAATCGACTTCCTTCAACGCATCGACCGCACCAAAGCGGCGCGAGAGCCGGCTAACCTCGAGCAATGCTTCAGCCATGGTCGTTACCCCGGGTGGGTCCGAACAGCGCGGCGACACCCCGGGGGGCGAAGAGAACGACCGCGAGCAGCAACAGGCCGAGCACGATGTGCCAGTGCGCCGTGAAACCGACCAGCATTTCTTCCAGCATCAGCAGGACGACCGCGCCGACCACGCCGCCGTACAGGTAGCCGACGCCGCCGATGATGACCATGACCAGCAGCGTGCCGGATTGTGTCCATTGCAGCAGGTTGGGGCTGGCCAGTCCGGTCAGGTTGGCGAGCAGCGCGCCGGCGAGCCCTGCGCCCATGCCGCTCAGGACGAAAGCAACGAGACGAAAGCGGAATACGAGGTAGCCGAGCGCTTCCATGCGTGTCTCGTTTTCACGGATGGCTTGCAGTACCCGGCCGAAGCGGGCATCGACGAGCCGGCCGAAAAGGGCCATGGCAGCGACCAGCGCAAGGAGGGCTGCGTAGAACAGGGCGTCGTCGGAAGCCAGGGGAAGGCCGCCCAGGGTCATCCGTCCGTTGAGCGGCAGCCCGTCGTCGCCGCCCCAGCTGCGTGCGGAGACAAACAGGTAATACGCCATCTGGGCGAAAGCCAGCGTGATCATGATGAAGTAGACGCCCCGGGTTCGCAGGCTGACGGCCCCGACGACCAGGGCGAATAATCCGGCAACACCCATGGCCAGCGGGAAGGCGATCAGGGCTTCGTTGATGCCGGCCTGCTGGCAGATGGCGGCGACATAGGCGCCGGCGCCCAGAAAGGCGGCATGCCCGAGGGACACCATGCCGCCGAAGCCGAGTACGAGGTTGAGACTGGAGGCAGCCAGTGCGAAGATCAGCACGCGGGTGGCGAAGCCGATATAGAACGCCTGGTCGAGTGCGGTGAGCACGGTCGGCACGGCGAGTGCCGCGAGCAGCAAGGCCAGTGACAGCGGTTTCTGCCAGGGGGCGGCGCGGTAGAGGGCCATTCAGGCGATCCTTGGCGCGAATGCCGCCGGGAGCGGGGTGGAAAGCATCATCTCAGGCACGTGCCGGGAAGAGGCCTTGCGGCTTGAAGAAGAGGATGGCGGCCATCAACAGGTAAATGAGGATGGAAGCCAGCGCGGGACCGAGCGTCGACGCCGCATCCGCCGGCAGCAGGGCGCGCAGCAGGGTGGGCAGCAGCGCGCGGCCGAGGGTGTCGACGGTGCCGACGATGAGGCTGCCGACCAGCGCGCCGCGGATCGATCCGATGCCGCCGATGATGATCACCACGAAGGCGAGAATCAGCACGCTTTCGCCCATGCCGACCTGTACGGCGAGCAGAGGGCCGAGCAGGCCGCCGGCCAGGGCGCACAAGGCCGCGCCAAACACGAAGACGGCGGTGAACAGCGCCCGCACATTGATCCCCAGCGACTCGGTGATCTCGCGATTGGCGGCGCCGGCACGCACCCACATGCCGACCCGGCTCCGGGCGACCAGCAGATAGAGCAGGAGGGCGACTGCCATGCCGACGGCGATGATGAGCAGGCGATAGGCCGGGTAGAAGAAACCGCCGATCTCGACCGGTCCGGCCAGCGCCTCGGGCGGATTCAGCAGCAGGGCGGCCGGTCCCCAGATGGCGCGGACGGCTTCGTTGGCGATCAGGATCAGGGCGAACGTGGCGAGCACTTGCGACAGGTGGTCGCGCTGGTAGAGGCGGCGGAACAGCGTCAGTTCGAGCACCAGACCCAGTACGGCCGCGCCGGCTACCCCGACGCCCAGTCCGATCCAGAACGAATCGGCGGCCTGGGTGGCCGCGGCGACAAAGTAGGCGCCCACCATGTACAGCGAACCGTGTGCCAGGTTGATGCAATCCATGATGCCGAAGACCAGCGTTAATCCGGCGGCGAGCAGGAACAGCATGAGGCCGAACTGGAGGCCGTTGAGAGTCTGTTCGAGGATGAGCTGGAGCATGCGTGGCGGGGCGGGGGCAGTCGTGAGCGGCGCGGGCTTCGGGCCCGGATGGGGCGAGATTATCCGGTAAAAACCGGTCGACTGAACAAGCTTTGTGATTCGGGAGAATCAGGGTATGGCATGGATTGTTTTGACATAAATCTATAAAATGTCAAAATTGGTATTGTTGTTGTGTGTTTGAGTGATGAGGTTCGGTACCCTGAAAATGGTATTTGTCTTGATCGGCCTGCAGTTGGCCGGGGGCTTGGCATGTGCCGGAACCGCCCGCGACCTGTCGGATACGCCGTTCGAGCAACTGGTACAGCAGGAGATTGTTCCCGCCTCGCGGCTCGCCCAGCAAATCAGCGATTCGCCATCGGCCGTTGCCATCGTCACCGCCGATGACATCCGGGCCTACGGCTACCGCACGATAGCCGACGTCATCAACGGTATGCGCGGCCTGTACACGACCTATGACTATCGCTATCAGTACATGGGCGGGCGCAGCTTCGGCGTGCCGGGTGACTACGCCGGCCGGATCATGCTGATGATCGATGGCTACGCGACGCAGGATAGTCTTTTCAATCAGGCCTACATCGACAACTCCGGCCTGATCGACCTCGATCTGGTCGAGCGGGTCGAATATGTCCCGGGCACCGGCTCCGTGACCTACGGCAGCAATGCGATGCTGGGCATCATCAATATCGTCACGCGCCAGGGGCGCTCATTCAATGGCACGCAGGTGGCGGGCGATGTGTTCAGTCATGGTGGCAGGAAGGAGCGGCTGACCTATGGCAAGCGCTTCGAAAACGGTGCCGATGTGCTGTTCTCGGTATCGGCCCTCGACGTCAACGGCGGGAATCGCTATTTCCCTGCTTACGACACGCCGGCGACCAACAACGGCATCGCCGAGGGCCGGGACTGGGAGCGCAACAAGCGCCTGTTCGGCAAGTTCTCATATGAAGGCCTGACGCTCGAAGGGGCTTATGTCGACCGCAACAAGGCGGTGCCGACCAACCCCGCCTACGCCACGGCGTTCAATTCGCTGTTTGCCATCCGCGACGAAAACGCCTTCCTGAATGCCCGCTACGAAAGCGACCTGGGTCTGAGTCTCCATTCCTCGACGCGTTTTTACTACGGCCAATACGTTTACGACGCTTTCAGGGAGTTTGCCGACGACAGCGATGGTGAAAAATACGGCCAGCGCCGTTTCGAAGGGAAATGGTGGGGGCTGGATCAGAAATTCGTCGGTAACTGGTTCAAGGATCATTCCCTCGTCTTTGGCGTCGAGTATCGCAACGATTTTCGCCAGAATTTTCGCTGGCGCTATCTTTCGGCGGCGCACGAGACGGTGCGCACGGTGCAGGAAGACTACGCAAGACGCACGATCAGCCTTTATCTGACGGACGAGATACGCCTCAACGATCAGTGGTCGCTCAACATCGGCGCTCGCTACGACGATGCCAGCGATCTGGCGCCCAACTGGAGCCCGCGTCTGGCGGCCATCTACCGTCCCGCTGCGGAGACGACGTGGAAGGCTTCCTACAGTGAAGCCTTCCGCATGCCGAATGCCAACGATCGCTCGACCTACGGGGCAATGGCGGCGCCGGAATACGTGGCGGCCAGCGAGCTGGTCTTGCAGCACGAATTCACGCCGCGCCTGCGCTTCACCGGCTCGTTGTACCGCTACAAGCGGAGCCGGCAACTGGTGTACAACGCCGTGGCCGACGATTATCTGCCGGAAGGGTCCAGTACCAGCCGGGGACTTGAGGTCGAGCTGGAGCGTTCGTGGGAAAGCGGCGTTCGGATACGCGGCAGCATGGCCTGGCAGGATGCGAGCAATGTGCAGGGGGCGCAACTCGCCAACGCACCGCATGTGCTGGGCAAGTTCAATCTGACTTTTCCGGTCCTGGCCGATCAATGGCGGGTCGGCTTCGAGGGGCAGTATCTGGGATCGCGGTTGGCCCTGGTCCAGGAGGAGACGGGCGGCAGCATTCCCGACCAGAAGCGGCTGGGAGCGATGGCCCTGGCCAATCTGACCCTGTCCAGCGAACGCAAGTGGTACGGCTTCTCGGCATCCTTCAGCATCCGTAACCTGTTCGACCGGCACTACGAGGTGGTTTCACCTTTCACCTGGCGCCCCGCCAGCGACATTCCGCAGGAAACCCTGCGCATGGACGGCCGGAGCTACTGGTTCCAGCTGCGTTGCGATTTCTGAGGCGACGGGCATGCGGACACTATTCCTCCTCGTCTCGATCTGGCTGGCCGGGATCGTATTGGCCGATTCCGGCGGGGAACGGCCGGCCGCCATCGCCGAGGCCGACATGAAGGCGGCCTACATTTACAACTTTGGCGCGTTCACGGAATGGCCGGAGTCGAACCGGATCAGCTTCAATATCTGCACCTTGGGCGATGACAAGGTTGGTCGCTCGCTAAGGCGTTACGAGGGCAAGCTGATCAGCCACCGGCGGGTGGTGGTGGCGCGCCTGTCATCGCTGGCGGCCATTTCCGATTGCCAGATCCTTTTCATCGGCGATTCCGAGTTGCCCAATCTCGGGCGCATTACCCATGAACTGGGACAGCAAGCGGTGTTGACCGTGACCGATGCGCCGGTCCTGTCGCAGGTGGGTGCGGTCATCATGCCGGAGGGGCAGCGTCTCGCCTTCGAGGTCAATCTGGATTACTGCAAGCGTGCCAATCTGAAGCCGCAATCAAACCTGCTGCGCCTGGCAAAGAGCATCCGCAAGAGCGACTAGCTACCCCGGGGCTTTGTCCGGAGCAGCCGGTCGCCAGGGCTTACTTCATCTTGCACTGGCCGGCATAGGCGTCGGCGTGGTTGGCGAAGATGATGCCCATGGTCCTGTTGGTGATGCGGCCGCCGGCATCCTTGCCGATGGCGCGCAGGACATAGTTCTGCACCGGATAGTGGTTGGTGTTGAACTTGAAGTCGCCGCGCACGGACTTGAAGCGCTTGGCTTCGAGTGCCTTCTGCAACGCCTTCTTGTCCTCGACATTGCCCTTCACGTCGCGTACGGCGGCATCCATCATCAGTGCCGCGTCATAGCCCTGCGAGGCGTACAGCGAAGGCAGACGGCCGTATTCCTTCTGGAAATCGGCGACGAAGCGCTTGTTCTCCGGATTGTCCATGTCGTGTGCCCAGTGCGACGAGTTGAACATGCCGAGCATCGAGCCGCCGACGGCCTTGATCACATCCTCGTCGGCCGAGAAGCCGGGGGCGAATAGCTGCGTGTCGCGCGACAGGCCGGCCGAGACGAACTGCTTGACGAAGTTGATGCCCATGCCGCCCGGCAAGAAGAAGAACAGCGCATCCGGCTTGAGGCTGCGGATCTGGGCCAGTTCGGCGGCGTAGTCGAGTTGGCCGAGCTTGGTGTAGATCTCTTCCGAGACCTGGCCCTTGTAGTAGCGGCGGAAGCCGGAGACGGCATCCTTGCCGCCCGGGTAGTTCGGGGTGACGATCACGACATTCTTGTAGCCCTTGTCCTGAACGACCTTGCCGACGGCTTCGTGCAGGTTGTCGTTCTGCCAGGCGACGTTGAAGAAGAAGGGGTTGCACTGCTCGCCGGCGTATTGCGACGGGCCGGCGTTGGCCGAGATGTAGAAGGTTTGGTTCTGGAACACGGCCGGGCCGACGGCCAGCATGATGTTGGAGAAGACGATGCCGGTCATGAAATCGACCTTGTCCTTTTTCAGGAACTTGTCGGCGACCTGCTTGGCGATATCCGGGCTTTGCTGGTCGTCGGCGACCAGCACCTCGGCCGGCAGGCTGCCCAGCTTGCCGTTCAGGTGCTTGATGCCGAGCTGGAAACCGTCGCGGATGTCGACGCCGAGGCCGGCACCGGGGCCGGAGAGGGTCGAGACGAGGCCGACCTTGATCCGGTCGGCGGCGTGGACGGAACCGGCCAGCAGCATGGCGGCGGCAAGGGCGGTCAGGCGAGGCATCATCTGAATCTCCGGTATGGTGGGCCAAAGCGGGAAATTGTAGCGCAGGAACAAGCAGATACCATCGCGGTCCATAGTCATTTTCGGGTATATTCGCGCCCCATGATGAAGCCTGCTGTCGTACTCCTTTCCGGTGGTCTCGATTCCGCCACCTGTCTCGCCATCGCCCGCTCGCAGGGCTTTGATTGTTATTGCCTGTCCTTCGATTATGGCCAGCGCCACAACGCCGAACTGAAGGCGGCCGAACGCGTCGTCCAGGCGCTGGGCGCCCGGGAGCACCGTGTCGTCAATTTCGGCATTGCCCAGTTCGGGGGCTCGGCGCTGACCGATACCTCGATCGCCGTGCCGACCGGAGGCGTGCAGCCGGGCATTCCGGTCACCTACGTGCCGGCCCGCAACACCATCATGTTGTCGCTGGCGCTCGCCTGGGCCGAAGTGCTCGGCAGCGACGACATCTTCGTCGGCGTCAATGCGGTCGATTACTCGGGCTACCCCGACTGCCGGCCGGAATACATCGCCGCCTTCGAAAAGATGGCCAACCTGGCAACCAAATCGGGGGTCGAGGGCCATAAGCTCGCCATTCATGCGCCGCTGATCGATTTGTCGAAGGCCGAGATCATCCGCTTGGGTTCCGCCCTGGGCGTCGATTATGGCCTTACCGTGTCGTGCTACCAGGCCGACCAGGAGGGCCGCGCCTGCGGCGCCTGCGATTCCTGCCGCCTGCGTGCCGAAGGCTTCGCTGCCGCCGGCGTGCCCGATCCCACCCCATATCGCGCCTGATCATGGAAACCGTTACCCCCGGCACCGTCCTCTGGCTGGCTTTCGCCGTCGCCTTCGTTTTCGGCGCCATCGGCCAGAAAACCCATTTCTGCACCATGGGAGCGGTCTCCGATATCGTGAACATGGGCGACTGGAGCCGCATGCGCATGTGGCTGCTGGCCATCGGCGTCGCCATCCTCGGTGCCGGCTTCCTGCATGCGGGTGGCCAGATCGACCTCGGCAAGACCATCTACCGGACACCGACCTTCGCCTGGCTGTCCTATCTCGTCGGCGGCACCTGCTTCGGCATCGGCATGGTGCTGGCCTCCGGCTGCGGCGGCAAGACGCTGATCCGCATCGGCGGCGGCAATCTGAAATCGCTGGTCGTTTTCGTCGTGCTGGGGCTCGTGGCCTACATGACCCTGCGCGGCGTCTTCGGCGTCTTTCGCGTCAACGTCCTGGAAAAGGCGGCGATCACCTTTCCGGGCGGGCAGGATATTCCTGCTCTCTTGACGGCTGCCGGTGTCGACGCGAAAACGGCCTTCTGGCTGGCCGTGCTGGGCGTCGGTGGCGGCCTGACTGCCTTCTGCCTGTTCAAACGCGATTTCTGGACCCTCGACAATCTGCTCGGCGGCCTGGGTGTCGGCTTGACGGTCGTTGCCGCATGGTATGTCAGCGGTCACATTGGCTACCTCGCCGAACATCCGGAAACGCTGGAGGAGGCTTTCATCGCCACCAACAGCGGGCGCATGGAATCGCTATCTTTCGTCGCGCCGCAGGCCTATACGCTGGAGTTGCTGATGCTGTGGTCCGATACCAGCCGTACGGTGACCTTCGCCATCGCCACGGCGCTCGGCGTGATGGCCGGCTCCTTCGTGTGGAGCGTGCTGACCCGCAGTTTCCGTTGGGAAGGCTTTGTCAGTCTCGAAGACACGGCCAACCACCTGATCGGCGCCGCCCTGATGGGTTTCGGCGGTGTCGTCGCCATGGGATGCACCGTGGGACAGGGCATCACCGGCTTCTCGACGCTGGCGCTCGGCTCCATCGTCACCTTCGGCGCCATCGTCGTGGCGGCGGCGGCAACGCTCAAATTCCAGTACTGGCGTTTGATGCGCGAAGCCTGATCCGGCCTGTCAGTCGGAAGACGGCCGGAATCGACGAACGCCTGGGCAAGCCGCTCAGGCGTTTTCGTTTTCCTTGAGCTTTTCGATGACCAGCGGAAAAGCGCCGGAGCCGATCAAGGCCACGGCGGAAACGACGAAGGCCAGTCCGGCCATCGGATCGTCGAGCACGGGATGGATGGCGCTACCGAAGCCGGCGAGGCTGAGCAGCCCCGGAATGGCGCAGAGCGCGCCAAGCGCGGTGAGGATGAGGAAGGACAGGGGGTAGCGGCGCATGGTGACAGTCTACACGGCTTGCCACCCGGCGGCGACCTCTGCCCCGGCTGGTCTTGCGGTCAGGTAGCCGTACCTTGTCCGCCGTCCTTGCGACGGCTGTTCCAGTTGCAGTCGCCCGGCAGGCTGCTGGCGATGTCGCAGGCCTGGCCGGGATCGATATCGCACGAACAATCGCAGAAACCGGCCTGCGCACTGCGCATGAGCGGTGAGCGGTGACGCCGGAATTCCTCGCCGCAGCGACCGAGCCGCCGACGCAGCAGCAACAGCCCGCGCAGCGTGCCATGGCGCCGGATGACCCGGTAGCCCAGCGCCGAACAGCTGGCCTTGCCCGTGTAGTAGCGGTAGGCGCAGCAAAAGCCCTTGCGCGGGGAGAGGTGGTGTTGATAGGCGCGAATGGCAGCGAGCGCGAGGCGTCGGAGCATGCGGTTCTCCTGTGCCGAGGTCGGCGAAGACTGCCCGCGCGTCGGGTATTTGTGTCGCGCTACGCGGAAAGCGGGCAAAAAAAACCGGCGGGAAAGGGCCGCCGGTTTTGTCGGGAAAGCGCCAGAGCGCTTACTGGACCTGCTGGATGCCGGACAGAACCCAGCCGCGGGAGCCGTCGCGCGGCTTGGTCATGTGCCACATTTCGGCAAAGGCCTCGGCCGGTGCGTGATCGTCTTCGCGGATCAGGCCGGAGAAATGCACGGTCACGACGTAGCGATTGGCTTCTTCGGCAACGTCGATCACGTCGGCGTTGAGCTGGACGACATCGGTCGTCTGCTTGGCGCCCTTGCGCTCGTCGATGGCCAGCTTGATCTCGGCGAACATTTCCGGTGCGGTGAATTCGCGGATATCGTCGAGGTTGCCGGCATCGTTGGCGGCCTGCAGGCGAATGAAGTTCACCTTGGCATTGCGTACGAAGCCCTCGACATCGAAATCGGCCGGGATGCTGGCAACGCCCGCAGCGGTCACTGCGGCCGGAGCAGCGACAGAACCGCCAGCCGGCGCGAAGTCAGGCTGGGCCGCCTTGCCACCGTAGGGGGCGCCGGCACCGGCGTACTGCATGCCTTGATGGCCCTGGGCAGCGGCCTTCTTGCGCATGAAGAAGCCGATTGCGCCAATCACGATCATCGCCAGCAGGGCGATCATCATGAAGTTGGCCAGTTCTTCGCCGAAACCGAAATGCGAAGCCAGCGCGGCGAGGCCGAGACCGGCGGCGAGGCCGGCGAGCGGGCCCATCCACGAGCGTTTCGGTTGTGCTGCGGGCGCCGGGGCAGCCGCCTGACGCGGGGCCTGGGCGGGCGCGGCCTGATGCGTGTTGTTCGGGGCGACCGACTGGCGCTGCATGCCGGACGAACTGCCGCCGCCGAGGCGTTTCGCCGCTTCGGCATCGTTGATCTGCAAGCTGAAGCCGAGCACCAGCGCTGCGGCCATCATTACGAAGTTTTTCATCCTTGTCTCCTGTTTGTGGAAAACGACTGGCGTAGTGTAACCCGTCAGTTAAGTGGGATTTAGCAGTGTATTTAGGTGTGACTATTCGGTATTTTCGAAGTGTCAGCCGAGCAAAGCGGCGACCGCTTCCGGATTGGACGGGAAGTAGAGATGGACATACGACGCGGTCAGTCGATTCAGGCGGTAGACGGCCTCGCCTTCACGCCCGTCGGCGGTGCGCGCCCGGGTCAGTGGGGCCAGCGGCGACTCGCTTTTCGAGTAATGGAAGGTGTGCCCGGACAGCGAGCCTTCGGGCAGATCGACGAATTGCGTACCGAGAGCGGCCAGCCGTTTCTGCATGACCGAGCGGCCGGGCAACAGGCCGCCGAAGCGATGGGTGGTGCCGGCTTTGTCCACGACTTTCCCGAACAGGCTCATCATGCCGCCGCACTCGGCGAGCAGCGGCTTGCCGGCCGCAACGTGGTCGTGCAACTGCTGCCACAGCACAGTATTGCTGCCGATGGCCGGGGCGTGCAGCTCAGGGTAGCCGCCCGGCAGCCAGACGGCGTCACAGGAGGGCAAGCTTTCGCCGGCGACCGGCGAGAAGAAACGCAGGTCGGCGCCCAGTTGCCGCAGGGTCTGCAGGTTGGCCGGGTAGATGAATCCGTAAGCCGCATCGTGGGCGATGGCGACGGTCTTGCCGGCGAGCAGCGGCGCCGTGTCGGGTGGCGCGGCCATGGCGAAATCGACCAGGGCGGGCAGGTCGACGGTGGCGCTGGTGGCGAGTGCATCGGCCAGCTTGTCGAGGCGCTGCCCGAGGTTGTCGATCTCGGCGGCCTGGAGCAGGCCGAGATGGCGCTCGGGCAGGCTGTCGTCACTTTTCGGCAGGGCACCGAACCAGCCCATGCCGGGGGGCAGGCTTTCCTTCAGCATGTCGGCATGGCGAGGGCTGCCGACGCGGTTGGCGAGCACGCCGGCGAAAGGCAGGCCGGGACGGTAGCTGGCCAGACCGTGGGCTACGGCGCCGAAGGTCTGGGCCATCTTGCCGGCATCGATCAGGGCCATGACCGGGATGGCGAAGCGTTCGGCGATATCGGCGGCCGAGGGCTGGCCGTCGAACAGGCCCATGACGCCTTCGATCAGGATCAGGTCGGAGTCGGCAGCCGCCTGGGCCAGGCGCCAGCGGGCATCGGCTTCGCCGCACATGCCAAGATCGAGGTTCTGGCAGGGGCGGCCGCTGGCGAAGGCATGGATCTGCGGGTCGAGAAAGTCGGGGCCGCACTTGAATACGGTGACGTGCCGGCCTTGCCGGGCATGCAGGCGGGCCAGGGCGGCGGTGACGGTGGTCTTGCCCTGGCCGGAGGCCGGGGCGGCGATGAGGAGGGCGGGACAGGCGGGCATGGTGGCGGGAGGCGGGATGTGAGAGGGGATGATAGACCCTCCCGGCGGGGAGGGTCGCGAGTGAAGGATCAGAAGCTGGCGCGCAGGCTGAGGCGGAAGGTACGCGGTTCAAGCGGATGTACCAGTCGGCCGTCGATGGCGGTGCCAGAGCCGCAGCCGCCGGTGCCGGCCAGCGCTTCGTTGCGCGAGCAAGCGCCGCCCCAGTACTCGATGTCGTTGGCCCGCTTGTCGAACAGGTTGAGGATGTCGAGGGTGAGTTGCAACTGGGGGGTGATGCGGTAGCCGGCTTTCAGGTTGGCCATCCAGAATGCCGACGACTTGTGTTCGCCGGTTTCCTCCAGCGCGTAGGCGCCGAGGTAGCGCAGGCGCAGGCCGCCGAACCACGGGCCGCCGTGGTCGGCGGTGAGGCCGAGCGAGGCGGTCAGCGGAATGGCGTTGGGTACGCGGCGGCCGCCGTTGTCGACGTTGGCTTCGCGGAAGCGGGCCTGCGACCAGGCGATGTCGGCGTCGACGATCCAGCCGTCAACCGGCGTGATGTAGTTGGACCATTCGACACCGTGCCGGCGCGAGGCCCCTTTGGGTTCGGTGATGCCTTCGTCGCCGACGAAGACCAGTTCGGAGGCCAGCGCCATCTGCCAGACCGACAGGTTGGTGTGCCATCCCTTGAGCGGCGTGGCGCGCAGGCCGAGTTCGCTGCCCTTGGCCTTGACGATCAGCGGCACGGCGTCGACGGCGCTGCCGTCCTGCGGATTGGTGCGTGCCGTGGTGCCGCGCGCATCGTTGCTGTGGAAGCCGTGGCCCCAGTTGGCGTAGAACTCGGTCGGCCCGAGCAAATCGAAGGGGCCGAAGACGAGGCCGAGTTTCGGGCTGGTCTGGCCGGCCGAGGCCTCGCCGCCGTTGCCCATGTTGAACTGTCCGGCCAGCGGGGTGACGCGGGCGTCGATCTGGTCGCGCCGCAGGCCGAGCGTGCTGCGCAGCCAGCCGGTCCATTGGGTGCGGGCTTCGAGCAGGAAGGCGAGCGCTGTCTCGCGGATGCGGTCTTCGCGGATGGTCCGCGTGCGCTGCCGGTTCTCGGTGGCGTACAGCCCGACGAGCGAAATCCGGTCCTGACGCAACTGGAGGCCGGCGCTCAGTTCGGTGTCCTTCCATTGCGGCCCGAGGAACCAGCTGTGCCGGACCTGTCCGCCCCACAGCAGGCGCTCGTCGGCCTGTTCGTGCTGATCGCCCTGCACGCCGTTGATGTAGCCGGACGGGTTGGCGAAGTAGTTCAGGCCGTAATCGACGACGTAGAGGTTGAGCTTGCTGGCCCCGGACTCGTTGGTACGCGCCCAGTCGCCGGACAGGCTGGTGCGGTGCGTCTTGCCGCCGTCATTGGGCGACTGGGCGCCGAAACGGCCGATCTCGCCATTGGCGATGGCGCGTTCGGGCACATGCTCGGTGGCTGTCCAGTCGGCCTTGTAGGCCATGCCGGCCAGCGAAAAGCCGTTGGCGGCGTTGCCCGAGGTCAGACGCAGCACGCCGTTGGTTTTGTTGAGCTTCTGCGGCTGATCCCAGGGGCCGTCATAGCCGCCGACATCGATGGCGCCCATCAGATTGATATCGCCCAGGCTGTGTCCGCCGGCGGCGAGCAGGCGCCGGAAATTGTGCTGGCCGGCGCCGAGTTCGACGAAGCTCCGGTCGAGTTTGCGCAGGTAGTCGATGCGTGCCGAGCCGGTCGTGGCGAAATCGCCGTCCTCGGCCGCATAGACGCCCTTGCGGTAGCGGATGCCGCCGATCAGTTCGGGGATCAGGAAATTGAGATCCATGTAGCCCTGGCCGTGGGCGTGGCTGGCCATGTTGACCGGCATGCCCAGGACGTGGGTGGCGAAGTCGCTGCCGTGGTCGAGATTGAAACCGCGCAGGAAATACTGGTTGGCTTTGCCGTCGCCGGAGTGCTGGGTGACGATCATGCCGGGCACGGTTTCCAGCGCTTCGGCCGGACGCAGCAGCGGGCGGTTGGCCAGTTGCCTGGCGGTGACCGTGCCCTCGGTGGCCGAGTCGGCGACACCGGTCAGGTCGCGCTGGCCGCTGCTGACGGTCACTTCCTGCAGGGTGGGTAGGCCGGCGGCGTGGAGGTTGCCGATGCCGGCCATGGCGGCCAGCAAGAACAGACGGTGTTGCATGGTGCGACTCCTGTGAACGACCGTCCGCATTCCCGCAGCCGGTCAGTTGCCATCGCTGCCGCAGGCGGCGGCAGCACGAAGCAACAGGCCGGTCTCCGGGCTGGCAAGTCTTGATGCGCCGCCTTCCCAAGTTGTCACTCAGTGGCGTCATGGCGTATCCGCACTTGCTTACCGTTGCGGGGGCAGCCGGGGCATTGCGATCGCGTGGATCGCGCACCCCGTTCCCGTTTCACCCGACGCCTTGCGGCGGCGGGCACCTGTTGCGGTTTCCGGCTGATACATCAGATTCTTGCCGCCGGAAGGACAAGATCGGGTCGTGCATTCCTTACGGTTTGGCTGGCTCGATCAACGCCAGCTTGCTGGTCAGTGGGTCACGAAATACTTCGCCGCCTTGGTCGTAGCCGCTGTCCGCTTGCCGAACATGGCGGGCGGGCGATCTTGAGGAGCAAGCCGTTCATGGTGTGACTTGTCTGAAACCCTGCCGGCGATCCCAGTCGACGTAGAACAGGCGCGTCTGCTCGGCGGTGAAGGCGAAGCGCCGCTCACCGCCGCTGGCGACGACACTTTCGCCGGTCGAGAAATCGAGTTCCGGCTCGCGGCCGGTGCGGTTGTTGACGACCAGCGGTAGGCCGGTTTCGGCGCTGCGCCGTTCCCAGGCGTCGCCCGGTCCCATGCCGTCCACCGGCGGCCAGGCGGACGGGGCCAGCAGGATGGCGGCGCCCTGTGCGCGCAGGCGGGCGGCCGGTTCCGGCCGGTAGGTATCGGCGCAGATCAGCACGCCAACCGGGATGCCGTCGATGACGAAGGGGGCGCCACCGCTGCCTGCCGTGGACCAGCTTTCGACGCTGCCGATCGGGCGCTGCTTGCGGTAGGTGCCTCGCAGCGCGCCGTCGCGGTCAATGACGGCGACGCTGTTGTGCAGTTTGCCGCTTTTGGCATCGCGCTCGGCAAAGCCGATGAAGAGCGCCACACGGTTGTCGCGGGCGATGGCAGCCAGCTTGCTCATCCAGGCGTCGGGATAGGGAGCGATCCAGTCGGTACCGATGCGCTTGGCGAAGTTGTAGCCGGTTTCGGCCAGTTCCGGCGTGACGATCCAGTCAGCGCCCCGAGCGATCGCCTCGCCGATGCCGGCCTCGATACGCGCGCGATTGCCGGCGATGTCGCCGGGTACGGCATCAAGATGCAGAAGAGCGAGGCGCAGGGATTCCGGAGCCTTGGGGGGGGCTTCGGTGGTTGCCGTGAAGCGCTGGCTGCCGGGCAGGAAAAGGCCGTTCTGCTTGCCGAGCGCGGCGATCACTGCCTCATGACTGGCCTTGCCGATCAGTTCGCCGATCCGGCTGTGGCCGCCGGTGTAGCTGGCCTGCGGCCCTTCGGTACCGGAAACGACGATGATGCTGTCGGTACCGGTACCCGTCGCCTGTACCGTCGGCGTGTAGGTGCTCGCCACCTGGAGGTCCTGCAGCGCGGCGGTCTTGCCCTCGGTGACGGTGATCAGGCTGCGGGCCAGCGCGGCATCGGTGAGCCGGATATTGGTCAGGACCAGAATGTTGATGGTGCCGGCCGGCTCGTTGCCTTCGATGTAAGTGCCGGCATCGACGCCGGTGCGGATGGCATTGGATTTGGCGCCGGCGGTGGCCAGCACGGTGACTGTCAGCGGGCCGTGGCGCTTGGTGACGACTGCCAGGTTGTCCATGTCGGCGGCGGTGGCCATGTGGGCGACCGCCGACTTGGCGAGTTGCAGGTCGCGGGCGGTCCCGGCATGGATATATTCGCCGTAGGCCTTGCCGCCGCGGCCGTCCAGGCCCATGAACTCGATGCCCAACTTATGCCAGAGCAGCGGGTGGCCGGCGTGGTTCAGCGCGGCATGGGCGTCGAGCAGGCCGTCGGAGGTCGACAGCGTGCGCCGCGCCTCGGGGAAGCGGACGACCAGCCGCTTTTCCCAATAGCCGTCGCGTTCGCCGCGCAGGATCCGGGCGTCGGCCCGGACGTCGGCCGGCAGGTCGATTTCGCCGGCGCGGGCGATGGCCGACAGCAGGAGCAGGCCGCACAGGGCCAGGTGGCGGAGGGCGTTCACTGTTCGGATCTCAGAATTCGAGGCCGGGCATGGCTTTGATGCCGGCCTGGAAGGCGTGCTTCTCCATGCCGATATCGCTCACCGTGTCGGCGGCATCACGCAGGGCCTGCGGCGCGGCGCGGCCGGTGACGATGACGTGCTGCATGGGTGGTCGGGAGAGCAGGTTGGCGATCACCACATCGAGGTCGAGCCAGCCGTACTTGAAGGCATAGGTCATTTCGTCGAGTACGACGAGGCCGATGTCCGGATTGCTCAGATGGCCGCAGGCGACTTCCCAGGCCGCCTGCGCCGCCTGGGCGTCGCGCTCCTTGTCCTGGGTTTCCCAGGTGAAGCCTTCGCCGCCGACGTGCCAGGCGACGTCCGGCTGGCGGCGGAAGAAGGCTTCCTCGCCGGTATCCGAGCGGCCCTTGACGAACTGGACGACGCCGACCTTCAGGCCGTGGCCGAGGGCACGGGCGACGACGCCGAAAGCGGCGCTCGACTTGCCTTTGCCGTTGCCGGTGTTGATCACCAGCACGCCGCGTTCTTCCTGGGCGGCGGCGATCTTGCCATCGACGACGGTTTTCTTCTTCTGCATGCGTTGTTCGTGGGTAACGGTCATTTTTCTATTCCGGGATGAAACAGCGATGGCCTCGATCTTCGATCTGTCGCAGGCCGTAGCCGTAGAGTTCGGACAGCGTCGCAGCCGTCAGGATGTCGTCGACCGGTCCTATTTCGGTTTGCCCGTCACCGTGGACGAGCAGGGCGCGGTCGCTGAAGCGATGGGCCAGCGCCGGGTCGTGGAGGACCATGACAACACCGGCACCTTCGTTGCGTGCCGTGCCGGCAAACAGTTCGAGGACGGCCATCTGGTGGTTGAGATCGAGGTGGGACAGCGGCTCGTCGAGCAGGTAGAGCGGCGCTTCCTGGGTTAGCAGCGTGGCGATGGCCAGTCGCTGGCGTTCGCCACCGGACAGGGTATGGATCTGGCGATCCTCCATGCCGCGCAGGCCGACCGCGCTCAGGGCATCGCGGGCGAGAGCGGCGTCCCGGGAGGTTTCCCAGTCCCAGCGGCCGAGATGCGGGTGGCGGCCGGTCAGGGTCGTTTCCAGCACGGTCGAGCCGAACGGGTCGTTCTGGAACTGGCCGAGCCAGGCGCGGCGCAGCGCAGACTGGCGCGGATGCAGGCCAGCTGCATCGTCGCCGGCGAACAGTACCGTACCGGCGGCCGGTTTGCGCAGGCCGGCCAGCGTGGACAGCAAGGTCGACTTGCCGGCGCCGTTGCGGCCGAGGATGGCCAGCCGTTCGCCGGCCGCCAGATTGAGGTCGAGGCGGTCGATAATGACCTTGTTGCCAACTGTTACGCACAGTTGCCGGGTTTCGAGCAGGGGCCGGCTCATTTCGGCTGCCTCGACAACAGGAACAGGAAAACCGGCACCCCGATCAGCGCCGTCAGCACGCCGACCGGCAGTTGCTGCGGCGCGATGATGGTCCGCGCCAGCGTGTCGGCCAGCACCAGCAGCGAGCCGCCGGCCAGCACCGAGGCCGGGAGCAGCAGGCGCTGGTCGTTGCCGGTGGCCAGACGGACCAGATGCGGCACGACCAGACCAACGAAACCGATTGAGCCAGCCGTGGTTACCGATGCCGCCGTGGCCAGCGAGGCGAGCAGGTAGATCGCGTAACGAAGCCGATCCACCGCCACGCCCAGCGCCTGGGCCTGCATCATGCCGCGCGACAGCAGGTTCAGTTCGCGGGCGAAGGGAATGGACAAGGTCAGCGCCACAGCGAGTGCGAGCACGGCCGGCCACCATTGTGCGCTCTGACCCAGATCGCCCATCAGCCAGAACAGCATGCCGCGCAGCTTGTGCTCCTCGGCAATGGCCAGCATCAAGGCCACCAGTGCGCCGCAGCCGGCGGCGACAATCACGCCGGTGAGCAGCAGGCGGGTTTGCGTCCAGCTGCCGTCACCGTGGGCCAGCCCGAAGACAATGAACATGGCACCAAGCGCCCCGGCGAAGGCCAGACCGTCGATACCGAGAACCGGCAGGCCGATCAGGATGGCGAACGTGGCGCCCACCCCGGCGCCACCGGAAATGCCCAGTACGTAAGGATCGGCCAGCGGATTGCGCAGCAGCACCTGCATCAGTGCCCCGGCCAGCGCCAACAGGCCGCCGCAGGCGAAGCCGGCGATAGCCCGTGGCAGGCGCAACTGCAGTACGACATCGCCACCAGCGCCTTCGCGGCCGAGAAGGGAGGCGAACACCTCGCTATAGGAAACCTTGAAACTGCCCACCGTCAACGCGAAACCGAAACTCAACGCGGCCAGCAGAACGAGGCTGGCGAGGATTAGGAAAGCACGTTGGCGGGTGGGCATCGGTTTACTGGAAACTGTAGCGGATGCCTGCAAAAGCCGACAGGCCCGGCGTGCCATAAATGACACTGGTCGAACGGGCGATGTCGTAGTTGCGGTCGAACAGGTTGTCCACGCGGGCAAAGGCCTGCCATTCCTTGTTGAAGGCATAGTTGGCGAACAGGTTGGTCAGCGCATAGCCGCCCATGTGCACCTGGTTCAGGCCGGTTTGCCAATGCGGATCGTCGTAGCGTCCACCCACCGCCTTGAACTCGATGCCGCCCCGGAAGGCACCGGCGACATAGGTGGCGCTGACCAGGCCGAAGGCCTTTGCCCGGCGCCGCAGTTGCTGGTGATGATCCTGATCGCGCGGGTCCTGGAAGGTGGCGTTGGCGTTGAGCAGCCAGCTGCCGAGTGTCGTTCCGGCGCTGATCTCGACCCCGTCGATGATCGCCTGTCCGACGTTGGCGGGTGTCGAGAAGAAAGTGTTGGGATCGGTAGTCCACTCAATCAGGTTATTGATCTTGTTGCGGAAGTAGGTGATCCGGGCCTGTGTCGCGCCTTGCTGGAAGCGCAACGAGGCTTCCGCATTGCGCGACTCCTCCGGCTTCAGATTGGCGTTGCCGCTGCCGACACCGGCGGTGAACGGAAAGTAGAGATCGTTCATGGTCGGCGCCTTGAAGGCCGTACCATAGCTGCCGGCCAATCGCCACGATGGGGCCAGCTGATAGCCGTAGCCGAGGAGCCAGGTTTCGCGCTGGCCGAACTGCGAGTTGTCGTCGCTGCGCAGATTGGCCTGGAAGGCGTGCGAGCCGAGTACAGCATTCCAGCCGAGCAGGGCCGAATCGATGGTACGTGCTTTCCGCGAGTAGTTCTTGGTCGAGTCAACTTCCTGCTCCAGTCGCTCCAGGGCGACCAGCGCGCTGCCCAGCGGTAGCTTGAGGTCGTTTTGCCAAGTGTATTGTTTCTGGGTGGTCTTGAAGAAGCTGACAGGATCGCCGATGACCGACTCCGGGCTTTCCGTGCGGTCCTCGCCCTGGGCGAGCTTCAGCGTCGATTTCCAGAAGGAGGTCGGGGCGAGGCTGGCGTAGGCGAAGGCGCCCGATACGCGGTGCTTCATCTGGTAATCGAGCCTGGCGTCAACATTTACAAAAGCGTTCGGGTCCCATTTGTATGCGTCGTAGCGGTTGGTCGATACCGAGTTGAAGACGCCGGCGCCAACCTCGGCATCCTTGCTGAAGTTGTAGCTGGCGTTCAGGTTCAGGTTGCTGTTGCGGTAACCGTCGCGATCCGGGTTGTAGCCAGGGTACTTGGGCGATTCGATGGCATTGATGCCTTGGGTGCCGCTGATACCGCCCTTGATGCTGTAGCTCAGATTACCGATCCGGTTGGCATGGGCGAGGCTGGTTTCGTAGGTCGAGGCGCTGCCGGCGCCGACCTGGGCGGAGAGCCGTGGGGCGTCGCCGGGAGCCTTGGTGAAAATCTGGATGACGCCGCCGATGGCGTCCGATCCATAGAGCGCGGAGGCCGGGCCGCGCAACACCTCGATTCGCTCTATCTGCGCTAAAGGGATCATCTGCAGGGCGGTGGCGCCGGTCGTGGCAGAGCTCACCCGCATGCCGTCGAGCAGGATCAGCGCATGGCCGCTGTTGGTGCCGCGGATAAAGACACTTTCGTCGGCGCCGCGACCGCCGGAACGTCCGAATTCGACTCCGGCTGTGCGGCCGAGCAATTCGCCCAGCGTGGCAGCCGGACCGACCTGTTCGATGTCCTGGCGTTCGATGATGGTGACTTCGGCAATGGCCTCATTGGCGCGTTGCGACTGGCGCGTGGCGGTGACGACAACCGGGTCGAGCGTGGCGAGCAATTCAGCCTGTACCGGGGCAATAAAGGCGAGCGGCAGGAGGGCTGCCAGCGGCTTCAAACGTGGACTCATGGTCATTCCTTTTCCCGGCGGGCGTCCCCGCATGCCGGAAGTGTGTTGAAAAGGAAATGCCGGGGAACGGGCCGGTCAAACTGGCGCCACCACCCCGTGGCACTTCGATATTTTTGTTTCAGGCCGGTATCCGGGCTTGCAAGTCTTGACGTATCGCCTTCCCGGGTTTTTACCCAGTGGCCTCGTGATACGCCCGCACTCGCTTACCGTTGCGGGGGCAGCAGCGGAATGGTCTGTGTGGAGACGCACCGCTTTCCCGTTTAACCGCGCTTGGAGATTCCGCGCGCAGCACCTGACACGGCGCGCATTCTACATTCATCTCCATTTCGATGCATTAGCCGTTTCGCGGCAAACTTCTATAAACCACTTTGAGAATAAAGGCTTAGTCCTTGACCATGCGGCATTTTTGACTCTATAGTTCGCGCCATGAACGTCGAACTAGATACTCTTGAAGCCAAAATCGAGCAGGTTGTCGCTCTGGTTCACCAGTTGCGTGCCGAGAATGAGGTTTTGAGAAACCAGATGGTCGCCGCCGAGGCTGAGCGGCTGCATTTGCGTCAGACCATGACTGCCGCGCGCGAGCGTCTCGAAGGCCTGATGGACAAGATCCCCGAGGATGCCTGAGATGAGTCTGGAGCCGAATTTCCTCGACGTGAAGATCATGGGGCGCGAATACCGTGTCGCCTGCGGTCCGGAAGAGCGCGATGCCTTGCTGGCTGCGGTCGATCTGGTCGACGGCAAGATGCGCGAGATTGCCCAGCGCACCAAGAACACCATCGCCGAACGCGTTGCCGTCATGGCTGCGCTCAACATCGCTCACGAGCATCTTTCGGGTGCCGGTACGGGTGAGCAAAAAGAGTTCGTGGAAGCGGTTGATACTTCCGAAACGAAGCGTAGAATCGGTGACATGGGAGCGCGGCTGGATGCTGTGCTGGCGCCCCAGCAACGGCTGGACATCTGATCGGTCGTTGTTGGCGTCACCCGCCGAGTGTTCCCTGCGGTGTTTGTTAAGGCCATACATTCCTTGAACCAATGCTGATTGGCATCGGTTGCGGACCGTTGAAACCGCTGTTGTGCGCGCTCTTTGACGAGCGTGCCTGATGCGGGAGGAAAGCAGCCACTCTGAACCCAGGTTCAGGATGCCGGCCTGACGGCACTCGCGGGGGCCTGTATTTGCAGTAAAGCAACGGGTGGCAGATTCGTCTGCCACCCGTTTCCATTTCGGAGTTCGTGCAATGCAGTACTGGCTGATGAAGTCGGAGCCCGACGAGGTGTCGATCGGCGACCTGGAACGTCTTGGCTCGGTTCCCTGGTTCGGTGTGCGCAACTATCAGGCGCGCAATTTCCTGCGCGATGCGATGAACGTCGGTGATCTGGCCTTCTTCTATCATTCAGGTTGCGCCGAGCCCGGTATTGCCGGAATTTGCGAAGTGTCGTCGGAGCCCTATCCGGATGCCACACAATTCGATCCCGCCAGCCCCTATCACGATCCAAAATCGCCTCCGGACAAGCCGCGCTGGTTGCTCCGGGATGTCCGTTTCGTGCGCCGGACGCCCTATCAGACGCTGACCGAACTGCGTGCGCATGCGGAACTTGCTAACATGCGCCTCCTTGCCCGCGGCAACCGGCTGTCGATCATGCCGGTCAACGAGGAAGAGTGGGCGTTCATTACCAAACAATTGATGGGGTTGTGATGACGATCTGGTGGCTGGCTTACATTGCCCTGGGTGCATTTGCCGGTTTTTTTGCCGGCTTGCTCGGTATTGGCGGCGGCTCGTTGATGGTGCCGGTTCTCGTCATGCTGTTCACCGCTCAGGCGTTTCCGGTGGGTGAGGTCATGCATCTGGCGCTCGGCACGTCGATGGCGACCATTTTCTTTACTTCGATTTCCAGCGTCCGTGCGCACCACGCCCATGGCGCCGTGCTGTGGCCTATCGTCCTGCGTATTACGCCGGGCATCATCGCCGGTACGCTGATCGGCACGCATGTGGCCAGTCTCGTGCCGACCAAGGCGCTGGCCCTGATCTTCACCCTGTTCATCTGCTACGTCTCGGTGCAAATGATCATCAACCTGAAGCCCCAGCCGCATCGCGAGTTGCCGGGTGCCCTTGCGACGGGAGCGGTTGGTGCCGGGATCGGTTTCATTTCCTGTCTGGTGGCGATTGGAGGCGGTGTGCTCTCGGTGCCGTTCATGACCTGGTGCAACGTCAAGATGCAGAACGCCATCGGCACGTCGGCGGCGATCGGTTTTCCGATCGCGCTGGGCGGTGCGTTGGGGTATATCTGGAACGGCTGGTCGGTCAGCGGTTTGCCGTCCGGCAGCATGGGATTCGTCTATCTTCCGGCCATGGTTGGCGTGGCGGCGGTCAGTGTGCTGACCGCGCCGATCGGTGCGCGCCTGACCCACCAGTTGCCGGTGAAAACGCTGAAGCGGGTATTTGCGGGCATTCTGCTGGCCCTTGCCGGCAAGATGATGTGGGGCTTGTTCAGCGCGCCTTGAAAACCGGTTTTCGCTTTTCCAGGAAGGCGGCAAGGCCTTCCTGGTAGTCCTCGGTTTGCAGGAAGGCGAAAGACTCGGCCTTTTCGGTGTCGGTCAACGGTCTGCCGTCGAGCAGGCGGCGTATCCACTGTTTGTGCCAGCCGGCGACCAGTGGCGCCCCTGCGCAGATGCGGCGAGCGGTGGCGTAGGCTTCTTCGATCACGTCGCTGTCGGCGACAACCCGCGTCAGCAGGCCTTTTTCATAGGCTTCCGGGGCCTGCATGATGCGCCCTTCGAGGAGGATTTCCTTGACGACGCTTGGCCCGAGCAGACGGAGTAGGCCTTCCATTTCGCCCGGATACATCGAAAAACCCAGACGGTTGATCGGCGCTCCGAAGCGGGCGCTTTCGCCGGCGATCCGGAAGTCGCAAACGCCGGCGATTTCCAGCCCGCCACCAATGCAGGCACCGCTGATCAGCGCCACCGTCGGGTGCGGGCAGTCCGCAATGGCGTTGAGTGCCTTGGCAACTTCGTTGTGATAGTCGAGGGCCTGCTCCAGGGTGGCGCGGCCGGTCACAAATTCCTCGAGGTCGCCGCCGGCTGCAAAGGCCTGGTCGCCAGCGCCGCGCAAAATGATGCAGCGGACTCCGGCGTCGCCGCTGAGGCGTCCGACTAGCGCGGAAAGCTGCTGCCACATGGCCCGATTGATGGCGTTCAGCTTGTCGGGATTGTTCAAGGTCAGGGTGGCGATTTCGCCCTGAACGTCGAGGTCGATGTTGCTCATGTGCATGTTTCCTTGTGATTAATTCGAATTATGGAGAGCGAAATTCTGGTCTCTTGTGTCTTCTATAAGATATAATTATGAATGCAGTTTGATCTAATTATTAATAAGGGAGATAACGATGAGCAGCGCGATGTATGAGCGGATGCGAGCCAATCCGAAGTTCACGGAACTGGTTGCCCGTCGGGGACGGTTTGCGTGGACCCTGGCTTTCATTGTCCTGGCCATGTTCTATGGTTTCGTGATGGTTGTTGCCTTCAATCCGTTGTCCCTGGGGCAGCCGATTGCCGAAGGGTCCAAGGTGACGGTGGGGGTTGCCGTCGAACTCTTCATGTTCATTTTCTTCTGGGCGCTGACCGCAGTGTACGTCAAGCGCGCCAATGGCGAATTCGACGCCTTGACTCAGGAGATCGTCAAGGAAGCCTGGAAGGAGAACAAATAATGCTGCGCCAAATCATTACCGCGCTCGGCCTGCTCGGCCTGAGCACCCTGACGCTGGCTGCCGATGCCGTTGCCCAGACCGAAAAGCAGGCGACCAACTGGCACGCCATCATCATGTTCTGCATCTTCGTCGCGATGACGATGGGCATTACCTACTGGGCTGCCTCGCGCACCAAGTCGACGTCCGATTTCTACACCGCCGGCGGCGGCATCACCGGTTTTCAGAATGGCCTGGCCATTGCCGGCGACTATATGTCGGCTGCCACCCTGCTCGGGCTGACCGCCATGGTCTATACCCAGGGCTATGACGGTTACATCTACATGCTCTGCTTCTTTGCCGGCTGGCCGATCATCCTGTTCCTGATGGCCGAACGCCTGCGCAACCTGGGCAAGTTCACCTTCTCCGACATCACCGCCTATCGCCTCGACCAGGGCAAGGTGCGCACGATGGCCGCGATTTCGTCGCTGACTGTCGTCTGCTTCTACCTGATTGCCCAGATGGTCGGTGCCGGCCAGCTGATCAAGCTGCTCTTCGGCCTGGAGTACAACACCGCGATCTTCGCCGTCGGCATCCTGATGATGGTCTATGTCACCTTCGGCGGCATGGTTGCCACGACCTGGGTGCAGATCATCAAGGCCTGCATGTTGCTCTCGGGCGGCACGCTGGTCATGTTCCTGGCGATGAGCGAGTTCGGTTTCTCCTTCACCAACCTGCTGGAGAAAGCTACGGCAGTCCACAAGCTGGGCGACAAGCTGATGTATCCCGGCGCCCTGCTCAAGGACCCGGTCACCGCCATTTCGCTGGGTCTCGGCCTGATGTTCGGTACGGCCGGCCTGCCGCACATCCTGATGCGCTTCTTCACCGTGACCGATGCCAAGGAAGCGCGCAAGTCGGTACTCTATGCCTCCGGTTTCGTTGCCTACTTCTTCAACGTCATCTTCCTGATGGGCCTCGCCGGCATCCTGATCGTCGGCCAGAACCCCGAGTTCTTCGAAGGCGGCACGGTCGGCGGCAAGCTGGTCGGTGGCGGCAACATGGTCGCCATGCACCTGGCCAAGGCCGTCGGCGGCAACATGCTGCTCGGCTTCCTGGCTGCCGTGGCTTTCGCCACCATCCTGGCCGTGGTTTCCGGCTTGGCGCTGGCAGGCGCTTCGGCGATCTCGCATGACATCTACGCTCGCGTGATCATGAAGGGGCAAGCTTCCGAAGCCACGGAAATCCGCGTTTCCAAGATTGCCACCATCTGCCTCGGCGCCGTCGCCATCGTGCTCGGCATCCTCTTCGAGAAGCAGAACATCGCCTTCATGGTCGGTCTGGCCTTCGGCGTGGCGGCTGCCGCCAATTTCCCGGTGCTGATCCTGTCGATGTACTGGAAGGGCCTGACGACGCGCGGTGCGCTGTTCGGCGGCTACGGTGGCCTGATTTCGGCCGTGCTGTTCGTGCTCTTCTCGAAGTCGGTGTGGGTTGACGTGCTGGGCAACAAGGCGGCGCTCTTCCCCTACACCCAGCCCGCATTGTTTGCGATGCCGATTGCCTTCCTGCTCGCCTATGTCTTCTCGAAGAGCGATTCCAGTGTGCGTGCCCGACAGGAAATCGACGCCTTCGAAGATCAGTACGTCCGTGCCCAGACTGGTTTCGGTGCGGCCTCCGCCAGTAACCACTAAATAGTTCAGGCTTTGTCAAAACCCCGGCAGCGCAGGCTGCCGGGGTTTTTTTTCGTCCGGCCCTCGTTGATATATGTAAAATTTACGATCTATAGTAAATTCATGAGAACCGGAGGGCGACATGAAGAGAGCCATTCAACCCAGTAACATCGAACGCAAGATGCGGGAAGACGATTTCATCGTTTCCAAAACCAACTCGAAGGGCATCATTACCTATGGAAACCCGATATTCATCGAGTTTTCAGGGTATTCCGAAGAAGAGTTGCTCGGTTCCCAGCACAACATCATCCGTCATCCCGATATGCCCCGTGCGGCCTTCAAACTGGCCTGGGACACCATACAGTCCGGCAAGGAGTTCTTCGCCTACGTCAAGAACATGTCCAAGGATGGCGGCTTTTACTGGGTGTTCACCCACATCACGCCGGATTTCGACGGCAACGGCAAGGTCGTGGGTTATACCTCGGTGCGCCGTTGCCCCTCAGCCGACGCCGTCGCCAAGATCGAGCCGGTCTATCGGAGCATGCTGGCCGCGGAAAAGGCGGCTGGATCGCGCTCGGCCATCGAGGCCGGTACCGCAGTCCTGGTAGACATCATGAAACAGACCGGAATGAGTTATGAAGAACTGGTTTTCTCCCTCTAAACGCAAGGCGTTACTGGTCTTTCTCCTAGTATTGGCCGGGGGCGTGGCCTTTGTGTCGGCATGGGCGGTAATCGGGGTGGCTGTCGCCGCATTGTTGGTCTTGTTGCTACCCGCAGCGGAGTCGCGGGCGGACCTCGCCAAGGTCGACGACTTGTTGCGCAAGGTTGGTAGCGGGCAACTGGTTGCGCGCTTGCCGCATACCCTGGATGACCCAGTGCTGGAGGCGATCCGGGTCAACCTGAACTCCGTGCTCGATCAAACCGAGACGGCGTTTCGCGAAATTCTGGGCGCAATGCAGGCATCGTCGAGCGGAAATACGACCCGCCGGCTGCAGCTGCCCGGCTTGCACGGCACGTTTCGCAGTGTCCTCGAGCAGATGCAGAGCCTGCTTGACCATCTCGAGGCGGCGCAGGAGTCGATTGCCCGCGAAGCCCTGCTGTCGCGAATTTTTCTGCGCTCGGAGCGCGGCTTGTCACTGGCGATCGAGCACGTGGAACAGTCTCTGCGCGAGGTAGGCGGAAACTCGCGTACCTCGCGTTCTCTGGTTGCGAGTTTCGGGGAGTCGGCCAGCGGCATGTCGACGGCGGCCCAGCGCATGTCGGAGGCTCTGGGTGAGGCGCAACAGGCAGCGAAAAGAGGGGTGGGAGCGCTCGATGACCTGAATGCAAAAACAGCCGATATCCAGTTGCTGACTACTCGGATCGACGGCGTTGCCAAGCAGACCAATCTGCTGGCCTTGAATGCGGCCATCGAAGCGGCGCGGGCCGGTGAGGCTGGAAGGGGCTTTGCGGTGGTTGCCGACGAGGTGCGCAAGCTGGCGGATCAGGCCCAGCATTCCGCAGAGGAGATTTCGGCAGCCATCGCGGCAATCATGCTTTCGATGCAATCGGCCACGGCGCAAATCGGTGCGCTAACGGATTCGGTGTCCGAAGCGCGGCAGACCGCGTTCGAATTCAGCAGCGAACTGGCCGGCTCGGCGTCGTCGGCCAACCAAGTTTGCGACTTGGTGACGACGATCGAGGCGGGCGCCAGTGCCATGGAATCTTCCATGGGGCTGGTTGCGACGGCCCAGCGAGCCAGGGCGGATGCCGCGTCGATCCTGCACGGTCAGGAGGTAAACATCACCTCGTTGTCGGCGATGGAGCAGGAGGCCGTCAAGATTGCCCGCTCACGTCGCTGGGTCAAGGGCAGTCACGATCGTGAGGCGCTGGTGGCAATCTACGACCGGTTGTTTGCCGGAATCGAAAGCCGGATGCATTGATCCGCAAGCCGCTGTCAGGCAGCTTTCGGCGTCTTTGCGTCCATCTTTGCCAGCGCTTCGCGACCGGACAGCAGGTGATCGTGCATCAGCCTCTCCGCCTTGGGGGCGTCGCTGGCCGCCAGGGCGGCCATGATCAGGCGGTGTTCGTCGAGCGACTGTTGCAGGCGCCCCTCAAGCGACAGCGAATGGAGGCGGGATAGCTTCAATACCTTGCGCAGGTCCTGGATGACCGACAGCAGCCAGCGATTTCCGGACAATTCCTGGATGCGCTTGTGGAATTCCTGATTGGCCTCGAAAAAAGCATCGATACGGCCGTCGCGGGCTGCGCTTTCGAGGTGGCCATGGATATCCTGCAAGGCCGCGATGTCGCCCGATTTGGCATTGCGGACCGCTTCGGCGGCACAACGTCCTTCGAGCATTGCCATGAGCGGGAAGATGTCGTCGAGGTCCTGGCGCGAGATTTCGGTGACGTAGCAGCCCCGACGCGGACGGAGTTCGACCAGTCCCTCAGAGGCAAGCACCTTCAGTGCTTCGCGTAGCGGGGTACGCGAAATGCCGTACTGTTCGGCCAGTTTTTGCTCGTCGATCCAGGTGCCCGGCGTCAGTTCGTGGGCGAAAATCCGCTGGCGGAGACGTTCAGCGACTTCCTGGTACAGTGCGGTGGGTGCGATGCGGGTCATTGTGATGTGGTCTCGGTGGACAATTCGGTACTTTGCCGACTTGATTCCGTAATTATGGATACAGTATTATGTGGGGCTTGGTATGTCAAGCTTGGCCCAAAAGCGTAGAATTTTGAATTCTGCATGATCGGCCGAAAAAAATCGACTCGACGAGGGGTGTTTCATGTCCGAAAAGTTCTTTGATTCCAATAACCTGGATGCTTGGGAAAAGGCTGCAGCAAAGCAGTCGCCCGGCGGTGACGTTAACAATCTGGTTTGGAATACGCCGGAAGGCCTGGCCGTCAAGGCGCTGTATACGAAGAAGGACACCGAGAACCTCGAGTTCGCCGACACCCTGCCGGGTGTTGCCCCCTACCTGCGTGGCCCGCAGCCGACCATGTACGCGGTCAAGCCGTGGACCATTCGCCAATATGCCGGCTTCTCCACCGCCGAGGCCTCCAACGCCTTCTACCGCAAGGCGCTGGCTGCCGGCGGTCAGGGCGTTTCCGTCGCCTTCGACTTGGCCACGCACCGCGGTTACGACTCGGACAACGCCCGGGTCACCGGCGATGTCGGCAAGGCCGGCGTGGCGATCGACTCCGTGGAAGACATGAAGATCCTGTTCGACGGCATCCCGCTCAACAAGATTTCCGTGTCGATGACCATGAACGGCGCCGTGCTGCCGATCCTGGCCGGCTACATCGTCGCCGCCGAAGAGCAGGGCGTGAAGCAGGAGCTGTTGTCTGGAACGATCCAGAACGACATCCTCAAGGAATTCATGGTGCGGAACACCTATATCTATCCGCCCAAGCCGTCGATGAAGATCATTGCCGACATCTTCAGCTACACGGCGCAGAACATGCCGAAGTTCAACTCGATCTCGATTTCGGGTTATCACATCCAGGAAGCCGGTGCCAACCAGGCCATCGAGCTGGCCTTCACGCTGGCCGACGGCATGGAATATGTGCGCACCGGTGTCGCTTCCGGCATGGATGTCGATACCTTCGCCGGCCGCCTGTCCTTCTTCTGGGCGGTGGGCATGAATTTCTACCTCGAAATCGCCAAGATGCGCGCTGCGCGCCTGCTCTGGCACCGCATCATGTCCGGCTTCAACGCCAAGAGCCCGAAGTCGATGATGCTGCGCACGCACAGCCAGACTTCCGGCTGGTCGCTGACCGAGCAGGACCCGTACAACAACGTCGTCCGCACCACCATCGAAGCGATGGCGGCCGTCTTCGGCGGTACACAGTCACTGCACACCAACGCGCTCGACGAAGCTATCGCACTGCCCACCGAGTTCTCGGCCCGTATCGCCCGCAACACCCAGCTGATCATCCAGGAAGAGACCCACATCACCAACGTGATCGATCCATGGGCCGGTTCCTACATGATGGAAAAGCTGACCCAGGACATGGCCGACAAGGCTTGGGGCATCATCCAGGAAATCGAAGCCATGGGCGGCATGACCAAGGCCGTCGAATCCGGCTGGGCCAAGATGCAGGTCGAAACCTGTGCTGCCGACAAGCAGGCGCGCATTGACTCGGGCAAGGACGTCATCGTCGGGGTCAACAAATACAAGCTGGCCAAGGAAGACGCGCTCGACATCCTCGATATCGACAACCACGCCGTGCGTGACGCCCAGGTCGCCCGCCTCAAGCAAATTCGTGCCACCCGCGACAGTGCCGCCGTCAATGCCGCGCTGGAGGCGCTGACCAAGGCCGCCGAGAGCGGCGAAGGCAACCTGCTCGACCTGACCGTCAAGGCGATCCGTCTGCGTGCCACGGTCGGTGAAGTATCCGATGCGCTGGAAAAGATTTTCGGTCGTTTCCGCGCCAACAACCAGACCATTTCGGGTGTGTACGGAGGCGTTGTGGAAGGTCAGGAAAGCTGGGAGCAGATCAAGGCCGATGTCGCCAAGTTCGCCGAAGAAGAAGGCCGTCGCCCGCGCATCATGATCGCCAAGCTCGGCCAGGACGGCCATGACCGTGGCGCCAAGGTGGTGGCTACCGCCTACGCCGACCTCGGCTTCGACATCGACATGGGCCCGCTCTTCCAAACCCCGGAAGAAGCCGCCCGCCAGGCCATCGAAAACGACGTGCATGCCATCGGTTGCTCCTCGCTGGCCGCCGGCCACAAGACCCTGGTGCCGCAGATCATCCAGTCGCTGAAGGCGCAGGGCGCCGACGACATCATCGTCTTTGCCGGCGGTGTCATTCCCGCACAGGACTACGATGCACTCTATGCCGCCGGTGCCAAGGCCATCTTCGGCCCGGGTACCCGCATCGAGGATTCGGCCAAGCGCGTGCTGGAAGAAATCCGCAAGGCCCGCGCCTAAGCCCGGATGAAACTGGACGAAGCGCCGGTGCGTGCCAATCTCCTGTCTACCGCCGACCAGTCGCTGGTCGACGGCGTGCTGGCGGGTCAGCGTCGCTCGCTGGCCAAGGCCATCACGCTGATCGAATCGACCCGTGCCGATCACCAGCAGCGGGCGCAGCAGGTATTGACCGCGCTGTTGCCGAAGACCGGCAACGCGATCCGCATCGGCATCTCCGGCGTGCCGGGGGCGGGCAAGTCCACCTTCATCGAGGCGCTCGGAGTCTGGCTGATCGAGCAGGGCAAGAAACTCGCCGTGCTGGCTATCGACCCTTCGTCGTCGGTCACCGGCGGTTCCATCCTCGGTGACAAGACGCGCATGGAATTGTTGAGCCAGCGTGAGGAAGCCTTCATCCGTCCCAGCCCGTCGGCTGGTTCACTCGGCGGCGTTGCCGAAAAGACGCGCGAAGCCATGCTGCTCTGTGAAGCGGCCGGCTACGACGTGATCATCATCGAGACAGTCGGCGTTGGTCAGTCGGAAACGACGGTCGCCGGCATGGTCGACATGTTCTGCCTGCTGCAATTGCCGAATGCCGGCGACGACCTGCAGGCCATCAAGAAAGGCATCGTCGAGATCGCCGATCTGGTGGTCATCAACAAGGCCGACATCGACAAGCAGGCGACCGCCGTGGTTCGTGCCCAGTGGCGCAATGCGCTGCACATGCTGCGTCCGGCCTCGCCCAACTGGGCCCCGCCGGTGATTGCCCTGTCCGCCCTGCACAAGGAAGGCATCGTCGATTTCTGGGAACAGGTCGAGAAATACCAGTCGGCCCTCAAGCCGACCGGCGAATTTGCCGCCAAACGCCAGCATCAGTCGCTGTCCTGGATGTGGCAATTGATCGACTCAGGCCTGCGCCAGCACTTCCGCCATCACCCGCGCGTGCAGGAAAACCTGCCCGCTTTTACCCGATCCGTCGAGGAGGGCCATACGACCCCGGCTGCTGCCGCGTATGCGCTGCTCGACTACCTGAAACACTAATTAGTCGTAACTCAGAGGGAGTTTTTTATGCACGACATCATCCGCCAGCTGGAAAAAAAGCGTGAACTGGCCCGCCTCGGCGGTGGCCAGAAGCGTATCGACAGCCAGCACAAGAAGGGCAAGCTGACGGCCCGCGAACGCATCGAGCTGCTGCTCGATCCGGGTTCCTTCGAAGAATGGGATATGTTCAAGGAGCATCGTTGCGTCGACTTCGGCATGGATCAAGCCGAAAAGACTCCGGGCGACGGCGTTGTGGTCGGCTACGGCACCATCAACGGCCGTCTGGTATTCGTCTTCTCGCAGGATTTCACTGTGTTCGGCGGCTCGCTGTCGGAAACACACGCCGAGAAAATCTGCAAGGTCATGGACCAGGCGATGAAGGTCGGCGCCCCGGTGATCGGCCTGAACGACTCGGGCGGTGCGCGTATCCAGGAAGGCGTTGCTTCCCTGGGCGGCTACGCCGACGTGTTCCAGCGCAACGTGATGGCCTCCGGCGTCGTGCCGCAGATCTCGATGATCATGGGCCCCTGTGCCGGCGGCGCCGTGTATAGCCCGTCGATGACCGACTTCATCTTCATGGTCAAGGATTCGTCCTACATGTTCGTGACCGGTCCGGAAGTCGTGAAGACCGTGACCCACGAAGACGTGACCGCCGAAGAACTGGGCGGTGCCGTCACCCACACCAGCAAGTCCGGTGTGGCCGACTTGGCTTTCGAGAACGATGTCGAAGCGCTGTCCATGCTGCGCCGCTTCATGAACTTCGTCCCGGCCAACAACCGCGAGAAGCCGCCGGTCACGCCGACCAACGATCCGGCCGACCGCATGGATCATTCGCTGGACACCCTGGTCCCGGATAACGCCAACAAGCCGTACGACATGAAGGAACTGCTGATCAAGGTCGTCGACGACAGCGATTTCTTCGAACTGCAGCCCGACTACGCCAAGAACATCATCATCGGTTTCGGCCGTATCGACGGCCATCCGGTCGGCATCGTCGCCAACCAGCCGCTGGTGCTTGCCGGCTGCCTGGATATCAAGTCCTCGATCAAGGCCGCCCGCTTCGTCCGCTTCTGCGACGCGTTCAACATTCCGGTCGTCACCTTCGTCGACGTGCCGGGCTTCATGCCGGGCACCACGCAGGAATACGGCGGCATCATCAAGCACGGCGCCAAGCTGCTCTACGCCTACGCCGAATGCACCGTGCCGAAGGTTACCGTGATCACCCGCAAGGCCTACGGCGGCGCCTACGACGTGATGTCGTCCAAGCACCTGCGCGGCGACGTGAACCTGGCTTGGCCGTCCGCGGAAATTGCCGTCATGGGTCCGAAGGGCGCGGTCGAGATCATCTTCCGCGAGGAAAAGAACGATCCGGAAAAGCTGGCCCAGCGCGAAGCCGAGTACAAGGAAAAGTTCGCCAACCCGTTCGTGGCCGGTGCCCGTGGATTTATCGACGACGTCATCATGCCGCACGCTACCCGCAAGCGGATCGCCCGCTCGCTGGCCATGCTGCGCGACAAGAAACTCGACAATCCGTGGCGCAAGCACGGCAACATTCCTCTGTAAGCGTCAGGGAGAAAAAGGAATATGTTCACCAAGATTCTGATCGCAAACCGCGGCGAAATCGCCTGCCGCGTCATCAAGACCGCCCGCAAGATGGGCATCAAGACGGTTGCCGTCTACTCCGAGGCCGACAAGGATGCCCTGTTTGTCGACATGGCTGATGAAGCCGTCTGCATCGGACCGGCCGCCTCGAAGGAATCCTATCTGGTCGCCGACAAGATCATCGCTGCCTGCAAGCAGACCGGTGCTCAGGCCGTCCACCCGGGTTACGGCTTTCTGTCGGAAAACGCCGAGTTCTCGCGTCGTCTGGAAGAAGAAGGCATCAAGTTCATCGGTCCGAAGCACTACTCCATCGCCAAGATGGGCGACAAGATCGAGTCCAAGAAGCTGGCCATCGAAGCCAAGGTCAATACCATTCCGGGCTACAACGACGCCATCGCCGGTCCGGACGAAGCTGTCGAGATCGCCAAGAAGATCGGCTACCCGGTCATGATCAAGGCCTCCGCCGGCGGCGGCGGCAAGGGTCTGCGTGTGGCCTACAACGATGCCGAAGCGCACGAAGGCTTCTCGTCCTGTGTCAACGAAGCCCGTAATTCCTTCGGCGATGATCGCGTCTTCATCGAAAAATACGTTCTTGAGCCGCGCCACATCGAAATCCAGTTGCTCGGCGACTCGCACGGCAACTACGTGTACCTGAACGAGCGCGATTGCTCGATCCAGCGTCGCCACCAGAAGGTCATTGAAGAGGCGCCGAGCCCCTTCGTCGATGCCGAGATGCGCAAGGCGATGGGCGAACAGGCCGTGGCCCTGGCCCGTGCGGTGAACTACGAATCGGCCGGTACGGTCGAGTTCGTGGTCTCTGGTGCGACCAAGGAATTCTACTTCCTGGAAATGAACACTCGCCTGCAGGTGGAACACCCGGTTACCGAACTGATCACTGGCCTCGACCTGGTCGAGCAGATGATCCGCGTTGCCTACGGCGAGAAGCTGCCGATCACCCAGGCCGACGTGAAGATCGACGGCTGGGCCATGGAATGCCGGATCAACGCCGAAGACCCCTTCCGCGGCTTCCTGCCCTCCACCGGCCGCCTGGTCAAGTTCCTGCCACCGGTCGAGAGCACCGATGCCAACGGCACCACCCGTGTTGATACCGGCGTCTACGACGGTGGCGAGATCTCGATGTTCTACGACTCGATGATCGCCAAGCTGATCGTGCACGGCAAGGATCGCGCTACTGCCATCAACCGCATGCGCGACGCCCTGAACGCCTTCGTCATCCGTGGCATTTCCTCGAACATCCCGTTCCAGGCCGCGCTGATGCAGCACCCGGTCTTCCATTCCGGCATCTTCGATACCGGTTTCATTCCCAAGCACTACCCGACCGGCTTCGACGCCTCGATGGTGCCGCACGATGATCCGGCCCTGCTGGTTTCCGTCGCCGCCTACGTCTATCGCGCCTTCACCGACCGTTCCGCCTCGATTACCGGCCAGCTGCAAGGTCATGAGCGCATCGTCGGTGACCAATGGATGGTGGTTCGTCTCAATGGCGACAAGAAGGAGAACCATCCGGTGACGGCACGGCCGGTTCCGGGCGGATACCACGTCGAGTACGACGGCAAGTCCTACGAACTGCTGTCCGGCTGGAAACTGGGCGAGTCGCTGTTCAACGGCACCTGCAACGGGGTTCCGTTCACCTTGCAGGTCGAGCGGCACAAGACCAAGTACAGCCTGTTCCACTGGGGCAATCGTGCCGACTTCATGGTCATGAGCGCCCGTGCGGCCGAACTGCTCGCACTGATGCCGGAAAAACCGGCTCCCGACCTCTCCAAGTTCCTGCTTTCCCCGATGCCGGGCCTGCTCCGCGAAATTGCGGTCAAGGTTGGTCAGGACGTCAAGGCTGGCGAAAAGCTGGCTGTCATCGAAGCCATGAAGATGGAAAACATCCTCAAGGCCGAGCAGGATTGCAAAGTCAAGAAGGTGTCGGCTGCCGTTGGCGAGAGCCTCTCGGTGGACCAGATCATCATCGAGTTCGAGTGATCGCGCGGGCCGCTATCGGTGGCCAAGCGTTTGCCCGGAAAAGCCCGCCACCCGGCGGGCTTTTTATTGCCAATTGACCGCGTAGCGAACGAAGTCGATGCCGCGTTCCAGGACTTCGGTGGGGAGCAGATGGCTTGGCGGCGTCCCGGCGCTACTCTGAAAGCCGAGTCCGATATTCAGACGGACGGTTGCGTTGGCAGGAACGAGCAAGGAGTAGCGCTCGCCGTCGTGCATCAGGAAGGCCGGTGTCAGTGCCAGGGTCCGCTCCTGTGCACTCGACCGGACGAGGCGTCCGGCTTCGATCGGTTCGGGGAACCAGCTCAGTTCGGCACTCAGCGCTCCGCTGGCCAGGCTTTGTAGCGAGTAAAGGACGCCCAGACAGGGCCTTTCCGCACGCACCGCGGCAACGAGGCACGGCGCTAGGCGACGCGCGCCTTCGGCATCCTGGGCACGAATTGCCTTGCCGTCGACCAGCGTCC
The DNA here is from genome assembly GCF_008711155.1 of Dechloromonas sp. CZR5. GTDB lineage: Bacteria > Pseudomonadota > Gammaproteobacteria > Burkholderiales > Rhodocyclaceae > Azonexus. The sequence goes on along the minus strand of NZ_VUYQ01000002.1, from coordinate 355,730 downwards.
ATTTCTCGCTCGGTACATGCAGTTTCTTGACAGTACTGGGGAGCGTCGACGCGCGATCAAAACCGAACAGGGCCACGCGCTGGTGGGCCAGGCTTGCACCATCGGCTTCCAGCGAACCGCTGGGGTTGAGGGACTCCCCGGTCAGGATGGAGAAGGCATGTTCAGCCCCGAATGCGAGTTCGATTTCGCCGATTTCCGTTGACGGTGTCCTGATGGTGCTTTCGAGACTGGATTCAAGGTCGCGGAGCAGCCGTATGCAGGCGTTTCCCGACAGTTCGCGCCCCAGCTTCAGCGATTCGGGGCTCTCTCCGGTCTGAAGCGCAACAATCCGTTGTTCGATCTTGCGCTCGACCTTGCGTACCTCCATCCAGCGCGGCACCCCGGGCGGCAGAGAGGGTCCGAATATCGGCGCTAGGTCAACTGAATGCGCCTTCGGATCATCATCCGGCGTCATCTGAAAGACCGTCAGTTCGCGCCACCGGCTGATGGCGCGGTTGGCAACGGCGAGTTGGGCTGCCGACAGGCGGTAAGGGTCGATCAGGTGAAGCATGAAGGCCCAGGCCAAGTGGCCGCCGATATTCGATTCGCCCAGGTGGCGAAAGTCGGGATCAGGCAGCGCCTGACGCAGAACGCCGCTGCTTTCGGCCTGGTCAAGCACGGCGAACAGCAGGTGGCCGATCAACGGCGGGCACTGGCGTGCCGCCTGAAAGTAGCAGTATTGCGCCATTCTGAAGGCACAGGCGGCGCGGTGCAGCGGGAGACATTTACGGTCCGGAGGAAAGTGCGGTGCCAGGCGCAGGTAGGCGATGCCGAGATTGAGCCATAATTTCTGGGCCAGTTCGAATGCGCGTTCGTCTTCGACAGCCATCGGCAGCGCTTTACGGATAAACCGCGCCTCGATGGTATCCTGTCCCGGTACGGCGGCCGAACGGAGCAGGTTGAGCAGCTCCACCGCGAGACCAGGCGCCAGGGTCGATGCTTCGAGCGCATTGATCTGTTCGCCGATGACATTCAGTATGTGCATTGGCTGGGCTTGGGGTTGCGCAGCCAGCCAAGCCTTGGCTGAAGGCAGGTCATGAAAGGCCAGCGTGAGGTCGGCGCGGGGCTCGGGCAGCTTGAACCATGACATGAAGTGTTCTCCGGGAAGCGGAAAAATGAGCGGGTTTGAACATTATGATCGTGAATTGCGCGATCTGGACAACGAGATTCGGCGCTACGCCGCGCTATGCCATGTCGACTTGAGCAAACGCCATGAGATCGAGGCTTGTCTGAAGATGCGTCACGATGACTGGGCTGCGGACAAGGCCCGGGAAAGCTTGCAAGGCCTGTTGATTCTGCGGATCAAGCTGGAAACAGAAATGATCGAACTGGGATTCGATTCCCCGCCGCTACTGTCAACGATCGAGATCAGCCCCCGGAAGGCTGTTTGATCGTAACGGCCAGCGTCGGGCAGGGCGCGATGCAGGCACCGCAACCGGTACACGCCTCATGGTCGATTTCCGGTAGCGCGCAGCCACCCTGGCGGAGCGGGAAACGGATGGCGCGGGCGTCGCAGAAATCACCGCAGACACGGCATTCGACGCCCTGACGAGGCAGGCAGTCCTCGCCGATGACGGCCTTGCAGGACCAGGCAGGCTGGTCTGCAATCCGTAGCAAGGCCTTGGGCTGGCAGGCGGTGACGCAATCGCCGCAGAAGGTGCATTCGCCTGCGCGGAAATCGATAGTCGGGTAACCACCGTCGCCGGCCAGCAGGATGTGTGTCGGGCAAGCGCTGATGCAGTCGTTGCAGCGCGTGCAGCGGTCGATGAATTCTCCCTCGGCCAAGGCCCAGGGGGGGCGCATCTCGGTCCTGGGGCGGGGCCGGCCGCGGAAAAATGCCCGGCGGGACAGATCGACCACGCCCGTGACCTCCTTACTTGCCGGATTTCATCTTGTCGATGCCGCTGCGCAGCATCTGTTCGATCTCGGAGCCCGGTTCGACTTGCGGCAACAGGGCTTCCCAGTAGGCGACGCCTTGCTTGTTGTCGCCTCGCTCCATGGCCGCGGCGCCTGCCAGGAAGAGGCTGTGCGCATGTTTGCCATCGATCTTGAGCGCCTTTTCGACCAACTGGGTCGGTTTGCCCTTGAGTCCCTTGCCTTCGGCCATGGCGATAGTTTCGGCATAGGCAGCGAGCAGGTCGGGCTCCTCGTTGACCACCGTTTCGGCTTTGCCGAAAGCTTCGACGGCTTCGGCATAGCGGCCCATGGATTTATACGAGCGGGCCAGCATCAGCCACCCCTTCGGATCGTCCGGATTGGCCTTCATGCGCTCGGCGAGCTTGGCGACCATGCCTTCGATCTGCTCCTGCGTCATCTGCGGCTTGGCTACGGTCTGCTCGGGGTCGAGGGCATTCGGATTGCCAAGAACGGAATAGCCGGTCAGGCCGAGAATGGGTAGCAGAAGGAGAAGGGCAATCGCGGTCTTGCGGCTGGGTGCGTACGAGGCGGGGGCGCTTTCCTCGGTTGCCGGCTCGATCTCGTCGAGCAGGCGGCGCTGCAGTTCACGCCGGGCCTGTTCGAAATCGCCTTCGGCCAGCGAGCCGTCGGCCTTTTCGCGTTCGAGTTCGGCCAGCTGGTCGCGGAAGATGGCGAGGTTGGCTGTCTTGCGATCGGCGACGGCTTTGGGAGCACGCAGGCCGAACCACAGCGGCGGCAGGATGAAGGCGGCAACGACCACGATCAGCAGGGTGGAAAACAGGGCGAACTGGGTCATTTGTTATCGAGTTCCTTGAGCAGCGCTTCGGCACGGCCCGCTTCGTCGGCGCTGAGCGGCTTGTCTTCGGCCGCGACGCGTTCGGCGCGGCGGCGCTGGTAGGCGATGAGGGTGGCGAGGCCGAAGACGAGCAGGGCAATCGGACCCAGCCAGAGGAGCAAGGTGTTGCCTTGTACCGGCGGACGGTAGAGAACGAAATCGCCGTAGCGGGCGACCATGAAATCGATGATTTCCTTGTCGCTCTTGCCTTCCTTGATCATGCCGCGAATCTCGCGACGCAAATCCTGAGCGAGCTCCGCGTTCGAGTCGGCGATGTTCTGGTTCTGACAGACCAGGCAACGCAGTTCCTCGGAAAGCTTGGTCAGCCGTTTTTCGGCGACGGGGTCGGCGGCCAGTGCGGCTTCCGTGGCGCTGGAGGCCTGCGCAGGAGAGGCATTCAGCAGCATGCAGACGGCCAGGATGGCGGCCAGCTTGGCGAACAGGTGCTTCATTTGTTCAGTTCCGCGAGCAGGGGCATGATCCGTTTGGCCAGCACTTCCGGCGTGATCGGGCCGGTATGCTTCATGCGGATGACGCCGCTCTTGTCGATGACATAGGTTTCCGGCACGCCATAGACACCGTAGTCGATGCCGACACGGCCATCGAGATCCATCACCGTCAGCTTGTACGGGTTGCCGTGTTCGGACAGCCAGCGGTTGGCGCGCTGCCAGGCGAGTTTCTTCTCTTCGTCGGCCGGCATCTTGCTCATGTCGAAACCGCCGTCGCCGCGCACTTCCTTGTAATTCAGACCGATCAGCGGCACATCGACCTTCTTCGAGAACTCGACGAGGATCGGATGTTCCTGGCGGCAGGATACGCACCACGAAGCCCAGACATTGAACAGCCAGACCTTGCCCTGCATGTCCTTCGGAGAGAGGCTCTTGTCCGGCTCGGCCAGCTGGGACAGCGTGAAGGCGGGGGCAGGCTTGCCGACCAGCGGCGACGGTACGTCGCGCGGGTTCAGGTTGAGTCCGACGGCGAGCAGGGCGACGAGGGCGGCAAAGCCGCCGAGAATCCAGTAGTAACGGTTCATGCTTGTTGGGTTCCGGCAGAAACGGGGGCTGCGGCGCGAGCCCTGACGCGGTAGCGACGGTCGAGCATGGCGATCAGGCCGCCGAGCGACATCAGGATACAGCCGCCCCAGATCCAGTCGACGAAGGGTTTGTAATAGACGCGGACGGCCCATTCGCCTTCCGGTTTGTCGCGGTCGATCGGTTCGCCGAGCGAAACGTAGACGTCACGCAGGAAACCGGCGTCGATCGCGGCTTCGGTCATGGGCATGGCCGACGAGTGATAGGTGCGCTTTTCCGGATTCATCTTGCGGACGAACTTGCCGTCCACCGCCAGATCGAACTCGCCTTGGGCGGCCACATAATTCGGACCCTCGACGGCCTTCACGCCATTGAACGTGAAGTGGTAGCCGGCGACGTCGACCGACTGTCCGGGGGCCAGCTTGATGTCCTTTTCGTCCTGATAGCTGCCGACCATGGTGACACCGACGACGAAGACGGCGATGCCGATGTGGGCCAGATGCATGCCGACAAAGGTACGCGGCTGGCTCAGGGCGGCGGCCAGGAAGCCGCGGCCGGCACGGGTGTGCTGAACGCGCTCGATGAAATTGAGGATGGCGGTGGCGACGATCCAGGCGGCCAGCAGGAGGCCGAGTGCCGTCATGGCAAACCACTGGCCGTAGAGCAGCGGCAATGCGATGGCGACGAGGATGCCGACGACCAGGGCCCATTTGACGGCCTTGGCGATTTCGGGAATGGATGCCTCTTTCCAGCGCGCAAAGGGGCCGATGCCCATCAGGAACAGGATCGGGGTCATCACCGGAACGAAAACCGCATTGAAGTACGGGGGGCCGACCGAAATCTTGCCGACGCCCAGCGCGTCGATGAGCAGCGGGTAGAGCGTGCCGAGCAGCACGGTGGCGCAGGCGACGACGAGCAGCACGTTGTTGGTGAGCAGCAGCGACTCCCGCGACACCAGCCCGAAACGTCCGCCGAGGCCGACCTTTGGTGCGCGGGCAGCAAATAGCGCGAGCGACGAGCCGATCACGGCGACCAGGAAGATCAGGATGAAGATGCCGCGGCGCGGATCGGTCGCAAAGGCGTGCACCGAGGTGAGCACGCCGGAGCGAACCAGGAAGGTGCCGAGCAGCGACAGCGAGAAGGCGGCGATGGCGAGCAGCACGGTCCAGTTCTTGAAGCTGCCGCGCTTTTCGGTGACGGCCAGCGAGTGGATCAGCGCCGTGCCGATCAGCCAGGGCATGAACGAGGCGTTCTCGACCGGATCCCAGAACCACCAGCCGCCCCAGCCCAGTTCGTAATAGGCCCACCACGAACCCATGGCGATACCCAGGGTCAGGAAGATCCAGGCAGCCATGGTCCATGGACGGGACCAGCGTGCCCATGCGGCGTCGAGCTTGCCGGAGAGCAGGGCGGCAATGGCGAAGGCAAAGGCCACCGAGAAGCCGACGTAGCCCATGTAGAGCAGCGGCGGGTGGATGACCAGGCCGGGGTCCTGCAGCAGCGGATTGAGGTCGCGGCCTTCGGCGGCTGCCGGCAGCAGGCGTTCGAAGGGGTTGGAGGTGAACAGGATGAAGAGCAGGAAGCCGAAACCGACCAGGCCGAGCGTGCCGAGGACGCGGGCGACCATGGCTTCCGGCAGTTGGCGCGACAGCATGGCGACCAGGAAGGCCCACCAGGTGAGCATCAGGATCCACAGCAGCAGTGAGCCTTCGTGGCCGCCCCAGACGCCGGCGACGCGGTACTGGATGGGAAGCAGCGAGTTGGAGTGTTGGGCGACGTAGACCACCGAGAAATCGTTGGCGACGAAGGCCTGGGTCAGGCAGGCGAAGGAAAAGGTGACCAGCAGCGCCATGGCCGTGGCGGCCGGGCGGGCGAGGGCGACCCAGGCCAGGCGGTTGGTGTGGGCGCCGATCAGCGGCAGCGTGCCGAGGACCAGCGCGACCAGCGCGGAAAGGATGAGGGCGAAATGGCCGAGTTCGGGGATCATGCTCAGTAGCTCGCTTTCGGCTGGCTGAGCGAAGACGGCGAAACATGCTTGTTCGCTGCCTTCTGGGCATCGTCGACCGCCTTGGCGGCTTCCGGCGGCATGTAGTTCTCGTCGTGCTTGGCAAGCACTTCGCTGGCGCTGAAGGTGCCGGCCTCGGTCATCTTGCCCTGGGCGACGACGCCTTTGCCTTCCTTGAACAGGTCCGGCAGGATGCCCTTGTAATTGACCGTGATGTCCTTGGCGGTGTCGGTGACGACGAAGCGAATGGTCACGCCGTCGGCTTCGCGCGCCACGCTGTCTTCCTTGACCAGACCGCCGATGCGGAATGGCTTGCCGACGGGCGCCTTGCCCGCGGCCACGTCGGTTGGCGAGATATACAGGGCGATGTTGCTGTTCAGCGCGTTGAGGACCAGCGCGGCGATGATGCCGAGGATGGCCAAGGCGCCGCCGATCAGCGCGAGTTTCTTGTGACGGGTCTTCATTCTGTGCTTCTGCTTTCTGCGCGGATCTGGCGCTTCAGACGGGACTTGGTGGCCTTTTGATTACGGGCGACGACGATCGGTTCAACCGCCATGACCAAGGCGGTGACACCGAAAGAGCCCCAGACGTAGAGGCCGTAGCCTCCCATGGCGAGGAAATCGGAAAAGCTGTTCCAGTAGATCATCGGGCAGGCTCCTCCAGTTCGGCCTTGACCCAGTCGGTGTGCCGCTCGCGTTCGAGCATGATGGTGCGCGCCCGCATCAGGGCGACGGCAATGGTGTACATCCAGAAGCACAGGGCCATGAGCAGCATGCCGTAGAGCATCGTGGTGGCCATCGACGACTTGGTGAGGTTGACGCTGGAGCCCTGGTGCAGGGTGTTCCACCATTTGACCGAGAAATAGATGATCGGCACGTTGACCACGCCGACCAGCAACAACAGGCCGCCGGCCTTGTCGGCCCGGCGCGGGTCGTCGATGGCGGCGGTGAGCGCCATGTAGCCGATGTAGAGGAAGAGCAGAATGAGTTCGGAGGTCAGGCGGGCATCCCAGACCCACCACGTGCCCCACATCGGCTTGCCCCACAGGGCGCCGGTCCATAGCGAGAGAAAGGCCATCAGGGCGCCGGTGGGGGCGAGTGCCTGGGCCATCATGCCCGACAGGCGGGTGTTGAAGGCCAGGCCGATGGCGGCCCAGAAGGCCATGATCAGGTAGATGAACATGCTCAGCCAGGAGGCCGGGACGTGGATGAAGATGATGCGGTAGCCCTCACCCTGCTGGAAATCGGTGGGGGCGACAAGCATGCCGAGGTAGAGCCCGGCCAGGCCGAACAGCACCGAAGCGGCGATGAACCACGGGATCGCCTTGCCGGCCAGCGGGTAGAACGTGGCCGGGGAGGCGAAGCGGTAGAGATTGAAGCGATCTTTCATTCGAGGGCGATCTTCAGGGCGGCGGCCGAGGCCCAGGGGGCGAAGCCGAGTGAGGCAAAGGTCATGGCGGCAAGCAAGGAGAGGTGTCCTTCTCCCCCGAGTCCGGACACCGTCGCGTCAACCGCGCCAGCGCCGAATATTAACACCGGGATGTAGAGCGGCAGAACCAGCAGCGACAGCAGCACACCGCCGCCGCGCAGGCCGAGGGTCAGTGCCGCCCCGATGGCGCCGATGCCGGATAGTGCCGGCGTGCCGAGCAGGATGGCGCCGGTGAGCACGACCAGGGCGTCGGACGACAGGTCGAACTGGATGCCCAGCACCGGGGCGATGAGCGCCAGCGGCAGGCCGGAAACCAGCCAGTGAGCGATCACTTTCCCGGTAACGACCAAACCGAGCGGGTGCGGTGCCAGCGCCAGTTGTTCGAGTGTGCCGTCGCGGTGGTCGTCGGCAAACATCCGGGGTAGCGACAGCATGGTGGCGAGCAGGGCGGCGACCCACAGCACGCCGGGCGCCAGCTTGCGCAGCAGATCGGGTTCTGGACCGATGCCGAGCGGAAATAGGCTGACCACGATGACGAAGAAAAACAGCGCGGAAACGATATCGGCCTGGCGGCGCATGGCCAGCTTGAGGTCGCGGGCGACGACGGCGAGGATGATTTTCAGCATGCCGCCTCAGCTCAGCTTGAGTTCACGCACCGTGCCGGCCGGGATGGCGACCAGCTGGTGCGTGGTCATCACGGTCAGCCCGCCACGTTGCAGGTGGGTGGAAATGATGCCGGCCAGCCAGTTCACTGCGGCGACGTCGAGGGCGACGAAAGGTTCGTCGAGTACCCATAGCGGCCGACGTTCCTTGACCAGGCGGGCTAGGGCGACGCGGCGTTTCTGGCCTTGCGACAGGTATTTGCAGGCGAGATCCTCGCGCCCGGCGAGGCCGACCTGTTCCAGTGCGTCGAGCGCATCGTCCTCGGAAAGCGCCTCGTCCGCCAGGTGGGCCGACGCCAGCAGGTTCTCGAGCGGAGTCAGTTCTTCCTTGATGGCGTTGAGGTGACCGAGATAGCAGAGGTCGGCACGGAATTCGTCGCCGCTGCTGCGGATGGATTTTCCCTTCCAGCGAATCTCGCCGGCCTCGGGCGGCAACAGGCCGATGATCATGCGCAGCAGGCTGGTTTTGCCGGCGCCGTTGCGGCCTTGCAGGTAAAGCAGTTCTCCGGCTTCCAGCTGGAAGCCGAGGCCTGCGAACAGGCGGCGCTCGCCGCGCACGCATTCCAGATTGTCAGCTTCAAGCATCAGGGGGAAAACCGAAAGAAATCAGGGGCAAATTATGAACGCGGAAGTGTAGCGGCAGATTGATGATCATCAAACAAAAACGGGCAGAAAAAACGGGGGCGCTGCCCCCGTTTTTCGGCCGGGAAGTGGATCACTTTTTCTCGAAAGGTGTCGGACGCGGCGTGAGGTCGGAAGAGGGCGGCAGAATGGGCAGCTTGAAGTTCGGCTGGTCGCCGGTGAGCGTTTTCAGGAAGGCAACGACCTTGGCGTTTTCTTCGGCCGTGAACTTCTTGCCGAGTTGAATGCGGGCCATGGTATCGACGGCTTCGGGCAGGGTGTTGGCAGCACCGTCATGGAAGTACGGATAGGTCATTTCGACGTTGCGCAAGGTCGGCACCTTGAAGTTGAACCGGTCGGCGTCCTTGCCGGTTACTGCCGAGCGCCCTTCGGCCGGGCTGGAAGCCTTGTACGGTTCGACCTGGCCCATCTTCTGGAAGGAATTTCCGCCAACCGCCGGGCCGTTGTGGCAGGCCACGCAACCGGTTTCCTTGAACAGCTTGTAGCCTTCCAGTTCGTTCTTGGTCAGGGCTTTCTTGTCGCCTTTCAGCCATTTGTCGAAACGGGAGTTCGGGGTGACCAGCGTTTCCTCGAAGGCGGCGATGGCCTTGGTGACCATGTCGATGTCGATCTGTTCCTTGCCGAAGGCCTTCTTGAAGTCGGCAACGTAGCCGGGAATGGATTGCAGCACGTTGATGGCCAGTGTATGAGTGAAGGCCATTTCGCCCGGGTTGGCGATCGGGCCACCGGCCTGGGCCTTGAGGTCGGCGGCGCGGCCGTCCCAGAATTGGGCGAGGTTCAGGCTGGAGTTCAGCACGGTCGGGGCGTTGATCGGGCCTTCCTGCCAGTTGTGGCCGATCGAGGTCTTGATGTTGTCGGTGCCGCCCATCGACAGGTTGTGGCAGGAGTTGCACGAAATGAAGCCGGACTTGGACAGGCGCGGATCGAAATAGAGCTTCTTGCCCAGTTCGACCAATGCCGGGTTGCTGACCTTGGCCGCCTGGATGGGCTGGATCGGTTCCTGGTTGGCAGCCTGGGCGGAAACATGCAGGGCGATCCCGGTAAGAACGATCAGGGCGCTGAGCTTAAGGCGGTGTTTCATCGTTTTTTCTCCCTCGTTTGAAAAACTTGATGTCCGGATTTTCTCCTTGTGAGTTATGATGGTATTGATCTAAGTCAATGATTTTTATATGTATTTATAATAGAGGCTATAGTTAGGCCCTATAGTTGAAGTGGGCTTTACCTGAGCCCGCTCTTTGGGAGAATCGCATGACATTGACCGAATTGCGCTACATCGTGGCCTTGGCCCAGGATGGAAATTTCAGTCGGGCGGCAGAACGTTGTTCCGTCAGCCAACCGACCCTGAGCGTCGCCATCGCGCGCCTCGAAGATGAACTGGGCGTGCAGTTGTTCGAACGCGGCAAGGGTTTCGTCAGCCCGAGCGCGGTGGGTATCCGGGTGGTCGAGCAGGCGCAGCGGACGCTCGAGGAGGCGGAGCAGGTGCGCCAGATCGCGATGTGGGGACGCAACCAGTTGCAGGGGCCGTTGCGCCTCGGAGTCATTCATACGATCGGCCCCTATCTGCTCCCCTTGTTGATTCAGTCGTTACGCCGCCTGGCCCCCGAGATGCCATTGGCCATCGAGGAGAACATGACCGCCAGCCTGGCCGAGATGTTGCGCGACAACGAAATCGATGTTGCCATCCTGGCGCTTCCGTTCGAGATGCCTGGCGTTGTCACCCGCGCGGTGTACGACGAAGCGTTCAAGGTCATCGTTCCGCGCGGCCACGCTTGGGAACGGAAGCAAGTCATCCTGCCGGAGGAAGTCGCGGGTGACGAAGTCCTGTTGCTCAAGGCCGGCAACTGCTTCCGCGACCAGGTGCTGGGGGCCTGTCCGCAGGTCAGCAGTCCGGAAACGGGCATTCGTCTCGGGCATTCGATCGGTACCATCCGCTGCATGGTGGCCTCGGGGCTGGGGGTTTCCGTGCTACCCGACAGCGCGTTGCAATACCCGTACAGCAACGATTTGATCAGCGTGATCCCGTTTGCGCCGCCGGCACCGTCGCGTCGTGTCGCGCTCGCCTGGCGGGCCGGGTTTGTCCGGCCGCGCGCGATTGATGCCTTGCTGGCGGCTGTCCGCCAGCTCGAGTCGTCGGCCTATCGCCTTCTGGATTGAGCGGAAATCAGGACCTCGGCCTGGGTTTGCCGAATTCGCTGGTTCAATTCTGCCGTGCAGGCAGAGAATTCCTCGCGTAGCGCTTCGGGTAGAGGGGTGTCGCCGGCCTGTTTTTGGCAGATCAGTTGCGTCCCGATGGCATGGGCGCGGGCGTGGATTTCGGGGATCGCCTTGAAGGACTCGATCGCTGCGTAACGCCGACTTCCGGCGCTGTTGTACCAGCGCGCAAAGCGGCAGGTCGTATGCTCGGCGGCTGGAGGAGGGGTATCTCCCGTTGTGTCGTCCAGATAGGCGTGGAGGGAACGGGTCCAGCGCTTGTGGTCCACTTCGGCGATCAGCATGGGCAGGTCTTCGCGCGACCAGTTGAAGGCGGTGCCCAGATTCCACAATTCATCCGGCTGGAACCCGGCGATCCATGCCGGCAATTCTTCGGCGGGCATCGGGCGGGCGATGCCGAAACCCTGAGCCATGTCGCAACCGAGCAGGAGGAGTACCAGGCCATGCTCGACGGTCTCGACCCCTTCGGCGATGACGGAGCGACGGAAAGCCTGGGTCAGGCCGATGACCCCTTCGACGATGGCCAGGTCATCCGGATTGTCGAGCATGTCGCGAACGAAGGACTGGTCGATTTTCAGGATGTCGGCGGGGAGTCGCCGGAAATAGGTCAGCGAGGAATAGCCGGTGCCGAAGTCGTCCAGCGCGAAGCTGACGCCGAGGTTGCGACATTCCGCAAACAGAGCGGCGGTGGTGCCGACATCGGCGAGAGCCGCCGTTTCGAGGATTTCAAGTTCGATCTGTTCGGGAAGCACCGCGGGGTAGCGGCTCAGCAATTCGCCCAGGCGCTGTGAGAACCCGGGGTTCTGCAGGTGGTTGCCGGCGATGTTGATGCTGACCGAAACCCGGATGCCCGATTCGCTTAGCCAGGCATCGAGCTGTCTCAGGCTTTCGTTGATCACCCAGTCGCCGATTTCGATGGCCGTTTCGGTTCCTTCGACGACGGGCAGGAAGCTGGCTGGCAGAAGAACGCCGCGCTCGGGGTGCTGCCAGCGAATCAACGCTTCGGCCCCGACCACCGTTCCCTTGCGCATGTCCACCTTGGGCTGGAAGTAGAGCTGGAATTCGCTCTTGGCCAGGGCTTCGCGAATGCGGCCGATTTCCTCCCGGCGAATCCGGGCGCGGCGGTCGTTTTCCGGGTCGAACAGGTGATAGCGGTTGCGGCCTGCCTGCTTGGCCGCATACATCGCCTGGTCGGCATGGCGAAGCAGGGTGTCGGAGTCGGCGCCGTCATGCGGGTAGAGTGTCACGCCGATACTCGCGGCGACTGAAACATGGCGCTGCGAGACGCGGAAAGGCTGGGCCAGCGCGTTGATGATGCGCCCCATGGCGAGCTCGCATTCGTGCAGGTCTTCGAGATTGGTGATGAGCAGCACGAACTCGTCGCCGCCCAGGCGGGCGACGGTATCTCCGGCCCGGACGCAGGTCTTCAGGCGCTGGGCCACGTCGATCAGCAGGTAGTCGCCGACCGAGTGGCCAAACTCGTCGTTGATCGGTTTGAAGTTGTCGAGGTCGAGGTAGCAGACGGCCAGCATCTTGCTGCTGCGTTCGGTCTGCGCCATCGCCAGTTGCATGCGATCGCCAAGCAGCATGCGGTTGGGCAACTGGGTCAGGGCGTCGAAGTGGGCCAGGTGCTCGAGGCGTTGCTGGTGCTGCTTGATGACCGTGATGTCCGAGAAGATGGCGACATAGTGGGAGATCGCGCCGCTCCGGTCATGCACAGCTGAAATGGTCAGCTGTTCGACGAATATTTCACCGGATTTCTTCCGGTTCCAGATTTCTCCCTGCCAGTAGTCGTCCTGCTCGATCGTCTGCCACATTTGTTCGTAGAAGGCGGCATCGTGGTGCCCTGACTTGAGCAGGTCCGGGGTCTGGCCGATGGCTTCGGCGCGGCTGTAGCCGGTCAGGTCGGTAAAGGTACTGTTGACCTCGACGATTCTGCCGGTCTGGTCGGTGATCATGATGCCTTCGTGGGCATTGTCGAACACGCTGGCAGCCAGACGCTGTCTGTCCTCCGCGCGCAAACGCTCGCTGATGTCCTGGGAAACGCAGATCAGCGCCGGTTTCCCGTCCCAGTAGCCACGCGTTATCCGGGTTTCGATCTGGATTTCGCTACCGTTGGCGCACAGAATCGGCAGCGGGCAGCTGCCGGCGTGGCCGGCAACGATGTCGGCCATCCGCTCTTCGGCCTGCTCCCGCAGGTTGGCGGGATGGACGTTCAGAATGGGTTTGCCTTTAAGCGTGTCCTGGTCGTAGCCGAGGGTTTCGGTCACCGCCCGGTTGTAATGCAGGATGGCACCCTCGCTATCAAGGACGAAGATGAAATCGCTCAGCGCATCGAAGATGCCGCTCAGGTTCTGTTGCAGGCGCCGGGATTCATCAAGGGCGGTCAGCCGCTGCACGGTCTGGCCGATGGAATGGCCGAGAAGTTCCAGCGACTGCAGTGTGGCCTCGGAAACGCACGAGGTCAGTTTCCCCCCCAGAAGCAGGCAGGCAATGGGGAGTTCGTCGATCAGAATGGGTAGTTGCACCAGGCAGCGTAATCCGTCGGCGTGCAGGATCGACGGGTCCAGCGGATAGGTATCGGGTCGTTCGCCGGTGCCGGTGTACCGCATGCAGGCCGGCTTGCTCTGACTGGCCTGGCGGGCAAAAGGGCTGGCGGCGGGGAAACTGAGTGTCTTGCCGATGAATTCGAGGGACAGGCCTTCGTGAACCAGCAGCTGGTAGCTGCCGTCCGGTTGGGGAAGATAGGCGCTGCCGACGCTGAACTCGGGGAAGCGCAACATGGCTTTGAGCACGGAGGCCATGACAAGGTCGGGACTCGGCTCGGTGGCGAGGCTTTGCGCCAGATCATGCTCGATTTCCAGTCGCAAGGCGGCGTTTTTCCGTTCCGCGATGTCGACGGCGGAAGCGATCAGGACGGAGCGGCCAAAGTAGCTTGCCGTACGGAGGCGCACTTCGATCGGAAAAACCTGATCCCGGGCGTTGCGGGCCAACGTCTCGAAGACCTGCGGCACCCCGGAGAGGGCCGCGTCGATCCGGACGTCGATGGCCGGCAGGTCGCACAGGCCGGGCAGGACCAGAAACTCATGCGTCTGGCCGAGCAGTTCGCTGCGCGGAAAACCGAAAAGCTGCTCGGCGCTGCTGTTGGCATCGAGAAACCGTCGGTCGTCGGCCTGGATGAACAGAGCCTCGCCAATGCTGTCGAAAATGCCGCGAAAGGTATTCAGGCTGCTGCTCAGTCCTTGGGCATTGCGCACATGCTCGATGATCAGCGCGGTCATTTGCGCCGCCTGGGCGATCAGGCCGAGATAGGCCTCCGTTGGCTTCGTCGGCGAGCGGTAATAGGCCGTGAAGGTGCCCAGCAGCTGCCCGCAGGAGCCGATGACCGGTTCGGACCAGCATGCCGAGAAATCGCCCGCCTTCGCAAGGTCGCGGTGCCGGGCCCAGTTCGGGTGTTCGAATACATTGTCGACGATGACCCGCTGGCGAAGCGCCGCGGCAGCGCCGGACGAGCCCGAGTCGGGGGCAATGACCAGCCCCTTGACCGCCTGGTGATAGGCTGGCGGCATGCTGGGGGCGGCACCGATGTGCAGCGATGTGCCCTGCTGGTCGGCCAGCATGACCGAGCAGCGCCACCCGGGAATTTCTGCCTCGAATGACCGTGCGATCAGTTCGAGGACCTTTTCCTGGCTGTCGCCGCCGATGAGTGCCGACAAGGCCGTATTGCGCAGGTGCATCGCTGCGTCGGCGCGCCTGCGTTCTGAAATGTCCTGGGCAAATCCGACCGTGCCCAGCAGCACACCGTCGTTGTCGACCACGGGCGCCTTGTAGGTCTCGTGCCAGACGGCGTTGTGGCCGAGCATGATGGGTTCGACGACAATTCGCTTTTGTCGCGACGCCATGACCGCCCGGTCGTCGGCGAGGTAGTGCTCGGCCAGCGCCGAAGGCCAGATATCAAGGTCATTCTTGCCGATCAGTTCATCGGCCCGCTGAGATTCCACGGCTTCGCTGAAGGCACGATTGACTGTCAGGAAGCGCGACTCGGTATCCTTGAGCCAGACCGGAAAGGGAAAGTTGTCGAGCAGTGCGCGCTGGTAGCGTTCCTTGCGCGCGGTGTCTTCCATCAGTTTCTCGCGGGCCTGCTCCATGGCCTGCCGCTCACAAAGGGCATGCTCCAGCAGCTCGTGCTTGAGCGGGGACATCAGCGCGTGTTCAGACAACAGGCCAACCAGATGGCCGGCGCGATCGACGACGGTCAGGTGGCGAATGCCATGATCGAGCATGTGTTGGGCCGCCTGGGCCAGTGGTCGCTCGCGGTCGATGCTGATCGTCGGGCTGGTCATGACACTGCCCAAGGGCAGCCCGCATTCGCCACGCAGGAAAAAGCGGACCACATCGTGTTCGGTCACGATACCGAGGGGTTTGCGTCCGTCGACGACGACCGCACAGCTGCACCGGACCGCTTCCATGGCGGTCAGCGCATCGCCGAGCACGGCAGTCGGCGGCAGGCGCGGAAAGCTCGTCTCCATCAACGTGTCGACGCTGTTCAGATGCATGAAGAAGTCCGGTCCGAGGTGCTTGCGGAAATCGGATTCGGTAACCGTGCCGAGCGGCAATCCGGCCTGGTCGGTGACGACAATGCGACGAATGCCGAGGTTCGCCGCTTCCCGATAGGCCGTCCGGAAGTCAGTTTCCGCCGTAACACTGTGTACCGGGCTGCTCATTATTTCCCGGGCTGGCTGTTCCGGAGACCCGTCGCGACGCATGACGCGCAGCAGGTCGCTTTCGGTAACGATGCCGATGGCCGCCCCCTCGTCGACGACGATGACGGATGAGATGCCATGCTCAAGCATGCGCGCTGCAACCGTGCGCAGGGTGGTTTCCGGCGAAATGCGATCGCTACGATTTTTTACCAGCTCGATGATTGTGGGCACTCGCTTCTCCTTGCGCGGATTTTAAAACGACTCCGTCGGAGTTGTGGTGATGCTGATCAATTGTGGCGAGCAACTTCATATTTCCCGTGGAATAAATCCGTCCACTTTGGATGTTTGTTTTCCAGTCAGCTGGTGGCGAGAGCTACCGGGTGTTTGTTTGCTTGTCGGTAAGCGCTTTGATTTTCATCAATAAAATCTACCTTGCTCGAGCGTGGCACACGCCTTGCGTTGGTTGCCCAGCACACGAAACAACCAACGGGGGATTGCCAAGTGACAGAAACATTCTATGAAGTGCTGCGCCGCCAGGGCATCACCCGGCGCAGCTTCCTGAAATTCTGCAGTCTGACCGCAACGTCGCTCGGGCTGGGCTCCGCGGCTGCACCGCGCATCGCGCATGCGCTGGAAACCAAGGCCCGCACGCCGGTGATCTGGCTGCACGGTCTGGAGTGCACCTGCTGTTCCGAGTCCTTCATCCGTTCGGCACACCCGCTGACCAAGGATGTCGTGCTCTCCATGCTCTCCCTCGACTACGACGACACGCTGATGGCGGCGGCCGGCCATCAGGCCGAGGCGATCATTGAGGAGGTCAAGAAGAAGTACAAGGGCAACTACATCGTGGCCGTCGAAGGCAATCCGCCTCTCAACGAAGACGGCATGTTCTGCATCCACGGCGGCCGGCCCTTCGTTGAAGTCCTGAAGGAAACCTGTGCCGACGCCAAGGCGATCATCAGCTGGGGGGCCTGCGCCTCCTACGGCTGCGTGCAGGCCGCCAAGCCGAATCCGACCCGCGCCACGCCGGTGCACAAGGTGATTTCCGGCAAACCGATCATCAACGTGCCGGGTTGCCCGCCGATTGCCGAAGTCATGACCGGTGTCGTGACCTACATGCTGACCTTCGACCGCATCCCCGAGCTGGATCGCCAGGGCCGGCCGAAGATGTTCTACGGCCAGCGCATCCATGACAAGTGCTACCGCCGCGGCCACTTCGATGCCGGCCAGTTCGCCGAAGCCTGGGACGACGAGGGCGCACGCAAGGGTTACTGCCTGTACAAGATGGGTTGCAAGGGGCCAACCACCTACAACGCCTGTTCGTCGATGCGCTGGAACGGCGGCGTCAGCTGGCCGGTGCAATCCGGCCACGGCTGTATCGGCTGCTCGGAAGAAGGCTTCTGGGACAAGGGCAGCTTCTACGACCGCGTGACCTCGATCACGCCGTTCGGCGCCGAAGCGAACGCCGACTCCATCGGCAAGGCCGCCGCCGGCACCGTCGGCGCCGCCATTGCCGCCCATGCTGCCGTGACGGCACTGGCTCGCGCCCGCCAGAAGGCCGGCGAATCTGCCAGCACCAGTGAAGAACAGAAGGGGGAATAATTAGATGGCTGCCTACGAAACCCAGGGCTTCAAGCTCGACAATTCCGGCAAGCGCGTCGTCGTCGACCCGGTCTGCCGTATCGAGGGCCACCTGCGCGTGGAAGTGAACCTCGACGACAAGAACGTCATCCGCAACGCCGTGTCCACCGGCACC
Organism: Dechloromonas sp. CZR5; assembly: GCF_008711155.1. Classification (GTDB taxonomy): domain Bacteria; phylum Pseudomonadota; class Gammaproteobacteria; order Burkholderiales; family Rhodocyclaceae; genus Azonexus. The sequence goes on along the minus strand of NZ_VUYQ01000002.1, from coordinate 338,501 downwards.
ATGTGGCGCGGTCTGGAAGTCATCCTCAAGGGCCGCGATCCGCGCGACGCCTGGGCCTTCACCGAACGCATCTGCGGCGTGTGTACCGGCACCCATGCGCTGACCTCGGTGCGTTCGGTCGAGGATGCGCTGAATATCAAGATTCCGGAAAACGCCAACACCATCCGCAACCTGATGCAGTTGAATCTCTATATTCACGACCATCTGGTGCACTTCTATCATCTGCATGCGCTGGACTGGGTCGATGTCGTGTCGGCGCTGAAGGCCGATCCGAAGGCGACGTCGACGCTGGCCCAGAGCATTTCGTCGTGGCCCTTGTCGTCGCCGGGCTACTTCCGCGATATACAGAACCGCCTGAAGAAATTCGTCGAATCGGGCCAGCTCGGTCCCTTCATGAACGGCTACTGGGGCAACCCGGCCTACAAGCTGCCGCCGGAAGCCAACCTGATGGCCGTGGCGCACTACCTCGAAGCGCTCGACTTCCAGAAGGACCTGGTCAAGGTCCATACCATCTTCGGCGGCAAGAATCCGCACCCGAACTGGTTGGTCGGCGGCGTACCCTGCGCCATCAACCTCGAAGGCGTCGGTGCCGTCGGCGCGGTGAACATGGAGCGCCTGAACCTGGTCAAGAGCATCATCGACCGCGCCACCGAATTCGTCGAGCAGGTCTACATTCCCGATTTGCTGGCCATCGGTTCGTTCTACAAAGGCTGGCTGTACGGCGGCGGTTTGTCGTCGAAGAACTTGCTGTCCTATGGCGATATTCCACAGAAGGCCAACGACTACACCTCGGGCAACCTCCTGCTGCCGCGCGGCGCGATCATCAACGGCAAGCTCGACGAAATCCACCCGGTCGATCTGAAGGACCCGGAGCAGATCCAGGAATACGTCGCCCATTCCTGGTACAAGTACCCGGACGAAACCAAGGGCCTGCACCCCTTCGACGGCGTGACCGAACCCAGCTTCGTCCTCGGCCCGAACACCAAGGGCACGAAGACCAACATCAAGGAACTGGACGAAGGCGGCAAGTATTCGTGGATCAAGGCGCCGCGCTGGCGCGGTCACGCCATGGAAGTCGGCTGCCTGCCGCGCATGGTGCTCGGCTACCTGCAGCCGAAGCAGTATCCGGAAATCCACGCACTGGTCGACGGTGCCCTGAAGAAGCTCGACGTACCGGTCACCGCGCTGTTCTCGACGCTCGGCCGCACGGCGGCGCGCGGTCTGGAAACGGCGTACTGCGCCAAGCTGCAGAGCCAGCAATTCGACAAGCTGATGGCCAACCTGAAGGCTGGCGATCTGAACACCGCCAACATCGAGAAATGGGAACCGAGCACCTGGCCGAAGGAAGCCATGGGGGCCGGCTTCACCGAAGCCCCGCGCGGCGCACTCGGCCACTGGATCAAGATCAAGGACACCAAGATCGACAATTACCAGTGCGTCGTGCCGACCACCTGGAACGGCGGTCCGCGCGACCACAAGGGCCAGATCGGCGCCTTCGAGGCCTCGCTGATGGATACCCCGGTCGCCAAGGCGGACGAGCCGCTGGAAATCCTGCGTACGCTGCATTCCTTCGATCCCTGCCTGGCCTGCTCGACGCACGTGATGAGCCCGGACGGCCAGGAAATGACGTCGGTCAAGGTCCGCTGAGCGGTCCGGAAAGGAGGCAATCATGCTCTCTCAACAGGACATGCTGGAGGCCGAACGGCACGGTAAACAAGTCCGTTCGATCTACGTCTATGAAGCACCGGTCCGCCTGTGGCACTGGATAAATGCCTTGTGCATGGTGGTTCTCGCGGTGACCGGCTACTTCATCGGCCAGCCCTTGCCGACGGTGCCCGGTGAAGCGGCCGAGAACTTCCTGATGGGCTACATCCGTTTTGCCCATTTCGCTGCGGCCTACATCTTCGCCATTGGCCTGCTCGGTCGCATTTACTGGGCCATTGTCGGCAACCACCACGCCAAGCAGATTTTCAAGCTGCCGATCACCAATCCGCAGTGGTGGAGCGAAGTGTTTTTCGAGTTGCGCTGGTACATGTTCCTCGAAAAGACGCCCAAGAAATACGTCGGTCACAACCCGATGGCCCAACTGATGATGTTCTTCTTCTTCACCGTACTGGCGGTCGGCATGGTGTTCACCGGTTTCGCCTTGTACAGCGAAGGCGCCGGACTGGGTACCTGGAGCGACAGCCTGTTCGGCTGGGTGATTCCGATGCTGGGCGGTTCGCTGCAGGTGCATAACCTGCACCGTCTGGGCATGTGGATCATGATGACTTTCGTGCTGGTGCATGTTTATGCGGCCATCCGCGAGGACATCATGAGTCGCCAATCGTTGATCTCGACCATGATCAGCGGCTGGCGGATGTTCAAGGACTGATGGCCATGTTTGCCCGGGCCGTGTTGTCGGTGCTTGCCGTGCGGCGTTGCTGCCGGTGCGCGCTCGCCAGCGGTCAGGTTTAAGGTTTACCTTGCGTTTGCCCCGGCTCGCACCCTCACGCGACCGGGGCGTTTTTTTCGGAAGATGACGATGGATTCCAAACGCATTCTGGTTCTCGGTATCGGCAACCTGCTGTGGGCCGATGAAGGCTTCGGCGTGCGCTGTGTCGAGGCCTTGAACGAAGGCTGGAGCTTCCCGCCGCAAGTGAACTTGATGGATGGCGGCACGCAGGGCCTCTACCTGTTGCCCTATGTGCAGGAAGCCGATTGCCTGCTGGTCTTCGATGCCGTCGATTACGGCGACGAGCCGGGGACGATGCGCGAAGTGATCGGCGATCAGGTGCCGCGCTTCATGGGGGCCAAGAAGATGAGCCTGCACCAGACCGGTTTCCAGGAGGTGCTGATGGCCGCCGAGCTGACCGGCAAGCTGCCGCAGGAACTGGTGCTGATCGGCGTGCAGCCCGAAGAACTCGAGGACTACGGCGGCAGCCTGCGCGATGTGGTCAAGGCGCAGATGGCCCCGGCGCTCGACAAGGCGCTCGACTGGCTGTCGCGGTGGGGGGCGCCCGGGCGTGTCCGAACCGAAGCAGCCGAAGCGATCACTGATACGGCGCTGGCCATCGATATCTATGAGGGCGAACGTCCGTCGGCCAATCAGGCCTATCGTTTGGGCGATGCCCGTTTTCTCAACATGGAGGCGGCGTGAGCTCCGGGCTCACCGTGTGCGCCGCACTGTCGCGGGTTTGCGCGGCGGAAGGACTGTTCTGACATGTGCCTCGGCATTCCTGCCCAAGTGATCGAATCCGGCGAACACTTCGCCCGCTGTAGCAGTCGCGACGGCGAGCGACGGGTCGATCTCAGCCTGGTCGGCATGCAGCCGCCGGGAACCTGGCTGCTGACCTTTCTCGATGCGGCGCGCGAGATCATCCCCGCCGAGCGGGCCGCGGCAGTCAACGCGGCGCTCGATGCGCTGGCCGCCGCGCAGTCCGGCGCCACCGATTTTTCCGCCTTTTTCGCGGACCTTGATCACGAACCCCAGCTCCCAGATTTCTTGAGGACACAACAATCATGAGCCTCCAACTCTCTCCCGGTCCGACCTCGCTCGACCGTTTGCAGTCGGCTATCGCCCGCCTGCAGAGCAAGCACGCTTTCCGCCGTCTCGAAGGCGACAGCCCCGAGTTTCCCGACGGCCTCGCGGCCGTACTGGTCACCGAGGACCCGCAGCGCAATCTCGAGGTGCTCGACGCCTGCGTCATCCTGCCCGAAGCGCTCAAACCGCTGGGCGACCGGATTTCCCGCCATGTCGCGGGACCCGATACGGCACCGGCCCTGATGCAGAAATTTGGCATTGCGCGGGCGCCGGCGGTTGTTTTCCTGCGTGACGGCGAGTTCGTCGGCTCCCTCAACGGTATCCGCGACTGGGGCGAATACCAGGCCGAAGTTGCCCGCCTGCTGAGCGGTCCGTCCCAGCCGAAACCGATCGGCATTCCTGTTCGTGTTGCTGCGCCTGGAGGTTGCGTATGAATCCGTCGACGATGCGTCCTTTCCCGATTTCCGTCGTCGCCATGGGGCCGGGTTCCCAGGGCGAGGAAGCGCCGGACTACCTGCCCATGCCCCAAGGCATGGAAACCTTCCACCAGCCGCGACTGCCCGACAACGCCTCGCCGGAATCCGTCGACCAGGCGGCCCGTCTGCTCGGGGTCTTCCTCGAGGGGGCGGCGCATGCCGGCATGGCCGGCGGTGCGAAACTCGACCTGCTCGGGCTGGAGGCCGGGGTGCGCGATGTGATCAACCAGTCGATGGGTTTTGGCGAGGTCAGTGCCTTTACCACCGCGCCGGAGCATTGGCGTGTGCAGGAGACGGCTTTCGCCGGCATCTGGCGCGTACTCAAAATGGCCGACGATGGCGCGATGCTGGTCGACCGCCTGGAAACCGGCGCCATTCCTGTGGTGCTCACTGATGCCATGTTGCGAGCAGCCGACGCGATGCTGCCGCCTCCCGACTATCCGGCCGGCTGCATGAACGCCCAGGCCCTGGTCGAGGAAATCCGCATGCAGGCCGCCGCGTTCAAGCCGGGCCAGCCGGCGCACGTCATCAACCTGACCCTGCTGCCGGTTTCCGACGCCGATCTCGATACCTTGTACGGCTGGCTGGGGCACCGCGAGGTATCGCTGCTGTCGCGCGGCTACGGCAATTGCCGCATCACCAGCACGCGGCTGCAGAATGTCTGGTGGGTGCAGTACTTCAACAGCATGGATACGCTGATCCTGAACTCCATCGAAATCGTCGGCATGCCCGATGTGGCGCTGGCGGCCGACGAGGACTTCGGCGACTCGGTCGAACGTCTGGGTGAATACCTCGAGATGATGGTTGAGACCGTCTGAGCCGGCGCGATCATGCCGCTGGCGCGGCGGCGCGTACTCGCGTTAGCATGGGCGTGCGTTTCCCGACTTCCCGGCATGCGCTGAAGGCCGGGATGCCAGCGGAAACGTCGAGGGCATTTCGCCAACCACCAAGCTGATCACTGACAATGCGATTCGAAGGTTCACATCTCGGCGTCAAGCCGGAAGACAAGTTGGAGTGCGGTATTTGCTGGTGGGTCTACGACCCGGAGCAGGGCGACGACGTACGCGGCATTCCGCCGGGAGTACCGTTTGCCGAGTTGCCGGACGACTGGTGTTGCCCGGGCTGCGATGCGCCCAGGCATAAATTCATGGTGCTCGGGTGAACAGCGGGCCGGCTGCCGTCTTTCATTTTTTCCGCCAGGCGGAGGTGAGGCGGTGAAGGTCTGGGCGAACGATCCGTCGTCCGAACTGGTATCGGTGTTTGCCGACATTGCGCGTACCCGGATGGCCGACCTGCCGATCTGCAATACGGCCCTGAACGTCGAGGCCGTCGGTTTCGCGCGGTCGTCGCACGGCCATTGGGCAGGCGTGATGATTACCCCCTGGGCCATCAACCTCCTGTGCCTGCCCGGTCAGGAAACGGGCTGGCCCGCCCTGGCCGCCTGCAGCAAGCATGGCTGGCGCTTTCCCTCCGGCGATTACGAATTCACCGTCGCCGAGGAGGAGCGTCTCGGCAACTATCATCTTTGCTCGCTGTTTTCGCCCGCCTTCGAGTTTCCGACACAGGAGCAGGCCCGGCTGACCGCGTTGGCGGTGAGCCATGCGCTGCACGCCGAGCCCATGGCGGCGCCGGAAGCCCCCCCTGCCAAGGCGACTTCCGGGCGGCGGGCCTTTCTCGGTCTGGGGCGATGACCTCGCCCGGGCAACTGCTCGTTCACGCCACCCACGAGGGAGGGGCGTTGCGCGATATTGCCGTCGACCTCCAGCGACCGTCGGTGACCCGCCTGTTCATCGGCCAGTTGCCGGATGTGGTGATCAAGACGGTGCCTTACCTGTTCACGCTCTGCGCCCATGCCCAGCGGGTGGCGGCGCAGGCGGCGGTCAACGCCGCCCTGGGCGAGACGCCGCGCACGCCGGATCATGCCGAACTATGGATCGAGGTGCTGCACGAGAACCTGTGGCGGCTGCTGCTTGACTGGCCCGTCGCTGTCGGCCTGCCGCCGGCCAAGGAGGCGTTCGTCGCCTGGCGTTCCGGGCGCAACGGCGACGATGTCGTCGCTTCCACAGCGAAGCTGGTCGATACGATCCTCGCCCCTCTGGCCGAGTCTTGCCTGGCGCGCCTGGCGGGTGGCGACGACCTGCATCCGCAGGCCGCGCCCGTGTTGGCGCCCGACGCCTGGCTGGGTTACTGGCAAGGCATGCAGGCGCAGATGCCCGCCCAGCCGTTGCCTGAGTCGGTGTCGGCCATCTACTGCTCTCGATTGCGCGAGATCGAGACCGCCCTGGATGCCCTGGAAACCGGACGTCCTTTCCCGATTGCCTCGGCCGGCGGCGCCGGGTGGGGAATCGGGCAGACGCTGACGGCACGGGGCGTGTTGACGCATGCCGTGCATGTCGGGGATGGCAAGGTCGTCCGTTATCGCGTCCAGGCGCCGACCGACAGCCTGTTTGCCGATGCCCGCGCGTTGACCGCCCTGCTGGCCAATCGTCGTTTTGTTACCCTGGATCAAGCCCGCCAGGGGCTGGATCAGGCGATACTGGCGGCCGACCCCTGCCTGCCCTATGTTGTGGAATTGCACGATGCATGAAATGTCGCTCGCCGAAGGCGTACTCCAACTTGTCGAAGAGACGGCCCGGCGCGAGCAGGCCTGGCGCGTGAAGCTGGTGGTGCTTGAGATCGGCCGCATGTCGTCGGTGCAGCCCGAAGCACTGCGCTTTTGCTTCGATGCCGTCATCCGCGGCAGTATCGCCGACGGTGCGACGCTGGAGATTGTCGACGTGCCGGGCTGCGGGTGGTGCATGAAATGTGCGGCGACCGTGCCGATGCAAGAGCTGTATGGCGCCTGCCCGACCTGCGGCAGTCACCAGGTACAGGCAACCGGCGGTACGGAGATGCGGGTCAAGGAAATTGAGATCGAGTGATCGGGATCGACTAAAGGAGACAAGGATGTGTACGGTTTGCGGTTGCGGAGCGGGTGAAGTGAAGATCGAGGGCGGGGCGCACGAGCATACGCATGTGCACGCCGACGGCACGGTGCATACGCACAGCCATGAGCACGAGCAGGATCACGCGCACGGCCACGACGCGCCGCCGGCCGGGGCGCATGCCCACCCGCATACGCATGCCGACGGCACGACACACGTTCATGAGCATGTGCATCAGGGCGACCACGCCCATGGGCACGCCCACACGCACGAGCATGCCCATGCCGACGGAAGTACGCACAGCCATGCGCACGAACATGAGCACGAGCATCATCATCACCACGAACATGCCATCGGTGGCGATCTCGACTACGGCACCGGCCCGGCGCGCGCCCATGTGCCGGGCATGAGCCAGGCGCGCATGGTGCAGATCGAACAGGACATCCTGTCCAAGAACAACACCTATGCCGCCGCCAACCGCCAATGGTTCGACGAGCGCGGCATCTTCGTGCTGAATCTCGTTTCCAGTCCCGGCTCCGGCAAGACCACGCTGCTCTGCAAGACCATCGAGCTGTTGAAGGACAAGGTCGCCATCAATGTCGTCGAGGGCGACCAGCAGACCGCCAACGACGCCGAGCGTATCCGCGCCACCGGCGTGCCGGCCATTCAGATCAATACCGGCAAGGGGTGCCACCTCGACGGTCACATGGTCGGCCACGCCATGCAGCGCCTGCAGCCGAAGGACGAATCGCTGTTCCTGATCGAGAACGTCGGCAACCTCGTCTGCCCGGCCGCCTTCGACCTCGGCGAGCATCACAAGGTCGCCATCCTGTCGGTCACCGAAGGTGAAGACAAGCCGCTCAAGTACCCGGACATGTTCGCCGCCGCCGACGTCATGCTGCTCAACAAGTGCGATCTGCTGCCCTACCTGAGCTTCGATGCCGACCTGGCTGAAGCCAACGCCCGTCGTGTCAATCCGGACCTGACCATCTTCCGCGTGTCGGCAACCAGCGGCGACGGCCTGAGTGCCTGGCTGGACTGGATCGAAGCCGGCCTCGAAATGCAACGTGGCAAGCATGGCGAGAGCGTCGACGCGCTGAAGGCACGCATTGCCGAACTGGAGCGGCAACTCGCCGCCCGATGACGGCATGAACGGCCGGCTGCTCCGGGTTCGGGGGCTGGTTCAGGGCGTTGGTTTTCGGCCTGCCGTCTGGCGTATTGCTTGCGAACTCGGCTTGCGCGGCTGGGTCTGCAACGATGGGGCCGGCGTGCGCATCGCTATCGCCGGCGAGCAGATGGCCGGCTTCGCGGCACGTTTGCGCAGCGAGGCGCCGCGCCTGGCCCGCATCGACGCCATCGACGAAGAAGCCTGCGCGGTAGAGGGCGAGGGCTTTTCCATCGTCGAGAGCCTTGGCGGCGAAGTCAAAACCGCCATCGGTCCGGATGCGGCGATCTGCCCGGCATGTCTGGCCGACATCTGCGATCCGGCCAGCCGTCGCTGGCGCTATGCCTTTACGACATGTACGCATTGCGGGCCGCGTTATACGGTCAGCCGGCGTATCCCCTACGACCGGGCGCAGACCAGCCTGAGCGGCTTTCCGCTGTGCGAGCCTTGCGCCGTCGAATATGCGGACCCGGCGGATCGCCGCTTCCATGCCGAAACCACCTGCTGTCCGGATTGCGGGCCGCAACTGCGCCTGCTGGATGCAGACGGCCAGCCGCTGGCCGGCGATCCGGTTGCCGCAACCCTGGGTCTGCTGCGTGCCGGCAAAATCGTCGCCATCAAGGGGCTAGGCGGTTTCCACCTGGCTTGCGATGCACGCAACCCCGCGGCGGTGGCCGAATTGCGCGAACGCAAGCAGCGCGAGGCCAAGCCTTTTGCCGTGATGGGGCTCAATCCGGTTTCGCTGGCCGGCATTACGCAGCTGGGCGACGGCGAACGCGCACTGTTGCGCAGCCTGGCCGCCCCGGTCGTGCTGTGCCCGAAGGGGGCGGTCGACTTGTCGGGTATCGCGCCCGGCCTGGCCTGGCTCGGCGCCATGTTGCCGGCGACGCCGCTGCACCTGCTGCTCTGGCATGAAGCTGCCGGTCGTCCCGCCGGTACGGCCTGGCTTGGCGAGGTGCATGCGCTGCTGCTGGTGATGACCAGCGCGAATCCGCATGGCGAGCCGCTGGTCATCGACAATGCCGAGGCGCTGGCGCGTCTGGGCGGCAGCGATGGCAAGATCGCCGACGCTTTTCTTCTGCACGACCGGGATATCGTGACCCGCTGCGACGACTCGGTCGTGCGCGCCACGCCGCAAGGCCCCGCCTTCATCCGCCGGGCGCGCGGCTACGTGCCGGTGCCCATTCCCCTGGCCGACGACGGGCCGACGGTGCTGGCGCTGGGGGGCTATCTGAAGAACACGATTTGCGTCATGAAGGGGCGCGAGGCCTTTCTGTCACAGCATGTGGGCGGACTGGACAATGTCGCGGCCATCGGTTTTCTGGAGGAGACGGTCGGCCACCTGCTGGACATTCTCGATGTCAGGCCGGACATCGTGGCCCACGACCTGCATCCGGATTTTCCGTCCACCCATCTCGCCCTGCGACTGGCCGAGGAATACGACGTTCCGGCGCAGGCAGTAGGGCATCATCATGCGCACATTGCGGCGATTTGCGCCGAGCAGGGGTACAACGGGCCGCTTCTTGGCCTGGCGATCGACGGCGTCGGCCTCGGTCCGGACGGCGCGGCCTGGGGCGGGGAATTGCTCCGCCTCGATGGCGCTTCCTGCTCGCGCATCGGTCATCTGCAGGCGCTGGCCATGCCGGGCGGCGACCGGGCGGCCAAGGAGCCGTGGCGGATGGCCGTCTCCGCCTTGCATGGGGCCGGCCTGGGATATCGGGTCGGCGGCTGGATTCACCAATACTATCCGGGGCGCGATCCCGGTCCGCTGCTGAGCATGCTCGACCGGAAACTGCGCTGTCCGCCAACGACCAGTCTGGGCCGTTGGTTCGATGCGGCGGCCGGCCTGCTCGGTCTGCGCGACCTGATGCAGTTCGAGGGGCAGGCGGCCATGGAACTCGAAGGGCTGGCGGCGAGGCATGGTTCCGTCGCGCCGCTGCCCGGCGGCTATGTGCTGCGCGACAACGGCAGCATTCTCGATCTCTCCCCCCTGTTGCCTGCCTTGCTGGGGTGCAAGAACGAGGCGGCCCGTGGCGCCGCACTGTTCCACGCGACTTTGGCGGCCGGCCTCGGGGCCTTGGTCGTTGCAGCGCTCGAACGGTCGGCGGAGGCCAAGGTCGCCGTGGGCGGCGGTTGTGCCATGAATGCCGTCCTCATGACGGCCCTGAGCGACCATTTGCTGGGTGCTGGCGTCGGCCTGCTGGAAGCACGGCAGGCTCCGCCCAACGATGGCGGCCTGGCCCTGGGGCAGGCCTGGGTCGCCCGACGTCAAGGTACGACCGGGCACCGCTAGCCCCGGCTGCATACCGATTCCCGGGGCGCCGGGATGTCATTCATGTTTCTCCGAGCGTGCTGTCGGCCACGGAAGCTTGTTCGTGTGAATTTACCGATGCTGAACTCGATATGAATCGGTATGATCACCCGACACAATGTTGCCGCTGTTCCATCGGGGGGTGGATGATCCGTCGCTATCTCTTCGCATCGTTGCTGGCATGCTGCCTTGTCTCCTCGGCCGGGGCCACGGGATATGGCTGCGCGCGCGCCTACAGCCTGGCCTTGCACGAGCATGGCCTGCTCTACACGATGGCTACCGATACCGGCATCGACAAGGATGTGGCCGACGAGTTGATCCGTCGTTCGGGGTGCAAGGTGATCGTCAATGTGATGCCGCGTGCGCGGATCTGGCAGCTGATCGAGTCCGGGGCGCTGGATTTCAGTCTGTCCGGTATCACCAATCCCGAGCGGGAGAAATTTGCCTCATTCGCCTGGTATTTTTCCAACAAGTACTATCTGCTCGTCCGCAAGGACAGCGGTGTCGGCACGCATGCTGATTTTGAACGCAATGCCCGCTTGCAGCTGGGCGTGATTCGCAGTTTCCGCTACAGCGAATCGGCGAACCGCCTGGTTGATAGTTTGTACCAGGCCAACCGGGTCAGCCAGGCCGGCGGTCTCGAACCGCTTTATCAGGCGTTGATGCTCAATCACATCCAGGGGATGATCATCGAGCCTTTCGATTATCCGGCGCTGGATGAAAAGCGGATTCGCGAGGCTTCCAGCATCATCGCATTCAACGATCCACCTGTCTTGCACGGGCTGATCATGTCGAAGACGGCACTGTCGCCTGAAGAGCAGGAAAGATGGCGGGCATTGCTGAGTGAAATGCGCAAGGACGGAACCATCAGGCGTATTTTCGAAAAATACTTCAAGCCGGAAATGGCGATGAACATGGTCAACTTTCCGGGGGGGAAGTGAGCATTCCTCATGCCTTCCAGATGTCCAGGCTGTCGCGCCTGCTGCCCTGGATCGTCCTGGCGGTTACTCTTTCGGTTACCTGGCTGCTCTGGAAACATGAATCCCGGACCAGTCGCAAGGAAGTCCGGGCGCAATTCGACTTTGCGTTACGCGACACGGTCAGCCGGGTGGAGCAGCGGGTGGCCGCGCACGAACAGATGCTGCGCGGGCTGCAGGGTCTGTTTGCGACGACCGGCCTGAAGAACCGTGCAGCATTTCGCGACTATGTCGAGACCTTGCAGCTCGACGCCAATTTCTCGGGCGTACAGATTATCGGGCTGGTCGATCGGGTGCCGGGCACTCAGAAAAAAGCCCACGAGGCGGTCATGCGCGGACTGGGAGTAGTCAACTACGCTGTCTATCCGGAAGGCGATCGCGAGTTCTATACGCCGATCATTCAGCGCGAGCCACAACTGGGTCGCAATTGGTTGCCTCCGGGACTCGATATCTGGGCCAATCCGGACCGGCGCATGGCGATGGAGCGCGCACGCGACTCCGGACAGGCCGCGATTACCGCCAAGGTTCGCCTGGCAATCGACAAGAAGCCGGAAGCGCAGCCGGGATTCATCATGTATCTGCCGGTCTATGCCCACGGCCAGTCCCGTGATACGGTTGCCCAGCGGCGCAGCCACCTGATCGGCTGGATTTACGCGGCGTTCTATGTGGAAGACTTCATGGCCAGCCTGTACGGCACCTCCTTGCCCGGTGTCGTTCTCGACATCTACGACGGGGCCGAGCCGACGGCCAATGCACTGATGTACAGCGTTGGCAATCGCTCCGAGCTGGCGCGGCATGACGGATTGCATGCCAATGAATACATGGTGGTGGCCGGGCGTACCTGGACGCTATCGCTGCACAGCCTGCGCGAATTCGATGAGCGTTACGGTCGCAACGTGGCGGGCCTCATTGCGGCAACCGGATTCATCCTGAGTCTTTCCCTGGCCCTCCTTTCGTGGTTCATGGTAACCGGGCGCGAGCGTGCGCTGCGGCTGGCGGCCGGGATGACCGAAGAGCTGCGCCACATGGCCCAGCACGACCCGTTGACTGGCTTGCCCAACCGGGCCTTGTTCAGTGACCGTCTGGGCAATGAATTGGCAAGGGCCAAGCGGAACGATGGGCATTTTGGGTTGATTTTCGTTGATCTGGACCGCTTCAAGCCAATAAATGACAGCTTTGGGCATGCAGTGGGCGATCTCCTGCTGCGCCAAGTGGCGCAGCGGATGAAAGAAACCGTGCGTGCCTCCGACACGGTTGGCCGTATCGGGGGCGATGAGTTCGTGGTACTCATGCCCATGCTGGCCGATGCCGAAGCGGCTCGCTTGCTGGCCGAAAAACTGCGCCAGGCGATTGCCAGGCCTTTCGTGCTGGATGGTCGCGAGCTGACCATTTCGTGCAGCCTGGGCGTGGCGCTCTATCCCGACGACGGTCAGGATGAAATCACGCTCGCCAAGAGTGCCGACGAGGCGATGTACCAGGCCAAGCAAAGTGGCCGGAACAGGGTGTGGTTGGCGAGTTGAGCAGCATGTGACGCGGACTGCATTCCCGGTGACGTTTGCATGCATCTGCCAAAGGTGTAGTTCTAAGGGCTGACAAGTGCTTGATCACATTGTGTCTTGAAGTGGACGTTTTTCCCTTGTTTTTTTGCTTTCGGCGAACACCGGATTTGGCAACTTGCTGAATTGCATGGCTTTTGAAATCTGGCCTGCCTGTTGCTACATTGAGTATCAATAAAAGCATTCACTAAATTTCAATCAGGCCCTCCCAGCAGAGAGAGATCGTCGGTCAGCGGTGACCGCGATGAAACAACAAGGGGAGAAAAATGGCCAATCAAAATCTGATTTCGCTGGAGCGGGATGAGCGCATCGAGGCGGCTGCCAATCGGCTGTCGATGACCCGCCGCGAGTTTTTGCAGTTCTGCGCCGCCATGGCGACCACGCTGGGCCTTCCGCAAGGGGCGGATGCCGCCGTGGCCGAAGCGGTCGCCATCAAGAAGCGCCCGAGCGTGATCTGGCTGCATTTCCAGGAGTGCACCGGGTGCACGGAATCGATCCTGCGTGCCGAGCATCCGACGCTGGACAAGCTGATCCTCGACGTCATTTCGCTCGATTACCACGAGACGCTGTTCGCCGCGGCCGGCCATCAGGTCGAAGCGGCGCGCAAGGCGGCGATGGAAGAGAACAAGGGCAAGTACATCCTGGTGATCGAAGGGGCGATCCCGACCAAGGATGGCGGGGTTTACTGCAAGATCGGCGGCAAGACGGCCATCGAGCTGGCCAAGGAATGCGCGGCGGACGCGGCGGCGGTGATCGCCATCGGCTCGTGCGCCTCGTGGGGCGGTATGCCATCGACGATTCCGTCCATTCCCGGTGCAACCTCCAGCCCCACCGGCTCCAGCGGCGTGGCCGAGGTCCTCGGCAAGCCGGTGGTGACCATTCCCGGCTGCCCGCCCAATCCATACAACTTCCTGTCGACGGTCGTTCATTTCCTGACCTTCGGCAAGCTGCCGGAGGTCGATCATCTCGGCCGGCCGAAATTCGCCTATTCGCGCCTCATCCACGAAAACTGCGAACGCCGCGCCCATTTCGACGCCGGTCGCTTCGCCATGGATTTCGGCGACGACGGCCACCGCAAGGGTTATTGCCTGTACAAGCTGGGCTGCAAGGGGCCGGAAACCTATGCCAACTGCTCGGTCATCATGTTCGGCGATGCCGGTGCCGGCACCTGGCCGGTCGCCTGCGGCCACCCGTGCATCGGCTGTACCGAGCAGGGCGTCGGCTTCAGCAAGCCGATCCATACCGTCGCCAAGCTGAAGAACATCGAACCTTCCGCCTTCCTGCCGCGCATCGTCGAGGAAAAGGGCGTCGGCGCGACACTGGGTTCCGCTGCCGTGCTGGCTGCCGTGGCCGGTGCCGCAGCCGGCGCCGGGGCGATGGTCGCCAGGAACCTCGGGCTGTCGCACAAGGCCGAGGAAATGGAAAAGGCCAAGAAGGACGGCAGCAAAGCCACCGAATCGACGGAGGTCTGAGATGACCACGAGACGTGATTTCCTGCGCGGCTGCCTGGCCGGCGGCGCGGCGGCGGCCTCTGCCGTGCTGCCCGAAACGGCCTGCGCCCGCGACACGCTGCAGCGCCCGCCGGAGGGCTTGGGCCTGCTCTACGATGCCACGCTGTGCGTCGGTTGCCAGGCTTGCGTGGCGGCCTGCAAGAAGGCCAACGACAATCCGGCCGAATTCACCGCCGTGGACAAGTTGTGGGATACGCCGCTCGATACGACCGGCCATACCTTCAACCTAATCAAGATGTACCGCAACGGCACGATGGAAACGAAGGACAGCGAGCTAAACGGCTTCTCGTTCATGAAGACCTCGTGCATGCATTGCGCCGACCCCTCCTGCGTGTCGGCCTGCCCGGTATCGGCGATGATCAAGGATCCGGTGACCGGGGTGGTCGGCTACGACCCGGATGCCTGCATCGGCTGCCGCTACTGCGTTGCCGCGTGCCCGTTCGGCATTCCCAAGTACCAGTACGATTCGCCGACCGGCAAGATCGGCAAGTGCGAGCTGTGCCGGCATCGCCACAAGGACGGCCACTATTCGGCCTGTGCCGAGGTTTGCCCGACCGGCGCAACGCTGTTCGGCCGCACCGAGGATTTGCTGGCCGAAGCCAAGCGCCGCCTGGCACTGAAGCCCGGCGAATGGACGACCATTCCGCGCGGCCGTCTGCGCCCGGCACAGGAAAAGGTGCTGGCAGGCGGCGAGGACGGCAAGGGCCATAAGCATCGCCATGGTTGGCGCGATGAGCCGGACCAAAGCTATCAGGCGCAAGTCGGCAACTACCTGCAGCACGTCTATGGCGAGAAGGAATATGGCGGCACGCAGGTGCTCAAGCTGTCGGCGGTGAACTTCCAGAAAGCCGGCATGCCCGACCTGCCGCCGAAATCCTCGGCCGCGACCTCGGAAACTATCCAGCACACGCTGTACGGCGGCCTGATGATGCCGATCGCCGTGCTTGCCGGCCTGACCTGGGTCGCCAAGCGCAACGTGGTGCCGGAAGACGATAACGAGAAGGGAGGGCAGTCATGAGCGCCCATCATCCCGCCGCCCCGGTCGGCGGCAAGTTGTTCAACCTGCCGGTGATGATCTGCAGCCTGCTGATCGCCGCCATGTTCGCCGTACTCTTCGTCCGTTTCATTTTCGGGCTGGGGGCGGTCACCAACCTCAACGACGGCTACCCGTGGGGCATCTGGGTCGTCTTCGACGTGGTCATCGGCTCGGCCTTCGCCTGCGGCGGCTTCTCGGTGGCCATGCTGGTCTACATCTTCAACCGCGGCCAGTATCACCCGATGGTGCGTCCGGCGCTGCTCGCCTCGCTGTTCGGCTACACCCTGGCCGGTGTCGGCGTGCTGTTCGACCTCGGCCGCTGGTGGAATTTCTGGCACATCCTGTCGCCGGCCTATGCCAATCCCAATTCGGTGATGTTCGAGGTGGCGGTCTGCATCTCGGCCTACATCCTGGTGATGTGGATCGAATTTTCGCCGGTCTTCATGGAGCAGTGGGGTCTGAAGGTGCAAAAGAAGAAGCTGGAGAAGGTGCTTTTCTTCTTCATCGCCCTCGGCACCTTGTTGCCGATGATGCACCAGTCGTCGCTCGGCACGCTGCTCGTGGTCATGGGGCCGCAGGTCAATCCGCTGTGGCAGACGCCGGTCGTGCCGCTGCTCTATCTACTGTCGGCGGTGACCATCGGCTACGGCATCGTGCTCTTCGAATCCTGCGTGGCGTCGGCGGCCTATCGCCGCGAAATCGAATTGCACCTGCTGCAGCCCATGGCCAAGATCATGCTCGGCATGCTGACGGTTTTCCTCGTCGTCCGCTTTGGCGATCTGGTTGTGCGCGGGGCGCTCGGAAATGCCCTCAAGCCGAGCCTGGAAGCCTTCTTCTTCTGGCTGGAAATCGGCTGCTTCTCGCTGCCTTACCTGCTGGTCGGCACACGTGGCGCCCGTCGTAACCCGGCCCGGCTGTTCCTGGCCGGCTGCGCGATCATGATGGGCGGTGTGCTGCTGCGCGTGAATGGCTTCCTGATCGGCTACGACACCGGCCTGGGCGTGGACCACGGCTGGAACTATTTCCCGAGCATCGCCGAAATGCTGGTCACCATCGGCATGTTCGCGCTCGAAGTGCTCGGTTACATCATCATCACCCGCCGCTTCCCGGTTCTGCCCCGGGAAGGCGCGGCACACTGAATTCAGGGATAGGAGAACAACATGAACAAACGTGTCACCATCGACCCGGTCACCCGCATCGAGGGCCACCTGCGCGTCGACGTCGAAGTGGACGGCGGCCGCGTCAAGAAAGCCTGGGCCTCGGGCCAGATGTGGCGGGGTGTCGAGAACATCCTGATCGGCCGCGACCCGCGCGACGCCTGGGCGATCACCCAGCGCATCTGCGGGGTATGCACCACCGTGCATGCCATGGCCTCGGTGCGCGCCGTCGAAAACGCGCTGCAGCTGGAAATTCCGGTCAACGCCCAGTACATCCGCAACATGATCATGCTGGCCCATGCCGTGCATGACCACATCGTCCATTTCTACCACCTGTCGGCGCTCGACTGGGTCGACGTGGTCAGCGCGCTGAAGGCCGACCCGGCCAAGACGGCGAGCCTGGCCGAAAGCCTCTCCAACTGGAGCGGCAATTCGAAGGCCGAATTCGTCAAGGTGCAGGAGCGTCTGAAGGGCTTCGTCGGTACCGGCCAGCTCGGCATCTTCACCAATGGTTACTGGGGCCACCCGGCCATGAAGCTGACGCCGGAAGTGAATCTGCTCGCCGTCAGTCACTACCTGCAGGCGCTGGAAGTGCAGCGCTACGCCAGCAAGATCGTCGCCGTGCTCGGCTCCAAGTCGCCGCACATCCAGAACGTTGCGGTCGGCGGCGTGGCCAATCCGCTGGCCACCGATGCCCAGTCGGTGCTGACCATCGAGCGCCTGCTGGCGATCAAGGAATGGATGCTCAAGCTCGAAGACTTCGTCAAGAACGTCTATCTGGTCGACGTCGGTGCCATCGGCGGCTTCTACGCCGACTGGACAAAGTACGGCAAGGGCATCACCGATTACCTGTGCGTTCCGGACATCCCGCTCGACGGCAAGGGGACGCAGTTCGCGCTGCCCGGTGGCTATATCGAGGGCGGCAAGCTGGAAAGCTACAAGCCGATCACCAGCTTCAACGACAAGTATTTCACCGACGGCGTGTCGGAGGCGATCAAGCATTCCTGGTACAACTACAGCGGCGGGAACGACAAGTCGCTGCATCCGTACAAGGGCGAAACAACGCCGAATTACACCGATTTCCAGGATGACGGAAAGTACAGCTGGCTGAAGTCGCCGACCTTCTACGGCAAGCCGATGCAGGTCGGCCCGCTGCCGCGCGTGTTCAACATGCTGGCCGCCGGCCACGAGCCGACCAAGAAGTACGCCACGGCGGCGCTCGATCTGGTATCCAAGGTTGCCGGCGCCAAGGTCGGTGTCGAGGCGCTGCATTCGACCATCGGCCGCCATGCGGCGCGGGCGGTCGGTTGTGCGGTGCAGGTCGACGAGTTGATCAACCAGTGGGATCTGCTGCTGGCCAATATGGCCAAGGGCGACCTGAAGACTTTCAACCGGCCGGTCTTCCCCAAGGGCGAGCAGATGGGCGTCGGCTTCCACGAAGCGCCGCGCGGCGTGCTGTCGCACTGGGTGGTTATCGATTCCGGCAAGATCAAGAACTACCAGTGCGTCGTCCCCACCACCTGGAACGCGGCGCCCCGCAACGAGAAGGACCAGCCCGGCGCTTACGAGGCCTGCCTGCTCGACAATCCGGTGGCCGATCCCGAGAAGCCGCTGGAAGTGCTGCGCACCGTCCATTCCTTCGATCCCTGCCTGGCCTGCGCTGTGCACGTGGTCGATCAGGAGAATAATCCGGTCGTCACCGTGAAGGCGGCTTGATCGACAACAAACCAACTCTGCGTTTGGGGCGCGACAATGCTCGCGCCCCCTTTTTTTGGATAGCAACATGCGCATCGTCGTACTCGGTATCGGCAATATTCTTCTCACCGACGAAGGCGTCGGCGTTCGTGCCATCGAAGCGCTGGAGTGCGACTACGAGCTGCCGCCCGAAGTCGAAATCATCGATGGCGGCACCTGCGGCATGGAAATGCTGGAGCAACTGGAAGACCTCGACGGCCTGATCGTCGTCGACTGTGTGCGCGCCAACCAGCCGCCGGCGACACCGATCCTGCTGAAGGGGGAGGATGTGCCGGTCTTTTTCAAGACCAAGCTGTCGCCGCACCAGGTCAGCTTGTCCGACGTGCTGGCCAGTCTGGAGTTCACCGGTCGGGCGCCGAAGTCGATCGCCATCGTCGGCATGCAACCGGTATCGATGTCGCTCGGGATGGAGTTGTCACCGGAAGTCGAAGCCCGAGTTCCGGAGCTGGTGGCGATGACGCTGACCGAACTGGCTGCCCTGGGTGTCGCTGCCGAGGCGCGCGACTGATGTGCCTGTCGATTCCGAAGCGCGTTGTCGAATGGGAAGGCAGCGGCGACAATGCCGGTGATTTCGCCTGGGTTGAACGCGACGGCCAACGCGAACGCATCAACATGATGCTGATCGGTCCGCAGCCGGTCGGTACTTGGGTGCTGACGTCGCTCGGCCTGGCCAAGGAGGTGGTCGAGGACGATCAGCGGCGGTTGATCGAGGATGCGCTATCGGCCCTGGCCGCGTCGCTCGAAGGCGATTTCGACCCGAGCCAGCATTTTCAGGATTTGAACCGACCGCATGACTGAACGCATCCGCCAGCCTGCCCTGCAACCGCCGCCGATCCGTCCGGCCGTACCGCGCGCGGATGATCCGACGGCTTTCCTCGAAGCCCATTATCGCAACGTTTGGGAAACGCGCATGCGCGACCTCCCGTTCGTCAATCCGGCACTCACCGTAGAGGCCCACGGTTTTCAGCGATTGGATGGCGACTGGCTGGGGGTCGTGATCACCCCTTGGTTCCTCAACCTGCTCCTGGTGTCCGGCGGTGGCACCTTGTGGGGCGATATTCCGGCCGGGGAGCGGCGTTATCTCATGCTGCCCTGCGGGACCCTGCAATTCATTGCCGACGATGATCCGGATATCGGGCCGTACCAATACTGTCCGCTGATCGCCCCGGTCGATCAGTTGCCGGACATGGCCACGGCGCGCATCGTGGCGCTGGATGCGATCAAGACAGTCTTCGCGACCCAGGCGACAACGCCGGAGCCGGCATCGCTTGCGAATGCCGAGGAAAAACCGGAGGTGTCCCGGCGCGGCTTTTTCCGTCGCCTGGCCGGCAAGCGAAACTGAACCCAGGCAGGTTAGACTCTGCCTTAATAATAACGATAGAGGAGCAACGCGGATGTGTCTCGCGATACCCGCGCAGGTTGTTGAACTGCGCCCCGACGACAATGCCCTGGTCGATCTGGCCGGGGTCAAGAAGGAAATCTCGCTCGCCCTGCTCGAGGGCGTGGCGGTGGGCGATTATGTGATCGTCCACGTTGGCTATGCGCTGAACAAATTGGATCCCGAAGAAGCGGCAAAGACGCTCCGGCTCTTTGCCGAGATGGGGCAGCTGACGCCCGATGGCGACGGCTTCACGGTTCACTGAGCCATGAAATACATCGACGAATACCGTGACGGCGAGGTTGCGCAGACGCTGGCGGCCGCCATCCGCGCCGAGGCCGATCCGGCGCGCAGCTACCATTTCATGGAATTCTGCGGCGGCCATACCCACGCCATCTCGCGTTACGGGGTGTCCGACCTGTTGCCGCCCAACGTCAAGATGATTCATGGCCCGGGCTGCCCGGTCTGCGTATTGCCCATCGGCCGTGTCGACCAGGCGATCCGCCTGGCGCTGGAGCAGGGGGTCACCCTGTGTACCTACGGCGACTGCTTGCGCGTGCCGGCCTCCGATGCCTTGTCGTTGATGAAGGCCAAGGCGCGCGGCGGCGACATCCGCATGGTCTATTCGAGCGCGGACGCCGTGACGCTGGCGCAAAAGAACCCGGACAAGCAGATCGTCTTCTTCGCCATCGGCTTCGAGACGACGACGCCGCCAACGGCGGTGGCGATCAAGCAGGCCGCCGCCCTGGGGCTCAAGAATTTCTCGGTGCTGTGCTGTCACGTGCTGACACCGTCGGCCATTTCGAGCATCCTGGAATCGCCGGAAGTGCGCCAGTGGGGCACCGTGCCACTCGACGGATTCATCGGTCCGGCACACGTATCGACCATCATCGGCAGCCGCCCCTACGAATTCTTCGCCGAGGAGTACCGCAAGCCGGTGGTTATCGCCGGTTTCGAACCGCTCGATGTGATGCAGGCCATCAAGATGCTGATCAGACAGGTGAACGAAGGGCGCGCCGAAGTCGAGAACGAATTTGCCCGCGCCGTCAGCCGCGACGGCAACCTCAAGGCGCAGCAATTGGTCGCCGAAGTGTTCGAGATGCGCAAGGCCTTCGAGTGGCGTGGCTTGAATGTGCTTCCCTATTCGGCCCTGCGCATTCGCAGCCAGTTCGCCGAATTTGATGCCGAAAAGCGCTTTCCGCTGGCCTATGCCTCGGTGCCGGATCACAAGGCTTGCGAATGCGGCGCCATCCTGCGCGGCGTCAAGCGGCCGCAAGACTGCAAGATTTTCGGAAACGTCTGCACGCCCGAAAATCCTGTGGGTTCCTGCATGGTCTCTTCGGAGGGGGCATGTGCGGCACATTACACCTACGGACGTTACAAGGACGTGGCCTGACAACGTTTGCTGGCCTGCGGGCCGATGCCCGACGGCTGTGCCTCAACTGACCTTATCCTCTCCAGATCACCGCTTTCATTCCCATGACCGAAATCCGTAAAAACTACGTCCGACCCCTCGACATCAAACACGGCCAGGTCGATATGGCCCACGGCTCGGGCGGCCGGGCAATGGCGCAGCTGATTGAGGAGCTGTTCGCCAGGCATCTCGGCAACGAATACCTCGCCCAAGGCGACGATGGTGCCTTGTTGCCTTACCCCGGCGAAGGCCGTCTGGTCATGGCCACCGACTCCCATGTCGTGTCGCCCCTATTCTTCCCCGGCGGCGACATCGGCTGCCTGTCGGTGCATGGCACGATCAACGACGTGGCCATGATGGGCGCACGACCTCTGTATCTTTCTGCTGGCTTCATCCTGGAGGAAGGGTTCAAGTTCGCCGATCTGGCGCGTATCGTGCAAAGCATGGCCGAGGCGGCCAGGGCGGCTGGGGTGCCCGTCGTGACCGGTGATACCAAGGTTGTCGAGCGTGGCAAGGGCGACGGCGTGTTCATCACGACCACCGGTGTTGGCATCGTCGCGCCCGGCAACGAACTCTCAGGCCGTTGCGCCAGGCCGGGGGATGTCATCCTGGTTTCCGGAACGCTGGGCGATCACGGGATGGCGATCATGGCCGAACGCGAGAGCCTGGGTTTCGAGTCGCCCATCGTGTCCGATACGGCGGCACTGCATGGCCTGATCGAGACGATGCGGGCAAGCGGTGCTGATATTCACGTCTTGCGCGACCCGACGCGGGGCGGTCTGGCGACGACCTTGAACGAAATCGCCAGGCAGTCCGGCGTCGGTATGATGTTGCTGGAGAAGGATTTACCGGTGAAGCCGGCGGTGAACGCTGCCTGCGAATTTCTCGGGTTGGACCCGCTTTATGTCGCCAATGAAGGCAAATTGGTGGCGATCTGCGCCGAACCTGATGCGGACAAGCTCCTCGCGGCGATGCGGAATCATCCCTTGGGGATGGACGCTGCCGTGGTCGGTCGCGTCCATGAAGATCCCCATCATTTTGTCCAGATGACCACCGCTTTCGGTGGCAAACGCATTGTGGACTGGTTGAGCGGCGAGCAATTGCCGCGGATTTGCTGAGCGTTCAGTGACGCAGCGCGATCATGATCGAGCGGAAATCACCCACTTCGGCGATGACCATCTCGCGGGCGTCGTCCAGATTGTCGGCATTGCGGACATGAAATTTTTCATGGCGACCATCGAGGTAGCGGACCGCCGCGATGTATTCAGGACGTGGTGCACGGCTGGCCCGGGGGGCGCGTGTTTTGACCGGTTTTCTTTGTGCTTGCATGGCTCTTCCCTGTGTTTTTTTGTGGCAGCCATCGTAGCCAGCGCGTGTTACGGAACAAATATCGCCAAAGTCATAACAACATGCTTCCCGAAAAATCAGTGCCTTGGAATCCGCTAATTTGCTAGATCGATGCTGATAGCATGTTTTGTAAAGAAATGTAAATAATGAGAATCCTCTTCGTTACGCATAGCTTCAACAGCCTCGCCCAGCGCCTCTATTGCGAACTGACGGCTCGTGACCACTGTGTCAGTATCGAATTCGATATTTCCGATTCGGTGACCGAGGAGGCTGTCGCCTTGTTCAAGCCGGATCTGGTCATTGCGCCCTTCTTGAAACGTGCCATCCCGGAATCGGTCTGGTCGCGGCTGCCATGTTTCGTGGTGCATCCCGGGATTCCCGGCGATCGCGGACCGTCGGCGCTCGATTGGGCGATCCAGCGCGGCCTGCGTGAATGGGGGGTGACGGTTCTGCAAGCCGAGCGGGAGATGGATGCCGGGCCGGTGTGGGCCTCGTCCGTCTTTCCGGTCGGGGCCGTACGCAAGGCTTCGCTTTACCGCAATCAGGTCACCGAGGCGGCCGTTCTCGCGGTGGTGCAGGCCGTCACCCGGTTTGCCGCCGGCGATTTTGTGCCGCAGCGCGTTCCGGGAACTGCCCATGCCCTGATGAAGCAGGCCGATCGCGCCATCGACTGGGATGCGGATGATACGAACAGCGTGTTGGCCAGGCTGAATGCCGCCGATGGTTTTCCCGGTGTAGCGGATACATTGTTCGGCCAAGCTTGTCATTTGTTCGACGCGTGGCCGGAAGCCAGCCTGAAGGGGGCGCCGGGAGCACTTGTCGCGCGGCGCGAAACGGCGATCTGTCGGGCCACGGTCGATGGGGCGGTCTGGATCGGCCACGTCAAGCGGCCCGGGGGTATCAAGCTGCCGGCGACGATGGCCTTTCCCGAGGCGCTGGCGCTGCCCGAACAAGCGCTCGACGACTTCTGGAAGGCACCGCTCGCGACCTGGCAGGATATTGCCTACGAAGAGGCCGGGGGCGTCGGCTTCCTCGGTTTCGAGTTCTACAACGGCGCCATGAGCACCGGTCAGTGCCGGCGCCTGAAGGAGGCTTTCCTGTGGGCCAGTCGCCGCCCGACGAAAGTCATCGTGCTGCGTGGCGGGAGCGATTTCTGGTCGAACGGTATTCACCTCAATACCATCGAAGCCGCCGATAGCCCGGCTGACGAATCCTGGGGCAACATCAATGCCATCGATGACCTGGCCGAGGCCATCCTGTGCTGCGACACCCAACTGACCGTGGCTGCGCTGGCGGGCAATGCCGGGGCCGGAGGCTGTTTCCTGGCGCGCGCTGCCGACCTGGTATGGGCTCGCGACGGGGTGATGCTCAACCCGCATTACAAGAACATGGGCAACCTGTTCGGCTCGGAGTTCTGGACTTATCTGCTGCCGCCGCGGGTTGGCGAGAAGGGGGCGCAGGCGATCATGCGTCACCGTCTGCCGATGACGGCGCAGGAGTCCGTCCAGCTGGGTTTCTACGATGCCTGCCTGCCCGGACCGGGATTCGCCGTCGATGTGACGCGCCGGGCTGCCGAACTGGCTGCGGCGGCAGATATCGACGAGCGCCTGGCCGCCAAGCGGAGCAAGCGACAGGCCGACGAAGTCGTCAAGCCGCTGGCGGCCTATCGCGCCGAGGAATTGAAGGAAATGCGTCGCAATTTCTACGGCTTCGATCCGTCCTACCATGTCGCGCGCTATCATTTCGTTTCCCGTTCGCCGCATTCGTGGACGCCGCGCCACCTTGCCCGGCACCGCGACATCGACTGGAAGATTCCCGAATGAACCACCCTGCTTCGAGCAGCAGCCTGCGCCGATTGCCCGCCATTCTCGTCGTGGACGACGAGGTACGTTCGCAGGAGGCGCTGCGCCGGACGCTGGAAGAGGATTTCGATGTGTTGTGCGCCTCCGATGCCGACGAGGGAATGGAGATCCTCGAGCGCGAACAGGCGATTACCGGCATCCGCATCGTGCTCTGCGACCAGCGCATGCCGGGTACCACTGGCGTCCAGTTCCTGAAGGAAGTACGCAGCCGCTGGCCGGATATCGTGCGCATCATCCTGTCCGGCTACACCGATGCCGAGGACATCATTACCGGCGTCAACGAGGCGGGCATCTGGCAATACCTGCTCAAGCCGTGGCAGCCGGAGCAGCTGCTGCTGACTTTGCAGCGAGCTTCGGAAGTCTGGCGCCTGCAACAGGAAAACCAGCGCCTCTCGGTCGACTTGCGCACCGCCGAGCCGGTTCTCAAGCGGCATGTCGAGACGAAGCAGGAAAAGGCCAAGAGCAGTTTCGGCCTGGCCGCGCTGATCCGTGCACCGGGCAGCCCGATCAATGCGGTATGCGAACTGGTCGAGCGGGTCGCGCCCTACGACCTGTCGGTCATGGTGACCGGCGAATCGGGTACCGGCAAGGAAATGATCGCCCGGGCCATCCACTACGAAAGCCGTCGGGCCAGCAAGGCCTTCATTACCGAGAACTGCGGCGCGGTACCCGATACGCTGCTCGAGTCGGAGCTGTTCGGCTACAAGCGCGGCGCCTTTACCGGCGCCGTCGAGGATCGGGTCGGACTGTTCCAACAGGCCGACGGCGGTACGCTGTTCCTCGACGAAATCGGCGAAACCAGCCCGGCCTTCCAGGTGAAGCTGCTGCGTGTGTTGCAGGAAGGCGAACTCAGGCCGTTGGGCAGCAATCGTGCGGTGCATGTCGACGTGCGGGTCATTGCCGCGACCAACCGCGATCTCGAGGAGGACGTGCGCACCGGCCGTTTCCGCGAAGATCTCTACTACCGCCTGGCGACGATCGCACTGCACGTACCGCCGCTGCGCGAGCGCCCGATGGATTTGCCGCTGCTCGCCAGACGCCTGCTCGAATCGAGCAGCAAGGCGCTGGACAAGCCGGTCGAGGGATTCACCCAGGAGGCGCTGGCCTGCATCGCCGCTTACCGCTGGCCCGGAAACGTCCGCGAGCTGCAGAACGAAATCCTGCGCATGGTGGCCCTGGCGACGACGCCACGGCTCGGTGCCGACTTGTTGTCCACCCGGGTGTTGCGCACGCCGATCGGTGAGTTCGACGAAGCCCGGCCCAGCGACGACCTGGTCTGGGCGGCCGGCCTTACCGGGGGCCTCAAGGAACGCATGGATCAGCTGGAGAAACATGTTCTCAAGGAAGCGATGATTCGCCTGCGCTGGAACAAATCGCGGGTGGCCCGCGAACTCGGCCTGTCGCGAGTCGGGTTGCGCGCCAAGCTGGTGCGCTACGGACTGGAGCAGGCCGAATGAAGGTGCTGTGGCTGCAGAGCGGCGGCTGTGGCGGATGTACGCAGTCCATGCTGTGCTCCGATCCGCGTTCGCTGTTCGACGAATTGCGCGATGCCGGCATTGAATTTCTCTGGCACCCTGCCCTGTCGCTGGAAAGCGGCGAGGAGGCGCTGGCCATTCTGGAAGATTGTGCCGAGGGTCGTCTGGCCTTCGATGCCTTGTGCGTCGAAGGCGCCATGCTGCGCGGCCCGAACGGTACCGGCAGGTTCCATTTGATGGCCGGCAGCGGCCGACCGCTGACCGAGTGGGTGGAACGGCTGGTCCAGCGGGCAACCTGGGTGTTTGCGATCGGCTCGTGCACGGCCTATGGTGGTTTTTCGGCCAATACGCCGGGCAATCCGCTGGAAGCCTGCGGCCTGCAATTCGACGAGCAGACACGGGGTGGTTTACTGGGCGCTGATTTCCGCTCGCAGCAGGGCTTGCCGGTGGTCAATATCGCCGGCTGCCCGACGCATCCGGGCTGGGTGGTCGATACGCTGGAAAAGGCTGCTCTCGAAGGCCTGAAGCCGGAAGATCTGGATGAGTTCGGACGGCCGCTGCTCTATGCCGGCGGCCTGGTCCATCACGGCTGCGCCCGCAACGAGTATTACGAATTCAAGGCCAGTGCCGAAAAGCAGTCCGACCTCGGCTGCCTGATGGAAAACCTCGGTTGCAAAGGCACGCAGGCCCACGCCGATTGCAACATCCGCCCGTGGAACGGTAGCGGCTCCTGTCTGCGCGGCGGTTTCGCCTGCATCGCCTGCACCGAGCCGGGCTTCGAGTCGCCCGGCCACGCCTTCCAGGAAACGCCCAAGCTGGCCGGCATCCCGATCGGCCTGCCGACCGACATGCCGAAAGCCTGGTTCGTGGCGCTTGCCGCACTATCCAAATCGGCGACGCCGAAGCGGGTGCGCAACAATGCGGTGGCCGATCATCCGGTCATCCTGCCGGCCATTCGCAAGAAAGGGGGCGGCAAGTGACACGCATCGTCGTCGGGCCGTTCAACCGCGTCGAAGGTGATCTCGAGGTCAGTCTCGATATGGCCGGTGGTCGGGTCCAGGCCGCCTACGTCAATTCCCCATTGTTCCGTGGTTTCGAGCAGATTCTGATCGGTCGGGCGCCGCTCGATGCGCTGGCCATCGTGCCACGCATCTGCGGTATCTGCTCGGTTGCCCAGTCGGCGGCGGCGGCTTCGGCGCTGGCCGACGCCATGGGCATCGTACCGACCCCGAACGGTGTGCTGGCGCGCCACCTGATCCAGGCCACCGAGAACCTGGCCGATCACCTGACGCACTTCTACCTGTTCTTCATGCCCGATTTTGCCCGTCCGGCCTACGCCGGACGACCTTGGCACGACGCCGTGGTGCGGCGCTTCGCGGCGGTGCGGGGCGAAGCATCCGCCGACGTGCTGCCGGCCCGCGCCGGGTTCCTCAAGCTGATGGGTTTTCTGGCCGGCCGTTGGCCGCATACGCTGGCGATCCAGCCCGGCGGCAGCACCCGCGCCGTGACAGACGGCGAGCGTATCCGTCTGCTTGCCCAGCTACGGGAGTTCCGCAGCTTTCTCGAAAAGCGCCTGTTCGGCGATACGCTGGCCAATGTGGCGCAATTGTCCAGTAAAGCGCAGCTGCTGGCCTGGGCCGACGGCCGATCCGCCGACTTTCCCGCCTTCCTGGCAGCGGCAAGCGATCTCGGGCTGGACAAGCTGGGTCGGGCGAGCGATGCCTTCCTGTCGTATGGTGCCTACGGGATATTTTCAGCCGGCACCTGGCGCGCCGGCGAGGCCGCTGCTTTCGACCCGCAGGCCATCGATGAAGACACCACCCATGCCTGGCTGGCACAGGGCAACCCGCGCCATCCGGAGCAAGGCGAAACCATTGTCGATGCGAACAAGGCCGCCGCCTATACCTGGTGCAAGGCGCCGCGCTATGCCCGACAGGCCTACGAAGTCGGGGCGCTGGCGCGGCAGGTCATCGCCGGACACCCTCTGCTCCTCGACTGGGTGACGCGCGACGGCGGCAGCGTCATGGCCCGCGTCGTCGCCCGATTGCTCGAACTGGCGCTGATTGTCCCGGAAATGGAGCGCTGGGTGCAGGCATTGCAACCCGGCGAAGCCTTCTGCACCCACGGCGACATGCCCGACGAAGGCAGCGGAACCGGCCTCGTCGAAGCTGCACGCGGCAGCCTCGGCCATTGGCTGAGCGTCAGGCGCGGCCGTATTGAGCGTTACCAGATCATCGCCCCGACCACCTGGAATTTTTCGCCGCGCGACGGCAACATGCAGCCCGGCCCCCTGGAACAGGCATTGGTCGGCCTGCCTGCCGGCGACGGCGCCTTGCCATCAGTGCAACATGTCGTGCGCTCGTTCGATCCTTGCATGGTGTGTACTGTCCATTAAGCGAAGAAGCCCGTAAATACGGGCTTCTCGGGATGGTCTACAAAATTCCTGCAAAATTCGTATCAAATTGAGGCCGTTTTGACCTCGATCCAGTCATCGCCGCGAGCGTCCCGATACACTGCAGTCATGTCGGGTGACTTGTGCCCCAGGAGGGCTTGGGCGTCGGTTCCCTGGTCGGCATAGAGCCGGGCAGCCAGGGAGCGGATTTCATGGAAGGTGGGCGGCGTCTTGTCTGTTGGCCATGTGATCCCGGCCTTGTCCCGGGCATCGGCAAACGCACCGGTTATGCTCTGTAGGCGTATCGGGTCCCCGGGCTTGGCGCGGCCAGTATGGGCGTTGTGGTGGATCAGGTGCTTGCTGATGATGTTGTCCCGGCACCGGGCGACGATCTCTCCGAGAGACCAGCCGACGACGCGCAGGCGCAGATCGAGGGGGATGCAGACAAGTGCGCCGGTTTTGCGCTGGCGTATCCACAGCTTGCCATCGCGAATGTTGCGCGGCCCCAGGTCGCGCAGGTCTTCGCGACGCTGACCAGCCACCAGGGCGAGTTCCATGCTCCGTTGCACCCAGGGTGTCATTGTCTTGGCCTGTTCGTAGATGGCCATGAAGCTCTCCAGGGTGAGGCGGGCACGTGCTACCTCGATGCGAGGGGCACGGGTAGGCGCTACCGGGTTGTTTTCCAGCCAGCCGGCGGCGATGGCTTCCCGGAAGAAGTCGAGCAGCAGAGAGCGCACTGCCTGGGCCATGCGCTTTTTTCCGGCATCGCTCCAGGTGGACAGCAGGTCGGCAATGTCACGGGTTGTGATGCTCGCCAGCGGCCTGTCACCCCATTTTTCCTCGACGGTGAGTAGCCGGCGGGTGAATGCCTGGTCGGTTGCCTTCGCCAGTTTGCGCTCTGCCAAGATGGCTCGGTATCGCTTGCACCAAGCGGCCACGGTGCTTTCGCTTTCGCCGCTCAGTCGATCGACAAGCCGAGTCTCTGTGAGCAGGCCGGCAATGTACAGATTTGCTTCGACGGCTTCGGCAAATGCAGTTTGCTTGTTCCGGCCAAGACCGTGGATTTTGCCATCCACAGGGTTGCGCCAGCGAAAATAACCGTCCGTCTCGTAGAGATTAGGCGGCCATCCTCGCCGGCTGGCTTCACGCCGCCGTGCCATGGCTCAACCTGGCAACAAGTCGGCTATTGGATGCTGGATCCTTTGCGCTGGGCATCGTCTTGAAGTCGACGTAACGGGCATCTGGCGTCACGAAGTAAGTCCGGCCGTGTTTGATCGGTTTCGGGTAGATATGGGCATCCCGAGCCCAGCGGCGCAGGGTATTGATGTGGGGTGCCGATTCGCCATACGTTGCAGCCGCCCACGCCTCCAGGGGGATGAGTTTTGCAGCCATTATTTGACCCTCCGCAGGAGCGCCCGACGATTCGCTCTGGCTTTCAATTTGGGTATCGGCTTGAATGCCGGATTGATGCTGCGAACGTAGGCATGCAGGCGCCGGATATTTCCAGCTGGATCAAGGTCGTGGCGTAGATGAAAAATACGTTCTTTCATGGTCTTCTCCTATCAGGAAATCCGGCGTAGCTCGTCCGCTGGTTGGTTGAATTTGATGATTTCTGCGGTGTGGAATGTGCTCAACAAGCCAGTAATGCGTTCCCGTATGGCTTCCAGCTCGGCGGCTACCTGGCGGGAATTGGTGGCGTTGCGCAGGGTGATGTTTTCCGCTTCGAGTTCGGCAATGCGTTCGTCTCTTTCGGTGA
Organism: Dechloromonas sp. CZR5; assembly: GCF_008711155.1. GTDB lineage: Bacteria > Pseudomonadota > Gammaproteobacteria > Burkholderiales > Rhodocyclaceae > Azonexus. The sequence continues at coordinate 308,486 of NZ_VUYQ01000002.1, read as the reverse complement.
CGGCATCCCGGAATATGGATATCTGGTTGTACAGCAGTGGAAGTGTTTTGATTTCTTCAGGCTTGACCGCCAGGCGGCCATTGTCTGGGCAGATGAGTTCACCGGTTTGCCGGTTGATAAACCAGCCATCCCAGGCTTTATGAGAAATGCTTTGCGAAGCTGTCAGAGCCAGTAGGCGCAGAGCTTCGAATGCTGAGTAAGTCACTTCGGCTGCATCGCTTTCCCAGCGTCTGATCGTGGTTCTATGGATGCGCAGGTAACAGGCACATTGCTCGATAGACAGGCCGAGTTGAACCGCTCGAAAGTGTTTGAAGCGAGCGCCATCGATTGGGCGCCATGGCGCGGATTCGATAAACCAGGCAGGGAAATAGCCGTCAAAGGCTTGAGCGATATCTCTTGCCTGCTTGGTATGCAGCCATTCCGGAGGGGCTCCATTCATCCAGGCCGCCCAGTCAGAGCGCTTGCTGGAGGAGGGGATGCGATTGCATGATTTTTTTCGTGTGGTACGCTTTTTAGCAGCCATCGCTATTGCTCCAATCAATAGTTCGTTGGTGGGGCAGGTTCTTGGTTGGTCGCCGGAGAACCTGCCCTTTTTCTTTTCAGGTCCTGTGGTCCTCGACCACGATGTATTGCCCCAGGTCTTTATCGCCACGGAACAGCCGCTTCTGTCGATAGGCCGACCCGTGAGTCGCTGGGATTTCCTTGAGCGCCGTGATGTAGTCGTCGATATCGACCTGGGCGCAGGTGCTATCGGTGCAGCACTCGGCCACGTAACGTAGAAACTCGCCGGTTTTGTTCCTGGTTAGCAGCACCTGGAACTGATCGTCGGTCAGTTGGCCGATCCAGGCTTCCTCACGTATTGGCGCAGCGGCCAGCTGCTCGTCACTCTCCTCGCTGTCTGTGCCCAGGAGGGCGCGCTTCAAGCCCGGTGACCAGGACAGCATTCGCTTTCCCTGGAAGGCCTCGGCATAGTCGCGGAATCGGTTGGCTGCCCAGCCGTCGCCGTTCATTGACCAGGTCAGCAACTGGAACGGGGTGAAGTGAGTGATGCCTTCGGCCTCGAAGGCAACGCCGATCTTCGAGTGTGGGCGGGTCAGTTCTGAACTTGGGCCCCAGCGCTCGTCGCGGCCGAACTTGGCGATGTACTGCGCTGCATATTCGCCACCGCGGACATTCAGCGCACGCTCCATCATCCAGGTCAGCTTCGATTGATCCCCCAGGCCGGCGCGGAGCAGTTGCTTGACCCATGAGGCCTTCAGTTCCTGGATGGGGCCGCTATCGAGGTCGCCGGCATCATCCACTCGTGCAGCACCATCGAACATGATTTCTTCGAGGCCGTTGCGTTGGCAGAACAGCAGATCATGGGTGTGGGGATGCCAGCCATTCTCCAGGCTGACGGTGACCTCAAGGCTACGTACGCTACCCAACCGGCCGGCGCTACCATCCTTGCCCAGGATGCGCTTGTACTGGCTCGATTCCTTGAAGGTTTTGAGCGCCTTGGCAAAGCGTTCCATGAGTTCCGGCAGGGGATGGTCGGCTTCATGGGGAAAGGTCAGGGTCAGCAGATAGGCAGCGCCATCGCCACGGGTGATGTGCGAAACCATCGCCTCCTGGAGTTCCTCGCGGCGCGCCTCGGTGATTTTCGCGGCGCAGACCGGGCAATGCCAAACGGAGCCGCAGGTGGACACGCCGGAGAGTCGGGCATTCGAGCCATCCTGCACCCGGAATACACCAACGTCGGCGGCCGGGCTGACGATAGTCCGGTGGCACCAGCAGACCCGTTTTTGCGCGTTGGCTGACAGGTTGCGGTCATACACCAGGCTCTGCGACATGCGCAGCAGAAGGAAGCGTTCGACCTTCGCTGCAAGTTTTGCATGATTGCCGCCCGGAAATCCTTGCCCCGTGGCCGTGTCAGAGGATTTCGCACTTATACCAAGGTTAGTATGGGGGGCTTTTGCATCCCCCGTTTGAATTGCTGTGTGTTGGTTCATTGGAGCACCGGCAGGACTTCGACGCGGGCACCGCAATAGACCTTCGCGGCGCGCAGGGCGACGTCGGCAGCAACGTGGGCATGGTCGTAGCGGGTGGCGGTCGTTTGAGCGGCACAGGGGCGCAGAAGGCCCCTTTCCCAGGCGATGTATTGCCCCTTGATCTCGGGGGCTGTTCGGCTGCCACGCTCGAAGCGGAGAACCAAGCGGGTGGTCATAGAAGCACCTCCGCTTTGGCAATCGCGGCATCGGCCATCTGGCAGAACTCGCACAGGTGGGCGTGGTGAGGTTCGTCGACTTGATGGCGCTCACGTAACACCTTGAGCGCAGCCAGTAGATCGGCAGAGGCTGACAGCAGGCGCCCGTTTGCAAGGGTGTCGTCCGGGAAGTCGCAGTCGATCAGCTGGGCTATGAGTCCGCAGCACTCGGGAATCTCAGGGTCGGGCGCCACGATGAGCAGATCGCCGTCCTCTTCAACGAGCGTGAACGGCCCCTGAGTGTGGGCATGATGGTTGGTCGCCGACATGGGTTGATCTCTAGCTTTTTTTCTTCGGGGATTGGGAGGCTTTCTGCTCGGAAAGCATGACAAGTCCAGCCAGGACTGCGATGACGGCAATGGCGATCAGAGCGCCTTTTCCGCCGAGCATGGAGACAGGGGCGATGGGATTCATGCTTCGTCCTCCGTGAGTTCTTCGGATTGTTCCTGGTCGACAGTGGCATCGACCGGCGTGGCGACTGCGGCGAGGGGTGAGGCACCGAAGAACGTGGAAAGTAGATCCGCGTGAGTTGCTGCAGGCCGGCCTTCCTGGGGCGGAGCAACAATGTTCCTGCCTTGCAGGATGCGGAACAGCAGATAGTTTTCTGCCATTGCACCGAAGAGCTCACGTTGCTTGGCTTCGGTTTCCTCGCTGTAGTCCGAGAGGAAGCCTATGCCGACAGGGGAGCGCAGGATGGCGGCAATGCGCTCATCGTTGGCATCCATCCGCCCGAGGACCTGGTCGACCACGTCGTCGGCGATCTGGTCGCTGACGTAGAAGCACATACGGGAGACAGGGCGAACCATTGCCGAGCCGGTAGCAGGCTTGGTGTCCGGTTGCCGCGCATCGAGGTCCACACCCTTATAGGTGTAGAAGTCCCGCAGGTTTTCCAGGAAGGGCATGTCCGGCACAAATCGGCCGGTCTCGAAGTTCTTCAGCTTATGGCCAGGCAGGCCGCTTTCCTCGATAACGTTGGCCTGGGTCAGGCCGAGCTGGAAGCGTGCGGCTCTGGATTGATCCCCGGTGATGGGGAGGGTGGCAGGGATTTTCATTCGCGCTCTCCAATTGATGCAACGATAAATTGCAAGCGCAATGATCGTAGTTCAACCATGGATAAATTGCAATAGCAACGTATCGTTGCATTTGCGCGCGAAAAAAAGGCGCTTGTTACAGCGCCATTGTCACTTTGCCTTTTGGGCTTTTTCTCGGTCAGCTAAGAGCTGTGCCAGCTGCTCTGCTATACGCAAAAAGGTTGGGTTCGCTTCCTTGTCCATTTCATCGTCGAATCCTTTGTGCCAACCTCTCAGCAATCCCAGCATCAGCTCCATTACTGCGATCCTGTGATGTGGATGCAACCTGGTGAAGCAGTATGTGATGGCGGCAAAAGATTCAGGGTCAGATGGCCGAGCGGCACCATGCCGGTGTCTATTCAGGAAGTTGTCGAAAGGTTCGTCATCGCCATAAATGAGATACGAAGGGGTGATCTGCAACACTTCACACAGCATACGAATCTCGCGAGGCCCTGGTCGGTTTGTCCCCAGCTCATACAAAGACACGACCGTTCTGGAGAGCCCTTTCCCATCTTTATCAGCACGCTTCGTTAACTCGGCCAATTGGCCTTGAGTGAGTTTTTTGGCTTCCCTTGCGTGCTGAAGTCTCTGACCAAGCTCAAGTTCGGGTTCCCCTGGTAATACCCCAAGGCGCGTTGGGGAGGCGAAGAGAAGAGCTTCAGCAGCTTCCTTTTCGAGAAATTCCGCTTCTTCGGCAATCTCCTGCAGGCTATGCGGAAGAGCCTTTGAGTCATCGGATTTGCGAGACTTGCGCTTGGTTTTATTGTCGGTCATTGGCAGTCTAGACGGGGATTTTGCGAACGGTGAAACCGTCTGGTAGCCCTTTAGTCATGCGGCTTCCAGCCAGTTGCGGTAGGCCCGCACTATAGCCCCCGAATCCCCCGGCCGTCAAAGTTCGGACAGCGGCAAATCATCCAGCCCGGGAAGGCTACGCAGCTACCGAACTCTACCCCGCGTTACCCACCGCGCCGCCGGCTTTCGGTTGATATCTACCTCCAGCCCGCGCCGCCGTGGATAACGCTCTACCTACCGTCCTAGCTATTACCCTAGCCTGGCAATCTTGCCTAAAGCAGTCTCGAGATGAACGCCTAGTGCATCGATGCAGGGTCGGAACGCTGCGGAAAAACGCTGTTCTCCGCGCAGGCATTCAAGGTATCGCTGGGCTACTTGGGCAGCATGCACCCAAGTTTCGGGCGGAATGTCTGCATGTAGCGTCGCTTCTGGCAAGGTCGTTGGGATGCTGCCACCAGACTTTGGGGAAAACCCCATGGGGAGCATGTCGTACGCAGGGGCAAGGTGGTACGGCCGACCATGCTCGGAAACAAAGGAGATGTTTCCGGTGTGCATGTCGGTATTGCCGATCAGAACCCCAATAGCCTGCAGCAGTGCGGCCCCAGATGCTGCCTCTGGCGTAATGCACTCTTCCTTTGCCAGCGCATGAGCGATGACTGACCAACCGGCTGCGCCAGCACCGACGAACTCGGCATCGAGCGCCTTCATGCTGAACAGGCCACGGCGCCCCAGCTCCCCAACGCGGTCGAATCGTTCAACCTCAAGGAATCGCTGGGAGCCAAAATCCATGATTCGCGTACGCACAGCGGCGATGCCCTCAGCGAAGAGCGTTTCGAGCGCCAAGTGTTCAGCAAGCAGAAGATCACGCCACCGCTCGGTTACAGGGTTGTTTTCCGGGAGGGTGAACTTGACGATAACGTGCTGCGGGCCATCCGGAGTCTGGACGTAGGAAACGAACTTTGGTTGCTCTCCGCCAGCCGATGATCCAGGCACCTCGCCACGGGCGGCATGTTCGGCAAGCTGGATGTAGGCCTCTCCCTTGTCAGCCAGGTTGATGGGGGTGCCCGGAGGCGACGAGAGGAAAGCATCTCTGGCACGATCACCCAGCAGCAGATTGCCGACAGCATCGAATCCATCGACGAGCAATGCGCGGAGTGCGTGGGAGTCATTCCATTCGTTGAGTTGGCTGGGCAAGCCGAGTTGTGCAGCTTGGCGGGCGGCATAGTTGCGGCCGAGGTAGCCTTGAGGGCGCATGTCATCCAGCCACCAGGGCAGCGAATCGCTGTGAAGCGTCTTTCCGTCGCCCTGCAGCATCACAAAGCCATCCGGACGTACCGGAATCAGTGTGCCAAGTTGTCGGATGGTTCCCTCTGCAGAGACGCGATAAACCGGGACATCGCCAAGACCTCTCCCGGGGTCACGCAGGGCGTACTGAATAGATGGCCCGCTCCCGATGCGAACGATCTCATCCCCCAGTGCATTGATTGCCCGGGAGATGGTCGGTTGGCTTAAGCCAAGGCTGTCAACGAGTTGGCGGACTTGTTGTGGGCCTCGGCCTAGCTGAATTCGAATTGAATCGGCGTGGGCTGACACGGTATGAATAGCTTTGTGAATAGCTACATGAATAGGTGTGTGAATAGAAATTGTACGGGAATGATACTGACTTGTGTAGGGTGGAGCGCAACAAGATGTTTACAAAATCGCTCTGTAACTATCTGATTTCATGTGTTCGAAATGGTGTGTTTCTTGCTGAATTGGAGGCGGCGCCAAAGTGGGTAAGCCGTTGAGCCTGAATAGATAAGGCGAAACGATCCAGCTACACATGGTGTGTACGGTGCATTGATGAATTGATCAGCAAGGGTTTTCCGGTGGGTTGCGACTTTGCTATCCTCGATGGTTGTTTCGCTCGAAATCATTCTCGGTATGGCACAGAAGATGACTTACTACGATTTGTTGGGACTGGCTCCGGAGGCCGATCTGGAGAAAGTCGGCGCAGCCTACCTGCGGTTGTCGCGCGAATTGGCGGCGAGCGGGGGCGAGGATGCCGAGGTCAGGCTGAAGCAGCTCAAGCAGGCTTTCGACGTATTGTCCGACCCGGTGCGGCGAGCAGCGTACGATGATGGACTGAGCGGCCAGAGCAACCTGAGTTTCCGTGGAGAGTTGCCGCTGCAGGGCGAAATCGCTCTGGGCGGAACGAGGCGCAACCCGGTGCGTGTGCTGCTGAGCATCATTGCGACGCTGATGATTGTCGGCCTGGTTATTCAGGTCGGGGTGATGTTCAACACCTACAAGCGGGTCAATGAAGTCACGCTCCCCAACGCCACCGCTCCGGCTGCCGAAAAGGCCTATTTGCAGGACTTCTATCAAACCTACGGTATTCGGGCGGCCAGTCGCGAGGAGGCCGATTTGTTGTTGGCCGACATGCGGCGCAGGGAGGCTGCCGAGCGTGAACAGCAAAATCAGGAGCGCCAGCGGGAAGAGCAGGAGCGCGCGCAGCGACGTTTCGAGGAAGAGTCCCGGCGTCTGGGCGCGCAAGTGACGGCTGCCAATCTGTACGCCGAAGAAGAGGCGCGCCGTGCCCGCGAGGAAGAAGAGCGGCGCAAGGAAGCCCGGGAGAAGGCCCAGCAGGATGCCGAACGGATGAAGCGCGAGGCGGAGATCGCCCGTTTTCGTTCCCGCTCGAGCTTGGGCAGCGAGTGAATCACGGCATGAAGGTGGCCGGCTTCCGGGGCGTACTGCTTGCAGGCCTCCTGTTGATCGGCCTGGCGGGGTGCAAGCGTTACAGCGAACAGGATTTCGTCGGTCAATGGCAGTCGTCACGTGCGGTGACCCCGATTCACCTGGCGGCAAACGGTGAATGGGAAATCCGCAAGGACGACGGCACTGTCCTCCAGTACGGCATCTGGCGCTACGAGGACAAGAAATTGATCTGGAGCTTCAAGCAAGGTGATCGTGTCATCGACGATCCGACTGCCGTGCTCTCGGTCGACGTCGGCAAGTTCAGCATTCGCGAGCGGGACGGCACGACGACCGTCTTCCGGCGACTGCCTTGAACGGATGTCCGGCGCGAACCCCGTCCGGCAGCTAGAACGCGACGCTACCGTCGCACTTCAACCTTCCGGATAGAGCAGGTTTTGCGCAATCTCGAACAGCTCCCGTTCTTCGAAGCGGACATGGTCGTGCAACAGCGCTGCGAATGCTGAGATAGCCACCGCATCGGTAGGGTCGGCCGTCAGGGTATGGTTCAACTCGCGGAGACGGGCATGCTCGTCGCGCGTGCGCTCGACGAGTTCGTTCTGGCCGACCGCCGCCAGACGCGGGAGCAGACCTGCTTCCTCGTCCTGAAAATGCGGCTCCAGCGCACGCGGAAAAGCCTCGGCAATGGTTCGTGAGGCCTGTTCGATGGCTTCCGGAGAACCCGAGTCGGCAGCAAATCGTGCCAGCCTGGCCAGTTTGAGGGCGTGATGATGATCGCGTGAGTGTTGAATCAGGGCTGCGTGGCGTTTCATGGAGTACCTCCCGAGGCTTTGCGGCGTACCAGCGTCACCATGGTGGCGATGAAAATGAGCAGCACGAGCCCGTTGGTCAGCGCAGCGTACTGCCGGAGCATGAAATTGTCACCCAGGCCGCCGAGAAGTCTTGTGGCGAGCGTTAAGTGCAGCAGCGCCAGCGGCAGGTAGAGTACCGGGTGATAGGGAATCCTGATCCGGGTGACGGCCGGCAAAATGATCGGTGCGTGGCCGAAAACCATCGCAAAGACGAAGCCGAGGCTGATGGCGTGGAGGGCGGCGTCCCGCCACGGGTGGGCTGGCGCGAATGCGCCGGCGAGTCCGAGCAGGCCGGAGACGGCCAGCCAGGCGTAGCCGGAGAGCAGGCAGCTGGCGATGAAGCGGGTCAGCCCTTCCGTGCCGATGTTGCGACGGGCGATGTCGTAGCGCAACAGCCACCCGGCCAGGGCGAGCAGTCCGCCGGCAAACAGCCGGTCGCTGCCGATTCCCGCTGCAACGACCAGGCAGCCGACGATGGCGATGAACAGCTGGCGGGCCATGGGCGGCGTCGGCAGAAAGCGGGTCAGTTCGAGTCGTTCACCGGCGATGGTGAGGATGAGGAAGAGTAGCCACCAGGGTAGCGCGGCGCCGATGTCGCCCGTGCCGGCCCAGAGCAGCTGGCCGACCAGCCAGCAGGCAGCGCCCAGGCCGAGTACGACGGTGAAGACGGCTTTCTGGCGCTGCCAGGCGATCCCGCTGGCAGCGATCAGTCCGAGCGCGGCCAGTGTGCCGCAGGCCTGACCGACGCCAAGGGGCGCCCCGGCGAGCAGGGCGATACCGCCCGAGCCGGCCGCCAGCGGTGCCAGATAGGCCCAGCGCTGGCCGATGGCGACGGCGCGCTCCAGGCTGATGACGGTACCGAAGAAGGCAGCGATCATCAGCGGACCGTGCAAGCCGGCGGCGTGTGCGGCCGGTGCCGGAACGTCCCAGCCGAGCCGGGCGAGTCCGGCCAGCACCCCGCCGAGCAGGGACAGCATGCCGAAAAACAGCAGCGGCAGGCGGTGGCGGGGCATCAGGTCGGCCATGCGCTAACCTGCATCGGTATCGTTCCAGCCGAGGCGCAGCCGGCACTGCTCGCTCATCATCGCCGGCGTCCACGGCGGTTCCCAGACAACCCGGATTTCAGCCTCCAGGCCAGCCGGCAGTACGCGTTCCAGTTCGGCATAGGCGTCGTCGACAATCATGCCGCCCATCGGGCAGGCCGGCGAGGTCATGGTCATGTCTATCCAGAGCTTGCCGTCCTCCAGGGCGATGCGGTAGACCAGGCCGAGGTCGACGATGCTGGCCCCGATCTCGGGGTCGGCCACATGGCGCAGGGCGTCGCGGATCACTTCGATATCGAGGGCTGCGGTCATCGGGGCGGGAAACGTTAGAATGCGATGCAGGCCATCCTAGCAGCGGCAAAGCGGCGGGTATTTAGCAGGGAGCAAATTTCCATGGAACGTTTCACCATTTCGCTCGACGAGTCGCTGGCTCGCCAGTTCGACCAGCTGATTGCCGAGCGCGGCTACAGCAATCGTTCGGAAGCCGTGCGCGACCTGATCCGCGGCGCCATCGAGAGCGACCGCCAGCGCGAAACGCCGTCCGGCCACTGCGTTGCCAACCTCTCCTACGTCTACAACCACCACGAGCGCGAACTGGCCGAGCGCCTGACCGCCCTGCAGCACGACCACCACGACCTGACGGTGGCCGCCCTGCATAGCCATCTCGACCATGACAACTGTCTGGAGAGTGTGATCCTCAAGGGGGCGACGGCCGATGTCCGGCAATTCGCCGACGCGCTGATGGCCGAGCGCGGTGTCCGTCACGGCAAGCTCAACCTGATCGCGCTGGAAGCCGAGCATCACCACGCCCACGATGAACACGGCGAAGCCCATGTCCACTACCGTCCCGCCCGCTGATCCGTTGCCCGAGTCGCCGTTGCCGCCGGGCGGGGAAACGGCGTGGATCGAAGTCATCCAGAAGATGGACGAGGTCTATAACGACCTCCTGCAGTACGAAGTCGCCCTCGAGGAGAAGAATGCCGCACTCGAAGAGTCGCATCAGTTCATCGAGAGCGTGCTCGCCTCGATGTCGGACATCCTGATCGTCTGCGATCGCAACGGCAGCATCGAGGAGGTCAATCCCTCCCTGCGGCACATTTCAGGCAAGACGGCCGAGGAACTGGTCCATACGCCGCTCTTCGATCTCTTTGCCGATGACGGCGAGAAGGCCAAGGCGCGCGACGTGTTCACGCGTTATGCCCGGGAAGGGGTGCATGACTGCGAATTCTTCCTGCGCGCCGGCGACGGGTCGACCGTCCCGGTCTCGATGAACTGCACTCCGCGCGTGTCGCAGACCGGCAAGCTGATGGGCATGGTGGTCACCGGCCGCCCGGTCGGCGAGCTGCGCCGGGCGTATTCCGCGTTGCGTCAGGCGCACGACGATCTGAAGCGCACGCAAGGCCAGTTGCTGCATGCCGAAAAAATGGTCTCGTTGGGGCGCCTGGTGGCCGGCGTCGCGCACGAACTGAACAACCCGATCAGTTTCGTACTCGGCAACGTGCTGTCGCTCAAGCGTTACGCCAGCCGCCTGGAAAGCTACCTGGCTGCGGTGCATGGCAGCGATGCCGCCGAGGATCGTGCCCTGCGGTCGATGCGCGAGGAGTTGCGCATCGACCGCATCCTCGCTGACATGCCGCACCTGATCGACGGCATGATCGAAGGGGCAGAGCGCACGCGCGATATCGTCGATGCCCTGAAACGCTTCTCGGCGGTGGACAAGGCGACACCCGAACGGGTCAATCTCAACGACGTGGTCGAGCGTTCCGTGCGCTGGGTGGTGCAGAGCGCCTCGGCCAAGTTCGCCGTCGATATCGACTTGCCGCCCGAGCTGGTGTGTTCCGGTTCGTCCGGCCAGTTGCAGCAGGTGGTCATGAACCTCGTCCAGAACGCCTGCGATGCCACTGCCAGACAGCCGGAGCCGCGCCTGAAGGTTTGCGGCGGCGTTGAGCAGGGGATGGCGGTCCTGCGCTTCATCGACAACGGTCCGGGCATTCCGGAAGAGCACCTGAACCGCCTGTTCGAACCCTTTTTCACCACCAAGCCGGTGGGGCAGGGGACCGGACTGGGCCTGTCGATCAGCTATGGCATCGTCGATCGTCATGGCGGCAAGCTCAGTGTCAGCAATGCCGCTACCGGCGGAGCGGAATTCGTCCTTGCACTTCCGGTGGATAGTCACTAACCATTTCGACCTCCTGCGGGGGCGGTTAAAAAGCGTGAGATCAATACGAACAATGACTTATTGATCTGGCACGCTCCTTGTATGAAGATGAGCAAATCCTTCTTACGAGTTGCTCATGGATACGCTACCCACCGACTGGCTGTCATTGCTGATCCTGACCTTCGTGCTCGGCATGAAGCACGGCTTCGATGCCGACCATCTGGCAACCATTGATGGCCTGACCCGCCATAACGCCCGCACCAGGCCGGGTATGGCGCGTTATTGCGGCACCCTGTTCTCGCTTGGTCACGGCGCCGTGGTCATGGCCATCGCGCTTGGCGTATCGGCGCTGGCCGGCCAGTGGGACGTGCCGGCCTGGTTCGGGACGCTGGGCGGCGTCATTTCCATCGGTTTCCTTGTGGCGCTGGGCAGCCTCAACCTGGCCGCCGTGCTGCGCACCGAACCCGACCAGATTGTCCAGCCGGTCGGCGTCAAGGGGCGTCTGCTCGGCAGCCTGCGTCACGTTTCGCACCCTGGCCTGGTGGCGTTGGTCGGCGCGTTGTTCGCCCTGTCCTTCGACACCCTGTCGCAAGCGGCATTCTTCGCCCTGACCGCCACCCAATTCGGTGGCTGGCAGCATGCCCTGCTGCTCGCTGCGTTGTTCATGCTCGGCATGATGCTCACCGATGGCATCAACGGCCTGTGGATCGCCCGGCTGATCGCCCGTGCCGACCAGGTGGCGCTGATCGCCTCGCGGGTCATGGGCCTCGTCGTATCCGGCGTCAGTCTGCTGGTTGCAGCCTTTGGCGCCGCCAAGATGTTGTCGCCGGCTATCGATGCATGGAGCGAGGGCAAGGAGCTGATTTTCGGTTTCACGCTGGTGGCGATCATTGCCGTCAGCTTTGTGGTGGCTGTGCGCCTGACGCGTCGGCCGGTTCTGGTCTAGCCAAGATGGGAAGGGAGGCCGGGCAACCGGCTTTTTTCAGCGATGAATGTAAGAAAAAAATTAATTAGTTCATATATCTTGCTGGCGATGAATGGCGTCGGCGCCCACGAGTCCGCCGAGCTGTCAGCCGTCGAAGTGCGGGCCAAGGCCGAGAATCTCGAGGGCATCGCCACATCGGGCAGCGAGGGTCTGGTTTCCAGCCAGCGTCTGGCTGCCGTGCCCATCCTGCGCCCCGGCGAGGCGCTGGAGATGGTGCCCGGCCTGATCGTGACGCAGCATGCCGGCGACGGCAAGGCCAACCAGTATTTCCTGCGCGGCTTCAACCTCGATCACGGTACCGATTTCGCCACCACGGTTGGCGGCGTGCCGGTCAACATGCCGACGCATGCCCACGGCCAAGGCTATACCGACCTCAACTTTCTGATCCCCGAACTGATCGAGCGTATCCGCTTCCGCAAGGGGCCGTACTTTGCCGAGGAAGGCGATTTCTCATCGGCCGGTGCGGCGCATATCGACTATTTCCGCCGCATGGATTTGTCGCTGGCACAAGTCACGCTCGGCAAGAATGGTTACGGGCGCAGCCTGCTGGCCGGCTCGCCGGAATGGGGCGGCGGCAATCTGTTGTATGGCCTGGAGTTGTTCCACAACGACGGCCCCTGGGAGGCGCCAGAGAATTTCCGCAAATTCAATGGCGTCCTGCGCTACAGCCAGGGAACGCGCAACGATGGGTTTTCGCTGACCGGCATGGCTTACCGGGGCAAATGGACGTCCACCGACCAGGTTGCCCAGCGTGCCATCGACAGCGGACTGGTTGGCCGCTTCGGCACGCTCGATCCGACCGCCGGCGGCGAAACCAGCCGCTACAGCCTGTCCGGCGAATGGGCCAAGCGCCGGGCCAATGCACAGACCAAGGCCAACGTCTGGTGGCTGCAGTCCAGCCTCGATCTGTGGTCCAATTTCCAATACTGCCTCAATGACTACGCCAATAGCGGCACCTGCGATACCGGCGACCAGTTCAAGCAGCGTGAGCGGCGCCAGGCCGGCGGCTTTGCGGTATCGCATGCAATGTTCGACCGCTGGGGCGCTTTCGAGGTGGAAAATAGCATCGGCTTGCAGGGCCGGGCCGATCAACTCAATCCGGTCGGTCTTTATGCGACGTCGGCCCGACAGACCATCGGTACCGTGCGCGAGGACAAGGTGACCCAGCTCAGCCTGTCGCTGTGGGCGCAGAACCAGACACGATGGACCGAATGGTTCCGTTCGATCCAGGGCCTGCGCGCCGATGCCTTCGATTTCGAGGTCGATTCCAGCCTGACAGCCAATTCCGGCAAGGCCAGCGACCAGATGGTGACGCCTAAGCTGTCGCTGATTTTCGGGCCGTGGAGAAAGACCGAGCTCTATCTGAACTATGGCCACGGCTTCCATTCCAACGACGCACGGGGCACGACGATCAAGATCGATCCTGCCGACGGTACGACGCCAGTGCCGCGCGTGAAACCGCTGGTGCGCACCAAGGGTTACGAAGTCGGCGTACGCAGCGAACCGGTTGCCGGCTGGCAATCGACGTTTTCCCTGTGGCAGCTCGATGTCGCCTCGGAGCTGCTCTTCGTTGGCGATGCCGGCACCACCGAGGCCTCGCGCCCGTCGCGCCGCCATGGTGTCGAGTGGACCAATTTCTATTCAGTTGCCGACTGGCTGGCCGTCGACGCCGATCTGGCCTGGTCGCACGCCCGTTTCCGCGAGCGCGATCCGGCTGCAGGCGACCATATTCCCGGTGCGGTAGCAACGACCGCCAATATTGGCCTGACCCTCGACCATCTTGGCCCGTGGTTCGGCGCCCTGCGTCTGCGCTATTTCGGGCCGCGCCCGCTGGTCGAAGACAATTCCGTGCGTTCCGGCAGTTCGGCGCTGACCAACTTGCGTGCCGGCTACAAAATTGACAAGCGCACCCAAGTGACCCTCGATGTCTATAACCTCTTCGACCGCAAGGTGAATGACATCGAGTACTGGTACGACTCGCAGTTGCGTGGAGAAGCGGCACCAACTTACGATCGCCACATCCATCCCACCGAGCCGCGCACTCTGCGTCTGAGCATCTCCCACCGCTTCTGAATCGGCCGTCTTTCGGGAGGAGAGGGTGCGATACGTGCGCCACGTTGTTTGGAACGGGGGGGGGGATTGCGGATTACACGTAGAGTTTTCCGTAATTCATAATTACGCTTCCGAATAATGTCCCTTTGGAGTAATCTTTAGGGTTTTCCCTATACCCGAACGCCAAGGAGATTTCGTGGAAAAGGATTTGCGCGAAGCCGCACTCGAATACCATCGCTGGCCCACCCCCGGCAAGATTGCTGTCCGCCCGACCAAGGGTCTGACCAACCAGCGCGATCTGGCGCTGGCTTATTCCCCGGGCGTTGCCGCCGCTTGTGACCTGATCGTCGAAGATCCTGCCACCGCCGCCGAAATGACTTCGCGCGCCAACCTGGTCGGCGTCATCACCAACGGTACCGCTGTGCTCGGCCTCGGCAACATCGGCCCGCTCGCCGCCAAGCCGGTCATGGAAGGCAAGGGCTGCCTGTTCAAGAAATTCGCCGGTATCGACGTGTTCGACATCGAGCTGGCCGAGAACGACCCGGACAAGCTGATCGACATGATCGCCGCCATGGAGCCGACGCTCGGCGGCATCAACCTGGAAGACATCAAGGCGCCGGAGTGCTTCTACATCGAGCAGAAGCTGAAGGAACGGATGAACATTCCGGTCTTCCACGACGACCAGCACGGTACCGCGATCATTTCGGCCGCCGCCATGCTTAACGGCCTGAAAATCGTCGGCAAGAAGATCGACGAGATCAAGGTGGTCTGTTCCGGCGCCGGCGCGGCAGCGATTTCCTGCCTGAACCTGTGGTGCGATCTGGGCGTTCAGCGCCAGAACATCACGGTCTGCGACTCCAAGGGGGTCATCTACGTCGGCCGTCCGGGCGGCATGGATGAAACCAAGGCGCGCTACGCCCAGAATACCGAGGCCCGCACGCTGGCTGACGCCATGGTCGGTGCCGACATTTTCCTCGGCCTGTCCACTGCCGGCGTTGTCAATCAGGACATGATCAGGTCGATGGCCAAGCGTCCCATGGTCTTCGCGCTCGCCAACCCGACGCCGGAAATCATGCCGGAACTGGTCAAGGAAGTGTGCCCGGACGCCATCATCGCGACCGGCCGTTCCGATTACGTAAACCAGGTCAACAACGTCCTGTGCTTCCCCTTCATCTTCCGCGGCGCACTCGATGTCGGCGCCACGCGCATCACCGAGGAAATGAAGATGGCGTCGGTGCGCGCCATTGCCGAACTGGCCGAAGCCGAAGTGACCGACGAAGTAGCCATGGCCTATCCCGGCCATGACCTCAACTTCGGCCCGGAATACCTGATTCCCAAACCCTTCGACCCGCGCCTGATCGTCAAGATCGCGCCGGCCGTGGCGCAAGCCGCCATCGATTCCGGCGTGGCCACCCGCCCCATCACCGATTGGGCGGCCTACCGCAACAAGCTGTCCGAATTCGTCTACCACACCGGTGTCGGCATGCGCGCCATCTTCCAGGCCGCCCGTCAGGCCAAGGGCAAGCGCATCATCTACGCCGAGGGCGAGGAAGAGCGCGTGCTGCGTGCCGCGCAGGTGGTCATCGAAGAGCGTTTCGCCCGCCCCATCCTGATCGGTCGGCCGGACGTGATTGCCCATCGTCTGGAAAAGGCCAACCTGCGCATCAAGCCGGGGGTCGATTTCGATATCGTCAATCCGGAATCCGACGAGCGCTATCGCGAATGCTGGCAGGCCTATCATCGGCTGCTGTCCCGCCAGGGCGTGACGCCGGCCATCGCCAAGGAAGCCATGCGCCGCAAACCGACCGTCATCGGTGCCATGCTCCTCAAGCTCGGCTACGCCGATGGCCTGATTTGCGGCACGACCGGTCAATACAGCCACCATCTGGGCGTGATCGGCCAGATCATCGGCAAGCGCAGCGGCGTCAATACCCTGGCCGCCATGAACTACCTGATGCTGCCCGGCCGCTCCCTGTTCATCTGTGATACCCACGTCAACGAGAATCCGAACGCGCAGGAAATCGCCGAGATGACCCTGCTGGCAGCCGAGCAGGTCAAGCGTTTCGGCAGCCATCCGAAGGTGGCGCTCCTTTCGCACTCCAACTTCGGTTCCTCCTCGTCGGAATCGGCTCGCAAGATGAGTGTTGCGGCAGGCCTGATCGGCGCCATGTCGGCCGGTGAGCTGGAAGTCGATGGCGAAATGCACGGCGACTCCGCGCTGAACGAAGCCATCCGTCGTGAAGCCAATCCGGATTCACCGCTCAAGGGCGAGGCCAATCTGCTGATCATGCCGAACATCGACGCGGCCAACATCTCCTACAACCTGATCAAGATGACCGGCGGCGAAGGCGTGACCATCGGCCCCATCCTGCTCGGCGTTGATAAGCCGGTGCATGTCCTGACCTCGACGACGACCGTTCGTCGTCTGGTCAACATGACCGCGTTGGCTGTCGTGGAATCGACCGAACGCTGATCTCGCTGTTGTCGGACCCATAAAAATGCCGCCGGGTAACTGCCCGGCGGCATTTTTCATTTTGCGGTGCAGCGTTCAGTCTGCCAGGGCGTTCAGCAGCTTGCCGTGAATGCCGCCAAACCCGCCGTTGCTCATGATCAGGATGTGATCGCCGGGTTGAGCGGCCAGACTGATCTGGTCGACCAGGCGATCGATATCGTCCTCGACGACGGCTCGTGTCCCCATCGGTGCCAGGGCTTCGCGGGCATCCCAGCCGAGGTTGGCGCCGTAGCAGAAGACGGCATCGGCTTCGCTCAGGCTATCCGGCAGCTGGGATTTCATCGTGCCCAGCTTCATCGTGTTCGAACGCGGTTCCAGTACGGCAAGAATGCGACCGCGTCCGATCTTGCGGCGCAGGCCGGCAACCGTGGTGGCGATGGCGGTCGGGTGGTGGGCAAAGTCGTCGTAGACCGTAATCCCCCGCACGACCCCTTTGACTTCCATGCGGCGCTTGACGTTCTCGAAGCGCGACAGGGCATCCAGCCCCTGCGCCGGCGACACGCCGACATGGCGGGCGGCCAGCAGGGCAGCGCAGGCATTGGCGCGATTGTGATCGCCGGAAAGATCCCAGCGCGAGCGGCCGATCAGGCCATCCGGGCCGTGCAGAACCAGTTCGCCGCGTGCATCGTCGCCGCTGACCCGATAGCCGTTCGGGTCGTTGAAACGTTCGACCGGGGTCCAGCAGCCGCGTTGCAGCACGCGCTCCAGGCTGGCTTCCGCAGCATTCGAAACGATCAGCCCGGATTGAGGGAGTGTGCGGACAAGATGGTGAAATTGCGTCTCGATCGCCGCCAAATCACTGAAAATGTCGGCATGATCGAATTCCAGGTTGTTCAAAACAGCCGTCCGGGGGCGGTAGTGGACGAATTTTGAGCGCTTGTCGCAGAAAGCGGTGTCGTATTCGTCGGCTTCGATGACGAAGAAAGGGGTATCGCCAAGGCGGGCAGAGACGCCGAAATTGAGCGGTACACCGCCGATCAGGAAGCCGGGTGCCATGTTGGCGTCTTCCAGTATCCACGCCAGCATCGAACTGGTCGTCGTCTTGCCGTGGGTGCCGGCGACGCCGAGTACCCAGCGCCCCTGCAATAAGTTCTCAGCCAGCCACTGGGGGCCGGAGACGTAGGGCAGCCCCTTGTCGAGTATGGCTTCGAGCAGCGGGTTGCCGCGCGAAACGGCGTTGCCGATGACGAAGATGTCCGGCTTCAGAGCCAGTTGATCCGCAGCGAAACCTTCGATCAGTTCGATGCCTGCGTCCCGCAATTGGTCGCTCATGGGCGGATAGACGTTGGCATCGCAGCCGGTGACCTTGTGCCCCGAGTCGACAGCCAGTTGTGCGATGCCGCCCATGAAGGTGCCGCAGATACCGAGAATATGAATGTGCATGTCACAGAGACCCGTTAGAATGGGGGCGATTTTACCTTGATCGAGTCCCCATGACCCGTCCTGAACGGCAACGCCAGAGTCACGGCACCCGGGCCAGTATCGCCAGCGCCGCAGCCCGTCTGATGGCCGAGGACGGCATTACCGATTTTTATCTGGCCAAGAAGAAGGCGGCCCGCCAGCTGGGGCTGCCCGAGCATACGCAGTTTCCCGATAACGCCGAAGTCGAGGCCGAGTTGCGTGCCTATCGCAGTCTTTATCAGGGTGACGGGCATGCCGCGATGCTAAAGGCGATGCGCCACTCGGCGCTCGAGTTGCTCGAGTTGCTGGCCCCGTTCAATCCCTATCTGGCCGGCTCCGTTCTCGAGGGGACGGCGGGCGAACATTCGCGCATCGATATCCTGCTGTTTGCCGACAGCGCGAAGGAGGTCGAAATCTTCCTGCTCAACCGCGGCATCGATGTCGATCATGTCGAGCCGCGAAATGAGCGTGTCGAAGCCGTTCTGGTGATGGAAACGGACACAGTCGACGCCAATCTTGTTATTATGCCGCCGCATCTTGAGCGGGTGAGTTTGAAGTACCGCGATGGGCGGCCGCGCGACCGTATCCGTGCCGATGCCCTCAGGGTCCTGATTTCGGAATAAACTGGACAAAATGCTGCGATTTGCGGCAAACTTGCTGCCATGACGAAGCGAAAATCATCTTCCAAGTCAGCTGACAAGATTCGCATCCTGGTCATGCACGGGCCCAATCTGAACCTGCTGGGCACCCGTGAGCCGGAGCATTATGGCCGTGTCACCCTCTCGGATATCAACATGGCGCTTGCCCGGATGGCCGAGGGGGCGGACGTCGATCTGGAAACGTTTCAAAGCAACCATGAAGGTGCGTTGATCGAACGCATTCATGCCGCCCGTGAACAGGGCGTGCGGGCGATCATCATCAACCCGGCGGCCTACACGCATACCAGCGTGGCGCTGCGCGATGCGCTTTCTGCCGTTGCCATTCCCTTTGTCGAAGTGCATTTGTCCAACGTGCATGCCCGCGAACCTTTCCGGCATCACTCGTATTTTTCCGATCTGGCCATCGGCGTCATTTGTGGCCTGGGTCATGAGGGCTATCTGCTGGCCCTCGAATACCTGCTCAACAAGCTTCATATCGAATAGCCAGGCTTCGGCCGGCTGCATTTTGCGTTCTGCGAACGCAACAAAAGGAGTACTTCATGGATCTGCGCAAACTCAAAAAACTCATCGACCTCGTTCAGGAATCCGGCATCTCGGAACTGGAAGTGACCGAAGGCGAAGAGAAAGTGCGTATCGCCAAGCATGTCGGCGCTGTTGCCGCCGCCCCGATGCATCAATACATGATGCCGGCCGCGATGCCGGTTGCCGGTTCGGCGCTGGCTGCCTCGGCAGTCAATCTGGATGACGAAGATGAATTGCCGGAAGGCCATGTCGTCAAGTCGCCGATGGTCGGTACCTTCTACCGCTCTCCGTCCCCCGGCGCCGATGCCTTCGTGCAGATCGGACAGACCGTCAAGCAGGGCGATACCCTGTGCATCATCGAAGCCATGAAGTTGCTCAACGAAATCGAAGCCGATGCGTCCGGCGTCGTCAAGGCTATTCTGGTCGACAATGGCGAGCCGGTCGAATTCGGTGAACCGCTGTTCGTGATCGGCTGAGACAGCCGCCATGTTTGAAAAAGTCCTTATTGCCAACCGGGGGGAGATTGCCCTCCGTATCCAGCGCGCCTGCCGCGAACTGGGCATCAAGACGGTCGTTGTTCATTCCGAGGCCGATCGCGACGCCAAGTACGTCAAGCTGGCCGACGAATCGGTCTGTATCGGCCCTGCTGCCTCGTCGCTGAGCTACCTGAACGTGCCGGCGATCATTTCCGCTGCCGAAGTGACCGATGCCCAGGCCATCCACCCGGGCTACGGCTTCCTGTCCGAAAACGCCGATTTTGCCGAGCGCGTCGAAACCTCCGGCTTTGTCTTCATTGGTCCGCGCGCCGAGACGATTCGTCTGATGGGCGACAAGGTGTCGGCCAAGGATGCCATGAAGGCGGCCGGTGTGCCCTGCGTACCGGGTTCCGATGGCGCCCTGCCGGAAGACCCCAAGGAGATCGTCAAGATCGCCCGTGCAGTAGGCTACCCGGTGATCATCAAGGCCGCCGGCGGCGGTGGCGGTCGCGGCATGCGCGTCGTGCACACCGAAGCCGCACTGGTCAACGCCGTCCAGTTGACTCGCCAGGAAGCCAACAGCTTCTTCGGCAATCCGGCGGTTTACATGGAAAAGTATCTGGAAAATCCGCGTCATGTGGAAATCCAGGTGCTGGCCGACGAATTCAAGAACGCCATCTACCTCGGCGAGCGCGATTGCTCGATGCAGCGCCGCCACCAGAAGGTGATCGAGGAAGCACCGGCGCCGCACATTCCGGCCCGCCTGATTACTCGTATCGGCGAGCGCTGTGCCGAAGCCTGTCGCAAGATCGGCTACCGCGGTGCAGGTACTTTCGAGTTCCTGTACGAGAACGGCGAGTTCTACTTCATCGAAATGAACACTCGCGTCCAGGTCGAGCATCCGGTGACCGAAATGATTACCGGCGTCGATATCGTTCAGGAACAGATCCGCGTCGCCGCCGGCGAGAAGTTGCGCTACAAGCAGAAGGATATCGCCTTCCGCGGTCATGCTATCGAATGCCGCATTAACGCCGAAGATCCCTTCACGTTCGTGCCTTCTCCCGGCAATATCGAGTTCTATCATCCGCCGGGCGGCCCCGGTATCCGCGTCGATTCGCACATCTATCAGGGCTATCGTGTCCCGCCGCACTACGACTCGATGGTCGCCAAGGTGATTTCCTATGGCGATACCCGCGAACAGGCTATCCGCCGCATGCGTATCGCGCTGTCGGAGATGAGCATTCAGGGCATCAAGACCAACATCCCGCTGCATCAGGAGCTGATGCTCGATGCCCGCTTCGTTGAAGGCGGTACCAGCATCCATTATCTGGAGCACAAGCTGGCGGACAAGAGCGAGGTCAAGGCGTAAGCAATGTCCTGGCAAAATGTCAGCTTCCTGACCGATGCCTCGCATGCCGAGCCGATGTGCGACGCCCTGCTCGAAGCGGGGGCGCTGTCGGCCTGCATCGAGGATGCCGATGCGGGCACGCCCGACGAGCAGCCGCAGTTCGGCGAGCCCGGTTCGATCAACACACCGGGGTGGGAGCATTCCAAGATCGTGGTTCTGCTTGAGCCGGATGCCGATGCGGCTGCGGTACTCGGCGAGGCCGCCAGGGCTATCGGCCTTGCCGCGACCCCGGCGTTTTCCATCGAGGCGCTGGCCGAGCAGAATTGGGTGCAGCTGACCCAGTCGCAGTTCGATCCGATTCGCGTCTCGGAGCGTCTGTGGATCGTTCCGTCCTGGCACGAGTCGCCCGATCCGGCCGCGATCAACCTGATTCTTGATCCCGGCATGGCCTTTGGTACCGGCTCGCATCCGACGACGCGGCTCTGCCTGGAATGGCTCGAACGCAATGTGTCGGCGGGTGATACCGTGCTCGACTATGGCTGCGGCTCCGGAATTCTGGCCATTGCAGCGGCGCGCCTCGGTGCGGCGCATGTTGCCGGCGTCGATATCGACCCGCAAGCTGTCGAGGCGGCCAAGGCCAACGCAGAACGCAATGGCGTCACGGCCCTTCTCGCCGATTCGGCAGCGCCGGTAGCTGGTGAGTATGATGTGGTGGTGGCCAACATCCTCTCCAATCCCTTGCGCGTGCTGGCACCGGCCATCTGCGCACATGTCCGCGCTGGCGGGCGGCTTGCGTTGTCAGGCATTCTTCGCGAGCAGGCGGACGAGATCGTGGCGATCTACGCGCCGTGGATTCCGTTGCAGGTGGCGGATCTACGCGAGGATTGGGTATGTCTGGCGGGAATCAAGCCCTGATGCGCACACGCTGTCCGGAGTGCGGCACGGTATTTCGTGTCACGTCCGAGCAGTTGCGGCGCAAGGCCGGCAAGGTGCGTTGCGGTAATTGCCAGGCCGTATTCAATGCCTTCGATCAGTGGCAATCCGATTCCGATGACGAACCCCTGACGTCCCAGCCTGCCGAATTTTCTCCACAGCCTTTGCCGTCCGAAGTGCCTGCCGAAACAGTGCCTGAGATGATGGCGCTTGTTTCCGGAACGCCGGCCGAAACCAGTCTGGTACAGCAATCGGAGCTGCTGCCCGAGACCGGACCGGCGGACTTCGATCCGGCGGCAACGGTTGTGGCAAGCCCTGACTGGGCATGGAACGAATCCATTGAGCCTTTGGCGATGCCCGATGAACCGGCTCCCCATCCGGAGGCGCCTGCCATCCAGCCGGCGCCCGAGGAGGGCGCCGTACCGGCCGTGCCTGATGTTCCGGTCGAGTCCCAAATGCCCGAAGAGGTCCGTTTCGACGCGGCCGAAACCCTGGTCGCCTCGCCAGCCGAACGTGCTGAACTGGCGGATGCTCGCGACGAAACGCCGGAGCAGTCGACGCTGGCGGCCCGCGAGGCTGGGCTGGTTGCAGCGCGCGAGCTGGTCGACGCCAGCTCCTACAACCGCTGGTCGGCAGGAACGCTGACCAGCGATGGCCGAGGTGCGTTCGACAGCGAGCCGCCGGCAAGGGCCGCCTGGCCGTTTGTCGTCGGGGCATTGTTGTTGCTGATCGCCCTGCTTGGCCAGTTGGCATTCCACTACCGTACAGACATCGTGTTGCGGATGGCGTGGCTTCAGCCGCTCTATGCCGCGTTGGGCGTGGATATTCCGCTGCCCAGGAATCCTTCGCTGGTTTCGATCGAAACCTCCGATCTGCAGTCGGATAACGCGCGTGGCCTGTTCGTATTGCAGGCTACCCTGAAGAACCGTGCTGCTTTTGCCCAGGCCTGGCCGGCACTTGAGTTGAGCTTGACCGATACCAACGATGCCATCGTGGTCCGGCGCGTCATGTATGCCGCCGAATATCTTCCGCCGGGTACGGCGTCCGATGCCTTTCCCGCCAACGGCGACGTGGCCGTCCGGCTGTGGATCGAAACCAAGGACTTGGGCGCCTCCGGCTATCGCCTTTACATCTTTTATCCCTGACTTTCATGACGACACTGATCTGCGGTTCGCTTGCCTTCGACAACATCATGGTCTTCCCGGACCGTTTCAAGAATCACATCCTGCCCGAGCAGATCCACATCCTCAACGTGGCTTTTCTGGTGCCGGAAATGCGTCGTGAATTCGGCGGCTGTGCCGGCAACATTGCCTACAACCTGATGCTGCTCGGTGGCGAACCGATGATCATGGCGACGGTCGGCGACGATGCGGCGCCGTATCTCGAACGCCTGGACAAGCTGGGTCTGCCGCGTACCCATGTGCGCCAGATTCCCGGTAGTTTCACCGCCCAGGCCTTCATCACCACCGATCTTGACGACAACCAGATTACGGCCTTCCACCCGGGCTCGATGAGCTTTTCACACCTCAACAAGGTTGAAAAAGCCAATGCCAGGCTCGGGATCGTGGCCCCCGACGGTCGCGAAGGCATGATGCAGCATGCCCGGGATTTTTCGGCTGCCGGCGTACCGTTCATTTTCGACCCGGGCCAAGGTATGCCGATGTTCAATGGCGACGAACTGCTTGATTTCATGCGCCTGGCCGATTTCGCCTGCTTCAACGACTACGAGGCCAGGCTGCTATGCGACCGTACCGGCCGCAGTCTCGAGCAGCTTGCCGGTGAGGTCAAGGCGCTGATCGTGACGCGCGGTGGCGAAGGCTCGGAAATCTACGCCGACGGCCAGCGCTACGACATTCCCTGCGTCGAAGCCGAACAGATCGTCGATCCGACCGGCTGCGGCGATGCCTACCGTTCCGGCCTGCTCTACGGCATCGCCAACGGCTTCGACTGGCCGACCACCGGCCGGCTGGCCGCCGTGATGGGGGCGATCAAGATCGCCCATCGCGGCGGCCAGAACCACCAGCCCAGCCGCGAGGAGATCGGCGAACGCTATCGCAAGGCCTTCGGTTCCCTGCCCTGGTGACCGGGAAATTGAAACAGCGTCGTCATTTTCGGGCAACGCGCGTGTAACAAGCGTGATCCAGACTTGTTCTCCAGGATTAAAAGGAGAACAAGATGGAAAATGTTCAAAAGAATGCCGGGCGTACCCGCCCCGAAAAAAGAAGCCTGACGGTCGGATTTGCGCGTAGCGCCAGCGACATTCTCGATGCGCAGCGTCTGCGCCATCGGGTCTTTGCCGGCGAAATGGGCGCCAACCTGCCCAGCCGGACGCCGGGTGTCGATCACGATATCTACGACCCGTATTGCGAGCATCTCGTCGTGCGCGATACGCAGACCGGCGAGATCGTCGGCACCTATCGCATCCTGTCGCCGGACAACGCGCGCCAGGTCGGTTATTACTCCGAAAACGAGTTCGACCTGACCCGTTTGCAGCACCTGCGCTCGCGTCTCGTCGAAATCGGCCGCTCGTGCGTGCATCCGGATTACCGGACCGGCGCCACCATTACCTTGCTGTGGTCCGGCTTGGCCCAGTACATGGTCGAGCGCGGCCACGACTACCTGATGGGGTGTGCCTCGATCAGCATGGCCGACGGTGGCCACGCCGCGGCCAGCTTGTATAATCGGCTGGCTGTGGATCACCTCGGGCCGCAGGAATATCGCGTCTTCCCGCGTTGTCCGCTGCCCCTGGCTGCGCTGCAGCAGGATCGTCCGGCCGAGGTGCCGCCGTTGATCAAGGGCTACCTGCGTGCCGGAGCCTGGATTTGCGGCGAACCAGCCTGGGACCCCGATTTCAATACGGCCGACCTGCCCATCCTGATGCCCATGGCCAAGGTGGCTGGACGTTACGCCAAGCACTATTTCGGACAAGCAGACTGAACGAAACCAATTTTGCGCTTCGCGCCTTCCGGATTTTTCGCCTGATCCTGCTGATCATCAGCAGCATCATCGTCACCCTGCTGATTTTTCCGGTCTGCAGTACAACTGCCAGGCTGCGCCTGAAAGCGAGTTGGGCCGGCGCGCTGCTCGATACCCTCGGGGTCGAGGTCGAGGCCGATCTGACGCACGCGGTTCCCGGTGCCCTGATCGTCGCCAATCACATCTCGTGGATCGACATCTACGTCATCAATGCTGCCCTGCCGTCGGCCTTCGTCTCCAAGGCGGAGGTCCGGACCTGGCCGTTGATCGGCTGGCTGGCGGCGAAGAACGATACGGTCTTCTTGCGCCGTGGCAGCCGCGGTCACGCAAAAATCGTCAATCAGGAAATTGCCGCCCTCCTCGACCAAGGGCGCCACGTCGCCGTCTTCCCCGAGGGCACGACGACGGATGGGCGGAGTCTGCTGCATTTCCATGCTGCCCTGTTGCAGCCGGCCCTGAGTGCCGGGCATCCGGTCCTGCCGGTGGCGATTTCCTACTGGGAGCTGGATGGGCAGCGCAGTCTGGCGCCGCGCTACGATGGCGATATTTCCCTGGGTCAGTGCACGCGGGCCATTCTGAGGCGCAAGCGCCTGATCGCCCGGCTGGTGACGACGCCCCTGCGCGGCCTGAATGGCGAGGACCGGAAGCTGGTGGCGACGCAGGCTCGCGAAGCTATTGCTTTAGGGGCTGGGCTTCCGATGGCGAACAGTCCACCTGATACACCTTGCGGTCTTCCAGGCGAACGGCCGTCAAATGTCCACCCCACAGGCAGCCCGAGTCGAGCGCCAGCAGATTCGGCGTGACCTTCAGCCCCAGTGCCGACCAATGGCCGGTGACCAGCACAGCATCGGCGTGTTGGCGGTTCGGCAGGTCGAACCAGGGTAGGTGATTTTCCGGTGCGTTGCTCAGCTTGCCTTTGGCCTTGAATTCCATGACGCCGTCGGGCGTGCAGAAACGCATGCGGGTCATGGCATTGACGATGACGCGCAGGCGGGGCCAGTCGCTCAGATCGTCCGACCAACCGGCCGGTTCGCTACCCCACAAATTGAGGATGAATTCGCGGAAGGCGGGGCCTTGCAGGGCCGCTTCGACCTCGCGGGCAAGTTCCCGGGCCCGGGATGCCGTCCATTGCGGCAGGAGTCCGGCATGTACCAGGCAATATTCGTCTTCAGTGTGACAGAGCGGCTGGTGGCGCAGCCAGTCGAGCAGTTCGGCACAGTCGGGGGCGTCGAAAATCTCCTGCAGGGTATCGTCCTTGCCACGGAACTTGGCGCCGCCCTCGGCGACCATCAGCAGATAGAGATCGTGATTACCGAGCACGGTCGTCGCCGCCGGGCCGAGCGACTTGATCAGGCGTAGCGTCTCCAGCGATTTCGGGCCCCGGTTGACCAGATCGCCGACCAGCCAAAGGCGATCATGGCTCGGGTCGAAAGCGCAAAGCGCCAGGAGCCGCTGCAGCGAGTCGTAGCAGCCCTGGATATCGCCGATGGCGTAGGTGGCCATCGGACTTATTCGACGGTGACCGATTTGGCCAGATTGCGCGGCTTGTCCACGTCGGTGCCCTTGACCAGCGCGGCGTGGTACGACAGCAGTTGCAGCGGAATAACGTGCAGAATCGGCGACAGCTCGCCGTAATGCTCGGGCAGGCGCAGGATGTGCACACCTTCCGATTCCGGAATTTCCGAATCGGCGTCGGCGAAAACATACAACTCGCCGCCACGGGCCTGGACTTCCTTCAGGTTGGATTTCAGCTTGTCGAGCAACTGGTCGTTCGGGGCAACCGAGATGACCGGCATGTTGGCATCAACGAGCGCCAGCGGGCCGTGCTTCAACTCGCCGGCCGGATAGGCTTCGGCGTGGATGTAGGAGATTTCCTTGAGCTTGAGCGCCCCTTCGAGGGCGATCGGGTAATGGCGACCGCGACCCAGGAAGAGGGCGTGCTGCTTGTCGGCAAAGCGCTTCGACCAGATTTCGATTTCCGGTTCGAGCTCCAGCACCTTGTTGACGGCCACTGGCAAGTGGCGCAACTGGTCGATGAAGGCGCCTTCCTGTTCTGGCGTGAGGCGATTCTTGACCTTGGCCATGACCAAGGTCAGCAGGAAGAGAGCGGCCAGCTGGGTGGTGAAGGCCTTGGTCGATGCGACGCCGATTTCCGGGCCGGCGCGGGTGATGAAGCGCAGGGCGCATTCGCGGACGATGGCCGATTCCGGCACGTTGCAGATGGCCAGCGTCTTCGTTTGGCCGAGGGACTTGGCGTGGCGCAAGGCGGCCAGTGTGTCGGCGGTTTCGCCAGATTGCGAAATGGCGACGACCAACTGACGCGGGTTGGCCACCGAGCTGCGATAGCGGTATTCGCTGGCGATTTCGACGGTGCAGGGGACGCCGGCGATTGCCTCCAGCCAGTAGCGGGCGGTATAGCCGGAGTGGCTGCTGGTGCCGCAGGCCAGGATCAGGATGTGGTCGACATCGGTCAGCAAATTGCCGGCTTCGGCACCGAAAATGCCCGGCTGGATGGTCTTGCTGCCGCCGACGATTTCCAGCGTGTTGGCCAGGGCTTCCGGCTGCTCGAAGATTTCCTTCTGCATGTAGTGCCGATAGGTGCCGAGTTCGACGGCTGCCGCCGACAGTTGGGAGACATGGACAGGACGCTCGACGGGCGTGCCGTCGAGGCGGGAGATGCTGACCCGGTCGGCAGCCAGTTCGGCGATGTCGCCGTTTTCCAGGTAGACCATGTTGCGGGTAACCTGCAGCAGCGCAGAAGCGTCGGATGCGGCGTAGTTGCCGGTGTCGGAAACGCCCAGCAGCAGCGGCGAACCCTCTCGCGCGACGATGATCTTGCCTGGTTGGGTGTGGTCGATGACGGCAATGGCGTAGGCGCCGACCAGGCGTTGGCAGGCGAGGCGAACGGCCTTGAACAGGTCGGGCTCGGTTTTGAGTAGCGACTGGATGAGGTGGGCGATGCTTTCGGTGTCGGTGTCCGAGGTGAACGCGTAGCCCTGGGCCGTCAGTTCGCTGCGCAGGCTTTCGTAATTTTCGATGATGCCGTTATGGACGACGGCGATGGTGCCGGAAACGTGCGGATGGGCATTGCGCTCGCAGGGCACGCCATGCGTCGCCCAGCGCGTGTGGGCAATGCCGGTGACCGCTTGCGTGCTGGCCGAGGCGGATTCCAGTTCGGCGACGCGGCCGACCGAGCGAACCCGTTCGATGCCGTTGCCGCCGATGACGGCGAGGCCGGCCGAGTCATAGCCGCGATATTCAAGCTTCTTCAGGCCCTCGACGAGGACGGGGACGATGTTGCTGCCGGCTGCTGCCGCGACGATGCCGCACATAGCTGTTCCTTAGACCTTGTAGTAATCGCGATACCAGGCGACGAAGCGAGCGACGCCTTCCTGTACCGTGGTGCCCGGGACGAAGCCGACCCAGTCGTTGAGTTGATCGGTATTGGCGTAGGTGGCCGGCACGTCGCCATCCTGCAGCGGGAGCAGGCGCTTCTCGGCCTTCTGGCCCAGCGCTTCCTCGATGGCACCGATGAAGTCGAGCAATTGCACCGGATTGTTGTTGCCGATGTTGAAGACGCGGTAGGGCACGTTGCTGGTTGCCGGATCGGCGGCAATCGGGTCGTAGTCCGGGTTGGCCGCAGCATTGCGGTCTAGCACGCGGATCACGCCTTCGACGATGTCGTCAACGTAGGTGAAATCGCGCTTCATGTTGCCATGGTTGAAGACGTCGATCGGCCGGCCTTCGAGGATGGCCTTGGTGAACAGGAAAAGCGCCATGTCCGGGCGACCCCACGGACCGTAGACCGTAAAGAAGCGCAGGCCGGTGGTCGGCAGGCCATAAAGGTGACTGTAGGTATGGGCCATCAGTTCGTTGGCCTTCTTGGTCGCCGCGTACAGGCTGACCGGGTGGTCCACGCTGTCGTGCTCGGAGAAGGGCATCTTGGTGTTGCCGCCGTAGACGCTGGAACTGGAGGCGTAGACCAGATGCTGGACCTTGTTGTGACGGCAGCCTTCGAGAATGTTGATGAACCCGACCAGATTGCTATCAACATAGGCGTGCGGATTCTGGATCGAATAACGCACACCGGCCTGGGCGGCCAGATGGATGACCTTGTCGAACTTTTCCTCGGCGAACAGCTTTTCCATGCCGGCCCGGTCGCCGACGTCGAGCTTGACGAAGCGGAAGCCGGGTAGCGCGGTCAGGCGCTTCAGGCGGCTTTCCTTGAGCGAGACCTCGTAATAGTCGTTGAGATTGTCGAGGCCGACGACTTCGTCGCCACGCGCCAGCAGGCGCAGGGAAGTGGTCATGCCGATGAATCCGGCGGCGCCGGTGACGAGAATTTTCACAAAGCTACCTCGAAGAAATTATCACGATATTTTACCGCAGCGCAGCATCGGATTTTTGCCGTTCCAGCATCTTGGCATACTTCAGAAAGCTGTTCGTGCAGCCGATGGCGATGTGGATCAAGCCGGGAAGCCCATCGCGGAAACCCTGGCGAATCACGTAGAACTTGATGAAGCGGACGATGGGGCTGAACGCGATGCGCGCAAACGATGCGCGCTTGCCGGCTTGCAGGGCCATTTCGGCAGCCAGCGTGGTGTAGCGGTTCTGCTTGGTCAGGTAGGCGGCCAGTGTCTCGGCCGAGTCGTGGAGCAAGTCGCCCTTCAGGGTGCCGACGGCGGCTTCGGTGATGACTTTTTCATGCACCGCATCGTCGGACCAGCGGGCGTGACGGCGGTCGAACAGGCGGAGGGACCAGTCGGGGTAGCCTTCGCCGTGTTTCAGGTAACGGCCGAGGAAATTGTTGCAGCGAGGAAAGCGGAAGGCGCTGGCAACCGGTTCCCGCAGGGCGTGCTCGATGGATTCCTGCAGATCGGGCGATACGCGTTCGTCGGCATCCAGGCAGAGAACCCAGTCGTGTTTGGCCGATTCGACGGCAAACTGTTTCTGGGGTCCGAAACCCAGCCAGGGCTGATCGATGACCCGGGCGCCGTAGCGCATCGCCAGCGCCTGCGTGTCATCCGTGCTGCCGGAGTCGACCACCACGATGTCGTCGGCAAAGCGCGCGCTTTTCAGGCAGTCCTCCAACTGGGAGGCGGCATTGAGCGTGATGATCGCAACGGAAAGCGGCTGACGCGTGGCTGGCATTTATAATTGCGGCTTCGAAAGTCGTGATTTTATCTGCCGATGCGCATTTTGATCGTGAAAACTTCCTCGCTCGGCGATGTTATACACAATCTGCCGGTCATCAGCGATATCCGCCGGCATTTTCCGCAGGCGCAGATCGACTGGTGCGTGGAGGAAAGCTTTTCGGCCATTCCGCGCTTGCATCCGGGGGTTGGACGTGTAATTCCCGTCGCCGTTCGGCGTTGGCGCAAGAAATTGCTCCAGGCCGCAACCTGGCGGGAAATGGCCGAATTCCGCCGCCAGCTGGCGAGCGAAACCTACGATGCGATCATCGACACGCAGGGACTGCTGAAAAGTGCGCTGATCGCCAGTCGGGCGAAGGGGCCGCGCCTTGGCTATGCGGCCGACGCCGCCCGCGAGCCGGCGGCAGCCCGCTGGTACAACCGTCATTTCCATGTTTCCCGCGATCTGCATGCCGTAATACGCAATCGCCGCCTGGTTGCTGCGGCGCTCGGTTACCAGATCGAAGGCGAGCCGGATTACGGTATCGAAACGCCGCCGGCCAGCTTTTCCTGGTTGCCGCATCGCCCTTATGCCGTTTTTCTGACGGCGACCAGCCGCGACGACAAACTGTGGCCGGAAGCCAACTGGCTCACGCTGGGGCGTTCGCTCAACAGCCAGGGATTCAGCGCTGTCCTTCCCGGCGGCAGCGCGCTTGAGCGCGAGCGGGCCGCGCGTCTGGCGGCGGCCATTCCCGGTGCGCTGGCGGCCCCGCCGATGAGCATTTCCGAGCTGGCCTCGTTGTTGTCCGGGGCGCGTGCGGCGGTCGGTGTCGATACCGGGCTGACGCACCTGGCGGTTGCCCTGAAAACGCCGACCGTGGCCATCTACACCGCGACCGATCCCGGCCTGACCGGTGTTCTGGGGGCGGGTTTCCATCGCAACCTTGGAGGGAAGGCGCAAACGCCTTCGGCCGACGCGGTGCTTGGCGAATTGCAGGGGGTGCTCACCTGATGGTCCGCCTGGCCTATTCGCTGTTGCTGTATGCGATTACGCCGCTGATCTGGCTGCGCCTGGCTTGGCGCGGTCGCAAGCAGCCGGAATACCTGCAGCATCTCGGGGAGCGCTATGGTTTTTATCCGGGGGCGGTGCCATCGAAGCTGATCTGGGTGCATGCCGTTTCGGTCGGCGAGACGCGGGCCGCCCAGCCGCTCATCGAGGGCCTGATGGCTCGCTGGCCCGATCACCGCATCCTGCTTACCGGCATGACGCCGACCGGACGGGCTGCCGGTCGCGAGGTCTATGGCGAGCGCGTCATCCAGGCTTACCTGCCTTACGACTATCCCGGGTCGGTGGCCCGCTTCTTTCGGCATTTTTCACCAGTATTCGGGGTCCTGATGGAAACCGAAATCTGGCCGAATCTGTTGCAGGCGGCCCGGCAGGCCGGCGTGCCGGTCGTGCTCGCCAATGCCCGGCTGTCAGCGCGCTCGGCGCGGGGTTACGGTCGTTTCCGGCGCCTTGTCGGGCCTGCCTTTGCGGTACTCTCCGGGGTGGCAGCCCAGACCCGGGGAGATGCAGACCGGCTGCTTGCCTTGGGTGTCAAAGAGATCGAGGTGGCCGGCAACCTCAAATTCGACGTCCGTCCGCCGGCAGACAAGATCGCCTTGGGGCAACAATGGCGTCAGGCGATCGGCTCGCGCCCGGTATGGCTGGCAGCGAGTACCCGCGAGGGAGAGGAAGCCCTGATTCTCGAGGCATGGCGTCGTGCCGCCCTTCCCGATGCCTTGCTGGTGCTGGTGCCTCGCCATCCGCAGCGTTTTGACGAAGTGGCTGCGCTGCTGCGGCAGCAAGGCTTGCCTTCGGTTCGCCGCAGCGAGAGCTTGCCGGATGGCGACACGGCGGTCTGGCTGGGTGACAGCATGGGCGAGATGGCTGCTTACTACAGCCTGGCCGACCTTGCCTTCATCGGTGGCAGCCTCCTGCCGCTGGGTGGGCAGAATCTGATTGAGGCGGCCGCCTGCGGATGCCCCGTAGTGGTCGGGCCGCATACCTTCAATTTCCTGCAGGCTACCGAGGACGCCATCGCTGCCGGCGCGGCGCAGCGCGTTGGCGATGCCGACGCGCTAGGGGAGCTTGTTGCCGCCTTGTTGCGGGATGCCGGCCGCCTGGATGCGATGCGCCGGGCTTCGGCCGAGTTTGCCCGAGCCCATCAGGGGGCCGCAGAGCGTATGCTGGGGCTTATTGCGCGGTGGTCGGGTCGAGCAGCGCGTTGATCTGGGCGATATCATCGTCGCCGAGGGCGCCGGTGGTCGACTTCAGGCGCAGCTGTGCCATCAGCGTGTCGAGCGTGGCCTTCGCGAGGTCACGGCGGGTTACGTAGACCTGATTCTCGGCGTTCAGCACGTCGATGTTGATGCGCACGCCGACCTCGTAGCCCAGTTTGTTCGATTCCAGTGCCGATTGCGACGAAATCAGTGCTGCCTTCAAGGCTTTGACCTGTGCCAAGCCGTTGACGACTCCGAGATAGGATTGCCGGGCACCCAGGGCGGCACCGCGTTTGGCCGCTTCAAGCGCTGATTCGGAGGCGGCGCGATTGGCGCTGGCCTCGCGCTGGCGGGATGCGGTGAAACCACCCTGGAAGAGCGGGATCGTGAGCTGGATGCCGACGTTTTGATATTCGGTGTCATACGTGCCGAAGGCCGGTGTATAGCTCTTAGAGTGGCCGACGTTGGCGACCGCATCGATGGTCGGGTAATGCCCGGCGCGCTGCTTGTCGACTTCGCGGGCGGCGATGCTTGCGTTGTATTGCTGGACCTGTACGTTCAGGCTGCCGGTTTCGGCTGCGTTGACCCATTCCGCCATGTTGCCCGGTTGCGGAGCAGTCAGTTCAGCCGCCTTGCGCAGTTGGGCGAGGGCGCCGGGCTCCTGGCCAATGATGGCCTGCAGGGCGCGTAGCTTGACCTCGAGATCGCTTTCGGCGGCGATTTCCTGAGCGCTGGCCAGGTCGTAGCGTGCCTGCGCTTCGTGCGTATCGGTGATGGTCGCCGTGCCGACCTCGAAGCTCTTTTTCGCGAGCTCCAGCTGCTGGGCAATGGCCTGTTTGTTGGCTTTTACGGCGGCCAGGCTTTCCTGGGCGTAAAGTACGTCGAAATAAGCCTGGGCGACACGCAGGATCAAATCCTGCCGGGCCAAGCCGAAATTGGCCTCGGCCTGGGCAACCTGCATCTTGGACTGGTCGTAGGCAATCCAGTTCTGCCAGCGGAACAAAGGTTGCGACAGGGTGAGCTGGTAACCGTTGGCGTTGTATTTCGGCTTGGCGAAAGTCGGGCCGTTGTGCGTGGACAGCTCGTTTTCATTCCACGTCGTATTGCCCGAGAGCGAGAGACTGGGCAACAGGCCGGCGCGCGCCTGCGGTTGCTTTTCCTGTCCGGCGTCGAGCGTTGCGCGGGCGGCTGCGAAAGTCGGGTCGTTGGTCTGGGCGTCGCGATAAACCTGCATCAGGTCGGCGGCGCAGAGCGGGGTGGCGATCAGGGGGGAGAGGAAAAGCCAGGCCAGTTTTTTCATGACATCCTCAGTAACGACGCATATTTGGATCGATTTCCCCTGCCCATGCATCGACACCCCCCATCAGGTTGAGCACCGAGCCGAAGCCCTTACGTTCGAGGAATATGGCGACCTGCAGGCTGCGACTGCCGTGGTGGCAAATCACCACGACATCGCGGCTGGGGTCGATGTCCTCGCAGCGTACCGGAACGAGATGCATCGGGATGTGCAGGGAGCCCGCCAACTGGCAGAGCTCCGTTTCCCACGGTTCGCGTACATCAAGCAGGACGGGGTCGGGCCGGTTTTCGTCGGCCAGCCATTCGGCAAGTTGCTGTACGCGAAGCTGTTGCATCAGAAGGAGAATTGATCTTTGGCGTCAGCGCCATCGAGCGCCGGAACGACGGTCTCGAAGAGGTTGACGGTGTTGTAGGTTCCCTCAGCCGTGCAGGTGATCAACTGGGCTTCCATCACCGGCGCTTCACCGGTGATGACGGCGAGACGGCCGCCGACGCGCAATTGCTTGAGCAGGGAGGGGGAGACGGTGGGAACGGAGCCGGAAACGACGATGGCATCGTAGGGGCCACGCTGCGACCAGCCGTCAATGCCGTTGCCCACTTCAACCGAAACGTTGCCGACACCGGCGCGTGCCAGATTTTCCTTGGCGGTTGCGGCAATTTCCGGACGGATTTCGACGGTCACCACATGTTCGGCACGAGCGGCCAGCAAGGCGGCCATGTAGCCGCTGCCGGTGCCGATTTCCAGGATCTTGTCGGTTTTCTTGATGCCGAGTTCCTGCAGCATCTTGGCTTCGATTTTCGGGGCCAGCATGGTCTGGCCGCTGCCGATCGGGATTTCCATGTCGGCGAATGCCAGGTTGCGATATGCAGCAGGTGCGAAGTCTTCGCGCTTGACGACAAAAAGAAGGTCGAGAACCTGCGGATCCAGAACATCCCAGGGACGGATCTGCTGTTCGATCATGTTGAAACGTGCTTGCTCGATGTTCATTGGGGTCTCCGCAGGCATAATATTAGCACAGGCTAATATATTGATTCCGACAAATCAAAATTATACCCGACTCTCCTTTTTCATCTGGCACAAACCGTGGCGCAGGAGATCCATGTGAATCTGCAGGTATTGCTGCGGATTGTCGTCGTTTTCGACGCAGCAACTCATCGAGTAGCGCCAGATCAGCAGCATCAGGATCGGCGCAATCACGACATCGATGGTCGTTTCGACATCCATGCTTCGGAACTCGCCGCTGGCCATGCCGCGCTTCAGTGCGCTACCAACCAGGGCGCGGCCGCGGTTGATGACATTCTCCACGTAGTAGCGCCCGAGTTCGGGGAAATTCCGTGCCTCGGCCACCATCAGTTTGGGTATCCCGGCAAAGGCAGTCAGGCCGATTTTGATCCACCAGTTGGCGAGCAGCTTTTCCATCAAGTCGAAGCTGCTGCCCGTATGCTGGGCGGCGATGGCTTCGTTTTCGGCGATGACCGGGACGATACCTTCCTGTATGACAGCCTTGAACAGCGCTTCCTTGTTTTCGTAGTACAGATAAAGGGTGCCCTTGGAAACGCCAGCGCAGGATGCGACGTCTTCCAGTCGCGTGGCGGCGTAGCCTTTCTCGACGAAAAGATCGAGGGCGGCCGCAAGCAACTCCGACGGGCGGGCTTCCTTGCGGCGTTTGCGGGGGGCTGGGGGCGAAGACATGGGTAACTTAATGACTCTTTGGTCATTAAGTTACCACTGCGTTTCCGCTCAGGTCAACGACCTTCCTTGATCAGGCGACCGCCAGACGGCTGGATGGGTCTGGTGTTGTTGCGATACAGGCGGCTGAAAATGTTGATTTGATCCTGCGAGACCTGCACCGGCTGCTTCATGACCAGCCACAGCACGCCTTCGGTACAAGGCGGCGTGGTCAGCGAACCCATGTAGGTGTAATAGTTACGTGAGGTCGGAAGCAAGGCGTTCAGATCGATTGTGGCGACTGGCGGCGCAACCGGCATGTTCTTTTCCAGCGGCATGTTGTTCCACAGCGTCTGGATGAAGGGGTTTTCGTTGCCGCGTTCGAGCAGCACGGCAACAATGGCGAGCTGGCCTTCGTCGGATTTGTGCACCAGATGGACAACCATGTCGAAACGCTGGCCATTGACCTTCTCTTCCGACGGGCG
Organism: Dechloromonas sp. CZR5; assembly: GCF_008711155.1. Lineage (GTDB taxonomy): Bacteria > Pseudomonadota > Gammaproteobacteria > Burkholderiales > Rhodocyclaceae > Azonexus. The sequence continues at coordinate 272,922 of NZ_VUYQ01000002.1, read as the reverse complement.
GTGGAAGTGGAACTGCACCAACTCGTAGGTTTTCCCGGTCAGGGAGATCGAGCCTTCTCCCGCTTCGACCTGGATGGTGTGTCCGTTATCGACGATACGGAATGTGGAGGGTTGATATTTGAACTTGATCGGTTCGACGTCAACCTTGATGCCATCCTTGATGTCGATGGGTGACTGGCGTTCGCCGGTGGCGCACAGTTTGTTGCGCGGGTCCAGCTTGCCCCAGTTTTCCGGGCCGCCCATGCCTTCGTAGTCCCAGTGGATGTTGGCGTGCTGCATCGCCGGTTCATTCTGGGCGAGTTCCAGCATATAGCCTTCGGATTTGGTTGCCTTTTTCGGCCTGACGGCTGGCGTCTTGGGGGTGAGAACGACAACGGCCTGCGCCTTGGGCGCCGCAGCAACAGGAGCCGGCGCCGGGGCAGGAGGCTTGGCAGCTGGTGCGCTTGCGGCCGGCGAGGGTTCTTTTGCGACCTCCTTCTGGGGCTCGCGAGAGGCTTCGAGCGCTGCCTTCAGATTGGGGCGAATCGACGGAATGGCCGAGTGTTCGGACTCCTTGGCGGAGGTGTCGGCAGCCTTGATGGGAGTGGGCTTTTCGGCCTTGGCCATTTCTTTCTTGAGTGTCGCTTCGTTGGCGGCTTTCAGCTCGGCCCCGGCTTCGTTTGCTTTTTGGGCCAGCTCGGCAGGACTGTCCTTCGGCGGGCGGCATACTTCGCGCAGTACCTTGTCGTCCAGCGTGCCCGAGCGGACGGGCAACTCGGCACCCTTGATGTCTTCCTCGCGGATGACGTCGGATTCGTTCTTCTTGAAAATGCGCTTGATGGTACTGGCGTTGCGCGTGCTGCAGTCGTAGCGGGTGATGGCTTCGATGACGCGATAACCGGCACCGGATTTTGCGTCAGTCAGCTCTTTCTCGAGGACGACGCGGCCTTGAGCTTGCACCGTGTTGCCGTCGCGTTTCAGGCTGGTCCGGTCGAGTTCGATGCGCTTGCCGGGTTCGGACGATATGACTTGCCAGGTCGGGGCAGCCCATGTGCTCCAGGGCAGGGTGGCCATCAGGCCGGCAATGATCAGCTTGCGCATCTTGTTTCCCTAGGTTTTTCTTTAGAATTCCGCGTCTTGTCCACGATATTTCGGCTGATTTCTGAAAATCTTGAGCGGACTTTGTCATTCCTTGCATTTTGCCTGTATTTCCAGTAACTTGCAGCCCACTCGTTAGGGGTGCCGGCGGACAAGCAGGCTGAGAAATACCCTTCGAACCTGACCGGGTCATGCCGTCGTAGGGAAACGAATTCTGTCGTTGGAACCAGATCGCTCCTTGCCCGTCTTACCGGTTGCACTCATGCATGGAGCTTCAATGAACGCCAAAGAACAATTCCTCGCCGCCAACGCCCACGTCGACGAGGCTGCCATCCAGCCGCTGCCCAATTCCCGCAAGGTCTACATCGAGGGTTCGCGCCCGGATATCCAGGTTCCGATGCGCGAAATCAGCCAGTCCGATACGCCGACCGGCATGGGTGGCGAAAAAAATCCGCCGATTTTTGTGTACGACTGTTCCGGCGTCTATTCCGATCCGACCGCCAAGATCGACATCCGTTCCGGCCTGCCCGCGCTGCGCGCCCAGTGGATCGCCGAGCGCAACGACACCGAGGAACTGGCCGACCTGACCTCCGAATACGGCCGCCAGCGTGCCGCCGACCAGGCGCTCGATGAACTGCGCTTCCCCGGCCTGCACCGCAAGCCGCGCCGCGCCAAGGCCGGTGCCAATGTGTCGCAGATGCACTACGCACGCAAGGGCATCATTACGCCGGAGATGGAATACGTCGCCATCCGCGAAAACCTGAATCGCCGCGCCTACATCGAATCGCTGAAGGCCACCGGCCCGATGGGCGAGAAGATGGCCAAGTTGCTGGGGCGCCAGCACCCGGGCCAGAGCTTCGGTGCCGCCATTCCGGAAGAAATCACCCCGGAATTCGTGCGTAGCGAAGTTGCCCGTGGCCGCGCCATCATCCCGAACAACATCAACCACCCTGAAAGCGAGCCGATGATCATCGGCCGCAATTTCCTCACCAAGATCAACGCCAACATCGGCAACTCGGCACTCGGTTCCTCCATTCAGGAAGAAGTCGAGAAAATGACCTGGTCGATCCGCTGGGGCGGTGACACGGTGATGGATCTGTCGACCGGCAAGAACATCCACGAAACCCGCGAGTGGATCATCCGCAACAGCCCGGTGCCGATCGGCACGGTCCCCATCTACCAGGCGCTGGAGAAGGTGAACGGCAAGGCCGAGGACCTGACCTGGGAAATTTTCCGCGACACACTGATCGAACAGGCCGAGCAGGGCGTCGACTACTTCACCATCCACGCCGGCGTGCTGCTGCGCTATATCCCGATGACTGCCAACCGGATGACCGGCATCGTCAGCCGTGGCGGTTCGATCATGGCCAAGTGGTGTCTGGCGCACCACAAGGAAAGCTTCCTCTACACCCATTTCGAGGAAATCTGCGAAATCATGAAGGCCTACGACGTCGCCTTCAGCCTCGGTGACGGCCTGCGTCCCGGTTCGATCTACGACGCCAATGACGAAGCGCAGCTGGGCGAACTGAAGACACTCGGCGAACTCACCGAGATCGCCTGGAAGCACGACGTGCAGACCATCATCGAAGGCCCGGGTCACGTGCCGATGCACCTGATCAAGGAGAACATGGACCTGCAGCTGGAATACTGCAAGGAAGCCCCGTTCTACACCCTCGGCCCCTTGACCACCGACATCGCGCCGGGCTACGACCACATCACCAGCGGTATCGGCGCGGCGATGATCGGCTGGTACGGCACTGCGATGCTCTGCTACGTGACGCCCAAGGAACACCTCGGCCTGCCGGATAAGGACGACGTCAAGGAAGGCATCATCACCTACAAGCTCGCCGCGCACGCCGCCGACCTCGCCAAGGGCCACCCCGGCGCGCAGATTCGCGATAACGCGCTCTCGAAGGCGCGTTACGAATTCCGCTGGGAAGACCAGTTCAATCTCGGCCTCGATCCGGACAAGGCCCGCGAATTCCACGACGAAACCCTGCCCAAGGAATCGGCCAAGGTCGCCCACTTCTGCTCGATGTGCGGCCCGCACTTCTGCTCGATGAAGATCACGCAGGACGTGCGCGACTTCGCTGCGCAACAGGGCATCGGCGAAGCCGAGGCGCTGGAGAAGGGCATGGAGACCAAGGCGGTCGAATTTGTGAAGACCGGCGCGGAGGTTTATCGGAAGGTTTGAAGCCCCTACGCCGGATCGACTGATCCGGGATGAAAAACGGCGGGCATTTGTTCCCGCTGTTTTTATTTAACCTTGCGCCATGGACATCTTTCTCTCTTCCTCCCAACTGCCCCCTTTCATTACTGCATCGGTTTTGCTGACGCTGGCGCCGGGGCCGGATAACCTGCTGGTGCTCGGTCTGGGCATGGCGCGCGGGCGCAAGCAGGGGGTTGCGTTTGGTTTGGGGTGTGCGGCGGGCTGTCTGAATCACACCGTGCTGGCGGCGCTTGGGGTGGGGGCGCTGATCGTCGCTTCCGATCTGGCGTTTGGCGCCTTGCGTATTGCCGGCGGCCTGTATCTGGTCTGGCTGGGTGTTCAGGCCATACGCCATGCTGCGCCGGCGGGTGTGGCGCCGGTCAGCGTGCCGGCCGACAGTTGCGCACGGCTGTTCCGGCGCGGCCTGCTGGCCAATGCGATCAATCCCAAGGTGGTGCTGTTCTTTCTTGCCTTCCTGCCGCAGTTCGTGGAGGCCGGGCGCGGTGATGCGGCGTGGCAGATCGTGCAGTTGGGCGTCGTTTTCACGCTGCAGGCAGCGGTGGTTTTTGCGTTGATCGGTGTTTTTGCCGGCGCTCTGGGAGAGCGACTGGCGCGCCGTCCCGGTTTTTCGGCGTGGCTGGAACGTGTCGCCGGCGGCATTTTTCTGCTGCTCGGCCTGCGCCTGCTAAGCGGACGCTGAGGGCAGGATGGATTGTCGTCCCGGCTGTGGCGCCTGTTGCATTGCGCCGTCGATTTCTTCATTGAACAAACTGCCAGGGCAGCCTTGCGCGCATCTTGACGACCGGTTGCGATGTGCGATTTTTGGCCGCCCCGAACGGCCGGATTGCTGCAGTGGCCTGCAACCGTCGCCGGAAATGTGCGGCGAGTCGCGTGAGCACGCACTGATCTGGCTGGCGAATCTGGAAGCGGCTACCCGTCCGGGATAGTAGAATGCGGCCTCCCCAACTTGGCTGCATTCCATGGATCCGATCCTCCTGCTCAAGGCGCTCATTCTCGGCATTGTCGAGGGGCTGACCGAATTCCTTCCGATCTCGTCGACCGGGCATCTGATCCTGGCTGGTGATTTGCTGGATTTCAACGACGATCGCGGCAAGTTGTTCGAAATCGTGATCCAGTCCGGTGCGATTCTCGCCGTCGTCTGGGAGTATCGTGAGCGTCTGCTGGTCGTCGCGCGAGGTGCCTTCAGCGACAAGGCGGCGCAGAAATTCATCCTCAACCTGTTTGTCGCCTTCCTGCCACTGGCCATTCTCGGCCTGACCTTCGGCAAGGCGATCAAGGCCAATCTGTTCAACCCGATTGCCGTGGCGACAACCTTCATTCTCGGCGCCTTCGTGATCCTGTGGGCCGAAAAGCGCGAGCACAAGATTCGAGTCGAAAGGGTCGAGGACATGACGCTGGTCGATGCGCTGAAGCTCGGCATCGCCCAGGCCTTTGCGCTGATTCCGGGGACCTCGCGTTCCGGCGCCACGATTATCGGCGGGTTGCTGTTTGGTCTGTCGCGCAAGGCGGCCACCGAATTTTCATTCTTTTTGGCCATTCCCACGCTGGGCGTGGCGACCGTCTATCAGCTCTACAAGGAGCGGGCGCTGCTCAGCATCGACGATATCGGCATGTGGGTGGTCGGCTTCATTTCCGCCTTCATTTCTGCCTTCCTGTGCGTGCGTTGGTTGCTGCGCTTCATCTCCAGCCATGATTTCGTGCCCTTCGCCTGGTATCGCATCGTCTTCGGTATCGTCGTGCTGACCACGGCCCACTTCGGCTGGGTGCAATGGACGGCCCACTGATCCTTTATCTGCACGGCTTCTGCTCGTCGCCGGCTTCCTGGAAATCGCGCCTGCTCGGCGAGGAAATGGCGCGCCGGGGACTGGCGGGGCATTTTGCCTGTCCGCAACTGTCGCCGGTGCCGGACGAGGCGGTCGCCTGCGCTGACGCACTGATCGAAGAGGCGGACGGCAGGGTCTTGCTGGTGGGCTCGTCGCTGGGGGGGCACTATGCCAATCATCTGGCCGAAAGGCACGATCTCCGGGCCGTGCTGATCAACCCGGCGGTGATCGACCGGCTCGATCTCGGCCTGTTCGTCGGCGATCACGTCAACTTTCATTCCGGCGAAGCCTTCACGTTCAGCGAAGCCCATGCTGTGCAATTGAAAGCCCAGGTGCGTCCCCCGGTGCCGGCGCGCTACTGGTTGCTGGCCGAAACGGGCGACGAGGTGCTCGATGTTCGCCAGGCCGAGGCCTTCTACGCCGGCTGTCGGCAAACCATCCTGCCGGGCGGTGACCACAGCTTCACGAAGTTTCCCGATTTCGTATCGCAAATCATTGAATTCGCTGGGCTATAATCCGCCGATGAACGTATTGTTTGAAGAAGATGGCGGCTTCAAGGCCGGTAGCATCATGGCCGACAACGATAGCTCGTTGCAGGTTGAAATGCCCACCGGCAAGCGGAGCAAGATCAAGGCGGCAACCGTGTTGTTGCGTTTCGAAAAGCCCTCGGCGGGCGCCCTGCTGGAGCAGGCGACGCCGCTGGCCGAAGAGATCGAAGCAGATTTCCTGTGGGAGTGCGTCAGCGATGGCGAATTTTCGTTTCTGGATTTTGCCCGTGATTACTACGGACACGACCCCGCCCCGGTCGAAGCGACGGCGGTGCTGCTTGCCCTGCACGCCGCGCCCGTCTATTTCCATCGCAAAGGCAAGGGCCGCTTCCGCAAGGCGCCTCCCGACATTCTCGCAGCTGCTCTGGCCAGTCTTGAAAAAAAGCGTCAGCAAGCGCTCGCCATCGAAGGCTGGATAAGCGAACTCAAGGCATTCCGCCTGCCGCCGGAAATCGGCGCCCTGACGGATGCCTTGCTCTACGCGCCGGATCGCAACAAACCGGAAACCAAGGCCTTCGAGACGGCCTGTTCCGAAACCGGCCTGACGGCAGCCCAACTGCTGTTCAAGTGCGGAGCGATCAAGTCCGCCTACCATTTGCACTACAAGCGTTTCCTGCACGAGCAATTCCCGAAAGGTGTGGCTTTTCCTGCGCTGGAGGCCCCCGTGCTGCCGGCCGACCTGCCAAAGGCTGATGTACGCGCCTTCTCGATCGACGACGCCCATACGACCGAAATCGACGATGCGCTCTCCGTCGTCAAACTGCCCGGCATCGGTTCCCGCATCGGCATCCACATCGCCGCACCGGGGCTGGCTATCGCGCATGGTTCGCCGCTCGACGGCGTGGCGCGCGCGCGCCTGTCGACGGTCTACATGCCGGGTAACAAGATCACCATGCTGCCCGACTCGGTGGTCCAGAATTACACGCTGGCCGGCGGCGTCGATTGTCCGGCCGTGTCGCTCTATCTCACCGTCAACGAATCGCTGGAAATCGTCAGCCACGAATCGCGTCTGGAGATGGTGCATATCGCCGCCAATCTGCGTCACCATGAAGTCGAGCCATGGTTCAACGCGGAAACCATCGGCGGGCCGCTGCCCGATCAGCCGTTCAAGGATGAGTTGCTGCATCTGTGGCATTTTGCCAACGCCTGTGAGGGCCGGCGCGGCAAGCCTTCCGCCGTGCAGGGCATCAACGACTACAACTTCGCCATCGTTGGCGATCTGGCCGATCCGGATGCTTGTCGTGTCGAGATCAGCGAGCGCAAGCGCGGCAGCCCGCTCGACAAACTGGTCGCCGAACTGATGATCGTCGCCAATTCGACCTGGGGCGGCCTGCTGGCCGACAAGAACGTGGCCTGCATGTACCGGGCGCAGACCCAGGGCAAGGTGCGCATGACCACCTCGCCGTTGCCGCACGAAGGGCTGGGTGTGCCGCAATATGCGTGGATGACCTCACCGTTGCGCCGTTACTGCGACCTGGTCAATCAGTGGCAGCTCATCGCCTGCCTGAAGGGCGAGACTCCCGCCTTTGCCCAGCGCTCGGCCGAACTGTTCGGCGCGCTGCGCGATTTCGAGGTGACCTACGGTGCCTATGCCGATTTTCAGCGCCAGATGGAACGTTACTGGTGCCTGCGCTGGCTGCAGCAGCATGGGGTGACGGAGATCGATGCCACCGTGCGCCGCGAACAGCTGGTCAAGCTCGATCACCTGCCATTGATGCTGCGCGTGCCGTCTTTGCCTGCGGACCTGCTGCCGGGGCAGCGCGTGCATCTGGCCGTCGAGAGCATGGATCTGCTGGGACCGGAAGTGACGTGTCGTTTCCTTGGCTTATTGGGCGACAGCAATGCCGCAGAAGCCGTGGAGGAGGAGGAGGCGTGAAGCCGGCGGTCAGTCCCCGACGCGCCCGTGCAGCCGAGCAGGACCGCCGGCTGTGGACGGCCCTGGCTATCTCGCTGGCGGTTCACGCGCTGTTGCTGACCCTGCATTTCAAGTTTCCGGAAGCGTCGAAGGCCATGCAGGAAAGGGCCATGGACATCATCCTGGTCAATGCCAAGTCGGCGCGCAAGCCGTCCGATGCGCAAGCCCTGGCGCAGGCAAACCTCGATGGCGGCGGCAATACCGACGAAAATCGCCGGGCCAAGACCCCGTTGCCGCCGACCAATAAGCAAACCGAGGGCAACGATCTCCAGCAGATGCAGCGGCGCGTGCAGGAGCTTGAAACGGCGCAGCAGAAGTTGCTGACCCAGGCGAAGAGCCTGCGCACGGTGGCGAGCGAGAAGACGGGCGGCGAGCAGCCCGCTCCCAGCCTCAGTGGTCTCGACCTGGCCGAGTCGGCGCGGGCGATGGCCCGCCTGGAAGGAGAGATCGCCAAGACGGCCGACGAATACAGCAAGAAGCCGCGCAAGAAATTTGTCGGGGCGCGTACCGAGGAGTATGTGCTGGCCGCCTATCTCGATGCGTGGAAACAGAAAATCGAACGCATCGGTACCCTGAATTACCCGCCGGAAGCGCGTGGCAAGCTGTATGGCGCGGTAGTCATCTTCGTCGAATTGCGGGCCGAGGATGGCAGCCTGTACAACGCCGAGATTTCGAAATCCTCCGGCCACAAGGTGCTCGATCAGGCCGCCTTGCGCATCCTGCGCATGTCGGCTCCCTTCGGCGCCATCCCGGCGCAGGGCCTGGGCGGCGCGACCGTCCTGTCTTTCGCACGGACCTGGTATTTCACGCAGGGCGATTCCCTGAATACGGCCAGCAAGTAACGCGGCCGTAACGAGGTCGTCGTGTTAGCCTCCCTCTCCGATTCCCTTCCTCCCTCGTCGCGCTGCTGCCATGTCCAATCTTTACGCCGTATTCGGCAATCCGATTGCCCATTCCAAATCCCCGCACATCCACGCAGCCTTTGCCGTAGCGCTGGGGCAGGCGATGCGTTACGAGGCGAGGCTGGCGCCGGTCGACGGCTTCGCTGAAGCCATAGCCGAATTCGTTGCTGCGGGCGGCAAGGGGGCCAACGTCACCGTGCCCTTCAAGGAAGAGGCATTTCGCTTGGCCTCCCGCCTCTCCGAGCGGGCGGCGCGGGCAGGGGCGGTGAATACCTTGTGCTTTGCCGGCAACGAAATTTTCGGCGACAACACCGACGGCGCGGGGTTGGTACGGGACATTACGCATAACCTCGGTTCTTCGCTGGCCGGCAAGCGCATCCTGTTGATCGGCGCCGGGGGCGCTTCGCGCGGGGTGATCGCTCCCCTGCTTGCCGAAAGGCCGGCTTCGCTGGCCATCGCCAATCGCACCGCGGCCAAGGCCGAAGCGCTCGCTGCCGCCTTTGCCGATCTCGCACCGGTCGAGGGCGGCGATTTCGGGCGTTTTGCCGGCCGATGCTTCGACGTGCTGATCAATGCGACGTCGGCCAGCCTCTCCGGCGAAAGCCTGCCTCTGCCCGAGGGGGTCTTCGCGTCCGGTAGCCTGGCCTACGACATGATGTACGGCAAGGGAGAAACGCCGTTTCTCCAGCTGGCACGCGAGCAGGGCGCGGGGCGTTGCGCGGACGGCCTGGGCATGCTGGTTGAGCAGGCCGCCGAGGCCTTTTTCGTCTGGCGCGGCGTTCGTCCGGAAACGGCATCCGTACTGACTGGTCTGCGTGCCGGGCTGCTCGGATGAAAACGCTGGGCCGCTGGCTGAAATGGGGCCTGCTCGGCCTGGTCGGCATTTTTCTGTTGTGGCAGTTGTGGTTGCTGGGGTGGGTTTTGCTCTGGGGATGGGTCAATCCGGGTGAGACGAAATTCATGGAGATCAGGCTCGCCGAATTACGGGTGAAGAATCCGCAGGCCCAACTCAAGCAACAGTGGGTTCCCTATGAGCGGATTTCGATTCATCTGAAACGGGCGATCATCGCAGCCGAAGACGCCAAGTTCGTCGATCATGAAGGCTTCGACTGGGAGGGGATGCAAAAAGCCCTGGAAAAAAACCAGAAGAAGGGGCGTTTCGTGGCGGGCGGTTCGACCATCAGCCAGCAATTGGCCAAGAATCTCTTCCTGACGCCGAACAAGTCGTATTTCCGCAAGGCCGAGGAGGCGATCATCACCCTGATGCTCGAAAACCTGTGGAGCAAGCGGCGTATCTTCGAAGTTTACCTGAATGTGATCGAGTGGGGTAACGGCGTCTTCGGTGCCGAAGCAGCGGCCCGTTACTACTACAACGTCGCTGCGGCCCAGTTGGGGCCGGAGCAGGCGGCGCGGCTGGCCGGCATGGTGCCCAACCCCCGCTATTACGACCGCAACCGGGCGGCGCCCGGGTTGGGGCGAAAGACGGCCATCATCCTCGGTCGCATGGCGAGTGCCGATGTGCCGTGAAATATTCCCCGAACAGGGGTTTTTCGCAGTGATTTTGTAGGAACCCGGTCATCCGCCCGGTGCTAAAATGGCAGACCTTTTGCCGCACCGCACCATGAGCGAAGAAGCCCAGCTGACCGACACCGAAGACTTGCAGGAGCGCCTCGCCGAGGTGCAGACCCTGCTCGCCCGGCACAAGCTGGTCGAAGAGCTGGTGCATCGCCAGGAAGGGCCGCGCCACGACCTGGTCGAGGACATCGTGCACAAGCAGCATCTGCACGAACTGCAGGCCCGACTGGAGCCCATGCACCCGGCCGACATCGCCTATATCCTGGAGGCGCTGCCCACCGACGAACGTCTGATCGTCTGGGATCTGGTCAATCCCGAACTCGAAGGCGAGGTTCTGCTCGAAGTCTCGGATGCCGTTCGGGAAAGCCTCATCGAGTCGATGGAGCGCACCGAACTGGTCGCCGCCGCCGAAACGCTCGATGCCGACGAACTGGCCGATCTCGCGCCCGACCTGCCGCAGGGCGTCATCGACGACGTCTTCCTCGGCCTGTCGGTCGAGGAGCGCGAGCAGTTGCGGGCTGCGATGTCCTACCCCGAGGACTCGGTCGGCTCGATCATGGACTTCGACATGGTGACCGTGCGCGAGGACATCACCCTCGAAGTCGTGCTGCGCTATCTGCGCCGTTTCGACGAGTTGCCCGATCACACCGACCAGTTGTTCGTGGTCGACCGCGACGAACGCCTGAAGGGCGTTCTTCCGCTCAATATCCTGCTGGTCAACGAGGTCGATGTTGAAGTCGGCACGCTGATGCAGACCGATTTTGTCGAGCTCGAACCCGACGATTTCGCCGAGGAGGCCGCCAAGGCCTTCGAACGTTACGATCTGGTGTCGGCCCCGGTGGTGGACCCCGAGGGCAAGCTGGTCGGGCGGGTGACGGTTAACGAGGTCGTCGACTACATCCGCGAGGAAGCCGAGCACGAACAACTGGCCGCCGCCGGTCTGAAAGAGGAAGAAGACATCTTCGCCTCGGTCTGGGACTCGGTGAAAAACCGTTGGGCGTGGCTGGCCATCAATCTGGTGACGGCTTTCATCGCTTCGCGCGTGATCGGGGCGTTCGAGGACTCCATCGAGAAGCTGGTGGCGCTGGCGGCGCTGATGCCCATCGTCGCCGGGATCGGTGGCAATTCGGGCAACCAGACGATCACCATGATCGTCCGCGCCATCGCCATGGGTCAGGTGCAGCCCGATGCCATGCGTCGCCTGCTGCGCAAGGAACTCGGCGTGGCGACCATCAACGGCCTGATCTGGGGCGGGCTGCTGGGTATCGCGGCGTGGTGGCTCTACGGCAGCGTCAAGCTGGGTATCGTGATGACGGCCGCGATGACGCTCAATCTCCTGCTGGCGGCTTCCGCGGGCGTCGGCATCCCGTTGCTGCGCCAGAAATTCGGCGCCGACCCGGCCGTCGGCGGCTCGGTGATGATCACCGCGCTGACCGACTCCGGGGGCTTCTTCATCTTTCTCGGCCTGGCGACCCTGTTCCTGATGTAAGCGCGGCTCGCGGCCGCCCTGGGCCGCTCAATGGCTGTCGGGCGTTACCAGCTTGAGGCCGACGATGCCAGCGACGATCAGCCCGATGCAGACGAAGCGCAGCACGTCGCGCGACTCGCCGAAAAGGTAGATTCCCAGAATCGCCGTGCCGACCGCACCGATGCCGGTCCATATCGCATAGGCGGTGCCCAGCGGCAACACTTTCAGCGCCCAGCCGAGCAGAATGACGCTGGCGATCATCAGGGCCACAGTCCACACGCTCGGCCACAGGCGGCTGAAGCCGTCGGTGTATTTCATGCCGACCGCCCAGCCGACCTCGCAGATGCCGGCGACCAGCAAAACCAGCCAGGCCTGGAGCGAGCTCACTTCAGGCTGGCGAACCAGGCATCGGCCGCGGTGACGGTGGCGGCGATGTCGGCATCAGTATGCGCAGCCGAGACGAAGCCGGCTTCGAAGGCCGACGGGGCGAAGTAGTGGCCGGCGTCGATCATGGCATGGAAGAAGCGGTTGAAGGCTTCCTTGTCGCAGGCCAGCACGGCATCGTAGCTGGCCGGGCAGGCGTCGGCGAAATAGAGGCCGAACATGCCGCCGATGTTCTGCGCCGAGAAGGCGACGCCATGTTTCCTGGCTGCAGCGACCAGGCCGTCGCACAGCGCCTTGGTCTTCGCCGTCAGCGATTCGTAGAAGCCCGGTGCCTGGATCAGTTTCAAAGTGGCGAGACCGGCAGCCGTGGCAATCGGGTTACCGGAGAGCGTGCCGGCCTGATAGACCGGGCCGAGCGGCGCGATCTTTTCCATGATGTCGCGGCGGCCGCCGAAGGCGCCCATCGGCATGCCGCCGCCGACCACCTTGCCGAAGGTGGAGAGGTCCGGCGTGATGCCGAACAGGCCCTGCGCACTCTTCGGGCCGACGCGGAAGCCGGTCATCACTTCGTCAAAGATGAGCACGGCACCGTATTGTGTGGTCAGGTCGCGCATGGCCTTCAGGAATTCGGGCGTCGGGGCGATCAGGTTCATGTTGCCGACCACCGGTTCGACGATGACGGCGGCGATCTTGTCGCCATGGGTCTTGAAGGCCTCGGCCAGACCTTGGGGGTCGTTGTAGGCGAGCACCATGGTCGTTTCGACGGTGCCGGCCGGCACGCCGCCGGAAGACGGGTTGCCGAAGGTGAGCAGGCCGGAGCCGGCCTTGACCAGCAGGCTGTCGGCGTGACCGTGGTAGCAGCCCTCGAACTTCACCAGGATGTCACGGCCGGTATAGCCGCGCGCCAGGCGGATGGCACTCATCGTCGCTTCGGTGCCCGAGGAAACGAGGCGCACCATGTCCATTGACGGAACCAGATCGCACAGCAGGTCGGCGATCTCGACTTCCTTCTCGGTCGGCGCGCCGAAGGAGAGGCCGTCGACGACGGCAGCCTGCACCGCGGCGATGACCTCCGGATGGGCGTGGCCGAGGATCATCGGGCCCCAGGAACCGACATAGTCGGTGTACCACTTGCCATCGGCATCCTGCACCTTGGCCCCGGCGCCCTTTTGGAAAAACAACGGCGTGCCGCCGACCGAGCGGAAGGCGCGTACCGGCGAATTGACACCGCCCGGGATGTGCTTCTGGGCGCGTTCAAATAGCTGTTGATTGCGTGATGTCATGGTCAGGTTCTCTCGAAAAATTGCTGGTATTGGGCGGCGCGGGCGGCGATGTCCGGCGCCGAGAAAAGGTCGGTGATGACGGCGACCAGGCTGGCGCCGGCGGCGATCAGGGGGGGCGCATTGTCGAGCGTAATGCCGCCGATGGCGCAAACCGGCACGGGCAGTTCGCTGGCCGCCCGGGTAAACAATGTCAGCGCGGCGCGCGGTGCATCCGGCTTGGTCGGGGACGGATAGGCGGCACCGAAAGCGATGTAGTCGACGCCGGCGGCACAGGCTGCGGCGGCAGACTCAAAGTCAGCATAGCACGAGGCGCCGAGTACCCTGTCGGGGCCGAGAATGGCGCGCGCGGCACGCAGGTTGCCGTCGTCCCTGCCCAGGTGGACGCCATCGGCATCGATCAGGGAAGCCAGTGCGATGTCGTCGTTGAGCAACAGGGTCGCGCCGAAACGCCGGGTCAGGGCACGCAATGCTTTGGCGCGGGCAAGCTGCTCCGGTTTGTCGCTGATCTTGTCGCGATATTGGAGGATGCGGCATCCACCGCTCAGGACTGCCTCGACTTTTTCAAGCAACCGGGTGCCATTGGCCAGGTCCGGCGTGACGGCATACAGGCCGCGCAGCTTATTTTGGCTCATCGGCCTTGCCGTCCGGGTTGTCATCGTCGTCATGCCGGGCCCAGAAGAAACGGTCGGGGATGAACTGCCCCATGCCGGCGCGAAAGCCGTTTTTCAGCGTCTGCCACGTATAGTCCTGGGCGTCGCGCACGGCGTCTTCGATGCTGGCGCCGCCGGCGATGCAACCGGTGATTGCCGAGGCCAGCGTGCAACCCGAACCGTGGTAACTGCCGGGCAGGCGTTCCCACTGGTCGCGGCGGATGACGCCATCCGGGCCGTACAGCGTGTTGACGACCTGTGGCGTATTTTCGTGCGTGCCGGTGATGAGTACGTATTGGGCACCCATCTCGATCAGGCGCTGGGCGCAGACGTCGATCGACGGCTCGTTGTCGTCTTCGTCGCTTTCTGCGAGCCGTCGCGCTTCAGGGGCGTTCGGCGTGATCAGGGTCGTCTGCGGCAGGAGCATCTCGCGCATGGCCGAGATGATTTCCTCGCCGGACAGGTCGTCGCCCCGTCCGGAAGCGAGTACCGGATCGAGGATCAGCGGAATGTCCGGGTAGTCGGAAACGATTTCCGCGACGGCCAGCACGTTTTCAACGCTGCCGAGAACGCCGATCTTGAAAGCGGCGACCGGCATGTCCTCGAGGATGGTTCTGGCCTGCTGCTCGACCGTTTCGGCGGCGAGCGCCTGGATACTCTGAACGCCGACGGTGTCCTGGATGGTGACGGCTGTCAGGGCGGTCAGCGGATGGCAGCCCAGACTGGCCAGCGTCAGGAGATCGGCCTGGATGCCGGCGCCGGACGACGGATCGCTGGCCGCGAAAACGAGGACCAGTGGCGGGCAGGGGGCTTGGGTATGGGTCATTGAAGCGCGCGCCCTTGGCGGGTACGACTGGAATTGGGTAAGATGATCCGGATTTTATCCGAATCTTGGTGTCGCCGAAGTCGCCAACTGACCGATGTGACCGTGTTGCTGCGTTTGATTCCGGGCATTACTTCCGTAGTATGATGCAGCGATAGTGAAAGTGCCTCGCAAAGAGGCCGAGGGGACAGGTAAATTGACTGATTTGTCGAGACTGCGTGGCGTCAAGGTCATGGTGATAGACGACAGCAACACAATACGGCGCAGCGCCGAGATATTTCTCGTCCAGGCCGGGTGCCAGGTTGTTCTTGCGGAAGATGGTTTCGATGCGTTGGCCAAAATCGCCGACCACCAGCCCAGTGTGATCTTCTGCGACATCATGATGCCGCGCCTTGACGGCTACCAGACCTGTTCACTGATCAAGAAAAACGCACGCTTCAAATCCACGCCGGTCATCATGCTGTCCTCCAAGGACGGTCTGTTCGACCGGGCGCGAGGGCGTATGGTCGGCTCCGACCAATACCTCACCAAACCGTTTACCAAAGACAGTCTGTTGCAGACAGTGGCTTCATTTGCGCTGCCGGCCGAAACTGCATCCAATTCGTAGCTCAGGAAGAAGAAATGCCCGTCAAGAATATTCTCGTTGTCGATGATTCGCCCACCGAGCGCTTTTTCACGGTCGACGTGCTGACCAAGGCCGGTTATCAGGTCAGTACTGCGGAAAATGGCGAGGAAGGCATTGCCAAGGCCAAGGCCAGCAAGCCGGACCTGATCCTCATGGATGTCGTGATGCCCGGATTGAATGGTTATCAGGCCACGCGTACGCTGACGCGCGACGAAGATACCAAGTCGATTCCCATCATCGTCTGCACCTCCAAGGGGCAGGAAACCGACAAGATCTGGGGCTTGCGGCAGGGGGCGATCGACTACCTGGTCAAACCGCTGAATCCGGAAGAGTTGTTGCAACGCATCGCAGCCTTGCCATAAGCCAATGGCACGGAAGACAAGTCTCCGGGATTTTCAGGAGTATCTGGCGACCCGCCTGAGTCAGGCGGCCAAAGGAAAAGGCTCTGCCTCCTGGCTGGGGGTGGAGTCCGGCGGCGAGGCTTGGCTGGTCGACCTGTCCGATGGCGGGGAAATCGTCCAGGCGTCGCAGGTCACGCCGGTTCCGCTGACCCGTCCGTGGTTCGTCGGGATTTCGAACATTCGCGGCAATCTCCATGCGGTCAGCGATTTTTCGGTATTCCGCGGTGGTCCTCCGATTGTCCAGAATGCCAATGCGCGCTTGCTGTTGATTGGTTCCCGCTATGGCACCAATGCGGCCTTGCTGGTCTCGCGGATGCTGGGATTGAAAAGACCGGAAGACTTTACGCCCGAGGCGCCCGATACATCGATGCCTGCCTGGGGGCGGCAGCGTTTTGCCGATACGCAAGGAAAAGTCTGGCACAAATTGTCGGTACGCGAACTGCTGGCCGATCAGGATTTCATGAATATCGGGGTCTGATAGAGGGTAGTAGCCTCATTCCCCTTGGAGGAGTTCCATGGCTTTTGGCTTCAAATTTCCGAAGATTGGCGCATCCGGCAATGCGGGTGCTCAGATGACTGTCTCCGCCGACATGACGCCGGCGAACAAGACTCCCCTGCCGTCGTTCCTGGCCGGGCAGTCGGTTATCCAGCAGATGAAGACGCTGGGCGGCATTTTCGTGCTGTTGCTGTTACTGATTGCCGTCCTGGTATTTCGTGACAATCGCGAATCGGCCTACAACACGGCCTATGTCGCGGCGGCCGGAGAAATGCGGATGCTCTCCCAGCGTCTGGCGAAGGCTTCGTCGCTTGCCCTGCAGGGTAATGCGGTCGCGTTCGCCCAGCTGAGGGATTCCCGGGAGACCTTCGGCAAGCTGCTGACGCAGCTGACCAACGGCGGCGAAGTCGGCGCAGTCAGTGTTCCGGCCTCCCCGGATTCCGTGCGGCCGCAAATCGAAGCGCTGACCAACCTGTGGATGCCGAACGACAAGAATGCCGAAACCGTGATCGGCCAGGAGAAGAACCTGGTGGAACTCGGCAAGAACGTGGCAACCATCGACAACAACAATGCGGCGATGCTGGAACTGACCGAACAGGTCGCGACGCTCAAGCTCCAGTCCGGCGCCAGCGCCCGTGAAATCGCCAACGCCAACCAGTTGGTGATGTTGACCCAGCGGATCGCCAAGAACGCCTCGGCCCTGCTCGTCGGTGACGAAATCAACCCCGAGGTGGCCTTCCTGCTCGGCAAGGATACCAACGCGTTCCGCGACATCCTGGCTGGCCTCGGCAAGACGGGGAGCGATGCCGATACCCGCGCCAAGCTGGATGAGCTGAATGCGGCGTTCAAGGACTATCAGGGCGCCATCTCCAGCATTCTCGGCAACATGCAGCCGCTGGTGCTGTCCAAGCAGGCCGGTTCGAAGATTTTCCGGGGTAGTGAAGAACTGCTCAAGGCCACCGACGACCTGGCGCTCGGCTATCAGGAGGGGGCGTCCGGCCGTGGCATGTACGTCTTGTTCCTGGTCATCCTCGTCGTTGCTGCCGTCGCCACGCTGGCCTTGCTGGCCAAGGTCTACCTCGACGACACCGAGCGCCGTGCGGCTGCTGCCGAACAGCAACGCCAGGCGTCGGACCAGACCAACCGTGACAATCAGGACGCCATTCTGCGTCTGATGAACGAACTGGGCGATTTGGCCGACGGTGACCTGACCGTTACCGCGACCGTGAGCGAGAACATTACCGGTGCCATCGCCGACTCGATCAACTATACGATTGAAGAACTGCGCGTGCTGGTCGGCCGGATCAACGACGCGGCGAACCGTGTGACGGCCGCCACCGAAATTGCCCGCTTGAACTCGGCACAACTGCTCGACGCCGCAGAACGACAGTCGGTCGAGATCAAGGAAGCCGGTCAGTCCGCGCTGGAAATGGCGCGCTCGATGACGGAAGTGTCGAGCAACGCGACCCAGTCTGCCCAGGTTGCCCGCCAGTCGCTGATGGCTGCCGAAAAGGGTACGCAGGCCGTGGAAGACTCGATCAAGGGCATGAACGAAATCCGCAACCAGATTCAGGAAACCTCGAAGCGAATCAAGCGTCTCGGCGAAAGCTCGCAGGAGATCGGCGAAATCGTGGAACTGATTTCCGACATTACCGAACAGACCAACGTTCTGGCTCTGAATGCTGCCATCCAGGCCGCTTCTGCCGGCGATGCGGGCCGCGGCTTCACGGTGGTTGCCGAGGAAGTGCAGCGACTGGCCGAACGTTCGGCCGAAGCGACGAAACAGATTGCGGCGATTGTGAAGACCATTCAGACCGACACGCAGGATGCCGTGTCCGCCATGGAACAATCGACGCGTGGTGTGGTCGAGGGGGCGAAGCTCTCCGATGCTGCCGGTCAGGCCCTTTCCGAAATCGGACAGGTGTCGCGCGATCTGGCCGACCTGATTCAGGACATTTCCAGCTCGACGCAGAGCCAGGCCGATTCCGCCAGTCAGGTGGCGCGCCTGATGCAGGACATCCTGAACGTTACCGAACAAACCACGGCCGGTACCCAGCGTACAGCCGAGGCCGTCGATGAACTGACCGCACTGGCTTCCGAACTCAAGGGTTCCGTTGCCGGCTTCAAGGTGGATTGACGAAGATCGATCGCGAGAGACTATGAACGCGGCAACTGAATTCGATTTGGGCCCCCTGACCTGGGTCAAGGGCGAAATTGACCTGGCGCTCGAGCGCGCGGAAGAGGCATTGGGTCATTACGTTGCCAATGCGGACGTTACTCAGCTCAAATTCTGCCGCACCCACGTGCACCAGGTGCATGGGGCGCTGTCCATGGTCGGCCTGGATGGCGTCACGCAGGTAACCGAATCGCTGGAAAGCCTGCTCGATGCCGTCGAGGATGGTCGCGTTGCCGCCGGTGAGCCGGTTTGGGGCGCTATGCGTTCGGCGATGGTCGGTATCCGTGCATATCTGGATGAGCTGGTGGCCGGCGAACCGAATCAGCCGCTTCGCTTGCTGCCGGTTTATCTCGATCTGGCGGCTGTCCGGGGAATCAAGACGGCACGTGCCAGCGATCTTTTCTTCCCGGATCTCTCGCTTCGTCCCCCGAAGCGGACGGGGGCGGTGGAGAAATTGGCGCCGGAGGCATTGCGGCAAGTGCTCAAGGTCGAGCGGGCGCGATACCAGAAGGGCCTGCTCGGTTGGCTCACCAAGCCGGATCAGGCCGAGGCAGGGCGTCAGTTGATGCTCTCCGCGCTGACCAATATTGAAGCCACCCAGGAGACCCAGTCGGCACGATCCTTCTGGTGGACAGCACTGGCTTTTATCGAATCCCTCAAAGACCCGGCGGTCAACGCCGATGGTTCGGTGCGTCAGGTCAGCGCCCGAATCGATCTGCAGATTCGCCGCTTGCTCGAAGGTTCGAACAGCCTGGCCGAGCGCCTGATGCGCGAAGCCCTCTATCATGTTGCACAGGCGGGCAGCGATGCCGGTGGCGTCGTCTCACAGGTCCAGTCGGCCTTTGCGTTGTCTTCTCAATTGCCCGAACCCGATGCGGCGGCCGGTAGCCAGCCGCAGGATGCCGCCCTGCGCCGCTTGCGCGAAGTCCTGTCCAGTGCCGAAGAGCAATGGAACCGGGTCTGTTCGTCCGGCAGTACGGCCGGATTGGCGGCTTTTGTCGATCAGGCCCGCGCAGTCGCGGCGATTACCGAAGAGATTGCCCAGACCGATCTCAAGCGTTTGGGACAGGGCTTGGGCGCCATCGCCAACTGGTTGATCGAGGATGCCTCGCGCTTCGGCGAAACGGTTGCCATGGAAGTGGCGACTGCCATCCTGCTGCTGCAGAATGCGCAGGAGAGTTTTAAACGCCTGGGGACCGATTTTGCCCAGCAGGTCGATCTCATGGTCGCCCGTTTGTATGCCTGCATCGCCGGCAGGCCGGCGGCCGATTCCGCATTGCCGTTGCTCGACGAAATGACCCGTCGGGCGCAGGAAAAGCTGCTGATCAGTCAGGTCGCACGGGAAATCCAGAACAACCTGGCGCAGGTCGAGCAATCGCTCGACGGCTTTTTCCGCGACCCGGAGGGTGAGCACGACCTGGCTGTTCTTGACGGGCCGCTCAAACAGACCGCCGGCGCGCTGGCCATGTTGGGCCATTTGAGTGCCGCTTCGAATGTGACTGCCTGCATCCAGCAGGTACATGCGCTGGCTCAGCCCGGCGCGGCGCACACCGCAGAAGACTTCGAGAATATCGCGCACCAGTTGTCGACCCTCGGCTTCTTCGTCGACGCGCTGCCCAGCGGCGAGACCGATTTCGATGGCTTTGTGGCCCGCATGCGGGGCGAAAAAGAGGAATCGGCCGACGATGAGGAATATGCCGTACCGGAACCCGCGATCAGTGTCGAGTCCGAATTGGCAAAGCAGGCCCGCGAGACCCATGCGCTGGCCGAGGCACTGAAGGAGGCACCTCGGGACGAACGCCTGCAGGCTGAACTCAAGGAGAACCTGAAGGCCATCCAGCAGGATGCCGATCTGGTCGCCAATCACGAGCTCGGTGAGAGTGCCAAGGCGGCACTTGAGGCCCTGAAAACCGGTGATCTCGACAGCCATCATGTCGATGCCGCCCTTGCCGCCCTCAAGCCCCAGGAGCCCGAGATTCTGGAGCCCTCGGCGGAAACGCAGCAATTGGCCGATTCCTCGCACGAGGAAATCGATGCCGAGCTGCTCTCCATCTTCCTTGAAGAGGCGCAGGAAGTCCTGCAGACGATGGGCGAACAGAAAGCGCTGCTGCTTGCCGATCCGCACGATGTCGAGGCATTGACGACCATTCGGCGAAATACTCATACGCTCAAGGGAAGCGGCCGGATGGTGGGTCTCAACGATCTGGGTGAAACCGCCTGGGAGCTTGAGCAGACGCTAAACCTGTGGTTGCGCCAGGATCAGTGGGCAACCCCCGAGTTGATGGAGATGGTCGACGGCGAGCACGCCCTGTTCTCCTCCTGGGTTGAGCACTTGGCCAGCGGGCAGGGGCAGGCGCCGGATCCCTCGGCGGTTGTAGCGCTCGCCGCCCGGTTGCGTGGCGTTGAGCCGCTTGCAGCCCACCCGGTCGATGTCAGGCCGGCGGTTGTCGAGCCTGCCGTGGAGCCCTTGCCGGCATTGCAGGAGGAACCTGTTTCGCTCGTTGATGCCGAGCAGGCGCCGCAGGTCGAGGCGATTGAGATCGTCCCGCCGGTACCGGAAATCGAGAATATTGATTTTTCGTTACCGGCATTCTTTGATGAACCGGCATTGCCCGAAGAGGCCGAGCCGGCTATTTCGGAGCCTGTTGAGGAGCCGCTGGCGCCGGTTGAGGCGGCGGTGGTGGATGCGCTCGAACCTGCCGAGATCGTCGAAGAAGTTGTCGAGGAACTGCCTCTCGCGGTCACGGCCTCGCCGACGCTGTTCGACATCTTCCGCGAGGAAGCGCGCGGGCATCTGCAGATGCTGGTCGACAGCTATGCCGTACTGGAGGCCAATCCCGGTGCCCCCATGACCTTCGAGATGACGAGGGCGGCTCACACACTGGGCGGGATCGCGGCAACGGTCGGCCTGATGCCGATCCACCATCTGGCGATCGCCCTGGAGCACGCCTTGTTGCGTCGCGATGGGTCGGCGCAGCCGGCCAGTATCGAAGGCCTGGAAACCGTACGGCAAAGCATCATTACCCTGGAGGACATGTTTGTCGGCCTGGCTCGCCAGGAGTCGCCGGTTGACCAGCCGCAGTTGATCGACGCACTCGACGACATTTTCCATCCAGCGCCCGTCGTGGAGGATGTCGCCGAGCCGCTCAGTGCGGAAATCATTCAGTTGCCCGGGACGGTCAGCGTTTTGGCCGCCACCGAACCGGAATCCGGTGCCGAGCCCGAGGTGGCTGCGGCCCCCGCTCCGGCGCTGCCTCAACTCACCGACGAACTCGACGAGCAGTTGCTGCCGATCTTCCTCGAAGAGGCGGTCGATCTGACGCGTGACTTGACGACACAACTGCGCGCCTGGCGTAACGAGCCATCCAGTGGCGCCGCTGCCCACGCGATTGCCCGTCTCCTGCATACCTTCAAGGGCAGTGCCCGCATGGCCGGCGCGATGAACCTGGGCGAAGCGACGCACATGCTGGAGACCCGCGTCGAGGAGGCCATGCGTGCCGGCCCGGCGTCGCCTGCGTTTATCGAGGATATCGAGTCCGGCTGCGACATGCTGGCGCAGGCGGTCGAGCGTCTGCGCGAAGGACCGCAGGAACCGGCCGTTGTCGCCGAAGCACCAGCACTCGAAGAGTCCGGACAAGACGAGGCGCCGGCACCGGTGGCGACGCCGCTCAGCCCGGTCGAACACGAAGCGGAATCCGATGCCTCCGGTCAGCGGGCCAGCCTGCGGGTGCGCGCCGAACTGATCGATCGCCTGGTTAACGAAGCCGGCGAGTTGTCCATTGCTCGAGCGCGGATCGAAGGCGAGATGCGCAGCCTGAAAGGCTCACTGCTCGAACTGACGGAGAACGTGATTCGTCTGCGCCGCCAGTTGCGCGAGATCGAAATTCAGGCCGAAACCCAGATTCAGGCCAAGGTGACGCATGCGCCGGGCGGCGAGGTGGAATTCGACCCGCTGGAACTGGATCGTTTTACCCGTTTCCAGGAACTGACCCGCTTCATGGCCGAATCGGTCAACGACGTGGCAACCGTCCAGCAGAGCCTGCTGAAAAATCTTGACGATGCCAACGCGGCCATTCTTGCCCAGTCGCGCCTGAACCGCAGTCTGCAGCAGGAACTGATGGGCGTGCGCATGCTGCCGTTCGCCAGCCAGACCGAGCGTCTCTATCGCATCGTTCGCCAGACCGCGAAGGAAGTGGGCAAGCGTGCCAACCTCGATATCGTGGGCGGGCAGGTCGATATCGACCGTTCGGTGCTCGACAAGATGCTGGCCCCGATCGAACACATGCTGCGCAACGCGGTTGCGCACGGGATCGAGGACCGGGAGCAGCGGATCGCCGTCGGCAAGCCGGAGGTGGGCGAAATCACCGTCAAGCTGGCGCAGGAAGGCAACGAAATCATTCTCGCCCTGTCCGATGACGGCAAGGGGCTGGATGCGGAACGCATCCGCGCCCGGGCCGAGGCCATGGGCATGCTTCAACCGGGGCAGGCGGCCGACGAGGCTGCCTTGTACGACCTCATTTTCCAGCCCGGTTTCTCGACGGCAGCCGAGCTGACCCAGCTCGCCGGCCGGGGCGTCGGCATGGACGTCGTGAAGACCGAAGTCTCCGAACTCGGCGGCCGCATCGAAATCGTTTCCGAAGCCGGCAAGGGAACGACCTTCCGCCTCTATCTGCCGCTGACCCTGGCCGTCACGCAAACGCTGCTGATCCGTGCCGGCAGCCACCTCTATGCCGTGCCGTCGACCATGATCGAGCAGGTCATGGAAATGAAGGAAAAGGGGCTGACCGCCATTCGCGAACAAGGCGAAGTCAACTGGCAGGGGCATCGCTATCCCTTCCATTACCTGCCGCATCTGTTGGGCGACGCCGAGGCAATGCCCGAAGCCCACCGTCAATACTGGGTCTTGCTGCTGCGCTCGGGCACGCAACGCGTCTCGGTTCTGGTCGATGAGCTCAAGGGCAACCAGGAAGTCGTGGTCAAGAACATTGGCGCCCAGCTGGCCCGTGTGGTCGGCATTGCCGGCGCTACCGTGCTGGGCGACGGACGGGTCGTGCTGATCCTCAATCCGGTGGCCCTGTCGAGCCGGACGCCGGTGGTCAGTGTCCAGTCGGCAGTTCCCGTGGCACCGGAACCGGCGGTGGCCGAGATGGAAAACCTGCCCACGGTGATGGTGGTCGACGATTCCCTGACCGTGCGCAAGATCACCAGCCGTTTGCTGATGCGGGAAGGCTATCAGGTCATCCTCGCCAAGGACGGCGTCGATGCGCTGGAGCAGCTGATCGATGTCATGCCCGACGTCATCCTCTCCGACATCGAAATGCCGCGCATGGACGGTTTCGACCTGGTGCGGAACGTTCGTGCCGACGAGCGCCTGCGCACGTTGCCGATCATCATGATCACGTCGCGGACGGCCGACAAGCACCGCAACTATGCGTTGGAGATCGGGGCCAACCATTATCTGGGCAAGCCCTACGATGAAGAGGAGCTGCTCGGGCTGGTCGCCGGGTATACCCAGGCCCGGCGCAAGCCCTAGCCGGTTTTTCTGACCACGCCATAACGGGCCAGGGTTTCTTCCCTGGCTTGGGCGTGATCGACGATCGGCGCCGGGTAATCCCGGCCGATCACCACTCCGATTGCTTCCTGCTCGACGCGCCCCATCCGCCACGGCGCGTGGATGTATTTGTCGGGCACGGCCGCCAGTTCCGGCACATAGCGGCGGATGAACTTGCCTTCCGGATCGAATTTCTCCGACTGCGTGACCGGGTTGAAGATACGGAAATACGGTTGGGCATCGCAGCCCGTCGACGCGGCCCACTGCCATCCCCCGTTGTTCGCCGACAGGTCGAAATCGTTGAGTTTCCCGGCGAAATGGTGCTCACCCAGGCGCCAGTCGAGGCCGAGATCCTTGCTCAGGAAGGAGGCGACGATCATGCGCAGCCGGTTGTGCATCCAGCCGCTGGCCTTGAGTTGGCGCATTGCCGCATCGACCAGGGGGTAGCCTGTCCGCCCATCCTGCCAGGCCGCGAATCCGGCAGGCCTGTCCGCCCAGCGAATCGCTTCGTACTCCGGTTTGAATGACTGGCCGACCACATGCGGGAAGCGGTCGAGGATCATGAAGTAGAAGTCTCTCCAGATCAGCTCGTTCAACCAGCTGTTAGCCTCCCTGGCAACGGCGGTACGGACCAGTTCGCGAATCGACAGCGTACCGAAACGCAAATGGACGGACAGATAGGAAACGCCCTTGATCGCCGGGTAGTCCCGCAACTCACCGTAGCGCGCAATGCGTCCGGCGCGGAAATCGTCCCACAGCGTACGGGCGCCGCTCATGCCGGGGCGGATGCCGATTTTTTCCAGGTCCGTGAGCAGGAAGCCCAATTGTTCGAGTGAAGGAACGCCGGTTGTCTCGACCGCTGCCAATTCTCCGTCGCACGCCCATTCGGCGTGGTCGGCAGCCGTCAGACGCTTCAGCCAGGCGTTCTTGTACGGCGTGAAAACCGTGAAGGGCTTGCCGGCCTGGGTGAGGACTTCGTTGCCGTCGAAAATTGCCTGGTCTTTGCCGTCGATGAACGAAATACCGCATGTCTGCAAGCGTTCGGCAACGGCCGCATCGCGCGCCTTGCTCGCCGGTTCGTAATCGCGGTTGGCGAAGACGGCGGCCACGCCAAGCCGGGCGGCAAGCGCCGGAATTTCGTCGCCCGCCCGGCCATGCCGAACGATCAGGCCGCCACCGCGGGAACGCAGGGCGGCATCGAGTTCGACCAGCGATTCGCGAATGAAATGAACGCGCCGGTCCTGGCGGGAGGGCAGCGCATCAAGGATGTCGGTATCGAAAACGAAGGCGCAGTAAACGTGGCGGGCATTGCTCAGGGCCGCACTGAGGGCGGCGTGGTCGTGGTCGCGCAGGTCGCGGCGGAACCAGACCAGGGCTTTTTCGTGGTTCATGGTTGGTTTGTACCTCCCCGGCGATTAAAATTCCACTTATGGACAACGTCAACCTGACCGACCACTTCCTGATCGCCATGCCGGCGCTGGAAGATCCCTATTTTTCCAACACCCTCGTCTATGTTTGCGAACATAACGAGAATGGGGCCTTGGGTATCATCGTCAATCGGCCGATCGACATGAACGTGGCCGGGTTGTTCGAAAAAATCGACATCAAGCTGGAGGCGGAAAGCCTGGCCAACCTGCCGGTCTATTTCGGCGGGCCGGTACAGCTGGACCGCGGATTCGTGCTGCATCGTCCGGTCGGGCACTGGCAATCGACGCTGGCGGTCAACGGCGACGTCGGGCTGACCAGTTCGCGCGACGTGCTCAGTTCCGTCGGCAAGGACGGCCTGCCCTCCGAAATCCTCATTTCGCTGGGCTATGCTGGCTGGGATGCCGGCCAGCTCGAGGATGAACTGGCGCAGAATTCCTGGCTGACCGTACCGGCGAAAGCCAGCATCCTGTTCGATTTGCCGCCGGAGGAGCGCCTGCCGGCCGCGATGCAGAAGCTGGGCATCAGCTTTACCCAGCTCTCGGACGTGGCAGGGCACGCATGATCGGATTCGGTCGCTGATGGGCACAGTCCTCGCGTTCGACTTTGGCGAGAAGCGTATCGGCGTCGCCACCGGCGAGACATCGCTGGGCAGCGCCCATCCGCTGACCGTGATCCATGCCGAATCGAACGACGACCGTTTTGCCGCTATCGGCAAACTCATCGCCGAATGGCAACCCGAGCAACTGGTGGTCGGCCTGCCGACCCATGCCGACGGTACCCCGCATGAAATGACCCGTCTCGCCGGCAAATTCGGCGAACGACTGGTCCGCCGTTTCAATTTGCCGGTTGCCTATGCCGACGAGCGGCTGACTTCGCTCGATGCCGAGGCCCGTTTGCGCGAAACCGGTCGCAACAGCAAGACCGCCAAGCCGCTGCTCGATGCCGTGGCGGCACAACTCATTCTCCAAACCTGGTTCGAAAGTTCGCAGCATGCCATCCCTACCCAACCCTCTGCCTGATGCCGAGGCCCAGTGTCGCCAGCTGGCCGACCTGATCCGTCCGCAACTCTCCAAGAACCCGGCGCTGGTCGGCATCTATAGCGGCGGCGCGTGGATTGCCGAGCGGCTCAAGGAACTGCTCGGCCTGGCAGACGATATCGGCCTGATCGACGTTTCCTTCTATCGCGACGATTTTTCCGAAAAAGGTCTGCATCCGCAGTGCCGGCCGACCGTCATCCCGTTCGATGTCGAAGGCCGCCACATCATCCTGGTCGATGACGTGCTCTACACCGGCCGCACGACGCGGGCCGCCATCAACGAACTGTTCGACTACGGCCGTCCGGCTGCTGTCGAACTGGCCGTGCTGGCCGACCGCGGCGGCCGCGAGTTACCGGTGGCAGCGACCTACGGAATCTGGGATGTCCCGCTCGGCGATGGCCAGAACCTGGTTCTCGAGCGCAAGGATGGTGCCCAACTTGCCTGGAGGCTGGAACATGTATAACCCGCAGTTGAACAAGGATGGCGATCTGACCCACCTGCTCTCGATCGAGGGCTTGCCGCAACGTATTCTGACCCAGATTCTCGATACGGCCGCATCCTTCATGGAGGTGTCGGCGCGTGACGTGAAGAAGGTGCCGCTGCTGCGCGGGAAGAGTGTCTTCAACCTGTTCTTCGAGAATTCCACGCGCACCCGCACCACCTTCGAGATCGCCGCCAAGCGCCTGTCGGCCGACGTCATCAACCTCGACATCAACAAATCGTCGACGGCCAAGGGCGAAACCCTGCTCGACACCATCGACAATCTGGTGGCCATGCACGCCAACCTGTTCGTCGTGCGCCATGCCTCGAGCGGTGCTCCTTTCCTGATTACCGAGCACCTGCGGCGCATCGGCCGCGACGACGTGCATGTGGTCAATGCCGGCGACGGGCGCCATGCCCATCCGACGCAGGGCCTGCTCGACATGTACACCATCCGCCACTACAAGAAGGATTTCACGCAATTGCGCGTGGCCATCGTCGGCGACATCCTGCATTCGCGCGTCGCCCGTTCCGACATTCATGCGCTGACCACGCTGGGCGTCCCGGAAGTCCGCGCCATCGGCCCGGAAACCCTGCTGCCCAAGCATCTCGACAAGCTCGGCGTGCATGTTTTCCATGACATGAACGAAGGCCTCAAGGATGTCGACGTGATCATCATGCTGCGCTTGCAGAACGAACGGATGAACGGCGCCCTGCTGCCTTCGGCCGGCGAATACTTCCGCCATTACGGTCTGACGCCGCAGAAGCTGGCGCTGGCCAAGCCGGACGCCATCGTGATGCATCCGGGGCCGATGAACCGGGGCGTCGAAATCCACTCCGCCGTGGCCGACGGCGAGCAGGCCGTCATCCTGCCCCAGGTCACTTTTGGCATCGCGGTCCGCATGGCCGTCATGAGCATCGTTGCGGGGAACTGATCATATGAATATCGAAATCAAGAACGGCCGCGTCATCGATCCGAAGAACGGCGTCGACCGCAGCAACACCTCTCTGTTCGTTGCCGAAGGAACGATCATCGGCCTGGGGCAGACGCCGGCCGGCTTCGTCGCTGATCGGACCATCGATGCCACCGGCTGCGTCGTCTGCCCCGGTTTGATCGACCTCGGTGCCCGCCTGAACTCGATCGAGGCCGAACTGGCTGCCGCCGTTGCAGGTGGGGTGACCAGCGTTGTCGTGCCGCCCGATGCCGACCCGCCGCTTGATGAGCCGGAGCTGGCCGATCGCCTCGTCCATCGCGGCGACGAGATCGGCAAGGCACGCGTCCTGCCGCTCGGTGCCCTGACCCTGGGGCTCAACGGCGAGCGCCTGGCCGAACTGGCCGGCCTCAAGAAGGCCGGCTGTATCGCCTTCTCACAAGCCAATCGGGCGGTCGTCGATACCGAGGCCCTGCTGCGCGCCATGGAGTACGCAACGACCTTCGGTTTTGCCGTCTGGCTGCAGCCGCAGGACTACTGGCTGTCGCGCAACGGCATTGCGCACGAAGGCGAAGTCGCCAGCCGTCTCGGCCTGGCCGGTATCCCGCTTGCCGCCGAAACCATCGCCATCGGCACGATCATCCAGCTGGTACGGATCACCGGCTGCCGCGTGCACCTCACCCGTATCTCGTCAGCCGCCGGCATGCAACTGGTGCATCGTGCCCAGCACG
This sequence comes from Dechloromonas sp. CZR5, assembly GCF_008711155.1. GTDB lineage: Bacteria > Pseudomonadota > Gammaproteobacteria > Burkholderiales > Rhodocyclaceae > Azonexus. The sequence goes on along the minus strand of NZ_VUYQ01000002.1, from coordinate 244,387 downwards.
ACAATCTGCCGATTACCTGTGATGTCGGCGTGCATCACTTGCTGCTGACCGAAAACGATATCGGCTACTTCAATACGCATGCCCGCTTTTCTCCACCGCTGCGCACCCAGAACGACCGACAGGCGCTTTCCGATGCCGTCGTGGCGGGCTGGGCGGCCATCTGTTCCGACCACACGCCGGTCGGGGCCGATGACAAACTGCTGCCTTTTGGTGAAGCCAAGCCGGGTGCCACCGGCCTTGAGGTTCTGCTGCCGCTGACGCTGCGCTGGGCGGAGGCTGCCAAGCTTGACCTGCCCGCCGCGCTCGCTCGCATTACCGCCGCACCCGCCGGGGTTCTTGGTTTGAACGCGGGCCATCTGGCCGTCGGGGCAACCGCCGACGTGTGCGTTTTCGACCCGGATGCCACGTGGCAGCTGACGCCCGAATCCCTGAAGAGCCGCGGGAAAAATTCGCCATGGCAGGGCTACATGATGACCGGCAAAGTCACGTCGACGCTGGTCGGTGGACGCGTGGTTTATTGAGCCTGACCACAGCAGGCGCTCCCAATGCAAAACGGCGGACTTCTCCGCCGTTTTGCATTTAAAGCATTGTTCGTTTGCGGAAATTGAGCGGGCCGGAAAAAGAAAACCCCACAAAGAATTAACTTTGTGGGGTAAAAAAGTTCTGGAAGAGACAAACTCAATTTCAAGCTTGCATTGACGAATTATCCATATGAACCTGCCATGAAGCTGACGAGCAGGGTGCGGCGAATACGGACGAGTCGTTCCTCTTATGGAGGGTAGGGTGTCGTTGCCGGTGTCAGTGTTGCGAGGCGAGTGTCTCAATGGCGGCGCGATCGACTCCCTTAAGCTCCAGCACCTTGCGTCGCGATGTACTGCCGCTTTTCAGGCTGACGGCTGTTTTGGCCATGCCCAACGTGTCGGCAATGAATTTCAGCAGGGCCTCGTTGGCCTTGCCGTCCACCGGTGGGGCGGCAAGACGAATCTTCAGGGCATCGCCGTGCAGCCCGGCGAATTCGGTCTTCCTGGCGCCGGGCTGGATATGCAGGGTCAAGGTGATGCGACCGTCGCCGGCCACCCGATACCAATCGCTCACAGGAACATCAGGGCGACCTGCAGGAGCAGGATGGCGACCAGTGGTGACAGATCGATGCCGGAGATGGTCGGCAGGATGCGGCGGATGGGATCGAGGATGGGGCGCGTCAGCTGGTAGGCCGGTGCCGCCAGCGGCGAGTAGGGATTGATCCATGACAGCACGGCTTGCAGGATCAATGCGCCGATCAGGATATAGACGGCAAGGCGGAGCAGGGCCTTGGCGGCGAACCAGAGGATCATCAGGCCAAGGGTGCCGACATCGTTGCTGATGGCCGGGCCGACAAGGCCGATGACGAGGCCGGAGAGCAGCAGCTGCACGGCCAGTGCGGCGATCAGGCTGGCCCAGTCGAAGCCGCCGAAGCCCGGAATCAGGCCGCGCAGCGGCTTGACCGCCCAGTTGGTCAGCTTGACGACGAAATCGCCGATCTGCCCGGCGAACGATACGCGCATGGCTTGCATCATGAAGCGCAGCAGGAAAAGCGTGCAGAAAAAGCTGGCGACGGCATCGAGCAGAAAGGCGATGGCTTGCATCAGCCGGCTCCCAGCATCTTGCCAAGCTCCTGGCCACGGGCTTCGGCGGCCTTGCAGCCAGCGACGATGCCTTCCTTGACGCCTCTTTCGGCCATTACCGTTAGCGCAGCCTCGGTGGTGCCGCCTTTGGAAGTGACACGCTCGCGCAGGGTGGATGCCGGTTCGGTGGATTGGGCAGCCAGCGCGGCGGCGCCTTGGACGGTTTCGATGGCCAGCTGGCGGCCCTGTTCCGGCGTGAAGCCGAGGTCGGCGGCAGCCTGCTGCAGGGCTTCGATGAACAGGAAGACGTAGGCCGGGCCGCTGCCGGAAATGGCGGTGACGCCATCGATCTGCGCTTCGTCGGCAATCCAGACAGTGGTGCCGACAGTCTTCAGTACGCGGTCGGCCGCGGCGCATTGGTCAGCGCTCACTTCGGGCAAGGCGCACAGCCCGGTGATGCCGGCGCCGATCAGTGCCGGCGTATTGGGCATGCAGCGGACGATCTGGCGATGGCCGCCGAGCCAGCGCGATAGCGCGGCCATGTCGAGTCCGGCGGCGATGCTGATGACCAGCGTGTTGCCGAGCTTGGAAACGAGCGGTGCGACGGCTTCCTTCATTTGCTGCGGCTTGACGGCCAGCACCAGGATGTCGGGGGCGGCCGGAACGCTGTCGGCGCTGGCATGGCAGGTGACGCCATAGCTGTCGGTCAGCCTGGCGCGGGCTTCGGCGCCGAGGTCGATGACATCAATGTCGGTAGCGGCGAAGCCTTGCTTGACCATGCCGCCGATCAGAGCGTTGGCCATGTTGCCGCCGCCGAGGAAAACGATTTTCATGCGTAGTTTCTTTCACCAAAAATGGCCGTGCCGATGCGAACGATGGTCGCTCCTTCGGCAACGGCGGCTTCAAGATCGTGGGACATGCCCATGGAGAGTGTGTCGAGCGGCAGGCCGGCCGCCCGTATCTGTTCGCAGAGCTGGCGCAGTTGCCGGAACGGCCGGTGCTGGGCCTGCGGATCGTCGACCGGTTCGGGAATGGCCATCAGTCCGCGCAGCTGCAGGCCAGGCAAGGCAGCGACGGAACGGCAGAGCGCAAGGGCTTCGTCGGGTGAGCAGCCGCTCTTGCTGGCTTCGCCGGAGACGTTGACCTGGACGCAGACCTGCAAGGGGGGCAGATAGGCAGGGCGTTGTGCTGACAGTCGTTCGGCAATTTTCAGGCGTTCGATCGAATGCACCCAATCGAAATGCTCGGCGACCGGCTTGGTCTTGTTGCTTTGCAGCGGGCCGATGAAGTGCCATTCAAGATTGCGCCCGGAGATCGAAGCGATCTTGTCGATACCTTCCTGCACGTAGTTTTCACCGAAGGCACGCTGTCCCGCCTCGGCGGCATCGACCACGCAGGAAAGCGGCCAGGTCTTGCTCACTGCCAGCAGGCGGATCGATTCCGGTGAACGGCCGACAGCCGCTGCTGCTTTGGAAATGCGGGCCTGGACGGCTTGCAGGTTGTCGGCGATTGCGCTCATAATCCATTAGGAATTAACAACAATTCAAAGTATACACGCGCGCCGAGGACGATCCGCATGGACATCACCGAACTGCTGGCCTTCAGTGTCAAGAACAAGGCCTCCGACCTTCATCTGTCTTCCGGCCTGCCGCCGATGATCCGCGTCCATGGCGACGTGCGTCGCATCAACCTGCCGGCCATGGAGCACAAGGATGTGCACGGCATGGTGTACGACATCATGAACGACGGCCAGCGCAAGGTGTATGAAGAAACACTGGAATGCGATTTTTCCTTCGAAATTCCCAATCTGGCGCGTTTTCGCGTCAATGCCTTCAACCAGCATCGGGGCGCCGGTGCAGTATTCCGGACCATTCCGTCCAAAGTGCTGACGCTGGAAGAGCTCAATGCGCCCAAGATATTCAGGGAAATCTGTGAATACCCGCGCGGTATCGTGCTCGTCACCGGGCCGACCGGCTCGGGCAAGTCGACGACGCTGGCCGGCATGGTCAACCATATCAACGAGAATGACTACGGCCATATCCTGACGGTCGAGGATCCGATCGAATTCGTGCACGAGGCCAAGAAATGCCTGATCAACCAGCGCGAAGTCGGCCCGCATACACTGTCTTTTGCCAATGCCCTGCGCTCGGCGCTGCGTGAAGACCCGGACGTGATCCTCGTCGGCGAAATGCGCGATCTGGAAACCATCCGCCTGGCGCTGACCGCAGCCGAGACGGGCCACCTGGTGTTCGGTACCTTGCACACCTCGTCAGCGGCCAAGACGGTGGACCGCGTGGTCGATGTCTTCCCAGCGGCCGAAAAGGAAATGGTGCGTGCCATGCTGTCCGAGTCGCTGCGCGCGGTCATTTCGCAGACCCTGCTCAAGACCAAGGATGGCACCGGCCGCGTCGCTGCGCACGAGATCATGATCGGCACCCCGGCCATCCGCAACCTGATCCGAGAGAACAAGATCGCGCAGATGTACTCGGCGATCCAGACCGGCCAGAATTTCGGCATGCAGACGCTGGACCAGAACCTGATCGATCTGGTGCGGCGCAATGTCGTGTCGAGCGCCGAGGCGCGCTTCCGTGCCGCCAACAAGGATTCCTTCCCGGCTTGATCCGGGGCTTGAAAGAACAAACGAGAGGAAGGTATGGAACGCGACCAGGCAATGAAATTCATGCACGATCTTCTGCGCCTGATGGCGCAGAAGAAAGGCTCCGATCTTTTCATTACCGCCGGTTTCCCGCCAGCGATCAAGATTGACGGCAAGATCACACCGGTTTCCAACCAGGTGCTCACCTCGCAGCACACGGCGGAACTGGCCCGTTCGATCATGAACGACCGTCAGGCAGCCGAGTTCGAAGCGACCAGGGAGTGCAATTTCGCCATTTCGCCGGCCGGCATCGGGCGCTTCCGGGTCAATGCATTGGTCCAGCAAGGGCGCGTCGGCGTTGTGTGCCGGACGATCAACATGACCATCCCGACGCTTGATGACTTGCAGCTGCCGCCGGTCCTCAAGGACCTGGCGATGACCAAGCGCGGCCTGATCATCTTCGTCGGCGGCACCGGCACTGGCAAGACGACATCACTGGCGGCCGTGGTCGATTACCGCAACGAAAATTCGTACGGCCACATCATTACCATCGAAGACCCGATTGAATATGTGCACGAGCACAAGAACTGCATCGTCACGCAGCGCGAAGTCGGTGTCGATACCGATGACTGGGGTCCGGCGCTGAAGAACACGCTGCGTCAGGCGCCCGATGTCATCCTGATGGGCGAAATCCGCGATCGCAATACCATGGACTACGCCATCGCCTTCGCCGAAACCGGTCACCTGGCTCTGGCGACCCTGCATGCCAACAGTGCCAACCAGGCCATCGACCGCATCATCAACTTCTTCCCGGAAGAGCGTCGCCAGCAACTGCTGATGGACCTGTCGCTCAACCTGCGCGCCATGGTCTCGCAGCGCCTGATTCCCAAGAAGGACGGCAAGGGCCGCGTGGCAGCGATTGAAGTGATGCTCAATTCGCCGCTGATTTCCGACCTGATCTTCAAGGGTGAAGTGCACGAGATCAAGGAGATCATGAAAAAATCCCGCGAACTCGGGATGCAGACCTTCGACCAGGCGCTGTTCGACCTCTACGAGGCCGGCAAGATCACTTACGAGGATGCCCTGCGCAACGCCGACTCACTGAACGACCTGCGTCTGCAGATCAAGCTGCACGGCAAGGAGTCGAAGGACCGTGACCTGACCACGGGGATCGGTCATCTCGACATTGTCTGATTCCACGGAGGAGCGCATCGTGCGTTATGTGACAAAAGCCGTATTCGCCCTGTTCGTGAGCTTGGCCACTACCCTGGTGCAAGCCGGGGCACTGGATGCCGTGTCGACCGGCGATGCTTCGGCCGGCGTCAAGGAGGCGCTGAGCAAGGGGGCGGATTATGCAGTTTCCTCGCTGGGCCGGAATGGCGGGTTTCTCGGCAACGACAAGGTGAAAATCCCGTTGCCGGGCTACCTGCAAAAGGCCGAGTCGGCGCTGCGCATGTTCGGACTGGGCAAGCAGGCCGAGCAGCTGGTCGAAACCATGAACCACGCTGCCGAAAATGCGGTTGCCGTTGCCAAACCGGTGCTGGTCGATTCGATCAAGAAAATGAGCGTCCAGGACGCCAAGGGCATCCTGACGGGCGGTGACGACAGCGTGACGCAATACTTCAAGCGGACCTCGAGCGAGCAGCTGACGGCCAGGTTCATGCCCATCGTCAAGAAGGAAACCGGCAAGCTGCAACTGGCCGAGCAGTACAACCAGTTTGCCGGCAAGGCGGCCGGTGCCGGCCTGATCGACAAAAAGGACGCCGACATCGACAGCTATGTCACGCAGAAGGCGATGGACGGCCTGTTCCTGATGATTGCCGAGGAAGAGAAGAAGCTGCGGGCAAATCCGCTCGGGGCCGGTAGCGATTTGCTGAAGAAGGTTTTCGGCGCGCTTTGAGCGTCAGCAGCCCTGGCTAAAGCTTTGCTTGACGATGACGTAAATGGGGTTAGGAGTCCCCATGAAACTGCATCGTCTGTCTTCCACCACGCAGCGTATCTCGCAAGAGTCGGTCGACCGTGTTCGGCAGGCCGCGGGCGAGGTTGTTCGTCGCGTCGAGATGCTGGAGGGGATCGAGGGCGACCGGCAGCGCAGCTTGCGCCAGGAGCTGGCTGAAATCGACCCGAATGCCATCAGCGAATTCAATGGTGGTGAGCAACTCCTGAAGGAAGCGCGCGAGGTCGCCTCCCAACTGTCGGAGCTCGGGGAGTCGTTCGAAGATCTGGTCAAGTCCGATGTCGTCCCCCGGAAACTGTGCGGTGTGGATGACAAGGCTTGAGCGGATGTTTCTTGTGATGCAACGGCTCGGGGAAACAACGTCACTTTTCTGACTGGGTTAGAATCCGGGCATTGCCTTCGATCTGCCCCGCTCCAGCGGGGCTCTGTTTTTCCAGGAACCATGTCCGGTCTCAATCCCCAGCAGCGCGAAGCGATTCATTACCTCGACGGCCCCTTGCTGGTGCTGGCCGGGGCCGGCTCCGGCAAGACGCGGGTGATCACGCAGAAGATCGCCTATCTGGTTCAGGATTGCGGCTTCCAGCCGCGGAACATCGCCGCCATCACCTTCACCAACAAGGCGGCCAAGGAAATGCAGGAGCGTATCGGCAAGATCCTGTCGCCGGCGCTGGCCAACGACTTGCAGATTTCCACCTTCCACTCGCTGGGCGTGCGCATCCTGCGCGAGGAAGCCAAGGCGCTGGGCTACAAGCCGCGCTTTTCCATCTTCGACTCGGCCGACTGCGCCGGTATCCTGGGCGAGGCGGCGGGGACGGTGGACAAGGCGACCGTCCGCATCCTGCAGTCGCTGATCTCCAACTGGAAGAACGCGCTGGTCAGCCCGGAAGCGGCGCGCCACCTTGCGCGTGACGAGCACCAGAAGCTGGCCGCACACGCCTATCTGAGTTACGAGGCGACGCTGAAAGCCTACCAGGCGGTCGATTTCGACGACCTGATCGGTCTGCCGGTGAAGCTCTTCTCCGAACATCACGACATCGCCGACAAGTGGCAGAACCGCCTGCGCTACCTGCTGGTCGACGAATACCAGGATACCAATGCCTGCCAGTACCAGTTGCTCAAGCTGCTGACCGGGGTGCGCGCGCAGTTTACGGCGGTCGGCGACGACGATCAGGCGATCTACGGCTGGCGTGGCGCCGACATCGACAACCTGCGCAAGCTGCCCGCCGAATTTCCTAGCCTCAAGGTCATCAAGCTCGAGCAGAACTACCGGTCGACGGTGCGCATCCTGAAGGCGGCCAACAACGTCATCGCCAACAACGAGAAGCTGTTTGACAAGAAGCTGTGGTCCGAGCACGGCCACGGTGAGCAGATCAGCGTCACGACCTATCGCGACAACGATGCCGAGGCCGAGGGTGTGGTCATGAAGCTGCAGGCGCACCGCTTTGAACAGCGCAGCCAGTTCAAGGACTACGCCATCCTCTATCGCTCCAACCACCAGGCGCGGATGTTCGAGGAATACCTGCGGGACCATCGCATTCCCTACCTGTTGTCCGGTGGCAAATCCTTTTTCGACAAGGCCGAGATCAAGGACATCATCGCCTACCTGCGCCTGCTGGCCAACGAGGACGACGATCCGGCCTTCATCCGCGCCGCGACCACGCCCAAGCGCGGCATAGGTGCGGCCACCCTGCAGGTGCTCGGCACCTATGCCGGCGAGCGGCATATCTCGCTGTTTGCAGCGGCCTTCGAGGAAGGCTTCGCGCCGCGCGTTGCGCCGCGTCAACTCGAACCGCTGCTCCAGTTCGGGCAGTTCATCAACCGCATGCAGGAGCGTGCCGGGCGCGAGTCGGCCAACCTCGTGCTGCCCGATTTGCTCAAGGCCATCGACTACGAGACCTACCTCTACGACCACGAGGAAGAACGCGCAGCCCAGACGCGGTGGGCCAATGTCTGCGAATTCGCCAACTGGATCAACAAAAAGGGCGAGCTCGACGGCAAGACGCTGATCGAGCTGACGCAGAGCATTGCGCTGATCAACATGCTCGACAAGCAGAACGACGAAGAGGTCGATGCCGTGCAGCTTTCGACCCTGCATGCCTCGAAAGGGCTGGAGTATCCGCATGTCTTCCTGGTCGGCGTCGAGGAGGGCATCCTGCCGCATCGCGAATCGACCGAACCGAGCAAGATCGAGGAAGAACGTCGCCTGATGTACGTCGGTATCACCCGTGCCCAGCGCACCCTGAACATTTCGTACTGCGAGCGGCGCAAGCAGGCGCGCGAATTCATCCCTTGCGAGCCGTCGCGCTTTATCGACGAAATGGGGCGCGACGACGTGCGCTTCGCCGGCGGCAAGGATGCCAAGCCGGTTGAAGACAAGGCTACGGTCAAAGCGCGTACCGGGGGGCTTTTGGATATGCTTGCCGGAAACAAGCGCTAACGGCCCGGTAATACGGCGTTACAACGGGTTACTTTCCTCCTGACATCCGGGCTGCGATGGCCCGCGTTATTCGGCACAAGGCAGCGCGATTCCGCAAAGCCGGTGCAAAACCCAACGAATACCACTCAGGAGATTCAACATGATCAAGCAACTCGTCGCCATCGCCATCGCTGCATCCTTCGGTATTGCCCACGCCGCCGACGTCAAGCCGGCCGTTACCGAAGCGAAGGCTGCCGCACCTGCCGCCGCCGCTGTCGTCAAGACCGAGGCCCCCAAAGTCGCCGAAGCGGTCAAGACGCCGGAAGCCAAGCCGGTCGCCGCTGCTCCGGACGTGAAGAAGGAAGAAGCCAAGGCGGCCGCCAAGCCGGCGAAGAAGGCGAAGAAAACCACCAAGCCGGTTGCTGCCGAGTCGGTGGCTCCGGTTGCTGCCGTCGAAGCTGCCAAGAAGTAACGACTCCGGCAGAAGCCGACCTGGCCCTCCAAAAGCCAGTCCGGTCGAGGCGCCCCAAGCGGGCGCCTTTTTGTGTCCACGAAAAAGGGAGGCCGCAGCCTCCCTTGTCGTGATTCCGAAAGCCTTACTTGGCTTTGCTCATCACATATTCGACGACGCCCTTGATTTCCTCGTCGGACAGCGTGGCGCCACCCTTCGGCGGCATGGCGTTCTTGCCGTTGGTCACGCTCTTGATCAGGGCATCCTTGCCCTGGGCCAGACGCGGCGCCCAGGCGCCCTTGTCGTCAATCTTCGGTGCGCCGGCGGCGCCGGAGTTGTGGCAGGCACCGCAAACCGAGTTGTAGATGGTGGCACCATCGCGCGGACCGCTGGCTGCAGCGGCTTCGGCCTTGGCCAATTCAAACTTGGCGACCGGCTGGATGCGAACATCGGATTCGTCGGTGCCCTTGGCTGCATCGGCTGCCGAGTTGAAGGTTCTGTTGGTGAGCGGGTAGATGATGGCGATCAGAACAACCGCTACGCCAATCGTTTTCCACATTATGCCCTTGGAAGAATATTGTTCAGCCATGCCGAAGACCCCAGTGCGTTAGATATAAAACCTCGATTATAACGGCCCGGCGTAGCGGAGCAAAAAAAACCCCGCCAGCGGCGGGGTGTAAATTTCTCGAAAGGGGGAGTTTCGAGAGGAGGGGTTCAATGCACAATTGAATTCTAGGGGCGCCACCCCGTTCCGTCTGTCGTCCTTTCGTAGCCTTCTGTAACAGAATGTTGCAGAAGGAATTATTCCGCTTTCGGCCTTTCGTTGAATTCCCATGGAATATGCGGTTTGAATTTGTTGCTCCGGGAGGCAATGTGGCAGCAACTACCGGGTGCTCATTCCGGCGGGTAGCGCGAAACATCCCCATGCTACGATGCATGCCATGCATGAACTCGAAAAACTGGCTGAATGTCTGGGAAACAGGCTCCTTGAGCGGGGGGCTACGGTGGCTGTGGCAGAGTCCTGCACCGGCGGCTGGGTTGCCCAGACGCTGACGGCGATTGCGGGTAGTTCGGCGTGGTTCGACCGCGGCTTCGTCACGTATTCGAATGCTGCAAAAAGCGACATGCTCGGCGTTGCGGAGACGACCCTGGCTCGGCACGGCGCAGTTTCCGAAGCGACGGCGAGAGCGATGGCGCAAGGCGCGCTCGAGCATAGTCTTGCCGATTGGACACTGGCCATTACCGGTATTGCCGGGCCAAGCGGCGGCTCTGCCGACAAGCCGGTGGGGACGGTCTGCTTTGCCTGGGCGTCGCGTGACGGAGGTTGCGAGGCGCAGACGCGGCTTTTTTCCGGAGATCGCGCAGCCGTTCGCGAGCAGTCGGTGCGCCATGCGCTGAGCGGCTTGCTGGCGCGAATCGATGCCGCGACGGAAGCGGCCTGAACGCCCGTCCGGTTATTGCATGGCTTCGGCGGCTATCGACTTGAGCAGCGGTTCGACCAGTTCGGCGGCGGCGCCGGCGGGGCGGCGATAGGCGACCCAGGTGCCCGTTTCGCCGGGCAGGGTATAGATCGAAATGGCAAAGGGGCAGAGCACGATGTTGTGCGGGTCGAGCTCCATCATCTGGCGCGAAAGGCGGGCAGAACAGAATTCGATGATCTGAGCCTGGTCGAATATTCGCCGCGAGGCCCCCAGGTCGACACCGGTTCGTTCCAGCATGCTGCCGATATGGGCTGTGTAATTGATGACCAGGCCGCGGCTTTCGATGGCCGTGACCACCGTCTCGCGGGTGTCTTCGAAGCCGGCTGTGGTTTTTTTCTTCTCCATCCACACATCTGCATGAACGGTGAGTGCGGACAGCATAAGGCCGGCCAGGAGCAGAAAGCGACGCATGAACGACCTCCATCAGGAAAGTCTTATTTCTTATTGTAACGGATAGGCGCCGCGGCGCGATCAGTCGGGTAGCGGCTCGAACAGGGCGGCGAGATCGTCGGTGCCGAACTTGACGTCGACCTGATGATCCTCGGAGAGGATGCCGGCGGCGAGTTCGGCCTTGCGCTCCTGCAGGGCGAGAATTTTTTCTTCGATACTGCCGCTGACGATCAGCTTGTAGACAAAGACCGGCTTGTTCTGGCCGAGGCGGTGGGCGCGGTCGGTAGCCTGGTTTTCGACGGCCGGGTTCCACCAAGGGTCATAGTGGATGACCGTGTCGGCCGTCGTCAGGTTCAGGCCGACGCCACCCGCCTTCAGGCTGATCAGGAAGACTGGCACCTGGCCTTCCTGGAAGCGACGGATCGGTGTTTCGCGATCGTTGGTGTCGCCGGTCAGGGTGACGTAGGCGATGTTGGCCTTGTCGAGTTCGTGCTCGATCAGGGAGAGCATGCTGGTGAATTGCGAAAAAACCAGCACGCGGCGGCCCTCGTCGACCAGTTCGGGCAGCATGGCCATGAGCAGGTCGAGCTTGGCGCGCTCCGGGACCTTGCGGGCTGCGCTGGCTTTGACCAGGCGCGGGTCGCAGCAGACCTGGCGCAGCTTGAGCAGGGCGTCGAGAATGACGATCTGGCTGCGTGCGAAACCCATGCGGGCGATCTCGTCGCGGACCTTGGCATCCATTGCGGCGCGGACCGTTTCGTAGAGGTCGCGCTGGGCACCTTCGAGTTCGACGCTGCGTACGATGATGGTCTTGGGCGGCAGCTCCTGGGCCACGTCTTCCTTCTTGCGACGCAGAATGAAGGGGCGAATGCGACGGGCGAGCAGGCTGCGGCGGGCAATGTCGCCTTGCTTCTCGATCGGCGTGCGCCAATGGCGGGTGAACTGCTTGCTCGTCCCGAGGAAACCGGGAAGCAGGAAATCGAACTGGCTCCACAGTTCGCCGAGGTGGTTCTCCAGCGGCGTGCCGGTCAGGCACAGACGGTGCCGTGCATCCACCTTGCGTACCGCTTCGGCGCTCTGGCTCTGGGCGTTCTTGACAGTCTGCGCCTCGTCGAGGATGAGCAGGTGATAGCTGTGCTGCATCAGTTCGTCGGCATCGCGCCACAGCAGCGGATAGGTGGTCAGCACCACGTCATGCGTCGAAATGTCGGCGAAGCGGCTCTTGCGCTCCGGGCCGTGCAGCGACAGCACCTTGAGGTCCGGAGCGAAGCGGGCGGCTTCGTTTTTCCAGTTGAAGATCAGCGAGGTTGGCAGGATGACCAACGCCGGTTTGTCGAGGCGGCCGCCTTCCTTCTCCAGCAGCAGGTGGGCCAGCGTCTGAGCGGTCTTGCCGAGACCCATGTCGTCGGCCAGGATGCCCGACAGTGCGTTGGCCCGCAGGAATTGCAGCCAAGCCAGGCCTTCGCGCTGGTAGGGGCGAAGGTCGAGGTGGAAGCCGGCGGGTGGCGCGACATCGGAAATGCCCTGGGCAGCCAGCAGGCGCTCGGCCAGAGCCATGATGTCGTTCTGACCACGGAACTGCCAGCGGCTGAGGTCGGAGAGTTCGGCCAGGCGGGGGGCGTCGAAGCGCGACAAGCGCAGCACGTCGCCACCGGAAAAACCGTCGAACAGGTCAATCAGCGTTGCGGCCAGCGGCTTGATGCGGCCGGCGGGGACGCGCAGGCGCTTGCCGCGGGCAGTGTAGAGGTCGATGCCTTCATCGTCGGGGACGCGCTCCAGCTCCGCCACTTCCAGCCAGCGCGGGTCGCTGCGGAACAGGTTGGCGAGGAGCGGTGCCAGCGGCAGGCGCTCACCTTCGACGATGATGCCCATGTCGAGGTTGAACCAGCCGTTGTCGGATTCGTAGAGCTCGGCATCCCAGCCGTCCACCTCGATGACGTGATGGCGGAAGTCTTCCGGGAATTCGATCTGCCAGCCGGCCTCCTTCAGGTGCAGAGAGCCCTCCTGCATGAAGGGCACCCAATGCATTTCGTCGGCCAGGCCATAGACGCCTTCGGGCGGGCTGCCGAAGGTGTGCAGGGTATGGCTCGGAATCTTCTGCAGGCCGCTGCCGGCCAGCGCTTCCAGCGCCCTCGTTTCGGCCTCCGGGCGGCGCTTCAGGCGGATCGTCTCGCCTTCCGGCAAGGTGATGAACTCGCTTTTCTCTTCGGGCCGGATGTCGGCGTCGCCATAGCGGAAAACGACCTTGGCGACATCGAACTCACCGCCGGCGAAATTCTGCGGATAGCCCCGCCAGGCGCGGTGGCCATGCGTATGCAGGGTTTCGAGCTGCAGGATGGGAATCAGCGGCGCGTCGACGAGGCGCAGGCGGGCGCCGGCATCGCCGCCCGGTAACTGCAGGTCGGGCGCGAGCTCGGACAGCGCTTCGGCGACCAGGGCGGCCTCTTCGGCGGACAGGGGCGGCAGCGAGAATAGGCGGCTGACCACGTCCGGATTGCCGGAAACCTCCAGCGGACCGACTTCGCCTTCCGCCAGGTCAACGTACCAGGGCGGGTCGACCGCAATGATCATCTCGGCCGACGGCTGCGGTTTCAGGTAGGGGCGCTGGAAGCCCATGCCGTCGATGTTCCAGCCGATGGTAGCCGGGCGCGGGGTGCCGGCATTGAGCGGCAGCCCGAGGTCGTCCTCGGGGTAGAGGCGATGGCTGGCCGCCATGCGCTGCAGGATTTCGCCGCCCCGCTCCGGGCCGAGCCCAAAGGCGCGCAGGCCGGTTTCGTGGCCGCGATCGGCCCAGATCAGGCGCAGGATGCCGAGATCTTCCTCGCTGACGAATTGCGGTGGCGTGAGCAGGGCACGGTCCACCTTCCACCATTCCTCAGCACTTTCCGGATATTTACCCTTACGGATTTCGATACCGAACTGGCGCTTGTCGGCTGTCCATTTCAGGATGTAGAAGAGTTGCTGGCGAGCGCTGCTCGGCCGGGCTTTCTTTTTGGCCACGGCGATCGAGGTGCGGCGCAGGTCCTCGATCCACGACAGGGCGCTGCCGCTTGGCTGGGCGGCCGGGGCGCGCGCCTCTATGGCCTTGAGCAAGGTGGCGGCGACATGCTTGCAGTGGCGACCGACTGTGCACGTACAGCGGCTGACGACCCCCATCTCGCCGCTCTGGTCCTGGCTCAGGTAAGCCTGGACCTTGTAGGGTTCGGGCGCCGACCCGGGTACCTGTGCGCTGAGCATGTTGCCGTCGATGTTCAGGTCGCGGACCAGGTCGACGTAGGGTTTGGCCTTGTTGATGTCGCGCGTGGCGAACCAGTCGGCGACATGTTCTTCGGTAAACGTGGATAGCGTAATGACAGCCATCGACGGTCAGGCGAACAGGGCGCCGACGAGCAGGGCGAGCAGCAGGGCGATGACGGCCAGCCAGCGGTTCTGCTGACGCTGGGCGGCAATCAGGCGCTCGATCTGAGGTTGCAGGTCGGCCTTGGCCGGCTGGGCCAGGGCCTGGTGCACCAGGCGGGGAAGTTGCGGGATGCTGCGGGCCAGATAGGGAGCTTCGTGCTTGAAGGTCTTGAGTAGGCCACGCCAGCCAATCTGTTCGCTCATCCAGCGTTCGAGGAAGGGCTTGGCGGTCTTCCACAGGTCGAGTTCGGGGTCGAGCTGGCGGCCGAGGCCTTCGATGTTGAGCAGCGTCTTCTGCAGCATGACCAGTTGCGGCTGGATCTCGACATTGAAGCGGCGCGAGGTCTGGAACAGGCGGAGCAGCACCTTGCCGAAGGAAATATCCTTCAACGGCCGGTCGAAGATCGGCTCGCAGACAGCACGGATGGCGGCTTCGAATTCGTCGACGCGGGTGTCTTTCGGCGCCCAGCCGGATTCGATGTGGGCTTCGGCGACGCGCTTGTAGTCGCGGCGGAAGAAGGCCAGGAAGTTCTGCGCCAGGTAGTTCTTGTCGCTATCGGTCAGCGTGCCGACGATGCCGAAGTCGAGCGCGATGTAGCGGCCGTCCGGGGCGACGAAGATATTGCCCGGATGCATGTCGGCATGGAAGAAGCCGTCGCGGAAGACCTGCGTGAAGAAGATTTCGACGCCGGCGGCGGACAGTTTCTTGAGATCGATGCCCTCGGCGCGCAGGCGGTCGATTTGCGAGATCGGCACACCCTTCATGCGTTCCATGACCATGACGGTCGAGGTACAGAAATCCCAATGCACTTCCGGCACGATGAGCAGGGGGGAATCGGTGAAATTGCGGCGCAGCTGCGAGGCGTTGGCCGCCTCGCGCATCAGGTCGAGTTCGTCGCGCAGGTACTTGGCGAACTCGGCGACCACCTCGCGCGGCTTCAGGCGCTTGCCGTCCGACCACAGCTTTTCGAGCAGCATCGCCAGGTTGTCCATCAGCGCGAGATCGTGTTCGATGACCGACAGCATGTTCGGCCGCAGGATCTTCACTGCGACGTCATGGCCGCCATCCTCGTCGCGCAGGCGGGCGAAATGCACCTGGGCGATGGAGGCCGAGGCGATCGGGGTCGGGTCGAATTCGGCGAAAACCTCATGGGCGGGGCGGCCGTAAGCTTTTTCGATTTCGGCCAGGGCAAGACCGGAATCGAAGGGTGGAACGCGATCCTGCAGACGGGCCAGTTCGTCGGCGATATCCGTTGGCATCAGGTCGCGCCGGGTGGATAGCACCTGGCCGAACTTGACGAAAATGGGGCCGAGGGCTTCGAGGGCCAAGCGCAGGCGTACAGCGCGCGGCGTCGACAGGTCGCGCCAGAACTGCAGGGCGTTTGCAAGGCGCACCAGTCGGCCGCTTGGCTCGTGTTCGAGCACCATCTCGTCGAGGCCGAAACGGCTGGCGACGGAGGCGATCTTGAACAGGCGGAAGAGGCGCATGGGGAGGTGGATGGCCGGCAAAGTCAAACGAGCATGCTAACACGCCTACGCGGGTTGCAGACCTGCAAATTCGGACTGACGGGCTGCTATTTGAGGTACGCCGTCGTATATCCGGAAGGGGATGCGATAAACTGTTACAACTATCATTCACATTGCTCGCTTCCCTACTCCAAGACCGGAAATCGCCTCCATGAACGAGTTGAAAAATCCGACCGATATCGCTCGGGAAGCCCTCAAACGTCTGGCGGCGAAGCATTTGCCGCCGACCCCGGCCAATTTTCAGGTTTGCTACAACGAGATCGCCGGTTTGCCGGATATCTCTCCGTTCCCTGAAAAGCCCTTGCGCCAGCTGGCCGCCGCGCTGGTGCCGCATGGTCCGCAGCAGGACGCGCATCTCGATGCCTTGGGGCAGGCGATTACACGACGGAGCTGGCAGGGAGTGACCGACGCCGTGCTCGGCTTCTCCCAGGCGGCGGGTGGGTGGGCGCCGGCTGTCTCGGGGGGCGTGGCGCCGGACGTGTTGCCCGCCGAGTTGGCGCTCAGTCTGGCGCGGCTCGTCGAGAGCTTTTCGCCTTTCTTCGGGTGCGACAATCCGCGTTCGGTGGCCGCCGCCGGTGAGCTGGCCCTTCTGCTCAAGCAGCCGAAAGTCGAGGTGCATGCCGTGCGCCATGCGCTCGACCAGATGGTCTGCCATGTTCGCTCCGGTGTCGAGGAGCAACTGGAGATTCGGGACTCCCTGCTCAAGCTGCTCCAGCTCATCATCCGGAACATCGGCGAACTGGGTATCGATGACCGCTGGCTGAAGGGGCAGATCGACGGCCTGCTGGCCAGTATCGCGCCACCGCTGACCTTGCGTCATCTCGACGAGATGGAGCGACGCATGCGTGATGTCCTGGAAAAGCAGGGGCGTGCCCGCATTCGTTCCGTGGCGGCTCAGCAGGAGATGCGCGAGATGCTCTCCGAGTTCATCAAGAGCCTCTCCCAGATGAACCGCTCGAGCAGCGCGTTCGAGGTGCGTATCGAGGAGACGGCACGGCAGGTGGAGAAGGTGACCACGCCGGATGAGCTGAAACCCTTGCTGGAAGGGGTTATTTCAGCGACCCATGCCATGGCGGAGGAATCGGCGCATTCCCGCGAACAGCTCAAGAGCCTGCAGGAGAAGGTCGAGGTGACCGAGGCCGAGCTCATCCAGTTGCATCACGAACTCGACAACGCCAGCGCACTGGCCCGCCACGACCCGCTGACCGATGCCCTGAATCGCAAGGGGCTGGACGAGGCGCTGTTGCGTGAGATAGCCAGCATGCGGCGCAAGGAAACCCCGCTGTCGGTCAGCTTGCTCGACATCGACAATTTCAAGAAGCTCAACGACAGCCTGGGACACGACGCCGGCGACGGTGCCCTGATTCACCTGGCCAACGTGGCACGCCACAACATACGGCCGAGCGACACCCTGGCCCGCTACGGCGGCGAGGAGTTCGTCATCCTGATGCCGGATACGGGGCTGGATGAGGGGATCGAGGTGATTACCCGTCTGCAGCGCGAGTTGACCAAGGCCATCTACATGTCGGGCAGCGAGCGGGTCTTGATCACCTTCAGCGCCGGGGTGGCGCAGGTCGCTCCCGACGAGGCCGGGAACGATGCGATCCGGCGGGCGGACCAGGCCATGTATCTCGCCAAGCGGGCCGGCAAGAACCGGGTGTTTGGCGGCTGACGGACGATGGCGGCGGTCCGCAGTTTCGCCCCGGTGGCGTCGGCGGATGCGACCGTGCTCATTCTCGGCAGCATGCCGGGTGAGGCCTCGCTGCGCGCGGGGCAATACTACGCGCATGAACGCAATGCCTTCTGGCGGATCATGGGCGATCTGCTGGGGGCCGGGCCATCCCTGCCTTATCGGGAGCGCCTGGAACGGATTTCCGCTGCCGGGATCGCTTTGTGGGATGTGATCGCCGATTGCGAGCGCGACGGCAGCCTGGATGCCGATATTGTCGGAGCCTCGGTGTGCGTCAACGATTTTGCCGAGTTCTTCGCGACGCATCCGGCCATTCGACGGGTTTATTTCAACGGGGCGGCCGCGGAATCCAACTTCCGTCGTCATGTTCTGCCCGGGTTGGCGGGACGGAATGTCACGCTCAGTCGCCTGCCGTCGACCAGTCCGGCTCATGCCGCGAAAGGCTATGCCGAAAAGCTTGCCGCGTGGTCGGTGATCGTTGCCGGCTGAACCGCGGCGGCGCTGCTGCCGCGGGCAAGGCGGGCGCCTGTTTCGGTGCGCAAATTCGGCATTGCATCGCGTTGTGCCAATTGCCAAGCAGAGCACGAGCGACAGCGTATAATCGATCTTTTGCTTTTTAGCCGCGAATCAATGGCCCACGATGTCAAATCCCAGCTGACCGCCCTGTTGCAAAAGGCGCTGGCCAGCGTTGCCCCCTCCGCAACCGATAGCACGATCCAACTCGAACGTCCGCGTGATCCGACGCATGGCGACTGGTCGACCAATCTGGCCATGCAACTGGCCAAGGCGCTGAAGAAAAATCCGCGCGAAATTGCCAACCAGCTGCTGAACGAGCTGCCGCCGTCGATTCTGGTTGCCAAGGCCGAAGTGGCCGGGGCCGGCTTCATCAATTTCACGCTCGATGCCCGGGCCAAGATCAATGTGGTCCGCGCGGTGCTGACTGAAGGTGCGGATTTTGGCCGCTCCGTGGTGGGCGGGCGACAAAAGGTGCAGGTCGAATTCGTTTCGGCCAACCCGACCGGTCCGCTGCACGTCGGCCACGGTCGCGGCGCGGCTTACGGCGCATCGCTGTCCGGCCTGCTGTCCTTTGCCGGCTGGGATGTGACGCGTGAGTACTACGTCAACGATGCCGGCCGCCAGATGGATATCCTCGGTCTGTCGACCTGGCTGCGTTACCTCGACCAGCACGGCCAGACTGTCCAGTTCCCGCCCAACGCCTATCAGGGCGACTATGTGCGCGAAATGGCCAAGCAGATGACCGTTGCCCATGGCGACAAGTTCGTGCGCGCCGCTGCCGACGTGGTGGCCGGTACGCCGGGATTGCCGGATACCGGTCGCGCCGACGACGAAGCCAAGCAGCAGCGCGAATTGCACCTCGATGCCCTGATCGCCCAGGCCAAGGAATTGCTCGGCGGCGACTGGGATTATGTGCACCGGCATGCGCTGAACGAGCAGCTTGAGGACTGCCGCGACGACCTCAAGGAATTCGGCGTCGAATTCGAGGTCTGGTATTCCGAGAAGTCGCTCTACGACACCGGCCTGGTCGCCCGCTGCGTCGCCCTGCTCGAAGAGAAGGGCCACATTTACTTGCAGAACGGCGCCAAGTGGTTCAAGTCCACCGCCTTCGGCGACGAGAAGGATCGCGTCGTCCAGCGTGAGAACGGCCTGTACACGTACTTTGCCTCCGACATCGCCTACCATCTGAACAAGTTCGAACGCGGTTTCGACAAGGTCATCAACATCTGGGGCGCCGACCACCACGGCTATATTCCGCGCGTCACCGGGGCACTCAAGGCGCTCGAACTCGACAGCAACAAGCTGCACGTCGCGCTGGTTCAGTTCGCGGTGCTCTACCGCAACGGCCAGAAGGCCTCGATGTCGACCCGCTCCGGCGAGTTCGTCACGCTGCGCGAGTTGCGCCGGGAGGTCGGCAACGACGCCTGTCGCTTCTTTTATGCCCTGCGCAAATCGGATCAGCATCTTGACTTCGACCTTGATCTGGCCAAAAGCCAGACCAACGAAAACCCGGTCTATTACATCCAGTATGCGCATGCCCGCGTCTGCTCGGTCATCAACCAGTGGTCGGGCGACCTGGCCGACCTGGTCGAGGCGGATCTGGCGCTGCTGAGCAATCCGCGCGAACTGGCCATCGCCAACCAGCTGGCGCAGTTCCGCGAAGTGATCGAGACCGCGGCCCGCGACCTGGCGCCGCACATGATTGCCTTCTATCTCAAGGATCTGGCCGGCGAGTTCCACGGCTGGTACAACGCCGAGCGCATGCTGGTGGACGACGAAAAGCTGTGCGATGCCCGCGTTGCGCTGGCGGCGGCAGTTCGCCAGACTATCCGCAACGGCATGGTCATTCTCGGCGTCAGCTGTCCGGAATCGATGTAAGGAATCCTCATGAGTCGCGATATGAAGCCCCGCAAGAGCCAACCGGCAAAAAAGAAATCCGGTGGCGGCACGCTGGTCGGCATGTTCATTGGCCTGGTCCTAGGGGTCGGCATCGCCGCCGGGGTTGTCTGGTATTTGAACAAGTCGCCATTGCCCTTCGTCGACCGCGCCCAGCCGCCGGCTCGCAGCGAACCGGCGGCCAAGAACGGCGAGCCGTCGCAGCCGCTTGCCCTGCCGGGCAAGCCGGGCGATCCGATCCCTGAAAAGCGCTTCCAGTTCTACGACATCCTGCCGGGCAAGGCCGATGCCGTCCCGGACAAGGCGCCCAAACCGGATGCCAAGCCGGCCGAAGCGAAGACGGACGAGAAAAAGGAAGACAAGAAAGAGGACAAGAAGGAAGAGATCAAGGAGTCGAAGACGCCGCTCTTCCTGCAGGCCGGTTCGTTCAGCACTGCGCAGGATGCTGACAACCAGAAGGCTAAACTCGCCTTCATGGGGATGGAGGCCGTCGTCCAGCAGGTCATGATTCAGGACAAGACGTTCTACCGCGTTCGTGTGGGACCCTACACGAAGATCGATGAATTGAACAAAGTTCGTGCCGAGCTTGCCAAATCCGGCATTGAAGCCCAGCTTGCCAAATAGGAGTCGCGAATGAAGTTTTCCCGCCGTGGTTTTGTCGCCGCCGTTTTTTCTGTCGGAGCAGCGCTTTCCCTGCCGTCCTTCGCCCAGAATGCGCCGTATACCCAGATTGTTCCGGTTCAGTCGACCGATGATCCTGCCAAAATTGAGGTCATCGAGTTCTTCAGCTACGGATGTCCGCATTGCGCCGATTTCAATCCGCTGCTGACCTCCTGGGCCGCCAAGCAACAAGGCGATGTCGTGCTCAAGAAAGTGCCGATCACTTTCGGTCGCGCGGCCTGGGCCAATATTGCCAAGCTGTACTACACCCTGGAAATTACCGGTGACCTGCATCGTCTGGAGAGCGACGTCTTCAAGGCCATTCACGTCGAGCGCCAGAACCTGTTCGAGGAAAAGGCATTGACCGAGTGGGCAGTCAAGAAGGGGGTCGATGCCAAGAAGTTTACCGAAACCTTCAATTCCTTTGGCATCATGAGCAAGGTCAAGCGGGGCGACCAGCTGGCGCAAGCCTACAAGATCCAGGGCGTTCCCGCCCTGGCTGTCGAAGGCAAGTATCTGGTCGGCGGCAGGGATTTCAACGATACGCTGGCCATTACCGACAGCCTGATCACCAAGGCACGCACCGAAAAGTCGGGCAAGACGTCAAGCAAGAAGTAATTGTCCTTGAAGGTATTCATCACGGGCGCCTCGTCGGGTATCGGCGAGGCGCTTGCCGTTTACTACGCCGGACAGGGGGCCACGCTGGGTCTGGTTGCACGGCGGGCGGAATTCCTGCAGGGGCTCAACGAGCGCCTGGGTGGCGGGCACGCCTGCTATCCTCTTGATGTCACCGATGCGCCGGCCCTGCACGATGCGGCGGGTAATTTCATGCGCCGTTTCGGTGCCCCGGATATCGTCATTGCCAATGCCGGAGTATCGGCCGGGACGTTGACCGAATGCGAAGAGGATCTCGCCATTTTCCGGCGCGTGATGGATATCAACGTATTCGGCATGGCGGCAACCTTTGCCCCGTTCATTCCCGCCATGAAGGGGGCTGGCGGCAGGCGGCGGCTGGTCGGCATTGCTTCGGTCGCCGGTATCCGGGGCTTGCCCGGTGCAGAGGCCTATTCCGCATCCAAGGCCGCCGCCATCGCCTATCTGGAAAGTCTGCGTCTCGAGATGCGGCCATGCCGGATCAAGGTGGTGACCATTGCGCCGGGCTATATCGAAACACCGATGACGGCCGTCAATCCGTACCGGATGCCCTTTCTGCTTCCGGTCGACCAGGCGGCAGCCCGCTTTGCCGCGGCGATCGAGCGGGGCGTCAGCTATACCGTGATCCCCTGGCCGATGGGGATCGTCGCCAAATGCCTGCGCCTGCTGCCCAACTGGCTGTACGACCGCTTGTTCGCCAATGCCCCGCGCAAGCCGCGTGGCTTGCTGAAATAGCATCTTCCGTTGCTCCGGGAGTAATATCCACCTATTACTAAAGTAAGAAGGACTGTGCGGTGGAGGGCGCGTGGCATCGCCGATCTTCGGCGGAGGCATCATGAACTTGACGAACGGTACCGCCGGATCGCTTTTACCCGAGGATCTGGAACACTTGAACCGGATTCTGGCCAGTACGCCGGTCCCGGTATTCGTGATTGATCGCGACCACCGGGTGAGCCATTGGAACCGCGCGTGCGAGGTGGTCATGGGTTATCCGGCCGCGCAGATCGTCGGCACCCGGGATCAGTGGAAGCCTTTCTACCCGAGCGCGCGGCCGGTCATGGCCGATCTGGTCGTCTCGGGTGACCTCGAAGCCGGAATCGAAACCTACTACGCCAACAAGTTTCGGCGTTCGGAGTTGTTGCCCGGTTCCTTCGAAGCCGAGGATTTCTTTCCGCAGATGGGGCCGCAGGGGACATGGCTTCATTTCACGGCGGCACCCTTGTACAACCGGGCCGGGGACGTGATCGGCGCGATCGAAACCCTGCAGGATATTTCCGGGCAGCGCCGCGCCGATGAGGCGCTGCGGCGTGAGCATCAGATCATGAACACCATGATCGAGCATTTCCCGAGCGGCATTACGGTGATGGATGCGAACCTGGAGCTGATCAAGTTCAACCGCCGCTTCAAGGCCATGCTGGACTTCCCGGATTCGCTGGTGGTGCCGCCGAATCCGCTGCAGAAGTTCATCCGTTTCAACGCCGAGCGCGGTGAGTACGGTGAGGTGGACGTCGAGGCGACGGTACGGGATGGCATGGCGAGGGCGCGGCGTGGCGAGGCGCACAGCTTCGAACGCATCCGGCCCGACGGCAGCGTTCTGGAGGTCAAGGGCTCGCCGCTTCCCGATGGCGGGTTTGTGACCTCCTATACCGACATCACCGACCGCAAGCGGGCCGAGGCCGACATGCTGCGGCTGCTCGCCGAGCAGCAGTTGATCTTCGACAACGCGCACGTCGGTATCGCCTGGGTCAGGCAGCGGAAGATCATCCGCTGCAACCAGCGTCTGGCCGAGATGTTCCTGTTCAAGGATCCGGCCAATCTGGTCGGGCAGCCGACCCGGATTTTCTACCAGTCCGATGCGCAGTGGGACGACATCGGAACCCGCATGTATGCCGAGCTGGAGCAGCAGGGATCGTCCCAGTCGGAATACAGCATGCAGCGTCTCGACGGGGAGGCTATCCGCGTCATGTTGACCGGTCGGCCGCTTGATCAGAGCGACGTGGAGCAGGGTTCGATCTGGGTTTATACCGATGTGACGACACGCTATCGCCAGGAGGCGGCGCTTCGACTGTCCGAGCGTGTCTTCGCCCATACCTCGGAAGCCTTGATGGTGACCGACAGCAATGGGGTCATCGTCAACGTCAATCAGGCTTTTGCCGACATCACCGGGTATGTGCGGGAGGAGGTGGTGGGGCAGACGCCCCGCATCCTGAAGTCCGGGCGTCACGACGAAGCCTTCTATGCCGGGATGTGGCGCAAGGTCATTGATCACGGACGCTGGGAAGGCGAGGTTTGGGATCGCCGCAAGGACGGTTCGGTGTATCCGAAATGGCTGTCGATCACGACCGTGCGCGATAGCGATGGCAAGATCATCAATTACATCGGCTCCTTTGACGATATCACCGAGCGCAAGGCGGCGCAGGAGAAGATCCAGTATCTCGCCCACCACGACCCGCTGACCGGCCTGCCCAACCGATTGTTGCTGCGCGACCGCTTCAGCCATGTCATGGAACAGGGCCGGCGCAACCAGCGCAGCGCCGCGCTGATGTTCCTCGATCTCGATCATTTCAAGCGCATCAACGATTCGCTCGGCCATCGTATCGGCGATCGCCTGCTCATCGCCGTGGTACGCCGTCTGCGGGGCTGCCTGCGCGAATCGGATACGCTCAGCCGCCAGGGCGGCGACGAATTCATCCTGCTGCTCGACGATATGGGCGGACGCGAGGTGGCGGCACGTATCGCCGACAAGATCATTGCCGCACTGGTCGAGCCGT
The DNA here is from genome assembly GCF_008711155.1 of Dechloromonas sp. CZR5. Lineage (GTDB taxonomy): Bacteria > Pseudomonadota > Gammaproteobacteria > Burkholderiales > Rhodocyclaceae > Azonexus. Next base: position 220,379 of record NZ_VUYQ01000002.1, on the reverse strand, counting down.
TCCAGATCGGTGACCACCAGCTGACGACCTCCGTCTCGATCGGGATCGTCGTCGCACCGGAGGATGGCACCGATTTCGACATGCTGATGCAAAAGGCCGATACCGCCATGTATGCCTCGAAGGAAAAGGCGCGCGGGACTTGGCACTTTTTCCATCCGAACATGGACGAACAGGCGAGACGACGTCTCGATCTTGCCAACAACCTGCGCCAGGCGTTGCAGCACAACGAATTCCATCTCGTGTATCAGCCGCAGGTCTATGCCGACAGCGGGCGTGTTTTCGGTGCCGAGGCGCTCCTGCGCTGGCAGCCATCGGGTGCGGCGCCGATCTCGCCCGTCGAATTCATCCCGGTGGCCGAGGAAATCGGCCTCATCCTGCCGCTCGGCGAGTGGGTCATGCAGCAGGCCTGCGAGCAGGCACGTCGCTGGCAGGATGCCGGCCTTGATTGCCGGGTGGCGGTTAACGTTTCCGGCGTCCAGATTTATCGTTCGGACGTGATCGCTGTCTTGCAGCATGCCGCCCGGGGGGCCGGCATTTCGCCCGCCTTGATTCAGGTCGAACTGACCGAGTCCACGCTGATCGACGACAGTATCCTGATCCAGGACGTGATCAGCGGCCTGAAGGCGATCGGTGTCGGCGTGGCCATCGACGATTTCGGAACCGGCTATTCCAGCCTGGCCTACCTGAAGCGCTTCCGGGTCGACAAACTGAAGATCGACCGCAGCTTCGTTGCCGATGCGGCCAGCAACGAGGAAGGCGCAGCGTTGTCGCGGGCGGTGATCAGCATCGCCCGTTCGCTCAACATGCGAGCCATCGCCGAAGGCGTCGAAACCGCGGAGCAACTGGCTTTCCTGCGGGAGGCGGGTTGTAACGAGATACAGGGCTACTATTTCAGCAAGCCTTTGTTGCCGGCCGACTTTGCCGCGTACGCGCTGCGTCATCGATGAGGGTCAGCGGGCGTTGGCTTCGGCTAAAATAGCGCGATGCTTACCCTCAAGATCAATGGCGAAAATCGCCAGTTTCCTGAAGCCTTGACCGTCGCCGGCCTGATCGATCAGCTCGGCTACACGGGCAAGCGCATCGCCGTCGAAAAGAACGGCGAGATTGTCCCGAAAAGCCAGCATGCCAGTACGCCGCTGGTTGCCGGTGACCAGCTTGAAATCGTCGTCGCCGTCGGCGGCGGCTGAAACCGGGGTCGGATTTCCGGGGACCAATATAGGCTTCCTGGCGAACCGACCTCGCTGACCAACAGCCAATCGCTCATATCCAGGTAACCAAGAAATGCACCAACTGACCCTCGCCGGCAAGGCCTACCGTTCCCGCTTGCTGGTCGGCACCGGCAAGTACAAGGATTTCGCCCAAACACGTGCCGCCATCGACGCCTCGGGGGCCGAGATCGTCACTGTCGCCGTGCGCCGCGTGAATATCGGCCAGGACGCCGGCCAGCCCAACCTGCTCGACGCCATTCCGCCGTCGCGATTCACCATCCTGCCCAACACCGCCGGCTGCTATACCGCCGAGGATGCGGTACGTACCCTGCGCCTAGCGCGGGAACTGCTCGACGGCCATCCGCTGTGCAAGCTGGAAGTGCTCGGCGACCCGACCAACCTCTTCCCGAACATGCCGGAAACGCTGAAGGCCGCCGAAACCTTGGTCAAGGAAGGCTTTCAGGTCATGGTTTACTGCGCCGACGACCCCATCCAGTGCAAGATGCTCGAAGAGATCGGCTGCGTCGCCGTCATGCCACTCGCTTCGCTGATCGGGTCCGGCATGGGCATTGTGAACCCGTGGAACCTGCGTCTGATAATCGACAACGCCAAGGTGCCGATCATCGTCGATGCCGGCGTCGGCACCGCGTCGGATGCCACCATCGCGATGGAACTCGGCTGCGACGGTGTGCTGATGAACACTGCCATCGCCCACGCGAAAGATCCGGTACTCATGGCCAGCGCCATGAAGAAAGGCATCGAAGCCGGGCGTGAGGCCTTCCTGGCCGGTCGCATGGCCCGCAAATACTATTCGGCCGATCCGTCGTCGCCGACTTCGGGGCTGATCGGCTCATGAGCAAGGACATCCTGATCCCGTCCGGCGCCGCGCACGACGATGGCGTCTATACCGAAGGCCGCGAGGGGCACGACGGGCACGGCCACATCAAGAGCTTCGTGCGCCGTGCCGGCCGCATGTCGGAAGCGCAGCACCGCTATTTCGACGAGATGATGCCGAAGATCGGCATTTCCTATCAGCCGTCGAACATCGACCTGAATGCCGTGTTCGGCCGCGACAATCCGAAGATCCTCGAAATCGGCTGCGGCATGGGCGAAACCACGGCGAAAATTGCCGAGACCAATCCGCAGAACGACTATTGGGGGCTGGAAGTGCATGTGCCCGGCGTCGGTGCCCTGTGCAAGCTGATCGCCGAGAAAAGCCTCACCAACCTGCGTATCGGCAACCACGATGCCGTGGAAGTGGTGCGCGACATGCTGCCGGAAGGTTCGCTGTCCGGTATCCACGTCTTCTTCCCCGATCCGTGGCACAAGACGCGCCACAAGAAGCGCCGCCTGATCCAGTCGCCGTTCGTCGAACTGCTGGCTTCGCGCCTCAAGCCGGGGGGCTACTTCCACTGCGCCACCGACTGGGAAAATTACGCCCTGCAGATGCTCGACGTGCTGGGGCGCGAAGCCAGCCTCGAGAACAGCGTCGCCCATCCTTCCGCAACGGCGCTGGCCGCAGCGCTGGAATCCGATAGCGCGGCCGGCCTTGGCGGGTTCGCGCCGCGTCCGGCGTACCGGCCGCTGACCAAGTTCGAAAACCGGGGTTTGCGCCTCGGTCACGGCGTCTGGGATGTCATCTTTACGAAGCGCTGAACGGCGCCACCAAGGAAACTCAAGCAACATGTGGTTCAAGAATCTGCAAATCTACCGCCTGCCCACACCCTGGAACATTGATCTCGCCAGGCTCGACGATCAGTTGGCGCGAGGCACCTTTGCCCGCTGCGCCAGCCACGAGCCGATGTCGCGCGGCTGGGTGCCGCCGCGCAAGGATGGCGGCCTGATTTACGCGAACAATCGTCAGTGGCTGATCGCCCTCGCGATCGAGCAACGCCTGCTGCCGTCGTCGGTGGTCAATGACGAAGTCCGCGAGCGCGCCGAGAAACTGACCGAGGAGCAAGGCTATGCCCCGGGACGCAAGGCGCTGCGCGAACTGAAGGAGCGCGTTACCGAGGAATTGATGCCGCGCGCCTTCACCAAGCGGCGTTCGACTTTTGTCTGGATCGATCCGCTCAACGGCTGGTTCGTCGTTGACGCCGCGAGCCCCGGCAAGGCCGAGGAAGTGATCGAGCACCTGCGGCATTGCCTCGACGAATTCCCGCTGACGCCCGTGCATACCCAGTTGTCGCCGCAATCGGCCATGGCTGACTGGCTGGCCGGCGGCGACGCGCCGCACGGTTTTACCATCGACCGCGACTGCGAACTGAAGGCGGTGGGCGAAGAAAAGTCAGCTGTCCGCTATGTCCGTCATCCGCTGGGCGACGAGGTAAGCAGCGAAATCAAGGCCCATTTGGCGGCCGGCAAGCTGCCGACCAAGCTGGCGCTGACCTGGGACGAACGGATTTCCTTCGTGCTGGGTGAAAAGATGGAGGTCAAGCGCCTCGCCTTCCTCGACCTGCTCAAGGAAGAAGCCGAAAAGAGCGCCGAGCATGCCGACGAGCAGTTCGATGCTGATTTCGCCCTGATGACGGGGGAACTGACCCGCTTCCTGCCGCAACTGATCGAGGCATTGGGCGGCGAAAAGGTCGAGGCGGTCGAGGTGCCTGCCAGTCCGGCACAATCGGGCAGTGCCGCGGTGCCGCCCTGGGAGGCATGAAGCAGCCGGAAGCCTGTCCGTGCGGCAGCGGCCTGCGTTACGCCGCCTGCTGCCGGCCCCTGCATGCCGGCGAAAAGTCTGCTGCCAGCGCCGAGGCGCTGATGCGTTCGCGCTACGGCGCCTATGTCCTGAAGCTGGGCGACTATCTGCTGGCGACCTGGCATGCCACGACCCGGCCCAGCGAGCTCGATCTTGATGCCGATTCGAGCAAGTGGCTCGGCCTCGATGTCAGATCTCACCGGCAACTCGACGAAAGCCACGCCACGGTCGAATTCGTGGCCCGCTACCGCATTGCCGGTCGCGGGCATCGGCTCCACGAACTGAGTCGCTTCGTCCGCGAAGATGGCCGTTGGTACTACGTCGACGGCGACATGCTGGGCTGATTTCAGGCCGCTGCGGGGTTCGCAAATCTTCACATAAGCGCCCAATCGATGGAGTAGGATGAAAATCCCAACTTTATCGGAGCAGTCATCATGGGTCTTCTTGATTCCGTTGTCGGTGCCTTGGCCGGCGGGCAGTCCGGCGGCGACAATCCGCTGCTCGGCATCGTCATGCAGTTGCTCAACAATCAGCCGGGTGGGCTGGGCGGACTCGTCCAGTCCTTTCAGCAGGGTGGGTTGGGCGATATCGTCAATTCCTGGGTGTCGACCGGCAAGAACCTGCCGATTTCGGCGGAGCAACTGCAATCCGTCCTCGGTTCCGGCCAGCTCCGGGATATTGCCGCCCAACTCGGCGTGTCGCCCGAGCAGGCATCCGGCAGTCTCGCCGACCTGTTGCCCAGAGTGGTTGACCAACTGACGCCGAACGGTCAGTTGCCGCAGGGGGGCGACCTGCTGTCGCAAGGGCTGGACATGCTCAGGAAGGGTGGGCTTTTCAGCTGATGCCGGCCTTGCCTTTCCTGTTTGATCGAGGAGTGCGAACCATGAAAAACAGTGTGAACGGCTTGCTGGCCCTTGTCGTCTTGTCCAGCAGCCTGGGTGCTTGTGCCAATCTGGATGAAACCCAGCGGACGACGGCTACCGGGGCGACCATCGGGGCCGTGGCGGGCGCCTTGCTGGGCGGCGTGACGGCCGGCGGCAACAAGACCAAGAGCGCGGCGACCGGGGCTGCCATTGGCGCTGCGCTGGGGGCTGGCGGCGGCTATCTATGGTCGCGGCACATGCAGGAGCAAAAGGCGGCCATGGAGCAGGCGACGCAGGGAACCGGCATCGGGGTCAGCCAGACGGCCGACAATCAGCTCAAACTCGACATCCCGAGCGACCTCTCCTTCGATTCCGGTCAGTACCGTATCAAGCCGGGCCTGCATGCCGTGCTCGACCGGTTTGCCTCCACCCTGAACCAGAATCCGGTGACCACGGTGCGCATCATCGGTCACACCGACAATGTGGGTAGCGATGCGGCCAACAACCTGCTGGCCGTCAATCGGGCGGATGCCACGCGGGACTATCTGGTGTCGCGAGGCGTGGCGAGCAAGCGCATCAGCATCGACGGACGCGGTGAACACGAACCGATTGCCGACAACGCGACGGCCGACGGACGAGCCAAGAACCGCCGGGTCGAGATTTTCGTCGCCGAAGCGACGCACTGATCGCTTACAGAAAGCGTTCCAGCAGTACGTTCAGGAAGCGCCGGCCTTTCAGGGTCGGCGCAATCTTTTCCGGGCCGACCTCAAGCAGGCCTTCAGCCTTGGCCGCGTTCAGCTGCGGCAGGATGGTGTGCAGCGAATGGGCGGTGCGTGCTTCGAACAGCGACGGATGAAAACCGTCGGCCAGGCGCAGGGCGTTCATCATGAATTCGAAGGGCAGGCTGGCCGCCTCCACTTCGTTGTGCTCCTGCACGGCATTGCCGCGACGGATGTTGTCCAGGTAGGCCTTCGGGTGCTTGTGGCGCATCTGGCGCAGCACGCGGTCGTGCAGGGTCAGCTTCGAATGGGCGCCGGCACCGATGCCAAGGTAGTCGCCGAAATACCAGTAATTCAGATTGTGCTTGCACTGGCGGCCGGGCTGGGCAAAGGCCGAGGTCTCGTAATTGGCGAAGCCGGCTGCCGCCAGCCTGGCCTCGATGGCTTCCTGCATGTCGGCGCAGAGGTCGCCTTCCGGCAGTTCAGGCGGGAAGGCGGCGAAGCGCGTATTCGGTTCCAGGGTCAGCTGGTAGCAGGAGAGGTGTGTCGGCGACAGGCTCAGGGCTGCCTCGACGTCGCTTAGCGCTTGTGCCAGGGTCTGGCCGGGCAATCCGTACATCAGGTCGAGATTGAAGGTCTCGAAATGCTCGCCCGCGAGCTGCGCGGCTAGTCGGGCTTCGGCGGCGTCGTGAACGCGTCCGAGGGCCTTCAGGTGGGCGTCATTGAAACTCTGGATGCCGAGCGACAAACGATTGACGCCAGCGGCGCGGAAACCGGCGAACTTCTCCGCTTCGACTGTGCCCGGATTGGCTTCCAGCGTGATCTCGGCATCCGGTGCCAGCATGGCCAGGGCGCGGAAGGCGGCTAGCAACTCGTCGATGGCGGCCGGCGAGAGGAGGCTGGGCGTGCCGCCGCCGAAGAAAACGCTGACCACCGGCCGGCCCCAGATGAGCGGGAGCGCCGATTGCAGGTCGGCAATCAATGCATCGACGTATTCGCGTTCGGGAATCGTTTCCCCGGCCTCATGCGAGTTGAAGTCGCAGTACGGACATTTCTGCACGCACCACGGCACATGGACGTAGAGGGCGAGCGGGGGTGAGACGCGAAATTCCAGCGGGGCGCTGAGGGACGGTCGGGTATCGGTGAAGATCGGGATGGTGCGGGCCATGGTATTTCCGGCAGTAGGGGTGGGCGCCCAAGCCCGGTGGCGGATTGCTCGGGCGGGGCGCCGATTTCGACCTACAGCGACGGCAGGCGTTCGATCAATTTTTGCATGGCACGGCCACGGTGCGAGACAGCGTTCTTGGTGTCGGCATCGAGCTCGGCGGCGGTCTTGCCGAATTCCGGGACGAAGAACAGCGGATCGTAACCGAAGCCGCCATCGCCACGATACTGGTCGACGATCTCGCCGTGCCATTCGCCTTCGGCGATGATCGGCTGCGGGTCATCGGCGCTGCGGCACAGGACCAGGCAACTGACGAAGTGGGCGCGGCGGTCGGACTGTGTGCTCAGCTCGGCCAGGAGCTTTTCGTTGTTGCGGGCATCCAATTTCGGTTCGCCAGCGTAGCGTGCCGAGATGACGCCGGGGGCGCCACCCAGTGCCCTGACGCACAGGCCGGAATCGTCGGCCAGCGCCGGCAGGCCGGACAGGCTGGCGGCGTGGCGGGCCTTGGCCAGCGCATTCTCGACGAAGGTACCGTGCGGTTCCTCGGCTTCCGGAATGCCCAGTTGCCCTTGCGGTATGACTTCGAAACCGAGCGGCACCAGCAGCGCGTTCAGTTCCTTCATCTTCTTGGCGTTGTTCGAGGCGAGGACGAGCTTTTTCATGAAGCGAGCGCGCTTTCCTGGGCGGCGACCAGTTGGCGGATGCCCATCTGGGCAAGGTCCATCAAGGTGTTCATCTGCTCGCGGCTGAAGGGCTCGCCTTCGGCGGTGCCCTGGACTTCGACGATGCCGCCCTGGCCGGTCATGATGACGTTCATGTCGGTGTCGCAGTTGGAGTCTTCCGGATAATCGAGGTCGAGGACCGGGCTGCCCTCGAAGATGCCGACCGAGATGGCCGCGACGTGATCGCGGATCGGGTTGGCCGGCAGTTTGCCGGCCTGTACCAGTTTGTCGCAGGCTTCATAAAGCGCGATCCAGGCGCCGGTGATCGAGGCGCAGCGGGTGCCGCCGTCGGCCTGCAGCACATCGCAATCGAGCGTGATCTGGCGTTCGCCGAGGGCCTTCAGGTCGGTGACGGCACGCAGGCTGCGGCCGATCAGGCGCTGGATTTCCTGGGTGCGGCCGGTCTGCTTTCCCTTGGCCGCCTCGCGGGCGCTGCGGGTGTGCGTCGAGCGGGGCAGCATGCCGTATTCGGCGGTCACCCAGCCCTGGCCCTTGCCGCGCAGGAAGGGCGGGAGGTTCTCCTCGACGGAGGCGGTGCACAGCACGCGGGTGTCGCCCATCTCGATGAGCACCGAGCCTTCGGCGTGACGGGTGAAGTTGCGGGTGATCTTGACGCTACGGAGCTGGTCCGGCTGGCGTTGGCTGGGGCGCATGGCTTTCCTTATTTCTTCGGGTTGTATTTGTCGATGGCGTTGCGGATTTCCTCGATCGCATCCTCGATCTCGCTCTCGCTCAGCTCGCTCTTGTAGGCCGGGTTGCGGCCGAATTCCTCGAGGCGGGTGGTGACTTCGTCCTGGGTCATGGTCTGTGTCGAGATGGAGCTGCTGGCTTCTTCGACATAGGCATCCTCCCAGCGCACGGCGACCACCGACAGGTTGTCGCGGTGGGGGCCGCCCTTGGCATCGGCCTGGTTGAGCACCATCGGGATCGTCTGCAGCAGGTTGGTGCCCTTCAGGGCGACGGCCATCATGTCGCCGGAAATTTCGCCCCACAGACCATCCGTGCACAGCAGCAGAATGTCGCCATGGTCGAGCGGCGTCTTGCGCGAGAACTCGATTTCCGGCGGCGTCGGACTGCCCAGGCAGCTGTAGATCTTGTTGCGGTCGGGGTGAAAGGCGGCCTGCGTTTCGGTGATCATGCCTTCCTCGATGAGCAGGCGAATGCGCGAATGATCCTTGGTCTGCGCCATGACGCGCCCATCGCGCATCAGGAAGAGGCGGGAATCGCCGGCGTGTGCCCAATAGGCGACGTTGTCCTGCACCACGCAGGCAACGCAGGTGGTGCGTGGCGTATCGCTCAGCTTGTGGCGCGCGGTGTAGTCGAGAATGGCGTGATGGGCGTTGGTCATGCCCTTGAGCAGGAAGCGGAAGGGGTCGGCCAGCAGCGGGCGGGCTTCGCGCTGGAAGGCATCGGCCAGCGTCTGGACGGCGATCTGCGCCGCGATCTCGCCATAGTGATGGCCGCCCATGCCATCGGCGACGACCATCAGCAGGGCGTCGCGGGAATAGCAGTAGGTTGTCCGGTCTTCGTTGTTGGCACGGCCGCCGACGCGGCTTTCCTGGTAGATGGTGAATCTCATCGCAGCGGATTCCTGAATTTATCCACGAAACGGCCAAGCCAGTTAGGATTGGTCTTCGGGCGGGGCGGGGTAATGGCTTCGACAAGCGCCTTCTGCAGCGCGAAAACGCTTTGCGGTCGGTACAGATGGTTGAGATTCAGGCACCAGTCGATGATTTCGAGCAGGCGGTCGGAATACTGGCCATCCCAGCGCACCATGGCCGGGGCCAGCGTGTCCTTCTTCATGCGGCTGTCGGCAGCCTGCGGGGCGACGCCGGCCAGGCAGGCGTACATCGAAGCGCCGACACTGTAGATGTCGCTCCACGGGCCGAGGTCCTTGCGCGTGCCGTAGTGTTCGGGCGACGCGAAGCCCGGGGTGTACATCGGCTTGAGGATCGGCTGGTCGGTGATCAGCGTCTGGCGGGCGGCACCGAAGTCGATCAACACGGGCGTGTTGTCGCCGCGCAGATAGATGTTCGACGGCTTCAGGTCGAGGTGCAACAGCTTGTTGGAATGCACTTCGCGCAAGCCGTTCAGCATGCGGGTGAACACGCCGCGGATGAAGCGCTCCGAAATGTGTCCCTGGTGCTTCTGGATGAACTCCTGCAGCGTCCGGCCGTGCTCGTATTCCATGACCATGTACACCGTGTCGTTGGCGCGGAAGAAGTTCAACACGCGGATCACGTTCGGGTGCGACAGGCGGGCCAGCGCGCGACCCTCCTCGAAGAAGCATTTCATCCCGTAGCGGAAGGCGCCCAGGTGTTCCGCCGTGATGACGGGGTTGATCTCGCCGCGACTGCGCAACGCCAGGCTGTTCGGCAAATATTCCTTGATGGCGACCTGCCGCCCCTCGGGGGCGGTCGCGAGGTATACGATGGAAAAACCGCCGAGCGAAAGCTGGCGGTCTATCGTGTATTCCTCAAGTTGGTGACCGTTGGGTAACGGTTGATTGGCTTGTTGCGCCATGGAGCTCGCGGTTATGATGCAATTTCAGGCATTTTCGGGCGTGTTGTCCGGCCTGTAAAGCTGGAGACTCCCCGATAATGATTTGTAGTATGACTGGTTATGCAGTGAAAACCCGTGATGTAGATCGCGGTTCGCTGCAAATAGAACTGAAAAGCGTCAATTCCCGCTATCTGGATTTTCATTTCAGGGTTAACGAGGATTTGCGCGCGCTGGAAATGCCGCTGCGTGAGCTGCTTTCCGCACGCCTGTCGCGCGGCAAGGTCGAATGCCGATTGTCCTTCAATGCGGCGGCGGCCAGAGCCGAGCAGCTTCAGCTCAACGGCGATCTGCTCGCCATGCTGCAGGCGCTGAGCGCCCAGGTGCGTGCCCAGCTGCCCGATGCGGCCCCCCTGAGTGTGAACGAAACCCTGCGCTGGCCCGGCATGTTCGGTGACCAGAGCGTCGATTTTGCGGCGCTCGGGCCGGAGGTCATGGCGCTGGCCCGCGAGGCGCTCGACGACTTTACCGCCAGCCGCGGTCGCGAAGGCGCCAAGCTGGCGACCATGATCGTCGAACGGGTCAACGGCATGCGCGACATCGTGCGTCGTGTCGCACCCCGCATTCCCGAAGCGCAGGCCCTGTTTACCGAAAAGCTGCGCCAGCGTCTGACCGAGGCCCTGGGTAACGCCAGCGACGATCGCATCCTGCAGGAAGTGGCGGTGTTTGCCACGCGCATCGACGTGGCCGAGGAACTCAGCCGTCTGACCACCCACCTCGACGAGGTCGAGCGCGTTCTGAAGCAGGGTGGGGCCTGTGGCAAGCGACTCGATTTCCTGATGCAGGAATTGAATCGCGAAGCCAACACGCTGGGTTCCAAGTCAGCGATTACCGAGGTCTCCCAGGCATCCATGGATCTCAAGCTGCTGATCGAGCAGATGCGCGAACAGATCCAGAATCTGGAGTGAAGTCTCAACTTGTCTCACACGTAGTTACACCCCGTCCAAGACCCCCTGAAAATGGGGGTTTTTCATTTTTTGTAGTTGCATATCACCTCACAAGAGCGCACCATTTGTGTGTACCTAAGTGTGTATTTTTCACGAATACACTATGCGGAAATTAGTACACACATCCAATGGAAAAGCTAACTGACGAACTTATCGCCGAATGGATCGAAGGCGGGCAGCGATTTGAAATGCGCGGCGATGGTGGTGGCCTGTACCTAGGCTTCAGGTCAGATCAAAAGCGTCCTGTTTGGCTATTCAGGTTTCGCCAATTTGGTGAGCAGCACAAACTTACGCTGGGCAACTACCCTGCCGTCTCACTTGAATCTGCACGGGAACTGGCTCGTAGTTATCGGAAATTGATCGATAGCGATGAGAGCGTGATCGCAGCGGTCGGGAATAAACGACGTAAAGATCGCGATCAAGAGTTAGCTAGAACGTTTTCAGCGCTGCTCAGAGAAGCTAGCTTGCATGGTGCGAAGCGCATGACAGTGACTATCGAATTCGGCGGAGAGGAATCATGGGCAAATTAACGGACATACAAATACGTGCCTGGATTAGAAACGGCGAGCGCTTTGAAGGTCGATCTGATGGCGATGGCCTCTATCTAAGCTTTCCCGTCAGCGCTAGCTCCCCTGTATGGAAGTTTCGATATCGCTTTGCCGGCAAGCAACGCATTATGAACATGGGTAGCTTTGCCGCTTTGTCATTGGCTAAAGCTCGCGAAACAGCACGCGAACTCTCTGCAAAAGTTGCCCTTGGGCATGATGTCGCTGGCGAGAAGCAGGAGAGAAAACGTGAGGCTTTAGAGAAGATTGAAGCGGAGAAAGCTGCATGGACGGTCAATCAGCTCTGTGATCAGTTTTATGAGCGGGTTATTTTGCCGAAGTGGAAGCATGCGGACATTGTTCGTCGCCGCATTGAGAATGATATCAAGCCAAAGCTTGGCAAGATGAAAGCGGAAGATGTTAAGCCTCGCGACATTGACGACATGTTGCAGGCGATCGTTAAACGTGGCGCACCAACTGTCGCAAACGATGTGTTACGTTGGACGAAACGAATTTTCAACTTCGCCATTAAACGGCATATTGTTGAAAACAACCCTGCCAGTGCATTTGACCCTTCAGATGCCGGCGGGAAAGAAGAAAGCCGTGAGCGTTGGCTAACAAGCGAAGAAATCATCAAGCTTTTCGCTGCCATGCGCGACATGTTGGGATGTTTCTCAATCGAGAACATGTATGCGATTCGGTTGCTGTTGTTGCTTGCTGTACGAAAGGAAGAGCTTGTCGCTGCTCCTTGGGCAGAGTTCGACTTGGATAAGGCAATCTGGCACTTGCCAGAGGAGAGAACCAAGACAAGCGCCGCAATTGATATACCGTTACCGCCGATGGCTGTAGATACGCTCAAAGAGCTACATCGCTTGGCGAATGGCAGCAAATATGTGTTTCCTGCTCGCAAGATGCAGCACCGTATGATCCCGCATATTGATTTGAACACGCTGAACGCAGCGCTGGCCAAACATATTCGGCCTAAGCTTAAGGACGTCGAAAATTTTACGATTCACGATTTCCGACGTACAGCACGAACGCATTTGGCTGCGTTGGGCGTCGATCCATTCGTTGCAGAGCGCTGCCTCAATCACAAAATCAAAGGGGTGGAGGGAGTCTACAACCGCCACGATTATTTTGATGAGAGAAAGGATGCTCTTTGCAAGTGGGCAAAGGTGCTATCGGCTCTGGAGGCAGGAAAAACCGATTACAACGTAGTTCCCATGAAGAAAATGGCCGGGCAGAGCTAACCTCATAGTCGCTTTCTACTCAATTCTGGATTTGTGCGGCCTGGTTGTGCGTTCAGTCTGCTCGTGAATGTCCTGGATGACGATTCAGGAGGTATTGAATTAATTGACCTTGTGCCTGTTTACGATCAGCCGAATAGGTCTCGCGTTCGTGCCAAAGAAAGTACCTATCGGTTAGTTGAATTGGTTTTCTGGCTATCTCTGCCATCGGGAGCATGGTCGCGTAATCAGAGACGTCTGATATCCATTCCCCGTCAATCCGATACTCATCAGTTGGCACCCTGTCGAATAATTCCTTAGTGTAGGCTCGTAGATGCGTCCAAGTGTTACCACCGCCTTTGCTTCGGGGATTGACGTAATCGGCATAGTAGAGGTGCATTGGTTTGTTTGGCCGGTACATCAGGCCATTGATGAGGTCGGCGCCGTCTGATCTGGCTTGCTTGAGTGCTGACACCACATGCCTATTCATCAAAGCATCGTCTTGGTCCAATACGGCGATCAGCGTATCCGGGTAAATACAAAGGTCAGAGGCCAGAAGGAAGTTTGGGATATAGCCCTGTCGAACCCTTCGGCGGACCAGCGTCGTACGCGGTTTGAGGGATTTAAGGTAGTGATTTAGCAGCCAGGAGTGACCAGGTACGCTGGCATCGTCAATCAAAATGATGCCGAAATCTTGATCTTGCTGTTGCCTGAGCGACTCCAGGCAGCGAATCAGCTTGGCCAGAGGGGTGTCCCGACCCTTCAAAAGAAACACGAGTTTTTCGGGCCTCTTAGGATATTGCCAAGGCGACTCCTGGGAGAGGTCCCATTGCTCGGCTTGATAAGAGGGGTAGAGCCCCTGGGCAATAAGGTCACGCTCGACTTCTAGGTTCGATGCCTGCTTCGTTTTGTTGCTTGGATGAACGTAAAAACTTCTGTCATCTCCACCTCGAAGCGTTTCCATGCTGCATGCTCGCTGGGCTTCCTCCATGCTCCGATGCCACATCTTCTCAAGTTGCCCTTGGTAGACAGAGTTTGGCAGGGGCAGGCTTTCGGATATCTTTTGAAGATCGAGAAGCCCAAGTATGTGTTTGGAATGGTTTCCATGGTATCCCAAATGCCTTGCCAGATTGCTGTTTGGTGAGGGCTGGTTGCGCCAAGGACGTCCTAAAAGTGCTAGGTGTGTTTCGATAGTTGCAGCTTTATACGGTCGAGCCCCTGATGGATCGATTCAGCCAACAGGCTTTCATCCTCGTTGTGAATCGTCTCTTGAATTGCCCATTCGCAGAACGATGCCATGAGCGCGGCGCGCTCTTGTGTGAGTTTGCCATCGACTAATCCTGTTTCGATGATGGGTACCAAGCCTGCGGCGGCACGTAGGCGATTGAGCGTCGGGGTCGGAGTGGGCAAGGATTTAGGCATTCTGAAATTTTATCCGGTCGGGGCCGGATTCCAGATTTTCTCAGTCACATATCACTACTTAGCAGCGGGGAAAGTATGGCCTGAAAGCGTTATCTACGGCCTTGTTTTAGGTGATTTCCCCGTTTTTGCTCTATCTACCCAGGGGAAATCCATGAATTCAACCTGTCCTAACTGCAATTCCTCGCGGATCATCACCCGCAACCGTGCCCGCAAGACTGCCGGCCTCATTGGCACTGTCGGTGGTTGTGTCGGCGGTGCTACCGGTAGCCTGTCTGGCATCGAAATCGGCATGACCGTCGGCATCGTCGCCGGTCCGCCTGGCATGGTCTTCGGCGGTGTTCTCGGTGCGCTCTTTGGTGCCGTAGTCGGCGGTACGGCCGGTGGTCTATCCGGAGCCCGATTGGGCGAACTTGTCGACCGTCGCATCCTCGACAATTACCGCTGCCTTGCTTGCGACCACTGTTTTAGTCTCACCGCACCTGAGCCGACCACCTACTGATCGGCTTGTTTGATCTCGGCCGTCAGCAACGGACGGCATCGCAGTTCCCGTTTTTCTCCCCCATTGCTTCACAGCTACCCGTCTCTGCCGTGTACTCGGCGGAGCGGTTGCGCCCATTCATTCCCGAAAGGAAATCTCATGGCACATCTCGTCCAACAAATGGCCTATATCGGCGCCGAACCTTGGCACGGTTTCGGCAATCGCCTCCCAGCCAAGCAACCCCTCGAAACCTGGCAGAAAGCGGCGGGCATGGACTGGACCATCCAGGAATCCCCGGTCCGCTTCATGGCTGACAGCATCGGTAGCCTCGGCACCATTCACTCTTTCGAAGAGCAGAAAGTCCTCTATCGCTCCGATACCAAGGAAGCGCTATCGGTCGTCTCGCAGCGCTACCAAGTTGTCCAACCAAAGGAGGTCCTGGAGTTCTACCGCGATCTCACCGACGTTTCTGGCTACCAGCTAGAGACGGCTGGGGTACTGAAAGGCGGCAAGAAATTCTGGGCGCTCGCCAAGACAGGTCAATCCACTGCCTTGAAGGGCAAGGATGTCGTCCAGGGGTACTTGCTCTTGGCAACAAGTTGCGACGGAACACTCGCGACCGTTGCAACCCCGACGACCGTCCGCGTCGTCTGCAACAACACCCTGACCATCGCCGTGAACGGCACGAGCCAAGCGATCAAGGTGCCGCACAGCACCCGTTTCGATCCGCAGGCCGTCAAGCAGCAACTCGGTATCAGTGTTTCGCAATGGGACGGATTCATGTACCGCATGAAGACACTGGCCGAACGCAAAGTGAAATCCCACGAAGCGATGAACTACTTTCTACGGGTGATGTGCGATATCCAGCCGGGCAATGTCGAATCGGCTGGCTTGGCCAACGAACGTGCCTTGAAACGCGTCCAGGCACTCTACGACGGTCAAGGTAAGGGTGCAGAACTTGATGCCGCCAAGGGAACTGCGTGGGGGTTACTCAACGCCGTGACTGAGTACGTGGATCACGAGCGCCGTGCACGTAGCACCGAATACCGCGTCGATTCCGCGTGGTTCGGTCAGGGTGCTGTCCTCAAACAACGCGCTCTCGATACGGCCCTGCAACTCGTCGCCTGATCATGACCTGAGTCCTCATTTCACCATTCATCCCTCGCACATGCCCAGTTCAGCCCATTCGGCTGACTGGGCATTGTGCATTTCTGGAAGGAATCAAAACATGCAATCACACGCCTTACCCAATGCCAGTCCGATCAAGCATCGTCCGGCACTGAAACTGGTCAAGACCAAGGACTTGCCCCGAGATGATTGGCTCACTGTTCGCAAACAAGGCATCGGGAGTTCGGATGCCGCAACCGCAGTTGGCTTGAACCCCTACAAGAGCCAACTCGAACTGTGGCTGGAGAAGACCGGTCGTGATGGCAACCTGCCCAAGGCCGATCCGCACGATGAAGAGAGCCCGATGTATTGGGGAAACATCCTTGAACCGATCGTTGCAGCACACTACACCAAACGCACCGGCAATCGGGTACGGCGCATTAATGCCGTCCTGCAGCATCCTGATCCCAGCTTGCCGTGGATGCTGGCCAATATCGACCGCGAAGTCACCGGTTGCAGCGAGGTGCAAATCCTCGAATGCAAGACTGCCGGCATCAACGGTGCAAAGCTCTGGAAGGAAGGCGTACCCGAATACGTTCAGCTCCAGGTCATGCACCAGCTCGCTGTCACCGGCAAGCAAGCGGCTGATGTTGCCGTACTGCTCGGTGGACAACATCTGGAAATTCATCGGATCGAGCGCGATGAGCGTTTGATTGCCCGGTTGATCGAACTCGAACGGCACTTCTGGCACTACGTCGAGACCGATACGCCACCACCGGCAGACGGTTCCGACTCGGCCGATACGGCTTTGCGTTGTCTCTTTCCCGAAGACGATGGCCAGACGCTCGACTTCACCGAGGAACGCAACCTTTCGGCCACCTTCGCCGATTGGCTCTCGGTTCGGCAAACCATCGCCGAGGCCGAGAAGCTGGAAGCACAACTTAAGCAGACCCTGCAGCAAGCCATGGGCACCGCTACCCAGGCGAACTTCGAAACCGGCAGCGTCACCTGGAAGAAAGCCAAGGATAGCGTCGTGCTCGATATCACCAGGCTGCTCAGGGATCACCCCGACTTCCAGCAGCGCTACGCCCTGACTAAGCCAGGCAGCCGACGCTTCCTGGTGGCCTGATCTACCCCATCAATCCGACCCAATCAGCCTTCCTGACCTGCACCCCAATCAGTGCAGGCGGAAGGCATTTTTTACAGGAGTCACTGATATGTTGAAAGGTCTCAGTATTACCCCGCCGATTCTCGGGCGCATCTCCATAGGCAAGGTGGTCGAGAAGAACGGTAAACGTCTGCCGGAGAAAGATGATCAATTCACCATCACCAGCCAGGTACAGAGCAAAGATGGCTGGGTGCCGCATCCGCTGGATGAAACCCTGCGCAAGGAACAGGGCGGCAAGATTCGCAATATCCCGATCCGCTTGTTGTTCAACGATCCCGAGCTCAACTTCCGGGCGGAGTACAGCTTGTTCGACCGGAGCACAGGGCGTCCGCTTTGTGTCGGTGATGGACAAAACTGTAAGCGGCAGACGGAAGAGGGCATCAAATCGTTTCCGTGTCCGTCGCCGGATGCTTGCCCTCTGGCCAAGGGAAATGCCTGCAAACCGTATGGGCGTTTGAATGTTGCGCTCGGTGACGATGATCCGCTGGGGAGCTTCGTCTTTCGGACGACAGGATTCAACAGCATTCGGACCCTGAGTGCGCGGTTGCAGTACTTCCAGGCGATCTCGGGAAACAAACTGTCCTGTCTGGCATTGGAACTCCGCTTGAGAGGGAAATCGACGCGACAGAGCTTGGGGACGCCGATCTACTATGTGGATATCACTCCTCGCTCAGGGCTATCGACGGAAGACATGCTCCAACAGGCCAGGCAACTCGATGAAGCGCGTCGGCAGGCTGGATTTGATCAGGAAGCTTTGGATCAGACAGCCAAGCTGGGGCTCGGCAATGGGGCGTTTGAGGAAAGTGAGGACGAGGGCGGTGATGTGGTGGAAGAGTTCTTCTCTGCAGCACCGGTGAGCGACTCGCAGGCAACTTCATCTGTTTCAGCAACGCCACAGCACACTACGTTGGGTCAGAAACTGGAAGCCAAGGCAGAAGCCCTCACTTTCTCTTGATCCGTCAGAGTCCCGCGTCGATCAGCAGATCGGATGGCTGACACTGAATGGCCTTGGCGATCCGCAAGATGTTCAAGAAGGTCACATTCCGTTCGCCCCGTTCGATCTTGCCCATATGGGAGCGATCGATCTCAGCATAGTCGGCCAGGGCCTCTTGGGAAAGGGCTAACGCCATCCGTCGTGTACGGATGGCGTTACCCAGTTTCACGAGGTCCTGGTCGAGATCGAGCTTTGCGGAAACCCTTGCCATGCCGTGAATCGTGACGATATGATGCATTCACGACCACGGCATTTACGACCCATTTTAAGGAGCCGTTTCTATGTACAACCAATCTCCCCTCGAAACCCTGGCGAGTTATGCGATCACGTTTGTTGCGGGTGCTCTCTCGGTGATCGCTGTTTCCGTCTATGGGAAATGGATGAAGCACCAAGGGCGAGTAGCAGACCCTATTGCGCCGCGGTAGTCCGTAGGTGACGAGCGTATTCACCAACCATTCAAAGGAACCGTATGTCGATTGATCTTCAGAAATTCACTGCCGACGAACTCACTATGGAAAAGCTCGATACGCTCGCCATGCGGCATGAGTCGTTCCAGGTTGTCGCCGTGTCCAACATCAGTGCCGTGGTTGAGAAAATCGAAGGCCGATTGGAAAAGCAGAACCTTAAATGCCGTGTTTTTACGGAGTACCGCTCTGCCACGATGGCGGCAACTTTCAGTCCGGCCGCCGTGGTTGGCCTGGGGGCTGCCGTCGGCATCGGGTTGCACAACCTTGCCACTTTCAATCCCGACTACGAGATCGGAAAGAACAAGCTGGCCGGTACGGTTACTGTCAAATACATGAAGTAGCGCGCGAAACGGGCGCTGCGCGTTATCTAAGGGAGAATTATGAAATCGATTTTTGCATTCGCCATCGGGCTGGCGTTCTTTTCGTTGGCGCAAGCCTGCGATTGGGACCGTCAGGATTGTTCGAATGAAATTCTGGGCAGGGCTAAGCCGAAGCTGGACTGGCTGCGTCAGAATCCGGACTTCATGCAGAAGCACTGGGCTGAAATCCAGAACAAGTCCGCTAACACGGACGCCAACGTCAAGTATTGCAAGACCATGCGTTGCATCAACCAAACCTACAACGATTTTGCTGGTCGTATCGAGTGGTACTACATGGAGTACACGAAGAAGCCGCCTCAACAACCCTCTCAAAAGACTCCGGCTGATAAGTGGGCGAAGCAATGTGTCGTTGCTGCTAAACCAAATGTCGCTGCTTACTCAGATATGGCTGCCACCACAAAGATTGGCAGCGTATCAGAATATACCGGCTACAAGGTTTCACAGACCAACGGTGGTCAATATGTCGGGCTCACCAATTCTCAGGATGGAATGTTTGTGGGCTGGGCAAAAAAGAGTGAGCTTCAGATGCAGGACTTGAGGAACTGCAACTGATTCGAATACTACAAGGGGACTTCGGTCCCCTGTCGTTTGAGGAGCTTCTTTTTTTGGATTGAGCTATCCAATTGAAGTCAGGCAAACGGGAATACGGAGGTGCAGCCGGTTGCCTCTAGCATGAGGCCGGAAATCGGCCATTGCAGCCATTAGTTTACCTCCCAAGCTACGTCAGTAATGTGGCCGGGTGCAGCCTGTGGCAGTACCGCACTACCAAAACGCACCAAACCGCACTTTTGGAAATCAGCCCTACTCGACCGAGTAGATGCGTGACGACTCACCTGCTTTGGGCAAGGTGTACACCTTGAGCGTTCCCTCACGGTGCTGCCCCATTCCTGGCGCGTTCGCCGGCATTCCAGGAATAGTCAGGCCCTGTATCGACGGCTTTTCGGCCAGCATTTTCTTGACGGCGGAGGCCGGCACATGGCCCTCCACGGTATAGCCGCCAACTTTCGCAGTATGGCAACTGGCCAAATGCGGGGGCACCCCAAACCGTTGCCGTTCCACGTCCATGGCTTGGGAATTGACCTGCTTCACCGTGAAGCCCGACGCTTGCATGTGCTTGGCCCACTCGGTGCAGCAACCGCAATTGGGATCCTTATAGACGGTCACTTCGGGCAGTGTTGCCGCCAGCACACTCTGTAGCGCCAAGGCCGCCAGCAGGCCAGTAATCAGTTTTCGCATCAAAATGTTCTCCATTATGTTGTTGCCAGTTTGGCATCATCCGCTGAAACACGCCGTCCTTGTCTCGCTACAGGTGCTTCAGCGCCGCCGCGATGTGAACCGCAATCAGCACGGCAAAGACCAGAGCGGCTACCTACCTGCCACCAGAAGTCTCACCGAATCTCCTCCGCCCGCTGAACTTCGCTCACGACGACCCACCCTGCCTCGGGCTGCCCCGTGTGCGCCGCCTTCGCGATGAGGTCCACCAGGGAGTCGGCCAGATCGTCCGCGCACAGGAGTTCCAGCTTGTATTCGGCCACCACGGGTTCGGCCAACTCCATCGAGTAATGCTGCTGCGTCGGGTCGGCATCCGTGAGCGGACGTTGCACGCGGGATACCGTCACGTTGTGGCAGCCGGCGCCCGCGCCGGAATGACACAGTGCCGAATCCCGCAATGCTTCGAGCACGTCGGCGATGCGATGTTGACGGATAAATGCCTTGATCTCTTTCATGTCGATTCTCCATGCCGCGGCCCCAGGAGGTGGGACCGCAGCGTCCGGTTAAATGGATGTCTGCTTGCGTTCCCGCCGGCCTTCCGCCCATTCGTACATGAGCGGCAGCAGGAGCAGGGTCAGGGCCGTGGAAGTGAACAGCCCGCCCACCACGACGGTGGCCAGCGGTCGCTGGGTTTCGGCGCCCACCCCTTGCGAGAGCAGCATGGGGATGAGGCCCAGGATGGCCACGGAAGCGGTCATCAGTACCGGCCGCAGGCGCAAGGCGGCCCCCTGGCGCACCGCCTCGCGGATGGACAAGCCCCGTTGCCGCTGGTCGTTGAGGAAGGAGACCAGCACGATGCCGTTCAACATGGCGACGCCGAAGACGGCGATGAAGCCGATGGCGGAAGGCACCGACACATACTGGCCGGTGAGCGCCAGCCCGAAGACGCCGCCGATGACGGCGAAGGGCACGTTGGCGATGATCAGCGTCGCATGGGTGAGCGAGTTGAAGGCGGTGTACAGCAGGATGAAGATGAGTCCGATGGTCAGCGGCACGATCACCGCCAGCCGGGCCATGGCCCGCTGCTGGTTTTCGAAGGCGCCGCCCCACTCGATCCAGTAGCCGGCCGGCAACTTGACCTGCTGCCGCAGCTTCGCCTCGGCTTCCTGCACGAAGCCGTCAACGTCACGTCCCTTCACGTCCATCTGGATCACCGCGTAGCGCTGTAGCTGTTCCCGGCGCACAAAGGAGTAGCCCTCGTCCGTCTCCACCGTGGCCACCCGGGACAAGGGCACCAGCGCCCCGGACTGGGTGCGAATGGGGATGTCGGCGATCGCCTGCTGGCTGTCGCGGAAGGCTGCATCCAGCCGGACCTGAAGATCGAAGCGCTTGACGCCGTCGATGATGGTCGACACTGTCTTGCCGCCGATGCCGGCCTGCACCACCTCCAGGATCTCGTCAGCGTTGATGCCGTAGCGGGCTGCCTCGTCGCGATTGACCTTGATCACCATCTGCGGCTTGCCCTTGTTCGCCTCCAGGGACAGGTCGGCGGCACCGGGCACTTGGTCGAGCACGGCCTTCATCTGGCCGGCCAGACGGTCCAGCGTCGCGAGATCCTCGCCGTAGATCTTGAGGGCCAGGGTCGCCCGCACGCCGGAGATAAGTTCCTCGACCCGCATCTGGATGGGCTGAGTGGAGGCAAACACCACCGTGGGAATGGCCTTTTCCAGGGACTCCTGCATTTCATGGGCGAGTTTCGGCATGGGCATGCGTTCGGGCCACTCGTCCGCCGGTTTCAGGTCCACCAGCACTTCCATGTAATTCACGTCCGCCGTCTCGCCCTTCTCGGCGCGGCCGATGGTGGCTAGGGTGGACGTCACCTGGGGGAACTGCTGTTTCAGGGCGGTGTCGATGCGCTTGGCGACACCGAGGCTCTCTTCCAGCGAAGTGGAGGGAATGCCGGTGACGCGGAAGATGAGCGTTCCCTCCTGCAGGGTGGGCATGAATTCCTTGCCGAGGAAGGGGAAGACGGCGAGTGCCGCTACCAGCAGCGCCAGGGCGCCGCCGATCACTTGCTTCTTCCGGTCGAGAGCCCAGTCCAGCAGCGGCAGGTACAGCCGCTTGGCGTGGCGCAGGATGAAGGTGTCCTTCTCTTCCTTCGGTTTCAGGATCAGCGCCGCCAGCACCGGCACCAAGGTGAGCGTCAGGATGAGCGAGCCCACCATGGCGAAGGCGATGGTGAGCGCCATGGGCTTGAACAGCTTGCCCTCCAGGCCGGTCAGGGAGAAGAGCGGCAGGAACACGACGATGATGATGAGGATGGCGAAGGCAATGGGGTTGATCACCTCCCGCGCTGCTTCCAGCATCACGTGCGTCTTGTTCACCGCTTTGCCGGCCTGGTGGGAGAGCAGGCGGAAGCTGTTTTCCACCATCACCACCGCGCCATCCACCATCATGCCGATGCCGATGGCGAGACCGGCCAGCGACATCAGGTTGGCCGACATCCCGAAGAACTGCATGAGGATGAAGGCGATCAGCATGGCGAGCGGCAGGGTGACGACCACGACGATGGCCGAACGGATTTCCCCGAGGAACAGGAAGAGGACGACCGCCACCAGGATCGAGCCTTCCAGCAGCGCATTCTCCGCCGTCTTGAGGGCCTTCTCGACCAGTTCAGTGCGGTCGTACTCCGGGGTGATGGTCACGCCCGCCGGCAATGCCTGCTGGGCCACCTTGAGCTTGGTTTTTACCGCATCGACGACGCTCTTGGCATTTTCGTTGATGCGGGCCAGTGCCTGTCCCAGCACCACTTCCCGGCCGTCCTTGGTCACCGCGCCGAAACGCAGGCCGGGCGCCTCCTTCACTTCGGCCACGTCGCGCACATAGATCGGTGCGCCGTCGTGCTGGGTGATCACGATGTTGCCGATGTCGCGGCTATTGGCGACCAATCCCAGGCCGCGCACCAGGTACTGCTCCTGGCCGAGATTCACGTACTGGCCACCGACCTGGCGATTGTTGGCGGTCAGCGCCTCCATCACCGCCTTGAAGCTGAGGCCGTACTTGATCAGTTTCTGCGGCTGGATGAGCACCTGGAACTGCTTCTCGTCGCCGCCCCAGGAAACCACATCATCGACGCCGGAGGCCGTGCGCAGCATGAGCCGCACGTTCCAGTCCTGCAGGGTGCGCAGGTCCATGGTCGAGAGTTTCTTATCAGCGGATTCGACGGTGTACCAGAACACCTGGCCTAATCCGGAGCTATTCGGCCCCAGAGATGGTTCGCCATAGCCCTCGGGAATCCGCTCTTTCGCTTCCAGGAGTTTTTCGCCGGCCAGGCGGCGGGCGAAATAGATATCCACGTTGTCCTTGAAATAGACGCTCACGTAGGAGAGCCCGAACAGGGACACCGAGCGGATTTCCTCGACCCCGGGCAGGCCGGCCATGGCGGTTTCCACCGGGAAAGTGAGGAGTTTCTCGACGTCCTCGGCGGCCAGCCCTGGCGATTCGGTATAGATATTGACCTGTACCGGCGTTACGTCCGGGAAGGCATCCACCGGCACCGTGCGGAATGCCTGAATGCCGAAGACCACGACAAGCAGGAAACCCACCAGGACCAGCACCTTGTAGCGCAGCGAGATATCGACAATGTTATTAAGCATGACGACCCCTCAGTCCGCGTCGCCGATTTGCGACTTGAGGAGGCGTGCCTTGAGCGCATAGGCGCCCGCCACCACCACCGACTCGCCGGCCTTGACGCCGCTCGTGAGGACAATGCGCTTGCCGACCTTGTCGCCCACTTCGACGGCACGGGGTTCGAAGCCACCCGCTTCGCGGACAAAGGCCGTGGGCTGGCCGTTCACCAGCAACACCGCCGCCTGCGGCAGGGTCAGCGCCTCGGTCGTGGAAGCGGTGGCGATGGCCGCCGTCGCGAACATCTCGGGCTTCAGGCGCCGGTCCGGGTTGGGGACCTCGACCCGCGCCTGCACCGCCCGGGTTTCCCTGTCCACGGTGCTGCTGATATAGGTCAGCCGGCCCTGGAACGCTTCACCGGGATAGGCGCTCACCGTCACCATGGCCGGCGCTCCCACTCGCACCCGGCCGAGGTCTTTCTCGAACAGGTTGGCTTCGATCCACAGGGTCGACAGGTCGGCCACGGTAAAGAGGCTCTTGTCCGGTTGGGCCAGTTCGCCCAATACCGCGCTCTTCTCGATCACCGTGCCGGCAAACGGCGCCTTGACCGGAAACAACGAGACCGGGCCGGTGTCCGACTCGTCGTGCGCGGCATCGAGGAGCCGCAGGCGGTCGTCGGCAGCGCGCAGACTGGCGCGGGCCTTTTCGTACTCACTGCGGGCGCGCAGGTAATCCTTGTCGGGAATGATTTCCTCGGCCTTGAGCTTCTGGGCCCGCTCGAAATCGGCCTTGGCCAGCGCCAACTGGCTTTGCGCCTGGCGATAGGCGGAGTGGGCCTCGCCCAGTTCCATACTGTCCAAGAGCGCCAGGGGCTGACCGGCCTTCACGTTGTCGCCGAGCTTGGCCTTGACTTGTGTGATGCGCGCCGACACCCGAGGTGCGACATGGGCGATGCGCTCCTGGTTGGCGCGGATGGTGGCGGTCAGCACCACCTGGTCGGCGACCGATTGCGCCGCCAGCGCTTCGACCTGGATGCCGGCGGTCTCAATTTCCTCGGCGGACAACTTCAATTGTCCTGCTTCAGCAGCTTCGGCCGGCTTGTCGTCGCCCTCCTTGTCCTCCGGGTTCTTGGCAGGGACCATTTCTTCCTTGGCGACGGGCGCCGGCTTTGCCTCGGCCGGCGCAGGATCAGGCTTGTTGCAGGCGGCCAGGACGAACGCCCCGGCCAGGCAGGCGAGCCAGGCGGCGCGCCGAAGGGAAAATACTGGCATGGATTGCCTTTTGGAAGAATTCTTGCGGTTGGAAATCATCGACTGCGGATTCATCGGGCTTCTCCGGCCCCTGGCCAGCCGGCCGCGGCTTCGAGGGCGATGGTGGCCAGCCGCAGTTCACTGCGGGCATCGACCAGGTCGCGGCGCCCGTCGAGCACCTGCCGATTCACCACGATGAGCTGCAGGAGGCCGATCTCGCCGGCGCGATAGGCGGTGGCCGACAGGCGCTGGTTTTGATCAAGGCTGGCCAGCACCATCTCCTCCAGGCGCTTCACCCGGGCCCGCAGGCTGTCGACGTTGAGCCACAGGGCGCGTACCTGGGCGGGGATGTCGCGGCCGACGACCTGCCGCTCGATCTGCAGCTGGGCAAGTTCGCTGCTGGCCCGGCCAATGCCCGCGGCGTTGCGGCGAAAGAGCGGTAGCGGCAACGACA
The DNA here is from genome assembly GCF_008711155.1 of Dechloromonas sp. CZR5. GTDB lineage: Bacteria > Pseudomonadota > Gammaproteobacteria > Burkholderiales > Rhodocyclaceae > Azonexus. The sequence continues at coordinate 195,171 of NZ_VUYQ01000002.1, read as the reverse complement.
GGCTGAGGCCGACCACCTTTTCCCGGGCGTCGTTGGGCCCTTCGCGGCCGGCCGTCAAGCCAAGGGTGATGTCCGGGTAGACCGCGGCCCGCTCCAGGCCGAGGCGGCTGGCCGCCGCCGCTTCCCGTCGTTCCAGGGCCTGCAACTGCGGCCGCGAGCGCGCCGTCGCGAGCAACTGATCGAGGGTGTAGCTCGGGGCCGCGGGTGTCAGCTCGCCGGCGACCTCGGGCAGGCTGTCGGGCGCCTGTTGTAGGGCGCTGGCCAGCTCGGCCCGGGCCTCGGTGAGCCGTTCCCGCAGGGAGGCAAGCTGGTTGCGTCCGCGCTCCGCCTCTACCGCTGCCAGGTTGCCGTCGAGGCGGCTGTCCTCGCCCGCCGCCACCCGCTTCTGCACGGCCGCTGCGGCGTTGTCGACCAACCTGAGCGCTTCTTCCTCGGTGGCAATGCGCAGCTGCAAGGCCAGCACCTGCACAAAGCGCTGTTCGATGTCGACGCGGACTTGGCGACGCGCCTCCCGCAGCGCTGCCTGCAAGGCCTCCAGTTCCTGGCTGGCCGCCTCACGGCGGTAAGCTTGCTGCCCGGCGATTTCGAAGGTCTGCGCAATGCCGGCGTTCCACTCCCGCTGCTTGTCGGCGGCGAGGCCCGGCTGCGGGACTTTTCGCCGTGCCTGCTCAAGGGCGAGCTGAGGATTGTTCCAGAGAAGACTGCGCGCATCGGTGAGTTCGCCCTCGGCTGCCGCCAGCCTGGCCTGCGCTGTGCGCAGGGTCGGGTTGGCGGTTTCGGCCAGGCGCCAGGCTTCGTCGAGGGTCAGGGAAGCGGCCGCTCGGGCCGACGCCAGGGGGAGGGCCAGGGCAAGGCATGCCCCGGCCAGGATACTGACGGCGCGCCGCGACGGGCGCACCGCGGCAAGATAGCCGCAAAATTGCATGGATAATACCTTTCAAGCACTGGCAGGCGCGACGGCGCCCGCCGTGGGTCAAGACAAATGACGGAATTCAGGCTTGAAAGGAGGTTCGCGGGGGACGGAAGGGTCCGTCGCTCGGGCGGCTCGGGACTCGCGCCCGGTCCGGCCCGCTCAGGTGTTGTTGGGCAGTGAAGAGTATCGGGAAGTGTGGTGCATGACCGCACTCCGTCCCGGTCAGATGGGACTGCGCATGGCAACCTTGGTTGCAATGCTGGTCGGCAAAGCCTGAATCAGGTAAATCACCCGGCATGGGGGAAAAGTGGGCGATTTCGTACGACACCGCATCGGCGGTCGCTTCCGCCCCATAGCTCCACAGCGACACACTGACCAGGCAAAAGGCCAGCAATGTCGCGAGGAAGGAGCGGAAGCGGGGATGGCGAAGCATGGATGGGAATTATTCGTATTTTGGCATTAGCCGTCAATTAGACCGGAAGCTCTGCCGGCTACTGGGGGAATTTCATATCAACGGTTTTCTCGATGGGCGGATAACAGACGCCGAGTTTCTCATTGCACCCTTGATAAGACGCATAAAGGGTGATCGTTTTGGCCTTTGGCGCGCGCTCCAGCATGATTTCCGCGACGACGGGCGATTTATAGACTTCGATCAGCCCAAAATAGGGATCGTTCTTCATCTCGCCGGAAGGTAGCTTGACCTCCTTGATGAGGACGCCGCTGGCGTTCTTCAAGGCAAAGCGGACCTTGTTCTTGTAGAGGTAGTGCTTCTTGGCAGGAATGATCTCAGCCACCACCGTATCGCTACCCTTCAGGGACGCATTAAACCGAAAGGCCTGATCGGGAGGCAAGGGTTCCTCGGCGGCCGAAGCGCAATGAACCACGCTCATGAGCATCAAGGCAGACAAGGTGCGACGGTCAAACAGGGAGAAAGATCGTTGAGCCAATTTGTGTTCCTCGTTTCGGTTTGTGGCCAGGGGTTGCATCGAAATTTCCTGCGCTCTCGCTAAAGGGTCGCCTTGCTTTGAGCTGAAGACAGCAAGGCCCCCCAAAGAAGAATCACGGCGCTCAGACAAAGCGCCGTATCGGCGAGATTGAAGGCTGGCCAGTGCCAGGCGCCGGCATGGAAGTCCAGATAATCCACGACCGCTCCCTGGAACAGGCGATCTACCAGGTTGCCGACGGCACCGCCGAGAAGCAGGCTATACCCCCAGCTTTCCCAACGGTTCGCCACGCCTTTGAGCAACATGACGCTTAATCCCCCCGAGACGACCACGGCGAGAGCAATGAAGGCATAGCGTTGCCAGCCGCCGGCATCCGCAAGAAAACTGAAGGCTGCACCGCTATTCAGGATGTGAACGAGGTTGAAAAACGGCAATACCGTTGCGCCAGTGCCCAAAGGGAAGGTCGCTACGATCCAATGCTTGACCCCTTGGTCCGCCAAGGCCACACCGATGGCCAACCCCAGCCAGCGGCAACGGTCCATCATGGGCTTATCCGGGATCATTTGCGGAGCAGGCGCAGGCCGTTGAAAACCACCAGCAGGCTCGCGCCCATGTCCGCAAACACCGCCATCCACATGGTGGCGTTACCCAAAATGGCCAATCCGAGAAAGATCGCCTTGATCCCCAGTGCCATCCCGATGTTTTGCCAGAGCACCGCATGGGTGCTTCGGGACAGGCGAATGGTCTCGGGAATACGCCGCAGATCGTCGTTCATGATAACCACGTCGGCCGCTTCCATTGCTGTGTCTGTTCCGGCCGCACCCATCGCCACGCCGATGTTGGCACGCGCCAGCGCCGGTGCGTCGTTGATGCCGTCACCGGTCATCGCGGTCGGGCCATGGCGACGCTGCAAGTCTTCAATAGCCGCCAGCTTGTCCTCAGGGAGCAGATTGCCTCGGGCGTCGTCGATGCCTGCTTCCTTGGCGATGCTGGCGGCCGTCGCTGCATTGTCGCCGGTCAGCATGACTGAGACGACACCGAGACGGTGCAGATCGGCCACTGCCTCCCGCGAGCTTTCCTTGATGGTGTCCGCCACCGCAAAAATTGCCAGCACTTGCTGTGCCGTCGCCAGCATGGTCACCGTCCGGCCTTGCGTCTCGTGCGCCTGAAGGCGAGCCTCGATTTCGGCACTACACAGCCCGCGCTCCTCGATCAGGCGATGATTGCCGAGGATCAGCAGTTGGCCGTCGGCCCTCGCTTCCACGCCCCGTCCGGCAAGGGCGACAAAATCGGTCAAGCCATTTTCCGGAAGCTTGAGACCGGTTGCAATCGCCTTGGAGACTGGATGGTCCGAGTGCCCGGCCAGGCTGGCCGCCCAGGCAAGCACTTGGGATTCAGGAACCGTCGAGGGCAGCAGTTCGGTGGCGACCAGACGGGGTTTGCCTTCGGTAATGGTGCCGGTCTTGTCGAGGGCAATGACGCGGAGTTTACGGGCCTCCTCAAGATAGACACCGCCCTTGATCAGGATGCCGCGTCGGGCTGCTGCGGCCAGCCCGCTAACGACCGTTACCGGCGTGGCGATCACCAGCGCGCAGGGGCAAGCAATAACCAGCAGCACCAGGGCTTTGTAGAGCGCCTGCGTCCAGGTCCAGCCGAGCAGCCAGGGCGTCAGAACAGCCACGGCAACAGCGATGCCGAACACGGTCGGCGTGTAGATTGCGGCAAACCGGTCAACGAAGCGTTGGGTCGGCGCTTGCGTCCCCTGCGCCTGTTCGACGGCGTGGATGATGCGGGCCAGCGTGGTGTTGTCGGCAGCGGCCGTCACACGAAACTCCAGAGTGCCGGTTTCGTTGATCGTGCCAGCAAACACCGGGTCGCCTGCCGCCTTGTCAATCGGGATGCTTTCGCCGGTGACCGGTGCCTGATTGACCGCACTGCTTCCGGCCGTCACTTGACCGTCAAGCGGTATCCGGGCGCCGGGTTTGACCCGAACGCAGGATTCCAGCTTTACCTCCGCCGCCGGTACTTCCCGCCACGTCCCATCGGCCTGCCGAACTTCCGCCGTCTCCGGCGTCAGGTCGAGCAGGCCCTTGATGGCGTTACGCGCCCGATCCACCGAGCGGGCTTCGATCAGTTCGGCAATGGCATACAAGGCCATGACCATCGCCGCCTCGGGCCATTGTCCAATGAGGAAGGCGCCGGTCACGGCAACGCCCATCAGCGCGTTCATGTTCAATTGCCCGCGCCGTAATGCCGCCACGCCTTTAGTATAGGTAGAAATGCCGGACAGCCAGATGGCGACGATGGCCAATGCCATACCGATACCCTTGAAAGGCAAGGTATCGGGCGCGAAGAAATCCAGCGCTTCCGCACCGACGGCCAGCCCGAGCGCCAGAACACTTCGCCAGAGATCACTGACGCCAACGTTCTTTGTTGCCGCCTGAGCTGCAGACACCGGCTTGGGCGTAAAGCCGGCTTTACGGATGGCAGCCAAGGCTGCATCAAGGGCTTCCGTCGTCGCATCAATCGCAACCGTGCGCGCCGACAGTTGGAAACGCAGGGAACGGACGCCCTCGATACCGGCCACCGCACGACGGATGTCATTCTCCTCGTTCGGGCAGTCCATGGTGGGAATCACGAAGATCGGCACGCCATCGCTTTGAGCGAGATCGGCGGCTGCCGGGATTTCTGCGGCTGTGGGCACTGCTGCTGAACAGCCGCCCGCACATCCGCAATGGGCAGCTTTCTGAAGGGGCTTCGGGTTGGTATCAAGACTCATGGCGTTCTCCTTGTTTCCCGCATTAGAAACCCTTGAGTGACTACAGAGTCAAGCGATTGCAATAAGGGAAACCGGTTGGAGCGGAAGGGACACCCGAGTTCTTCAAATATTGGAATTGCCAGCTTGCCTCAAGCTTGGTGCAAATTCCGGCAAATCCAGTACCTGACTAGAAAGGTCATAAAGAGAATTGCGTAAATGTCGGCACGGTTTCGAAGAGATCAGCGACCAGCCCGTAATCCGCCACCTGGAAGATCGGCGCATCGGGATCCTTGTTGATGGCGACGATGATCTTCGACTCCTTCATCCCGGCCAGATGCTGGATGGCACCGGAAATACCGACCGCGATGTAAAGCTGCGGGGCGACGATCTTGCCGGTCTGTCCAACCTGGTAGTCGTTCGGCACGAAACCGGCATCGACCGCTGCACGCGATGCACCGAGGGCGGCACCGAGCTTGTCGGCGAGCGGTTCGAGCAGGGTGTGATAGTTCTCGCCACTGCCCAGGCCACGGCCGCCGGAGACGATGATCTTGGCGGCACCGAGTTCGGGACGCTCGGACTTGGTCAGTTCGCGGTTGGTCAGGGTGCTTTGAGCGGTGTCGGCAGTTGCGACGACGCTTTCGATTTTGGCGGCATTTTCCCGGTTGACCGCATCAAAGGCGGTCGTGCGCACGGTGATGACTTTGACCTTGTCGGCGCTCTGCACGGTAGCCAGGGCATTGCCGGCGTAGGTCGGACGGACGAAGGTGTCGGCGGACTCAACGCCGATGATTTCGGAGATCTGGGCGACGTCGAGCAATGCGGCGACGCGCGGCATGAGGTTCTTGCCGAAGGTGGTGGCCGGGGCGAGGATGTGGCTGTAACCCGATGCGTTGGCGATGACTAGTGCGGTCAGATTCTCGGCCGTCTGGCTCTGGTAGTGGGCGGCGTCGGCGACTTTGACGGTGCTCACGCCGCTGAGGGTGGCGGCTTCCTGGGCGGCGGCAGTGCAGTTGCAGCCGGCGACGAGGACATGGATGTCGCCACCGATTTTCGCTGCCGCAGCGACGGTGTTGAGGGTGGCGGCCTTAAGGGACTGGTTGTCGTGTTCGGCAATGACGAGAATGGTCATGATCAGATCACCTTGGCTTCGTTCTTGAGTTTGTTGACGAGTTCGGCGACATCGGCAACCCGGACGCCGGCACTGCGCTTGGCGGGTTCGGCGACTTTGAGGGTGGTCAGGCGCGGGGTGACGTCGACGCCAAGATCGGCCGGCTTGACGGTGTCGAGCGGCTTTTTCTTGGCTTTCATGATGTTGGGGAGCGTGGCGTAGCGCGGCTCGTTCAAACGCAGGTCAGTTGAAACGACGGCCGGCAGGGTGATTTCGAGGGTTTCGAGGCCGCCGTCGATTTCGCGGGTGACGGTGGCCTTACCACCAGCGATGACGACATTGGAAGCGAAGGTGGCTTGCGGCCAGGCTTGCAGGGCGGCGAGCATCTGACCGGTCTGGTTGGCGTCGTCGTCGATGGCTTGTTTGCCGCAGATGACGAGTTGCGGTTGTTCCTTGTCGCAGAGGGCCTTGAGGAGTTTGGCGACGGCCAGCGGTTGTAGGTCGACATCGGTTTCGACCAGGATGCCGCGGTCGGCACCGATGGCCATGGCGGTGCGCAGGGTTTCCTGGCAGGCGGTAACGCCGCAGGAGACGGCGATGACCTCCGTGGCGATGCCGGCTTCTTTGAGACGAACGGCTTCTTCAACGGCGATTTCGTCAAAGGGGTTCATGCTCATCTTGACGTTGGCCAGATCGACACCGGAACCATCGGCCTTGACACGGACCTTCACGTTGTAATCAACAACCCGCTTCACGGGAACCAAAATTTTCACAAATACTCTCCAGAGATAGTCTTGGGGTTTGACTTTGAGTCGGTCACCCGTTGCTTACTGCTCGACGAATGCACGCTCAATCACATAATCACCGGCTTCGCCGATATGCGGCGAAATCGTCAAACCGAAGCCATCAAGCATGGCCGAAATTTCCTTGAGCATGGCCGGGCTGCCGCAAATCATGCCGCGGTCGGTAGCTGGGTCGATGGGCGGCTCGCCCAGGTCGGCAAATAACTTACCGGAGAGGGTCAGGTCAGTCTGACGACCCTCGTTGCGAAATGGCTCACGAGTCACCGTCGGGTAATAGACCAATTTTTCACGGATCAGATCGCCGAGGTATTCGTGTTCCTTCAGATCTTCCTCAATGTAGTCGTGGTAAGCCAGCTCGTTAGTCCAGCGAACACCATGGATGAGAATGACCTTCTCGAAACGCTCATAGGTTTCCGGATCGTGAATCAGGCTCATGAACGGGGCCAGGCCGGTGCCGGTGGCAAACATGAATAAGCGACGCCCCGGCTTGAGGTCGCGCAGAACCAAGGTGCCGGTAGGCTTTTTGCTGACCAGGAGCGGATCGCCCGGCTTCAGGTGTTGCAGACGCGAGGTCAGAGGACCATCCTGAACTTTGATGCTGAAGAACTCCAGGTGCTCTTCGTAATTCGCACTGGCAATGCTATAGGCGCGCATCAGCGGGCGGCCATTGACTTCCATGCCGATCATCACGAACTGGCCATTGATGAAGCTTCATCAGAATAGACTTTCAACTCAGCAATTTCATGATCGTTTTAGACGGTCAGTTACGTGGAGCGTGCGACTGGCTGCTAGTGATTAGCGTCAGGAATTGCTTCTGGTTCATGACTTTTTCAGCTACCTGTATTAGAAACCCTTGAGTGGCTACAGAGTCAAGGGCTTACAATAAAAGAGAATGGTCGAAGCGAAAGAGATGCTTGAGTTCGTCAAAGCTCAGGGATTGTTCGCCATCACGGTGCAGGACGAGATTCTCGGCTGTCTACGTGGCGATTGCCCTGATCTGGCTATGGCAGATCGATGGCGTTGTCCCAACTCGATGCGATCTTGTCGGCAGTGTGCTCACGCTGGCCGGTATGGCAATCATCATGCTCCAACCGACTCGGTCCGTATAAACATCAGGAGATGAAGATGAAAATCGGCGAACTGTCCCGCCTTACCGGGACGAATGTGGAAACGATCCGCTATTACGAGCGCGATGGGCTGCTGCCAATACCTGCCCGCAGCGAAGGCAACTACCGCATTTATGGAGATGCCCATGTACAGCGACTATCTTTTATTCGGCGCTGTCGCAGTTTGGATATGACGCTGGATGAAATTCGAGTCTTGCAGCACTTCAAGGAATCACCACAGGAGAACTGCGCGGATGTGAATCGACTGCTTGACCGGCACATTGGACATGTTGCTCAACGGATGCAAGAACTCCAGGAACTGGAGAGGCAACTGAAAGGCCTGCGCGAGCGGTGTGGCGAGGCGCGTGATGCTGCCCACTGTGGCATTCTTGACGGGTTGTCTCAAGCGATTGTGCCTAGCGGCAAGACGGCATCCCACGTTCAGGGAGCGCATCGGCATGCTGCAAACCCCAACTCGGCGAAGGGCATTCAAGGCAACCAAGTTTGATGGCATTGGTTAGCTGTACGATTTATCCGTTATCTGTGATTCTCCTTGATGTAATCAAGCATTCCATCAACGACGGCAACCTTGGCAATAACGGCCATTCAATCCAGCCAACGTCACAGGCAGCAATGGCCGAACTGCTGGCTTAGGCTTTTCTGCTGGTGTCGGAGCACAGCAACCGTTTAGGCAACTAACTATTAAACGCCTGGGGGTGTAGTTGCGCAAGACTAGACATTTGCCCGCGGAGGAGTAATCTGGAATCGAAGACCGAAGAGATGTAAGTAGGTTCTCGAAGCAAACAAAGTGACTGGAGGCAGCATGACTGATAGTCCGCCGCAAATTGAGATGATTGCGTAGTACCCAAACGGCGACAGCCGCATTGCTTCGATCAATTGCTACGAAGCCAAGGATTTCAGAAGCCCAAGCTTGAAACGCTTGGGCTTTTTGCTTGCCCTACTGCTGACAGTCGTAGATTCCTAGACACTATTTAGTCCGGACGGCAGGTAAGCGGCGAATTACTGACCGACCCGACTCATCTGGACAACGACCGTTATGGGTCGGGAGCACGTACTCACCGGAGTAGAAAGCTGCCTGTCGCCGGGAAATACCCCCAAGGGCAGCTTACCGCCAGACTGCTGACCGACAGTAAGCAATCAGCCAGCGGCGGCAAAGGCCGAGCCCCTTCCGTAGGCTGCCTGGCAGGTTTCGGAGTCAACCAGCCCTTTGAGTGACGTCTTCGGAGATTCGGCGACAGGCAGGTTGTGGCCGATAGCCATGAGTTCCACCACGGCTAATCGTGCCAAATGGAATGTTTCCTCTTAGTGGATAGCTCGCGCATGAGAGCCAACGTTGAGGCTAAACACCAAGATTCCTTCAGTACAATATGCTGATCATATAGTTTATGGGGTTATTGGATGGGCGAGGCTGCACGTCGGAGGGCTGAAATCGCAGCTCTAAAGGTAAGGAATGCGGTGTGGCTTGATTCACTCTCCCCGATCGAGCGAACCATCGCTGTCGTAGCGCAGGCGACCTATGATCGCGTAGTTGTGGGGATGTCCATGACAGAGGCGTGCTACAACTTGGCGTTCTTCCTGCAAGAACATCTTCGTCGTAAGCACGAAATCCAAACCGAGGTCGTAGTCGGGTGGATTAACGATGGCCAGTGGGAAGGTGCTGCATCGCACGCATGGCTGGAATACCACGGCAAGAAAACCGACATTTCGCTGCATAAGACGTCACATCCGGATAGCCAGCCCCCCGGAGATCTCATCATCATTGACCATGTAGTTAAGCGTGGCGAGTGCGCCTATACGTACTGGACGGATCTCCCTGCTGCTGCGGAACAGGAACTTAGGTGCATGCGTAATGAATCCCAAGAGCTGGCCGGGATAGTCGCCCACAAGGATAGGGAGCACGCGAGAATTCATGAACTTTCGAAACTGCCAGATGGTGCGAATCAGTATTTCCGCGATGCTCCACCACAATGCTCCTACGAATACTTGGCCCGTGTTGTAGGGTAAGCGTGGAACGATGACAAACCTCCATTCGGCACTCAAAACTACGGTAATCGGTAACCATGCTGGGGACGGCATCAACTACATCTTGGTCCGACTACAGAACGGTAAAGATGATTTTGCCGACACGCTGCATGCTCGGCCAAATAGCTATTCGACGGCCGGCTTCCAGACGACTGATTTCCTTTCATTACTGGGCTTCAACCGTTCGGACTGTGCCTTCCACGGCAGCGAATGTTTCTGCCGACAGGTACCCGAGGGGTTTGATCTCAAAGGATTAAGCGCCGACATCGGCAAGTCTTTTCCGATTTTCCAGAATGCTGTTTCGCACCTAGAGAACTGCGGCCTATGCGTTGAGCAGCCCGAGGGCTGGGGATTTTTCTACGGCAAGCCAGCCACTCGACGTGCTCGCCCGAATCTCTATTGCTGTGGCGACGGGCATACCTCGCCTAAAACTGAAAAGATGAAGGAAAGTGAGGATGAGTTCTTCCGCTTCGTCTTTACCTGGATCGAAGGCGGTAGTGACAAGGGATGGACAACCCATTACCGCGCCAAGCATATGCCACTCTCCGATGAATTTCAGTCGATCATCGATTTCCTCGGCGGGTTCAAATGGTTTGACGACTGCCCGGAGTACGACTTCGAAGGCTGCTGGTGGCGTTTCACACCGTTCGAGAAGCGGGGGGATGATTTCTTTGGATCTAACGCCGAACTTGCTCACCGATGGTTCGATGCCCATGCCACCCACTTTGCTGCGGGCATCAAGGGACTGCTGGAGGCACAGGCAATCCTGAAACCGTGGGGAATGACCTTTCTTCCCGCAAAGCAGATAGCTGCACCCCGAGCAGCCACGCCAAAAGGCGTCGCTGCGGCCCCCAATCCAGTGATTACCACTTCATCAATGACCGGATTCAAATACGACGTAGCATTTTCGTTTGCTGGCCCCGAGCGTACTTTGGCTGAAACGATCGCCACGATTCTTAAGCAGCATGGCTTCAGTGTCTTCTACGACAACTTCTATCCTGAGCAGCTTTGGGGCAAAGATCTTGTAGCGACGTTCGACCGCATTTACCGCAAAGAGTCCCGGTACTGCGTCATGTTCCTTTCACAGGAATACGCCGATCGGATGTGGACCACACATGAGCGCAAGAGTGCTACGGCGCGAGCGCTCCAAGAGCGCGGTAACGCCTACATTTTGCCGGTGAAAGTTGAAGACGTGGATATCGATGGGCTAGCACCAACCATCGGCTACGTATCCCTCGCCGAGAAATCTCCGGAACAGATCGCTGAGTTGCTGATTGGGATGCTGAAAAGCTGATCCAGTCATTTATCGCGCAGGGTTAAATATCAAAGTGATCTCCCCGATTTCTTTAGATATCCGAGTGCCTGCTTGATGGGGCTCATACCTGCAGTTCGGTAACTCTGCACTGCCAGGGGCCGTAGTCCGCCGTATTGCGGACGTAGCAGCGAGTCACCCTCTACGGCCGCTTTGGCCGATATCCGGCCTTCTAAGAAAGGCATGAGGGCAGTATCCGTGGCGGCTCTCCTGAAGTGAAAGGTAGTGTGCTCGTCAAAAGCATCGTGCCAGCCTGTAAAAAATCACCAGATGAATGATCTCTTCGTTGGATGGAAACCTTTTTCCCCTGAATCATGTATTGACGTGGGCGTCCTCGCGTTTCCAAAGCACGAGGCTTATGCTGCCCCTTCGTGAGCGCTCTCGTTCCTGGCGGAACATCGTCACCTAAGGACTGAGAACGCTTCGTCAGGTAGATCAGCGCAGAAATCATGTGCCAGCGCTTCAACTCATCCGAGTGCTGAACCATGCCGATTCCGTTGTGCCGATAGTGCCCTAAGTTGCAATTGCAGAACCAAGTTTGTGTCCGCGCATCTGCCGGCGTACGACGGGAATTGACGATCCGTGTTTGCCAGTAGTCGATAATTTGCTTGGCCAGTTCGACGTCATTCTTCTCCTTTTGCCCATTGAACAGCATGAAGCAGTGGAAGTGATAGCCACGTCCATTGCCACCGTTCTCCGTGTTTGAGCTAGTACCCCGTTCACGGCCAATCACATAGCCGATGCAGTGCTTGAAGCAGGTATGCCACTGCCGGTAGTTGATAAAACGCTGAATGTCGCGATGCGCACGCTCAAAGCTGATCTTGTCTGCTTCACAGGCCTGATAACCAAGATCGACCCGAACCACCAGTATCTTCGAGTAATCGACGAACAGATCATCGAAGTACGCCACCACGTTCCTCAGTTCATCGAGATCGTAGTCTTCGGCAAAGTTCAGGTAGTTCTTGCAACGCTTATCGTGCTGAGCACGCTTACGGATCAGCTCCAGTAAGTCATTGAATAGTTCAGCACCATTCATGTCCTTCCCATCTGCGCCAGGACGGTGATAGTCACCGGCTTTACCAAACGGGTTGTAGTACAGCTTCAACTCGATACAACAATCACGGAACAGACCGACAAATCCTGCTGGGTCAGTGCTTTCGGGAATGCGAGCCATGAAGTTGTTCATCAGGCGATAGAACCGCTCACCCAAGGCTAACGCTTCAATACGCTTGTCACCGTTCTTCTTCACGAAGATTCGAAAGCCAGGTGCTTCCTTGCTCAAAACCTGACGTACAAATTCAAAAATATCCCAGAGTGGTTCTCGGTATGATCGATGGGCAGATGGGCTAGACAGCTTCGATATGGTTTGCAATGGCTCCATGTTATGAGTGTCGATAGCACTCAGGATGGGATTGGTCGTTCCATAAGAAGTAGGGATTGGTTGATTTTCGATAGTCATGGTAAATATATAAATAAGTATAGATTAATTAATCTAATAAGAAATGCGCGCCTAAATAAGAGGTGCTCGAAACAAGCGAGAAGCAATCGATGGCCGAGATCGATCTTCCCGTTGTGCCGATGGTTTTTATGCCGAGTTACACCTCATAGTTATCGGTGTTTGCGGTAAGAAAATACAAAGGAAATCAGGAGCTCATCAGCGTGAGCTCCCTTTGACGTGCAGCTCAGCGGATCAATGGGGGCAAGAGCGCCCACCATTGTTGCGCACGGAGCCGACGACGGAGTTCGGCGAGCAATGTCGCGTCATCAAGCAAATTCTCAGTGACGTCCTCCTCGATCTCAAAGATAAGATCCTCCATGGGAACGTCAGCATCCTGCTTTCGAGATGAAAACGCGCGTTGCGCTTCTTTCACTGCCAATTCGAGTGCGTTCACCAAGTAGAGTTCGTTGTCTCGTGGTGCAACTGGTTCATGTGGTTCAACTGATGCATATGGAGCATGTGGAGCGGTAAATACGGGTGATTGACTAATTGGCACTGAGCCACCCCAAAAATTGCCATTCAGCGTAGGAGTGATTGGCGGATCAAAAAACGACCTTACTTCCATAGGGGAGTTCTGCATGCATTTCAGAAGCGACGGATCCTGATCGTCCAGTACGTTAGAGAGATACCAGTAGTGACAGGCTTGGTAAGGGGGCTTGGCGGGTTTTTTGAAGGTGAAGAGTCCAAGCTCAGTCTTGGCTCGTTTCAAGGAGGCTACGGAAATAGCTGGATTTTGACGACTGGCAACGTCCACGATACTGGGATAGGGAAGGCCTCCCTTTGCCAATAGGTTTTCCAGAAAGCTGCGTGCTGCCGCCAATGCATTGGTGCTTTCGATGTAATCGCCACCGTTACGCTCAACGTCACGCAAGATTGCTTCTGGTGCGCCTTCTAGCTGAATCGGATTCCAGACCAAGACCGAGGTTTCGAACTGTTCGCCGTAGGATTCGAATTGATAGGGTTCTACTTGGTAAGTAAATCCACCTTCAATAGGACCTAGGTTGCTTTTTGCTCGAACCAGAACACTGCTATTACGAGCATCATTACCTTCCGTGTTGGTGCCTTTTACAGCCAAGATGACAATCCGCGACATGGCGGTGTAGGCAAGGCTGCCGGTGATTCTATCGAGAAGATCCTTGCCTTTGGAGCGCTTGTTGACATGCGTAATCCCAAGAATTGCAATGCCGTGCTCTTCGGAAAATGCTACCAAAGGTTCAAGCGCACGCCGAACCTCTGCATTTTTATGGGAGTCCCCACTGACAACCTGAAGGATCGGGTCAATGATGATCAGGCTGACATTGCCGATCTCCAAGACACGCTGCATGAGACGTTCGAGATCCTTCGCGGGGTTGAATGCGCGCTGGCGACCATTTTCTTCCGTTCCAGTGAGAACGAAGAGGCGACTCATGTTTGCACCAGCGGCGATAAAGCGTGGAATGATCGTGTCAGCGACTCCATCTTCGCATGTCCAGAACACCACGTTTCCTGATGGTGCAGCGGTGCCATCAGGCCATTGCCCTCCGGAGTCCCCTCGTGAAATTGTGGATGCTATATTGACTGCAGTCCCTGTTTTTCCCGCGCCTGCTTGGCCAGCGAGCATGTGAAATTTTCCTGCTGCTATCCAGTGACGCCAAATCCACTTGATTGATTCAGGTGGAATAGTTGCGGCAGGAACGATTTTGACGCGAGTGCCGAACGCTGAAGGGAGAGCCTTGTTGGCGCGAGGGAAGGAGCCTGGGGGTGGTGTCGTCGGAATCATTGCTCGTCCCCCATAGGCTTGGCGAGTTCCTTCCGAATATCACCAACACGCCAACGCGTGGTACGCAATCCGATGCGATGGGGGGATGCCAGCAGGCCTGCACGAACTCGACGCCAAACCGTGGCCGGAGAGCAGCAGAACAAGGCACAAACAACGTGAAGTGAAACGAAGGCAGATTCCGGTAGTTCATCAAACGCGGATAGCATCGGATGAATTGGGAAGGGAGTCAGATTCGTCGGCTCCGTTTGACAGCTATTACGTAATGACATGTTGCGCTCCTATGTGTGACCGTTTGGCTGGTTAGCCGCGGCATGGAGGCAATTTTGATTTTTCGTTTTCCCCAGGCTGTCCAGAGGTTTTAGATTCTGCCTAGAGGTCTTAGGCGCGGGGTTGGCGTCGGCTCTCGTGCCATGTCTTCAGCGTTTTCCGGCAAGCTTCTAAGTCGTACGTTTTTTCGACAAATTTTGTTGTCATCCATGTGACACCATGTTTTGTTTTCCCGGTAAGGCAATCCCCTTCCCGTTTCTCTACCCATGCACGCAGGCGTTCCATAACAGCAAGAGCAGAGGCTATCTTTACCGTCTCACGTTCAATTTCCCAAGCAGCTTCCACTGCCAATTTGCCGATCGCAGTTTTGGGTAACTTGCCGGGGGCAAGGTCGTTGCCCATTTGTTTTGTTGTGAATCTGGCGCTTTGGGTGATGGGGATGTCCTCGAAATCACAGAATGAAATCAAGTGGTCTCGGTGTATCGAAGCGCTGCGGGCAAACCAATACGGAGTGGAGTACTTGGTGACGTCTTTTACCTGCGTCTGAAAAGCGTCGCGAACCTCTAATTTGTTTTCCGTAGCAGCCTTATGAAGGCGCCCAGTGAGGTACTCCGAGTACTCGCTTCTGGCAAGGAGGCATCCATTGCAAACCGAATGCAAGGGAGGGAGTACGGGTAGACTCTCGGATCGCTCATCGTCTGACCATCTGAGCTTAGCCGTGTTTGGAGTTTCGCTAGGATAGAGGTGATGGTCGCATGGAAATTTGAATTCCGCGAGAATTCTAATTGCCTCAGATACATCTATGTAGGGGCCTGCGGGGAGAGATAGTGTGCGCGCAGCTGATTGCGAAATGGATTCTGGCAAGGGGGTCTCCAAAATATTGTGGAGCTAGTTTTCGTGCCTAAATTCTCCTCCATTGTCTGTGCTGGCGCCAATAAGGTCTTTGAGTGCTGCAACTTGTGCGAAGTCTCACTAACACATGTAGACTAAATCACGTGATCTGGTCTCCAGGCCTAGTGTCGCAATCGCGTAAAATTTGTTGTTTCATTGCAGATCAGTAAAGGGTGGAGAAAACGTGTACCCAAGCGTGTACTTTTTTGAAAAATCGAATAGATCTGAATCAGTAGTGGCGGGCCTTTGTGCTCGCCACTACTGATTCAGATCCAACCTGGAATAAAAGCCGGATCATGCAAGCCGTCGGCGCCGTTACCCCCCTGTCTCCAACGGCACTGACGCAACGCTTCATACTGGGGTGGCTGGCGGTGATCCTGTCGGCCATTGCGCTGGGCTCCTACCTGCTGACGACCAGTCTCAGGCAGCATCGCAGCCAGACCCGGCAGACGACCGAAAACCTCGCCATGCTGGTCGAGCGCGATGTGGCCGCCTCCTTGGAGAAGGTCGATCTGCTGTTGCGGGATGCCATCGATCATTACATGGAGCATGTCGCGAGCGCCCACGGCTCGCCCGAGGCCATGGAGGGCTTCCTCAGCCGCCAGCGAGAACGCTTGCCGCCACTGGGCGTGCTGCGCATTGCCAATGCCGAGGGGGTTTCCGTGGTCGGCTTTGATGGCGGAGGCGGGGTCGGTCTGAAAGTTGACGACCGGGATTATTTTCAGCTCTTGCGGGATAACCCGGCGCTCGAATGGGTCATGTCCAAACCGCTGGTGGGGAGGGTCACCGGCAGGGCGATGATTGTTATCGCGCGGCGTCTGCCCGATGTCAGCGGCGCGTTCTCCGGGGTTGCTTACGCCGGTGTGGAACTGAACCATTTTCAGCAACGCTTTGCCGGGCTGCGTATCGGCGATACCGGGTCAATCTCCTGGCGCGACCACGACCTGACGCTGCTCGCCCGGGTGCCGACGAACGGGTCGCTTCCCGAGCACGGGGCGACCAATGCGTCGCGGGAATTCAGCGCGGCGTTGGCGGTCAATCCGAACGAAGGCACTTACGTTTTCAACGAGGCCGGTGTCGATGGCCCTTCACGCTTGCATGCCTACCGCTTCAATCCGGATTACCGTTTCTATATCGACGTCGGCGTTCCCGAGGACCATTATCTGCAGCCCTGGCAGGGGCAGCGCCGGGTCATCCTGGCCATGTTGATCCTGTTCATCGCGTTGAGCGGTGGTGCGCTCTTCATGATGCATCGCTATGCCAGCCGCCTTGGCGAGCGCGAGCGGATACTGCGGACGCTTTTCGACACTTCCGATGGCGCAATTTTCCTGGTCGATCCGCAAGGACGCATCGTGATGGCCAACGAACGGATGTCGGCCATGTGGGGCATTCCCATGGCAGAGCTGATCGGCGATGAATATGTGTCGCTGGTCCATCCCGCGGAGCGGGAGGTCGGGCGGGGGAAAATGCTCAAGCTGATGGCTTCCGAAATTCCTTTCGTCCGCCTGGAGCGGGAGTACATTCGTCGCGATGGCTCAATGTTCTGGGGCTTCCTGTGCGGGCGGCGGTTACTTGACGAACAAGGCAATTTGGTCGGACTGGTCGGGCTTGTTGCGGATATCGACGAGCCGAAACGCAACGCGCGGGAACTGGAAAACTATCGTCAGCATCTTGAGGTATTGGTGCGGGATCGCACGGCGCAGCTCGAACAGGCCAGGGATGCCGCCGAGTCGGCCAACCGGACGAAGAGCGCTTTCCTCGCCAACATGAGCCATGAAATCCGTACGCCGATGAATGCCATCGTTGGTCTGGCGCACCTGCTCAAGCGAGACGAGCTTACGCCGCGTCAGGCTGATCGGCTCGACAAGATGCTGGGGTCGGCAGATCACCTGCTGTCGATCATCAATGACGTCCTCGATATTTCCAAGATCGAATCGGGCAAGCTGGTACTTGAACAGGCACCCTTCCGCCTTGCGGATGTGGTCGAGCGGGTCATCGGGCTGAGTATCGACAAGGCCGCGGCCAAGGGGGTGGTTTTCCGGGCCGTGACGGACGGGCTGCCGCCCAGTCTGGTCGGCGACTACACGCGGCTCAGCCAGGCATTGCTGAACTATGTCAGCAATGCGATCAAGTTTACCGAGTCCGGCACCATCGCTTTGCGCGGGGCGGTGGTCGAAGAGGATGAAAACAGTCTGCTGGTGCGCTTCGAGGTTCAGGACAGCGGTATCGGCATTCCCGAGGCCGTGCGTCAGCGGCTGTTCCGTCCGTTTGAACAGGCCGACAACTCGACGACCCGTCACTATGGTGGAACCGGTCTTGGGCTGGTCATTACGCAGCGCCTGGCCGAATTGATGGGCGGCCAGACCGGTGTCGACAGTGTGCCGGGAGAGGGCAGCACCTTCTGGATGACCGCGCGCTTCGGCAAGGCGGCTTCCGATACGGTCGCCGAGGCAGCGGTGCCCGAAACGGAGTATCCGATCTGCCATGACCCGGCTGTGCATATCCTGCTTGTCGAGGATGAGCCCTTGAATCGCGAAGTGGCGAGCGAATTGATTCGCGAAATTACGGGCTTGCCGCTGGATATGGCCGAGGGGGGCGAACAGGCCATTGCCAGGGTGCAGGCTGTCCGTTACGACCTGATCCTGATGGATCTGCAGATGCCGGGCATCGACGGACTCGAAGTGACGCGCCGTATCCGGGGTATGCCGGATTACGCGATGACCCCGATCATCGCCATGACCGCCAATGCCTTCGCCGAGGATCGCCAGCGCTGTCTGGATGCCGGCATGAACGACCATATCGCCAAGCCGGTCGATCCGGATCGCCTGGCTCAGATACTGCGTCGCTGGTTGCCGAAGCCGCCGCTACAATGACGTTTTTGGCGCGCGGCGCCAGTTTGCACGGGAAACATACGAATGGCCGGAAATCTCTTTGTCGTCGCCGCTCCGTCAGGGGCGGGCAAGACCACCTTGGTGCGCATGCTGCTGGAGCAGGAAAGCGGCGTGCACTTGTCGATCTCCTTTACGACGCGCGACCCGCGTCCGGGTGAGGAGAACGGGCGCGAGTATCATTTCGTCGATACCGTCGCGTTCCAGGCCATGATCGCCCGCCAGGAATTCCTGGAATGGGCCGAGGTGCATGGAAATTTCTACGGCACGTCGAAAAAATGGATTGCCGATCAGTTGGCGGCCGGTCACGATGTGCTGCTCGAAATCGACTGGCAGGGGGCGCAACAGGTCCGCAAGCTGTTCCCTGCAGCGATCGGCATCTTCATCCTGCCGCCGTCGATGGATGAGTTGACCAGCCGCCTGACCGGCCGAGGCACCGACAGCGCCGACGTCATCGCCCGCCGCCTGGCGGCGGCGCAGGCCGAGATGCGCCATGTCGGCGAATTCGACTATGTTATTATTAACGACCAGTTGGCTCAGGCGCTGGAAGAATTGCGTGCCGTCGTGCGCGCCTCCCGCCTGACTTTCGGGATCCAGCGTGTTCGCCACGCCGCCCTGTTCGAAAGATTGATCTGATTTTTGAGGTTTTACCATGGCCCGCGTTACCGTTGATGATTGCTTGAAGAGAATTCCGAACCGTTTCCAGATGACCCTTGCCGCCGCGCACCGCGCCCGTCAATTGGCCAATGGCGCCACGCCGCTGGTGGATCCGGAAAAGCACAAGCCGACGGTGGTCGCGCTGAAGGAAATGGGTTCTGGCAAGGTTGGTCTGGAAGTGCTGAACCGCGGTCAGGCCTGAGTCATGAGGCGGTGAAGACCCATGGATCCTGCGCCGCCCGCCTGTGTGGAACCCGCCTACCGGGTTTTCCTCGATAGTCTCGACTATCTCCCTCCCGCCGATGTAACAAGAATCAAGGCTGCGTACGCGTTCGCGGCCAAGGCCCATGCGCATCAGAAGCGCATGTCGGGCGAGCCCTACATCACCCATCCGCTGGCTGTTGCCGGTGCGGTGGTTGAGTGGCGCATGGACGCCGATGCCATCTGCGCGGCCTTGATGCACGACGTGCTGGAGGATACCGGCACTACCAAGCACGAACTGGCCGAGAAGTTCGGCAAGGAAGTGGCCGAGCTGGTCGATGGCCTGTCCAAACTCGACAAGATGGAGTTCGCCTCCTACCAAGAGGCGCAGGCCGAGAATTTCCGCAAGATGCTGATGGCCATGGCGCGCGATCTGCGCGTCGTGCTCATCAAGCTGGCCGATCGCCAGCACAATTTGCAGACCATGTCAGCGATGCGTGCCGACAAGCGCGCCCGCATCGCCCGCGAGACGCTGGAAATCTACGCGCCGATCGCCTTGCGCCTGGGCTTGAACAAGCTCTATCGCGAACTGCAGGATCTGTCGTTTTCGCTGATTCACCCGCATCGTGCCGAGGTCTTGTCCAAGGCACTCAATGCCGCGCGTGGCAACCGCAAGGAACTGCTTACCCGCATCCTGGACGGCATCCGCGACAAGCTGGCGCACGCCGGCCTGCGGGCGGAGGTCTTCGGGCGCGAAAAGAGTCTGTATTCCATCTTCCGCAAGATGAAGGACAAGCACCTGTCCTTCTCGCAGGTGCTCGATATCTACGGCTTCCGCGTGGTGGTCGACAACGTGCCGACCTGCTATCTGGCGCTCGGTGCCCTGCACAGCCTGTTCAAGCCGGTTCCCGGCAAGTTCAAGGATTACATCGCCATTCCCAAGGCCAACGGCTACCAGTCGCTGCACACGACTTTGATCGGCCCTTACGGCACGCCGGTCGAGGTGCAGATCCGCACGCGCGAGATGCACAATGTCGCGCAGGAAGGCGTTGCCGCGCACTGGCTGTACAAGGACATGGACGAATCGAGCGCCGACCTGCAGATCAAGACGCACAAATGGCTGCAGTCCTTGCTCGAGATGCAGACCAGCGATTCGTCGGAGTTCTTCGAGAACGTCAAGATTGATCTCTTCCCGGACGAGGTCTATGTCTTCACGCCGAAGGGCAAGATACTGGCCATGCCGCGCGGCGCGACGGTGGTCGACTTTGCCTATGCCGTGCACACCGATGTCGGCCACCACTGCTCGGCGGCGCGTGTCAATCACGAACTGGCGCCGCTACGCAGCGAACTGCGCAATGGCGACCTTGTCGAAATCATCACTTCGCCGCAGGCCAGCCCCAACCCGGTGTGGCTGACCTACGTGAAAACCGGCCGCGCGCGCAGCAAGATCCGTCATTTCCTGCGCACCATGCAGAACGAGGAATCGGCCCGTCTCGGCGAGCGCCTCTTGCGCCAGGAGTTGCTGTCGCTGGGTGTGGTGCCCATTTCGATTCCGGCCGAAGCCTGGGATTCCCTGGTCAAGGCGGGCGGGCAGAAATCGTTGGAGGATGTCTATACCGAGATCGGTCTTGGCAAACGCCTGCCGTCGGTCGTCGCCCGTCGCCTGCTGGCGCGTGAAGACCTTTCGTCCGATTCCCCGAGCAACATGACACTGGCCATCCATGGCACCGAAGGCATGGCCATCCAGCTGGCGCGTTGTTGCCAGCCGATTCCCGGCGACCCGATCATCGGTTCGATCAAGAAGGGGAGCGGCCTGGTCATCCATACCCACGATTGTCCGAGCATTCGCAAGTCCCGCTCGGCCGAGCCGCAGAAATGGATCGATGTCGAATGGGAGCCGGAAGAGGGCAAGCTGTTCGATATCCGCATCAACGTCGAAGTCAAGAATGCCCGTGGCGTGCTGGCCCAGGTCGCCTCCGCCATTGCCGAGGCGGGGTCGAACATCGAACATGTCTCGATGGATACCGACCCGGAGCGGCTGTACAACAGCCTGCGTTTCACCGTCCAGGTCGCCCATCGCAACCACCTGGCTGCCGTGATGCGCGGTATTCGCCATATTCCCGAGGTCACCCGGATCACCCGTGAAAGGGGAGGGGAGGCTTGAGGATACTCGTGCTGGGCGCCGGCGTCGTCGGCATAACGAGTGCGTGGTATCTCGCCCGGGCCGGGCACCAGGTCACGGTGGTCGACCGTCAGCCGGTGGCCGGCAACGAAACCAGCTTTGCCAACGGCGGCCAGATTTCCGTTTCCCATGCCGAACCGTGGGCCAATCCGCACGTCCTGCCGCGTGTCCTGAAATGGCTGGGTCGCGAGGATGCCCCGTTGCTGTGGCGCTGGCGTGCCGATCCCGTGCAACTGGCCTGGGGCCTGCGTTTCCTCGTCGAATGCCTGCCCGGCCGGACGCAACAGAACATTGCCGCCATCGTCAGCCTCGCGCTGTACAGCCGGCGCTGCCTGCAGGCCCTGCGCGCCGAACTCGACTTGCAGTACGACCACCTCGAACGCGGCATCCTGCACATTTACACCAACCGCCAGGATTTCGCCCTGGCGGCCGAAGCTGCCCGGCTGATGCGTCAGCTGGGACTCGACCGCGACACGGTCGATGTCGCGCGTTGCCTCCAGTTGGAGCCGGCACTCGCCGATGCAGGCCATTTGCTCGTCGGGGGCGATTACACGCGCTCGGATGAGTCGGGCGATGCGCATCGTTTCACGAAAGCGCTGGCCGGGCATGCGCAAGCGGCGGGTGTCGAGTTCCGCATGGAAACGACGATCGAGCGCATCGCGACCAGCGGCGGCAAGGTGGCCGGCGCGGTCGTGCACAATGGCAAGGCCCCCGAACTCCTGACGGCCGATGCCTACGTGGTGGCGCTGGGCAGTTACTCGCCGCTCCTGTTGCGGCCAATCGGCGTGTCCGTGCCGGTCTATCCCGCCAAGGGCTATTCGGCGACCCTGACGCTGGCCGAAGACAGCCACGCGCCCTCGGCCAGCCTGACCGACGATGAGCGCAAGCTGGTTTTCTCGCGCTTGGGCAATCGCTTGCGGGTGGCCGGGACGGCCGAATTCAACGGCTACAACCTCGATCTCAATCCGGTGCGCTGCCAGGCCTTGATCGAGCGCACCCGGCAGTTGTTTCCGCGTCTGCAGACCGTCGGCGAACCGGCATTCTGGTGTGGCCTGCGCCCGGCGACACCGTCGAATGTGCCGCTGATCGGCCGGACGCATTTCGACAATCTGTGGCTCAATACCGGCCATGGCACGCTGGGGTGGACGATGGCTTGCGGTTCGGCGGCATCGCTGGCCGAGATGATGAGCGGCACGCTGCCCGATCCCGACTTTCCGTTCTTGCGCGGATGATCGACACGCACTGCCACCTCGATGCGGCCGAATTCGACGGCGATCGGCGCGAGGTGCATGCGGCGGCGCAGGCACTTGGCGTCGCGAAGCTGGTTGTGCCAGCGGTGGCTGTCGCCGGGTTCGCAAAAACGCGACAGACGGTGACGCAGTACGCCGGCTGCGTCGCGGCCTACGGCATTCATCCCCTCTATGTGATGCAGGCTGCTGAGGGTGATCTGGTCGCGTTGCGCCAGTGGCTGGCCGACGAAAATCCCGTCGCGGTCGGCGAAATCGGGCTTGATCATTACGTGAGCGGCGTCGATCCCTTGCGCCAGGAATACTATTTTGTCGAACAGCTGAAACTCGCCCGCGAGTTCGATCTGCCTGTCCTTCTGCATGTGCGGCGGGCCGTCGATCCGGTCCTCAAGCAGTTGCGCCGCTTCCGGGTGCGGGGCGGCATCGCCCATGCCTTCAACGGCAGCCGCCAGCAAGCCGAAGCCTTTATCCAGCTCGGCTTCGCACTCGGTTTTGGCGGTGCGATGACGTTCACCGGCTCGACCCGCATCAGGGCGCTGGCCGCCGAGTTGCCGCTGGAGTCCATCGTCCTCGAAACCGATGCGCCGGATATCCCGCCCGCCTGGCTGAATGGCGGCCGCAACACCCCGGCGGAATTGCCGGCCATTGCCGATGTGCTGGCCGAATTGCGCGGCATGACACGCGATGCTGTCGTTGCAGCGACTGTCGCGAACACGCGTCGCGTCTTGCCCTCTATTTGATTACCGTCAACATTTCATTAGAAGTTGCAGGGGTATTTCGCCGGATTTGATCTGCGCTAAAGAAGCATGTCCCGATGAGCGTAGCCTGCCGTAGCTGACATCAAACTGACTGGGCGTGGCATGGACATGAAGGTTTCCCAAGGGGTCAATATTTCCAGCGTCATCATCGGTGCCTTACCGGATGACGCCGCGCAGGTTGCTGAACGCCTGCGGCAGCTCGAAGGGGTGGAAGTTCATGTCGTCAATGACGACGGGCGCATCATCGTGTCCATCGAAAGCGCATCGGAAGGCGCCACAGTCACCACATTTGAAGCGATACACCAGTTGCCGGGCGTGCTCTCGGCTTCGCTGGTGTACCACCAGTACGAATCCGATCCAGACGAGGAGGCCTGAGATGATGCAAGTGAAACTGACCCGGCGTGATTTCATCAAGAGCAATGCGGTGGCGGCGGCCGCCGTAACAGCCGGTATTACCGTTCCCGGTTTGGCGGCAGCCCAACAGAAGGGCAGCGACGGAGTCCGCTGGGACAAGGGTGTCTGCCGTTACTGCGGTACCGGTTGCGGCGTGTTGGTCGGGGTCAAGGAGGGTCGGGTCGTGGCGACCCAGGGCGATCCGGAGGCTCCGGTCAATCGCGGCCTGAACTGCATCAAAGGCTATTTCCTCTCGAAGATCATGTATGGCAAGGATCGTCTGCAGACGCCGCTGCTGCGCATGAAGGACGGCAAGTACGACAAGAACGGCGACTTCAAGCCGGTTTCCTGGAAGCAGGCCTTTGACATCATGGAAGAGAAGTGCAAGGTTGCGCTCAAGGAAGGCGGGCCGCGCAATATCGCCATGTTCGGCTCGGGCCAGTGGACCGTCTGGGAAGGCTATGCCGCCGCCAAGCTGTTCAAGGCCGGTTTCCGCTCCAACAACATCGACCCCAATGCCCGTCACTGCATGGCCTCGGCCGTGGCCGGCTTCATGCGCACCTTCGGCATCGATGAGCCGATGGGCTGCTACGACGACGCCGAGCATGCCGATGTGTTCGCCCTCTGGGGTTCGAACATGGCCGAGATGCACCCCATCCTGTGGGCACGCATCACCGATCGCCGTCTGAGCGCCAAGCACGTCAAGATTCACGTGCTGTCGACCTTCAGCCACCGCTCCTGCGAACTGGCCGATAACACGCTGATCTTCAAACCGCAGTCCGATCTGGCCATTCTCAACTACATCTGCAACCACATCATCACCACCGGTGCAGTGAACAAGGATTTCGTCGCCAAGCACGTCAAGTTCGCCAAGGGCGTTACCGACATCGGCTACGGCCTGCGTCCGAACCACCCGCTGGAAAAGGTCGCGATGAACAACGGCTACCCGGGCGAGGACGGCAAGCCGAAGGGCAATCCGAACAATTCGGCGCCGATGACTTTCGACGAATTTGCCGCTTTTGTGTCGGAATACACGCTGGACAAGGCGCACGAGATTTCCGGCGTGCCCAAGGAAAACCTCGAAGCATTGGCTAAGGCCTACGCCGATCCGAAGGTCAAGGTCGTTTCCTACTGGACCATGGGCTTCAACCAGCACACCCGCGGTACCTGGGTGAACAACATGATGTACAACGTGCATCTGCTGGTCGGCAAGATTTCCGAGCCGGGCAACGGGCCGTTCTCGCTGACCGGCCAGCCGTCCGCCTGCGGCACGGCGCGCGAAGTGGGCACCTTCGCCCATCGCCTGCCGGCCGACATGGTGGTGATGAATCCCAAGCATCGCGAGTTGTCGGAAAAGCTGTGGAAACTGCCGGCCGGGACGATTCCCGACTGGATCGGCCTGCACGCCGTGGCCCAGAGCCGCGCGCTCAAGGACGGCAAGCTCGGTTTCTACTGGACCTCGACGACCAACAACATGCAGGCCGGCCCGAACGTCAATGACGAAATCTATCCGGGCTGGCGCAATCCCAAGGCTTTCGTGGTGGTCTCCGACGTCTACCCGACGGTTTCCGCGATGTCTTCCGACCT
Source organism: Dechloromonas sp. CZR5 (assembly GCF_008711155.1). Lineage (GTDB taxonomy): Bacteria > Pseudomonadota > Gammaproteobacteria > Burkholderiales > Rhodocyclaceae > Azonexus. Next base: position 169,856 of record NZ_VUYQ01000002.1, on the reverse strand, counting down.
GATCCTGCCTTGCGCCATGTGGATGGAAAAGGAAGGCATGTACGGCAACGCCGAGCGCCGTGGCCAAATGTGGCGCCAGCAGGTCAAGGCGCCGGGCGAGGGCAAGTCCGATCTGTGGCAGTACATGGAGTTCTCGAGGCGCTTCAAGATCGAGGAAGTCTGGCCGGCCGAACTGCTCGACAAGAATCCGGAGTACAAGGGCAAGACAATGTACGACGTGCTCTACGCCAACGGCCAGGTCAACAAGTTCGGGCTGGACGAAGTTGGGAAGGTCAATGCCCACGCGTTCAAAGACTACATGAACGACGAGTCCCAGGCCTTCGGCTTCTATGTTCAGAAGGGGCTGTTCGAGGAATACGCCGCCTTCGGTCGCGGCAAGGCCCACGACCTGGCTGATTTCGACGTTTATCACAAGGCACGCGGCCTGCGCTGGCCGGTGGTTGGCGGCAAGGAAACGCTGTGGCGCTTCCGCGAGGGCTACGACACCTATGTGCCGAAGGGTGAGGGCGTGCGTTTCTACGGTTATCCGGACGGCAAGGCGATAGCCTTTGCGCTGCCCTACCAGCCGGCTGCCGAAATGCCGGATGCGGAATACGATCTGTGGCTGTGCACGGGGCGTGTGCTGGAACACTGGCACACCGGCTCGATGACCCGCCGCGTGCCGGAACTGTACAAGGCGATGCCGGACGCGGTGCTCTACATGCATCCGGAAGACGCCAAGAAGCGCGGCCTGGCCCGCAACGATGTGGTCAAGCTGGCCACCCGGCGCGGCGAAGTCCAGTTGCGTGTTGAAACGAAGGGCCGCAACAAGCCGCCGGTCGGGCTGGTCTTCGCGCCATTTTTCGACGAGCATCGGCTGATCAACAAGCTGACGCTGGATGCGACCTGTCCCATCTCGAAAGAGACGGACTACAAGAAGTGCGCCTGCAAAGTGGTGAAGGCGTAAAGCGACAACAAGGCAATCAGGGAGTGCCGGTACCGGATGGGAAAAGGGGCCCATCCGGCGCTGGCTGAACTGCAGAGTAGATAAGAGATGACAGCAACACCCCCAAAAAGTGACGCGGCGCGCCGCCAGTTCCTGTTCGATTCCGCCAAGATGGTCTGCAGTGTCGGCATGCTCGGGCTGGGGCTGGGCCTTTACGCCAAGCAATCGAAAGCCCTGCCGGCGCTCGCCCTGCGCCCGCCCGGTGCCTTGCCCGAGAGCGATTTTCTCGGCGCCTGTATTCGCTGCGGCCTGTGCGTTCGCGACTGCCCCTACAACACGCTGGAACTGGCGAAACCGGAAGCCCCGGTGGCGACCGGTACCCCGTATTTCACCGCCCGCAACATCCCGTGCGAGATGTGCGACGACATCCCTTGCGTCAAGGCCTGTCCGACCAAGGCGCTCGACCACGGCCTGACCGATATCAACAAGGCCAGGATGGGCGTGGCCGTTCTGATCGATCACGAAACCTGCCTCAATTTCCTGGGATTGCGTTGCGATGTCTGCTATCGCGTGTGCCCGGTCATCGACAAGGCGATCACGCTGGACATGGTGCCCAACCAGCGTACCGGCCGGCATGCCATGTTCCTGCCCACGGTGCATTCCGAGCACTGCACAGGCTGCGGCAAATGCGAGAAATCCTGCGTCCTGGAGGAGGCAGCCATCCGCGTGTTGCCGTCCAAGCTGGCCAAGGGTGAGCTTGGCAAACACTACCGTCTGGGCTGGGAAGAGCAGAAAAAGGCTGGCCATTCGCTGATTGACGAATCGAAAATGATCGACCTGCCCGACCGCTTGCCGGAAGGCGCGCGCCTGCCTGGACATTACGATCCGGCATCGGGCCAGACCGAAGCCATGCGCGGTATGTCCGGCCAGGAGGTGGTGACGATTCCCAGCCTGCCGCCTGGTTTGGGAGGCAAGCCATGAGCCAGGTTTCCCACAAAAAGCGTATCGGCGCGGAAGCGATCGAGGCAAAGGGCTGGCTGGGCGCACACAAGTGGCTGATCCTGCGCCGCCTGTCGCAGCTTTCCATCCTCGCGCTGTTCATGATCGGGCCGTTGGCCGGCATCTGGATCGTCAAGGGCAACCTGAATTACAGCTATACCCTGGACGTGCTGCCGTTGACCGACCCCTATGTCGCGCTGCAATCGCTGATGGCCGGCCATGTGCCTGAAAAGCTGGGCTTGATCGGCGTTGCCATCGCCGTCGCCTTCTATTTCCTGGTTGGTGGCCGCGTTTATTGCAGCTGGGTGTGCCCGATCAACATGGTGACCGATGCCGCCGGCTGGTTGCGCGACCGGCTGGGCATCAAGGGCGCCAGCAGCCTGTCGGCCAAAACGCGTTACTGGATTCTCGGCATGACCCTGGTCGCCTCGGCCATAACCGGTGTCGTACTGTGGGAGTTGATCAATCCGGTATCGATGTTGCATCGCGGCCTGATCTTCGGACTTGGCAGTGCCTGGATGGTCGTCCTGGCCATTTTCCTGTTCGACCTGTTCGTGATGACGCGCGGCTGGTGCGGCCGGCTTTGCCCGGTGGGTGCCTTTTACGGCCTGCTCGGCAAGTGGAGTCCGGTACGGATTTCGGCCAGCAAACGCAGCGCCTGCAACGATTGCATGGACTGCTTCGAAGTCTGTCCCGAACCGCAGGTCATCCGCCCCGCCCTCAAAGGCGAGGGCAAGGGTGTCGGGCCGGTGATCCTGGCCGCCAACTGTACCAATTGTGGACGTTGTATCGATGTCTGTTCGAAGGATGTATTCAACTTCGGACTACGCAGCAATAACCCGGTTCCAACTGCTTCCATCGGGGTGCAGCCCGGAGCCAAGTGATGATCGAGTCTTAGAGGAGGAGCGCCCATCATGAAACACACCCTGAAGCTGTCCTGTGCCGTTCTGGCGTCCGTCGCCTGTTGGGCGTTTGCATCACCGGCCTTCGCCCAGGAGGCGCCAAAACCGATGCGCGGCAGCGATGTCGCCACCGTCGATCAGGCGCCCGAGGCCAAAAAATATCTGGGCGGCAAGCCCGGAGGACAGGAGAAGGTGGCGCGGACCTTCAAGGAGCAGCCCCCGGTTATTCCCCACGCAGTCGAAAATTTCGACGAGATCACGCTTGAGGAAAACCAGTGCATGACCTGCCACAGCGCAGCCAATTACCAGAAGAAGAAGGCGCCGAAGATCGGCGACAGCCATTTCCGCGACCGTGAGGGCAAGGTCCTGCCGGAAGCCTCGGCCGCCCGCCACAACTGCGTCCAGTGCCACGTGCCGCAAGTCGATGCACCGCCGCTGGTCGACAACGATTTCAAGGGCAACCTCGCCGAAAGCAAGGGCAAGGCAGCCAAGAAAAAGAACTGATCAAGCGACGTAAAAAAAGGGAGCCGCGGCTCCCTTTCTGTTTTCCGGTTCGGCTTCTCAGGCGGCAGCCAGCAAGCTGCGCATCTTCTGCAGCGCCTTGACCTCAATCTGGCGGATGCGCTCGGCGGATACGTTGAATTCGGCGGCCAGTTCGTGCAGCGTTGCCGCCTCGTCTTCATTCAGCCAGCGCGCCTCGACAATGCGGCGGCTGCGCGAATCCAGCCCGTCCAGTGCGGCATGCAGGCCTTCATTCTGTTGATAGGCCAGCGCCTTGTTTTCCAGAACCCGGGTCGGTTCGTAGCGTGAGTCGGCCAGATAGTCGATGGGCGCGAAGGCTTCGTCGCCATCGTCCGGATTCCCTTCCAGCGCCAGATCGCGTCCGGACAGCCGGGTTTCCATCTCGACGACTTCTTCCTGCTTGACGCCCAGACGAGCAGCAACCTCGGCGGCTTGCGTGCCGGACAGGGTGTCGACGCCCTCGTAGTCGTTCTTCAGGCTACGCAGGTTGAAGAACAGCTTGCGCTGTGCCTTGGTCGTGGCGACCTTGACCAGGCGCCAGTTCTTGAGGATGTATTCGTGAATCTCGGCTTTGATCCAGTGCATGGCGAACGACACCAGACGCACGCCGCGTGACGGGTCGTAGCGCTTGACGGCCTTCATCAGGCCGATATTTCCTTCCTGGATCAGGTCGGCATGTGGCAGGCCGTAACCGAGATAGCCCCGGGCAATGGAGATCACGAGGCGCAGATGTGACAGAACGAGCTGACGCGCCGCCTCCACATCGCCTTCGTTGTGGAAACGCTCGGCCAGCTGGATTTCCTCCGCTTCGGACAGCATCGGATAACGGTTCGCCGCCTGAATGTAGGCGTCGATGTTCCCGACTGTCGAGGGGATGGGAAGAGCCAAGGCGTGGGTCATAGCGTTAAGTCCTCCTTCAAGGGTCATACTCATTTTAGCACTCGCAGTCTAGGAGTGCTAAGTTCCTGAAAAAGTTTCAACGCAGGTTGCTTGTTCCTGGCAATTAAAGTCGAAAACTCTCCAATAGAGTCGAAAACTGTGCACCTCAAGAGGCTGTTGGTTTCCCAATAGAGAACTGCTATGACAAAGGAACCTTTCAAATGATCGGGATGGTGAAAAAGGCCCACGTGATGCGTGCGGCCAGAATCTTTCGGGCGCACGGGATTAGCCAGGCGGAGATGGCTGAATTCGTTGGAGCGAGCCAACCTCAAATTAGCCGAATTCTCAAAGGAGAGGGAATTAGGGCAACCAAACTGGCCGAGGAGGTGTGACTCTATGCCGAAAAGCTTGAAGAAGGGGTAACCGCGGAGGCCGTTTGTTCAAACCAAGAGTTGATTAGTGCCTTGACTGAAACTTGGGATGGCAGCGCTGGCTACGCGAAAGCACTTGCGGTCGCGATCCGTTCGTTAAGGATGTTGCGATAAGGGGGTATCTCCGGCGGCAGTTCGGCCAAAGCCGACGGTCAGATCACTTCAGGCGGACGACCGGAATAGTTCAGATAGCGGACGCGGTGGCGGTGTGTTGAACGAATGACTGCTTACGGGAACTAATGAGATGCCGGACTCGACCCATTGCGGCCATCCGAGCTTTGACGACCAATGACTGGTGTGCAGTGGTTGCAGCCCGCCATGCCCATCTCACGACTGACCAGCCATTGCTGCATAGCGGTCATACGCAGAACTTGATAGTCCTTGAGGCTTCGCAATCTAGGAAAAACCGGTCGATTCACGGCGCAAGCTCGGGATGAAGGAGTAGTCGTAGGCGGCAAACTCGTCGGAGAAGCCTATGCTGTTCTCCGTCACGTGCGTGCAACCTGTAATGACCATGCCCACACCCTGAACACGGCGTCGGTAGTAGTCCAGCTCTACCTCCGAGATGGAGCCATTTGGATTGGCAGACCAGGTGGTCATGGGGGCCATCACCACGCGGTTGCGTAGCGCTAGACCGTTGTCGAAGGCAAAGGGTTGAAACAGGGTGGCGTATTTAGAAGTCATGTCGAAAGCCCGGCGCTTGGAAGTCAAAGTTGCAAGACCTTGAATCTGAGGCCAGAGAGCGTGTACGGCAAGATTTCCAAACTACACAACAGTATTCAGTACAAATTGACAATGGCGCATGAGAAGCTTGCTCACGTCGCTTACTTTTTTCTGATGGATGGGTGCTGAAGCGGAGCCATGCCTTCGCGTTTTTCGACCAGAAAATCAATCAACGCGCGCACCTTGACGGGCATTTGTGCTCGGGTCGGTGCATAGATGTAAAAGCCCGCAAAGGGTTTGCACCAAGCTTGCAGCACACGCACCAGTGCGCCGGAATCGAGGTGCTGCTGTACAGCAATGTCGATGTGTTGCATGAGTCCGGCACCCTGGAGGGCCGCGCGGATCATCCCATCATCGTCATTGGTAATGATGCGCCCCTGGGGCTCCACAGTGAAGCTGTGACCACCCTCATCGAGCGACGTGAACTCCCACGCATGGAGCGCACCGCTGGTTTGTCTGAAGCGCAGGCAATTGTGCTGGGCTAAATCAGTGGGTGTGGCAGGAACCCCATGCTGCTCGAAATACGCAGGTGTAGCGACCACCGCCATTTCCAGGGGTGGTGTGATCGGTACCGCCACCATATGCTCGGCCAAACTCTCGCCAATCCGAATCCCTGCATCGCAGCCGTCGGCCACGATGTTCGCCAGTGCATCGTCCATGACCAGTTCCAACTGGAGCTTGGGATAGCGTGCACAAAATTCCTGCAGATGGGGCTCCAGCAGGGTCTTGGCTGCTACTCGCGAAGTATTAAGACGCACCAGCCCCGAGGGTTCATCGCGCATGTCATGCATGGAGCGCACCGTGCGTTCTACCGCCACCAATGCGGGATACCACACGTCGTAGAGACGCTGACCTTCTTCGGTGAGTGACATATCGCGCGTCGTCCGGTACAGCAGCTTGACGTTCAAGCGCCGCTCCAGCGCCTTCACGTTCTGGGACAAATTGGCGCGTGAGACGCCCATTTCAGCAGCGGCCTTGGTGAAGCTGCGGTGATGTGCCACGTGCGCGAACCACGCCAGGGATGGGAGCAGTGAGGGGTCCATGTGGTTCTCATTGTTAATTTGAAGATACAACTGTAGTGCGAATTGATGGCTATGACGAGTCAAGTATTCGGCCTACAGTTCGTTCATCGGTGCTTGGTTGAACGACTTCAGATGACAGTGACCAGGCAATTTTCACTCGACGGTCACAAGGAGCTCATCATGCAAAGCGTCAAGATCAAACACACCTACTGGGACATCGCTGCCGACCTGTACTTTCCGCCCGGCTTCGATGAAAGCAAAAAATACCCTGCAATCATCAGCGCCCACCCCATCGGCAGTTGCAAGGAGCAGACCGCTGGAAATGTCTATGGCAAGGCCTTGGCAGAAGCCGGCTTTGTCGTGATCGCCTTCGACCGCAGCACGCAAGGCCAGAGCGGTGGCGAGCCCCGCTACGTTGAAGATCCGGCCATGGCCGTGGAAGACTTCAGCCGGGTTACGGACTACCTTGTCACCTTGCCTTACGTGGATGCGGACCGCATCGGGGTGCTGGGCATCTGCGGCGGCGGTGGCTATGCCATCAATGCGACCATGATTGAACGCCGTATCAAGGCCCTGGTCAGCATCACCGGTGTCAACTACGGCCGCCTGTGCCGCGAAGGCTTTAGCGGCTTCGACCCGATTGGCCAGATGGAGGCAGTGGCGAAGCAACGCACCGCCGAGGCCCGGGGCGAGGCGCTCAAGGTTGACCTGTTCGTTCCGCCCTCCATGGATGCGGTCGCCAAGGCAGGCATCGCGGACATCGACGTGCTCGGTGCCACAGACTACTACCGCAACCGCTGCATCAATGACAACGCCGGTACGCGTGGGCTGTTCTCGCGCCGCGCTGCCTCAGCCGCCTGGGATGCCTTCCATTTGGCCGAGACGCTGCTGACGACGCCGCTGATGGTGGTGGTCGGCGACAAGCCAGGTGGCTTTGGTGCCTATCGCGATGGGCTGGAGATTTATGCGCGCGCCGCGTCGAAGGTCAAGGAACTGGTCGTTGTCGAGGGTGCTTCGCACTACGAGTTGTACGACCAGCCGGGTCCTGTTGGCCAGGCACTGGCCAAGCTGATCCCCTTCTACCAGCAAAACCTGTAAGGCCTGGCTCTGAGCTTTTGGAGCACCAAGCAGCCATCGGCCCTGCCGCAAACGGCAGGGCCGATCCATTTGAAGAACTACATCATGACCAAAACCAAAGTATTGATCTTGGGCGCCAGCGGCCAGATCGCCCGACATGCCGTTCAGATGCTGGGTGGGCGCAAGGATGTCGAGCAAACCTTGCTCGTGCGTGATCCCAAGAAACTGACCAGCACCGAACCCGCCAACGCGAAAATCGCCATCGGCGATGTGATGGACAAGAAGCTGCTACCCCAGCTCATGGAAGGGCAGGATGTGGTCTATGCCAACCTGGCGGGCGATGTGGACAAGCAGACTGCGCACATTCTGGCGGCGATGAAATCCAAAGGCGTCAAGCGTCTGATTTTCGTGAACTCGCTGGGCATATACGACGAAGTTCCTGGAAAATTCGGCGAGTGGAACCGCAACGAGATTGGCCAGTACCTGCCGCCTTACCGAGCCTCCGCGGATCTGATCGAGGCATCCGATATCGATTACACCATCCTGCGTGCGGCCTGGTTGCAGGACGAGGATGAGGTGGATTACGTGATCACCAGCCGCGATGAACCCTTTAAGGGTACAGAAGTCTCGCGCAAGAGTGTGGCCGCGCTAGCGGTAGCGTTGATTGAACACCCCGACCGCCTGGTGCGCGCCAATGTGGGTGTGAACAAGCCCAATACCGACGGCGACAAGCCCGCGTTCGTTTGATGATCGTCGGATGAGAAAACCCATGACCACCTTGCGCTGGATTCTATCCGCAGTGGCACTGGCATGGTAAGCACCTCGCCCAACTCACGCGCAGCGGTTGTGTATTTCTCGCGCTCAGGGAACACCGCGCTGGCCGCACGCCGCGTGGCTCGGCGGCTCGATGCCCAACTATTTGCGCAGGAAGCGTCTGACTAACAACTGGGCATGCGTGGCCTGGTGCATGAAGTGATGGACGCGAATACCGTCCGCGTATTGGAGAGGTGCTGCGAGCCGGTCACAGATTTTCTGCAGACTAAGGAAATCCTCTGATTTCCTATCTAGCTTGCTTTCACTCACCCTCTGCATCGAGATTGAAGGGCTGGGTGAAGGGTGAGAAAATTATGTTATTTGCATGCAGTGATTGCGCAATCACGATTGCTGTATAAAAATACAGTAATCAAAAGCAAGGAGTCCCCCATGATCCGCATCGTCTGCCCGCACTGCCACGCCCCGCTGTCCATGACAGAGCTCGAGCAGGCCAACATTAATGGGCATCTGAGTCTCATATGTCCGGAATGCGCCGCCGTTCTGGTTTCTGAGTCGGAGTCTGCGAGCGAGACACACTCCTTGGCCGAGCATTTCCCGGAAGCGTTGTTTGTCCATGCCTGACAGTCTGTCCGGCTTGGCCGGCGTCTTCGTTTCCTTTGCACATGCGCCGAGCCCGTACCTGCCCATGGACGAAGTCCGGCTCCGAAGTCGCGCACGCCATTCTCGCCAGCCAGCTTTTTCTCGGCGCAGTGCTTGGCCAGCTTGGACAGGGTCTTGGTCGGATCGATAAGGATTGCTTTAACAAACCAAATATCGCATTTCGGTAATCGGTTATTCCAACCGCTACAAGCGTGACGAACTCAGACGTGTAGCAAGAGATGCTCCCTTTCCCAAGGCGAAATCACTTTCATATATTCGGCGTATTCGATTTCCTTTATCGCCGAATAGACCGTGATGAACGACTCGCCCAGCACCTCAGCCAGATCGCTTTCCGCCCGCAACTGTTCCAGGGCTTCGCCCAGGCTGCGGGGAAGCTCGTGTTCACCCAGGTAGGCGTCACCCCGGCATTCCGGGCGCGGATCGATGCGTTTCTTGATACCGAGGTAGCCACACGCCAGACTCGCCGACAAGGCGACATAGGGATTGGCGTCGGCGCCGATGACCCGGTTTTCGATGCGGCGCGCTTGCGGCGTCGCCAGCGGCACGCGGATTCCGACCGTACGGTTGTCGATACCCCACTGGATATTGATCGGCGCGGCGGTGAAGCGCTCCAACCGGCGATAGGAATTGACGTAGGGCGCGAACAGGGCGAGCGCCGCCGGGATATAGCGCTGCAGTCCGCCGATGAACCAGAAGAATTCCCGGCTTGGCGTCCCGTCCGGATTGCTGAAGAGATTTCGCCCGCTGCCGTTGTCGACGATGCTCTGGTGGACATGCATCGCGCTGCCGGGTTCGCCGGCGATCGGCTTGGCCATGAAGGTGGCGAACATGTCGTGCCGCAGCGCGACCTCGCGCACCGTACGCTTGAAGAGAAAAACCTCATCGGCAAGCTGTAGCGGGTGGGCATGGCAGAAATTGATTTCCATCTGCCCGGCGCCGATTTCATGGATCAGCGTATCGGCGTTCAACTGCATCTGCTCGCAGAAGTCGTAGACCTCCTCGAAGAGCGGGTCGAATTCATTGACCGCGTCGATCGAATAAGCCTGGCGCGAATTTTCCGCGCGACCGCTGCGCCCGACCGGCGGGCGCAAAGGCATGTCTGGATCGGTATTGCGGGCGACCAGATAGAACTCGACCTCAGGCGCGACGATGGGCGTCCAGCCCTCGTCGGCAAACAACCGGCAGACACGGCGCAAGACCGAACGCGGCGCGAAAGGCACCAGATTACCGTGCGGATCGAAGCAGTCGTGCAACACCTGCGCCGTCGGTTCGCTGGCCCAAGGGACGATGCGGACCGTGCTGGGATCGGGACGCAGATGCATGTCCCGGTCGGTGGATTGGATCGCCTCATAGTAAGGGCCATCGGCCGGTAATTCTCCCGTTACGCCCATGGCGACGGTGGATTCAGGCAGGCGCATACCGCGATCCTCGGTGAAGCGCTCCCGCGGCAGAATCTTGCCGCGCGCCACTCCGGTCAGGTCGGGAACCAGGCATTCGATCTCGACGATCCGGTTGGCGTCGAGCCAGCGTTCCATTTCGGCGAATCCGAATTGCTCACGGTTTTCGATCAGGAAAGGTTCGCGGTCCTGGCGGAGTTGCCGGCGGGGATGGTAGGGATGGTTGCGTTTCATCGAATTCTCGGGGAGGGAGCGCGAACGGTGCGGCCGGGATGGCTATGGCCGGCGAAGGTATCCGGATTGACGCCGCAGAGCGTCATGGCAGGCCGTCTGAAACGCAAAACGTGGGAGGTTGCAGCGGCGCGCAGCACGTTCTTGGCGAGAACGGCGCTGGCGTAATCCCGGCCGGAGAAACGGAGAATTTCGGCAAGGCGAAATCCCTGGTGACGATAGAAAGCGATCAGATGGGCGGCCGCTGTGGGCGTATCGAGCGCCAGTTCGTCATAACCGTGGCGAGCCGCCCATGTTTCGGCCAGTTCGAGCAATTTGCCGCCGACGCCGCGCCCCTGGTATTCGGGATCGACCGCGAACTGATGCAGGCTCGCCACGCGCCGACTTCGATAGACATCGCTCTCCGAACCTCGTTCGTGGCGATGCAGCGTCAACGTGCCGACCACTCGCCCCTCGCATTCGGCAACGAAACATTCGCCGAGTCCGACCCGTTGCCGGGTTCTGGCGACCGACTGGTCGACACAACTGCAGAAAATTCCCATGCGACCTAGTCGCGAGAAAGCGCTGTGCAGCATGGCGGTCAATTCGAGGAGCGAATCCTCGGCTGACAAGGGACGCAACGTGATGGCTTGCATTCACCAACCTTTGAACAAGGAACAAGTGCCGCCCGGAAATCGTCCGGCATCCCGGAGCGCAGTCACAGAAGACGGCAATCGGATTAAATCCCGGCCAATATAAAAATACGGTAAAGATTGATGGCGTATTGGATAAAAATTCGTAAATCCGGGTGCCTCCGACTCTCGCCTCGGACGGCGCCGATTTATTCATTTTTTTATTGTCGACGCCGTGTTTTTTAACAGCATTTTTACTTCCGGATTCCTAGCATTGGCTTGTATTTGCATGCAGCCATCGGCTGCGAATGACAGGAGGAATCCAGGATGATCTTCGTGACCAAGAACACCGCGCAGCAATATTCCCGCAATGACGACCAGCCCAGCTACTGGCGCCTGGGCTGGAGTGTGGATCAGGTTCGTTCCCAACTTCATAAATCCGTTGATCGGCGCGCTGCGGTCGGCGTCAGCCACGCCGCCCAAGTCAGTCGTTCCTGGCGCTGAACCGGAAAACGATCATGGGATTCGATTTGCCTGAACTATTCCTGGCCTCGGCGGCGATTTCTATCGCTCCCTATGCGGCGATGGCAGTTTGGCAAAAGCTGCGCCGCCGCAAAACGCCCTGGTAGTCAGATATGCCGAAGTCATTCGACGAAAGGAGGAAAAGTTGAACACGATCGCCAATCTGCTGCGGGTCGAGGACATCCATCTCGAACTGCAAGTAACGAGCAAGAACGAGTTTCTCGACCGGATTGGACAAGTGCTTGAAAGCATGCATCGACTTCCGCAGCGGCTGGTCGCAGCCGGGCTGCAACGGCGCGAAGCGATCGGCTCGACCGCCCTGGGTAAGGGGGTCGCCATCCCGCATGCGCGAGTCAAGGGTCTCGACCGCATCATCGTCAGCTATGTCGGGTTGGGAACGCCGATTCCCTTCGACGCACCCGACAGCAAACCGGTTTCCGATCTGCTGGTGCTGCTCGTTCCCAAACAGGCGACCGAGGAACATCTGGGCCTTCTGGCAGAAGCGATGCAGATGTTTTCCTCCGATCGGTTCAGGCAGCAACTCCACAACTGTGCGACGCCGCAGCAGTTCAAGGCCAAGTTTGACGCCTGGCAGGAATAACCACAGGCGTGCTCATCATCTTCTTGCCAAATCAACCATTTCTCGTGGCGATTCTTTCAAAAACCATTTGTGTACCCAAGTTGGAGCTGCGCGTTCTAAATGTATTCCTTTCAAATCGTCAATAAACAACAAAGGGTCGGCTGCCGCCAGTGCGGCAGCGCTCTCTGTCTCAGTTACCCGGCTTCAGCAGATATGACCAGTCGTCTTCCATAAATATGTTGTCTGGAGGCCGCATATCTCCATAGAGACTGTTCGTTTTCGGTTTTTGATTTTTTTAATCGATTATTGTAATAGCCCATTATCAAGGGACCCAGCATAAGCTCCCAGCGATGTTTCGGCTTGGTTTCGTTGACATCGTGCAATTTGATATTCGTGAATCCATTCAGTCCGAGCAGGAGCCAATATTGAAATAGCCCAAGATTCATCCACGGCATATGGGGTTTCAATATTTCATTATCGACGAAATCAGAGTGGCTTCTCGGAAAGCCTTGGAAAAGGTAATTTATTCGTGCTCCAACATATAACGGATTGGGGTCGGTAATAATAAATACCCCGCCGGTATTTAGGTGGCTTCTAACCGAGCTAATCAAATCCCCGGGGTTTTGAATGTATGCCATTGCTTCGCAAACAACGACTGCGTCATAAGTGCCGGCATTTTGCGGCAGTCCGCCATTGATATCGTGCTTGTAGAAATTTTCATACCCGAATGGGTGTTCAGAAAAAGCATCCACACCATCCAGCCTGGAGCTAAAGTCCAGTTCGTTTCGAAGCCAGCCGCTACCGCATGCGACGTCAAGAATGCTGGATGGCTGCCTGATGCCAAGTATTTCAAGCACTGCCTTCCTATATGCTTTTACGTTGTTGTTCATTTTTGTTTTGTTTGTATCAATCCATTGCACGGAATTCAATTGTTATTCCCCTGCAATTTGAAAATTAAGCTGCCAGAATGACGTTGCATTGGCCTGCCTCTGTGTTTCCCCGATGCGCATTCCGCAAGAGAGATTGGCGTGGTTGTATCCCGGCATGTACCGGAGTGCTTTGTCTCTGGGCGCAGAGCTTGCTGCCGGCAAGCACCGTGAATCCAGGCTGGCTACGAGTCAGTGAAGCAACAAATGGTTTTGGGTGGTACATCCGATTCTCGCTAGATGAAAAACACATCGGGGAATCGGCGGGGCGCCATGCCGCAAGCGGTATGGCGCGGCTCTCAGCTCAAGCCGTGGTATGGGAGAGGGGAAAAGCCCAGCCCCGCCTGTTAGGCGGAGGCAGCCCAGTCAGGGCGTTCGGGTTTGTCGCTCGGCGGCGATGTCAGGTAATGGGGAGGCCATGAGTGATCAAAAGCCTCCCGTGCAATTTTCAGGTTTGTCAGCAAACCGACCAAGGCCTCGACGTCGCCGGCATAACAGTTCGCGCAATCGCCATCGATGCTGGAAAGCGGAGCTCTGGCATGATCAGGATTGTCGTTCGCCTGGTGCTCATGGTGTTCGACATGTTGAGCGGGCATTCCCGTTTCATGCTGGCAGCAGGACTCTGCCAGCGTCCAGGTAGGCTGGAATGACAGAAAAACCAACAGGAAAACGGCGATCAGGTGCTGCATCCGAGCAATGGTAGCAGAGGCATAACGATAAAAGTACGAGCCAAGCTTAGGGTGGAGATTTCCTGGTTTTACTTTTTTGCGTGATGGTGCGGGTTATGCCTTGCATGGGTTCGGGATTGGATTCGACGATGCGGCAAAGGGCGCACGGTCAGGCTTTCCTGGCCAGTATCAGCGACCCCTTTTCCAGCGGATCCAGGTCGATACGCTCGATCGCTGCGAAACCGGCGGTTTCCAGCCATGCGCGATAGTGCTCGTGGCGATAGGTCTGGGTGCCGGTTTCGTAGAGCAGGGTCAGGCGGAAGGCGGCCATGAAGGCGTTGCCGGGTGTGTCGGCGAGGTATTCGTGGATGACCAGCAGGCCGCCGGGATTGAGCGCGTCGTGGATCTGCTGGATAGCCAGGCGGTTTTCATCGGCCGTGTGGTTGTGGGCGACCGACAGATAGAACACTACGTCGTGCTGGCCGTGCCAGTCGTGTACCAAGAGTTCGCCGGGGCCGACGTGGATGCGCTCCGACAGCCCGTGACGGGCGATGGTGGCGTCGGTTTCGCTGAGGGCACTGGGCAGGTCGACGATCAGGGCATGCAGCTGCGGGTGGCGTTGGCAGAAGCGGATCGAGTGCATGCCGTGCGAGCCGCCAAGATCGAGCAGTCGGCGTTGCTCGGGCAAAACGGGGACATGGGCAAGCAGGTCGGGGCCGAGGTCGCCGGCAAAGGCATCCATGTAGGCGGAGAAGGTCGCGCCGAGTTGCGGCTTGTCTTCCATCGCTTGCCAGAGCGTCGTTTCCGGTCCGCCCCGGCGGACGGCAGCCGTCAGGTCGCCCATCATCGGCCAGGCTTCGAGGGTCCAGCGCAGGCCGGGGGTGTAGTCGACGCGGCCCGCCGAGGTGAACCAGCGCTGCGTACTGGCGGTGTTGGCAACGAGTTCGCCGTGCCTTTCCAGATAACCGATGGTGACCAGGAAGTCGGCCAGGTCGCGGGTGCCCCGCTGGCTGGCGTGCAGCGTATCGGCCAGGCCGGCGATGTCGCGCGGGCCGTTGGCGAGGGCTTCGAACAGGCCGAGTTTCCCGGCGGAGAGGATGGCGGCCGATTTCATCATCGGCATATAGACATCGAGCATGGCCAGTTCGGCCGTGCCGGTGGGTCGGCAGACGTCGGGCCTGGTGGTGGGGGCTGGCGGAATGTGTCGCGTGTTCATCAGGCTTGGGCGAGGGCGGTGTCGAGGGCGGCGAGCAGGGCGGCATCGTCCGGCTGGGTGTCGGGGGAGAAACGTTGCAGCACCGTGCCGTCGCGGCCGACGAGGAATTTCTCGAAATTCCACAGCACGTCGTCCGGCTGTTCGGGCAGCATCTTGTACTGGCCGAGTTTTTCGACGAAATCGCTGCCGGCTGGGAAGCTGATCTCTGGCCGGGCGGCGATCAGGTGGTCGTACAGCGGGTGGCGTGGTGCGCTGTTGATGGCGATCTTCTCGAACATCGGAAATGTCACGCCGTAGTTGGCGGAGCAGAAAGCAGCGATGTCGTCGGCACTGCCCGGCTCCTGGCCGGCGAAGTCGTTGCACGGAAAGCCGAGTACCTGCAGGCCGCGGCCGCGGTAAGTCTGGAACAGCGTTTCCAGCCCGGCGTATTGAGGCGTCAGGCCACATTTCGAGGCGACGTTGACGATCAGCAGGACCTGGCCCTTGTATTGGCCGAGGTCGGCGGCTTGTCCGCTCAAGGTCCTGAGCGGGATGGCGTATAGCGGTGCGTTCATGGATGAGGTCTCTGTATGGGTTGATCTGTCCCCTTGGCGGGGTGTTTTTTTGTGGATGATACCTGCGATGCGAGCCGGCTTTGGCAGCAGACCGTCCGGTGGCCCGGTAAAATGCCGGTTTTTTACACTCGCCTGCCTTCGACATGACGACTGCCGCTCAAATGCCTGCCGATCAACTGGCCGCACTGGCCAACTCCGATACCCAGCGTCTGGCTGCACGCATGGCGCAGGATGTTTTTGCCGGGGTTTTCAGGCAGGCCGTTGCCAACGACGGGGCGCCAGACGCCGGGGTGCTCGGCGAGGTGGCATCGCAATGCGCCAACTGGTGCCGGGCCGGCGGCAGCGACGATGCCCGTGCCTTGCGACTGGCGCTGCTGGTCGGCGGTCTCGACCAGTGGGGGCTGGCCTATACGCAGGCTTTCGGACTGACTGCGATTCACCCGCTGACGGCGCTGATCGGTGGCCTGCGCACCCGTCTCGATGCGCGTGAGGAAAGCCGTTTCCAGAAATACTTCGAGCAGATCGATGCGGTCGAAGGCGATGGCGTCGATTTCAAGGTCGAATTGCGGCGCAGCATCCACATGGCCCTTTGGCACGCGATGGCGGCTTGCGAGTCGGCAACGCAGGTCGAGGCCATTGTGCAGACGCTGGGCAGCCTGATGGTGGCGCTCGACCGGAAAATGCCGGCGCTGGGCTGGCGGCTGGTGGCCGATGCGCTGGCCAATATCCAGATCTGCCTGCTGTCCGAGCAGGCCCCCGCCTCGCCCCTGGCCCAGGACGGCACGCAACAGCTGTTCGCCTCGCTGCGCCATGCGCTGCCGGCGGAGCGCTACCAGGCCATCCTCGCCCACTCGGGGCAGGCTGTCGTGGCCTGGCAGCAGGCACGGCGCCAGACGGTCCAGTGAGCCGGCGGCTCGCCTGTTGCCAAGGTAGAATCCATCGATGAACTGGAACGCGCTGAAGGAAAAGCTCGATCTATACGAGCGTCTAATGCGGCTCGACAAGCCGATCGGCATCATGCTGTTGCTGTGGCCCACGTTGTGGGCGCTGTGGCTGTCCTCGCACGGACGGCCGGACTGGGTCGTGGTCTGGGTGTTCGTGCTCGGCACCGTGCTGATGCGTTCGGCGGGATGCGTCATCAACGACTACGCCGATCGCGATTTCGACAAGCACGTGGAGCGCACGAAGGAGCGCCCGCTGACGGCCGGCAAGGTGACGACGAAGGAGGCCTTGATCCTGTTCGCCGCCTTGTCGCTGATCGCCTTCGGGCTCGTGCTGCTGCTTGGCAAGCCTCTGGTCATCGCCCTGTCGGTACCGGCGGTTTTTCTTGCCGCCAGCTATCCCTTTACCAAGCGTTTCTTCGCCATTCCCCAGGCTTATCTCGGCATTGCCTTCGGCTTCGGCATCCCGATGGCCTACGCCGCACATACCGGCGGCGTGCCGCTCGAGGCCTGGCTGTTGCTGCTCGCCAACGTCTTCTGGGCGGTGGCCTACGACACCGAGTACGCCATGGTCGACCGCGACGACGACCTGAAGATCGGCATCAAGACGTCGGCCATCACCTTCGGCCGCTTCGATGTCGCGGCGGTGATGGGGTGCTACGCCGCAACGCTGGGCCTGCTCGGCTGGATCGGCGTCACCCTGCATCTCGGCTGGGCTTTCCATGCCGGCCTGCTGGTCGCGGCCGGGATCATGGGCGTGCACTACACCTGGATCAGGGGGCGCGAGCGCATGCCGTGCTTCAAGGCTTTCCTGCACAACAACTGGGTGGGGGCTGCGATCTTCGCCGGCATCGTGGTCGATTTCCTGCTGACCGGACGGAGTTTCGGATGAAATACCATGATCTGCGCGACTTCATGTCGCAACTGGAAAAGACCGGCGAACTCAAGCGCATTGCTCACCCGGTCGATACCCATCTGGAAATGACCGAGATCGGCGACCGTGTGCTGCGCGCCGGCGGCCCGGCCCTGCTGTTTGAAAACCCGACGACCGGTGGCCGTAAGCACGACATTCCGGTGCTCGCCAACCTGTTCGGCACGCCGCAGCGCGTGGCGCTGGGCATGGGCGAGGAATCGGTACTGGCGCTGCGCGAGGTCGGCAAGCTGCTGGCCTACCTCAAGGAGCCGGAGCCGCCCAAGGGCCTGAAGGATGCTTGGGACAAGCTGCCCATCCTCAAGCAGGTGCTCAACATGGCACCGAAGAAGGTGTCGAATGCGCCGTGTCAGGAAGTAGTGTGGGAGGGCAAGGACGTCGATTTGAGCCGCCTGCCCATCCAGCACTGCTGGCCGGGCGACATCGCGCCGCTGATCACCTGGGGGCTGGTCGTCACGCGCGGCCCGAACAAGAACCGCCAGAACCTTGGCATCTACCGCCAGCAGGTGTTGGGGCCAAACAAGGTCATCATGCGCTGGCTGGCGCATCGCGGTGGCGCGCTCGATTTTCGCGACCACCAGTTGGCCAATCCCGGGCAACCCTTCCCGGTGGCGGTGGTGCTCGGTTGCGATCCGGCGACCATCCTTGGCGCCGTGACGCCGGTACCCGACTCGCTGTCCGAATACCAGTTCGCCGGCCTCCTGCGCGGTGGCAAGACGGAACTCACGCAATGCCTTGGCTCGACGCTGCAGGTGCCGGCCTCGGCTGAAATCGTCCTCGAAGGGGTGATCCATCCCGGCGAAATGGCGCTCGAAGGCCCCTACGGCGACCACACCGGTTACTACAACGAGCAGGCCGAGTTTCCTGTGTTCACCATCGAGCGCATCACCCTGCGCAAGAACCCGATCTACCACAGCACCTACACCGGCAAGCCGCCCGACGAACCCGCCGTGCTGGGCGTGGCGCTCAACGAGGTGTTCGTGCCGCTGTTGCAGAAGCAGTATCCGGAAATCGTCGATTTCTACCTGCCGCCGGAAGGCTGCTCGTACCGCATGGCCATCGTGTCGATCAAGAAACAGTACCCTGGCCACGCCAAGCGCATCATGTTCGGTATCTGGAGCTTCCTGCGCCAGTTCATGTACACCAAGACCATTATCGTGGTCGATGACGACATCGACATCCGTGACTGGAAGGAGGTGGTCTGGGCGATGACGACGCGCATGGATGCGACGCGCGACACGACGCTGGTCGATAACACGCCGATCGACTACCTCGACTTCGCCTCGCCGGTGGCCGGCCTCGGTTCCAAGATGGGGCTGGATGCGACCAACAAGTGGCCGGGCGAGACGAACCGCGAGTGGGGGCGGCCCATCGTCATGGACGACGGCATCAAGAAGCGGGTCGATGCGATGTGGCAGGAACTAGGTCTTTAGGACGAATTGACCCGCGGCGCGGCGGTTTGAGAAAATCCGCCCTCCTGTTGGAATCGACATACGGAACACGGTGCGAATCCGTGGCGGGCCCGCCGCTGTAACCGGGGACGAACACTGCACGGTCGCCAGACCGGCCACTTGCGAGGCTCACCTCGCGGGGAAGGCGCAGCGCTTCGGCTGATCCGGAAGCCAGAAGACGATTCGATTCCTGACTGGAGCCAAGGCAAGGGCTCCGGCTGATGGCATGCAAGCAGCGTGCACTCAGCCGGGGCCCTTTTTGTTTTTGTCTTCCCGAGGAGTGGACAATGTCCCAGATCGTTTCTCAAGTCGCATCCAGCGCCGTTGGCGCCCCAGGCGGCGCAGCCCGGCCCGTACAAACCGCCGCCCCGACCATCGCCATCCGCAAGCGCTGCAACCCGGACGGTATCGGCCTCTCGCACTATGTGCTGATGGACCGGAAAGCGGCCAAATGACCGCGGCGCTGCCCCTGGGGGCGCAGCACGCCCCGCATTTCCTGCCGGTGGACATCGGCCACGACACCTATGCAGCGCTGACCGACCCGGATGCCGCCTTCTGGGCGCTGGTCGACAAGCGCAAGCTTGGCGAAGGGCTTGACCCGGCGACGCTTGACGCTTATCGCGACAAGGCCGACGGGTTGCGCCAGGAGCTGCACACCCTGCGCTTCGGCCTGAAGCCTTCCGGCGTCTATTTGAACCCGACCGAACGCTGCAATCTCGACTGTACCTACTGCTACCTGCCCGATACCCAGCGCAGCGGTGGCAAGCACATGCCGGCCGGTACGTTGCTGACTTCGCTGGGCAAGCTGCGCGATTACTTCCGCTCGGTGATGCCCGAAGGACGCAAACCGCGCGCCATCTTCCACGGTGCCGAGCCGCTGATGAACCAGGCCGCCGTTTTCGCGGCAATCGAGGACTTTGGCGACGAGTTCGTGTTTGGCGTGCAGACCAACGGCACGCTGCTCGACGACGCGGCGCTCGATTTCCTGACCTCGCGAAACGTCAGCATCGGCTTGTCGCTCGACGGCCCGGTGGCGGGCATCACCGACGCCACCCGGCGGACCTGGGGCGGCAGGAGCGTGCACGACAAGGTGCTGAGGGCCATGGAGAAGCTGCGCGGCTACGGCTCGTGGAGCGTCATCACGACGTGCACGACGGAGAACCTGCCTTACCTGACGAACATGGTCGACCTGTTCCACGCGCACGAGGTGCCGACCTGCATGCTCAACACCGTGCGCTGCACCTTGCCCGGGGCGCGCGGCGTCAAGCCGGCCGACGGCGACATGGCAACGGCCTTCCTTGCCGCTCTCGATAGGACCCACGCGCTTTACCGGGAAACCGGCCGCAAGCTGATGGTGGCCAATTTCGCCAATGTCCTGATCGGTATTCTCGCCCCGACGGCGCGCCGGCTGATGTGCGATATCTCGCCCTGCGGCGGCGGCCGCGCCTTCTTCGCGCTGGCTGCCGACGGCAGCCTCTACCCGTGCAGCGAATTCATCGGGCTGCCGCGCTTCAACGGCGGCAACCTGCTGCTCGATGGTGTCGAGGCGGCACTCGCTTCGCCGGCCTTCCGGACGGTGACGACGCGCGACGTGGACAAGTTCAGCCCCTGCGGCGATTGCGCGATCCGCCACTTCTGCGGCTCGCCGTGCCCGGCCGAGGCTTTCGAGATGAACGGCGGCATGGAGCGGGTAGGCGCCTTCTGCGATTTTTACAAGGAGCAGGTCAACTACGCCCTGCGCCTGATCGCCGACGGCAAGGCGGACGACTACCTGTGGGACGGCTGGGACGAGGGAACAGAAAGCGTTTTTGCGATGGGTTGAGTTGTGCCGGGAGGGCGCTTTAATATGGTGCCTTCCCGCCGCTCACAGGTATCGCCCGCATGCAATCCCGTCTTGTCGTCACCGCCGTCGATCTGAACGATCCGCTTCAAGCCGGGGCCTTTCTGGATCTGCTTGAGCACTACGCCCGTGATCCGATGGGTGGCGGCGATGGCTTGTCGGACTATGCCAAGGTTCATCTGGTCGGCACCTTGAAAGAGGTGCCGGGCTATCATGGCGCGCTGGCCTGGCTCGACGGCCAGGCGGTTGGCCTGATCGACTGTTTCGCCGGTTTTTCCACCTTCGCGGCCAAGCCCCTGCTCAATGTTCACGACCTGATCGTGCTGGCCGCCCATCGCGGCTGCGGCATCGGCCAGGCGCTGCTGGCCTGGGCCGAAGTACGCGCCCGGGAACTCGGCTGTTGCAAACTGACGCTGGAAGTCCTTTCCAGCAACACGCGGGCGATGGCTTCCTATCGGCAGGCCGGTTTCGCGCCCTATGTACTCGATCCGGCAGCCGGCCATGCGCTGCTCATGCAGAAATATCTTCCGGAGGAAACGGCATGAACGAACCTGTCCCGTCGCCCGACCTGCAAGGCGTTCGCCCGTCGCTGGTGCAACTGACGCACGTCATCTACGGCTTGCATGCCGTGGCCGTGGTCATCGGCGTCACCTCGTCGGCCACCGTGGCCGGCGGTTTTGTCTTCGGTCTGCCGTCGTTGGTCGCCGTCTTCCTCAATTACCTGAAGCGTGGCGATGTGGCCGGAAGCTGGCTGGAAAGCCATTTTGTCTGGCAGATCCGTACTTTCTGGTTCACCCTGCTCTGGTTGGCGGTGTATGGCTTGCTGATCGTCACCATCATCGGCATACCCATCGCCTGGATCCTGATCGTCCTGCTCGGCCTGTGGGTCGGATACCGCGTCCTGCGCGGCTGGCTGGCGCTGACGGGCGTCAGGCCGGTCGCTTGACCGGGGTTTCGCCGGCCTGGCGATGCGCGACGGCGCACCGCCGGGGGCTCAGGTGCCCATGTAGCGGCCGGCCTTGTGATTGACGGCAATGACCAGATTCAGGGCCAGCGCGCCGACAATCGACAGCCCGACGCTGAGCGGGTCGCGAATGAAGATGGCGGCAAGCAGGATGATGCAGTCGGCGGCCATTTGCAGCTTGCCGGCGCGCCAGCCGCGGGTGTTCTGCAGATGGATCACCAGAATGCCGAGGCCGCCCAGGCTGGCCTTGTGGCGGATCAGCATGAGCAGGCTGATGCCGGCCAGAAAACCGCCCATGACGGCCGCGAACAGGCGGTTGAGGCCCTGCACCTGAATCAGGCCGGGTAACAGCTCGGTATAGAGCGCCAACAGACCGACCGCGAGAAAGGTCTTGATCGTGAAAGCCTTGCCCATGGCGCGCAGGGCAAGACCGTAGAAAGGCAGGTTGATGGCGATGAGCAGCGAGCCGATAGACCAGCCGCTCAGGTAGTGGGCCAGAAATGCGATGCCGACCGTGCCGCCGGTCAGCAGGCCGGCCTCGCGAAAAAGCATGACGGCGAAGGCGAAGATCAATGGTGCAACCAGAATGGCTTGTGCATCTTCGAAGAAATTGTGGTTGAGCCGTTTGGTGTGGGTCATTGCCGTTCGGGAGTCCGGGGTTCGGTAGCGTAGTACTGCCGGATGACGGCCAGCGAGCGCCCATAGCTGTGCCGGATCTGGGCGTCGTCATAGCGGTGTTCGCTGCCCGCCGGGCAGGCCTGCCGGGCGAGGCAGCCCATGGCACAGGGTGAATCCGGAATCAGGCGGTGGTGGCTGCAGGCGGCAAGATCGAATTGTCCGCCCGCCAGCGCGTGGGCCGGGCAGGTGCTGATGCAGGGGGCGGGACGGCAGGTCGCGCACGGGCTGTATCCGACGTGGCGGGGTGACGGGGCAAAATCGGTATCGGCGATGACGACGGCGCGGTAGGCATACCAACTGCCCCACTCGGCATCGACCCCGATCATCAGCGGCGAGGGCTGATGCCAGCCGGCCAGCGCGCCCAGCGCCTGCAGGCCGATCGGGCGCGCGCCGGGAAACGGGATGCGAAAGCGGTGGTCCGGCAGTTCGCGGGCAAACCATTGCCGGATAGTCCGGGTGCTGTAGTCGTCGATCGGGTCGCTGCCGGCCATGCCGTTTGCCTGGAGGCGTTCCCACAGTCGCCGGCCGCCATGGCCGATCAGGATCAGCTGCCGTTCGCCGGCCTGGACGTCGAGTGCGGCGAGCACCGCCGCAGGGAGGCTGTCGAGATCGAATACGTGTTGCCGGTTGAGTCCCGCCTCGTCGAGGAAGCCGCCCGGGAAGGCCGCTTCCTTACTCATTTTCCAGCAGTGGCGCCTTTTCGCCGAGGCGCCGCTGGGCCACCCAGTCGATCAGCGCGTCGATTGCCGCAGCGCCTGCCTGGGCCTTGGGGTGGTTGATGAAAAAAATCACCGCATAACGTCGTCCCTGGGCGTCCAGGGCATAGCCGGCAGCCGTCTTGACGCCGTCCAGGGTGCCGGTCTTGATGTGCGCCCGGCCGGTTGCCGTCGCGTCCTTCAGCCGCTTCTTCATGGTGCCGTCGATGCCGACGATCGGCATGCTGGCGATGAATTCGGGCATGACGGGGTTTTTCCAGGCATCCAGCAGCAGGCGATTCATGCTGTCGGCACTGATGCGCTCGATGCGCGATAGCCCCGAGCCGTTGTCGAGAACCAGTTCGCCAAAGCGCAGGTTGCGTCCGGCCAGCCAGTCGGCGATCCGCTGTTTCGAACGTTCGGCGGTGGCCGGGCCATCGTTGCTCAGGCTCAGGAAAACCTGGCGGGCCATGACGTTGTTGCTGTACTTGTTGATGTCGCGCACGGCATCGGCCAGCGGTGCCGATTCATGCTGGGTGAGGAGTTTTGCGCCGATCGGCACCGTACCGGCCCGCACCTGCCCGTGGATGCTGCCGCCCAGTTCCTTCCACAGGGCGCGGATCAGGCCGCCGGCCTGGGCGTCAGCCGGCAGCGGCGAGAGGTTGAGCGATTTTTCCCCGCACAGCGCGGCGTAGCTGCCGGTGAATTCCAGGCGGTTTCCGTTGTTTTCGGGAATCAGGCGCACGCTGATCAGGTCTTTCCAGTTGCTGCCGCATTCGCCGTTGCCGGCGCGCAACTGGTTGTCGACGCGCAGTCCTTCGCTGGGCGTTTCCATCAGCACGCGCGGTTTGCCGTTGTCGGGCAGGAGCGTGAAGCGCAGGGCCCGGAAGTTGAGCAGCAGGCCATCGGGGCCGACGTTGTACGGGCGCATCGGCTTGTCGTCGAAGGCGCCGGGGTCGATGGACGGTACGTTGAAGGCGCTGCGGTCGAGCACGACGTCGCCGGCGATCTGCTGAATGCCGCGCACGCGCATCTGGCGCAACAGGCTCCACAGATGTTCGATGGCGAAGCGCGGGTCGCCGCTGCCGCGGATGTAGACATTGCCGTCGAGCACGCCGTCCTGCGGGGCGAACTCCGTCCAGACCGTGGTCTTCCAAGTATAGGCCGGGCCCAGCAGATCGAGCGCCGCATAGGTGGTGAGCAGCTTCATGACCGAGGCCGGATTCATGGGCTGGCTGGCGTTGTGGGCGACCAGGGGCGTCGGGCCATCGACTGGCTGGACCACGACGGCAACGTGTGCGGCAGGAATCTGGGCCGCTTTCAGCGATTTCAGCACGCCGGGCGGCAGGCCGCTGGCGCCGGCGGGGAGTGCAAGACCGATCAGTGCGAACGCAAGGTAGAGCTTGGCAAACATCGAAGGAAACGGGGAGGCGACGGGAGGGCAAGCGTACCATCGGATAGCCCGCGCGGGCTGCCGGGAATAGGACTGTTGCGTTCCTGAATTTGATGATATTGTAAATGTTGCTAATTTGTTTCGGGGTGCAGCCCTCCTTCATGGGTCATTTCCAGGCGCCTCTTGACGAGGCTCGATTCGGTTCGCGGGTTCATCTCGGCTATCGGGGTTGGGTCGCTACGGCCTATGCTCTGGTCGCCCTGTTGGCCGGCAGCCTGCTGTTCATCGAATTCAGGGGGATCGACGAACAGATGAATACACTCGCTCGCGAGCGCGGTGCCGTCCTGTTTCGTCTGGTTGAACTGACCCGGGACTGGAATGCCCGGCATGGAGGCGTATACGTGCCGGTCACCGAAACGACACAGCCCAACCCGTACCTGACGCATCCCCGGCGCGACCTGCAAACGCTCGATGGCACGCGATTGACCATGATCAACCCGGCCTTCATGACCCGGCAGATCGCCGAGATCGCCGAGCAGGCGGACGGCGTGCGCTTCCATCTCACCAGCCTCAAGCCGATTCGCCCGGCCAACGTGGCCGATGACTGGGAAAGAGAGGCATTGCAGGGTTTCGAACAGGGCCGGACGGAAATTCTCGACCTGGTTTTCGCAGAGCGCGGCCCGCAGCACCGCTACATGGCGCCGTTGCTGATCAAGCAGGCCTGCCTGGGTTGTCATGCCGAGCAAGGGTACAAGCTTGGTGACATTCGCGGCGGGATCAGTGTCACCATGCCGGCTGGAAAAATAATGGCCATTCGCGAAGCGCAGCGTTTCCGCGCCACGGCGTTTTTCGGCACCGGCGCCTTGTGCCTTGCCTTGATGATCCATTTCGCCATTTGGGTTTCACGCCAGAACTTCATGCGCTTGCAGGAAGTTTCTGCCGGCCAGGAGCGACTGATCGAGGCGCGCACGGCGGATCTGTCGGCGCTCAATTCGCAATTGCTGGGAGAGGTTGCCGAACGCAAGCACAAGGAAGTGCTCATTTCGGAGAGCGAGGCGCGCTATCGCTCGGTGCTGGAGAGCAGCCAGGACGCCATTGTGATCATCGAGGCACCGGATTTCAAAATTGCCTATGCCAATGAGCAGACGGCGGTGCTGCTCGGCATGGAGTTGTCCAGGATTCTTGGCGAGCCTTTGCTGAGCTTTGTCGTGGCGTCGGAGCGTTCGATGGTCGAGGACAATCTGGCGCGGCGTCTGCAAGGAGGGGCTGTCCCGGTCACGTTGCGGGTACGTTTTGCGCGACCGGACGGCAGCCGTCTGCGGGTTGGCGATGTTCATGTCGCCCGTATCGACAGGGCGACCCAGGAAGGGCAGTGGGTCCTCGGCATCAAGGATGTGACCGAGCGTCTGGCCGATGAAAGGGCGCTCCAGATATCGGCGGCGGTGATGGAAAGCGCTTCCGAAGGGATCGTGGTGACCGACGCGGAAAATCACATCATGCAGGTCAATCCCGCCTTTACCGCGATTACCGGCTACCGCCCCGGCGAGGTGCTGGGCAAGGACCCGCGCTGCCTGGGTTCGGGCCGTCATGATCCCGATTTCTTCCAGGCATTGTGGCAACAACTCGGCAGCAAAGGCCGCTGGGAGGGGGAGGTCTGGAATCGCCGCCCGGACGGCACGGTTTACGTCGTCTGGCTGTCCATTTCCGCCATCTCCGAGGAAGGTGTCGAAAGCGGCGGGCGCCATGTGGCGACGTTCATCGACATCACGCAGCGCAAGGAAGTCGAGGAACTGCTTCGTCACCGGGCGCAGAGCGATCCATTGACCGATCTGCCCAACCGTACCGTGTTCTATGACCGCTTGCAGATGGCACTGATGCAAGCGCGACGCTACGGCAACGAGTTCGCCTTGCTCTATATCGACCTTGACCACTTCAAGGCGGTCAACGACAACATGGGGCACGCTGCCGGAGACGAACTCCTGATTGAAGCCGCGCGTCGAATGAGGCAAGTCGTTCGCGATTCGGACACCGTGGCTCGCCTGGGGGGCGACGAATTTGCCGTCATCCTGCCGCAACTGCGTGGACGGGATGAGGTAGAGGAGGTCGCGCGACGGATCGTTGCCGTCCTGCTTGAACCATTCAGCGTCTCCGGCGGAGACGCCCGGGTGTCGGCCAGTGTCGGTGCGGCGATTTATCCGGAACACGGGAGCGACCTGGAGAGCATCCGGGCCAGCGCCGATGCCGCCCTCTATGCAGCCAAGGATGCCGGTCGTAATGGCTATCGGCTGGCTGAATCCTCCGCTACGGCGAACCCTCCGCCGCTGGAATAAAGTCGCCGTGGCGCGGCGTGCTTGACGCTTGTCAAGTTCGATAATCCCTGAAAGCCGCATGGTTTCGGCCTTTTAGGCCGGGTTGATTTTCATCAAAGCGGCAAAAAGAGTGCTTGAGACATTGCGCTTCCTTGTTCATTTTTGTGGAGAAAGAGGGAGCGATGATTTCAAGAAAAACGGGAGTAAGAACGCTGGTCAGCTTGCCGGTTCTGGCACTGCTGACCCAACTCGCATTTGCCGAAACACCTGCCGAACACGGTAGCGGCACCATGCGCGATTACCAGGCCGGGGGCGGTTCGCCGCTGGCCGCTGTGCCGATGCACCAGGATATCAACCCGAAGGCTCCGAAGATGACCGAGGCCGAGTTCGAGAAGGCCAAGCGTATCTATTTCGAACGCTGTGCCGGTTGCCACGGCGTGCTGCGCAAGGGTGCCACCGGCAAGCCGCTGACACCGGACATCACCCTCGACAAGGGTATGGATTACCTGAAGGTCTTCATCAAGTACGGCTCGGCCGGCGGCATGCCGAACTGGGGTACTTCCGGCGTGCTGAACGATGCCGAGGTCGATCTGATGGCCCGCTATGTCCAGCAGACCCCGCCGGCCCCGCCCGAGTACGGCCTGAAGGACATGGAGGCTTCGTGGAAGGTCATCGTTCCGGTCGACAAGCGCCCGACCAAGAAGATGAACAACCTCAACCTCGAGAACCTGTTCTCGGTCACCTTGCGCGATGCCGGCGAGATCGCGCTGATCGACGGCGACACCAAGAAGATCGTCAGCATCCTGAACACCGGCTATGCGGTGCATATCTCGCGCATGTCGGCTTCCGGCCGCTACCTGTTCGTGATCGGCCGCGATGCCAAGATCAACCTGATCGACCTGTGGATGGAGAAGCCGGATACCGTCGCCGAAATCAAGGTCGGCATGGAAGCCCGCTCGGTCGAAAGCTCCAAGGCCAAGGGCTACGAGGACAAGTACGCCATCGCCGGCACCTACTGGCCGCCCCAGGCCGTGATCATGGACGGCGACACGCTGAAGCCGCGCAAGATCGTGCCGACCCGCGGCATGACCGTCGATAGCCAGGAATACCACCCGGAACCGCGCGTCGCCGCCATCGTCGCTTCGCACTACAACCCCGAGTTCTTCCTCAACGTCAAGGAAACCGGCATGGTCTATTCGGTCGATTATCGCGACCTGAAGAATCTCCGGATCAAGATGATCGAGGCCGCCCCTTTCCTGCATGACGGCGGATTCGAGTCGTCGCACCGCTACTTCATGGATGCCGCCAATGCCTCCAACAAGATCGCGGTCATCGACACCAAGGAAGGCAAGCTGGAGAAACTGGTCGAGGTCGGCAAGACCCCGCACCCGGGCCGCGGCGCCAACTTCGTCGATCCGCAGTTCGGGCCGGTGTGGGCCACCGGCCACCTCGGTGACGAAACCATCTCGCTGATCGGCACCGATCCGAAGAAGCATCCGGACAATGCCTGGAAGGTCGTGCGCACGCTGAAGGGCCTGGGCGGCGGCTCGCTGTTCCTGAAGACCCATCCGAAGTCGAAGAACCTGTGGGTCGACACCACGCTGAATCCGGAAGCCAATATCAGCCAGTCCGTCGCCGTCTATGACGTCAACAATCTGGACAAGGGCTACGAGCTGATCCCGATCGGCGAATGGTCCGGCATCAAGGAAGGTCCGAAGCGTGTCGTGCAGCCGGAATACAACAAGGCCGGCGATGAAGTCTGGTTCTCGGTGTGGAACGGCAAGGACCAGGAGTCGGCCATCGTCGTCGTCGACGACAAGACGCGCAAGCTGAAGGCCGTCATCCGCGACAAGAGGCTGGTCACGCCGACCGGCAAGTTCAACGTGTTCAACACGCAGCACGACGTCTACTAAGACGAAAGGAGGGGGTGATTCCACCGAGAGGGGAGTTATCCCCCTCCTTCTTTTTTCATAGCATGTCGTTCTGGCAACTACATGCAGGGACCCCCACTTTGAATGCCCGGTTTAACGATCCGTATCGCGCCCAGCGCGAATTGCTCTCGGCCAGCCTGTTGCTGGGGGGCTTGCCGCCTGCGCTGCTCACCGGGCTTGCCGCCGCCAGCCGCATCGTCGAACTGTCGGCCAATCAAACCCTTTATCAGGCCGGGCAGCCGATCCGCGAGGCCTATATTTTGTTCAGCGGGAGCGTCAAGCGCGTGGTCGATGTGCCCGGCGGTGCCAGCCGGGTCATTGAAATCGTGCAGAACGAGCAAGCGCTCGGGTTGGGCGAGGTGTTCGGCAACACCCATTACGCGGCCGGTTGTGTCGCCATCACCCAGACGCTGTTGCTCGCCGTCGATGCCCGCCAGCTGCGCGAGGAGGTTTTCCATAACCCTGCTTTGGCTGGCCGCATCATTGCGGCAATGGCCCGGCGCCAGTGCGCCACCGAATTCGATGCGGCCGGGTTTCACCATGGCTTCACGGGTGCCCAGCGCCTGCTCGATTACCTGCTGGATCAGGCTGGCGAACGCGCCGGCTTGGCGGGTGAGACAACCGTGATTCTGAAAGCGAGCAAGAAAGTGATCGCCGCTCGCATCGGCATGACGCCGGAATCGCTTTCCCGCAATCTCCGCGAACTGAGCGATAACGGCGTCATCGTGGTTGAGGGGCGCTGCGTGCATATCCAGAATGCGGCGCTGCTCGATACAGTCAGTGGCGATGCCCGGCAACGACTCAGTTTCAGCCGCAAGCGCAAAGGAGGCGGGCGGCCTCTCGGCAAGGCGATTTCGTCCGGCGTTCTGGTCAATATGTGCGGTCGTTTGCGCCTTCTCTCGCAACGCATGGCCGTGGCCTGGGGGAGCGCCGTCGCCGGAGTGGCGCCCGGCCGTGCCCGAACCAAGCTTCGCCTCTACGAGAAGGAATTCATCCGCAACCTGGACAAGCTCGATGACCTGGGCCTGGGGGGCGAGCCCGATTCCTGGCTGGCGGCGATCAAGCGCCTGTGGCCCTCGTACTGCGAGGCCATGGAGAGCGAGGAGATCACGGATGCCGAGCACATCTTTGCGCTCAGCGAAGAGCTTCTCGAAGCGGCAAACGGCCTGACTGTCTGTGCGGCCGAACTGGCGGGGATTCCCGAGGCACATTACGTCAACACGGCCGGGCGCAATCGCATGTTGTCGCAGCAGATCTGCAAGCTCTTCCTGTTCCACGACTGGGGGAGCCTGAACGACCGTATTGGCGACTTGTCGCGACATACCTGCCGGGAATTCGAAAGCAATCTGCAGGAGTTGCTCCGCGCCGCCGGCAGTCAGGCCGAACTCGCGGCCCAGCTCGACGTCGTGGCCAGCCAGTGGCAGCGATTCGTTCGCGCCCTCTGCCCCGATCTGTCGCATGCGGGAAAGCTCAGGCATGCCCGCCTGGTGCTGACCGAGGGGGAGCGCCTGCTGCGCTGTGTCGATACCACCGTCAAGCTGTTCGAGCGTCTGGCCAAATAACGTCAGGGTGGCCCGACTTGACGGTCGTCAATTGTCCGCATCCCGGCAGGGCCCGACAGGGCGTCTTTCCGCTGCGGTTTGATGTTCATCAAGGCAGGAAAATCTCCAGTCGGGAGAGTACGCCCTCGCGTTAATTTCCATGAGGGTTTCACGATGAAAGCAATCTACGTCGCAACAATGATGGCCGCCAGCCTGGCCCTGTCTGGGCAGGTTATGGCCGACGAGGCGCTGGCCAAGGCCAAGAACTGCCTGTCCTGCCATGCGGTGGACAAAAAGCTGGTCGGTCCGGCATTCAAGGATGTCGCCGCCAAGTACAAGGGCGATGCCGGCGCCCTCGACAAGCTGGCAACCAAGGTCAAGGCCGGCGGCAAGGGCGCCTGGGGCGAAATCCCGATGCCGCCGAACAATGTGACGCCTGAAGAAGCGAAGAAGTTGACGACCTGGATTCTCGCCCAGAAGTAAGCGAAACAGGCTTCGCTGCACAGACCGGCGCTCTGCCGGTCTTTTTTTGTCGGTGTGTCGGCGGCGAGCAAGGTGGCCGGGGTGGGGGCGGTGTCCGGTGATGGTCGTTCGCAGATTATTTCGGGAGGTGCTCTTGAAATCCGTCCGCCTCGTCCCTATTATTAGCACTCACCGGTGACGAGTGCTAATAAATGCCCGCCCGGTCCCGTGACCGTGTTAACCGCGTCCGGCCAATTTCAAGTTTGTTGCAACTCATTTTGAGGAGTCTGTTTTATGAATATCCGTCCTTTGCACGACCGTGTGATCGTCAAGCGCGTTGAAGCCGAACGCACCACCGCTTCCGGCATCGTTCTGCCGGATTCCGCTGGCGAGAAGCCGGATCAGGGCGAAATCCTGGCCGTCGGTCCGGGCAAGCGCGACGAGAACGGCAAGCACGTCGCCCTCGACGTCAAGGTCGGCGATCGCGTTCTGTTCGGCAAGTACGCCGGTCAGGCCGTCAAGGTCGATGGTCAGGAAGTCCTGGTCATGCGTGAAGAAGACATCATGGGCGTCATCCAGGCCTAAGCGGCCGGAAGACTTTCCGAACAGATCAATTCAGGAGTTAATAAATGGCAGCTAAAGAAGTCAAATTCGGCGATTCCGCCCGCGCCCGCATGGTTGAAGGCATCAACATCCTGGCCGATGCCGTCAAGGTCACCCTCGGTCCCAAGGGCCGCAACGTTGTGCTCGAGCGCTCCTTCGGCGGCCCGACCGTCACCAAGGACGGCGTTTCCGTCGCCAAGGAAATCGAACTGAAGGACAAATTCGCCAACATGGGCGCCCAGATGGTCAAGGAAGTCGCTTCCAAGACCTCCGACATCGCTGGCGACGGCACCACCACCGCCACCGTGCTGGCCCAGGCCATCGTCCGCGAAGGCATGAAGTACGTTGCCGCCGGCATGAACCCGATGGATCTGAAGCGCGGCATCGACAAGGCTGTCGCCGCCACCATCGCCGAACTGAAGAGCATTTCCAAGCCGTGCACCACGACCAAGGAAATCGCCCAGGTCGGTTCCATCTCCGCCAACTCCGACGCCGACATCGGCGACATCATCGCCAACGCGATGGAAAAGGTCGGCAAGGAAGGCGTCATCACCGTTGAAGACGGCAAGTCCCTGAACAACGAACTGGACGTCGTCGAAGGCATGCAGTTCGACCGCGGCTACCTGTCGCCGTACTTCATCAACAACCCGGACAAGCAGATCGCCCTGCTCGACAACCCGTTCGTTCTGCTCTTCGACAAGAAGATCTCGAACATCCGCGACCTGCTGCCGGTGCTGGAACAAGTCGCCAAGGCCGGCCGTCCGCTGCTGATCATCGCTGAAGACGTCGATGGCGAAGCCCTGGCTACCCTGGTCGTCAACAACATCCGTGGCATCCTGAAGACCGTCGCCGTCAAGGCTCCGGGCTTCGGCGACCGTCGCAAGGCCATGCTGGAAGACATCGCCATCCTGACCGGCGGTACCGTGATCTCCGAAGAGACCGGCCTGTCGCTGGAAAAGGCTACTCTGAAGGATCTGGGTCAAGCCAAGCGCGTCGAAATCGGCAAGGAAAACACCACCCTGATCGACGGTGCCGGCGAAGCCGTGTCCATCGAAGCCCGCGTCAAGCAGATCCGTATCCAGATCGAGGAAGCCACCTCCGATTACGACCGTGAAAAGCTGCAGGAGCGTGTTGCCAAGCTGGCTGGCGGCGTTGCCGTCATCAAGGTTGGCGCTGCTACCGAAGTCGAAATGAAGGAAAAGAAGGCCCGCGTCGAAGACGCCCTGCACGCTACCCGCGCTGCCGTTGAAGAAGGCATCGTGGCCGGCGGCGGCGTCGCCCTGCTGCGTGCCCGCGCCAACATCGCCAAGCTGAAGGGCGACAACCACGATCAGGATGCCGGCATCAAGCTGATCCTGAAGGCCATCGAAGCCCCGCTGCGCGAAATCGTCGGCAATGCCGGCGACGAGCCGTCCGTCGTGGTCGACAAGGTCGTTCGCGGCAAGGGCAACTACGGCTACAACGCCGCTACCGGCGAGTACGGCGATATGGTCGAGATGGGCGTTCTGGACCCGACCAAGGTCACCCGCACCGCGCTGCAAAACGCTGCTTCCGTGGCCGGCCTGATGCTGACCACCGAGTGCATGGTTGCCGAACTGGCTGAAGACAAGCCGGCCGGCGGCATGCCCGACATGGGCGGCATGGGTGGTATGGGTGGTATGGGCGGCATGGGCATGTAATGCCTCGCTGAGCCTTTCCGCTCACGCCGAAAGCCCCGCCCAGTGCGGGGCTTTTTCTTTTGGCGTCGATCAAATCTCGAGATGCTTCAAGGCTTTTCGGTCGTGGATTAACTTTCGGGAAACGCGTTACGCCCTGTAAGTTAATTGTAAGACGCCACGCCTAAATTACGCTCCGCAGCAATGCCTCTATAAACAAAATCTGAGGAGCAAATCAATGCAAGACGTACTTGATCGGATTACCAAGAATCCGAAGTTTCACGAGTTCATTGCCATGCGCAATCGATACTCGATCATCATGGCCATCATCAGCGCAGCCGCCTACTATGGCTTCATCCTGCTGGTCGCTTTCGACAAGGAACTGCTGGCCCAGAAGACCGGTGCTGGCGTGACCACCCTCGGTGTTCCGCTGGGCGTCGGCGTCATCGTTTTCACCATCGTCCTGACCTGGGTCTACGTCCGCCGCGCCAACACCGAGTTCGACGCGACCAACGAAGCCATCATCAAGGAGGCGCAGAAGTAATATGTCCATCAAGCACATTCTCTCCGCTGTAGCCGCCCTGGCGCTCGCCGGTGGTGCCTACGCCGCCGGCGCCGATCTCGGCCAGGCCCAGAAGCAGGCGACCAACTGGACGGCCATCGTCATGTTCGGCCTGTTCGTCGGCTTCACCTTGTACATCACCAAGCTCGCTGCCGCCCGCACCAAGTCGGCTGCCGACTTCTACACCGGTGGCGGTGGCATCACCGGCTTCCAGAACGGTCTGGCGATCGCCGGCGACTACATGTCCGCCGCGTCCTTCCTCGGTATTTCCGGTCTCGTGTTCGCCAACGGCTTCGACGGCCTGATCTTCTCGATCGGCTGGCTGGTCGGCTGGCCGGTCATCACCTTCCTGATGGCCGAGCGCCTGCGTAACCTCGGCAAGTTCACCTTCGCCGACGTGGCCTCCTATCGCTTCTCGCAGACCCCGGTTCGCGTCTTCGCCGCTTCCGCTTCCCTGGTCATCGTTGCCTTCTACATGATTGCGCAGATGGTCGGTGCCGGTCAGCTGATCAAGATCCTCTTCGGTCTCGAATACCTCTACGCCGAAATCCTCGTCGGCTGCATCATGCTGGCCTACGTGCTGTTCGGCGGCATGACCGCGACGACCTGGGTGCAGATCATCAAGGCTGTCATGCTGCTGGGTGGTGCTACCTTCATGGCCGTGGCCGTTCTGCTGCAGTTTGGCTTCTCGCCGGAAGCGCTGTTCGCCAAGGCTGTTGAGGTCCACTCCAAGAAGGATGCCATCATGGCACCGGGCGCCCTGATCAAGGATCCGATCTCCGCCATCTCCGTCGGTATGGCCCTGATGTTCGGTACCGCCGGCCTGCCGCACATCCTGATGCGCTTCTTCACCGTGCCGAACGCCAAGGAAGCCCGCAAGTCGGTTGCCTGGGCAACCACCTGGATCGGCTACTTCTACATCCTGACCTTCATCATCGGTTTCGGCGCCATCACCAACCTGATCCAGAATCCGGGCGACTTCTACGTCGGCGGCGAACTGGCCAAGGGTCTGAAGGGCGGCGGTAACATGGCTGCCGTGCATCTGTCCAAGGCTGTCGGCGGTGACCTGTTCCTCGGCTTCATCTCTGCCGTGGCCTTCGCTACCATCCTGGCTGTGGTTGCCGGTCTGACCCTGTCCGGCGCTTCCGCCGTGTCGCACGACCTGTACGCTTCCGTGTTCAACAAGGGCTGCTCGTCCGAACAGGAACTGCGCGTCTCCAAGATCGCCACCCTGGCTCTGGGCGCCCTCGCCATCGTTCTCGGCATCATGTTCGAGAAGGAAAACGTTGCCTACATGGTCATGCTGGCCTTCACCATCGCCTGCTCTTCCAACTTCCCGGTTCTCTTCATGTCCGTGTTGTGGAAGAACTGCACCACCCGTGGTGCCGTGGTCGGTGGTTTCGTCGGCCTGATCCTGGCTGCCGTGCTGACCATCGGTTCCGCCTCCGTCTGGGAAGCCGTGCTGC
Source organism: Dechloromonas sp. CZR5 (assembly GCF_008711155.1). GTDB lineage: Bacteria > Pseudomonadota > Gammaproteobacteria > Burkholderiales > Rhodocyclaceae > Azonexus. The sequence continues at coordinate 134,815 of NZ_VUYQ01000002.1, read as the reverse complement.
ACAACCCGAAGGGTTCTGCCTGGTTCCCGTACAACTCCGCCGCCATCTTCTCGATGACCGCTGCCTTCTTCACGATCTGGCTGGTGTCCATCCTGGACAACTCCGAACAGGCCAAGAAGGAACGTGCCCTGTATCCGTCGCAGCAGCTGCGTTCGGAAACCGGTCTGGGTGCTGCCGCCGCGTCGGCTCACTAAGCGGGATTGCAACAAACCAAAAGCCCGGGGTTTCCCGGGCTTTTTTTCGTCTACGGTTTGCGCGGCAAGGCGATGCCGATAGGCAGGTCGCCAGATTGCGGACGTGCCGGTACGCTGCCGAAATCGGAGGGCAGTTTCTTTGTTAGACTGTAGGGGTTTGCAGGGGAAAAAAACGGTAGGGGGTTGCCCAGTGCAGGATCGGGCGACCCCCTGAGCAGCGGCGAAACCGCATACTCCGAAGACCATAAAAGGAGAACAGCCCGCTCAGGATAGGCGGGCTGCCTTACAGAAATCTTACGCCGGCAAGGGCGGCTATCGACAATGCGCATTCTTATCGCTGAAGATGACACGATTATTGCAGACGGCCTGTCTCGTTCCCTGCGCCAGGGCGGCTATGCCGTCGATTGGGCGGCCAACGGGGTCGATGCCGATACCGCTTTGGTGACGGTGTCCTATGACTTGTTGATTCTTGATCTGGGCCTGCCCAAACTCTCCGGGCTGGAGGTCCTCAAGCGCCTGAGGTCGCGAACCTCCCAGGTGCCGGTGTTGATCCTGACGGCACTCGACGGGACAGGCGACCGCGTCAAGGGACTCGACCTCGGGGCCGATGACTACATGGTCAAGCCCTTTGAACTGGCGGAACTGGAGGCGCGGGTCAGGGCGCTGACCCGGCGTTCCGCCGGCACCTCGCCAACCATCCAGTGCGGTGCGCTGACCTACGATCAGGTCGGGCGGGTGGCGCAGATCCAGGGCCAGGCGCTCGATCTTTCGGCACGCGAGGTCGGCCTGCTGGAAGTCCTGCTCAGCCGGATGGGGCGTCTGGTCAGCAAGGACCAGCTGGTCGACCATCTTTGCGGCTGGGGCGAGGAAGTCAGCCATAACGCGATCGAGGTCTACGTTCATCGCTTACGCAAGAAGATCGAACCCGGCGGCGTGAAGATTGCAACCGTTCGTGGTCTGGGTTATTGCCTTGAGCGACCGCAAGGCGAATAGCCCTTCGTCGTCCACGTCGGAAACCGAGCGCTCGCTGTTTGGCGAGATTCTCGACTGGATGCTCGCCCCCCTGCTTTTTGTCTGGCCGTTGAGCATCGCGTTTACGCATTATTTCGCCAACAACGTCGCTAACTATCCGTACGACCAAGCCTTGCGCGAGCATGTTTCGGCAATTGCGCGCCAGGTCAAGCTGGTCGGCGGCAAGGCACAATTGTCCTTGCCGGCCTCGGCGCGTGCGCTACTGCGAGCGGACGAGACCGATAGCGTTTATTTCCGGGTCAGCACCATGGACGGCAAGCTGCTGGCGGGCGACAAGGATTTGCCCTCCATCCTGCCCCTGCCTTCCGGCGATGCCGCACACGGGGAAATATTCCTGCGCGACGCAGATTACAAGGGGCAGGATCTGCGCCTGGCTTATACCTATCTGAGCGAACCAGGCATGCCGGGCTCGCAGTGGGTCGTGGTCGAGGTTGGCGAGACAACCGAAAAGCGCAGCCAGTTGGCCAACAAGATCGTCGCCAGTGTCATCCTGCCGCAGTTCATCATCATTCCGCTGGCCGTGATGCTGGTCTGGTTCGGCCTTTCCCGTGGCTTGCGGCCGCTCACCCGCTTGCGCAAGACGATCGACGCCCGCGAGCCGGACGATCTCTCCCCGATCGCCACGCGCCGCGTGCCGGAAGAGCTGGAGCCCCTGGTCGAGGCGTTCAACGAAATGCTGGCCCGCATGCAGCGCAACGTCGAAGCCCAGCAGCGTTTCGTCGCCGATGCCGCGCACCAGATGCGCACCCCGTTGACCGGCCTGAAGACGCAGGCCCAGTTCGCCATACGCGAGACCGATCCGGAAGCGTTGCGCCACGCCCTGCGCCAGATCGCCACCGGCGTGGATCGTGCCGGCAGGCTGGTCAATCAGCTATTGACGCTGGCGAGAACGGAAGGCGGGGAACTGGCGCAGCGCAAGCACGAAGTCCTAGATCTCTCCGCCTTGATCCGTGATGTGGTGGCCGATTGGGTGATGATCGCCATCGACAAGAATATCGACCTGGGATATGAGTCACCCGGGCCTGCCATGATCATGGGCAATCCCTTCATGCTGCGCGAACTGGCCAAGAACCTCATCGACAACGCGCTGCGTTATACCCAGGCCGGAGGCCATGTCACCTGCCGTATCGTCGCCAATCAGACCATGGTGCTGCTTGAGGTCGAGGATGACGGTATCGGCATCAGCGAAGAACAGGCGGAAATGGTGTTCGAGCGTTTCTACCGGGTTGACGATGCCGGAACGGAAGGGAGCGGCCTCGGTCTGGCTATCGTCCAGGAAATCGCCATGCAGCACGACACCAAGGCCAGTCTGCGCCCGAATCCGACCGGAAAGGGCGCCATTGCGCGCGTTCCGTTCGCCGTCTGGCACCCGCCGGCAGCGCCGCCGCCGTTGCCGGACGATTTTTCCGAACTTTATCGCCAGTCGCCGCCCATCGGCACCTGAGCGCCGCTGCCGGGCAAATGCTGAAAAATACGCAGAAGTGTTGCGGAAGCGCTGTCTCCCCGCTATAATGCGCCCTCTCTTGGCCTGGTAGCTCAGTTGGTAGAGCAGCGGATTGAAAATCCGCGTGTCGGTGGTTCGATTCCGCCCCAGGCCACCAAGATTCAAGCAAAAAGCCCGGTTCCCAAGACCGGGCTTTTTGCTTTTGGGCGACGGCTTCGGCACCATGCCGGGACGTGACTCATGCAACGCTACGGTAATATTGCGCGCTCATCATGTCGGCTTTCGAAAGGGTGCGAACATGGATTTGTTGCTGTGGCGCCACGCCGAGGCGGAAGAGGGCGAGGATGATCTGAAGCGTCGCCTGACCGAGCGTGGCGAAAAGCAGGCGCAGGCGATGGGAGCGTGGATTCGCCAGCATCAACCGAAGGATATGCGGATCATCGTCAGTCCCGCCGTGCGTACCAGGCAGACAGCCGAAGCCTTGAATCTGCCTTTCGAAACCATCCGCAAGATCGGACCCGAAGCCTGCGTTTCGGAATTGATTGCGGCATCCGGATGGCCGCATGCCAAGGGCAGCGTGCTGATCGTCGGGCACCAGCCGTCGTTGGGGCGGATGGCGTCGCTGCTACTGGCGGGCCAGGAGTCGGAGTGGAGCATCAAGAAAGGTGCGTTGTGGTGGTTGAGCAACCGCGTGCGCCGCAATGAGACGCAGACTGTCCTGCGTGCCGTGATTCCGGCGGAATTACTGGACTAGACAAGCTCCTCGCTTAGGCGTGAAATAGCTCTTTTCGCGTACGACGATGGAGAGAGCATGGTTACCAGAAAAAGAGCGAATTCCCCGCAGCCTCAGCCCGTCAAGCCGCCTGCCGCGGCAGCGCCAAGAGGTCGGCGGCGCAGCGTGGCCGCCGGCGATGTGCCGCCGGTACTGACCCCCAAGGCAATTGAAGGCTTTACCGTGCATGCCTCGGTCGACGCCGCTCAGGGATCGAAACTGGGCGCCTTGCGCGATGTCGTCGCCGGCATGCCGGTCGAGGAGTCGGTCGCGCTGCTGAAGGGCGTTCTCAAGCAGCAGCGGATGGCGGCAGGTGAGGCAGCGCCCAACCCCGATGACGAACTGATGGCGGATTGGCGCGAGGGCGGCTATCCCTACAAGAACCTGATGCAGCGTCGCAACTACGAGCAGCAGAAATATCGGCTGCAGGTCGAGCTGCTGAAGCTGCAGGCATGGGTCAAAGAAACCGGCGCCAAGGTTGTCATCCTGTTCGAAGGGCGCGATGCGGCGGGCAAGGGAGGAACCATCAAGCGCTTCATGGAGCACCTCAATCCCCGCGGCGCACGCGTCGTCGCACTGGAAAAGCCGAGCGAGATCGAACGCGGGCAGTGGTATTTCCAGCGTTACGTTCAGCACCTGCCGACCAATGGCGAAATCGTGCTGTTCGACCGTTCCTGGTACAACCGTGCCGGTGTCGAGCGGGTTATGGGCTTCTGCACCGACCACGAATACGCCGAATTTGTCCGTCAGGCTCCGGAGTTCGAGCGCATGCTGGTGCGCAACGGGACGCATGTGATCAAGTTCTGGTTCTCGGTCAGCCGGGAGGAGCAGCGCCGCCGTTTCCGCGAGCGCAAGGTGCACCCGCTCAAGCAATGGAAGCTGTCGCCGATCGACATGGCGTCGCTGGACAAGTGGGACGATTACACCAAGGCCAAGGAAGCGATGTTCTTCCACACCGATACCGCCGATGCGCCGTGGACGGTGATCAAGTCTAACTGCAAGAAGCGGGCGCGCCTCAATGCCATGCGCTACATCCTGCACAAGCTGCCGTACGCCAACAAGGACACCCAGCGTATCGGCAATCTCGATCCGCTCATCGTCGGTCGCGCCAACGTGGTCTACGAGCGCGGCGAGCATCAGGGGGTGCCGATTCTCTGAGCGCTTCGGCAGATCCCGCTTCAGGAAACGCGCCCCGGTTCGAGCGCGTTTTTTTTGCCGGGCCGGCCCGCTGCCCTGTCGTCGTACTCAGCTGACGACGTAGGCGCCGCTGCCGGTTGCGATCAGCAAGCCACCCTCGTTTTCCAGCGACATCTGGACCGAGGCGATGCGGCCGCCCAGTCGGGTAACCCGGCCGGTTGCCGTGAATGTCTTGCCGATGCCTTGGTGCAGGAAATCAGTGCGCAGGTCGATGGTGCCGATACGTCCGAAGCGGTGGCCGACCTGCTCCGCGTTCTCGTTGCAGAATTTTTCCGCGATACCGACGGTGACCGCAAAACCGCCCACCGTGTCGAGCGCGGCGGCGATCACCCCGCCGTGCAGGCGGCCATGCAGGTAGTGGCCGATCAGTTCAGGACGCATGGCGAAGCTCAGGCGGGCCGCCTCCGGGGCAAAAGATTCGACCTTCAGCCCGAGCACTTCGTTGAAGCGCAGCTTGTGTTCGAACACGTCGCGTAGCATGGCTTCGAGGCGGATTTGTTCCTTGGCGGAGCGGCGGGGTGGCACGGTCTGGGGCATGGTGTTTGGCGTTTGCTTCTGGTGACGGGTTGCGTGATTCTAGGCCATACGGACCAGTATGGGAACGGGGCGATTTCGCCGTTCAAACACGTCGTCAGGAGCTTTATGCCGTCCGATCCGGAACGAAAAAAGGCGACGACTGATTGGTCGCCGCCCACCCGGCAGGTCAGGCAACCCGGTTGCGCGGCTCTCCGGCAAAGAAGGCTTCGATGTTGTCGATCAGTTGATCGGCCAGACGTTGCATCGAACCGCGGCTGGCAAAGGCGATATGCGGTGTCAGCAGGAAATCCGGTCGGCCGAGGAGAGCGGGGGCGAGCATGGGGTGGCCCGTCGGCGGCGGCTCGACGGTGACGACATCGAAGCCGGCACCGGCGATCCACTGTTCGTCCAGCGCCCGGATCAGGGCCGTCTCGTCGACCAGGCCGCCGCGCGCGGTGTTGATCAGCAGGGCCGAGCGGCGCATGGCACGGAGTTCCGCTTCGCCGATCAGGCCGCGCGTTTCGTCGTTCAGTGGGCAGTGCAGCGTGACGACATCGGCTTCGCGCAGCACGCTGTCAAACGCCGTGTAGCCAGGACGAACGGTGCTGGCTCCCTTGCGTTCGGCGAACAGCACGCGCATGCCGAAGGCCGTGGCCAGCTTGGCGACGCTGCGTCCGAGGCTTCCCTGGCCGACGATGCCGAGCGTCGCGCCGTCCAGGTCGCTGATCGGATGAGCGAACAGGCAGAACTGGTCGGAGCGCTGCCATCCCCCTTCGGAGAGCGTCTGGCGATAGGCGAGCAAGTTGCGCGACAGGGCGAACATCATCATGAACACATGTTCGGCAATGGCGCTGCCGGCGTAATCGCGCACATTGGAGACGACGATGCCGCGCTCGCGGCAGGCCTCCAGGTCGATGTGGTTGGTGCCCGTGGCGGGTACGGCGACCATCTGCAGCCTGGGCAGGGCGGAGATCACCGTGCGCGTCAGTGGCAACTTGTTGACGATTGCGATCGTGCAATCGCCCAGGCGGTCGAGCATGTCCTCTGGATTGCTCATGGCGTGTTCCGACCAGCGGTGGGGGAAGTTCGGCCGGCGCATGTCGGCGATGATCGTGCTGCGCTCGAGATAAACGATGTGGTGCATGAGGTGGCTTTCCGGGCGTTATGCGCCGTGTACGGGGTGGTGATGACAGCGCGGACAAGGCGCCTGGGAGCGCCTGCTTGAAACGGGGTGAAAGAGCAGGGTTTTGGCTTTTCCCGCAGAAGTCGAAGGCGGGGGAATTGGCATGTCCGGGCCCGGTGGGCAGGTCGTTCGATGGCAAAAAGGGGGCGACGGCGTTAGCCGTCGCCCAAACCGAACGCTAATTGCTTAGCGTAACGCAGAGGCTCTGAGATCCTTACTTCTTGCGCGGGGGCGGGACATCCGTGCAAGAACCGTGGGCGACTTCGGCAGCCATGCCGACGGTTTCGCCCAGAGTTGGGTGTGGGTGAATGGTCTTGCCGATATCGACGGCATCGCAGCCCATCTCGATGGCCAGGCAAACCTCGCCGATCATGTCGCCGGCCGACGGGCCGACGATGGCGCCGCCGATGACGCGATGCGTCTCGGCATCGAAGATCAGCTTGGTGAAGCCGTAGTCGGCACCGTTGGCGATGGCGCGGCCGGAAGCCGCCCACGGGAACTTGGCCGTCTCGACCTTGCGCCCTTCCTTCTTCGCCTGCTCCTCGGTATAGCCGACCCATGCCACTTCCGGATGGGTATAGGCCACGCCCGGAATCACCTGCGCATCGAAAGCCGCCTTGTGGCCGGCCGCGACTTCCGCCGCGACGTGCGCCTCATGCACCGCCTTGTGGGCCAACATCGGCTGACCGACGACATCGCCAATGGCGAAGATATGCGGCACGTTGGTCCGCATCTGCGCATCGACCGGGATGAAACCGCGGTCGGTGACGACGACGCCGGCCTTCTCGGCGGCGATCTTCTTGCCATTCGGCGCCCGGCCGGCGGCTTGCAGGATCATGTCGTACTTGACCGGTTCCGGCGACACGCCTTCGCCTTCAAAAGTGACGTACAGGCCATCTTCCCTGGCATCGACAGCGACCGTCTTGGTCTTCAGCATGATCTTGTCGAAACGGCTGGCATTCTGCTTCTCCCAGACCTTGACGGCATCGCGATCCGGACCCTGCATCAGGCCGTCCATCATCTCCACGACATCGACGCGGGCGCCGAGGGTGGAATAGACAGTGGCCATTTCCAGGCCGATGATGCCGCCGCCGATGACCAGCATCTTCTTCGGCACGAAGCGCAGTTCCAGCGCGCCAGTCGAATCGACGATGCGCGGGTCGCGCGGGATGAAGGGCAGATGCACGGCCGCCGAACCGGCGGCGATGATGCACTGCTTGAACTTGATGACCTTCTTGGCACCGGTCTTGTCTTGCGACGTGCCGTCGGTGACTTCGACCTCGATGTGGTTCGGATCGAGGAAGGCACCATAGCCGCGCACGATGTCGACCTTGCGGCCCTTGGCCATGCCGGCCAGGCCGCCGGTCAGCTTGCCGACGACCTTGTCCTTGTGGGCGCGCAGCTTGTCGATATCGACCGTCGGGGCGGCGAAGGTGACGCCGAGGTCGGCCGCGTGCTGGGCCTCTTCCATCACTGCAGCAACGTGCAGCAGGGCCTTGGACGGGATGCAACCGACGTTCAGGCAGACACCGCCCAGGGTGGCGTAGCGCTCGACGATGACCGTCTTCAGGCCGAGGTCGGCGGCGCGGAAGGCGGCGGAATAGCCGCCGGGGCCGGCCCCGAGGACGAGCATGTCGCATTCCATGTCGGCCGAGCCGCCGTGACTGGAAGCGGCCGGGGCGGCTACCGGGGCAGCCGCCGGCGCTGCGGCCGGAGCAGGTGCCGCCGCAGCAGCCCCTGCGCCAGCTTCGACCTTGATCAGCAGGACACCTTCGCTGACCTTGGAGCCGAGCTGGACCAGCACTTCCTTGACCGTGCCTTCGACCGGCGAGGGGACATCCATCGTGGCCTTGTCGGATTCCAGGGTGCAGATGGCGTCGTCGACCTTGACGCTGTCGCCGACCTTGACGAACAGGTCGATCACCGGAACGTCGGAGAAATCGCCGATGTCGGGGACCTTCACTTCGAAAATCTGGCTCATCGCGCGGTCCTTACAACATGACGCGGCGGAAATCCGCCAGCAGCTTGCTCAAATGCACAAGAAAGCGCGCCGCGGCGGCGCCGTCCACCGCGCGGTGGTCCCACGACAGGCAGAGCGGCAGGGTCAGGCGTGGCACGAATTGCTGGCCGTCCCACACCGGCTTCATGGTCGAGCGGGTGACGCCGAGGATGGCGACTTCCGGTGCGTTGATGATCGGCGTGAAGCCGGTGCCGCCGATACCGCCCAGACTCGACACGGTAAAGCAGCCGCCCTGCATCTGTTCCGGCTTGAGCTTGCCTTCGCGGGCAAGGCGGGCCAGTTCCGAACTTTCGGCGGCGATTTGCAGCACGCTCTTCCGGTCGGCATCGCGGATCACCGGCACGACCAGGCCGTTCGGCGTGTCGGCGGCGAAGCCGATATGCCAGTAACGCTTTTCGACGATCTCGTCGCCTTCGAGCGAGCAGTTGAAGGTCGGCCAAGTTTGCAGCGTATGCACTGCCGCCTTGATCAGGAAGGCGAGCATCGTCACCTTGGCGGCGTCCTTGCCGAGTTCGCCATTGATTTTTTGCCGGAAGGCTTCGAGGTCGGTGATGTCGGCTTCGTCGAAATTGGTGACGTGCGGCATCATCACCCAGTTGCGGTGCAGGTTGGTGGCCGAAATTTTCTGGATGCGCGATCTCGGGCGGCGCTCGATGGGGCCGAACTTTTCGAAATCGATCTTCGGCCAGGGCAGCAGATCAAGCCCGCCACCGGCGGCGGCCGGGCGCGTTTCGGTCGAGGCGGCTTGCATCGTCCGCTTGACGTAGGCAATGACGTCCTCCTGCCGGATGCGTCCCTTGGCGCCGCTGCCGACCACTTGCGCCAGATTGACGCCGAGCTGGCGGGCCAGGCGGCGGACCGACGGGCCGCAAGGGCCGTTGGCCGGCCCGCTCGGGGCCAGGTTCGGAGCGGGTGCAGAGCCATTCGCCGGCGCGGCGCTTGGCGCGGGGGGCGGGGCGCTCGGACTGGTCGGCGTTTCAGCTTTGGCTTCGCTTTCCCGGTCGACCGCAGGCGTTTGCGGCTCGGTTTCGGTGGCGGCTCCGGCGACTTCCAGGCGGGCGATCAGGCTGCCTTCGCCGACCCGGTCGCCGGTTTTGACGAGGATTTCGGTGATGCGGCCGGCGGCGGACGACGGCACATCCATCGTCGCCTTGTCCGACTCCAGCGTCACCAGCGCCGTTTCGGCGGCAATCGTGTCGCCGACGGCGACGAGCACCTCGATCACCGGCACGTCCTTGTAGTCGCCGATGTCCGGCACGCGCAGTTCAATTATCTGGGTCATGGCTTACTCCCCGTGGCCGAGCGGCGTCGGCTTGTCGGCATCGATCCCGAATTGCGCCATCGCCTCGACCACCAGGCTGCGCGGCAGGGTTCCCTCGTCGGCCAGGCTCTTCAGCGCGGCGAGCGCAATGTAGCGTTCGTCGATCTCGAAGAAATCGCGCAGCGCGACGCGGGTGTCGGAACGCCCGAAGCCGTCGGTGCCCAGCACGGTGTAGCGCTGCGGCACCCAGTTGCGGATGAGGTCCGGGTAGGCGCGCATGAAATCGCTGACGCCGATCACCGGCCCCTCGCGGCTGGCCAGCTGCTCGGTCACGTAGGGCGTGCGCGGCGTTTCGGCCGGGTGCAGCAGGTTCCAGCGGTCGCAGGCGATGCCATCCTTGCGCAATTCGCCGAAGCTGGTCGCGCTCCACACGTCGACGGCGAGGTCGAAGCGGCGTTCGAGCAGGTCGGCGGCGGCCAGCACCAGGCGCAGCGCGCTGCCGCTGCCGATCAGCTGGACACGCGGCTTGTCGCCCTGCGGCGCGGGGCGCAGCAGGTAAATGCCGCGGCGGATGCCTTCTTCGGCGCCGGCCGGCATCGAGGGATGGACGTAGTTCTCGTTGTAGAGCGTGACGTAATAGAAACAGTGCTCGTTGTCGCTCATCATCCGGCGCACGCCATCCTCGGCGATCACCGCCATTTCGTAGGAGAAGGCCGGGTCGTAGGCGCGGCAGGTCGGAATGGTCGCGGCATAAATCTGGCTCTGTCCGTCTTCGTGCTGCAAGCCTTCGCCGGAGAGCGTCGTGCGGCCGGCCGTCGCGCCGAGCAGGAAGCCGCGCGCCTGACTGTCGGCGGCGTTCCACACCAGGTCGGCGATGCGCTGAAAGCCGAACATCGAGTAGAAGATGTAGCACGGCAGCATCGGCTGGTTGCTGTGCGACCAGGCGGTGCCGGCGGCAATCCACGAACCCATCGAGCCGGCTTCGGAAATGCCTTCCTCCAGAATCTGGCCCTTGATGTCTTCGCGGTAGAAGGCCAGCTGGTCGGAATCCTGCGGCGTGTAACGCTGGCCCCAGGGCGAGTAGATGCCGAACTGGCGGAACATGTCCTGCATGCCGAAGGTGCGCGCTTCATCGGCGACGATGGGCACGACGCGGGCGCCGAGCGTGCTGTCGCGCATCAGCTTGGTGAGCAGGCGAACGAAGCTCATGGTTGTCGAAATCGTCCGCTCGCCGGAATCGGCGTGGAAGGCGGTGTACAGATCGGGCGTCGCCGGGGCGAGCGGCGTTGCCTGCTGCCGGCGCTGTGGCAGGTAGCCGCCGAGGGCGCTGCGGCGCTGTTGCAGGTAACGCACTTCCGGGCTGTTCTCGCCGGGGTGGTAGAGGCGGGCGTTGTCGAGATCGTCGTCGGAGAGCGGCAGGCCGAAACGCTCGCGGAAGTGGCGCAGGTCGTCGTGCGCCAACTTTTTGGTCTGGTGCGAGGTGTTGGCGCCCTGGCCGGAAGCGCCCATGCCGTAACCCTTGGTCGTCTGCGCCAGGATCACCGTCGGCTGGCCGCGATGGTTCATCGCCGCGGCGTAGGCGGCGTAGATCTTGATCGGGTCGTGACCGCCGCGGATCAGGGCGTCGATTTCCTTGTCCGACATGTTGCCGACCAGCGTCGCCAGTTCCGGGTAGCGCGAGAAGAAGTGCTGGCGGTTGTAGTGGCCGTCGGTGGCCGACAGCTTCTGAAATTCGCCGTCCACGGCCTCGGCCATGCGCTTGAGAATCCAGCCCTCACGGTCGCGGGCGAAGAGCACGTCCCAGTTGCTGCCCCACATGCACTTGACGACATTCCAGCCAGCCCCGGCGAACAGGGTTTCCAGTTCCTGCACGATGTTGCCGTTGCCGCGCACCGGGCCGTCGAGACGCTGCAGGTTGCAGTTCACCACGAGCACCATGTTGTCGAGCTGCTCGCGGGCGGCCAGCGAAATGCCGGCCAGCGATTCCGGCTCATCCATCTCGCCATCGCCGACGAAGGCCCACACCTTGCGGTCGTTGGCCGGCATGATTTCGCGATGTTGCAGGTAACGCTGGAAGCGCGCCTGGTAAATGGCGGAGAGCAGGCCGAGGCCCATTGAGCCGGTCGGGAATTGCCAGAAGCCGGGCATCAGCGTCGGGTGCGGGTAGGAGGAAAGCCCCTTGCCGATGCCGCCGGAGACTTCGCGGCGGAAGTGGCTCATATTCTCTTGGCTCAGACGGCCTTCGAGGAAGGCGCGGGCGTAGATGCCGGGCGCGGCATGGGCCTGGAAGTACACCAGGTCGCCCGGATGCTCGTCGGTTGGGGCGCGGAAGAAGTGGTTGAAACCGACCTCGAAGAGATCGGCAATCGAGGCATAGGTGGCGATGTGGCCGCCCAGTTCGGGATTGTCCTGGTTGGCCCGCATCACCATGGCCAGCGCATTCCAGCGGTGGATGGCGGTGATGCGGGCTTCCAGATCAAGATCGCCCGGGTAGGGCGGCTGCGCTTCCACCGGAATGGTGTTCCGGTAGGGCGTGGTGTGGCGGGTGTGGAATCGGCCACCCGCCCGGCGACCCGACTCGATAAGCCGGCCCACCAAAAACTCGGCGCGCGGTACCCCGGTGCGTTCGATCACTTCCTGCAGGCTGGCCTGCCAGTCCAGGGTCTCTTCCGGTTCTCCGTCGCCCGCAGCGGGGCCGCCGATATTCGTGTTGTTCTGATCCATGTTGCGTTCCTTTTGAAGGTCGGTGTAACGAAACTATAGCCAATGCATGGCGTTCAAAAGTTGCCATTTGTTCTGTTGGTTGGCGTTGTTTGGCAATAAATGGAATGTTTGTTTTCCATTGAGGCAATTTTGTTTTCAAAAAAAGCCCGCCACGAGGGCGGGTGGGATGTTGCAGCAGGGAAAACGGCTTATCGGAAGCGAACGCTGACCGACGGCGTGCCCGGAAGGCCTTCGTAAATGACCTTGGCGCTGTCCCCCGCTTTGGGTGCCAGCGGTTTGGAAAAAGAGCCCAGGCTGAGCAGGTCGCCTTTTTTCAGCGTTATGCCGGCGCGCTGGAGATCCTCGACCAGCCACAACACCGCATCGATCGGATGGCCGAGGATGGCCGTTCCTTTCGCGGTGTCGAGTTCCTTGCCGTTCGCGTCGACCAGGCGAACGGTCATGTCGGCCAGCGTATCGAGGGGAGACGGCAGGCTGGCGACATCGAGCGGTGCGCCCAGTACGCCAAGGCGCGCAACGACATTGAGGTAGACCAGGGAGGCGCCGGTGAGACGGGACGGGTAGTCCTCCATCAGGTCGGGCAACTCAATGAAGGGATAGATGCGCGACAGGTGGCGTATGGACGTGGGTGTGATTGTTGGCAATCGCGGCTTCGCACAGCACGGCGAATGCGAGCAGCGGGATAAACCGGGTTGGTTTTTTCATTTTGTCATCCTCAATCGGGTTATAGGTTTCCTTGGGTGCGTCTGTCGGCGGCTTTGCCGGTATGGAAACGTTACTCCGCAGGGGACGTTCGGTTGTTGCGAGTTATTTGTTTTTTCGATATCGTTGAGCAATAAATATTCGCAAAGTGACATTTATGAGCAATGAACGAATTCGCGCGGGGCTGGATCAGACGGATATCCGGTTGCTGGAGCATTTGCAGGCGGATGCCCGGATCACCAATGTGGCGCTCGCCGAGCGTTGCCATTTGTCGCCCGCCCCCTGTTTGCGTCGCGTGCGCGACCTCGAGGCGGCCGGTGTCATTCGGGAATATGTCACCCTGTTGGATCCCGAGGCGGTCGGCCTGATGGTTTCGGTGTTCATTCAGGTCAGTCTGGAAAAGCAGATGGGGCAGGCCCTGCATCTGTTCGAAGAGGCCATCGCCAACTGTCCGGAGGTCATGGAGTGCTACCTGATGACCGGGGATTCGGATTACCTGCTGCGGGTCGTGATCGCCGATCTCAAGGCATTGCAGAGTTTCATCGTCGACCGCCTGGCGCGCATTCCTCACGTGGCCAACATCCGTTCCAGCGTCACCCTCAAGCAAGTCAAATACAAGACGAGCCTGCCGATCGGGTGAACCCGGTTCGCGGCGCCCGCCTCCGGGCTCAGGCTTTTACGTCGATGAAGCGGGGGGCGGACGGTTCGCTGAAGGACAGGGCGTAGGTCGTGCCAATGCCGGCCTGGCTGGCGAGCGTGTCGATGGCGCGTAGATGCGCTTCGACGCGGACATGGTCGGCGGGGGGCAGCCGCTGCATTTTTGCCTTGAGCAATGCGACTGCGCTTTTCAATTCCGCCCAGGCTTCCTTGAGCACACTGCGCAGGGCCTCCTCGATCGTGCTCTCGTCGGAGGACCGGCCGTCTTCCCGGGCGTTGTCATCCGGCCGGGCGGTTGTTGCCGCGCGTGGACTGTCGTTGGCCTTCGCCAATGCCGGGGGCGCTTCGTCAACGGCGGCCGGGTTCGTTTGTCCGGCGACATTCGCCGCCCCTGCCGCCGGGGTGTTTGCCTCAACGACCGCCGATGTTTCGGTTATGGCTGTTTCGACACTTGCGCTTTCCGCTGTGCCGACTGTCGCCGCATCGGCAGGCGGGCTGTCCCCTCCTGAAGAGGACCCCGCGTTCGGCAGCGACAGTCCGCTGTTGCCTCCCTTGCCCAGGCTGGCCAACTGCCCGGCCAGTTGACGCAGTTGCGCGGCCAGCGCCGCGGCATGCTCCGGCGTGGCGAGGGCGATAGCCTGCTTGAGCGCGCGAATTTGCTGCAATAGCTGCTGCGCCTTGTTCAGGCGTTGGGCTGCCGCCGATTCCCTGGCGGAAGGCAGTTCGCGCAGGCGCTTGAGCGCGGCCTGCATGTCGGCCAGCCGTTTGGCTTCCCGCTCGGACGGGGAATCGGCAATGCGCGCCGTGACACTTTCCGTCTCTCCGGAAAGGGACCGCTTCCGGTCGTCCCGAAAGGAGACTGCCGACGGCAGTGGTTGGAGTTTCATGGGCTTTCCCTTTCGCATGGCGCCTGCTGTCGATAACGACATGCCGTCGGGATTCTTGAGGTGTTTTGCCGAGAGGCCGAACGGCCCTGACGTAGCGCTCGGTGCTGGCAGCGAACCAACGATCGTTGATCAACAATCAAGCGGTTCTGGGAAATAGGATATTTCTTGCCCAGAAGCGCTGTGAGTCGGTTCAATCTGCGCTTTCCTGCCGCCCGAGGGCATCGCGGTAGAAGGCCAGGGAATGCGCCAGGTCGGTGACGCGCACCATGGTGTGCAGGTATTTCATGGCCTTCTCCGGATGATTATTGGCGCTGGTTGCCGATGGTGCCGGTCCACACGCGCATGACGCGGTAGGGCGGCTTGCCGGTGTCTTCGCCGCCGGTGAAGGCGCTGGTCCGGTGCAGCTGGTTGACCGACATGTAGAGCCAGGAGCCCGGGCCGAATTGCGCATTGTCCGGCCACGACAGGCGGGCATCGCGGACCAGCGGGCGCAGCTGGCCCTGACGGTCGAGGATGTCGATACCGTTGTCGTTGAGGTTGGTGAAGAAATGATTGCCGGCATCGTCGGTGGCCACCCCGTCCGAAACCGGCTTTTTACCGACGACCCGGATGGCGGAGGCGGTTGCGCGGTCGTCGCCGCCCCGCAGGTGGCGCGTCGGTACGGCATACCACGTCAGCCCGTTCATGGCGCCGAAGTAGAGCGTTTGACCGTCCTTGGAGAGGGTGATCGGGTTGACCCCGACGCTGGCCGGCTTGCCGCCGAACTGCGTGGGCGTGCCGTCCACCTGCATGATCGCCTTGGGGTCGGCCTGCAGGGCCGCATGGCCGGCGAAGCGATGCGCCTTGCCGCTGGCGATTTCGAGGGCGATCAGGGCCGGTGGCGCGATGTCGGCGAGGTAGACCCAGCCGCGTTCGGCGTCCACCGCGAGATCCTGGACAAAGGCACCCTTCGGCGCGATATCGGCAGGCAGCGCGATCTTGTGTTCGAGGCGGCCGCTGGCGATGTCGAAGGCCCAAAGGCGGGTCTTGCCGAGGTTGAGGCCCATGTCGATGATCCACAGGCGTCCCTTGTTGTCCTGGGCGATACCCAGCGGCGTGTCGATCCGCTCGTCGGAGCGGTTGGCGGCATCGCTCTGGTAGCGGCTATCCGGCCACGGACGGTAGCGGTCGGGGGCGGTGACTTCCATCAGCTGCACGCCGGACGGCTTGTCCAGCGGGTGTACGGTCGCAAAGACGCGCCCGTCGCGGGTGGCGGTGACGTTACCGGGACGAATGGGCAATTCGGCCACCGTTTCGAGCGTGCCAACGGCGGGTGTTGCCGCCAGGACAGGCATCGTGGCCAGGGAAATGAACATCGAGAGCAGGGCGCCGGGGAGGCGGTTGATCAGAAGGCGGGACATGATGGATTCCTGGGTAGTAAGAGGGATGGATATTGACTTAAGTGAAATTGAAGATAAATATCGGTTTTTTTAAATTACTTTAATTGAATTGATGAAAATAAATCGCCTCGACGATCTGCAGGTATTCGTTGCTGCGGCCGAAGCCGGGAGCTTTTCGGTGGCCGCGCGTCGGCTGGGGATGTCTCCGGTGGTGGCGAGCGCCGTCATCAAGCGCCTGGAGACGGGGATAGGGCAGCGTCTGTTCGAGCGGTCGACAAGGCGCGTGCGTCTTTCCGAGGCCGGCGAACGCTTGCTGCCGCATGCCCGCGAAGTCGTTCGCGCGATTGCCGCGGGCGAGGCCGCAATCGGCGACGAGTCGGCGAATGGCTTGAGCGGCCCGATCCGCTTGAGCATGCCAAGCGACCTGGCGCGTAGCTGCCTGATTGCCTGGATCGAGGATTTTCTGGCAGGTTATCCGGTCAAGGAGGGCGATTTTCTGCTCGATTTGCGCGTGACCGACCGCCCGGCGGACATGTTCGAGCAACCGGTCGATTTCGCCTTGCGCTATGGCATGCCGGAAGATTCCGGGATGGTGGCCTTGCCGGTGGCGCCGGAAAACACCCGGATCCTGTGTGCCGCGCCGAGTTACCTGGCACGCTACGGCGTGCCGGAGAGCCTGGGCGATTTGCGGCAACATAACTGCTTGCGCTTCGTGCGCGGCGATCTGCCCTACAGCCGCTGGCGATTCGGGCCAAAAGGCGAGCATGCGATTGAAGTCAGCGGCGACCGTATCGCCGACGATGGCGCCGCGGTGCGTCAATGGGCTTTGGCCGGACAGGGGATCGCCTACAAGAGCCGGCTCGACGTTGCGGACGACCTGATCAGCGGCCGGCTGCGGCAACTGTTGCCCGAGTGGTCCGGCGAGGCGACCCCGTTGAACTTGCTGGCGGTGAGCCGAGGTCGGATCACGCCGCCGATTCGACGCCTGGCGGACTATCTCGCAGCGTGCTGCAGCGCCCGGCTGGCCGGCGTTTGACGCTAGCCGGCCGGGCCGGAAACCGGGGGCGTCCGTTCCGCTTCAGCGATTGACGTCGACAATGATGCGGCCGCGAATCTCGCCGTTGATCAGTTTCGTGGCGGCTCGAATCGCCTCTTCCAGAGATATTTCCGAACTGATCATGTCCAGCTTGG
The DNA here is from genome assembly GCF_008711155.1 of Dechloromonas sp. CZR5. GTDB lineage: Bacteria > Pseudomonadota > Gammaproteobacteria > Burkholderiales > Rhodocyclaceae > Azonexus. The sequence goes on along the minus strand of NZ_VUYQ01000002.1, from coordinate 117,656 downwards.
CGATATCGAGGTCGGTGCCGAGGCGGCGCCAGGCTTCGAGGCGGTCGGCACGCGGGCACATCACGCTGTCAATGCCGGCCAGGGTGACGCCGCGCAGGATGAATGGCGCGACGGTGGCGGGGAAATCCATGCCGCCGGCCAGGCCGCAGGCCGTCACCACGCCGCGATAGCGCGTGCCGGCGCAGATGTTGGCCAGCGTATGGCTGCCGACGACATCGACCGCGCCCGCCCAGCGTTCCTTGGCCAGCGGTTTGCCCGGTGCGGAAAATTCCGAGCGCTGCAGCACTTCGCTGGCGCCCAGGCGCTTGATGTAATCGTGCTCTTCGCTGCGGCCGCTGACGGCGACCACGGTATAACCCAGCTTGGCAAGGACAGCTGTCGCCACGCTGCCGACCCCGCCTGCCGCGCCGGAAACGAGAATTTCACCGTGCGCCGGGGTGATGCCATGCCGCTCGAGCGCGAGTATGCAGAGCATGGCCGTATAGCCGGCGGTGCCGATTGCCATCGCCTGCTGCGGCGAAAACTGCTTGGGCAGCGGGACAAGCCAGTCGCCCTTGAGACGGGCCTTCTGGGCAAGCCCGCCCCAATGGCCTTCGCCAACGCCCCAACCATTCAGGAGGACCGGGTCGCCGACCGCGAATTCCGGATGTACGCTCGATTCCACGGTGCCCACGAGATCGATGCCCGGCACCATCGGGAAACGCCGCACCACGGGGCCTTTGCCGGTGATCGCCAGCCCGTCCTTGTAGTTGAGCGTCGAATGGCTGACACGGACGGTGACCTCGCCATCCGGCAGGTCTGCTTCGTCGATGCTCTTGATGGCGGCGCGATAGCCGGCCTCGTCCTTCTCGATCAAAATGCCTTTGAACATGCGGAAATCCTTTCCAATTGGGCTGCCCGGGTGATGGGGCGAAGAGTGTTTGCCGGCCGGTGACGCTGGCCGGCCTACCAGTCCATGGTCGGTGCCGGCGCCAGGGGGGCGGGAGCGGGTATCCACATGCCGCTGGCTGCGTAGGTCACGGCGAGCGCAACGATCAGCGCGCAAACGAAGAGCGGGAGGCCGCCGCCCCGGCTCTCCTGTTCGGCCGGGCCTTCGTGCCAACCGGTGATCATGGGCCGGACGAGATTCTGGCGCTTGATGCGGGCATGGAACGCAATGGCCGCGACATGCAGCGCGAGCAGCAGGTAGAGGGCATTGACGACCAGGCGATGCCAGCCGGTGGCGGCATCGCTCAGCGCCTTGTCGATCAGCGGATAAAGCGGGCCGTTGAAGGCGATGTCGTCGTTGGCGAGCAGGCCGCTGGCGACCTGGACGCTCAGCAAGCCCAGCAGGGCGAAGACGGAAAGCGCGCCCAGCGGGTTGTGGCCGACGCCTTGCCATTGGCCGCGCAGGTAGGCGGCGATCTTGCCCGGTGTCGGGAAAAAGGCGGCGAAGCGGGCGTGGGTGGAGCCGACAAATCCCCAAACCAGCCGGAATGCGAGCAGCCCAACCACCGCCAGTCCCTGCCGCCCGTGCCAGACCATCCAGCCACCGCCGATCAGTCCGGTGCTTATGGCGCCCAGCACCGTCGCGACAAGGCTCCAGTGAAAGAGGCGAAGGGGAAGGTCCCACAGGCGAATGCGGCTGGCGGTCATGGCGGGCCTCCTGGCTCAGTCCTTGCGGAACGCTTCGTGGCAGCCCTTGCAGGCCTTGCCCATTTCGTCGAATGCGGGCTTGATCTGGGACGGATCGCCAGTGGCGGCGGCCGCGGCCAGCTTCGTGCCGGCAATCCGGTAGGCGCCGGCCACTTCCTTGACCTTGTCGGGCTGGGTGAAAAATTCCGATTTCAGGCGCGTTTTTTCATTGCCTGAATCCTTGTCCGATCCCGGGGTGTAGAGCGCGCCCATGCCGGAATTGACGGTGCTGTTGATCGAGGCGGCGGCGGCCAGCGCCTGATCCTTGTTGAAGGGGACGCTGCCGTCGAGCATGGCCTTGAGCTTGGTCATGTTCCAGTTCATGAAGGCATAGCCCGCCTTGCGGTAGCGGATCACTTCGTCGGGCTTGAGCTGCGGCAGTTGCTGGGCGAGGACGCTGCCGGAGAGCAGGAGCAGTACGGCCGTCGTCAGGGCGCGGGTGGTGTTGCGGGTCATGGTGTTTTCCTTTCGCGGTTATTTGCGTGGGCCGGCGGTGACGGTCACCGAGGCTTCCCCGAGACGGTTCTGCCAGAGGTAGAAACCGACCAGGGCGGGGCTGGCGTTCTTGTCGACCGCCAGGGCATCGGTCTTCAATGCATGCACGGTCCATATGTAGTGATGCTTGCGGCCGACCGGCGGGCAAGGGCCGAAGAAGCCCGGTTTGCCGAGGTCGGTGTTGCCTTCGACGGCACCGGCGGGCAGGCTGCCGCCGTTGGCGCCGCCGGGCAGGCCCTGCGTGTCGGCCGGGATGTTGTAGGCAACCCAGTGCCAGAAGCCGCTACCGGTCGGCGCATCCTTGTCGTAGAACGTGAGCGCGAAACTCTTGGTGCCGGCCGGGGCGTTCTTCCATTCAAGCTTGGGCATGACGTTGCCGCCCGAGCAGCCGAAGTTGTTCCAGTAGTTTTCGGCAGCGGCGGCCTGGCCGTTCTTGATGCCGGAGACGGTCAGCGAGAAGTCGGCAGCGAGGGCCGGGGCAGCGGCAAGGGCAAACAGCAGGGCGATCGGGGTCGCCCGCATGGAGAATGACTTCATGGCGGTTCCTTGAAAAACGATGGGGAGGCTTGGTGAAAGGGGCGGTCGCCCCCTCCGGATTACAGATTGGTGAAGACGGCGGTTTCCGGCAGGCGGGACTTCGGCAGCTTGGCGTTGAAGTCTTCCGGGCTGCGGTAGCCGAGCGAGAGAATGACGATGCCGGTGTAGCCCTTGGCGCGCAGCCCCAGTTCCTCATCGAGGATGCGGGCGTCGAAACCTTCCATCGGGCAGGCGTCGATGCCGAGCGTCGAAGCGCCGAGCAGGGCGGTGCCCAGGGCAAGGTAGACCTGCTTCTCCATCCAGTGCTGGGCGTCCTTGGTGTCGAAGCGGTGCAGGTTCACGTAGAAGCTGCGCGCGGTGTTCTGGCCGGCCTTGGCTTCCGGCGAGGCGAAGCGGCCGTCCTTGTCTTCCTGTTCGAGCAGGCTTGCCAGGTGGGCGTCGTCGAAGGCGGCGCGGGCGCAGAAGACGATGACGTGCGAAGCGTTCTTGATCTTGGCTTCGTTGTAGGCGTAACCGGGCTGGGTGGCCTTGGCGATGCGCGCCTTGGCCTCGTCGCTGCTGGCGACGACGAAGTGCCAGGGTTGCGAGTTCACCGATGACGGCGCGAAGCGCAACAGCTGGCGGATTTCCTCGAAGGTCTCGGCCGGAATCTTGCGGCTGGCGTCGAAGGACTTGGTGGTGTAGCGGGTCTGGGCGTGATGGACGATGTTCATGCAGATGTCTCCCTGAGGTAATTGGGGTGGTACGGATGTGGTCAGCTGAAGTTTTCGAGAACGATCTTGCCGCGCGCCTTGCCGCTTTCAATATGCGCATGGGCCTGCTTCAGATTGGCTGCGTTGATGGCGCCGAAATGCTCGCCGAGGGTGGTCCGGATGACCCCTTCGTCGACCAGGGCGGCAACCTCGTTGAGCAGGCGGTGCTGGGCGATCATGTCGGCGGTCTGGAACAGCGAACGGGTGAACATCAGCTCCCAGTGCAGCGAGATGCTCTTGCCCTTGAGCTTCATGATGTCGAGCGGGACGGACGGATCGTCGATCAAGGCAAAACGGCCTTGCGGGGCCATGACGTCGACGATCTGCCCGAAATGCCCTTGCGTGTTGTTGAGGCTGGCCACCAGGGTGACGTTCTTCCGGCCGATACGCGCCAGTTCGGCGGCGAAGGGCTGGTTGTGGTCGATGACGTGGTGGGCGCCGAGTTCGCGCACCCAGGCCTGGGTCTCGGGGCGGGAGGCGGTGCCGATGACCGTCAGCGAAGTCAGGCGGCTGGCCAGTTGGGTGAGGATGGAGCCGACGCCGCCGGCTGCGCCGACGATGAGCAGCGAGTCCTCGCTCGGGCGCTTGCCTGGGGCGACGCCGAGTCGGTCGAAGAGCAGTTCCCAGGCGGTGATGGCGGTCAGCGGCAGGGCTGCGGCTTCGGCAAAACCCAACCGGGCCGGCATGCGGCCGACGATGCGTTCATCGACCAGCTGCAGCTCCGCATTGCTGCCCGGGCGGGTGATATCGCCGGCGTACCAGACGCGGTCGCCCGGCTTGAACAGCGTGACATCGGGGCCGACGGCGCGGACGACACCGGCGGCATCCCAGCCCAGCACGCCCCACTGGCCCGCAGCGGGCTGGCGCCCGGCGCGAATCTTGGTGTCGACCGGATTGACGGAGATCGCTTTGACTTCGACCAGCAGGTCACGCCCGGTCGCGACGGGGTCGGGCAGTTCGATATCCTGCAGGGCGGCCGGATTGTCGATGGGCAGCGTGTTTTGGTAGGCAACGGCTTTCATGGGAATTCCTTGGTCTGGATGTCAGGCGACATGGGTGAGGCGCTGGATGTCGATGCCGGCGGTTTTATCGGCAATGACCGCCTTGAGCTGCGCCATGTGCGATGTGGCGATATGGGCGTCGAGTGCGGCGTCGTCGCTCCAGCGTTCGATCATGACCAGGCGGTTCGGGTCGCTCTGGTCAACATGCAGGTCGTACTGTCGGCAGCCGGCTTCGGCACGGGTGGGGGCGAGCATGGCGGTCAATGCCTGGAGGACCGTTTCGCGGTGCTCGGCCTGGGCGACGATGGTGGCGATAATGCTTAAGGACATGTCGGTTTTCCTTTGTTACCGGCTCACGGCATGGGCCGGGTAGTCCACATAGCCGCGCCCGTCTCCGCCGAACAGCGTGGTGGGATCGAAGTCGGCAAGCGGCCAGCCGTTGGCCATGCGGGCCGGCAGGTCGGGGTTGGCGATGAAGGGACGGCCGAAGGCGACCATGTCGGCCAGGCCGATATCGATGATTTCCTCGGCGCGGGACTGGTCGTAGCGCCCGGCGACGATGATTGCCCCGCCGAATTGGCGGCGCAGTTCATGCCGGAAGTGCGACGGTATCTGCGGAGCGTCGTCCCAGTCGGCTTCCGAGAGGTGGATATAGGCGATGCGCTTGGCCTCGGCCAGGCGCGCCACCTTGAGGATGGTCGAGATGATTTCCGGGCAGGCCATGCCGCGAGCGGTAATGTAGGGCGACAGGCGGATGCCGACGCGCTGCGGGCCGATTTCGTCGGCAACGGCAGAGATGACTTCGTCGGCGAAGCGCACGCGGTTGGAGATGCTGCCGCCGTAGTCATCGGTCCGCTGGTTGGAGGTGCTGCGCAGGAACTGGTCGATCAGGTAGCCGTTGGCACCGTGGATTTCGACCCCGTCGAAACCGGCCACCATGGCGTTGGCGGCAGCGCGCCGGAAGTCGCCGACGATCGCGGCAATTTCATCGATGCCGAGGGCGCGCGGCAAGGGGCAGTCGACCATGCGACCGATCCCGTCCTCACCCACGACCCAGACCTGGGCATCGGGTAACAGCGCGGAGGGCGCGACCGGGGCGCGGCCGTCGTGGAAGCTGGCGTGCGACATGCGGCCGACATGCCAGAGCTGCAGGAAGATGCGGCCGCCCGCCGCATGCACGGCATCGGTGACCAGCCGCCAGCCAGCGACCTGCTCGGCCGAGTAGATGCCCGGCGTGAAGCTGTAGCCCTGTCCCTGACGGGAAATCTGCGTGGCCTCGCTGATCATCAGGCCGGCGCCGGCCCGCTGGGCGTAATACTCGGCCATCAAGGCATTGGGCACGTCGCCCGGCTGGGTGGTCCGGCAACGGGTCATCGGGGCCAGAGCGACGCGGTTGGGCAGCATGAAACTACCCAGCTGCTCGGGGAAGAAGAGAGGAGAGGGTATCTGCTTGTCGTTCATGGTCGGGCACCTCCTGAGGTGATCAGTAGTCGGCTGGGGAAGGGTCGTCGGCGCTTGCCGGAACATCCAGTTCGATGAGCAACTCCTTGTTCATCTGAACAAAAATCTGGACGGTCTGTTGTTCCGGTATGCGCATGACGCGATAGGGCTTTCCTGTCGCGTTCAGGCGTGGCAGCAGGGAATTGAGCGAGGCATCGCTGCGGAAGGCGATATGGCTGATGGCGGTGGCCGTTGTTTCAGGCGAGAGCGTGGCCGGTGCGTCGATGACATGCAGGCTGGCCTGATCGCCGTTGTAGAACCAGCGCCCGGGGAAGGGAAACGGCGGGCGATAGCCGGGGCGCAGGCCGAGCAGATCGGCCAGCACGCTGGCGGTGCCGTCCGCTGGCGATGAGGTGACCAGGCTGAGGTGATCGAACTGCCAGTGCTCGGGTGGCGTCGGGGCGGTGTCCATGGCTTTGCACGTCGGGTTGAATGGCGATGGACGAATGATGCGAGCGATCCATCTGTTTAAAAAGCAGGCAAATGGAGATTGACTTTCAATGATTCGTTGAAAATTGCGGGGAGGCGCATTAGGATGGCGCCATGCGCATGTTGCGGGACATGGAGGTTTTCGTTCTGGCGGCCGACACCGGCAGCCTGTCGGCGGCCGCCCGGCATCTGGACTTGAGCCCGGCTGCGGCCAGCCTGGCGGTGAAGCGGCTGGAGGCGGAGGTCGATGCCCCGCTCTTCCTGCGTACCACACGCAGCCTGCGCCTGACGCGCGAAGGTCAGGTTTTCCTGGAGCCTTGCCGGCAGGCGCTGCAGGTGCTGGCCGACGGGCGGGATGCGGCACTGACCGGCAGTGCCGCCTTGCGCGGAATCTTGCAGTTGTCGCTCCCTTCCGATCTGGGGCGCAATGTCGTGCTGAACTGGCTGGATGATTTCCAGGTGCTCCATCCGCGCATCCAGCTGCGCCTGCTGCTCTCCGACCGGCTGACCGACATCTATCGCAAGCCCGTGGATCTTGCCCTGCGTTACGGCGCCCTGCCCGACTCCAGCCTGGTGGCCCTGCCGGTTGAGCCGCGGAACCGTCGCATCCTGTGTGCGGCGCCGGCTTATCTGGCACGTGCCGGCGTGCCGGCTTATCCGGAAGCGTTGATTGACCACAGTTGCCTGTGCTTTACGCTGGGCGATACCGTTCATGACCGCTGGCACTTCTTCCGTGATGGACGGGAGGTGTCGGTGCAGGTACGCGGCAACCGCGTTTCCGACGACGGCGATGCGGTGCGCCGCTGGGCGCTGGCCGGCCATGGGATCGCCTACAAATCGACGCTCGATGTCGCCGACGATTTGCGGGACGGCCGGCTGGTGGGCCTGTGTACGGAATGGTCGGGCGAGTTGGCGCCGCTCAATCTGATCTGCGCCGACAGGCGTCAGGTCAGCCCGATGGTGCAGGCACTGCGGGGATTCCTGGCGGAGCGCTGCGCCCGGTTGCTGCAGTCGATCCAGATCAAGGCGTGAATGAAACGCGGGAAAAGCCGTCGCGCCCGGAGGGATGATCCGCTCCCTGGCGGATGGCATGCGTTGCGGCCGATCTGGCGAAAAGCGCGCTGTGACGAGCGCGGCGCCGGATGAAAAAAAGGCGACGGCGCTAGCCGTCGCCCAAACCGAACGCTAATTGCTTAGCGTAACGCAGAGGCTCTGAGATCCTTACTTCTTGCGCGGGGGCGGGACATCCGTGCAAGAACCGTGAGCGACTTCGGCAGCCATGCCGACGGTTTCGCCCAGGGTCGGGTGTGGGTGAATGGTCTTGCCGATATCGACCGCATCGCAGCCCATTTCGATCGCCAGGCAAACCTCGCCGATCATGTCGCCGGCCGACGGGCCGACGATGGCGCCGCCGATGACGCGATGCGTCTCGGCATCGAAGATCAGCTTGGTGAAGCCGTAGTCGGCACCGTTGGCGATGGCGCGGCCGGAAGCCGCCCACGGGAACTTGGCCGTCTCGACCTTGCGCCCTTCCTTCTTCGCCTGCTCCTCGGTATAGCCGACCCATGCCACTTCCGGATGGGTATAGGCCACGCCCGGAATCACCTGCGCATCGAAAGCCGCCTTGTGGCCGGCCGCGACTTCCGCCGCGACGTGCGCCTCATGCACCGCCTTGTGGGCCAACATCGGCTGACCGACGACATCGCCAATGGCGAAGATATGCGGCACGTTGGTCCGCATCTGCGCATCGACCGGGATGAAACCGCGGTCGGTGACGACGACGCCGGCCTTCTCGGCGGCGATCTTCTTGCCATTCGGCGCCCGGCCGGCGGCTTGCAGGATCATGTCGTACTTGACCGGTTCCGGCGACACGCCTTCGCCTTCAAAAGTGACGTACAGGCCATCTTCCCTGGCATCGACAGCGACCGTCTTGGTCTTCAGCATGATCTTGTCGAAACGGCTGGCATTCTGCTTCTCCCAGACCTTGACGGCATCGCGATCCGGACCCTGCATCAGGCCGTCCATCATCTCCACGACATCGACGCGGGCGCCGAGGGTGGAATAGACAGTGGCCATTTCCAGGCCGATGATGCCGCCGCCGATGACCAGCATCTTCTTCGGCACGAAGCGCAGTTCCAGCGCGCCAGTCGAATCGACGATGCGCGGGTCGCGCGGGATGAAGGGCAGATGCACGGCCGCCGAACCGGCGGCGATGATGCACTGCTTGAACTTGATGACCTTCTTGGCACCGGTCTTGTCTTGCGACGTGCCGTCGGTGACTTCGACCTCGATGTGGTTCGGATCGAGGAAGGCACCATAGCCGCGCACGATGTCGACCTTGCGGCCCTTGGCCATGCCGGCCAGGCCGCCGGTCAGCTTGCCGACGACCTTGTCCTTGTGGGCGCGCAGCTTGTCGATATCGACCGTCGGGGCGGCGAAGGTGACACCGAGGTCGGACGCGTGCTGGGCCTCTTCCATCACTGCAGCAACGTGCAGCAGGGCCTTGGATGGGATGCAACCGACGTTGAGGCAGACGCCGCCGAGGGTGGCGTAGCGCTCGACGATGACGGTCTTGAGGCCGAGGTCGGCGGCGCGGAAGGCGGCGGAATAGCCGCCGGGGCCGGCGCCGAGGACGAGCATTTCGCATTCCATGTCGGCCGAACCGCCGTGGCTGGCTGCTGCTGGGGCAGCAACCGGTGCCGCCACCGGAGCGGGGGCGGCAGGCTGGGCGGCCGGAGCCGCTGCACCCGCCGCAGCACCGGCTTCCACTTTGATCAGCAGCGTACCTTCGCTGACCTTGGAGCCGAGTTGGACCAGCACTTCCTTGACCGTGCCTTCAACCGGCGAGGGCACATCCATCGTGGCCTTGTCGGATTCCAGCGTGCAGATGGCGTCGTCCAACTTGACGCTGTCGCCGACCTTGACGAACAGGTCGATGACAGGAACGTCGGAAAAATCGCCAATATCCGGGACTTTGACTTCAACGAGACTCATGCTCACTCTCCCTTAGACGATCATGCGGCGCATGTCGGCCAGCAGTTCGGCGACATAGACGTTGAAGCGGGTAGCCAGCGCGCCGTCGATGACGCGGTGATCGGCGGTCAGCGACAGCGGCAGGGTCAGGCGCGGCACAAACTGCTTGCCGTCCCACACCGGCTTCATGGCCGACTTGTTGACGCCGAGGATGGCGACTTCCGGTGCATTGACGATGGGCGCGAAGTAGGTGCCGCCGATACCGCCCAGGCTGGAAATGGTGAAGCACGCGCCGGACATGTCGGCCGGCTTGAGCTTGCCGTCACGGGCCAGCTTGGCCAGTTCGCCGGTTTCCTTGGCGATCTCGAAGACGCCCTTCTTGTCGGCATTCTTGACCACCGGCACGACCAGGCCGTTCGGGGTGTCGGCCGCGAAGCCGATGTTGAAGTACTTCTTCAGCACCAGGTTGTCGCCGTCGAGCGAGGCGTTGAATTCCGGGAAGCGCTGCATGGCCTTGACGCAGGCCTTGATCAGGAAGGCGAGCATGGTCAGCTTGTTGCCGGACTTCTCGTTTTCCTTGTTCAACTGGACGCGGAAGGCTTCGAGGTCGGTGATGTCGGCGTCTTCGTGATAGGTCACGGCCGGGATCATCACCCAGTTGCGCGACAGGTTCTGGCCGGAAATCTTCTTGATGCGCGACAGCGGCTTGACTTCGATCTCACCGAACTTGCTGAAATCGACCTTCGGCCAGGGCAGCAGGTCGAGCGTGCCACCACCGCTGATGCCGCCGCCGGCGGAGGCGACCGGGCCGGAAATGGCGCCGGACAGCACGGCCTTGACGTACTTGGTCAGGTCTTCCTTGACCAGGCGGCCCTTCGGTCCGGTGGCGGTGACCTTGCTCAGGTCGATGCCCAGTTCGCGGGCATAGGCGCGGACGGACGGCGAGGCATGAACCTTGGAACCGATCGGCAGGGCCGGGGCCAATGCGGCCGGCGCGGCAGCAGGGGCAGCGGCCGGCGCTGCAACCGGAGCCGGAGCGACGGCAGGCGCGGGCGCTGCGGCCGGGGCAGCTGCTTGCGGAGCCGGGGCGGCTTCAGCAGCGCCAGCACCGGTTTCGACCTTGATCAGCAGCGCACCTTCGCTGACCTTGGAGCCGAGCTGGACCAGCACTTCCTTGACCACACCGGCAACGGTGCTCGGCACGTCCATGGTCGCCTTGTCGGATTCGAGGGTGGCGATGGCGTCGTCGACCTTGATGCTATCGCCGACCTTGACGAACAGGTCGATGACCGGCACGTCGGAGAAATCGCCGATATCCGGGACTTTGACTTCGATGATTTGGCTCATTGTCGTCTCCTCCCGATTAAACAGACATCGGATTCGGCTTGGCCGGATCCAGGTTGTACTTGACCAGGGCGGCGGCAACCTTCTCGCGCTCGATCTTGCCTTCGTCAGCCAGGGCCTTCAGGGCAGCCAGGGTGACCCAGTGACGATCGACTTCGAAGTGGTGACGCAGCTTCTCGCGGGTGTCGGAACGACCGAAACCGTCGGTGCCCAGCGTGATGTAGGTGTTCTTGACGAACGGGCGGATCTGCTCGGAGAACAGCTTGATGTAGTCGGTTGCGGCAATCACCGGACCTTCGGCGCCGGCCAGCTTCTGCTCGACGTGCGACAGCTTCGGGGCTTCCAGCGGGTGCAGCAGGTTCCAGCGGGCGGTGTCCTGGCCGTCGCGGGCCAGTTCGTTGAAGGACGGGCAGCCCCAGATGTCGGCCTCGACGCCCCAATCGTTCTTGAGCAGGTCGGCGGCAGCGATGACTTCGCGGAAGATGGTGCCGGAGCCGAGCAGCTGGACGCGCAGCTTGCCTTCGCCACCTTTCTTGAACTGGTACATGCCCTTGATGATGTCGGCCTCGGCACCAGCCGGCATGTCCGGGTGCTCGTAGTTCTCGTTCATCACGGTGATGTAGTAGAAGACGTCTTCCTGTTCGGCGAACATGCGGCGCATGCCGTCCTGGACGACGACGGCGACTTCGTACTGGAAGGTCGGGTCGTAGGAGACGCAGTTCGGCACCAGTTGCGACAGGATCAGGCTGTGGCCGTCCTCGTGCTGCAGGCCTTCGCCGTTCAGCGTCGTGCGGCCGGCGGTACCGCCGACCAGGAAGCCGCGGGCGCGCTGGTCGCCAGCCGCCCAGACGAGGTCCAGGGTGCGTTGCAGGCCGAACATCGAGTAGCAGATGTAGAACGGAATGGTCTGCACGCCATGCACCGAGTACGAGGTGGCGGCGGCGATCCAGTCACTCATCGCACCGGCTTCGTTGATGCCTTCCTGGAGAACCTGACCGGTCTTCGATTCCTTGTAGAACATCAGCTGGTCATGGTCTTCCGGCACGTAGTTCTGGCCTTCCTGGTTCCAGATGCCGACGGCACGGAACATGCCTTCCATGCCGAAGGTGCGGGACTCGTCCGGCACGATGGGCACGACGTTCTTGCCGACCTGCTTGTCCTTCAGCAGCATGTTCATGATGCGGACGATGGCCATCGTGGTCGACAGTTCGCGGCCTTCGCCGGAAGCCTTCAACAGCGCGGCATAGGTGTCGAGGGCCGGGATGGCCAGCGGGTCGGCCTTGCGGCGGCGCGACGGCAGGAAGCCGCCGAGGTCCATGCGGCGTTGGCGCATGTACTGGTACTCGGGCGAGTCTTCGGCGAACTTGAGGTAAGGCAGTTCTTCCAGCTTGTCGTCCGGTACCGGCAGGTTGAAGCGGTCACGGAAGCGGCCGATCTGCTCCTTGTCCATCTTCTTCTGCTGGTGGGAGATATTCATCGCCTCGCCGGCCTGGCCCATGCCGAAGCCCTTGATGGTCTTGGCCAGGATCAGGGTCGGAGCGCCCTTGTGGGTGACGGCGGCGTTGTAGGCGGCGAAGATCTTGAAGAGGTCGTGGCCGCCACGGTTCAGGTTCCACACCTGATCATCGGTCCAGTCGGCGACCAGTGCCTTCAGTTCCGGCGTATTGAAGAAATGTTCGCGGACGTAGGCGCCGTTCTTGGCCTTGAAGGTCTGGTACTCGCCGTCGCACAGTTCCATCATGCGCTTCTTCAGGATGCCGGTCTTGTCGCGCTGGAACAGGGTATCCCACTGGGTGCCCCAGATCAGCTTGATGACGTTCCAGCCGGAACCGCGGAATTCGCCTTCCAGTTCCTGGATGATCTTGCCGTTGCCGCGTACCGGGCCGTCCAGACGCTGCAGGTTGCAGTTGATGACGAAGATCAGGTTGTCCAGCTTTTCGCGGCCGGCCATGCCGATGGCGCCGAGCGATTCGACTTCGTCGGTCTCGCCGTCGCCGAGGAAGGCCCAGACCTTGCGCTTTTCTGCCTTGGCAGCGTCGATCAGGCCGCGCGAGGCGAGGTACTTCATGAAGCGGGCCTGATAGATGGCCTGGATCGGGCCGAGGCCCATCGATACGGTCGGGAATTGCCAGAAATCCGGCATCAGCCACGGGTGCGGGTAGGAGGAGATGCCTTTGCCGCCGGTTTCCTGGCGGAAGCTGTCCATCTGCTCCTCGGTGAAGCGGCCGAGCATGAAGGCGCGCGAATAGACGCCCGGTACCGAGTGGCCCTGGAAGAAGATCAGGTCGCCGTCATGGTCGGCGGACGGGGCGTGCCAGAAATGCGAGAAGCCGACGTCGTACAGGGCGGCGGCAGAAGCGAAGGAGGCGATGTGGCCGCCGACGTTGGTGTCCTTGTTGGCGCGGACGACCATGGCCATGGCGTTCCAGCGGATGTAGGAGTGAATCTTGATTTCCATGTCGGCGTTGCCGGGGTACTTCGGCTGCTGGTCGACAGGAATGGTGTTGATGTATTCGGTATTCGCCGAGTAGGGAATGTCGACTCCCTGCTGGCGGGCCTGGCCGATGACTTTCTCGATCAGGTAGTGGGCGCGGGTCGGGCCTTCGACGTTGATGACGCCTTCGAGGGCATCCATCCATTCTTTTGTTTCCTGCGGATCGACGTCGGCAGGATCAGGCAGTGCATTCGGCTGGTTGGCCATGTTTGTCTCCACGGTTGGTGTTCATTCTGTTTTGCCTGTGTTTAGCAAAACAACTTTACTCCTTGCGGACCGGTTCGCGCGTCCGTACTTTCCCTAATGCGTGTTTCGCATTGTAAAAACAAAATTCGCATCGTGCAATAAAGGTGAGCATGTTTTTCGGGTATTTTTGCTTAGGGATTTCACGTATGCCGGATGGGTTGACGGACCGAAATCGCCCGTGCCGGACGTTCGGTCGCCAGTGGGTGGAGCTGCTTAGATGCTGGCCCAGCGGGCCACGGTGTTGCCGAAGAAGGCCGTGATGAGCAGGGCGATCGGCGCGAAGGCGATGAAGACCGTGAGCACGCGCGCAATGAAGGGGTGGGCGATGTGCGATTCGATGAAGCAGCGGGCGATCACGATGCCCTTGAGCCACATGATCGCAGCGACCAGGGCGGGCAGCCAGGCGGCTGCGCGGAACCATTCGCCGAGTCCGAGGCTGGCGAGCGTCAGCGCCACCAGGGCCAGCCAGGCGGCGGTGAGCAGGGGGAAATGGTCTTTCGCGGGCATGCTCAGGCGAGGACGTAGAAGAAGGGGAAGATGACCAGCCAGATGATGTCGGTGGCGTGCCAGTAACTGGCCAGTGCCTCGAGTCCGGCGTAATCGTCGGCCGTGTAGCCGTGGAACAGCAGGCGGGCGAGTACCCACAGGATGCCGAGGATGCCCCAGGTGGCATGCACCAGGTGGTTGAAGGTCAGGTAATAGTAGACGGTGAAGAAAATCCCCGATTCCCCGTTGATGCCGTGCGCCAGGTTCCAGTTGATTTCGAGGATCTTCACGATGGGGTAGCCGAGGGCGATGACCAGCCCGGCGACCAGCCAGATCACGGCGCTGCGGTGTTTGTTCTGGCGGATGGCGTTGACCGAGCAGGCGATGCAATAGCTGCTGGTGATCATCAGCAGGGTGATGCTGGTGCCGGCGAGGATATTCAGGCGCTGGGCGCCTTCGTGGAAGGCGTCCGGAAAATGGGCGCGGGCGATGAAATACACCGCGAACAATACAGCGAACTCGACGAACTCGCAGGTGATACCGACCCAGATCCCCTTGTTGCCGGGGATGTGGCGGACAGGGGCTTCTGGCGGGGCGAGGTCGAGCGTGGCGGCGTTCATGGCGGCGCGATGGAGGCAACGCGGACATTGTCCTTGTACATGTCGTCACCGGGCATTGATGTTCATCAATCGTGCAGGTTTGTGACACAAGGTGAAAAGCTTGTTTGAATTGCGTTGTATCAAATCCATAAAAAATGACCTTCCTATAATCGTGGGTTTTCAATTGATTTCTCGAGGAGTCGATATGGCGGCAGTCATGCCCGCGCCGGCAGCCAGCCGGATTCTGATGTCCGGTAACGAAGCGGTCGCCCGCGCGGTCTGGGAGGCCGGCGTGAAGGTGGCTGCCGCCTATCCCGGCACGCCGTCGACCGAAATGCTCGAAGTCATATCGACCTATCCGGACATCTATGCCGAATGGTCGGTCAACGAGAAAGTCTCGCTGGAGGTCGCCATCGGCGCCGCCTATGCCGGCTCGCGCGCCTTCTGCTGCATGAAGCATGTCGGCATGAATGTCGCCTCCGATGCGCTGATGACGCTGACCCTGACCGGCGTGGATGGCGGACTGGTCATCGCCATCGCCGACGATGTCGGCCTGTCGTCGTCGCAGAACGAACAGGATTCCCGCTACTGGGGGCGCTTCGCCCACGTGCCGGTGTTCGAGCCGGCGGATTCGCAGGAAGCCTACGACATGACGCTGGCTGCCTACGTGCTCTCCGAGAAATTCCAGGTGCCGGTCATCCTGCGCATGACGACCCGCATCAACCACGTCAAGGCGCTGGTCACCGTTGGTGAACGCAACGCCCACGTCGGCGCCGGGTTCAAGAAGGACCCGTCACGTTACGTCATGGTGCCGGGCAATGCCGGCAAGCGCATTCCGCTGATGTTCAAGCGCGACGGCGAATTGCGTGCCGAGGCCGAGCGCTCGCCGCTCAACGTGATCGAGCCGGGCAGCGACCGCCGTATCGGTTTCATCACCTCCGGCCCGGCCTACATGCATGTCAAGGAATCCTTCCCGAACGCGCCGGTCCTCAAGCTGGGCTTCTCCTGCCCGCTGCCGCTGGAAAAGTGCCGCGAACTGGCGGCCCTGGTCGATCAGGCCGTCGTCGTCGAAGAGGTCGAGCCGCTGGTCGAAACCGAACTCAAGGCGCAGGGCATCGCGGTCATCGGCAAAGACATCCTGCCGCTGCAGGGCGAGCTGGCGCCGCCCGTGCTCAAGCCGGCCATCGCCCGCCTGCTTGGCGAGCCGGTCGACGAGGCGGCGCCGGCCATTCGCCCGGCGCAGATATTCCCGCGACCGCCGACCATGTGCGTGGCCTGTCCGCATCTCGGTGTCTATTACACCCTGTCGCAGGTGCGCAACCTCAATATCTCCGGCGACATCGGCTGCTACACGCTGGGGGCCGGCCATCCGTGGCAGGCCATGGATACCTGTGTGTCGATGGGCGCCTCGATGGGCATTGCGCTCGGCATGGACAAGGGGCGCGGCGAAGCCGACAAGGACAAACGCATCGTTGCCGTCATCGGCGACTCGACCTTCCTGCATATGGGCATGCAAGGCCTGCTCGACATGGTCTACAACAAGGCCAATGTCACCGTCCTGCTGCTCGACAACCGCGCAGTCGGCATGACCGGCGGCCAGGACAACCCGGGCAACGGGCGCGATATCCACGGCGAAGAGGCGCCACGCATCGACTTCGTCAAGCTGGTCAAGGCGCTGGGCGTCAAGGAAGAGCGGGTGCACAAGGTCAATCCGTACGAGCTGCCCACCTTGTTCAAGACCATCCGCGATGAGGTCAAGGTGCCCGACGTGTCGGTCATCGTGACCGATCAGCCCTGCGTACTGATCAAGGACTACCACAAGCTCAAGCCCTACGAGGTGCTCGACGACAAGTGCACCGGCTGCGGCAACTGTCTCGATGTCGGCTGCCCGGCCATTCACGTCACCCGCAGGGGGAAGGAAGTGAAGGGGTCCGGGCGCGAGGTCGATCTGTCCTTCGTGCGCATCGAATCGTCGGTGTGTACCGGTTGCGGTCTGTGTGTCCAGCCCTGCGCGCCGGATGCCATCCAGCACTACGCGCCGGTGTCGCCCATTACCCTGGTCAAGAAAGGATGCTCGGCATGAGCGGCACGACCAATATTCTCGTTGTCGGCATCGGTGGTCAGGGCGTCATGACGGCAACCGAAATTCTCGCCGAGGCTGCCATCGCCCTGGGTCACGATGCGAAGAAGACCGAAGTCGCCGGCATGGCGCAACGCGGTGGCGTGGTGTCCTCGCACCTGCGTTTCGGGCCGCGCGTCCTGTCGCCGCAGATTGCGCCGGGTGAGGCCGATGTCCTGCTTGCCTTCGAGGCGGCAGAAGGCTTGCGCTGGATGCACATGCTGCGGCCGGGGGCGGCGGCGCTGGTCAACGACTCGCGCTTCGTGCCGCCGGTCGTCGAACTGGGTCTCTACGACTACCCGTCCGACCCGGTCGGCCAGATGAAGGCAGGCGGCAGACGGGTGGTCTCGTTCGATGCCACGACCATCGCCCAGGGCCTGGGCGATATCCGCCTCGGCAACACCGTCATGCTAGGCGCCATTGCCGATCAGTTGCCGTTCTCGGCTGACGTGCTGCTCGACTGCGTACTCAAGCGCTTCCAGCGCAAGGGCGAGAAAGTCGTCGCCCTCAACCGCCAGGCATTCGAGTCCGGAAGGGCGGCTGTTGGCGCTGCCGAAGCGGCAATCGCCTGACTGCGGCCTGAATCTGGTAAAATCCATTCCAATTCAAAGGGAAAGGCAGTTGCCTTTCCCGTTTTCTTTTTGTTGGATGCGACGATGACGGCACAAATTATCGACGGCAAGGCGCTGGCAGACGAACTGCGCCAGAGCTTCAAGGCCCGCGTTGAGGCGCTGGCGGCCAAGGGGCACAAGCCCGGTCTGGTGGTTATTCTGGTCGGCGAAGACCCGGCCTCCCAGGTTTATGTGAAGAACAAGGTCAATGGCTGCCTGGCTATCGGCATGCATTCCGAAAAGATCGTCTATGACCGCGATGTCGACCAGCAGGTGGTGCTCGACAAGATCGCCGAACTGAACGCCGATTCGTCCATTCACGGCATTCTGGTCCAACTGCCGCTGCCGAAGCATTTCGACGAAGAGAAAGTGCTCGAAGCCATCTCCGCCGAGAAGGATGTCGACGGCTTCCATGCCGAGAACGTTGGCGCCCTGTCGCA
Source organism: Dechloromonas sp. CZR5 (assembly GCF_008711155.1). Taxonomy (GTDB): domain Bacteria; phylum Pseudomonadota; class Gammaproteobacteria; order Burkholderiales; family Rhodocyclaceae; genus Azonexus. Next base: position 99,956 of record NZ_VUYQ01000002.1, on the reverse strand, counting down.
AGGCGCACCGCGTTTCATCCCGTGTACCCCGTACGGCGTCATGAAGATGTTCGAGAAGGGCAATGTCGATCTGACCGGCAAGGAAGCCGTGGTCATCGGTCGTTCCAACATCGTCGGCAAGCCGATGGCGATGCTGCTGATCAACGCCGGTGCCACCGTGACCGTCTGCCATTCCAAGACCAAGGACCTGAACTTCCACACCCGGCGTGCCGACATCGTCGTCGCCGCCGTCGGCAAGCCGAAGTTCGTCAAGGGTGACATGATCAAACCGGGCGCCGTCGTCATCGACGTCGGCATCAACCGCCTGCCCGACGGCAAGCTGTGCGGCGACGTCGATTACGCCGACTGTCTCGAAGTCGCCGGCCAGATCACGCCGGTGCCGGGCGGGGTCGGTCCGATGACCATTACCATGTTGCTGGCCAACACCATCGAGGCCGCTGAACGCAAGGCAGGGGTTCGCTAAATGAACGCTGTACACCAACCGCTCGTCGGGGTCGTCATGGGCTCCGATTCCGACTGGCCGACCATGCAGGCCGCTGCCGTGATCCTCAAGGAATTCGGCGTGCCTTTCGAGGCCCGTGTCGTTTCCGCCCACCGCACGCCGGATCTGCTGTTCGACTACGCCGCCATGGCTGGTGAGCGCGGCCTCAAGGTGATCATCGCCGGAGCCGGCGGTGCCGCCCATCTGCCGGGCATGCTGGCCGCCAAGACCATCGTGCCGGTGCTCGGCGTGCCGGTCCAGTCCAAGGCCCTGTCCGGTGTCGATTCCCTGCATTCCATCGTGCAGATGCCGAAGGGCATTCCGGTCGCCACCTTCGCCATCGGCGAGGCCGGCGCCGCCAATGCCGCGCTGTTCGCCGTCGCCATGCTGGCCAACGAGAACCCGGCGCTGAAAGCGAAGCTGCAGGCGTTCCGCCAGGCCCAGACCGAGAAGGTGCTGGCCATGAAACTGCCGGAAGTGTAAGCCGCATGTCGTCGACCATGATCCTGCCGCCCGCCACGCTGGGCATGTTGGGGGGCGGCCAGCTCGGCCGCTTCTTCGTTTCCGCCGCCCACGAAATGGGCTATCAGGTCTGGGTCCTCGATCCGGACAAGAACAGCCCGGCCGGCCAGATCGCCGAGCGCCATTTTTGCGTCGACTACAACGACTACGCAGTACTCGACGAGTTTGCCGCGGGCTGTGCGGCGATCACCACCGAGTTCGAGAACGTTCCAGCCGATACGCTGGATTACCTCGCCAAGTTCGTGCCGGTGCGTCCGCATGCGGCGGCTGTCGCCGTCTGCCAGAACCGTATCGCCGAGAAGTCCTTTCTGCGCGACAACGGTTTTCCGCACGGTCCCTTCGCGGCAATCAACAGCGAAGACGACATCCGCAACGCCGATGCTTCCCTGTTTCCGGCCATCTTGAAGGTTGCCCGCTTCGGCTACGACGGCAAGGGGCAGGCGACGGTCAATAACCGCGAGGAAGCGCTGATCGCCTTCGGTCACTTCAAGGGTGAGCATTGCGTGCTGGAGCAACGCCTGACGCTCGACTACGAGGTGTCGGTCGTCCTGGCGCGTGACGAAAGCGGTAAGGTCGCCTGTTTCCCGACCGGCGAAAACCAGCACACCAAGGGCATTCTCGATGTGTCCATCGTGCCTGCCCGTACCACCGGCTGCGTCAAGAGCGACGCCGAGGATGTCGCCGCGCGCATCGCCGAAAAGCTGGGCTACATCGGCACCATGGGCGTCGAGTTCTTTGTCAGCCGTGGTCAGCTGATCGTCAATGAAATGGCGCCGCGTCCGCACAACAGCGGCCACTACACCCTCGATGCCTGCGTCACCGACCAGTTCGAACAGCAGGTTCGCGCCTTGTGCGGCCTGCCGCTGGGCGAAGCACGCGCTCACTCGGCATCGGTGATGGTCAATCTGCTTGGTGACCTCTGGTACGACGGGGATACCTATCGCGAACCGGATTGGGCCAAGCTGTACGCCATCCCGAACCTGAAGCTGCACCTCTACGGCAAGCACCACGCCCGCCCCGGTCGCAAGATGGGCCACTTCACGGTTATCGGCGAGCATGCCGAAGCCGTGCAGAAGGCTGCGTTGGCCGCTCGGGCCGCTATCGGCATCAAGGACTGATGACGCCTTCCGACGCGGATTACCAGCGTGCCGTCGACCTGCTGATCGCCGGCGAACTGGTTGCCTTCCCGACCGAGACGGTCTATGGCTTGGGGGCGGATGCTGCCAGGCCGTCAGCGGTAGCCAAGATTTTCGCTGCCAAGGGCCGTCCGGCCGATCACCCCCTGATTGTTCACGTTGCCGGACATGACGCCGTCGACCGTTGGGCCGAGCAAGTTCCCGACGTCGCCTGGGAGTTGATGGAAGCCTTCTGGCCAGGCCCGTTGACCTTGATCCTGAAAAAGCAGGCCTGGGTGCCGGATGTCGTGACCGGCGGCCAGGATACGGTCGGCCTGCGCGTTCCCGGCCATCCGGTCGCCCTCGACCTGTTACGCCGCTTTGCCCGTGCCCAGGGCGAACATGCCGGCATCGCCGCGCCGTCAGCCAACCGCTTCGGACGCATCAGTCCGACCACGGCCGGGCATGTCGCCGAGGAACTGGGTAGTCGGGTCTCGGTGATCCTTGATGGCGGACCATGCAAGGTCGGTATCGAATCGACCATCGTCGACTGTTCCCGCGGCGAGCCGGTCATCCTGCGTCCCGGCCATATCTCGCCGATGCATCTCGAAGCGGTGCTCGGCCGCCAGCCGGTCGTCGAAACCGCCGCTGGCGCCCCGCGCGTCTCGGGGTCGCTCGAAGCGCACTACGCGCCGGTGACGCCGTTGCGCATGGTGTCGGGCGAGCGCCTTCTCGATTTCATCAACGCCCAGCGCCATCGCGGCGGGAAGTGCGCCGTGATCAGCGCCAACCAGCCGCCGCAGGCCGGCATGCCGCACGCCTGGCGCCTGATGCCGGCCGACCCGGTAGGCTACGCGCACGATTTCTATGCCGCCTTGCGCGACATGGACCATGCCGGCGTCGACCTGATCGTCGTCGAAGCCTTGCCCGCCGACGCGGCATGGACCGCCGTTGCCGACCGCCTGCGCCGCGCCGTGGCAGGAGCTGGGCAAATCTAGAGGTTCAGCAGTTTTTCCAGCTTGGCGGCGCAGATAAAGTCGTTTTCCGACAGGCCGCCGATGGCGTGCGTCCAGTAGCGAACCCGGACATCCTTGTAGCCGACTGTCAGTTCCGGGTGGTGGTTTTCGCGGTGTGATACCCAGGCGACGGCATTGACGAAGGCCATCGCTTCGTAGTGATTGCGGAAGACGAAGGTCTTCTCCAGTCGTTCTTCCCTGAGTGCCCACTCCGGCAGGGCGTGCAGCATTTCCGTCGCGGCTGCGATATCCAGTGGTGCAACGCCGCCTTCACAGGCTTGGCAGTGGCGGTCGGCGAGCGAACAGGCGTTCATGGCAGTGACTCCGGGTGACTATAAGTATCGGAGTCCCGAGGGGATGTCTCAGTTCCCGCGTCATATTCCGCCTTCGGGAGAAGTGTTATACACTGGCGCTCCGTGAAATGGGCCGATAGCTCAGCTGGGAGAGCGCCGCGTTCGCAATGCGGAGGTCGTGAGTTCGATCCTCATTCGGTCCACCAAAATTCAACGCCCAACTGTTCTCAGTTGGGCGTTTTCATTTGTGCTTCCCGCATGACACGCGGGGTTCCCGCACATTCTGCGTGTGCGCCCGGGGTCCTATGGCCAGGCAGGAACATCCCCGGTTGCCCTCCGTTCCGCCCTCTCTTCTCTCGAAATCGGCGCTAACTTCTTCGCCGTAGCACACGCAGATAGCGGTGTTCATCAACCACTTGTGCGCGCGCCGATGCGAATGGTTGGCTCGCGGGTTTGCATGAGCAAAGCAGAAGGGCAAACCCGCGAGGCGTGCTTCCATGTCAGCCCTTGGGCGGGAATGGATCGTCACCGTAGCTGTTGCGCTCACGGATCTGACCATCGCGCCTTTGAACGAACATCTCACTCTGCTGGTTGATGGCGATACCCCGCGCACGTTCAATCGCCTGCTGTTGCGTGTCATGGATGGAAGTGAGACGGTCGTTGCCTTGGCCCCGCACACCCCATTGATCGCCGCCATTGATGGGTACAACCCATTGATTCTTTCCACTCATTTCAAGCTCTCCAAAAAATGAAAAGGTCAGGCTCTTGAAGTCGGCGCGAGCCTAGGCGCTTCGGTGCTGAACTCATGTCATGACGGTCGCCTCCTTTCCCTCTGTCGCACACGGCATCGCATACAGCCCTGCTCGTTGCTGCGTGACGACGAGTGCTCCGTAGGCCGCCAGTCGAGCCTCGTGCTCCGGCTTGCCCTTGTCCTTCGACTTGATCTTGAACAGATCAATCGGCTTGTCGCTCTTTTGGCCAGCGCGCTGCATGATCCTTTCTCCGTCCACCTCGGCTCCCTTGAACGACCACAGCGCTTCGAACACCTTGGCCTGACCATCGGTGAACCGAATCGGCGTGGCATGCACGTCCGGCAGCGTCGCCCACTTGAAGTCCGCCGAAAATGGCCCGTTCACAGGTGCGGCCGGATCGGCCACTGCTGGCGCTGCAGACGGTGCCGAAGGGATGAACGAGATCCCGCCGCCATAGAACGTGAATCGTTCTTCCAGCGCCAGCCATTCCACACCCGAGCCAAAGGGCGATCCGCGAGTCATGCGCGGCCTGGGAGTGATGACCCGGATGCTGCTGCCCGCCACGCGCACACGATCCAGCAAGTTCGGCTCATGCAGCACTCGTGTCAGATCTCGGGCCAGCAACACTGGAGAACAGCGGGCGTCACCGATTCGCCAGGCTCCGTCGCCCAAGTCATCGATGTCGTCACGGCTCTCGATGTCGAGGGCGCGGCGCATTTTCTGCCGCAGCCAGTCTTCATCCAGGGCCAACGCCGCACCGTCGATTGCTTCAACGGGCACCTGGCCACAATCCGGGCACCGGCAGATCCGGCCGCCCCGACCATCACTCCAGACCTGCGCCCGGTGCTGCTGGCAGTGCGGGCAGAGCACAAAGGACTGATCCAACATTGTTGGCCTGACCGCTTTGCCGAGCACAGGCAAAGCCGATACCTCTCGTGGCGACAGCGTGGAACGCTGCACCGGCGTGCCGCCCGCGAACAGGCGGCAAACCAGGGCCCAGGCATCGTGCGTCGCCATTGGTCAGTCCTCGAAGGCCGATGAGGAACTGACTGCGTCGGTCTCCGGCGGCAATTCCTGTGCACTGAGAGTCTGGCCCTTCTGCAAGATGCCCACTGCAACCAGGTAGCCTTCCAGCTGTGCCTGCATCTTGGCATCGAACTTGTGCAGGTTCAGCCGCCCTTTGCTGGTCACTTCGATGGTGACCACCTTGGGGCGTGTCCTGCCCGGCTCGGGCGGGTAATAGAGATTGACCTGCGCCGCCGTCACCGCCCACTGCCCCTCCAGCGGGCCAGGCAGCTTCTCCTTCAGCAGATCGTGCACCGAGCGTTGCTGGCTGGACTGCATCGCCGTGCATTCGATCTTGAGCGCCGTGTCGGGGCTGAGCAGGGTGAGTGCCTTCAGCTGAACCATCGAGAAGCCGTCCTCAAAGACCTCCGGCACATCGAATCCGGTGCGCAGCATCGACAAATCCAGCGTCGGCGACTTGATTTTGTGAGCGCTCGCTTTCACGCCCAGCACATGCTCCGCGAAGGCCTCGACCAGCATCTGCTGGTACTTCGCGCCGCCGCGCACCAGCGTGCGCACGACACCGGTGGACTTGGCGTACTCCAGCACCATGTGAATGTTGGGGTTGCCGACCCTGCGCTTCAGGGTTGCGCCCTCGAACTCCAGTCGCAGCATCGCCATGTCCTTGACATGGACTGACAACAGGAACACCCCTGGGCTGCGCTCGACCAAGTGCGCCACGCTGCCGTCACCACATTGGAGTTCGCGCTTGTAGAAGGCCGAGATGGCGTGACGCAACGCAGTCAGATTGGCATCCGAACCGTTCGGCTGGCGCTTCAAGCCGAGATCGTATTGCTGCGTCTGCTGCCCATGCTGCTCCCAAAAGCTGAAGTCATAGGCGCGCTCGAACAGCGCCGGGTGGTGGACGTAGAGCCAGAAGGAGCGGTGAATGTCACTTGCGCAAAGCGTCAAACCCGCCAAAGCGGCACCGTCGGTCACGGCCGCCTCAAACATCGCCTGCTTGCCTGCCGCATCGCCCAACTGAACGCTGGCCATGAGGTTGGCCGTCATCCGGTCGCGGGCAGCAATGTCGGGCCAGACCTTGACCGCTTCGACCAGGAACTGGCTGGTCTCCGGTGTGTCATCCCAGGCAAAGCCATCGGGCACAGGCAGGCTGTGGGTAGTCAAGAAGTCGCGCAGCGTGGCATCCACCGGCAGCTCGAGCATCACGTCGACAAAGGTCTTCTTCATCTTGATCGTCCTTTCTGGATCGGCGTCGAAGGTCTGCGACCGATGTACGGACTGCACTGGCCAGCGACTGGGTTACTGAACACGCACCTCGCACAAGTAAAGTAGCGAGATACAAGAGCGATTCTGAACCTCGGATTTCCGCTTGTCAATCAAATCGGCACATCTAGACCTCATTTGTATCTCACGGCTATACTAGCGGTCTTGTTTTTGTTAACTGACTGTTTTCCCCTACAGGAGCATCGCTATGGCTTCAGCGTTCGGAGCACGCCTGCGACGCTTACGCGAGGCGAAGAAATTGACCTTGCAACAGGTCGCCGACGAAGTCGGCTGTACCAAGGCGTACATATGGGAACTGGAGATGAAGGACGGCCAGCGTCCCTCCGCTGAGCGGGTCCAGGCCCTGGCTAGGGTGCTGGGCGTGACGATGGAGGACATCATGGGCGAGCCCATCGAACAGGTACCTCAGGCCAGCCCAGAAGATGTGGCCTTCTTCCGTGAGTACGCCGGAATGACGGACGAGGAGAAGGATCGCTACCGTCAGGCACTCAAAATCATGTTCCCTGACAAGAGTTAAGGCGGTCCGACAATTGAGCGCATCCCAGCCCCTAACCGGTTCCATCGCAGCCAGCACCGTCTTGAAATGGTTGCGGGCCTGGCACGCAGACGGCATGCCGGATGCTGTGGATCTGGAAGTCGTCCGTCAGATGCTTCCGGAGACGCCTTACGGCAAAGGGGTGCGGGAGATCAAAGCCCCGATGGTGCTGGACGTCAATGCCTGCGAAGGCATGCTCGTTCGCAACCCAAAGGACACGGCCGAGTGGGGTATTTTCTATAACGGCAAGGCCAATCCAGAACGCCAGCGCTTCACCATCGCCCACGAGCTGGGCCACTTCATCCTCCACCGAGATCAGCGGCAAAGTTTCAACTGCGACAAGGAAAGCGTGTACTCCGGCGCTGACACCATCCGTGTCATCGAACGTGAGGCGGACGACTTTGCCAGTAACCTGCTGATGCCTGGCGACTTGCTGCGCGAGTGGATCTCGAACCAGCGCATCGACCTGCATGTCCTGAGCGCGCTTGCCAAACGATTCCAGGTGTCGTTCGAGGCGCTGTGCATCCGGTTCATCAAATTCACGACGCAGCGGGCAATCCTTGTCTATTGGGACAACGGCTTCGTGAAGTACGAATGGCGCAGCACCAGCGCGGTCAAGACGCGCGCCCGCATTCGGCGCACTGACGATCCGCAGGAACCAATTCCCGGCACCCTGGCTGCTGATTCCACCGTTGAGCAGGAGTGGGATGGCACGGAGATGTCTGCCGCGATCTGGTGCCCGGAGGAGGCGCCACACATGAAGTTACGCGAGTTCAAGCACAGCTACACCACAGGAGATCGCGTCCTCACCCTTTTGCTGCTGGAAAGTGCTGAACCACGGTCATGGGATCGGTCTTGGCAAGACGGCGAGAGCTTTGACAGCTTCGATCAGTTCGTCTCGACCGGGCAATTGCCAGTTCGGTGAGTCCCTCGATGACAGGCTTGCCGATCCAACCCATAGATGAAGAGCTGCAGACCTTGCAACGCGAGGTGCAGCGAATGCTGGGCCGTTGTCTCTTGCGTCTGCAGCAGTACGAACAACTGATGAAGGCCATCGTGGCCCACCACGAAATCTCCGCGTCAGGATTACCCCTCGAATCGAACCAGGCGGAGCGCATTGCGGATGCCGCAAACAAGACGCTGGGTACATTGGTTGGCACGCTGCTCGGAACGTATGTCACCAACGGCGAGCAAGAAGAGGTCGCAGAACCAGATGCGCCCGACAACATCATCTCGTTCAAGATGAAGATGAGCTTGCAGATGTCTGCCGAGGATTTCGATAGGACGCAGAATGATCTGAAAGATCTGGTGCTGCTGCGAAACAACCTGGTGCACCACTTCATCGACCAGCACGACCTTTGGAATCTGGACGGATGCCGTGGTGCGCAAGAGTCCTTGGTGGCGGCCTACAGTCGCATCGATCAACACTTTGAGCAACTGCGGGGCTGGGCGGAGCACATGGATCAGGCCCGTCGCCTGGCGGCTGATTTTGCCCAGTCCGATGCCTTCCGTGATCTGGTGATCAACGGTATAGCGCCGGATGGCTCGGTGGATTGGCCTGCTGCCGGAATTGTTCGCGCATTGCGTGAGGCAGCAGATGAGTTGGCTGTCGAAGAGTGGACGCCGGTCGCCAGCGCTGGACGATGGATTGCAGAACGGCATCCCGATCAATTACCGGCCAAGTATGGGTGCAGCAGTTGGCGGCAGGTCGTACACGAATCCGGCCTTTTCGAGCTTCGGTATCGGGAAGTGAATGGCCAGCGCGCGGCTTGGTACCGGCCCAAAAAAACATAGCGCCAAAGCCGCGCACTCCCGCTAAATCACGTTACGCGAAGTGCTCTTGGTTTCTAGCATGAGCAGCGTTTTCCATCGGAATGCTTGCCATGACAGAAATCCAACCTATCTCAATTTGCACATCACCTGACCGGCCACGGCACGGGCATCAAGAAATCGCTGACCTGTTGGCTGCTGCGCTGCTGCGCCTTCGTGCCCGCCAATCGCGCGACACCCCCGAAAACAGCGAGCATGTTTGCCTTGGCTTCCCCGGCCAACAGCGCGTGAATGCGAACCCCGATCACAACAACGGAGTTCGCCCATGACAGCACACGCAACCTCACCAACGCCCGCCTCAGTCGCCGCCCGCGTCGCGGCTATTCCCCATCTTTCGATGGACGATCTTTGGGCGCTCTGGGACGACCATTTCGAAGAGCGGCCAAATCACCACCATCGTGTCTGGTTGGAAAGTCGCCTGGCCTACCGGATGCAGGAGCGCGCGTTTGGCGGCTTGAAACCGTTACTGCGCAAGAAGCTCGAAGAGGTTGGTGAAACTGGCATCTTGCCCAAGCAACTGCGCGGCGATAGTCAACGTCTACTGCCCGGCTCCGTTCTCACACGCATTTACGACGACATTGAGCATCGTGTGCTGGTGCGTGGATCGAATGATTTCGAGTACCAGGGGCAACGCTTCAAAAGCCTGTCCGCTGTAGCCAAACGCATCACGGGCAGCCACTGGTCAGGCCCGGTGTTCTTTGGCTTGAAGGCACCTGGCTCCAAGAAGGGGGCGGTATGAGCTCAGTGCGTCGAAACCAAACTCCCGCAGTCACGCCAAAGAAGCGCTGCGCCGTCTACACCCGCAAGTCCACTGATGAAGGGCTCGACCAGGAATACAACAGCCTCGAAGCACAGCGTGATGCAGGCTTGGCCTTTATTGCCAGCCAACGGCATGAGGGCTGGATTGCCGTCGACGACGGATACGACGACGGCGGCTACTCGGGCGGCAACATGGAACGGCCCGGGTTGCGCCGTCTGATGATCGACATCGAAGCGGGGAAGATCGATACCGTGGTCGTCTACAAAATCGACCGCTTGACACGGAGCCTGCCGGACTTCGCCAAGCTGGTCGAGGTGTTCGACCGCAACGGCGTCTCCTTCGTCTCCGTCACGCAGCAGTTCAACACCACCACATCGATGGGGCGATTGACGCTCAACATCCTTTTGTCATTTGCGCAGTTCGAACGCGAGGTCACCGGCGAGCGCATCCGTGACAAGATCGCCGCCAGCAAGGCCAAGGGCATGTGGATGGGCGGAGTCCCACCTCTCGGATACGACGTGGTCGAACGCAAGCTCGTCGTCAACGAACGTGAAGCCGTGCTGGTACGTGACATCTTCCGCCGCTACGCCGAGCACGGCTCGGCTGCGCGACTCGTCCGCGAATTGGAAATCGAAGGGCATACCACCAAGGCATGGGTCACCCAGTCCGGCCGGGAGCGATTGGGGCGAAGCATCGATCAGCAGTACCTCTTTACCTTGCTGCGAAACCGCATCTACCTTGGCGAGATCTGCAATCACGACACGTGGTACTCGGCCCAGCACGACCCCATCATTTCTCAAGAGCTGTGGGACGCGGCACACGCCTTTATCGAGAGACGAAAGCAGGCACCGCGCGAACACCGTGCCAAGCATCCGGCATTGCTGGCGGGGCTGCTGTTCGCACCGGATGGCCAACGCATGCTGCACTCCTTCGTGAAGAAGAAAAACGGTCGGCAGTACCGCTACTACGTGCCTTACCTGCACAAGCGGCGCAACGCAGGTGCCAGCCTGGCTCCGCATACCCCGGACGTGGGCCACCTGCCAGCCGCCGAGATCGAAGAAGCGGTGCTGGCACAAATCCATGCGGCGCTTTCATCGCCGCAAATGTTGATCGCTGTATGGCGATCCTGCCAGCAGCATCCGGCGGGGTCGACGCTGGACGAGGCACAGGTGGTGGTTGCCATGCAGCGCATCGGTGACGTGTGGTCGCAACTGTTCCCTGCCGAGCAGCAACGAATCACACGGCTGTTAATCGAACGCGTGCAACTACACGGGCACGGCCTGGATATCGTTTGGCGGGAGGACGGTTGGATCGGATTCGGTGCGGATATCAGCACGCATCCCTTGATCGAAGAGTCCCAAAAACGTGTCGAGGAGGTTTGGGCATGAATGCCACGACTCACCAGCGCCAGCGCGCCGTCCGCATTGAGATCGGAGCCGAGGCGCGCAGTTATGTCAGCGAGGGGCAGCGGGTCACCCTGGTGCCTCTGACGATCAAGCGCCGCCAGAACCGGAAGCTGCTGATACCGCCAGCCCCCGAAATTGGGGACCGGATCGGTGGCTTCGATGTGCCGATGATCAAAACGCTGGGCAAAGCCTTCTACTGGAAGCGCTTGATCGACGATGGCATCTACCCCACGACAACGGACTTGGCGCACGCCATGAAAGTGGAACCGGGCTGGGCTGCCGAGGTCTTGCGCATGACCATGCTGGCCCCCGATATCGTGGAGGCGATATTCGAAGGACGTCAGCCACGCCACCTGAATCTGCACACCTTGCGTGGCCGCCAAGAGCAACTGCCGCGCGATTGGGCTGCGCAGCGTCGATTGCTCGGTTTCTCCCACGCCTGATCTGCTTCCAGACACACCCGATGACGGCGAGCCATGTGCTCGCCGTTTGCTTTTCTGCACTGGGCCATTGGCGAACCTGGAGTTCCGTCGTGGTTCGCCATTGCGTCCCTTAAAGGTTCGCCACCCGACGTTTGGAATGACACCTGTTACTCAACAACGTCACAGGAGCATTCCATGCAGACACCAGCCAGCAGTATCCCCCGGTCGCCACAGCAGGCGATCAACACCATGTCACCCGGTGATCGCCGCGTGCTCAACGAGAACGAGCTCGCGCAACGCTGGGGCGTTAGCCCCAAGACTTTGCAGCGCTGGCGCAGTGAGGGTCGCGGTCCACGCTACCTGAAGCTGTCCAAGCGTGTCGGCTACCCGGTCGACGCGATCCTCGAGTTTGAGCGCGAAGCGCTGCACGACTCGACATCCGAACGCGCGGCCGTTTGAGGAGAGATGCGATGAATGACATCACCATCTTCCCCGCCGACATCGCCGAGATGTCCGTCAGCCAACTGGCCGCATTGCCGCCCGCGCAGAAACACGAGATCGACCAAAACCTCGACGCGGCAATCGACTGGCTCAAGAAGGCGCGCACCAAGTTCGACGCGGCACTGGATCAGTGCTACGGCGAGCAGGCCCGTACCGCGCTGCGCGAATCCGGCCGTGACTTCGGCGCCGCACACATCAGCGATGGCCCGTTGCATCTGAAGTTCGAGCTGCCCAAGAAGGTCAGTTGGGATCAGAAGCAACTGGCCGAAATCGCCGAACGCATCGTCGCCTCAGGCGAGAAGGTCGACGGTTACCTCGACATCAAGTTGTCCGTCCCCGAATCCCGCTTCACGAACTGGCCGCCTGCCTTGCAACAGCAGTTCGCCCCCGCTCGCACTGTGGATTCCGGCAAGCCGTCTTTCACCCTTTCCATCGATTCGGAGTAATGACTATGAGCACCAATCTCATCGCTTCACTGCGTAAGCAACTGCCGTCCATCTACGGCGAACACCTTCCCGACGAAATCCGGTATCGCCGCGCCGACGGCCAGGACGTCGTTGTCCCTCTCGATGCCGCCACGGTGGACGAGTTGGCCTTCGCTATACAGACGGCCAATGCGGAATCGCAGGCGCTCGGTCGCCGTCGCACCGCGCTGGAAGAGCTCCACACCGAGGTGCGCAAGCGTGCCGCGCGTGGAGCCGACCGTATCGCCGACGTGTCGTGGGAGGTCTGATCATGAGCGCGATCATTCCCTTCCAGTTCGAAGCGCACGCCGTGCGCGTCCAGGTCGATGAACTCGGGCAGCCGTGGTTCAACGCCACCGATGTCTGCGACGCCCTGGAGATGGGCAATCCGTCTCAGGCGATCAAGTCCCACGTCGATGCAGAGGATCTCCAGAAATTGGAGACCCTTACGGCGGGTGGCCGTCAACGCCAAAACCACGTCAATGAGTCGGGGCTTTACGCCCTGATCCTCGGTAGCACCAAGGATGCCGCCAAGCGTTTCAAGCGCTGGGTCACCAACGAAGTGCTGCCTGCGATCCGTAAGACAGGCGCGTATTCGGCTACCCCCACGATGGCCGCGTTGCCCGCGCCGACCCACGACCGGGTCACAGCCATCCTGCTGATCGGCGAAGCGGTCGCCAAGGTGCCGGGCGTCAAGACCGGCATTGCGATGGCTGCCACGTTGACCTGCATTCAGGAAAACACCGGCCTGACCACGGAAGTGCTGCGCCGCGCTTTGCCTGCCGCCAATGAGCCGATCTGCTCGCTCAACGCCACCCAGCTCGGCAAATTGCTGAATCGCTCAGCCAAGGCCACCAATCAGTTGCTGGCATCTGGCGGCCTTCAGTTCCGCAACGACCGGGACGAGTGGGAGCTGACTGAGGCCGGTGAAGCATGGGCCGAAGCCATGCCGTACTCGCGCAACGGCCACAGCGGCTACCAGATCCTCTGGAATCCGGCGGTCGCTGAACAACTGAAGGAGGTGGCGTGATGTCCCTCCCGATCATTTCCGCGCAGCAGCGCTTGGCCGAGCGCAAAGGTGTGAAGTTGCTGATGCTGGGCAAATCCGGCATCGGCAAGACCACCCGACTCAAAGACCTCGACCCTGCCACCACCTTGTTCCTCGACATCGAGGCGGGCGATCTCGCCGTGGCCGACTGGCCGGGCGACACCATCCGCCCGGCATCGTGGCCCGAAAGCCGCGACTTCTTCGTGTTCCTCGCGGGTCCGGACAAGTCGCTGCCGCCGGAGAGCGCTTTTTCGCAGGCGCACTACGACCACGTGATTGAGAAATTCGGCCACCCGGCGCAGCTGGACCGGTACCAGACCTTCTTCCTTGACTCGATCACGCAGTTGTCACGGCAGTGTTTTGCGTGGTGCAAGACACAACCCGGTGCCACCAGCGACCGCTCCGGCAAACCCGATCTGCGCGCAGCCTATGGGTTGCTCGGCCAGGAAATGGTCAGCGCCTTGACCCACCTCCAGCACGCACGCGGCAAAAACGTGGTGTTCGTGGCCATCCTCGACGAACGCCTCGACGACTACAACCGCAAGGTGTTCGTCCCGCAGATCGAAGGCAGCAAGACCAGTCTGGAACTGCCCGGCATCGTCGATGAGGTCGTGACGCTGGCCGAGATCAAGGCTGACGACGGCAGCGCCTACCGCGCCTTCGTCACGCACACCGTCAATCCCTATGGCTTCCCGGCCAAAGACCGCAGCGGTCGCCTCGACTTGCTGGAGCCGCCGCATCTGGGCGCGCTGATCGCCAAGTGTGCTGGCCAGTCGCCAGCGCCCGTCAGCAGCGGCATCCCCACTACTGAAAACACCACCGAATCCAAGGAGTAATCGCCATGTCGTCCAACTATTTTGATTTCCAAGATGCCGATCCCCAACAGTCCGGTTTTGACCTGATCCCCAAGGGCGCGGTCGTGCCCGTGCGCATGACCATCAAGCCCGGTGGCTATGACGACCCGGAACAAGGCTGGGGCGGCGGCTACGCCACCGAGTCTTTCGAGACCGGCTCCATCTATCTCGCAGCCGAATTCGTGGTCACGGCTGGTGATCACGCCAAGCGCAAGATGTGGTCGAACATCGGTCTGCACTCCAAGAAGGGCCCGACCTGGGGCCAGATGGGGCGCAGCTTCATCCGCGCCGCGCTTAACAGCGCCCGCAACGTCCACCCCCAGGACAACAGTCCGCAGGCGGCCGCTGCGCGCCGCATCCAGGGCTTTCATGAACTGGATGGCCTGGAGTTTCTGGCACGCGTGGACATCGAAAAAGACAGCAAGGGTCAAGACCGCAACGTGGTCAAGATCGCGGTCGAGCCCGATCACCCCGACTACGCAAAGCTGATGGGTGTGCCGTCCAAGGCTTCGGGCAGTGCAAATTCCGGCGCTCCGACGCAGGCCGCTGCGCCTGCGTATCAGGCACCGACTCCGCAACGCCCACCCGTGACCGGCAAGCCGTCTTGGGCGCAGTGAGGGAGGCCGATGAAATGCTGGGTCTGCAAACGACAGGCCCGGGGATTCGGCCACACCGACAACCGTCACGGTGTCGGCAATCCCCGGCGCTACCCCATCGATTGGGTGTTCTGCTCGCAGCGCTGCCAAAACGCGTTTCACGCGTTGTACGGCAACTGGCTGCGGGTCAAAGAAGGTCGCGTCGACAGCAAGGAGGTCGTCATGATCGATCCGTCTGATGTCGAACTGGCCGCGATGAAAAAGTGCCTCAAGGCCTTTGGCGAGGCAGCGGGCGAGATCGGGTTCACCAAGCCGCTGGGCGACTACTCCGAAGCCGAGGCGCTGCAAGTGATCGACGCCATCGTCACTTGCTACACCGAGGCAATGGTCGCGCACCACGAGGCAAGCAAGTACCCGCCGGTGCGTGGCATGACGCCTGCGCCCGACCCTCTGACCAACCCGTTCGCGGATCTGGAGGACGACCTCCCCTGGGAAGAGCCGAAGGGAAGGAAGCCATGATCGACTTCAACTCCACATCAAGCATCTCCGGTCGGGTCACCGTCTTGGTCGACGCCGGGATGCAGCAGGCCCGCGCCCGCCAGTCCGAACGCCAGTACCTCGGGGCCTCGCGTCTCGGCGTGGCCTGCGAGCGTGCGCTGCAGTTCGAGTATGCCAAGGCGCCCATCGACCACGGGCGTGATGTCCCGGGCCGGATGCTGCGCATCTTCGAGCGTGGTCATGTGATGGAGGACTGCATGGTCGCGTGGCTCCGGGATGCTGGCTTTGACCTGCGCACCCGCAAGGCCGACGGCGAGCAGTTCGGCTTCTCTGTCGTTGACGGACGCCTGCAGGGCCACATCGACGGCGTCATCGTCGGCGGGCCGGATGGTTTTGCTTATCCCGCGCTCTGGGAAAACAAGTGTCTGGGCAACAAGTCCTGGCGCGAGCTGGAGAAAAGCCGCCTCGCTGTCGCTAAGCCGGTCTACGCCGCGCAAGTGGCGATCTACCAAGCCTATCTCGAACTGCACGAGCACCCGGCGATCTTCACGGCACTCAACGCCGACACGATGGAGATCTACACCGAGGCCGTGCCCTTTGACGCAGCCCTGGCCCAACGCATGTCGGATCGGGCGGTGAAGGTCATTTCGGCCACCGAGGCGGGAGACCTCCTGCCGCGCGCCTTCAATGACCCGACCCATTTCGAATGCCGGATGTGCGCGTGGCAAGACCGCTGCTGGAGGACACAAGCATGAATACCTCGAATTTGAATCACGTACTTGGCGAGCAGCTGATCGACGTGCGCCAGGCTGCACTGATGTTCAACCTGCCGTCGTATTGGCTCTCACACGCCAAGGAGCGACAGGAGCGTCGCATTCCGCATTACCGCGTCGGCAAATTGGTTCGCTTCAAGCCCAACGAACTGGAAGCCTGGATCGCTGCACAGCAGACAACACACGAGGGTGCTGCCGATGCTTGATTTCAATGACACATCACCACCGGGAGAAGCGGGCCGGCGCAACGTTAATGACAGCGAGCGGGACGAAATTCGCACTGAACTGATCGCACGCATGGAATCAGTTCTGACCACAATGTTTCCGGCGGGAAAGAAGCGTCGGGGCAAGTTTTTGATCGGGGACATCCTGGGCAGCCCGGGCGACAGCCTCGAGGTGGTACTCGAAGGCGAGAAGGCTGGTCTCTGGACGGATCGAGCCACGGGCGATGGCGGTGACATCTTTGCCTTGATCGCCGCCTACCTCGGGGCCAACGTCCACACCGACTTTCCCCGGGTGCTCGACGAGGCTGCCGATCTGCTCGGTCGTTCGCGATCAGTGCCGGTGCGCAGCGCCAAGAAGGAAGCGCCGGTTGATGAACTTGGCCCGGCCACGGCCAAGTGGGACTACTTCGATGCCACCGGCAAACTGATTGCGGTCGTTTACCGCTACGACCCGCCCGGGCGCAAGAAGGAGTTCCGGCCGTGGGATGCCAAGCGGCGCAAGATGGCTCCGCCCGATCCTCGCCCCCTGTACAACCAGCCGGGGTTGGCTGCTGCTGGCCACGTTGTGTTGGTCGAGGGCGAGAAGTGCGCGCAGGCACTGATCGCTATCGGCGTGGTGGCAACCACGGCCATGCATGGCGCGAATGCGCCCGTCGACAAGACCGACTGGTCGCCGCTGGCGGGCAAATCCGTGCTGATCTGGCCTGACCGGGATGCGCCAGGCTGGGATTACGCTGACCGTGCATCGCAAGCAATCCTGAACGCGGGTGCAACCACGGTCGCCATCCTGGTGCCACCCGATGACAAACCGGATGGCTGGGATGCGGCCGATGCCATCCCGGAAGGCTTCGATGTCGGTGGATTCCTTGCCGTCGGCGAACGGATGCCGGTGATGCGCTCGGTCGAGGAGACGCCACCACCGGACCTGCTGACCGGTGTCGACTGGACGACAGAGGACGGCTTGTCCTCGGCCTTCACCCGTCGCTATGGCGAGGACTGGCGCTACTGCGCGCTGTGGGGCAAGTGGCTGGTCTGGACTGGCGTGCGCTGGAATCCCGATCAGATCCTCTATGTATCTCACCTGGCGCGCGGTATCTGCCGGATGGCGTCACTCCAAGCGGACAGCCCTCGGCTCAAAGGCAAGCTGGCCAGCTCCGCCACGATCTCGTCCGTCGAGAAAATCGCACGCTCCGATCCCAAGCACGCGTCCACCGCCGAGGAGTGGGATGCCGACGTCTGGGCGCTCAACACACCAGGCGGCGTGGTTGATCTGCGCACGGGCCGCATGCGACCGCACCGACGCGATGATCGGATGACCAAGGTGACCACGGCCACACCGCAGGGCGACAGTCCGACGTGGCGCGCGTTCCTGGCCGACGTCACAGGTGGCGACGCCGAGCTGATGGCCTACCTGCAACTGATGGTCGGCTACTGCCTGACGGGCGTGACCAGTGAGCACGCGCTGTTCTTTCTGTACGGGACGGGCGCGAACGGCAAGTCGGTGTTCGTCAACGTCCTGACCACCATCTTGGGCGACTACGCGGCCAACGCTCCGATGGACACCTTCATGGAGGCGCGCACCGACCGGCATCCGACCGATCTGGCAGGCCTGCGCGGCGCACGCTTCGTGTCATCCATCGAAACCGAACAGGGTCGGCGCTGGAACGAATCCAAGGTCAAGGCCATCACCGGTGGCGACAAGGTGTCCGCGCGTTTCATGCGCCAGGACTTCTTCGAGTACGTGCCGCAGTTCAAGTTGGTGATCGCAGGCAACCACAAGCCATCGATCCGCAACGTGGATGAGGCGATGAAGCGGCGACTGCACCTGATCCCGTTCACGGTGACGATCCCGCCCGAACGGCGGGACGGCAGGCTGACCGAAAAGCTGCTCAAGGAACGGGACGGCATTCTGGCGTGGGCAGTCGAGGGCTGCAGTCTATGGCAACGCCAGGGCCTGAAACCGCCCGCCAGCGTGGTGTCGGCGACCGAAGAGTATTTCGAAGCCGAGGACGCGCTCGGGCAGTGGATCGAAGAGCGCTGCCTGCTGGCCAAGACCCACCGCGAAGGCGTGTCCGAACTGTTCGCCGACTGGCGCGAATGGGCAGAGCGCGCAGGTGAATACGTGGGCTCGGTCAAGCGCTTTTCCGAACTGATGGCGGCCCGCAAGTTCGAGAAATGTCGGCTGACCGGGGGCGCACGTGGCATCACGGGCATCGCCCTCAGGCCCAAGCCGTACAGCCACGGCTACCCCTACCGAGATGACTGAGCAATCCGGGCGAGTGACGGATTTGACGGGTTTCCTGATTGACGCGCTACGCGTGCGCGCACGTAAGGGATGTTCTTCAAAGAACCCGTCGCATCCGTCACTCGCCCTTGAACTGGAGCACGACGATGAACACGACGATCTTGGCCCTTGATCTGGGCACACACACTGGGTGGGCATTGCTGCACCTGGACGGCACGATTACCAGCGGCACGGAGCACTTCAAGCCGCAGCGATTTGAGGGAGGCGGCATGCGTTTTCTCCGTTTCAAGCGCTGGCTCAATGAACTGCTCTCGGCCAGCAACCACATCAACGCGGTGTTCTTCGAGGAAGTTCGACGGCACGCTGGCGTTGATGCGGCGCACGCCTACGGTGGTTTCATGGGACACCTGACCGCATGGTGTGAGCATCACAACATTCCGTACCAAGGCGTTCCGGTCGGCACGATCAAAAAGCACGCGACCGGCAAGGGCAATGCGGGCAAGGACGACATGATCGCGTCCGTCCGCCTGCGTGGTCACACCCCAGTCGACGACAACGAAGCCGACGCCCTGGCCTTGCTGCACTGGGCTGTCGAGACACAGGAGGTGTGACATGAAGGTGCCGACACCCCAATACCGCTGCCCCCTGGGTCGTCTGCAGCCGCAGGCCACGGATCTGGACTCGATCAAGGAACGTGGCTGGCGTGACCAACACATCCTGGTGGTCAACGCATCCGACGAACGTCTGGACTTCATCGAGCGCGAGATCGTGCGACGCATCGGTGACCGGCTCTACGGAGGGCGACGCAATGACTAAGTGGACTATCGAGGACGTTGCTGCTCGGTTTGAAGAGGCAGCAAGCACCAGTCGACGGTTGCCTCCTGTTCGAGTGCAGGGTTACTTCAACTGCTGGCCCGCCATTGTCCGAAACGAGTGGGAGACCTTTGCAGCTGACGAGAGGGTTTATCGATCCTTTCCGCCGAGTCCAGACGCGATTGAACGAATGCTGGAAGTCATGCGCTGGGTGCAGTGGCTCCCAGTTGAGCAACGGCATCTCGTATGGATGCGCGCGAAGCGCTATGGCTGGCGTGACATCACGATCCGCTTTGCCTGCGACCGCACAACGGCATGGCGGCATTGGCAGCGGGCATTGCAGACGGTCGCAGATCAACTCAATGGTGCGGTGGTCGCGTAGGGTTTTGGCGTGATTTGGCGCGTATGGTCGGGGATGTGCACCATCACGCGGCAATCAGCGGTTTTTGCCCCTGCAACAAAACGACCTGATCTTGCGTAGTATTCATCTATCGTCTGGACAGAGGTGACGGCAGAGGAAGCAGCCCGGAAATCAACGGGTCCTTCCTGGCCAAAAACCAATGCGGGGGGCGCGAGCGCGGCGCTTTTTTAGCGTCAGGGTGCGAACCAAGGTTCGCACGGTTCGCAGTTCGCACCCCGTCAGTTCGCACCAACCCCAAAAACCCGCCCACGGTTGTCGTCGGCGGGTTTTCTATTTTCAGGACACCCTCTTTGAATACGCTCAACGTCGAGTACCGCAAGGTCGAGGCGCTGATTCCCTACGCCCGCAATCCGCGCACACATTCCGATGCGCAGATCACCAAGATCGCCGCCAGCATCGTCGAATATGGCTGGACGAACCCGGTACTGGTTGATGGCGACAACGGCATCATCGCGGGCCACGGTCGTTTGGCTGCTGCACGCAAGCTGGGGCTGGATCAGGTGCCGGTGATCGAACTGGCCCATCTCACCACCGCGCAAAAGCGCGCCTTGGTCATCGCCGACAACCGGCTGGCGCTTGACGCTGGCTGGGATGAGGAGATGTTGGCGCTCGAACTGGCGGAGCTTTCCGAAGCGGGTTTCGAACTGGCGCTGACCGGCTTCGAGAACATCGAGATCGATGCGCTGCTGGCAGATGCCCCGTCGACTGAAGGTGAACCGGCGGCGCAGGATGGTGCAAACGCCGATGAACTCGATACGACCGATGACGTACCTGACACGCCAGTGGTGGCGGTGTCGCGCGAGGGAGATGTCTGGGCCATCGGCTCGCACCGCTTGATCTGTGGCGACGCCACCGACCCAGCCGTGGTCGCCACGCTGATGCAGGGTGACACCGCGCAGCTTTGCTTCACCTCGCCGCCGTATGGCAACCAGCGCAACTACACCTCCGGCGGCATTGTCGATTGGGATGCACTGATGCGCGGTGTGTTCGCACATCTGCCGATAACGGACGCCGGACAGGTGTTGGTCAATCTTGGGCTGATCCACCGCGACAACGAAGTCATCCCCTATTGGGACGGCTGGCTGTCCTGGATGCGTCAGCAAGGGTGGCGGCGCTTCGCGTGGTACGTCTGGGATCAGGGGCCAGGCATGCCCGGCGACTGGCAGGGCCGATTAGCTCCCAGCTTCGAGTTTGTTTTCCACTTCAATCGCAGCACCCGCAAACCCAACAAGATCGTGCCTTGCAAGCACGCAGGCCAGGAATCGCACCTGCGCGCTGACGGGTCGTCCACAGCGATGCGTGGTAAGGATGGCGAGGTCGGCGGCTGGACGCACAAGGGTCAGCCGACGCAGGACACCCGCATCCCCGATTCGGTGATTCGCGTGATGCGCCACAAGGGCAAGATCGGGCAGGACATTGATCACCCGGCCGTGTTCCCGGTGGCATTGCCGGAGTTTGCGATCAAGGCTTACACCGATTCGGGTGACGTCGTGTTCGAGCCCTTCGGTGGCAGTGGCACGACGATGCTGGCCGCGCAACGCACTGGCCGGATCTGCCGCAGTGTGGAAGTTGCACCGGAGTACGTGGACGTGGCCATCAAGCGCTTTCAGCAAAACCACCCCGGCGTGCCGGTCACGCTCATCGCAGGCTTTGGAATCAAATCGGGCCAGTCCTTCGACGACGTGGCCACAGAACGGCTGGCGACCTCGGAGGTCGAACAATGAGCGCGTCCTGGTTGGCAGACAAGATCGAGCAGTGGCCTACAGCCAAACTGCTGCCCTATGCCCGCAATGCGCGGACGCACTCGGATGACCAGGTGGCGCAGATCGCTGCATCGATTGCCGAGTTTGGCTTCACCAATCCGATCCTTGCGGGCAGTGACGGCGTCATCGTCGCTGGGCATGGCCGCTTGGCCGCTGCGCAGAAACTCGGGCTGGAAATCGTGCCCGTGGTCGTACTGGATCACCTGAGCCCGACCCAGCGCCGCGCCTTGGTCATCGCAGACAACCGCATCGCGGAGAACGCTGGTTGGGATGACGCGATGTTGCGGATCGAACTTGAGGCTTTGCAGCTGAAAGGTTTCGATCTGGACATCACAGGCTTCGACGCCGACGCGCTGGCCGAACTGATCGCGGGCGACGAGCCGGACAACGAGGGGCAGACCGATGAGGACGCGGTACCGGAGGTTGGCGAAATTCCAATATCGCGCCCGGGCGATGTCTGGATCATGGGCCAGCACCGACTGCTGTGCGGTGACTCGACCGTGGCAGAGAGCTATGCCCGGCTGATGCGAGGCGACATGGCAGACATGGTCTTCACCGACCCGCCGTACAACGTGAACTATGCCAACAGCGCCAAGGACAAGATGCGCGGCAAGGACCGCGCGATCCTCAACGACAACTTGGGCGATGGCTTCTACGACTTCCTGTTGGCAGCATTGACGCCCACCGTGGCGAACTGCCGGGGCGGCATCTATGTGGCGATGTCATCCAGCGAGCTGGATGTGCTGCAGGCCGCCTTTCGCGCCGCCGGTGGCAAGTGGTCGACGTTCATCATCTGGGCCAAGAACACCTTCACGCTGGGCCGTGCCGACTACCAGCGCCAGTACGAACCGATCTTGTACGGATGGCCCGAGGGTGCGCAACGCCACTGGTGTGGTGACCGCGATCAGGGCGATGTGTGGGCGATCAAGAAGCCGCAGAAGAACGATCTGCATCCGACGATGAAGCCGGTGGAGCTGGTCGAGCGAGCCATCCGCAATTCGAGCCGCCCGGGTAACGTGGTGCTCGATCCGTTCGGTGGTTCTGGCACAACGCTGATTGCGGCCGAAAAGTCAGGTCGCGTCGCGCGGCTGATCGAACTCGATCCGAAGTACGTGGATGTGATCGTGCGCCGGTGGGAGGACTTCACCGGCCAGACGGCCATCCGCGAGGCAGCAGACCAGGAAGTGTGCGCCAGTTGAATGGCTGGCCGGGCTGCCTGGCATCTTCTTCCTCGGCGATGCGCCGGAGGATGGGTATCCGCAATCTGCGGTTTATGCCTAAACTGCTTGCTGCGGTGCACCAAGGTGGTTTCCATTCCTTGCTCACCAAAAAATAGGTGAGCGGCTCAGATCGACCCAGAGTGGCCTTTCGCCTTTGGTCAGTAGCGCGACTGAAAGCAGCCGCCCAACGCAGAGTTAGGCATCATTCGGTTGACGGCGTCAGCGCTCCGGCAAGCTCCTCGACGGCTGCGGTAGCTTGGCTGCACAACGCGGCGAATTGTTCTGAGTACGTAGACGGCTTCTCGTCCCGATTTAGGATCTTGTGATCAGCATCGACTCGGAGCGCAGATACCTTACGAAGGACCTCCGACAGACTGCCAGGTAGCTTGAACTGCTGCTCAAGCAACGCCAGCAGCTGGCTGCTGCTGAGGGGGCGCTTTGACTGATGATGCACAAAGTCGGATGCAGACAACCCCAACCTATTTTGGAGAATGTCCTTCATGGTCGCCTGAGAGAGTGCGTCGGGGCCAATGATCTTGTAGAGCTCGCTAGCGCAGTCGCAGAAGGACTTGTACGTTTGCTCAACTGGCGCGCGAAGGTGAACGTTCTCGAGTCGAGTGAAAAGCGCGCCGGGCGACACGATCGAGTTCAGAGATCGCATTGCGGCGATCAAATCGGCGATGGGGTCAGGGTACTCGACCCAAGATCCATCGTAGGTTCTGCCGAGAAAGGCCTGGAAGTTGGGATCGCTGGACTCCAAGTCTGGCTTTACCAGTTCATGGGAGTGCCAGTACCTTTGCTCCAACACTCCCATGTCAGCAAGATCCTTGCAGATCGCAGTGACTGCAATTCTTCCGTCTCGAAGTCGGCATTTGCCATACCTGACATACAGATAACGATCGTCAACATCTTCCCCACGTGCGTTGATCTCTCCGCCGGCGAGACTGTCACTAATGTCGTACAGCTCCGGATGATCAAAGTAGCGAGATAGAACCTCCTCGGAGAAGAAGATGAGTTCAATCTGCTGAGTACCGAGGTGCAGTCTTACAACGTACTCGGTTAGGTTTTGTGCCGGTAGTTCAGAAGCGTAGAAGGCCCGACGCAGCGCGCCCCTGGAGGGGAAGAAGATGTGGGTCGTGAATGGCCTCTGGGTAAAGCCACCACTAGGGTTGGCGGGGTCGAAGCTCAGCGCGACCAGCTTTACGTCACGATTTAGGGTGCCATAGCCCAGATGCGCAAGCTCCTCAACCGCTGCCAGTGCTTGCTCATGTGACACCGAGAGCTTCTCAGCAATGGTGCTCGCGCTGGCGCCGCCGTGGTTGGCGAACCATTCGGCGAGCCCTTCATCAAGAACAAGTGTTTGGAAGTCAGTGAGGGACATGCGGAATTGTGGTCTAGTACGTTTAATGAGCTAGGACGATCACTCACGATCACCATAGCACCTGACCACTTAGCGGTCGCTGACCAGCGTCCACTCCTGGCCGATAGCAGACGTCTATATTTGGCATAGATAGCACAACTTATTTCCCTCACAGGCACCCGCGACCATGTCACAAAAATGACATCAACGAGTCATCAGGGTGTCATATCACGACATTACCATCGCTGCAATTCAGATTCGTAATCAGGTCATCATTTTTGATTACGAATTCAAATCTGCCGGAGGTGTCATGATCGAACTACAGAATGTCTCAGTCAGTTATGGTGATGCGATTGCACTGTATCCCACCACTCTCAAACTCCATCAGGGACAGTTCACCGTATTGCTCGGATCTTCCGGCGCTGGAAAATCCACGCTACTTCGCTGTATTAACTCGCTGCATGCGTCGCAGCGCGGCACCACCATTGTCGCCGGCTTAGGAAATTTGGCGAACTCGCGTGCATTGCGCATGCATCGCCGACAGACTGGCATGGTGTTTCAACAGCATCAATTGATTGGCCGACTGACGGCTTTGCAAAACGTTTCGATGGGCCGAATGGGCTACCACACGGCATTACGCAGTCTATTCCCCCTCCCGGCGAAGGATCAATCCATATGCCTGCAAAGTCTGGACCGAGTCGGCTTATTGCACAAAGCCTTAAGCCGTGTCGACGCATTGAGCGGCGGCCAGCAGCAACGCATCGGTATTGCCCGGGCTCTGGCTCAGCAACCTAAACTGGTGTTGGCTGATGAACCGGTAGCCAGCCTCGATCCTGCTACTGCAGAGCGAGTGCTAAGTCTGCTGCACCGCATTTGTAAAGAGGACGGGATTTCGGCGGTCGTCAGCCTGCATCAGGTAGACCTCGCTCAACGTTATGCCGACCGTATTATTGGCCTGTCCCATGGCCGAGTCATTTTTGATGCCGCCCCGCAGACTTTGGATCAAGCCAGTTACGACACGCTGTATGAACAAGTACCCCGTTCTTCTTTGAGCGTTCCACAAGACGCTCGAGAGGAACGGCTTATCGATACTTCATTTCCCATGCAACTTGCTACCGTAAAGGATTGATTATGAAAAAACTCGCATCCGCATTAATGTCTGTCTTGCTTGCCGCCGTCTGCAGCATTGGCCATGCATCATCCAATCCCGATCCAGAAACGCTCAAAGTTGCGCTGCTGCCGGACGAAAACGCATCGACCGTAATTAAAAACAACAAGCCGCTCGAAATCTATCTGGAAAAAGAGCTGGGAAAGAAAATTGAGCTGGTGGTTACCACTGATTACTCGTCAATGATCGAAGCCATGCGTCACGGCCGTATCGACATGGCATATTTTGGCCCCTTGTCGTATGTGCTGGCTAAGCAAAAGAGCGACATCGAGCCATTCGCAGCGATGAAGCAAAAGGGTAGCACTACCTACCAGTCCGTATTGATCGCCAATACTGGCGCCGGCATCGCCAAAATCAGTGATATCGTCAACAAGAATGTCGCTTACGGTGATAAGGCATCCACCTCCAGCCATTTGATTCCGAAGTCGATATTGGCGGAAAACGGTTTGAAAGCCGGCGAAAACTATCGCGAACACTTTGCCGGTGCGCATGACGCGGTGGCCATGGCCGTGCAAAACGGTCACGCGCAGGCTGGCGGCTTGAGTAAGCCGATTTTTGAATCCCTGGTTCAGCGCGGACTGGTCGATCCCAACAAAGTAAAAGTTCTTGCCGAATCGAAGCCATATCCGCAATACCCGTGGACCATGCGCAGCAATCTGAAGCCGGAACTGAAGGAAAAGATCCGTGCAGCCTTCTTGAATCTCAAAGATCCGGAAGTCCTGAAACCTTTCAAAGCCGATGGTTTCGGCCCGATCAGCGACAAAGACTATGACGTGGTGCGCAGCCTTGGCACACTGCTCAAGCTCGATCTGTCGAAGTTCTAAGTGAGCGACAGCATGCAAGCTGATTTTGGTTTGATTCTGGCCGAGCGCCAGCGCGTATGGAACCGCACGATACTGCAGTTTGCCGTTGTGCTGGCGATTGTGATCGGTTGCTGGTATTACGTCGGCCTATTTGATGCCGAGCGATTGAAGGATGGCATGCCAAGCCTGGTAAAAATTGCCGGCGAGATGTTCCCACCGAACTTCTCGCAGGCTGGCACCTGGGTCAAACCGGTACTGGATACCTTGGCCATGAGTATCGCCGGCACGGCAATCGCGGTATTGCTATCCATTCCCTTAGGAGTGCTCGCCGCGCGGAATACTAGCCCTCATCCACTCGTGTATCAAGCCACACGCGGCCTGTTAAACGCTTTGCGATCGATACCCGAACTGATCATGGGCATCCTGTTCGTGGCAGCCGTTGGCTTCGGCGCATTGCCGGGTGTTTTAGCCCTAGGCTTACATTCGGTTGGCATGATCGCCAAATTTTTTTCGGAATCGATCGAACATGCCGATCCGGCACCGGTAGAAGCCGCGCATGCAGCGGGCTGCACGCCATTGCAGGTGATTTTTCATGGGATCTTTCCCCAAGTGCTTCCGCAAATGGCCGATACCGCGATCTATCGATGGGAATACAACTTCCGTGCTTCGACCGTGATGGGCATGGTCGGCGCCGGTGGAATCGGGTTCGAGCTGATGGGCTCTCTGCGCATCATGCAATACCAGGATGTCTCGGCTATTTTGCTGGTTATTTTAGGCATGGTTACCCTCGTCGACGCCTTCAGCTCCTTCCTGCGTCGCAAGTTCAAATAACTCCCAAAGCTTACAAAGGTTTTTATGAAGCCCAAAGTCGTCCTCACCCACTGGGTGCACCCGGAAATCATCGAATTGTTGTCCGCTAGCGCCGATGTTATCCCCAACACCACACGGGAAACCTTGCCGCGTTCTGAGGTAATTGCGCGAGCCAAAGATGCGGATGCACTCATGGCTTTCATGCCGGACAGCATCGACAGCGCGTTTCTCGAGGAATGTCCAAAGCTGCGTGTCATCGGCGCCGCGCTTAAAGGCTATGATAACTTCGATGTCAACGCCTGCACACGCCACGGTGTATGGCTTACGATTGTGCCGGATTTGCTTACGATCCCGACCGCTGAACTGACTATCGGCCTTCTTCTCGGTTTGACAAGGCATATGCTGGAAGGCGATAGGCAAATCCGTAGCGGACACTTCCAAGGCTGGCGGCCGACACTATATGGCTCTGGTTTGACAGGAAAAACGCTTGGCATCATTGGTATGGGGGCGGTCGGCCGTGCAATCGCCCAGCGCTTGGCTGGCTTTGAAATGAATCTCTTGTATTGCGATCCGATTCCGCTCAATGCCGAACAAGAAAAGGCTTGGCACGTACAGCGCGTCACGCTCGATGAACTGCTCGAAAAATGTGATTATGTCGTGCCGATGGTTCCGATGGCCGCAGAGACACTGCATCTGATCGATGCCACCGCGTTGGCCAAGATGAAAACCGGTAGCTACCTGATCAATGCATGTCGCGGCTCGGTCGTGGATGAGAATGCGGTGATAGCAGCACTGGCGTCTGGAAAACTAGCTGGATATGCAGCCGATGTCTTCGAGATGGAAGAATGGATACGCGCTGATCGCCCGCAGGCTATCCCCAAGGCGCTGCTCGACAATACGGCACAAACGTTTTTTACGCCGCATTTGGGATCGGCGGTCAAGGAAGTTCGGCTTGAAATCGAGCGGCAGGCAGCGATGAACATCATCCAGGCACTCGCTGGTGAAAAACCGATGGGCGCGATTAATCTGCCGTATCCGGGAGTAAAGGCGGCGTGATAGATCTGGAGCGTGTGGCGACGTTCATTGCCGTCGTCAAATGCGGGGGCTTTCGCGAAGCGGCGAAGCAAACTGGATTGTCCCAGCCAACAGTAACGCAGCATATCAAGCGGCTGGAGCAGTCTTTGCAGGCCCGGCTGATTGACCGCGCAACAATGCCGCAAAGCCTGACATTGGAGGGAAAGATTTTTTTCCCCTATGCGGAACAATTGCTCCGTACTAGCCATAAGGCTACGGCAGCCCTCCACAATAAAAGCCTGGTCGTTGGTGCAAGCTCCAATATCGGCATTTATCTTTTACAACCCTATATCAAGGCGCTCCAAGATAAATTAGCAAACAAGATCGATGTGAGGATCGGCAAAAATATCGAGATTGCCGCTTTGCTGGAAACGCTTGAAGTGGATGTAGCGGTAATGGAGTGGTGGGACTCACGTCCTGGGTTCGTCTCAACAGTATGGCGGCGCGAGAGGATGGTTGTCATTGTTCGCCCCGGCCATCCTTGGGCTGCCGAGTCGACCATTCCACTTAAGTGGTTAAAATCCCAGAACTTGCTTGGAGGCGAAGCGGCTACCGGAACTGGGCGCCTACTACAACAATATGCCGGTGCCGACTCGGCAGAGTTCACAGTGGGTATGCAGTTAGGTAGCACCGAGGCGGTCAAACACGCGGTCCACGCAGGGCTAGGAATCTCGCTTGTGATGGAAAGCGCGGTCAAGCATGAACAGGCAAGCGGATGGTTACATGCAATTCCGATTGAAGAAGATGTTTACAAAGATCTTTATCTCGTACATCGCTCAGAAACTTCGTTAAGCGGTCCGGTGGCAAGCCTTGCAGATTTGATTCTCCATTCTCCGGATTTAGGCTCAATAGAATATAAATAGCAAAACGAATGTCTGCTTCTGGCCGAACGCAGTCATTTGGAGCAGGCAATACTACTAGGCCGTTTCGATACAGCATTGCAAAAGCACGAATCAATCGCAGATTACGGATAACCGCGCTGAGATCTCAGGGCAGTGCAATGCACATTACCAGCACAGCCTGCTCGATGGAGATGTCTGGACGCCGGTTGGCAGTCAGCCAACGCAGTGCCTGCTCCCGTTCGGTGGCGGGCGTTTTCATCAGGCAGCCAGCTCTTCGCAGATTTCGCAGTGGATCACAAAGCCTGTCAGGTAAGGCAGGCCGCGCGGGATGCCGTACTGCTTGCTGGTCTGGCGGCCAATCGTCCAGCCCATCCAACGTTGGGTGGCGGCCTTGATCGCATCCTGCAAGGCTTGGCCTTGGTACAAGCCGTTCTGGACGTCGTCGGCAAAGTGGCGTCCGTGACGGCTGTCGAGGAAGGTCCGCACCGATTCGAGGGGCTGGTGGGTGGCGTCCGAAATGGCGTTCATGGCCAGGGGCCATGCGGCGCTGGCGTGTTCGTTCATCGTGCCCCAAAAACCCCAGGCTTCGTTCTGGGTGGTGGGTATCTGGTTGGTGGTCATGGTGTCTTCTCCGGGTTGATCGTTGCGACACCTGTAGTAACGCGCTGTTCGATTGAGAAGCCAAGCTGTTCCTGGCCTCTTTCTCGATCAATTTCGCTTACCCGAGACGGGCTACGTAGCGGGCGTAATCACCGCCCTCGGGATTGACGTAGAGGTAAGGGCGTCCGGGAGCAGTGACCTCGACGCAGAGGTAGCCGTCGCCAGTGCCGCCACCCTTGCCACGCAGCCAGTCGCGTGACACCAGCAGGCTGCGCCCAAAGGCGTCGAATTCGGCAGGGGTGAGCTCCTTGGTCTCGGTGACGTAGACATTGTGCTGGTCGCTCCCGCCCGGTTCGCCGAGGTCGGCAGGTTTGCGTGCAAACGGTAGGCGGATGCTCAACTCTTCGACCTGGAGGCTTTGGCCTGCGAACTGCAGAGTGCGTGGGGTGCGTTCGATGGTGATGGTCATGGTGCTCATGGCGGTTTTCCTGGTATGGCGTCGTCAATCACGACATCTGTATGAACGCGCTGGTGGGGAGAGAAGCCAAGCTATTCATGGCTCCTCTCGCCATCTTTTTGGCTTCGCCGAAACTCGCTGTGCTCGTTTTCAGGCGATGCGGTAGATCCGCTCGCCACCCTTCGGCTTGTCCGAGACGATGTTCAGGCCGAGCTTTTTCTTGAAGGCTCCGGCGAAGGTGCCGCGCACCGTGTGCGCCTGCCAACCGGTGGCGGTGCAGATCTGGCCGATGGTTGCGCCCTCGGGGCGTTGCAGCATCCGGATCACTTCGGCCTGCTTGCTGTTCTCGCGGGTGCGCGGCTTGACCCACGTTGCTTCTGCGGCGGTTACGGCGGCTTCCAGTTCGGGATCGCTCGCGGCCGCAGGCGCGCCTTCAGCGTTGGCGATGATCCGGTCGAGATTGGCTTCGAACTGACCGATGCCCTTCCTGTTCACGTCGGGACGCGGAATGCCCAGGGCGTCGTAGCCCTCCGCAGCGACAAACCAGTTGGTGCCGTCGGTTGTGATTAGTG
This sequence comes from Dechloromonas sp. CZR5, assembly GCF_008711155.1. Classification (GTDB taxonomy): domain Bacteria; phylum Pseudomonadota; class Gammaproteobacteria; order Burkholderiales; family Rhodocyclaceae; genus Azonexus. The sequence goes on along the minus strand of NZ_VUYQ01000002.1, from coordinate 69,405 downwards.
CGCGGTTGAAAAGTCCGTCGAGCACCTTCTTGCGTGCGCCGCCTTTGATGTTGTCGGGGAACCAGTCGATCTTGCCGCTGGTGTGTTCAACCGCGTGGGCCAGGATCGCGTGCTGGGCAGGGGTCAGTTGAGTGGTGGTCATGTTTTGCTCCTTCGATGTGGTGGACGGTGATGTGATGAACGCGCTGTTCTCAAGTGAAGCCAAGCGCTTTTTGCTTGGCTTCTTCGCTTCGCAATCAGGTGTTGGCCTTGTCTGGCGGGTTGGCATTGCGCCCCTGCTCGAGACCCGCGTTGAAGGCGGCTTCAAGCGCATCGCGTAGGCACCAGACCGCCACATCGTGGAAATCGAGGCTGTCTGAGCGGCGGGTTTCCAGGGTTTCGATGCCCAGCTTGTTTTGCGCGATCTGGGTCAGGAGTTGTTCGAGCTTGCTCATGTCCGTGTCCTTTCATGGTGTTGATGACGAACGTATGAACGCGCTGTTCCAGATGGAAGCCAAGCTCAATCCGAAGGAATGACGAACAAATGATTGAAGGTGCCCCGAAGGGGAAATATGGGTATTTCGATTCGTGCCTACGCACGCCACCGAGGGGTGTCCGATGCAGCGGTGCGCAAGGCCATCGCTGCTGGGCGGATCACGCCGGAGGCAGACGGAACGATTGATGCCGAGCGCGTCGACCGCGAGTGGGCGCGCAATTCCGATGCACCGCGCAATGGCACGGCCACCCGCGCGGTCAAGGTCGCCGTCCAGGAATCCAGCGGGGCCACAGGAGACGGGCAAGCAGCCTCATTGGCAACATCCGCAGCAGGTGGCACGTCCTTGTTGCAAGCGCGGACGGTCAACGAAGTGGTCAAGGCGCAAACCAACAAGGTGCGTCTGGCCCGACTCAAGGGCGAGCTGGTGGATCGGCCGCAGGCCATCGCCCATGTCTTCAAGCTGGCGCGCTCCGAACGCGATGCGTGGCTCAACTGGCCCGCACGCATCTCGGCACAAATGGCAGCCAAGCTCGGCGTCGATCCCCACACGATGCACATCGCCTTGGAGGCGGCGGTGCGTGAGCACCTGCAGGAACTGGGCGAGATGCGCCCGAGGGTGGATTGATGGACATGGATTACGAAGGCGCGGCAGAAATCGAACGCGCGTGGCGCGAAGGGCTGACTCCAGACCCGCTGCTCACCGTGTCCGAATGGTCAGATCGCCACCGGATGCTCTCCAGTAAGGCATCTGCCGAACCGGGGCGCTGGCGCACCAGCCGCACGCCGTACCTGAAAGCAATCATGGATTGCCTGTCGCCGACCTCCCCGGTCGAGCGCGTCGTGTTCATGAAAGCCGCCCAGCTTGGCGCGACGGAGATGGGATCGAACTGGATCGGCTACGTGATCCACCACGCGCCGGGCCCGATGATGGCGGTGTGGCCAACAGTAGAGATGGCCAAGCGCAACTCCAAGCAGCGGATTGATCCGCTGATCGAAGAGTCATCGGCATTGGCCGAACTGATTGCACCGGCGCGCAGCCGGGATTCCGGCAACACCATCCTGGCCAAGGAGTTCCGGGGTGGCGTGCTCGTGATGACTGGGGCCAACAGCGCGGTCGGACTGCGCTCGATGCCGGTGCGGTATCTGTTTCTCGACGAGGTCGACGGCTATCCGTTGGACGTTGAGGGTGAAGGGGATGCGATCTCGCTGGCCGAGGCGCGTACACGCACCTTCGCGCGGCGCAAGATCTTCATCGTCTCGACGCCGACGATCTCAGGGGCATCGGCTATCGAGCGCGAGTACGAGGCCAGTGACCAACGTCGCTACTTTGTGCCGTGTCCGCATTGCTCCCACCGTCAGTGGCTGCGTTTCGAGCAGCTGCGTTGGGACAGAGGGCAACCGGAGACCGCCGCCTACATCTGCGAGTCATGTGACACCGCGATTGCCGAGCACCACAAGACGTGGATGCTGGAGCACGGCGAGTGGCGCGCGATGATCACCGATGGCGCGGGTAAGACGGCAGGCTTCCACCTGTCGTCGCTGTACAGCCCGGTGGGCTGGCGTTCGTGGCGAGAGATCGCCGCTGCGTGGGAGGCCGCCGTCAGTAAAGAGTCGGGATCGGCCGCCGCCATCAAGACCTTCAAGAACACCGAGTTGGGTGAAACCTGGGTCGAGGAAGGCGAAGCGCCGGACTGGCAACGACTGGTCGAACGCCGCGAGGACTACCGCGTCGGCAGCGTGCCGCAAGGCGGTCTGCTCTTGGTCGGCGCGGCCGACGTGCAGAAAGATCGCATCGAGGCGTCGGTCTGGGCCTTTGGGCGCGGCAAGGAGTCCTGGCTGGTTGAGCACCGCGTGCTGATGGGTGACACCGCCCGCGACGCGGTATGGAAGCGCCTTGCTGAAATGCTGGCCGAAACCTGGACACACGCCTCCGGCGCGGCGATGCCGCTGGTGCGTTTTGCCTTGGATACCGGCTTTGCGACGCAGGAGGCCTACGCCTTTGTGCGGGCTTGCCGCGATTCGCGTGTGATGGCGGTCAAGGGGGTACCTCGTGGTGCAGCCTTGATCGGCACGCCGACCGCCATCGATGTCTCGCAGGGTGGAAAGAAGCTGCGCCGGGGCATCAAGGTGTACTCGGTGGCGGTCAGCATCGCCAAGCTCGAGTTCTACAACAACCTGCGCAAGAGCGCCGATGTTGGCGAGGACGGATTGACCACGGTGTTCCCGGCCGGGTTCGTCCATCTGCCCAAGATCGATGCTGAGTTCATCCAGCAACTCTGCGCGGAACAACTGATCACCCGCCGCGACCGCAACGGCTTCCCGGTGCGTGAGTGGCAAAAGATGCGTGAGCGCAATGAGGCGCTCGACTGCTACGTCTACGCCCGCGCGGCTGCATCGGCGGCGGGACTGGATCGCTTCGAGGAACGCCACTGGCGGGAACTGGAGCGACAACTGGGGCTGTCTAGTCCGCCAGCCCTTGAAACACCTACTGAATCGATCAACGAGGCCACCCAACGCGGTGGCCTCGCTGTTTCTGGCAACCGTAACACCGGTCGGCGCGTGATCAAAAGCCGCTGGCTGTCCTGACACATCAAGGAGAAAACATGAGTCTTGCTACCCGTATCGAAAGTCTGGTCATCCGCGTCGCGCAGGAGTTCAACGACGTCCGCGCCAAGGCAGGCAACCTGGCCAACCTCACCACCACCGATAAGTCGAATCTGGTCGCGGCCATCAACGAACTGAAAGCCGCCGTGGTGTCGTCGGCGGTGATCGACGATGCGCACGTCGCGGCCACGACCACGTACTCGTCCAACAAAATCGTCTCGCTGCTCGATGCGCTCAAGACCGAGATCTTGGGCGGTGCCGATGCCGCGTACGACACGCTGGTGGAAATCCAGCAACTGCTGCAGAACGGCACCAGTGGTCTGGATGCGCTGCTCGCTGCCGTGAACAACCGCGTGCGCTTCGATGCGGCGCAGTCGCTGACCGTCGCCGAACAACTCCAGGCGCGCAGCAACATCGGTGCCGTCGCGGCCAGTGATGTCGGCAACACCGACACCGATTTTGTCGCGGTCTTTGTGGGGGTGCTTGTCTGATGAGCCTCGCATCGCGCATCAGTGCGCTGGCCAGTCGTGTCGGGCTCGAGGTCAAGACCAAGATCGACGCAACCCACCCCGGTCTGGCCCGGGCGTGGGTGTGCTTCGGCTACGTCGGCAACCAGATCGTCGTGCGGTCGTCGCACAACGTGGCCAGCGTGACCCGGACGGCGGCGGGTCGCTACCGCGTGACCTTCACCGTTGCCATGCCCGACGCCAACTATTGCTGGACGGCACTCGCCCGCAGCAGCACCAACAGTGGCACGCAGCGCATTGCCATCGTGCGATCCAGCACCGACCTGAAGACCGCCCAGTACGTCGACATCAGTTGCGCCACCACGGCCGCATCGTTCGACGACTCCTCCGAAATCAACCTTACGGTGTTCCGCTGATGGCCTACACACAAGCACACCTCGACGCACTGGAAGCGGCGCTTGTCAAGGGCGAAAAGCGCGTGACCTTTGGCGACAAGACCGTCGAGTACCGCAGCGTCGATGAACTCCAGGCTGCCATTGCGGCGGTCAAGCGCGACCTCTTCGAGCAGGCCGTGGACACCGGACTGTGGCCTGGCGCGCCACGCCAGATCCGGGTCACCACCGGCAAAGGGTTCTGAACATGCGATGGTTTGACCGAATGCGTAGACGCGTCGGCATGAGTCTGCTTGGCGGCACCCCGTTCTATGACGGTATCGGTGGTGGCCGTCGCGCCCTGGCGTGGCAGATTGGCAATCCCGGTGCGGTTGCAGCGCTGGCGTTCACCCAGAACGAATTGCGCGCCAAGAGCCGCGATCTGGTACGCCGCAATGCCTGGGCAGCGGCAGGCGTCGAGGCCTTTGTCTCGAACGCCATCGGCACCGGCATCAAGCCGCAGAGCATGCTGGCTGATCAGCCCTTGCGTGAAGCCATTCATAGCCTGTGGTGGGACTGGTGCGAGGAGGCCGATGCCGCCGGACTGACTGATTTCTACGGACTGCAGGCCTTGGCCTGTCGCGCCATGCTCGAAGGCGGGGAATGTCTGGTGCGGCTGCGCTATCGCCGCCCGGAAGATGGCCTGCCGGTGGGCCTGCAATTGCAGTTGCTCGAACCCGAACACCTGCCAGCCACGCTGAATCAGGAATTGGCTTCGGGAAATGTGATCCGTGCGGGCATCGAATTCGACAAGCTCGGACGGCGGGTGGCTTACCACCTGTATCGCTCACACCCGGGTGATGGCTCACTGGCTCCGATGTCGGGCACTGGTGGCGTGGTGGGCGGTCTCGACACAGTGCGTGTCCCGGCCAGCGAAATCATTCACCTGTTTCGTCCCTTGCGGCCCGGACAGATCCGGGGAGAACCGTGGCTGGCGCGCGCACTGGTCAAGCTCAACGAACTCGACCAGTACGACGACGCCGAGCTCGTGCGCAAGAAAACCGCCGCGATGTTCGCGGGCTTCATCACGCGCCTGTCACCTGAGGACAACCTGATGGGTGAGGGACTGCCGGATGCCAGTGGTGCAGCATTGGCCGGGCTGGAGCCGGGCACGATGCAGATCCTGGAGCCCGGCGAGGACGTGAAGTTCAGTCAGCCTGCCGACGTTGGCGCGAGCTACGCCGAATTCCTGCGCATGCAGTTCCGGGCGGTGGCAGCGGCGATGGGCATCACCTACGAGATGCTGACCGGCGACCTGACGCAAGTGAACTACTCGTCGATCCGGGCCGGGTTGCTGGAATTTCGCCGCCGCTGTGAGGCCATCCAGCACGGCGTGATCGTCCACCAGCTGTGCCGCCCGATCTGGCGTGCCTGGATGGAGCAGGCGCTACTTGAAGGCGCGCTGGCGCTGCCGCAGTTCACCGAGAAGAAGCGCGACTACTTCGCGGCCAAATGGATTCCACAGGGTTGGCAGTGGGTCGATCCCAAGAAGGAATTCGACGCGATGCTGACCGCCATTCGCGCCGGGCTGCTGTCTCGCTCGGAAGCCATCTCGGCCTTCGGCTACGACGCCGAGGACATCGACCGCGAGATCGCCGCCGACAACCAGCGTGCCGATGCGCTCGGTCTGGTCTTCGACTCCGACCCGCGCCATGACAAAGCGCCCCAACCATCGACATTGGGCGCGCCCATGAATGCGGCCGCCACAGTGGCCGTGCCGCAAGACCAACAGGACAACTGACATGCAACTCGTTCATCTGGCGTCCCGCCTCTACGGGACGCCGCTCCTCATTGCGCGTCCCAAACTCGACGTGATCCTCTCCGTGCTGGGTTCCCGCATCGGCTTGCCCGATCTGGACATGGCGATGCCGCTGCCCATGCCGCGCCAGAACGCCACATCGGGTCAGGCGGGCATTGCCGTCATCCCGGTGGTCGGCACGCTGGTCAGACGTTCGATGGGTATCGAAGCCGCCTCTGGCCTGATGTCCTACGGCGAGATCGAAGCCCGACTGGATGCCGCGCTGGCCGACCCGCAGGTGGCGGGCATCCTGCTCGATTTGGACTCGCCCGGGGGCGAGGCCTCGGGTGTGTTCGAGTTGGCCGAGCGCATCCGCGCCGCCAGCACCATCAAGCCGATCTGGGCGCACGCCAACGATGCCGCGTACTCGGCGGCTTTTGCCATCGCGGCTGCCTGCCAACGCCTGACGCTGTCGCAGACCGCTGGCGTTGGGTCGATTGGCGTGATCGCGCTACACGTCGACCAGTCGGTGAAGGACGCCAAGGACGGCCTGAACTACACCGCTGTCTTCGCGGGCAGCCACAAGAACGATTTCTCCCCGCACGAGCCACTCACCCCCCAGGCCACCACCGCGTTGCAGACCGAGGTGGATCGCCTCTACGACATCTTCGTGAATCAGGTCGGACAGATGCGCGGCATCGATCCGGATGCCGTGCGCGCCACCGAGGCGGGGCTGTTCTATGGCGAGCAGGCGGTGGCAGCAGGCCTCGCCGACGCGGTGATGCCGTTTGATGCGGTGATGACCGAGTTCACCGACGCGTTGGCGGCCAAGCAGCGGTTGGCGCAGCCTGGCGTGGCCCGCGCCTCGCCGCGAAGCTTGTCCACTCAATCCATTTCAAACCCGCCCCGAAGCAAACCTTTCACCCTGGAGAACACCATGACCGACCCCAAAGACGACCACGAAAACCTTAAGCGTCCGGCCGACACCGACCCACAGGGCGACCAGTCGCAGACCGACAGCGATCTTGAACCGACGCCTGCCGCCCAAGCCGCATTGGCGCAGTCGTTCGCCAGCGGGCGCGGCCAAGCTCAGGCCATTGCAGAGATGTGCCTGATCGCGGGCCAATCCCAACGCACGGCGGAATTCCTCGCAGCAGGCTTCTCGGAAGCGCAGGTGCGCCGCGCCTTGCTCGACGCCCGTGCCGACCAACCCGAAATCGCCTCGCGCATCACCGCAGAGGCAGGAACCATTCAGCGCCCGGAAAACAGTCCGGTGGTCGCTGCCGTCAAGAAGCTCACCGCCAAGGAGTAAGCCATGCCCACTGTCTCTCAACCCAAGAATCTCGGCGACCTGTTGAAGTACGAAGCGCCGAATCTCTACTCGCGTGACCAGGACACCGTCGCGGCCGCGCAGAACCTGTCGCTGGGCACCGTGGTGGGTCGCGAAACGGCTACCGCCAAGCTCAAGGCCCTCGACCCGAGCGCCTCGGACGGCACGGAAACCGCCGTTGGCGTGCTCGGCAATGACGTCGATGCGACGCTGATCGACCGTGAGGACGCGATCCTGATCGCCCGCCACGCCATCGTCGCGCGCGGCGCATTGGTCTGGCCGACCGGCATCAGCACTGCGCACAAAGTGGCTGCCATCAAGCAACTCGCAGAACGTGGAGTCCTGGCCCGCGAGAGTGCCTAAAACCCGCGCCTGACGCACTTCCAACGCTCCGTTTCACTCCCCCCAAAACCCGCCGCTGGCGGGTTTCGTCATTTCTGGAGATCCCAAATGCAGAACCCTTTTGAAAACCCCGGCTTTTCGATGGCCAGCCTGACGGCCGCCATCAACCTCCTGCCCAACCGCTATGGGCGGCTGGAGCAACTCAACCTGTTCCCGGCCAAGCCGGTGCGCACCCGGCAGATCATCGTCGAGGAGTACGCCGGTCGTCTGAATCTGCTGCCCACCCGGGCGCCCGGTTCGCCCGGCACGGTGGGTGAGCGTGGCAAGCGCAACCTGCGCTCCTTCGTGATCCCGCACATCCCCCACGACGACGTGGTGCTGCCCGAGGAAGTGCAAGGACTGCGCGCCTTCGGTTCCGAAACCGAAATGGAAGCCATCGGCGGTGTCATGGCCCGCCATCTGGAGACCATGCGCAACAAGCACGCGATCACCCTGGAGCATCTGCGCATGGGTGCGCTCAAAGGCAAGATCCTCGACGCTGATGGCAGTGAGCTCGTCGATCTGTTCGACGAGTTCGACATCACTGCGCAATCGGTGTCCTTCGAGTTTTCGACGGCGGCCGACAACGGGCAAATCAAGACTGCCTGCCTCGAGTTGCTGGGCCTCATGGAAGATGGGCTCACTGGCGAGTTCTCGACCGGCGTGCATGTGCTGTGCTCGACCGAGTTCTTCCGGGCACTGACCACCCACAAGGAGGTCAAGACCGCCTACCAGAACTGGCAGCAGGGCGCAGTGCTGATCAACGACATGCGCTCGGGCTTCAGCTACAGCGGCATCACCTTCGAGGAATACCGTGGCCAGGCGTCCTTTGTGCAGGCCGACGGCACGCTGGGGTCGCGCCGCTTCATTGCCGCAGGGGAAGCCCATGCCTTCCCGGTCGGCACGGTGGATACCTTCGCGACCTACTTCGCGCCAGCGGACTTCAACGAGACCGTGAACACCATCGGCCAGCCACTGTATGCCAAGCAGGAGCCACGCAAGTTCGACCGGGGCACTGATCTGCACACGCAGAGCAACCCGCTGCCGATGTGCCATCGCCCTGGCGTGCTGATCAAGCTCGTTGCTGCCTGATGGATGTCGCGACGTTGTACGAGGCGGCCCGAAGTGCAGGACTGCTGACCGCCGTCACGGTGGCGGGCAGCACCGTGCACTGCGCCTTCCGTGCCCCCGACGAAACCGTGCTGGATGGTTTTGCGCTGTCGCGGGACTACCAGATCGACTACCCGGCGTCCTGGCTGACGCTGGCAGCCGGGGACACCGTCGAGGTGGCAGGCAATACCTATCAGGTGCGCGACGTGCGCGCCATCGGCGACGGCACCGAGCGTCGCGCCTCGCTCTCCCAACTCTGAGGAACTCCCCATGAACTCCGTCCGCGAGCGCGTCTTGCGGGAGATCGTCACGCGCCTGGCATCTGCGATTGCCCCGACACCGGTGCTACGCATGCCTGCCGTACCGGTCACCCGCGAGGCCAGTCCAGCGCTGCTGCTGTTCGTCGATGGCGACAGCATCACCGCCCACGCCAACCACCTGGTCGACCGGCTGCTGATCGTCCGGCTTGCCGTGGTGGCACGCGGTGCGGATGCCTTCGACGTCGCCGACCAGACGCTGGTCGCGGCCCACGCGGCAATGCTCGCCGACCCGAATCTGGGCGGTCTGGCCATCGCCGTGCGCGAGATCGACTGCGAATGGGAGTTCGACGACGCCGACGCCGGGGCCGTCGCGCTGCCCGCCCGCTACGAAATCCGCTACCGCACCCACGCCATCGATCTCACCCAAACAGGATGAACACCTTATGCAAACCCTCTCCATCGAGCTACTGAAACCCCATACCCACGCAGGCAAGCGCCTCTTCGTAGGTGATCGCCTTGATCTGAATGACGCCAGCGCCCGTTGGCTGATCGCACAAGGCACGGCCAAAGCGGCCACCCCCGCCACTGATTCCAAACCCACCCGCCGTGATGCCACGTCCGGTGTTTCCACAACTGCAGCCACCCAAGGAGACTGAACATGGCTTACTTTTCTGGACAAGGCCGCGTCTACATCGGCGCACGCGATGAATTCGGCAACCCGGCTGGACTGACTTTCGTCGGCAACGTGCCCGAGCTGAAGGTCTCGCTGTCAGTAGACACCATCGAGCACCAGGAAGCGCAGTCGGGCCAGCGCCTGACCGACCTGCAGCTCATCAAGACCAAGAAAGGTGAATTCGCCTGCACGCTGGAAGAACTGATCGCCACCAATCTTGCGCTCGCGCTCTACGGCACCACGACCACGATCACCCCCGGTACGGTGACCGGTGAACTGCTGCCCAACCCGGTCACCCCGGGCAGTCTGTATCCGCTGGCCATGCAGAACGTGTCCGCCGTGCAGATCCAGGACTCGGACGTCACGCCCAAGACGCTCCCGGTCAGCCACTACAGCGTCAATGCCAAACACGGTTCACTGGTGGTGCTGGATGCCACGTCGGGCGGCCCGTACACCGAGCCGTTCACCGTCGATTACGCCTATGGCGCGGCGCAGAGCACGGCGATGTTCACCCAGCCACTGCCCGAGCGCTGGATTCGCTTCGAGGGGCTCAACACCGCCGACGGCAACCGCGAGGTGGTGATCGACCTCTACCGCGTGGCCATCAACCCGGCCAAGGAACTCTCGATCATCACGGACGAACTGCTGAAGTTCGAGCTGTCGGGCCAGGTACTGGCGGATCTGACCAAGCCAGTCGGTGGTGATCTCGGTCAGTTCGGCCGTCTGGTGCTGCTGTGATGGACGGCTTCAAGACATTCCCCCCTGAGCCTGTGGTCGTGACGCTGTCCGGCACCGCGCTGGAACTGACGCCGATCCGGCTGGGTGAGTTGCCACGGCTGCTGGCCGTGGTGCGCCCGCTGGCCGAGGAAATCACCAGTGATCCGGACTGGATGGCGCTGCTGGGACGGCATGGCGATGCCGTGTTGGATTTGCTGGCCATCACCACCCGGCGTGAACGCGCGTGGATCAACGACCTGTCGCTGGAGGACGCTGTGCAACTGGCCGCCGCCGTGTTCGAGGTGAACGCGGATTTTTTCGTGGCGCATGTCGTCCCGGCGATTCAGGGTGCGGCCCAGCGACTCGCGCCGACGCTGCGTTCACTGACGACCTCGGCTGGGACAGTGCCGTCGCCCGCCTGATCCGCACCGGGCACCGCCTGGGCGACGTGATGGCCTACACGCTCACGCAGGCGCAAGCCTTTCTGGATGCCGACGGACAGATCGAACGGCAGCAACTTGCCCAGCTGCTCGGCATTCATGCCGTGGCAGCACAGGGCGAGAAGCGAGGCATCGAACAACTGCAACGCGATCTGCTCAAGGACTGACCCATGCGCCTCTCGCTCACCACCACCGGCTTGTTGGACCCGCGCCAGTTGGCGGCGTGGAGCACCGAGCGGCGTCGTGCCATCCACACCGCTGTCGCCAAGGGCATGCAATCGGGCGGGCGTGAAGTGCGTGATGCGGCGCGATCCGAGATGCGCAGTGCTTTCACCGTCAAGCGCAACAGATTCATCTCTTCGATGGGCGTGAAGGTGTTCGACAAGAAGCCCGAACTGCTGCCCGCCTTGCTGGTCGGCAGCAAGATTCCTTGGCTCGGTCTGCATGAAAAAGGCGGCACGGTGAGCGGCAATTTGCTGATACCGCTGCTGCCCGGGCGCATCGGCCCCAAGCGCTTCAAGGCGGTCATCGATGGCCTGATGCGCTCGGGCAATGCCTTCTTCATCGAGAAGAACGGACGCGTGCTGCTGATGGCCGAGAACATCAAAGAGAACGCCGGGCAGCTGGGCCGCTTCAAGCGTGCCGAGCGTGGTCGTACCGGGGCCAAGCAGATCAAGCGTGGCCAGGAGATTCCCATCGCCGTGCTGGTCAAGCGCGTCGATCTCAAACGACGACTGAATCTGGCGGGTGGCGTGCAACGCGCACTACCTGCCTTGGCGCGGGCGATTCAACAAGAACTGGACAAAGTCTGATGGCAAGCAATCGTGCCCAAATCCTGATCAGTGCCGTCGACCAGACCAAGACCGCCTTCGACTCGATCAAGCGGGGCTTGGGTGGCCTGACCGACACCGCCAAGAGCGTCAATGGCGTGCTGGCCAACCTCGGCGTGGCTGTCTCTGTGGCCGGTCTGACCGCGATGGTCAAATCGGCCATCGACACTGGTGATGCGCTGGACGAGATGTCGCAACGTGTCGGTGTCAGCGTCGAGACCCTGTCGGTATGGAAACCGGCAGCCGAGCAGTCCGGAGTGTCCGGCGAATCGTTCGAGAAGGGGCTGCGCAAGCTGTCCACCACGATGCTGGAAGCCGCGACTGGGTCGGAAGATGCCGCGCGCGGATTCTCCGCCGTGGGTGTCGAGTTCAAGAACCAGGACGGCACCCTGCGAGCCACCGATCAGGTGCTGCTCGATCTGGCCGAGCGCTTCAAGGCCATGCCCGATGGCGCGGAGAAAACCGCCCTGGCCGTGCAACTGTTCGGCAAGTCGGGAGCCGAGCTGATCCCGTTTCTGAATCAGGGGCGCGACGGCATCAATGAGCTCGCCGCCGAGATGCAGGCGCTCGGCGTGCAGATGAGTAGTGAGACTGCGGCGCAGGCGGGCAACTTTAACGATGCGCTCGACAAGCTGAAACTGGCCACCACCAGCATCGGTAACCAGATCATCGCGTCCTTGCTGCCCGCCCTGAACGATATGGCCGGTGGCATGGTCGAGTCGGCCAAGCAAGGCGGCACACTGCGCGCGATCCTGGATGGCGTGGTGCTGGTGCTCAAGACCCTGGCGCTCGGTGCCGCCACCGTCGGCAAGGCCTTCGTCGCCTTGGGCGAGGCCATTGGTGCCGGTGTGGCGGCGGCGGTCGAGGCGCTCAAGGGCAACACCGATGGGGCCAAGGCCATCATTGCCGACCTCAAAGGCAATCTGGTCAAACGGCTGGATGAACTGGCGTCCTTCCGTGACAGCCTGTTCGACCCCAAGCCCATCGAGGTCAAGGCACCCAAGATCCAGGCCGATCCGGAACTGCTTCAACGCCTGACCAAGCCCAAGGCCGCCAAGCCTGCGCAGGACACGACCGGCGCGCAAACCACGCTGATAAAAGCGCAGCTGGACGCCGAGTTCGCCCTGCTCAGGGACGGTCTGACCCGGCAACAAACTGCGCTGGACGCTGCACTCGAAGACCGTCTGGTTTCGGTGCGCGACTACTACACGCAGAAAACAGCCATCGAGCAACGCGAGGTCGATGCCGAGATTGCCCGCAAGCAGCAGGAGCTGGCCCGCAGTCAGCAAGTCGCCACTACGGGCAAATCGGAAAACGACCGCCTGCGTGCCAAGGCCGAAGTGGCCAAGGCGGAAGCCGACCTCATCACGCTCAACAATCGGCGCACGGACATCGAGCAGGCAAATGCGCGTAAGGCCGCGCAAGCCGAGCGTGAGCTGGCCGATGCCTTGGCGCAGGCGCGTGAGGAACTGGCTCAGATCACCGGCACGGCTACCGATGCTGACCGACAAGCCGCCATCGAGCGCAGCTACCGTGATCTTCGGGCACGACTGGCGGCAGAAAGCGACGCCGACGGTGTGTCGCTAGTCGATCGACTGATCAACGTGAAGGCGGCGCAGGCCAATCTGGCGGCGCTCGAAGCCCAATGGCGGCAGGTCACCGAGCGTCTGCGCAATGCGCAGGAGGCCATCCAGACCCAGCAGCAAGCTGGGCTGCTAACCGAAGCACAGGCGCGTCAGCAGATCGTGGCCCTGCAACAGCAATCGGCCACCGAGATGGAGCGCCTGTTGCCGACCATGCAGCAAGCCGCGCAGGCCATCGGGCCGGATGCGGTGATTCGCGTGCAGGCGTGGCGCAACGAGCTGGATCGCACCAAGCTCACCGTCGATGAAATGGCCCCGCTGTGGAATCGCATCGGCGAGAGCTTCGGCGGTGCGCTCAACGGGATGATCACCGGCGCGCAGACCTGGCGCAGTGCCTTGGCGAGCATCTTTCAGCAGGTGGCCGATGCCTTCCTGCAGCAAATCGTGATCCAGCCCTTCCAGCAGTGGATCGCCATGCAGGCGCGGATGCTGGCGCTCAAGCTCGGCTTCATCCAGCAGGAGCAGACCGTCGATGCGGCGGCCAGCGCCGCCAAGGTCGCGCAAAAGACCACCGAAACCACCGCCGTGGTGTCGATGGATGCAGCCAAGGCAGGAGCCGGGGCGGCAGCCTCGCAAGCCTCGATTCCCATCGTTGGCCCGGGACTGGCCATTGCCGCAATGGTGGCGATGGTCGCCGCGGTCATGGCGCTCTTGGGCGGCATCAAGAAGTTCGCGGGCGGCGGTCTGGTCTCCGGGCCGGGCAGCGCTACATCGGATTCGATCCCGGCGCGTCTCTCAGCAGGCGAGTACGTAGTGCGTGCTGCCGCCGTGCGCCAGGTCGGTGTGGCCTTCCTCGATTCGCTCAACGGCTTGTCGGCAGGCCCGCGTTTCAAGGGTGGCGAATTGGCCTTCGCAGCGGGCGGACTGGTACCGGAGGTGAAAGTGCCGCCCGCGCAGCCGCAGATGAATCAGGCCGTGCGCATCGTCAACGCGGTCGATCCGGGTGTCACCCACGACCACCTGCAGTCGCCTGCCGGAGAGAAAGTCATCGTCAACATCATCGGGCGCAATGCACGGGCCATCCGTGCGGCGCTGCAAGGCTGAATTTCAGGGGAAAGTCCAATGGCACTTCTGTTCATCGACGGTTTCGATCACTACGACCCACAGGCCGTGGACAGCTTTGGCGATCCGTGGCTGGCACGTGGCAAGGCAGCGTATCTCTCGCCTCAGGCCACCCGGATCAATGGCCGTCGTCCGTCCTCCTATGCCCTGCGATTGCCAGAAGGTTCGGGTGGTGGCTACGTCAAGAACCTCGACGCCACCAAGGCCAGCCTGATCGTCGGGGCAGCCATTCGTGTGGTGCCGTACCAAAACACCTACACCGAGCCACTGCTCCTGGGCGTGCGCGATGCCAACTCGCAGGTTGCGCATCTCGTGAAAATCGGCGAGGACGGTCGGCTCAAGCTCTACCGCTGGCAATACGGCTATGACCAGTTGATCTCTGTCTCAGTTGCCAGCGCTCCGGCGCGCGGCTGGCACTACATCGAGTTGCAGGTCACGCAGGGCACGAGCAACGGGATTCTGTCAGTGCGCATCAACGGCATCCTGGCCATCCAGATGACTGCGCAGAACACCATCCAGGGCGGTGGCCAACTGCTCACGGCATTTGTGGGTGCCGTGCCCGGCCAGAGCTGTCCGCTCACCATCGACGTCGACGACTTCTACATCGCCGACACCAGCGGCACGATCAACAACACCTTCCTCGGTGATGTGCGCGTCGATGCCTTGCAGGCACAGGCCGATGGCAGCCTGAACCAGTGGACGGCCAGCCCGGTCGGTACCGCCGCATGGGAAGCCGTGAGCGACGAGGACGAAGCTACGGCGATCAATGCACCGAACGTGGGGTTGCGCCAGTCCTTCGATGTCGAGCCGTTGCCGGTGATGGCCACGCCCGCCATCTATGGCGTCCAGCTCACGATGCTGGCCCGCAAGACCGACGCCGGTCTGGGCAAGGTCAAAGGCCTCGTAGTCAGTGGCGCGCAGACCGCCGTCAGCACTGACATCGTTCTGCAGGAGCAACTGGCGTGGCAGAGCACGCTGTTCGAGCGTAATCCGAACGGCAACGTGCAGTGGACGGAGGCAGCCTTCAATGCCGCTGAGTTCGGCGTGGAGTCGGCATGACGGATCGCGTCGTCGTTCAAGACCTCGCGGAGGTTTCCAGCAAGCCGACGCCTGGAAGCGAACTGCCCGCCTTCCAGGGTGAAGTGCTCTCGCGCGCCACCTTCGGGGCGAGCGCAGCCAGCTTCACGCCGGAAACAGCTGTCGCTCCGCTGCCGCCCAATCTGGCGGCCAGCCTGTTGGCGGAATCCTTGGCGGGGCCCTGGCCACCCATCGATGCACCAACCTTTCTGGTCGAAGTGTTGCGCCGTGATACGGCCTCAAGCGCCATCGTCGCCACCGGTATGGATGCCTTTGGCGACCAGCCTTGGCCGGATGCGCAGCGCGGCGTGTTTGCCTTCCGCCATGATTGGATAGAGCCCCTCGTGGAACGACTGGAGTGGCAGACCAGCGTCACGCGGCTGGCCAGTGGCAACGAATCCCGGCAGGCACGCCGACGCGTTCCTCGGCGCTGGCTCACCTACAAGGTGGGCAACGCCCGGCAGACCGATGCCCTGGTGGCCGACTGGCTGGCCGATCATCTCGGTCAAATGGCGCTGTGGCCGCTGCCGCAGTACGCGGTGCACCTGACCGAGTCCTGCGAACGTGGCGCACTGGCACTCAATGTGACGGAGGCAGATGGGCGACAGTTCGGGCCACTCTCGGCCAATGTGCATCTGACCTACGACGGGGTGCAGGGCTGGCAGGAAACTGAGAACAATGGCCGCTGGATTTTGATCATCACCGCCGATGGCTGGCAGATCGCCCAACTCAGCGAAGTGGAAAGCGATCTGCTGTGGCTGACGGAGCCCTTGGCACGCGCCGCAGCCGTGGGCGGCACCATCATGCCCTTGGTGTGGGGCAAAGCCATTGACCCGGCGGATCTCACGCAGTGGGTACCCGGTATGGTCGGCGGCAACGTCCCCACACAGATCCAGCCTGCGCCATTGCCCGACCATGATGTCCTCGATGACCCATGGCTCGACGAGATCCCGGTCTGGCCAGATGGCAACTGGCGTGACGATCCAACGGCCGCCGCGCAAGCCACGATCACCCGCCAAGACTTCTCGCCTGCAGATCCGTGGATGCGCCGGGACGATCCGTGGGCGACGACAACTTTGCAGCGGCGCTATCTGGCCAGCTCACTCGATGAAGTCGAGATCTGGCGGGCGCGCTTGTGGCGCACCCAAGGCCGTCTGGAAGCCTTCTGGCTGCCCGATGGCTTGGCTCCGATCCTGTGGGTAACCGTCGAAGCCGATCCCGAGGATGGCTTCCTGCGCATGGATGGCAAAGACATCTCGGCGTTCTGGCATCGCCCTGCCGCTTGCTTGATCGTGCACCCAGACGGCTATCGGCAGTACGCCCTGACTGCGACCTGCCATCTGGATCAAGGTGGTGTGCTGGTGCTGCGCTCGGGTTTCGACGACTGGGTGCCCGCAGGCAGCCGCGTCATTCGCCTCGTGCGCTGCCGCCTCGACCACGACGCCGTCGATCTGTACTGGCACAGCCCGACGCTGCTGGAGATCACCTTGACCGCGCGCCAGTTGCCCGAACCGCGCGGCAATGACCGTCAAACCTACGAGGGAGCGTAAGCGCGATGAGCCAGAACCCATTGCTGGAAGTCGAGCTATACGCCTTCGCCAGCAACAGCGCGCAGTTCTATCTGACGCCGCACGAATTCGATGTTGATCTGGATGGCAACCTCTACAAGAGCCTGGCCTTGGAGCGCAACGAACTGGCGCTGGGTGCTGAAGCTGCGAAGGCTGGCTTGGATCTGAAACTGCCGCCGAACTGTGATTTGGTGCGCCATCTGCTCGCCAACTCTCTGACCGGTGACACCACCTCGATCACTCTGCGTATCGGACGGCGCGACACCTGGGGCGACTACTGGTGGATCTCTGGAACGCGCTGGATGGGCCGGGTGCTGGGTGTCGAAGTCGCCGACGATGTGGCTCGCGTTCGCTGCGAGTCGGCGCAAGTCAGTCTCAAGCGCATCGGGTTGCGGCGGCTCTACAGCCGCAAGTGTTCCCATGTGCTGTATTCGGCTGCCTGTGGTGCCTCACCGATTTCTGCCAGCGCCTTGGTGAGCAACAGCAATGGCCGCAACGTCGATCTCGACGGTGGCACGCCCGGCAGTGTCAGTGGCGGCTTGGCCGGTGGCTGGTTGCAAACCCCGGAAGGTGCCCGCCACATGATTGTCAATGACTACGGTGGTGGTGTGGAGTTGCTCTATCCGGTGGCCATTGAAGTCGGCACCGAGGTTCTGCTGACGGTCGGCTGCGATCACAGCACGGCCACGTGCGAGTCGCGCTTCGGCAACCTCGACAACTACGGCGGCTTTCCCGCCATCCCGAGCAAAAACCCGTTCTCGACGGGCGTGTTCTGAATTCTTGGAGAAATCGCCATGTGGTACCTCGTCGTCATCGTGGTGGCGGCGCTGGTTTCGGTCGCGCTCGCGCCGAAACCGCCCGAACCCAAACCGGCATCCCTGTCTGACGTCGATGCCCCCACCGCAGAAGAAGGCCGACCGATCCCGGTCGTGTTCGGCACCGTGCTGCTGCGCGGCTCCAACGTCGTCTGGTATGGCGATCTCGAAGCCGATCCGATCAAGAAGAAAGGTGGCAAGAAATGACCACGCAGACCGTCATCACCATCGATCACGTGCGCGCCGTGGGCCTGTGCGTGAACGGCACGCGTACGTGGTTTGCGCGTCACGATCTGGATTTCCGCGCCTTCCTGCGAGAAGGCTGTGACGCCGACACCTTGCTGGCCACCGGCGATGCAATGGCCCAACGTGTGGTCGAGCACGCCCGCAATCGACCCAGCCAGCGGGAGCAAGGCTGATGGGTGGCAGCAGCAAATCGCAAACCGTTGGCTACCGCTACCGAATGGGGCTGCATCTGGCCTTGTGCCAGGGGCCCGTCGATGCCGTGCAGGAAATCCAGATGGGCGACCGTACCGCGTGGGGTGATGCCGACCGCGCGCCGCTATCCACCGGCCACGGGCTGACCAGCCTGAGCATCAACAAGCCAACCCTGTTTGGCGGCGACGAGCGCGAAGGCGGCGTGGTCGGCACCATCGATGTGCTTTCTGGTCATGCCGGGCAAGGACGCAACGACTATCTGATGAGTCGCCTCGGCAGTTCCATTCCGGCATTTCGGGGCGTGTTGTCCTTGGTGGCGCGCAAGATCCTGTTCGCAGCCAACAACCCGTACATCAAGCCGTGGGCGGTACGGGTGCGTCGCTTCAATTCCGGTTGGCATGATCACGCGTGGATGGGGGATTCCGAAGTCCGCACCTGGGATGAGGACGAAGGCCAGGAAATCAGCATCGGTATGAACCCGGCGCACATCCTGGTGCAGTGCC
The DNA here is from genome assembly GCF_008711155.1 of Dechloromonas sp. CZR5. Classification (GTDB taxonomy): domain Bacteria; phylum Pseudomonadota; class Gammaproteobacteria; order Burkholderiales; family Rhodocyclaceae; genus Azonexus. The sequence goes on along the minus strand of NZ_VUYQ01000002.1, from coordinate 50,843 downwards.
TCACCGATCCGCACTGGGGCATGGGCTATCCGCAGAGCGCCATCGGCTGGAGTTTCTGGAACGCGGCATGGGCTTTGTCGAGTGAGGGCTTCGGCCTCAATCTCATCTGGACGCGCCAGCAGCCCATCGAGAGCTTCATCGGCCAGGTCATCGACCACATTGGCGGCATCCTCTACACCGACCCGGAGCAAGGCACGTTTGAGCTCAAGCTGCTGCGCGACGACTACTGGATCGACAGCCTGCCGCAGTTGGGGCCTGACGAAATCGTGCGGTTGGAACGCTTCGAACGTGCCCAGTGGGGCGAGCTGCCCAATGAACTGACCGTGGTCTACACCGACTGGCAGACCGGCGGTGATGCTGCCGTCACGGTCGAGAACCTGGCCGCCATCCAGTTGCAGGGCGGCGTGATCAATCAACGCCGCGACTACCCGGGCGTTAACTACGGGCCACTGGCCGCGCGGCTGGCCTTGCGTGACCTGCGTGCCTTGGGTTCACCACTGGCACGGATGAGTCTGACCGTGGCACGCGACACGCTGGAACGTGCGCCGCTGCCGGGTGATGTATTTCTGCTGAACTGGCCGCGCTTGGGTGTGGATCAGATGGTGGTGCGCGTCACCGGCATCGACACCGGCACCTTGGGAGCGGCCGAGTGGCGCATCGAAGCCATGGAAGATGTGTTCGGGATGAGCAACACCGTGCTGTCGCCCCCGCCACCGCACGTCGAGGAGCCGACCATCGAACCTTTGCCGCCAGCTTTGGCGCTGGCCGTCGAGGTGCCGTATTGGGAACTGGCCCGGCGCTTGTCGCGCGCAGATCTGGCCTACCTGACCGATACGGACACCTATCTCGGTGCGCTGGCTGCTGCCGGTGGCACCGGGCAGTTAAATTGGCAACTGGCTACCGGCGCGTCCGGTGGCGACCTCACTGCCGTGGTGGGCGAAGACTACGCACCACTGCTGACGCTCGATGCAGCCTTGCCTGCCAGCGAGGTCGATGCCATCGGCGTGCCGGTGACGGCCATCAGCCAGCCGGAGAGACTGGCCGAGGGCGACCACGCCTATCTGGTGGATGCCAGTGGGGCGATTGCAGAGGCCGTTGCCATCCTAGCCTTCGATGCCGCCAACGCGACCATCGATCTCGCACGCGGCGTGCTCGACACCACACCCCAAGCACATGCCTCGGGGACTCGGTTGATCGGTGTCGGCGAATGGCTGGCATCCGAAGGTGCGGAGCGTGCCCCAGGCGAGTCGGTGTTCGTGGGCGCAATTCCTCGCACATCGACCGATCAGGGCGATCCTGTGCTGGCCGCCAATGCGCAGCCGATGGTGCTGGCCGGTCGGCAGGCTTTGCCGTATCCACCCGGTCGTATCCGCCTCAATGGCCAGAGTGAGCCTGCCGTTGTGGCCGGTGACCTCACCGTCACGTGGGCCCATCGCGACCGCACACAGCAGACAGCCTATCTCGTGCAGCAAGACGAGGGCGATATCGGGCCAGAACTGGGCGTGACCTACACGGTGCACATCCGCAATCGCAACAACGTGCTGGTTCGTAACGAGACGGGGCTGCTCGGCACCGCCTACATCTTGACGGCAGCAGTTGCCGCGCTGGATGCCGGTGCGCTGGGCGACCGCATCACGGTGGAGATCAGTGCCGAGCGCGATGGTTTGAGTAGCTGGCAGCCGCAGGTGCGGGTCATGGATCGCGCGGGCTACGGCCTGCGCTGGGGACAGTATTGGGGAGGTGTGTGATGGAGCCGCGCATCGATGTTCATCTGCTCACCCTGAACGAGCCTGCCGAATGGCGTGAGGCCTGCATCGCCAGCCTCGAGGACGCACCGATCCAGTTGCACGTTTTGCCCGGCATTCCGGGGCGTATCGGCGAGGCACGCGCGGCAGGCTATGCACAAGGCACGCTGCCGCTGGTGTCCTTTGTCGATCCCGACGATTTGTACGAAGCCAGTGCCTTCACACAACTGGCCGATGCGCTGGATGCCTGCCCGCAGGCCGTGATGGCTTACACCGACGAAGCACTGACCGACGAAAACGGCCAGGACATCGCCGTGCGGCGTCTGGCCTACAGCCGTTGGCAACACGCCAACAGCGCCAGCCACGTTCACGGCCTGATCGTGATGCGTCGATCCGCCGTGGAAGCCGTGCTCAAGGAAACCACCGACCTCAATAACTTTGCCGATTGGCTGCTGACCCTGCTCGTGGCCAAACGTGGCGGCGTGCTGTACCTGCCCATCGTCGGGCGTCATTGGCGACAACACCCGCAGCAAAGCCATCGCACCGGCGACCCGGAAGCAGTCCGGCGTATTCGCCACGCATCGAATCTCTGGAGATAAATCATGTCATCAACCGATCCGAACCTTGGACTCAACTATGGCTGGACGCTTGGCGAGAGCGGTTGGGATACCGGCATGGATGCCAATCTCAAGCGTCTCGGCGCTGTGGTCGGTCTGTCCGTGAAAGACCGTGACCTGACTACGCCACCGGCCAACCCCGCCAACGGCGACCGCTACCTCATTCCTGCCGCCGCCACCGGCGTGTGGGCCGGTAAAACCAACCAGATCGCCGCACGCATCGCCGATGTCTGGGAGTACCACACGCCCAAGATCGGCTGGCTTTGCTACATCGAGGACGAGGCCAAGCTCTCGGCCTACAAGTCCACCGGCTGGAGCGCAGGCCTCGCCATCTGATTTCCCATCTTCGTACCCACCAGAAACCCGCCCACGAGGCGGGTTTCGCATTTCTGGAGACCGCAATGACCGAACCCGAACAACAACAGCCTGCGCTCGTCGAGAACATGCTCCTCTTGCGCCGCGAGGACTTCGACGAACTCCTGGACCGCGCCGCTGAACGCGGAGCCGAGCGTGTCCTGACCCACCTTGGCCTGGAAAACGGCCACGCCGCACGCGACATCCGCGAACTACGCGGCCTGCTGGAAGCCTGGCGTGATGCCCGGCGTACCGCGTGGCAAACCACCGTCAAGGTCATCACCACCGGCATCCTAGCCGCACTGCTCGTTGGCGCAGCCATCAAGTTGAAACTGATGGGAGGCCCGCAATGACAGCCAACCGCAAGATCGGCCTGCTGGACGACTGGCGGCGTGTGTTGCGACGTGCCTGGAGCATTCGCTTCTCCCTGCTGGCCGCTGCTTTCACGGCGGCGGAGGTGGTGGTGCCGCTGTTCGGGGATGTACTGCCGCGCGGCGCGTTCGTGCTGCTGGCCTTCGCCGCCAGCATCGGCGCGACGGTTGCGCGCATCGTGGCGCAGCCGGAGATGCACCAATGATTCGGCCACCACAACGAAAAACAGTGGCCGCGCTGACCCTGTCCGCTGCCGCCCTGGTCGGCATCGTGCTGCACGAGGGCTACACCGACCGCGCGGTGATCCCGGTCAAGGGTGATGTGCCGACCATCGGCTTCGGCACCACCACGGGCGTAAAACTCGGCGACACCACCACGCCGCCAAAGGCTCTGGCCCGGGCGCTCACCGATGTGCAGCAGTTCGAAGGGGCGCTCAAAACCTGCGTCACCGTGCCGCTGGCGCAGCACGAGTATGACGCGCTGGTGAGCTTCTCCTACAACGTCGGCAGCCGCGCGTTCTGCCAGTCTACGCTGGTCAGGAAGCTCAACGCCGGGGACTACGCCGGGGCGTGCTCCGAACTGCTGCGCTGGCGATTCTTCCAAGGCAAAGACTGTGCGCTGCCTGCCAACACCCGGCTGTGCGGTGGCCTCGCCACGCGCCGCGAGGCCGAATACCGCCAGTGCGTCGGTGAGGCTACCCCATGAGTCTGATCCCTTGGCCGTACCGCCTGCTGGCCTTGGCTGCGCTGGCCGTCGCGCTGATCGGCTTCGGCTGGGTCAAGGGCGCGGGCCACGTTCAAGCCCGGTGGGACGCCGCCGTCCAGCAACAAACCCTGCAAGCCACCGCCGTCCGCGAGCGGCAGGCCCAAGCCACCGTCAAGGTTGTCACGCAGTACGTCGACCGCGTCCGCGTCGTCCGCGAGAAGGGCGAAATCATCATCAAGGAGGTTCCCGTCTATGTGCCCGTTCAAGCCGATGCTGCTTGCACTATCAACCGTGGCTTTGTGCGCCTGCACGACGCTGCCGCCGCCGGTGAACTGCCCGAGCCCGCCCGAAATGCTGATGCGGCCGCCACAGGCATTGCGCTCTCTGCCGTCGCCGGAACCGTTGCTGCCAACTACCAGACCTGTCACGAGAACGCCGAGCAGCTAAGGGCATTGCAAACGTGGGTCAGGGAGATGAAGGTTGCCAGCGAGCAGTAGGGTTCAGCACCGCATCATGGATTGATCCAGCAACCCGGGCTCCGCGAATCGAAGAACGTGACCTCTGTGCCAGGCAAGGACCGGCCAATGGCCTTGAGTACCTGATGGCAGAACGCCTGCTGATCTCCGTCTGGTTGACCCGTGAACACCGAGACAGCCATTCGCTTCGGCGGATTTGCCGATATGGCATCGAGCACGTGCTGATCCCTTTCGTCAAAGCTCCAGCCATACACGACCAAACTCTCTCCGAGGCTGGGCAAAACCTCTTCGTACACGTTCGTCAGATAGTGGCTCCGACGAATTGCGGCGACTTTCTGCTTGCTGGTTCCCTCGCTTACAAACACGGGCACGTAGTTCCCGGATGACCACCTGAGCGTGATCGTGTCGAGCAAGTCACCTGCGGCTCCCGCGCCTGCAGCGAGCTTTGTCTCATCACCAAGGTAGTCACGCGCAACCGCAAGACTGCCGTGAGGGTAGAAAACCAATGTTGCTCCTGCAGCGTTCCCATAGGGTCGCCGTAGATATTCCCAATCCGTCTGGAACTCGCCGCCGTGGAATGCGTCCTTGAACCAACTCCCATTCGCCGCATTGAACAGCAGCATGGCCCAGTACAAGGTGAGGTCGTAGTTCAGGCTGACGACCGTGGGAAACGCGCTCGCAAACGCACCGACCCGCTGTAAGTCGGTGGCAACATCGGCATGCACCGGATGCACACTGTGCACAGCTTCGATCAGTGCTGTACGGACCTCCTCATAGGCTGCGGAGATGGCGGCCGAAGGCGTCCCCAATGCCCCGTTGACGTGCTCGGCATACCAGCACGCGAGCAGAACATGCTCGAAGTCGGTTGTCCCGAGCTTGGCGAATATTGGGGCAGTGGTGGCGAGCAGTCCTTTTGCGTCAGCAATGCCGTGAAGTGTTGGGTATGCGAACTCCTTGTGGATGGCGATACTGGCGCCGTTGCCCAGAAGGAGGGAGCTCCAACCGTCAGCGCTGATGTTTGCCCAGGTGTCGATGTAGATTCGATCCATGCTCTTCACTGGCCTGTCACTGACTGGATCGGGCCAAAGAATCGCAGCAGTTGCGATCGAATATCCGCCGTCGACGCAGTCAGATCCACGGTGGCAAAACGAATGCGATGCCCCTGGATCAGCACTGTCTCGTCGACCATCTGGCCGATCGCGGGATGCAACAACAATCCACTCGCGTGATCTGCAAGCGCATCGCCGCACCCAACCTGGGAGCGCAGATAGGCGTAGATCTGGTACACGTATCCGCTGCGCAGGGTTTCCTCACGGTACCAACCGCTCGTCACAATCGAGGTGAACTTGGTATCGATGACGATCCTCTGCCCGGTTGACGGGTGGTCGAGCACGACATCAGTTCGCATCGTCGGCAGGATCTTGTCGATCCCCGCCGTCTTCTGCTCGATCTGCCAGCCCATCGTCCCGCCGCATAGAACCCGCCAGCCCTGCGGACTCAATACGACTTCGTAGAAGCCGCCCACCGCTCGCTCAAACAAACGACGTACCCACGTCGCTTCTCGGTCCGGCAGAGAGAGCACATTCGCACCCGACGCCTCCGTAGGTAGCACTAGGTCGAACGCCAGCTTTGCGGCTGCCACCATGAACCGGTCGTCCGCATCGTTACGGCCGAAACGATCGGTGCTCATTTGGGCGCGGGTCGGTGCGTCCCCTGATACACCCATTGCCTTCATGCCACCCGCAAGTGCGCGGCACCGATGGGCAACGTCCTTCCTCTGAACGATCCTGGAGATGGACTCCAAGGCTGCTCGTACGAAACGATTGCGTGGTGTGTCGAAGGTGAGTTCGTCGAACCGGCACGCCACCAGGCCTCTATCCATCAACTGATGGCGTTCGGTGGTCAAGACGTCGATCCGGCCACGCACGCGATTGATGACTGCATCACGAGATCGATATCCAAGACTCAAGCGGCGACGCTGTCGCACCTCAACCGCGTGGGCAAGGATCTCCGCGACTAAATCCGGTAGATCGTCCGGGCTGTCTTCCAAGCCGATCTTGCCGATGCCGCGAGTGCGGAACAGGTCAGAGGCGTAGAGCATCAGCAGCCAGAGGTTGCGCACCGGAATGCGTCCGATGAACCCCTCAGGGCTCATGGATGCACTTTCCACCTGTTCTGCGACGGCGGTCATCACCAGCCCTGCGTCAGCCGTGCAATCGCCTTTTGTGCTTCGTCGGGCGCGTCGAACCAGTATTCATCCAGCAACGGGCCGATCTCCGTCTCCACGACCTGCTGGAACCACTTCTTCGTGTCTCCCGCCTCCAGTCGATGTGCGGGTGTCACATAGCTGTGACCAATTCGGAATTGCTTGCCAAGGCGCGCATCCGCCGCGATCTGGTCGTTCAGCTCGGCGATACGGCGCTCGATATCCGCGACCAAGCCCGGATCGACAGCGCAATCCTTGACCACCCAATCCCGCCAAACCTGGCCGAGTCTCGGCTCCAGTCCAACGAAAGCAAAGCGGCGACGCAATGCCAGATCGACCAGTGCAAGCGATCGGTCGGCGATATTCATGGTGCCGATCACATAGAGATTCTCGGGAATATGGACGGGACGTCGTTTGCCGTCCGCATCCGGATAACAGAGTTCCAGCGCTTCGTTGGGCGTCCGTTTGCCCGCCTCAAGCAGCGTCAGCAACTCGCCGAAGATCTGCGCTGGGTTTCCACGGTTGATCTCCTCGATCACCACGGCAAACTTCGACGAAGGCTCCTTCGATGCGGCCTTGATAGCTTCCATGAAGACGCCGTCCGCCAGCGACAACTTACCTTCGCCAGTGGGGCGCCACCCTCGAACAAAGTCCTCGTAGGACAGGTTGGGGTGGAACTGCACTGCACGGACCTTGCTGTCGTCCTTCTGGCCCATGAGCGCGAACGCGAGCCGTTTGGCTAGCCAGGTCTTGCCCGTGCCCGGAGGCCCCTGAAGGATGAGGTTCTTTTTTGTGCGCAGACGATCGAGCAAGCGGACAATCTCGGCCCGCTCCAGGAAACAGCCGTCCTTGAGGATGTCCTCCACCGAGTAGGGAACGATTGGCGCTGCCACCTGAAAGGCTTCGCGAACTTCACCTTCAGTTTCCTGTTCTGCTCCGGCATTGGTACCGATATCGCCAGCCGGCACAGGCTCGTCAACCGGGTCTTTGTACATCCAGGACGCAAGCGACAAGTCTGGGAAACTGTGGACGGGATAGCCGTCTTCGCCGAAGCGCGAACGCAAATCGTCCAGCAGCTTCAAATAGGCCCGACCATCACATGGGCCTTGCTGACCACTGATGGCGACATTCAGGCCGAGCCGCTTGTTGATGTAGTGGCGCGACTGGCTATCCAAGGTCAGGAATTCCCATGGATGCGCCCAGTAGAGACCTGTCGAAAGGTTCCATGCGACACCCCACACTTGGGTTGCCTCGTCATAAGCCCGGATGAAGGCATCGCGAGTGTCCAACTGGTCGCCATCGACCATCTTGCTCGCGGCAACGAATGCCTTCCATAGCGCGTCGATGTCGCCCGCACCACGCTTGTCGGCATAGGCGAAAAACCAGGAACGTTGGTTGTTGAGAACGGGAATGCCTTCGAATGAAGGCGGGACCGGCACCGTCACACCCAGCAACTTGGCAAGTTCACCCGCGATGGTCTTGCGGTTGGCATCGGTCATGGATCGGTTAAAGGTGCCCATCGTGGTGAATGGGCAAATGTCCCGCAGCGGACCACTGGTTCCATCGGGAAACTTATCCTGGAGATAGGTCAGCCCCGGCACCCGAGACGCGATCTCGTGGATGCCCTCGATGAGCGGAGTTCGATCGTCTGCGTGGGCCAGCAGCTTTTCGGCCACTGCCTCGTAAAAGTCAGTCCACTCGAAGCGCTGCTTTTCTGGCGAAGTCGTGCCGTAACGCTCCCGCCAAAAGGGCTCGTTGCGAAAGCGATCTACATCCTGCGGCTTGCCGTCAAACGCAAATGCAATCAGCGCATCGTTCATCCATTCGCCGGGCAGCACACGCCAGATCGTTGCTCGGTGAGTGTAGAAGTACCACTCCCGTACCGGCTCGACCTTGACCCAGTCCACCTTCACTCGCTTCCCGTCGTTCAGGTTTTCGGTGATCGTGCCGACCGCCTTGATGCCCATAACCGAAACCGCTCGGCCTCGGCTATCGAAAGGCAGACCGTGCTTTCGCGTGTAAGACGACTTGATGGCGATCCGCTCTCCCGGGCGCATGGAACGCACCACATCGAGGAGCTTGTCGTCGTAGCCGTTCTCCCAAATTCCTTCTGCAAGAAATCGCGGCATCTGATCATCGGTACCGCCGTAGCTGGCGCCGACAAACCAGGTTGCATGCGGTGCACTATCTATCGTCTGAGTGGTCATCCCCCGCCCCCTTTAGTAATACTGCCGGATGTAGCTGTAGGCCTTCTCGAACAGCTCCTCATCCGCATGCAGCTTGTATTTGAAGAGGGCTTTGCGCAGGGCCTTCTTGACTTCACGCTCACCGGCCTGCGTGCCTTGCCAGCCCGGGAAACGGACCAGTCGCACAATCTCGTCGATGTCCGCGACCACGCGTTCGACCATGATGGGCGTCTCGGCCGTCTTGACCTCGTTGAATAGTTCGGTGAGCGCCGCCTTGCCGCGATCCTCATCCTCTTCGGGCGGGACCTCCTTCTCGGCTTGCAGCGTCTCCTTGGCGATCTCCAGTAACTGCTTCAGAAATTCGACGCTGTTGATCTGGCCAGACTCGAACCGGTCTTTCAGCGCATCAAGCCGCTCCGACAGCTTCTTGAACTTGGGGTTGCCGCCATGCCCGCGCAGCCGGCGCTTGAGCTTGATCTCGATCTCCTTGGCCTTCTTCGGGTCGGGGTTCGACAGCACCGCTTCCAGCAGATCGGCGTCTAGCACCAAGGTGTCGAGGTCATCCCGCACCGCGTCGACATGCACGTTCTGGTGGATCAGCTCGATGGTCTTGGCGCCCAGCGAATGCCAGATCAGCTTGCCGTGGCCACTAGAGGGCTGTACCGACTGGTACACCTGCGACAACCACTTGTAGTCCTTCTCGAAGGGGCCCAGAACGGTGTCCGGTGACAGCGCCTCCCAGATCTTGTTGAGCACGCTGTACTCGGCAGCAAAGTTGTCTCGCACCTCGTTATTGGGCAGACACTGCTGTGCGGCGATCAGGCCCTCGTAGCCTTGCAAACTGCGATCGCAGCCAGAGAAGAAGGCCAGGCACTTCTGCATCGACTCAGGCAGCTTGTCCTTCAGCTCCTGGATATTGCTGACCACCTGCTTGACGCTCTGGTCGTCGAACTCCAGCGCTGCCGCCACGTCGTCGAAGATGCCGAGGTAATCCACGATCAAGCCGTGGGTCTTCTGCTCGGAGTAGGTGCGGTTCACGCGGCAGATGGCCTGCAACAGCGTGTGGTCGCGCAGCGGCTTGTCCAGGTACATGGCCTGCAAGATCGGCGCATCAAAGCCGGTCAGCAGCTTGGCCGTGACGATGATCAGCTTCAGCGGATCGGCCGGGTCGCGGAAGCGATCAAGCAGCCGTTCTTCCTCATCGCGTGAACGGTCATAGGCCGCGTACTCTGGATGCTCCTTCTTGTCGGACGCCTGCACCGACATCACGATGTCCGTGGCCTCGGGCGGCAGCAGCTTGTCCAACTCGGTCTTGAACAGCAGGCAGGACTCGCGGTCGAAGGTGACGATCTGGCCCTTGAAGCCGTTGGGCTCCACCTTGGTCTGGAAATGCTCGACGATGTCCTCGCACACCTTGCGGATGCGCTCGGGCGTCTTGACCAGCACGGCCATCTTGGCGGCGGTCTTGGCGAGGTTGTCCTTGTCCAGATCCGACAGGCCGCCGGTCAGGTCTTTGTACGCGGCATCCAGCGCTGCCTTGTCGATGTGCAGATCGATCAATCGCGGTTCGAAGTGCAGCTTCAGCGTGGCGCCGTCGCGGATCGACTCCTCAAAGCCGTACCGGCTCATGTAGCCCTTCTCGTCCTCGTCGGCGCCGAAGGCGTAGAAGGTGTTGCGGTCGGCACGGTTGATCGGCGTGCCGGTCAGGCCGAACAGAAACGCATTGGGCAGGGCCTCACGCATCTTGCGGCCCAGATCACCTTCCTGCGTGCGGTGGGCCTCGTCGACTAGGGCGATGATGTTGCTGCGGTCGTTCAGACTCCCTGTGGCCTCGCCGAACTTGAAGATCGTGGTGATGATGATCTTGCGCACGTCCTGCGCCAGCAGCTGCTGCAGCTTCTCGCGGGTATCCGCCTTTTCAAGGTTGGGAATGTCCGCTCCGGTGAATGTGCCAGTGATCTGGCTGTCGAGATCGATCCGGTCCACCACGATCAGCACCGTGGGGTTCTTCAAGCCCGCATGCATGCGCAGCTTCTGCGCGGCAAACACCATCAGCAGTGACTTGCCCGAACCCTGGAAGTGCCAGATCAGCCCTTTCCTGGGGTAACCGGCCAGCACGCGCTCGACGATTTTGTTGGCCGCTTCAAACTGCTGGTAGCGGCAGATGATCTTGATGCGCTGCTTTTTCTTGTTGGTGGCAAACAGCGTGAAGCTGCCCAGAATATCCAGCACCACATGCGGGCGCAGCATGCTCTCGGCGGACAGCTTGAGCGACTTCAGCGGGTGGTGTTGACCATCCTCCCCATTGCCATCCAGATGCCACGGTCCCCAGTCCTTGACCGGCAGGCCGATGGACCCGTAGTGGTAGGCCTTGCCCTCGGTGGCCACCGAGAACACGTTGCAGACAAAGAGCTCGGGCACGAACTTCTCATAGTCGTCGTGCACCTGAACCGCGCCATCGACCCAGCTGATGCACTTCTTGACCGGCGTCTTGGCCTCGATCAGCACCAACGGCAGCCCGTTGACCAACAAAACTAGATCGGCGCGGCGCTCGGTGGGGCCTGCGCGGTAGATGAACTGCTGGGTGACGATGTACTGGTTCCGCGCCAGATCATCCAGGTCGATCAGCCGCACCGGCACATGCTCGTTGTTGGGGCCGAAGGGCATCGAGCGCTCACCGCGCATCCATGCGGTCATTTCCTCGTTGGCGCGGATCAGCCCATCCGAGCGCACCGACAGCACGATGGCGCGCAGCTTGTAGAGCACTTCATCGGCACGGTCGGGTTGAGCGGCAATCTCTGGGTTAAGGCGAATAAGCGCATCGCGCAGCCACGGCTCGACCAGCACTTCCTGAATCTGGCGCGGCACCTCAGACGGAGCAGCGTAGCGCCAGCCGATGCCTTTGGGACTGGGGCCGTAGCTGGCTTGCGGTTCTTGGGCGGTGTTGGCCGGGATAGCCTTGATCGGGCCGGCGAGCAGATCGCGGACATACGCTTCGACGGTGTTCGATTCGGTAAATGTACTCATCCCTGCTTCCCTCCAAATATCTCCATACTCAGACGCTTCGAGACGGCAGCGTGCTGTTCCTTTCTGTCGGCAATATCTGTCAGCCGCCGCCTGGCCGCTTTCAGCTCATCCGCAATTGACTTCTGAGTGGCAAGTGGAGGAATAGGAATTGGCATTTCCCGAACAACGGTCGAATTGAGCGTGTTGAGCCCGCTCGTGCTTTTACCCCGTCCTCGAAAGTAGGCCCGTCCCGCTGGAGAGTTCACGTACTCAAGGACGTAATAAGGATCAACCTCTGGTCGGCAACGAATCCGAATCAGGTGATTTTGATGAAGGCAGATCGGAAGCTGCGCTTCCCAAATCGAGGCTCTACCCAATTCAGCGATATCCGCATGTCCCTCGACAACGAGGATGTCATTCCTTTGAAGGATGCATCCGTCGTCCTTGCTATCCACGCCAACGTCTTTGACTTCGGACAGATCGATGTGAAATCGCTGAACGTTTGCCACTCGAAGATAGGGCGATTGCTTCTCAATTTCTCTGCGTTTGGCGTTGATCGTCAGCCCATATTGCACTTCAGCGATATCGCCAATGACTTGTGCCTTAGCTTCATCCTCCATCTGCCCAGAAAACAGTTCATCAGTTCTAGAAAGCAGAAGCGTTTTTAGCGCGGATTCTGATGCTTTATAGGCATCAGCGCATTCGCGAGTAGCGGCGAGAACTTGAACGATCTCGCATTGCTCCTGCATCGGAGGCAACGCAAACTCAAAATCAGCCAAACTCGTCCAGTTCGTGCGGGGGCTCAAGGAGCCAGCCGATGTGCCAACAGCGTGATCGAAGAAGGCATCGGTCTGGCAAATGAATGGCAGCAGCTCCGGCAACAAGACCTGCGCATCCTTGGTCTCCAGCACGTAGATGTCCCCGGAACACACCCCAGAGAAATCCGCCACAGCCACCTTGCGCTGGTAAGCGCGTCGCTTGCCGAACAGCACCTGGCCAGGTTGAAACACGCTGGTGAAGGTAACGCCGTCAGCGACGCTGCCCCAGCTGCGGATACGCAAATCACCTGGCTCGAGATGTTCCAGACCGACGTAGCGTTCAATGCCATCGGCCAACGGATCTTGGCTGCGGGCTTTCGAGAGGCGCACCACGTCGCCGAATTTCACCCGACGCCAGCCGGGCTTCAGGGTTTTATTGTTCTTGTCAGACACGCTCGATGTCCTCCGTAATCACTCCATCCAGCGTTTCCACCAGCGCGTCCATCTGTTGCCAGAAGGCACGGCCATCGGTTTGCCATTGATCCCAGGCTGAGCGCAGCGATACCGCGTCACCATTGCTGTCGGTGGCGATGGCGGCGGCAATGCGCTTCACGTACAGCGGGATCGAGAGGTTGCCCGCATTGATGCCGATTTCGGCCAGGGTGGCGACCTTGGCGAAACCGGGAACATCGGCAAACGTTTTATAAGCGGTCAGGATGCGCTGCTGGTGCTCGGGCTTAAGAAAGCTCTGCGCCCGTTCGCGGGTTACCTCACTCACCGCGTCGATGAAGATCACCTTGCCCTTGCGAGCGGCGACCTTCTTGCGGTTGCAGATGACGATGCACGACTCCATCGGAGAGTTGTAGAACAGGTTGGGGCCCAAGCCGATGACAGCCTCGACCCAGTCCTGCTCGACCATCTTGGCGCGCATGGCCTGTTCTTCGTTACGGAACAGCACACCGTGGGGCCAGAGCACGGCACTACGCCCCTTGGTGGTGAGGCTGGTCAGGATGTGCTGCTGGAAGGCGTAGTCGGCGCGGCCCTGCGGTGGCGTACCCAGCGAGTTGCGTCCCCACTTGTCACTACTCCAGGCCTCGCGATTCCACTGCTTGATGGAGTACGGCGGGTTGGCCAGGATCACATCGAACTGGCGCAGGCGGTCGCCTTCGATGTGCTTGGGTTCAGCCAGGGTGTCACCCCGGATGATCTCGAAGTCCTCCACGCCATGCAGGAACAGATTCATGCGGGCGATGGATGAGGTAATGAGGTTGCGCTCCTGCCCGTAGAGCTTGAGCGTGCGGTACTCTCCGCCCGAGCGCTTCACTTCGTCCAGCGCTGAAATCAACATGCCGCCGGTACCGCACGTGGGGTCGTAAATCGACTCGCCCGCCTGAGGTGCAAGAAGTTGCGTCATCAAGTGGACGACGGTGCGGTTGGTGTAGAACTCGGCCGCCGTGTGGCCTGAGTCGTCCGCGAACTTCTTGATCAGGTACTCGTAGGCGTTGCCCAACTCGTCCTCGGGGACGTTGGCCACCGAGAGTGTCTGCGTCGAGAAGTGCTCGATCAGGTTTTTCAGCGTTTCATCGGGCAGGCGCTCGCGGTTGGTCCAGGGTGCATCGCCGAAGATGCCATCAAGCAGATCCGGGTTGGCGGTCTCGATAGCACGCATGGCTTTCTGGATGGCGGCGCCTACGTTCTTGGGTGCCTGGCGAACATCGTTCCAGTGAGCGCCTTGGGGAATCTGGAAGCGGTGGTTCTCCGCGAACTGTGCGTAGGAGAGGTCGCCCTTCGAGTTGGCCAGGGCCGCCTGGTATTCCTCCTCCCACACATCCGACACGCGCTTGTAGAACAGCAGCGGGAAGATGAACTGCTTGTAGTCGCCGGCGTCGATGAGGCCGCGCAGCAGCACGGCGGCACCCCACAGGTAGCTTTCGAGTTCTTGTTGGCTGATGCGTTTACTTGGGTGACTCATTTCAGCCATCCCCCTTCAGTCATGACCTGCGCGAGCCGCTCTTCGGCTTCACGGCAGCGGATGAGCGCGTCCTTGAATGACGTGATGGCAACCGGCAGCGGGGGAATGTCTTCTTGCAATGGCGGCAGGACATAGCGCGAGATGTTCAGCGTCCAGTCCTCGGCTTTGATCTCGTCGAGGCTGACCACGCGGACCGCGTCCTGCACATCGGCAAAGCCGCGATACCAGCCGAGGATCTCGGCGGCGTGCTCGGGTTCCAGATAGTTTTGCGCGCGCCCCCGGCGGAACAGGCGTGACGCATCGGCGATCAGCACCTTCTTCTTGTGTTTGGCTGGCTTGCGCTTGCGCAAGACCAGGATGCACGCGGCCAGGCCGGTGCCGTAGAACAGGTTGGGCGCCAACCCGATCACGGCCTCAACCAGATCCATCTCCAGCAGCTTCTGGCGGATGCTGCCTTCCACACCTTTGCGGAACAGGGCGCCCTGGGGCAGCACCACGGCCATCCGGCCGCTGACGTCGGCCATCGACTTGACCATGTGCTGCACCCACGCGAAGTCACCGCTGGACGAGGGCGGCAGGCCAGCAAAGTTGCGGCCGAAGGGATCGTTCAGCCACAGGTCCTCGCCCCACTTTTCCAGCGAGAAAGGGGGGTTGGCGATCACGCAGTCGAAGGTGGCCAGTCGGTCGACCTCGAAGAAGGCCGGGTTGCGCAGCGTGTCGCCGCGCACCACCTGGAAGTCTTCAATGCCGTGAAGGAACAGGTTCATCCGCGCGATGGATGAGGTGGTGAGGTTTTTCTCTTGTCCGTACAGCTTGCCCCACAGCCGCTTCACGTCGCCATGCTGTTCCTTCACGTGCTGCACGGCGGCCAGCAACATGCCGCCGGTACCGCAGGCCGGGTCGTAGATGGTCTCGGCTTCTTTGGGATCGAGCATGTCGATCATCAACCGCACGACGCTGCGTGGGGTGTAGAACTCCCCGGCCTTCTTGTTGGTGGCGTCGGCGAACTTCTTGATCAGGTATTCGTAGGCGTCGCCAAGCAGGTCCGAATTGACGTTCTTGTTGCCAAACGGCAGCTTGGAGAAGTGCTCGATCAGGTCCTTGAGCAAGGCATCAGACAGCCGATCCTTGTTCGACCACTGGGCATCGCCGAACACGCCGTACAGGGTGTCGGGGTTGGCCTTCTCAATCTCACGCATCGCGCGCTGAAGGGCCGTCCCGACATTGCTGGCCTTGGTGCGAACGTCGTTCCAGTGACAGTCTTCCGGGATCTGGAAGCGGTGCGACTCCGGAAACCAGGCCAGTTGCTCGTCACCAGTCTCATCAACGATCTCCTGGTACTCCTCGTCCCAGACATCGCAGATGCGCTTGAAGAACAGCAGCGGGAAGATGTAGGTCTTAAAGTCGGCCGCATCCACCGGGCCGCGCAGGATGTTGGCGGATTCCCAGAGGTGGCCTTCGAGTTGGCTGAGGGTGATTTGTTGGTCGCTCAAACGAATGGCCCTTCTATATCAATGCCGTCGCACTGCGGCTTGTGTTCTTGTTTGGTCTTCATCGGTTACTCGAACAGCCGCTTTTGCTTGACGATGTAGCCCGCAGGTTTCTTCTGTTTTTCTAGTACGCCTTCGTCAACCAGGCGCTGCAACCACGCCTTGGCCTGCGCATTGGAAACGTCCAGCGCCGCTGCTACTTCGGCGTCCTTCATCGGCGCACTCAAGAGTTGCTGAATCGCAGCGCGCACGGCAGCGAAGAGCGCTTCGGCAGGGGTCGATTCCGGCTGCGGAGATTCCTTGGCCTCGTCTATAGGCGCCACGGCCTCTGGCGTGACTGGCGGCGGTTCTTCCAATGCCTCAGCGGGTGGCTGCGCATCGGAAACAACGTCGACCGGTGCCGATGGCTCACTCGCGGCCTGGGGCGCTGGCGCGGTGTCGGGTGGCACGGGCGCCGTTGGCTTGGCGTCAGCCGACGTTGGTTCTTCGTTTGAAAACAGCGCAAAACCAACCTGTGGGGATGCCGTCGGCGTGGGCATCGCCACGTTGAACACGTCCTCGAACGAATCCACGTCTTGCGGGTTCGGCCAGGGAAGTGCGCCTTTCTTTCGCAAACCATCTAATCCGGCTGAAGACTCGCCCGTCGATCGAATGAAGACCGGGGCGAACTTGAGTTTGTCGAGCTGCTCGACAGCGCCCGCCCAAGTGCCACCTTTGTTGAGGTCGGAACTGACCACCAGTGAGGTGTCTGCCAGGGCATAGATCAGCTTGTTCCGCTGCATGGCGTTGCCGACATTGAACCCGGCACTCGGGTCGTAGGGCGAAATCAGGACCAGTTGCCCATCGAGCAGCAGGTTGCGGTGCTCGCGGTTCATGGTGGTCTTTTCCAGACTGTCCGCCAGAACGCCACAAACTTTTCCACCTCCCTCAAGCGCACCTCGCATGGCGGCCTGATCGATGCCCTTGGCACCACCGGAGACAAGCGTTCTGCCTGCCCGAGCAGCGAGCCGGCCAACTGCCATGGTGTAGTCGATGAGGGCGTCGTCCACATGCCGCGATCCGACGACGGCAAGCCCACCGGTTTCGAGCAAAGCCATGTCGCCACAGCCGTATAGCACTGCCGGCGCATCTTCACGAAGGCGGGTCTTCAGGCGACGCGGATACTCGGCGTCGGCGCGACTGACCACCCAAATGGCGCGCGCTTGCCAGCGCTCGATCACTTGGCTCAGCAGGAATCCGCGCCCCAGCAATTTCTGCAGGCGGCCCTCGTCAATCACCGGCTGGCACGCGCGCAAGATCTCAGCTGAGTCCGGTGAGAGGAGATCCGAAGGCTGACGCTGGATCTCGCGCAAATGACGCGCGAGACGTTTGTATTCACCAGGCGAGAGCAGATCCGATGACGCAGTGCCTCGTCCAGCAATGAGCGGCGCAGTCAGCAGCAGGATCGCCTGGGTGTTGGGTGAGAGGACTGGCGTCATTCGTCGTGCCCCGTCTGTGAAAGGGCCATAGGCCAAACCACGCCGCTGCCGCTTTGGCGCAGCAGCCATGCAGACACCGTCAGCGTCCAGCGTGAGTCGACCATGTCATCAACCAGGAGGACTGGTCCGGGAGGTATGGGCTGGCCGTTGAGTGCGAGCGAGCCATCAATGTTGCGCGCCTGTTGTGTACTGTTTGCCATCGTTTTCTGTTCGGGCCGTGCGTCTGTTTTTGCGATGACCATATGAAACGGCAGACCCAGCGCAGCAGCCAAGCGTTGCGCAAAATTCGGCACCAATTCGGGATGCCGAAGCGAAGGAACGCAGGTCACCCAGGTTGGGCTCGGCTGCGGATTCCACTCTTGAATCATCTTCACGCACGCAGCAACGAGGTCATCGGAAAAGTGGCCGTCGTGGTACTTCCCCTGTCGAACCAAGCCGCCCCAACCGGCATCACCCCAGACGCAGAGGGCTTTGCCTGGCTGCGCTTGATAGGGAATGGTGGATGCGGTGTGAATTCCGTACTGCGGCATTCCCCCCACGGGCCATTTTTTGCGAGGCTCGATGGGCAGACTTGTGCGACAAAGAAATTCCTCGGCTTCCCGAACCAGCAACTGATCTACGTCTTCTGACAGCGGCGGCAACGACGGTGGGCTGACGGTGCTTGAATCGCCATCAAGCGCATCAATCAGAAAGCCCATGTGCTGCCCGAAAGGCCGAGAGACGTATTCCTGCATTTGCTGGAGCTCGGCACGCCTCAATTTGGTGAGCCGGTCTGCTCGCGCCCAGAATTCGTCTCCTAGCTCGGCTGCAGTAAGCTGCCACTTCGTACCTTGCTTGGCGATCGGCGCTGGAGATTCGAGAGACAGTGCCGTGATAGTCTTCTCGATGCGACCTTTGCTCATGTTCACGCAGGTCATGAGGTCAGGTATTGAAAGTCCTTCCGGTGCCTCATTAAGAGCCCCCAGGACATCGTCTACCTCTTGGCGAGTTGGGAACGCGCTACGGATAAACCAGTCGGTAATTCCTTCTTCTTCATCTCCGCTCAAGAGCACGCCATATGCAGATTCCAGCGCTCTTCCTGCGCGCCCTACTTGCTGGTAATAGGCGACAACTGAGCCTGGCATCTGAAAATGGATAACGAATGCCAGATCCGGCTTGTCGTAGCCCATACCCAATGCGGTGGTCGCTACAAGTGCCTTAACCTTGTTCTCCTGCAGAGCCTGCTCTAGCTCCTCACGCCGATCACCTGTCTTACCTGTATAGGCCTCTACAGCAAAGCCCTGGGCCTTGAGCCAATCCGCTAGTTGATTGGCATCTCGGATAGTGAGTGTGTAAATGATGCCGTGCCCTGGAAGTGAACTGAGTTGCTGCGCGATCCATGCCAGACGGACAGCCTGACTGGGTAAACGCATCGTTTGCAGCGTCAGAGAACTTCGATTCAGGTCACCGCGCAGCACCTTCATGTTGGGGCCGAGCACAGCCACAAGGTCTTCCATAACGCGATCGTTTGCTGTTGCCGTTGTGGCCAGCAGCCGCAGATTGGCTGGAAGCGTTCTGGCGATACGTTCCAGCAGTCGATAGTGAGGACGGAAGTCGTGACCCCAATCGGAAATGCAATGGGCCTCATCGATAACCATCAGCGAAATCTGCCCTGCGATACCAGCTAGAACCTCTGTGTTAAACCAGTCGTTACCCAGCTTTTCTGGCGCTATCAGCAGAATGTCCACTTCGTTTCGACGCAGCTTGGCTTCAACCGATTTCCATTCATCCTGGTTATCGGAGTTGATGGTGGCGGCGCGAACCCCCATCCGTTCTGCCGCTGCGATCTGGTTTCGCATCAGCGCCAGCAGCGGCGAGATCAATAACGCCGGGCCGGCTCCAGCTTCCCGCAGCAACTTGGTCGCGATGAAGTAGACAAAGCTCTTACCCCACCCGGTTTTCTGCACGACCAGCAAGCGCCCTTTGCCTTCGACGATGTGACGAATGGCATCTTCTTGGCCGTCGCGGAAAGTGGCATCGGCGCGTCCGGAGCCGATGCGGAGAAGTTCCAGCGCGCGTTTTGGGTCGTAGGCCACGTTATTGCTCTCCCTTGTTTTGGTCGGGCGAGCGGTACCCCGGCGCCAACACAGCGTTCTTGACGCCGTACAGCGCCAGGTGATCTTTCAGCCAGAGCCTGAATTCATAACCGCGCAGACTGTGGTCCGGAGAGCAGTCCACACTCCACTGCCGCAAGATGTATCCGGCGGTGGCAGCACGCAGCTTCATCCGTAGTGACCCGCGAACCATGCCGTAGTCCATCTCCGTAATTTCAGGGCGGGGCTGGTCTGGGTGCGGCACCATCTCCAGCTCCACGATCCGGGTCCATTGGATGTCCTGATCACTGCGCTCATGGGGCTGCACATCTGCATCCCTCATAAGGAACGAGCGCTTGATCCGCGTGATGACGAAATCCCGGAACTCTTGGGATTTCCGGTCGAAGGCGCGGACGTGCCAGCGCAGGCCGTTGTCGATCAGCGCGAACGGGACGATCTCCCGCTCGGTGCGGCCACTGGAGATGGAGTGGTACTCAATACCGAGCGGACACTCCTGGTGAATCGCACGGGTCACGCTCGCCAGCACATCCAGATCCGGATGCGTGAGCCGTGACGGGCTCTCGCTGGCCACCCACGCCTTGAGCCGCATCGGCTCACCATCGCCAAAGCCCTGGGTCAGCCACGACAGCACCCGCTCCGGGGGGAAGTCGAAGACGGGCCGGAAGTCCGGCCCCAGGACGTAGGCCTTGCCCTTGGGGTCGTAGTCGATGTTGCCCGGGGCCAACTCCTTGTACAGCGCCAGATCCCTGGATGCGGCGGCGGACTGGATGCCAAACCGCGTGACCAAGTCCTGACGGCGTATCTCCCCGATGAAGCGCACGCGCAACTCCACGAACGCGAGCCGGTCGCGTTGTGGCTGGGTTAGATCTGCAAGCTGTTCGTTCGACATCCTGGCTGGCTCGTTCGGGTTAGCGAATGCTTGTACGGGTTATTGCGGAAAGTATATGGTCTGCCCTAGAATCTGTCTATGACTCTATTATGATTTGTATGTACGTCGTATTGTGATAACCACATGCGGCGCAGCGATAAAAGGATCGGTACGGGCGCCATGCAAGATTTCGCAGAGCTTCACCTCAAGCCAGAGACGCTGGCGCAGTACGGGTTGCCGGACATCGCGTACCCCGTTCCAGCAGCCGATCTGAAGTCGGCCCTGCTCGATAACGGGGACCTGCCGCTGGCCGTGATGCTGCACGGTCTGCAGCAGCGTAGCCGGGATGGGGAGGCCGAATGGCAGCAAGTCGAACCCGCAATGGATCGGCTTGCCGAGCTATTGGCGCCCGACGATACCCGCGATGTCGTTTCAGCCGCTGGTGACCACTGGTGGCTCGAGGTCGGGCCCGTGGACCTCGGCGGCAAGCTGGTCACCATCCAACGTGACGATGCTCTGATCGCTGCCATCACCGCCCGGGACGACGGACGATTGCGGGTGGCTGTGTTTCGCCCGTTGGACGCCAAGAGCGCGGAATACCTGATCGGGCTGGGGCAAGTGCCTCACCCTGAGCACGGAGTCTGCATGCGCGAGAACAACTGGGAGTACGCGCTCGACTGCTCCGCCGGCAACGGTAACTACTACGCCGCCGACCGGGGCGAGGCCTACCTGTCCTACTGGGAGAAAGGCCTGGGCATCAGTTGGGACGGCTCCGATGTGCCCGAGTGGCGCAAGCAGCTGGACCTCGTCGCCCGACCCGCAGCCCGCGTAGTTGCAGAGTTGGGCGTCTACTACACATTGTCCGGCCCTGAGGACGAGGAGCCTGTTGCCGATGCGGGCGCGGCGGAAGAATTCGAGACACCGGCGCCTCCGGCCTGGCGCAGCAAGCGCCAGCAAAAACGCACAGTCCAGGGGCGGTTTCTGGGCTGCATACTCGGCGGTGCAGTCGGAGATGCGCTGGGCGCACCGGTGGAGTTCATGAAGCGGGCCGAGATTCTCCGTCGCTTCGGCCCGAAGGGAATAACCCAGTACGCACCGGCTTATGGTGGCCTGGGGAAGATCACCGACGACACGCAGATGACCTTATTCACCGCCGAGGGGTTGATCCGAGGCTGGGTGCGCGG
Source organism: Dechloromonas sp. CZR5 (assembly GCF_008711155.1). Lineage (GTDB taxonomy): Bacteria > Pseudomonadota > Gammaproteobacteria > Burkholderiales > Rhodocyclaceae > Azonexus. The sequence continues at coordinate 29,333 of NZ_VUYQ01000002.1, read as the reverse complement.
CTGCTTCAAAGGCATCACGACCTATTCCGGGGTAACGGCGCACGCCTATTTGCGCTGGCTGCAAACCCAAGGCGAACGCCCGACATGCGACATCGACTTCGGCACCGATGAGCCGGGCTGGCTGTTTCAGCAGCGTCAACTGCACAGCCGTCGCGCACCGGGCAACACCTGCCTATCGGCCCTGCGGGCGATGAACTCGCTCGGGGAACCGGCCCGCAACGACAGCAAGGGCTGCGGCGGCGTTATGCGGGTTGCGCCGGCCGGTCTGTTCGGCTGGCGCTTGCGTCAGTACGAATCTCCCCAAGACGCCTTCCGGCTGGGTACCGAGTTGGCTGCGCTGACCCATGGTCACCCGACCGGAGCTCTGACCGGTGGCGTGCTGGCGGTGCTGGTCCTGGCACTGACTGATGGCGCGTCGCTGCGCGAGGCATTGGCCGCCGCCAAACTCCTGCTGCGAGCTGAGCCCGGCTTTGAGGAGACGCTGCGTGCGATCGAGATGGCTGAGGAGTTAGCCGATTCCGGTTTGCCACATGAAGAAGCCATTGCCCGCCTGGGCCAGGGCTGGATCGCCGAGGAGGCCATGGCGATCTCGATCTATTGCGCACTGGTCGCCCGCAATTTCAAACATGGCGTGATCCTGGCCGTGAACCACGATGGCGATTCCGACTCGACCGGAGCGATCGTTGGCAACCTGCTGGGCGCGATGCACGGCGTGAGGGCGATCCCTGCCGAGTGGCTGGAGCCGCTGGAACTGCGCGACGTCATCACCGAATTGGCGGAAGACCTATACGCCTTCAAGGATTGGGCGATCGGCGAGTACAGCGACAACGAAGAGCTGAACCAGCGGATCTGGCAGAAGTACCCAGGGTTTTGATCGATAGTAAGCAAAAATCGTCGAAGCCTTGTTTCTGGGACAAGACGGTTCATTTGCTTCAGCAAGCGAGCACTGTTTAGGTCTATTGCTCCGCCACGAAGACTGGGTCGCCACAAACTGAAAAAGGTGCCGCTGTTCGCCCAGGCGCAGGCCCCGATGCGCGTGGGCAGGCCAGCGGCAAGCCTGTCGGTCACCGCCCTTGATCACGGAGTGAAGCAGAAACTCCGTTTTAGGGGCGATGACCCTGATGCTTCCGGATTGTTAAAGAACCGTGGGCCGCCTGCGTGGACGCCGTCACGACCTTCCTGTGGAAGGATTTCGCTCACTACGCCGATTGCGCGCCGCTTATTTGTCCAGCGCCACCATACGGACGATGCTGTCGAACTCGTTCAGCACGTCGGGGTGGTTCCTGGTCAGGTGACGCAAGATGGCTTCGTTCGCCATCAACTTGGCGAGATAGCCCTTGGCCAGCACCAGGTTGAGGATGTCCTGACCATAGGTTTGCTCGGCGAGCTTGAACTGCTCGTGGAGATTGCCCATTTCCCTCTCCATCTTGGCCATTTGGTCGGCGCTGACGCCGGTCATCTTCTTGGGCTTGGTCTCGCCGACGAGCAAGTTGCTGGGTGTCGCCGCAACCAAGGCTTGGGCATAGGCGACCGTGATGTTGTTGGCACTGACCATCAGTTCGACGCACTCAACCTGACGCGTTGGCTTGAGCTTGCGCAGGACCGCACCAAGGTTTGCCGAAAACGTCTGGTCGCGCAGTAACTCGGCGGCCTCCGGGCAGATTCCTTCCAGCAGGTTTAGCTTCTTGATGATGTGGCTGATGTCCACGTCCAAGGCCTTCGCCAGCTTTTCTGGGGTGACGCCCCGTTCGACAGCGCGACGGATCATGAGGTGCTCCTGAATGCTGGAGAGGCGATTGATCCGGTTGTTGTAGGTGTAGCTTTCGTCATCGGTGGCCACCAGGCAGGGAGCCTTGTCGAAGCCCAGCTGTTTCAGCGCGACCAGTCGTGTGTGTCCGTCCAGCAAGATGTGCTGCCCCTCGCGGTTGGGCTTTCCCACCGACAGGGGTTCAATCAGCCCGACCGCCTCGATAGATGCGGTGATCTGCTTGAATTTCCGTGAGGCAAGCAAGCCTTCTGGCGTCTTACGCGAGGGCAGGACGGACGAGAGGGGCAGAACCAGTGGCTCCGGAACGAAGCCCAAGGGCGGTTTGCTCATGCGCCGCTCCCTCGAGCCCAAACCCGCTCCGCCAGATACTGGGGCAGTGTGTCCAGCCCCTCCGCGCGCAGCAGGGTGGTGAAATTCTCGTCGGCCAGCAGTTGGCGCAGGGCCCCGACAATGAACAGCAAGTTGCGTTGAGCGGTCTCTGCTTTCCTGACCAGCAGCTTCTGTCGCTCGACTTCCCGCTGGTAGTTCCGCACCAGGCTGGACGTGGTGACATCCTCATTGGTCTTGCGGGAGGTCATCCTGCCGCCGATGGATTTGCCTTGGGTGCGGCGACGTTCGATCACACGACGGGCTTGGATCAACTGGCTGCCACGCAGCTTTCCGGTTTCGTAGGCATCTTGCAATGCGGCTTGAATGGCTTTCTCGTCGCTGCCCGCGCCAGCGATGGTGATCGCCGCGTTGAGAGGGATGCGCCCGCTGCCGACGGCCATCAGCAGTCGCTGTTCACCGTTCTGCAGCAACTGCAGGATGCCCTGCACGTACTCCGGACTCAGGCCAGTCTTTTGGGCAATGGATTTCTTGTCATAGCCCTGATCCCGCAGCTGCTCGATGCCGGACAGCAATTCCAACGGGCTGAACTTTCGTCGGGCGATGTTCTCGGTGAGGCTCATGATGAAGGCCGATTCGTCATCGACGTTAATCACCATTGCCGGGATCTCTTGATGCCCGAGCGTCTTGAAGGCTTTGAACCGCCCCTCGCCGCAGATGAGGAGATAGTGCTCGCCATTGCTCCCCGGACGCGGCGTCACGATGATGGGCTTTTTCAGGCCAATGTTCTGGATGTTTCCGACGATCTGCTCGAAGACCCGGCTGTTGCGCTCGCGGGGGTTGAGAACCTCAATCCGGTTGAGCGGAATCATCCGCAACTCCGAATGCCGATGTTCTTTGTCTTGACTCATGCGGCCCTCCGTATGCGGATACGCCGCGCCATGCCGTAGAGGTAGTCCAGGCTGTCGAAGCGATAGCACTCAAACTCGATGCCGTTGTGGTCGGCCAAATGGATGCGTGCCTGGCCGAAGTCCAGTCGCGGCAGCAGGTAGTAGTCCAAGGCAGCCTGGTTGCTGTCGTCCAGCCGCACGGCCACCGTGATGTCGGGCGCGAGACTGGTGTCGAAGCGCACCTTCCAGCGCCGTCGTCCGTTGTCGAGCAATTGGCACCGCGCCAGCACCAGTGAAACGGTGAACTCGCGATTCACGGTGAGAAGGTCGGTGGCCGGGTCGCGTTCGACGTTGCCGCCGACCTCGGCAATCATGCGTTCAGTCTGGCTGACGATCTCTGGATGCAGTCTGCGTAGAAACTGATTCACCTCCAGATACTGGTAGTCGCGGTCCGGGGTGAAGCCTACCGTCTGGTAGGCGCGAACCAAACTGCCGAATCGATGTGCATAGGCCGCAGCAGACGGCATGCCATCAGCCTCATCGATGATCAGGCCGGAGAGGTAACCGTGGCGCTGGTACAGACTGCGCAGCTTCTCGATCAACTCCTCGTCGCTGTACCGATGTGCCCTTGCGCGCATGATCCCCTGCGCCGTGTAGAAAATCTCCGGTGGCACGATGCCCTCGAACGCACCTTCTTTTTTGATCCACATGTCGGGGCTGTTAACCACCCGGAGCTTCTTGAGTTTGAAAGACCGACGGTTGTAGATGTTGTTGCCGATGTATTTCTCGTTGGACAGCACCTCGCGGACGGTCGCTCGTGTCCAATCTCGTCCAAGGTCAGTACGCGTTCCTTGTGCGTTCAGCCGTTCGGCGATGTCCAGCTCCGTCAGGTTGTCGGTGACAAACCAGCGGTAGATCTGGTTGACCACGGCAACCTCATCATCCGGCCCCGGCTGAAGAATGACGCGGTCGGTTTGCAGGCTCTTGTGCTCGCCGCGAGCCAATTCACCTTTGAGCGTGCCGGACTGATCGATCAGCACGCGCCGCAGGCCGTAGCCAGCGGGTCCGCCTTGCCGAAAACCCAACTCAATCAGGCGGCACTGCCCTGCAAACACCTTGGCCGACAACTCCCGGCTGTATTCGCCAGCCATCGCACGCTTGACGCCCTTGACGATGGTCGACACAGGCGAGCCGTCGTTTTCGAACTGCTCGGCACAGTAGGCCACCTGGATGCCCGCACGGCGGCAGATGTATTCGTAATAGGCGCTCTCATCGGCGTCCTGGAACCGGCCCCAGCGGCTGACGTCATAGACCAGAATGATCTGGAAGTCCGCGCTGCCTGTCTCGACGTCCTTGATCAGTTGCTGCAGCGCCCGCCGCCCATCGATGCGCAAGCCGCTCTTGCCCTCGTCGGCATAGGTGCGAACGATTTCGATGTTGCGCCGAGCCGCGTACTCGCGGATTTTGTCGGCTTGGTTTTCCGTCGAATACTGCTGGTGCTCGGTCGACATCCGCACGTACTCGGCGGCCCGAAATGTCGGTGGCTGATCCGCCCCCGGAATGGAGAACTCTTCTGCCTGCATAGACCCGATCACTTTATGTTGTGTGAACTTGCTCTCGGGCCTGCCTTTCACCTCATTGGCATAACCGTGACCTGCACTGCGCGGCCGGAATGCACATGGTTGAAATTGTTGCCATCCAGGATGATCGAGAGCCCATTTGGGCTTGAAGTTAAGGCTGGATTCCCTGGGTGTCGATCAAGTCATCTCTTGACGCATCCATCTTGCATTCACGGGTTTCATACAGCAGCGTGATTTCAACCACCCATGAGCCCGCTGTTCCATTCGGAAAATCTGGACGTCTTGTGATCCGGTAGATGCCGGAAGGCAGCGCTGACACGTCCATCTTTACAGGATCGATGACTGCCTGCCGATGGGCGGCGGTAGGTTGTTCCCCTTGATCGCCGTTGGCCTGTTGTTCGTCTCGGTGATTGCGCCAATAGTCGTGATTGCGCTGTGACCACGCACGCTGGGCCGCCTGCTGGTTGATGCGGTAGTCAGGATCGGATTGGAGTTTTGCCCGCTGCCATTCGCGCTTGCGAGCCCGCTGGCATTCAGGGGCGGAGCAGAACGCTTGGTCGGGAACCTGTGGGCGGGGTTCGAAGGGGTGGCCGCAGTGTGCGCAAAGTCGAGTAGTCATCGTGGTCTCCATGCAAAGTCCGTATGGAGACCGCCACTGACCGTGGCGAAGGGTGCGACTGGGCTAGCTTATTTACGTATCAACGTAAGGCGTTCAGTACTTTTTCTGCTTCCGGCCAGGGCAACCGACGCTTGCCCGACTTCATTCGGTCGAGCGCCTTGAAGGCGTCGTCGACTGTCAGCAGTTGGTTCTCGATCATGGCGCACAGCAGCCCGATGGTGCCCATGACGTTGACCTGCTCCTTGTTGGCAACAATCCGCAAATTGGTGTCGCCTGTCAGCAAGGTACAGGTCTCCTGCTTCGCAAGCGCCAGTGCCAAGTAGTCGTTGTGACTGGGCTTGGGACCGTTTTTCGCGGGAAGCAGATGGTTGTGCTGGCCTGGCAACTGCTCGGCATACGCCACGAAATCGCCGTTGACCTCCATGACCTGCAAGCCCAGGTCTTCAAGGCCCGGACTGCCCGGTTCAATTTCTTCGTAGTACAGCAGATCAGGGATGCCGAACTGCATCGGAAGCTGGAAGAGCGTCTCCATCAACGCTCCCGCTTCCATATCGATCAAGATGTTCGCATCACTGATGAGCAACCGCATCCGGTGACTCCAGCTGGCGTTCTTTGTGGAAGCGCATCATCGGGATGCCCAGCAGTTCCGCCGCCTTGCCTTCGGAAATGTATTGCTCGGCCAAGGCGCGGTACACCAACTGATCAAACAGTCGGGGATGCTCTTTCGGCAGTGGTTCGCCAGGCTCGGTCTTGCGCCAGCCCTTGGCCGAAAACCGCTTGAACATGGAGAGATGAGCTGCCTCGGTGATCACGCCACACTGTTTGGCGCGCTGCAGCCATCCGGTCATCGACAGACCGAACTCGTGCTTGAGCACATACAGCTCTTGCCATTCCAGCGCATGGCGTTGTGCCCCAAGCAACTGCAACACCGCGACACGCGGAGCCAGGAAGGCACCGGCGAACCGGTCGCAGGCTTTCTCTTCGTTGATCCCGTCAGCCAGTCGCCCTTCGAGCAGCAGGTGCCCCAGCTCATGCGCCAGCGTGAACCGCTGCCGATCACCGGGCCAGCGCTTGGAAACAGCCACGACCGGATACTCCCGGCCATCTTCGGTCCGTGCCTTGGCCGTCAAGCCAGAGAAGCCTGGGTTTTCTTCGTCGACCACGATGACCAGCAAGCCGAGGCCTTCGAGGGTGTCGGTGAGGTCAGCAATCGGATTCAGGCCCAACAGCCAAGCGTTGCGGACCGAATCCGAGAACGCATCGATCTCATCCAGCGAGGTGATGTGCTCAGGCAGATTCGCGGGCGGTGCAAACGCCGGGAACGGCAGTTCGGGAAATGCGCCGAGCAACTCCACGCGCTTCTCCACCAACTCGACGACCTTGATCTTCAGCGCATCCTGCGCCGTCTTGCCAAAGGTCGAGAGCTTGCGGAACTCGGGCTGCAGCAGTTCAACCGTATGCGTGCGAAAGAAGTATTCGGTCCGGATGCCGCAGGCGCGGGCCAGCTTGAGTAGCTGAGTCGACGACGGCGTCAGCAGACCCTTCTCGTACTTCTGGATGGCGGTGTGAGAAACACCCACCTGTTCGCCCAACGCACCCAGGGTCAGACCTGCCGCCAATCGTGCTTGACGAATGCGATCTGCAATCATGACGCCTCCTCGGGTTGGGTTTAAAACAACCGTCATCCTACCAAATTTTTAAACCAAAGAGAAGCCAGCCCGTCTCGGCGGCCGTGGCGTCAGTCGTGGGCGACTGCTTCCATGTAGGGGCGCATCACGGTGGCGACGCGACAATCATGAGCGTAGCGCCACAGGTCGTCAGCGGACGCCTTGCGCGTCCTCCATGCGTCTTTCAAGGCCTCCAGCGCCACATCCAGACCGATCTTGTTGCGATGCTTGAAGCAATCGACCACGGTCTTGGCCGGGCTGTAGATCCGCGCCTTCACCCCGTTGCACAAGTGCTCCTCGACGCCTGCCAGATGAGCGCTACCGGCCATCTGAACCATCCGGATCGGCGGATAGTCGATCCGGGGTGAGTGGCTGCCGCGTGGCATGGCGATCCAGACTTGACGCGGTAGTTGGGTGGTCAGCCCGTGAAACTGGAGTGCTGTGAGCAGGCAGAACACGGCTTGTGGCACCCTGGTGGCGACAAGGGCAAGACTCTCAAATTCCGTCACCTGTGCGCCTGGCAGACGGTAAAGACCACGCCCGATCCGTTCCAGCAGTCCAGCTGCAGTCATGCGCGTCAGGATGACCCGGGGCGAGCCGATGGCGTCCAAATCGCTGGCACGCAGCAGCCCTCTCTGGCTGGCCAGATCAAGGATGCGCTGGGTGTGGGTCTCGGAGAGCATTGATGGAGTGTGTTCCATTTATTCTCCAATTTTAATTAATCAACGAAATATCGGAACGTAGGGCAACACACTTCGCCACGGCTCGCCCCAACTACGAGGCATCAGCATTCCCGTTCGCCGGGTACCGGCATGGGCGCAGGTGATGCATCTCCCAGAGGAAGAGCTCCTCGATGCTGAAGCGGATGACGTCACCGTTTGCGATCCGGTAGAACGGAATGCCGAGCCGCAGGCGTTCCTGATTCTGGTGTATCCAGTAACCGGGCAATCCAGTGATGTCGACCACCTCTTTGGCTGAGTAGAAAACCCGATCACGGCGTTCAGGCCGCTTCTGCATCATCTGCTCGATGGCGTCTTCACGTGCTGAGGGAGATGATTCGGACAACGGGCGTCCGGCAGGGGATTTCCAAGTGACCCGAGCCTTGCGCTCGAAGGCCTCGACCTCCATCAGAAGGTAGCGGATAGATCTGTTGAGGTGCCAGGCGGGCGGGCCGATTCCTTCCGAGCGCCACTTTTGCAGCGTCTTGGGTGAGAGATTCCACCTCGAGGACAACTGGTTTTCATCGAGGACCGGATACGTGATGGCTGGCTCATCCGGGCTGGGCGCAACGCCCTGCTTGTTGGCATCAACCTTGGGCTTCATCGCGCGCCTCCGTCAGCGCGGCCTCGGCCGCTTCAAGACTGCCGTACTGCGCGATGAGTGCAAAGGCCTCGCTCAAGTAGTACCGCTTTGGTTCGGGGGCGGCGGGCGCGGGAGATTCGGCAACGGGCTGCGCTTCGTTCAAGGATGGCAGCGGCACTTCGTGAGACATGCCCTGGCGGATCGCCTGCTCATAGGTGACGATCTCATCGACTGGATAGCGGATGGCCTTTGAGAGCTTGATGTACGGCGGGCCGCGTTCTTCGCTGCGCCAGCGTTGCAGGGTCTTGATGCTGACGTTCCACCGACGTGCGAGCTCCGTTTCGGTGAAGGCGGGTTCGGTTTGCATGGCATTTCCTTTCGTCGTTCGTGCCGGGCATTACGGCGACAAACGAGAGGAAAGCCAAGTTGCAGCCCCCAGATTCCCTGGCAGTTGCGGCAACTGCGAGTGCCAATCGGCCTCTCTGAACTTACAATCATGGGCATGTGCGGTTGCGCGAAATCCTTCCCCGGAATCGCGCGAGGGTCTCAAGGCTTCCGACCGGGGCTGAGAGACTCCTGATATGTGGGTTTGGTTTTCTGTTAAACTCCACCACCAGATATATTCAAAGAAGCCTGATTTTTCAGGCTTTTTTGTTTTTTTGAAAGAGGTTAGGGTTTTCCCTTGGGGGCTTGAAATGTCTCCGGATTCGCCGAATACTGTGCGTGCGCCGGGCCTGCCCTGAACGAGTCGACTTGCCCCGGTTCCACAGAGATGTTTGATCGGAAAAACAAGAACCACCCGTTGGAGGATCGAGACATGACTTTGGCTACCAAAGTGCGTACGCACAAGATTTCCAAGAACGTTACCCTGAGCGCTTCCGGATATAACCTGGTCGGTGCCGAATCGCCGGCCATCGAGGCGATGACCGATTTCCTGCGGGTCAATGTGGTCATGATCGGTGCCGATGATTCGGTGATCGAGGCCAATGCCAGGATGATTTCGCGCGGGGTTCGCATGCTGATCGTGAATGGGGGCGCCGATTCGGTGCTCGGGTTGATCACGGCGCGCGACATTCTCGGCGAAAAGCCGATCCAGGTTGCCCAGGCCCGCGGCTGCAAGCGTGACGAACTGCTGGTGGCCGACCTGATGACGCCGATCGGCAGCGTCGACACGCTGTACCTGAATGAGGTTCTGCACGCCAAGGTGGTCGATATTCTCGATGCCCTGAAACATTTGGGACGCCAGCACATCCTAGTCGAGGATGTCGATCCGACCTCCGGCCAGCCCCGGGTGCGCGGCATGTTCTCGGCGACCCACATCGGTCGCCTGTTGGGCGTGCCGGTACTCGGCTTCGAACTGGCCAGCACCTTCGCCGAGATCGAGGCGGCACTGGCTGACTGAGATGCTGTCGCTGGAATGACTTCAGCCGAAGACCTTCGGCAGCTTGCTTCCGAGTCCTTGCTCGCGCACTACGCCGAATACTGCGAAGGCGCGGTGATCGTCGACGCCCAGGCGCGCGTTGTCTGGATGAACGAGCGCTATCCGGAGCGCCTCGGGATTGCGGTTCCGGCGTGCGTGGTCGGTCAGGAAATCGAGCAGGTCATCCCCAACAGCCTGATGCGCCAGGTGGTGGAAACCGGGCGGCCGATCATGCTCGACATCATGGAGTACGGCGAAGCCGCCTTCGTGGTGACCCGGCTGCCCCTGCACGACAAGGCAGGGAAGGTGGTCGGCGCGGTCGGGTTCATGCTGTACGACGATCCGGGGCATGTGGTGTCGCTGACGGTGCGCTACCAGCGTTTGCGCCGCGACCTGGCGGAAACCCGCAAAAAGCTGGCCGAGGCGCGCAAGACGAAATATACGTTCGCCAGTTTCGTCGGCGCCGGAACGGCCAGTAGCGTCGTCAAGCAAGCGGCCCGGCGGGCGGCGCGAACGGCGGCGCCCGTGCTCATCCTTGGCGAAACGGGTACCGGCAAGGAACTGCTGGCCCAATCGATTCATGCGGCCAGCGTGCGCGCCGAGGCCCCTTTCGTCGCCGTCAACATCGCGGCGGTGCCGGAGACACTGCTCGAAGCGGAGTTTTTCGGTGTGGCGCCGGGTGCCTATACCGGCGCGGAGCGCAACGGCCGGGACGGCAAATTCAAACTGGCCGACGGCGGCACCCTGTTCCTCGACGAAATCGGCGACATGTCGCCGGCGCTCCAGGCCAAGCTGCTGCGCACCCTGCAGGAGGGCGAATTCGAGCCGGTGGGTTCGAATCGCCTGATGTCGGTCGATGTCCGGGTCATTGCGGCAACCAGCCGCGATCTGGAAAGGATGGTCGCCGAAGGCGCCTTCCGGGCCGACCTCTATTACCGTCTCAATGTCATCACCTTGCGTACGCCGCCCTTGCGCGAGCGGCTCGAGGATATCGCCCTGCTGGCCGATTATCTGGTCGATGCCATTTGCCGCAATCAGGGCATGCCGCCGCGCGGGATCGGCACCGGGGCCATCAACCGCTTGTGCCGACACGATTGGCCCGGCAATGTCAGGGAGCTGGCCAACGTGCTGGAGCGTGCCCTGTTGATGTCGGACAGCGACACCCTGGAAGCCGACGACATGGAGAGTGTGATGCCGACGGCGCCTGTGGCGGCAGCGCCCAAGGTGGTCGGCCTGCGTCCGCTGGGCATGGCCGAAGCCGTGGCGCAGGCCGAGCGCGAGGCGATTCGCCTGGCCCTGATCAGCTCGCGGGGAAACAAGGCCGAGGCGGCGCGCCAGCTCGGCATTTCCCGGGCTGCCTTATACGAAAAAATGGCCGCACTCGACGTGGACGCCCAGTCGGCCTGAGCTGTCTGCCGATCCGGACACCCTGTCCTGAATCGCGAACAGGGTGGCCTGCGCCGGGGGCGCCTGGATTTTTGAAATTCCATATCGATCAATTGCTTGCATCTCATGGCACAGGGTGTGCGTAAAGAGCCCCTTTACAACAATGGATCAAGGAGACAGTCGTGGATTTTCTGATCGTACTGGCATCGCTGGTGTTCCTGATGTTTGTGGCCTATCGCGGCTACAGCGTCATCCTGTTTGCCCCCATCGCGGCCATGGGCGCCGTGCTGTTCATCGATCCGACCCTGGTGGCACCGATGTTCACCGGCCTGTTCATGGACAAGATGGTCGGCTTCGTTAAGAACTTTTTCCCGGTCTTCCTGCTTGGTGCGGTGTTCGGCAAGGTCATCGAACTGTCGGGCTTCTCGAAGTCGATTGTGGCGGCCGTCATCAAACTGATCGGCCGCGAGCGTGCCATGCTTGCCATCGTCGTCGTCTGCGCTCTGCTGACCTATGGCGGCGTGTCGCTGTTCGTCGTCGTCTTCGCGGTCTATCCGTTCGCGGCGGAAATGTTCCGTCAGGGCGGCATCCCGAAGCGCCTGATCCCAGGCACCATCGCACTCGGCGCTTTCACCTTCACGATGGATTCGCTGCCGGGTACGCCGCAGATTCAGAACATCATCCCGACCACCTTCTTCAAGACGGATATCTACGCCGCGCCCTGGTTGGGCATCATCGGCGGCCTGTTCATCCTCGTCTGCGGCCTGAGCTACCTCGAATGGTGCCGCCGTCGTGCCGCCGCCGCGGGTGAAGGCTATGGCGAAGGCCACAGCAACGAACCGGAAGCGATCGACAGCACCAACCTGGCTCATCCGCTGATCGCCATCCTGCCGCTGGTCATGGTCGGCGTGATGAACAAGGTGTTCACCTCGGCCATTCCGGCCCTCTACGGCGAGAAGGTGTCGTTCATCCCGGCGGTGATCGGCAAGGCGGTGCCGGTGGTCCAGCAGACCAAGGCGGTAGCGGCCATCTGGGCAGTCGAGGGCGCGCTGCTGATCGGTATCGCGACGGTTTTCCTGTTCGCCTGGAAAATGGTTTTCAGCAAGTTCGCGGAAGGCAGCAAGGGGGCCATCGGCGGCGCCCTGCTGGCGACCATGAACACGGCTTCCGAATACGGTTTCGGCGCCGTCATCGCTGCCTTGCCGGGTTTCCTGGTCGTGGCCAATGCGCTGTCGGCGATTCCCAATCCGCTGATCAACGAAGCGATCACCGTCACCGCGCTGGCAGGCATCACCGGTTCGGCGTCGGGCGGCATGGGCATCGCGCTGGCCGCGATGGCCGATACCTTCATCGCCAACGCCCAGGCTGCGGGCATTCCGCTTGAAGTGTTCCACCGCGTCGCCTCGATGGCCTCCGGCGGCATGGATACCCTGCCGCACAACGGCGCGGTGATCACGCTGCTGGCGGTGACCGGCCTGACCCATCGCCAGTCGTACAAGGACATCTTCGCCATCACCTGCATCAAGACGCTGGCGGTGTTCGTGGTCATTGCAGTTTTCTATGCCACGGGTATTGTCTAGCCCAACAACAATAGCGAGGAGATGACCATGCCAGTTACCCGTCACCCCATGGCGAATTCGCTGCGCGCTTCCGACACCGGCAAGGTGGTGTCGGCCCGCGATGCGGTACGCCTGATTCGCGATGGCGACACGGTCGCCACCGGCGGCTTCGTCGGCATCGGTTTTGCCGAAAACATCGCCGTGGCCATCGAGCAGCGCTTTCTCGAGAGTCAGGCGGCCGATGCACACGGCCAGGGCAGCCCGCGCAACCTGACGCTGGTCTATGCGGCCGGCCAGGGCGACGGCAAGGAGCGCGGCCTCAACCACTTCGGCCACGACGGCCTCATCGCCCGTGTCATCGGCGGGCACTGGGGGCTGGTGCCCAAGGTGCAGGCCCTGGCCGTCGCCAATCGCATCGAGGCCTACAACCTGCCGCAAGGGGTGATCACCCACCTGTTCCGCGATATCGCCGCCGCCAAGCCGGGGACGATTACCCGGGTCGGCCTCGGCACCTTCGTCGATCCGCGTTTCGGCGGCGGCAAGCTGAACGCCATGACGACCCGGGACATCGTCCGCCTGATGGAAATCGACGGCGAGGAATACCTGTTCTACAAGGCCTTCCCGATCCACGTCGGCATCATCCGCGGCACGACGGCCGATCCGGACGGCAATATCACGATGGAGAAGGAGGCGCTGACGCTGGAAGCGCAGGCCATCGCGATGGCCACCAAGAACTCGGGTGGCATCGTCATTGCCCAGGTCGAGCGGGTGGCCGAGCGCGGCACGCTGAATCCGCGCCAGGTCAAGATTCCGGGCATCCTGGTCGATTGCGTGGTGGTTGCCGAGAAGCCCGAGTACCACATGCAGACCTTCATCGAGCAGTACAGCCCGGCCTTCGCCGGCGAGATCAAGGTGCCGATGTCGGCCATCGCGGCGATGGAAATGAGCGAACGCAAGATCATCGCCCGCCGGGCAGCCATGGAACTGAAGGCCAACGCCGTGGTGAACCTCGGCATCGGCATGCCGGAAGGCGTCGCCAATGTGGCGGCCGAGGAGCACATCATCGACCTGCTGACCCTGACGGCCGAACCTGGCGTCATCGGCGGCGTGCCGGCCGGCGGCCTGAATTTCGGCGCGGCAACCAATACCCAGGCGATCATCGACCAGCCCAGCCAGTTCGATTTCTATCAAGGCGGCGGGCTGGACATCGCCTTTCTCGGGCTGGCGCAGGCCGACAAGCAGGGCAACCTGAACGTCTCGAAGTTCGGCCCGCGCCTGGCCGGTTCGGGCGGGTTCATCGACATTTCGCAGAATGCCAAGAAGGTCGTCTTCGTCGGCACGTTTACGGCCGGCAACCTGGAAGTGGCGATCGAGGCCGGCAAGCTGCACATTCGGGAAGACGGCAAGTCGGTCAAGTTCGTTGACGAGGTCGAGCACCGCACCTTCAGTGGCCCGGAAGCGGCGCGGCGCGGCAAGGAGGTGGTCTATGTCACCGAGCGCTGTGTTTTCCGGCTGACGGCGCGGGGCCTGCAATTGACCGAAATCGCGCCCGGCGTCGACCTGCAGAAGGACATCCTCGACAAGATGGCCTTCCCGCCGATCATCGACGGCGAGCCGGCGCTCATGGATGCGCGCATCTTCGCCGAAGGGCCGATGGGCATCCGCCCGGAAATGCTCGATGTGCCGCTGCCCGAACGCTTGTCCTACGATGCGGCGCAAAACCTGTTCTTCCTCGATTTTTCCGGGCTGAACGTGCGCAGCGCCGACGACATCCGGCGTATCGAAGCGGCGGTCGACGCGGCACTCGACCCGGTTGGCCACAAGGTCAACGCCATCGTCAATTACGATCGCTTCAGCATCCTGCCGGAACTGGTCGATGACTATATCGGGATGGTGAAAGGCGTCGTCGAGCGCCACTATCACGACGTCACCCGCTACACCGCCAGCACCTTCCTGCGCATGAAGCTCGGCGAGGCGCTGGCCAAGCGCCAGATCGCGCCGAACATCAGCGGGACGGAGGCGGAGGCCAAGGCACAGCTGACAAAACCTTGATGACCGCGTGGTCATTACGGCGCTGACATAAGCGCCGGACAAGGTATCATTGCCTGTTTCGCTCCCCCCGCGTGGGGGAGCTTCATTTTGCAAGCGGTCGATACAGGTTAAGGCATGAGTGACAAGACATCGGGTCTGCTCGGCGGGCGCAAGTCCCGCCTTTGGGCGCTGGCTGCACTGGTGGTGGCGGGTGTGATGTTCGTTGCGTTGCGCCCGGAGACGACGAAGCCCGAGGAGTCGGCCAAGCCGGCCGCCGCCCGCCCGGCGCTGACCGTCGGCCTGACCTCGCCACAAACGCTGGACTGGCCGCAAGTTCTGGCCGCCAACGGCAATATCGTCGCCTGGCAGGAGGCGGTGATCGGCCCGGAAATCGCCAACTACCGGATCACCGAGATCCGCGTGCAGGTCGGCGATGTCGTGAAGAAGGGCCAGGTGCTGGCCCGGATTGCCAATGACACGGTGGCCAGCGAACTGGCCGAGGTCCGGGCGGCGGTTGCCGAACTGGAGGCCAGCGCCGGCGAGGCGAAGGCCAACGCTGAGCGTGCCCGGGAACTGCGCGAGAAAGGTTTCTACAGCTCGCAACTGAATACCCAGTACCAGACCGCCTTGCATACGGCACAGGCACGCCTGGCCGCCGGGCAGGCGCGCTTGCAGTCGGCGCAGCTGAAACTGGACAAGACGGGGGTGCTGGCGCCGGATGACGGCGTGATCTCGGCACGTACGGCGGCTGTCGGTTCGCTGACCCAGTCGGGCCAGGAGTTGTTCCGCCTGATCCGCGGTGGCCGCCTGGAATGGCGGGCCGAAGTTCCGTCGGCCGATCTGGCACGGGTCAAGCCCGGCGCCGCGGCCGTGCTGACCGCACCGGGCGGCGAGACCGTGACGGGTGTGGTGCGCGCCGTGGCGCCCAGCATCGACCCGCAGACGCGTAACGGGCTGGTCTATGTCGATCTGCCGGCGTCGCCGGCGATACGCGCCGGCATGTTCGCCCGGGGCGAGTTCGAACTGGGCCGCGCACCGGCCTTGACGCTCCCGCAGACCGCCATCGTCCTGCGCGAAGGCTTCGCCACCCTGTTCCGCCTGGAGGGCGAGGACCGTGTGGCGCAAGCCAAGGTGACGCTGGGCCGCCGCAAGGGCGACCGGGTCGAGGTCGTTTCCGGCCTGCAGGCCGGCATGCGCGTCGTCGAGTCGGGAGCAGGCTTCCTGGCCGACGGCGATGCCGTCAAGATCGCGCCGGACGCCAAGCCATGAACGTTTCGTCGTGGTCGATCCGGAATCCGACGCCGGCCATCCTGTTCTTCCTGCTTCTTACCCTGGCCGGGGTCATGGGCTTCAAGGCGATGAAGATCCAGCAGTTCATGGATATCGAACTGCCGACCGTGACGGTCACTGCCAGCCTGCCCGGCGCGGCGCCGGCCCAGATGGAAACCGAAGTGGCGCGCAAGATCGAGAATTCGGTGGCAACGCTGCAGGGCATCAAGCATATCTATACCAAGGTGCAGGACGGCACGGCCATCGTGACCGTCGAGTTCCGGCTTGAAAAGCCGACGCAGGAGGCGGTGGACGACGTGCGCGACGCGGTGTCCCGTATCCGCGCCGATCTGCCGGGCGATCTGAAGGATCCGGTGGTCAGCAAGGTCAACCTGTCCGGGGCGCCGATCCTGACCTATACCGTCGCGTCGCCGCGCATGGACGACGAGGCCCTGTCCTGGTTCGTCGACAACACGGTGAGCAAGGCGCTGCTGTCGGCGCGCGGCGTCGGCGCGGTCTCGCGGGTTGGCGGCGTGACCCGCGAAGTACGCATCGAACTCGATCCGGCCCGTATGCTGGCGCTGAACGCCACGGCGGCCGATATTTCGCGCCAGTTGAAGCGCATCCAGCAGGAGGCTTCAGGCGGCAAGTCGGATATCGGCGGTATCGAGCAGTCGGTGCGTACCCTGGCTACTGTGCGGAGCGCCGACGAATTGGGCGGCATGGACATCGTACTGTCCGACGGGCGGCACATCCGCCTCGACCAGGTCGCCAGGATCAGCGACACGGTGGGCGAGCGGCGCACGGCGGCGCTGCTCAACGGCAAGCCGGTGGTCGGCTTCGAGGTCACGCGCAGCAAGGGCGCGGGCGAAGTCGATGTCGCCACCAACGTGCTGGCGGCGCTGGACAAATTGAAGACCGACTATCCCGACATCGAGATCACCGAAGCATTCAACTTCGTCGATCCGGTGATCGAGAATTACGAAGGCTCGATGAAACTGCTCATCGAGGGCGCGCTGCTTGCCGTGCTGGTCGTCTGGCTCTTCCTGCGCGACGGCCGGGCAACCTTCGTATCGGCTGCAGCGCTGCCGCTGTCCGCCATTCCCACCTTCTTCGTCATGTGGCAGATGGGCTTTACGCTCAATGTCGTGACCCTGCTCTCGATGTCGCTGGTGGTGGGCATCCTGGTGGATGATGCCATCGTCGAGATCGAGAACATCATGCGCCACCTGCGCATGGGCAAGACACCCTACCAGGCGGCCATGGAAGCGGCCGACGAAATCGGCCTGGCGGTCATCGCCACCACCTTCACGCTGATTGCCGTTTTCCTGCCCACCGCCTTCATGAGCGGTGTCGCCGGCAAATTTTTCGTGCAATTCGGGTGGACGGCGGCCATCGCCGTTTTCTTTTCGCTGGTGGTCGCCCGCATGCTGACGCCGATGATGGCCGCCTACCTGCTCAAGCCGGTCGCCGACGAGCACGCGCCGCCGCGCTGGCTGACCTATTACGAAGGCTGGGCGGTCTGGTGCCTGAAGCATCGCCTGCTGACGATGCTGGCGGCCGCAGTTTTCTTCTTCGGCTCCTTCATGCTGGTGCCGCTGCTCCCCAAAGGCTTCCTGCCGCCGGACGACCTGTCGCAGACGCAGATCTACCTGACCCTGCCGCCCGGTGTCACATTCAAGGACAGCTTTGCCGCCGCCGAGCAGGCAAGAATGATCGCCCAGGCCAATCCGCACGTCCGGCTGGTCTATACCGCTGTCGGTGGCGGCAAGGCGGGCAGCGATCCGTTTGCCCCGCAGGGAGCAGCCGAGGTGCGCAAGGCGACGCTGACGCTGAACCTGACGCCACGTAATGAGCGGCCGGGAACGACCAAGCAGGATATCGAAGGGCAGTTGCGCGATGCCTTGGCTGCGATTCCTGGCGCCCAGATCAAGGTCGGCCTGGGTTCCGCCAACGAGAAATACATCCTCGTTCTGGCCAGCGAAAACGGACCCTTGTTGTCCGAGCACGCCCGCCTTGTCGAGCGGGAGCTGCGCAGCATTCCGGGTATCGGCAACGTGACGACAACCGCCAGTCTGGTTCGTCCCGAGCTGGTGATCCGTCCCGATTTTGCGCGCATGGCCGACCTCGGTGTCACTTCGCAGGCCATCGCCGACACGCTGCGCATCGCCACTGCCGGCGACTACGACCAGGGGTTGGCCAAGCTCAACCTGTCGCAGCGCCAGGTGCCCATCGTCGTCAAGCTGCCGCCCGAGGCGCGCACCGACCTGGCATTGCTCGAACGCCTGACCGTGCCCGGTGCGCGCGGGCCGGTGACGCTGGCCAACGTGGCATCGATCGGCATTGCCGGCGGTCCGGCCGAGATCGACCGCTACGACCGGCTGCGCAACATCAATTTCGAGATCGAGCTGAACGGTGTGCCGCTCGGCGAGGTCGAGGCCAAGGCGCTGGCCCTGCCCAGCATCGCCAACCTGCCGCCGGGGATCATCCAGACCACCGTCGGCGATGCCGAGGCGATGGGCGAACTGTTCGAAAGTTTCGGCCTGGCCATGGCCACTGGCGTGCTGTGCATCTATATCGTGCTGGTCCTGCTGTTCAAGGATTTCGTGCAGCCGGTGACCATCCTCGCGGCCTTGGTGCTCTCCGTTCCCGGTGCCTTCCTGGCCTTGTTCGTGGCGCAGAAAGCGCTGTCCATGCCGTCGATGATCGGCCTGATCATGCTGATGGGCATCGCCACCAAAAACTCCATCCTGCTCATCGACTACGTGGTTCTGGCCCGCCGCGAGCACGGACTGGACCGCTGGAATGCCTTGCTCGACGCCTGCCGCAAGCGGGCGCGGCCGATCGTGATGACGACGGTCGCCATGGGCGCCGGCATGATGCCGATCGCGCTCGGGATCGGCGTCGACCCGAGCTTCCGGGCGCCGATGGCCATTGTCGTGATCGGCGGCCTGATCACCTCGACCTTCCTCAGCCTGCTGGTCATTCCGGTGGTGTTTACCTATGTCGATGACCTGATCCTGCGCGTCCGCAGCCTGTGGGCTGGGAAGGGCGATACCCGGGCCGGCTGAGCGCGTTGCCTGCCTTTTCGGCGTGGCCGACCCGAATCGCCATTTCCGGCCTCGGGGTGAATACGCTGGCGGCGTCTGCCTGAACTGCTGACGAGGCTGGGCAGGCGGGCGTCCTTTGGTCATAATCGGCGCGACACACTGTTTCCGGCGCCAGATAATTTTCGATCGGGGGGCGGCAGGCAGTCCGCAAGCATTCACGGACAATATCGCGATCATGGGTTCCTCTTTCTCTCAGGGCGGCAAGCAGTCTCGCCGTCTGGCTCTCTGGCTGGCTGTTGTGGTTTGTCTGGCGATGATCTGGGGGGGAGCGTTCCATGAACTCGAGCGCAGTCAAAGTAGCGACCTGCACGAAATCGCGCGGGTGACCGAGTTTCAGGCGCAAGCCTCGGCTGAAAGTGCCGCTTCGCTCATCAAGCGCCTGAATGCGGCACTGATCGATCTGCGGATACATTGGGCGGAAGGGCCGGCGCATTTCGACATGCAGGTCAGTCGTCGCCGGAAACACATGGAAGACGTGACCTTCCAGATCGCGGTGATCGACGCGCAAGGATGGCTGGTCTATTCCAGCCTGGGCTTGCCGGCGGAGCGCATGTACCTTGGTGAGCGCGAGCATTTTCGGGTCCATGTGGACGGCGGCGACCGCTTGTTCATCAGCAATCCGGTCAAAGGCAAGCGATCCGGCAAATGGTCCGTCCAGATCACACGCCCCTTGTTGTCCGAAGAAGGCTTCAAGGGGGTGATGGTGATTTCGGTCAGCCCGGATACCTTGACCGCCTTTCGGGGCAAGCTGGAGGCGAGTACGGTGGTGTTCGCCGTTTCCGATGGTGGTGACATTATGGCCCGTTACCCGGATGGGGAGCGGGTCATGGGGATGAAGGTGCAGGGTGCGCCCTATCTGGCGACGGGGGCGCTCCGGTCAGGCAGCTTTGCGCAGGTCGATCCGGTCGATGGCGTCGATCGCGTTTACGGTTTCGAACGTTTGCCGGAATATGGCTTGAGCTTTGTCGTCGGGCATCCAAAGGACGAAGTCCTGGCCGGCTATCGGGATTACCGGAACCGGGTGCTGCTCGTGGCGATAGTGCTCTCGGCGCTGATCATGACGCTTCTCTTCACGCTGTACCGGACTTTTGCTCATCATCTGGCCATGGAGAGCCGCCTGCAGGAAAGCCAGGCCATGCTGCAGTCATCGATCGAAACGATTGGAGAGGCCTTCGTCATCTATGACCAGAAGGACCGGCTGGCCTATTGCAACGAGCGCTACCGTGAGTATTACCGGGCATCGGCCGATTTGCTGGTGCCGGGCCGTCGCTTCGAGGACATCATCCGGACCGGGGCGGAGCGTGGGCAGTACGCGCAGGCCAAGGGGCGAGTCGAGGCCTGGGTGGCCGAACGGATGGCGGCGCATCGCAGCGGCCAGAGCGACCTCATCCAGCGGCTTGACGATGGCCGGTGGCTGAGAATCCGCGAACGCAAGACGCCGGAAGGCTTCACTGTCGGCTTTCGCATCGATATTACCGAGCTGTACGAAGCGAAGGAGGCGGCCGAAGCGGCAAATCGTGCCAAGAGCGACTTCCTCGCCGTGATGTCGCACGAAATCCGCACCCCGATGAACGCCGTCCTGGGCATGGCCCAGCTGCTGCTGATGCCCAACCTGAGCGAGGAGGAGCGGCAGGATTTCGCGCGGACCATCCTGAACTCCGGTCAAACCCTGCTGACATTGCTGAACGATGTGCTCGACCTGTCGAAAATCGAGGCCGGCAAGCTGGATATCAACAGCGCTCCCTTCGATCCCGCGCAGATTCTTCATGAAGCCGCCACGTTGTTTGCCGGCAGCGTGCAGGAAAAGGGAATCGACATGCAGTTGGCCTGGCTGGGGCAGCCGGGCACGCGTTACATGGCCGATCCGATCCGCATTCGCCAGATGCTGACCAATCTGGTCAGCAACGCGGTCAAGTTCACCGAGCGCGGCTTTGTGCGTATCGAAGCCGGCGAGGTCGCCGACGCACAAGGGGCACTCCTGATGGAATTCTCGGTCACCGACAGCGGCATCGGGATTGCGCCGGACAAGCTGGCACAGCTCTTCCAGCCGTTTTCGCAAGTCGACAGCTCGACGACCCGTGAATATGGCGGGACCGGCCTCGGCCTGTCCATCGTCCGTCGTCTGGCTGAATTGATGGGCGGCGAGGCGGGGGTCGAAAGCGAATCCGGCAGCGGGTCGCGCTTCTGGTTCCGGGTCCGCGTCGAGGCCCTCGCGATGCATGCGGATAGCCGGCAGGCCGTGCGCCAGGCGGCGGGTGATCTCGCAACGATGTCCGGTCGCGTGCTGATCGTCGATGACAATCCGATCAATCGCCAGGTCACCCAGCGCATGCTTTCCCGGCAGGGCCTGAGCATCGATCTGGCAGCCGACGGCAGCGAGGCCGTGGCCGCCGCGACGACCGTTCCGCGTCCGGATCTGGTTCTGATGGATGTGCAGATGCCGGTCATGGATGGCCTTGAGGCGACCCGCCGCATTCGCGAATGGGAAGCAGCACAGGAGGCTGGGCATTTGCCGGTTGTCGCCCTGAGCGCCGGGGCGTTCGCCGAAGATGCCGAGCAGACCCGTGCCGCCGGTATGGATGACTTCCTGTCCAAGCCGGTCAGGCAGGAAGCCTTGATGGCCATCGTCATCAGACGTCTGGCCGGGAAGGAAGCGGCGCAGCCGCCGGATTTTCCGCCGCTTTAGGCTGTTTCACCCTGCCGGCATCGCCTAAGGTTTGGTAGCTTCCTTCACCTCGTCGCGTCCGAAAGCCAGCGTGTAGAACACGTCCAGAGCGTTGTCGCTGCCGGCCCGGCCGATGACGGCGATCCGGCGGCTGAGGTTGACGGTGAGCTTGACGATGCCTTCTGCCCTGCCCAACGTCTGCTCGTAGGAGAGCATGGCGTTCGACGACAGGCGCTTGCCGACCGAAAAAATCTGCTGGCCGGTGCTCCCGGTCGTGTCAACGCTACCGCCGGCGACCCGGCTGCTTTGCTGCCGTCCGCCGCTGTCGCCGAGGTTGCCCTGGCGGACGCCGAGTTCGTCGAACCCGAAGGTTTTCTTGATCTGCTGGACGACATTGCCAGCGTCGTTGCCGAGCAGGCCGCTGGCCGCCGTCAGCAAAGTGGTCGCATCGCTTGCCCCCGTCTGCTCCGGGCCGTGGCCGAGAACCAGCCAGGCCAGTTTTTCTGCCTCCGGTCGCTCCGGATCGGACACCAGCTTGACGACCGGCTTCTGGGCCGTTCCGCTGATCTGAACCCCCGCCTCGACTGCCAGGCCCTTGCGGATGGCGCGGACATCGAGCCCGGGATTGTCGAGTAAGCCGTTGAAGCTGAGCACGCCCCGTTCGATATCGAGCTTCTGCCCGTAGGCCTCGAAGCGGCCCTTGCGGGTCCGGATGGTGCCGCTGGCCCGCGGCAGGTCGCGGCCCCTGGCGGTAATGCGCACCTCGCCGACGAGACGGCTGGAGAGGCCGGCGCCGTTGAACAGGAAGGTGTTGCCCAGGTCGGCGACGATGTCGAGGTCAAGTTTCGGGCGTAGTGCGGCAGCGGGTTTTTCGCTGCCCGGGCGCTTGACCACCACGTCATCCGACAGGCGCGGCGTGCCGCCCTTGGCCAACTGCCAGTAGCCGGCGTCGACCGCCAGCCGGCCCTGCGCACCCAGGGTGCCGTGCTGCCAGCTCAGTCGGCCGTTGCCCGAGACGGTTACCCATTGATCGGGCAGCTGAAAGGCGCCGAGCCGGTCCAGGCGCACATCCAGAAAGGCGCTTTCGCCGCCGTCGTTGCTGCTGCCGAGGTGCCGGTCGAGGCGCATCTCGCCGCTCACCTCGAGCCGCCCGGGGCTCTTGTCGAGCCCGGCCAGTGCGTTGCCGGCTTCGAGCCGGAGGGCGCGCGGCAGGGGCTGCAGCAGGCTGTCGAAACCCAGACGCCGGATGTGCAGCAGATTGTCGCGCAGGTCGATGTCGAGTTCGCCCCGGGCGAGGTTCAGCCCCTGGGTCGCCAGGCGCAGTGCCAATTGCTCGCCGCGCAGCCGGCCGCTGACCAGCGGTCGGCCGGGGGTGCCGGACAGCCGCAGTTCGCCGTTGAGCCGCCCTTCGCTTTGCCAGCCTTCGCCGATCAGTTCGCCCAGCCAGCCGAGGCTGGCCACGTCGGCTTGCAGCGATCCCTGCCAGCGACTGTCGCGGGCCAGCGACCAGGCGCCTTGCATGGCGGCATCGAGACGGCCGTCAATCTGCCCGATCCGGCTCCCCCGCGCGCTGAGCGAGGCAGCCAGTGTCTTGTCGTCTGCCCTGGCCTGCAGTGTCGCCTGCCAGTCGAGCGGGGCGCCGCCCAGGCGCAGCGGCCCGATCTGCCACGTCGACGCCGATAGCAGCAAGGGCGCCGGGGCGAGCAGCCTGACGTTGCGCGCGCTGTCGCTGCTGTCGAGGCGGGTAGTGTCGAGCTGGCCGCTCCAGGTCGAGCGGGCGCTGTTCCAGCCACCCGCGGCGGTGATGCTGAACCGATGCTGGCCGGCGATGTCGGCTTGCGCCGTCAGGCGATGCGTCTGGTTGCTGCCCTCACCCTGCAGACGCAGGCCGCGCAACAGGGTGGGCTGGTCGGTGCTGTCCAGCGTCGCGACGCTCAGGTCGAGCGCCAGGGGGGAGGAGGCCTCGCTGCCCAGCGTGGCGCTCAGCTTGAGTCCGCTGACCCTGCCGTGGCCGGGCCAGCCGAGCCTGTCGGCCTGGAGGGATCCGTTGAGGACGGGCGCCTGCGGCGTTCCGGCCAGTTCCCAGTGGCCCTGGATGCCGCCTTCCAGACCGAAGGGTGCGAGTTGCCGGGCGTCGATGTCGAGCTTGAGCAGGTCGCCGGCCTGCCCGTATGCGCCGCGGGCTGTCAGTCGGTTGCTGCCGGCCGTCAGCTCGATGTCGGCTTGCGGAATGCGCGGCCAGGCAACGCTCAGTTGCCCGTGGCCGCCGATGGCCTGGCCGGCTATCCGGCTATCCTGCAGGTTGAAGCCGGCGTCGACGACGGGTTGGGGGGCAAGGCGCCCGCTGGCCTGCAGGTGGGCATTGATATTCGCCGCCGGCAGGCTGGCAAAGCGGCTGGGGTCGAAGTGCCGTAGTTCGCCCTTGATCGAGAAGGTGCGCGGCGAGGCCAGGTCCAGTTCGCCTTGTGCCTCCAGCCGCGCCTCGCCGGCAGTCAGCAGGATCCGGGGCAATTGCAGGTGCTGCTTCGCCAGGGTGGCTTCGGCGAACAGGCTGAAGGCGCTGTCGCGCAGATCGATGCGCAGCTGCTGTCGTTCGGCGGCCAGCGTTGCCGACAGCGGACCGGCCAGGCGGGTCGGGCGCAGGGACGACACGAGTTCCCGGACGTCGAGGCGGCGGGCTTGCAGGTCGAGCGACAGGGCGTTGTCGCGCCATTCGCCCCGGCCGTCGAGCACGCCGCCGCCGGGCAGGGCTGCGTGCAGGTCGCCGAGGCGCAAGCGGGTTTCCTGCCAGTTCAGGGTGCCGGCCAGGGTCACCAGCGGCAGGCGCTGGCGGTCGACGGGGCCCGGGAGCCGGTTGGTCAAGCCGAAGCTGCCGAGAAAACCCCGGTCTTGCGGCGTTATGTCGGCGACTACGCTGAGGTCGGCCTTGGGGGCATCGGCTACCCAGCTGGCCGGGTCGATGTGTTCGAGTTGCAGGCGGGCGCGGGCAAACGGTGCCGCGGCAAAGGGGGTCAGCGACACGTCGGCATGGCCGTCGATCCCTTGGGTGGCGACCATGGCCAGTTCGATCCACGCCAACTCGCCACTGGCGGTTGCTTCCATGGCGAGCGGGCGCTGTTCGAGCTGGCCGCTGAGCTTGAGTGCTCCTGACAGCGGGAAGGGGGCCTGGCCATCGAGGCGGGCCTGCGCTTCGATGGCCACATCGCCCAGGCGCAGGGACAGCTGCTCGATGCGGTGTTCGCGTCCATCGCTCGCCAGGTGCGCGCCGATGCCTTCGCCGAGCGTATCGCCGTTGAAGTTCAGCTTGCCGAGCGCCAGGCGCTCGATATCGACGGCCAGCGGGAGTGTCAGCTGGTCCGGTGCCAGCAGCGGTTCGTTGCTGGGGGGCTGCCGGATGTCGAGTGTCGCCGCCTCGAATTCGGTGATCCGCAGCTGGCCGTTGAGCAGGGCCGGAGCCGACCAGTCGAGATGAATGCCGGTGAGGACGATTTGCCGGTCGCCGTCCTGCCAGCTCAATCTGGCGATGTCGAGCGGGCCGGTCAGGCGGCCCCGCGCGTCGTCGGCTTGCAAGCGTCCGGCGCTGGCTTGCGCGGCGAGGCGCAGGATCGTTTGCAGGCCGCTTTCGCTGTTCGTCAGCCAAGCGGCGGCGCCGAGCAGGAAGGCGATGACGAGGAGGGAGAGGAGGGCGATGCGGCGCAGCATGTCAGAACGGAATGGCCAGCGAGAAATGAAGCTGGAAGCCGCGCGTGCGTTCGCCGTAGGCCAGGTCGACGCCGATCGGACCGGCCGGGCTGCGCCAGCGGGCGCCCAGCCCGTAGCCGACGGCGAGGCGGGCATCCTGTCGCGCATCGAAGGCATCGCCGGCGTCGACGAAGGCGGCGATGCCCCAGTCCTCGTCCAGCCAATGCGTCACTTCGGCGCTGGCGATGGCCAGGTAGCGGCCGCCGACCGTTGCCGCACCTTCCTTGATGCCCAGGCTCTGGTAGGCATAGCCGCGCACCGAACTGGCGCCGCCGGTCCGGAACAGGTAGTCCTGCGGGATGTGGCGGCGGGAGTCGGCGAGGGTATAGCCGATTTCGCCCCGCAGGGTCAGCGTATTGTTGCGCCCGAGTGGGATGTAGTGCTGGATGCGGCCATGCATGCGGACAAAGTTCTGGTCGGACAGCACGGCCCGGGTGCCGCCGCCGATCTGGGTCTGGAGAACCGTTCCCCGGCGCGGATCGAGCAGATTATCGACGCGCCGCCAGGTCCACATTGCGTTGGGCACCAGGGCCCGGCTGGTCTCCGACTGGGCGCCGTCGGGTTCGCGCAATTCGGTCTGCCAGTTCAGCGACAGGCGTTGCTCGACGCTGCCGCGTTGCTGCACGGTCTGCGCCCCCAGGGCGTAGCGTTCGGTTTTCAGTCCGGCGATGTCGGTGGTCTGCATCATCGCGCCCACGCTGTTGCGGCGGAAGCGTCCGTCCGGCGGCAGGAAGACATCGGCGTAGACCGTCTGGCGCTTTTGCTCCAGGCGCAGGCCGCTGTCCAGCTCCCAGGCTTGGCCCAGCAGATCGGATGAGTGGGTGTTGAATTCGACACGGGCGCCCGTGTTCGAACTGGCGCCGGCCCCGAAGGATACCCGGTGCGGCGCCCGTTCGCGGACGCGGACCACGACGGGGGCGGTTGCCATGCCGTCGGCGTCGATCTCGGCGGCTTCGCGATCGAGCGCCGCCTGCACGGAAGCAAAATAGGGCGTCGCCTGCAAGGTGCTCTGCAAGACGTTCAGGCTTTCCTCGCGGTAGGGTTGTCCGGCTTCCACCACCCGGTTGTAGCGCTCGACCAGCGCCGGTTCGTAACGCTGCAGGCCCTCGACGCGCAAGGCGCCGAAGCGGTAGCGCGGCCCGGCATCGTAATGGGCGTTCAGGCGGGCGCTGTGCGTCTCGACCTCGATTGTCGCCTCGCTGTCGACCAGGCGGGCGTCAGCGTGCTCGAAGGCGAGCAGGCGGGCGAGCACCTGCTGCTTGGCTTCGTTCCAGTCCGCCTGCCGGAAAGGCTGGCCGACCGGCAGGCGCCAGTCGCGCTGGAGTTCTTCCCGTGTCGTGGTGGCGACCGGTCCGTCCAGGCTCAGGGTGACGGCCTTGATCAGGGTGCGCGGCCCGGGGTCGAGGTTCAGGCGCAGCCCGTCGTCGGTATTGGTGAATTCGAAGGTCGGCGCGAAATAGCCTTCGGTGGCCAGGATTTCGCTGAGCGTGCCCTGCAGGCGCTGCGTATTGCCGGCTTCCTCCGGCAGGTAGGGCGCCAGCAGTTCATCGATGTCGTCCGGCGCCTGCAGGCTCAGCTCGACGGCCGCCAACGGTGTGGCGGCAGCGAGCAGCAGGGCGGACAGGAAGGTGGCGGTTGGGCGGGCGAACACGCTGTCATTTTACGCGTTGCCGGCGGGCGGGCGGGCGGGCATGAAGAAGGTGGCGGGTTGTTGGCGCAGGCGCCGCCACAACGCCTTGAGCAGCGGGCCGTGGTGGATGAACTGCACACCCCGGGCGCGCAGGGCCGTGCGCAGCGCCAGCAGGAAGCTAACCGCCAGGTTGGTGAAGCCGATGGCGGCAACGCCCAGCGCGGCCCAGACGACGGCGCTGAGCGGCAGGTCGAACTGGAAACCGACCAGGGCGTAGCCCAGGTTGGCCGACGAGAAAGCGATATGGCGAATGTCCAGCGGCAGGCCGAGGATGGTGCCGATGACGCCGGTCGAACCGAGCATGCAACCGAACAGGAAATTGCCCATGATCCCGCCCAGGCGGTCCTGGATGTAGCCGCCGATGCGTCCGGCGCGCGCCGGGCCGAAAATGGCCCTGAGCCAGCCCAGGCGGCCGATGCGCGGGCCGATTCCGGCATAGGCCGCGCGATTGTCGAAATAGCCGGTGATCAGTCCCGAGAGAAACAGGTAGCAGCCGGCGATCGCGGCATGCGGCAGGGCCCAGGACAGCAGGTCGAGGCTGTCGAACAGGTGGGCGCTTTTCTCCGGGCTGATGACCGGGGCGCCGTTCAGGTAGCCCAGGCCCGCACCGACGGCAATGGCCACGGGCAGGGCCACCATCACGTTGCCGCCGATGGCCGCCAGCTGGCTGCGGCATACCGCGGCAATGACGTCGACCAGGTGCTCGAGGTCGGCGCTGCGGTTCAGGCGCAGGTCGCCGAGCAGGCCGGCCAGCGTCTGGGCGGTCATCGCCGGCTGCTTGGTGGCGACCGTCATGCCGAGCAGGTAGATCGCCACGAAGCCCAGGCCATAGATCATGCTGTACAGGAAGGCTTCGCCGAACAGGGGGGCGTGCAGGGCGGCCGCCTTGATCTTGAGCAGGGCCATGATGCCGATCAGGACGCCGGCCCCGGCGGCCGAGCGCCACATGTTGCGATAGTCGCTCGCTGAATCGCAGATGTAGTGCTCGCCTGAGCGGGCCGCGTTTTCGGTGACGCGCACGGCAAGCAGGCTGGATAGCTGGCTGAGATAGAAACGCAGGCTGTTGCGGCGGTTTTCGGCAATGAAGGCGGCGTGGGCGAATTCGCCCCAGGCATGAATCGCCCCGGCATGCGTCTCGGCCCGCTCGCCGGCACCGAGGATGGCGACCAGTTCGCGCAGGCGTTCGATGCTCTGTTCGCTGCGCGTCAGCACATAGGACAGATGAAGACTGGTGCCGACCGTCAGCGCACGCTTGCGTATTCTTTGCAGCGTTTCGGTGCATTGGTCGGCGATGACCAGCAGTTGCCGGCCGTCGTCGGCCTGCTGCGTGCTGTCGTTCAGGGCGCGGCGGAAGGTGGTGACGAAGTCGAGGGCCTCCGCCGACAAGGCCACGAAGCGCGGCGTGTCGTCGTCGAAGTTGGTCGAGGCGCGCATCAGCTCGCTTTCCACGCCGAGGCCGCTGACCCGGTGGGCGAGCAGCAGCACGGCATCGAGCATCTGCTCCTGGATGCCGCGCCAGTCGATGTTGCGCAGTGCCATGTCCGGGGTCATCATTTCCCAGAAGCGTTGCGATAGCTCCGGTGGAATTTCCTGCAGCCAGCGCCAGTCGCCGGCATGCGGGAAAACGACATGCAGGCAATCCTTCAGGCGACGTTCGTCGGGAACTTCCGGCAGCAGCCGGTTGCCGATGATGCGTCCCCATTCGGAGAAGAAGCCGGTGCCGGGCAGGATGCCGCTGTCGGTGAAAAAGGTGACCAGGCGGCGGGTAGCCAGAAAATGCACGACATGGCCGCAAAATGCTTCGCGCAGCGACGCGTCGGCCTCGATACGGTCGAGCATGGTGCGGTAGCGCTCGACGTAGGCGTCGTCGCGCCGGTTGGCCGGACGCAGCACGGCGACGAGGCGGCGGATCAGCTCCAGCGTATCGGCTTCCGGGTTACGGAAGCGTTCGAGTGCTTTGCCCAGCGGATCGGATATGGAGGCCGGCTTTCCCAGCAGCCAGCGGAACAGGGCCCGGATGGTTGTCATCGTTTTTTCATAATCCCCAAGATGGTGCGCGTATGGCCCGACCGGTCTATGTTACCGGATACGGTGCGGCGGAAATCATCCGGATTGTGTGTGACAAGTGGTTGAAAGGTGACGATTCGTAATAGAATTGGACAGCTGCAAATTACAAGTACCTACGCAAAACTTTTCCTGGGACTGTCGACTATGAACATTGTCAAGAAATCGCTGGTTCTGGCCCTGCTGGCCGGTATCGGTTTCTCCGCTGTTGCGCAAGAGCGCGTTTACCTGATCGACCAGCGTGA
>NZ_VUYQ01000019.1 GCF_008711155.1 Dechloromonas sp. CZR5 | reverse complement strand
TCGCGCCCAGCAAAAAGGTGTTAACCCCGCTCGCGCGTCTAATCGGTTCTGCGAACGAAAGATTCACAAACTCTGAGGTGTGCCCACTGCGCCCCGGCGACATCCATGCCACCCGGGTGTACGCCGAGATACGCTGACTCCGGACCACCAACCTCGAAAGGCTTGCCACTATGCCGCTTTCTCACAATGCGACACTCACCCGTTACCTGATCGAACAGCGCCGCCGTTTTCCGCAGGCCAGCGGCGATCTGAATGCATTGCTCCTCGACGTCTCCCTCGCCTGCAAGGCAATAGCGCGCATCGTCGCTCTCGGTTCGCTTGGCGAGGGGGGGGCGCAGGCACCCTCTACCGGCACGGTCAACGTGCAAGGAGAGGTGCAGAAGCCGCTGGATGTACTCAGCAACGAGATCTTTCTGCGCATGAACGAATGGAATGGCTATCTCGCGGGCATGGCCTCCGAGGAAATGGATGAGCCATTTCAGATTCCCAGTCAGTACCAGCGCGGCAAGTACCTGCTCGTGTTCGATCCGCTGGATGGCTCGAGCAACATCGACGTCAACGTCTCGGTAGGGAGCATCTTCTCGATTCTGCGCGCACCGCAGGATGTGATCGACAGCGGGCGCGACGTGACCGCAGCCGACTTTCTGCAACCCGGCGCAAGCCAAATCGCTGCCGGCTACGCACTGTATGGGCCAGCGACCATGTTCGTGCTGACGGTGGGCGACGGAGTTGCCGGATTTACGCTCAATCCGAACCTCGGCGAGTTCCTCCTCACGCACGAGAATATCCGTGTGCCGACCGACACCCAGGAGTTCGCGATCAATAGCTCCAACAGCCGCTTCTGGGAACCACCGGTCAAGCGCTATGTGGATGAGTGCCTGGCCGGCAAGACCGGGGCGCGAGGCAAGGACTTCAATATGCGCTGGATCGCCAGCATGGTGGCCGAGGCGCACCGTATCCTGATGCGCGGCGGTGTATTCCTCTACCCGCGCGACACCAAGGATCCAAACAAGCCTGGTCGCCTGCGCCTGCTGTACGAGGCGAACCCGATCGGCATGTTGATCGAGCAGGCCGGTGGCAGGGCAAGTACCGGGCGCCAGCCCATGCTGGGCGTGCAGCCGAGTTCGCTGCATCAGCGCATCGGTCTCGTGTTCGGGTCCAAAACCGAGGTGGAACTCATCGAGCGTTACCACCACGAGCCTGAAAACCGCGAAGCGCCAGAACCGTTGTTCGCAGAGCGCAGCCTGTTTCGTAACTGAGATGCATGCAGCCAATTCCTAAAATAGTTCCGCAAAGGCCACATCATGTCTGAACGCTACCCCATCATCGCCATCACCGGTTCGTCAGGTGCCGGCACCTCGTCGGTGACGCGCACCTTCGAGAACATTTTTCGCCGCGAAAAGGTGACCGCCGCGATCATCGAAGGCGATAGCTTCCATCGTTATGATCGCAAGGAGATGAAACAACGCCAGGCCGAGGCCGAGGCAGCCGGCAACAAGCACTTCAGCCACTTCGGTGCGGACAATAACCTCTTTGCCGAACTCGAGCAGTTGTTTTGCAGCTACGGCGAATCGGGTACCGGCAAACGCCGCAAATACCTGCACGATCAGGAGGAGGCCGCGCCGTACAAGCAGGAACCCGGCACCTTCACTCCTTGGGAAGAACTGACCGCGGGGACCGACCTGCTGTTCTACGAGGGGCTGCACGGCGCAGTGGTCACGGCCGAGGTAGACATCGCCAAGCATCCGGATCTTCTGATCGGTGTGGTACCGGTGATCAACCTGGAGTGGATCCAGAAGCTCTACCGCGATAAGAAGATGCGTGGCTACTCGACCGAAGCCGTAACGGACACCATCCTGCGCCGAATGCCAGACTATGTGAACTACGTTATGCCGCAGTTTACGCGGACCCATGTCAACTTCCAGCGCGTACCGGTGGTGGATACGAGCAACCCCTTCATCGCGCGCGACATCCCAAGCGCCGACGAGAGTCTCTGCGTAATCCGCGTTGCCAACCCGAAGGGTATCGATTTTCAGTATCTGCTGAACATGATCCACGACTCGTGGATGTCGCGGGCCAATACGATTGTCGTGCCGGGTGGCAAGATGGAACTGGCCATGCAACTCATCTTCACGCCATTTATCTGGCGGATGATGGAGAAGCGCCAGCGTGCTCTAGGGACCCTCTGACGGAGAAATGACGGAAATGAGCTCTAACTCGAACGACCGCGTGATCCGGTCCGATAGCGGCAAGCGCGACGAGATGGCCAATGCGCTGCGAGCGCTGGCGATGGATGCGGTGCAGCAGGCCAACTCCGGTCATCCAGGGGCACCGATGGGCATGGCCGAAATGGCAGTGGCGCTGTTTGGCCATCTGCGGCACAACCCCACCAACCCCAAGTGGGCCGACCGTGACCGCTTCGTGTTGTCCAACGGCCATGCGTCGATGCTGCTGTACGCCTTGCTACATCTCACCGGCTATGACCTGCCAATGCACGAACTGAAGCGTTTTCGCCAGCTCCACAGCAAGACGCCCGGTCACCCGGAAGTCGGCCTGACCCCGGGTGTGGAGACGACGACGGGACCGCTGGGACAGGGACTCACGAATGCGGTTGGGATGGCACTGGCCGAAAAGCTACTGGCCGACGAATTCAATCGGCCCGGGCACACGGTGGTCGACCACTACACCTACGCTTTCCTCGGCGACGGCTGCCTGATGGAAGGGATCAGCCACGAAGCCTGCTCGCTGGCCGGCGTATGGAAACTCAACAAGCTGATCGCGTTGTACGACGACAACGGCATTTCGATCGACGGTGCCGTGACGGGCTGGTTCTCCGATGACACGTCCGCCCGCTTCGGCGCCTACAACTGGAACGTCGTCGGCCCGATCGACGGCCATGACGTGGTAGAGATCGGGCAAGCAATCGCGCAGGCCAAGATGTCGCTCGACAAGCCGACGATCATCATCTGCCGCACTACCATTGGCAAGGGCTCCCCCGCGCGTGCCGGTACCGCCAAGGCGCATGGCGAGCCGCTGGGAGCGGAAGAAATCCGCGCCACGCGGGAAGCGCTCGCTTGGCCGCACGCCCCGTTCGACATTCCTGACGGTATCGCCACGCGCTGGAACGCGCGCGAGCTCGGCG
The DNA here is from genome assembly GCF_008711155.1 of Dechloromonas sp. CZR5. Lineage (GTDB taxonomy): Bacteria > Pseudomonadota > Gammaproteobacteria > Burkholderiales > Rhodocyclaceae > Azonexus. The sequence continues at coordinate 10,995 of NZ_VUYQ01000019.1, read as the reverse complement.
CAGTACGGGAGGTCAAATGGCGCGTGTGCTTCGAAGCGTACCGGACGGAACACCCGGCGCTTGCCGCCGAGTTCGAGCGCCGCGTAGCCGGCAAGCTGTCTGCGGACATCGAGGCGAGGGTGCTGGACCTCATGGTGAAGTTCGGCCAGTCGCGCGAATCAGTGGCATCGCGCAAGGCATCGCAGCAGGTGCTGGCGCTGCTGGCGCCCGAAGTGCCCGAACTGTTGGGCGGCAGCGCCGACCTGACCGGTTCGAATCTTACCGATTTCCCGGGCTGCGGCGCGGTGCGCGGCGGCGAAAAGGGTGGGCGCCATATCAACTACGGCGTGCGCGAGTTCGGCATGGCCGCCATCATGAACGGCATCGCGCTGCACGGCGGCTACATCCCTTACGGCGGCACATTCCTGACCTTCAGCGACTACAGCCGCAACGCGATCCGCATGGCCGCCCTGATGAAGCAGCGGGTAATCCATGTGTTCACGCACGACAGCATCGGCCTTGGCGAAGACGGGCCCACGCACCAGCCCGTCGAGCATGCGGCAAGCCTGCGGCTGATTCCGAACCTGGACGTCTGGCGCCCCTGCGACGCCGCCGAGACAGCGGCGGCGTGGGCGAGCGCGCTGACGCGAACCGAGCGCCCTACGGCTCTGCTGCTGTCGCGGCAGAACCTGCCGGCGCAACAGCGCAGCCCGGAGCAGGTGCTCGACATCCGCCGCGGCGGCTATGTACTGAGCGATCGCAAAGATCCCGTCGCAGTGATCCTCGCAACCGGCTCAGAAGTCTCACTGGCGATGGCCGCGCAGGAGCTACTCGATACGCGAAACCTGCCGGTGAGGGTGGTGTCCCTGCCATCGTCGACCATGTTCGACCGCCAGGACGCGAGCTACCGGGACGCGGTGCTCGGAAGCGGCCTGCCGCGCATCGGCGTCGAGGCCGGCGTGACGCGCTGGTGGGGTCAATATGGCTGCGCCGCCGCGCTCGGCATAGACCAGTTCGGCGAATCGGCGCCCGCGCCTCAGGTCTACGAGCATTTCGGACTGACTGCGGACCGGCTGGCCGCGCTGGTCGCCGCGCAGGTGCGCGGCTGATGGGGATCACACCTGTGAGCTACGATCTCATCAGCTTCGACCTCGACGGCACGCTGGTCGACACCGCCGACGAAATCGCCGAGGCTGCCAACCGCGCTCTGAACGCGCACGGCATCCCGCGCCGCCCCGCGTCGGAGATCACCAATCTCATCGGCGCCGGCACGCGCGAACTGATGCTCAAACTGTTGCAAGGTTGTTTTCTGGAGCAGCCCGGACTTGCCGGCCGCGTGCGCGCGGAAGACGTACTCGCCAGCATGGACGAGCACTATGCGGCGACCACGGGCACTTCGGCAACTCCCTACCCGGGATGCCGCGATACGCTGGCGAACCTCAAGATAGCGGGGGTGCGTCTGGCGTGTGTGACGAACAAGGAGTACCGCCACGCGCAACGCGTGCTCGAAGTCAGCGGACTGGACGGTTTCTTCGACCTGCTCATCGGCGGGGATTCGCTGGCCGAAAAGAAACCGCACCCCAGTGTGTTGCGCCACGTCGCGCGAACCCTCGGGGCTGACATCGCCCACATGGCCCATCTGGGCGATTCGGCGACCGACGTGGCGGCAGCGCGCAATGCTGGCGTAGCCGCCTGGGTGGTTCCCTACGGCTACAACGCCGGCGTGCCGATCACCGAGGCCAGACCCGATCATATCTTCGACAGCTTGCCCTTGGTAGCCGAGTATGTACTTTCTGGTCGCCGCCTGTCGGCGGCCTGACCCTAACTACCGATTCATCCCCACACCGGAAGTTCAATATGACCATAAAAGTAGGTATCAACGGCTTCGGCCGCATGGTGTTCCGTGCCGCAGTTCAGAATTTCCAGGACGCCATCATGGTGCGTGTGATGGGAGCCTCGCGGTGAACGTGCTGCGCTTCACCGACCTGGTCGCTCAGGGCCGCGTGCGCGACCAGCGCGTGTTCATTCGCGCCGACCTCAACGTCCCTCTGGACGCTACCAACCGGATCACCGACGACACACGCATCCGCGCCTCGGTGCCGTGCATCCGCATGGCGCTGGACGCCGGCGCGGCGGTGATGGTGACCTCCCACCTCGGTCGCCCGACCGAAGGGGAGTTCAAGTCCGAGGATTCCCTGGCGCCGGTGGCCGCGCGCTTAGCCGAGTTGCTCGGCCGGCCGGTGTCATTGAAGGCCAACTGGGTCGACCGCGTCGAGGTCAAACCTGGCGAGGTGGTGTTGCTTGAGAACTGCCGCCTCAACAAGGGCGAGAAGAAGAACGATGCGGCGCTGGCGCGCAAACTGGCTGCGCTCGCCGACATCTTCGTGCACGACGCCTTCGGCACGGCGCACCGCGCCGAGGCCAGCACCTATGGGATCGCGGAGTTCGCCCCGGTTGCCTGCGCGGGGCCGCTGCTGGCCGCGGAGATCGACGCCATCGGCAAGGCGCTGGCAAATCCTAAGCGCCCGCTGGTGGCGATCGTCGCGGGCTCGAAGGTTAGTACCAAGCTCACGATATTGCAAAGTCTGGCGGCCAAGGTCGATGGCTTGGTCGTCGGCGGCGGCATCGCCAACACCTTCCTGCTCGCGCAAGGGTTGCCGATCGGCAAGAGCCTGGCCGAACCGGACCTCGTGGGCGAGGCCAAGGCGGTGATCGATGCCATGAAGGCGCGTGGTGCCGAGGTGCCGATTCCGGTGGACGTGGTCTGCGCCAAGGAGTTCAAGGCCGACGCCAAGGCGACTGTCAAGGCCGTGGCCGACGTGGCGGCCGACGACCTGATCCTCGACATCGGCCCGAAGACGGCGGCGCTGCTGGCCGACAAGCTCAGGGCCGCGGGGACGATCGTCTGGAACGGCCCGGTTGGCGTGTTCGAGTTCGATGCCTTTGCCAAGGGCACCGAGACCGTTGCGCGCGCGATCGCCAGCGGTGAAGCCTTCTCGATCGCGGGGGGCGGCGACACGCTGGCGGCCATTGCCAAGTATGGCATCGAAAAGGACGTCGGCTACATCTCCACGGGGGGCGGTGCCTTCCTCGAGGTGCTCGAAGGCAAGACGTTGCCGGCCTTTGAAATCCTGCAGCGCCGCGCTGGCTGAAGGGACCGAGATGACCAGGCTCGAGGCATTGTTATGGGACGTGGATGGCACCCTCGCCGAGACCGAACGCGACGGTCACCGCATAGCGTTTAATCGGGCATTCGAGGCGCTCGGCCTGCAATGGCGCTGGAGTGAGGCGCAATACGGCGAACTGCTGTGCATAACCGGTGGCCGGGAACGACTGATGCACTACATGGACAGCGAGCCGGATGCGCCGCCGCTGGCAGAGGATCGCGAGGCCCTGGCCCACGAACTGCACGCAAAGAAGAACGCCATCTACGCCAAGCTCGTGAACAGCGCCGGGATTCCGCTGCGCGAAGGCGTACGCGAGCTGATGCACGAATGCCGGGAGCGTGGCGTGCGCATGGCGATTGCCACGACGACCAGCCGCACCAACGTGGAGGCGCTGCTGCGCGTTCACCTCGGCCCGCGCTGGTCGGACTGGTTCACGGCGATTGTCTGCGGCGAGGACGTGCAACGCAAAAAACCCGACCCCGAGGTGTTCGTGCAGGCGCTGCGCACCTTGGGAATCCCCCCGCACCAGGCGGTGGCAATCGAGGACTCACCGGCCGGCGTCGCGGCGGCCCGGGCCGCGGAATGCCCCGTGGTGGTAACCCGCAGCACTTACTTCGCGAACGCGCCGATCAAGGGTGCAACCGCCGTCGGACCCGGCCTGCACTCCCGCAGCGGATGGCGCCCCGCCCTGGCCCCCATGACCGGCGGACGCGTGACCTTCGACGACCTCGCCGGCTGGTTCGCGCAGGCTTCCGCCCTATCCGATATCCCCTAGCGGTCGCGTCCCCTGCCTCTGCGCTGTCGCTGCCCAACCACCGTTTAATTACTTTATCATTCTGGAGAAGTAAACTATGGCTTTCGTTTCATTGCGCCAAGTGCTGGATCACGCTGCAGAGCATGACTACGGCGCGCCGGCCTTCAAAGTCAACAATCTCGAACAGATTCAAGCGATCATGGAGACTACCCAGGAAACCCAGTCGTCGGTGATCCTGCAGGCCTCGGCCGGTGCCCGCAAGTACGCCGACGAGCCCTACCTGCGCCACATGGTGTTGGCCGCCGTTGAAGCGCATCCTGATATCCCAGTCGTGCTGCACCAAAACCACGGTGCCTCACCGGCGGTGTGCCAGCAGTCGGTCCGCTCGGGCTTCTCCAGCGTGATGATGGACGGCTCGCTACTCGAGGACGCGGAAATCCAGCGCGGCATCAAGTACGGCGTGCGCAAGATCAACATCGACACCGATATCCGGCTGGCCATGACCGGCGCGATGCGCCAGGTCTTCGCCGAGCAGCCAAGCGAGTTCGACCCGCGCAAGGCAATGGTCGCCGCCAAAAAGGCTGCGCGCGCGGTGTGCAAGGCGCGCTTCGAGGCCTTCGGCTGCGCCGGGCACGCTGCCCGAATCAAGCCGATTCCGCTGGACGCCATGGCTGCACGCTATTCCTGACTGGAGTTCGGATCATATGCGCAGAAATCGAAACGCCAAGATCGTCGCCACGCTCGGCCCGGCCAGTTCTGACAAGGACACCATTCGTCGGCTCTTCGAGGCTGGCGTCGATGTCTTTCGGCTGAACTTCAGCCACGGAACCGCGGCTGACCACCGTGCCCGCTTTGCCATCCTCCGTGAACTGGAGCGCGAGACCGGCCGCCCGATCGGCATCCTGGCCGACCTGCAAGGCCCCAAGCTGCGCGTGGGCACCTTCGCGGATGGCGCGGTGACGCTGGCCGAGTCTCAGCCGTTCCGGCTCGACCTCGACCCCACCCCCGGTGACTCGCAGCGCGTCGGCTTGCCACACCCCGAAATTTTCGCGGCCCTGGAACCGGGCGCGGAACTGCTGCTCGACGACGGCCGGCTGCGCTTGGTCGTGGAGCATAGCGGCGCCGACTTCGCCGAGACACGCGTGGCGGTTGGCGGCAAGCTGTCCGAGCGCAAGGGGGTCAACGTACCCGGCGTCGTGCTCCCCATTACCGCGCTGACCACCAAGGACCGGCGCGACCTTGAGCTGGCGCTGGAGCTCGGTGCCGACTGGATCGCGCTATCTTTCGTGCAACGGCCGGAAGACGTATCCGAGGCACGCTCGCTGATCGGCGAGCGCGCCGCCATCGTTGCCAAGCTCGAGAAGCCCTCGGCCGTGGAGCGACTGGACGAGATCGTCATGCTGGCAGACGCGCTGATGGTGGCCCGCGGCGACCTCGGCGTGGAGTTGCCGGCCGAGCGCGTGCCGGGAATCCAGAAGCGCATCGTGCGCAGTTGCCGCCGCCTCGGCAAGCCGGTAATCGTCGCCACGCAGATGCTGGAATCGATGGTGGCAAGCCCCGTGCCGACCCGGGCGGAGGCCTCGGACGTGGCCACCGCCATTTACGATGGCGCTGACGCGGTGATGCTGTCGGCCGAATCCGCCGCCGGTGCCTACCCGGTCGAGGCGGTGGACATGATGAACCGCCTGATCTCCGAAGTCGAGGCCGACCCGCAGTACCGCCAGCTCATCGAGGCCTCGCACGACACGGCGCCGGCCGACGCCGCCGGCCCGACGGAGGCCGTTTGCCGCGCGGTACGTCACGCCGTGCCGCTGCTGCACGCCGGTGCGATCGTCTGCTACACGAACTCGGGCCACACCAGTCTGCGTATCGCCCGAGAGCGACCAGAGGCATCGGTACTGAGCCTGACGCCGCACCTGTCGGTGGCGCGACGGCTGGCGCTGGTCTGGGGGGTTCATTCCGTACATACGGACGACGTTGCCGATGTTGACCAAATGACCGAGGTGGCATGCAGCGTCGCAAAGCGTGAGGGCTTCGCACAAGCTGGCGCGACCATCGTCGCGATAGCCGGCATGCCCTTCGGTTCGCCGGGGACGACCAACCTGATGCGCATTGCCACCGTCTAAGCGCACCGGAAAGGGGCCAGCGCGATGCAAACTTTTCCGATGGCCCCGCTTCCCAATGCGCGCGGCATTGCCCGACGTGGTTTCGTCGACAAGGCATGCGAAGGCGATATGAGCGCGACTTGGCAGCCGCCGTACCCGCAAGCGCGACGTCCCGAACGACTTGTTTGAGAGGATGAGAACATGCAACGACCCATCGTGGCCGGCAACTGGAAGATGAATGGCAACCTGGGCAGCATTGCTACCCTTGTTGATGCGATCGAGGCGGGAACCGGCGGCCTGGACAGGGTACGAGTGGTACTCTTTCCACCGTTCGTATATCTGCCCCAAGTGTCGCATCGGTTGAAGGGAACGGCCATTTCCCTGGGAGCGCAGACTCTGTCCGAGCACACGGCCGGTGCCTTCACCGGTGAGGTCTCGGCTTCAATGCTGCTGGACTTCGATTGTTCCTATGTGCTGGTCGGTCACTCCGAGCGGCGCAATCTTTCGCGCGAAAGCGACCTCCTCGTGGCGCGCAAGTTCGTCGCCGCCCGTGACGCGGGTCTGACCCCAGTGCTGTGCGTGGGGGAGTCCCTCCAGGAACGCGAACAAGGCGCTACGGAAGCGGTGGTCGCGCGGCAGTTGCGTGTCGTGCTGGATTTGGCTGGGGTGCAGCGTTTCGAAGGTGCAGTCGTCGCCTATGAGCCTGTGTGGGCCATCGGCACCGGCATGACGGCTACGCCGGAGCAGGCCCAGGAGGTCCACGCTTTCATCCGCAGGACGCTTGCAGAGGATAACGCGGGATTGGCAACGTCACTGCCCATCCTGTATGGGGGCAGCGTCAGAGCCGCCAATGCGGCGGAGTTGTTGGCCATGCCGGACATCGACGGTGGCCTGGTCGGCGGAGCCTCGCTGGATGCCAGCGAATTCTTGGGGATCGCGGCTGCCGCCCAAAGACATTCGGAGGGGACTTAAGCGATGACTCAAGACGAGATCAAGGCCTTGGTCGCGAAAGCGGCGCTGCCGTACGTGGCACCTGGCAGCATCCTCGGCGTGGGGACGGGATCGACCGTCAATCACTTCATCGACGCACTCGCCACGATGAAGGATGGCATTGCCGGCGCGGTATCGAGCAGCAACGCGACCACGGCGCGCCTGCGCTCACACGGCATCAAGGTGTTCGCCACCGACGAAGTTGAGACGCTGCCGCTGTACGTGGATGGCGCGGATGAAATCGACCCTCGCGGTCACATGATCAAGGGCGGCGGTGCAGCGCTGACGCGCGAGAAGATCGTCGCCGACCTGGCGCAACGTTTCCTGTGCATCGTCGACGCCTCCAAGCGCGTCGAGGTGCTGGGGCGCTTTCCACTGCCCGTCGAGGTGATCGGCATGGCCGCAGCGCAGATCGCGCGGCGCTTCGAGGGAATCGGCGGCCGGGCCGCGCTGCGCGAGGGCGTGGTCACCGACAATGGCCACCCGATCCTCGACGTGCATGGGTTGGCCATCTCCGATCCGCTAGCCCTGGAGACCGAGATCAACCAATGGCCAGGCGTCGTGACCGTGGGGCTGTTCGCGCGCCACAAGGCCCATTTATGCCTGACCGGCACCTCCACCGGCGTGCAAACTGTCTTGATCAGCTGAGACCGTGATCCGGCCATTCGCCCCGCCCCACACCCCAAAGGCAAATCAGAAGCGCTTCGCGGACCCTTGCTGCCCATGTTCGGCGCAACCATTTCGGATACAACCATGAGCCACAAATATGCGGCGCAGTTCAAGTTCATGAATGCCAAACAAATGGATCACCTGTTCTTACCGGCCGGTAGCCGTGCTATCCCTCTCCCTCCATTTTGGTTACCGGCCTTTTTATTCCCGGAGCCGGTCTTGGCCGGCTCCCTTCTTTCCGGAGTGACGCCGCCGTGACGACCGACAAAGACCTCCCGCTGCGCGAAGACATCCGTCTGCTGGGCCGGCTGCTGGGGGACACGGTGCGCGATCAGCTGGGGGCGGCCAGTTTCGAGCTGGTCGAGCGCATCCGCCAGCACTCGGTGCGCTTCCGCCGCGACGACGATGCTTCCGCCCGGCGCGAGTTGGAGGCGACCCTCGACGCCCTCGCGCGCGACCAGACCAACGCCGTGGCGCGGGCCTTCAGCTTCTTCTCGATCCTCTCCAACATCGCCGAGGACCAGCACCACATCCGCCGCTCCCGGGCCCATCTGCTGGCCGGCTCACCGCCCAAGGCCGGCAGCCTGGCCCACGCCGTGGAGGCGGCCTTCGCCGCCGGTTTGCAGGCGGCCGACCTGGCGGCCTTCTTCGATGACGCCCTGATCAGCCCGGTACTCACCGCCCATCCCACCGAGGTCCACCGCAAGAGCATCCTCAACTGCCAAACGGCCATCGCCCAGCTACTGGACCAGCGCGACCGCATGGCGCTGACCCCGGAGGAGGCCGCCGCCAACGAGGAGGCCCTGCGCCGGGCGGTGCTGACCCTGTGGCAGACCCGCATGCTGCGCACCACCAAGCTGTCGGTGATCGACGAGGTGAACAACGGCCTGTCCTATTTCGAATCCACCTTCCTGCGGGAGCTGCCCCACCTCTACGCAGGCATCGAGGACAGCTTGGCCGCCCACGACGGCGCCTGGGCGGCCCTGGAGCTGCCCAGCTTCCTGGCGGTCGGGAGCTGGATCGGCGGCGATCGGGACGGCAACCCCTTCGTCACCGCCGAGGTGCTGAAGCAGGCCCTGGCCCACCAGGCGGCATTGGCCCTGGAGTTTTACCTGGCCGAGGTGCGCACCCTGGCCTCCCAGCTGACCCTCTCGCTCATGCACGTGTCGGCCTCCGATGCCCTGCTGTCCCTGGCCGCCGCCGGGGAGGCCACCCCCCACAGCGGCGACGAGCCCTACCGGCTGGCCCTGTCGGGCATCCATGGGCGGCTGGCGGCCACCTACCGGGCGCTGCTGGGCCGCGAGCCGGTGGGCGCCGGCAGAGCCGCCTCCCAGGCCTATGGCTGTGCCCAGGAACTGGCCGACGACCTGGAGGGGATCCACCGCTCGCTGCTCACCAACGGCTCGGCGGCGCTGGCCCGCGGCCAACTGCGCCGGCTGCGCCGGGCGGTGGCGACCTTCGGCTTCCACCTGGCGCCCATCGACCTGCGCCAGAACTCGGAGGTCTTCGAGCGGGTGGTGGCCGAGATCCTGGAGGTGGCCCGCCCGGGCACCGGCTATGCCGCCTTGGACGAGGAAGGGCGCATCGCGCTCCTCCTGGAGGAACTCGCCACCGCCCGACCCCTGGCCTCCCCTTTCGTGCATTACTCCGAGGAGACCACCGGCGAGCTAGCCATCTTCCGCGCCGCCCGGGCGGCCCATCTGCGCTATGGGGTAGCGGCCTTGCCCAACTTCATCATTTCCAAGACCGACGGGGTCTCGGACATGCTGGAGCTGGCGGTGCTCTTGAAAGAGGCGGGGATCCTGCGGCCCCTGGAGGGGGCGCTGGACGCCAACGTCGTGCCCCTCTTCGAGACCATCGGCGACCTGCAGGCGGCCCCTGCCACCATGGAGCGGCTCTTTTCGCTCGCCCCCTATACGCGCCTCTTGGCTTCCCGCGGCCGCACCCAGGAGGTGATGCTGGGTTATTCGGATTCGAACAAGGACGGGGGTTTTCTCACCTCGGGCTGGGAACTCTACAAAGCGGAGATCGAGCTGGTGAAAGTCTTCCGCGAGCACGGAGTGAAGCTGCGCCTGTTCCACGGCCGCGGCGGCTCGGTCGGGCGGGGCGGCGGGCCTAGCTACCAGGCGATCCTCGCCCAACCGGGCGGGGCGGTGCAGGGGCAGATCCGGCTCACCGAGCAGGGCGAAGTCATTGCCGCCAAGTACGCCAACCCGGAGGTGGGCCGGCGTAACCTGGAGGTGCTGGTGGCGGCCACCCTGGAAGCGACCCTGATCTCCGGCGATGCGCCGGCCCCGCGCGGGGAATTCATCGAGGCCATGCAGGGCTTGTCGGATGCGGCCTTCCGCGCCTACCGGGCACTCGTGTATGAGACGCAGGGCTTCGAAAAATACTTTTGGGAATCCACGGTGATCTCGGAGATCGCCGAACTCAACATCGGCTCGCGCCCGGCTTCGCGCAAGAAGAGTCAGGCGATCGAGGATCTGCGGGCGATTCCTTGGGTGTTCTCGTGGGCGCAGTGCCGCCTGATGCTGCCGGGCTGGTACGGCTTCGGCGCGGCGGTCGAGGCTTTCCTCGCCGAGCGCGGCGAAGCGGAAGGGATGGCGCTCCTCCAGGCCATGCACCGGCAGTGGCCCTTCTTCGCCACGCAACTGTCCAACATGGACATGGTGCTCGCCAAGAGCGACATCGCCATCGCCAGCCGCTACGCGGCGCTGGTCAAGGACGAGCGGCTTAGAGAAGCGATCTTCGGGCGCATCCGCGCCGAGCATGCCTCAAGTGTGGCGGCGCTCCTCAAGATCACCGAGCAGGCGGAGTTGCTCGATGCCAACCCGCTCTTGAAGCGCTCAATCCGCAACCGCTTCCCTTATCTGGACCCCTTGAACCACGTCCAGGTGGAGATGCTGCATCGCTACCGCGAGGGGCATCAGGACGAGCGCATCCGCCAGGGCATCCACATCTCCATCAACGGCATTGCTGCAGGACTCCGGAATAGCGGCTAAATTAAGGTGTTTAACGAGGTAAGCCCCCGTGTATTCCAGGCCGGCCGATTTTACGGAGTTCGAGGTGGCAGCCGATGCGGTGGAACAGCGCGACGCCTGGCCGTTCCTCGAAATGGGAGCGGCGCTTGTTCCTGCGGGCGGGCGTGGGTAGGTCATCGGTGCCAAGAAGCGCTGAAGAGCTCATCCTCAGACCCGCCGCGGCGCGCCCGGGGCCTTGGCCCGATCCCAGCGGCCCGACGCGGCGGCACACGCCTCAGAGTTTGTGAATCTTTCGTTCGCAGAACCGATTAGACGCGCGAGCGGGGTTAACACCTTTTTGCTGGGCGCGA
>NZ_VUYQ01000018.1 GCF_008711155.1 Dechloromonas sp. CZR5 | reverse complement strand
ATCGCGGTCGGTATCTCCGGGGCCATCCAGCACCTGGCCGGCATGAAGGACTCCAAGGTCATCGTCGCCATCAACAAAGACCCCGATGCCCCGATCTTCCAGATCGCCGATTACGGGTTGGTGGGCGATTTGTTCGAGGTGGTGCCGCAACTGGTAGGTTCGGTAGGCTGATATCACAAGCTTGATCACTGGCACTAGAATAGCCATGTGAATCTGACCGATACCTTGTTGGGCGAAGCGTGGTACTGGGCGGCCTGGGTCGTCTGGGTGCCGCTCTTCGCCCTTTGTGTTTTCAAGGCGCCATGGGGACGGCTGCGTGACCCGGAACGATTGAACGTCTGGCTGGGCATGGTCGTCTTGCTGGCACTGATCTGGAGCCTGAGGGCAGGTGTCAAACCGGGACTGGCGCTCCATTTGTTGGGTGCAACCGTCTTTACGCTGAGTTTTGGGCCATCGCTGGCTTTTGTCGGGCTGTCCTTCGTTGCCCTGGGCGTGGCGTTGAACGATGGGGCAGGTGCGTTTGCGTATGCGATGAATGTGCTTTTGCTGGGCGGTCTCGGTGTCTTTCTCAGTCAAGGCTTGTATCGGGTCTTTTTCTGGATATTTCCCCGGCATTTTTTTGTGTACATATTCATCAATGCCTTCCTGGGAAGTGCCTTGACGATCATAGGGGTCGGCTTTGGGATATGTGCCTTGCTGGCACTGGCCGGCGCATATTCCTGGGATTATCTGGTCGAGGAATATTTTGTCTATTTCCTGTTGTTGGGTTTTTCGGAAGCGTGGCTATCGGGGATGGTGATGACGCTGTTTGTGATTTACCGCCCGAGTTGGGTGTTTACGTTTGACGATACCCGTTATCTGGCCGGTAAATAAGCGCTACAATTTCCACACTTTTGTCATTAGGGGTTTTCTTGTTGGATCGTGTTGCTGGCCGGCTCGCGGTATCACTGTTGGCGCTGATTCTTTCAGAGCGTGTATTTGCCGTTGGATTGGGCGACATGCGGGGGCAACCGGTTCTTGGTGAGTCGATAAAGCTCGAAGTGGCGCTATTGGGGGTTGAAAAACAAAAACTGGATGCCGCCTGTTTTCGTTTGGTCCAGCCAGCCTCGGGCGATGGGCTTCCCTGGCTGAGCAGGGCGGCCATGGCCGTCCGCGGGGGCGCTTCTCCCGTTTTGGAGATACGTACCGAGGCTCCCCTTCGCGAACCGCTCATGCAGTTGACCTTGCGACTGGGGTGCGGTCATGAGGTTTCACGCGACTACATTCTGATGGCCTCTCCGGCAACGGTTCGAGAGGCTGCATCGCTTGCTGCGCCGGTGGCAACAGCGAGCGCGCTGGAAAAACCGGGCGTTGCTTCCGTCGAAAGGCGCACCCCGAGGGTTCGTCCACCAGCACCTGCGGCGGCAGTTGTTGAGGAAGCTCCGGTCAAATTGACGCCTCGCAAAACGCTCCGCCGCGCGGCTATGCAGGATCGTTTGGTTTTGTCGGGCGAGGAAGGTATTTCGGTCGGCGAACCGTCATTGCGACTGGCTACCGAATTGCGTAGTTCGGCGGCGGCCAAGGAGTCTCAGCGGGATATCCTCAGGCTTGAGTTCAGGATGCTGATGGCGCTGCACGATCAGGCTGCATCGCAAATGGCTACTGCCGAAAAACTGCGCAACATGGAAGGCACTTTAGGTGAATTGCAGGCCAAGGCCGCACAGTTTGCGCAGCGCGTCGAGACGGAGGCGGTTGCCAGTCCCAGCCCTGCGCCAGCTGTGCAGACCGCGGCGACGGCACCGAAGCCGGATTCGGCGCCCGTTCCCGCGGCTCGGCCAGCATCAAATCCTGCCCTAAATATGGCGAAGTCCGAGTCAGATACGCCGTGGACGCTATATGGCTTGGCGCTGGGTGTCTTGTTCGGTTTGTCCGGCTGGTTCGGATGGCGCAAATATCGGGAGGCGCGCGAATTCCAGGATGATGGCGCAATCGATGACCTGGCTCCGCTCGCCATACCTGAGGCGCGTGTCGATCCCCGGCGGGTTGACGAGAATGATGAGCAAGCCAGCGACGTCGATCTCCATTTCGAGCCGGTGGAAAAGGGGGGCGTCGCCCGCGTCGACCTGGATCTGGATCTTGGCGACAAGGCAGCGGAAGAGGCTCAGGTTGTCGAGCAACCTGCCGAGAAGGCTTGTTCGCGAGGTCCGGACTCGGTGCTTTCGATCAGTGCCACGACACTGGATGAGCACTTTGAGGCCAATCCGGTCATGGAACTGGCCGATATCATGCTGTCCTTCGGACGGGTCAAGGGGGCTGCCCAGGCCCTTCAGGAATTCATCGATCATAATCCGGAAGAGGCTTTGCGGCCCTGGATCCGCCTGATGGATGTCTATCGCATGGCCGGGATGCGGGCCGAATTCGAGACCGTTGCCCGCGATCTGAATCGGCATTTCAACGTCGAGGTTCAGAGTTGGGATGCTCCGGCATCAGAGGATTCCAACGGAGCGGCAACAGTCGATCAGGTGCTTGCCGAGTATTCGCGGTCAACATCGCTGGAGGAAATGCCCAGGTTGATGAATACGGTAGTCGCCATGTGGGCCGAGGGCGATATTGTCGGTTACCTGTATCAATTGCTGCGAGACAATCGTGGTGGTCAGCGACAGGGGTTCGCACTGTCGGTGGTTGAAGACATCCTGTTCCTGATTGAACTGAAAGAAACTGCAAATCGCATGGAGTAAGGCTAATGAGTGAATATATTGCCCCGTTGAAGGATATTCGTTTTGCTATGCAGGAATTGGCCGGTCTGGGGCAGGTCGTTGCGCTGCCTGGCTGCGAAGAGGCTTCGCCGGATGTGGTCGATGCGATTCTCGACGAGGCGGCAAAGTTCGCCGGCGAGGTCCTGTCACCGCTGAATCGCGTTGGTGATACCCAGGGCGCCAAATGGAAGGACATGGCCGTCACTTCGTCCCCGGGTTTCAAGGAGGCTTATCGGCAGTTTGTCGATAACGGCTGGAACGGACTGGGCTGCGAACCGGAGTTCGGCGGTCAGGGTTTGCCCAAGCTTGTTTCTGCGGCCGTCAGCGAAATGTGGAAGGCCTCCAATCACGCCTTTTCGCTATGCCCGATGCTGACCCAGGGCGCCATCGAGGCGCTGACGATTGCCGGTTCGGATGCGCAGAAGGCCGCCTATCTGCCGAACCTGATTTCCGGTGAGTGGACCGGCACCATGAATCTGACCGAGCCGAATGCCGGCTCTGACCTTGCCGCTGTCCGTTCCCGTGCCGAGCCGGTCGGCGATGGCACCTTCAGGATTTTCGGGCAGAAAATTTTCATCACCTGGGGTGAGCATGACATGACGGACAACATCGTCCATCTCGTGCTGGCCCGGACACCGAATGCGCCTGAGGGGGTCAAGGGGATTTCGTTGTTCGTCGTACCGAAGTTCCTGCTCAAGGCCGACGGATCGCCGGGCGAGCGCAACGACGTCTATTGCGTGTCCATCGAGCACAAGCTTGGTATTCATGGCAGCCCGACGGCAGTGCTTGCTTTCGGCGACAACGGTGGTGCCATCGGCACCCTGGTCGGCGAGGAAAATCGTGGCCTGGAATACATGTTCATCATGATGAACGCCGCGCGCTTCAACGTTGGCCTGGAAGGGTTGGGCGATGCGGAGCGTGCCTACCAGCGCGCTGTCGTCTATGCCAAGGAGCGCATCCAGGGCACCGAGCTGGGCGTCAAGGGTGGCCCGAAAGTGCCGATCATCAAGCACCCCGACGTGCGTCGCATGCTGATGTCCATGCGTTCGCGCATCGAGGCCATGCGTGCCTTGGCCTGCGTCACCGCTGCCGCACAGGACAATGCCCATTGCAACCCGGATGACGTGGCGCGCCAGAAAGGGCAGGCTTTCGCCGATCTGATGATTCCGGTGGTCAAGGGCTGGAGCACCGAGAGCGCCATCGACATTGCCTCCCTTGGCGTTCAGGTTCACGGCGGCATGGGCTTCATCGAGGAAACCGGCGCCGCGCAGCATCTGCGCGATGCCCGCATCACGGCCATCTACGAAGGGACGACGGCGATCCAGGCCAACGACCTGATCGGCCGCAAGATTGCCCGTGAGCAGGGTGCCACCATCAAGGCAGTCATTGTCGATATGCGGGCCGATGCGGCCAAACTGGATGGCGATCTGGCCGGTATCGGCGTCCGCCAACTGGCCGGTATCGACGCCGTGGACAAGGCCGTCGACTGGATCGTCGCCAATTTCAAGAGCGATTCCAAGGCAACCCATGCCGGTGCGGTGCCCTTCCTGTTCCTGCTCGGCATCGTGGCTGGCGGCTGGCAGATGGGGCGTGCCGCAGTGATCGCCCGCGGCAAGCTGGCAGCCGGCGACAGCGATCCGTTCTGGGGCGCCAAGCTGGCGACGACGCGATTCTTTGCCGACCATTTTCTGACCCAGGCAGCCGGTCTGGCCGAATCCGTAGTGGCCGGCGCGACTGGCGCGCTGGAGATTGCCGACGACAGTTTCTGAAAATAAGTCGCCGCCCATCATCACAAAGCCCGCGATTGTTGTTATAATCGAGGGCTTTTCAACCTTGCCCTACCGCAAACGCATGGCGGAGGGTTCATCCCAAAAGGAGTTTGCATGCGCCATTATGAAATCTGCTTTATCGTCCATCCGGACCAAAGCGAACAAGTGCCCGGCATGGTCGAGCGCTATCGCTCCATCGTAACCGCCAAGGGTGGTTCGATTCATCGTCTGGAAGACTGGGGCCGCCGTCAGCTGGCTTACCCGATCCAGAAGATCCACAAGGCCCACTACGTTCTGATGAACATCGAGTGCGACGGCGAGACGCTGAACGAACTCGAGCATTCGTTCAAGTTCAACGATGCCGTTCTGCGTCATCTGACCGTCAAGATGAAGGCTGCCGTGACCTCTCCGTCCCCGATGATGAAGGAAGAGAAGTCCAAGTCCCTGCTCGGTGGCGATGCTGCCCCGGCAGAACAGGCTGCCGCCTAAGCATATTGGTACGGGCTGACTGCTGAACTGCCTTACGATCTCCGGACAACTGGTCGAGCGCAAAGCCTTGCGCTACACGCCAGCCGGGGTTCCCGTCAGCGAAGGACGTTTGCAACACAACTCCTCGCAGGTCGAAAACGGTATTCAGCGTCTGGTGGAAGTGGAAATTGCTGTCGTAGCCTTGGGTGAAAGTGCCCGCTGGCTGCAAGCTGCTCCAATCGGAGGCAAGCTCAAGGTGACAGGGTTTCTCGCTGCCAGAAGTCGCAACAGCAGGGCTCCCGTACTGCATGTGAATACACTCGAATATTTGGAAGGAAACGAAAATGGCTCGATTCTTCAAGAAGAAGGATGACGACAAGAAAAAGAAGCGCGGTGGCGGCCTGTTCAAGCGTCGCAAGTTCTGCCGCTTCACGGCTGAAAAGGTCGAACAGATCGACTACAAGGATGTTGAAGTCCTGAAGGAATACATCCAGGAAAACGCCAAGATCATGCCGGCTCGTCTGACCGGTACCAAGGCCGGCTATCAGCGCCAGCTGGGCACCGCCATCAAGCGCGCCCGCTTCCTGGCCCTGCTGCCGTACACCGACAACCATCAATAATTCTCGGGGAGACGAAACATGCAAATCATTCTGCTCGAAAAGGTTGTTAACCTGGGTAATCTCGGCGATGTAGTCAAGGTCAAGGACGGTTACGCCCGTAACTTCCTGATTCCGCAGCGCATGGCCAAGCGTGCCACGCCGGCTGCCATGGCCGAGTTCGAAGCACGCCGCGCCGAACTGGAAAAGGCTGCTGCCGAAAAGCTGGCTGCCGCCCAGACCGTCGCCGACAAGATGAACGGCACCGCCGTTACCATCACCCGCAAGGCCGGTATGGATGGCCGTCTGTTCGGTTCCGTCGGCAACGCCGACGTTGCCGAGGCTCTCAAGGCTGCTGGTTTCGACGTCGACAAGTCGGCTGTCCGCATGCCGGAAGGTCCGCTCAAGGCGATCGGCGAGTTCCCGCTCGATGTCGCCCTGCACACCGACGTGCTGGCCAATATCACCGTGACCGTCGCTGCCGAGTAATCTCCGGCTACGTCGTTGCAAAAGAAGGCTCCGCAGAGATGCGGGGCCTTTTTAATTTAAACTGTCCGCCATGAATCAGCGCCCGCCCAAACCCAAAGTCACCGACGCCACCCTGGACTCCCTGCGCGTTCCGCCGCACTCCATCGAAGCCGAGCAATCGGTGCTCGGAGGTCTGTTGCTCGACAACCAGGCCTGGGATCGGATGGGCGATCTGGTCACCGATACCGACTTCTACCGCGACGAACACCGGCGCATCTTCCGGCAGATTCGCAGCCTGCTCGAACGGGCCAAGCCGGCCGACGTAGTGACGGTGGCAGAGGCACTGGACGGCGCTGGCGAGGGCGAACAGACCGGCGGCCTGGCCTATCTCGGTGAGTTGGCCGCCAATACGCCGTCGGCAGCCAATATCAAGCGCTATGCCGAGATCGTCCGCGAACGTGCGGTGTTGCGCCAACTGGTCGCGACGGCTGATGAAATTGCTGCCGATGCGTTGAACCCCTTGGGGCGTGATGCGGAGACCCTGCTCGACGAGGCCGAGTCGAAGATTTTCAAGATCGCCGAAGCCGGTGCCGGCCACAACGAGGGCTTCGTCCATATCAACCCGCTGCTGACCCAGGTCGTCGAGCGTATCCAGGAGTTGCACGACCGGGACAATCCTTCCGATATTACGGGCGTGCCCACCGGTTTCCTCGATCTGGACCAGAAGACCTCGGGTTTTCAGCCGGGCGACCTGATCATCGTCGCCGGCCGCCCCTCCATGGGCAAGACGGCATTTGCATTGAATATCGCCGAGAACGTGGCGGTGGATTCCGGCCTGCCGGTCGGCGTGTTCTCGATGGAAATGGGCGGCGCCCAATTGGCGACGCGTATGCTGGCGTCCATTGGTCGCCTGAATTCGCAGAGCCTGCGCACCGGCCGGATGAGCGACGACGAGTGGTCGAAGCTGTCGTTTGCGCTCGGCAAGCTGCATGAAGCGCCGATCTACATTGACGAAACCGGCGGCCTGAGCCCGGCCAACCTGCGTGCCCGCGCCCGGCGCCTGGCCCGACAGTACGGCGGCAAGCTCGGCTTGCTGGTCATCGACTACATCCAGCTCATGTCGGGTAACAAGGCTGGCGAGAACCGGGCGACGGAAGTGTCGGAAATCTCCCGTTCGATCAAGTCGCTGGCCAAGGAGCTGCAGGTTCCGATCGTCGCACTGTCCCAGCTGTCGCGTAAGGTCGAGGAGCGCACTGACAAGCGGCCGATGATGTCTGACTTGCGCGAATCGGGCGCCATCGAGCAGGATGCCGACGTGATCCTGATGATGTACCGCGACGAGTACTACAACAAGGAAAGCCAGGACAACAAGGGCTTGGCCGAGGTCATCATCGGCAAGCAGCGTAACGGTCCGACCGGAACCGTGCGCCTGGCCTTCCTGGGCGAATATACGCGCTTCGAGAACCTCGCCAGCGGCGGGTTTGTCGATTCGCCCAACTAAACCGGCTAGATCACGACCTGGCGGGTCTTGATGCTGTACTGGGCGGCGTCATCGACGGTGCGGCCGGAAATTTCCATTTGCGGGTGAAGCAGGAAGGGCATCGCCGAGTTCTTGCCGGGGAGGGTGATATCGGTGCCCAGGTTGAAGGCGATCCAGTTCATTTCCCAAACACCGAATAGTATCTTGCGCAACGAGATCAGCTTGCTGTCGCGGTCGGACATGATGTCCATGGCGATGACGCGGCGCACATCGCTGGGGTCAACCGGTACCCAGCCGTAGCCGGGAATGTAGAACTCCGCCCGGACGTGCTGGCCGCGGGTGGCGTCGTCGCCGGAGATGCCCAGGCTGCGGAAGAGGCGCGAGGAGCCGGTACGCAGGCCGTAGACGCAGCGGGCCGGAATGCCGACGGCACGGCAGACGCTGACGAACAGCCCGCTGATGTCGGCCGAACGGCCGCCGTACTGGCCGCTGATCAGCTGCTTGCGTACATCGCCCGTGCCGCAACCCGGCAGGCTGGGATCGTAGGTCGTGTTGTCGACAACCCAATCGTAAATGGCCTTGGCTTGGGCTACCGGGTCCTTGATGCGGCCGATGATGCGTTCGCCGAGCTGGAAGGCAAGGCCGTCGTTGGGGATCAGTTGGGACGCTTGCAGATTGCGGCGCAGGATGTCTTCGCGTTCCGGCGCCACGGTGCGCTTGGTGACATCGAAATGGCGGTCTGCCGTGGTCACCAGCGTCGTCAACTGCAACTTCGCATCGCCGCCATCCGGCCAGTCACAGAGGAAAACCTCAAGGTCGCCGTCCGGCAGGCGCCGCATGCCGGCATTGGCCGGGTTGCCGGTCCACGAGTGACCGAGCGTGCGTTGATAGAGAGTGTCCTGGTTCAGCGGCAAGGGGAGCCAGAGGCGGGTCGGGCCGCTTTTTCCCTTGAGGTTGACGGTGGTGGTGATTTCATACGTCCGCCATTCGTTCGGCGGCTCGGGGGCCTTGACAGGCGGTAGCCGCGAAGCCGAGGTGCCTTGCGGCGGACGTTCAATGACCGGGTCATCGGCGGTGTGCACCACCGGTTGCTGCGGTTTTTGGGTGGTAGTCGGCTTGCCGCCGCGTAGGCTACGGCTGGAAGCGGGTTTGGCCGAACGTGCGCCGGGCTTGGGTTTGGCGGAGCTGGCAGGTTTTGATGTGGCTGCCGGTTTGGCTTGCTTCTTTGTCGCCCAGGCTTCGGACGAAAATAGGGAAAATACAGCGGCAGATGCCAGAAAATCGCGACGTTTCAAAAGACTCCTCCGGCGGAAACTATCCGTGGCTGAAACGAAAGGGCCGTGTCACCGACACGGCCCCTTTATTAGTGTGCGGCGGATTATAGCACTTCGGCCGCGTGGTCAGCCAGACGCGAGCGTTCGCCGCGTTGTAACGTAATGTGACCGGAGTGTGCCCAGCCCTTGAAGCGATCGACGACGTAGGTCAGACCGGAACTGCCTTCCGTCAGGTACGGCGTATCGATCTGCGCGATGTTGCCGAGACAGACGACCTTGGTTCCGGGGCCGGCGCGAGTGACCAGGGTTTTCATCTGTTTTGGCGTCAGATTCTGCGCTTCGTCGATGATCAGATACTTTTTCAGGAAAGTCCGGCCGCGCATGAAGTTGAGCGACTTGACCTTGATCTTGGAGCGAATGATGTCGTTGGTCGCCGCCTTGCCCCAGTCGCCGCCGTAGGGGCCGTTGTCCTCGGTATGCGTAAGGACTTCGAGGTTGTCTTCCAGCGCGCCCATCCACGGCGCCATCTTCTCTTCCTCGCTGCCGGGCAGGAAACCGATGTCCTCGCCGACCGGAACCGTGACGCGGGTCATGATAATCTCGGCGAAATGCTTGTTTTCCAGCGTTTGCGTCAGGCCGGCTGCCAGCGTCAGCAAGGTCTTGCCGGTGCCGGCCTGGCCGAGCAGGGTGACGAAATCGATGTCCGGGTTCATCAGCAGGTTCAGAGCGAAATTCTGTTCGCGGTTGCGTGCGGTAATACCCCAGACGGCGTTCTTTGGGTGGGTGTAATCGACCAGCGTTTCCAGGACGGCGGTCTTGCCGGCGGTTTCCTTGACGATGGCGGCGAAACCATCGCTTTCGAGCCAGACGAATTCATTGATCAGGAATTGCGGGCACAGCGGGCCAGTGACCTTGTAGTAGGTCTTGCTGTCCTTTTTCCACGACTCCATGCCCTTGCCGTGCTTGTCCCAGAAGTTGTCGGGTAGCAGGCGGGTACCGGCGTAGAGGATGTCGGTGTCTTCCAGTACCTTGTCGTTGAAGTAGTCCTCTGCCAGCAGGTTGAGGGCGCGCGACTTGATGCGCATGTTGATGTCTTTCGACACCAGGATGACCGGGCGCTTGGGGAATTTTTTCTGCAGGTGGATGACCACCGACAGGATCTGGTTGTCGACCTTGGAAGTCGGCAGGCCCTGCGGCAACTCGCCGCTGATCGCCTCGGTCTGCAGGTAGAGACGGCCGCTGGCCAGTTTGCTCGACGGGCCGTAAAGGTCGATGCCTTCGTCGATGTCGACGTCGTCATGGCCGAGCATTTCGTCCAGCATGCGCGACGCCTGGCGGGCGTTGCGGGCGATTTCCGACATCCCCTTCTTGTGATTGTCGAGTTCTTCCAGCGTCATGATGGGCAGGAAGATGTCGTGTTCCTCGAAGCGGTAAAGGCAGCTTGGATCGTGCATCAGCACGTTGGTGTCGAGGACGAAGATCTTGGTAACGGCGGGCTTCTTTGCGGCTGCGGGCTTGCGCGGCATGAGGGGGCCTTTGGTCAGGGGTTGGAAATCAGATCGTTTTGATGAAATCGAGCACTTCCTGCACGTGGCCGGGAACCTTGACGCCACGCCATTCGCGGCGAAGCACGCCCTTGCCGTCAATGACGAAGGTGCTGCGTTCGATGCCCCGGCATTGTTTGCCGTACATCATCTTTTGCTTCATGACGCCGAACTGCGTGCACACGGCCTCATCGGCATCGGAGCCGAGTTCGAAGGGAAAGCCCTGCTTGGTCTTGAAGTTTTCGTGCGATTTGAGGCTGTCTCGCGAAATGCCCAGTACGACGGCATTGGCGGCTGCGAACTGGTCATGCAGGTCGCGGAAGTTCTGGCCCTGGGTGGTGCAGCCCGGCGTGCTGTCCTTGGGGTAGAAATAGAGGACGACCGTTTTGCCGGCCTGGTCAGCCAGGTTGAAGGATGCGCCGCCGGTGGCTGGCAGCGAGAAGTCGGGGACTTTTTTGTCGAGCATGGACTGCCTCTCTGTTGTTCGTTTGGGCCATTGTGGGCAATGGGCAGCCGGGCGGTCAAGTTGTTAAACTGCTCGCCATGCGAAAAATCTGCGTCAGCCTTGTCATCGCCACGCTGCTGTCTGCTTGCGGGCAGTCCTGGAACGACCCCTATCCCGCCGTCGAAGCCGGGCGGAACGTTCTCTACACGGCGTTTACCGACCGCCCCAAGCACCTCGATCCCGCCAAGTCCTATGCGGAAGACGAGGCGACTTTCACCGCGCAGATCTATGAGCCACCGCTGCAATATCATTATCTGAAACGTCCCTATGAGCTGATTCCGGCAACGGTCGAGCAGGTGCCAACGCCCCGGTATATCGACGCGGCCGGCCGCGCCTTGCCGCCCGACGCGCCGGCCGAACGGATCGCCGAGAGCGTGTACGAACTGAAACTGAAGCCCGGTATCCGTTTTCAGCCGCATCCGGCGTTTGCCGTGGATGCCCGGGGGCAGCCGGAATACCTCGGCGCGGGTATCGCCGATGGCCGGCAAGGCATCGGCGATTTTCCGAAACAAGGTACGCGCGAACTGACCGCCGACGACTACATCTACCAGATCAAGCGTCTGGCCCACCCCAGGCTGCATTCACCCATCTTTGGCACGATGGCCGACAAGATTGTCGGCCTGAAGGAGTTTGGCGATGCCCTCGGCCAGGCTGCAAAGGATTTGCCCAAGGACGGCTGGCTCGATCTGGATGCTTTTTCGCTGAGCGGCGTCGAGAAGGTCGATGCCCATACCTGGCGCATTCGCGTCAAGGGCAAGTACCCGCAGTTCGCCTACTGGCTGGCCATGCCCTTCTTTGCGCCGGTGCCGCGCGAGGTCGATCGCTTCTACGCCCAGCCCGGCATGATGGAAAAGAACCTGACGCTCGACTGGTGGCCGGTCGGTAGCGGGCCGTTCATGCTGGCCGAAAACGACCCGAACCGCCGGATGGTGCTGTTGCGCAATCCTAACTTCCATGGCGAGACTTACCCCTGCGAGGGGGAGCCGAGCGACAAGGCGGACGGCCTGCTGGCCGATTGCGGCCAGCCACTACCGCTGCTCGAACAGGCCGTATTCACCCGCGAGAAAGAGGCGATTCCCTACTGGAACAAGTTCCTGCAAGGCTACTTCGATGCCTCGGGGATTTCCTCGGACAGCTTCGACCAGGCCGTGCGCGTCAACGTCGGTGGCGACGTGGCACTCACCGACGACATGCAGGAAAAGGGCATCCGCTTGCTCACTTCGGTCAAGGCGACGATTTTCTACATGGGTTTCAACATGCAGGACCCGGTCGTCGGTGGGCTC
Source organism: Dechloromonas sp. CZR5 (assembly GCF_008711155.1). Lineage (GTDB taxonomy): Bacteria > Pseudomonadota > Gammaproteobacteria > Burkholderiales > Rhodocyclaceae > Azonexus. Next base: position 3,598 of record NZ_VUYQ01000018.1, on the reverse strand, counting down.
AATGAGCGGGCCACCAAGCTGCGCCAGGCGATCTCGATCGCCATCGATCAGGAGGAGTTCATCTCCATCTTTCAGAACGGTCGCGGCATCGCGGCGCAAAGCCCGCTGCCGCCCGGTATCTTCGGCTACGAGGCGGGCGAGGTCGGGTTGAACGATACGGTATACGACTGGGTGGATGGCAAACCCAAACGCAAGCCGGTCGAGGCAGCCAGAAAACTCCTGGCCGAAGCCGGTTACCCGAACGGTCGCGACGTCAAAACCGGCGAGCCGCTGGTCGTCAATCTCGATACCACTGGCGGGGGCATGGGCGAGAAATCGCGCCTCGACTGGCTGACCCGCCAGTTTGCCAAGATCGATGTGCAGCTCGTCGTGCGCGCCACCGATTTCAACCGCTTTCAGGACAAGGTGCGCAAGGGCAACGTTCAGCTCTTCTACTTCGGCTGGAATGCCGATTATCCCGATCCGGAAAACTTCTTCTTCCTGCTCGACGGGCGCGAAGCCAAGGTGCCGCATGGCGGAGAGAATGCTGCCAACTACGCCAACCCGGCTTTTGACGCGCTGTTTGGGCAAATGAAGAATATGGATAACACGCCGGAGCGCCTCGCCATCGTGCGCCGCATGAATGCCATCCTGCACCGCGACGCGCCCTGGGTCTTCGGCCTGCACCCCAAAAACTACACGCTCAGCCATCGCTGGCTGACCAACCGCAAACCCAACGACGTCGCCAACAATACGCTGAAGTACCAGCGTATCGACGCCGCTGCCCGGGCCGAGGCCCGCCGGGCATGGAATGCGCCGGTGTTGTGGCCGTTGGCGGTAGGGGGTGCAGCCTTGCTCGCTGCCGTGCTGCCAGCCTGGCTCGGCTACCGCCGCCGCGAATGCGGTGCCGCGCTGAAGTGAGAGCTGCCGAGCACCGCCAGCAACTCGATATCGCGCTGCTGGCCTACCGCGACCTTTGGCACCCGCAACCTTTCCGGGAGGCGCGGCCCATGTGGTGCGAGCAGTGGCCGGCGCTGACCGCCGCCTTGCTCGCCCTGAGCGATGCCGAAGCCGCCCACCTCAACGACGATGTGCCCGATACACTGCGCTGGCTGGCCGGCTACCTGCCGGAGATCGCTGTGCTGTTGCCGCTGATCGACATTCCGGTTGCCGACCAGGCTGCGCCTCCCGTGCCTGGCGAGCGCTGGGCTTGGGAAATCCCCGGCCGCAAGCGGGCACAGATCGAAGCTTTTGCCGGTGCGGTACAACCGGGCGGTGAGGGCCTCATCGACTGGTGCGGCGGCAAGGGCCATCTCGGTCGCCTGCTTGGCATCGCTTGGCAAAAGCCGGTGCATACGCTGGAAATCGAGGCCGCGCTGTGCGCCGATGGCGAGCAGCTTGCCCGTCGCGTCGGCCTCGAACACCGCTTTCTCGAACGCGACGCACTGGCTATCACCGACTGGCCGCGCCCTGGTCAGCACGCTGTCGCCTTGCATGCTTGCGGCAATCTGCATCGCCGCTTGGTCGAACATGGCGCCGGGGCTGGCGTCAGCCGTTTTGATGTCGCGCCGTGCTGCTATTACCGGGGCGTCGAGGCCAATTACCAGCCCTTGAGCAGCGCCGGCCAACTGCAACTGACCCGGGACGATACGCGTCTTGCCGTCACCGAAACGGTGACGGCCTCGCCACGCCAGACCCGACAGCGCGACCGCGACATCGCCTGGAAACTGGCCTTCACCACGTGGCGTGCGCGGGTCGGCGATGCGCCCTACAAGACCTTCAAGCCGGTGCCGGCGCCATGGTTGCGCGGCAGCTTTGCCGATTTCCTTGCGCGCATGGCCGCCCGCGAAAACCTGCCGCCACCCGAAGCGCACCATCTGGCCGCCATTGAGGCTGCCGGCTGGCAGCGCCAGCACGACGTCATGCGTCTCTCCATTCCCCGCCATGCTTGCCGCCGCGCCCTGGAGCTCTGGCTCGTGCTCGATTTGGCTGAATATCTCGACACGCGAGGATACGAACCCAGGCTCCGTACCTTCTGTGATCGCCAATTGACGCCGCGCAACCTGTTGCTGTCAGCGCAACGAGGGTGATTTCAGATGGGGCGTGGTTGCACCGACCTCCTGCTGCACTGGGAACGGCCGGTTCAGAATTTGCCGTATGAGGCGTTGCGCAGTTGAGTAGACAGTTCGCGAGGTTGCCCAATGATCCAATCCGCTCCCCAGGCCATTGCCGGCCCGCTGTCCCCCAGATAGCCGTAAGCCGCCGCCACGGTACGGCAACCGGCGGCATTTCCCGCCACGATGTCGCGTCGGTCATCGCCGACGTAGAGCGTCCGTTCCGGGCGGCAGCCGAGCAATTGGCAGGCATGCAGTACGGGTAGCGGGGAGGGCTTGGCTTCGGCCGTGGTGTCGCCGCTGACGACGCAGGTGGTGCGCGGCGTCAGGCCGAGCTGGGCAACCAGCGGATCGGTGTAGCGCATGCGCTTGTTGGTGACGATACCCCAGGCGAGGCCGAGGGCTTCGAGTTCGTCGAGGAGTTCGGCGACACCTTCGAAGAGAACGGTGTCGACGCACAGGCGCTCGGCGTAGATCGCCAGGAAGCGTTGGGCGAGATTGTCATAGCCGGCTTGGCCTGGTGCAATCCCGAAAGCGGTGCGGAGCAGGCCGCGTACGCCTTGCGAAGTCCACGGGCGCAGCGTGGCGAGTGGCAGCGGTTCCATGCCTTCGGCCTCGCGCAGCGTGTTGGCCGCCCAGCCCAGATCCGGAGCGGTATCGGCCAGCGTGCCGTCGAGATCGAAGAGGACGGCGTCAAACATCGCGGTTACACGCGCGTCGCGCGCATCAGGTAATTGACGCTGGTGTCGTTGCCCAAGGTGTATTGCTGGGTCAGCGGGTTGTAGCTCATGCCAATGACTTCGTCAGGCTCCAGGTTGGCCAGCTTGGCCCAGCGGGCGAGTTCGGAGGGCTTGATGAACTTGGCGTAGTCGTGCGTGCCCTTGGGCAGCATCTTGAGCACGTATTCGGCACCAATGACTGCGAACAGGTAGGACTTGGGATTGCGGTTGAGGGTGGACAGGAAAACATGGCCCCCCGGCTTGACCAGTCGCGCGCAGGCCGTGACAACGCTGGACGGATTCGGGACGTGTTCGAGCATTTCCAGGCAGGTCACCGCATCGAAAGAGCCGGGCATTTCGTCGGCCAGCTCTTCGACAGCGATCTTGCGATAATCGACCTTCTGGCCGCTTTCAAGCAGGTGCAGCTTGGCGACGCCGAGCGGCTTTTCGGAAAGATCGATGCCGGTGACGTCGGCTCCACGTGCCGCCATGCCTTCGGAGAGCAGTCCGCCGCCACAGCCGACATCGAGGATACGCTTGCCGGCCAGGCCGACTGCGCGATCGATCCAGTCAAGGCGCAGCGGGTTGATGTCGTGCAGCGGCTTGAATTCGCTGTTCGGGTCCCACCAGCGGTGGGCAAGTTCTCCAAATTTGTCGAGTTCGGCTTGATCGGCGTTGAGCATGGTGGTCAATGGTTTGGGAGGAAAAGAAAAAGCCCCGCTATGCGGGGCTTTTCGTTGAAGCGACGGCGGATTACTTGGTGCCGATGACTTCGATGTCGACGCG
>NZ_VUYQ01000017.1 GCF_008711155.1 Dechloromonas sp. CZR5 | reverse complement strand
GCAAATCCAGCCCTTGCATTAAGACCTGATTATACCAAAGACATATCCGTGGCCGCCGATTTTTCACAGCCTCTCAGGGGAAGGGGAACAAGGTGTTCGGCAGACTCTTACGACAGTCATGGTCCGCAAGCAGATGTTCAATGAAAGCCGCCGCAACTGCCGACAGATGCTTCCCCCTGCGGTAGGCAACATACCACTTGCGCCAGAGCGGAAACCCTTTCACATCCAGCGGCTGCAACAGCCCGTTCTCCCCCTCCAGAACGAGCGTATGATGTGACAACACGGCGACACCCAATCCCCCGGCAATCGCTTGCTTGATGGCCTCAGTGCTTCCCAGTTCCATGCGCACCTTGAGGCTGAATCCCTGTTTGGCAAAGTAAGTCTCAGTCGCCAGTCGCGTACCCGAGCCGGATTCGCGCAGGATGAAGGATTCCTCAACGATACGCGCTAGCGGAATAGCTTTCTTCCCGGCCAGTGGATGGTCGTTGCGTGCGACCACGACCAGAGGATTGTCGGCAATATGGGTTGCCACGACGTCCACCTCTTTGGGTGGCGCGCCGAGAATCACCAAGTCGTCCTCGTTGTCGGCGAGGCGCGCAAGCAGCTTCTCGCGGTTCGTGACCGTAAGCAAGGCATCGATCCCCGGATAGCGCACGCAGAACTCGGCCAGCAACCGCGGTACGCGATATTCAGCCGTGGTCACCATGGCCACGCGCAGGCGGCCGCGCTTCAGTCCCTGCATGTCGGCTAGGCGCATATCCAGCCGTCCAATGGCATCGAGCATCTCGCGGCTGGTAGCGAGGACCTCGCGCCCCGTTTCGGTAAGCTGAATCTGCCTGCCGGCACGCTCAAGGAGGGGAAATCCAACGCTGTCTTCGAGGTGCTTGACCTGGGTGAACACCGCCGGTTGGGTCAGGTGCAACTCTTCCGCTGCGCGCGTGTAGGAGCGGTGGCGAGCAACAGCTTCGAAGATATGGATCTGTCTCAGGCTCAAATGCATAAATTCATTTTTATAAATATTAAAACTAATATTTATTCATTTTTGTTTAGTCACTCATTTGCCGCATAATGCGGTCAACCCGAATCCCGTCGGGCGAGATTTCCGATATCTTAATCGTAAAGGAGACACGAATGGCCGTAAAAACCTACAACGCTGGCGTCAAGGAATATCGCCAGACCTACTGGACCCCGGAGTACACCCCTCAGGATACCGACCTCCTGGCTTGCTTCAAGGTCACCCCGCAGCCGGGCGTGGCGCGCGAGGAAGTAGCAGCCGCCGTGGCCGCCGAGTCGTCCACCGGCACCTGGACCACGGTGTGGACCGATCTGCTGACCGACCTGGACTACTACAAGGGCCGCGCCTACAAGATTGAGGATGTTCCCGGCGACGACACCTGCTTCTACGCCTTCGTGGCCTATCCGATCGACCTGTTCGAAGAAGGTTCCATCGTCAACGTGCTGACCTCTCTGGTCGGCAACGTTTTCGGCTTCAAGGCCCTGCGCGCCCTGCGTCTGGAAGACGTGCGCTTCCCCATCGCCTACGTCAAGACCTGCGGCGGCCCGCCGCACGGCATCCAGGTCGAACGCGACGTCATGAACAAGTATGGTCGTCCGCTGCTCGGCTGCACCATCAAGCCCAAGCTCGGCCTCTCCGCCAAGAACTACGGCCGCGCCGTGTATGAGTGCCTGCGCGGCGGCCTCGACTTCACCAAGGACGACGAGAACGTCAACAGCCAGCCCTTCATGCGCTGGAAGCAGCGCTTCGACTTCGTCCAGGAAGCCACCGAGAAGGCCGAGCGCGAGACCGGCGAGCGCAAGGGCCACTACCTGAACGTGACCGCGCCGACCCCGGAAGAAATGTACAAGCGCGCCGAATACGCCAAGTCCATCGGCGCGCCGATCATCATGCACGACTACCTGACCGGCGGTTTCTGTGCCAACACCGGCCTGGCCAACTGGTGCCGCGACAACGGCATGCTGCTGCACATCCACCGCGCCATGCACGCCGTGCTCGACCGCAACCCGCACCACGGCATCCACTTCCGCGTCCTGACCAAGTGCCTGCGCCTGTCCGGTGGCGACCACCTGCACTCCGGCACCGTGGTCGGCAAGCTGGAAGGCGACCGCGACGCGACGCTGGGCTGGATCGACATCATGCGCGACGAGTTCATCAAGGAAGACCGCAGCCGCGGCATCATGTTCGACCAGGACTTCGGCTCGATGCCCGGCGTCATGCCCGTCGCCTCCGGCGGCATCCACGTCTGGCACATGCCGGCGCTGGTCACCATCTTCGGTGACGACTCGGTGCTGCAGTTCGGTGGTGGCACGCTCGGCCACCCCTGGGGCAACGCCGCCGGCGCCGCCGCCAACCGCGTCGCGCTGGAAGCCTGCGTTGAAGCCCGCAACCGCGGCGTCGCCGTCGAGAAGGAAGGCAAGACCATCCTCACCGAAGCCGCCAAGCACTCGCCCGAACTGAAGATCGCCATGGAAACCTGGAAAGAGATCAAGTTCGAGTTCGACACCGTCGACAAGCTGGACGTCGCCCACAAGTAATTTTGCTCTGATCGCAAGCCATCCCGAAGGCCCCTGCGGGTGCTCCGGGATCAGGACCCAATTTGAAAGGAAATGAAATGTCTGACGTGATGGATTACAACTCCCGCCTTTCCGACCCCGCCAGCCGGAAGTTCGAAACCTTCTCCTATCTGCCGGCAATGGACGCGGCCGGCATCAAGAAGCAGGTCGAGTACCTGGTAAAGAAAGGCTGGAACCCGGCGATCGAGCATATCGAGCCCGAGTACCTGATGGACTCCTACTGGTATATGTGGAAGTTGCCGATGTTCGGTGAAACCGACGTCGATCGCGTTCTGGCCGAGGCCGAAGCATGCCACAAGGCCAACCCCAACAACCACGTGCGTCTGGTCGGCTACGACAACTTCAAGCAGTCACAAGGCGCCGCCATGGTGATCTTCCGCGGCAAGACGGTTTAAGTCGCGCGGCGGTTGGCAGTATCTGGCCCCCGCTGCGCTTGCCCGCACAGTGGGGGTTTTTCGTTGGCCGGGTGTTTGCCAACGCATGGCGCGCCAGCGGATACGCGCGCCATGCGTGGACAAATCCGCGTATTCATCAAGGAGCTTCTCATGAGCAATATCGTCGATCAATATCGCATCACCCAGGAACCCTACTATCGTGCCGTCGCCGACGAGGTGGAGTTATTCGAAGCCGCCTACTCCGTGCGCATGCCGATGATGCTCAAGGGCCCCACCGGCTGCGGCAAGACGCGCTTCGTCGAATACATGGCACACAAGCTGGACAAGCCGCTGATCACCGTGGCCTGCAACGAGGACATGACCGCCTCCGACTTGGTCGGCCGCTTCCTGCTCTCCGCCCAGGGCACCGAATGGCAGGACGGCCCGCTGGCCATCGGCGCGCGTTACGGCGCCATCGTCTATCTCGACGAAGTGGTGGAGGCGCGCCAGGACACCACCGTGGTGATCCACCCGCTGACCGATAACCGTCGCGTGTTGCCGCTGGAAAAGAAGGGCGAACTGGTCCATGCCCACCCCGATTTCCAGATCGTGATTTCCTACAACCCGGGTTATCAGTCCTTGATGAAGGACTTGAAGCAGTCCACCAAGCAGCGCTTCGGCGGCCTCGACTTTACCTATCCCGAGCACGCCATCGAAACCGAGATCGTGGCCCACGAGTCCGGCGCCAGCGCCGAGATGGCCGGCAAGCTGGTTTCGATCGCCGAGCGTTCGCGCAACCTCAAGGGGCACGGCCTCGACGAAGGGCTTTCCACCCGCATGTTGATCTACGCCGGCTCGCTCATCGCCAAGGGCGTCAAGCCGCAGGCGGCGTGCCGCGTCGCGCTGGTGCGCCCGATCACCGACGACCCCGACATGCGCGACGCACTGGATGCGGCGGTAAGCACCTTCTTCTAAAGACAATCCGCCATGTCGATCAATCTCGCTGACTACGCCGAACTGCTGGAAGACCTGTCGCCGCACAGCCAGGAGGCGCTGCAGGCCAACTGGCACGAGGCCACCAAGGTATTCACGCCGCGCGGCCTCGACAACTACCTGAAGGGCGCGGCCGCGATTCGCGGACTGGGCAAGGGCGACTCGCTGGTGGAAACCTGGATCGAGGAAGCGCCGATGGTCGCCAAGGAAGTGGGCGAGGACGTGATCGGCGACCTCGCCACCGCCTCGCTGATGCTGGCCTCGCGCACCTCGGGCGCGGTGATCGAGCTGTTGCTGGCCACCTCGGCTACCGCCGCCAACCGCCTCGGCGACGCACAGCTCTTCCTCAATTACCTTCAATTCATCAACACCCTGATCGCGCAGGCGCCGCGCGGCGTTCGGCCGATGCTGGACAAGCTGGACGTGCTGTTCCAGCAGCTGACGCTGGGCGGCCTGCGCCGCTGGGCGCTGTGGGGCGCGCACGCCCACCGCACCAACTACGAAGAGCAGATCCGCTATTTCAGCCTGGAGTCGAAAGAGTCGCTGGCGATGCTGCAGAAGGAGCGCAAGGGCATCCTGCTGGTGGACGTGCAGCGGCGCATCAACATGTACCTGCGTGCGCTGTGGGCGCGCGACTTCTTCATGCGTCCCACCTCCGGCGACTTCGAGACCCGCGAGGGCTACCGTCCCTACATCGAGGACTATCTGCTGCACCTGCCCGATGCCTTCGATGATTTTGTGCCCGAAGGCCAAGCGCCGGTATCCGGCCTGGAGCTCTATCGCGCCACCGCCGCCCATTGCGCCGCCCATGTGGTCGAGACGAAATTCCCCATTTCCGCCGAGGCGCTCAACCCCATCCAGATGGCCGTCATCGGCGTTATCGAGGATGCCCGGGTGGAAACCCTGTCCATCCGGCGCTTTCCCGGCCTCAAGCAACTCTGGAGCAAGCTGCACACGGCCACACCCGAAATGAAGGACAGCATCGGCGACTACCTCAATCGCCTGGCGCGGGCGCTGCTCGACGACGGCTATCAGGACAGCGACCCGTGGATCGTCGAGGCCCGTGGGCTGTTCGCCCTCGCGCAGGACAAGCTCGACGACAACCACACCTCCTGGGAAATCGGCGTCCAGCTCGCGCACAGCCTGAGCCAGAAGAAGATCGCCTTCAATCCCCGCACCGACCTGCTCACCGCGCCCTACCGCGACGACAACCGCTATTTCTGGGAATTCGAGGAATTCGATTTCAACAAGGCCGCCAACGCCGGTTACGAGTCCATCAAGCAGGTGCGCAAATATGTCAGCGCGATCGAAATGGCCAACGAGGTCGATGTCGAAAACGCCGGCGACGACGCCGAGGAAATCTGGGTTCTGGATACGGAACTGTTCCCCTACGAAAATATCGGCGACGAAAGCGGGGGCAAGAGCTTTAACGAACTGGAAGGCAAGGAGCCGGTGTCCGACCCCTTCCACTATTCCGAGTGGGACTACCAGATCCAGCTCGAACGTCCGGCCTGGGCCACCGTGCTGGAAAAACGTGCCAAGGCCGGCGACCTGACGATCATCGATGGCATCACCGCGCAGTACAAGCGCGAGATCCATCGCATGAAGTTCCTGCTCGACGCCATGCAGCCGCAGGGCGTGCAGCGCATCCGCCGGCTCGAGGACGGCGACGAGATCGACATCAACGCGGCGATCGCCAGCTTCACCGACATCCGCCTCGGCAACCAGCCCGATCCGCGCATCATGATGCGCAGCGTGCGCAAGACCCGCGACTTCTCGATCCTGGTGCTGCTCGACCTGTCGGAGTCGACCAACGAAAAGGTGCAGGACCAGGAGTACTCGGTGCGCGAACTCACCCAGCAGGCCTGCGTGCTGCTGGCCGACGCGATCGACAGGGTCGGCGACCCGTTCGCCATCCATGGCTTCTGCTCCGACGGACGCCACGATGTCGAGTATTACCGGTTCAAGGATTTCGACCAGCAGTGGGACGAGACCCCCAAAGCCAAGTTGGCAGGCATGACCGGCCAGCTGTCCACCCGCATGGGCGCAGCCATCCGCCATGCTGGCCACCACCTGCAACTGCAGCGCTCCGCCAAGAAGCTGCTGATCGTCATCACCGACGGCGAGCCAGCCGACGTGGATGTGCGCGACCCGCAATACCTGCGCTACGACACCAAGAAAGCTGTCGAGGAAGTGGCCAAACTGGGTGTTACCACCTACTGCATGAGCCTCGACCCGCGCGCGGACAATTACGTCTCGCGGATATTTGGCCAGAAGAACTACATGGTGGTGGATCACGTACAGCGTCTGCCCGAGAAACTGCCGCTACTGTATGCCGGCCTCACCCGATAGAAGGATCATGGAAAACACCTACCCCGGTTTGAACAACGACAAGCACGGCCTCACCCAGTTGGGGCGCATCGTGCTGGATGGCTGGCTGTTCGGCCTGATCCCCGAGACGGAGGATTGCACTGGCTGGCCGGTCGGCCGCATGCAGAACCTGATGGAACAGGTTCAGGTCAAATGGGACTTGTACAGTAACCTGCCCAGCCGCCTGCCGCCGGATTTGCTGAAGCGGCATGGCGAACTTTATGACCGGGCCATCCAGACCGCTCGTGCCAAGGGCTGGGACCCGGAACTGGGCGAGGACGAATAAGGAGACTGGCTGACCATGTACGAGCGTCTGCGCGACTGCCCCGCCCTGAACGAATACCCGTCGCACATCCCGGCACTGGTATGGAATGTCTGGCGGCGCTATTGGACGCACGGACACCGGTCGACCTGCTTCGGCATGGAAGGCTATCCGCCCATGTCACTGCTGCTCGACGAGCGGGAATGGGTGCTGGTTGATTCCAGCCTGTACGACATGCCCGTTTTATCATGGACGGATTTTCAGGACAAAGGCCGTGCCGCCTTGCATGAGCCGGTGATTTGCACCGTGCGTGAATACCACCAGGGCGCGCCCAAGGTTCGCGACAAAGCCCTGCAGCTAATGGCCGAGGAACTCGAAGCGCGGTTGCGCAAGCGGCGCGGAAGCCCCCTTGACGACGGCGCCGAACACCTGCCGCAGATTGGCGCCGGACTGACGCGATGACGCTCCAGGCAGTGATCTTTGATCTCGATGGCACGCTCGCGGATACCGAGGAGGTTCATCGTCAGGCGTTCAACGCTACGTTTTGCGAAGTTGGACTGGCCCCGGGATGTAGATCTCCACATCGAGTTGCTGGCTGTCGCTGGCGGCAAGGAGCGTTGCGACACTATTTCAGCCGCGTCGATCCGGTGCGGCTCTCCGCACCCGATACCGACACCTTCATCGCTCGGCTGCACGAACACAAGACGCGGACATACAACCGCCGCGTCGCCAAAGGCGAGGTGCTGGCGCGCCCCGGTGTGATACGCCTGATTGAGATCGAATCGAGGGAGATACCCGCGACCCAACTCAAAGGCTGGTTCCCGTGACCGAAGTTCCGCCCAACATGTCCACGACCTCGCCACAATGATGCCCAGCATTCCGCTTTCCTTCGAGACGAATTCGAGAACCAGAGTTGTGCTCCCGCCCGACGACCCTCGGCGCCGCGAACTGCACGACGAGGTGCATGCGCGCCCGACCGCGCGCATTCGCCTGCCGGCCCTGGTGCTTCAGGTCGCCGTGCTCAACGAGGGCGTGACGGTCGACAGCGAACTCGAGCACCTGCGCCGGCTGCCCGGGCAACGCGAGTTGCTGCGCGAGCAACTGGCCGGCCACTTCCTGCGCCTGCGCCTGCCCAGCGGCACGCTGAAGTGGGAACGCCACACCGAGGTCACGCGCTACTCGCTCGTGCAGCCGCTGCCGGCCGAGTCGGTTCACGGCGCGAGCGATCCGGAACTGCTGGCTGCGCTGATCATCGACCACGACTGGCTCGGCCGCATTCCGGGGCGCACCCTGTCGGCCATCGAACTGGTGCTGCTTGCCGGCAGCGAGCAGGAGGTGGCTGCGCCGCTCGAACGCGCCCGGCACTGGTTCGGCGATCACACCGTGGTGACCTCGCTCGTCGGGCGCAACGGCCACAGCAGCGTCGTCACCGACTTCCGGCTGCGCCCGAGCGGCTACGAGCGCATGCTCGTGATCGCACCGCCCGGCACCGGCGAGACGCGGGTGGGCCGCCTGGCGGCACGCCTGCTCGATATCGAAATCTACCGCCTGCTGGCGCTGCGCGGGCTGCCCGTGGCCAAGTCGCTGCAGCCCATGCTGCGCGAGGCCGAGCAGGCGATCGCCGACGTGACCTCGTCGATGGAGACCCACGACCGCTCCGCCGCCGAGCTGCTTGAGACGCTGGCCGCGGTGGCCGCGCGCGTGGAGCGGGCCACCGCGATGCACATCTACCGCTTCTGCGCCACCGAAGCCTACGACGCTCTGGTGCGCGCGCGCATCGCCGAACTGCGCGAGCAGGCCTTTCCCGGCACGCAGACCTTGGGCGAGTTCCTGCAGCGGCGGCTGGCGCCGGCCATGGCGACCGTGGACTCTGCGGCCGGACGCCTGGCCTCGCTGTCGCAGCGCATCGAGCGCGCGGGCGCGCTGCTGCGCACGCGGGTGGACATCGCCCGCGAAGCGCAGAACCAGGAGCTGCTCGCCAAGCTGGCGCGCGGCCAGCAGCTTCAGCTGCGCTTGCAGAGCACGGTCGAGGGCCTGTCGATCGCGGCCATCTCGTACTACGTGGTCAGCCTGCTGCTGTACGCCGCCAAGGCGGCCAAGGCGGCGGGCGTGCCGATACAGCCGGAGCTTGCAATCGGCGCGACGATCCCGCTCGTGCTGTGGGGCGTGTGGCGGCTGACGCGGCGCATCCACAACCGGCTGCAGTTGCACGACTGACACGAACAACGGAGACAACCATGCCGCTTGTGCACATGTCTGACCTGCTGCGTCACGCCTATCGCGAAGGTTACGCAGTCGGCGCCTACGATCTGGTGGACAGCGCCTTCCTGGAGGGGATACTGGCCGGCGCGGAAGCTTGCCAGGCACCGGTGATCCTCAGCCTGGCGGAGTCCCACTTCGTCCATTACGATTTCGACACCCTCATGCCCGCCGTGGTCGGGGCAGCACGGCGGGCCCGCGTGCCGGTGGCGATCCATCTCGACCACGGCGGGTCGGCATCCTCTGTTCGACACGCTATCCGGCTCGGCTGCAACGGTGTCATGGTCGACGCCTCCGACAAGCCCTTCCAAGACAACGTGGAAGCCACGCGGGAGGTTGCCGCGATGGCGCATGCTTGCGGCGTGACAGTGGAAGGCGAGTTGGGCTATGTGCCCGGGGTGGAGGGGGAAGACGCGGAGAGGCACCCCGGCGCGGTGCGCTTGACCAGCGTCGAAGAGGCGCGAACGTTCATCGCGTTGACCGGAGTCGACTGCCTGGCGGTCTCGATCGGTACCGTCCACGGGCGCATGCGCGGCGCCCCCCGGCTCGATTTCGGGCGGTTGGCCGCAATCAACCGGGCATTGCGCCTGCCGCTGGTGATCCATGGTGGAACCGGACTGACCGATGAGCAATATAGTGGTCTTGTCGCCAACGGCGTGGCGAAGATCAACTACTACACGGCCCTATCGGATACCGCTGCACGCAGCATCGTCGAACAGGCGTCCAATGGTATCGGGCCGGGCTATACCCGGCTCACGGAGGGGGTGCGTACCGCGGTCCGGGCCGAGGTAGAACGCACCTCTCGCCTGTGGGGCGCGGCGGGCCGTGCGGACGCGGCTACACGGTCTGCCGCCTCTTGGCGCGAGGTGGAGCATGTCATTCTCTACAACGTGAACGGCCCGCGTGACGAAGTGCAGTGGGCCGACATGGTGGCGCGAGGGAGGGAAGCGCTCAGCGGTATCCCTGGCGTGCGGCGCATCGCCGCCGGCAGGACCACGCGCCCTGACGCCCGATTCGCCTACTGCTGGCTGATGCGTTTCGCCGCGCCTGAGACCATCTCGAGCTTCCGCGACCATCCCGATCACGTTCGCTACGCCAACACGGCGTTCCGACCGCTCGCACCGGACCGCATCAGCATCGACTTCGAACTGGATTGAACCGTGAGGAACGTTTACATCGAGTTGCTGGCTGTCGCTGGCGGCAAGGAGCGTTGCGACACTATTTCAGCCGCGTCGATCCGGTGCGCGGCTCTCCGCGCCCGGCCAATTCGCTGCGCAGGGCGCCGATGATCGAATCGTAGCGATGCGGATCACTGTCCTTGCCTGCCCCGTAGACGGCTGAACCGGCGACGAAGGCATCGACCCCGGCGCGGGCGATTTCGGCAATGTTGGCGGTGTTTACACCGCCGTCGATTTCGAGACGGATGCGGCGGCCGGTTTCGCGTTCGTAGGCGTCGAGCTTCGCTCTGGCCTGCCGGGCCTTGGCCAGCGTACCGGGAATGAATTTCTGGCCGCCGAAGCCGGGGTTGACGCTCATCAGCAGGACGACGTCGATCTTGTCGAGCACGTAGTCCAGATAATCGAGCGGCGTGGCCGGGTTGAAGACCAGGCCGCCCTGGCAGCCGCTATCGCGGATCAGTGACAGGCTGCGGTCGACGTGATCGGAAGCTTCCGGGTGGAAGGTGATGATGTTGGCACCGGCTTTGGCGAAGTCGGGGATGATGCGGTCGACGGGTTTGACCATCAGATGCACGTCGATCGGTGCCGTGGTGCACGGCCGAATGGCGGCACAAACCAGCGGCCCGATGGTCAGGTTGGGAACATAATGGTTATCCATCACGTCGAAGTGAATCCAGTCGGCGCCGGAGGCGATGACGTTGCTGATTTCTTCGCCGAGCTTGGCGAAGTTGGCGGACAGGATGCTGGGGGCGATGACAAAATCAGGTTGGCTCATGGGGCCTCCGAAAAAAGGCGGCCCCAGACTTCGGGGCCGCAAACGCAAGGTACAGCAGAGTGATGCTCGGTTTGGTCAGCGGTAGGCAGCAGCCATTTTCTCCAGTGACACGGGTTTGATGCGGCTGGCCTGACCGGCGCAGCCAAAGGCGTCGAAACGCAGCTTGCAGATGTCACGTGCCGCCACCACGGCGGCCTTCAGGAAGGCACGCGGATCGAACTCTTCCGGCTTTTCGGCCATCGTTTTTCGCATGGCGCCGGTCATGGCGAGGCGGATATCGGTGTCGATATTGACCTTGCGCACGCCGTGGCGGATGCCTTCGACGATTTCCTCGACCGGCACGCCGTAGGTTTCCTTGATGGCGCCACCGTACTGGCGGATGACGGCCAGCCATTCCTGCGGCACGCTGGAGGAGCCGTGCATGACCAGATGGGTATTCGGGATGCGGGCGTGGATGGCCTTGATGCGGTCGATGGCGAGAATTTCGCCGGTCGGCGGCCGGGTGAATTTGTAGGCGCCGTGGCTGGTGCCGATGGCGATGGCCAGCGCATCGACGCCGGTCTTGGCGACGAAGTCGGCGGCCTCTTCCGGATCGGTGAGCATTTGCGAATGATCGAGCTTGCCGGCGGCGCCGATGCCGTCTTCCTCGCCCGCCTCGCCGGTTTCCAGCGACCCCAGGCAGCCGAGTTCGCCTTCGACCGAGACGCCGATGGCGTGGGCCATCTCGACGACCTTGGCGGTCGTTTCGACGTTGTAGGCGTAGCTCGTCGGCGTCTTGCCGTCGGTGCCCAGCGAGCCGTCCATCATCACGCTGGAGAACCCGCTGCGCATCGACTGCTGGCAGACGGCCGGCGAGGTGCCGTGGTCCTGGTGCAGGCAGACGGGGATATCCGGGTATTGCTCGATGGCGGCTTCGACCAGTTTGCGCAGGAAAGGCTCGCCGGCGTATTTGCGGGCGCCGGCCGAGGCCTGCAGGATGACCGGGCTGTCACAGGCCTCGGCGGCCTGCATGATGGACTGGATCTGCTCCAGGTTATTGACGTTGAAAGCGGGGAGACCGTAGCTGTGCTCGGCGGCGTGGTCGAGCAGTTGGCGCAGGGAAATGAGAGCCATGTTGCCTCCTTAGAGTGAGATGTGGCGCACGAGGCGCAGCAGGTTGCAGGTGTAGCCGTATTCGTTGTCGTACCAGGCCACTACCTTGACGAAGGTCGGGTCGAGCGCGATGCCGGCGCCGGCATCGAAGATCGACGGCTTCGAACAGCCGCGAAAATCGGTCGACACGACGCTGTCGCCGGTATAGCCGAGCACGCCCTTGAGCGGGCCGGATTCCGAGGCGCTCTTCATCGCGGCGCAGATGTCGTCGTAGCTGGCCGGCTTTTCGAGTTCGACGGTCAGGTCGACGACCGAAACGTCGGAAGTCGGCACGCGGAAGGCCATGCCGGTCAGCTTTTTGTTCAGCGCCGGGATGACCTTGCCGACGGCCTTGGCGGCGCCGGTCGAGGACGGAATGATGTTTTCGAGGATGCCGCGGCCGCCGCGCCAGTCCTTGCCGGAAGGGCCGTCGACGGTTTTCTGGGTGGCGGTGGCGGCATGCACGGTGCTCATCAGGCCGCGCTTGATGCCGAACTTGTCGTTGAGCACCTTGGCCACCGGGGCCAGGCCGTTAGTCGTGCACGAGGCAGCCGAAACGATGTCCTCGCCGGCGTAAGTATCGTGATTGACGCCGTAGACGAACATCGGCGTGCTGTCCTTGGCCGGCGCCGACTGGACGACCTTGCGGGCGCCGGCGCTGAGGTGCCGGGCGCAGCCTTCATGGTTGAGGAAATGGCCGGTCGCCTCGATCACGACATCGGCTTTGACCTCGCCCCAGGCCAACTGCTCGGGATGGCGCTCGGCACTGAGGCGGATGCGCCGGCCATTGACCAGCAGGTCGTTGCCGTCGACCGCAACCTCGCCGTCAAAATTGCCGTGCACCGAGTCGTACTTGAGCATGTAGGCAAGGTAGTCCGCTTCGAGCAGGTCGTTGATGGCGACCACCTCGATGTCGGCGAACTCCGCCTCTTTGGCGATGGCCCGGAAGGTCATGCGCCCGATCCGGCCGAAGCCGTTGATTGCTACCCGTATAGGCATAGTGTTATCTCCAGATAGTTGTTAGTAATTCGTTGTTAGTCGGCAGCTAAAAACTAGTGACTACCGATTCGCAACTAGAAGTCGCCATCACTGCCCCCGGCGCTGACAATGGTGCGCAGCACCGTCCGCGCCAGGTTGTCCGCGGTCAGGCCGTAGTGGTCGTAGAGCACCGGGGCCGGGGCCGAGGCGCCGAACTCGTCGATGCCGAGCACCTCGCCATCGAGGCCGACGTACTTGTGCCAGAAATCGGTCTGCCCGGCTTCGATGGCGACGCGGCAGATGTCCGGCGGCAGCACGAGCTTTTTCCAGCTTGAAGGCTGGCGGTCGAAGCGCCGGGTGCAGGGCATCGAGACGACGCGCACGCCGATGCCCTGGGCGGCCAGCGCCGCCTGTGCCGCCATGGCGAGGGCGACTTCGGAGCCGGTGGCAATGATCACCGCCTGCAACTGGCCGTCGGCCTCGGACAGCACGTAACCGCCGCGGCTGGCACCTTCCGTCCGGCTCGCCGCGCCGCCGTATTGCGGCAGGTTTTGGCGCGACAAAAAGAGGGCGGAAGGTCCGTCTTGGCGCTCGAGCGCCTCGGCCCAGGCGATGGCTGTTTCCAACTCGTCGCAGGGGCGCCACAGTTCGAGGCCGGGAATGATGCGCAGGCTACTGGCATGTTCGACCGGCTGATGGGTCGGGCCATCCTCGCCGAGGCCGATGGAATCGTGGGTCAGGACATGGACGACGCGCTGGCCCATGAGCGCACTCATGCGGATGGCGTTGCGGGCGTAGTCGGAGAAAACGGCGAAGGTGCCGCCGTAGGGAATCAGCCCGCCGTGCAGGGCGACGCCGTTCATGATCGCCGTCATGCCGAATTCGCGCACGCCGTAGGAAATGTAGTTGGGTACGCTGTCGGTCGGTGCATCGTGCAGGGCGCGGCTGGTCTTGCCGGCGGTCAGGTTGGAGCCGGTCAGGTCGGCCGAGCCACCGAGCAGTTCGGGTACGCGGGCGACGAGGATGTCGAGGCAGTTCTGCGACGACTTGCGCGTGGCGACCGGGGCTTCCCTGGCGGCGGCCATGGCCAGCAGCTCCATTTTAATTTCGGGCCATTTTTCCGGTAGACCGTGGGATTGGGTGCGGTCGAACTCGGCGGCCAGTTCCGGGAACTGTTTGCGGTAGGCGGCGAAGGTAACCTGCCAGTGGGCTTCGGCCGAGGCGCCGGCGAGGCGGTTGTCCCAGGCGGTGCGCAGGCCGTCGGGAATCTCGAAGGGGGCGTGCGGCCAGTTGAGCGCTGCCCGCGTCGCGGCGATTTCGGCGGCGCCGAGCGGGGCGCCATGCACGTCGTGCGTGCCGGCCTTGTTCGGCGAACCGTGGCCGATCTCGGTGCGGCAGACGATGAGGCTCGGCTTGCCGCGCGCAGACTTGGTCTCGGCGATGGCGGCGGCGATGGCTACCGGGTCGTGGCCGTCGATGGGGCCGACGACGTGCCAGCCGTAGGCGCGGAAGCGGCCCGGCGTGTCGTCGCGGAACCAGCCTTCGACGTGGCCGTCGATGGAAATCCCGTTGTCGTCGTAGAAGCAGGTCAGCTTGTCGAGGCCCCAGACGCCGGCCAGCGAGCAGGCTTCGTGGCTGATGCCTTCCATCAGGCAGCCGTCGCCGACGAAAACCCAGGTCCGGTGATCGACGATCTCGCAGCCCGGCCGGTTGTAGCGCTGGGCCAGCAGCTTTTCGGCCAGCGCCATGCCGACGGCGTTGGTCAGGCCCTGGCCGAGCGGCCCGGTGGTCGTCTCGACGCCGGGCGTGTGGCCGACTTCCGGATGGCCGGCGGTCTTGCTGCCGAGCTGGCGGAAGTTCTTCAGGTCGTCGATGGAAAGGTCATAGCCGCTCAGGTGCAGCAGGGCGTAGAGCAGCATCGAGCCGTGGCCGTTGGAGAGCACGAAGCGGTCGCGGTCGGGCCAGGCCGGGTTGGTCGGATTGTGCTTCAAATGGTCGCGCCACAGTACTTCGGCGATGTCGGCCATGCCCATCGGGGCGCCGGGGTGGCCGGATTTGGCGGCCTCGACGGCGTCGATGGCGAGAAAGCGGACAGCGTTGGCCAGTTCGCGGCGGAAGGTGGTTTCGGTCTGGTTGTGATCCATGTCTCTTTCCGTTTTTTATAGTCAGGCACGACGCTTGTGGTCCATCAACCGCAGGACCATCGGCGTGAAAATCATCTGCATGGCCAGGCCCATCTTGCCGCCGGGGACCACCAGCGTATTCGGGCGGGTGAGCATGCTGCCGTGCAGGATGTTGAGCAGGTACTGGAAATCGATGCCCTTCGGGTTGGCGAAGCGGATGACCACCATGCTCTCGTCGGCGGTCGGGATGTCGCGGGCGATAAAGGGGTTGGAGGTATCGACGATGGGCACGCGCTGGAAATTGACATGGGTGCGCGAGAACTGCGGGCACAGGTGGCTGACGTAGTCCGGCATGCGGCGCAGGATGGTGTCGGTGACCGCCTCCTGCGAGTAGCCGCGCATCTTCTGGTCGCGGTGCAGCTTCTGGATCCATTCCAGGTTGATGGTCGGCACGACGCCGACGCAGAGATCGACCTGTTTGGCGATGTCGATCTGCGCATCGGCATAGGCACCGTGCAGGCCTTCGTAGAACATCAGGTCGGAGCCTTCCGGGATGTCCTGCCAGGGCGTGAAGGTGCCCGGCTCCTGCCCGAAAGGCTCGGCCTCGTCGGCATCGTGCAGGTATTTGCGGACCTGGCCGCCGCCGTTCTGGCCGTAGGCGATGAACAGATCCTGCAACGCTTCGAGCAGATTGGCTTCCGGGCCGAAGTGGCTGAAGTGGCGATCGCCGGCCGCTTCCTGCGCCTTCATCTCGGCGCGCATGGAAAGGCGGTCGTAGCGATGGAAGGAATCGCCCTCGACGATCTGCGCCTTCAGTCCTTCGCGGCGAAAGATGTGCTGGAAGCTCTGCATCACCGTGCTGGTGCCGGCGCCGGACGAGCCGGTGATGGCGATGATGGGGTGTTTGACGGACATTTGTTTCTCCTGCAGATGTGAATTCTTTGGCCCTGCGCCTTAACCGCCATTCCCGCGCCGGCGGGAATCCAGTGCCTTGAACCTCCTGGATCCCCGTTTGCGCGGGGATGACGATCCGTGCTCCATCACGCCTGATCGCGGAACAACGAGCGTTCCGAGAACAGCGGCGAAAGAAACGGCCGATCAGCCCCGGCATCGTACTCTTGATGATAGCACTCCAGCCGCTCGACCTCGTTCTTCGACCCGAGGATCACCGGCACGCGCTGGTGCAGGGTCTCCGGCGCCACGTCGAGGATGCGCAAGCGCCCGGTGCTCGCCGCGCCGCCGGCCTGCTCGATCAGCATGGCCATCGGGTTGGCTTCGTAGAGCAGGCGCAGGCGGCCGGGCTTGCTCGGGTCCTTGCTGTCCTTCGGGTACATGAAGATGCCGCCGCGGATCAGGATGCGATGCACTTCGGCGACCATCGAGGCGATCCAGCGCATGTTGAAATCCTCGCCGCGCACGCCCGTCTTGCCGGCCTTGCACTCGCTGACGTAGCGCTGCACCGGCGGCTCCCAGAAGCGCTCGTTGGAGGTGTTGATGGCGAATTCGCGGGTGTCTTCCGGGACGCGGATGTTGGCGTGGGTCAGGATGAAGTTGCCGCTCTCGCGGTCGAGCGTGAAGCCGTGCGTGCCGTTGCCGAGCGTCAGCACCATCATCGTCGACGGGCCGTAGATGGCGTAGCCGGCGGCGACCTGTTGGCAGCCCGGAAGCAGATAGTCGCCAAGCTGGGCATCGCCGGCGGTCGACCGGGAAAATATCGAAAAAATGGTGCCGACCGAGACATTGACGTCGCTGTTCGACGAACCGTCAAGCGGGTCGAAAACCAGCAGGTAGCGGCCACGCGGGTATTCGGCCGGGATCGGGTACGGATCGTCCATTTCCTCGGAAGCCATGCCGGCCAGCTGGCCGCCCCACTCGCAGTGACGCAGGATGGCTTCGTTGGTCAGCACATCGAGCTTCTTCTGCACTTCGCCCTGGATATTGGTACTGTCCAGCGCGCCGTGGTGCCCGGCCAGCGCCCCCTTGGCGACCATCGCCGAGATGGTCTTGACGGCGGCGGCGACGTCGATGAGCAGGGCGCCGAGTTCGCCGTGGCTGGCGCGGGTGTTTTCAATAACGAATTTCGAGAGGGTCGTACGGCCGAATTGCATGGTGTCTCCTATCATTCTTGTGTTACCGCATTGGCAGCCAAGATAAGTGACTTGTTAATTAAAAATAAGTTATTTTTTTAAAAAATATGAGTAAGCTATGGCTTATCATTGATCCGGCTTGGTAATATCTGGATCTTTTGTGGTTTTCTGGTTTACTGCTGCATGGACAAAGAAGACGCAAGAAATCGTAACTACTCAGGTCGAGTTTTCTGCGGCGAAATTCAGGTGTTGCCGGCGGAGCTACTCCGTAAAAATCTGGCGGCATAAAATGGTGGCGAGATATGGCGTCGACCGGTTGACGAAACTGGGGCCCATCGGGCCCCATGTTTTTATGTAGAGGTCGTTCGCCTCAGAAAGGTGGATCGGTTACTGGCCGGTCGCAATCCGTGATGCGGTCCTCTCGATATGAGTTGTGCAACGCAACTTCATAGTGCGCCCAGATCCGGTCGCGTAAATCATCGAGCAGCTCAATCACCGCCATTGTCTGTTCCGGCGACCAGTTGGGGTCGATAAACAGCGCCAGGCCGTGCTTCAGGCCGGAAGGTTGATGGTGCGCCGTCATGAGCTCCCCTTTGTTTTGCGCGTTTTTGATTTCGCTGCCGCAGCCTCCTGCGCCTCCTTGCGGCGGAACGACTCGCCCTTGATCGACAGGATTTCGGCGTGATGCACCAAGCGGTCAATCATGGCGACGACGCAACTGGCGTTGGGAAACACCTCGCCCCATTCGGAGAAAGCTTTATTGGTCGTAATCAAGGTGCTCCGTTTTTCGTGCCGGCGGTTGATCAACTCGAAGAGCAAATCAGCATGACGATTCGAATAAGAAAGATAGCCGGCCTCGTCAATAATTAATAAATCCGGCGCGGCATAGCGGCGCAACCGATAACGCAGCGCCGAATCACTATCGAGCCCGGCCAGGTCGCCCAGCAACTGGCCGGCGGTCGCAAACAACACCGTGTGGCCCTGCAAGACGGCCTGATGGGCGACATTCTGGGCAATCATCGTTTT
This sequence comes from Dechloromonas sp. CZR5, assembly GCF_008711155.1. GTDB lineage: Bacteria > Pseudomonadota > Gammaproteobacteria > Burkholderiales > Rhodocyclaceae > Azonexus. The sequence goes on along the minus strand of NZ_VUYQ01000017.1, from coordinate 1,785 downwards.
ACCCAAGCCACTGCTGCCGATCAGGATGGCATTGGTCGCGGAATCAAGAAAGTCGAGGGTCATCAATTCGGCAATGGCACGCTGATCACACTGTTCCGGCCAGGCCCAATCGAAATCGGCCAATGGCTTGAAACGGCCGATATTTGCACAACGCAAGCGGCGCTCCAGCGAGCGGCGGGCCCGTTCCGTTTCCTCCCAAGCGAGCAAAGGATTGAGCCAGGGTTGATCAACGCACTCGGCCCAGTGCGCCAGGAGGCCGTGCAGTTGGAGGGCGGCTGCCCGTTGGCGGAGCTCAGGCGGGGTCATTGCTGTTCTCCATCAAGGTGTCGTAACCCGCCAGGCCATGCTGCTGGACCGGGATATCACGCCGTTTGACGTGATCGGGCAAACACACCGCCAGCGGCGGCGGGGCGGCCTGCGCTTGCCGGCGCCGTTCCAGTGCCATGCGTACCGCATTGGGGTGCGGGACGTCGCGTGCCAACGCTTCCTCAATAGCGACAGTCAGTTCGGCAACACCGTAGCATTCAAGCAATTCCGCCAGTGCACGCACCGTTCTCCCCAGCGGCTCACCACGCTCGACGGCACCGGCGAGCAGCGCCCGACTCGCCGGGATGGCCTGAACCAGTTGATCCGTACCGCGATGGGCGCTGGCCTGACGTTTCTCGGCCACCAGGTCTTCGACGTGTTCGGGGGTTTCGATCTGTTGGCGTCGGTCATAGCTGCGCGAATGGGTCGCGATCAGCGTCTGTCCGTCGAGAATGCGCACCTGTTCAAGGGTGGCAGCGACTGTCAAGCTGCGGGCGACACAGGTATGCGGGATTGAATAGTCATTGAGGTCGAAACGCACATACGGGGTCTTGCCGGCCGAGACGGCCTTGATTTCTTCGGTCGGAAAGGCATCCCCCGGTAATGCCAGTAGGCGGTCCTGTTCCTGAAGAAAGGCTTCACTCACCGTGATTGATTCATCTTCCGGACAGCGCCGGGCACCGGCCTGTTCGATCACCCAGGCATCGGCCTGGGCATTGAGATCGTTGACATCAGAGAAGCTGCGGCCGGCAAAGAAGGCGTCACGGATATAACGGATGGCGCGTTCGACCCGCCCCTTCTCATTCCCGCGGGCGACGGCGACCGGACGGGGCTCGAAACGGTAATGACCAGCCAGCGCCAGCAGGGTCGGGTTGAAACGGATGATGCTGCCTTGACGTTCCAGCACTGCACTTTTGAGATTGTCGTAGAGGGCAATCCTTGGAATGCCACCCCAAGCCTCGAAGGCGCCGACATGGCCGCGTAGGAAATTCTCCATGTGGGCGCCGAGGTAGAAGCGCAAGAAGATCTGCCGCGAGTAGGAGAGGACAGCAACGAAGGCCATCAACGGCCGACGTGCCTTGCCGATTTCAAGATGGCCGAAGTGGCCCCAATCCACCTGCATTTGTTCACCGGGTAAGGTACGCAGCCGCAGGAAGGCTTCGCGCTTGGGGCGAGGCCGATGGCGGGCAATCAGGTGGCGGAAGTGATCCGGCTGGCCGGGGTAGCCCCTTTCCTTGACCATCACATAGAGGCGGGAGGCACGCAGGCGGGGAAACTGTTCGAGCGTCTCCAGAATGAAGGGCAAATAGGGGTCGACCGCAGAAGGGCGATGGATCAGCTTGATGGCCGGCAAGCCGGCCTGGGCCAGAATGCGGGCAACACTATCGCGATGCAGGTTGAGCTGAGAGGCTGTGAAAAATCGGCGGCCACGGATATGTCTTTGGTATAATCAGGTCTTAATGCAAGGGCTGGATTTGC
>NZ_VUYQ01000016.1 GCF_008711155.1 Dechloromonas sp. CZR5 | reverse complement strand
ACCAGCAGGCCGGCGACCGCCAGCGCGCCGCCGGGCGTCGGCGCGGCGAATGCGGCGATCAGTCCGGCCAGCGCGAACAGGCCCTTGGCGACCGGCGATGCCGGCTGCCAGCGGCTGCCGCAGGCTGCGCGTTCAAGATGCATCGTCATCCTTGTCGGCGCCGCGCCGGAACTTTTCGCGGGTGACCGACACCCCGAGCCAATAACCGATGATGCCGGCGCCCAGCGCCGCCTGCAGCGCGAACAGCAGCGACTCCACCTCCTTGCCGGGCGGCGTCAGGATGGACTCGAACCAGGGTTGGTAATCCGGGGCGAGTTGACCGATGGCCTGCTGGCCTTGCGTGTCGGAGCCGCCGAACAGCTCGGTGTCCGAGGCGGAATCCCGCACCAGCCACAAGGGAAGCGCCGTGAGCAGTGCGACGGCCAGCAGCAACAGGACGGTGTGCCGCTTCATGCGTCGGCCTCGCGGCGGGGTTGGCGCAGCATCTGCAGTTCCTGGGCATTGAAGCGGCGCAGGGCGTTGAAGATCAGCACCGTGAGCAGTCCTTCGCTGATCGCCAGCGGAATCTGGGTGAGCGCGAAAATGCCGGAAAACTTGGCGAAGGCGGCACCAAAACCGCCGATCGGGTCGGGGAAGGCGAAAGCCAGCTGGCCGGCGGTGGTGACGTAGGTCATCAGGTCGGCAAGGCAGGCGGCGAGAAAGACGCCGACGTTGCAGGAGGCACGGCAGGCCGTGGCCAGCCGGAAGACGCCGGCGGCGACGAAGGGGCCGACCACGGTCAGCGAGAAGAGATTGGCGCCCAGCGTCGTCAGGCCGCCATGGGCCAGCAGCAGGGCCTGGAACAGCAGGACGACAAAGCCGATCGGCGCCATCGCCGCCGGTCCGAACAGGATGGCACCCAGCCCGACGCCGGTCGGGTGCGACGAACTGCCGGTCAGCGACGGCAGTTTCAGGGCGGAAAGAATGAAGGAAAAGGCCGCCGCGACGCCGAGCAGCATGCGCAGTTCCGGGTGCTCACGCAGCCGGCGATTGACCGAGTGGATGCCGTAGGCGACGAAAGGCGCCGCCGCAAGGCTCCAGCCCACGGCGTGCTCGACCGGCAAAAAACCTTCCATGATGTGCATGATTCATCCCGCAGCAGACATCAAAATATGCCAATCGGGGCAAGGTGGATGCGGGACGGAGGGCTGGGCACATCCGGAACGGATATGCAACGGCAAGCCAACAGAACCTTTCCCTGTACCCCGGAGAAATGGCACGACATGGTTTCAGGCCGGTCTTCTGGCTTGCCTTCAAGCTTCTCCACCGGCCTTCCCATGCGATGCGCACAGTGGCGTGGGGTGGAGTCGTCAGGCTTACAGCAGCGGGGGCTGCGCCGGACTGCCTGCTTGCGCAGAGTCACCGGCTTCCCGTTTCACCTGCCTCGCGGCTGCGAGGTCAGGCACCTAAAACTGGGGCGATTCTACTCTGAAATTTCCCGGGGGATAAAGCAGTTTGTCATGCTTGCGCCCAGCTCGGCTCCCGGGGCGGCGGCTCAATGCCGGGCGTAGATCGAGGTCTTGCCGTCCTTTTTTACCAGCAGGGTTTCGTAGAATTCGCGCCGTACGCGAGGCGCGGCGGCACTGTCCTTTTCCAGCACGGTGCAGGCCGTTTCGCAGGTCGGGCTCGAGAATTCGCGGCCGGGCGCGCCGAGCGGCAGGCCGGGTACCGCCAGGCCGAGTGCCTTTGGTTTTTCGCCGAGCAGTTCCTTGATCTGGTCGGCGTGGACGTGACCTTCGATGAAGTAGCCAGCGACCAGGCCGGTCGGTATGGCCTCCAGGTCGCGGGGTACTTTGAGACGGCGTTTGACGGCCTCCATGTCGTCCGTCTGCGTCACTTTCACGGTGAAGCCGTTCTGGCGCAGATGCTCGGCCCATTCGATGCAGGCTAGGCAGACCGTCGGCGTGTAGACTTCGATGACCGGCAGGGGCTGGGCGGCGGTGGCCTGGGTGCAGAGCAGTGCCAGCAGCAGGGCGAGGCGCTTCAGCATGGCTTGCCTGCCTTGCAGCCCTTCAGTACCCACAGGGAAATGATGCCGGCGGTCTCGTCGGCCTTGACCTTGCGCGCCATCGAGCCCGCATCGCGACCGTTGTCGGTCTTGGCCAGCGGGTCGGCGCCGGCTTCGAGCAGCAGTTGGGTGTGCACCGTGCGGCTGCCGTAGGCCGCCATGTGCAATGGCGTGGCGCCGTCGTTGTCGCGGGCGTTGGGGTCCGCTTTGGCGGCGATCAGCACCTTGAGCGCGCTGGTGTCCGGATTCATCGCTGCCAGATGCAACGGCGTCGAGCCGAGTTCGGTGCGCACGTCGCGTTGCCTGGGGTCGGCCTTGAGCAGTTTGCCGACTTCCTCGCCGGTGCCGGTCCGCGCCGCATCGTGGATCGGCCGGTCATGGCTGGTGGGCTGGCCGACGGCCGGCAGGCTGACGAACAGCGCGAACAGGACGGTAAGCAGTTTTTTCATGGGCGTGGCACTTTGTCGATGAGAGCATTGTTCCGGTAGTCTATTGGACAATCCTTGATTTGTCGCAGTTTCGTTATTTCCTAATATAATGATTTCATTGGTTAATCTGGCAGTATTGGAGAGGTGAACATGGGCAATATTGTGCGTCACCTGCTCATCGAAGGGCGGGTACAAGGTGTCGGTTATCGTTGGTCGATGTCCGAACAGGCGCGGGTCCTGGGGGTCAATGGCTGGGTTCGCAATCTCGGTAGCGGCGATGTCGAGGCCATGCTGGCCGGCGACGAGGGGGCGGTCCTCAAACTGATGGCCTGGGCGCAGCGCGGTCCCGCCCAGGCACGCGTCGAACGGATCAATGTATCCCTCGGGAGCGGCGATTTCACGGATTTCACGCAACTGCCCAGCGCCTGAACGACGGCCCGGCGGCGATCCGCTTAAACCGCCTTGCGGCGCAGCAAGTGATTGACGATGAAGGTGAGGACCGTTTCGTTGCGCTGATTGACGGCGTGATATTTCAGGCGGGCAATGCCGCGATCCGGCTTCGAGCTGGACGGGCGCACCTCCAGCACCTCGATTTCGCTGTGCAGCGTATCGCCTGGCCGTACCGGCGCCAGCCAGCGCAATTCGTCGATTCCCGGCGAACCCATGCTCGACTCGGCCAGAATGCCGGACTGGATGAACAGCCGGAAGCAGATCGCCAGGCTCTGGAAGCCGCTGGCGATCAAGCCGCCGTACGGCGAATTGGCCGCCGCAGTGGCGTCGAGATGGAAAGCCTGCGGGTCGTAGCGCCAGGCGAAGTCGATGATCTCGGCTTCGGTCAGTGTCAGGCCGGGCGAGATAAAGCGCTGGCCGGGGGGCAGGTCGTCGAGGGTGCGGGTATCCATGCGGGCTCCTGTGTGATGCCTACGGGTTGATGCATTGCGCCACGGCGGTCTCGCCCCGGCTGCCGCAGGGCGTGGTCACTCCGGGGGCGGGATGGGGTGTGCCGTCGGTGTCGATGTGGGCGGCAAGAGTCTCCCAGTGCAGTACGCCTTCGCGGTCGATATGCACGCGCAGCAGCCAGCCGCGGCGGCCGTTTTCGTAGTCGAAACCGTCAAAGACGAAGTTGCCGAGACTGTAGACGATGGGCTTGCCACGGTAGATTTCGGCACCTTGGGTGACGTGCGGGTGGCTTCCGACGACCAGGCTGGCGCCTTCGTCGATCATGCGGCGGGCGAACTCCCGCTGGCGCGCGTCCGGCTGCGTGTTCTTTTCCCAGCCCCAGTGCATGAAGGGAATGACATGGTCGGCGCCGGCCGCCCTGGCGGCGCGGATGTCGGCGATCACCTGTTCATCCTCGCTCCAGGCGATACCCGGCGTTTGCGGACCGGCTTCGAAACGGCGGGGCTTGTATTCGTTGTAGCCGAGGACGGCGATCTTCAGCCCCTTCTTGTCGATCCACAACGGGCTGTGGGCTTCGGTCAGGTCGCGGCCGCCGCCGAAGCGGGCGATGCCGGCGGCATCGAGATGCTGTGTGGTTTCGACGAAGGCGGCCTGGCCGTAGTCGCCGGAATGGTTGTTGGCGAGCGAAACGGCATCGAAGCGGCCCTTGAGTACCTTCAGGGTCTGCGGCGTGGCGCGGAAGGACCAGATTTTCGAGGGCTGCGCCTCTCCGCCATCGGCGACGGCGCATTCGAGGTTGCCGATGCGGTAATCGGCCGCTTCCAGGATGGAGGCGAAATGGGCGAGCGGGTCGCCGCCGGCGGCGATGACGCGACCGGGTCCGTCGGCGAGCATGACGTCGCCGGCGAAGATGAGGGTCAGCGGTTCGGCCTGGGCGGTGGCCAGCCAGCAGGCGGCGAGTGCGGCGGTCAGGTGGATGCGCTTCATTGGGGGGCTGTTTCGCGGAGTTCGCACCAGTATTGCAATTCGCTTTCGCGCTTGGGTTCGTAGACGCGTTGCAGGCCGGTGAAGCCGTAGCGTTCCTGATTGCGCAGCGGATAGGGGTGGCTGGCGTGTTGCAGCGGGATGGGTGCTTCGCCGAGGTCGGCGTGGGTGTAGAGGTTGATGCGGGCTAGATCGGCCGGTTCGTGCACGAAGACGATGCGGAACTGGAAGAAGGAGCCGATGGCGGTCGGCTCGCCGATGTAGGGCGCGTTGCCGGGCGGCGCTTCGACGATCTGCGTTTCGCCGCCATAGGTCAGGTGGCAGGCGACGGTCTGGGCATGGAGCATGGGCGACATGACGAACGCCATGGCGGCTGCAAAGCGGCGCATGGGTTAGCGCGACTTTGCGGTGACGGGTTTGAGGATGATGCTGACCGGCACCGGCTGACCATCCTCGAGCGGGGAATAAATCTTGTCGCTGATGAAGCGCAGCTTGCCCCGGTGTTCGATGCGGGCGCTGACGGAGAGGCGGCTCCTCTTGCCGATCAGGTCGCGGTCGATGGTGGCCGAGAACGGGATGGGAACCTGTGCGCCGTTCAGTTCGTAGCGCTGTTCCACGAGGACGCGCGCCGGTGCATCGGCACGGGCGATGTCCTGAATCCGGATGGTGAGGATGGCGTCGGGCGGCAGGGCGATTCGCGCCAGGTAGCTGACCGTGCCGCCGATTTCGAGGAAGCTGCTGTCGGCTGCGGGCGCAGTTGCAGCGGCCGGCGAGGACGGTGGAACGGCGCCGCGCGTGCAGCGGCGCAAATTGCCCTTGCCGTCCTCGAGCACGACGTCATCGCCCTTGCTGTGCAGGCGGATTTCGCCCCGGCGGTACAGCACGCCGGAAGCGGTGGGTACTTGCGGCAGAGCTACCGCCTCGTCGGCGAAATGCAGGGTGGCGACCGGGCGGCCTTCCGCATCGGCGGTAAAGCTGATTTCCAGGCGACTTCCGTTGTCGCAGGCGTAGGGCAGGCGGTTTTCGGCAGCGTGGGCGGAGAACGCGGCGAGCAGTAGCAGCAGGGTAGAAGTTTTCATGCGTGGTCGAGTTCGGGCAGCGTTGTCCAACGGCCTTCGATGAGGCCTTCGATCGGTCGGAAGGCGGATTTGTAGGCCATTTTGCGGCTTTCGGCAATCCAGTAGCCGAGGTACAGGTAGGGCAGGCCGAGGGCCTTGGTCTGGGCAGCCTGCCAGAGGATGTTGTAGGTGCCGAAGCTGGCCGCCGGGACATCCGGGTCGTAGAAGGTATAGACGGAGGACAGTCCGTCGTCGAGTACATCGATCAGGCTGACCATGCGCAGCGCCTGTTCGTCGCGGAATTCGATCAGTCGCGTGTCGACGCGGCTCTGCAGCAGGAACTGGGCGTACTGTTCGTGGCTGTCCTCGTCCATGCCGCCGCCCGGATGCCGGGATTGCTGGTAGCGGTTGTAGAGCGCGTAGTGCTCCTCGAGATACGTCAACGGCAATTCGCGCGCCCGCAGGTCGGCGTGGCGCTTCATGGCCCGGCGTTGGCTGCGGTTGGGCTCGAGGTCGGCGACCGGCAGGCGGACCGGAACGCAGGCACGGCAATGATCGCAATGCGGACGGTAAGTGAAGATGCCGCTACGCCGGAAGCCGGCGCGAACGAGCGAGCTGTAGATTTCGCCGTCGATCAGGTGGGCGGGGGTGGCGACTTGCGAACGGGCTTCGCGGTCTGGCAGGTAACTGCACGGGTAGGGCGATGTTGCGTAGTACAGCAGCAACGAAAAGGGCAGTTCGGCGTCGTCGGGCTGGGACATGACTATTGTTCGGCGTTCCAGACAGAACGCGGGCTGCCCGTGGCGACGAGTACGGCAAGCTTGTGCAGGAAGTCCTGGCGCGGAATCTCGCGGCCGCCGAGCGAGGCAAGGTGATCGGTGTACATCTGGCAGTCAATCATCCCGAATTGGTTGGCAACAAGATAACGCACTAGATGGACAAAGGCGACCTTCGATGCGTCGGTCCGCTGGGAGAACATCGACTCGCCGTAGAACATGCGGCCGATAGCCAGCCCGTACAGGCCGCCGACCAGGTTGTCTCCCTCGTAGGCTTCGACCGAATGTGCCCAGCCAAGTTCGTGCAGGCGGACATAGGCCGCGAACATGTCGTCGTTGATCCAGGTGCCGTTCTGTCCGCGACGCGGTGTTCTGGCGCATTGCGCGATGACCGCGCAAAAATTGCTGTCGAAGCGGACCGTGAAACGCCGGCGCCGAACGACCTTGTCAAGCGAGCGGGTCAGGCGGAACGCTTCCGGAAAGAGCACCATGCGGGGGTCGGGGCTGTACCACAAGGGATGCCCTTCGAGCGTTCCCCACGGGAATATGCCATGCCGGTAGGCGTCGAGTATCCGTTCGGGGGCCAGGCTGCCGCCGATGGCGAGCAGGCCGTCCATGTCCTGGCGTGCCGATTCGACGGGCGGGAAGGTGTCGAATGGGCCGAGGAACGGGATCACGCGTGATCGTGATGCGTCTGTTTCTTGAAGGCGATCACGTGATCCGCGTCGAGGCGGATGCCGATCTTTTCGCCCAGGGCATGATTGTGGTGCGAGGGAACCAGCGACAGAACCTCGGCACCGCTGGCCAGGCGCAGGGTGTAGAGAATGTCGGCGCCGCGGAATGCCTTGTGCAGCACTTCGGCCTGCAAGGGGCTGCGGTCGTCGTGAACCACGTCGTCGGGCCTGAGTAGCACATCGACATCGCAGCCGTCGGCGCAGTTGGCGCAGGTCTCGCTGCATTCGACCGGAATGTCGGAAACCAGCTTGCCGAGTTCCATCTCGACATTGGTGCCGCCGGCAACGACGCCGGGCAGCAGGACGCCCTGGCCGATGAAGTCGGCGACGAAGCGGTTGGATGGCCGGTGGTAGAGGTTGTAGGGCACGTCCCATTGCTGGATGCGGCCTTCGTACATGATGCCGATCTCGTCGGCCATGGCGAAGGCTTCGTGCTGGTCGTGGGTGACCATGATCGCCGTCGAACCCTCGCGTTTGAGAATTTCGCGCACCTCGACCGACAGGCGTTCGCGCAGGCCGACATCGAGATTGGAGAAGGGTTCGTCGAGCAGGATCAGGTTGGGGCGGGGGGCCAGCGCGCGGGCCAGTGCGACCCGCTGTTGCTGACCGCCGGAGAGTTCGTGCGGGTATTTGTTTCCCTGGCCATGCAGGCCGACCGTGGCGAGCAGCTGGCGGACGCGCAGGTGGGCGTCTTCGGCCGGCTTGCGGCCCAGCCCGAAGGCGACATTCTGTTCGACGGTCAGGTGCGGAAACAGGGCGTAGTCCTGAAAGACCATGCCGATTCGCCGTTTCTCCGGCGGGGTGGATTGGCCTGCCTGGCTGACCACCTCGCCGTGCAGCCGGATTTCGCCATCGGCAATTTCCTCGAACCCCGCGATGCAGCGCAGCAGGGTCGTCTTGCCGCAGCCCGACGGACCAAGCAGGCAGGCGATGCGCCCGGCTTCGAGATGGAAGTCGACGCCATCGACCACAGTGTGAGCGCCATAGCGCTGAACGACGCCATTTAGTTCAAGTTGAGCCATAGCGGTCGATTATAATTCGCATTCACAAACATGCGCACCGCCTCTTACTCTCCCCTGCTGATTGTCGGCCTCGTGGTCGCCCTGCTGGCCGGCTTGCCGGTTGCCAGCGTGGGGCTCAACCTGTTTGCCGGTGGAACGAGCGAAACGTGGGCACACCTTTCGTCGACGGTATTGCCGGAATACATCGTCAATTCGTTGTGGCTCTGCGTGGGTGTCGGCCTTGGTGTCGGGACCTTGGGCGTGACGACCGCCTGGCTGACGGCGATGCACGAATTTCCGGGGCGGCGTTTTTTCGAGTGGGCGCTGGTTCTGCCACTTGCCGTGCCGGCCTACGTGATGGCTTACGTATATACCGATTTCCTGCAGTTTGTCGGGCCGGTACAGACTTTCTTGCGCGAAACCTTCGGTTGGGAACACGGCGATTACTGGTTCCCGGACATCCGTACCTTGCCCGGCGCGATGCTGATGTTCATCTGCGTGCTCTACCCCTATGTTTATCTGCTGGCGCGGACCGCTTTCCTCGAGCGGGCCAGCGGCATGCTGGAGGCGGCCCGTACGCTGGGCATGGGGCCATGGCGCGCCTTCTTCTCGGTATCGCTGCCGCTGGCGCGTCCGGCCATCGTCGCCGGCGTGGCCCTGGCACTGATGGAGACGCTGGCCGACTACGGAACGGTTGCCTACTTCGCGGTCAATACCTTCACGACCGGGATCTATCGGGCCTGGTTCTCGCTGGGTGATCGCATTGCCGCCGCGCAACTGGCGGCCATGCTGCTGGCCTTCGTGCTCTTTTTGCTGATGGCCGAGCGGATTTCGCGGGGGCGCGCGCGCTATCACAATACGACGGGCCGCAATCGCCCGATGGCTGGGGCCCGCTTGCGAGGGGTTTCCGCCGGTCTGGCGGTCGTGGGCTGCGCCTTGCCGCTGTTGCTGGGTTTCCTGGTGCCGGCCGGGCTGCTGCTCAAGATGGCCGTGACCGAGGGGGACGCCCAGTTCGGCGAGCGTTTCCTGATGTTGTCGCGCAATAGTTTCGTGCTGGCCGGGGCGACGGCGGCCATCGGCGTTTTGCTGGCCTTGCTGCTCGCCTATGGTGCCCGTCTTTCCAAAGGTACGCTGGCGACAGGCTTGAATCGCCTGGTTGGGCTGGGATATGCCGTACCCGGCGCGGTGATTGCCGTCGGGGTGCTGATCCCGGTCACCCGCCTCGATAACTGGCTGGCCGGCCAATGGCAGGCATGGTTCGGCCATAACCCCGGCTTGCTGCTGACCGGCGGCATCGCTGCGCTGATTTACGCCTATCTCGTCCGTTTTCTGGCGGTGGCCCTGCATACGGTGGAGTCGAGCCTGGGCAAGATCACGCCGAACATGGACGATGCGGCGCGCAGCCTTGGCTTGGGGCAGGGCGGGACGATGCGCCGCGTGCATGTGCCGATGCTGCGCGGCAGCCTGCTGACGGCGGGTCTGCTGGTCTTCGTCGATGTGATGAAGGAATTGCCGGCAACGCTGGTGATGCGACCCTTCAACTTTGATACCTTGGCGACCCAGGCTTATACGCTGGCTTCCGACGAGCGGCTGGCCGAAGCGTCGACGGCTGCCCTGGCGATTGTCATGGTTGGGTTGCTGCCGTTGATCGCACTGTCACGGCAGATAACGGCGGCGCGTCGCGCTTAGCGGGGAGAGGTGCCCACGGTTGGCGCCGTTGCACCTATTTGGGGATGGTCGGCGTTTCCCATGGAATGGGCGGGATTTCCTCGACATCCAGAAACATCAGGTCGGCAGAAATTGCGTTGGTTTCAGTGCCGAAGGCGTCGACCGCTTCCGGAGCTGAGTTTCCCGGTGTTTGAAAAGAAAGCTTGCTGGGCGTGAACTCGATCAGATTGTCGGCCGGCGTGTCGGGCAGCGCGGGTACGACGGCTTCTCCGGGTAGGGGAGCGCTCTTGATGCCAAGCACTTCCTGCGGAATGGTCTGGCCGGGTGGAAGGCAAGCTCCTTCCTGGATCAGCGTGGCGGCGATTTCGTGATGTCCGCGTCTCAGGGCCAGGCGGAGCGGAGCGCTGGCACCGTCGGCCGCGCTGGCGTTCGGATCGGCGCCGCGGGTCAGCAACTCCCGCACGATCGCCAGGTTGCCTTCGAAGCAAGCCGTGCGCAACGGCAGGCCGCCATGTCCATGAACATCGACCTCTTCGAGGTCGGCGCCATCCTCCAGTGCAACGACAACGCCGCTCAGGCGAGCGGCGCGTATGGCACTGATCAGTTTGCTCGGGGGAAGTGCTTTTTCTGTCATCAATCAAACGCCTGTGAGGAGCGAGATTGTAGGGAATTCCCCGGAGCTTGACGAGGTCTTACTTGAAGCCGGCGCGATCGAAAATGATCTGGGCCTTGGCTTGATACATCGCCAGGTTCTTGATCGGAAGTTTGTCAGCCTTGAACTTGCCCAGCGACTCGAGAGCCGGATTGGCGATCTTGACGCTTTCCACGACCGGCCATTCATTGTTGCCGTCGGCAAAATAACGTTGTGCCTGATCGGACGCCAGGTATTCGAGGAATTTGACGGCAGCTGCCTTGTTTGGCGCGTTTTTCAGCATGCCACCACCGGAAACGTTGATGTGGGCGCCGTTTCCATTCTGGTCAGGCCAGACGATGCCGACCTTTTCCATCAGTTTGGTTTCTTCCGGCTTGGTCGAGCGCAGCAGGCGGGCCACATAATAGGTGTTCGAGATGGTTACGCCGCACTCACCGGCAGCGACCGACTTGATCTGGTCGGTATCGCCACCCTTGGGTGCGCGGGCGAAGTTGGCGACCATGCCGCGGGCCACTTCCTCGGCCTTGGCTTCCCCCTGATGAGCAATGATCGATGCCATCAGCGACAGGTTATAGGGGTGCGAGCCGGAGCGCGAACAGAGCTTGCCCTTCAGCTTCGGGTTGGCCAGATCGGCGTAATTCTGGACGTCTTCCGCCTTGAGTTGGGTTTTGTTGAAAACGATGACGCGGGCACGCGTCGAAAAGGCAAACCAGTCGTCGGTACGGAGGTGGGAGGGAATACGGGTTTCCAGCGTTTTGGAAGCAACCGGGGCGAACAGGCCCAGTTCGTGGGCCTTGGCCAGGCGGGCCGCATCGACGGTCAGGAAGATATCGGCCGGGCTGTTGGCGCCTTCGTTCTTGAGGCGCTCCAGCAGTTCGTCTTCCTTGCCTTCGATCCGATTGATCTTGATGCCGGTTTGTTGCGTGAAGTTGCTGTAGAGCGCCTCATCAGTCTGGTAGTGGCGGGCGGAATACAGGTTGAGGACTTTTTCCTCGGCCATGGCGGCATTCATCAGTGACAGAACGGCGGCGGCAGCTAGACCGAATTTCAGTTTCATCGAGCAACTCCAGTGTGGTTCGGAAATCCTGTCAGTTTACCGTCAGGAAATAAAAGTGTAAATGAGAATGGTTATCGAAATGTGGTGTAAAAAAAGCGGCTGCTTGGCCGCTTGATCGATCAGTTTCCTTCGAGAATTCGCCGGGCACCGTTGTAACGCTGAACCCAGTAGCTGCTGTCCATGCTTTCGACGCGGACTTCGGCGCCGGTGCGGGGAGCGTGCATGAAGTGATTGTCGCCGAGGTAGATGCCGACATGCGAGAAAGTGCGGCGCATGGTGTTGAAGAACACCAGATCGCCGGGTTTCAGTTGGCTGGCGTCGATTTGCTGGCCGACTTCGCTCATTTCCTTGGCGGTGCGCGGTAACGAGGCGCCGATGCTGTCCTTGAAGACGAGGCGGACAAAGCCGCTGCAATCGAGGCCGCTGTCTTCATTGTTGCCACCAAGGCGGTAGCGGACGCCTACCAGCTTCAAACCTTGCAGAATGACATCCTGTGCGGCGTTGGTGTAACGTTCCAGAAACGACGGTTGTTCATCCCTGCGGATTTGCTCGGCAGCGGTGGACGCCCCGATTCCGCTAATGAATAGCGAAGTCGACAGAAGCAGGGAGGCCAGTACTTTATGCATAGCCCTGAAATGTATTTGAAAAACCGGGCACTGTAAAGGCGCTGAAAAAAATCGAGGGGTACGACTATGTTCATACTCCATAATTATGAATACAATTTATTTTCCAAGGAATGGGAAGAGCAATGGATTCTTTCAAGGCACTATTGATTGAGGAGCGCGACGGGAAGGTCTGCAACGGTTTCGTCCGGATGAACGAAAACCAGCTGGATGCCGGTGAAGTGACGATCCGCGTGGCTTACTCGAGCATCAATTACAAGGATGCCCTGGCGGCGACCGGTGCCGGCAAGATCATTCGTCGTTTTCCGTGTGTCGGCGGCATCGATTTGTCGGGAACGGTGATCGCCAGCAGCGATGTGCGCTTCAAGGCCGGCGATCCGGTGATCGCCACCAGTTTCGACATCGGTGTGGCTCATCATGGCGGCTATGCCGAGGTGGCCCGCGTTCCGGGCGACTGGGTGGTTCCCCTGCCGGCCGGGTTGTCATTGTATGACGCCATGGCGCTGGGGACGGCCGGGTTTACCGCCGCCCTCGGCATTGTCCGCATGGAGGAAAACGGCCTCCGTCCGGAAAAAGGGCCGGTCATCGTGACCGGTGCCACCGGTGGCGTTGGCAGCCTGGCGGTCGATATGCTGGCCAAAGTCGGCTACCACGTCGTTGCCTTGACCGGGAAGGAAAGTGAAAAGAGCTACCTGCTCGGTCTGGGTGCTGCGGAAGTGCTGATGCGCCAGAGCCTGGATCTCTCGAAGATTCGCCCCTTGGACCGTGGGCGCTGGGCGGGGGCGGTAGATAATCTGGGTGGTGACGTGCTGGCGTGGATCGCCAGCACCATGGAGCAGGGCGGGACCATTGCCAGTATTGGCCTGGCGGCCAGCCATGCGCTGAACACGACGGTCATGCCTTTTATCCTGCGCGGAGTTTCCTTGCTCGGTGTCGATTCCGGCTATATCCGCGAGCCGTATCGCAGCGGGGTCTGGCAACGCCTGGCGACCGACTTGCGCCCGCCGCATCTCGAGGAGATGTCGCGCCGGATTCCCTTTGACGACTTGCCTGCCATGTTCGACGAGTACATCGCCGGGCGGGCCAAGGGCCGCGTTGTCGTGGATATCGCAGGAGGCTGATGTGGCCGATCTGCCGCACATCCTGATCGTCGATGATTCGCGGGTGGTCAGGGTGTCGCTCATCCATCACCTGAAGGCGCATTATGAGGTCAGGGAGGAAAGTGACGGCGAGGCAGCATGGCAAACCCTGGTGGTCGATCATTCGATCAAGGCGGTGATTTCCGATTTGCAAATGCCCAAGCTGAACGGTTACGAGTTGCTTGAGCGTCTGCGGACATCAAGGCTCAGGCGTCTTCAGCAGTTGCCTTTCATCCTGGTTTCCGGTGAGGAAACGGAGGAGGAGCGTCTCAAGGCCAAGGAACTGGGGGTTTCGGATTTCGTGACCAAGGGGGCGGGCGGCGCAGAACTGCTGACCCGCTTGAATAACTTGCTTAACCTGACCCGCGCTCAGGAAAACCTTGAGGCTGATCGCGAGCGCCTAGTTCAGGATCCGGTGAGCGGATTGTTTACACGTAAATATCTGGAAATGCAGATGGCCCAGGCGCTGTCGCACGCCACCCGGCACGGGGTTGACGTCAGTGCGATGGTCCTCGGTTTCGACGATTTCGATGGCCTTAGCCAGCGTTTTGGATTGCAGGTGGCCGAAGAGATTTGCAATCGCTTCGCCAAGATGCTGGCCGGCAAGATGCGGCACGAAGACAGTCTGGGTCATTTCGGCCAGGGGCAGTTCGCCATCGTGTCGCCGGGTACCGCCCCGGCATTTTGTGCCACGTTTGCCGAGCGCGTGCGCGAGGCGGTTGAAATGGCCAAGCTGACGATCAGTGGAGAAACCGTTGCGCTGACCGTGAGTATCGGTCTGGCCAGCGTGCCGACTGACGCACTTTCTTCGGCTGCGGCTCTGCTCGATCTGGCTGGCGAGCGCATGCACCGGGCGATGGGTGATGGTGGAAACCGTACCGAGTCGGGCGGGGTTCTGCCTGCGACGCGTCCGATCTCGATCAACCATGCCTTGGAGTTGCTGGCAGCTAACCGGATTGAGCCGGTGATACCGCATCTGCCTGCGCTGGGCGAAAGGTTGATGCCGTTGTTGCGGCTGATCGACAAGGAATTGGGCTTGACTCTGCCGCTGGCAGAGATCGAACGCCTTTTGAGCGAACGGAAATCTCACAAAAATTAGTCCGTTCGGTATTTTGCAGTGCAGGAAAACTTTTTTAGAGGGACTTTATGGCGACGTACAAGGAGTTTCACCAGTATTCCATCGAAAAGCCGAACGAGTTCTGGACCGAACAGGCCCAGCTCATCGACTGGAAAGAACCGTTCACCCAGGTGTGCGATTATTCCCGCCCGCCGTTTGCCAAGTGGTTCGTTGGTGGCAAGACCAACCTTTGCTACAACGCGATCGACCGCCACGCTGCCAAGCGTCCGAACGACCGCGCCCTGATCTACATCTCGACCGAAACGGACGAGGAGAAGGTCTATTCCTTCGCCGAACTGCAGCGCGAAGTCGAGCGCATGGCAGCCATTTACAAGAGCCTCGGCGTCAAGAAGGGCGACCGCGTCCTGATCTACATGCCGATGATTGCCCAGGCTGCCTTCGCGATTTTCGCAGCAACCCGCATCGGTGCCATTCACTCGGTGGTGTTCGGCGGCTTCGCCTCGGGCTCGCTGGCGACCCGCATCGACGATGCCAAGCCGACCCTGATCGTTTCGTCCGATGCCGGCATGCGCGGCGGCAAGGCCGTTCCGTACAAGCACCTGCTCGACGAAGCCATCGAGATCGCCGAGCACAAGCCGGCCAAGGTCCTGATGATCGACCGCGGCCTGGACAAGGGCTTCAACAAGGTCGAAGGTCGCGATGTCGACTACGCCACCCTGCGCGCCCAGAACATGGATGCCAAGGTCGAGTGCGAATGGCTGGAATCTTCCGAGCCGTCCTACATCCTGTACACCTCGGGCACGACCGGCAAGCCGAAGGGCGTGCAGCGCGACACCGGGGGCTATGCCGTGGCGCTGGCTTCGTCGATGAAGCACATCTACTGCGGCGGCGAAGGCGAAACCTACTTCTCCACCTCCGATATCGGCTGGGTGGTCGGTCACTCGTACATCATCTATGGCCCGCTGATCGCCGGCATGGCCACGATCATGTACGAAGGCACGCCGTTGCGCCCTGATCCGGGCATCTGGTGGCAGATCGTCGAGAAGTACAAGGTCAACGTCATGTTCTCGGCACCGACTGCGGCCCGCGTGCTGAAGAAGCAGGACCCGGCCTACATGCACAAGTACGATCTGTCCTCTCTGAAGCATATCTTCATGGCCGGCGAGCCGCTGGATCAGCCGACGCACGAATGGTTCCAGAGCGAACTGCAGAAGCCGGTCATCGACAACTACTGGCAGACCGAAACCGGCTGGCCGATGCTGGCCGCGCTGCATGGTGTGGAAAAGACCCCGATCAAGTTCGGTTCGCCGTCCTTCCCGGTCTATGGTTACAACCTGCAGATTTTCCGTGAAGACGGTTCGATCTGCGGCGCCAACGAAAAAGGCATCGCTGCCGTGGTGCCGCCGCTGCCGCCGGGCTGCCTGTCCACCGTCTGGGGGCAGGACGACCGTTTCGTCAGCACCTATTTCACGCTGTTCAAGGAGCCGCTGGTCTATTCCTCCTACGATTGGGCGATCAAGGACGAAGATGGTTACTTCACCATCCTCGGTCGTACCGATGACGTGATCAACGTCGCCGGTCACCGCCTCGGCACCCGTGAAATCGAGGAAGCGATCCAGAACCATCCGGCGGTTGCCGAAGTCGCTGTGGTCGGTGTCGAGGACAAGCTGAAGGGACAGATGCCGATGGCCTTTGCCGTCGTCAAGGATGCTTCCAAGGTCGCCACGCCGGAACTGGTCAAGGCGCTGGAGAAGGAAGTGTTCGCCACGGTCGATGGCATCCTTGGTGCCATTGCGCGTCCGGCCCGGGTGCACTTCGTAACCGGCCTGCCGAAGACCCGTTCGGGCAAGATGCTGCGCCGGTCGCTGCAGGCGCTGGCCGAAGGCCGCGATCCGGGCGATCTGACCACCATCGAGGATCCGTCTACGCTCGAGCAGATCCGGAACGCCCTGGCCAGCTGAGTTTTACTGCACGCGTTCGGAAAAGCCTGCCGATGAAAGTCGGCAGGCTTTTTTTATTGCAGAGCGGTAAGAATGGCACTCCGCCGCGGGTGGTAGAATCCCCGCCAATCCAAGCAACCTGCCGCTTTCTCCGATGATTTACGAAACCGTCGCTGCCGTCGATCTGGGTTCAAACAGTTTCCGCTTGCAAGTCGGGCGCGTGGTCGATGACCAGATTTATACCCTGGATTCGATGAAGGAGCCGGTTCGCCTGGCTTCCGGGTTGATGCCCGACAAGCGCCTGGATGCAGCCTCGCAGGCCCGGGCTCTGGATGGTTTGCGCCGTTTCGGCGAGCGCTTGCGCGGTCTGGATGGCGGTGCGGTGCGCGCCGTGGCGACCAATACGCTGCGCGTTGCCAAGAATGCAGTCGAGTTTCTGCCGCTGGCCGAGGAGGCGCTGGGTTTCCCGATCGAAATCATCGCCGGGCGTGAGGAGGCGCGGCTGATCTATATCGGTGCTTCGCATTCCATGCCGTCGGCGCCGCACAAGCGGCTGGTCATCGACATCGGTGGTGGATCGACCGAGTTCATCATCGGCAAGCGGTACGAACCGCAGCTGATGGAATCGCTGTACATGGGCTGTGTCAGCTACACCCTGCGTTTCTTTCCGGATCGCCGGATCGACAAGAAGCGTCTGCGGGAAGCCCAGGTGGCGGCGGCCAAGGAAATCGAACTGATCGCCCATGACTACCAGCGCATGGGGTGGAAAGAGGCCGTCGGTTCCTCGGGGTCGGCGCGCGCAATTGCCGATGTGCTCGAGCTCAACGGGCTCAATCCGAATGGCGAGAGCGGCATTACCCGGGTCGGGCTGGACCGGCTCTGTGCGCTGCTCATCAAGGCCGGATCGGCGGAAGCGCTCGACCTCCCTGGTATCAAGGGCGACCGTCTACCTGTGTTTCCGGGTGGCGTGGCCATCATGTCGGCCATTTTCGAAGAACTGGGCATCGAGCGGATGACCTATGCCGACGGTGCGTTGCGTCTCGGCGTTCTGTATGACCTGCTCGGGCGCTTCCATCATCACGACATGCGGGATGCGACAGTGAAGCAGTTCCGCCGTCGCTACCAGGTCGAAGGCGATCAGGTCGAGCGGGTCGAGGCTACCGCCTTGTCGGCTCTGGCCCAGAGCACCAATGGCGCTCCCGCGGAGCAGGATGCCCAGTTCCTGACCTGGGCTTGCCGCTTGCACGAAATTGGCATTTCGGTGGCGCATAACGCCTATCACAAGCACGGTGCCTACATCCTGACCTATGCCGACATGCCGGGGTTCTCGAAAAAGGATCAGGCGCGGCTTGCCATGCTGGTGCTGGGGCACCGCGGCAAGTTGGATAAGCTGGGTGGCATCCCCGCTTCGGACAGCGCCTGGAACCTGATCTTTGCCTTGCGGCTCGCCGTACTCCTGCATCGCACGCGCGATGACCGTCCTCTGCCGGCCTGGCGTGTCGAACGTACGCCCGGCGGTTACCTGATCGATCTGCCCGCCGACTGGCTGGCGGCCAATCCCTGGACGGCGGCGGCATTTGGCGAGGAAGCGGCGGTCTGGAAGGCGATGGGCCGGGAGTACGTCCTGAAATCCAAGCCGGCGAGGAAATCCGCGTGAACGACCGCCCCAGCTTGCACGTCGAGCCGGGGAAGGTGGTGCTGTCCGGCGCATGGACATTAGCGGAGATGCTGCCACGGTTGGCCGAGTTGCAGGCAGGCCTGGCGGCGGCGACCGACGGCAATCGGCAATGGGATTTGTCGGCGCTGACCCGTCTGGACAGTGCCGCTGCCGTGTTGCTGTGGCGTGCCTGGCAAGCGACGTGGCCGGTATCCTTGGAAATCGGCGACATGCACCGGCGCATCGTCGAGCGGGTAGCCGAACTGCCTCAGGAAATGCCGCCGCCTCCGGTTGCGCGCGTGCACTTGCCGGAATTCATCGGGCGTTACTTGCTCAAGGCAGCAGCCAACCTGCGCGGCATGATCGCCTTGTTCGGGCAGTTGATTCTCGATACATTTTTCCTGCTCAGGCATCCGCGGGATATTCCCTGGCGCGAGTTTACCGCCAACGTCTACAAGGCCGGCGCGCTAGCCTTGCCGGTTACCGCGCTGGTCGGTTTCCTGATCGGGGTGACCATCAGCTACCTGTCCGCCCTGCAGTTGAAGAGCTTTGGCGCTGACCTGTTCATTGTGAATATCCTGGGCATTTCGATCATCCGCGAACTCGGTCCGGTACTGGTTGCCGTGCTCGTCGCCGGGCGCTCCGGCTCGGCAATGACGGCCCAGATCGGCGTGATGCGGGTGACCGAGGAAATCGATGCGTTGTCGACCATGGGTATTTCGCGGAGCATTCGCGTCGTGCTGCCCAAAATCGTCGGGCTGACGGTCGCCATGCCTTTGCTGGTGCTGTGGACGTCGGCGGTTGCCATGTTTGGCGGCATGCTGGCGGCGCTGCTGCAACTGGACTTGTCGCTGGTTTATTTTCTTGAGAACCTGCCGCGCGTCGTGCCGGTCAGCAATCTCTACATCGGGCTGGGCAAGGGCTTCGTGTTCGGCTTTGTCATCGCGCTCGTCGCCTGTTATTTCGGCTTGCACGTCAAACCCAATACCGAGAGTCTTTCCGCTAACACGACGAGTGCCGTGGTCACGGCGATTACAACGGTCATATTGGTCGACGCCATTTTTGCTGTCTTTACCCGACAGGTCGGTGTGCCGCACCTATGAGCCGGCAGACGGTCATCGAACTGGATGGGGTGTGCACGCGCTTTGGCGGCAACACGGTTCATCGCGACCTTGATTTGTGCGTCAAGGAGGGGCAGATCGTTGGCCTGCTCGGGGGCTCGGGAAGTGGAAAGACAACCTTGCTGCGCGAGATTCTCGGCTTGCACCGGCCGGATGCGGGTGTTGTCCGTTTGTTTGGCGTCGATTTAAACGATCCGGATATTCGTGTTCAGCGCAATATCCGCCGGCGTCTGGGCATGCTTTTCCAGCATGGCGCCTTGTTCTCGGCCTTGTCGGTGTACGACAACATTGCCTTTCCCTTGCGCGAGCTGCGTTGTCTCGACGAGGACTGGATTCGCCGCCTGGTGCATCTCAAGCTGGCCATGGTCGGTCTGGGGGTATCCCATGGCAAGTTGATGCCGGCCGAGCTTTCCGGCGGCATGGTGAAGCGTGTTGCGCTGGCACGCGCGCTGGCGCTTGAGCCGGAATTGCTATTGCTCGACGAACCGACGGCCGGGCTCGATCCGGATCGAAGCCAGAATTTTGTCGAGCTGATCGGGGAACTGCAGCGCGAACTGGGTCTGACGGTGGTCATGGTCACGCACGATCTGAATACCTTGGCCGGTCTGGCCAGCCATGTCGCCATCCTGGCCGATCGTCGCATCATCGCCTACGGCACGCGCAGCGAGATCATGACCATCGATCATCCCTTCGTGACCGGCTTTTTTGGCGCAGACCGCCGGAAGCTGCTTTAATTACGAGCAATGGAAAACAAGTCACATGCCTTCGCCGCCGGACTCTTCGCCCTGCTACTGGGGCTTGCGGCCATCGTCGCGCTCTATTGGCTGGGCGGGAGTCGTGACGAGACACACGACTTTATCGTCGTCACCAAGCAGAACATCGGTGGCCTCAATCCACAGGCCCAGGTTCGATACCGCGGCATCCGGGTCGGCAAGGTCAGCGATATCCGCCTCGATCCCGACGATTACAGCAATATCCTGGTCACTATCTCGATCAACGACAATGTACCGCTGACCGCCGGCACGGTCGCCAAGCTGAATTACCAGGGGGTGACCGGGCTGGCGCATATCCTGTTGCTGGAAACCGGCAAGGACAATACGCCGCTCGAACCCAATGACGAATCGCCGCCGCGTATCGCCATGATTCCGTCGCTGTTCGACGAACTGGGCGAGACCGGGGCGGCAACCCTGAAGCAGGCCAAGGCCCTGATGCAGAGCGCCAATTCCGTCCTCAACGAGGAAAACCGGGCGCATCTGACGGCAACACTGGCCAATCTGGAAGGCGCTTCGGCCAATTTGAAGCCGGCATTGGAAAACCTGAATGCCAGCCTGGTGCAGGTCAAAAAGGTCCTCGATGACCGCAATATCAGGCATTTCTCGCAAGCAGCCGGCGAGGTTGGGCCGCTGTTGGCCGATACGCGGCTGCTGATCGGCAAGATGCAGGCGGCGACGGACAAGCTGGATGTCGCCATCGGCGATGCATCGGCCGGCGGCACCTCGGCGCTGATGCCCCGCTTGAATGAGCTGGCCCAGGATTTCTCGCTGACCTCGCGGCAATTGAGCCGGGTCCTGCGCATACTTGAGGATACGCCGCAGGGACTGGTCTTTGGCGCACCTTCGCAGTCACCCGGGCCCGGTGAGGCCGGTTTCAATCCGGCGGGAGGGCAGTGAGATGAAAAAACTGCTCGGATTGTTCTGCTGTCTGCTACTTGCCGGCTGCTTCACTATCGGAAAACGGGGGGGCGATGCACCGTTGGCGATCTATGATTTCGGGCCGTCTCCTGCCGAAGCGTTGCTAGCCCAGCGTCGGGTGCCCCTGGCGCTGGAGGTTAGGGCGCCGTTGTGGTTCGATACGATGGGGATCGACTATCGTTTGGCCTATATCGATGCGGCGCGCTTGCGCGAATATGCCAAGGCTCGCTGGGCCGGCCCGCCGGCCCAGATGCTGCAGCAACGCCTGTCGCAACAACTGCGCCTTTCGCCGTCCGGGCAGGGGCAGGCGCGTTGCCTGCTGCGCGTCGAGATTACCGAGTTCAGTCAGATCTTTTCGGCGCCGACGGCCAGTCGGGGGGTTGTGCAGGGGCGGGTTGTATTGCTTGACCGGTCGCGCCACCAGGTTGCCGAATTGCCGGTCAATCTTGAAAAAACGGCAGTGACGCAGGATGCCCGGGGTGGCGTGACAGCCCTGACCGAGGCGGTCGATCAACTGGCGACCGACCTTAGATCGTGGGAAGGGCTGCTGGCCGACAAGCCGCAGACTGGCGCCTGTTTTGGCTAGCTGGAAACGATTCGTTCGGCAATCCGCTGCTTAAGGTCCGACAGGTTGTCGTCGAAATGCGTGTAGTGCATCAGCGACAAACCGAACACACAGGCGTAAAGCAGCAGGCTGCGGCTCTTGGCCTCGGCATCGCTCATGCCGGCATTGACGAAGAGCTTGCGGGTGCATTCGAGCCGGTAGAGGTCGACTTCCTCGACGACGGCCGCCGCCTTGGCGTCATGCCGTGCCCAGTCGCGCACTGCCAGTTCGATCGACATGCCTTTCCGGTTGCGGTTCGCACCATAAACCTCGATGACGTAATGCAACTGGTCGCGCGGGTCGCCCTGCATCATCGCCGTCGTCTTCTCGATATCCCGGATACGGCCTTCTTTCCAGCGGGCAAGGACGGCATCGAGCAGGGCCTGGCGGTCCTTGAAGTGCCAATAAAAGCTGCCCTTGGTGACGCCGCAATGCTTGGCGAGCACCTCGACGCGCAAACCGGTAACCCCTTCCCGGGCGAAGACATCGATCGCCGCATCTACCCAGGCAGCAGGGTCGAGTTGTGTGCGTGGCTCGGTGCCGGTGCGACGGGCGCGAGTTGGTGGTTTAATGGCGGTGGACTTGACAGGTTTGTTTTCCATACGCTACCGTATGCTTTTCCATACGACACAGTATGGTCATTGTGCTGATTGAGTCAACGTCTGTCAAACAGGCGATGCAGGTTATACAAAATCTAACCGAGTAAAAGGAGAAGGCTTGTGAAGATTCTGGTTCCCGTGAAACGGGTTATTGACTACAACGTGAAGGTTCGGGTGAAGGCGGACGGGTCGGGTGTT
>NZ_VUYQ01000015.1 GCF_008711155.1 Dechloromonas sp. CZR5 | reverse complement strand
AACGGCCTATTACAAAACACTACCGCCCAAACCATAACTTCGGCGGACCCGACAATCGAAACATGTTCATTGGCCAAGTGGAACTTGAAGAAGGTGACTTCCTTTATCCAGGCCAAACGAGAAATCTTGTGGTTACCTTTCTAAACGTGCGCGGTCTACGAAAACACCTAGCCATCGGTACCGAGTGGCGCATACAGGAAGGGTTACGCCTTGTCGGTTTTGGGGTCGTTAAGCGTGTTCTCGAAGCCTAACATTCCAATGCACCGGACCTCCGGCAAGCTGCGCTTGCCTGCGTCCGGTGATTTCCAACGTTAGGCCGCTTTAATGCACCCTCCTTTTTCCCTTCGTATCCACCATCCATTAAGGAAATAGAATGAATTTACAAAACCTCGTCAAACTTATTAAAAATGTCGCTGACGAACAGAATTACTCGGTGACCGGGGGTGATGTTAAGTTTCAAGTATTCATCGACAAATACAATGCGGTGGCATTTGAAGTCTGGGCTAACAGTTCATCTGGCTATGTTCAAGTGCATCAATGGGAAGGCGGAGAAAGCGAAGATAGTGGCAAATACGGTCGTGGAGTCTATTCACTTCGCAATTACAGTGATGCCGTTCAATTTTGCAACATTATGATTGCCAGTGCCGCTCTCCGAGCTAGACGCCCATCGGCCTAACACCACAATCCACCGGACCTCCGGCAAGCTGCGCTTGCCTGCGTCCGGTGATTTTCAACGTTAGGGCTCCCATTTCACATGGCCTTTTCTCGAATCTTGGCGCTAATACCATTCGTTTGGTATTTATCTGCCTGCGATACATTCCGCGTACGCATTTCCGATGTGAGGTTTCGAGAAACTGTGGTTCCGGTCACATTCGATCAAATAGTCCAAGTGGCCACCGAGGTCGCACAAGCAAGGGGGTTTAAGGCCGAAGCATGCCTCCCAAACTTCGGAGAACGTTGCCGTGCGTTCCGAGGTCCTGTTTTCCTGGAAGTCTATTCCTTCGACGCTGGCGCTCGAATGCGCGTTGTGGACACATCAGCCGTATCGATCGGAGAGCCTATAGAAGCGGAGATTTCCCGTAAGCTTAGCGAGAGGTTCGGGAGAGAAAGGGTAGAAATAGTTGAGGTCAATCGATGAATCCTACCTATTTTGTCTCCAACAACTGGTGAAATTAAAATTCGTTATGCATCGACCGTCTCGCCCTAACCCTGCGCTTAACCTCGTTCGCTTCGCTCACTGGACTCGGTCAGGCTGCGCCTGCCCTCGCCGGTTAGCTTCACGTTATGCGTCGTAGTCATTGCCACCTGGAACCGCAAAGTGCATCGGGTGGCGCTCGCCGTCCTCATCCTCTTCGTAAGTCGGCGGGCAAACCGTGTTCCACCATTCGCACTTTGTCATCAGCCGGAAGCCTTCCGGCATGCTCTCGCGTTCAAACTTCGCCACCGCCTCGCGCATCTTCTCTTCGCTCGGGTAGCAGCCTTTTCCAAGGCCAATGGTCGCCACTCCATCAACGCCTTCTCCATTGGTTACGCTCACCTTCAGTTCAACTTCAATCGGGCCTTGAATCTTCATTGTCTTTCTCCGTATTAAAAATCCGCATAACACAGCGGTCGATGTCGCGCTTCGCGCTGGACCTTCGGCAACTGGCGTTGCCTCGGCCCATCACCTAAGCGTTAGGCGTTCCAGTCGTGCGTAAGCCCCGTCAACTCAACGTGCAACAGCAGAATGCACGCACCTTGCGTTCACTCCGCGAAACTGCGGAGTACTGGCGCACCCATCCTGTGCCAGAGGCACTGCTGCGTGCTTCCCAGCAGCGAACTGTTGATCTCTCAAAGGCAGTCGTTATCGATCTCGAAATTGACTACCCTGGCATTCAAGGAATGTTTGGAGTTCTGCTTACCCAAAATGAGAGATTCATCGAGTTTGAAATCGACAATGGAGATTCGGAACCCGAGGTCTACGAATGGCGAGACGTGACCGACAGTCAGAACCTCGGAAAGCACAATAGAGGCATTGGTGTTGGCGCCGGTGCCTTGGCAATTCAGGTTCTTCATGCGCTCAACACCTAACATTGCGGTCAAGGCCGCTCCCTCCGGTCGCTGGACGCTGCGCGATAAAGCGCCGCGCCGCGCAGCGCCCCTTACCTACAACGTTAGCCCTATTTGCGCATGACTACCGAATCCTCCACCAGCAAGAAGTTCTCAGACGCCATCCTGGACGTCGAAGTCATCGAAGCCATTCTGAAAAATCTCACTTGGTTCTTCGCCGCCGCGACCATCATGCGGGTAGTTCCACTCGCAATATCACTTCGAGAGTACCTCTTTGTCGTGCTGGCCTTCTGCGCCTTCATTGGTATCGTGTTTCTCAACCTCGCCTATGGTGTAAAGAAGATACTGCTGCCCATCGATATAGCCATGGGAGCGCATCTCTCAATCGTCAAAGATTTGAACAAACTCCCCGGACAATCCGACGCCAAGCGTCTAAAAAGAACCTTTTCCTTCCTCTTCTGCACCAAGGGCGGCTGGAGCTACCTGATTGTGTCTTTCATGTTCATGTGGTTTGTTCTTACTGCGTTGCAGTTGCTCTCTATACCAACGCCGCACTCATGAGAACAGCATCCCACAGGGCTAACCATCGCTTCGAGGGGACGGCCTGCAAGCTGCGCTTGCAGCCCCCCTCCACCCTTCGGGCTTCGGTCGCCCCTCAAGCTAAACGTTAGGCATCGCAATGTTCTCTCTACGATCCGCTGAAACAGTTGTCGCTCTGGAAGGCTTTCCCCAATCATCGGTTGGTGCGCCATGCCCCGCAATTGTTGCCACTGAACACTCATTGGCTGTCCTGTTCTATGTCGAGGAACCGGACCCCAACTGGGACGGAACCTATGTGCGTATGGTCGGCGTCGAGTCTTCCGGTGAACCCGCTGCGGTTGTGACGTTTGAGCGGCCATCTATTCACACGTTCGGCCCGCCAAATGATGAGGCATTTGCTGGCCACCGTCTGGCGTCAAAAGGCCTTCGCCCGTATGGCGCCTTCGAGATCCTGAACTCTCAGTGGATTCGGCTGCTTGAGAAGATGAATTCTGTTCATCCGAGGCATGACCAAAAAATGTACATGGAGGGGAAACGGCACTTCATCCTTACCTTTCACGACACCACTTTTGAGTGCGTTGCTCGCGGTTATTCCATTGAACTCGCCCGCGCTTCCATCAAGGAACTACTCGCGAAGCATATCGAGGCCGTCAATGCCTAACACTGCGGTCAAGGCCGCTCCCTACGGTCGCTGGACGCTGCGCGATAAAGCGCCGCGCAGCGCCCCTTACCTTCGACGTTGGGCGTCCAAAGGCCACGTCGCATGAGCTACGAAGAAGAAACCGAGAAGGAGCCGTTCACGCCCGAAATGGAGGCCGCAATGCGACAGATCGCCGTCGATCGAGCGCCGGGCGAGCTTGCGCAATTCGCCGGGGCCGAAGGAGACGCCGAGGCATTTACTCATCTCCCGTCCGCCGCGGCAGCGGCCTTCCATCTTGGGCAGTTTGGCGAAGCCAAACAGTTTGCCGAGCGCGCCCTCGCTTTGGCGCCTGCGTTTCAAGACAACTGGAACTACGGCAACGCCATTCATCTTGGGCATGCCGTCCTGGGGCTTCTGGCGCTGAATGAACAAGACTCTGTGGCCGCAATCGGCGAGCTTCATGCGTCAGGGAAAACGCCAGGCTCTCCGCAACTCAATAGTTTCGGGCCGACCATGCAACTTGCCAAAGCGCTTCTAAAGCTTGGCCACGTTGAGCCCGTGCTGGCCTACATTGAACAATGCCGGGTGTTCTGGGAGATGGGCGGCACTTGGCTCGATCTATGGGAGCGCAAAATCCGTGAGGGTCACGTTCCAAATTTCTTTCAGCATAGTTATGCGTAAGTGGACGCCCAACCCTGCGGTCAACCGGACCTTGAACGTTAGAGGGCTCATGCGCACTATTGCCACTATCCTCGCTGTCCTGCTGTTGTCGCTCTCTGCATCCGCGGCGCAACCCGGGCGCACGTTGCCATTTACGCAGGCGCAAAATCAAGATGGGTCCAAGTTCGTCTGGTTCATCTTCGGTAACGCCGGTTTCAACTACGCCTATGTTCCCGCCAAGGATCTACCTAGCTCTCCAAACTTCCGCGAAGTGTCAGAGCCACAACCCGGTGATGTGGCGTGGTGGCCTGGCTTCATCGCAATCGTCAAATTGCATGATGGCAAGCTTGTCTCGTATCTAACCGCAGAGAGTGAGCGCGCCTTGGAAGAGATCGAAGGCTTGTTCGGCAAACCAAAGTTCTATCGCTATGTTGTTCGCAACTAAGACCTCTAACCCTGCGTTCGAGGCGACCTGCGCGAAAAGCCGCGCAGGCGCCTCAACTCCACGTTAGAAGTCATAAGCCTGTATGCGCGCTGCAATCACTAAAGTGCTAGTTTTGCTGCCAAGCCTCGTAACTCTTTGGCGTTTCATCGGGCAACTTTTGGCACCCGATTCATGCTTGGATCATGGCGGCAGTTTTAACTATTCCTCTTGGGAATGTAGCTTCACCGAAAGCTTCCCATACGTGGCCACGCCGTTCTTCAGCCTTAGTTCATTCTGGCTTTTCGTAGGGTGTGCCATAGCCACATTGGTTGCACTCCGCTTCAATCGCGGGAGTAAAAATGCCTTCTAACATTACGGTCAAGGCGCGGCCTTCGGCCGCTGGGACGTCCCGCAAGCGGGCCGCCCCTTACCTAAAACGTTAGAGCGCAAGGTGAAGTTTCTCCGTTACTTACTTTTTCTTGCACTCACCCCTGCGGTTCTCATCGGTGGGTGCACCGGGCTAGTTGTCGG
Organism: Dechloromonas sp. CZR5; assembly: GCF_008711155.1. GTDB lineage: Bacteria > Pseudomonadota > Gammaproteobacteria > Burkholderiales > Rhodocyclaceae > Azonexus. The sequence continues at coordinate 26,658 of NZ_VUYQ01000015.1, read as the reverse complement.
CGACGGGATGTTTTACGTCACGGGCGAACTTTCCGTCCCAACAAAAAATTGCGAAATTTATCTGTTGTCAGAATCAGGAGGGCGCCTGCCTCATGCGCAAAGAGCAATCGAACGCCAAGCCTTTTCGGAAGACTTTGTAGTTTCCCCAAAGCCAGAAAATTACGAGGTCATCGTCAGCTGTGAAGGCGTCATTCGGAAAACAGCAGTGGTTCGCTATGGCACCCAGGTTAATCCAGGCAAAGAGGTATCTCTTGGCAAAATTGCGCTCTAACACTCCGCTCAAAAACGCTCCCTTCGGTCGCTCGGACGCACCGCAAGCGGCGCGCCGTTTAGCTGCACGTTAGGTGTATTGAAAGATCACATGCCAGCAAACGGTGCCATCTATATACAGCGAGATGACGTCAATCTCGCTAATGTGTTTGAAAATGTTACCAGCGACAAAACGCTCTTTAGAAAACGAACTTACTTTGAGGTAAAGCTCGGCAACGATATTGTCCGGTTCAATCTTATGGAGTCTTCGCGGCTCAAAGCACACATAAGCTTGCCTGCGTCCGGTGATTTACAACGTTAGATGCTATGTCTATTGCCCCCGCACATGCCGCTGCTTTTTATCGAGAAGTTTTCGAGCATGGGATTGTCTGGGCCATCTGTGATTCAGGTGGCTTCGCCGCCCCTCTAGCCACTGATGGTACCTGACTCGATGGCTAACCTCTCGGTCAACGCGGACCGCCTGCAAGCTACGCTTGCAGGCGGTCCGCGGCTGCGCCGCTCCGGCGGCCGGTTACCTCAAACGTTAGCCCACATATGAAACGGCTCATCGCAACTGTTGCTTTCGCATTGACTGCCATTGCACCCCGGCTCGTACTTGGGCAGGAAGCGAATCCCGCCTTCTGGTTCTTGATGCCACTTTTCGGCCAGATTGCAGAATGCTCGAAACATGGCGAAGAGATGAGGGGGCGTCTGAAGGGGGCGCTTTTAGTGGCCAAGAAAACTTCTGATAGCGTCCTTCCATCTGAAACATGGGCTTTGCTTGAAGGGGCAATCCTTAGCACGGCCAATGAGTCAGCGCCCCCGGAAGTTAAGAGAGCATGTGATGCTCTAATTGAGCAATATCGGAGCCCTCAGTTCACGACGAGATTCCGTCAGTTTCTCGCAACCCAATTGGTATCGAGCGACTCACTTCGCTGTATCGTTCAACAGCCGTCTACAACGACTCAAGTGAAAACTGCCTGGCTTAAAGGTTTTGCTCGCAACAACTTCGAGTTGTCGGAAGAAGCAGTTGATAGTCTGGCTGCATCCATGGTGCAGCCACTAAACGGTCGTAGCCCCCCGCGCATAGAGGAGTGCGAACAAATCGCCCGGTACCTTGATAGCTCGGAATTTGATGCCCAATACAGCGAAGCTGGGGTTCGCAAACTGTTCGAGGGCCGGAAGTAATGTCGGCTAACCCTGCGGTCAAGGCTGCTCCCTCCGGTTGCTGGACGCTGCGCGATAAAGCGCCGCGCAGCGCCCCTTACCTTCGACGTTAGCCAGCACTATATGCCGCCCCCCGCCTTCGTCCGTCCGAAACTGTTCCGCTACTCTGAGCATCAATGGCTGATTCGTTCACTCATGTTGGGCGAGTTCCGCTTGGTGCCTGCCAGTTATTACGGCGAATTGCTTGGTGACTCGGCCCGTCACGACAATGAGCTTGTTCGCGAGAACGCTGTTCCAGGCGAAAAGGTCACAATTACTCATGTCGCAACTGGCCGACCGATCAAAGCTATAGGCGACGTTGTATTTCGAGACGAAGTCGGAACTAATTACTATACCCTTAGCTTCTCGAGCGCATTTGATCCATTCCTTTTTGACGAATTCGCTGGCTCGAATGCTTGCTTAGTGATTCACGAACCAGAAGAGGTTTGCGAACGCATCCACTTCTATGCCGAGCAGTTTCTACAGCGGTGGTCCGGCATTGATGGAGCAGTAGCTTACGGCCGAGAACACAAGTACGGCCCTACCTTCGTAAAGGACTGGAGGTATATCGTCCAGAAGGAATGGCGTTTTGCTTGGATGCCGCCTGAGAAAGCCGACATCTTGCCCCCTTTTTGCATACAAATTGGCAATATTGAGCGTTACGCCGAAATCGTGCCCCGGCCATCTGAAAAGGTGTCACGTGCTGGCTAACCCATCATTCCACTGGACCTGCGCGAAAAGCCACGCAGGCCGGTGAATTCAGACGTTAGCCTTCCTTATGCGCTACAACCAACGCATCGCCTTACTTCTCACCGTCCTGTGGCTCTGTTGTTCGTCGCTAGTCGTTGCTGACGAAACTGAAGTGCTAGGTCCCGACAAATGGCCAGAGACTGTTGATGCCGCCGTTCAAATGATTATTTCTCGTCTTCCTGAGAAGGATCAGGCATTAATAAAAGGTACGAAGAAAGAAGATCTAATTCAATACCATCACGGCTGGGGTACTGGCATCCGCAACTATTACGGGCTTTGGCGTGGCAATCGCAAGCTTCTTCTATCAGCTTGCGATGAAAAGCCCTGCCTTCCTGATGACGCGTCAACGAAGATCATTGAGGCAGTATGGGAAAGGTTGCAAAAATGACCCATCAGGCTAGCTTCACCTTGTATTTGAGTTAACCGTACTGATGGATACAACCCCACCGTAGATTTAGACTTGGAAACCGCCCCGCGTATTTTTATCAGTCTGCTACCCGCCATGAAGGCGGGCGAAGTTCTCGAAATCCGCCAGCGACAATGGACGACCAAACAGATAGCCCTGGTACAGGAAACAACCATTCGACTCCAGGAATTGTCGTTGTTCCTCAGTCTCGACCCCTTCCGCCAAGACGCCAAGTCCTAAGGTTTTTGCGAGGGCAATAACGGTCTTGGTGATCGCTGCATCGTTGGGATCCGTTAGGACATCGCGGACAAATGAACGATCAATCTTGAGCTTCTCCAGGGGCAGTCGCTTTAGATAGGAAAGAGATGAATAGCCGGTTCCAAAGTCGTCCAGCACAAAGTTGACCCCCCGATTTTTCAGCGCGGTTATCTTTGCAATCGTCCCTTCCACTTCAGTCAGCAGTTGGCTTTCGGTTAGCTCAAGCTTCAATCGGCGCGGATCAACGCCGGTTCGATCCAGAATAGCCACAACGCGTTCTACGAAGTCCTTTTGATGCAGCTGCTTTCCGCTGACATTCACGGCGACTGACAGATGGGCAAAATCGAGTGTTTTCTCCCATTCAACCAGCTGGCGACAGGCTGTTTCCAGCACCCACTGTCCAAGGGGAAGGATGAGGCCCGTTTCTTCGCTCAGCGGAATGAAGGTATCCGGCCCGACCATCCCTCGCTCCGGATGAAGCCAGCGCAAGAGTGCTTCCGCCGCGACACATCGACCACGGAGATCAATCTGTGGCTGATAATGAAGTACGAACTGCTGCTCCTGGATCGCCTTACGCATGTCGCGCTCCAAGACCAATCGGGTAGCCACGCCAGTCTGTACCTCGGGGTCAAAGAATCGCAGGGTATTGCGCCCTGCAGCCTTGGCCTGGTACATGGCCAAATCGGCCTGCTTGAGCATTTCCTCCAGCGTTTCGCCTTTGTTTCCAAACAGGGTCACGCCAATGCTGGGGGTGCAGTGATAGTCGTGATCATTGAGAAAGTACGGCCGACCCAATGCCAGCAGGATTTTTTCGCCAACCTTTTCTGCATGGGCGGCTGCGTCCTTGAGGATCGTGCCAAGGTCCTTCAGGATAATCACAAATTCATCGCCTCCGATGCGAGCAGCGGTGTCTCCCGCCCGGATGCAAGTACTGAGGTGCTTCGCGACCTCTTTCAATAGCAAATCGCCGCAATCGTGCCCGAGCGTATCGTTGATTGTCTTGAAATTGTCCAGATCGACAAACAGGAGTGCGCCGTAATTGCCACTTCGTTCACTGGCAATCATCGACTGCTTCAGGCGATCGCGCAGGAGTGTCCGGTTGGGCAGGCCGGTAAGCTGGTCGTAGAAGGCCAGCTCCTGGATTCGCTCTTCCGCCTTCTTGCGCTCGGAGATATCAAAGTGCGTCGCGACATAGTGGGTAATGACGCTCTTTGCATCGCGCACAGCCGAGATGGTGAGCCATTTCGGGAAGACTTCGCCATTCTTGCGTCGATCCCATATCTCACCCTGCCACCCTCCGGTTTGCTTAAGTTTCTCCCACATGTTTTGGTAGAAGCTATCGTTGTGCTGTTCAGACTTAAGCACCCTCGGAGTTTTGCCAACCAGCTCTTCAACCTGATATCCCGTCGAATCGGAAAACGCCCGGTTAACCCGGATGATGACGCCTTCGGCATCGGTGATCAGCGTCCCTCCCTGAGAATCAAATGCAGCCGCGGCAATGCGTAGCTGCTCCTCGGCTTCCCGGTTGGCCGCGAGCGCGGCGGTCAGGCGCCTGTTCTGGATTTTCTCCCTCAGCATCAACATGGCGACAATCAATGCCGATGCTGAAAACAGCGCGGCCAGGATGAATAGGCTATTGCGAGCGTTGGCCATATCATCCTGAAGATCAAGCTCGGAGACGCCGACGATGATCGCTATCGGGTAATCGGGCAATCGTTTGAAAAAGATATCACGTCGACTATTCGGTTCAAATGGACTGCCGACATCGAATACCTGGCCCTCTGCATCAGTCTGTAAATCCACACCGTAAGATTCCTTCAGATTGGCCATCTTTCGGTCATAAGCATCTTCATTGGGCCGTGGCAGGCGTGCAATAAGCTTCGGTTCAAGCGTCATCATGGTGACAGAACTGTGCCGCCCCAGGCTCATGGCCTTGAAGGGATCCATGAGCTGATCCGGAACGAGCGTCAGCATCACCATGCCATCGAAGTTTCCATCCTTGAGCAGCGGCCGTCCCACACGATATTGATACTTTCCGGTCATCTTGCCGAGGCGCGTTGCTCCAATGAACAAGGAATCACCCGAATGACCGGTGAAGTATTGAAAGTGATCCAGCTTGGCCATGGAACCGTAGGACTTGAGATGCTCATTAGGTGTTTCGGATTGGTAGACCACCCATCCGTTGCGGTCTACCACGGTTACCACGCCGAAAAATTGTTCCGAATGAGGCGCCCTGATGGTTTGCAGAAACTCCCGCCACTGGGTTCCCGTTCCGTGCTCGTAGTGGTAGGCCCGGAGAGCACGCAGATAGCTGTCCGCATAGTCGAACAGCCGTAAAGAACTCGCCTCGAAACTAAGCAACAGCCGCCTGGCTTCATCGTGCTTCTTGGCCCGATAGTCGGCATAGAGGCTTTGATAGCTGAGAACACAGCCCAAGGAGAAAATGACGGAAAGAAAAACAGCGAGTAGTACTACGGAGAAGTCTTTCCGCTTGTCCTTGAATAGAACTTGCTTGATAGACCTCCAAGGAGATTGGCTCAGCATGTGACTTTTTTGTGTCCAGCAAATCGGCAGACTGAAACGAGCCGTTAAGCTCGAATATGGATTGATCGTTATAACCGCAGCTCGCAAGCAGTTGTACCTAAAGGGTATTTAGACATCTGTCGTTGCGATTTTATTCTACGCACTTCTGCGTGGGATCACGTGTGTGAATTCGCACGAAGCGACTGCTTATGTTCCATGCTTCCCTCAAATAACTGGCAAGTGAGCGAAGTGTGACCGACGGTCGGTCCGAGACCTTGCTGACCGATCCGCCCAGGAGGCTCCCACAAGTCCCCATTTCAAGGCAAAAAAATGCCCGGCAGCATTAACCACCGGGCAAGGGGCCATGGGGTTCTAATGGCCCAAAGGTATTTCGATTTCGAGGCTTACTTCTTGGCAGCAATGCGGTCGCGGATGTGCTGGGCACGCCCCGAGGAAGACGGGTGCGAGCTGAGCATGCTGCTGCTGTCGCCCAGTTTGGCGAGCTTTTCGAAGGCGGTGATCAGGCCTTCGCGCTTCAGTTTGGCAGCGGTCAGCAGATCGAAGGAGTAGTCGTCCGCATCGGTTTCCTGGGCTTGCGAGAACTGGGCATTGACCAGCTTTTCGGCGATGGCGCCGATATCGGACGAACTCAACGCGGCAACGGCGGAGTTACCCGAGGCAGCGGCGGCTTGGCGGGCAGCGCCGGCGGCATAGGCGACCTGCATGGATTTCTTGGAATGACCCAGCGCGACGTGACCGATTTCGTGGCCGACCACGCCCCGCACCTCGTCGTCGTTCATCAGGTCCATCAGGCCGGAATAGACGCGTACGCAGCCGTTGTTCATGGCCCAGGCGTTGACCTCCTTGGTCTCGTAAACCTTGTAGTTGATGGTCACGCCCTCGGCGGCCTTGGGCATGTTCTTGACGATCCTGGCCAGGCGCAGCGCGTACTTGCTCTTCGGGGCGGCGATTTTCGATTTGCCGTCGAGTTCGGCACAGGACTTTTCCGATAGCTGCATTACATCGGCATCGCTCAGCGTGGCCGCCTGGACAGCCGATTTACCGGCCGTGATCAGGCCTTCGGCATTGGTGGCGGAGACCGCGGAAGTCGAACCGGTATTGCTGCAGGCGCCTAAAAACAGGGCCGCCAGCACCGTGGCGACTGCAAGACGACCATCCCGGATGACGGCAGGCGAAGTATTTGAAAAGCGGGGTGCAATTTTCATGACTGGAATCCTATTTCGTTTGCGAGATTGGCCACTCACCGGCGACCGAACCGGTATTTTATCACCCCGACATAATCCGAAATTCATTTTTCATGCAACTGGAATTACCTCCCCATACACGGCATGCGCAAGGCGTCGCAACACGTGCCACCCGACCTCCGGCATCCAGCTACAATCCGCTGCCAGACAAGCATTTCATAGCGGATCGATCTCTTAACATGTATCAACTACAGGCACAGGGCGACCGGCTATCGTTTCGCCCTCCCGGCATCTGAAGCATCCATCGCCGACCAGCCCAGATAGCTGTAAAAACTGCTGCTGGTAGCGTTTCCGCCGCTTCACGAATTCCCTCTCTTTCCACGCAAAGCACTTCATGAAAAACCTTAGCATCGCCGCCCGTCTCGGTATCGGCTTCAGCGTTGTCATCGCCTTTCTGGTGACCATCGCCGTCATCGGCATCTCCCGTCTCGCCCTGCTCGACAGCAACACCCGGACCATCGAGACGCAGGTCCAGATGATGAGCCTGAGCAACGACATCGTCAGCAAGACGAACCAGATCGCCATCGCCCTGCGCAACATGATGCTGGCCGAAACCGACGACGACCAGAACCGCCAGACGCAGATCATCCTCGACCGCCGCGCCTCCATCCTGAAGGACATCGAACAGCTGTGGCCGCTGGTCACCGATCCGCGCGCCCGCGAAATCCTCGAACGCGCCAAGACGCAGCGCGCCCGCTACATCGACGGTCAGGAAAAGCTGGTCGCCTTGATCAAATCGGGGTCTCCCGAAGCGTCGCGACGCTTCCTGAACACCGAACTCCGTCCCATCCTGCTCCAGTATCAGGACGCGCTCGGTGAGTTCAACACTTACCAGAAAGAGCTGGTGGCCGCAGCCGGCACCGAGGCTCACGAGCAACACAAGAATGCCCGCAATCTCAGTATCGGCATTGTCGTCGTCGCTCTCGCCGTGTCGGCCCTGATGGCCCTGTGGGTCATCCGCTCGGTTACCGGGCCGCTCGGCGGCGAGCCGGCTGCCGCCCTGGCGGTGATCGAACGGATCGCCGAAGGCGATCTGACCGCGACGATCCCTGTCCGTGACCAGGACACGCACAGCCTGATGGCAGCGACGCGGAAGATGCAAAACAGCCTGCGGCAAATGCTCGATGAGCTGCGGCGGAATGCCGACGGTGTCGCCAATGCGGCACATGAGATGGCAACCACCTCCCAGCAGGTCGCCAGCGCCTCGGCACTGCAATCGGAAGCCGCCGCATCGATGGCGGCGGCCGTCGAGGAAATGACGGTCTCCGTCAACCACGTTTCGGACAGCGCCCACCACGCCCATAGCGTGACCACGCAAACCGGGGCATTGTCGAATGCCGGCAACCAGGCGATCGACGATACTGTTGCCGAAATGCAGCGTATCTCGGCCGCCGTGCACCAAGCATCGGGCACCATCCGCGCAATGGGCGACAGCTCGCAGCGGATCAGCAGCATCGTCGGCGTCATCAAGGATGTCGCCGACCAGACCAATCTGCTCGCCCTCAATGCCGCCATCGAGGCCGCTCGTGCCGGGGAAGCCGGGCGCGGCTTCGCAGTGGTGGCGGACGAGGTCCGGAAACTCGCCGAACGGACGGCCAAGGCGACGACCGAAATTTCCGACATGGTGAGCACGGTCCAGGGCAATGCCGAGCAGGCAGTCAGCACCATGGACGAAACCGTCGCGCGCGTCGCCGAAGGCGTCAGCCTGGCACGCAAGACCAGTGAATCGATGCTCAGTATCAACCACGGTGCCCAACAGGTAATGGACACGGTAACCGACATTTCCAATGCGCTCCGGGAACAAGGTGTAGCCAGCAACGAAATTGCGGTGAATGTCGAGAACATCGCACGACGCTCCGAGGAAAACAGCAGCGCCGTGCGCGCCGTGGCGGAAACCGCTCTCCACCTGGAAAAACTGGCCGCCGACACGCGCCAGGCGGTCAGCCGCTTCCACATCTGAGGGCAAGCCGCCACGCGGCGCCGGGGAGGAATCACGCCGATGCTGTATTTAAATACAGCATCTCGTGCAAGGCGGGCCGCTTTTGCGTATAGTTTCCACCTCCCCCAACCCCGGCCCTACAGCGATGGAAACCATCCGCATCCGCGGTGCGCGCACCCACAATTTAAAGAACATCAATCTCGACCTGCCACGCGACCAGCTCATCGTCATCACCGGGCTATCCGGCTCAGGCAAGTCCTCGCTGGCATTCGACACGCTGTATGCGGAAGGCCAGCGGCGCTATGTCGAATCGCTGTCGGCCTACGCCCGGCAGTTCCTGCAGTTGATGGAAAAGCCCGATGTCGACCTGATCGAAGGCCTGAGCCCGGCCATTTCCATCGAGCAGAAGGCAACCTCGCACAACCCGCGCTCGACCGTCGGCACCGTGACGGAAATCCACGACTACCTGCGCCTGCTCTATGCCCGCGCCGGCACGCCGTATTGCCCAGATCACAACCAGCCACTGGAGGCGCAGACCGTGTCCCAGATGGTCGATACCGTGCTTGCCCTGCCGGCCGAAACCAAGCTGATGATCCTTGCCCCGGTGGTTGCCAATCGCAAGGGTGAGCAGCTCGATCTGTTCACCGAACTACGCGCCCAGGGTTTCGCCCGCGTCCGCGTCGACGGCACGGTCTACGAGATCGACGCCGTGCCCAAGCTGGCCAAGACACAGAAGCACACCGTCGATGTCGTGGTAGACCGCCTCAAGGTGCGTGACGACATGCGTCAGCGCCTGGCCGAGTCCTTCGAAACGGCGCTGCGCCACGCCGAAGGGCGGGCCATTGCGCTGGAGATGGACAGCAATGTCGAACACCTGTTCTCGGCCAAGTTCGCCTGTCCGGTCTGCTCCTACGCCTTGCAGGAACTGGAACCGCGCCTGTTCTCCTTCAACAATCCGATGGGCGCCTGCCCGAAGTGCGACGGCCTGGGCGTCATCCAGTTCTTCGATCCCAAGCGCGTCGTCACCGGCCCGCACCTGTCGCTGGCAGCCGGCGCCATCCGCGGCTGGGACAAGAAGAACCAGTTCTACTTTCAGATCATCGAATCCCTCGCTGCCCACTACGATTTCTCGGTCGATACGCCGTGGCAGGACCTGCCTGAAAACGTCCGCCAGATCATTCTCTACGGCTCCGGCAGTGTCTCGATCAACATCCGCTACCTGAACGAGAAGGGTACGCGCTTCGAGCGCACGCACACCTTCGAGGGCATCATCCCCAACCTCGAGCGCCGTTACCGGGGTAGCGACTCGACCGCCGTGCGCGAGGAACTGGCCAAGTACATCAGCAACTCGACCTGCCCGACCTGCGCCGGCACCCGCCTGCGCACCGAGGCCCGGCATGTCCGCGTCGGCGACAAGACACTGCACGAAATCAGCCGTCTTCCGCTCGGCGAGGCGCGCAACTACTTCAACTGCCTGACACTGACCGGCGCCAAGGCGCAGGTGGCGGAGAAGATCCTCAAGGAAATCACCGCCCGCCTGTCCTTCCTGATCAACGTCGGCCTCGACTACCTGTGCCTGGAACGTTCGGCCGAAACGCTGTCCGGCGGCGAGGCGCAGCGCATCCGCCTGGCCTCGCAGATCGGCTCCGGCCTGACCGGCGTGATGTACGTGCTCGACGAGCCGTCCATCGGCCTGCACCAGCGCGACAACGACCGCCTGCTCGAAACGCTGAAGAACCTGCGCGACATGGGCAATACCGTGCTCGTCGTCGAGCATGACGAGGATGCCATCCGAAGCGCCGACTACGTGATCGACATCGGCCCCGGTGCCGGCGTGCATGGCGGATTCATCGTCGCGGCCGGAACACCAGCCGAGGTCGCCGCCAACCCGGCCTCGATGACGGGCGATTACCTGTCCGGACGCAAGGCCATCACGGCGCCCAAATCCCGCCGCCAACCCAATCCCGACAAACAGCTCAAGGTAATCGGCGCCCACGGCAACAACCTGCGCGATGTCACGCTGGAAATCCCCGGCGGCCTGTTCACCTGCATCACCGGCGTTTCCGGCTCGGGCAAATCGACGCTGATCAACGACACGCTGTATGCGGCGGCCGCCAAGCACCTTTACGGTTCGACCACGGAACCGGCCCCGCACAAGGAAATCGTCGGCCTCGACCTGTTCGACAAGGTGATCAACGTCGACCAGGCGCCGATCGGTCGCACACCGCGCTCCAACCCGGCCACCTATACCGGCCTGCTGACGCCGATCCGCGAGCTGTTTTCCCAAGTACCGGAGTCGCGTGCGCGCGGTTACGGCCCCGGCCGTTTCAGTTTCAACGTCAAGGGTGGCCGCTGCGAGGCCTGCCAGGGCGATGGGATGATCAAGGTCGAGATGCACTTCCTGCCCGACATCTACGTCCCCTGCGACGTTTGCCACGGCAAGCGCTACAACCGGGAAACGCTGGAAATCCAGTACAAGGGCAAGAACATCCACGACATCCTCGGCATGACCGTCGAGCAGGCACGCGAATTCTTCGACGCCGTGCCAGTCGTTGCGCGCAAGCTGCAGACGCTGGTGGACGTGGGTCTCAGCTACATTACCCTCGGCCAGAGTGCGACCACGCTGTCCGGCGGCGAGGCGCAGCGGGTCAAGCTGGCGCTCGAACTGTCCAAACGCGACACCGGCCGTACCCTCTACATCCTCGACGAGCCGACCACCGGCCTGCATTTCCAGGACATCGAGATGCTGCTCAGCGTGCTCCAGCGCCTGGCTGCCAACGGCAATACCATTGTCGTCATCGAGCACAACCTCGACGTCATCAAGACCGCCGACTGGATCGTCGACCTCGGCCCGGAGGGAGGGGGCGGCGGTGGCCGCATCCTGGTTTCCGGTCCGCCTGAAATCGTGGCGAAACATAAAACCAGCCATACTGGCCGCTTCCTCAAACCGCTACTGGGAAAAAGCTGACGGACTATGGAACACAACGGTATTGCCCTGCTCATCGATGCCGATAACTGCCCTGCCAGCAAGATCACCGACATCCTCGACGAACTGTCGAAATATGGCGTGATCAACATCCGCCGAGCCTATGGCGACTGGAAGAGTCAAAACCTGAACGGTTGGGCGGAGATTCTGCACGACCATGCCATCCAGCCGATTCAGCAATTTGCCTACACCAAAGGCAAAAATGCGACAGACAGCGCCATCATCATCGATGCGATGGACTTGCTGCATGGTCAGAAACTGAGTGCTTTCGGCATTGCCTCCAGCGACTCGGACTTCACGCCCCTTGCCATGCGCCTGCGCGCTGCTGGCCACAAGGTATTCGGGTTCGGCGAAAAGAAAACGCCGCCGCCATTTGTCAATGCCTGCACCAAGTTCCTGTTCCTTGAAAGCCTCGGCCAACCGACGACAACCGAAACCCAGGTAACCGCCCCCGTCCCAACCCAGCGCAAGTCCACCAATGAATTGCGCTGCGACACCCGGCTGGTTAACGCTTTGCGCAACGCAGTCACCGCAATTTCGGATGAAGAAGGATGGGCAGCGCTGGCTTCGGTCGGACACCACATCAACAAAAGTTGGCCTGCTTTCGACCAGCGCAACTACGGCTACAGCAAGCTCGGCGACTTGGTCATTGCCAGCGAGTTGTTCGAATTGCGCCGCGACAACCATAACCACATGCAGCTTCGCTCAACCGGCAAAAAGAGCCAAAAACCGAAGCCCACCGAGAAAAGCACACAATGAACGATTTCGAAGAATTCAAGGGCAAGCAAGGCCTGACCCGGCTGATCAATGCGCTCGGGTACTCGAAGGATGGCCTGTGCGCCGCCTGGAAAAACGAAGCCGCCTTCCGCGAGGAAGTGCTGCTGGCAGCGGTGGCCTTTCCCCTGGCGTTCTATCTCGGCCACACCGGCATCGAGCGGGCGCTGATGGCCGGCAGCATCATCGTCATCTTGATCGTCGAAATCCTGAATTCGGCCGTCGAAGCCGTCGTCGACAAGGCTTCGCCGGAAAAGCACGAACTGGCCAAGCGGGCCAAGGACATGGGCAGCGCGGCGGTGCTGCTGTCGCTGCTCAATGCGGCGGTGATCTGGGCTTGCGTACTCTGGCCCTGAGCGCCGCTCAGGGCTTGCGGCACCCGGCCGAGAAGTCCAGGTCCCTGGCGTAGGCCGAGGTTTTCACGTCGAGCAGCCCGAGCAGGGTATGGAAGATGTGATCGTGGCTGAGCGGCGTGGCGGCGACCTTGCCGATGCAGCCGCCATCCAGCGCGAAGCTTGCCGGGAAGCCCGCCGAGAACCACATCACCATCGGCACCTTGGTCTGCACGTCCGGGGCGATCTTGTACGGTACGCCATGGAGGAAAAGTCCCTTCTCGCCCAGCGATTCGCCATGGTCCGACACATAGAGCAAGGCCGAATCGTGCGTGGCATGGTCGCGCAAGGTGCGCACCAGCGAAGCGACGACGTGGTCGGTATAGCGGATCGCGTTGTCGTAGGCGTTGACGATGCTCTCGTTGCTGCACTTGGGCAGATCGGGGTCCTCGCAGGCCGGGGTGAAATGCTTGAAGGCGTCCGGGTAGCGCTTGAAGTAGGCCGGGCCGTGGTTACCCATCTGGTGCAGGACGATGAGCAGGTTGCCCGGCGTCTCGCCGATCAACTGCTTCAACGAATCGACCAGCGCACCATCCTGGCATTCGCCCCCGGCGCAAGCTGCCGGCGATTTGAGCGGATCGGGACGGATCGATTCCACCCCGTCGCACACGCCCTTGCAACCGGACTGGTTGTCGACCCAGACGACGCGGAAACCGGCACGGGCAACGACATCGAGAACCGACTCGCTGCGCCGGATGCGCGTTTCGTCGTAGGCACGCCGCCCCCAGGGCGAGAAGATGCAGGGCAGCGAGGTTTCGGTATCGGTGCCGCAACTGGTCACGTCGGCAAAATTGACGATACCCTCCTCGGCGGCCAGTTCCGGCGTCGTCTGCCGGGCATAGCCGGACAACCCCCAGTTGGCGGCCCGCGCCGTTTCGCCGAGCACCATGACCATGACTACCGGTTTCCGGCGCTCTGCCCAGGCCGCTCCCGGGGTTGCGTCGGCACCGACCGCTTCGCGCGGGCGGTCGGCCTCCTTCGCCTGGCTGCGCGCCACCTGGCTCAGCGAGTAGATGTAATTGGCTGGCGTGACCAGGAAACGTAATTCCCGGTTATTGCGCATCAGCGAAGCGATATCCTGGAAATTGGCGAAAATCGCGCCCCCTGCGGCGAGCAGCGCCAGCAACAACGCACCGGCGCGAACCAGTACGGCACGCCCGAAAGTCCTTTGCTGCAGGCGAATCCGGCTCAGTAGCCAGAGTGGAATAGCGGCATACAACAGCAGCTGGGGGATCAGCGACCACGTCATCAGGTCGCGCGCCTCGCGTACATCGGTCGCCATCACGTTGCGCAGCATGGCGGTGTCGAGATAGACCTTGTAGCGGGACATGAAATGCACGGCAAAGGCTGTTGCCACGAACAGCAAGGCCAGGAGCGGCTTGGTCGTCCACCGCGTGGCGACCAGGCCCAGCAGTGCGAAATGCAAGGCAATCAGGACGACCAGCAGCGACGCGCCGAGCAGCCAGCTATCCGGCTGCGCCATGTCGTAGCCGGCCAGCATGCCGGACAGGAACAAGCCATTGCAGAACAGGGCGAAGAAAAGGCTGGCCAGCAGCAGCACGCTCTCGATGGAGAGAACGACCTGCCCCGCAGCGAGGCGTTGAACGAAGGAGAAAAGTGCCGCCAGCGGTCGACGCATTGGAAATTCCCGAAAATTTCAGCCCGGGATTTTACTGCCCGGCACGACCCGCTCAGGGATTTTCTTGTATCGGATTTGTGACGGCCCCGGCATCGCCGATCACCACCCGGTTGCGCCCCTGCCGCTTGGCCTCATACAGGGCCTCGTCGGCATGCCGCAGGGCGGCCTCGATCGGACATTCGCTGGCGTCGGCCAGGCCGATACTGACGGTTACCGTGACCCGTCGCCCATCGGGCAGCAGCACCTCGTTGTCGGCACAGCCGGCGCGCAGGCGTTCAGCCAGCTTGACGGTTTCCACGGTGGAAATCTCGGGAAACAGGAAAGCGAACTCCTCGCCCCCGTATCGACAAACGAGATCGGACTGGCGCAACGCCTCGCGAACCCGCTCGGCAAATGCCTTCAACACGGCATCGCCGGCGGCGTGGCCATAGGTGTCGTTCAGCTTCTTGAAGAAATCGAGATCGGCCATCGCCACCGTGACCGGCCGTCGGTAGCGTTGGGCACGCTGTAGCTCCACCTCGGCCGACTGCATGAAATGGCGCCGGTTCATCAGGCCGGTCAGGCCATCCTTGTTGGCCAGCGACTCCAGGCCGCGCCGGATTTCCTCGTTCTGGACCAGCAGCGCGTGGTGCTCGCGAATGGCTTCCTCGACCGCCTGAATCTCGAGCAGGCGCGAGGTATTGAACACGGGCGCCGGTTTGTCCGCACTGAGGCCGGACAAGGCGCGATCGATGCGCTGCAATGGATGAATCAGGTGACGGCGCACCAGCACGACGAGAACGACAAGGAACAGACCGACCAGCAACAGCACCGCCATCAGCTTGTAGCGCGCCAGATTCATGGCAGTCGACGCCTGCTGCAGATCACTGCCGGCCAGGTTGATGCCCTCGATCGATATGTCATCGACCAGGATGCCCAGACGAGCGGCAATGCCTTGCCATTCGTCGTAATGGCCCATCGGTCGCTTGTCGCTTCGCGACGACTGGCCGACCACCTGGCCCAGGAACTGCTCGACCTCCCGCGCCAGCCTGGCCGCCTCCGGATGTTCCAGGACGCTGGGATGACTTGCGATCAACGTCACCACAAACATCGACTGCTGCCGCGACGCATGCGAGCTCACCGCGAAGATGCGCTCCCCTTCCTGCCGCAACTGCTCCAGATTCCGCGCCAGACGCTGGTAGCGAATGATCTCGGGAAAGGTCCGCTCCTGCAGGCGGCCGTTAACCTCGATCACCCGTTGCTGGTCGCTGGCGAGAAGCAGCACCGCCACGCCAAAGGCAATGACGAAGACGGCGGCCAGCAAGCCGAAAGCCCGACCGGCAGGAAAGCCGCGACGGCCGGGCACGGCTTCAGGCATGGCGATACGCCGAAGGCGCATGGAAAACTGACGACGGCATCAACTCACCCGGAAAGGGAGAAAACGGGAGTTGATACGATCATACGTCCCATTTCGCTTGATGCGCGCAAGTGCCGCGTTGATATCGTTTTTCAGCTGCGGTCTGTGGGGGGAAATGCCGAACGATATATCGCCGCTCAATTCGGCTGCCCGCAAAACCGTAGGCGTCAGCCCCAGCCCGCGGAATGCCCGGCTCTTCTGCATCTGCAACGCGGCGATCATCGGCACCAGAGCCGCCTGCGCTTCACCGGCTATCAACATGCGCGTCAGTTCGCCACTGCTGCGTACCGCCTTTACATCCCAGCCCTGACGGCGGGCATAGTCCTCCTGGATCGAGTCGCCGACCACGGCGACGCGGATTCCCTTGCGCCCCGGCGAAGCATCGGCGGGTCCGAGCCACAGGCTGAACGAGCGGTAGTACGGATCGGCCTGAATCAGCTTGCCCCGCTGCTCCCGGGTTTCGAAGATGCCGGTTGCAGCGATGTCGGCCTTGCCCTGCAACAAACGCGGCAGCGCGTCGCGCTCGGCGACGACGTCGAACACACAGTTGGCGCCAATCTCGCTGCACAAGGCCCGGGCGATCTCGACGCTAAAGCCGGTGAGCCGCCCCGACTCGTCCCGATAAGCCAGCGGCGCGGCATCCTCGACAACGACAACGCGCAAATCGACGGAACGCCCTCCTTCAGCCCAAGCCGGAAACGGAAGAAAAAACGTCAGCAGAAGCGCCAGAAGGAGCCGATGCATTTCATGACCGAATTATGACGATCGGTAATTATATGACAGGGAACACAGCCCCGTGACGACTTAATCCCCTAGTGCATACCCTAGCGGCAGTTCGACCAGCACGCCCTGCATGGGAAAGAAGATCGCCGCCCGGATCGGCAGCGGATCGCCGGCAAACAGCGCGGCATAGCGCTCCAGTTGCGGCCGGTGGCTTTCCGCCCGCTGCCGAAGCTCCGATTCGGGCAGGCGGGCCGTCTTGTAATCGATGATCCAGCGGCACCCCTCGGCCACAAAGCAACGGTCGATCACGTGATGGCTGGCCTGCCTGTCCTGCAGGCTGCTCCACGCCTGCTCGGCAGCGCCTTCGGCATGGGCGGCGAGCACCCAGCGCCCCGGCTCGCTGTTCAGTGTGCCGACGAGCGCCGCCACCACGTCGGCGGCGCCGGCCTCGACGGCCTCGGGAGGGTGCCCCCGCACCGCCAGCCAGCGTCGATACGCCGGCTCCGCGGCCGCCACGCGTTCCGGCGACCAGCGTTCCGTTCCTTGCAGCGCGATGATCTCCAGGCAGCGATGGACCAGCGTCCCGACCGAGGTCTCCAGCGACAGCGCGCCATCGCTTTCGTCAAGGACAAGCGGATTGTCGGCGGCCTGCCGATCGCCGGAAGGTGCCTGCAAGGCCTCCGGGATGCCGACTTGACGAAGACGGAGCAGCGGCGGCACGAAAGCCGCGGGATCGAAATCCCCGCTGGCGTGCTGCGGCACCTCCTCCGCCAGGGCCGCAACGCACGCCGGCTGCGCGATGCCCGTCCACAGCAGCTTGAGCAGGGTGCCGGCGGCCGGCGGCTTCAGGCCCTCGTCCTTGCGTTCGTCGGCTTTGGCGACGCCGACCAGGTGCAGGCAGCGGATCGCCCGCGTCGCGGCCACGTAGAGCAGGCGTTCCGTTTCGTGCGCCGCCCGTTCGGCTTCGACGCGGCGCAGGTAATCATAGGCGGTCGGTTCGTCGCTGCCGGCGCCTTTCTGGCGCATCGGCGCAACCAGCAGATGCTCGCGACCATCGGCGGCGGGGAATAGGTCCCAGAGCAACAGGCTGCTGTCGTTGCTTCCCGTATCGCGGTGCAGGCCGGGCAGGATGACTGTATCGAACTCCAGACCCTTCGACTTGTGAATGGTCATCATCTGCACGGCATCGCCCTGCGGATCGGCCGGCGCGAACAGATCGGCCGCATGCTCGGCCAGCGTATCGGCATCGAGGCTGCGCGCGGCGGCCAGGCGGTCGACCAGCGCAAAGAAGGCCGCCACGTCGTTGAGCGCTTCCGGCGCTTCCAGGCAACGCGGACCACCCAGCATCAGCCAGACGCCCTCCAGCCAGCGTCGCGGATGCTGCCGGTCGCGCGCGGCAAAGGCGCCGGCCAGCACCGTGCGTACATGCTCCAGACGGCTGCGGCCATCGGCGGAGAGGCGCTGCACGCGCCCGTCGTCCTGCATCAGCTGCCAGATCGTTTTTTGCCGGTCGTCGGCGGCCAGCGCATGCAGATCGGCCAGCGTCAGGCCGCACCACGGTGCCCGCAGCAAGGCCAGCCAATGTACGCGGTCGGCCCGGTGATGCAGGGCGCGGAACAGGATGAGCAGATCCTGGATGTGCTGCCGTCCGTCCAGGCCCTCGATATCCACGGCCTGGAAACGCAAGTCGGGAGCGCTGCGCCGGATTTCCGCAACCAGCGCATCGAGGTGGCTGCGCGCCCGCACCAGCACGGCGACGCGCTGTTCCGGCGCATCCCGCCGCGCCTGGCGGATCAGCGCCAGCACCCGCCGCGCTTCCTCGCCGGCGCTATCGCCCCCGTCCCGGTCGATGACCGGGTGGACGACCACGCCGCTGTCGCTCCTTGCCTCCCGGGTGGCGGCCGACTCGGCATAGCGCACGGCGCCGGTCTCAGGCCAGTCCTCGGCCGGAAATATGCCGGGGAATGCGGCATTGACCCAGTCGACAATCCCCGGATACGAGCGGTTGTTGCGGAACAGGCGCAAATGTTCGAGGCGAACGTCGCCGATGCCGCGCTCGCGTACACGCAGGAACAGGCCGACGTCGGCCTTGCGGAAACGGTAGATCGACTGCATCGGGTCGCCGACCACAAACAGGGTGCGGCCATCGTCGGGCATCCAGCCGCGCATCAGCTGCTTCAGCAGATCGACCTGGGTCGGGCTGGTGTCCTGGAATTCATCGACCAGGAGGTGGCGAATACGGTAGTCGAGCGCCTGCGCCAGATCGGTCGGCGCCTCGTCATCACCCAGCGCCAGGCCGGCGCGGGCGGCGATTTCGATGAAGTCGACCTCGCCGGCTTCCTGGAAAGCCAGCCACAGTTGCCCTGCCACCAGGCGCAGCAGGCGCGAAAAGCACGCCACCGTCGCCCATTCGGCGTCGCTCAGGCGCGGTTGCGGCAGACTCGCCAGCATGCCCAGGGCCTCCTCGAGGCCGGCGGTCGCCCGCAGGTCGGCCAGCAGTTCGAGCATGGCCTTCTTCTGCTCGGCGAACGGCTTGTCGGCCGGAAAGCCGCAGCGCTTGTCGACCGTCTTGCGCAGCGTCCCCGTGCCGGTCAGCAGCAGGCCGACCAGTGCCTGCCAGCGCGCCAGATCGTCGATCCGGGCGCGTAGCGGCTCGGCCCAGTCGAGCAACGCATCGAAGCTGCCCGCCGCCTGGGCCGCCGCGAAACGGGCCAGCGGCATGAGCAGCGATTGCATCCGCCCGTCCAGCAACTCGCCGGCCGACCTGAGATCGCGTTCGATCAGCCCGGCAAAGCCGGCCTCGACCTCGGCCTTCATCTCGCCGCTTTCGATTCGCGACGTATGCGCCAGCCACTGGTCGCGCTTGCCGAGCATCGCAATGAGCAGACTTTCCAGACGCCCGGCGTTGTTATCCATGAAGGCCAGCGCACCGGCCACGACGTCGGCGTCGCTGCCTTCGGATTCGACCATCTCGAGGGTGCGGCGAGCCGCCGTGGCGTAATGGCTCTCGGCATCCTCGCAGACCGCCGGCTGGCTGCCGAAACGGCTGAGGTAAGGCATCTGGCGCGCCAGGCTGGCGCACAGCGCGTCGAGGGTGGTGATGCGCAAGCGCCCCGGATGATCGAGCAGCCCCCATCCCTGCTCGCCGTCGCGCGCCAGTACCGCGCCTGCCAGGCGGAAGGTCAGCTGCTTGTGCGGCTCGGCGGGCAGCACCCCGCTCGCCGCCGTTTCCAGGCTGCGCAGGATGCGGTCGCGCATCTCGGTCGCTGCCTTGTTGGTGAAGGTCAGCGCCAGCACCTCTTCCGGATGGTCGACCACGGCCAGCAGACGCAGGTAGCGCTGGGTGAGCAGTTCTGTCTTGCCGGCGCCGGCCGGCGCCTCGACGATGAACGACGCAACCTCCAGCGCCCGTTCGCGGGCCTGCCGATCCTCGGCCAGACGGTCGCTCAAGGACATCGACACGGACTCAGGAAATCCGGAACAGACGGGCAAAGTTGGCGACATCCAGAACCTGCCTGACCGCCCCCCGGGTATTGGCGAGTTCGACCTCCTTCCCGACCGCACCCGCCTTCTCCCTCAGCAGCAGCAACATGCCGAGCGCCGAACTGTCGAGGTAGTCCACACCGGCGAAATCGAGCACGATGACCTTCACCCCGGCGTCGGCGATGACCAGGTCGTAGGCGCTCCGGAAATCGCGGTGCGAATCGAACTGGAATCGACCGCTCAGCCGCAATGTGGCGCGTTCGTCGGTTTTGGATGTCTGGATTTTCATGAACTCTCCCTGTTTTTTTTCTTGAGGTTTCCGTCAGCCGCCCAAGCGCCTGGCCCATGCCGCGAGCGCCTGCATCTGGGCGGCAACCTGCTGGATCAGCTTGGCGTCCGTCAGATTGCCGTCGGTGTCGAAGGCGCCGGCAAACGCATTGGCAAAGACTTCCGGCTTGTTGAGCGGGTGCAGGTCGAGAAAGACGCAAACCTGGCGCAGATGGTACTGCGCCCGCGACGTTCCCATGCCGCCGCCAGCCCCCATGATGGCCACGGCCTTGCCGGCGAGCAGGGCATTGTTCGGCTCGCGCGACGCCCAGTCGAGGGCGTTCTTGAGCGCCGGAGCAATCGAATAGTTGTATTCGGGGCAGGCCAGGACCAGCGCATCGGCTGCCTGCATGCCGGCCAGCAGCGCCTGGACCGCGGCCGGTTTTTCGGTCAAATCGGCGTTATACAGAGGCACCGCCGTCAGGTCGGCGATATCCATGCTCACGCCTTCCGGCAGTTCGGCCATCGCCGCCCGCAGCAGGCCGGCGTTGGTGGATTGGCGGCGCAGGCTGCCGCAGATACCCAGCAATTTCAGTTCACGCATGCTTTTCTCCCGTTCAATGGATAGGGTCGCCGGTATCGCTACCGGCCATCATGCCGGCAGCCGCCGCCAGCAAACGGCGACGCTCCGGCAAACGCAACAGCGGCAGCACCTCACAATACTGCAGCCCTTGTTCGTCGGCAAAGCTGACACCGGCCACCCCGGCCTTCACTTCGCCGGCCACGGCATGCAGCCGCTCCCGCCAATGGGTAATGACCGCGATCCAGTCGGGAAATTCGGCTGGATCGAATATTCTCTGCCGCTCGTCGCCGACCCCCTGCACGCCGGGCAGGATGTCCTTCTCGTCGGCAACGCCGGCAAAGGCCGGCTTGTCGAGCAGCACCTTGGCGAAGACGACGGCCGCGACCTCGTCATTGACCAGTGCGGCATAGATCGGCAGCTGCGGCTCGGTGATCCGCTGACCGGCCCAGTTTTTCGTATCGATGCCGGCACCGGTCTTGTAGTCGATGATGAGCTGCCGTCCATCGTCGAGGCGGTCGATGCGATCGACGACCATCCGGACCTTGATGCCGTCGATTTCGACCTCGGCCGGCTGCTCGCAGGCAATGACCGCGAAGGCCTGGCTGCGCTGCCGTTCGAGCTGCAGCCACACATCGAGCAGCTTGTGCAGACGAGCCGCTTCCAGCACCCGAAAACGCACCGGCAGCGTCGTGCGGCGCTCCGTTTCGAATGTCTGAATAGCGGCAGCCACTGCGGCCTCGACGGCTTGCCGGCACGCCTCTCCCGACAAGGCGACGAGCGCGGCCGAGGTCTGCACCTCGCGCCAGAAAGCCTCCAGCGCCGCATGCACCAGCGTGCCGCGGGCGGCCGGATCGAGGCCCTCGACCGGCACCTCCATGGCCTCGCCACCGAGGCGGTACTGGTAATAAGCCCAGGCCGGGCAGATGGCCTGCGCACGCAACAGCCAGCTGCCGCCCGAAACCTTCTCGCCGTCCGTGACGGGCGGCGCGACGGCATCGTCGAGCCGTTCGATGGCGGCGCTTGCCGTGGCGGCCAATTGCCTGTCCACGGTTTCCAATCCCGCCGGCTCGACCAGCTGAACCGGCAGCTTCGCCAGCAAGGGACTGGGCCGCAGCAGGCGATTGCCGTCGGCCAGCGCGTAGGAATAGCGCACCTCGGGCGCCGCCCGTGACAGCCGCGCATGGACGCAGCGGGCAAAGTTGAGCTCGACCTCGGCGCTGGCGTGGCTGGCTCCCGCCGCACGCAGCAAGGCCGCCGGCAGCAGCGGATTGGGACGCGGCGACGGCGGCCACTGGTCGTCGTTCAGTCCCATCACCCACAGCGCATCGAAGGACAGGCCGGCGCTCTCCAGCACCCCGAGCACCTGAATAGCCGGCTGGCCCCGCGTTTCCGGCTGGAACAGGCGCTGCCGGCACACCTGCGAGAGACGGCGCACCGCCTCGGCAAAACCCAGCGGGCCCAGCAGCGCATCGAACCGCCCGAAACCATCGAGCACCTCGCCGAAGGCGCGACGCGCCTGGTACTCATGGCTGGACAAGGGTCGGTCACCCGGCCAGCCGGCTGCAGCCAGCGCGGCACGAAAGAGCCCGGCCCAACGGCTGGCCGGCAGCTTGCGCGGCGCCCGCTCGCTCGCCTCGACAAAGGCAGCCAGCGCCGCCATCGTCTCCGGACAAAGAGACGGCGCATGGGCCGCCAGGCGTTCGGCCAGGCCCAGAATGGCGCGCAGCGTGGTGAAATACGGCAAATCTCGACGTACGGCGGCGTCGAGCCGCGCCCGGCCATCGGCCTCCGCCTCGGCCGCCGACCAGCCGCCCGCGAGCAACAGCGCCGACAGCCGCCGCTGCTCGATCTTGGCCCGGCTACCGCCCAGCGACAGCAAATCGAGGGCAACGCGGATCAGGGGGATGTCCGCCAGCGCGCGTCCCAGCGAAAAATTGAAGCACCGCGGATGCTCGGCCGCATCGGGCCGGATCAGGGCCGGATGCAGGACATCGTCGAGCAGGAATTCGAGGCGGTCGCGCACGCCGGCCAGGTTGGGAGCGACGATGCCGAGCCTGGCCTCGGGGTTGCCGGCCAGGCGCTGGCGCGCCCAGGCCACGACCAGCGCGCATTCGGCATCGAGATCGGCGCAGGCATGCACCGCTTGCCGGGGTTCCTCGCAAAAGGCCGTGCGCTCCTGCTCGACCCCGACGCCGCGCGCGTTCAGCGCAGCCATCAGGTCGCGCTCCAGCGGCGTGAAGCGGTCGAAGCCGGCAAAAACCACCGTCTCCGGCAAGGCAAAATGGCCGGCCTCGATCAGGCCGATCACTTGCCGGTGCAGCCCGGCCGTATCGATCCAGCCATCCGCCCGGCAACGCCGCTCAAACTCGGCCTGCCAGCCAACGAACAAGCGCGCCTCGTCGGACAATGAGGTGCCGCCCGGCTGAAGTTTCCAGACGCGACACAGCGCCTGCGCCTCCGCGGCGGAGGCCGCCATGCCCTGAATATCGAACAGGGGCGCCGCTTCGGTCAGCGAGCCGGCGATCACCTTCTCCCAGAGCAGACGATCGGCAAACGTGTCGAGTGCCGTCGGCAGGTCGGCGAGTCCGGTCAATCCGGCTTCCTCGGCCAGCCCGCCCAGCCACTGGGCAAGCGTCAACGCCTGGCGGGTCCGCCACACGCGCCGCTCGGCCGGCACCTCGCCGCGCAGCGTCTGGGCAAGACGCGTCGTGGCGCACAGGGTCAGGCTGGCATTCAATCAGCGCCCCCGGGACAACGCACGATCAATGCGCCACGGCCGGGACGGCCGGTTTGGCCGGAGCGGCAGGCCCTGCCGGTGCAGCGGGCGGCGGCAGGGAAGCGGGGGCAGCCGGCTTGATGGCCGGTGCGGCGGGTTTCACCGTCACAGCCGGAACGGCCGGGGCGGCAGGCTTCGCCGGCGAAGATGCAGCTGCCGGGGCAAGCGGGGTAGCCGGCTTGCCTTCCAGCATCGGCCTGGCCGGGCCGGCGGGCCGGGCGGGAGAAGCGGGGACCTCGGGCTTTTCCGCAGCAACCGAAGCGGCCGCGGCAGACTTGCCCGGCTGGGCGGCTTTGGCGGGGCCGGCCGGTGCCGTGTCATGGCGGCTTGGTGCCGGCGCGCTCGACGGCGTGGCCGGCGCGGAGGCCCCCTCCGTCCTGGCGGATTTTCCCGGAGCATTTTTCTTGTCGCCCGCCTTCGTTGCCGCACCGTCGGCTGCGTCTATTTTGGTCGGCCCGGAAAACGAAACCTTGCCTTTCAGGCCATCGACGACGTTCTCATGCAGGCCCGGCACCTTCTTCAGGTCGCGCAGCGACTTGAACAGGCCGTTCTGTTGCCGGTAATCGATGATTGCCTGGGCACGGGTTTCGCCGATGCCGTACAGCGTGTCCAATTCTTCGAGTGTCGCGGTATTGACGTTCACCTTGGCCAAGGCCAGGCCGGAACACAACAGTGCCGCCATCGCTAGCGACAGGAAACGTGCTTTCATGCTCTCTCTCCGGGGTCGTGGTTGCCCAGTATGCCACCCTCGGCCGGCTCAGGGCGTTCCGACGAAGAGGAACAGGTTGGAAACGCCGCTCGTCGAGTAGCCGAAGCCGAGATAGGCCGGACCGAACGGTGTCTGTCCGCCCAGATAGATGGCGGCCGAATCGATCAGTCCGTCGCTTTTCGATTCGCTGTAGCGCATCCCGACCTTCGCCGCTTCAAGGGCGAAACCCAGACGCATGTCACCGCTCAGGCCGAGCGGCAGGTGGCCGATGATCCGCTCGGTACGCAGGCCAAGATAGCGGATGTCGTCACCGACCACCTGGTTGGGTGCGAAGGCGGTCAAGTTCAGGAACCCGCCCAGGTAGCCGGCATCATAGAACGGCAGCACACCGCGCGGCGATCCGGTATAGCGGAAACGGGCATTGAAGACGGTGCCGCCCAGTGCGAAGGCCCCCTGCAGGTTGGCCTCGGCTTTCGAATAGCCGACCTCCGGCGAGTCGAAATAGGACAGCTGCGCCGCCCAACCGCGGGTCGGGAAATGCATGCGATCGAACTGGTCGAAATCGAGGCTGGTCTTCCAGCCGCCGAAACTGGCGCCGGCATTGGGCGAGGAAGGCGAGCCGATGTCGAGATCGTAGTTGCGCCGTCGTTGCACCCAACCGAGACGCACCGGTCCGAGCACGCCGATATTGGCGCCGAGATAGACGCCATGGCCGTTCTCGGTCACCTTGTACTGGGCAATACGGGCATCGTTCTGATAAATATTCAGGCGACTCTGCTCGACACCGACCGTCGCCTCGACGAACAGGCGCTGCGCCGGATCGAGCGGCTGGTAGAGGTTGGCGCCAAGGCGGTTCGTCGAGCCGACGTCGCCGCTCACGATCAGTTCGCCGCCAAGGCGATTGAGCCAGGTTGAGTGATAGGCGGCGCGCAAACCGAACGAGGTCCCCTGGCTGTTGTCGGCCTGCAGATTCAGGCCGAAGCGCAGGTAATCCGGTCCCCAGCGCTTTTCCACCGGGGTGACGCGCAGAATGTTCTTGTCGCGCTGGGAGAGTACCGTGTAATCGACGCTCTCGTACCAGCCGTCACCATACATGCGCAGCAGATCCCGGTTGATGTCGGCAGGCTGGATGCGCTGCCCCGGTTCGATATGCAGATGGCGCGCTACCGCCGCCGTATCGACCCTGTTCAGCCCGGCAATTTCGATTTCGTCGATGCGCGGCGCACTGCGACGCCTGACCTCGATGCCTTGCCACCAGGCGGCATAGGCTTCGGGCGACAGGGACAACGCCACCAGCCGGCCGCTCACCGCATCGCCAGCCGCCCTGCCGCGATCGGCCGCTTCGCCATGCCGCGAAAAATCGCCGGCCGTTATGCCGCTCAGATCGGGCCTGATGTAGATGTCGCCCGCACGCAACAAGGCCAGCGACCGGCTGACGTTCTGCTCGGTCAGGATGGCGATCATCTGCGCCGAGACGGTAATCAGCGAGCCGACCTCCTCGGCCTTGAGCAGCGGGGAGCCGACGTTCACGGCGATCACGATGTCCGCCTTGCAGCGCTCGCGCACCTCGGCAATCGGCAGGTTATCGACCAGCCCGCCATCGACCAGCTTGCGCCCCTCATGATCGACCGGCGCCAGCAGCCCGGGCACCGACATGCTCGCCCGCATGGCCAGTGTCAGCGGACCGTCGCGAAAGATCACGCGCTCGCCGGTACCGATGTCGGTGGCCACGATGGAAACCGGCAGCGGCAAGTCCTCGAGATTGCGCTCCCCCAGATTGGCATCCACGAGCTGGTTGAAAAACAGCTTGATCTTCTGGCCGGTGACGACACCGCTCTGGTATTTGACGCCATCGATCATCACGCCGCTTTCCGAGCCCGCCAGAAAGCGCCGCGCCATGGTCTTGTTGCGATAGCTCAGTTCCGCGTAATCCGGATTGTCGATGAACATGTCGCTCCAGTCCGCGGCAGCCAGGCTCTCGCGCATGGCGGCGGGCGACATGCCGGCCGCCCACGCCCCGGCAACCAGGGCCCCCATGCTGGTCCCGGCCACGCAATCGACGGGCACACGATTCTGCTGCAGGGTTTCGAGAATGCCGATATGCGCGGCGCCGCGTGCCCCCCCGCCACCGAGGACCAGGCCGATGCGCGGACGAGGGGCATCGGCGGCCAGCGCCATGTTGGCAACGGCCAGCAGCGCCGGAATCAGCCAGCGGACAAGCATCCGGAAAAGTCGGGACATGTTTTTTCCAAGCGAAAAAAAGCCCCGCTATGCGGGGCTTTTCGTTGAAGCGACGGCGGATTACTTGGTGCCGATGACTTCGATGTCGACGCG
>NZ_VUYQ01000014.1 GCF_008711155.1 Dechloromonas sp. CZR5 | reverse complement strand
GGCGGCGCGCTGGCGGTCGCCGGCCTGCTGGTCGCCGTGGCCTGGCTGGCCGCCGGCATCCCCGTCCCGACCTATCTGCGGGCGGCGGCAGCGCCCCTCCTCTTTCTCGCCCTGAGCTGCCTGTCGCTGGCCTTCTCGCTCGGCAGCGCCGACGGCGGCGGGCTGGCGCTGACACTGGCGCCCGATGCCGGGGCGCAGCTCGGACAGGTGGGGAGCCGCTCGCTGGCGGCGCTCGCCGCGTTGTTGCTGCTCGTCCTGACCACGCCGCTGCCCGACCTGATCGCACTGCTGCGTCGCCTGAAAACCCCGGAACTGCTGCTCGACCTGACGGTGCTCGGCTACCGCATGGGGTCGGTCTTCTCGATGGCGATGCATGACATGCTGACGGCACAGACGGCGCGTCTCGGCTATGCCACGCGCCGTCAGGCCTGGCATTCGCTGGCCGGGCTGGGCGCCAACCTTGCCGTGCAGGTCTGGCAACGCGCCCAGGCGCTGCATGTCGCGGCACAAGCCCGCAACAATGACGGCCCGCTGCGCTTCATGGCGCGCACTTTTCCGCACGCCCGGCGCGACAGCCTGCTGGCGCTTGCCGCCGGGGCGCTGCTCATCCTGATCGGACAACTGGCATGAGCGCGCCGCCCAACGACATCCTGCTGCAATTCGACCGGGTGGCCTATCGCTATCCCGACGGCAACGCCGGGCTGGACGGCTGCTCGCTTGACATCCTGCGCGGCAGCCGCAATGCGCTGCTCGGCGCCAACGGGTCGGGCAAGACAACCCTGTTCCAGCACGCCAACGGCCTGTTGCGGCCATCCGGCGGCACCGTCCGCTACGCGGGCCAAGCGGTCGATTACGGCCGCCCGGGGCTGCGCGAGCTGCGCAGCCGGGTCGGCCTGGTGTTCCAGAACCCGGACCGCCAGTTGTTCTCGGCCAGCGTCGCCGAGGACGTCTCCTTCGGGCCGCTCAACCTCGGCCTCGACGACGACACCGTGCGCCGTCGCGTCGCCGCCGCGCTGGCCGCCGTCGGACTGGCCGACATCGGCGAACGAGCGGTGCATCACCTCAGTTTCGGCCAGAAAAAGCGCGTCTGCATTGCCGGGGTGCTGGCCATGCAGCCCGAGCTGCTGCTGCTCGACGAACCCAAGGCCGGGCTCGACCCGGCCATGCAGGCCGACCTGCTGGCGATCCTCGACGACCTGCACGGACAGGGCATGAGCATCCTGCTGTCCACCCACGATGTCGATTTCGCCTACCGTTGGGCCGAGCACATTCACATCATGGCTGCCGGACGTTGCGTGGCGAGTTTTCCGGCCGGAGAGTTGCCGCACCGGGCCGCCGAACTGGCGGCCGCCGGTCTGCCGTTGCCGGCCGTGATCCCGCTGCATGCCCGGCTCGCCGCGCAAGGCCTGGTGCCCGCCACACCGTTCCCCCGCTCCACCGACGCCCTGCTGGCCATGCTGCCCAAGGCGCCTCAACCCAAGGAAACCCCATGCACGATTGCCTGAAACCCGCTGCGGCTTGCCGGAGCGCTACCTGATGGCCGGCAAGATCTGGTTTGTCGGGGCCGGTCCCGGCGACCCCGACCTGATCACCGTCAAGGGCCGCCAGTTGCTGGAGGCAGCGGGTGCCGTGCTGTTCGCCGGTTCGCTGGTCGACCGGGCGGCGACGCTGTACGCGCCGGCGGGCTGCGAGATCCGCGACTCCAAGGACATGACGCTGGAAGAGATGACCGACTGGCTGATTGCCGCCGCCGCCCGGCATGAAACCGTCATCCGCCTACAAACCGGCGACCCCGGCCTCTACGGCGCGCTGATCGAGATGACGCGGCCGCTGACCGCCGCCGGTATCGAATGGACGGTGGTGCCGGGGGTTTCATCAGCCATGGCCTCTCTGGCAGCGGCCGGCGAGACGCTGACCCTGCCGGAAGTCACCCAGACAGTGATCCTCACCCGCGTTGCCGGGCGCACGCCGATGCCGCCGGGCGAGGAACTCGAAGCCCTCGCCGCGCACAAGACGACGCTCTGCATCTACCTGTCGATCACCTTGCTGCACAAGGTCCAGGCAGCGCTGCTCGCCGCCGGCTGGAGCGAGGATGCGCCCATCCTGGTGGTACAGAAGGCGAGCTGGCCGGGCGAGGAAAAGATCGTGCGCGGCACGATCAAGGACATCAAGCGGAAATGCCAGGACGAGAAGATCGCCAGCCAGGCCATGATCGTCGCCAGCCCGACCCTGGGCGCCGCCGACTGGCCCGACCTGATCCGTTCCAAACTCTACGACCCGACTTTCGGACACCGCTTCCGCAAGGCCACGGAGACATCCCATGACCAATGACACCACCCTCCTCCTCGTCGGCCACGGTTCGCGCGGCCGCGAGGGCAACAAGGAAACCATCAACTTCGCCGCCCAGTGGCGCGAGCAGCACCCGGACTGGCGTATCGAGGTCTGCTTCATCGAGCATGCCGAGGTGCTGCTTGACGAAGGGCTCGACCGCGCCGCCAAGGGGGCGCGGAAGGTCATCGCCATCCCCTTCATTCTCAACGCCGCCGGCCACGTCAAGATGGAACTGCCGCATGCGCTGGACGAAGCCCGCCAGCGCCACCCCGGCGTCGAGTTCGTCGTCACCCGCCATCTCGGCATGGGGCGTGAGATCTTTGCCGTGCTGCAGGGCCAGCTCGACCGCCTGATGAAGCAACTGGCGATGCCCGACCCGATGACCACTGGCGTCGTCCTGCTCGGCCGCGGCTCGTCGGATGCCGGCGCCAACGGCGAACTGGCCCGGATGGCCCGCTGGATCTTCGAGGATAACGACCACGAACTGGTCGACCTCGCCTTCACCGGCGTCACCTGGCCGCGGCTGGAAACCATCGTCCAGCGCCAGGTCAAACTGGGCATGATGCAGATCGCCATCGTCCCGGTCTATCTGTTCACCGGCGTGCTGATCGAGCGCATCCAGGAGCAGGTGGCCCGGCTGCAGCAGCAGTACCCGCAGGTTTCCTTCGCGCTGGGCACCCATTTCGGCTTCGATCCGGGCATCTTCGCGCTGCTCGACAACCGCGCCAGGGGCGAACAGGGCGAAGGCGCCATGCTCGAATGCGACGGCTGCAAGTACCGCGAACAGGCCGAAGACGAGCACCTGCACGACCACAGCCACACCGCCATCGCTGGCTGCGGCCACGCTCATGCCCACGATCACCACCCTGACCACGGCCATGCCCATCACGCTGGCTGCGCCCATCACCACGCCTGAACCGGGAACATCGCCATGACCCTCACCACCGCCGCCAATACCGTCACCGAACAGCTGACCGAAGCCGGTCGCGCCATCGAACACGACTCCTTCGCCATCATCGACGCCGAAGCCGGTCCGCACGCCTACACCGCCGAGCAATGGCCGCTCGTGCGCCGGATGATCCACGCCAATGCCGATTTCGAATTCAACGGCCTGACCGCCTTCCATCCGGACGCCATGCAGGCCGGCATGAACGCGGTGCTCAAAGGCGGCACGCCCATCGTCGCCGACGTCGAAATGATCTGCGTCGGTCTCTCGAAACCGCGTTTGCAGCACTTCGGCCTGACCACCCACCACTACATTTCCGACGCCGACGTGATCGAGGCCGCCAAGGCCGTCAACAGCACCCGCGCCGTGCAGGCGATGCGCAAGGCGCAGCGCGCGGGCAAGCTCGACGGCGCCATCGTCGGCATCGGCAATGCACCGACGGCGCTGATCGAACTGGTGCGCCTGATCAAGGAAGAAGGCGTACGCCCGGCGCTGGTCGTCGCCATGCCGGTCGGCTTCGTCTCCGCCGCCGAATCCAAGGACCTGATGATGACCGTGAACGAAGTGCCGTGGGTCGCCATCAAGGGCCGCAAGGGCGGCTCGACGTTGGTTGTCGCCGCCATCCACGCCATGCTGTCGCTGGCCGAAGCCGCGCAGAAGAAAGCCGCATGAGCCAGACTATCCAACCGGCAACGACGCCCCGGCCACCGTATTACGCGGTGATTTTTACCTCGGTCAGGACCGATGGAGATCAGGGCTACGCGGCAACAGCCCAAGCCATGGTCGACCTGGCCAAGGTGCAGCCGGGTTTTCTTGGCATCGAATCGGCACGCCAGGAACTCGGCATTACGGTTTCCTGCTGGCAAAGCGAAGAAGCCATCACAGCCTGGAAAGAAAATGTCGATCACCGTGCCGCCATGCAGCGCGCACACGACTGGTATCGCCACTTCAGGGTTCGTGTAGCCCGGGTCGAGCGCGAATATGGCTACTGAACCGCTCGAAAAACCTGCCAAGGTCCGCAAGGGCGACGCCAAGCGCGAGCGTGGCAACCGCACCGGCTTCACCACCGGCGCCTGCTCGGCGGCAGCGGCGCGGGCGGCGACGCTCGGGCTGTTGCAGAGCGAAGTGCCCGAAACAATCGTCTGCCACCTGCCGAACGGGCAGGATGTCGCCTTCGCGGTGATCGACGGCTCGGTCGAGGAAAGCGCCGGTCACGCCCACGCGGTGATCGTCAAGGATGCCGGCGACGACCCGGACGCGACGCACGGCGCGCACATGACCGCCGACGTGCGCATCCTCAAGCACCGGGCCGGCGAGGTCGTGCTCAAGGGCGGCTTCGGCGTCGGCGTCGTGACCAAGGACGGCCTCGGCCTGGAAGTCGGCGGCCCGGCGATCAACCCGGTGCCGCGCCGCAACATCGTCGACAACGTGCGCGCCGTGGCCGGCGAACTGCTCGACCACGACGGGCTGGAAGTCACCATTTCCGTCCCCGGCGGCGACGAGATGGCGAAAAAGACGCTCAATGCCCGGCTCGGCATCCTCGGCGGCATCTCCATCCTCGGCACCACCGGCATCGTCCGCCCCTATTCGACCGCCGCCTTCCGCGCCAGCGTCGTGCAGGCTGTCGATGTCGCCGCCAGGCAGGGGCAGACCAGCGTGGTCTTCACCACCGGCGGCCGCACCGAGAAATTCGCCATGCGGCAGTTGCCGGAACTGGATGAATCCTGCTTCGTGCAGATGGGCGACTTCGTCAAGGCGGCCTTCACCAGCGCCATCAAGCGCCAGCTGCCGAATGTCTATATCGGCGCCATGGTCGGCAAGCTGACCAAGATGTGCCAGGGCCTGGCCGTCACGCACGCCTGGAAGGCCGAAGTCGACCGCGACATCCTGGCCGACTCGGCGCGCGAAGTCGGCGCGCCGGACGACCTGATCGAGGAAATCCGCGCCGCCGAAACCGCCCGCTTCGCCGCCGAACGGCTGGCGGCGCTCGGCCTGGCCGTCGATTTCCACCGCCAGCTGGCAAAAAAGGCCATCCGCAGCCTCAGGGGCCAATACCCGGGCAACTACCACCTGGCCGTGCTGGTCTGCGATTTCGAAGGCCGGTTCATTTGCCGGGTCGATGAAGAGGAGATTGCATGACCGACCAACCGTCTGCCGCCATCGAATTTCGCATCGATGCCCCCATCGATGTGGATACCGCCATCGCGCTCTACCGCCGCTCCACGCTCGGCGAACGACGCCCGGTCGATCACCCGGAGATTTTTGCCGACATGCTGCGGCACGCCAACCTGACCGTTTCGGCCTGGCATGGCGAACGCCTGGTCGGCATTGCACGTTCGCTGACCGATTTCAGCTATGTCGCCTATCTGGCCGATCTGGCGGTCGATGCCGATTACCAGAAGCAGGGTATCGGCAAGCAATTGATCGAGGAAACCAGGAATCGCCTCGGCGCAACCTGCATGCTTGTCCTGCTCGCCGCCCCCAAGGCCAACGACTACTACCCCAAGCTGGGTTTTGAGCATAACCCACGCGCCTGGATGCTGAAAAAACAATGATTACCGACATAAAAATGCCGCCAACCACGACCCTGCTCGGCATTCTCGACGACGGCTGGGCCGGTCTTTCCGACAGCGCCCGCCGACTGCTGGCGGAGGCCGACGTCGTGATCGGCGCCGGCCGCACGCTCGAGCTGGTGCGCCCGCACCTCGCTGCCGGTGCTGAAATCCTCGACATGGACGGCAAGCTCGGTCAGGTTGCCGGCTGGATCGGGAACGCCCGCGAACAGGGCAAAAGCGCTGTTGCGCTGGCTACCGGCGACCCGCTCTGCCACGGTATCGCCTCATGGCTGACCGGCAAGCTCGGGCGCGACGGCTTCACGATCGTGCCCGCCGTATCGACACTGCAACTGGCCTTCGCCCGCTTCAAGACAGCCTGGCAGGACGTGAAAATATCCACCTGCCACAGCGCCGATGCCGGCGAATGGTTCGTCGGCGCGACGCCGGAGCACGGCCTCTACAAGCTGATGCGCGCCATCGCCCGGCATCCCCGCGTCGCCTTGTTCACCGGCCCGGAAAACACACCGGACCGGTTGGCGCGGGCCTTGATCACGGCCGGCTACGGCGACGATGCCAAGCTTTCCGTCGCCTGCCGCCTGCTGCTCGACGACGAAACGATCTTCGCCGGCCTGTCGCCAGCCGAGGCGGCCGGCATGAGCTTCCCGCAGCCCAACGTCGTCCTCGTCGAACGCGCGCCGGAGACGCCGCGCCCCAGTTTCGGCCTCGACGACCTCGATTACATCCAGCGTGCGCCGGAAAAAGGACTGATCACCAAGCAGGAGGCGCGCGCCCTGTCGCTCGCCAAACTGCGCCTCAAGCCGGACAGCCGGGTCTGGGACATCGGCGCCGGCTCCGGCTCGGTCGGCCTCGAGTGCGCCCGTCTGGCACCGCACGGCCACGTCTGGGCCATCGAAAAGAATGAAGGCGACGCCGCCAACGCCCGCGCCAACGCAGCGCAATTCCGCGTCGGCAACTACACGCTGGTCGAAGGGAAGGCACCGGCGCAGCTCGACAGTTGGCCCGACCCGGATGCGGTATTCATCGGCGGCTCGGGCGGCGAACTCGGCGAGCTGATCCAGCTGATCCTCGCCCGCCTGAAACCCGGCGGCCGGCTGGTGATGAACTTCGTGACGCTGGAAAACCTGGCCACCGCGACCACTGCGCTCAAGGCGAGCGGCGCGGCCTGGGATGTCGTCCAGCTCCAGGCCAGCCGCTCGCAACCGATTCTCGACATGCACCGGATGGCGGCCCAGAACCCCGTCTGGATCGTCACCGCCAGCAAGGATTGAACATGTATTCCTCGACCTTCATTTTCAAGAAAAAGCAATTCGACGCACGTTTTCACGAACTCGATCAAGCCATCGCCGAGGCCGCCAAGCGCATTCCCGGCTATCTCGGCGAAGAGGCGTGGGAAAACCCGCAAACCGGCCTGCTCGGCAACGTCTATTACTGGGAATCGCTGGAAGCCCTGCAAGTCCTGATCGACCACCCGCGCCACCTGGAGGCCAAGCAAGCCCAGGGCGAGTGGCTGGATGGATACGAAGTCATCATTTCCCAGGTGTTGCGCACCTATGGCGACGGCAAGCTCGATGGGCTGCCGACAGCTCAGGTCCGCGCCACCGAGACTGTCAGGTGATCCAGCTGGAAACCTCCCGCCTGCGTCTGCGCCCGTGGCGCGACGAGGATCTTGCGCCCTTCGCGGCGCTGAATGCCGATGCGCAGGTGATGGCGCATTTCCCCGCCACGCTCGACCGGGCCGAAAGCGATGTGCTGGCTGCTCGCTGCCAAAGCCTGATCGAAGCGCAAGGCTGGGGTTTCTGGGCAACGGAGATCAAGGCAAGCGGCGACTTCATCGGCTTTGTCGGTTTGCACCGGCCGATAGCCGAACTACCGTTTTCGCCCTGCGTCGAAATCGGCTGGCGCCTGGCTCGGCCGTTCTGGGGTCAGGGTTACGCCAGTGAAGCCGCACGGGCAGCGCTAAGCTTTGCCTTCAACGATCTGGCGCTGGCCGAAGTTGTCGCCTTCACCAGCCTGGAAAACCGCCGCTCGCAGGCAGTGATGGAAAGGCTGGGGATGCGCCGCGCCGAAAATTTCGAACACCCCGCACAGCCTCCCGGTCACCCGCTACGCGAGCACTGTTTGTATCGCCTTGCCGTCAGCGCATGGCAACCCGCTTGAACGCTGTCGTTTTTGACTGAAAGAACCCGCATGACCGAACCCAAACGCCCCGGCACGAATTTTGGAAAACTCATCGGCGCCTCGCTTGGCCCCGGCGATCCCGAACTGATCACCCGCCGCGCCTGGAGCGCGCTGCAATCCGGCGCGCGCTGGCTGTATCCGGTGAAGAAGGCCGAGGAATCGTCCTACGCACTGTCCATCGTCGAGCGCGGCGGCATTGCCGTGCCGGGCGATGCCGTCGAACTGGTCTTCCCGATGACGCGCGACGCCGAGATCCTGGCCAAGGCCTGGAGCCGCGCCGCCGTGCAGACCGTCGAACTGCTCGCCGAAGGCCGCGACCTGGTCTTCCTGGTTGAAGGCGACGCGTCCACCTTCGCCACCTTCGGCCACCTCGCCCGCGTTGTCCGCGAACTGGTGCCCGAGATCGAGGTCGAGACCATTCCCGGCGTATCGTCCTTCGCCGCCGCCGCGGCGACCACCGGCGTCACGCTGGCCGAGGAGGACGAAACCTTCGCCATCATCCCTGCCGCCTACGGCGTCGAGGTCATCGACCATCTGCTCGACGAGTTCGACACCCTCGCCCTGCTCAAGGTGAAGCCGCTGGTCGATGAAATCCTCGATCTGCTCGAACGCCGCGACCTGCTCGCCACCTCGCTCTTCATCGAAAAGGTCGGCTCGCCGGAGGAACGCGTCGTGCGCGACGTGCTCAGCCTGAAAGGCGAGAAGGTGAACTACCTGTCGCTGATGCTGGTGCAGAACCCCAAGCGTATACGCGGCGAATTGCGCCGTGGCTGTCGCAAGCGCAAGGAAGCCGTCGATGCTTCCGCCACGGCCGCCGCCTGATCAACCCATAAAAACCAACCCCAACAGAGAAACCTTCCCATGAAAATAGCCGTCGTCTCGATCACCAAACACGGCATCGCACTGGCCGGCAAGGTCGTCACTGCGCTGCCGGGCGCCCAGCTGTTCTGCCCCGAAAAATTCCGTACCGAAGGCGGAAACGCCGCTCCCGGCGCCTTCCATTGCTATGAAGGCAAGGTCGGCGACCAGGTGCCGGCGCTATTCGCCGCCTTCGACGGCATCGTCTGCATCGTCTCGCTCGGCGCCGTCGTCCGCCTCATCGCGCCGCACCTGAAGAACAAGGAAACCGACCCGGCCGTGGTGGTCATCGACGAAGCCGGCAAGTTCGTCATCCCCATACTGTCCGGCCACCTTGGCGGCGCCAATCAGCTCGCCGGCCACCTCGCCACGGCACTCGGCGCGCAAGCCGTGCTGACCACCGCCTCGGATGCCCGCGAAACCATCGCCGTCGACCTGCTCGGCCGCGAACTGGGCTGGACCTTCGAAGCCACCCATGACGAAATCGTGCGCTGCAGCGCGGCAATGGTGAACGACGAAGCGGTAGCGCTGGTCCAGGAAGCGGGCTCCACCGACTGGTGGGCGAAGCACGCCAACGGTCGCCAGGGACCTCAGCCGGCCAACGTCGCGCATTTCTCCCGACTCGAAGACGTGCCGCTCGACCGCTTCGCCGCCGTGCTGTGGATCAGCCCGCGCGAAATGCCGGCCGACATCGCCGCCCGGTTGGCGGGGCGGCGGGTGGTTTATCGGCCGCTATGACAGGCATGCGCGCTATTCAACCGCTGTTTTCCGCCGTTGAGCGGCGTCTTCCTTTCTTTGCTTCGCCAAAGAAAGGAAGCAAAGAAAGGCGACCCCTGCGTTCGCGCCGGGCCGTCAGCCCGGTCCCCTGTGCTGCTCGATCAGCCGGGCGGTTCGCAAAACTCGCCTGCGGCTCAAACAATGCGAACCGACTGCCCCCGGCCGATCTGTGCTGCTCGGCGCTCTCAAAGGGGGTGGGGGCACTCCGTAACGATTTTGGTCACGCGAGGACGGCATGAAAATCGCCCTCGGCCTCGGTTGCGACCGCGGCACCCCGGCCGCCACCATCCGGCAGGTCATCGCCGAAGCCCTGGCGCAGGTCGGCGCGACGCTGGCCGACGTGCGGGCAGTCGCCTCGATCGACCTAAAGGCCGACGAGATCGGCATGGCCGAAGTCGCCCAGGCCAACGGCTGGATCGTCCGCTTCTACCCCGCCACCGAACTGGCCACGGTCGATGTGCCAAACCCGTCGGAAACCGTGCGCAAGTACACCGGCACGCCATCGGTCTCTGAAGCGGCGGCGCTGCTCGCGGCCGGAGCCGACGCAAGCCATCTGATCATCGAAAAACACAAGTTGCGCGGCCCGGACGGACGCAACGCCACTGTCTCCATTGCAAGGATTCCCCAATGAACGCACCTGAAACGACGGTTAAAACCGGCAAGATCATGCTCGTCGGCCTCGGCCCGGGCAGCAACGACCACCTCACGGCACGCGCCCGCGCCGCCATCGCCGAGGCCGACACGATCATCGGCTACGTCACCTACATCCGCCTGGTCGCCGATCTGGTCCAGGGCAAGGAGGTAATCAAGAAATCGATGACCGAGGAACTCGACCGCGCTATCGAAGCGCTCGACCGTGCCAGCCAGGGCAAGAAGGTGGCGCTGATCTCGTCCGGCGACGCCGGCGTGTACGGCATGGCCGGACCGACCTTCGAGGTGCTGTTCCAGGCCGGGTGGACGCCGGATTCGGAGATCGAGGTCGAGATCGTTCCCGGCGCCTCGGCGCTCAACACCTGCGCCGCGCTGGTCGGCGCACCGCTGACCCACGATTTCTGCGCCATTTCGCTGTCCGACCTGCTGACGCCGTGGCCGACCATCGCCCGC
The DNA here is from genome assembly GCF_008711155.1 of Dechloromonas sp. CZR5. Taxonomy (GTDB): domain Bacteria; phylum Pseudomonadota; class Gammaproteobacteria; order Burkholderiales; family Rhodocyclaceae; genus Azonexus. Next base: position 43,627 of record NZ_VUYQ01000014.1, on the reverse strand, counting down.
CGTCTCGACGCCGTGGCTTATGCCGATTTCGTCGTCGCGCTGTACAACCCGAAGAGCGGCCGCCGCACGCAGCAGATCGTCGAGGCCCAGCGCCTCTTCCTGCGCCACCGCGACCCGCAAACGCCGGTCGCCATCGTCAAGTCCGGCTACCGGCCGAAACAGCGCATCGAATTCACCACCCTGGAAAAGATGAACGAATGCGATATCGGCATGCTGTCGACGGTGCTGATCGGCAATTCCAACACCTTCTTCAAGCACGGCCTGATGGTGACGCCGCGCGGCTACGCCAACAAGTACGCCGTCGAGGCCGGCGAACGCAACACCCGGGACGGCGAACAGGCCGGCCGTTCGTTGTCCACCGGCCTCAACGGCTGGATGGCGGCAATCCAGGCCAGCGGCAAGAGCGCCGCCGAGCTGGCCGCCGAATACCGGCTGCCGGAAGACTACATTGCCGCCGTGCTGGCCAGCGAGGTGCCGCCCGAGGGCGAGGAGAACGAGATTGAAGGCTGAACGCGACGCCGACGACATCGTCAAGCCGACGATTCGCGACTACAGCCGGCAGGTGCTGATCTGCACCGGCCCGCGCTGCACGCAAAACGGCGAGGGCGAAGCCCTGTTCAATGCGCTGCAGGCCAAGTTCCGTGCTGCCGGCCTCGGCTTCGATGCCGGTCCGGCGCGCGTCAAGCGCACCCGCACCGGCTGCGTCGCCGCCTGCCAGGGCGGGCCGATTGTCGCCGTGCAGCCCGATGGCGTGTGGTACTACAACGTCACCGACGAAAACATGGATCGCATCGTCGAGGAGCATCTGAAGAACGGCCGGGTCGTCGAAGACCTCGTCTTCCACCGGAACGGATCCGGCAAATGAAGCAAGCACCCCGCCAGCGTCCGGCCTGGCGGGGAAACAGGATGTAGTGCCGGACACATTGGCAACAGGTGCCCGCCGTCGCAAGGCGTCGGGTGAAACGGGAACGGGGTGCGCGACCGCAGCAAGGTCGCAATGCCCCGGCTGCCCCCGCAACGGTAAGCAAGTGCGGGTGCATCACGGCGATCCGGCAGGATCGCCAGCCACTGGAAGAACGCCGTGGCATTGCCGGCAGGCAATGCGCGCGGGTCTTGCGGGAAGGCGATGCATCAAGACTTGCCAGCCCGGAGACCGGCCTGTTGCAAGGTGCCGTACCGCCCACCGGCGGGCCGGCAAGGTGTAACTGACTGTCTGCGGGGTTGCGGATGCGGCATTCGATGCATGGACAAACGCCATGCCGTGCCGGCATGCGCGGGCAGACGGTGCAACCCAGGAGTTTGACCATGTTGTTGACCATCCGCCGCCCTGCCGGCCTCTCCCGTTCGCTGCGGCCGTTGCCGCTCGCCATGGCCGGCGCGCTGGCCGGCTTCGCCCCCGTCCATGCCGCCGACACCACGCTGCCGGCCGTCGCCGTCAGCGCCACGCGCGATGCCGCCGATCTCGGCCTCGATCTGCCGAACAGTGCCGGCAGCCGTACCGGCCTGAGCACCCGCGAAACCCCGGCCAGTGTCGAGGCCATCGACAGCCAGAGCATCCGGGAACGCGGCGATTACCAGGTGATGGACGCCATCACCCGGAGCACCGGCCTGACCGGTGTCGGCGCCAGCGGCAACGGTTCCCTGTCCTTCTCGACGCGCGGCTTTTCCGGCACCAATTCGGTCGGCGTGGCCGAGGACGGCGTGCGCCTGTCGACCGGAGCGGGCACGCAGAACTATCCGGGCGACAGCTGGGGCTACGAGCGCATCGAGGTGCTGCGCGGCCCGGCCTCGGTCGTCTACGGCAGCGGTACGGTCGGCGCGACGATCAACGCCGTGCGCAAGGCGCCGAGCCGCGATGCGTCGTTCGAAGCGCTGACCGGCATCGGCACCGACGGACAGGTACGGATCGGCCTCGGCGGCACGGGCGGCCTCGGCGAAATCGCCAGCTTCCGCATCGATGCCTCGGGCCTGCGCGGCGACGGCGAGCGCGACCGTGGCGACTTTTCCGGCGGCAAACTGATGACGGCGCTGCGCCTGCAGCCGAATGCCGACCTGCGTTTCGAACTGCTGGCCGACTACAGCAGCCAGCAGCCGGTCCGCTACTGGGGCACGCCGCTCGCCGACGGCCGGATCGACGCCAGCCTGCGCAAGGAAAACTACAACGTCGACGACGCCGTGATCCGCTACACCGACACGCGCCTGCGCGCCCGCGCCGAATGGCAGGCCGGCAACGGCCTGACGCTGCGCGACGAAGTCTATCACTTCACCGCCGACCGACGCTGGAAGAACGTCGAGCAATACGAGCTGAATACCGCCACGCGCCAGGTCGCGCGTTCCGATTACCTGTTCATCGAGCACGAGCTGGCGCAGACCGGCAACCGGCTGGAGGCGGCGCTGCAACGCGGCCAGCATCGGGCCGTGCTGGGCTGGGAAGTGGCGCGGGTCGAATTCCGCCACATCAACAACGCGCCCTACGGCGGCGCATCGACCGTATCGGCGAACAACCCGGCGCCCGGCAGCTGGTTCAGCACGGACCCGACCCGTCCGAAATTCGATACCGGCACCACCTTGCAGGCCTTTTACCTCGAAGATGCCTGGCAACTCTCCGACCGCTGGCTGCTGCTGGCCGGCACACGCCATGACAGCGCCCGTATCGCTCGGAAGGACCTGGCCGGCGGCAATACCGATCTCGACAAGACGCTGTCCGGCACCGCCTGGCGCCTTGGCCTGACCCATCACCTGACGGCGGCGACCAGCCTCTACGTGCAGGCCAGCACCGGGAACGACCCGGTAACCAGCCTGATTTCGCTCAACCTGGCCAACCGCGACTTCGGCCTGACCACGGGCCGCCAGGTCGAAACCGGCATCAAGCAACGACTGGCCGACGGGCGCGGCGAATGGACGGCCGCCCTGTTCCGCATCGAGAAGGACAACATCGTCACCCGCGACCCGGCCAATCCGGCGCTGTCGGTGCAGGGCGGCAGCCAGCATAGCCAGGGGGTGGAACTGAGCGCGGCGCTCGTGCCGTGGCGCAACTGGCGTTTCGAGGGCAATCTCAGCCTGCTCGAGGCGCGCTACGACAAGCTGATCGAAGCCGGCGGCGCCGACCGCGCCGGCAAGCGGCCCACCGATGTCCCGGAACAGGTCGTCAACCTGTGGGGGCATTACCGTTTCGGGCCGTTCCAGGCCTCGCTCGGCGGGCGCTATGTCGGCAAGCGTTATGCCGACAACGCCAACACCGTGGCTCTGCCCGCCTACGTCATCGCCGACGCTGCGCTGGCCTGGAAGGTCGATCACCGGACGACGCTACGCCTCCTGGGCCGCAACCTGACGGACAAGGTCTATGCCACCACCTCCTACGGCAGCCAGCAATTCGTCCTCGGGCAGGCACGCCGCTTCGATCTCGTCGCCGAGCTGAAGTTCTGACATGACGCGGGCGACACTGACACGCTGGCTGCATCTCGGCCACCGCTGGCTCGGCATGGCGCTGGGCTGGCTGGTGCTGTGCTGGTTCGTTTCCGGGATCGTCATGCTCTTTGTCGCCCGCCCCCAGCTCACCGAAGACGAGCGGCTCGCGGCCCTGCCGGCCATCGCCGCCGACAGCGTCCGCATCGCCCCGCTGGCCGCCTGGAAGGCGCTGCAACAGCCGGGCTGGCCCGACGCGCTGCGTCTCGACGCCGGGAGCGGACGCCCCGTCTACCGCTTTCTCGCCCTTGGGCGCTGGTCGGCGGTACATGCCGACGACGGGTCGCCGGTGTCGGGCATCGACACGGCAGCGGCCATACAGACGGCGCGCCCCTTTGCCGGCGCAAGCGCCGTCGAGGCGGTGACGCCGGTCGACTACGATCAATGGACGGTCTATCGCCGCTACGATGCCTGGCGGCCCTTCCTGCGCGTCGAGCTGGCCGACGGCCGCGACCTCTACGTCTCGCAGCGTGACGGCGCCGTGGTGCTCGACACCGGCCGCAGCGAGCGGATGTGGAATTACCTCGGCAGCGTCGTGCATTGGCTCTATTTCACCCCGCTGCGCATGCAGCAGACGCTATGGCGCGATACCGTGCTGAGTACCAGCTTCGTCGCCCTGCTGCTCGCCGCCAGCGGACTCTGGCTCGGCTGGCAACGCCTGCGCTGGCGCCGACGTTATTCCGGCGGACGGCTGACGCCCTATCGCGGCGGATGGAAGCGTTACCACCACATCCTCGGCCTGTTCGGCGGCCTTTTCGTGCTGACCTGGCTGTTCAGCGGCTGGCTGTCGCTCGCGCCGTTTGGCCTGGTCAGCGGCAACGGCACCTCGCGTGAAGACGCCCGGCGCCTCGCCGGGGGCACCTTGACGCCGGAAGCGCTCCACGCCCTGCCCCGGATCGATGCCGATACCCGCTCGGCCGAATGGCTGCTGTTCGCCGGCCAAACGCTGATCCGCCAGCACAAGCGCGATGGCACAAGCAGCCTGAGCGGCATCAACACACCGCCGACCGCCGCCCTCACCCGCGCCCAGATCGAGGCCGCCGCCCCCGCCCTGCGCCCGGGCGTCAGCTTCGAATCCGACTGGCTGACCACGGCCGACGAGCACTACTACCCGCTGCGCCACGCCCCCCGCGATTTCCCCGTCCTGCGCCTGCGCTTCGCCGATCCCGAGCGCAGCACCTTCTACATCGCCCCCGCCAGCGGCCGCATCGCGCACACCTTCGACCACCGCCAAACCGCCCACCGCTGGCTGTTCCAGGCCCTGCACCGCCTCGACATCGCCCCCCTCGTAGCCCACCCGGCACTCAGAGACGGCGCGATCATCGCCCTATCCCTGCTCGGCTTCGGGCTGACCCTGACAGGCGTCATGCTGGCGTGGCATCGCCTGACCGTAAAACGTAGGGATTAAACGACAAGCGCCCGGACGACCTGAATCCCTGTTGGAATGGCGGGAAACCCGGTCAATCGGGCCCTTGAATCCTCGACGCCCGGTCGCGATGTGAATCCATGGGCCGAACGCCTGCGTTCCGGGCGGCGAAACCTTGGCCCGGAAGGGCATCGAATCCATTCTGTTGCCCAAAGACAGCCCCGACCGAAAGAACTGTACCGGTAGAAAACAGAACCAACTGTTCGCCCTTGACCTGCGGCGGCAATGTTCCAATTCGCGCAAATTACAAGGGAGCAATCGAGTTCCCGAGCAGTCACCCGACAGTCCTGATTTTTTTCAACAAAAGGGACGGAAAATGTACAAGTACTTGGGTAGGGAAGTGGGGCTGTTAGCGCTTTCATTCGCCGCTTCGATGGCTTTTGCCGCCGATGCGCCGACGCTGTCGCCAGAAGCAAAAAGCGCCAGCGGAAAAATCTATTTCGAGCGTTGTGCCGGCTGCCACGGCATGTTGCGCAAGGGTGCGACGGGAAAAAACCTCGAGCCCGCCTGGTCGCGCAAGGAAGCAGACGGCCGCCTGACTGAAGGGGGCACGCAGAAGCTCGGTCAGTCCCGGCTGGAGAAGATCATCAGCTACGGCACCGAAGGCGGCATGCCGAACTTCGACGACATCCTGTCGAAAGACGAGATCAAGAACATGGCCGCCTACATCCAGATGTCGCCCGACGCGCCGCCGGAATGGAGCCTGAAGGACATTCACGGGACGTGGAAGCTGCATGTGCCGGTCGACCAGCGGCCGACCCGGAAGATGAACAACGTCAACCTCAACAACATCTTCTCGGTCACGCTGCGCGATGCCGGCGAGGTGGCGCTGATCGACGGCGATACCAAGCAGATCTGGGGCATCGTCAAGACCGGGTATGCGGTTCATATTTCCCGTTTGTCGCTGTCCGGCCGCTACATTCACGTCGTCGGCCGCGACGGCCGGCTGGACATGATCGACCTCTGGTTCGAGAAGCCGACGGTTGTCGCCACGGTCAAGGCCGGCATGGAAACGCGCTCGGTCGAAACCTCGAAGGCGAAGGGTTTCGAGGACAAGTACGTCATCGTCGGCTCCTACTGGCCGCCGCAGTACACCATTCTCGACGGCATGACGCTGGAACCCCTGAAGAATGTCTCGACGCGCGGCGTGACGGTGGACGGCGACTATCATCAGGAACCGCGTGTTGCCTCCATCGTGGCCTCGACGACCAAGCCGGAGTTCCTGGTCAGCGTCAAGGAAACCGGGATGGTCAAGATGGTCGATTATTCCGACCTGACCAACCTCAGGGAAACAACCATCAACACCGCCAAGTTCCTGCATGACGGGGGTTACGATGCGACCAAGCGCTATTTCCTGGTGGCTGCCAATGCGTCGAACAAGGTCGCCGTGGTCGACGTCAAGGAAGGCAAGTTCACCGCCCTGGTCGATACCGCCAAGATTCCGCATCCCGGGCGAGGTGCCAACATCGTGCATCCCAAGTACGGTCCGGTGTGGGCGACATCCCATCTCGGCGCCGATGTGATCACGCTGATCGGAACGGACCCGGAGAAGTATCCCCAGCATGCCTGGAAGGTGGTTCAGGAACTCAAGAACCACGGGGCGAATTCCCTGTTCGTGAAGACCCACCCGAAGTCCGATAACCTGTGGGCCGATTCGCCGCTGAATCCCGACCCCAAGCTCGCCGGTTCGGTTACGGTCTATCGCGTCTCCGAGCTGGGCAATCCCGATCCGCAACCCGAGGTAATCGATATTGCGGCAGCGGCCAATCTCGGCAAGACCAAGGGGATTCAGCGGGTGGTGCAAGGCGAGTACAACCAGAATGGCGACGAGATCTGGTACTCGGTGTGGACCGGCAACAAGACCGAACCGTCGGCCATCGTGGTGATCGACGACAAGACGCGCAAGGTCAAGACGGTGATCAAGGACAAGCGACTGGTCACGCCGACCGGCAAGTTCAACGTCTTCAACACACAACACGACGTGTATTGATTGACGATCCCGCCCCCTCGAAGCCCCGCCAAAAGCGGGGCTTTTTTTTCTGGATCGACGTGCTGGATGCCCTGTCCGCGGCGGCGATCTGTGCTGATCGGGAATTGAATCGGCTGCAACTGTACGCTGCGAATATGCGCCCAACTGTGACCAAGGCGCACTTTTCTCCCATGGTCTACTGACGCGGTCGGGTCAGCCGGCAATCGGCTTGCAGCGGCCTTCTCAGCCGGAGGTCGCGATCCCGGGCGCGTGCAGATGCACGCCGATCGATACGCAATCTTAAGGGGAGAAAAATGCGTGCAATAACCAGGCGTCCCTTGGCGCTGTTCATACTCATCGGGCTGGCTGCCGGCCTGTCCGGCACCGCCGTCGCAGCCGAATCGCTGCAGGACGTATTGAAGCGCCGCAACCTGTCGCAACAGGATTTGCTGTCCGCCGCCAAGACCTACGTGCCGACCGGCAAGCGCGACGAGTTCATTGCCTTCTCGTCGGGCGGCCAGTCGGGGCAGGTTCTCGTCTACGGCATTCCGTCGATGCGGATTCTCAAGTACATCGGCGTTTTCACGCCGGAACCGTGGCAGGGCTACGGCTACGACGAAAGCTCGAAGGCCGTGCTGGCCCAGGGCAATATCGATGGCCGCAAGATTACCTGGGGCGATTCGCACCACCCGGCGATGTCGGAAACGCAAGGCAAGTACGACGGCCAGTTCCTGTTCATCAACGACAAGGCCAATCCGCGGATCGCCGTGATCGACCTGCGCGATTTCGAGACCAAGCAACTGGTCGCCAATCCGATCTTCAAGTCCGAGCACGGCGGCGCCTTCGTCACGCCGAACACCGAATACGTCATTGAAGCGGCCCAGTACGCCACGCCGCTCGAGAACAGGAAGTTTGCCCCTCTCGAGGAGTTCAACGAGAAATATCGCGGCGGCGTCACCTACTGGAAATTCGACCGCAAGGAAGGCCGCATCATCCCCAAGGATTCCTTCTCCGTGGAACTGCCGCCGTACTCGCAGGATTTGTCGGATGCCGGCAAAGGGCCGTCGGATGGCTGGTCCTTCACCAATTCCTTCTGTTCCGAACGCTACGTCGGCGGTATCGAAAAAGGCCGTCCGCCCTACGAGGCGGGCTGTTCGGCCAAGGATACCGACTACATGCACATCGTGAACTGGCGGAAAGCCGCCGAGTTGGTCGCCCAGGGCAAGGCCAAGAAGATCAACGGCCACAACGTGATCATGATGGAGACCGCCATCAAGGAGGGCATACTCTTCCTGATTCCGGAGCCCAAGTCGCCGCACGGCGTCATGCTCTCGCCGGACGGCAAGTTCATCACCGTGTCCGGCAAGCTCGACACCCACGTCTCGGTCTATTCCTGGGAAAAGATCCAGGCCGCCATCAAGGCCGGGCGCTTCGAGAGCAAGGACCCCTACGGGATCCCGGTCATCAGCATGAAGGAAACCCTGCACAGGCAGGTGCAGCTGGGGCTCGGGCCGCTGCATACGCAATACGACGCCAAGGCCTGCGTCGCCTACACCTCGCTGTACGTCGATTCGCAAGTCGTCAAATGGGACTACTGCGAGGGGCGCGTCCTCGACAAGATCGCCGTCCACTACAACATCGGCCACCTGATGACCATGGAAGGCGACAGTGTCGAGCCGAAGGGCAAGTACCTGGTGGCAATGAACAAGCTGTCGATCGACCGTTTCAACCCGGTAGGCCCCCTGCATCCGCAGAATCACCAGCTGATCGACATTTCCGACGACAAGATGCAGTTGCTCTACGACATGCCGGTGCCGCTGGGCGAGCCGCATTACGTGGTCGGGATCGAGGCATCGAAACTCAAGCCGGGCGTACGCTACAAGGTGGGCACCGATTCGCGCACCGACAAGCCGCACCCGGGCGCCGTCCGTGCCGGCGAGGAAAAAACGGTTCGCAAGGGCAACAAGGTCGAGGTCTTCGGCACCCTGATCCGCTCCCACATCACGCCGGAAACCATCGAGGCGGAAGTCGGCGACGAAATCACCATCCACCTGACCAACCTCGAGCGCGCCCAGGACGAAACCCATGGCTTCGCCGTCGGCACCTTCGACGTCCACGCCTCCGTGGAGCCGGGCAAGACGGTCACCGTCAAGTTCAAGGCCGACAAGGAGGGCGTCTATCCGTACTACTGCACGGAATTCTGCTCGGCCTTGCACCTCGAGATGCAGGGTTACCTGCTGGTCAAGCCGAAGGGCTGGAAACCGACCAGGGCGGCTGCGGCGGAACAGGTTGTCTACACCGAGGACGACTACAAGAAGCAATTGAAGAAGGTGGCTGAAACCCAGGCTGTCATCGACCAGGTCGTCGCCTATATCACGGGCGTCAATTACCGCGATTTCCCCGATGTCGTTGCCTTGATGGATGACGCTGTCGATCAGCTGAACAAGACCAAGGAAACCCGCGGCAAGGCCGAAGATGCGGCGAAACGGAAAGACTGGCAGCAGGCGACGCTGTGGGCCGAGCAGATCTGGCAATACCAGGTCAAGGCGGCCGATATCGGTATCCGCGCCAAGAACTACCTCGAGCAGAACGGCGCCCGGAAAACCAAGTAGTCAATGACGTAGTTTGCAACCCGTTCGGTCGGAGGGCGTGCTCCCCCAATTCCTCTCCTGGCACGCCCTCCGATTTTTTTCGACATGATCAATACCTGTATTCGTATCGCCGCTTGCGGCATCCTGCTCTTGCCGGCCTTCGCTGCGAACGGCGGGGACGGCGTTTCCGTCGCCCAGTCGTTGGCCGCCACCTGCGCCAATTGTCACGGAACCAACGGTCGTCTTCCTGCACAGGAAGCGGTACCTGCACTCGCCGGCCGGTCTGCCGACTGGATTCGCCAGCAGCTCGCGGCATTCCGCAACTACGCGCGTTCTTCCACGGTCATGCAGCAGATTGTCAGGGGCTACAGCGAGGAGGAGATCGACATGATCGCCGACTGGCTGGCCAGGAATGGCGACTGACCGATGCGCCGCGAATTCCTGAAAACGATGGGCGCCGGCGCACTGGCCCTGTTGAGCGCTTGCGCCACTCAAAACATACGTCCCAAGCCACGCGTCGTCGTGGTTGGCGGCGGCTTTGCCGGCGCCACCGTTGCCAAGTACCTGCGCCTATGGAGCCGAGGCGGAATCGCCGTTACCTTGATCGAACGCAACCGGCAGTTCGTTTCCTGTCCGATTTCCAATCTGGTGCTGGCCGGCGAACGCTCGCTGGCCGACATCACCCTTGGTTATGGCGGGCTGGCCCAACTCGGCGTGGAGGTCGTGCCCGCCCCGGCCGAACGCATCGACCCGGAACAAAGGCGAGTCCTGTTGGCCGGTGGGCTGTCCATCCCCTACGACCGCTGCGTGCTGGCGCCTGGTGTCGATTTCATGAGTGAGGACATTCCCGGGCTGGCTTCCGAGGCGGCACAAAAGCGCTTCCCGCATGCCTACAAGGCCGGACCGCAGACCGTGGCCCTCGGGAAGCAGCTTGCAGCCATGCCCGATGGCGGCGTGTATGCCTTGTCGATTCCCAAAATCCCCTACGTTTGCCCACCGGGGCCCTATGAGCGGGCATCGGTGATCGCCGACTATTTTCGCCGCTACAAACCGCGCTCGAAGGTTCTGATCCTGGACGCCAACGACGGGGTCGCCTCGAAACGCCCGCTGTTCCTGCAAGCCTGGGCGGAGCGCTATCCCGCCCTGATCGACTATCGCCCCAACATGCCGATCCGCGACGTGGATGCCGGCCAGGGGGCGGCCATCTTCGACTTCGAGCAGATCGGGGCCGACGTGTGGAACGTCATTCCGGCCCAGCGCATCGGCAGAATTGCCGTCGATCTCGGCTTGAAGCTGGCCAACGGGCGGTGGGCCGAGGTGGACTGGCTGACGCTGGAATCCGTCAGCCATCCGGGCATCCATGTCATTGGCGATGCAACCTTCGCCGCTCCCCTGATGCCGAAATCGGGACACATGGCCAACCAGCAGGCCAAGGTGCTGGCGGCAGCACTGGTCAATCTGTTTGCCGGCCGGGAAATCAACCCCCGCCCGAAGGTAATGAACACCTGCTACAGCTTTGTCGGCTTCGAACAGGCGATGCATGTGGCCAGTGTTTTCGACTACAACGCCGAGCAGGCGACCTTCCTGTCGGTCGCCAAGTCCGGCGGTTTGTCGGAGCGCGCCAGCAAACTCGAGGCGGGCTATGCCCACGCCTGGGCAAGGAACATCTGGGCAGACAGCCTTTCTGCGGTTTATTGACGCGCAACCCGCCGCCTAGCCGAACCGGGCCATCTTCCGCTGCAGGGTACGGCGGCTGATGTTGAGCATGCGGGCCGCCTTCGAGCGGTTTCCGCCGCTGCGGGACAGAATCTCGACAATGTAATCCCGCTCAACCTCTTCCAGGGACTTGACCGCTTCGCCCGCGTCACCCTGTTCTTGCGGCATGGGGACGGGCACTTGGGTAGCTGTCTCCGGTGGCGGTAGTTGGCCGGCGTTGCGGGAGACGAGACGCAGCCGGGAGCGGGCAAGCAAGCGCTGCAAATCGGCTTGGCTGCCCGGCGGGCCGGACATCCCGGAAGCGTGTTCGGAAGGAACTTCGAGGAGCAGATAGATCGATTGGCTCATGCGTGCCTCACGAGCGCATTTAACAGGGTTTTCCAGGCGAGCATTTTTTTAGCAGCCACAAGGAGATGACCCCGGCCACTTCGTAGGCCATGGCTTTTCTGGCGACGGAAGTCGGGTCGCGCCCGGTGGCCGTGAGGGCATGGGGATCGGCACCCGCTTCAAGCAATAGCTGGGCGTGTGCCGCATTTTGCGAATAGGCGGCGACATGCAGCGGTGTCATGCCGTCGTGGTCGCGGGCGTTCGGATCGGCGCCCGCCGCGATCAGGGCCTTGAGCGCCCCGGGAGCGGCGTTGGCGGCGGCCAGGTGGAGCGGTGTCGAACCGACATTGGTCCGGATATCCCGGCTCCCCGGGTCCGGCTCGAGCGCCGCAACGACTTCCTGTGCTGTGCCTGTCCGGGCTGCGTTCAGGATCGGGTGTTCTAGAATGCTGGCATTTTCGTTGGCTGCACAATTGACAGCCGCGGCGACAAGAATGACCGGAAGGATTCTCAAGTTGAATTTCCTCAACAAATTAGCTTGTTACGGAAATTTTCGTCTCACCGGCGGGTGAGTGGTGATAACAGCCTGTAGCTTAGTCTTGCGGTACAGAAAAAAGGGCTCCGGGCAACTGTTCCTATCCGAATCGGCAACGACTGTAGCTGTCTTCGGTGCCCGTGTTCTGGTGTACTAGCCGGCATTGGCAACGGGGCCCGGATTTCCGCATGGGCAATGGCGTGCAGGAGGGCGGATGACCGAGCAACAGTGCGACGAACTGGTGGCATGCATCACTGCATTCCAGGCCCGTTTTCCCTCCGAGGGCATCAGCCGGCAGCTTGTTCTCCGGAATCGCTATGTATTTCATAGCGGCAATCCTGCCCAGGGCCTGTACCTGGTGATCGATGGACTGGTCAAGGTATTCAAGGTGAGCCGTGCCGGGAATGAAAGGATCATCCACATTGCCGGACGGGGGGATTTTCTGTCCGAGGTACCCGTCCTGCTCCAGCGAGGCTGCGACACCACCGCACAGGCCGCTTCGGATGCAGTGATGTTCCATATCCCGGAGCAGGCTGTTTTTGCCTTGCTGGACGAATCGCCGCTGCTCTTCCGCCAGTTGTTGGGCGGCATGGCGCGCAAGGTGCATTGCCTGCTCCAGGATATCGAATCCAATTTCAAGGCCGGTCATGAACGGGTCGCCGATTTCCTGCTCTCCCATGGGGCGGACAAGTCGCCGTCGGGTGAATCCTTGCGCATCGTCCTGCCGATCAAGAAAACCGACCTTGCATCCTGGCTGGGGCTGACGCCGCAGCATTTTTCCCGAATCCTTCAGGACATGCGGCAGAAGGGACTCATCGAGGTCGATGGGCCGGCGATACACGTGCCGTCGGTTGAGAACCTGAAGAACGGCTGCTTGCGCTTTGGCAAGGATGAATCAATGTTGCCGGCCGCTCATTGAGGCATCATGAACGTGCCGGACACCGCGATCGAGGGAGAGAAATAAGCATGGTGCGCTATCAGAGTCTTGCGTACGAAACGGAAAAGCTGATTGTCGATGGCGTTCTCAGGCCGGGCGACCGGCTGCCTTCCGTTCGTCAGGTGTGCCGGACGCACACCATCAGTCCGGTGACCGTAACCCAGGCCTACTATCTGCTGGAGAGCCGGGGCTTGATCGAGGCCAGGCCCAAATCCGGCTACTTCGTTCGCGCCCGCCTCGGACAGCGCCTCAACGAGCCGGAGATGAGCCATCCGGTAGGCAATTCGACCGAACTCCAGGTCAGCGACTTCATTTTCCAGATATTGAACAGCGTCAAGGACCCGGCAGTCGTGCCGCTGGGCTCCAGTTTTCCCAGCCCTTTCCTGTTTCCCTTCGACAAGCTCGGCCGTTTTCTCTGCCAGGCGGCGCGGCGTTTCGATCCGCTGTCGACGGTGACCGATCTGCCGCCCGGCAACGAGGAGTTGCGCCGCCAGATCGTGCTGCGCTACTTGTCGCGGGGGGCCGTGGTGTCGACTGACGAGGTCGTTGTCACCTCGGGGGCGATGGAGGGAATCAATCTGTGCCTGCAGGCCGTGACGCAGCCCGGCGATCTGATCGCCATCGAATCGCCCACCTTTTACGCCGGTCTGCAGGCGAGCGAGCGACTCGGCCTCAAGGTGATCGAGATTCCATCGCATCCGCGCGAGGGCATCAGCATCCAGGCCCTGGAGGATGCGTTGCGGCACCACCCGATCAAGGCCTGCCTGTTGATGCTCAATTTCGGCAACCCTACGGGCAGCCTGGTCAGCGGGGAGAGGAAGCGTTACCTGGTCGATTTGCTGGCGCGTTACAACGTACCGCTGATCGAGGACGACGTCTATCACGAACTATATTTCGGCCCGCAGCCGCCCCTCTGCAGCAAGGCGATGGCCCGGGCCGATCACGTCATGCATATTTCGTCCTTCTCCAAGTGCCTGGCGCCCGGCTATCGCCTCGGCTGGGTTGCTGCAGGCCGCTATGCCGAGAAAATCGTGCGTCTCAAGCTGGCGATGACCCTGGCGACGACGATCCCGGTCCAGATTGCCGTGGCGGAATACCTGAAGCAGGGCGGCTACGACCATCACCTGCGGCGCTTGCGGCAGCAATTGATGATGCAGGAATCCTTGTTGATTGAAGGGGTCGAGCGTTTCTTTCCCAGCACCACCCGCTTGGCCAGACCGGCTGGCGGCTATTTCGTGTGGCTGGAACTGCCGGAATCCGTCGATGCGCTCAAGCTGCACCGCATGGCGCTGGATCAGGGAATCAGCATCGCGCCGGGGCCGATCTTTTCGGCGAAGAAAGAGTTCAACAACTGTATCCGCCTCAACTTTGGCCACCCGCAGACCGAAACCATGCAGCGGGCCGTCGCCACGCTCGGGCATCTGGTATCGACGCTGTCCTGACCGAAAGGCTTCGGTTCGACATCTGTGCCCATTTAAAATCAAACACGCTGCAACTGTTATCAATCATTCCTTGGTGATTTACTGATGTCCAGTCACATCGCAAGGAAAACGACATGGACAGGCCGGTCAGCAAGGTTCGCGAAGCGAAGCTCGAACTCTATCGAAAGAAGGGAAATATCCACGCCAAGGAGGTAACGGGGCGTTTCAATACTCTTCGCTGGGGCATGGTATGGCTTACCCAGACCATTTTCTACGGTTTATGCTGGATCAATTGGGAGAGCGCCGGCTCGGTCCGGCAGGCGGTGCTGTTCGACATCGCCCACGAAAAGCTCTATCTGTTCGGCCTGGTTCTCTGGCCGCAGGATGCGCTCTTGCTGGCCTTGGTGCTGATCATTGCGGCGACGGCGCTGTTCCTGGTCACTGCCCTCGCCGGGCGCCTGTTCTGCGGCTTTGCTTGCCCGCAGACGGTTTATACGAGCATCTTTACCTGGATAGAAGCGCGGATCGAGGGCGACCACCTGGCACGCCTGCGGCTCGATGCCGGACCGATGAGCCTCCGCAAGTTGCTGATCAAGACGGCAAAGCACAGCCTCTGGGCCATCGTCGCCATCTGGACGGCAGTAACCTTCGTCGGCTACTTCACCCCGATCCGCGAGTTGCTGCCCACCGTCGTCGCGCTCAAGACCGGCCCCTGGGAGGCTTTCTGGCTCATCTTCTACGCCGCCTTCACCTATGTCCAGGCCGGGCTGGCGCGGGAGGCGGTCTGCCAGCACATGTGCCCCTACTCGCGCTTCCAGGGCGTGATGTTCGATCCGGCGACGAGCAACGTGGCCTACGACCGCCAGCGCGGCGAACCCCGGAGCAACCGGCGTCAGGCCGGGCAAACCGGCGACTGCATCGATTGCGGCATCTGCGTCCAGGTTTGCCCCACCGGCATCGATATTCGCGACGGCTTGCAGTATCAGTGCATCAATTGTGGCCTGTGCATCGATGCCTGCGACCAGGTCATGGAAAAGATCGGTGCCCCCCTCGGCCTGATTCGCTTCGCCTCCGAAACGGCGCTTGTCGCTCCTGAAAAACACCGACCGTGGTACACCCGGCCGCGCATTGGCGCATATGCCGCGCTGTTGCTCATTTTTTGCGGCATGGGTGTATGGACCCTGGAGCATCGCTCGCTGTTGCTGGTCGACGTGTTGCGCGACCGTGGTGCCTTGCTGCGGGAAACGGCCGAAGGCGAGATCGAGAACGCCTACACCCTGAAGCTGATGAATCTCTCCGAAGTGCCACGCGACTTCATCGTTCGTGTCGCCGGCATGCCGGGCGCCCGAATCGTCGGCGAGGAGCGCTTCACCGCCGAGCCGGGCAGCATCCGCCCGGTATCCGTGACCGTTGCGGCCCCTTCCGACAGCAGCCTGTCCGGTATCCAGCCGATGCTGTTTTCGATCCAGGCTGCTGACGACCGGTCCATCGAGGTCGTCGAAAAAAGCAGCTTCATCCTGCCGTAGTCCCTGCCCATTCCTTCGACATGTATATCTACAACCCCATCGATCAACGCCTGGTGGATGACCGGGTGGCCTTGTTTCGTGACCAGACCCGGCGATTTCTCAACGGCAGCCTCGGCGAGGACGATTTCCGTCCGCTGCGCCTGCAAAACGGCCTCTACGTCCAGCGCCACTCACCGATGCTGCGCGTAGCCATTCCCTATGGCACGCTGTCGAGCCAGCAGATGCGGACGCTGGCCAGGATCGCCCGGACCTGGGATCGGGGTTACGGCCATTTCACCACCCGCTGCAACATCCAGTTCAACTGGGTTCGCCTGGCCGAGGTGCCGGACATCCTGGCCGAGTTGGCCAAGGTGCAGATGCATGCCATCCAGACCTCCGGCAACTGTATCCGCAACATCACCACCGATCCGTTCGCCGGTGTCGCCGAGGACGAGGTTTTCGACCCGCGGCCGTACTGCGAAATCGTTCGCCAGTGGTCGACTCTGGCGCCGGAGTTTCTGTTCCTGCCCCGCAAGTTCAAGATGGCCATCGCCGGCGGCGGGGAAGACCGGGCGGCCATTCGCTTTCACGACATCGGCGCGCTGGCCAAACGGGATGCCGACGGCCGGCCGGGATTCGAAATCCATGTCGGTGGCGGCCTCGGGCGGACACCGATGGTCGGCCAGTGCATCAAGCCCTTCCTGCCGCGCGCCGAACTGCTCAATTACTTCGACGCCATCCTGCGGGTCTACAACCGCTATGGCCGGCGCGACAACAAATACAAGGCGCGCATCAAGATTTTGGTCAAGGATCTGACCCTCGAAGGGTTTTCCCGCGAGGTCGAAAGCGAATGGGCTCATTCGAGAAACGGGCCGGATACCATTTCCGAAGCCGGTTTTGCGGCCATGGAGGCTTTCTTCGACGGCCCGCCGCTACTCGTCAAACACTCTCCGCTGGATCCGGTTGATGCCGATGCATTGCGCAATAACCGCGCCTATTCGCGCTGGGTGAAACGGAATGTGGCCTTACATCGCCAGCCTGGCTACCGGATCGTCACGCTCACGCTGAAAAAAACCGGCATTCCGCCGGGTGACGCGACGGCAGACCAGATGGACGTCATTTCGGTATTGGCCGAGCGCTTTGGCACCGGCGAGATTCGGGTCACGCATGAACAAAACCTGGTATTGCCGTACGTGGCCCGGGAGGACTTGTTCGAACTGTGGGCCATCGCCAGTGCCTATGGATTGGCCACCCCGAATGCCGGATTGTTGACCGATGTCGTGTGTTGTCCCGGAGGGAATTTCTGTTCACTGGCCAATGCCGAGTCCATTCCGGTTGCCAACGCCATTCAGGAGCGTTTTGACAAAATCGACTATCTCTTTGACTTGGGGCCGCTGGAACTCAACATATCGGGATGCGTCAATGCCTGCGGCCATCACCACATCGGGCACATCGGCATTCTCGGCGTCGACAAGAACGGCGAAGCCTGGTACCAGATCACCATCGGCGGCCGCGAAGGGAACCGGTCGAATATCGGGAAGGTCATCGGCCCGTCGTTTGCCGCAGCGGATATTCCGGACACCATCAATATCCTGCTCGAGACATACGTCCGGCTGCGCAACGAAGGCGAGCTGTTTATCGACACCGTCGAACGCGTCGGCTTGGGACCGTTCAGGATTGCCGTATATGGAGCCGCCCATGAAGCGAATCATTAAGAACGGAACCGTCGTCGACGATGGCTGGCAAATCTTGACCGCATCGGATTTCAAGCCCGGTTTGCTGGCAGGCAAAGCTCGCAGAATCATTCTGCCGCTACAGAGCTACCTGAAGCATGCCGATGCGATTTCGAACAGCGTGGCGTCCGTGGGCGCACTGCTCGAGCCGGACGACGATCCTGCATCGCTATTGCCTCATCTCGGCAGATTGCCCCTTATCGCGGTCAATTTCCCCAGTTTTGTGGATGGCAGGGGGTATTCAATCGGTCGCCTGCTGCGTTCGCGATACGCCTTTACCGGAGAATTGCGCGCGGTCGGCGACATTCTGCGCGACCAGTTGTATTTTCTCGGGCGCTGTGGATTCAATGCTTTCGCATTGCGGGAGGATCAGGATCCGGATGCTGCCCTCGGGGCTTTCGCAGACTATGCCTGGCAACCCGATACGTCCGGCCCGTTCAAGGCCGAGTCGTCGCGACGAGACGGATGAACCCATCCGGATGACACCCTGCCGCCATGGTGCACCGAGGCCTCAGCCGCAATTGACGGCTGAGGCCGATATTTCGCCGCGCTTGTCTTCTTCAGATCGATGCAATACGGGCAAATTCCCTGCCGAAAAAGGCGGTCAGCACCAAGGCGATCGGCGTAAAGGCAACAAAGGCATGGGTGATGCGGCGAATGAAGGGGTGGGCAATGCGCGTTTCCAGAAAATGGCGGGCGATCTGGTCGCCCTTGATCCAGACGATGGCGGCGACCAGTAGCTGCAACCAGGCGTCACCGTGCAGGTGTTGGCTGAGCAGGACGCTGGCGAAGGTCAGGCCGAGGAGTAGCAGCCAGGTTTTCACCAGCGGACGATAGGAAACTGAGGGTGATGTTTGGGGCTGATTCATGCTTACACCAGGACGTAAAAGAAGGGAAAAATGACCAGCCAAATGATGTCGGTGGCATGCCAGTAACTAGCCAGTGCCTCCAGGCCAGCGTAATCCTCGGCGGAGTATCCACCGGCCAGATGGCGGGCCATAACCCAGAGTATCCCCAGAATGCCCCAAGTGGCATGTACGAGATGATTGAAGGTGAGGTAGTAATAGACCGTGAAGAAGATTCCGGACTCACCGTTGATGCCGTGACTCAGATTCCACTGAATTTCGACATACTTGGCGACGGGGTAGCCGAGGGCCATAACCAGTCCCGCGAACAGCCAGTAGAGCGACTGGCGGCGCCGGTTGGCGCGGATTGCCACCACGGAACAGGCGATGAAAAAGCTGCTCGTCACCATCAGCAAGGTAATGACGGTTCCGGCGACCCGTGACAGCTTTTCACTCCCGGCCTCGAAGGACTCAGGAAAGTGCGCCCGGGCAACGAAATAGACCACGAAGAGAACCAGGAACTCGACGAACTCGCAGGCGATGCCGACCCAAATGCCTTTGTTGCCAGGAATGCGCGAGGAGTTATCGATTGCTGGAAGAGGTTCGGATAACGGTAGGGTCAGTGAACTCACGGCTACTCCACTTGGATAGATAGCCAATTATTGGTTCAACACATGTTCAATAACAGATACAGCCTGTTTAAATTAAAACAGGCACAGATCAAGTGAGCAGGTGAGCCGTGGCGAGTCACGATCCGGTTCGAAGGCCGGGCGTAAAGCCCTCTACGCCCCCGTTTGAGACAAATTCCACTCCGACCGACACCCTGCCCTTGCCAGAGCAAAAACCCCATTGCGCCAATACAGTGCCCCACCCGGTCACCGACATGCCGCAAAAAAGGGGGTATCTAGAGGAACTCCCGGTACATCGCCGCCGCCCAGGCGGCATCCTCGCCGGCCGGGTTGGGGTTGCGGACCTGCTTGACGGTCTGGATCAGAAAGCCGTCGCCGCGGTCGCGATAGCTGGTGTCGATGCGGATGTTTTCCAGCGGTTCGAGGCTGCTCGTCACATGGCAGACGCTTTCTGGCAGTAGCGTGGTTTGCGCCTTGCCCGTGGCCTGGGCCGCGATCTGGCGGGCGACGGCCTGGCCCATGCGGCTGGCGACCTGCCCCGTCTTCGGGAAGTAGCCGAATTGCGGCGATACCAGCCCGGTGGCGTCGCCGATCACGAAAACCCGGTTGTCGGCGGCGCTGCGGAAATCGGTGGCGCCCTGCGCGGCCCAGCCGCTGAGCTTGCCGCCCTCCTCCCGCCGGATCAGCCCGGCTTGCCAGAGCACGTCGGCCGCCTGCTGCGGCGGACACAGCATGGCCTCGTCGAACCGGATGTCGTCGATATCGGTAGAGACCGTCTTCCGCACCAGATCGACGCTGCGCACCTTGGCATGGTCGAGATAGGTGACCTGATCTTTAAAGCGGTCGAGCAGGATGTTGCGGAAGGCCGGCATCATCGGGTTGGGGTCGACGATGACCAGCTTGCCGGGGATTTTCTGCGTCTTCAGCCACCAGGCGATGAACAGGGCGCGCTCGTAGGGCGCCGGCGGGCAGCGATAGGGGGCCGGCGGGATGGTCATCAGCAGGTCGCCGCCCTTGAAGCTGGCGAGGCGCTGCTTGAGGGCCGGCAGGTCGGCGGCCGATTGCATGACCCCGGAATGGCGCCGCCGCAATTCGGCAATCGCCTGCGGGTCGTTTACCTGCCAGGCCGACCAGTCCTCGCGGATGCCCGGCGACAGCACCAGCCAGTCGAAGGGCAGGACGGCATCGGCCGTCGTCACGCTGCGCCGGGCGATGTCGATGCCGCTCACGTCGGCCTGCATGAAACGATAGCCGTATTTTTTTGCCAGCCCGGCGTAATCGTGGCGCGCCCAGGGGGCGGCGCCGGGTTCAACGAGCCAGCGGCTGCTCAGGGCGAAGGACATGAACGCCGGCTGGCGGTCGATCAGCGTGACCTCCAGCCCGGGCGCCAGTTGCCGCAACTGGCTCGCCGCCGCCAGTCCGCCCCAGCCGCCGCCGACGATGACCACCCGCCGGTTGTCGGCCAGGGCGGGCTGTAACAGGGGCAGTAGCCCGGCGGCAAACAGGAATTGGCGACGCGTGGTCATTGGTAGCGCAAGGCCTCGATGGGATCGAGCCGGGCCGCCTTCTGCGCCGGATACCAGCCGAAGAAGATGCCGACACCGGCCGCGACGACGAAAGCGATCAGCGCCGCGCTGCCGGAAATGACGATGACCATGCCGGTGAAGGCGTTGATCGCGAGCGCGATGGCGAGGCCGAGCAGCAGGCCGAGCAGGCAGCCGGCAAAGGAGATCATCACCGCTTCGAGCAGGAACTGGCTGAGGATGTCGCGCTGGCGGGCGCCGATGGCCATGCGGATGCCGATTTCGCGCGTCCGTTCGGTGACCGACACGAGCATGATGTTCATGATGCCGATACCGCCGACAAGCAGCGAAATGGAGGCGATGGCACCGAGCAGGATGGACATGGTGCGCGTCGTTTCGGCTTCCGATTCGGCGGCTGCCGACAGGTTGCGCATGAAGAAGTCGTCCGGCACGCCTTCGCGCAGGCGGTGGCGCTGGCGCAGCAGCGAAGTCACGCTCTCCATCGTGCGCGGCATGGTTTCGGCCGATTCGGCCTGCACCATGATCATGCGCACCGAGCCGAGGAAGGGCGTGCCGAAGACCTTGCGCTGCGCCGTGGTGAGCGGAATGATCACGGTGTCGTCCTGGTCGCGCCCGTCGAGGTTCTGCCCCTTGCTGCCGAGCACGCCGATGACGATGAACGGGTTTTGCTGGATGCGCATGGTCTTGCCGACCGGGTCGTCGTCGCCGAACAGGTTTTCGGCCACGGTCTTGCCGATGATCGCCACCCGCGTCGCCGAACGGACGTCGGAATCGCCGAAACCGGCTCCATTGACGATGCTCCACGCCCGCGCATCGAGGTATTCCGGCGTCGTCCCGATCACCTGCGAACTCCAGTTCTGGGAGCCGTAGACCAGTTGCCGGGTGCCCTGGTGGGTCGGCGCCACATTGACCACGCCGTCGAGCTCGGCGATGGTCTGGGCGTCGGCGACGTTGAGCGTCGGCGCACCGGCCGAGCCGCTGCGCACACCGGCCGTAGTGAAGGAACCGGACAATACGATGAAGAGGTTCGAACCCATGGTGCTGATGGTCTGCTGCACCGCGTACTGGGCGCCCTGGCCGATGGCCATCATGATGACCACGGCACCGACGCCGATCACCATGCCGAGCATGGTCAGCGCCGTGCGCAGGCGGTTGGCACCCATCGCCAGCCAGGCTTCGCCAAGCATCGGGTGGATCATGCGGAATCCCCCGTCAGTTGGTCGCTGACGATCTGACCGTCGAGAAAGCGCACCTGCCGCTTGCAGTGCGCGGCGATATCCGGCTCGTGGGTGACCAGCACGATGGTGATGCCCTCGCCGTTCAGTTCCTCGAACAGGCGCATGATTTCCTCGCTGGTATGGCTGTCGAGGTTGCCGGTCGGCTCGTCGGCGAGGATCAGGCGAGGTTCGTTGACCAGCGCCCGGGCGATCGCCACGCGTTGCTGCTGGCCGCCGGAAATGCGGTTGGGCAGCGATTCTGCGTAGTTGCCGAGGCCGACCTTGGCGAGCAGTTCGCGGGCCTTGGCCTGGCGCGTCTCGCGGTCGACGCCGGCATAGACCAGCGGCAGCGCGACGTTGTCCTGCAGGCTCATGCGCGGCAGCAGATTGAAGCCCTGGAAGACGAAACCCAGCGTGCGGTTGCGCAACAAGGCCAGGGCATCCTTGTCCATGTGCGCGACGTTTTCGCCGGCCAGAAAATAGTCGCCGACGGTCGGCGTATCGAGGCAGCCGAGCAGGTTCATGAAGGTCGACTTGCCCGACCCGGACGGCCCCATGATGGCGATGAACTCGCCGGGCCGGACGTCGAGGTCCACGCCCTTGAGCGCCGGGAACAGGCCGGCCGCCGTTTCGTAGGACTTGCCCAGGCCGGCGACCCGGATGACCGGTTGCATCATCAGAACATCCGCATGCCGACCGACGACGGCTTCTTGTCGCTCGATCCGTTCTCGCCGGTCACGATACGGTCGCCTTCCTTCAACTCGCCGCTGACGATTTCGGTATTCCGGTTGTCGGTGATGCCGATCTGCACGGACAGCGGTTTGATTTCGCCGTCGGCCAGCACATAGACCGTGCCGCTCTGGCTATCGCGCTTCTTGGCCTTGCCGCCTTGGCCGCCGGCCGGCCCGCCGTTGCCCTGGCCGCCACCCGCAGCCTTGCCGGCATCGCCCTCCTTCTTGCCCGCGGCGTCCGCCGGCTTGAAGCGCAGCGCCGCATTCGGCACCAGCAAGGCACCCGGCCGCTTCTGCACGCCGATGCTGACATAGGCCGTCATGCCCGGCAGCAGGATCAGTTCCGGGTTATCGACGTTGATGCGCACGTTGTAGGTCACCACGTTCTGGGTGTTCGTGGGATTCAGGCGGATCTGCTGCACGACGCCCTGAAAACTGCGGTTCGGGAAGGCGTCGACGGTGAAGCGGACCGGCATGCCCTCCTTGATGTTGCCGATATCGGCTTCGGCAAAGCTGGTATCGATCGCCATCTTGGTCAAATCCTGAGCGATCTGGATCAGCGTCGGCGTCTGGAAGCTGGCTGCCACCGTCTGTCCGATATCCACCAGGCGAGCCACCACCACGCCCGAAACCGGCGAGGTGATGACCGAGTACCCGAGGTTGACCTGATCCTTGTCGGCCGCTGCCTTGGCCTGCACCAGCTGGGCCTGGGCCGACTTGAGGTTCTGCAGGGACTGATCGTAGTCCTGGCGGGAAATGTATTCCTTGTCGAGCAGCGCACGCATCCGGGCCTCGTTGGCCTTGGCCAGGTCGTAAGAGGTCTGGACATTCACCACGTTCGCCTGGCTCTGCCGGGCCACGGTCTGCAGCAGCGACTGGTCGAGTTCGACCAGCTTCTGGCCGGCGCTGACCTTGGAATTGAAATCGACGTACAGCTTCCTCACCGTACCGGATACCTGGGTGCCGACGTTGACCAGCACCAGCGGGGTCAACGTACCGTTGGCCGAGACGGTCTGCGTGACGTCGCCTTTTTCGACGGTCGCGAACTTGTAGCGGGTTTCCGGATTCTGCGCGGCACGCTGCTGGACAAACCAATAGCCGCCGCCCGCCAATGCCGCGACGACAGTAACACCGATCAAAGTCTTGCCGAGATGCTTCATGGTCTTCCTTCCGCCGCCGGTTGCAGCAGCGTGTAATCGAGCGCCCCCACGGACTGGGCCAGGGTGGCGCGATAGACATTCCAGTCGAGCTGCGCCTGAATGCGCTGCAGCCGGGCGCCGGCCAAGGCCGATTGCGCCGACAGCAGGTCGAGGATGGTGCCGACACCCGCCTTGTAGCGCCCGAGCGCCACGCGCTCCGACTGCTCGGCGCTGGCCACCAGATCGGCCGTCGTCTGCAGGCTTTGCGTCGCCGTGGTCAGGCTCTGGTAGGCCTTCCACACATCGAGTGCAACCTGGTTGCGAATGCGGTCGCGCTGCGCTGCACGCACATCTGCCTGGGCAGCGGCGGAACGTACGCGATAGGTGGTATCGAAGCCAGAAAAGATCGGCACGTTGAGGGTCAGCCCAAAGCTGCCGCCCTGCTGGGTCACGCCAGCCGACTCCTGCCAGGTCGGCCCGGCCCCCAGGGAAATCGTCGGCCGGCCCTGCGCACGCGCCAGATCGATGCCGGCCTGCGCCGCCCTGAGCTGCGCCTCGGCCGCCTTGAGGTCGGGGCGCCGCGCCTGGGCCTCGGCAATCAGGGCATCGACTTCCTTCTGGAAACTCACGCCGGCCGGCAAGGCCGGCAGGTCGGCGAGCGCGATGGGTTGCTGGGCGCCGAAACCCAGCGCGTTGGCCAGGGAACCCAGGGCATTGCGGGCATCGCCCTCTGCCTTGATGCGATTCAATGTCGCCTGCGACAGCGCGGTCTGCGCCTGCAGCCGGTCGGCCGGCGTAGCGACGCCTACGCTGTAGCGTGCCTCGGCCGCCAGATAGCTTTCACGGGCGGAACGCTCGGCCTGCAATGCCGATGCCACCGCGGCCTGCGTGGCCTGCGCCGCATAATAAGTCTGCAAGGCGCCCAGGAAGAGCGTCTGCACCGTCGCGTCCCGGGTCTCCGCCGCCGCAGCCAGCAATTGTTCGGCGCTCTCGACGTTGGCCGAGCGTTGGCCGAAATCGTAAAGCAGCCACGACAGCGTGATGGCCGCCGCATCGCGGGTATAGGCCGTATTCCGATATTCGAAGCGCGTGGTCGAAGCCGACCCGGACAAGGTCGGCAACCAGCCTGCCCGGGCAACGCCGACCAGTGCCGCCTGCGCCCTTGCCGACGCCCAGACTTCACGGGTCTGCGGGTGGTTGCACAGCATCAGATCCACCGCGTCGACAGCCGCGAGCGGGGTGCTCGGCAACGCCGTCGCGCAAGGCGCTTCACCGACCCGCGCCAGCAGGCTGGGCGACGGCTTCAGCGGCAAATTCCCGGTCGTGCCGAACGGATCGTCCAGACCGCCAGCCCAGGCGGGCAGCGCAGCGATGGCAAAAAACAGAAATGTTCCGAAATTTCGCATGGCCGGCAGTTTAGCCCTGACGCCGAGAAAAAGTTGTTACTGATTGTTTATAAGAGGTCCCCGCGCAACGACCTCATGGCCCGCGTGCGCACGATTCAGTCCTCAGTCCTTGCCCAGCACGGCGCGCAAGGCCTCGGCCTCCAATACCTGCGTATCGACATGACTGGGCCGGGCAAAATGGATTTCCTCGACATCCCCGTGCACATCGGCATCGGCTCCGTCGGCAATCGCATGGCCGTCGCGGAAGGCCACCCACTGCGCCGCTTTCAACTCCTGTTCACCCAGGCCGGTTTGCATGCCGGGCGGAACGACGGTCCCCAATTCGACCAGCGTGCGGACGACTTCCTTGCGCCCTCCACGAATGGCCATGGCCAGCGGAGCCGTCACCGCGGCGTTGTCGGCAACGTTCACGTGTGCGCCCCGCAAGGCCAGTTCGCGAACGATCTCCGCATGCCCGAGAAAACAGGCCATACCGAGCGCAAATCCGGGCTGCCCCTCGTCATCCATGGCAACCCCGGCATCGAGAGCGGCCTTCACGTCGTTCAGCCGGCCGGCACGTATCGCTTTCAAGAGCTCCATCGGGGCGCCATGTCCAAAACATTAAGATGTGCGTATTTTAGCACCGTGTTTTTCAGCCAAATCGGCCCGTCGATGCGCTAAAATCACGGGTTATGCTCTATCCACTCATCCGCAAATTCTTCTTCTCCCTCGACGCCGAAACCGCGCACGGCATCGGCATGGTGGGTATCGATCGCGCTGCCTGCCTGATGGCCAAGCCGGTCGCCCCGTGCCCGGTCGAGGTCATGGGCCTGAAGTTCCCGAATCCGGTCGGCCTCGCCGCCGGTCTGGACAAGAATGGCGACCATATCGACGGCCTGGCCCGGCTCGGTTTCGGCTTCATCGAAATCGGCACCATCACGCCGCGCCCGCAGGATGGCAACCCAAAGCCGCGCCTGTTCCGCATTCCGGAAGCGCAGGGCATCATCAACCGGATGGGCTTCAACAATGCCGGCGTCGACAAGCTGCTGGAAAACGTCCGCGCCGCCGAATTCCCCAAGAAAGGCGGCATCCTCGGCATCAACATCGGCAAGAACGCCACGACACCGATCGAGAAAGCCGCCGACGACTACCTGATCTGCCTCGACAAGGTCTATAACGACGCCAGCTACGTCACGGTCAATATCTCGTCGCCGAATACCAAGAATCTGCGCGAACTGCAGAAGGACGAAGCACTCGACGACCTGCTGTCACAGCTCAAGGCCCGCCAGCTGCAACTGGCCGACAAGAACGGCAAGTACGTGCCGATGGCTCTGAAGATCGCCCCCGACCTCGACGACGAGCAGATCACCGCCATCGCCGACGCGCTGCGCCGCCATCGCTTCGATGCGGTCATCGCCACCAACACCACGCTGTCGCGCGAAGGCGTCGAGGGCATGCCCAATGCCGCCGAAACCGGCGGGCTGTCCGGCGCTCCGGTCTTCCAGAAATCGACTGCGGTGTTGAAGAAGCTGTCCACGGCCCTGGCCGGCGAACTGCCGATCATCGGCGTCGGCGGCATCATGGGTGGCGAGGATGCGGCCGAGAAGATCAAGGCCGGCGCCTCGCTGGTGCAGTTTTATAGCGGTTTCATCTATCGCGGCCCGGATCTGGTCAGCGAGGTGGCAGAGACCCTCGCTATCATGCTGAGCAAGAAAAACGGATAAGGCCATAAGGGGCGCGCAGTTGTTCGCACCGCAGCAAAACTCGATAATACGCGCCTCACGCCAGCCTAAATCATGAGCCACTATCTCTTCATCCTCGTCGGTGCGGTGTTGGTCAACAACGTCGTGCTGGTGAAGATTCTCGGTCTTTGCCCCTTCATGGGCGTTTCCAAGAAACTGGAAACCGCCTACGGCATGGGTGCCGCCACGACCTTCGTGCTGACCATGGCGACCGGGGCCAGCTACATCATCGATCACTACCTGCTGATGCCGTTTGGCCTGGAGTACCTGCGCACGCTGTCTTTCATCGTCACCATCGCGGCCATCGTCCAGCTGACCGAAATGGTCATCGCCAAGACCTCGCCGGCACTACAGCAGACGCTGGGCATCTACCTGCCGCTGATCACCACCAACTGCGCCGTGCTCGGCGTGCCGCTGCTCAACATTTCGAACAACTACAACTTCGTCGATTCGCTGCTCTTCGGTGCCGGCAGCGCCGTCGGCTTCTCGCTGGTCTTGATCCTCTTCGCCGGCATCCGCGAACGCATCGAAGGCGCCGACGTGCCCGTCCATTTCCGCGGCGTGGCCATCGCCATGGTCACCGCCGGCTTGATGGCCCTGGCTTTCATGGGCTTTGCCGGCCTGGACAAGTACCAGTAATGGATATCCTGCTCGCCATCGCCATCATGGCCCTCGGCGCCGTCGTGCTCGGCGCCGCGCTCGGTTTCGCCTCGATCAAGTTCAAGGTCGAGGGCGACCCCCTGATCGAAAAGATCGAAGCCATCCTCCCGCAGACACAATGCGGCCAGTGCGGCTATCCGGGCTGCAAGCCCTACGCCGAAGCCATCGCCAACGGCGAGGAAATCAACAAGTGTCCGCCCGGCGGCACCGAAGGCGTGCAGCGCCTGGCCGATCTGCTCGGTCGCGAAGTCAAACCGCTCGATGCCGAGGAAAAACCGAAACAGGTCGCCATCATCGACGAGAACACCTGCATCGGCTGCACGCTGTGCATCCAGGCCTGCCCGGTCGATGCCATCATCGGCGCCGCCAAGCAGATGCACGTGATCATCGGCCAGCAATGCACCGGTTGCGAGCTCTGCCTGCCGCCGTGCCCGGTCGAGTGCATCCATATGGAAGTCATTGCCGAAAACATCGACAGCTGGAAGTGGAAATACCCGGTCGTTGAAATCAAGGCTGCTCCGATCAAAGAGGCCGCCTGATGCTGATGAACCTGTTCAAGTTCAAGGGTGGCGTCAAACCGCCGACCAACAAGACCCAATCGCTCGGCCTGCCGATCGCCATGGCCCCCATGCCTTCGCGCCTGGTCGTCCCGCTGCACCAGAGCATCGGCGGTACGCCACGCCCGGTCGTGGAAGCCGGCGACAAGGTACTGAAAGGCCAATTGATCGGCGAGGCCGACGGCTGGATTTCCGCAGCCGTCCATGCCCCGACCTCGGGTACCGTGGTCGAGGTCGCCATGCACGTCCAGCCGCACCCGTCGGGCCTCGATGCGATGTGCGTGGTGATCGAACCGGATGGCAAGGACGAGTGGATCGTCCGCGAACCGGTCGACTACAAGTCGCTCACCCCGGAACAGGTGCGTGAGCGTCTCCAGCAGGCCGGCGTGGTCGGTCTCGGCGGCGCCGTCTTCCCGACCCACGGCAAGCTGACCGCCTCGAAGACGGTGCCGATGGAAGAAATGGTCGTCAACGGCGCCGAGTGCGAGCCCTTCATCACTTGCGACGACCTGCTGATGCGCGAACGCGCCGAGGAAGTCGTGCGCGGCATCGGCATTTTCCGTGACCTGCTGCAACCGAAGAAGGTGCTGATCGGCATCGAGGACAACAAGCCGGAAGCCGCTGCCGCCATGCGCGCAGCGGTCGAGGCTGTCGGCGAGGATTTCGAGGTTATCCAGGTGCCGACGCTGTATCCGGCCGGCGGCGCCAAGCAGCTGATCCGCGTGCTGACCGGCAAGGAAGTTCCGGCCAGCAAGCGCTCGACCGATCTCGGCGTCCAGTGCTTCAACGTCGCCACCGCCTACACTGCCTGGCGCGCCATCGCCCACGGCGAACCGGTCGTTTCGCGTCTGGTGACCATCACCGGCAACGTGCATGAACCACGCAATTACGAAGTCCTGATCGGCACGCCGATGGACGAATTGCTCAAGCTGGCCACGCCACACCCGGATACCGACGGCATCGTCATGGGCGGCCCGATGATGGGCTTCCTGGTGCCGCAACCCGACGTCCCGGTGGTCAAGGCCACCAACTGCCTGATCGCCCACTCCGACCGCCTGTTCCCGCCCAAGGCGCCGGAAATGCCGTGCATCCGCTGCGGATCCTGCGCCCAGGCCTGCCCGCACGAGCTGCAGCCGTTCGAGATGTACTGGTTCTCGCGCGCCAAGAATTTCGGCAAGACGCAGGAGTACCACATCTTCGACTGCATCGAATGCGGTTGCTGCTCCTTCGTCTGCCCGTCGCGCATTCCGCTGGTCCAGTACTTCCGTTTCGCCAAGAGCGAAATCTGGGCGCGCGAACGCGAAAAGAACGCCGCCGACCAGGCCAAGGAGCGTTTCGAGTTCAAGCAATACCGCGAAGAGCGCGAAAAGGCCGAGAAGGCCGAGAAGCTGGCCAAGGCCGCAGCTGCGCAGGCTGCCAAGAAGGCCGCCGAGGCTGCCGCAGCCGCTGCGGCAGGCGAGGTCCCCGCCCCCGCGGCCGAAGCATCCTCTCCCGCCCCTGTGGCTGCACCCTCTGCCGCCGATGCCGAAAAGGCGGCCAAGCTGGCCACCATCCAGGCTGCCATGGAACGCGCCAAGGCCCAACGGGAGGCGGCACAGCCGAAGAACACCGAGCACCTGACGCCGGAACAGCAGCGCGCCGCCGAAGAAATCGAGTCCCGGCGCGCCACTGCCGGCCTGGTCCCGCCGGAAACGCCGGTCAACGAGAAATCCGAGTAATGTTCGCCCCCGCCCCCTTCCTGCTCAAGGACACCAGCGTCAGCCAGGTCATGACGCAAGTCTGCATCGCGCTGGTTCCCGGCATCGCCGCCTATGCCTGGCTGGTCGGCCCGGCCATCCTGGTCCAGCTGGTCATTGCCTCGCTGGCCGCCCTGATCGCCGAAACGGCGATGCTGCACATCCAGAAAAAGCCGCTGGCAATGTTCCTGTCCGACGGCTCGGCCATCGTCACCGCCTGGCTGATCGCGCTCACCTTCCCGCCGCTGGCGCCCTGGTGGCTGGTCGCTACCGGCACCGTCTTCGCCATCGTCGTCGCCAAGCACCTCTACGGCGGCCTCGGCCAGAACCCGTTCAATCCGGCGATGGTCGCCTTCGCCATCTGTATCGTCTCCTTCCCCGCCCTGATGTCGCAATGGCCCAGCGTCGGCTTGCAACTGCCGCTGGTCGACCAGCTCAACGTCATTCTCGGCCTCGCGCCGCGTGTCGACGCGCTGTCCGGCGCCACGCCGCTCGACGCCATGAAGACGGCCCTCAAGCTGGGCGAAGGTAGCCAGGATGTCGCCGCCTTGCTGGCCAATCAGGATATCTACGGCAATTTCGCCGGCCGCGGCTGGGAATGGGTCGCCTTTGGTTACCTGATCGGCGGCCTGTGGATGTGGCAGCGCAAGCTCATCACCTGGCACGTCCCGCTCGCTTTCATCGCTTCCCTGGTCGCCATTTCCGGCGCACTGTGGCTGCTCAACCCGGCCCAGTTTGCCAGCCCGCTGTTCCACTTGTTGTCCGGCGGCGCGATGCTCGGTGCCTTCTTCATTGCGACCGATCCGGTTTCCGGGTGCACCACGCCGCGCGGCAAGCTGATCTTCGGTGCCGGTGCCGGCCTGCTCGCCTACATCATCCGCGTCTTCGGCGGTTACCCGGACGGCGTGGCCTTCGCCGTGCTGCTGATGAATCTCTGCGCCCCGGTCATCGACCTGCTGACCCAGCCGAAGATTTTCGGCATGAAAGATGCCGGCAAGGGGGATCGTCCGTGAGCGCCGCCAAGGGATTCACAGCCTCCGGGATGGCAGTGCGCACCGCGGCAATCCTGTTCATTTTCGTGATCATTTTCACCGGCCTGCTCTCCGGCGCCTACCTGTGGACCAAACCGGCCATCGAGGCCTCGGCGGCCGAAGAGAAGATGAAGCTGGTCGACGAAGTCCTGCCGCGTACCGAATACGACAACGATTTGCTGACCGATACCGTCGCCCTTCAGGCCACCCCTGAACTGGGCCTGGCCGACCCTTCCACCGTCTATCGTGCGCGCAAGGCGGGACAGCCCGTGGCGCTGATTGTCGAATCCGTCGCGCCGGATGGCTATGCCGGCAAAATCCGCCTGATCATTGCCTTGCGCGCCAATGGCGAGGTAGGTGGCGTCCGCGTCACCCAGCACAAGGAAACCCCGGGCCTCGGCGACTACATCGAAGTCAAGAAGGACAAGAACAAGGCTCGTCCGTGGATCACGCAATTCATCGGCATGTCGCTCGCCCAGGTGACCGACAAGGAATGGAAGGTCCGCAAGGATGGCGGCAAGATCGACTATTACGCCGGCGCCACCATCACCCCCCGTGCGGTGACCAAGGCCGTCCTCAAGGCGGCGCATTGGGCCGAAGCCAACCGTGACCGTCTGTTCGCCGAAGGAGGTGCCCAATGATCACCCGCGAAGAATTCAGGACCATCGCCGGTAACGGTATCTGGAAACAGAATACGTCCATCGCGCAGATTCTCGGTCTTTGCCCGCTTCTGGCCGTGACCACCAATGCGGTGAACGGCATCATGCTGTCGCTGGCAACGATCATCGTCATGGCGCTCTCCAACGTCGCCGTCGCCTCGCTGCGCAACCTCATTCCGCACGAAATCCGGATTCCCGTCTTCATCCTGATCGTCGCCGCGCTGGTCACCGTTATCGACCTACTGTTCAACGCCAACCTGCACGAGCTGTATCTGGTCCTCGGCATCTTCATTCCGCTGATCGTCACCAACTGCATCGTGCTGGCCCGCGTCGAGGCCTTTGCTGCCAAGAACCCGCCGCTGCAGTCGACCTTCGACGGCGTGTTCATGGGCGTCGGCATGCTGTGGACGCTTGCACTGCTCGGTGCCATGCGCGAATTGCTCGGTAACGGCACCGTACTCGGCGGCATCGACATGGTCTTCCCGAACATGCAGCCCATCCAGCTGCTGCCGGAAAGCTATCCCGGCTTCCTGCTTGCCCTGTTGCCGCCCGGCGCGTTCATCCTGCTCGGCTGCATGATCGCCTGGAAGAACTGGATGGATGCCAAGGCCGCCGAACGCGCCAGGCTGAAGCCGCCGGCGCCGGTCGCCAGCGCCGGTTGCCACTGATTTCCAGGCCCTGCGGGGCCTGAATTTTTCCCATGCGCATCGAAGCCATCCGCCAGACCCTGTACGCCACCGGCGCCAAGGATTGCCACGTCGACCGCGTGCTGCGTGCCTGGGCGCAGGGTCAATCCCTCGATAGCGGGCCACGCCACCAGCCGGCCGCCGACTTCCTGCCGCTTGGGCTACGCAATGCCCTCCCCGGACTCTCTGCCACACTGAACAGCCTGGCTCGCGTCCGTTCCGAACATGCCGGCGAGGATGGGGCACGCCTGCTCGTCGAACTGGCTGATGGCCAGCTGGTGGAGAGCGTCCTGCTTCCCCGCGACGGCCTGTGCATCTCGACCCAGGTCGGCTGCGCCGTCGGTTGTACCTTCTGCATGACCGGCCGCGACGGCTTGCTGCGCCAGGTCGATAGCGCCGAAATGGTCGCCCAGGTCGTCCTGGCGCGTCGGCAGCGCAAGGTCAGCCGGGTCGTCTTCATGGGAATGGGCGAGCCTTCGCACAATATCGACAACGTGCTGGAAGCCATCGACACCCTGGGCACCTATGGCGCCATCGGCCACAAGAACCTGGTCTTCTCGACCGTCGGCGACTACCGTGTTTTCGAACGGCTGCCTGCCGGGCGCGTCCGCCCCGCCCTGGCCATTTCGCTGCATACGACACGCCCCGAACTGCGCAAGACCTTGCTTCCCAAGGCGGCACCGATCGAGCCCGGCGAACTGGTCGAACTGGCCGAAGCGTATGCCCGCCGGACGGGCTACCCGATCCAGTATCAATGGACCCTGATCGAGGGGGTCAACGACAGCGAAGCCGAAATGGATGGCATCGTCCGCCTCCTGACCGGGAAATATGCGCTGATGAACCTGATTCCCTACAACGCCACCGCAGCCCTCGATTATCGGCGCCCGCCGGTCGAACGGGTGACCGCGCTGACGCGCTATCTGCACGCCCGCGGCATCCGGACCACGGTACGCAACTCGGCCGGGCAGGATGTCGACGGCGGCTGCGGGCAACTGCGCGCCCGCAATCTGGAAGCCCCCCGGAAACTACGACGGATTCCGGTATTGCGCGACGCATCGCCGAGCACCGACTCAGCCGCCTGAGTCTTCCGGGACAACCTGGTTCTTTCCGGCCCGCTTGGCCCGGTAGCAAGCCTCGTCGGCGCGACGCATCAGGCTCATTTCGTTGTCGTCGGCACGGCAGAGCGCGACACCGATGCTCACCGTGCAGGAAATCGCCTCACCGACGGGCGACGGCGTTCGGGCATCGGCAAACGCCGCGCACAGACGTTCTGCGATCAGCAGAGCCGCCGGCCCATCGGTTTCCGGCAACAGCACCACAAACTCCTCCCCGCCGTAGCGAAAAGCCGAATCGGAGCGGCGCAAGCATTGATGAATGGCGTTGGCCAGGCATTGCAGCACTCGATCGCCACCCAGATGGCCGTGGTTGTCGTTGACCGCCTTGAAGTTGTCGCAATCCAGCGCCAGCAGTGCCAACGGCCGGCCGTAGCGGGTCGCACGCTCGATTTCGAGCGGCAACACCTCGCGCATGTGGCGCGAATTGAACAGCCCGGTCAGCGGGTCGGTCTGGCTCAAGGAACGATAGCGCTCCTCGCTGTCGCGCAAGGCTTCCTCGGCCCGCCGCCGTTCGCTCACGTCCTGCAGTGTCTCGATCGCCCCGATAACCTCGCCAGCTGCATTTCTCAAGGGTGCCGCCGTAAAGAACAGCCAGCTGCCGGCTGATCCAAGATTCGGAAAGAAATCCTCGGCCTCGTATCCGCCGTTGATCAGGGACGAGCGCCGGAAGCGACCGTGATACAGGCGATCGACCTCGCGCTCCCCGACGCCATCGATGATCAAATCGGCCAGGATCGGGCGCCGCGTCGGATAGAAGCTTTTCCAGTGATCGCGGGTACCGATCACCGCGCTTGCCGAAAGCCCGCTCAAGGCCTCGCAGGCGCGATTCCAGTGGGTCACCACGTGATCCGCGTCGATTACGATGGTAGGGACGGAAGAACCATCAACCACCTGGGCCAGATACGCTTCCTTCTCGCGCAGGGCCGCCTCGGCTCTCCGTCGCTCAGTCACGTCCTGCAAGGTCTCGATGGCACCGACGATACGCCCTTCGGCATCGCGCAAGGCGGCGGCGGTAAAGAACAGCCAGCGGCCGCCTTGGCCGAAGGACGGAAAGAAATCCTCGGCTTCGTACGCATCGGCGATCAGCGCCGATTTCGCGAACTTGCCATGGTAATAGCGGTCCACGCCGTCCTCGAGTACGCCGTCCACCACCAGATCGGCCATGATCGGGCGCGCCGAGTCGTAAAAAGCACGCCATTGTTCCGAACGGCCGATCATCTTCTCCGCCGGGACGCCAGTCAGTACGGCACAGGCGCGATTCCAGTGCGTGACCCGATGACTCGCGTCGATCACGATGGTCGCCACCGGATTGCCCTCAACCAGTTGGGTCAAGGCGATGCCGTTGTCTGGACTGGCCTGCTGCATGAAGAAACAGTCCTCTCTGTCGGGTAGAATGGTTTATACAAATATCGCGCAGGCGGCGCCAAATAACAACGATCTACATTATCCACCCGTGAAAAAAGCCCAAATCGAGCAGTTCTATACCCGCTTGCGCGACGCCAACCCGGCGCCTACGACAGAACTGCACTACGCGACCCCGTTTCAGTTGCTGATCGCGGTCATCCTCTCCGCCCAGGCAACGGACGTCGGCGTGAACAAGGCGACTGCCCGTCTTTTTCCGGTCGCCCCGACGCCAGAGTCCATGTTGGCCCTCGGTGAAGAACGACTGGTCGACTACATCAAAACCATCGGCCTGTTCCGCACCAAGGCGAAGAACGTCATCGCCACCTGCCGAATGCTGGTCGAACTGCACGGCGGGGAAGTCCCGGCCGACCGGGAAGCACTGGAAGCCTTGCCCGGCGTCGGTCGCAAGACCGCCAACGTCGTGCTCAACACGGCCTTCGGGCAACCGACGATCGCGGTCGACACGCACATCTTCCGCCTTGGCAACCGGACCGGGCTGGCCCCTGGCAAGACGGTCGTCGAAGTCGAGCAGAAGCTGCTGCGCGTAACACCGGACGAGTTCAAGAAAGACGCCCATCACTGGCTGATCCTGCACGGCCGCTATATCTGCAAGGCCCGCAAACCGGAATGCGCGCGCTGTGTCGTGATCGATCTGTGCGCCTTCCGGGGAAAAACCGTATGAAGGTGGCAAGCAGTCTGGTCACAGGCAGCAGGCCCGTTGCCGAACTCGCCCATGAGGCGGTCAGCCACGCCTTGTCCCTTGCCGGCGTAGACCGTGCCGACAACGTGCTGCTCTTCCTGAGCCGCGACTACGCCCGC
This sequence comes from Dechloromonas sp. CZR5, assembly GCF_008711155.1. Classification (GTDB taxonomy): domain Bacteria; phylum Pseudomonadota; class Gammaproteobacteria; order Burkholderiales; family Rhodocyclaceae; genus Azonexus. The sequence continues at coordinate 8,103 of NZ_VUYQ01000014.1, read as the reverse complement.
AATCCCCAGCCTGCCGTGCTTGCCGCAGCTCGGGCGGCCGGCTGCCTGTCGGTCTGCGGCGGCACGGCCAGCGGCCTGCTCACCGAACGCGGCTGGCAGCTGGATCAATCGGCCGCTGCGGCGATGATTTTCTCGGCACCGGACTCGTCAGCCGCACCGGATGAACTGCTGATCTCGTTTTCGTCCCACGCACTTCTGCCGTTTGGCTGGCAGACCGATAAACCGCGCGCCGGCTTTCTCGATTCCGATGGCGTAACCTGGTCGCAGAGCCGGCTGGCCGAGAACGGCTGCGCCGAAATTCGCCTGCCGGGCGTCAGCGCCTGCCAGACCAAATCGACCGGCATGCGCATCCTCGGCGAATCTCAAGTTGTCGACCAATGCCGGGGCTATGAGCTTCAACAGGTAGGCGGCCACCGTGCCATCGACAGCCTGCGCCGCAGCCTGCCTCCCGACTTGCGTGAACATCCGCCCTGGCACCAGATTGCCGTGCTACGCCATGCCGACGAACCCGGAATGGCCATCCTGACGGCCAATGCCGACGGCTCGCTGATGTTGTCCGACACCCTCGCGCCGGGCGAATCCATGCTCTGGGCGATACGCCAGCCACTCGCCGCCGAACAGCAGATTCGCGCAGCGTTTGCCAACCACCGCGAACACCATGTTCCCCCCGCGTTTGCGCTGATGTTCTCGTGCATCGGACGCGGACCGCTCTTCTACGGCAACGACGACCGCGACCTGCAGGCCTTTCGCGAACACTTCCCCGATACGCCGCTACTCGGCGCCTATGGTACCGGCCAGATCATTCACCGGGACGGTAACAACCGGTTGTATCACAATGCCATCCTGACCCTGCTTTACGAAAGCTCCCATGTTTAATCCCTCCCGCGAACAGGTGCGTCGCTTCTTCTGCGATGCCTGGAAAAAACACCTCGACCGTTTGCCCCTGGTTGGCGCCGAAGTCACGGCTGCCGACATTGCCGCCCGGCACCCTGAATATCATGCGCTGCTGGAAAATGCGGATGCGGCAGTCAACCAGGAATGGGTACCGGAAGGCGGAGCGATGAATCCCTTCCTGCATCTTTCACTGCACCTGGCGATCCACGAGCAGGTGAGCATCGACCAGCCGCCCGGGATTCGCCTGGCGTTCGAGCAATTGCGGGCGCGCATGGATGCGCACGATGCCGAGCACGTCCTGCTCGAATGCCTGGGCGAGACGATCTGGCAAGCCCAGCGCAACGGCCAGGCCATGGATGCCATGGCCTACGTCGATGCGGTACGCCGCAAGGCCACGTCGGTCGGTCGCTAGTCATTCATTGCCCGCAACGACGGGCAAGACGCTTACCCTTCGTCCGATGGCGGGGCGACCTTGATCACTTCCTCGAGAGAGGTCTGCCCTTGGGCAACTTTCAAGGCGCCTGAGATGCGCAGCGGCCGCATCCCTTCGCGGAAGGCCTGTTCGCGGAGCTTCGGGATGTCCGTGATCGGCTTGATCTGCCTGCGGATTTCCGGCGAATTGAGCAGAACTTCGTAAATACCCACCCGACCGGTATAACCCGTCATCCGGCACTCGAGACAACCGACCGGCTGCCACAATTGCGCCGGCTCGGCCGATTTCCACGGCGCCACCAGCGAACGCCAGGCGGCCCTCTGATCCTCGGTAATCGGTGCCGCCTTCTTGCAATGCGGGCACAAGGTACGCACCAGGCGCTGGGCCATCACGCCGAGCAGGGTCGAATTGATCAGGTAGGCCGGCACGCCGAGATCAAGCATGCGGGTAATCGCGGACGGCGCATCGTTGGTATGCAGGGTCGACAGCACCAGATGCCCGGTCAGGGCCGCCTGGATGGCCATTTCGGCGGTCTCCAGATCGCGGATTTCGCCGATCATCACGATATCCGGGTCCTGGCGCATCAAGGCGCGCACGCCATCGGCAAAACCGAGATCGATGCTGTGCTGGACCTGCATCTGGTTGAACGAGGACTCGATCATTTCGATCGGGTCCTCGATGGTGCACACGTTGACCTCCGGCGTCGCCAGTTGTTTCAGCGTGGTGTACAGCGTCGTCGTCTTGCCAGAGCCGGTGGGACCGGTGACCAGCACGATGCCGTTCGGCGAGCCGGTCATCTGTTTCCAGCGCAATTGGTCATCATCGGAAAAGCCGAGCGAGCGGAAATCCCGCACCAGTACCTCTGGGTCAAAAATACGCATGACCAGTTTTTCGCCGAAAGCCGTCGGCAGGGTGGACAAGCGCAACTCGACCTCCTGCCCCGCCGGCGTCCGCGTCTTGATCCGGCCGTCCTGAGGGCGGCGCTTCTCGATGACGTCCATGCGACCGAGCAGCTTGATGCGGCTGGTCATGGCGTTCATCACCGCCATCGGAATCTGGTACACCTGATGCAGCACGCCGTCGATACGGAAGCGGACAATGCCCAGATCGCGCCGCGGTTCAATGTGGATGTCCGAGGCGCGCTGGTCGAAAGCGTACTGCCACAACCAGTCCACGATATGGACGATGTGCTGGTCGTTGGCATCGAAGGTCCGGTTGCCCTTGCCCAGCTCGACCAGCTGCTCGAAGCTCGACAAACCGCTGGTCACTTCGCCGCGGGCCGCCGCTTTCTTGACCGACTTGGCCAGGTTGAAGAACTCGACCAGGTAGCGCCCGATGTCATCCGGATTGGCCATCACCCGGCGAATCTCCTTGCGCAGGATATGCTGCAGCTCGACGACCCATTCGCGAACGAAAGGCTCGGCCGTGGCGATCACGACCTCACGTGTCGTCACCTGAACCGGCAGGATGCCGAAGCGGGCCGCGTAGGCGCTCGACATCACTTCGGCAACGCCGGTGAAATCGATCTTCAGCGGGTCGATATGCAGGTAATCGAGTCCCGTCCGCCCGGCCAGCCATTCGGTGAGGTTTTCCAGGTTCAGCAATTGGGTCGGCAGCTTGGCGCTGCGCCACTTCTGGTCGGCGATGACGATCAGCGGATGGATCTTGCCACCGTGCAGGCGGCGCTCGCTCTTCAAGGCATCGGCTGCCTCGCGACCGATGAGGCCGTCCTCGACCATCCAGTCGACGACCTCGGCGAGAGTCAGGCGATGTTCGCCTACATTCCTGTCATTCATCCGCGGCAATATAGCATGTGCTCGTAAGGTGTTGTCACTCGCCCCGGAGATGTTCGCACTCGTTTGCAAGTTGAGCGGAAACTAATCCGAATAGCGCCTAGAATGAAGTTGTGACAACCGTCAATGGGGAGCAAAAAAATGAAAAAACGTCTGATGATGATCGCCGTCACCTTGCTGGCTTCGCTGACCTGCCTGCCTACCAATGCACAGCCGGGTCCCGGGATGGGGGGCATGCGCGGCATGGATTCCGGGATGGCTCCAACCAGTCCGCCTCGGGCACGCGCCCAGCTCGACTGCAGCCAGGCACCGAACCCGGCCGCTTGTACAGCCCATCGCGAAGCCCGCGCCAAAGCGATAGAAGCCTGCAAGGCCAACACCGGCCCGCAGCGTCGTCAATGCATGCAGCAGCAGATGCAGAATTTCGATTGCGCCAAGGCCGGCAACCCGCAGCAATGCGAGTCGCGCAAGATGGCCTATCAGGAATGCCAAGGCCAGTCCGGACCTGCTTTCCGCCAATGTGTCCAACAGAAAATGCCGACGGTCGATTGCAGCAAGGCACCCAACCCGGCACGTTGCGAGCAGCACCAGAAAGCCCGTGTCGCATGCCAGGACAAGCTTGGCCCTGAGCACAAGGCCTGCCTGCGCCAGCAATTCAATACCCAGTAGCTGAGCAAGGTGCCGTTTCGTCAAACCCCGGCGGGCTGCCTATGGCTGCCCGCTAAGATTGCCGCAGGGGTTTCAACAGACCCGACAGGCCGTTATGGTCGATCTCCTGCATCAAGGCCAGCAAACGGCCAATTTCCCCCGGCGGAAAACCTTCACGGGCAAACCAGTTCAGGTAATGCCCGGGCAGGTCGGCAATCAAGCGGCCCTTGTATTTGCCAAATGGCATCGTCCGGCTGACCAGGAGGAGCAGATCATCGGGGTTCATCGGCTTGCCGCCCGCCACAGAGGGTAGAGTCCAAGCAGGCCGAGAACGGGGCCAGGCAAGAGCAACCACGCGATGCCGCCGGCCCAGTTGCCTATCCACGCCGTCCCCAACTGGATGGAAACCATGGTGATCGCAAAACCGATCGAATTCTGGAAGGCAAGGGCGCTCCCGACGATCTCGGGCGGGCAGGCCCTGGCGGATAGCGCCGAAAAATGAGGCGAATCGGCCACCACCGTCGCCCCCCACAGCAGCAGCAACAATAGCTTGGCCCAGGGTGCCCACTCGCCGCTCAGCGGGAATATCGCACAGCAAGCCGCCGACAGCGCCAAGGCCGTAGCGGCCACCCGGGCGCTGCCGATACGCTGGCTCCACCAGCCGCCGAACAGGCAACCCAGCGTGCCGATGCCGATGATGGCAAACGCCAGCCCGGAGACTTCGATGCTGCCGGGAGCCGCCAGGCCACTCAGGACGATCAGCGCCGGGGTCAGCGTCCAGAAGGCGTACAACTCCCATTGGTGGCCAAAATAACCCAGGGCGGAGGCACGAAATTCGCCGATCGAAAAGGCGTGGAGTACCCTGCCCAGGCGCATCGGTGGCGCTCCGTGCCGACGCTTGAGATGAGGACCGTCACCAAGGCGGAAGATCATGACCGCAGCCAGTAGCGCCAAGCCTGAGGAAACCAGAATCGTGGCCTGCCACGACCAGCCTGTCCCTGCCAGGCGAATGCCGTGCGGCAACGCTGTCCCCAGCGTCAGCATGCCGACCAGTTGTGCCAATGCCGATCCGGCACGCTCCGGCACCCAGCTGACCACCAGCTTCATGCCGAGTGGATAGACACCTGCCAGGCAAAAGCCGACGGCAAAGCGCAGGGGCACTGCCCAAGTCAGGCCATCGGCCAACCCGGCGAATGCAGCGTTGCAAGCGGCCCCGAGCACGGCGCAAACCGCAAAAATCCGGCTGGCCGGAAAGCGGTCGGCCAGGCCGGAAATGGCGAAGCTCAGGGTGCCCAGGATAAAGCCGAGCTGAACGGCATTGGTCAAGGTTCCGATATCGGCCGGAACGATGCCCCAGGTGCGAATCAGATCGTCAGCGGCACTATTGGCCGAGAACCACAACGACGTACCGAACAGCTGCGCGATGACAATGATGGGAACGGGGTTCTGCATGGTGGCAGGGCAAAATGAAACAGCCGCCAGCATACCGCCTAAGTCCGCCAACACCTCGGACAGCGCGCCGCTTCGGTAAAATTCAGGTATTCCCTCACCTCGCTGTCGCATGCGCCCCAACCCGCCCCCCAATTATCTCGCTGGCTATCCCGGTCATCTGGTCCACGCCGTCAGCCACGCCATTGCGCAAGGGAAGCTGGGGGGGATTCTGCTCGGAAAATACCCGCTGGCCCACGACATACGCACTGACAAGGCGCTCTACGACTACGTCCAGGATATTCGCAATCATCATCTGAAAAATACACCACAGCTCAGCAAGATCGCCTACGACAGTAAATTGCAAACGCTGCAAAAGGCACTGGGCACCCACACCTCCATTGGCCGGGTGCAGGGGAGCAAGATCAGGTCCAAAAGGGAAATCCGCGTTGCCGGACTGTTTCGCAACATGCCCGGCGAATTCCTGCGCATGATCGTGGTGCACGAACTCGCCCATCTGAAGGAATCGGAACACAACAAGGCCTTCTACCAGCTCTGCCAACACATGGAGCCCGATTATTTCCAGCTGGAATTCGATCTGCGCTCTTATCTGAGCTATTTGGATGCCGGTGGCGAAGCGCTCTGGGGAAGCTCGCCAACCGCTGCATAGGATTGCTTCCCACATAAAAAAGGCCGCCTGAACAGGCGGCCTTTGATCGACACAAGCCGATTAGCGGCTACGGCGAAATCGAATCACTTCGCCGACAACGCCATCATCAGATCGTTGATACGCTTGACGAAGCCAGCCGGGTCATCCAGTTGCCCGCCCTCGGCCAGCGTAGCCTGCTCGAACAACAAAGCAGCCCAGTCATCGAAGCGTGCCTCTTCATACTTCAGGCGCATCACGGCCGGATGCTGCGGATTGATTTCCAGGATGGGCTTGATGTCCGGCGCTTTCTGACCTGCCGCCTTCAGCAGACGAGCCAGGTTGCCGGACGGATCATGCTCGTCGGAAACCAGGCAGGACGGCGAGTCCGTCAGGCGATAGGTGACGCGTACATCCTTGACCTTGTCGCCGAGCGCGGTTTTCACCTTCTCCAGCAAGTCCTTGTACTCATCGGCCGCTTTTTCGGCTTCCTGCTTCTCGGCTTCATCTTCCAGCTTGCCGAGATCAAGGCCGCCCTTGGCCACAGACTGCAACTGCTTGCCTTCGAACTCGGTCAGGTGGCCAACCACCCACTCGTCAACACGATCGGATAGCAGCAAGACCTCAATCCCCTTCTTCTTGAAAATTTCAAGATGCGGGCTGTTCCTGGCGGCGTTGAAGCTGTCGGCCGTCACGTAATAAATCTTCTCCTGGCCATCCTTCATCCGGGCGATGTAGTCGGCCAGCGAAGCAATCTGCTTGTCGCCATCGCCATGCGTCGATGCGAAACGGATCAAGCCGGCAATCTTGTCCTTGTTGGCCTGGTCCTCGCCAACGCCTTCCTTGAGCACGGCGCCGAAGGCTTCCCAGAATTTGGCGTACTTTTCCTTGTCGGCCGCTTCATCGCTATTGGCCAGGCCTTCCAGCATGGACAACACCTTGCGCGTACAGCCGCTGCGGATATTGTCGATATCCTTGCTCTGTTGCAGGATTTCGCGCGACACGTTGAGCGGCAGATCGGCCGAATCGACCACCCCGCGCACAAAGCGCAGGTACAGCGGCATCAGCTGCTCGGCGTCGTCCATGATGAAGACGCGGCGCACGTAGAGCTTGATGCCATGACGGGCGTTGCGGTCCCACATGTCGAACGGCGCGCGAGCCGGGATGTAGAGGAGTTGAGTGTATTCCTGCTTGCCTTCGACGCGGGCATGCGTCCAGCACAGCGGGTCTTCGAAGTCATGGGCAACATGCTTGTAGAACTCGGTGTATTGCTCGTCGGTAATATCCGACTTGCTGCGCACCCACAGCGCGTTGGCCTGATTGACGGTCTCGTCCTCCTCGGTCACGACCTGCTCGCCGTCCTTCCACTCCTCCTTCTTCATGATGATCGGGAGCGTGATATGGTCGGAATACTTGCGAATGATGGACTTGAGTTTCCAACCGTTCAGGAAATCATCCTCGCCGTCGCGCAGATGCAGAACGACATCGGTACCGCGCCCGGCCTTTTCGACCATTTCGACGGTATATTCGCCCTCGCCGGCTGATTCCCAACGTACCGCCTGATTCGCCTCGACTCCGGCACGGCGGGAAATCACCGTCACCTTGTCGGCAACGATAAACGACGAGTAGAAGCCGACCCCAAACTGGCCGATCAGATGGGCATCTTTAGCCTGATCACCGGTCAGGGCCGAAAAGAATTCCTTGGTACCCGATTTGGCAATCGTCCCGAGATGAGCGACGGCCTCATCGCGGCTCAGACCGATACCATTATCGGAAATGGTCACAGTACGGGCGGTCTTGTCGAAGGCAACCCGGATTTTCAATTCCGAATCGTCACCGTAAAGTGCCGCATTGTTCAGCGCCTCGAAGCGCAGCTTGTCACAGGCATCGGAAGCATTCGATACCAATTCGCGCAGAAAGATTTCCTTGTTGCTGTACAAGGAATGGATCATCAGGTGCAGCAGTTGCTTGACTTCCGTCTGGAAGCCGAGCGTTTCGCGATTTGCGGTTGCGGACTCGGACATGCGTGAGACTCCCATTATTCAAAATGAAACGTAGGGTTGAATATGGGGCTCTGTCAGCCGAATTCAAGAGCGGAATGAGACTAAATGCGTCTAAAAGTTAGCGAAAAGCCAACCAGCTGAAGGCAGCGTGAGCTGATCAGGTTTTTCTTCTTGTAAAAGTTAAAAACCCCGTTACTGGATTAGTAACGGGGTTTTTGAATGGGAGTCTGGCGTTGACCTACTTTCGCGAGCGGAAGC
>NZ_VUYQ01000013.1 GCF_008711155.1 Dechloromonas sp. CZR5 | reverse complement strand
CTGTGTCATTCTTGAGATTCAGTACGAGACTCGGCATAACCCGGTTCGCGGCATAGTGGATCTCATGCCGAGCTCGGCATGAGATCCAGACCCGTTCGCCGCCACTCATCAGACCGACGCTCTTGCTCTCGCCCGACTCGCCGTCGTGCACGAGGAGGTCGAAGCCTTCCTTCTGCTCGCCCTTGCCGGTCTCCACCAGCGTCTGAAGGGAGACTGTGAAACGAGGGCCGTAGCAGGCCAGCAGGAGCTCATTCGCCAGCCCGGACAAGGCCGGACCGGCATCGTCGATGGCCAGCGCAATCAGGCCGTCGTTGCTCATGCACTTGGCGAACAGGTTCCAGGTACCCAGCTCGGTTTCGACCTTGGCGATGCGGTTGGTCACTTGGGCCTGACGACCGGCCAGGGCCGTTGCCTGCTGCACGAGGGCGCCCAGGGTTTCGGCATCCCGCACTGCGGCCAGATGGGCCTGCTCCGCGGCAATGACCGACTGCGCCGCCTGTTCCATCGTGGTCTGGGCATCGATTAGCCGCTGCCCGTCGTACGGTGCCGGCAAGGCCGCCAGCGCCTGCTTGAGCCGATCCAAAGTGGCACGGTAGTGCTTGGCTTGCTGTTCGTGCTGGGCCGCGATGGCCTGCCGTGCCGCATGAATCTGTTGGCGCTCGGCGGCCTCCTCGGTTGTCTCCGCAGGCGGCTGACCGGCAGCGGCATCCAGTCCCTGGGCGGCCGGCAGTTCCGTCCGCAGTTCCGTCAACTCATGCTCGATCCCGGCCAGTGTGTTCCGCGCCCGCGCCATTTCACCGGCCTGGGCCGCCAGCAGCGCAAACCGCGAGGCCCGCGCCCGGGCAAGGTCGGCCCGGTGCTCGGCCCTGGCCAACGCCTGGGGCGCAGCCTCGAGTTCCTCATGCTGCCGGCACAGGGCGTCCAGTTCCTGCTGTGCCGCCGCCTTCTCGCCCCACAGCCGCTGGATCGTTCCCTGCGCGCTGGGAATCAGAGCCTTGGCGTCCCGCGCATCGCCCAGGAGCTGGCATTGCCCCTGCAGGTCGGTGCCGGCACACGGCACCTCGCCAGTGAGACCGAAGCGCCGCGCCAGTTCCTCAGCCTTGAGCGCCGCTTGGCCGGCCTCGCGTTCGATCCAGGACAACTTCTGCTGGACCATACGCTTCGCCGCTTGGCACTGCGTCAAGCGTTGAACCTGTTGGCGCCATGCCCCGACCTGCGCCGAACGTAGCGACGATACCCGCTCGGCCATGGATAGACGGCACTCGGCATGCCGCACGGCTTGCACACCCGCCAACACGGCGAGGCATTGTCGACGCTGGCTCTGCAACACTTGCCGGCGGTTGCACTCCTGGGCGAGGCGCTGTGCGATACGCTGTTCCAGCCGTTCCAGCCGCTGAACTTCGCCATGGTCCTGGGCCTTCAAAGCTTCGATGACCTGGGTGCCGGCCTGGATCACGGCATGGCATTCGCCCTGAAGTTGCCCCCGGCGCGCCTCCACACCTCGCGACTGCTCGCGTTCGGCCATCAATTGCGCGTGCCGGGTTCGGGCCGACTCCTGGGCGGCCTGGGCCGCTTGGCGCCCCGCAAGGCGCTGCGCGACGCAGGCTTTCGCGCCGTCGAGCCGGCGCCGCTCGGCCTCGATACGCTGCGCTTCCACATCCAGTCCCGCCTGCTCCTGCCGGATCGCCGCAAGGCCGGCCTTGAGCAGGCGGGCCGTTTCGCTCGCCTTCTGGCCCAGCACCCGGATTTCGTCCTGTCCGAGCAAGTCAGCCAGCAAGGTCTTGATCTCGGCATTACGGTAGGCGCTCAGTTGCCGCTTGCCCTGGGCCGAAAACACCGAGGTGAAGAAGGTGTCGGCGCTGCCACAGATGGCTTCGACGCAGCGGGTATACGTGTCCACCTTACCGTCCGATACGGTGCCATCGTCCAGCACCATCGGCTGCCAGGCGCCGTCGTCCGCGAGCCAGAGCAGGAAGGCTTCGGTCTTGCGCCGACCGTTCACGCGGATGACCACCTGCGAGCGATAACTGCGACCGTCGTGGGCCCAAATCAGGTCCTTCTCGTTTTCGGGTAGACAGACGTGGTCGTAGTAGGAGAACCCACCCGGCCCCGCCGCGCCGGCACGTGAGGGCATCGTGAGGTACGGGTGCATGTTGTCCATCACAGTGGTCTTGCCGCGCCCGTTGGCGCCGACGATCGCGACCAGTTCGGCGCCATCGGCCAGTCGCTCGAAGTCGAGGGTCAGGACATCGCGTCCCAGGCCATCGCGAATGCCGCGAAAGCCCTTGAGAGTGAGTGAAAGCGGTTGCATGGCGATACTCCTGCGGGATGACCAGGTCAGTCTCCCGCACGAAAAAGGGTGTGCAAGTCCGTCCCCAAGGACAGGCCCCGGCCAGGTCAAAACGACAGCGCGGGCTCAAGATCGGCCCTGGGGGGCGATAGGGTGACAGCAGTGTCGATGCCTTCCCCGCCATCAGGGACTTCCTGCCCACGCAGCACACGCTCGGCGATGGCCTCCGGTTCCTGGCTTGCCAGCACCTGGAGGCACTCGAGCAAGGGTTCTGCCCGCGCCTCGGTCACCTGTGCCCAGGCCCTTACCTTGTCCGCCAGATTCGCCAGTTGTGAAATCCCCGCCGCCCGCGTGCGCATCACCGGCACGATGCGCCCCTCCAGCTTGGTTTCCGCCGCCCCGTCCAGTAGCCGCTCGATCGCCGCGCGGTCGATCTGATGGCGGTCTTCATCGGCGACGGTCCAGCGCACGCGCACGAACGCGCCGGCGATGTCCTGCTGCGTGACGGCTGTGCGCAGGGCGTCGAGATCGGGTTTGCCCTCGAACACAATATCGACGGTCCGGCACGCGGGCGTGGGCTCCAGGGTGAAGCGCGCCTGGTCGGCGTCGACCTCCCACAACAGGAACCCCTTTTCCCCTTCCTCACCGTAGTGAAAACGGCCGATCGAGCCGGGATAGGCGATGCATTGCCGCCCTGCCCTGCTTTCCTGTTCCCATGCCTGATGCCGGTGGATGTGCCCGAGCATGAAGGCCTGCGTCTCGGCGCCGAACAGGGCACCGGTGGTGAACTCGTGATCGAAGCTGGCCATCGGCACGCCATGTTCGCTCACGCAGCCGAACACTGTGCCATGAGAGACGCCGATGGTCGGCACGCCCTGCCGACGGGCCGCGCGATGGGTCGGGGCGTAGCCGCGCAGCAGCAGGGCCAGATGCTCGCCCACGGCCTGGGCCGCTTCGGCCGCACCGACCGTTGCGGCCACCACCGCCTTGTTCACCGTGGGGATGCAGGAAAACAGGGCACGAGCACCGGCCGGCACCCCATCGAAACACCAACTCGTTGAAGAAAGCCACTCGCCGTGGGCCGCGAGCGCGACCTGCGCGATACGGCTTGCCACATGCACCGGATGCCGTCCGCCCAGCAGCCGGAAGATCGCCAGGGTGCCCGGTGGCTCATGCGAGAATGTCCCTTGCAGCATCAGCACCGGGCAGTGGTCAGCCAGTCGCCGCACCTGCGCGACCAGCCGTTCGGCGGCCGGGGCATGCAAGTCGAGGCCATGATCGGTGGCGTCGCCTGAGATAACTGCCGCCTCGACCCCCAACGCGATGGCCCGGTCGATGGCGGCGCCGAAGCAACGGTCGGCTTCGGCCAGGTTCTTGGTGCCGTAGTGCAGGTCGGAGAAGTGCGCGATGCGGATCATGCCGTCCTCCCCCGCGAGGCCAGTTGCATCTCGCTCTCGATCTTGTCGAGGTAGCCCTGCGGATCGTTGCCGTAGCGTTCCAATTCATTCCAGGCCTGGGCGCGGCCGTTCGGGTTGATCTTCCAGCCCCGGCCCCAGCGCCGATCGGCATACGCTTGGTACCGGTCCGGTGCGATCCCGTAGGCTTGCACACGCGCCAACAGTTGCTCGAAGCTGGGACGACCCTCGCGCAGCGGCGGCGCCGCGTCGGTCGCCGCCACAGTCTGGCTCTCGGCCGCCTCCGGCTGCAGTTGCTCGGCACTCGCCGCCGCCGGACTGCCCTGCAGTACCTGCGTCGCCAGTTGCGCCTGGACCAAGGCCGTCTCGGTGTCTTCGTTCTCGCGCAGCAAGGCCGTCACATCCACCGGCGCCTCCAGGTCGATGATCCACTGTGGCACGCGCACTGCCCTTCCCTGCTCGTCGATGTGGGCCACCTCCATGAGCTTCTTGGTCAGGTAGAACGGCGTGCGTTGCCGGTCGAGGAAACCCGAGATGCGCCCGCCGCGCAGGAAGCCCACGGTCTCGAACTTCTGGATCGCGGCGTTCATCGCATAGAAGCTGTTGGTGTGCAGTTCGAAGGCGCTGATCGACCGTATGCCGGGGATGAAGAACAGGAAGCGCCCGGTCAGGTTGCACTGTCGCTGCTGGTACTCGCGGCAGGCCTCCGGTTCGCAGAGACCGCCGTTATCCTCGCGGACCATGGTCTTGCGCCCACCGAAGAGGCGGATGGTGCGCCGGCCCGTGTCGTCGACCGGCACCGGCGCATGGCATATGCAATGGCGTACCCGGCCATCGGCCGAGTATTGCGACCAATAGTGCTTCTCGTGCGCACCCCAGGCCGCCAACTCGTGGGGCATTACGGTTTGCCAGTAGTCGGAGGGGAACACCACCGGAAAACGGTACAGGCGTCGGCCTTCGCCCCGGTCCTCGCCATAGGCTTCCAGAATGTCCCGGGCGATCTCGGGATTGGGAAAGTCCTGCGCCCGCACGGTGAACCACGGGACGTTGCGCGGCACCAGCGGCGTCTTGAGATCGGGCAGCGCCTCCGTGATGGCGCGCTCTATCTGCTCGAAGGACTGGCCGGCGGCCACGCCCTGCCCGTAGATCGCCTTGGCCTTGGGCTCTCCGGCGGCTTTCTTGGTGAGTACTTTGATGCCGGCGCGGATCTTACCGCCGGTGGGAATGCGGGCCGGGCCTTGCCCCAGCAGGGTTGGTGCCGTGCCACCGCCTTGCACGGCGATCACCGGATGTGCGTTGAGATGAGTCATGACGGCGCTCCTTCATGAACGTCGGGACATTCCGACAATTTCATGCTCTCGCGACTTCCCCTCGCTTCAACCCCCTGCGGAAACACCTACTGCTTATGCATGCTGCTTGGCGGAAAGCAGCCTCAGGTAAAATATCGGCATGACCCGCTCCGAACTCGTCGTTCTGCTTGCTGAACGCTTTCCCCAACTCGTCCAGAAGGATGCCGAGATGGCGGTGGCGGAGATTCTCGGGGCCATCCACGCCGCACTGGTTCACGGTGACCGAGTGGAAATTCGCGGATTCGGCAGTTTCAACCTGAATTACCGTCCTTCCCGCCGGGCCCGCAATCCAAAAACCGGTGAGCCGGTAGCGGTATCGGCGAAATGGGTTCCCTCGTTCAAAGCCGGGAAGGAACTGCGTGAGCGGGTGATGGTGATGGCGACGTCCTCTCCCCAGCGATCGTCCAGGCCTGATCGAGACACGCCATCCGTTTCGCTTTCGCCAACGCCCCTTCAGCGAGAACCTTCCACGCTTTTCAAGGACGGCATCGGCTGATCCGTCCGCCATACCCAGGCATCCTGTTTGGCCGCCGCAGTCGCTTTCTCTTTCGCCGCCCGTTCCTTCGGGTCCATGAAAGCGCTGACGACGTGCAAGGGAACCGGCGCCGGCCCGGCGTCCAGCAGCAGGGCATTCGGGAACGCCGCTGCACTCCGAGCGTCATAGCGGAGCGGCTTGACGAAGCGGCGGTGCTGGGCGACCAGTTCGTCGATCAGGGGCAGTTCATGCACGCCCTCGATGGGAATCCACTGCTCGCTCGTCAGCATCAGACTCACCGCATCGATCTCGTAGGTGTATTCGCGGCGGGCGCGGATCAGCGCGGCCATGACCAGGCGGACCGAGTGGCCGGTATCGGCATCGCGCGCCTCGAACAGCGGAGCGAACCCCCGCTCGATCCGCTCCCAACTCCGGCTGGCGATCAGCAGCGGCGCATCCGGCATGTGCCGAATCCAGATCCTGCAGCCTTGGCTCGTCACCTCGCTGGCCTTGAACTCGCCGATCACGATGGCCAGGGGCGTCTGCCCGTCCTTGGGGCGCAGTACGGCCAGTTTCTCGCGCCGGCGCTGTGCCGCCTCGGCCTTGGCGTTCTCGCTGAACGGTTCTGGCACGTACAAGCGCTCGGCCAGCGGCACGCCCTTGACCATGATCTCCTCGGCCGCCTCCAGCAGGTACTTGCGCAGCACGCCCTGGTTGCGTTTGCCCTCCATGGCCGGGCTCCAGCGATTGAAGCCCGCACGCTCGAACAGGAAGTGCATCAAGGCCCGCAACGTCATCCGCCGCCGTGGCACGCCGATCTCCGCCACCTCTTGGGGTTCGCCGCGCGGCACGCTGCGCCCGAGCACCCGTGTCCAGGGAAAATCCACCCGCAATTCGACCCGGCCTGGTTCCGACTCAAGCACCGCTTCACCGACCAGTTCCCCCAGTCCGGACTGCTGGACCTCCGGCTCGTAGGAGGGGCAGCCCGGATGGTGGGCGTTGCCGCTGTCCGGCATGCGCTTGACCACGAACTGGCGATGCCGCGCCACGTACATCTCCACGCCACCGGGCACGCATAGACATCTCGGCCGCTCGGGCGTCTCGTAGACATGGGCGAGCGCATCCTGCAGTTTCGGATCGTCGGCAGCGATCACGCGGCCCTTGATGGCGAAGCGTTGGGAGTCCATGGCGAGCTCAAATCAACTCATCGAGCAGTTCCGCCAGCGTCGGCTTGGGCCGGGGCAGCAACTCCCGCACCGCGCTGCGCTCGCCGATGCCCAGGATCGCGCCCACCTGATCCTCGTCGGCCCCGCGCTCATACATCCGCGATATCACGGTGAGGCGCGCCGACTGGGTGCTCAACCCCTTGAGTTCGGCGTAACGGAACAACTTGCGGTAGATCTCCAGCAGCGCCCGGCAGACGTAGCGGTTCTGCCCCGGCTCGCCATTGTTGGGCGTGATCTTGTAGGGCTCGCCGCTCGGGGAAAGGAATAGTCGGCTACCCGGGTCCAAGCCACGGTAGACGTCCGGCCCACCCAGGCCATGTTCGCCGGAGAGACGCTCGCGGAAATAGGCAGCCAGCGCATCGTCGAGCCGGCTGCTGCTGAAGTACAGCGGCCGGAGTTTGCCGTTGATCGCCGCGTCGGCACGCAGCTCCGATTCCCTGCACACGCTGCCGTCGGCATGCAGGTAGTCGCGCACCTCGATCCGGGCGATCTCGAGTGGGCGCAGGCCCGTGGCGAACAGCATGTAGTACAGGGCCAGGTCGTGCCAGGTGCGGCTGGTGCGGCCCTTGATGCGCACCGCTCCCTGGGCCACCTCCGCCGCCGACAATACCCGCGCCGGACGGGCGCCAGCCGGTGGCAGGGGCTCGAAGCCTTCCAGCGCGACCAGGATGGCGTCCCGATGCAGGCGCAGCCGCCGCACGAAAGCCGCGCCTTCTTCCTTGAGTCCATCCACGCCCACCACCTGGGTGAGTTGGACGGCGACGGACTTGATGCGCCGCTCGACCGCCGTGCGCGAAACGCCGAAGCGCGCGGCCACCGCCTCGTAGGTCTCACCGCCAATGACGGCACGGAGCATCTCGACCGATTGCAATGCGTTGTCGTGGTACCTGTCGACCTCCTGGTTGTCTTGCATGACTTGCTTCTCCCATCATCTCTCGATCGTCATGAGCCCGAATGTTCGAGCACCGACGCACCCTTAGCCAGGCGAAAACGCCGGGAAAGGCGCGGGATTTCGTCATCAGGCCGAGCGCGCCGCACTCAGTGAAGAACGGGCCAGCCGGACCGATGACCGCAGGCATGACGCACGTGGCGGGTCGGCGCCGACCCGGTCGATACCCGAACGACGCCGCCGCAGCGAGCCGAACCGTTTCCCGCTCATCACCATGCCCGTCACCCGGGCTGGCCTTGCTGCGCGATCCAGCGGCGGATGTCTTCCGCGCGCCAGACGGTCACCCGCTCCGAGAGCTTGACCGGCTCGGGAAAGGTGCGCGCCTGGATGCGCCGCCAGAGCGTCGATTTGGAGATGGGAACGAAGGCCAGCACCTGGGGCTGACGCAGGAAGCCGGTCTCGGGCAGCGTCAGGGTCGAAACCGGAGCGGCAGGCGGAGTCGGAAGAGCGCTGGAAGCCGCCACCTTCGCGGCGGACCTGGTACGGATGTTGGGCATGATCGGGCCTCGTCACGGCGGGTGCCGATAAAGGACATGACCTGCTCTGTTGCGGCCGCGCTAGGTCAGGATGGCGCGGGCCGATAGGGAACGCAGAACTCGACGACATGCCGCCGGCGCCCCGGTCGCGCGGCATGGAAGGATGCGCAAGAAAGTGACTCCCACCGCATGACGGCCAAGGGCGTCCGGGTCGGGAAAGATCAGCCGATCCGCACCGGCACCGCACAGCACGCGCGACAGCGGATCGTCGGGCAACAGGCAGGTATCGACTGCGACGCCGCCACGAGAGCGGTGAGGGTGCCCACGGTGTCAGGTCAGCCTGACGTGGAACCTGTCGATACGATATTGAGGTCCGTGGGCCGACGCAAGACGCCCCGGGACGCGCCAGCCGAAAGGGGCCGCACACGCCAGCGATTGGATATGGCACAGGTACCGAACCCATTCCGGCACGCCATCATCAAGGTTGCCGCTCAGGCGCCGGATCGCGAACAAAGCCGATCCGGCTCAAGCCCGCGTTGGCGGATAGGGCCATGATTTGTGCCCGCGTCTCATCAGGCGCCTTGGTGTCCGCCTGCCAGTCACCCCCCGGTGAGAGTGACTGGAGGGTTTCACGCACGACATTTCGGGGCCGTGCGGCCCGTGCTCCCCCTGTGGGTGGAAATATTGACTATTTCGAGCGGTTGCCCAAGTACTCACAACAATTCCGCACGACCGTCATAACGAATGCCCGATCATCAGGCCCCAGTTCGGAGATCCATGCGCCAAAGGTCGCCGCTTCGCTGGCCTCTTCGGGCCCTTCCTTCGATAACAGGTCGCCCGCAGCACATTGGAGCGCCACCGCAAGCCTGTCCAGTGTCGGCAGGGACGGCAGATGAGCTCCGCGCTCGATGCGCGAGATGGTTTCGGCATCGACGCCGACCCGCTCCGCGACCATCTCCTGTGTCCATCCCAGCTGTTTGCGCCGCCCGGACAGGTTGCCCCCCAGTCGCTTCGCCAGACGGGCGGATTCTTTCTTCTTGACCGCCATCGTGTTGTCCTTTCACTCAACAAGAATGACGGTCACTGGACTATCGAAACAGGGGTTCTTATGTGGTTTTGATTATCATCATCCTTGTTGAGATCAGGGCACGCATGACAAACGGGTCGCGATCGGATTGCGGCAATCGACGCTAATCACCAACTGAAGGCACCGTGCTTTGCAGGGCTTCCACTAGCCGTACATCGGCGTCCACCTCCGTCGAGACAACGGCCAGATCGCCTTCCGACCCGGGCGTGTCCGCGCCATTCACTACGCTCACGGCGACGGCCTCTTGCCGGCTTCCTTCGCTACGGCTGTCGCCACTGCGTGCGTCCATGGCGTTCATCCGCCGCCGCAGGCCCATCGCAAAGTTCCGTGCGCCATTGGCGACGTCGCGCACCTGCCGCTTGAGAGTTGCACGCTGGACGTCCACCGCCTGGGTGGTGATCACTTCGTGAATCTCGAGGGTCTGCAGCAAGGGCATCAGTTGGTCGAGTTTGCCCAACACCTCCAGGAAGCGTCGCCCGATCGACGACAGCACATGGACGTCCACATCCAGGGGCACGGTGTCGTAGGTCGCCGTGCTGGTAATGCCATGGACCTTGAATAGCGCTTCGGCAGCGTCGATGGCTTTATTGAGGTTCTCGGTCACTGTGTCCATCTGGGCTCGAATGGCCTCCTCGACCTTGGCGACGTCCTCGTGGTCGAGCCTCGTGCGAGCGATCACCGAGATGAAGTGAGTGTTGAGCTGCAGCGTGTTGAACAGCCGCGCGAAGAAGCGCTTGCCCTCGGCGCTGGTAAAGCGCGTCGGCATCTTCAGGCTGGCCGCCTCGACGCGTCGGAAGTCGGCCTTGGCCTCCTTGGCGAGAATGCGGGCGTTGACGGCCCCCTGGTCTACCTTGACGATCTGGATCTCCGACATGCCGTGCTCCTCGAAATACCGCGTTCGGAGCGATCTTCCGTGCCGGCATATACATTCGCCACCGGAAATGGCCGTGGCCTGAGGGGGCTTTCGGCATCGGGCCCAATTCGGGCAGGTTTTCGGGATTGAATCGGTAATCCGGCACCACTACCTTGACGTCATGCAGCAGCTGGCCCTGCATTCAAACAAGGCAAGCCCTGGAGTTCTCTGTCTGTCGCGTATGCCATCGGCTTTACCGCTGCCGCGTGCGCCGATCTTGCCGGCACCGATTAGGGTGCCTTTCGCACCCATCCCATCGAGGCAAGTTTTCGAGGCAGGGGCGAGGCGCTTCCCATTGACTCAGTAAACGCCCCTCCCCCGAAAGCCTTCCTCGATCGGTAGCTGGCATACCGGTCACCGCGGTTCTCACCGCCCGTTCAAGCCAGCCCTTGAGCATCTTCCCATAGCGCCGTTCCGCCCGTAGCGGGCCGGCAGTTTCTCACCCCACGGGGGCATATGCCCCTGTCGTGGTGCGCGTTGCCTCCAATTTTTCCTGGAGTCAACGATGCTGAATCAGAGCGTATCCCCCGGAGTTTCCCGTCCCACGCCCGTGGGCCCGGTTTTGCCGCCCATGGCAGCCACCTCGCGTCACCGTCCGGCGGCGATCCCCGATCGTGCAACGCTGGACGCTTTGCTCGACGGCGAGGATGCCCCTGTCGAATGGAGCGAGGAAGACATCGTCTTCCTGCATTGGCGCTTGCTGCAGGAGGTCAGCTATCTGGCCGACCCCACGACGCCGCTGGAAGAAAAGTTCGACACCCTGCGCTGGGTGTTCAGCGAGCGGGAGAAGGACGGCATGCCGTTCTCCTTCGTGAGTTGCCTGCGTGTCGTCGGCTGCAGTCCGCTGTCGCCGATCGCTTACTGCGGTCTGGTCGACGCGGAGGATGTGCGCGACCGCATCCGCCACGGCCTGAGGGCTTGGCTCGATGTCTCGCTCGAGCGCTACCCCGAGTGGGTGCGCGATGCCGTCGTCCACCACCCCGAATGGGTCGAGGCCCGGCTCGCCAAGAACCCCCAGTGGATCAACGAGCAAATCAAACGCATGGCCGTGCAGGGCGACCTGTTCGCCTGACGCCATCTTCCATTTTTTGGGCTTGTCGCCAACGCGAAAGCCCCACCCCTTTCAAGGAGTCGTCATGTCCACTTTCAAGGATGTCCTGTGCCTGATGGCGATCTTCGTCGCCTACGGCATCGTGGGACGCCTGGATTATGAAGACGCGGTACGGCTGGAACAGATCCGGCGGGAACGGCTGCACGCCGATTGCCTGACGGCGACGCCGGCGGACCGCGAGGCCTTGGCGCGGATCAACGATCTGCCCTTCGAGCCATTCACCCGACGTACGGACGGGGGCGCGCCCGAAGACGGGCAGCCCTGCACGCCGCGCGTGCTCTGAGGAGGTCGCCATGCACACCCAAACGCGCATCGCGCACGACGCCCCATCCCTGCTGACCGTCCAGGCGCCGGAGGACATCGAGTTCCTGGTCAAGGAAAGCGAAGTCCTCACCGGCCGGGCCGGCCGCACCTTCGTCATCGCCGGCGCCGACTGGCTGGCCTACCGGGTGCATTGGCATCCGATCGGCCTGAAGGTCGAGCGGCTCGATGCAAAGGGCCGAGTCCTGAGCACCCAGCACCTGCTGCCCCGGGAGTTCCTCGGCCACAGCCTGATCGAGGCCTTGGCCGCCGGGCAGTTATTCACCCCACCGGTCCGCTACGTCGGCTGACCGATCGTTCTTTTCCCCCTTGGCGGGTCCGACCCGCCAGGGCCGGGTGCCGCCTGCACTCATGGAGCACATCATGCAGATACAGGTTCGAATCAACGAGGAAGGCGCGCTGCGCAACCAGCGCTATGCCTTCACCGACCGCTTCACGCTCGTCTCCGAGCTGTTGCAGAACGCCCGCCGCGCCGGCGCGATGCGCATCGAAATCCATTACGACGCCAGTGCGCAGGTGCTGAAGGTGGAAGACGATGGCCGAGGCCTCGACGACTTTCAGAAGCTCCTGAGCTTCCACGAGTCGGGCTGGGATGCGGCGACCAGTGCCGAGGAGCGCCCTTTCGGAGTGGGCTTCTCGAAGTGCCTGTATGCCGCCACGCGTTGTATCGTCGCCTCAAAGCATCAGCGGATCGATATCGACACCGCGGCGGCACTGGCCAAGGCGTCCATCGAGGTGGAATCCATCGCCGAGGCTGTTGCCGGCACACGGATCGAACTGCACGGTGTCGACCTGCCCGACCTGGGCAATCGCATCGAGACCTTGTGCCTGGGTTTTCCGGTGGCGGTGCTGTTCAACGGCAAGCCGCTGACGCGGCGCTTTGCCGCCGCGAACCTGGCGACGATGGCCAGCCCGATGGGCGCGGTCCATCTCGCCGGTACGCGGGACGGCCGGCACAGCCACGACACGATGGTCTTCCTGCAAGGCTTCTGCGTCATGAAGCCGAGCTACTGCCCGGACGACCGCGTCAATGTCGTGCACCTGGATTCGCGCCAGTTCATGGCGCACCTGCCGGATCGCGACAAGCTGATCGATGAGGATGTGCAGGGCAAGCGCATCGACGCCGAGTTGAAGGCCTGCTGGCGCCAAACCCTGGAGCTCGCCAAGACTCAGCTTCCCCCCGAACGCTTCGTCGAAACGTATTACGCGGCGATGCGGGCCTGGGGACAGTTGGACCTGCTGAACGACCTCGATGTCCTACCGGCTGAGATGTTCGAGGAGATCGTCGACTACCCGATCCAGCAGGACAGCGGCGACCGCGACTATGTCCGGCAAGTCACTGTGGCGCCCTCCCGACTAGCCATTGAAAGTGGCGCGGTGACTTTGGTGTCCCTCGACTGGGTGGGCGACGACAACGCGGCCCGCTGGATGCTGGCCCGGGCCAAGGGTTATCTGGTCTTCGACTGGCTCGGCCTGCATCTTGACCACTGGGCGTTGCGCCGTGTGCGCTTCCTGGAGGAAGAAGCAGTAGAGGTCGAAGCGGTGTCCGAACAGCTTCGCGTCCAGTTGGAAGGGCGCTGGGTATGGCCGACCGTGATCCTGTGCGAGGCCGTGCGCCTGCGCGCCGGCAACGAGGAGGCCGACATCACCGACATGGGTGTCTGCCACGAGGATGTCTTGTACATCCCAGCCGGCGAGACTTCCGGCGAGCCAGTACGTCAGGCCTCGTCCTTCATGGACGAGAACGACCAATTCCTGGAGTCGGATCTCAATGCCGACCGCGACGCGCTGGCGGACCTCATCCGTCGCCTGCGTTCGGTCGATCCGGTGCAGACGCTGGACTCGCTGCTGCAGGAATTGCGGCTGGGCCGGTATCCCCTGCTGCATGGCAAGGCATTCCAGGTCACCGTGGGGGTGGGTGCTGCGCCCGGCCATTCGGTGGCCTTGGTCGCCGAAGCGGGTTCTGCCAACACGGGAGCTTGCCATGCAGGATCGTGAGTACGCGGCCCGCATCGAAGCGGTCAAGCAGCGTGCCCATGGCCTGTGGACGGAAATCCTGGCGAGCTTGGGCGTGGATGAACGCATCCTCAAGCGGCGCAACCTGCCTTGCCCGTTGTGCGGTGGCACGGATCGGTTCCAGTACACCGACAAGTTCGGCGAGGGGAACTACCACTGCCGCCAATGCGGCCCGGGTGGCGGCTTCAAGTTGCTCCAGGCGGTCCTGGGGGTGGACTTCAACACTGCGCTGCGTGACGTCGAGCGCTGCCTGGGGATGATGCCGGTGACGGCACCGTCCCGAAGCTGCGAGCCTTCGGCCGAGCGCATGAAGAAGCTGGCCCAGCGCATCTGGAACGAAGCCCGGCCGGTGACGGTGGGCGACGAAGTCGATCGCTACCTGAGCGGACGGGGTCTCGCCCTGCCGGTGTACCCGAAGGTGCTGCGCTTCCACCCTGCCCTCGGCTATTACCAGAAGGATGCCGGCGGCAAATCACGCAAGGTGGCGGAATACCCGGCGATGTTGGCCTGCATTCAGGGTGCCGACGGCCACGCCGTGACGCTGCACCGGACCTATCTGCGGGACGGCGGCAAGCTCGCGGCGCTCGATGCGAAAAAGGTGCTCTCGGCCGGGATCAATGGCGCCGCGGTCCGCTTGTTCGATGCGACCGAGGAACTGGCGATCAGCGAAGGTATCGAGACCGGCCTCGCTCTGCATCTGGCGACCGGCAAGCCGGTCTGGGCCGGCCTCAACGCCGGCAACCTGGAGAAGCTGTGGCTGCCCGACATGGTGCGCAACGTTTGCATCTATGCCGACAACGACGCCGATGGCGACTTCGCCGGCCAGGCCTTCGCGTTCGCGCTGGCGCGCCGGTTGAAGCGGGAAGAGAAAACGACCGGTCGGCGGCAGGTGCGGGTGTTCCTGCCCAAGCATGCCGGCACCGATTGGGCCGATGTCTGGCGCCAACGCCTGGAAGCCCAGGCGCCGCGTGCGGCATGAATGTTTGATGAGGGGTGCGGCCGGTCGGCTGCACCCGCCTTTTCAGCGGCACTGCATCAGGCGGTGGCGGTGAAAAGGCCTCCTCATTTTCGTTTTGGTTTGCCCCACTGGTAGTTGTCACACCAGGCGGCGCCCCCACGGCACCGCAAAGACAGCCCTGGAGTTCCGGCGCGATTTCTCGCGCTCTTTCTGGACCGGCAACCGCCGGTCCGTCATCGACCCTGGCGGGGATGCGCATCCCCTGAGGGGTGATGCCGTCTCCGCTTTTCTTTTCCGACAAGGAGATTGCTATGAAAAACGGACGTTCTCTCGTCAGCCTGGCCCAGGAACTGGAGCGCCAGCTGCAATCGAAGAAGGACTTGATCGTGCCGTCGACGCTGGTGCGCCATGCCACCGACGATCTGGGGGGCACCCGACTCGTCATCGAGGAAGGCGGCAGCCCGGTGCACTACGGTGTCACCCCGCTGGCGCGCCGCCAGTTGGCTGACAAGCTGAAGATCCCGTATGCCTATTTCGAGCGCATGCGCGAAGACCAGCCGGCCCTGCTCGATCGCAACGTGAACACCTGGCTGCAAAGCGAGGAAGAGCGGCGCATGCTGCGCACCCTGGACGGTCAGGTGCGTGCCGTATTGTCGGATCGCTATCGCCGCCTGGACAACTTCGACCTGGCCGAGAGCGTGCTGCCCATCCTGCAGCAGCTGCCCGAGGTACGCTTCGAGTCGGTCGAACTGACCGAGACGAAGATGTACCTGAAGTGCATCACGCCACGCCTGAAGTACGAGATGGCGCCCGGCGATGTGGTTCAGGCCGGGGTCGTGATCTCGAACTCGGAGGTCGGCCAGGGGACGCTGTCGGTGCAGCCGCTGCTGTTCCGGCTGGTGTGCAGCAACGGCTTGATCGCTGCCGACCGCTCGCTGCGCAAGACCCACGTGGGACGCGCGCTCGGGGGCGAGGATGAACGCATCCAGGTGTACCAGGACGACACCTTGCGCGCCGACGACAAAGCCTTCTTCCTCAAGGTGCGCGACGTCTTGCAGGCGGCAGTGTCGGAGGCAACCTTTCGCCAGACGGCGCAGAAGCTGCAGAAGACGCTTGCCATCCCGCTGGTGGGCGACCCGGTGAAGACGGTCGAGGTGCTGGCCCAGCGCTACACGCTGAACGACAGCGAGCGCGCCGGTGTGCTGCGGCACCTGATCGCAGAAGGTCAGCTCTCGGGCTACGGCCTGGTCAATGCGGTGACGCATTACAGCCAGGAGGTCGAGGACTACGACCGCGCGACGGAGTTCGAAGCGCTGGGCGGCCGGCTGATCGACTTGCCGGCTCATGAGTGGAAGGGGTTGGCGGAAGCGGCCTGATCCCATAGATCGCTGAAAGCCGGCCGGGGCGATTGCCCCGGCCGGCTTTAGGCTATCCCAATACCAGGATGCCGAGGACGTGCTGCCCAGCATGACATCGAGTGGCAGCGGCCCCTCCACCGGCGCAGCAGGCCGGCGATCGCGCTGAGTCGCCGCGTCGGCTGCACCGCCGGTCTTGGTCTGATTCGTTGGAATCGTCGCCCCAAACTATGCCTTATCGATATGCCGAACAATCCTCCCTGCGGCGGCTATTCCCCAAGCAACAGATTCTGTCGGACCTTACGTGTGGCAAAAGGATCGCCCTCCAGATTTTTGAACAAATGTACCTGCCATAACACAATACCAATAACTATGCTGCTTCTTACTGTCGTAACCCAATCATCATGACGGGTCGCTCATAAAACTTTTTGATTAGCCACAATGTTCAGCCGCCCTCAAGAATCGCTCTGGACGCGGCGGCGTGACCACAGCCGCGACGAGCAGACGCTTCAGGATGGACGACAAATCGAAGCGACGATTGAAACGATATTGGACCTCGGCAAGATAGCGATGGGCGTACTTGGCAAAGTCGAAGGCGTGGTAGGTGCCCGAGTAGGCGGTCTTCAGATTGCCCAGGAAGGTATTGACGGCGCGGAACTGCTCCAGCTTGACGCAGGCCGGGCCGCCGCCGGTGACGGTGCGCTCGTGCGTCGCCCCCGCAGCGGTGACCGCCTGAAAGCACCACAGGCCGTCCGAGACCACGTGCGCCGAAGCGGCCAGTGTCGCCTTCGCCCATTCGGCAATCGCTTCCTTGGTGAATTCCAGTTTCTTCAGGCAGACCGTCAGCGGCCCTCCCGTTTCCGTTGTCTGCACCGCGGCGATGAACGACACCTTGTTCTCCGAACCCCGCCCGCTCTTGCCGCCAGGCAGTTCGCCACCCAAGTAGGCGTCGTCGATCTCGACCCGCCCATCCAACTGACGCGACGCTTCCCGCTCGCTCATGACTTGCATCAACTTGTGCTTGAGCAACCAGGCGGTCTTGTAGCGCACGCCCAAGTGGCCCTTATTGATTCCCATCGCGCATCTCCTTCGCTCAAGATGCGCCCATTCTTTACCCTGCCAGGCTCACCAGATGAGCCTGCTGAACTTTGTAGCTAATCAGGTAAAACTTTCCGCCTTCGATGCTCAGACACCCGTTTCACCATGACCAACTGGAGAACATGACCATGAGTTGCGTGACGCTTACCGATGCCGAATGGATCAACCTGAACGTGCTCGTCGTCATACGCGCAGGTCTTCAGTATGACATGGCTTCGACCTGCTGTAGGTACGGGCTCAATACGGAGCAAGCCAACTATCTCCGGAGCTTGAGCCTCGACGATCTGTGGTCCCTGGTGATCCACGTCGGCGACACGACCCTGTTCCCGCCGCGCGCCGACCTGGTGACGCTCTTGAGCGCGCCGCGGCCCCTGGCAGGCCCCATGGCACTCGTTCATCCACCCAAGCCCTTGGAAGGCCGGCGGTAGGAACCGTTATCCATGCCGACGCGCGGCGACCGGCACCTGCGCGCCATGCAGCTAGCGAAGCAATTGGCGGCGCTCGGCGCACGGCTGAAGACGATCCACCTCATCACCGGCATCCCGCCGCGGCAGGTGCAGTCTCTCTTCTTCCCCGATCCCCGATCCATCCCCCGTGGACGCGCCCCCGATTCGGCCGAGTGGTACCACGGCGCCAACCTCATTCTGCGTAGCGACGCCTGCCTCATTGGTGCCAGAT
This sequence comes from Dechloromonas sp. CZR5, assembly GCF_008711155.1. Lineage (GTDB taxonomy): Bacteria > Pseudomonadota > Gammaproteobacteria > Burkholderiales > Rhodocyclaceae > Azonexus. Next base: position 36,748 of record NZ_VUYQ01000013.1, on the reverse strand, counting down.
ACCGCCAGTTGCGCAACCAGGGGCTCGCGGCTGGCGAAGCCCTGGTCTTCGCCTACCGCGCCTACCAGGCTGCCACGCTCCCGCCTTACCGCATCAGCCTGGACCGGGCCTTCAACCTCGTCTCCTATATCGATGGCATCTGGCTGACCAATGCACCAGCGCTGTCCGTGCTGACCTGCTCCCAGTGCGGCTGCGAGTTCCTTGCCGCGGTCGGCACCGTGGCACACCCCGGCGAGGCTTGCCCCTTCTGCAAGCTGCTGGAACGCTTTCACCTGGACCATCGCATCCAAGCGTCCTACCCGGCTCGCCCCACCCTCGACATGACCGAGCGCCAGATGGGCATGCTCGCGCTCTTTCACATGCTGAGCCCCGCGGCCGAAGGCGATACCCCTTCTGAATAGGCTCCATTTCTGCGGGACGGGCAAGGTAGCCGACACCGAGAATGGCCACTGCGCATTCTCGCCGGAATTGCAGTACCGCCATGCCCGTCACGCCAACGCATGTCACTTCCTACCCCGCCTCCGACCCAGGGTTCGCCGCCGTGCCGGTCGATGATCTGCTGGCCGGCGAAGCAGACCTGATCGCACGCATCAAACTCTGTTACGGCATCGACCGAGACAGCTTTGAGCGCGACGTGTTGGCGCTGGTGCGCCGCTATGCCGCCTGCGTACATCTGCTGCCGGCGACTGCCGACAACTACTTCAGCAAGCCCGGCGGGCTCCTGCGGCTCGGCCTGGAGACCGCCTTCTTCAGCCTGCAAGGCACCGACGCGCATATCTTCTCGGGGCGAATGAGCATCTCGGCACGTCGCCAGCTCGAGCCCCGCTGGCGCCATGCGACCTTCATCGCCGGGCTGTGTTGCGAATTGCACCGGCTGATGAGCCATATCAGCGTCACCGATGCCGCCGGCGAGGCGTGGCCGGCCTTCCTGCGGCCGCTGGCCGACTGGCTGGCAACCCGGGGCAGCGAGCGCTATTTCCTGCGCTGGCGGCCCCAAGCCGTCGAGGCGCGCGGCCTGGGCCTGTTCGCCCTGCCCCATGTGGTGCCGCCCGCGGTGATGGCCGACCTCTCCGAGGGCAACGCAGTCATCGTGCCGCATCTGCTGGCCAGTATCGGCGGCATTCCGGTCTATCGCGACCACAACATCCTCGACGAACTGGTCCGCCGCTCGCTGGCGCTAGTCATCGACCGCAACCTGGCCGCCAGCGCCGACCGCTACGGTTCGCCGCAATACGGCTCGCACCTGGAGCGCTACCTGGTCGACGCCCTGCGGCGGCTCACCAGCGGCAACTCGGCCTGGATAGCCAACCGCGAGAAATCGCGCCTGTGGTTCGGACAGGACGGTCTGTTCCTGGTCTGGCCTGGCGCCGCCGAGGATATCCACCAACTACTCGAAGCGGACCAACTGACCGGCATCCCCAAGGCGCCCGAGACCATGCTGGAACTGCTACTGGCCGCTGGCGTGTTCGAAGCGGCAGCAGCGGGCCGCGCGACTTGGTCCATCCAGCCGCCCGGCGCCAAGGCCCCGCTGGAAGCCGTCAAGCTCTCGGCCCCGGCCATTCTCCTCGCGGGAATCGAACCGCCCCCCGTCGCCTTGCCCCAGGCACTGGAATTCAAGCCGGCGCCGGCGTCTGCGCCAGTTGCGCCGCAGACCCCTGCTCCCGGGCCACCGCTGGCACCCCTGAAGAGCGACACCCAGTTGTCGCTCACTCCGCCGCCCGAGAAGCCCGCCGAGTGTGACGTCCACGTGACGTCGGTCGAGGAAACACCCGAATCACTCTCGCTGGAACCGGCGACATTCACATTGCAAGCCCCGATGCGTCTGAACCCGGTCGTTCGCGACGCCCTGGCCGATGCCGTTCGCACGCTGAACGATGGCATGGGTCCGCCCACCGTGTGCACCGTCGCCCAGGGAGTATTCGTACCGCTGGAGGAATTCGGGCGGCGCGGCGTCCAGCCATCCCTCGCCATGCGTGCCCTCACCGAGGCGAACCTGCTGGTGAAACCAAACCGCAACGGCCCGCCGACGCTCTCGCGCGAATTCAACGGCAACCCCACCGTCGGCATCGTGCTGGACCCACGCTGCGTGAGCGGACTCGATCTGGCGGGCTTTGCCGCGCCACCGGCGGAGGGAAGCTGAGATGCTGGTTCGCCGCTACGAGATGCCCTGGCGCCGGGCCTACGAGGTCTATGCCGGCATCACCTGGTGGCTGGCGCTGGTCTATTTCGTTGGAGTCGGCGTGACTGGCGCCCTCCCCCGGCAATTGTCCCTGCCGCTGGGGCTTGTCTGCTTGGCGATGGGCGCTTTTCGGGTAACCCAGGCCCTGCGCATGCTGGTCTTGCGGGCGTCGCTGGGCGGGCGCGGCATCGAGGTCATCGGCACCGATGACCTGGCTCGATGGTGCAAGGACCCGGCGTCGGTGTTCCTGGGGTTCGGCTTCGAATGGCGGCCCGTGCATTCGCAGCGGCTCTACGAGCTTGCAAAGATCGACTACCGCGAGTACGCGGTGTCGCCGCGCCTGCTGCGGCTCTTGGGCTACGACAACAAACCCCAGCCAGACGCCGAGATCGGCCTGCCCTATATCCATGGCGTCGAACCCAAGGAAGGCCCATTGCACCGGCCGCTGCAGAACTTCGAGGGCGGCACACTGCTGGTGGGCACTACCCAGTCCGGCAAGGGAGTGGCACTGGCCAATCTGATCACCCAAGCGATCCGGCGCGGCGACGTGGTGATCGTCATCGATCCGAAGAACAGCCGGCGCCTGAAGCGGGTTGTGGAGCGCGCCTGCGCGGACTACCGCGAGCCGGACACCTTCCTGGAGTTCCACCCGGCCTTTCCGGAGCGGGGGGTACGGCTTGATTTCACCTTCAACTGGCAGAAGCCCACCGAGATCGCCTCGCGTATCCAGTCCATCATGCCGCCGGACACGGCCGGCGCCTTCTCGGCCTTCGGCTGGGATGCCGTCAATGTCGTGGTGCAGGGCCTGGTCGAGATCGAAGAACGGCCGAACCTGATGAAACTGACCAAGTACATTGAGGGCGGCATCGAGCCGGTGCTGGAGAACTCGCTGCGCCGCTACTACGACCAGACCCTGGGTGCCGGCTGGCGCGAGTTACCCGAGATGAAGAAGCTGCTGCACGATGCCCACCGCGGTAACCTGAAGCGGCCGTCGGAGGCCGCGAGCGCCGATCTGATGGCCTTCGTCGCTTACTACGAGCACCACATCGCCCAGAACCAGCGCAACAAGGTGATCGACGCCCAGGTGCGCACATTCCGCCACAATCGCGAGCACTACCAGAAGATCACCGCCAACCTGCTGCCCATCCTGTCGATGCTGACTTCGGGCGACCTGGGACGCAGCCTCTCGCCCGATCCCTTCGACGCCGACGATAGGCGGCCCATCATGAACTTCGAGAAGATCGAGCGCGCCGGCCACGTGCTCTACATGTGCCTGGACTCCCTGCCCGATCCTTCCGTCGCTTCGGCCATCGGCGCCCTGGCGCTCGCCGACCAGGCGGCCCGGGCCGGCATGCGCTACAACCTGGGCGGCTACCGACGGATCGCGCTCTTTGTCGACGAGGTTTCGAACGTCATCAACCAGCCGCTGATCGAGATCCTCAACAAGGGCGCCGAGGGCGGCATCTTCACCACCTGCGCGATGCAGACCCTAGCGGACCTGGCCAAGCGGCTGGGCAGCGAAGACGCGGCGCGCATGGCGCTGGGCAACCTCAACAACCTGATCGCGCTGCGCACCAAGGACCGGCCGACCCAGGACTTCGTGGTCGAGACCTTCGGCAAGACGGCGATCCATACGGTGCGGGTGGGACTGAGCCACGGATCGGATGCCCACCTGGGCGACTTCTCATCGAGCTATTCCACCCAACTCACCGAGAGCTTCGAGGAGATGGTGCCGGCGGATGTGCTGGGCAAGCTACCCAACCTCCAGTACTTCGCCTCGGTATCGGGCGGACGGATCATCAAAGGGCGTTTTCCGATCCTCGATCCCGATACGGATTCGCGCCGCGCCCCGGAAAAGGCGGTCGCATGATCCGCGCCGTCGCCGTGTTGTCGTTGCTCGTCCTGCTGGTCCTGGTGCTGTACGTGCCGTCGGCCCATCCCCCGGAACGCTTCCTCGCACAGCTACGCGCCGAGCATGAAGCGGCCACCGCCTACTGGGGCGCCGCGCCCGCCACCCGTATGCTGGATCGGGCGATGCGCATGCAAGATTCGACGGCCGAAGTCACGCCGATTCCTACCGCGAAGGATGCGCCTTCTCCAGCGAGCGTGAACGGCGCGGTGTCCCGAGAGATGTCCTCGGTCAACCAGCGCCTCTTCAACAACGCCTACTTCCGCTCGGTCGATGCGCTACTGCTGCTCGCCAGCTTTCGACTCTCCACCCTGCGGGAATGGATGCCCTGGCTGGCGGTATTCGTCTTGGCTGCAGTCGTCGACGGCGGATTCGCGCGGCTCATCAAGGCCAAGGAGTTCCTCCAACACGATCCGGAGATGTTCGCGTTGTATGCCAGCCTGGGGATCGTCACGCTCTGCGCGACGGTCGTTGGCTTCGTGCTGCCGGTGACGCTGCCTCCGCTGCTGCTGCCGTGCGTGCCACTTGTGGTCGGGGTGCTGGCCGGACGGGCGCTGGGGTGCTTTCACCGACGTGGGTAACAAGCAATCCCAGGCCGTGCAATCAGCAGGCGGAAATTTCGGTTGCCGACGTTCTCATGCTAGCGTTGTCGGAATGGGGATGAACGGTTCGACTTTCTCGACGAGGAATTCGCTTCTCAAGTGTCGGCAGTGCCTCGCGAGCGCACGCTTGTCCCAGTCCACGCAGGCGATTGATCATAGTCCAACTCGTCCAAGTCACGGGATTTCTTGGCCCCGCGGCTTGGGTCGTGCTGACCAATCATCAGGGTGTAACTCTCACACTGACGCTACCCTATATGCATTGATCGGGACGACGTTTCTGGGAAAAGAAACGTCGCGTCGATACACTGCGGAGACCATCTGCCAGGCGGCGTCAAAGCGATCGCTTTGGGCGAGAGCGCGGAAGGTGAGGATGGCTTGGCCGCCATCGGTAGTCCAACGCTGTCCGGAGCGCTTCATGCGCTGGGTGACAAGGGTCTTGCAGGTGGCTTCGACGACGCCGGAACCGATCGGCAGATTCTGGGCGCGCAGCCGCGCATAGTCCATGCGCGAGCGATTGCGTCGGAAGTACGTCAGTTCCTGCTTGAGCGGACCGCAGCGCGGCTTGCGTTTGTGGTGATAGGCCAAGGTGCGGATCACCTTCTCAACACCATCGTCGACTTCCAGCAACACGTGTCGGTACTCGGCGAAACTGGCGCGGGCCTTGACGGACGCCTCGCCGTAGGCATGCTCGAAGGCACGCTTCAGATGTTCGGCAGCGTGATAGAAATCCACCACTTCCTCCCCCGGCGGCAAATCCTTGGCCAGGAATTCCCAGTTGTCGCGCGCCCCATCGGCGACTTTGACCAGCCGCAACTGCGGCTGCTGCCGAAATGCGTTTTCCACCTCCGCCACCAATTGGCGCTTCAAGGTCTGCTTCTTCGACTCGGGCATGCGGGCATGACGCACCGTGCGCAAGCGCTCGCCTGTCTTGTCGTAGTGGCTGACGCTGCCGCAACCGACTTCGCGGTGGCCCGCCGGACCGCGGGTTTGCTTCCCTTCCAGCCGGCTCTGCTCCCGGCGGGACTCACGCTGCCCGTCTTTCATCGGCGCCATCACGCCGTCCAGCGACACCGCCAGCACGGCGGCCCCGGCCACCGCTTCTTCCTGCGCCCGCAACGCGTTTTCCCAGTCCTTGCGCCGCGCTTCCCACTTCTCGCTGAGGCCCTTCGGCAAGCGGTCCAAGCTGCTGCGCGAGGGGCTCATGCCGCCCAGCTCACGAAACAAGCTTTCGCTTTCCGCTGGCGTCAGGTGCGTGACCGCCCACACGCCCAGGCGCGCCGCCAACGGCGTGAAATATCCTTCGACGATCCCGGCGCGCCATTCCAGCGGGCATTCGCTTTCCCCATTCGTTCCCACCGCTCGATAGCGGTGCCGCAGCACGCTCACCGGCCCGGCCGCCGTCATGTAGTCGCCGCGGCCACTGACGACCCGCCGGTGGCGTATGCCGTCGATCACCACCTCCGGCAGCGTGACGTCCAGTCGCTCCAACTCCTCGCCGATAAATTCCCGCTCCGCTTCACTGAAGCGCTTGCGGACCTCGCGCTCGAAGGCTTCGAAACCGCCTTCAGCAACACCTCCGCTGCGCCGACGCTCCTCCATAAACTTCAGCAGATTCTCCAGCGCTTCGCCGACAACACGAGTTTCTCCCGTTACCGCACTGACTTTCGCTACACTTCCCATGGGCCGATCTCCGGTGGTGATCTCTCGACAAGACAACTACCGTTTAGCATAGAGATCGGCCCACCTCCAGCCGGGTCAGACAAAATTCGTCTCGATCAACCATGCGTGTCGTCGCAACCTGCTGTTTTTGCAATCAGTCGTAGACCTACACCCAATCATCAGGGTCTCGCGGCGCTCTCACATCAAGCGAATCTTGATGTAGCGCTTGATGTCCCGCAAGTTGGCCAGAACCACGAACACGATCAACAGCACTAAGACGATCCAGAACAGGGTCCACCCGCTCATAGGAAACCTCCTTCGCATCACAATCGATTGTGACGGCAAGTCCTACCTCATATTGCATTTCTTCTGCATCTGCTTCACCATGGATTCGATTAGCCCCACCGCCTCATCCACTGCCGCCAGCACGGGTTCGCTTAGCCCCATCCACCCTTCCTCCCACGGGCGAAACGAGGCCGGTTCACAGGCCACCAGCACGATCCGGCAGCAGCTTCCGCCCATGGTCTGCACAAAACGCAGGGTGCTGGTGGGGTCCATCTGGTGAGGTGAGATCGGCCTATGCTGGAACGACGGATCGTCCGACGTTTCAGGCTCCGGCTCAATCACGTAGAGCGTTCCCGGTCTGCCGCCCTGGCAGGTGGTGTCCACCAGGATCGCCGCCCGGTAATCATCCAGGAGCGCATAGCTCAGGTCGAGCCCACGTATCCCGAAATCCACCACCTCCACCTCGGGGGGGAGCGGACGTCGGGCCAGACGCTGGACGACCTCGACCCCGAAGGCATCGTCGCCGAGGAAGATGTTGCCGATGCCGGCGATGAGGATGGGTTTCTCGCTCACCGCCGCGCTCCGTTGCTGGCGAGCGGCTCGATCTCCTCCGGAGAAAAGAAGAACCGGTGACCGGGCAGCCGCTGCATCCCCAGATCCTTGCCGGGATCCTCATCCACCACCACCGCGATGTGGACTTGGCCCTCCAGGTCGCGTTCGATGCCTTCGACGATGGCCTCCTTGCCCGCTAGCGCCAAGTCCAGGATATCGGCACCGACTCCGGGATGCAGGCGGACGCGATCCCCGGCCTTGAGCTCGACACCACCCACCTGCCAGCGGGCCAGCCGTACCGTGTCATCCCAGCCGATCCAGGCATCTGCCGCATCGTCCGCTCCCGGGCGGATACCGCGCATCGTGCCGTGCAGCCGCTGCAACTGCGCCTGGGACAGGGACCGGGTCCGCTCCAGCAGCGCACGGGCATGCTCGTCCACCGCTGCCATTTCCCGTTGCTCCTGTTCGGTCAGGGTCAAGATGCGCAGTGTAAGCAGTTCGTCGATCTCCGTGCTGTCGAAGAGGCTGCCCGGGCTCTCGGGGGCGATCCGGGGATAGTCGTAGAGGATGATGGAGGAGGAGAACAGAGTATCGGTCTGCCCTGGCTCGCCGACCAATACCGGCCAGGCGCCGATGTTATCGCAACAGGCCGCCGCCTCGCGTAGCGGGCCCGGAGGGTCCAGCAACGATATGAACGCGCCCTGCTCTAGACCAAGAATGGTATGGGTCGACACTAGGGCATGCCGCAAGGCCTGCTCCCGGGCAAGATCCCCGGTCACCTGGGTGAGGTTTTCGACCCGCACCGTGATCCGGAACACATCCGCTACGACTGGCTCCGCCATCATCTCGACATGACCGGCCAGCGCCTGCCAGGTTCGCACCAGCAAGGCCACGACCGCGCCCGTGGCATCGCGTACGGGCTCCACCTCGCGACCACCGGCAACGGCAAAGGGAATCCGCTGAGGGGCGTCGAGTAGTTCATCTAGGCCAAGCCTGGCCACAGCCAGGGTCTGCTCCCGGGCTTCTTGCCAGGGAAAGTAGCGTCGGTCACCGATCTCGAGCAGGTCGACCCCATGCATTGGGGGCTCGACCCCCGCTGCCAGTTCCGGCAGCGGCTGCGGTAGGGCACCGACCTCGCGATCGATGAGGTGTAGGAAGCGCACCAGCATCTGCAGCACCGTCTGCGGTGTCCCCTGCAGCAGGCACTGGGTCTGCAGGCTGTAGGGCTCGGCACCACCCTGGGCCTGGCTGTAGGCTCGGGGATAGACCCCGCCGAAGCTCCAACGCTGTTGGTTCTTCACCGCCGACGGCCGATAAGGGTAGAGGATGTAGCCCTCGTAGAGGACGGCCTCCACGATCTTACTCACTTGGGAGAGATTCATGCTTGGTCAGCTTCTCCGCAGGGCCCAACAGGCGTTCCAAGGTCTGCTCCCAGGTGGCGAGCCCTTGGTGTCGCTTGTACTGGTAGAGTCGGTCGAACACATCCTGGCGCACCACCAGCCAGACGCTGTTGGGGTAGTAATGGGCCATCATCTCCCGCCACATCCCCACGGGAAGACGACAGGAGACCTCCTTGTCCCAATGGATCCGGTCGATCTGCAGGCCACCCCACGGGTCCTCATAGAAGATCGAACCACTGAACAGGAGGGTCAGCGGGACCTCACCCGTTTCCAAGGCATAGAAGTACTTGGTCGCCGCCACGTTGAAGTCGTAGCTGCAGGGGACCGGCAAATCGACCGTACAGTTGCCCTGAAACCGCGGGACCAGCGCGCTGGTCGAGGTCCAGAGCAGGCTGTGCAGAGTCTGGCTCCAGCGCTCGGGGGCACCAAACAGCTCGAGCAGCCTCTCCTGCTCCTGGGGCTCATAAGGCCGCTGCATGGCCTCTATCCGGACCTGACACTGGAGCATGACGTTGTGGATGGGCGTCTCGGTATCGGCCGCGGTTAGCAGCAGCTTGAAGACAAGCTGCGGTGAGGCAGCGTAGCGGGCCACTTCTGCGCCCAGTACCTGGAAGTCGAGCTCAGGCATGGGATCGCAACCCCGGCGAATGCGCACTCGCCTTGAGTCGGGTGAAGAAGCCCTGGATGGCCGCCTCGAACCCCGGTCCTCCGGACAGGTCCTGCCAGTCGGCGCGGATCAGCCCGACCAACTCGTAGCAGCGGTCGATGGCCACCCAGCCTTGGGGTGAAGAGGAATAGGCCGCGCTCATATTGGCGGTAAGCTCTGGAAGGTGCCGGAGACTGGGGTACCAGTCCCGGGTTCCTGCCGTTGCCCGGCGGCCCGTTTGGGTAGGCTCGGGATCGGGACCCGGACCTCTTGGACAGGCCGAGGACTCACGACTTGGACGCCCGGCCGAAGGTGGGCGAGTGGATGGTCTCGAGCGTCCTCCCCTTGCCCAGGTACATATGGACCCCACAGGGCAAACAGGGATCGAAGCTGCGCACGGTGCGCATGATGTCGACGCCCTTGAATTTGCCCATTCCGTTTTCCTCGAAAATCGGTGTGTTCTGCACAGCATCCTCAAAGGGACCCGGTGTGCCATAGATATCCCGCGGGCTGGCGTTCCAAGGGGTCGGCGGGTAGGGATGGTAGTTGGCGATCTTGCCATCACGGATCACCATGTGGTGGGACAACACGCCGCGCACCGCCTCGTGAAAGCCGCAGCCGATAGCCTCTTGGGGGACCTTGAACGCGGTCCAGGTCTCGGTCCGGCCTGCGCGGACCTCCTCCAAGGCCCGCTCGACGAAGTAAAGGGCCGCGGCCGCCGCATACGCCTGAAAATAGGTGCGCGCGCGATCGCGCTCGAGGGTATTGCTCCACTGCGGGATCCGCCACTCGAATTCGACCTCCGGCAGCAACGCGGTCTTCGGCAGATAGATCTTCACACTCTGGCCGGTTGCCTTGATGTAACCGATATCCACCAGCCCGGCCAAGGCTGTCACCCACAGCCTGGCGAGGGCCCCCCCGCCGGTATCCAGCGCCAAGTGATCGCCGCTGCGCTTATCAAGCCAGCGCGGCGACATGACCCAGGTGTACTTGTCGTCAAAGTCGCGCTTCTGCGGCCGTGGAATGGTGGTCTGGTTCCAGGGATGGAGTTGATCAACCGGGTTGCCCAGAGGGTCGGTCTTGACGAATCCTTCCCTGCTCTCCCAGCCGTCATAGAAGGAGCTGCCCAGCAGGATGCGCATCTGCAGGTTGATCTCCACCAGGTCGGTGGTGACCAGGTCGTTGTCAATCACCACGCCCGGGGTAACGAACATGGCGCGCCCCCATTGGCTCATGGTCTTGTAGTCGTAGTCGCAGGCCGCAGGGTCCTGGAACGCCCCCCAGCAGCCAAGCAATACCCGCCGCTTGCCCACCTCCTCGTAGCCCGGCAAGGCCTGGTAGAAGAAGTCGAACAAGTCATCGTGCAGGGGCACCACCTTCTTCATGAACTCGACGTACCTCATCAGCCGTGTCAGATAATCGGTGAACACTTGGACCGTGGCCATCGTCCCCACGCCGCCTGGATAGAGCGTCGAGGGGTGGACATGGCGCCCTTCCATCAGGCAGAACATCTCCCGGGTCAGGCGGCTCATCTGCAGGGATTCGCGGTAGAAATCGCCGCTGAAGGGATTGAGGGCCCGCATGATTTCGGCGATGGTGTGATAGCCGTGCAGGTGGGCATGGGGTGACTCGGTCTGCTCGGCTCGGGCCAGCAGGCCTGGGTTGGTTTCCTTGACCATCTGCTCGCAGAAGTCGACTCCCACCAAGTTGTCCTGATAGAGGCAGTGGTCGAACATGTACTCGGCAGCCTCACCGAGGTTGATGATCCACTCGGCCAAGGGCGGCGGCTTCACCCCGAAGGCCATGTTCTGGGTGTAGACGGCGCAGGTGGCATGGTTGTCGCCGCAGATGCCGCAGATGCGGCTGGTGATGAAGTGGGCATCCCGGGGGTCCTTGTTCCGCATGAAGATGCTGTAGCCGCGAAAGATGGATGAGGTGCTGTGGCACTCGGCAACGCGGCGATTCCCGAAGTCGATCTTGGTGTAGATCCCCAGGCTCCCCACGATCCGTGTGATCGGATCCCAGCTCATCTCCACCAGTTGGTTCGAAGTAATGGTCTTGGTCGGTCCGCTTTCCGGCACAGTGGACATGGTCTCTCTCCCAGGCTTGGCCAAAGCTGCTGCTGTACATCATTTCGCCTTGTAGCCAGTGGTAAGCTCCGCACGCTTGTGGCGCCACTTGGGTTCCTTGTTGAGGGTGGAGTTGGTGAGCCGGCGCAGTGCCCGAATCAGCCGGCCGTACGGTTGGATCAGCTTCGAGGACAGGGCGGCCCCGGGGGGCGGGTCCATGAAGGGCATGAACTTGTCCGGAAACCCCGGCATGGTGCAACCAATGCAGATGCCGCCCACGTTGGGGCAGCCGCCGATGCCGTCCATCCAGCCGCGCTTCGGTACGTTGCACTGCACCACAGGCCCCCAGCACCCCAGCTTGACGAGACACTTGGGCGAGCCGTATTCCCTGGCGAAGTTCGCCTGCTCGTAGTAGCCAGCTCGAGGACAGTTATCGTGCACGCTCCTGTCGAATAACCACTTGGGCCTCAGGGCTTGGTCCAGCGGGATCATGGGGGCGCGTCCGGCGAGCTGATAGAGCAGATACAGGAGCGTTTCCATGAAATTGTCCGGCTGGACCGGGCAGCCGGGGACATTGACGATGGGGATACCGATCTTCGACTTCCAGTCCCACCCCAGGTAATCGGCTAAACCCATGCAGCCGGTGGGATTGCCGGCCATGGCATGAATCCCGCCGTAGGCGGCACAGGTGCCGGCGCCCACTACGGCCAAGGCCTTGGGGGCTAGACGATCCAGCCACTCCGCGGTGGTGATGGGCTGCCCGGTCTTCTCATCCACACCCATGGCAGCCCAGTAACCCTCAGCCTTGATCCGCTCATTGGGGATGGAGCCTTCGACCACCAGGATGAAGTTCTCGATCTCGCCCCGGTCGGCCCTGTGCCACCAGGCCATCCACTCGTCGCCGTTTTCATAGGCGAGGACCGGGTTGTGCAAGTGGACCTTTGGGAGGCCGGGGATCGCCCCCAGGACAATGTCCTCGATGCTGGGCTGGGTGGCGGCGGTGATGGAGATGGTATCGCCATCACAGCCGAGCCCTGCCGTGATCCACAGGATGTGGACTTCTGCCAGGGCCGGTGCGGTCTGGGTCTTGCGCCCATAGGGGATGGAAGATGATGCATGTGCCATGGTGCTCCCTTCTCTGCGATCGTGTGGCTATGGGGGGTCACTCCCCCAGAGTAGCGACTGCGCTCGTGAGCTTTGCAGCGGGTAAGTATCATCCCCCGACAACGCCCCTTTGCTAGCCTAGTCCAGGACACTCTGGAAGTACAAGATCCGTTTGCACATGGGTGGGCAGGGGTTTGCCCGCATCCCGGGCAACCTGGGCGAGCCTGTTACTGTAATGAGGGTCTGTGCAGTCGGACCAAACTCGCGTGAGAGCCGCGTAGCGCCATCTGCTTGAATCGCTGGATCAATGCATAGACCAAGGGGACGCCTTGTTGGGTAACTTCAAGACCGCCCTCACTGGGTTGCTTGCCTGCATTCGAGGAGGAGGCCGGGCGCAAGTTGGCAAATGACGGCGGCCGTTTCCTCGTCATTCAGGGCCCGGGCGAGCGTCGCCTTGTCGAGCACTTCGAAGCTTCCATTCCGTGCTCGGGCGTAGACGGTGTCGCTCGCTGCGTCCGCGAAATTTACGACCGCGATCCGCCTGACGCATTCTTTCAGAAAGCCGGCGTTCCAGACGACGTCCATGATATGCGCCGCCGGGTAGACCTCCTCGCGTGTGCGCGCATTCACATCGATTTTTTGGTAACGCTCGATGTTGATGAACGCCACCGGATCATAAATCGTGATCTCGGCCCGATTTCCGAAGGCGATGGTCTTTGGAAACGTCCCCTTCGGCACCCGGTTGTCCAGAAAGAAGTAGCGGTACGCGGGGCGTGGGCTGGCAAGCCACTTGAAGAGGATCTTCGGCATGCCCGTGTAGGCCTCGACGCTGTGGCCGAGGAAGTCCTCCACCGCCTTGTAGCGTCCGCGCTCGACCGCCCGCTGCCAGCCGCGCTCGACCGTTTCCTCGGGAGGCGTGACGACAAAATACATGTACAAGGTGTCCACGTACTTGGCGTAGGTATCGTGCAACACCCGGGCGACCGACTCGGTGGAGAAGCTGTCAAAGCGGAACCGATCGACAAAGAAGTGCGGGATTGCCTGGGCCCGGTTGGCCTTGTCGCGGATGTAGCGGTCGAGTTTACCGTCGATGACCATCAACTCGCGGCCGGTCAGGTGGCCCGCGTACTTGTAAGCCGGGCCGAGGGACCCGTAGTCGAGAAGCATGCGCCGCCAGACATCGGGGCTGATGGTAACGTAACCGTCCGGTTCTATTCCTTGCTCGCGCATCATCTGTTTGAGCATCGGCCGCAACGAGCTCTTTCCAGCAGCCGATGCGCCTTTGACGCTGATCAGGATGGGCGCCGCACGATTGGGAACGCGGGTATAAGCCTCCCGCTCGATTGCCGCGTCGATGAACGGCCCGATCGCCTGACCAATGAGTTTGCTGCCATAGCTGTTGCAGACGTGCCGGCTTACCAGCATCGCCAGCAGATCCCGGTTCGCGCCGAGGCTTCCGTGTCGACCGGCGATCGCACCAAGAACGCGGTACAGGCTCTTGAATACAGCCCGTCGCAAAGGGTCGTCCGTTGAAAAACCCGCCGCCTTGTACCCCAGGATGACCCGGTGCTCGTGCTCTGCAAGCGATTCGGGAGGTCGCGGCGGCTTTCTTTTGGGCCGCCGCAAGAGATTGAACGGGAATGGCCACGATTCTGGCTGCACGGGCGGCGGATAGAGGGTTTCTTCGAGTATTTGCCGTACACAGGCATCGGCGCGCAAACGCAGATCGGCGTAGGAGCATTCGATTGCCTCCATGTGGGCCGCGATGTACTGATCACGGATCTGCCCGGCAATCCGGCGGAAGTTGCGGCCGAATACTTCCTCGGTCGCGCCTTCGCTCACGGCGATGTCCGCCGTAACCCGTATGATGACTTCGTGCAGCGCCAGCCGCGCCGGACGAAACACCGTCAGTTCCTCGTACGGCAGACCGGTCAGGCCCGCGAGTTCCTTGACTTCATCGGGATTGCTGGAAACGCACTCCGGGCGGAAGATTGTCTCCAGCGATCGAAACTCGCCCGGGATTTCCGTGCCGATGCCTGGATTCCATGCAGATCCGCCGTCAGGGCAATGATTCGTTCCGTCCATCACATCGCGAAATATGCGCAAAGCGCTCCTTTAACGCAGGCCCGATGATCCACTACGCGTCGAGTTGTTTCAAGAGCGCATCGACCGTGCTTTTGGCATCGCCGAAGAGCATGTGCGTGTTGTCCTTGTAGAACAGGGGATTCTCGACGCCCGCGTAGCCGGTGGCCATGCTGCGCTTCGAGACCACCACCGTGCGCGCCTTCCACACCTCCAGCACCGGCATGCCGGCGATGGGGCTGTTGGGGTCTTCAAGCGCCCCCGGATTGACGATGTCGTTGGCGCCGATCACCAGCACCACGTCGGCGCTGGGAAAGTCGTGGTTGATCTCCTCCATTTCCAGCACGATGTCGTAGTGCACCTTCGCCTCCGCGAGGAGCACGTTCATGTGCCCGGGAAGCCGCCCCGCGACCGGGTGGATCGCAAAGCGCACATTGACCCCCTTGGCGCGAAGCTTCCGCGTGATCTCGCTGATGGTGCCCTGCGCCTGGGCGACCGCCATGCCATAGCCCGGCACGATGATGACCTCGGAGGCATCGCGCAGCATCCCCGCCACATCCTCCACGGAAGTGGCGACCACCTCGCCCCCGGCGTCCGCGGAAGCCGTGGACGTGCTGTTGCCAAAGCCCCCGAGGATCACGGCGAGGAACTTGCGGTTCATCGCACGGCACATGATGTAGGAAAGGATCGCACCACTGGAGCCGACGAGCGCCCCCGTGACGATCAGCAGATCGTTGCTCAGCATGAAGCCGGTGGCGGCCGCCGCCCAGCCCGAATAGCTGTTGAGCATGGACACCACCACCGGCATGTCGGCGCCGCCGATCGCCATCACCAGATGCACGCCGATGGCGAGCGCGATCGCCGTCATCGCAAGCAGCGGAATGAGCCCGGCCAGCATCGAATCGGCGGTGAGGACGAGGTAACCCAGCCCCACGCACACCAGCACGGCGGCAAGATTAAGCCAGTGCCGCGCGGGCAGCAGCAGCGGTTTGCCCCCGATCGTGCCCTGCAGTTTCCCGAAGGCGATCAGCGAGCCCGTAAAGGTAATGGCCCCGATGAACACGCCCAGATAGACCTCCACGTCATGGATCACCTTCTCCACACCTTCGAACGCGGTGTGGGGCGACACATAGCCGCCGATCCCCACCAGCACCGCGGCGAGGCCCACGAAGCTGTGGAGCACCGCCACAAGCTGGGGCATCTGGGTCATTTCCACGCGCTTGGCAAGGAACCACCCGACCGCGCCCCCCACCACCATGGCGCCGATGATGACGGGCAGCCCCGCCCCGCCGATGGCGAGCACCGTGGCGAGGATGGCGATCGCCATGCCGATGGCGCCATACAGGTTACCGCGGCGCGCGGTCTCGGGATGGCTCAGCCCCCCCAAGCCCAGAATGAACAGCACGCTCGCGCCCAGATAGGCCACCGCTCCCATTCCGTATGTCATGATGATCTCCTCAGGTGCGCTGGAACATTTTGAGCATGCGCCGGGTCACCAGAAAACCCCCGACGATGTTGATGGTGGCCACCAGCACGGCCAACCCCGCAAGCAGCGCGACCGACACGGTGGGGCTGCCGAGCTGCACGAGGGCACCGATCACGATGATGCCGCTGATCGCGTTGGTGACGCTCATGAGGGGCGTATGCAGCGCCGGGGTGACATTCCACACCACCTGGTAGCCGATGAAGATCGAAAGCACGAACACGGTGAAGTGTCCCATGAAGGCGGGGGGCGCCACCGCCCCCAAGGCGAGCAGCGCCGCGGCCCCGGTGAGCGCGATCACGAGCGATTTGAGTGCGCTCGGGCGCTGCGGCATGGCCTCGGCCGGCGCGGAGGCCATGGGCGCGGCGGCGGGCTTCGCCGGTGCGATGGCCTGCTTCTTGGGCGGGGGCGGGGGCCAGGTGACGGCGCCTTCGTGGGCGATGGTCGCCCCGCGGAACACGTCATCGTCCATGTTGATGACGATCTTCCCGTCCTTCGCCGGTGCGAGATCAGCGAGGAGGTGGCGGATGTTGGTGCCATAAAGCTGGCTCGACTGGGCGGCGAGCCGGCTCGGCAGATCCGTGTAGCCGATGAGGGTCACTCCATGGCGCACCACCACTTCCCCGGGTTGCGTGAGCTCACAGTTGCCGCCCTGTTCGGCCGCGAGATCCACGATCACGCTCCCTTCCGTCATGGAGGCGACCATCTCCGCGGTGATGAGCTTGGGGGCGGGCTTGCCCGGAATGAGCGCAGTGGTGATGATGATGTCCACCTCTTTCGCCTGCTCGGCAAACAGGGCCATCTCGGCGGCGATGAATTCCGCGCTCATCTGTTTGGCATAGCCGCCGGCGCCGCTTCCATCCTCGTCGAAGTCCAGCGCGAGGAATTCCGCCCCCATGCTCTCCACCTGCTGTTTCACCTCGGGACGGGTGTCGAAGGCGCGCACGATGGCGCCCATGGCGCGGACGGCCCCGATTGCGGCCAGGCCCGCCACGCCCGCACCGATCACAAGAACCTTCGCCGGCGGGACCTTGCCCGCGGCGGTGATCTGCCCGCTGAAAAAGCGGCCGAAATGCTGGGCCGCCTCCACCACCGCGCGGTAGCCGGCGATGTTGGCCATGGAGCTCAGCGCATCGAGCTTTTGCGCGCGGGAGATGCGCGGCACGCAGTCCATGGCGAGCACCGTGATACGCCGCGCGGCCAGCCGCTCCAGCAGCGCCTTGTTCTGCGCCGGCCAGAAAAAACTGATGAGGGTCGCCCCTTCGCGCAGCAGTTCCGCTTCCTCCACGCCCAGCGCCGGGTGGTGTTCGGGGCCGCGCACCTTGATCACGATGTCGGCCCCGGCCCACAGGGCACGGCTGTCCGCGACGATCTCCGCGCCCGCTTCGCGGTAGGCCTCATCGGCAAACGAGGCATCCGCCCCCGCGCCCGCCTCCACCGCCACGGCGAAGCCCAGCTTCGCAAGCTGGCGCACGTTCTCGGGAGTGGCTGCCACACGTTTTTCTCCCGCGTGAACCTCCTTGGGCATAGAAATCTTCATTGTCATAACTTTCCTCCTCCGGTCGGGGGCTCTGATTCAACACTGTGCTCCGCTACGCCGCATGGATCGGCCCAATGGTGGGCGAACTCAGGCGTGGCGAGTAAGGCTTGCGCGGCATGCGCCCGGCAGGCGTGAAAAAGTTGCATCATGCCGTCTCCAGTCCGTAGCGCGACAGCTTGGAGCGCAGGCCGACGCGCGACAGGCCCAGCTCCTGGGCGGCGCGGGTCTTGTTCCAGCGGTGACGGATCAGGGTCTCCTTCACCAGCCGCGCCTCCAGCGCCTCGAGCCGGTCCTTGAGGCTGCCGTCGAGGCCCGCCAGCAGGTGCAGCTCCTGCTCCTCTTCCTCGGCGGCAGCGCGCAGCACGCGGGGGTTGAGGTGCTCCGCCGAAAGGCGCGGACCGTCGGAAAGGGCCAGCATGCGCAGGATCTCGTTCTGCAGGTCGCGCACGTTGCCGGGCCAGCGGTAGGCTTTGAGGCATTCAATCACTTCCGCGCTGAACGAAGCACCTTCGAAACCGAATGCGCCGCTCGCGCCGTGGAGAAACTTGGTGGCGATGCGCGGAATGTCCATGGGCCGCTCGCGCAGCGCCGGCACCTGCAGGGTCACGGTGGCCAGGCGATAGTACAGATCCTCGCGGAAGCGGCCTTCGCGGACCTCCTGCTCCAGGTCGCGGTTGGTGGCGGCGATGACGCGCACATCCACCGACAGCGACTTGGAACTGCCCACCGGACGGATCTCGCCTTCCTGCAGGGCGCGCAGCAGCTTGACCTGAAACGCCGGTGAGGTCTCGCCGATCTCGTCGAGGAAGATGGTGCCGCCGTCGGCCTGCTGGAACAGGCCGATGCGGTCCTCATAGGCGCCGGTGAAGGAGCCGCGCTTGTGGCCGAACAGCTCGCTTTCCAGCAGCTGGTCGGGCACGGCGCCGCAGTTTTCCACCACGAACTGCCTCTCCGAGCGGCTGCTGGCGTAATGGATGGCGCGGGCCAGGAGTTCATTGCCGGTGCCGGATTCGCCGATCAGCAGCACCGAGATGCCGTGGGGTGCGACGCGGGCGATGAGCTCGCACACCTTGTTCATGGGTGAGTCCGGCGCCCGCACCAGCTCGGCGATGGCGAAGCGCTTCCTGGCCGTATCGCGCTTCGCCTCGACGCGCTTCTTCAGCACCGGCTCGCTGGTGCGCAGCTCCAGCACCAGGCGCTGGTTCTCGCTCTGCAGGCGGTACAGCTCGGCGGCGTTGCGCAGCGTGAGCAGCAGCAGCTCCGGCTGCCAGGGCTTGAGGATGTACTGGTAGATGCCGGCTTCATTGAAGCCGGCGATGACATCTTCCGAATCCGTGTAGCCGGAGATGATCATCCGTACCACGTCCGGCCACTGGCTGCGCACCTGCTTGAGGAACTCCACGCCGGACATGCCGGGCATGCGCTGGTCGCAGAGCAGGAGCTGCACGAAGTCGCGCTCCATGATTCTCCGCGCCTCCTCGGCGCTGGAGGCGGTGAGGACCTCGAATTCCTCTTCTAGCGCGCGGCGCAGGGCCTCCTGGGATCGCACCTCGTCATCCACCACCAGCACGGTGGGCAACCTGTTTTTTTTCCTCATGGCGTCACGCCCTTCACAGCAGCCTTGCATGTGCCCCCGCCGCTGCGCGGCAACCCCCCGAGGGGGTGAGTAACGGTCTTGGGGCGGCCCGGCGGTTGCTCTCCCCAGTCGAGCTCCCGGTGCACGGCCAGATGCCGAGGCGTCCACGAATGCGGTGTCCTCCGCACGAAATGACAGCGCGCGACGTGGTAACTGGGATCGAAGCCGTAGAAGTTGCGCCGCATGTGGGCCAGCTCCTCCTCGCGGTAGGCGGCCAGCGGCTTGGCAGCCTCGTCGCGCTCGCGCCGGGCGCGCTTGTCCTCAAGACGCTGCGCCAGGTCCGGCGCCGCGGCCAGCGCCTCGGCGCGGGTCACCACCTGCGCCGTGAAGGCTGACACGTCGCCGGACAGACAGGCGTCCACCACGCCCTCGCGGACCGCCTCGGCGGCGCCCAAAGGCAGGCGATTCTGCACGATGGCCCGGGCGCGCTCCATGCCCACGCGTTTGGGCAGCAGATAGGTCCAGTACTCGGAACCGTAGAGGTTGCCCATGTTCTTGTAGTGCGGATTGAGGATCACCGCCTCGCGCGCCCACACCTCGTCTGCCGCCAGCGCCAGGAAGGCGCCGCCGGCGCCGGCATTGCCGCGCAGCGCGGCGACGGTGAGCTGGCTGCCGGTCTCGATGACCGCCCGGGCCACATCGTCGATGGCGTTGATGTTGCGCCAGGACTCGTCCGCGGCGCTGTCCGCCGCCTCGATGAGATTGAGGTGGATGCCGTTGGACCAGAAGTCCGCGCCGCCCAGGAGCACGATGACCTTCGTGGGCCGGCTGCGCGCGAATTCGTAGGCTTCGAGCAGGTGCTGGCACTGCGCCGTACCCATGGCGCCGTTGTAGAAATCGACGTGCAGATAGCCGACACCGTTGGCCTCGTGGTAGCGCAGCGGGCTCCAGTCGTCCTCGTCCTCGCGCCACAGGGGTACGGCAGACTCTGGAAGATCCTTGGTTTCGTCAGCAAAGGCCAGGGCGGCGGGCAGTTTCAGCGCATCGTCACGGTCGGCGCGCTTCACATGGCCGAGCCACACCGCGCCGTCCACCGTGGCGCGCAGGACGGCGCCGTCACGCCGCCCCAGCAGCGCACCCGGCGCGCCGCGCAGGCGGTGCTCCACATGGGCGTCGAAGAGATGGCAGGGCACGCCGAACAGTTCGTCGCACACGCCGGGAAAGCCGTCCGCCGCGTGGAGCTTGCGCAGCACCTGCTCGGTGCTGTCGCACTGCCAGTCGATGCGGCGGTCTTCCTGCCTCATGAGCGGGCGCAGCCGGCCGCGCGCGCCTGGATTCGCGCAGTCCAGCGGGCGCGGGCGGAATGTGCCGGAACGGTAGTCGGCGTAGCGCCCGACCGCCGCCAGCACGGCGCGGGTCGCCGCCGTCGTCACCTCGTTGCGGTAGAGGCTGCCCTTCTTCGCCAGGCGCATGGGAAAAGTTTCAGCGGCCCAGATGTCGCCGGCATCCATCTCGCCGTTGGCCTGCAGCACCGTGACACCCCACTCGCCTTCGCCTTCCTGGATCGCCCAGTCCAGCGCCGAAGGCCCGCGATCGCCAACAATGCCCGGATGCACCACCAGACAGACGTGCTTGCGCCAGATGGATTCGGGTATCGCCCGGCGCAGATAGGGGGCCACGATGAGGTCCGGCCGGAACAGCGCCACGGCCTCCTCCGCCACGCTGTCGGCGATGTCGAACTCGATGGAGACCTCATGCCCGCGCCCTGTGAGCTCCACGTAGAGGCGCTGGGTGAGGCTGTTGAAGCTGTGGGTGAGGAAAAGTATTCGCATCTAGCAGATCCTGGGAAGTTGCTCGCCGGAGAGCCAATCGACGATGCGCCGTCCGCCGAAGCCGGTCTTCATTTGCACGAAGTGATGGGGATCCTCATGGACTTCATCGATGACGGCGGCGCGGGTACCCAGGGGATGGGCACGCATCACTTCCAGCAATCGATCTGCATCGTCCGGCCCGCAGATAGCAACGAGTTTGCCTTCGTTGGCGACGTAGAGTGGATCCAGGCCGAGGAACTCGCAGGCGGCCGCCACCTGCGGATTCACCGAAATCGCCGCCTCGTCCAGCAGCATGCCCACGCCGGCCTGCCTGGCGATCTCGTTCAGCGTGGTGGCCACGCTGCCGCGGGTAGGATCGCGCACCCGCGCCTCCTGCGAAGCCTGCGCCATGGACTTCAGCCAGTCGCCTTTACCCAGCCACAACGGGTATCGCACCAGGGCGATGATGGCGATGAGGCCGACCGTCAACCAGCGCATCGACTGTGCTTAGCGCAGGTTGTAGAAGGTTTCGCGGCCCGGATAGGACGCGGTATCACCCAGATATTGCTCGATGCGAATGAGCTGGTTGTACTTGGCGATACGGTCGGAACGCGACAGCGAACCGGTCTTGATCTGGCCGGCATTGAGGCCGACGGCGATGTCGGCGATGGTGCTGTCTTCGGTCTCGCCGGAACGATGCGAGATCACGGCGGTGTAGCCGGCGCGCTTGGCCATTTCGACGGCGGCGAATGTTTCGGACAGGGTACCGATCTGGTTGATCTTGATCAGGATCGAATTGGCTATGCCCTTCTTGATGCCATCCTTGAAGATCTTGGTGTTGGTGACGAAGACGTCGTCGCCGACGATCTGGACCTTGTCGCCGAGGCGGTCGGTGAGCAGCTTCCAGCCATCCCAGTCGGCTTCGGACATGCCGTCCTCGATCGAGACGATCGGGAACTGGTCGGCCAGGTTGGCCAGGTAATCGACGAACTGGGCCGAGGTCAGTTCCAGACCTTCACCAGCCAGGCGGTACTTGCCGTCCTTGTAGAACTCGGAAGCGGCGCAGTCGAGCGCCAGCAGCACATCCTGACCCGGCACGTAACCGGCCATTTCAATGGCTTCCATGATGACCCGGAGGGCTTCGGCGTGGCTGCCGAGGTTGGGGGCAAAGCCGCCTTCGTCGCCGACGGCGGTCGAGTGGCCCTTCTTGTTGAGCAGCTTCTTCAGCGCATGGAAGATTTCAGCGCCGCAACGCAGGGCTTCGCGGAAATTGGCAGCGCCGACCGGCATCACCATGAATTCCTGGATGTCCAGGCTGTTATTGGCGTGCTCGCCGCCGTTGATGATGTTCATCATCGGCACCGGCATCTGCATCGGGCCCATGCCGCCGAAGTAGCGGTAGAGCGGCAGGCCGGATTCTTCGGCAGCCGCCTTGGCGACGGCCATGGAGACAGCCAGGATGGCATTGGCGCCGAGGCGGGATTTGTTCTCGGTGCCGTCGAGATCGATCATGGTCTGGTCGATGAAGGCCTGCTCTTGGGCATCGAGACCGATGATGGCTTCGGAAATCTCGGTATTGATGTTCTCGACAGCCTGCAGCACGCCCTTGCCGAGGTAACGGCTGGCATCACCATCACGCAACTCGATGGCCTCGCGGGAGCCAGTGGAGGCGCCCGAAGGAACAGCCGCCCGCCCCATGACGCCGGACTCCAGCAGGACATCGGCTTCGACCGTGGGATTGCCCCGGGAATCAAGAATTTCACGGGCTACAACATCAACGATTGAACTCATGATTATTCCTTCTTGTCAGAATGTTAAATAGAAAACTTAAAGTTAATTATGGCTTTTTAAATCGGGCTTCGATTTACTTCAACTCTTCGAAACCGCTGGCCTTGACCGCCTTGTCGAGCGCCACCAAGCTGGCCAGGAGGTTTTCCATGCGGTCCAGCGGCCAGCTGTTCGGACCATCCGACCAGGCCTTTTCAGGGCAGGGGTGGGTTTCCATGAACAGGCCGGAAATGCCGACGGCCACAGCGGCCCGCGCCAACACCGGAACGAACTCGCGTTGCCCGCCGGAAGTCGTACACAAGGAAGCTAGCAAATCCTGGGCAGTTGTTCCCCCGAGAGCCAATCGACGATGCGCCGCCCACCGAAACCGGTCTTCATCTGCACGAAATGATGGGGATCCTCATGGACTTCGCCGATGACGGCGGCGCGGATACCCAGGGGATGAGCGCGCATCACTTCCAGCAGCCGCTCCGCATCGCCCGGCGCGCAGACGGCGATGAGCTTGCCTTCGTTGGCCACGTACAGCGGATCGAGGCCGAGGAATTCGCAGGCGGCCGCCACCTGCGAATTCACGGGAATCGCCGCCTCGTCCAGCATCATGCCCACGCCGGCCTGCCTGGCGATCTCGTTCAGCGTGGTGGCGACGCCGCCGCGGGTGGGATCGCGCAGCACGTGGATGTCCGGCACCGCCATCACCATCGCCGCCACCAGCCCGTGCAGGGCCGCCGTGTCGGAGACGATCTCGGTGTCGAAGCGCAGGTTCTCCCGCTGCGACATGATGGCCATGCCGTGGTCGCCGATGGTGCCGGAGACGATGATGCGGTCGCCCGGCCGCGCCCGCTCGCCGCTGATGTTCACGCCCTCGGGCACCACGCCGACGCTGGTGGTGGTGATGAAAACACCGTCGCCCTTGCCCTGCTCCACCACCTTGGTATCGCCGGTGATGATGGGCACCCGCGCCTCCTGCGAAGCCAATGCCATGGAGTCCACGATGCGCCGCAGGTCCGCCAGGGGAAATCCCTCCTCGATGACGAAGCTGGCGGAGAGGTAGAGCGGCCGCGCGCCGGCCATCGCCACATCATTGATCGTGCCATGCACCGACAGGCAGCCGATGTCGCCGCCGGGGAAGAACAGCGGCGACACCACATGGGCATCGGTGGCCATCACCATGCGCCCGGTGGTGACGGCGAAGCAGGCCTGGTCGTTCAACTGCCGCAGCCACTCGTTGTCGAAGGCGCGCAGGAACAGTTCGTCGATCAGTTGCGCCATGGCCCGTCCGCCGCTGCCGTGGCTCATGTCGATGCGGCCGTGCTTGAAATCCAGCGGCCGGATGTAGCCCTTCTTCACTTCGCTCATGCCGCCACCACTTTGATATCCTTGAACCGCCCGTAGCTGTAATGCGCGGCACACGCCCCTTCGCTCGACACCATGCAGGAGCCCATCGGATTCTCCGGCGTGCACACCGTGGCGAAGAGCTTGCAGTCGGTGGGCTTCTTTACCCCGCGCAGGATGGCGCCGCATTCGCAGGCCTTGTTGTCCGGCACCGTGCGGTAGGCCAGCTCGAAGCGATGCTCGGCATCGAACAGGCGGTAGCGGGCGCGGATGCGCAGGGCGCTGTAGGGCACCTCGCCCAGGCCGCGCCATTCGAAGGAGCTGCGCAGGTCGAACATTTCCGACACCAGCGTCTGGGCCTTCTGGTTGCCGTCGCGGGTCACGGCGCGGGTGAATTCGTTCTCCACCTCGGTGCGGCCCTCGTTGACCTGGTTCACCAGCATGAGGATGGCCTGCATCACGTCGAGCGGCTCGAAGCCGGCGATCACCACCGGCTTGCGGTATTCCTCGGCAAAGAATTCGTAGGGCCGGCTGCCGATGACGGTGCTGACATGGGCCGGGCCGACGAAGCCGTCCAGCGGCACGGTGCCCAGCGCGCGCACCTCTGGCGATTCCAGGATGGTGATGATGGCCGAGGGTGTCAGCACGTGGTTGCACAGCACGCTGAAGTTGGTGACGCGCAGCGCCTCCGCCTGCTTGATCACCAGCGCCGTGGGCGGCGTGGTGGTCTCGAAGCCGATGGCGAAGAACACCACTTCGCGTTGCGGATTCTGCTGGGCGATGGTCAGCGCATCGGCGGCGGAGTAAACCATGCGGATGTCCGCCCCGCGCGCCTTGGCCTTGAGCAACGAAAGGCCCTCCGATGCCGGGATGCGCAGCGTGTCGCCGTAGGAGCAGAGGATCACGCCGCGCTCTAGCGCCAGCTTGATGGCCAGGTCGATGCGGCCGATGGGCAGCACGCACACCGGACAGCCGGGGCCGTGGATCATGCGCACGTTGGCGGGCAGCAGATCGGTGACGCCATAGCGCGAGATGGCGTGGGTGTGGCCGCCGCAGAACTCCATGAAGCTGTAGCTGCGCCCCGTGTCGGCTGCGCGGGCGATCTTCGCCGCCAAGGTGCGGGCCACCTCTCCATCGCGGAATTCGTCTACGTATTTCACGGCTGATCCTCCGTCTGCAGGGCGCCCATCTCGGCGAAAAGCTTCAGGGTGCGCTCCGCCTCATCTGGGTCGAGCTTGGTCAGCGCATAGCCGACATGGACGATGACGTAGTCGCCCACCGCCACGTCATCGACCAGCGACAGCGAGATATCCTTGCGCACGCCGCCCAGGTCGATGAGGGCCATGTCGTTGTCGAGTTTTTCCGCAATGCGTGCAGGTATGGCCAGGCACATAGTTCTACCCTCTCGTTAGTTTGACGCCCGCTGCAGCGCCACCCAGACCTGACCGAGGGCAATGCCTCCGTCATTGGGCGGTAGCTGGCGCGCTGTCAGCACGGTCAGTCCCCGCGCAGCCAGGCGCCGGCGCAGGTTGCGGGCGATGATGTGGTTAAGGAAACAGCCGCCGCCGAATACGACCGTACGCACGCCGGCGTCCTGGACGGCCGTGACGGTCCAGGCCTCCAGCGCCGCCACCAGGGTGGCGTGGAACTGTGCCGCGCCGCGCGCGGCATTCGTTTTGGCGGACAGCGCATCGAGCAGCGGCAGCAGGTCCAGGGTGTTGCCCGCATCGATGCGCCAGGCATCGTGCAGCGCCAGCGCGTCGCCAAAGCCCTCGGCCAGCCCTTCCAGCAGCATCGCCGCCTGCCCCTCGTAGGCCATGATTTCCCGCGCGCCCAGCAGGCCGGCGGCGGCGTCGAACCAGCGGCCCATGCTGGAGGTGAGGGGCGCGTTGAGCCGCTGGGCCAGCATGCGGTTCACCATCGGTGCCCCCGGCTGCTGCGGGAAGCGCGCTTCGATCTCCTCGCCCCGGCCCATCGCATGCAGCGCGGCGGCGGCCATGCGCCAGGGCTCGCGCGCGGCGCGATCGCCGCCGGGCAGCGGCAGCTCGCGCAAATGACCGAGGCGTTGGCAGCGGGCGCCGTCCACGTATAGCAGTTCGCCGCCCCACGCTTGCCCGTCGTCGCCCAGGCCGACGCCGTCCAGCGCCAGGCCGATGGCGGGTTCGTCCGCGCCGTGCTCGGCCAGTACCGCCGCAATGTGGGCATGATGGTGCTGCACGGCTACGGCGGGCACGCCCCATTGCGCCGCCAACTCCGCTGCGTGGCGCGTGCTGAAGAAGTCCGGATGCAGGTCGTGGGCGACGAGCTGCGGCCGGATCTCCAGCACCCGCTGCAGATGGGCCACCGCCTCGATCAGGGCCTCACAGGTGGCGGCGTTGTCGAGATCGCCCACATGCTGGGAGACGAAGGCCTCGTCGCCGCGTGTCAGGCACACCGTGTTCTTGAAGTAGCCCCCCAGCGCCAGCACCGACGGGCCCCTGCGCGCCAGCTTGATGGCCCGCGGCGTGTAACCCCGCGCGCGGCGAATGAACTGATAGCGAGGAATGGATTCGTTATCGCCCCTCACCACCGAATCATCACAGCGCACCAGGATCTCGCGATCGTGGAGCAGGAAGGCGTCGGCGATGCCGCCGAGGCGCTGCAGCGCCTTGTCGTTGCCGGTAACCAAGGGCTCGCCGCCGGGGTTGGCGCTGGTCATCACCAGCACCAGCGGCTGCTGCTGGGCCAGCCAGGCTACCCCGTCGGGGCGGCCGGCGGCCTCGTGGAACAGCAGATACTGGAGCGGCGTGTAGGGCAGCATGACGCCCAGCCAGGCCAGTCCCGGCGCCACGCCCGCGAACCGCCCATCGACGCCGCAGCCCTTGCGCAGCAGCACGATGGGCCGCTCCGGCGCCGTGAGCAGGGCCGCTTCGCCGCTGCCGATGTCGCCCCACTGCGCCGCCGTCGCCAGATTGGCGACCATGACGGCAAAGGGCTTCTCCTCGCGCTGCTTGCGGCTGCGCACCCGCGCCACCGCGTCGGCATTGCGCGCGTCACAGGCGAGATGGAAGCCCCCAAGGCCCTTGATAGCGACGATCTCGCCGCGCCGCAGGCGCACCACCGTCTCGGCGATCGGATCAACGTCCTCCACCGGCATGCCCTTGGCATCGAGCAGCGCCAAGCTGGGGCCGCAGTCCGGACAGGCGTTGGGCTCGGCGTGGAAGCGGCGATGCTCGGGTGCGCGGTACTCGTCGAGACAGGGCGGGCACTGGGGGAACAGCGCCATGCTGGTGGTGGCGCGATCGTAGGGCAGCGCCCGCGTCAGGGTGTAGCGCGGGCCGCACTGGGTGCAGTTGATGAAGGCGTAGCGGTAGCGCCGGTCCGCGGGGTCGAACAGCTCCGCCAGGCAGTCGGGGCATACGGCGGTGTCGTGGCCGATGGCGGTGTGCACGGCGGCATCGGAACGGCTGCTCTCGAGGATGGCAAAGCCGTCGGCGTCGGCCTGCACCGCGCAGCGTTCCTCACCGATCTCATCCACCCGCGCCAAGGGCGGCGCGTCCCGGCGCAGGCGCTCGCACAGCTCGGCAAGAACCGCGGCGCTACCCTGGGCCTCGATGTCCACGCCAGCGCCGTCGTTGCGCACCCAGCCGGCGAGGCCCAGCTCCCGCGCCAAGCGATAGACGAAGGGCCGGAAGCCCACGCCCTGCACGACGCCGCGCACGCCGATGCGGACGCGGACGGTGCGCGGGACGATGCGCGAATTGAGAGGACGGCGCGGCATCAGCATGGGCGCTACGCCTTGAGCGCCGCCAGTTGCGCTTCCAGCCCGGCGATGCGGCTACGCAGCAGCTCCATGCTCTGGCTGCGCCTGGCGGACTGGCCGGCCAGGCCATCGGCGATCCACGTCAGCCATGCGTCGAAGCCTTCACCGGTGGCGGACGAGGTCCGGATCACGAGCAGGCCCGGATTCACCCGCTTCGCATACTCGATGGCCCGCTCCACGTCGAAGGACAGGTGCGGCAGCAAGTCGCACTTGTTGAGCAGCATCAGGCTGGCGGCGCGGAACATGTCCGGATACTTGAGGGGCTTGTCTTCCCCCTCGGTGACCGAAAGAATCACCACCTTGTGGGCTTCGCCCAGGTCGAAGGCCGAAGGGCAAACCAGGTTGCCCACGTTCTCGATCAGCAGCACGCTCTCGTCCTCCGGCCCCAACTGCCCCAGCGCGTGGCCCACCATGTGGGCATCCAGATGGCAGCCCTTGCCGGTGTTGATCTGCAGCGCCCGCACGCCGGTGGCGCGGATGCGCTCGGCATCGAAGGAAGTCTGCTGGTCGCCTTCGATGACAGCCAGCCTGGAAGTGGACTTCAGCGCCTCGATGGTGCGCACCAGCAGAGTGGTCTTCCCGGAGCCGGGGCTGGAGACGAAGTTCAGCGCGAATACGCCGTGCTCGTCGAACCAGCGGCGGTTCTGCGCCGCGTAGGCATTGTTCTTGCTCAGGATGTCCTGCTCGATCTTCACCATGCGCGCCTGGCTCATGCCGGGAACATGGGCCCCGGCGGGTCCGTGACCGTAATGCAGGTGGTCGGTGCCGCGCACGGGGCGATAGGCAGGGCCGTGGTCGTGATGGTGATCGTGCTCGCCGTGATGATGATGGGCGTGGGCATGGACGGTGCCGTCGGCATGGACATGCTCGTCGGCATGCTCCAGCGCCTGGCCTTCGATGCGGGTTTCGCCGGCGGCGCAGCCACAGGTGGTGCACATGATCCTATCTCCTCGTATTCTATTCCGCGTGACTTCCGCGTTCCGTCACGCCACTTCCAGATCCAGGACGCGCATTTCCGTGCCGCCGGTGGGCTGCACCTGGTAGCCGCCGCACTGCGGGCAGGGATCGTACAGCGCTCCGATCGCCACCGTCTCGCTGCAGTGCAGGCACCAGCCGGCGCCCGGGGTGTCCACGATCTCCAGCCGCGCGCCGTCGGCCACACTACCGCGCACTACCGCCTCGAAGCAGAAGCGCAGCGCTTCCGGCTCGATGCTGGACAGCCGGCCGATCTCCAGCCGTACTGCCGTTACGCGGGAAAAACCGTCGCGCTGCGCCACGTCCTCGACGATCTGCAGCACACCCTCGGCCAGCGACATCTCATGCATGATCGGCTCCTGCCATGTCGGTCACGCGCTGAGATCCCACTCGACGGGACACACGTCGCTGGCGCTTGAGGGCTATGCTTTCTTGCATTTCAGCTGGATCCGGAGAGTGACTAACCCCGTCCCCTCCCCCCCGTCGCGATGTACTGTCGCAACTCCATCTCGTGTTCTCCCACAGTGGCAACCACGGTGTGGACACGCTTGATGACGGCACGCATGAAATTGAAGATGAGCGTCGGATGCTCCGTGATCAGCGGCTTGATGTCGTCCGCGTCGAAGCACAGAACCGCTGCTTCGCCCAGCGCGCGAGCCGATAACGTATGCGGGAGCTGGTCAATGAAACTTAACTCACCGGTCAGATCCCCTTTCTCAAGCACGTGCACGATGATCTCCTTGCCCACATTGTTTCTCTCCCTGACAAGGGCCAAACGACCCTCAGTCACGATATAGAAGCTGCGTGCCTCCTCCCCTTTCCGGTAGAGAAACTCATCACCCATGAGGCGGCGTTCACTAGCGACATGCTCCGCTAGGATGCCAGCGCCCTCCCGCCCGATATACTCGCCCAATGGGGCCTCATAAATCATCGTGGCGATCCTGTCGATTTCCTGCTCTTTCATCACGTTCTCCTTCTAACTGATTTCACACAAATTGACGCTCGGCCCGCTTCGATAGATGGGCGATCGCATCGTCCAGGTTATGCCCTGCCTGCGGTGTCAGCCCCATGCGGAGTTCCCACTCGTACCCCCGGATTGCCAGCACATAGACTTCCGGCAAGTGCTCAAAGCACCTCTGGCAGGTCGCCATGATCGACGGAATCGAGATCGCGTGCGACGTAAAGCTAAAGTCCATTCTCGGTTCCGCGCGCTCCAGGCTGAATGACGCCACCGACGCATCCTTCGTGGCATCGATGAACAACACCCTTCTCTTGCGGCTGATGAGGTCGGCATCCTCGAGATGAAGCTGATAATGCCTCTGGGTTTCCGCCTTCGAGCAGAGGGACTCCGCTTCCAACCGGTCGATGAAAGCCCAGCCCAGTCCGTCGTCCTGCCGGCCCACGTTGCCAATGCCGTAGATCAGCGTCGACGGATCATCGAAATCGGCAAGGGTCATGTAGGGAAACTCAGCGGGCGCGTTCATCGATCAGGTGCCCCGCCGCATCAAAGACCGAGACCACCAGCGGCATCTGCCCCAGTGCGTGTGTCGCGCAACTCAGGCATGGATCGTAGGCGCGAATACCCACCTCAATGGCATTCATCATACCCTCGGTGATTTCGCCCTGTCCGCCCAGGTAGTCCTCGGCGACGCTGCGCACCGTGCGATTCATGACCTGGTTGTTCTGGGTGGTGGAGACGACCAGGTTGGCAAAGGTGATGTTTCCCTGCTCGTCGGCACGATAATGGTGGAGCAAGCTGCCGCGTGGCGCTTCGACCACGCCGATGCCCTCACCTGTCCACGCGTTGGGGGGCGGTGTCAACACCAGCTGATCCTTCTGCAGGTCCGGGTCATGCAGCAGTTCCTTGATCACCTCCGCGGCGTGGAGGATCTCGATGGCCCGCGCCCAGTTGGTGTGCAGCGTCATGTTGTTCGCCCGCCTCTTGGTGTAGGCGTGGAAGCGTTCCAGCGCCTCCTGGGCGAGCGGCGTCGGCAGCGATTTCGTCACGTTCAGGCGGGCAAGCGGCCCGACGCGCACCGATCCCGCCTCCCTTCCCAGGTCCTTGAGGTAGGGGAACTTCATGTAGCTCCATTCCTCCACCGCTTCGGAGAAATGATCCAGGTAGTCGTGATAGTCGAATTCGCGGACGATGTTCTTGTTGTCGTCGACAATCCTTAGCCTGCCGTGGTAGTAGTCCACGTTGTCGTCGTCGCCGACCAGGCACATGCTGAGCGCGGGCACGTCCGCGAAACGATCGACCTGCGCCCGGTGTTTCTCATGGAATTCGTAGAACAGGTGCAGGCCATCCTGAGCGTAGTCGATGACCTGATCCATTGATGGAAGCCCTTCCTCCCCGTTCAGGAAACGGTCGCGCTCGGCAATGCTCAAGTTGTTGTTGACGCCGCCCGGTACCGAATTGATGCCATGCATCTTCTTGCCGAACACCGCCTTGATGACTTCCTGTCCCCACTTGCGCAGCATCACGACGCGCTTCACCAACTCGGGATTGGCCTCGACCAGGCCGAGCACGTTGCGCTGTTCGGGCGGTGCGTCCATGCCAAACAGCATTTCCGGCACGATCAGGTAGAAGTAGGCCGTCGTATGGGATTGGAGCATCTGCGCGAAGTGGCCGAGCCGGCGCATTTTCTCCGCCGTCGGGGTGACATTGATGCCCGACTTCAAGCCGACGCCGACCATGTCATCCAGCACCTTGGCCCCGCACAGGTGATGACTGACGAAACAGATGCCGCAGATGCGCTGCAGGAACATCGGCGCCTCCCAAAACGGATGGCCCTGAACGAACTTTTCGAAGCCCCGGAACTCCACGACGTGCAGTTTGGCGTCGACGACCTTGTTGTCGTCATCCAGGAGCACCGTCACCTTGCCGTGTCCCTCGATGCGGGTCACGGGGTCAATAACCAGTTTTCTGCTCATAACAAATCCTCCGTTGATCAATCGTAGCGATTGATCGAGCTCGGTAAATCGAATGGCCGACCATTCACCAGATCGTCCAGCACCTTGAAGATGGCATCTCCATCCGGCGGACAACCCGGGATGAAATAATCCATCTTGACCACCTCATGACAGGGGTAGACCTTGGTGGTGATCCTCGGGATATCGGGATGGAATGGAACGACGGCCTTGGCGCCCGGGACGGCAGTCGCCGAGTTGACATAAGCCTCTGCCAGACAATCTTTCAGCTCGACCACGTTGCGCATCGCCGGCACACCGCCCCACACCGCGCACGCCCCGACCGAAATCAGGATGTCGCAGTTTTCGCGGAAGTGCTCCAGCGTTTCGATGTTCTCCTCGTTCGCGACGCCGCCTTCCACGAAGCCGATCGCACAGCGCTCGGTGATTCTTTTGATATCGGTCAGCGACGAGCGCAGGATGGTGACCTTTTCCAGCAGCGGCAGGAGCCGCTCGTCCAGGTCGAGAAAGGACAGGGTACAGCCCCAACAGCCGCACAGACCGATCATGGCCACCTTGATCTTGCCTTCACGGTTTGCGGCCAGCGCTGGATCCATCGGCGTCGCAGGCAATTCGTGCGACGCAATCTCGTCTTTGTGGGGTGCTCTCATTTGTCTTCTCCTTCCAGCGCGCGTGCGCGCACCGACTGGATTTCATACTTGCGTCGTCCAATGGGATCGTCATAACCGACCCGTTTCTCGAGAATGGTGCCCACCGGGCAGATCGCAACCGCCTCTTTGACTTGCTCCGGCGGCATGGCGTTCGCCAATTCGACATCGATCTCGATGCGCGATTCGGGACCGCGATGGCTGATGCTGAAGATCTTCCTGCCGCTGGCCTTGTCGCGGATGAACTCGACACAGCGCTGACAGAAGATGCATCGATCGCGCTCGAGCCAGATCTTTTCGGATCCGTGGTCCACCACGCGGACCGGGAACCGGTACGGAAATCGCGAGACCATCATGTCCACCTCGTAGCCGACCGCCTGCAACTGGCAACGGCCGCTTTTCTCGCAACTCGGGCAGTTGTGGTTGCCTTCCGCAAACAGGAATTCGACCAGCGCCTTGCGCATGTCGACCAATTCGGGGTCATTGACCTCGACATTGAGACCCTTCGAAACCGGCACCGTACATGCCGCAGCGACATTGCCATTCACCCTGACCGAACACACCCGGCACGTGCCGAGACAGGGCTTGCCCTTCAGGTAGCACAGCGTCGGGATGTAAACGCCGTTCTCTGCGGCGACGTCCACCAGCGATCGTCCTTCCTCGGTCGTGACCGTCTTGCCGTCGATCGTGATTTGAATGCTCATCTTCTCACCTCCTCCAGTTCCTTCAGCGCCTTCTCATGCCCGCCCAAGGCGGCATCGAGGTCGAACGACGGTAGCAGCGGGCCTTCATGCTTCACCAGTTGGTCCTGATAGATCTCGGGAAACTTCTCCAGCGTCGTCAGGATGGGCTTGGGCGAGGTGGCCCCAAGGCCACAGCGACTAGTCCTCCGCACCAGCGCTCCCCAACGGACCATATCGTCCAGGTCCTTCTGGCAGGCTTTGCCGGCGATAACCCATTCGACCTTCCGGTGCAGATCAACGTTGCCGGCGCGACATGGCACACAAATGCCGCAGGACTCATCGACGAAGAACTGCATGTGGTCACGCACGATTTCCAGCAGGTCGCGCTTGCCGTTGAAAATGGTGAAGGCGCCATTGCAGGAAAGATCTTCGTACGCGAGCTTGCGCTCGCCGTCCTTTTCCACTGACACACATTCACCGGAAGGACCGCTGATCTGGACGGCCCGCGCATGCTGCGCGCCGACCATCGCCAGCACTTCGTTGAGGGTGACCCCCCATTCCACCTCGTAGATGCCAGGCTTGCTGCAATCGCCAGCCACGCTCAGCAGCCGGGTGCCGGCGGAGTCCGGCGTTCCCATCGCCCGGAACCAATCGGCGCCTTCCTCCATGATCCGCGACACGGCGGCAAAGGTCTCGACGTTGTTGACGCAGGTGGGCTTGCCCAGATACCCCTGCTGCACCGGGAAGGGAGGTTTCAGCCGTGGCGTACCCCGTTTCCCCTCGCAGGACTCGATGAGCGCCGATTCGTCGCCGCAGATATAAGCGCCGGCCCCCATTTGAATGCGGATATCGAAATCAAAGCCCGACCGGCCACCGATGGCACGCCCCAGCACCCCGTCCTCCCGGAGTTCCTGAAGCTGTCGCTCCAGATAATCCTTGAGGTAGAAGTATTCCGCCCGCAGATAGACGATACCCTTCCGGCTGCCGATCGCGTACGCGGCGATAGCCATTCCGACGAAAACATTCTTGGGAGCGCGTGTCAGGAGGACCCTATCCTTGAACGTGCCGGGCTCACCTTCGTCGGCGTTGCAGATTACATACTTGGTGTCACTCACGACACCTCGGCAAAGCCGCCACTTCAGCCCGGTTGAAAATCCGGCGCCACCGCGTCCACGCAGGCGGGATTCGTCGATCGTATCGATCACCTGTTCAGGCTTGAGCAGCAGGCATTGATCGAGCACGGCCTTGAAGTCCGTCCTGCCGCGAAAGAATACCGGCCCCTTGGTGCGGACGTTGGACTCGACCATGGCATCGACATAGGCGATGTCCTGACTGGGCAAACCGGCCGGGTTCGCGATCTCGGCCGGAGATCTCCCTTGTTTCAACTGCGCGATGATGTCTGTGATCTTTCCGGGTCGCAGACGGGTGAATACCACCCGGTCAATCAGCATCGCCGGTTCCTGATCGCTGAGTCCGATACAGGGGGTGTCGAACAGGCCAAACATCCCGTTCGGATCGGTCTCGCCGAAGCGAACCCCAGTCTCGTGTTCGATCGCCTCACGCACCGCCTGATAGCCGTTCATCTTGGCAATCACGGAATTGCACAAATAGATCCGATACTTTCCCGACGGCTTGTCGGGGAAGAAGTGGTAGAACGACGCCGTTTCGCGAATGTCCAGTGGGGACAGCTTCAACCCGGCCCCCAGTTGCGGCAGTACCGCATCGGGAATGTACCCGTACTCATGCTGAACATCCCAAAGCATGTCGATCAGCCGGGTTCTGTCTGAGCGGTAGCGCTCGAGTATTGTCGTTATGCGTCTATCCATGTTGCCTCCTCCTTAGTCATTTTCTCCCCTTGGTGCTTCACTTATCCTTTAACCAGGACGGGGAACGCCTGGCGAGCCGTTGCAGATAACTTAGACCGCGAATATGTCTCTGAAATTCCTGCGCAACTACCGCGGGATCAACCGGGCCACCACAAACCGTCAGTCGCGATCGCCATCCAGCCAAGGATACTAAACTCCAATCTCCTTGAAAAACGTTCCTATTATCATTGGATCCATGTTTTCGGTTATAATAATCCCCCCATATCCGATGGTGGCGAGCGCCACGATTCCTTGCGTGCAGCGGCGCAAGCGACTGAGCCTTCCGGCGGAAAGCCGCAGTGGCAGCGAGATGGCCACCGACAGCAATCCCATGCCCAGGATGGATCCCACGCCAAACACGAGTATGTATGCGAAGCCCCACTTGGGCGGGCCGACTCCTTCGAGGGCAATCATTACCAGCGCCGCAGAGCCGGCCAGGCCATGCACCATCCCCACCCCGACGGCTCGCAGCGGGAAATGCCCGCCAGCATGCTCGTGCCGCGCCGACTCATGCGGACCGCTTTCCCCTGCGTCTGAATGGGCATGGTGGTGCCGTGCGCCGCAAACGTGGAGGTGCGCGTGGGAATACACCCGCTCCCGCACCAGGCGCCGCAGCAGATCGACGCCGAGTACCACCAGAATGACGCCGACCAGCGCTTCCAGGCTATGTGCGGTCGCCTCGGATATGGCGGCACCGAGCAGCAGCACCGCACCGCCAAAAGCCAGTAAGGTAGCCGCATGACCGATTCCCCAAGCGACGCCATGTCGAAGTGCGCGGCCGAGATTGCACTCGCGCGCCACCAACGCCGCCACTGCTGCAAGATGATCAGCATCGAGTGCGTGCTGCGCGCCTGCAAGCAAACCAAGCACGAGGATCGCCTCGGCCGTCACGCCCGCGCGCCCATCGAGGCCTGCTGTCCGGAGTCAGCGAGAAACGGCCAACGTGCGCGGGTAAAGTACAGCAAAGCGGCCACATCCTTCTCTTTAAGCGGCCTGGACGCGGGCCGCGGCGAATTCGCCGCGCAATGCATCGATGATTGACTTATAGTCGGGCCAGCCGAAGATCGCGCTGCCGGCCACGAAGGTGTCGGCACCCGGTTAGCCACGCGGCGGATGTTATCGACCTTGATACCGCCGTCCACCTCAAGCCGTATGTCGCGGCCGCTGGCGTCGATATGCCTCCTGGCCTTCTCGACCTTGCGCAGCGTGCTGTCGGTGAAACTTTGCCCGCCGAAGCAGGGATTGACGCTCATGAGCACCTCCTCGCCCAGTCGGGCAAAGTCAGCGAAGAGGATGGACGGAGCGATAAAAACATGGATAGCCTCGCAGCGGGTTCTTGTCATCTGCCTGCATCATGCGGACAACCAGCCCGCGCTGCAGCCGGTTTTCGCCTTGTTGGTGGCACAACAGGCGTGCCCCCCCACGGCACTCCCGCGGCCTGATGCGAAACAGCCAACTGGGGTCGCCAACCCGGTTGGTGGCCGAGCGGCTGGTTGCGGAAGCCCTGTTCATGGAATACCTCATCGCAGATTGAGAAGTAGTTGCATTAACTGTATCTACTCGACAAAATTAGTAAATACATTAAAACTTAACAAATGGATAATAATTTACTTAAGTGTCGCAATCTGATGATCACCGCGGGATGGCGAGCAGCGACTACATCACCACCGCCACTCGAATTTGTGACAAGTCGAATCGTGAGCACGAAATTGAGCATACCCTCCCCCACCGCACGGTTAGCAAACGTCAGCCTCAGAGTTTGTGAATCTTTCGTTCGCAGAACCGATTAGACGCGCGAGCGGGGTTAACACCTTTTTGCTGGGCGCGA
>NZ_VUYQ01000012.1 GCF_008711155.1 Dechloromonas sp. CZR5 | reverse complement strand
TCGCGCCCAGCAAAAAGGTGTTAACCCCGCTCGCGCGTCTAATCGGTTCTGCGAACGAAAGATTCACAAACTCTGAGCGAAAACCCTACACAACCTCTTCGCTTGAACCGATTTTCAAGTTCAGCCGTAGCTTCTGGAGTTACCTTCAGGAAATCGGAAAGGCCGATCCGGAGAGACAACCGCTCACCCTCCCCTCATTTGCCAAGCGCAACAATGGAAAAGCCAAAGGTGGTGACGGATGGACTCCCTTTGATCCAGCGGAAGTGGTCACCCTGCTTGATGCTGCCGTAGAGAAGGAAGACCATCAACTAGCCGACCTGATCCGACTAGGGATGTACTCCGGTGCACGGATTGAAGAACTCTGCGCCCTGAAGTTAAACGACTGCACCACGGAAGTCCTGAAGATCACCGACAGCAAGACAGAGGCTGGCATTCGGGAGGTGCCAGTGCATTCGCTGCTTGTCCCCGTGATAAAACGCCTGAAAGAAAACAGTGCTGATGATTACCTGTTGAGTGGCCTGACGTTCAACAAGTACGGCGACAGATCAAACGCCATCGGAAAACGCTTTGGTCGGCTGAAGGCTTCACTCGGTTTTCCGAGCAAGAAAGTATTCCACTCCATTCGGAAGACCGTTGTTACTTTGTTAAAGAACGCGGGCATAAGTGAAAACCTAGCCGCTGATATTGTCGGCCATGAAAAACCCCGGATCACCTACGGACTGTACTCCGGTGGAGCGACATCGCCGGTGAAGAAAGGGGCGCTTGAACTTGTGCGCTACCCTTTCCCAAAACAAACGCAGCCAGCAGTTACTGAGCCAGTAGCGGCGTGAAATCAGGCGAACCGACCATCTTTGCCACCAGCTTTTTCACGGCCGGGACATACGCATCAGCAGCTTCCTGACAAGCTTTGTAGGCACCAAATGACGTGGCGAAGTCGTACTTTTCAGCCGTCTCAAGTATTTTCCCGTTCGACGAGGTCACCTTGATTTTCATAATCCACCATGCATCTGAGAAGGTACTGGTAGAGGTAAACACCAACGCCTTCACCTCCCCCATCAAGATCACCTTTGGTGCTTTCTCGTCTACCAAACCCGCACGTTTTATTTCATCAGCCAGTGCTTGCTGAATATACGATTCAAAAGTTGCTCGGTCTGGTGGCGTGATTTTTCCAGCCGCACGGCAGTTGTCGTCAACGTAAGGAGCCTCTTTGAAGGGAGCAACCGTAATGTTGCCCACGACAATCGGCTTTGAGATCGACTGACGATCCACGGTGAATCGCTTGGCTGATACAGGCGCACATGCAGAAACGCCAGCGACAACCAAGACCAGACATCCAATCACGCTATATTTTCGAAGGCACTTCATCAGCCAATACCGTGGGAATGATTGCGGGGAGGTGGATTGTATATGCTAGGCGCAATTCAAGACAGACGAAGATGATTCAGCAGCAGGGGTTTTCGCGATTCGAGAAGATGGTCATTTTGGATTTTCCGGAAAAATCTGAAGTGGCACCTTGATTCGAACAGAGTGCAACCTCCCCCCGTACACCGTCGTAGCCTTAGTAGGTACTGCACACTCTTTTTTCCGACAGTGGGGGACAACGCACGACAGCTCGTTTAGTACCAGTCCAATGCCACTCATCTTCGCAAAGCTTTGCGACTACCAGCCAGTTCAGGATTTACTTCGCGCCTTTGCTTTCAAGACATCTTCTGTAACCCATCCACTGATGTCTCGTTTCAGCATCCGAAGCCAAGAAGAGACGTATACCTCGTCCGTTTGCCCGAACTCAGCTAATTTTTGTCTGACTGCAGAAAGGTTGTCGTCGCAGTTGTACATAGCCGTGTCAACAATGAGCTTTACGTCATCACTACCACTACTTGTTGCAAGTGCTTTTTCCTTTACGCACCTGAGATAAGGCCCAGAAGCCTTATGGACAGCCCCTATTTCATCTCTTGTCATCTCGCGTTTAGGTGTAGCACAAGCTGCCACCAAAACGGAGGCTAGACACACCATAC
Source organism: Dechloromonas sp. CZR5 (assembly GCF_008711155.1). GTDB lineage: Bacteria > Pseudomonadota > Gammaproteobacteria > Burkholderiales > Rhodocyclaceae > Azonexus. Next base: position 60,095 of record NZ_VUYQ01000012.1, on the reverse strand, counting down.
CGAGAGCAAGAACTCGCATTAACTTCCTTTCATGTCTTTTTAATCGGGGCACGAATTGTATCGACCTTTGCCGCACAAGGGAAAGCGCGGATTGCCCACTCAGGGTATAGCCTGACACCACACCTGAATCTGACAGAATATGTGTCCAATCGAAGTCGGATAAAATCCAACTTGACACTATCGATACAGCTTCTCAGACTTTGTCCTGACACATCATTCAACAGGAGAGCATCATGTCAGGTCAAAACGTCGGCTACCTTCGAGTCAGCACCCTCGTCCAGAACACTGCGCGTCAGCTTGACGGTGTAACACTCGATGAAATCTTCGAGGACAGGGCTAGTGGCAAGGACACTTCCCGCCCCCAACTTGACGCATGTTTCAAGCACCTTCGGAAGGGCGACACGCTGCACGTCCACAGCTTTGATCGCCTGGCCCGTAACTTGGATGACCTCCGCAAAATCATCAAGGAACTGACCGGACGTGGTGTCGTCGTCAAATCACACAAGGAAGAACTGACCTTTACTGGGGATGATTCACCTATGGCCAACCTTCTGCTGTCCATGCTGGGGGCCGTCGCAGAGTTCGAGCGTTCAATCATCCTTGAGCGGCAGCGTGAAGGCATAGCGCTTGCCAAGGCTGCAGGTGCCTACAAGGGCGGCAAGAAGAAGATGACCGAAGAACAGGCCCAAGAGCTACGCAGAAGGGCCGCTGCCGGTGAGAAGAAAGCAGCCCTAGCGCGTGAGTTCGCTATCAGCCGCGAAACGCTCTACTCGTACTTGAGCCGACAACAAACCCAACCCATAGTACAAGAGCCGAAGAGGGCATCATGGAAATCTTTGTCGGAATCAGCGCAGCGGTTGTGGTCTTGATCCAGATCGTTGGGTTTCTCGACTTCGCGAGACTCTTCGAGAAGAAGCTGCGCGACCAAATCTGATATGGGCGGTGAACTTCAATGGCCGCAAGGTGGCGAGGGGAGCGAGTAGGTGCTTCTCGATCCACCTTGCAGCGATTGATTGAATGCCAAACTGTTATTTCGTGGCGACGGATGTTACTACCGGTTGCGTTGCCGGACGGTATTGAGCGACTCCGGGCGCATCGCCCATGACTTTTACTTCGATTTTTTTTCCAGTATTGCTACCCAGATACGGCTGAGTGGCATAGACCATATACGGAAATACGTACCGCAAATCTCCGCTGCTTCCACTACTGGTGACAGTAGTTTTCCAAAGTTGAGTATCCTTGCCGCTAGCCTTGGAGGCGTTTATGTCGAAGGCAGTTGCCACAAAGTAACGGGTGTAAGTGGTCTGGTTCTCTGTAATCGGGACATATCCAGTCACACCGAAAGAAGGAGTATTGGTCGTTGTCGCCGAGAAAGTGCCTCCCGCCCCTATTCTCCCGTAGGTATTCGAGGCGGCTACGCCTGTTTGGCCGAATACAGGCATTGCATAGGATGACGTGGTGTCTTTCGGATCGCTGATCCCATAAACGAGAGCGATCAGTATTGCTGCATCGTCAGGACTGGCTGCTTTGACATAGCCGTTAACAGCCAATGCCTTCTCGACTTGCTCTGCATACTCTCTGAAGTGCAAATCTCCACTGGAAATCTTATTGTCACCTGAGCCGATAACGTAGGTTTTCGGAACTCCCCTATTTTCAGCAGCGATGGAATCCACGAGAACTGCAAAATGAAGCGGCGGGGTGACATTGTTTGTGGCACAGCCGCTCAGTACGGCACATAACAGAAGCAGTAAGCAAGCAAATAGTCTTTTCATTTACATCCCGATGATTGTGAAAACTCGAAAACCCTTGCACCGCAGGGGATTCCGAATAATGCAATGATGTGGCGATGTTGGCAACGGCTACATGGCATCGCTCTGTGTATGGCCACCGCTCTAGACCGTGAGTCATTCTATGAGTGTTCCGCCCCCATCAAACGAACGTCGCCTAAGGTGCCCGGAGTGGGCTCTGGAGCGGTTTTCTCGGCTTATTGTTACCGCCCTGGCCAGAATACGAAGTTATCCACCAGAGGGCGGCGGTAGCCCCTCTGCGATTAACCCATCCCATAGGAGAAGAGCCAAAAGACACAGCCGCTAGCTAGGTGGCGATTCTGTGGCTTCTGCACTTTCTTGCACACCATAGTAATGGCACCCCCACCATTCCCTTGTAACCCAATAGGCCATCTCCGGTAATCCGCAGGTGGCCGTTTTCATTTGTAGAAGGAAGTCAGATGCAGAATCAAAAGTGCGTATTCCGCAACTTCGCCTTGCCGATGGCAACGTTCGACCACCTGAAGCAGTTCCAGCGCCAATACGGGCAGCAGCACCACATCAAGCTGACCAATAGTCAAGCGCTGGCAATCGTCCTTGCCCAGCACAAGGTACAGAACGAGGTGGCAGCATGACCGCCCCCCCCCGCAAGAAATCCGACCGCCTGTCGTGGTTCAAGATGGATGCTGGGGCATTCCTTGCTGACACTACCGGCCTCCCTACCGCTCACGTTGGGATGTACGCTCGATTGCTCAACTTGTACTGGACTCAAGGGTGCCAACTTCCCGACAACCCGGTCAGATTGAGACGCCTGATCGGCGCCAGCACTCCGGAAGATGAGCAAATCCTTCAGGAGGTTCTAGAGGAGTTCTTCCCCGGCAACCGTAACGAACGCCTCGACATTCAGCTTGAGGAGGTTGCAGAGAATAGCCGGGCGCAATCGGAAAAGGCCAAGGCACGTTACAGTAAGGTAGCACCTGAACGGAAGGAGGAGAGCCGGGCAGCGAATCAAGCCCGTAGCACCGCCCCAGACGACTCAGCAGATTTTTAATCTGCCATAACTTGCCAGTGCTGTGCAGTGGCAGTGCATGTGCATGTGCATGTGCTATGCGATAGAGAAATAAATAACCAGAAAGACAGCAAGAGAAAAATCTTGGCGACCTCAATCTGGTAACTGATGGTAGTTGTAAACCTTCAGCACACCTTGCTATCGCTTCCATCAACCGGCAATCCCACTTTGTTGAAGTACCAAAGTTACCTGCGGCGAAACAGAAATGAAGCCTCAACTTTGATGTCTTCCCTGCCGCGCAGGATTCTGTCTTCCCTAGCCAGACCCAAGCAGCAAGCCCCCTCAGGTCAACGCAGCATCCATATTACCAACCGACCTCATAGCAGCACCCACACGCTCACTCTAGGCATCCCTGCCACGTCCACCGCTACACAGAGCAATCCAACCAACCAGCCCGATTCGTAAAGCCCGTGTGTCGCCATGTCAGTCCCCCATAGTAGCGGGTGCTGGTGGCTGGCATGGATGGGACTTCACGCGGGTATTACCGATCCGAAAGCTACCAAAATGACCAATACCCGTACCGGCGCATCCGTGCGTCACAGCCCTAGCAACTGCCCAGCCCACCTCGCAATCACTTGCGGCTTTACCGAAGAGCAAGCCCAGCGAATGATCCGCGTCCGTCGAGTGCTTCCGTTTTCCGACGATCGATCCACTCCCTACCTTGACGCTCGGAAGCTCTGGGGACGGCTCGGCAAGCCCCACGGAAGATTTAACGATTGGGCCGATGCTTACATCAAACCGTTAAAAACCGTCCTGATCTTTATACGGAGATTTCCGTAAAACTCACCAAGGGTGCAAAGGGTCGTCCTCGCGTTCACTATGACCTGAGTCGAAACATTGCCGCCCACATTGCCATGATGGTCAGCACACCTCAGGCTGAAGACATCCGCTGCTACTTTCTAGACATGGAAGAGTTAGCCCTGAAGCTGGCGGTACGTATTCTGCTTCGTGTCTCATTGATCATGGAAAACGACAAGGCGGCGACTGCTTACCTCAGGAAGCACAACGGTGACAAAGCCAAGGCCGGTAAGTTGAGCCGTGGCGAGGTTATTCCTAAGTCACTTGAGCAGGAACGACACCTGAAGAGCATGGTCTGCGAAGTCCTTACCGGATACCCTACCAAGGTCTTCAGGGAGACTCACGGCAAAGGCGTTCGGGACATCTTTGAGACGGACGATTTGGCTATCTACTCCAATGCCTACTCGATCGCCGTCTGCGTAATGAAGGCTGGCAAGAATCGCTGTGACGTTCGCCCGATCCTGCTGCCTAGCTTCGAGAATCGGATTGATCCGCACAAATACTGCATCGGCCTGAACGGCTTCTAACCATCAGCAACACCAAAGCCCGTACATATCGATTCACTTCGGTATCTACGGGCTTTTTTCGCAAAGCTGGCACGTTTCCTGTGAGCGTGCGTCAGTATCTGTCTATTTTCGCTTATACCTTCCGTGACACGAATATCGCCAAAGTGGTTATTCCGGCTATTTGGAATGGGCTGATTCTGACGAAATCGAGGATGTGGTAAGCACTAGTGGTAAACAACCAAACCCAAAAAAGCAAAAAGCCCTTAATAATCAGGGCTTTATGCATCGTTGCAGGTACTGGCGGAGACGGAGGGATTCGAACCCTCGATGCAGGTTTTGCCCGCATGCTCCCTTAGCAGGGGAGTGCCTTCGACCTCTCGGCCACGTCTCCAGTCCCGCTACAACGAGGCGCGGATGATAGCCATTCCGCGCCTTTTGGTCAAACCTTACTGATCCAGACCGAAGGTACGGTGCAGGACGCGGACAGCCAGCTCCAGATATTTCTCGTCGAGAACGACGGAAATCTTGATCTCGGAGGTCGAAATCATCTGGATATTGATGCCTTCGTCAGCCAGTGCCTTGAACATCTTGGAGGCGACGCCCGGGTGGGAGCGCATGCCGACGCCGACGGCCGAAACCTTGCAGATTTTGTTGTCGCCGGTGATCTCACGGGCACCGAGCTTGGCCTTGACGGTTTCCAGGAGGCCCTGAGCCTTGGCGAAATCGCCGCGATTGACCGTGAAGGAGAAATCGGTCGTACCGTCATGGCCGACGTTCTGGATGATCATGTCGACGTCGATGTTGGCGTCGGCAATGGCACCGAGAATTTGATAGGCGATGCCCGGGGTATCCGGAACGCCGAGCATGGTCAGCTTGGCTTCGTCGCGATTGAAGGCGATACCGGAGATGATCGGTTGTTCCATGTTCTTGTCTTCCTCAACAGTGATCAGCGTCCCTTCCCCTTCGTCCTGGAAGCTGGAGAGAACGCGCAGTTTGACCTTGTACTTGCCGGCGAATTCGACGGAGCGAATCTGCAGCACCTTGGAGCCGAGGCTGGCCATTTCCAGCATTTCCTCGAAGGTGATGGTATCGAGCTTCTTGGCTTCCGGCACGACGCGCGGATCGGTCGTGTAGACGCCATCGACATCGGTGTAGATCTGGCACTCGTCGGCCTTCAGTGCAGCCGCCAGCGCAACGCCGGAAGTGTCAGAACCGCCACGGCCGAGCGTGGTGATGTTGCCGTCGGCATCGACGCCCTGGAAGCCGGCAACGACGACAACCTTACCCTCGTCCAGATCGCGGCGCATGTTGCTTTCGTCGATCGACAGGATGCGTGCCTTGGTGAAGGTGCTGTCAGTCAGAACCTTGACCTGGCCGCCGGTGTAGCTGCGGGCCGGGACACCAACAGATTTCAGTGCCATCGACAGCAGGCCGATGGTGACCTGTTCGCCGGTGGAGCAAATCTGGTCCAGCTCGCGCGGGTCTGGATTGGCCTGAATTTCCTTGGCCAGTGCAATCAGCTTGTTGGTTTCGCCGCTCATTGCGGAAACGACCACCACGACCTGGTGGCCCTGCGCGTGGAACTTGGCTACGCGCTTGGCAACGTTCTTGATGCGTTCGGGGTTGCCGACCGACGTGCCGCCGTATTTTTGAACAATCAACGCCATGGATTTATCCGGTTAAACGTTGCAAACATAAAAAAGAGGCTGGATTTTAACCCAGCCTGCCCTTTTCCTAAAGGCTTTAGCGCTTAGAGATCGGCCAGTGAGCGCAGATGCGCGCCGACGCTACGGGCCAGCGAAGTCATCACGTAACCGCCTTCGAGCATGGCAACGATGCGCTTGTCGCACATTTCGGCGGCCAGTTTCTTGAGATGGTCGGTCACCCAGGCATAGTCCTTTTCGAACAGCTTGAGCCCACCCATATCATCCTCATAATGGGCATCGAAGCCGGCGGAAATGAAGATCATCTGCGGTTTGAATTCGCGCAGGCGCGGCGTCCACACCTGCATGACGGCGTCGCGGAATTCCTCTCCGCCGCTCCCTGCCGCCAGCGGCACGTTGCACATATTGGCCGCCGGCTTGTCGGTTCCGCTATACGGGTAGAACGGATGCTGGAAAATGCTGCACATCAGTACCCGTTCGTCACCGGCAAAGCAGTCTTCGGTCCCGTTGCCGTGGTGCACATCGAAGTCGATGATGGCAACGCGCTCCAGGCCATGGGCCTTGATGGCATGCATCGCTGCGACACCAATGTTGTTGAAGAAGCAAAAGCCCATCGGCGTGGACTTTTCGCAATGATGGCCCGGCGGGCGAACCGAGCAGAACGCATTCTCGATCTCGCCCTTCATGACGAGATCCACAGCAAGGCATCCGGCTCCGGCAGAACGTAGCGCCGCTTGCCAGGTATGCGGATTCATGGCGGTATCGGGATCAAGATGCACAACGCCCATTTCGGGAGAAGCACGCTTGATGCGCTCCAAGTGCGAAGCCGGATGGACGCGCAACAGCTGTTCGAAAGTTGCCAGCGGTGCGTCGTAATAGACGAAGTAGGCATCGATACCCTGAGCAATCAGGTGGTCATTGATGGCGGTGAGACGTTGCGGGCATTCCGGGTGATGCGATCCCATATCGTGCAGCTGACAGTCACGATGGGTGATGAAGGCAGTGGTCGTCACTTGTTCTCTCTCTGCGAACCGGCGCACGAAGAGGCGCACGTCGAAATGTCATTATCGTCCCAATATATCGGCTGCTTCAAGCATTAGAATCGTGTAACGCTGCAACGACGGACATCGATGATGCTAAAAAGCAAAATTTCGGCTCTCCCCGGCCCTCCCCAGCCCTTCGACAAGATACTGAACGATGCCGGACAAATCATTCTCGGCAAGCACACCGAGATAAGGCTGGCCCTCTCCTGCCTGCTCGCCGGCGGCCATCTCCTGATCGAAGATTTGCCCGGCATGGGCAAGACGACGCTGGCTCACACGCTGGCACGCCTGCTCGGGCTGCAATTCTCGCGCATCCAGTTCACCAGCGATTTGCTGCCGGCTGACATTACCGGCGTATCGATCTTCGAACGCGACAAGAGCGAGTTCCGGTTCCTGCCCGGGCCGGTCTTCGCGCAACTGGTGCTGGCCGACGAGATCAATCGCGCCACGCCGAAAACCCAGAGCGCCCTGCTCGAAGCCATGGAAGAAGGCCAGGTCACCGCCGAGGGTCAGACCCGCCCGTTACCGCGGCCATTCTTTGTCATCGCCACGCAGAACCCGACCCACCAGATCGGCACATTTCCCTTGCCCGAATCCCAACTCGACCGCTTCCTGATGCGTATCGAACTGGGCTACCCGGACCGTAGCGCCGAAAGGGAGTTGCTCGCCACTGGCAGCCAGCGCAATCGGGCGGAAGCACTGTCCAGCCGGATTTCGCCGGCCGAATTGCCAGCCATTCAGCAGGCCATCGCCAAGCTTCATGCGGCATCCCCGCTCATCGACTATATTCAGGCGCTGGTCGATGCGACACGTCACGACCCGGCTTTCCAGCACGGCCTGTCGCCCCGCGCCGGACTGGCATTGCTGTCGGCCGCCCGCGCCTGGGCCTGGCTGGATGGCCGAGAGATCGTGATTCCGGATGACGTGCAAGCCGTGCTGCCGGCAGTGGCCCGCCATCGCCTGCGTACGGCGCAGGCCGGTGGCCAGGCCCAAATGGAAGACATCGGCCGGCTGATTCGCAGCGTGGCGATTCCCTGATCCGTGAAAATCGCGCCATCTCTCAAGCAACTACTTTTTCGCTGGAAGAGCGATGGAACGGGGCCGCTGCGACTCGGCCAGCGGCGCATTTTCATCGTCCCTTCGCGCGGCGGCCTGCTCTTCGCGCTGGCCCTGGTCGTCATGCTGCTCGGCGCCATCAACTACAACCTGGCGCTGGGTCACGCCCTGGTTTTCCTGCTGGCCGGACTCGGCATCGTCGGGATGATCCACACCTTTCGCAACCTGTTCGGCCTGACGATCACGCCGGGACGTTGCGAACCCGTATTTGCCGGCGAGATCGCATTTTTTCCACTCTCGCTCGACAATGACCGGACGGCCCCTCGCCTGGCGCTTGAACTGGCCGCCGATGCAGCATTCCCCGTCGGAGCGGCCGTCGACAGCCTTGGCAAGGCCCGGGTTCGCGTACCGCTGCCAGCGCCTCGACGAGGCTGGCTGGCCTTGCCGCGGGTACGCCTGACAACCCGCTATCCGCTCGGGTTGTTTACCGCCTGGTCCTATCTTCAACCCGAGATGCAATGTCTGGTCTACCCGAAACCCATTGACGCCCCCTTGCCGTTGGCAGGCAGCAGCGATTGGGGCGGCGACCGGCATGGCGACGGCGGGCAGGAGGATTTTTCCGGATTTCGCGAAAGACAGCCTGCCGACTCGCCACGGCACGTCGCATGGAAGGCCAGTGCCCGCCATGCCGGCGAAGCGCCGCTGCTGATCAAGACATTCGCGGGCGGCACCCAGAGCAAACTGGTTTTCGAGTGGCAACACACGGCACCTGAACTGTCGGACGAAGTGCGCCTCGGCATACTGACCGGATGGATACTCGCCGCCGAGGCGGCAGGCAATGCTTACGGACTTCGCCTCCCCCACCTCTCCCTGCCGCCAGAGCGTGGCAGCCGGCACTGCCAGCGTTGCCTCGAGGCACTGGCCCTGTTTCCGTCATGAGCACGCGCGCCGAGGAAGCGCTCGACCGGCAAGCGACGCCCTGGCTGTTTGCATGTGCGATAGCCACGGCGCTACCGCACGCTGCGCATCAGGCTTACTGGTTGAGCGCTGCAAGCCTGTTGTTGCTGGGCTGGGCAGTAGGCTTGTGGTGGAAGAACGAGCGCCTGCCCGGCCGCTGGCCGCTGATCCTGCTCGTCATCGCCGGCTGTGGCGGCATTCTGATCGAGTTTCGCACCTTGTTCGGACGCGATGCCGGCGTCGCCATGCTGGTGCTTTTCATGGCGATGAAACTGCTCGAACTGAAGTCGCGACGAGATGCCATGGTCGTCATCGTGCTCGGTTACTTCCTGCTGCTCACTCACTACCTCTACTCCCAGAGCATCCCGACCGGTATCTGGCTGCTGTTGGCGCTCTGGTTGCTGACGGCCACCCTGATCCGCCTGCACGGGGGCGCATCGAGCACCAGGAGCATGAGCCTGCGTTACGCAGCGAGGCTCTGCCTGCAGGCCGTTCCGTTCATGCTGGTCCTCTATCTTCTGTTCCCCCGGATATCCGGCCCGCTCTGGGGACTCCCCTCGGATGCGCATGCAGGCATGACCGGCCTGTCCGACACCATGTCGCCCGGCAGCATCTCCCGCCTGGCACAAAGTGCCGACATCGCATTCCGAGCCCGCTTCGTCGACACGCTGCCGGCAAGGCACAAGCTCTATTGGCGCGGCCCGGTGCTGGAGAATTTCGACGGCACGACCTGGCGGCCACACATCGGCCAAGGCACCCCGGCCGCGCTGGACAAACTGTCGCCTCCGGTACGCTACGAACTGACGCTGGAACCGCACAACCAACGCTGGATCCTGGCCCTGGATGCCCCCGTCCATCTGCCCGAGGGTCTGTTGCTGAATGCCACCCTCGCGGCCACCCAGCGCCAGCCAGCCACCGAACGGCAGCGTTTCCAGCTTGCCGCCAGCCTGGACTATCGTTTCAATGTTGCCGAGGATTCGCGAACCCTGCAGCGCAACCTGTCCACGCCCCGGGAATCGAACCCGAAGGCCCGCGCCCTGGCACTGGGCTGGCGGCAAACAAGTGGTGGGCCGAAGGAGATCATCCGCAAAGCGCAAGACCTGTTTGCCGCCGAATTCACCTACACCTTACAACCGCCCCTCCTCGGCCAAAACGGTATCGATGAATTTCTGTTCACGACCCGACGCGGTTTCTGCGAACACTACGCCGGCGCCTTTGTCTTCCTGATGCGAGCAGCCGGCATCCCGGCTCGCGTCGTTACCGGCTATCAGGGCGGTGAATTCAACCCGCTCGATAGCCATCTGGTTATCCGGCAATCCGATGCCCATGCCTGGGCAGAAGTCTGGCTGGATGATCAGGGCTGGCTGCGCGTCGATCCGACTGCATCGGTCTCGCCGGCCCGCATTGAAACCGGCATTGTCGACGCCCTGGCTTTCGACGAACCCCTGCCAGCCCTCGTCCAGCTGCGCACCGACTGGCTGCGCAACCTGCGTTATCGCTGGGAAGCGGTCAATAACGCCTGGAATCAACACATCCTCGGCTATGATCCGCAACGCCAGCGCGAACTTCTCTCCCGCCTCGGCCTCCCCGAAACCGACTGGCGCAGCTTGGCAACGCTGCTGGGCATTGCCTGCAGCCTGCTCGTTGCGGCCATGACGGCGTGGACACTCTATCAGCGACCGCGACTCGACCCGGCCCTACGGCTCTGGCAAAAAGCCCTGCGCCAACTGGCCCGAAGACAGGTACACTGCGCGCCCTGGGAAACGCCGATGGCATTGGCGCAGCGTGTACGGGAACAACACCCGGCGCTGGGTGAACCTTTCCAGAATGTCGTTGATGCCTACCTTCGGGTCCGCTACGACGACGCCAACGACAACCTGACCCCGCTGCGCGAGGCCATCGCGCGACTCCGACGATGAATCTCAAACTCAAGAATACCCTGGCAGCCCTGGCCCTCGTGTCGACAGCACTACAGGGCCACGCCGGCACGCCGGCCGCCAGCTTTGCCGACGAACCGGCTGTCATCGACTTCGCCCGCGATCTGGAACAGCGCCACGGTTTCAATGCCGACACGCTGCTTTCCCTGTTTGCGCAGACCCGCCCGAATGCGAAGGTTTTGCAACTGATCAAGCCGCCCAGCTCGCCGCTGCAACGCTCGTGGGAACGTTACCGCCCACGCTTTCTGAACGACCGCCGCATCGATGGTGGCGTGCGTTTCTGGCAGGAAAACGAGGCCCAGCTCGTCAAGGCCAGCGCCCTCTACGGCGTGCCGCCGGAAATCATCGTCTCGATCATCGGCGTCGAGACGGAATATGGCCGCAACACCGGTGGCTTCCGTGTCCTCGAAGCGCTGGCCACGCTCGCCTTCAAATACCCGCCACGCGCCGAGTTTTTCCGCACCGAACTTGAGCAATTCCTGCTCCTCTCCCGCGAAAACGGCCTCGACCCGCTTGCCGTGAAGGGCTCTTTTGCTGGCGCCATCGGGATCCCGCAATTCATGCCGGGCAGCCAGCGCCGCTATGCCGTCGACTTCGATGGCGACCAGCGCGTCGATCTCGGCAACAGCGTCGACGATGCCATCGGTAGCGTCGGCCGCTTTCTCGAGCAACATGGCTGGCAAGCCGGACAGGCCATCGCCGTACCCGCCGCAACGAATGGCACGCCCGATCAGGCGCTGATCCAGGCCGGTATCCGCCCCAGCCTGAAGGCTGGCGACCTGGCAGCCCACGGCATTCGTGCCGATACGGATCCGCAAGGCACGGTCGCCCTGATCGATCTGGTCTCGCCCAACAAGGAAACCGAATATTGGCTGGGTTTCGAGAATTTTTACGTGATCACCCGCTACAACCGATCGACTTTCTATGCGATGTCGGTTTTCCAGCTGGGCGAGGAAATCCGCAACCGGCTGTGTGCCCAGTTGCCGGCTACAGCAGAGAATCGCGGGAGATATTGCCGCGCTTGATGATCTTGCGCAGGCGATCCAGCCCCTCGATCTGGATTTGACGGACCCGTTCGCGGGTCAGTCCGAGGTCGGTGGCAATGGCATCCAGCGTCGCCACGTCGGCCCCGTTCAAACCGTAGCGGCGCTCGATCACCGAGCGCTGACGCTCCGAAAGCTGCCCCAACCACTCATCGACCAAGGAGCCGATTTCGCTGACCTGCAGCAATGACTCCGGATCGGCACCGCTATCGTCGGCGATGTTCTCGCCTATCGTATGGTTGGGATCGATTTCCAGCGGCGCATCGAGCGACGCGATGTGTTCGTTGAGCGACAGGATACGGCGTACATCGTCGACCGGCCGGTCGATCAACGCCGCGACGCGCTCCACCGTCGACTCGCGCTTGTCCTCGGACTCCAGATGCCGCATGGCACGGAGCACAACGTTGATTTCCTTGACGATATGGACCGGCAGCCGAATGGTCCGCGACTGGTTCATGATGCCGCGCTCGATATTCTGGCGTATCCACCATGTGGCATAGGTCGAAAAGCGGAAACCACGTTCCGGGTCGAATTTCTCAAGTGCGTGGATCAGCCCGAGATTGCCCTCCTCGACCAGGTCGAGCAGGGGGATGCCGCGATTCAGGTAATGCTTGGCAATATTCACGACCAGCCGCAGGTTATGCTCGATCATCCGCTGGCGGGCAGCAAAATCCCCCTGGCGCACCAACCGCGAGGTCGCCAATTCCTCTTCCGGGGTCAGCAAGGGCTTGGCGCCGATTTCGGTCAGATAAAGCTGTGTGACATCCTCGAGCAGCTCGATTTCCGGGGTCGCGACCTCCGGCTCCGGCGGCAACAGGGATTCATCGGGTTGCCCCTCGAAATCTCCCTCGATGTTGTCGCCGCTCTCACTCGTCATCGTTTCGGGAGATACGCCGAAGGATCGACCGGTTTGCCCTGCTTGCGGATTTCGAAATGGAGCTTGACCGAATCGGAATCGGTATTTCCCATTTCCGCGATTTTCTGGCCTCGAGTAACCTGCTGCCCCTCCTTGACCAGAATCTTGCGATTATGGGCATAGGCCGACAGGAAGGTTGCGTTGTGCTTGACGATAACCAGTTCCCCGAAGCCCCGCAAACCGCTTCCGGCATAAACCACCTTGCCGTCGCCTGCCGCGAGAACCGGGTCGCCTGCCCTGCCTGCAAAATCCAGGCCCTTGTTGCCGGAGTCGCTGTACTGCGCCGACACCTTGGCCGTACTCGGCCACATCCAGGCCACATCGTCCGGCCCCGATGCTGGCGCTGGAGCAGCAACCGGCGGCGGTGCCTCAGGCTTCGGCTCGGGCTTGGCTTCGACTGGTTTGGATGTCTCGGCGGGCTTGTTCAGGCGAGCATAGGCTTCATCGGAATAGGGCTCCTTGCCAACTCGCGGCTCCCGTTTCAAGGCGCCCGAACTGGCAGCCACCGATGGTGCTGGCTGATCCAGCGACCGCGTCTCGACACCGGAAGCCGTGGCGATCGGCTTGCTCACGGCCCCGTCAGCCGGCTCCGCAGCCCCCGGCGGAACGACCCTGAGCACCTGCCCCTCCTTGATGGCGGAAGGGTTGGCAATATTGTTCCAGGCGGCAATATCGCGATGATCCTGCCCATGATCAAGCGCAATACGATACAAGGTATCCCCCCGCTTGACAGTGTAGTAGCCCGGGCCAAGCGGCTGTGTGGCAGCGGTCGAGCGGGTCGCCGCCGTACCCGCACGATCCACGGTGGGTGCCGGCTGCTGGGATAGACAACCGGTCAGCAATACAGTCGGAATAACGGCAGCAAAAAAACGAATCATTGTGTTCCTGACAATAGCGGGACGAAACGCACGGCATCGAGACGGGTTTCGATATAGCCCTGCGTTGTGTGCTCAATGAAACTAAGATACTGCTCACCGGCCCCTACTGGCAAGACCAGACGCCCATCCGGTGCCAATTGCTGCAGCAGCGCCGGCGGCACCTGTGCACCTGCAGCGGCGACAATGATGCTGTCGAACGGCCCTGCCTCGGGCAACCCAAACTGCCCATCCGCATGCTTGAGGCGAACGTTGAACTGCTGCAAGGTCCGCATATGAGCCTTGGCCTTCTCCAGCAACGGCCCCAAACGCTCAACCGCATAGACCTCGTTGGTCAACTGAGCGAGGACAGCGGCCTGATACCCGCAACCGGCACCGATCTCCAGCGTCTTGCCAAGGGTTTTCCGGCCGTTGAGCAACAATTCGATCATACGGGCAACCACATAGGGCTGCGAGATGGTCTGCCCCATGCCAAGCGGCAATGCCGTGTCTTCATAGGCACGCGACGCCAGCGCCTCCTCGACGAACACGTGTCGCGGCACCGCAGCCATGGCCTTCAGGACGGCCTCGTTGCGAATTCCCTTTTCGCGCAGGCGTTCAATCATGCGCGCCCGCGTGCGCTGCGAAGTCATTCCAATGCCGTGCAACACCAGTTAACTCACTTCATCCACTGAATGATGGAGGGGACTTGAACCGAATGCGTCAGATCGATCTGCAAAGGCGTAATCGACACAAAACCGCGCTCAACCGCATTGAAATCGGTTCCCGGCCCGGCATCTGCAGCAGCCCCGGCGGCACCGATCCAATAAAGCGTTTCATTACGCGGAGAAATCGTTTTGACAACTGGCTCAGCCTTGTGACGCCGCCCGAGGCGGGTAACTTCAAAGCCATTCAATTCAGAATAAGGAATATCCGGAATATTCACATTCAATAATACCGGTTCCCGCAACGGCTGGCGCAGATGGCGCTCGACCAATTCACGTGCCACCCGCCCCGCCGCAGCAAAATTTTTCCCTTCAAAACTGGTCAGGGAAATCGCAATGGATGGAATACCAAGCAGATATCCCTCAGTTGCTGCGGCAACCGTACCGGAATAAATCGTATCGTCGCCCATGTTGGCACCTAGATTGATTCCGGAAACAATAATATCCGGCATCATTTCCAGCATGCCGGTAACCGCCAAATGGACGCAATCCGTCGGCGTGCCATTGACGAAATAAAATCCGCCCGGGGCTTTCTTCAAACTCAACGGCCGATCAAGCGTCAGCGAATTGCTGGCGCCGCTGCGATTCTGCTCAGGCGCCACGACCACCACATCGCCCAGATCGCTCAGGGCCTCGGCCAGAGCGATAAGCCCTGGCGCGAAATAACCGTCGTCGTTACTCAGCAGAATGCGCATAAGTCAAACCAAAAGGCTTTCCAGGGTATTTCCGCCCGCAACCCATGCCTCAATCCATTTCGGCTTGCGGCCACGGCCGGTCCATTCCAGTTCCGCATTTTCCGGGTGGCGGTATTTGACCTTGACCTTATTTCCCGCAACCTTGACTTTGGTTTCCTTGGCCAGCAATTCCTCAATGGCATAACCACGGGCTTTTGCGAAAGCACGCAATTCATTCAAGACATTTACTTTTTCTTGGGCTTCGCGGCGTTTTATTTCAGCCGGAATCTGTTGCTGCAAATCGCGCAATTGTGAAACACTCAAACTGGACAAATCCATGATTACCTCCTTAATTAAATTACAGTAATAATTTAATTTGTCCTGATATGTTTTTCAATGCCATAAATTAAAAAACCGGCCAAGGCCGGTTGATTAATTTGGTCGGGGCGGCGGGATTCGAACTCGCGACCCCTTGCACCCCATGAGGGTAAAAGTGCATCCCAGAGCATCCAACGGCATCCCAAAAACCAAGACAACACATTGTTTTGTATGTAGAAAAAGGCCTTTACCATTCCAGCATCGTCTCATACAATCCAACCACATCCGGCAAAGTTGTGGGGGGAAATGTGGGGGGAATTTTAACCCACTGACCTCCCCCGGGCAAGGAGGCAAGCATGAGTAAGCTGACCGTCAAGGAACTTGAGGCACTCGGCACCAAGGACCACGGCAAGAAACTTCGCGAAGATGGTGGCCTGATCGGGTCGGTACGCTGCGGCACCAGCGGGGTGTCGGTCTACTTCGATTGGCGCTACCGCTTCGACGGCAAGGTGAAGCAAATCGCTGTCGGCGCTTGGCCAAAACTTTCTCTCGCATCAATCCGCTCCGAACGAGACCGGCTGAAAGTCGAGGTTGACGATGGGTCCGATCCAACCGAACGCCGCAAAGCAGAACGGCTCAAGACCAAAGTCGACCAGTTAGAAGAAATAGAAAAACAACAGAAGCGCCTTGACGAAATTGTCGCCCAGCAGACGAGGCTCACCGTCCAAGGACTATTCGAGCATTGGAACGACGTCGATCTTGTACGCCGCAAAGATGGAGGGAAAGAGGTCCGGCGCATGTTTGAGAAAGATGTGCTGCCGAAGCTAGGCTCCCTGCCTGTCACGGACGTCAAGAAAGGTCATATCACACTGGTCACTGATCCTCTGCTTGCAAGAGGTGTAAACCGGATGGCCAAAGTTGTATTTTCTTTAGTGCGGCAGATGTTCCGGTTTGCGGTCGATCGAGACTACATTGAAGCCGACCCGACCGCCAGCATCCGAAAGGTCAAGATCGGCGGTCCGGACACGGAACGTGAGCGCGTTCTGAGCCGCGCCGAAATTCAAACGCTGCGCCACCAATTGCCCAAGGCAAGACTGATGCCACAAACAGAGGCTGCGGTCTGGATTGTTCTTGCAACACTCTGCCGTATCGGGGAGTTGTCGAATGCGAAATGGGCTGACATTGATCTTGATAACCAACGCTGGCGCATACCTGAAACCAAGAATGGCAAACCTCACGAAATCTACCTCTCGGACTTCGCCGTGGAGCACTTCCGTAAGGTGAAAGCACTTAGCAATCCCAATATCGCCTGGGTTTACCCAGGCAGAGATCCCAAGAAAGCACTCTCAAGCAAGTCGATTACCAAGCAGCTAGGCGATAGGCAACGTAGCAGCGAGCCGATGAAACGGCGATGCAAATCTACGTCGGCCTTGGTGCTACCAGGTGGCAAATGGGGACCTCATGACTTAAGGAGAACTGGCGCCACAATGATGACCCAGCTACATGTGCTACCCGACGTCGTTGAGCACTGCCTGAACCATATCGAAGAGAATCGGACAAAGCGCGTTTACCAACGGCATACATACGAGCACGAAATGCAGGCAGCCTGGAAGGCCCTTGGTAAGCACTTGACTCGCCTAGTGACGCTCCATGTGAGCACTGCAAACTCCACCACCGACGACACCCCGCCCTCCAAGCAATCACCCGAGGCTCGCAAAAACACCGCCTCACCAGGGGCCAAAACACTACGTCAGCGCCGCAAACCGTCGCTGGAAACTGCACCCACAGCATAGATAGACCGAACGCTAACATCGGGAGGTTGCTTTGCTGCCATTCTGCAGAAGAGCGGCCAATGGCAGCTTTATACAAAACTCCGGACACGCCTGCTGCTCCATGTCGAAGTCTTCCGCTGGCGATTGGAAGCCCACTAAACGTGGGCCTATTCGCCCCGTCCAATCCTAGAAATCACCCCACAGTCATTCGGTTGTTCAAACCCCGAGGTCCCCTCAATATAAGACTTCAAAATCCGACCGACGGAAGAGACCACGTCCTTCTCTGCACTGATGAATCCGACGGGAAAGCTGACAGGGTACCCTGGTTGAACTTCTGGCGTATCAGCCGCTTTTGTTCGGCATACATGCAGATGACACCGATCAGCGCATCATCCTTGTCCTTGAGGTCTGAAAGGTCGTTCAGGAATTGTCCGCTTTCCGAAATCTGCTTAAGCAGATCAATGACCTGTTCTGCCTCGCAACGGTTGTAAATACTGACGCCACGGTCGCTCTGGTGATTCGCATGTTCGCCAAGCGATGATGTGTCTAGCCATGTCACGGTAGAGCGAAGCGGACTCGGAGCACCCGCATAGATATCGGGAATTGCCCGACCCCCATTATTCAGTTTGCCGTCGTAGAAGGTATGGGAAACCAGATTGCCGATGGGAGGAGCCATCCGATACTGGGTTAACAGTGTGGCACTCGCCTGCTTTCCATATTCCGAATTGAAGGCACGAGCAAAGTCGCTTCGCAGCACTTCATCAAGTTCGGTGTGCTTGTCGTTGATACCGAGTCGGCGAGCCAGTGCAGACTTGTGAGCGTCGGAATACAAGGGGGGCAGTTGCAAATGGTCGCCGACCAGAAGAACGCGTTTTGCGGACTGCATTGCGATCGCCAGTTCGCTCGCGATTGAACGAGCCGCCTCATCAATGATTACAAAATCGTAGATGTTGTCGTGAATGCCAATGTGTCCTTGCCCGATACCGACACAGGTACCTGTTACCAGTTGTCTTGAACGAGCATAAAACTCGTCGATATTGACCCTCTCAGCCGACAGTGCATCCTGGATGTCACGGGATATACGAGCCAACGCCCGAACCCTTTTGGCTTCATTTGGACGGACTCCATACTCGGAACAGATATTTGAGAGCAGGATGGATTTCGCTTCTGAAACGGAGCTTTCCTTCGAGAGCGTGATTCCGTAGTCCGTGTAAAGTTTGGTTCGGATGCCTTCATCCAGTTCAACGGCGATCGGTTTCAGGGCTTTGATATCACCCTCGTCGTCAACGTTTTCGAAGCTCTTGAGGAGAAATTCGAGATGGTCAATTTGCTTGAACAGCTTCAACTCAGCGTCGACGACCTTGGAGATGAATTCGGCGTCGAGACCTAGAGCATCCGACAGTGCCTCAACTCGGTAGCGGTATTCTGCATTGAACAACTCGCGCTTTTCTGCGGTGATGGCGTGGGAATACACGTCTTTCAGACCATGCGAAACCGCACCTTCTCGGTTGCTGAATCTGACGACCTCAAGCGTAGTCCCCAACCTTCCACAGTGCTTTCTTATCCGCTCAGCAGCCGTATTGACCGCTTCGTGAGACTGGCTGACCAGCAGGATTCTTCGCACGTTCAGTTTTTCAACGAGAAAGTGGACGAATGCGGCGATGAATTCCGTCTTCCCTGTTCCAGGCGGTCCCTGCAAAAGCGACAGAGGACCGTAGTTCAGGAGTTTGGTGAAAGCCTCCCGCTGCTGCTCATTAAGGCTAATCTTGTTCCCGTGCAGGTCTTCGCGGTCGTATCTCGCGAAGTCCTTGTCAGTAACGGCAATGTTATAGGGGGTTGCATCCTTATTGCAGGCTGGGTCGAACAAATCGAGGAGTTCAGGCAATACCCCTTCCCTATCAAGCAGCCTTTCAAGAGCAGCTTTCCGCTTGCGGTATGAAGCTCTGTCCTGTTTGGTCCTGAAGAACACGGAATCGCCATCTTTAAGACCATATGCTGAACTGCGCACCTTGTTCAGGCGGACTTCGTTCAACGCTGATTTTTTGAGGAAGACCTCCCCAATGACTTTTTCCGCACCATCCTGGTCAATGAGTAGAGCCTCGACTTCATCCGTGCTTGCGAATGTTCCCAAGGGGTCGATGTCTGCTTCATAAGGAAGCACCAGTTCGGATTCAGAGTCCGACGGCTTGAATGAGACACCACTCAATTCGATATTCGGGCTTGACTCAGTCTCCGTGGCGAGGATTGCCCGCCAAAGTGCCTGTGTCGAAATATCGACCGTAATTTCAGAGTGATCTTCTCCAATGGAAGCTTCCGCCCTCTGAAAAACGTCTTTGAGTTGCTGGCTCAATACCGATTCATCAATTTCGGGCGGAACCATCTGGAGCATCTCGATAGCACGATGGAAGGCGTCATCATCGCGAAGATGCTCCGACAAGCCTGAAAATTGTGCCGGTCGTCCTGGTTTGATGCGAATTGCCGAACTGATTTCGAATTGGCTCTCTTCCGCCACCCTGAAATGAACATCAGGTCTGATTCGGGGGGCTAACGCTCCGACAAAGCATCGCTGCTCCTTGTCGTAGAAGGCGACAAACGAACCCCCAATGCCAGAAAAAGTCACCGAGAAATCAGTCTTGCCAGGCTTCGGCGCCTCCACCTTGACATAAAGATGCCCGTTGTCGGGCAAAATCGTAATCGGCTCACTAACATTGGTGTGTGTTATTTCGACGAATTGCTGTGCCTGCACTTCGTCTTCGGTCGTCAAAGCTTTTTTGAACCGACCCAAATCCCTGAAACCAAACG
Organism: Dechloromonas sp. CZR5; assembly: GCF_008711155.1. Taxonomy (GTDB): domain Bacteria; phylum Pseudomonadota; class Gammaproteobacteria; order Burkholderiales; family Rhodocyclaceae; genus Azonexus. The sequence continues at coordinate 40,195 of NZ_VUYQ01000012.1, read as the reverse complement.
CCAGATCGTTCAGTTCCGACTGAACAACCTCCGAAATTCTTGGATAGGCATTGGACTCCTCTCCCCACTCCAATCCGAGCAACTCGCAAGACATACGGAGTACAGCAAAGATGTCACGCTGTTCGGATGAGCTTCCGTCGATATTCTCGGGGCTATACCGATGATTTTTGGATTCGGCGGTGTTGTGGGAAAAGTCAGGAATATCTACCAGATACACATTCCCGCTTTCCCTCCCCAGCATCACATTGCCAGGGTGAAGGTCGCCATGCGAAATGCCGAGTCCATGAAGATGCTCGACGGCATCTGTCAGCTTCTCGATTACCCCTAGTTTGTCCGCATCATCAATGTCAGCGTCCGCCCACGTCGTTCCATCAACAACGTCGGTCACCAAATACATGCTGCCCGACCTCGAAGCCAGTCCGTACTCATGAATGCGTGGCAGGTAGGTAGGATTCACTGCTGCCAACTTGTCCATTCGCTTCAAAAAAGCAAGGACACGGAAATTGCTTACCGAATCATCCCCTTTGCCACCGACATTCAACCAAGCTTTAACCAGCTTGCCTTCCGAAACATAGACCTCTTTGTCATCGGTCGAGACAAGAAACTCACCAGGATCGGGGAACTGCCGCATGTGGTTTATCGAATGACGATATGCTTCAAGTTCCGTGTCATCGAAAGTCGGTATCGACTCGCCTTGCGGTTCTGCCCTCTTCAAAGCATCAAAGAATGCCGATGCATCCTTGAATTGCCCTGCCACTGCTTCAAGAAGAACCCCTGCGTACCATTCGCTGCTTGAAAGTATCTCGTTCTGAATGTTCTCCAAGCTCTTCGGAGACATTCTCTGTGCAGTTAGGAGATGCCATGAGACAAGTCCGAGGGCATGAACGTCCTTCTGAAACGGGGTTATTGATGCATCGTCCAGCATCTCTTTAACTTCAACAGCCCCCACCGAAAGGCTGCTCCGATAATCGCCAACCGTACCAATTGGCTGGTGGTAAGCGGAGATGAAGTTGGAGAGCGCAATTTCCTTGGACGGCGACAGCCACAGGCTGTGGTCAGCAATGTCGCGATGGGCAATCTTGATGCCATGCAGGTCAGCAAACTTCGCAATCAGTAGCTTCGTGAGGTTCAGTCGATCGGTCTGATTAAACGACTGACCGTACTTGCCCACGAATTCATTGAACCGCACATGTCCAGGCGGCAGTTCATATACCTCACTGTACTGGGATGTAACCTCATCCTTTTCGAAACTGGTCAATGAGCGAAGACAGTGGTTGTACAGGTCGCGATTCTGGTGGTTGATGAACTGCAACACCTCCCTCTCGCGGGACACGATTTCAGCCCTGCCCTGTGAGGTTATTGCCTTGTTGCCATCGAGCTTCTTGAAGTTCCATACTCGCAGCAATGCTTCGGTACCCTTGGATATCTCAGAACTTGCCAAATACTCTTTGTAAACAGAGTTCGGATGTTGGAAAACCTCTTCGACCGCCGTGTACCCACCAATTTTCAGGGCTTTCGGTGCCGTGTTGCCATTCAGGAACAATTCGTCAAATATCGGAAAATCTTGATTTAGCACTTTTGCGGCGGGATGGGGGCGAAAGTGCTTTTCGAAAGCCCCCTTGTCTGCAAACTTGAGAAAGTCCTTCAGGGACATCGTATGGCGAAGTTCGACCTCGGGAAGCTGACTGAAATCAGCATTCCCCGTCATCACCACGAAGTATTCAACAAACGGGGTGAATCCCTTGTTTGTAAATCTCTGACTAAGCTTTTTTAGTTTGTTAGCGAGCGTGTATTGCTTACTTCTCGTGACGCTAACAGGCGACCGCCCCATGTTCTTGTCGCCTTTGAACCAAATGTCGCCATTTGCCGTGATGGGGGCATGGTTCCAGTCCTTCAATTCTACGATGATGACATTACAGTGAGTCACGATCACCAGATCAAACTCACCTTCCTTGCCCTTCGAATCGACAAACCTGAATCCGGCATACCCTTTCCACGGGAACATGCCGTTGCGCCCGAGCTTGTTTTGAAGCTGATCTCGAAGTGAACCGCCTCTTGCTTGGGACTTGTCATCAGGCTGGGCATCAGAGAACGCCGCCCCGATTTTTTTGATTGCCTCAATCTCTTGTTCTTGAAGACCGCCGTCCCAAATTTCGATTTCCAAGTTGCTTCCTTTGTCTTTGTTTTCTGTGAATCTGCCTGATAGGCTGGCTGCTCATGCCGAACGAGTAAGTCTATCTCACAAAAGTCACGGCATGACACCGAATCCGCCTATCAGAGCCGGTTTACGTCCAATTTTCGGTGTATATGGAATCTTGTGAAAAGTAGGCCGCGATGAGCAAAAATGAGACATTGGCCAGCACTTGCCGGTGATAATCCAGATCAAACGTCTGTTGTGTCTAAGTAAACCGATAGCGCGGAGTGTCTTGCACTCGATCGTGAATGATCACGGGTATGTTTTTTGAATAAATTGATTCTCCTTTTTCTCAACGGTCCGTAATGGGTTCGCCAAACACCTCTGAGGCGAGCGGCATGGGAATCGCCGGCCTGCTCGGCGGTTCGGCGGAGGAAACATTGGCTGCAGAAACCTGAACCACGCGCTGGAGAACGCCCCCAGCAGCCAGACCGAGTTGGCCGAGCACACCTTCGCGAGCCAGCAGTCGTAACCGGTTGATTCGCTTCGTCCCTTTCTTGAAGCGGATCAGGTCGTCATAGAGCTGAGGGTCATCCACGCGATCCAGTTCGAATAACAGGCGGATCGTTTCGCGCTCAGGCATTGTCTTCTCACTCATCACGCCCCCCTTGAGCCACAGCGCTGGCCCCACCGAAGATCTTGTCCACATGGTTCATCCCGGCGATCTGGAAGCCACGCACGTTGGCATGCAGTGGATCCTTCACTTCCAGAATTTTGTGCTTCGGAAATGCCTCTTTCACCGCCTTCTTGAAGAGGTAGGCTCCGCCGCCCACCAAGATGATGTTCTGGAAGCTGTAGCTCGCATCGATCCAGCGCATCATCGACGCCACAGCCTGCTGGGAGATGGAGTGCGCCATCGGCATGGCCCGCGAGATGTCATAAGGCTTCTGGTAGATCATCGGGTTCTTGCCGGTCCGCAAGGCTAGGTCGATGGCCTCGATATCGTTGTAAGGCGTGCCGATGTCGTGGCCGATCTCCCCTGCAATCGCTTGCAGGATGTCGAACACCCCGCGGTTCACCGAATGGCTTTTGTTCTGCACCAGCCGCATGCCCCGCGCCACCAGCCAGTCGAAGGTCCGTGATCCTGGGTCGAGGATCAGGCTCTGCTCCCGCTCGATGCTGGCCGTCTTCCCGTGCTGCACGGCGAAATCGACCAGGGCACCTTGAGGCTGCGCAACAGCCAACGCTTTACGGACTATCACGCTCTTGCCGTTGCCGATGTCGTGCGTTCCGGTCACCGCCTTCTCGAGGGCGGCTTTCTTGGTCGTGAGTGCCGCCACCGGCAGGCCGACCACTAGCAGATCGATGGCAGGCTGTTTCATCAATGCCAGGGCCCCTCGCAACAGAGCCATGTACTCCGGCGTCTCGGTGTAGCGATCGTGCATCTGGGTGGCACGAAAGGTATCCGCGGCCAGTTCGACCTCGGGACCGACCTCATAGAAGAGGCCGTTGACCGGGATCGCGACCGTCTTGCGCCGCTCGTAGCCGGGCTGGCCCGAAGGTTCGCGCATGGTTGGATAGGCAACCGAAGGAAAACTGGCGCAGCGGATGTCACCGCCGACCACGCTGCTGACATACTTGGTGTTGCCGAATCCGACATCCACCGCTCTGACGACATAGTCCATATGAGGCTCCAATAGAGGGTTACGAGCGGCCAGCATCGGCATCCCGACCTGGCCCGTCCAAGCGAAATTCGGTCTGCTTTGCCCGGCTATCGCAATCAGCCTCGACTGCATTCGAAGCCCAATCGATCTGAGCTTCGATGAAAATCGAGTTCTTGCGCCGGGAGCAAAACCGCCTTTCGCGTCGATGTAAGGTCTCACTGAACTGGGGTGCGTCAAGGTCACATTTCCAGCGGTCGAACCACCCAAAACAGCAGTACGTGATCGAAACCCTCACAGTGGAAACCAGAGGCCGAGTTGGTGCCCGTCAAGCCCTGATTCAGCCTCGGTTTGGTCGTCCCGCGAAAAATAAACGCACCCTGAGTTTCAATTTCAAGTGCCATCCGCAAGCCCCAGCATCCAAGGCCTGTCGGCGGTTCAGCCCATTGACCTTCGCTCCTTCAAGGAGTGAACTAAAGGCTCCCGAGGCCTCCTGGCCTGCTCCATCGCGGAGTAAAAGGCGTTGCGGTCGTTACCCGCCTCTTCAATCCCGACCCCGAGTCGGGTTGGCATGGTCCCCGAGGCCATGCGTGAAGCCGCTCCACCCGTAGTGCAACGCTAGACCTTGCCGGCAATCCGTCTCGGACGCTCCTCGAGGGCGCGTCTTGCGTTCAGTTCAAATGGCCGGCACCCGATGCCGCACCACTGCTCCCCGTCATCGTTCGAGCACGCGCATTGCGCAGCACACGTCGTGCGGCCCCCATGGGCTCCGCGTGTGAAGCCGCTCGTACGCCTGTACTGCCCTGGACTTTCGGTCAGGGGCGGCCCCATGCAGGTGGATGACGCTACGAATCGAGGACTGATCCCCCTACTGCGCAAGGCGAGACCTTTGCGCCGATGTTGTCCCCACCTTCGAGGCGAGGCTGCATCACCCATCCCGTCGAACGCAGAAATGCGGAAGCGGACAGATCACCGTTTCATTTTTAAGACCGACCGAGCCGGAGGGATAACGCATGAGATGCGACACCGGCAAACCCTGGGTAGGCACGGTGTGCTCGTGGTCGCACACCTTGCCGAAAAACTCGACCACGCCTTACGGACGCGACGGAATCTGCACCCGTACTGAACTGATAGATTCCACCCAACACATCTGCTGTGGGCTGACGGGACAGCACACGGTTCGCTTTCGGAGATTTGCGATGTCTGAATCCAACGTTCGTCATACCACCAGGCGGGTCCAAGGCACCATCGGCACCGGCCGTGCCACCAATCACCAACCACCGCGCCGTCAGGAATGGGCGCTAATGACGCCAGCCGAAATCCTGGAACGTTACCGTCCGGGTAAAGCCGACCCGCTGCGGGTGCTCGACGTCCTGCTGGAGCTATTCAACTCCCAGCACACCGCACTGGAAAAGACGGTCTCGCACAAAACACGGCAGGAGCGAGCCGACTTCCTGCGCCGCTTCTTCCGCGACCTCAAGATAAAGGCCCGGTTCGCCACCGTGCCCGATCCGCGCAACCTGGGTGACCGCCACATCCGTGCCATGATCAATGTCTGGCAGCAAGAGCAGCTCGCTCCCGCCACCATTCAGACTTACCTCAGTTTCCTGCGTGGACTGGCGCTGTGGCTGGGCAAGCCTGGATTCATTCGCACACCGGCCCATTACGGGCTGACCCCGGCCGAATACCAGCGCCATGAATATGCCCAGCGCGACAAGAGCTGGACTGCGGCGGGCATCGACATCGATGCGTTGATCGAGCGAGTCAGTGCTTATGACCGCTACGTCGGCGCTTCACTACGGATGATCCGCGCAATGGGGCTGCGACGCAAAGAGTCGGTCATGTTCCGGCCTCATCAATGCGTGCTCTCCTTCGAAGCAACGGGACTGCCGCTCGAACAGCGTCAAGCGGATCGCTACGTGCGAATCAAGGAAGGAGCGAAAGGAGGGAGACTGCGCTTCGTGCCGCTGAATTCAGCGCAACGCATCGAGGCTTTGGCGTTCGCCCAGGCAGTTGTCCAGGGTGATGACGCACACCTGGGCGATCCTCGCCACAGCCTGAAACGCAATCTGCGACGTTTCGACTACGTGATGGCCCGCTTTGGGATCACTGCAGAGGGATTGGGTGCTACGGCGCATGGACTGCGCCATGAAGCGATGATCGACCACTACACCGACAAGGCCGGCGTCGCGCCGCCAGTGCGTGGCGGAAGCGACGTGCCTCCGGACCTGGACGCAGCAGCGCGACTCTCGGCGGCACATCTGGCCGGGCACAACAGGGTCAGGGCATCGGGCGCTTATTTAGGGGGGCTACTCGCCCGGCAAGCAGCGCGAGCGGCAGAACGGCAAGACAATACTTCGGGCATATCCGGCGATGAAGGCTTGCTTGAGGGACGTTGAGCTTGGGGTATGCGGCCTGCGGCCAACAGGAACATGGGCTTTGCGGCCCATGTTCCTGTTGGCTATTCAGAAAATGGTCTGCAATCTGCCGTGTGAAGAGCAATCTGTAGCAGCATTGGCAAAGCTACGGCGCTGGGTCTCTAAGCAATGGTTGCGCGTGTCAGATCATGGAAAATGATTTCAGGCAAAGCTATTGCCTCCCTTGCTTTTTTGAATGCGCGCAGCACTGAGTAACGCTTAACGGCTGGTAGCGTGTGCGCAGAGAGTGGGGTCTTGTTCTCCACAGCTTCGCGGACTAGTCCGCGGTATTGCTCTGGCATGTTCTCCAAGAGGAGTGCGAGTTGTTCACCGCTAATGGTGATGATCGGCCGTGCAACTGGCCGTTGGCGTGGTTTCACCACTGGCTTTTTCATAGTCAATGAATCCTTTCGCTGTAACGCAGTATCAAAAGATCACGGTTTCATTCCCATGCGGCGCCGCAGTCCTTCGCGATAGAGCACCGCCCCGATGTGGCAGAGTAGTGCTTCATCATCCTCGGAAAGATCGAGACCATCCATCCAGGCCGCCAACTGAACGATGGCATCGTCAATAGCTTCGACACTACCGCTGATGTCCAGCAATTCGGCATGTACTTCGAACTGCTTGATGATGGGGTGGTCGATCATGGGGCACCTGCCGCTCTCGGAAAATGCGATGGAAATCATGGTAGTACGAAGCCACTGAAAGCGATAATCCGATTCGTCATTGTGCTTACCCTCTTTTCCCTGCCGCCAAAGAGCGTAAACGGCTGCACCGTTCTGAACCGGTACGGCCTCGGGCAAGGTTCGCCGCTTTGCCCAACACAGTCCCCACATTAAAATATCGACATGACCCGCTCCGAACTCATCATCCTGCTTGCCGAACGTTTTCCGAAACTCGTTCAAAAGGATGCTGAGATAGCAGTCGCGGAAATTCTCAAGGCGATCCATGCTGCACTGGCAGACGGAAATCGCGTGGAAATTCGCGGATTCGGCACCTTCGGCCTGAACTACCGGCCGCCCCGTCAGGCTCGCAATCCAAAAACCGGCGCGGCAGTAGCGGTCCAGGGAAAATGGGTTCCCGCATTCAAGGCCGGCAAGGAACTACGGGAACGCGTAAACGTTGCGGTAACCCCTACCCCTTAAAGTTCTCGGGGAACAAGTTCAGGCCACGCTTCTGCAGCCAAAACGCTCCCAGGTTTGCGGATCGACGTCGATGGGGCCGGCCCGTTTCGACTCCAGATTGACGACGACGCCGTGCTGGCCGAGCCGCCCCTTTGAAAAGAGCTCATACAGCAACTGCGCCGCAAAGCGCACGGCCACGTCGTTGATGAAAAGCCCCTGGGAAGCGAGCGACACCCGGACCGAGCACGATGGCCGGTTATCATCCGGGACGTTGGCGTCCAACAGTTCGGGAAACAATTCGGTGACACAGGGCAGGCGCAGGCTTCCCTCCCCCTTCGCCTTGCCCACCCCCTGCCCAAGCACTACTTGGGCACTCGCCTCGGTGTTGCCGAGATCCAGCCAATACTGATAGCGCCCGCCCCCATCGAACACAGCTTCATGCAGAGTCCGCCGAGCCGCCCGGCTATCCACGCAACTGATCAGAATGTCGGTGTTCGGCGGTGAGTAGCGGTTGGTCTCGAAGGCCTCGTAGCGCACCGGATGCGCGATCCAGTCCAGTCCGTAGAACTGGTTGAGGCGGTGAATCGTCACGATGGCCTTGTGTCTACCGATGTCGGCAGGGCTGTAGAGTTGTCGGCCCACATTGGCTTCGCTCACCCGGTCGGCATCGAAAGCGGTGACGTGCAGGCCGTGGGGATGGCCGAGCGCCTTCATGGCGATATCGAGCCGCGCAAGGCAGCCCGCCATCTGCGCCCCATTGCCGCCGACGCCGACCAGATGAATGCCGACGCGACGGTCGAGCAATACGGGATCGATCAGGTGTTCCACGGTCCGAACCTCCTTCCTTGGTAGAAATTCAGTATCCGGCGCAACAGGCTGGGCTCAAGGTCGGGCACCGCGTCATACGCTGAGTCGGTATCGTCCTGCCAAGGATGGGGCAAAGGGCGGAACTTGCCGTTGACCACCAGCCGGAACAGGGCTTGTGGTTTGGTCTGATGCAGGCAGCCGAACACGCCGGCCACCTTGATGCCCTGATCGTCGCCGTCGTCCTTGGCCGACCAGAACGCTCTGCCGTAGCCATGGGTGTGCAGGTCCACGGCCAGCGTTTCGTCGGCATCCATCGCCGGTAGCCGGTAGTCGATCTGGTGGGGCGACACGACAATCGGTTCGCACAGCGCGAGCCGCAGGCTTCGGCTACGCCGGGCATAGATCAGCGCCCCCGCCACTTCGTTGGGAAGGCCCCGGCGACCAGCTTCGAGGAATGCCTCGATCAAACGGATGGGCAACACACCGAAGGTGAAGGCCAGCCGCTCCTCGATACCGCCATAGGGCAACGGGAGCGGCAGCGCGGGTGAAAGCCGCTGGATGCAGTCCAGCCAGTCGAGCTTGATCTGCACAAACACGCCATTGGCGGCGAGGATAATGCGCTGTCCGTTCGCCATGTCGGGCAATTGACCGAAGCGCGGGGCGGCGATGACAGGGCAGGCCGTTTGCAACGCGAGGTCGCGTACGTCCATCATGCGCCCTCCTTCAACCCCAGGAGTTCCCCCAGCGTCGTCTTGACGTCGACCAGCACCCGCTCGGGAAAGCGCCGGAATCGCCCGTCGAGCATGTCCCGCCAGAAGGCGTAAGCGCCGCCGCGATAACGCACCAGCTTGCCGGGGCCATTCGGGTGGGTGAAATAGCTGCGCAGAAAGGCATCGTTCCACGCGGCGATCTTCTCGACCGTCGTGCCCTCGGGCACCGGTGCGTTGCCTTGGCAAATGTTGCCCCGCACATCGACGTTGAAGTAAGGCACTTGGTACAAGGCAGTGGCCGGGGTCGGGCGCACCGCTCCCTTCACCGCCCATACCCGCCAGACCCGGCCGGATGCCGCAAAGACCAATCCCGGATGAGGTACGCTCTCACCGCGTTCCCGCCCGCCAAAGGCCTCGACATGATCCTCGTCGACACGAAAGGCGATGTGGCGGCGGGCCGGGGGTACCCACCAGACGATTAGGTCTCCCTCCATGTAGAGTACCGTCTCCGGCAGAAAACCGCCGTGGGCGGCGCGCTTGAGCAGCGCCTTGGCAAGCTCCATCGCCGCCCGCGGCGTCATCGCCTGCCCAGCGCCGATGACGGCTTCGCCATCGACTTCTTCGATGTCATGCACGGTCGCCAGCGCACTGCCCTGCTGGCCGTCGTAGATCAGGACCGCCCGGCGCAGATGCACGGTGCCGGTGCTCGGAGCCTGTATGAAAAACTCGGCTTGGTTCATGGTCGTTACCTCCACGATCAGTTTCCTGCCGAGAGGTGGTGAATCAAGCGGTCGATCAGCCGGATGGCCTCGAAACGGCTAGCCATTGCCCGCTGCCACGCGGCAAAGGCACCGGGATCGTCGAGCGGCACCCGAATCTCGCCCATGTGCTCACAGTATTCGCCTTGATGGGCGAGGTTGAGCAGGTCGTCGTAGATGCGGGTGGTCACGTCCCCTTCTCTCCACGACAGCACGGCACCAAAGCCGACGAACTCGCCATCGATGTCAGGACGAAAACTGTCGTCGACCTCCAGGCGGGTCAGCGCCAGTGCATCCTCGGCCATCGCCTTGGCACTCGGATCGGACAGCCGCTTGATCGCCCGGCGCAGAAAGCGGGCGCACTGCGTCAGTTCCAGCCCTCGGGGCCAGCGCCGCGCCCAAGCCGGGAAAGACGCTTCCAAGGTCGCCTTGCTGACCATTTCAGCCCGCATCGCCTCGCGTTCTTCCTCGTCCTCGCCACAGTTCATGTCGAGTGCGGTTTCCTCGTCATCCTCTCCACACCAGTAGAGATAGGTCGTTACGTCACAGGCGATGTCGGGTGTGAACAGCGGATAGACGAAGGCGCTCTGGCGGCACAACACATGCAGGATGACGCCCCCCAAGCCGGGTAGGCGGGCGCTCAAAGCCTCCAGCCCAGGCCCCACAGGCCATTCCTGCTCGTGGTATTCGCACCACGATGCCTCCACTGCACCGAAATCGAAGTCCTTGGGCGGCTGGCTGCCGTAGTAGCGGTAGTAGTCGCCATCGCGAGACACCATATGCAGTGCAAAGCGCGGCGTGAGGCAATGCAGTGCGCCGATCTGGCGTTTGAGCCAGCCATCGAGCGCCTGCCGACACGCATCGAGAGAGTCGCTCCAAGTCACCGGGATGTCATCCTCGTCGAAGGCCTCGGCCTCGATCAGGAAGCGCGACACCGTGGCATTGGCCGCCAGCAGCGGCCCCGGTGCGATGCTGCGCGGCACCTGCTGGCCGATGCGGGGCAGCGCCAGGGCCATCATGGCAGCGGTGCCAGCATGTCGCTGGGCGGCAGAATGCGGGCCGTCTGGCGTTCGTTCGCATCGCGCCGGGTGCGCAACACGAAGGCCCCCCAAGCGCTACCGCGCTCCTGCGTACCGCGCCGGGTCAGTGCCCTGACGAGCTTGCCAGTGCTGTCCGTCCGCCCCTCCGATTCCACTGCCACAGCAGCCTTGAGTGCGGCGAGCCGCTCGCCTGCGCCACCGGTCTGGCCCTTCGTGCCCACGGCTTTGCGGAAGGTGTATTCCTGCACGCCATTCACGATCTCCCCCGCCTCGACCTCGGCGCTAATGAGCTCGGGATATTGGGCGCTGTAAAGGTCGCGGACCTCACGCGGTTCCATGCCCGGCACGTCGGGCAACTGCACACCGTTGTAGCGGAAGACCCGCCGGATTTCGTTGATGGCAATGCTCATCGTTGGACTCCTGTCGTCTGGATGGCCTCCCGAGGAGGAGGCCCTTGCGATCAGTCTCTCGCCGCCCTGCCCGTTTTCAAGGCCGGGACTCAACCGAACAGATCGTAGGGGGCGCCGCTGGCAGCGGTCGCGGCAGCTTGTTGCGGCACGTTGCCCCCCTCTTCGGCATCGCCATCGCCCAAGTCACCGACTGTGACTGCCTTGCTCATTGCCTCGCCAGCCTTCTTGGCCGACGCTGACTTGGCCGCTTGCAGCACTTCCTGCGTGGCTTCGGCCTGCTCGGCGAGGCTCTGGCGAACCTCCCGGTAGCCCTTCAGCGCATCTACGAAACCGGCATCGAACTCGGCGGGCGTTGCAGTCAGGCTCAACGCCTTGGTCAGCGCCGGCTCGTTCACGTCCTTCTTTGGCTTGGGAATCACATTGATCGTCATCCGCCCGGTCTTCTCGTCAGCACTGAGCACCATCGTCAGGGTGGCGTTGGTTGCCAAAACAAACATTTCTTCGAACATCGTCATGTCATGCTCCTCCAAAAAAGGAATGCCTTCGAGACCATGCTACGAAGGCATTGGGGGTTTTCCAGTGGGTTGCCGATCACTCGGCGAGAGCCTCTTCCTCGGCGACTTCGAGCAAAGCGCCAGGAAATTCCTCGTCTGTCCGCCCGCTGGATGCTGCGGAAACGACGCTGCGCGGGTATTGCATGACGGCGGGTACGGTGCCCTCGTAGACAAAACCCGGTGCCGCAAGTAGCGATTTGATGAAGTCGCCCTTCTTCTTCGCCCGTGCCAACTTGAAAGCCATTCCCATCTTCGCTTTCAAGCCACTCTCTTCCGCCAGGGATTCCAACTCGCTCATGGTGAACAGTTCGAGGAACTCGGTGTTCCATTTGAAGTGGTGGCCCTCGTCGACCTCAAGATAGTTGAGCAAGGATTCCAGGTCGCGCAAACCGACGCCAAATGCTGCCGAAGCGGTGACCGCCAGCATCAACGGCTCCAGATGCCGCGCATCGATGGCATCGGCCTCGGGCAGGATGCCGGCGAAATCAAGACGCTCGACCACCCACGGCCCGGCGATCCGTTTAGCCGCTGCCCCGAACTCGATGGTTTTTACATCGCCGGTATGGCCGGAGCGGGCCAGCGCGATCATCACGCGCCGGTTGCGCTCGGGCTGCGCCATCAGTTCCTTGGCTGCCCATTTGCGCCACTGCGCAATGCGATAGTCCTTCACCCGCTGTGGGGTCTGGTTCGATAGCGTCGCGTTGGGCTTGGCTGTACCGGAGGTATCGCGCTTGGCTGTCACCTTCGTCAATGCTGGCGGCTCTGCTTCGCGTTGTGCCTTGCGCCAGGCGGCGACCTTCTGGACATTGCAGGAGGCATCGAAACACTGAGAGTGCGTCACATCGCCGTAGCTACCGGGCAGTCCCGACACCGCGCAACCGAACGATGCGCAACCTTGGCAAGCGGCATACTGGGCGGCTCCGACGCCGAACTCGCCATCTGCCGAGACCGGCAGACAGGGACTGCCATCGCTCACTTTGACGATCTGCACCAGCGGATATTGGTCGCGCAGGACTTGAGCCTTGGCCTCGATGCTTTGTATGGTCAGTTCGTCGTAGTGGGAGGGATGCTGGCAGTAACCTTCGCCGAGGGATTCGTCGAAGAGGCCCGCCTGCCGGGCGGAATTATGCGGACAGGTCGAACATTGGGCGGTGTCGAAAATGGCAGCGGCCAACTGGCGGGCGAAGCGGCCCAACTGCTCTTTCAGTACGCCCACCGGCACCCTGTGCGCGAGCACGCCAGTCAGCACGTTGTCTTGCTTGTCGGGGGGTACGCCGGCCAGCAATTCGGCGTGGCCGAGTTGAATCTGGCGGTGCGTCAGCGCGGACAGCACGGTGGGCGTGCAGGTCAGGAGCGCCAGCCGGCGTTCGAGCAGTTCTGGCTTCCAACCGAGGCTTGCTGCCGCCTCTTCCTTATCCCCCTTGTTCCGCATTAGCTGGCGCTTGGCGGCCTGCGCTTCCTCGGCATGTGACATGGGGGCGCGATGGTGATTCTCGATGACGGCAATGGCTTCCGCTTCCTCGTCGCTCAAGGCCTCGATCACCACCGGCATGTCGTAGCCGTCGCCGAAGACGTTCTTCGCCGCCCGCCAGCGCCGCTCGCCGGCGACGATCTCGTAGACTTCCGAGCCGGGAATGGAGCGGACGATGATGGGCTGGACAACACGACCGGCGGCGCGCAGGCCGGCCTCAAGGTCGGCCATCTCGACCGGATCGAAGTATTCACGGGGGTTCTTGCCTTGTACGATACGGTGCAGGGGTAAGGTTGGGTTGGCGAGGGGTTCCAGATTGGACGGGGCTTCCATGAAGGTCTCCTGCTGTGGGATACCTTCATGTTCTCGCGGGATACTCGGCCAGCAAGGGCAGCCCCGGGGCGCGTCTTCCATCGCTTCGCTCTCAGGCCCAGCATCAAATTTATATTGGCTTGCCCACTCCCTGGGTCAGTTCGATCAACTCATCCACAGCCTGCATGCCCCAACGCAGGCAGTACGCCAGTGAACTTTCCTCATGGTGCATGGCATTGAGTTCGCATCGCTTGCCGCTATCGATCCGATGCCATGCCTGCTCCACTTTCGAAAGCAGACCGCAAACTTCCAACAACGCTTTGCGATCTTCAAGCGTGATCCGGTCGAGTAGTTGTTGCTCCATAGGCATGTCAGACCTCCATTGAATGGGAGCGGCCAATGAAACGCTTCAAGCGCTCGATCAACCGCCGATGGTGATCGGGAAAACGGGTCAGGTTCGGGTCAGAGGCATCCTGCTTCCACCAGATGCTCGCGTAGTCTGAGACGACGCCGTTGTAGCCACAGTCTGGCCCATCCGCATCGAACTCGGCGCACAGGCTCCTGATGGCTTCCCGGTGGCTGAGGCGGCGCACTGATACCAGTGCGTTTGGTCTCCATACCACCCAGACGTTGCCGCTGAAGCTGCGCACCGCATCCATACCGGAGGACACAAAATACGCATCCCAGGCATTACCCTGCGTGCAGCGTCCATCGACGCGATCCGTCCAATGGGTAGCCGGCGAAAGCCATGCCTCCAGCACACAACCGCCCGTCTCGTACATGCCGTACTCGTAGGCGACGGTGAGCGACTCGCTAAGGCAGATGCCGGTGCCGGTGTAGCTGCGTGAACGGGAACGCCGGAAGCCATCGCGCAGGATGGTGCGGGCTGCTGCTTTGCGGGTGCCGTGGTACAGGGGACCGATGGCTTGAACAGTTGAGGTATTCATGTCCCCCAGCGTCTCACCGGCCCCAAGTCATGCAAGGTCGCCCCCACTCGCAAGCACCCTCCCCACTACGTGGGTGGGTCACGACACCGCCCCATGGATAGCCGCCAATTACGTCGATTGCCAAGCCTGTCCGGTAAGTGGATAATCGGAACTCAAGGCCTCGTCCGCCTGAGCTTCGAGCGGCTCAATCCAGACTTTCCTGCTTTACCCCGCTGCTTCCATTAGCCATCACCATGCGACTTCGCCTGGGCGTAGGCCAAGTAAGCGCTCGATTGGTCCACGCTAATCTAGGAGATTCGCATGCCCGTCGGCATCTCAAACCTCGCCCATTCCGTTCGCAAGAACACTTCGACCGAAGTTGTTTCGGTCTCGCTCGGCCACGCCCACCAGCTCGTCGCGGCGGCCATGGGTTACAAGACACTCGCTTCATATCAGGCAGCCCAGGCCGCTGGCGGTGACCGGGTGCTAATGATTTGTACCGAGACATACGTACAAAAAGCACAACAACGCCAAGGCGGTGTGGGTTACGAGCAGATGCTGGTCACGGCACAAATCATGAGAGAAGTTGGTACAGCGAAGTTCATCCCGATCATCCGGCAAACAGCGCAGCCGCGCCAGTTGCCTGACGAATTAGCCGGGCGCTTGTATGTAGACCTCTCCGACGGTCCTGGACAGCACGGAAATCTTCAACACCTTATACGAGATTTGCACGGCCTGAATATCCCGTTGCCTCCCCTTGGACCGCGGCCATTCTAGACCGCAGAGCTTTCCCTATGCCCCCACTCGCCATGCCCACACTTGACGACCTGGAGTTCTCGCCGGACTTCTTCGATCCACCGGAGCACCGCCCCGATGCCTGGCCAGACAACCCGGAACTGCGCCGGGCAGTGGAGTGGTTCAAGAGCTTCATGTCGCATGAACAGTGGATACAACGCCGAAAACGAGCGGCGCATCGGCTCTATCTGAGCGCGATGGGTATTGATTCCGGGGATGGTCGCTTTTTCGATACCAAGGATAGCTTCGGTTGGTACCTCTTCCTGGCCGAAGCCTTGCTGGATCACATCGGCAACTATGACTATGTTTTTGGCTCTCGTGTCGTACCTATATTCCAGAGCATCGGGCGTGACTTGGACCTCCTCCTGCAGGTCGAAGGCATCGGGCCACGTGTCCAGCGCATCGTCACGAAGGAGCAAAGGCAACCCAATGGAGGCCTCTTCGAACTATTGGTCGCAGCGTTCTATCGGCGTGCGGGAGCAGATGTTGCCTTCATCGATGAAAAACCCGGTGAAGGGCAAACTCACGACATGGACGTCACGCTCCGGGGACAGACTTGGGCTATCGAGTGCAAGCGCATGGAGGTCGGCGAGTATGGAGAAGGTGAGCGACTACAGGTAGGAAGACTTTGGGGAGCTTCCGCTGAGCACCTTGCTCAGCTCGAGAGAAGCACATTGTGTCGGGTGAGTTTCCATGTGGAACTCTCTGGCATCCCACCAGACTATCTGGCCGAGAAGGTTCATCGCTGGCTTGCATCTGGTCTAGAGGGGCTGGCATGGAACGATGCCATCGCAATGGGCAGCATCGAAATGCTGGACCTGAAGCCACTTCAGAGTGGTCTTGGCGACGGACATGGTACTGAGCAGCAGCCATCGGATTCTCGAGTTGCTGACAGGACGCTACATCCGCAACGCCCAATACCAGACGCTGCTGAAAATCCATCCCAGCGACAACCCGCGCTACATCGAAGCATGTGAGCATGCGGTAGTCTTACACTGGGAAAGTCTTAGCGATACGGCCCTGAATGCCAAAGCGCGCGACATCCGCAAGAAGCTCTCCGAAGCGACGGCTCAGTTGCCCGAAGGCCGCCAAAGCGTCATCCACATTGGCTTTGAAGCAGTCGAAGGCGACCGGGTTGAACGCCTGAGGTACGAAAAAATCCTCACGACAGCGCGCCAGTTTGATCCCGGGGAGAAGGAACTAGAGTATGTCTACTGCCACTATCTAGTGCCGGAAAGTCCCCCCGACCAATGCTGGGCGTTCGACGAAACAATGCAGTGGTGTGCGATCCGTGCCAGGCATGCCAAGCCTCTCGAGGATGGTTTTCTGGTCCTGCCGGCGGCCGGCAATCGGACCGGGCCGCACTGGCAGGACTAAGGTGCACACGCTTATTGAATACACCGCCCCCGCGTTTATCGCGGATGCTGTGAAACCACACTTTTCAGCGTCGTGATACCCGCTGAACCGAGGCGTCGATCAGTGAATTCCAGCCCTCCAGAGAACCTCGTCGCGTCTTCCCTTCCTCGCGATCACGCTGCCAGTAACCTTCCCAGTACTCCAAAAGCTCCTTCTCGGCGGCGTGCACAACCGGTTCCGCCAGAAAAGAATGGCACTCGCCCCGCAACCCCGGAATAGCACAGTACGCGGGCCAGGCAAAGGCAGCAAACGTCTCGACATCAGGAATTGTGCCGCGATACCCTTCGTCGTTCGCAAGCAAAGCATTGGGGTCATTGAGCAGGAAGGTGCGTAGCATCGGGAAAGTAAACAGTGCCAACGCCAGTTCCTTTCGAAAACCTTCGATGTCTCCGACTGCGAAGTAAACGAAAGCGCGAACGGCAGCAACGGTCAGACCCGATTCATCCGCCACAGGTTTGAGCGCACGCTTGGCGCCAGGATAGTCTCCACATTCGAGCAGGATGAGTGGAAGCACGTAACGCACACCGATATTGTCATTGGGATTGAGTCGAAGCATCCTCCGAGCAAGCTTGGCGGCGAGAGACAGTTTTCCCTGCTGGAAATTGAGCTCGAGTTGTAACCAAAGAAGTCGGTGGTAGAAGCGATTGCTAATGTGCCCCCAGATGATCCGCCCTCGGTAACCCTTTGGAATAAGGGAGTCTGCCTGTTTGACGAGACGGTTCACCATTGGCAAGGCGCTTGGGTCGCCTTCTTCGTGCAGTATCCACGCCAAAGCCAATCCCCCCTCCAAAAAACCCGGTTGTGCCAGCAGAACCTTGCTGATCCAACGACGCGCCTTGTTTCGCTGGGCTTTGGTGGGTTGCTCATTGCTCAACCAGCGCTCATCGAGTTGATCGGCCAACTGCACACACGCCGGACTCTGCGAAAAACAACCGCCCAGATCGCCAGACATCTCACCAGCCGGCGTCACAAAGCTGTACAGGGGCGTATTCGCTTGAAGAGGTGTTCTGGCCCGAACCTCGGCCCAGGTCTTCCCCGCACACAGCGGAGAAGCGACGCCATCGAGAATGACCTGCTTCGGAACGTCAGTGAGCATCGACAAGGTTTCCGCAAACCGATCAAATGCGTTGATCTGGCTTCGTGGCAATGCCACTTCGTCCTTGGCCTCAATGAGCAGAACGCCTACCGCGCTGAAGTTATCGAGCCAATTTGGGGGCAAGCGCTCTATTGGCACCTCCTCCAGCATACGTAGATGAGATGACAGGGCATGCCAAGAATCAAACCGCAAAGTCTGAGCAATCGCCTCATGCGCTTTGCATCTCTGAATTCCACCCGCCAGACTTAATCGCTTTGCAGCCAGCTTGATGCGCGGCGTTAACTGCTCTGACAGAATGTTTGGGTAATGACTGAACCAGAAGGTTGTCATACCCAGATCGATAGCATCGAAGGCTTCCTCGAACGACTGCTGCTTGGGGGGACTAATAAAAGACACGATCACTCCTTCCAGGCTTCCATCTGGTGGTCCGCTCACCAGTCGCCTGTAAAGAGGTGTCTGGTCAAATACGATGATCGAAGATCTAGTCGCTGTGGCTGCTTTTCCAGTGCGGACGGAAGGCGTGCGACGAACACCCAGGTTCGAGTGTAGTCGAATTGCGATTTAGACGGCAACAGGAACTAAGTAACAGCCGACTCAACGTAATTTATTCTCAACAGTCGTGTCTGGCGGCTTCATTTCTGCTGATTTTTTTGCAGGCACGAACTCATAAACCAACTCGAGTTCCACACGCCGATCGACCGTTCGGCACTCGCGGGCAGCCAAGCCAGACATTTCGGCTTCACATTTTGAGAGACTGTTGCGCACCCCCATCCCGATAGGGGTAACCGTGACGGCTCCGAGAGCCAACGGTACTAATTTCTCTCGGACAAACGCAGCCGCAGTCTTCGCCCTTTGCTCCGAAAGATCGGCATTCCCGTTGTTTCGTGTACTTGGGGACATATCGGCATAGCCCCTCACAACAATGGTTGTGAGTTTCCGCTGCTCATTGGGAGATCGACCAACGCCTCTTCCCCCCAAGTAGCGTTCGATCTCACTGCGCTGGGCGGCATTCAAATCAAACACGCCATTGGCAAATGCAGTTTCCAACGTGTAGTGAGCACATGACGGAATACCCATCCCATCAACTGGCCGGGCCATACGGGAAATAAGAATCGATTCGGATGGAACTTCGACCATCAGCGCATTTTTCAGATATCCGAAAATACTATTTTGTTCCGTGGCATTCAGGGTACCAGCCTCGAACGACAACAGGCTTCTTTCCCCCACGCCATGCCAAAGCACATTGACATCATGAATGAGGTGATCCGACTCCCCTTTCGATGGACAACCAAATACCGGTAAATTGTGGCGTTGTGCCAACGACTGGAGAAACAAAAACTCGTCCCCTTTGATACTGATCGTTGCACTCCGTCGATTTAGGCCAACGGTGTTCATCGTGCTACCGAGCGCCACAGTCCCGATAGAGCCGACCAAGCCAGGCAAGGCAATAGCTGTAGCGAGCATCGCCAGACGGGATAGAGATCGCTCCCCTCGGCTGACTTTCTCCCGGTATTCAGCTGGGAGGTCATCGTAACGCTTCCAAAATTGAGTCATGAAAGAGATGAGGGTACCGGCCCCCAGCAACCCAAGTAGATTTCCGAGAACGTCCGAGAACCCAGAAATCACAATTAGGAAAAGCCCAAACACGAGCGCGCCCATGATGTCGAGGAACGCGTCCCACCATCGTCTTGTTTTAAATGCTCGGCAGCCAGCAACGCATAGACAAACGGTGGCAGCACCGCATGCGACGAAAAAAAGATAAATGAACCCAAAGCTCAGAGCGGTAACGATGAAAAGCAAGCTATCGCCGACCGTCAATCCCTTGGGG
This sequence comes from Dechloromonas sp. CZR5, assembly GCF_008711155.1. GTDB lineage: Bacteria > Pseudomonadota > Gammaproteobacteria > Burkholderiales > Rhodocyclaceae > Azonexus. The sequence continues at coordinate 20,736 of NZ_VUYQ01000012.1, read as the reverse complement.
AAAAAGTGGATCACCCCAACCAGATAACCTATGACGACAATGAGGCCGATAGCTGAAGCTATCGGTAATGTCAGCTTCGCGATGGAAAAGACCGTGTTGATTCGCTTAGCCCAAGACTCTTCCGGGGTTGCGACCGGTTCAGGAGTATCCGGCCCTGTAGATTGTTCAGCTGCTTTATTCATGATTTTTCCAAAATGCTTTTTTCATACCCTGTCAGCGGCGGCATTATGCCAATATTCCAAGAAGATGTATCGACGAGCGACCTTTAACGAAATGACAGCGATCTGGAGAGCACGTTGGTGACCGCATGGCACATAAGCGCTGTCGCCCCCGGCAGCCTTGAACGGGACGATTCTGACCTGACGCAACTTCCCATGAAGTGGGCGCATGACGCCGCATCCGGCAAGCCCTTATATATCCACGACGATCCGGTCGTTCAGGGAACGTGCCAATGCCTCTGCCCCGCCTGTAAGCAGGTTTTGATTCCCGTTTTGGCCGGACAACCCTTGCGCACCGACCCAACGGCTCACTTTCGCCATCCTCCAGGCACGCGAAAGGATGCTTGCACTATTGTTGCTGCGCGCCTTGCTGCAACCGAGCACTTATTAGAAACAGGTTTTATCGACCTCCCGCGAAGAACCATGTCCAGAAGTGCAGTTGGCTTTAGCGGAGAGCGCTACGAAGTATGGGTCGAAATCCCCGAAGAGCGACGAAAAATCAAGGCGGCAGGACTGATCGACCGGACAACGGCGGAATTGATGCTCGATGACGGTCGAATTCTGCTGGTTGATCTGACAGGGCAAGCAACGGCAGCCACATCCGCAAATGCTGCCATGGTGACAATCGCCCTGTCCGATCCAATATTGGCCACGCTCAGTGTTGAAGAGATTCGCTCGCGTTTACGCATTCTTCCGGGTACCCGCATCCGCCGCGGGCGCCTGTATGAATGGGGAGATGGTTCCCTGCAGCAGACATGGTATTTCACGCCGCACCCCGCTGAGCCCATGGATCGCGATCATATGACGATGGACGGCCGCCTTAACCGAACACTCTGGACCTACCGGCCTGCCCAAAGCTTTTCATCACTGTTTCCGAATATTCTGCGCGCGCAGTTGGTTCTCGGGACGCAATCCGCCCCGACCGTATGGCAGGTAGTCTCAGTGGAAACGGTAGCCTCGGGCGAAGAGTTGCTTACATTACGCGCCCGCTCCAGCTTTGGCGCCTTGCCTGAACTCATTGAGGAACATATCCCCGAAGGGGCCAAGACAGAGGTTTTGGCAACATTGGCGCATGTCGCTGATGGCGCCTTCCGATCAAGTCCGGTCTCCTTGGTCGACTTGTGCCGCGCCGCGGCCACTGTCGTCCTTGCACATTGGCTCGAGTCGACTGGAGATGCTCCGGACAAGGTTCATTATCTTGATCTTGGCGCTTTGTTGAAGGCATTCGAAAAGCAGCAGGGCAATCCCGACACCAATTCACCATCCGCGGCAGGTTCAGCCATCCGCTTGCTGCAACGCTTTCATTCGCGAGGAAAACCCAACGAACAGAAGCGTTACAACACCCGACCACCGACTGAGGAAGATGCCCAACTGGTTCTGGGTGCACTGGGTTTTCTCCTCAGGGAAGTTGGCTGGGCTCGATAAATAGGAGATGCCCCGATTTCCTGGTGGATCAGCAATGGCCCTTCACCAAGGCAATTCATTAAGAAGTAGCTTTAGGTGAAGGAGTTGCGCTGACCATGACCGTTGGCGGTAGCTCCTGGAGAATCTGCGGGTAGCGAACCTTGTGGAAGGCTTCGATGGTAATCGCGTAACCGGGAATGGCACCGCGAAAGTCAATACCGAAATCCCTGGAAACTTTGCGGCCGGCACCGCTCTTGGCGACCTTGACCACGTATTCAATGACTTTAAGCCCATGCTTTTGACCATCCGGCTGGTCCTTTGCGATTTCCTCGATATAGTTGCGGGCTACCAGCACCCCAGCTTGGCCTGTTCGATTCCCTGTGGATTCTGTTTTTCGGCAAGCTGGACCAGGTTCTCAATGCGGCTCAAGAAGACATCAATGGGGTGCATCACCAGGAAATCTGTGCCCCCCACCGTGGCAATGGAAGCCCTTTCCCGCACGCTCTGGGGATTCAAGCCTACCAAGCGGTGCAGCACATCGACATTGACGTACTCATGCCGGGAAAGCGGTATCTTGATTTGACCGACCAGGGCCGACAAGAAGCGCGGGGACGTGTACTCGGGAATGCCGTCTACGCGCCGTGCGATGGCCGTAACGTCGTCCCGTCCGCCGAGGAAGTCAGCGTCGTCGCTGATGGCACCGACCTGGAACTGGGGCGGCAGTTGAATGCGGTAATGGGAAACCCAGAAGGCAAGGGACTGACCACCGACCAGAACGGCGTCGGAGGTAACACTGGCGAGGATTTTTTCCAGGAGATCCTGGGGAATACTGACTTCGACCTCCGTCTCAGCCAAAGCTCAGAACCCGGTGACGCACCTTGGCGGCTCTAGCAATGGACGGTGCGATGAAGAACATGCTTTCCTGAGAACGCTCCCCTGACTCGACCAAGACACGCGACTTCTCCTGACGCTCGCGCTTGGCGGCGATCAAGACTTTGTCTGAGTGCTTGAGTTTGCGAGTATGGGTCATCATGGACAGTTTCGGAGAATGAGCAAAATGGTGTGCTGATTACCATTGCTTTGCAAGTCCAAAAATTTCTTCGCCGCGCTTGCTGTAGGTTTCTGGCCAGGGCGGCTTGGTGGGAAGAGCCCCTGATTTGGTCGCGGCATCTCGACCACCGGAAACTTTCCGGATATGGCCTCCTGAACAGTTGGAGAAACAACGTCGGAGCGCATCTCCCTTATGTTCAACCTCTTACAGCCAAAGCACTCCAAGAGCCCTACTCCGTCACCATGCCTTGTGGTGCGCCGCGCATTGCGGACAGGCAAGATACCCGTCCTATGAACGGAATACTACCGGTCTCGTATTCAACGAAGATTTTATCGCCTCGGGGGAAGCAGCATAAAAATGATGATTGGGTCTTGAAACTCCGCTCGTCGCCCTTATATCTCCGGTGCCTCAAGTGAGGTTCATTCAGGGAGAAAGAAACATGGCAACATTGGGCGACTGGTCGGATCACGACAACAAAAAGTACGTCGGCAAGCTGGACCGCATCTATGTCTCGATGACGGAATATTACGAAGTTGGCTATTTCATCGATCACTATCTCAAGAACCGCAACTATGCGGTATCTAACGCGAATCGCGACAAGGTCACCGCGGCACTGGAAAAATACCCGGGCAAAGCGCCCTTCAAGCGCGACGACTTGAATCAGTATCTCGACAACTACTGGAAGAAGTAAACCAAGGACTACGAGGAGAACAAGCGCCGGTCTTTTTCCTTCTGTGAGCCTGGAACATACGAACTCTCAAACCAAGCCGGCTCGCCGCTGATGGCGGTCGGTTTCTTGAGGGTGAGGGATTTGGGTGCAAGCTGCGGCGCCGCAGGGGCAAACGTTTCCTTCATCAACGTGCGGAAATGCAGGTGGTCGAACATCCGCAGCGCCTCGATGGCATAGGCGGTGGCAACCTTGCTGTCCTCAATCATCATCAGGTTGTCGCCGTTACCGCTCTCGCCGCTTGGGGCCAGGTTCGAGGACCCGGTAAACACCTTGGCGCTGGCCAAGCTGAAATCGGTGACAATGAACTTGTGGTGGATGTTGATGCCTTGGCCGCCCGACCATTCACGCCGGAACGGTTGCGGCGCCTTGCCAGCCAGGTAGGCGAAATCCACCAACCCGACCGAACCGTCGGGTTTACGCACGGCAAGCCCCGCGTCGTTGTTCACCACCCCATAGCTGAAGACTGGCCGGCCGATCAGCCTGTCCAGCGCCTCCCGGGTGGGGCCGGAGTCGATCTGATTGAGGAAGGCGACCGAATACAGCACCGACGACGAGGCCTGGTCGATGGCGGCACCGACCGGGTTCAGAGATAGCGCGCTGCTCTGGTGGGGAGAGAAACAGAAATGGAGCGCTGGCTTGCCGTCCACCTTGATCAGGTGCCATTGCTGCGCCAGTGGGTTGGCAGCGAAATGGCCGGGATCGCGGAAGGCTTCTTCGAAGACCTGCGCGAAGAGCGCTGCCGCTTCAGGTGCCCGCACGACGATCAGGTTGTTCGCCTGGATGTACAAGCCGCGGAAACTGAAATTGGTGGAACCGAAAAGCACCTGCTCAGGCTTGCCATTGCGCTTCACGACAATGACTTTATGGTGCTGCAATCCTTGGAAGTGGGTCCGCTTGACCTGCATACCACCTGCCGTTACCGCTAGGCGGGCCGCCGCCTTGCTTTCCGCGCTGTCGTGTTTCCCATGTTCCCCTGAGTTATCGATGATGGCACGCAGACGCCCCCCGAGGCGTTCTAGCCGAGCGACGATGTCCGGTTCGTTGAGGTCGTAGGCCAGAAGATCGACCGTGTAGTTGGGGTCGGCGATAGCGGCCTCGAGGAGGTCTTCGAGCAGTTGGAGGGCCTCGAAGCCAAGCCACTGATAGACACCACCGTTCGCCTTTTGGTATTCCAGCCCCGCGCTGGCCTTGTCTGGAATCAGCTCCGGCCGGTCGCCAAATTTTTCGGCAAAAGCCTGGGACGAGGCGAAGTTCCGGGTGAATCCAACGTCGAGGAAGCCGTCGTAGGTCACCGGATCGAGGGAAAGCCCGAGTTCGATCTGGCGCCCCTGGACGAGCTTGCCATCCAGAGACATGTGCATCTTGGAAACGCGATAGCGGTAGGTGCCGTTTTTCACATCCCAGGGAAAATGGATCCAGCGGAACTTCTGGAAAGGGGCATCCAGGGAGGAAAACAGACGCCCGCCGGTCACCGCCGCACCGGCTGGCTGATCGTAGGAAAAATTGAGGCGGTTGTTGAGGGGGACGAAGTTCCGCCCCCCGGGCTCCATTACCTCGATCGAAAAACCCACCAGATCGGCTTCCGGTTGATCTACATCCATGCCGAGAAGGCACATGCGCTCGCCGCGCCAGAGCTTAACCCGGAAACCTTGTGCAATCTCCGCAACGCTGAAGTCGTCCATCGCTACCCCCGATGAATAAGCTGAGTTCAGTCAGCATAGGCAAAAACCGTTGTAATTGCCATATTCATATTTCCGTAGCATTTCATGCTGCAGCGAGTGAGAAAAATCCGTCGTCGCCGAAGTGCTTTGCCGCGCCATCGAGATAGCGCCCAATCTTGTGCGATACCCCCTTGGCTTTCAGGCGCTTGCAGGTGGAAACAACCCAACCGCCTTGAGCCGAAGACCTGACCAGCGCCATACTGCAATGGCATTTTGCAGACATTGTGTCTGCACAGCCTTCATCGGTGACCGCGGTTACCCTGAGGTCCAGCGTCGCTGGCGTCGCAGTCGTGACCTGCCTGCCTTGACGATTCGCCGCCGCCCTGTTCGGGTCCGTACTTCATCACGAACTGAGACCCATGCCTGCCGACGCCCGTCGGCTGGTTCCCTGAACCCAGGTACCTCCACTTTGCCCACGCCGTCGACTTCGCCCTGAAGTCCGACACAGTTTTGTTGCGCCTGTCCGTGACCGAAATATCGGTCGCCGCCATGCCTTTGTCATCCCAGCGGGGAGCACGCCTCCTCCGGGATCGGTGTGCTCCTCTTTTTTCTTTGGAGAACACCCATGGTCCGCCGTTCCACCACGCCATCCCTGTGGCTGCCTGGATTCGATCCAGACGAGCCCGAGACCTCAACCCTGCCGCAACTGCCAAACCCCATCGTCGTTCCCATGGTGGAAGCAGTCCTGGGAGAAGGCATCGAAGCGCCCGAGGTCGAGCCCCCCGGGCCAGCTGCGGTTGTAACACGCGCCAATTGGCGTACTACCAGCCAAGTCGTCGAGGCCGCATCACGTATCCTGTGGCCGCGCCTCACCAACAACGGCCGGCTCTACCCGGCCGGCGCAGTTGCAAAGTTCGAGGCGAATCTGGCAGCCATCGGCACCTTGCTCCGGCTCGAAACCGAGCACCGTCCCCCCGATGCTGAAGAACGCCTGTCCCTCCTGCGCTACACCGGCTGGGGCGGTCTGCCGGCGAGTTTCACCCTCGATGGGGATGAATCTGCTTGGGCCGAACGTGCCCGCCGGCTGCAGGACCTACTGCCGGCGGAGGACTACGAGTCCGCAAGAGCCTCGGTCAACAACAGCCACTACACCGAGGTCCACGTGATCGAGGCCATGTGGCAAGCGATACGTGGCTTCGGCTTCAGCGGCGGTCGCATCCTCGAACCGGCGGCCGGCATCGGCCATTTCATCGGCGCGATGCCCCGCGACATAGCCGAAGACAGCAATGTCATGGCCATCGAGATCGACCGCCTCTCGGGGCGCATTCTGCAAGCACTCTATGCACATGGCGGCGCGGACATACGCATCGCGCCCTTCGAGAAGACACCGTTGCCCGAGAACTGGTTCGACCTGGTGATCGGCAACGTCCCCTTCGGCAAATACCAGGTCGCCGACCAGAGCAACCGGGCTTACGCCCACTACAGTATCCACAACTACTTCATCGGCCGAGCCCTCGACCTGGTGCGTCCCGGTGGATTGGTCTGCCTCATCACCAGCAGCCAAACGATGGAGTCCAGGCAAGAAAAGGTGCGCCAATACCTCGCCAGCCAGGCTCATCTGCTGGGGGCCATCCGCCTCCCCAAGGGCGCTTTCGCTGGCATTGCCGCGACCGACGTGCAGACCGATATCCTGTTCCTGCGCAAGCGGCTACGCTCGGAGCCGGTCGAAGCCGAATGGTTGGACATCACCGCGGTAACCGAAGGGCTGCGACACCCCTTGGCGCCGACCAACCGCTACCTGCCAATCAACGCCTGGTATGTGCGACACCCGGAGTTCTGCATCGGGCGTATCCGGAGCGAGAGCAACGGATACGAGGAGGTCCCAACGGCCGTCTTCGAAGGCGACTTGGAGACGGCGCTGCGCGAGCGCATCGCCTTGCTGCCCACCGGCGTCTTTGCGCCGGTGAAACATGCCCAGGTTCCGCTCCGTCAGGTCGTTCCTGCCGAGGCCGGCGCCCACCCCGGGAGTTTTCGCGTGCATCAAGGGCGTGTGCATCGGGTCGAAGACGGCGAATTGGCCGATGTCCATGACCAGTTCAATGCCACGCAGCGTGCCAGGATCACCGGGATGTGCGCGATCCGTGACCATGCCCGAGCCCTGCTCGACGCCCAGTTGGCCGATGAGCACGATGGCCCGCTGGGACACTTGCGGACGATGCTGAACGGCACCTACGACCGTTTCGTCGCCAAGTACGGTTGCTTGACGGCCCGGGCCAATGCGTTGGCGTTTCGGCGCGATCCGGCCTATCCGTTGCTGCTGTCCCTGGAACACTACGACGAAGAGTTGGGGACGGCGCGCAAGGCTGCGCTCTTCTCCCAGCGCACCTTGAGCCGCGTGGTCGAACCCAGTCACGCGGGCGAGCCGAGCGAAGCCTTGGCCGCCTCGGTGCAGTGGCGCGGCCGGGTCGATCCTGCCTACATGGCCGAACTTCTGGAAGCACCGGAAGCTGAAGTATTGGCTGCACTGGCCAGTGCTGGCCACATTTTCCAGGATCCGGGCGACGGAAGTTGGAAGACCGCCGACGACTACCTGTCGGGCAACGTAAAAACCAAGTTCAAGCAGGCGGCGCTGTCCGGGCCAGCCTACCGGCGCAACGTCGAGGCGCTGGACAAAGTGCAACCGGATGATCTGCCACCGGCGTCCATCGAACCGCGCCTCGGTGCGGTGTGGGTACCATCCCACGACGTCGAGGCCTTCGTCCGAGAAGTATTGGAGTTGAAGGACTGCAAGGTCGCCTACTCAGCCGAAGCCGGTGCCTGGTCGGTGACCTACGGGGAGTGGGAAGCCCGGCAAAACGTCAAGGTAACCCAAGAGTTTGGCACCTCGCACATGAACGCCATCGAACTGGTGCAGTGCGCGTTGAACGTCCAGGTGCCGACGGTGCGTGACCGCGACCCGGTGACTGACAAGTATCACGTCAATCCTGACGAAACCCTGGCCGTCCGAGAAAAGTTGGGCCTGGTCAAGGAACGCTTCGCGACCTGGGCTTATTCGGAGACCGAGCGCCGCGAGCGCTTGTGCCGCATCTACAACGACTTGTTCAATGCGACGCGGCCACGGCGCTTCGACGGCTCACACCTGAAGCTCCCCGGCTTCTCGCGCTGCTTCGAGCTGCATCCGCATCAGCCGGACGCGGTATGGCGCATCGTGCAGTCGGGCAACACCGGCCTCTTTCACGTGGTCGGCGCAGGCAAGACGGCCGTCTGCGTCATTGCCGGCATGGAGCTGCGGCGTCTGGGATTCGCCAACAAGCCTTGCCATGTGGTCCCCAACCACATGCTGGCTCAATACACCGCGGAGTTCGTCCGGCTCTACCCGAACGCCTCGGTACTAATGGCGAGCAAGGAAGACCTGGAGGGCGATCGCCGGCGCGAGTTGGTGTCGCGTATCGCCACGGGCGACTGGGACGCAGTGGTCATCACGCACTCGAGCTTCGAGCGCATCAAGCTCTCGCCACAATTCACCGAGGGCTACATCAAGGAGATCATCCATGAAATAGAAATGGCGGTACGCGCCGAGAAAAGCAATGACCGGTCGAACCGGATCGTCAAGCAACTCGAGGCGATGAAGAAAAGCTGGCGGGCGCGGCTGGAAAAGCTGTCGGCCGACAGCAAAAAGGACGACTTGCTGACCTGGGAGCAACTGGGCATCGACTGGTTGTTCGTCGATGAAGCCCACTTGCACAAGAACCTCTACCGGTTCACCAAGATGACGCGGGTGGCAGGGCTACCGCTGAGCAGTTCGGAACGCGCCTTCGACCTCTTCCTGAAGACGCGCTACACCATGCAGCGCCACGGCAATACCCAGCGTGGCGTGGTATTCGCAACGGCGACGCCGGTGGCCAACACCATGGCCGAAGTTCATACCATGATGCGCTACCTGCAGCCCCAGCGGCTGGAGGAACTCGGGCTGCAGCAGTTCGACGCCTGGGCAGCGACCTTCGGGGAGAGTGTAACGGCGCTGGAAATTGCGCCGGATGGCAGCGGCTACCGCATGCACACGCGCTTCGCACGTTTCATCAACGTGCCCGAGCTGATGACGGTGTTCGGCGAAGTGGCCGACATCCGTACGGCGGAAATGCTGGACTTGCCGGTGCCGAAATTGCGTGGCGGCAAGCCGCGCATCGTCGCCTGCCCGGCCAGCCCGTCACTGAAAGCCTTCGTGCAAAGCCTGGTGCTGCGCGCCGAGGCGATCCGCAACGGCAACGTCGATCCGAAGGACGACAACATGCTGGCGGTGACCACCGACGGCCGCAAGGCTGCGCTGGATTTCCGGCTGGTGGCGCCGACGGCGCGCTTTGACGATAGCGGCAAGGTGGCCGCCTGCGTGCGGGAAGTGCATGCCATCTGGCAACGCACGATGGATTTCCGCAGCGCCCAGTTGGTGTTCTGCGACTTGTCGTCCCCCAAGGGTGGCAAGGCGTTCAGCGTTTACGACGACTTGCGGGCGCGGCTCATAGCAGCGGGCATTCCCGAAAAGGAAATCGCCTTCGTCCACGATGCCGACACCGACGCCCAGAAGGCTGCGCTGTTCAAGGCGGTCCGGGAAGGCCGGGTGCGGGTGCTATTGGGGTCCACCGCCAAAATGGGAGTGGGCACCAACGTGCAGACGCGCCTCGTGGCCCTGCATCACCTGGATGCCCCGTGGCGTCCCTGCGACGTGGAGCAACGTGAGGGGCGCATCCTGCGTCAGGGTAACCTGAGCGAGGAGGTGGAAATCTTCCGCTACGTAACCCAGCAAAGCTTCGACAGCTATTCATGGCAGACGCTGGAGACCAAAGCGCGTTTTATCGCCCAGGTCATGGCTGGCAACAAGGGCATCCGCTCGCTGGAGGATGTGGAACTGGCGGCGCTGTCCTATGCCGAGGTGAAAGCCTTGGCGTCGGGCAATCCGCTGGTGATCGAGAAAGCCGGCGTGGATGCGGAGGTGGCACGTCTCGCCACCCTGTTCTCGGTGTGGCGCAACCAGCGCTACGCTAACGAGAGCGAGGTGAGCCGGCTGCCGATGATGATCGAGGCGCTGGAAAGCAAGATTGCGCTCCATGCACTGGATATGGAACAGGTGGAAGTCCTGAGCTTGCAGAACCTCTCCCTGGGTCTCGGCCGCCGGCAGATCGTCGGCGCCGATGCCGTGGGCGAGGCACTGCGCGGCATAGTGAAGTCCGCGAAGGACGAAGTACGGACGGCAAGCCGCCCGATCGAACGCATCATCGGCCGCTTCGGCGGATTCGATCTCGGTGTGTGCGCCGCCCGTAATGGTGAGGTGCCCAACCTCTACCTGGCCGGGCACTGCCTCTACCAGGCCGATCCTTATCAAACGGGTCCGTCACTCGTAGCCGCCCTGCTTGGCAGCTTGGAATCGATAGCCAAGCACCACACCGATGCCGGAAGGCTGTTGGCAACCCGGCGAAAGCGGCTGGAGGATCTCCGGCTGGAACTGACCCGACCCTTCGAGTACGAAGATCGCCTGACCGATCTATTGGTTCGGCAGCGGGAGTTGCTCAGGCAACTCGACTTGGATAAGGACGAAGCAGGCATCGGAAAAGTTGACGCTGAAGAACTGCGGCAAGCCGCTTGATTCCATTTACCCCCATGGCCGGAAGGCTGTGGGGGTTTCTTTTCTTCGGCAGCATCTTTCAATTGCTTGCAGCCCCTATCCCCTACGACATCAAAAACTGTCCACCCAATGCCCTCCTCGCCCTGCATTAATGAAGTACAAATCGCCATCAATCAGACTGGCACTCCCCAATGTCGTTGGGCTATAGTTCCGCGCTTTCATGCTCGCCCACAATCATGGACACCGTCGAAGGAATCTCAGTCAGCGCCCCCCTCTTCCTCGTCAGCGCTATGCAGCCATGTAGTCTCTGCGGCAAGGAGAACAAGGTCGCCGCCTTGGCCACCAATAATCTTTCCGTCGAGGAGGAGGACGATGGGTTCCTGTTGAGCTACGTGGAGCAACTGCCCGCGGAATTGCTTGTTGAAATTCACAAGCGTCATCCGAATTTTGCCATTCGTTACAGCATGACCGCCGGCGACTCATATTTCATGACAGTTTGCCAATGTGGCGGCCATTACGGGGATCACTACGTTCACAAGCAGCTACTCAACCAGGCTTTCCGTGCGCCGGACGACGTCACGGTACAAGAACTACCGCTGGCTGGCACCTGGGTGATCCCCTGCGCTTACAGCCAGAGCCTCTCGGTCGGTGAGTTGCTGGATCGAGAGGCAATCCGGACTGCGAATTCATGAGTCGGCGACTAACCGCCCTGGTCATCGGCAATGGCGCGTATGAGGATGCCGGCGAACTCGAGAATCCCGTCAACGACGCTGACGATGTTGCCGCAAAGCTTGAGGCCTGCGGCTTCTCGGTGATCAAGGAAATCGACTGTACAGCTGCGGACATGGACCGTGCCCTCAAGCGATTCAAGGGAGAATTGCCAGACAACGATGTCGGCCTTTTCTTCTTCGCCGGGCACGGCATGCAGATCGAAGGCGAAAACTATCTGGCGGCGGTAGACACCGATACCGCCGGGGAAGTTGAAGCCAAGTACTCTTCTCTCGCCTTGAACCGGGTCATCGAAACCATGGAAAAGGCGGCAACGTCGACCAGCATCATCATCCTGGATGCCTGCCGCGACAATCCCTTCGAGCGGGCCTGGCACCGTTCGGCGGCAGCCCGTGGCCTGGCTCCTGTTTATGCGCCCAAAGGAACCTTGATCGCCTATGCCACGTCGCCAGGCCAAACCGCCAGCGATGGGCACGGGCGCAATGGGGCATATACCGCTGCCTTGCTGCAGCATATTGCCACTCCCGACTGTTCGATCGAGAACATGTTCAAGCGGGTCCGCAACACGCTCAGTGCCGCCACGCACGGAAAACAAATTTCTTGGGAGCACACTTCGCTAGCAGGCGAGTTCTTCTTCAATCTGAGCCTTGGAGCGCGCATTGACGACTACTCCGGCAGCGCACTCAGCGACGGCCTGTTCGTACCGGATGAAGCCAAGGCATCTCATCGGATCATCAAGGCCCTGAAAAGCCTGACCTGGCCGGTGCAGAATCCGGCAATTGACGAGCTCTCGTCCGATATCGCCAACAAGGCGTCGCTGGACTCCCTCTTCGTTCTCGGGCGAAACATCTATCAGGCGGCATGCGGCGGATCGAACAGCGCCGTTGCCTACCTGAACGACTTTGCCGCTCGGACCCAAGCGGTAAAGCCCGAGAAACAAAAGGCGCTGCTGGACGGCATGCTGTTCGAGGTCTTCTTCGACCCCAAGGCAAAACTCCGAAAGGAGTTCAAGACTCGCAAGTTCGAGGATCTATTTTCCCTTCAGCAGCACAAGGATCTCTCATCCAGCTTCGACTTCATCACCGAATGTCTGCTTCCCGAGGCTGGCCGCTTCTACTCGATCCCCGGCAGAAAACATCCCGTGGTGGTCGATGTCGCCACGACTGCCGACGGTGCCGCCAACACGCATCGACTCAAGTCGATCCACTGCGGCGGCGCCGGCATCATGTGGTTGGAGGACGAGGACTACGCAGTCGAACCGGGGGAAATCCCCAATGCCGAAAAGATGACCATCGCGAAATTTGAGGCGCGGCTGGCCGAACAAATGGTGGTTCCTTCTCATCTACTGACTGTCAATTATCTTTCATTCGACAAGCAAGGCCATGAACGCATCCTGTTTCCGTATGGCTGGACAGTTCGAAAACGGTGATGTCGAGAGAAAGCGATCTCGATCCCGGACGCTTGCAGGTGGCAAACGACCATGCAGCCTTGAGTCGATGACGTAACCTGCGCAATACTGCAATGGCTTTCTGCGGACATCGTGCCCGCTCAGCCTTCGTCGGCAACCTCGGTTGCCCTGAAGTCCAGCATCGCTGGCGTTGCAGTCGTTACCTGCCTTCCAGAGTTCACCGGCTTCGGCCGGGTCCGGTCGTTTTCACGGCCGAGTATCTATTTCAGCCAACTGGCTGACCGTTGCGCCGCCGCACGACTTTCGGGTCATACGGCAGTAAGCGAAGGTCCCGTTTTGCAAGAATCGGGGGCCTTCACGCTACACATGCCGCATGGCATGTATTGAGCCGCGCCGCCATCCTGGCAGCGCATCCCGAACGGGGAACCCCAAGTTCCCCGCCAGGGACGGGTGTTCCCTTTCATTTCCGAAGGAGAACACCATGTTCGCAATCCCCGTGATCAAGATGTCGCGTCCGGTCGCCGTGTTGTTGGGAGGTTCTGGCTACGCCCAGCCATCCCAGCGCATGCCAACTGTCCCGGCGCTGTTGAAGCCGCAGCCACATGTCTCCGAACGTGCCGGCAGCGCTTCCGAGCCTCGTACCGTGGGAGGCTGATCATGTCGATCAGTCTTTACCGCCGGCGCATTGCCGCCACCGTGGTTCAACTGGCCAAGGACGACCCGTTCCTGGTCAAGGAGGTTATCACCCGCTTGCGAGAGTCGGGTGAGATCGAGACCGACGACCTGGTTTATCTGGACCGGATCGCCGACCGCTGGATTCGGATTGCCGAATGCAACGGCCAAGTCGCATCAACGCACCCGCGTCAAGCGCGCGGGTAGCGGGATGCCCTTGGCCTTGGCCATTTCTACGGCGATCTTTTCCAGCAGATCGGGACATTCGTCGTTCAGCGTATCGGCCCACCGGGCCAACACGCTTTCGAGATCGTCCGTCGTTCGCGCCCCGTCGAAGTCGAGTCCAAGTTTTTGAAAGGCCTCGATTTCGTCGGGCGTGAACCGTAGTGCATTGCCTGCACGCAGCATGGTGTGGGCACCTATTGACCTGTGAGTGTTCAGCTTATCAGCACCGCAGGTCCATGCAACCTCGGGGAGCCCACCGTTTCCCCGACAGGGGACAAGTGTTCTCTCCACTAGCCTCTGGAGAAAACATCATGTCTTCTGATAAAACCCGCCCTCGTGCCCGGCGCGCCAGCATCGAAACCGAGGAGGAACGGGCCTGGGTTGGCTTCTACCAGCGCGTCGGCCACGACCCGGTCATCGCCACTGAAGTCCTGGCTCAGCTCGAGTCCGATCCGGAAATGAAACGTGCTCATCTGGCGCTGTACTTGGGCTGCAAGGAGTCCTTGCGCCGGCACAAGACCCGCGTGGTACGCAACCAGCGAATCGGACAGTTCGTCCGCCAGGTGTGCCACGAATTGTTCGTCCGTCCCTGGCGCAGTCTGCAATCAGGACTGCGTGATGGCAGCGACCTCGCCGTCGAGTGCTTACCCGAAGTAACCAAGGAAGCGGCCGTAGCCAAAATTGGCCGTCTCAATCGAGAGGCCAAGCCCGCTACCGCTCGTACAGCTTTCGGGCAACACGCTCCCGAGCTGTCACCCGCGCCCACCGAAATCCAGTCTGCGCCCAACACAACCGCAAAGCGCGCGACCGCCTGAGCCGAGAGTCGCCGGGCAAGCGTCGGCTCATCCGTGATGTCGGGATTTTCTCCCGGCTCACGGAGCGGAGCCCACCAACGCTCACTGCTTGCCCAGCTGTGCGCCCGATCCTTCGAATCCCCATACCCATACGTGCAAGGGCCATCCCCGGCCACTTTGCATGAGCTAGTCCCGTACAGCCGACCCGCATTCGCCAATCCGAGCCGGCACCTGAACCCTTTTCCTCAGCAATGAAAGGAAGCCATTGATGATTACCATCACCGCCATCCTGAATGCCATCGAAGCGCACGCCGAGAATGCGGCCGTCCAGCAGCTCCGTATCATGAAAAAGGAGCTCGAAAGATTGCGTCCATCCTTGTGCCTAGATGACCAAGAGCACGCAGATGGCCTGCTGTTGAAACTCGATCGACTGATTTCAGAGCAGATCGTGCTCCCCGACGCTGTCACCAGCGAGCGAGTTCCCCGGCCTGCAATGCAGGCAGCCTAAATCGCCCATCGTCATAGTTCGGCCTTGCAGAAACACGGCCGATCACGCAATACTCCGTGGGGCCCACACCCCGCGGGGAGCGGGTTCCACGCGACCGCGAAAGGAACCCAAGATGAGCAACGTGCAAATCAATGCCGATCAGCAACTCTATGTCATCGATTGTGGCAAAGGCCAAACCTGTTTCGGCTTCGCGAATGCCCGTGACCATGCCAATCAGATCGCCCGGAAATTGGACTGCCCCGACTTGGTCTTCACCGACCAGGATTATGCAACTCTGGCGGGCTACGAGAAGTATTGCAATGCCGTCCGGGCCTGGGGCCAGTCGCCCCTGACACGCAGCACCTATTTCGATCCAGGCACCGACGCCAAGGTCGCCAGGGTTCTGGAGTCCTGTCGCATCAAGCAACGCCGGGTGCGTTTGATCCTGGGCGATACCACTACGGGCTCCCCCTGGCTCGAAGAACACGATGTCGTCGGCCATATAGGGCGCTCCGGCGGAATTCTTAAGGTGCCGCTGCTGATTGAGCCCGGCGAGCACGGCGGAGGCGCCATCCTGTGCGCTCATCTCCTTGCCATCGTAGATTGGGCATCGGGTGATTTTCTGTATCGTCACGCCGCCTACCGGGAAGCCGACCTGATCATCAAACCGTCCGGCGATATCGATCGCCCCTGGGCGGTCCTGTGGCGAGAAGAGCTTGTCGCGAGTTTCAGCGACATCGGCAAGGCCGGTGCCTATGTCGAATTCATGCGTGGTGCGACGATCGAGCCTCGCGTCTTTCAATGAGTTGGATGTGTCTGATCCAAGGATAACCATCCATCTGCCCGGGTGCGGGAACACGCTTACTCTGGCCAGGAATTCAGAGAACACGACCATCGCCATGGGCGCCATTCGCAAACCTGCTGAATTTCCTGCGCTTGTGGATGGCCGCCCCATCCTCCCTCTTGAGCCCCAGTATCCACTGCCGGAAACTGATCCAGCTAGTACGCGTTCCATCGTGGAATGCTTCCCGGCCTTGAACCGGCGTTGCAGTCGATACCTGCCTTACCTATCGTGCCCGACCGAAGTTGATAGATTCGTCCGCGCACTTTCATCCTCAGGGGAAGCGATTCCTCTGGGGATTGGCTTTCCCCTTTTCTCGCATTTTTTGAGGAGAACGCCATGAATATGTCCGCCTTGAGCCGTGCTGACCTCGTCAGCGAATTGCTCTCGCCCCTCGCCTACCCTTCAGCATCCGGCGCATCGCACATCTGTAGCCCGACCATTTCGGTTGCAAGGGATGACCCAAAAGCCTCCCTATTGGCCCGGCGCCTCGACGTAGCTCGTGAATTGCTTTTGCGCGACTTGCGCGAGCAAATGCGTAGTGCCCCAATCATGTCTTCGCCACAGGCGCTGCGTGATTGGCTCCGCCTGCATTGTGCGGGGCTGGAACATGAAGTGTTCCTGGTCATCTACCTGGACACCCATCATCGGCTGATTGAGGCGGAAGAGTTGTTCCGGGGAACGCTGACGCAGACCTCCGTTTATCCACGCGAGGTGGTCAAAGGTGCCCTGGCCCGCAACGCGGCGGCACTGGCCATCGCCCATAACCACCCCTCGGGCGAAACCGAACCGTCGCGAGCCGACGAACTGCTGACGCACAACCTGAAGTCGGCACTGAGTCTGGTGGATGTACGGGTCATCGACCATTTTATCGTGGCGGGTGACCAAATCCTGTCTTTTGCCGAACGCGGCCTGGTTTAGTGCCATGCCCCGGCCAACTTCGATGCAGCTTTCGCCGTCCCGCAGCTCCCACAGCCTCGCCTATGGCATGTTCTGGCACTTCAAGGAGGCATCGCAACAATGAACACACCTCCTGGATGTCCGCTTTGCGCAGGTACTGGCGAGCCGCTGGGTTTATTGGGACGCTTGCGCTGGTTCCGTTGCCGACGCTGCGGCATCAGCTTTCACCACAAGGCAGCCACGCGCTCGAAAATCATGAAGAATACGCCCCATAAAAAGGAAGGAGACACAAATGGACCTATCTTCGGTGGCAAGCCTGAGAACTCAGGCTGAACCACTTGTCGAGCTATCTCTATTTCATCTCAGTCCAAGCACGCGCCTGAAACTGGCCGACGACGACCTGTCGGTCAACGCCTATCCGAATGACTGCGGCGGTCTCGTCTATGTCGGCGCCGCGTGTTATCGGATTCCAGAGGAAACCGACCTGGCCGCGATCTTCGAGATCGCGGAACAGGCCGGCGTCGTCTGGTTGCTGTTCGATCGCGAGGCAGCCATGATCGAAGGCCTGCCAATTTTCGAATCTTCGGCCGCTCCTTGAAGGTGCGATACAGGTCGGCTACACGCCCACCCCGGCGCGATGTATCTGCACCTCGGCCGGAATCAGCCTGTCGTGATTCCGGCGGGGGCGCAGGCGCCGGGGACGCAAGCGGTCCAGCATTTCACTCTCGGCGACCAGCAAGTCGAAAAAATCTTCGGCCCGCACATTGGCTGTATCGTCGGCCCTGATGCGGACCAGCGGCAAGGATGCCTGCGAAAACAATTCATCCTTCAACCTATCCCGCTCGCATGCTTCGTCGGAATCGTGCATTACCGAATCCAACTCGAAGCCCGCGACGGGATCCTCGTCTTCAGTGCAAAGAAGCACATCCACCTGGGCCGCCCAGGAATACTGTCGATGGCGATCGGACAGGCGCATGACGAAACCGTCGACATCCATGAAATTGCGCAAGGGCACATTGGGATAGGCACGCAGGCTGGGGAAATACTGTCGTATCGCCAGCAGGAATTCCCGCTCTTGCGAGCTGGCGCACATATTCTTCCGGAAAGACAGGACATCACTCAGATGCACCGGGCCGAGCGTAAATGCACTGGCCACTACGATACGGCGCATGGGTATTTCACCACCGTCCTTCGTTGCAGCCGCAGCCGGTCGCGGAACGTTCTGTGCCGGCCGCGATTCTTGCACATCACGAAAAGTCACCAGTTTTTGGGGAAGCGGCGCATCCGGACCCTCGACTTCGCGCCACGCCGCATCAAGCAGCGCGTTGATGCCGTCGAGCAATTCATTGTCGATCACCAGCAGCCGGCCGCTGCGTACCAGCCGCCAGAGCCTTAGCGTATCCACCCCGGACAGAGCGCCATTCGCGAGTTTCTCGCGCAGCACCGGCGGAAAGATTCGCTGGGTAATTCCCGTAAGGTCGATCGTGCGAACATCACTTCCCGGCACGACATTCTCGTAGGCGGTGAGAAAGCCGCCAACATCACGCGTTTCAAGCAAGCCACGAAGATTCTCGACGACGGCATTCATTGCGTGCTCCCTTCCGCGAAATCGATGTCGAGATACAAGCTGTGCCCGAACGCATAGGACCACATGTTCGGCATTTTCTCGATCACGCCCTCGGTCGGGAACAGATGGGGCATTACGCCGGCATGCATTACCAGTCCTTCAGACTCGAGTTTCAAGCGCAGTTCTTCGCCATCGCTGGCGTAGACCAGATAGGGCAGCGGATCGTCCGGATTGGTAAGCTGCCCCGCAGCCGTCAGAGCCTGCATCCGGACCGACGTACCGAACTCCTCGACGGCTTCGCGGACGGTCTGTCTGCAATCTTCGGAGGCATCCCTGGCCAAGCGATAGCGAACGATGCCGATCCGCGGTAACAAGGTCCGGAGCAGCGAGTCGTCATCGACGCGTACCAATTCCGAACGGCTAGGTACTGCAAAAAGCACGTTCGGATCCTTGGGCTTGAGCCGCTCGATCACGGTCATGACGAAACCGACAGGCAGTTCAGGCACCATTTCCTGCTGCACGTCGTCCTGCCGGCAGAGGTCGTCCCAGGTCAATCCGACCTTGTTCAAGACCAACAGCAGCTTGTGCAGGTCGACACGATAGGTATCCGAGGGGCCGCTCAGATACTGCAGACGTTTCGTCACCTCGTGGTGCTTGAGGCGGTCCGAGAATATCCGCTTCACGAGTTTGTACCGGCGCAGCAACTTTTCCGAGTCGACCTCGCTCAGCACGGTAACGACCAGACCGGGAACGAAATCCTTCGGATGAATGGTCGACAGTTCCCAGACGTAACGGCCTGCCCCGATACGCCAAGCCCCGTCATCCAAGGTAATCTCGGCCGACGGATGATCCTTCATGGCCAATTCGAGTTGCGACCAGCAGGTCATCTCATCCCCACGGGCAATCTCATAGCCCGAGCCGGGCAGGAGTTCGTTGTCCTCGTGCAGCAGAACCAATTCGGAATTGGCGGCATCCGTCGGACATACCGGCTGCGGTATTGCAGGCAGGCGCGCAAGGACGTCCTCGCTATAGCGATTGCACAGCTGCAGCACGGCGACGCCATCCAGAACGGCCTTGCCGGATTCCTCTAGATGGCGACGCAGGGTTTCGAACGCTGAAGGAGCTTTCTGCAACCAATGCTCGCTGTCGCCGAGCGGGGTGATCAACAGCAGCGGCACCTCGTCCTTGCTTCCCGCCGGCCCGCCTTCCCTGGGAACCGGAATGCAAACCATGATGTAGCCGGCCCCAAAACGCACCTGGAAGATCTCGCTCCCTCGTTCATGGAGCCAGGCATCGCACCAGTCGCACAGGCGGGGAGCCAACCGGCGCCAATCGGCAAACATCTCTTCCGGGGCCTCGGCCATTATCGGCGATAGTTTGAGAGTCGCCGCCGGCTGTTCACGACTAACTGCATGCCAATCGGCGTGCCCGAGCAGGCGGGCTGCCGCATCGAGCGCATGGACATGCTTGAGGGCAACGCCCTGTTCGCCCAAGGCGGTGCGAAGCCGTTTGGCAAGCTGCTTCGGGTTTTCGCCGATGATCGGCTTCAATTGCCGGATCACATCGAGTGCAACGGCGGAGGTAAAACGGGGCGTTTTCAGGTGGACAAAGGTCCACAGTGCCGCGGCCTGAAATTGTTCAGAAGGGAGATTGGCGTCCGAAGATGCCGTAACGGTAGCTGTCATTGATGAGCTCCATAACGGAAAGCGCTTCAGGACGGCACGCGTTGTCCGGCTTTCCAGGAGTTCATCCAGCCGAAACGAGGTCTGCGACTAATCAACTGGCTTTGCCGTGCCGGAGAGCCTCCGGTGCGTGCACTGACGGGCGCCAACTTGCCCACGGTTCGGCATGAACCGCAGACACATGATAGGTCAATGAAACGAATTCCGTCAATGCTATGCAGTGGCCGATAAAGCCATCGCCTCCAGATCGATCGCTGCATCGGCCATGGCCGTCAGTTCAGGCGTCTGCGACACAAAAAACTCCTGCCGGTAGCCGCCCAGCCGTAGGACTTCTCGTTTCATCGCCATGAACATGCGCTTACGCTCGGGATCGAGCGGCCCATCCGCCTCGTCAGAAAACAAGGTGTCGTACTGCCGCCCGGCGTGCTGGGCGAGGTACAGCGCCACCGCCCGGATCAGGCATTCGTTGATCCACTATGCCGCGAACCGGGTTATGCCGAGTAGCTCTCGATGGCGAGGTATCCGCACCTCTACGCATCGACCGGAATCGTGCAGCCATGGTCGGCATAAAACGCGCTTCGGCGCCGTTGATCTGTCGGCAACACACCATGCGCATTCAATAACCCCCTCGCAGAACGGTAGGGCGACGGAATATTTTCGACGTTGCCGAACGGGACTTGAAGACGAAAAAGTCCGTGATAGCCTGAACTGAACCTTTCTTAAGGACACCTCATGCGACCTCTCACACTG
>NZ_VUYQ01000011.1 GCF_008711155.1 Dechloromonas sp. CZR5 | reverse complement strand
GCTTCCGCTCGCGAAAGTAGGTCAACGCCAGACTCCCATTCAAAAACCCCGTTACTAATCCAGTAACGGGGTTTTTAACTTTTACAAGAAGAAAAACCTGATCAGCTCACGCTGCCTTCAGTTTGCCGCGGCAATAATTAATCGAACTGATCGATGAAGGCCATGAGGTCGTGTGCAAAGCGTTCGCGTTGCCATTGGTGAGGCGAATGGTCGGTGCCTTCGTAGATGTGAAGTATTGCGTCGGGAATCTGTTCCGCAACGAATCGCGCGGTGTCCAGTCGATAGAAGTTGCTTTCACCACCATAAACAAGCATTGCCGGAATATCGATTTTCGATAGAACATCCCGATAGTCCGCTGCCGTGAGACTGGCCCAACAATCAATCAACGGCCCTGGTTCCTGCGCCCGCAGCGCGGCCCTGGACTTTTCCCAACCGCTTGCACCGGCAAGATATTTTTCGCGAGCGCGCGCATTGAGGCCGAAAGCCGTCAATTTCAGCACGGCCTCGGCAAAATCTTCGTTCAGCCACGACATCATTTCTTTGGACCGGGCTTCGTCAAAGTTTCCATAAATGCCGTGATTCCAATCCGGATCGGTTACCAGTTTGGGTGATTGGTCGATGAAGCAGACACGTGAAAAGGCTTGGGTACCGAAATCGCGTATGTATTGCCAGAGCGTCAGGGCGCCCATCGAGTGCCCAACCGCAGTGGCGTTTTCAATCTCGTAGTGGTCGATCAGATTGGCCAGGTCTCGTGCCATGCGCTGAGCCGTCGGTGGTGTCTTGCCGCCGAGATCGTGGCCGCCATGTCCACGAGCATCCCAGCGATAGACCCTGTGCCGGGGATTGAGAGTACCAAGAAAGGGAAACCATTCCTGATGACTGGATGTCCAGCCATGCAGCATGATCAATGGCGATCCTTCCCCAGAAATTTTGAGGTGGATTTTTGCGCCGTCATCGGCAAGCCAGGAGTCAGATACCACTCTATGGACGTGCTCAGAATCCGCATGGTTAGGGGAGTTGGCCACCTTTTCCGGATGTCCATGGAGTGCCGTCTTTTTTTCGCTTTTCGGATTGTTAATGTCCATAGTAAATCTCGGAATGGTTTGAAAGCCTCGCTGAGAATCTGACGCGCTTCGCTTGTCTCCTGGCTCGTTTGGCTTCGCCAAGCCGAGCCCAGGTGAAGTTCGTTATGTTAACCCTTGTATATAACTAAACTAACAGGCTTCGCTATTGGCTAATTACTTGCCCCAGTCCAATCGCACCGATAGGCGCCTCTGCTAACCACGGTATCAGAGCCGTTTGCTGAGATAGGTAGTCGGTGACTCGACGAATGAAAGGCACCTCGTAAGCGCCACGCTGGCAGAGAATAGGATGCCTTGTGCCGCTGGCCAACAGCGATTGGTTGATGACCCACGCACAGGGCGCAATGCCGGCTCGAGCTAGGTCGGCGCTTAGGCGTTCAGCTTCATGGACAGGCGTGGCTTCGGGCAGTGTCACGATAAGTACACGGGTATAGCTGGGGTCGCGCAGCCGAGGTAGCAATTGGAGCACGGCCTCGGGCATGTCACCCTGGGTCCGCATGACTTCCCGGTGATAGGCCTCGGCAGCATCCAGCAAGAGGATGGTGTGGCCGGTGGGTGCAGTATCTAGCACCACGAAGCCCTCCTTGCCTTCATCGACCGTGCGGGCGAACGCCCGGAAGACGGCAATCTCTTCGGTGCAAGGCGAACGCAGGTCCTCTTCGAGCATGGCGCGGCCGCCTGCATCAAGATGCTGGCCAGCCTTGGCCAACACCTCCTCGGTGTATTGCTTCACTTCCTGAGCGGGGTCAATGCGTGTTACCGCAAGTCCGGGCACGACGCCATCAATGGCTGCCGCCGTGTGGGCTGCCGGGTCGGTCGTGGACAGCACCACCTTGTGGCCTTTCTTGGCCAGCGCAACAGCGATAGCGGCCGCCACCGTCGTCTTACCCACGCCGCCTTTGCCCATGGTCATGATGACCCCATGCCCCGTTGATGCAATGTCCTCGACAAGACCGCGAAGCTTGGGCGGCAACGAGGTTTCCGGCATGACGTTACCGGTCGGTGCCATGACTGTCTCGGGATGCGCCATCTCGCGCAGGGCATCCAGACCCACCGTGCCGCGGGGCAGGAAGGGGATGCGTGTTTGCGGCAAGCCGGCGAGTTCTGGTGGCATGGTTTCAATGGCCGTGGAGGCGCGTGCCACCATGGCCGTCGCAATAGCATCGCCAGCCGTGTCGCCAGAGAACAAGCCATTGATGACCAGGGTCTGGTTGCGAATGCCAAGGTCGGTCAGTTCAAGGCGGGTACGGTTGGCCTCACGCAACGATGCCGTGTCGGCACGGGCGACTAGGACAACGGTCGTCTCGGCGGCGCTGGACAGGCGAGCCACCGTCGCGGCGTACAAGGCCTTCTGCTTCTCCAGGCCTGCCAGGGGGCCGAGGCAGGAAGCACCGCCAGTCGAAGATGAGATGAACTCGTCCCAGGCCGAAGGCAAGGTCAGCAGGCGCAGCGTATGGCCGGTGGGTGCTGTGTCGAAGATGACATGGTCGAACTCGGCCGTTGCCGCCGGGTCACCGAGCAGCTTCGAGAACTCGTCGAAGGCCGCAATCTCGACGGTACAGGCACCCGAGAATTGTTCCTCCATGCTCTGAATGGCCGCCGCGGGCAGGATGCCGCGGTACGGTCCCACCATCCGCTCCCGGTAAGCTTGCGCTGCCGCTTCTGGGTCAATGTTCAAAGCGAATAGTCCCGGTGCGCCTGGAATGGCGGTCGGCGACTGACTCAGCCCCGCACCCAGTACCTCGTCCAGGTTGGAGGCTGGGTCGGTGCTGACGATGAGCACCTTCTTGCCAACTTCGGTCAGTGCTAGGCCTGTGGCACAGGAGAGCGATGTTTTACCGACGCCGCCCTTGCCCGTGAAGAACAAGTAGCGGGTCTGGATGTTGGGCAGCGACATGATTGGCTCCTCTTTCAGCAGGTTCCCGGCTTGCAGCCGCAGCCACCTGCCTTGATATGCGGCTTCTCGGCGGTCGTCAGCGTGATGCCCAGCTTTTGGGCCAATTGGGCACGCGACGGATACATGCCGGTGGAGACGATGTGGCCGTCCACGGCCAGGATGGGCAGGCGGTCCATGCCTGCTTCCATTTCCTTGACCACGGCCGGGTTAGCGGCAAAGGCCTGCGGCTCCTGGCCGAGGTTGTGGCGCTCAACGGTGATGCTGTGCTCTTCGACCCATTTCAGGTCGGCCGCGAACTGGGCCAGCA
This sequence comes from Dechloromonas sp. CZR5, assembly GCF_008711155.1. Lineage (GTDB taxonomy): Bacteria > Pseudomonadota > Gammaproteobacteria > Burkholderiales > Rhodocyclaceae > Azonexus. The sequence goes on along the minus strand of NZ_VUYQ01000011.1, from coordinate 80,061 downwards.
CCGGGTCAACATCGACGCCACAAACACCCGTGGAACAACACATGGCGGGGTCAAACACTTCGAGCTTTTTCATGATTCTCTCCTTACGCGTTTTGGGCTTCGTACCAGCCCTTGGATGCATTGACGACTTTCACCACCAGCAGCATGACCGGCACCTCGATGAGGACGCCGACGACGGTTGCGAGCGCAGCGCCTGACTCAAATCCGAACAGGCTGATGGCAGCAGCCACGGCCAGCTCGAAGAAGTTCGAAGCCCCAATGAGTGCCGACGGACAAGCGACGTTGTGCTTCTCACCGACCACCTTGTTCAGCCAGTAGGCCAGTGCCGAGTTGAAGAACACCTGGATGAGGATGGGCACGGCGAGCAGCGCAATGACCAGCGGCTGCTTGATGATGGCTTCGCCCTGGAAGGCGAAGAGCAGCACCAGGGTCGCCAGCAGCGCCGAGATGGACCACGGGCCAATCTTGGCCATGGCGGCATCGAAGGCTGCCTGCCCCTTGGCCAGCAGGGCCTTACGCCAAAGCTGGGCGAGGACGACCGGAATCACGATGTAGAGAACGACCGAGGTCAGCAGCGTGTCCCAAGGAACGGTGATGGACGAGATGCCGAGCAGGAAGGCGACGATGGGTGCGAAAGCGAAGACCATGATGCTGTCGTTCATCGCCACCTGTGACAGCGTGAACAGCGGGTCGCCGTTGGACAGCCGGCTCCAGACAAAGACCATGGCGGTACAGGGCGCCGCCGCCAACAGAATGAGGCCGGCAATGTAGCTGTCCAGCTGGTCAGCAGGCAGCATGGGTGCGAACAGGTTACGAACGAACAGCCAGCCCAGGAAAGCCATGGAGAATGGCTTGACCAGCCAATTCACGAACAGCGTCACGCCGATACCGCGAACGTGCTGCTTCACCTCATGCAAGGCCCCGAAATCGACCTTGACCAGCATCGGGATAATCATGACCCAGATGAGCAGGCCGACCGGCAGGTTTACCTGCGCGACCTCCATGTGACCGATGGCCTGGAACACGCCAGGCGCCATCTGTCCGGCAGCGATACCGGCGATGATGCAGAGAAACACCCAGACCGTCAGGTAACGCTCGAAGACGCTCATTGGTGCGCCGGCGGCGACCTTGGCGGTGACTTCACATTGAACAGCAGACATGAGGACTCCTTACAGACCCAGGGCTTCGCGGACGGCCGGCACCAGGCGAGCGCGGATGTCGTCACGGACGGCCAGGAAGCTTTCTAGCTGCTCGCCGTGCGGGTCGTGGAAACCGACGTGGATACGCTTCACCGGACGCGGGAAGATGGGACAGGTTTCCTTGGCGTTGTCGCAGACGCTAACCACCAAGTCGATGTCCTGGTCCATGACGTCTTCGACGGTCTTGGAATGCAAACCATCGGTCGGCAGGCCAGCCAGCTTCAGGGCTTCGATGGCGCCGTCGGCCACCTTGGGCTGTGGGCTGGTGCCGGCAGAGATGCCACGCACAAGGCCGGACAGGTCGTGATTCAGGATGGCTTCGCCCATCTGGGAGCGACACGAGTTGCCGGTGCAGAGGACGAGGACGGTTTTCGGGTTGCTCATGGTCTTTACTCTTGGGGTTCGGGTTTCTTGTTCCGGCGCTTAGCGACCGTGTCGCAAGCTGCCGTCTTTGGCAGGCATGCCTTGCCCTGGCAACAGTTGTGGGTCAGAAAGGCAATCAACTCATCCATCGTCTCGTATTCGGCGGAATAGTGGATGAAGCGACTCTCACGTTCGCCCTTGATGAGGCCGACGCGGCTAAGGTGCGACAGATGGAAGGACAGCGTGGCATTCGGGATGCTCAACTGCTCACCAATGGCGGAGGCGTTGATACCCTCCGGACCGGCTTCAACGAGCAGTCGGAAGATGGCGAGACGGGACTCGTGCCCAAGGGCGGCGAGGATTTCAGCGGCGTTTAAGGTTTCCATATTTCCAAGTTTATAGAAATATTGGTTTAGGTCAAGCAGGGCGTCGGCGGTGGTAAGTTGCGGCCCGAGCTCACTGTCAGCTAGTGTTGACAGTGAGCTCGGTTTTGAAACGGCGTTATATTTCCTGAGGTGGGCGAGTCTTCCCTAGGCTGACAACGGTAGATTTCGACTCCTTTTTGAGAAGTTCATCTAGTTGGCCACGCAACTCTAATATGACCATATCAGCCTCGCTGAGCTTGCTTGCGAGGGTGTCCCGCTGGAGAGAAACCTCGGCTAGTCGCTCCTTCAGACTGCGATTCTTGTTCTGTCGGGCTATGCGAGCTTGCCGGGCGGAGGCAGGTCTTATGTCTTCCTGACTGGATACGAACTGCTGAATTTCCGCAATTAAGGTTGGAAATCTACTTTTTTTAAGTGCGCTTGGGTCGGTCCCCGCTTCTCGGGCAACATTGTTCTGAGTAACCAGCGTGCCTTTGGGAAGGCGTACCGGCATATTGGATTTAAGACGCTCAAATGCAGCACGGTATTGGTCGGCTGCGCTTGGCTGTTGGTCATTCACATCTACGTGTTGCACGGTAGTAGCTCTCCACACTGCGTTTTTGGGCTTCAAGTGCTGCTCGTAAAGGACTATCGACAGGTGCTGATTGAAGTCGCTCGTTTAGCACTCTCTCAAGCTGGGATACTTGCGACAGCTTGCTGCGGTCATACAACACATCAGAGCATGGCTTGGTGGCATCACCACCGCCACAGTGAGCGATGGACTCGATGCCGCCATAAGGACAGGGCACCTTATTCATGCAAACTCCAAGAATAATCTCTCTGCAAGCAACGCCTCCTTTTTTGGCAAGGCGTACAGATGCTTTGAGGTCATCGGGTGAAATGAGCCGTACAATTTCCTCCTTGCGCCGCTCGCCGTGAGGGCTGACAAAGCGGTCGCTGGCCAATCGCTGAAGTTCGCGGCCGAGCACCTCGTACATCGTTTGGATGTACAACGTGCGGGCTGATTCCTCTAGCCTAATTTGTGCGTGGTTCTGACCGTAGTACAATGACATGGCTCGTGACACATGCTTGAGCTGAAATTGGAGCGAGGCATCTGAAACGATGCCTGATGCCTGCATGTTGACGGACCCCGTACGCCGAAGCTGATGCCACGCCAAAGGCCAAATGCTTCCAACAGCAAATGTCTCGGGCAGGGTCGGGGTTGCTAGGCGAGCCAGTTCAAGGTCTCGCTCAGTAATGCACAGTTCATCTGGGTCAAACAGTTTGGGGTAGCTATTGACCACAAAACAGTAGCTCTTAATGCGGGAGTGTACAAATTCGTCCACCGCTTTGGCTCCACCGGCCCAGGGCTCATTTGTTCGCCAGTATAGAGGGGTTTTATCGGGGACCCTGCTGGCACAAAGCTGGCGCAATTTGCCAATTTTCTGAAGTACCGTAATAGCCGTTTCGACAGACGGGGCGGTAATCCAGATGGCTTCATCATCAGTGACCGTTTTCGATGTTATGCCTTGGATGACATGGATTGGCCCAAAGCGGGGGTCCTTCTCAACCCTTAGGCAGTCTGCGGCAAGCGAGAATGCCTCATCACTACGCATAAGCGTGAAGTTGAGGATGTAGGCCAATCCGACATAGGAAACCATGGTCAGATAGGCAGAAAGGGTGTCAACGCTAAGTGGTGTCAACTGGGTGTCAGCGCGTTCTCCCAGCCATCTATAGATGAGGTATGCGACACCAAAGCGTACAGCAGTCTCGTGAAAAGGGCCGAGAAATCGGCATCCCGGCTTATCAGCGCGACCGCCTTCGGGCCAATAGAATGGGCGAAGCGCCTTGTTACGTTTGCTATCTTTCGCTTCCTCCATGCTTTCGTAATTGGTGATGTAAGCCTCAATGGAGAAACGGTAGCAATTTGTCAGTTGCTCTTGATGCTGGAGAAAGTCATCCAGACATGCCTTGAGCCGACTTACCTGATACCGCCAAATGCGGGGCGGAATATAAGGAGTCTGCCGGCCATGATGGGCGGGCAGGGCTGCTGCCAGGCGGGCGATACCTGCTTCATCCAGCAAGGTAAACCCGAGCTTTTCTCTAATGGCATACAATTCATGCAGCATGGAGATGATTGCCCCAGCCATGGAGGGCATCAGTACCCCTGCCAGTTTGTCAGCAACCAAGGGAAACCTTGTTAATTTGGAAGCTAGGATGCCTTCGGCGGCGCACAGAGCGAAGATGGGGCGTATAGCACCGAAGCGCGTGAGCAGTGTCCCCGCTGCTTGGATGCCACCTGGACCATACAACCACCAGCCGACCACTTTTCGCAACAGGTCGGCGTTGGGTTTGTCAATCGGGTCCGTTCTTTCTACGAGGCCGTCCCCGAAGTTTAGAACCATGCGCTGCTTGGCCCATAAATCGAGCACCCAAACGGAATCACACCAGCGTGTAATTACGTTGCCGCTGGCGTCTTGGATGACAGGGATGTCGTCGCTTGGAGGCCAAGTTGAAGGGTGATAGATACCTTCTTGCTGGCTAACAAGAGGGAAACTAATGGCTGGCGTAGTTAAGGGGATGCGTGAGCCCATCAAATTGCGATACCCATTTCGTTGATTTGAATAAGACCATCCCAAGCAGGGTGGTAAGCGCCTTCTTCTATTCGGAATAGCGCTTCTTTAACCCAGGCACTCCGAACCTCGCTGCTGTTTTCCAAGAACTGAAGCTTGTGGGTTACGCGTGTGATGACCGCGAATGCAGGATGGGCTTCGGTAGCAGCAGATTTGCCTTCTGGAGGCCGATGCCTTGCTAGCTCAATTGACTTCAGGTGGCGGAACGAAGCTAGAGACCAAATATGGTCGCTGCTGTCAATGTCTCGATGGTTATTGCAGAACAAACATCCTGCGCCGGATGTGCAATCAGGTGCCGGGGTTCCAGCCTGAAGTCGCTCTTCAGCTTCGGGCACAGGGTTAATGCAACAACCTGGGCCTGGTGGCACAAATGACGGGTCGTTGCGTTCATGGAAGCGGCTGATTTCAACCATGGCCACTTGCGGGTGGGGCTCAGCATAGTTGCGGATAAGCGTTTCAACATTATGCTGGGCGATTTCGGCAACGGCATCTGGCGATGCCATTTGCCGAAGAAGCCAGTTGACCCGTCCTTTCCTCAATATGCTGGGACTGATATAGGGCACTGCCAAGGTTTTTGCGATTCTGCGTACTTGTGAGAATTCGGGAGGGCGCCAATCAATACGGCCAGCCAAGATAAATGGAAAAAGGCGGTCGTCATCTAAGTCATCGAACCACTCATTTCGCCAACGAAGATAGCTTTCGAAATAGGCACGATATTCCCCGAATATCTCGAAGAGCACCGTCCCCTCACGACGCGCCTTGTAGCTCAGCACTTGGTACCCATCCAGATGGCTGGCGTACCTGTAGTTGTCTAGTTTCAGTGAATAGGCCTGCTGAAGATTCATGCCGGTCTGGGCAATAAACATCACCAATTCAGCTTCAATCCGCAGATTTGCCAAACGGCTTCGGGTGCGCAAGGATTTGTCTTCAATCCAGGCTGCGCGCTTTTCCGCCGATACTCTCTGCTCTCTATTGTGCCGAACTGTCTTTCGCGGCTGAGTTCTAGTAGGCTTTGATAGTCCTGACCATAGCTCAATTTGTCCACTTCGAAGTTCAAGAACGACCGGTAGATTTCCCTTTATGCTCGATGTCGAAAGGCCGACACAGAGGTCTGTGACGAGATGTCCAAAGCGGAACATTGCCGATAAATCTACTTTGCTTGCAGCAGAAGTATTAAAGCGTTTAGCTGACTTTGGTTTGCGGATGCGGGTTTCTTTCAGGATAGAGTGCTTGCGCCCTAAAATCGGGTTCAGGATGGCGGCAAGATGAGAGGCGAAGGTGTGTGCTGTGGATTTGCCTAAGCTTCCGTCGATACGCTGCCGTTGCTCCAAGTGTGCCGCCCACTTTAAATAGACATCCGCTACATTCTCGAGGTGGATTGGTGTGTCCGTGACGTCCACCCAGGTGAAGAAGGTGCGCAAGGCCGCTATCCGGCTCTTTGCCGTTTGAACACTGCCTCCACCAACTAAACAAGCAACCAGTTCTTCATGAACTTGAATTGCCAGGGAGAACCTCTCGGCTAACGGGTTGCCAAGGTCATTGGCAGCTATATGGTGAGATAGCCTATTTGTTTTTACTGCGGAACCGCCCTTATACAAAATGAAGTTTAAGGTCCATGGAGTCTGTTTTGGCCCGAATTCAACCATCGGGAATATTAGGTTTGGCAACGCGCTTTGCATTAGCGGCCCATCCCAGCAAAGGCTTTGGCAAACTCATCGGCAGCCGCCCGCTTTGCGGGTGTCGAGGCGATGAATTTGATGTATTTGAACGAAGTTGCTTCATCTTTGTGAAGCAAAGCGTTCTTCACCAATGCAATCGCATTGATGGGGTCGGTAGTTTTCAGCGCAAGTTCAGCTACCTCAGTAGCAAACGTGCATCGGGTCTGGTGAAAATGGAAAGATTTGAGGACTTTTAGTCCAGCCGTAACGCCACTGCGCCGAAGAGTTGCCATCTCCGTATTGATGGCACTCGATTGCTCTGTATCACGCCGGCAATAAGGATTCCCAAATCGTGTAAGTAATAACAAACCTCGGTCATCCGGCAGAGCCTCAGCTTGTCGCTTTGAGCGGCGAAGTGAGGTTGCGTATTCCAGAAGGTCTTCAAGAAGAGCCCGCGGAATCCATACATGGCCTGTTACTCCAAACTTTGTATTTACGGGTGGTGATGCACCTGGACCGAGCGCAAGGCGCAGCAACCCCGGAGCTTGGGGGTCCGGAATTGCATTCTTTAATGTTTGAATCTTGAGGTCGCAAATGCTGCCAATGCGCATTCCAGTGAAGAAACCGAGGGCGAGCATCCGGTACAGTTCTGGAGATGCATTGTTCTTTGCAAAATCGAGTATTAGTTCGCGGTCCTCAGCAGATACGGGTAGTAAGCCATCTTCCAGAGGTGCCCCGGGGCGCTTCCGGTTTGGAATCGCTAGGTCTGTGGAAACCTGGACCATAGTCCTTTCGAAGCCGACAGCATCGAAGTATTGGATGTATACCGCCCTGTCCTGCCAGAGTTGCGTGTTGGGGTCCAACAACCCTTTTGCCCTAGCCCAACGGTAGAACGAAACGGCATTCCGCATGTATTCCGATACCGTGGATGGCGACATCAATCCAGCATCTCGAGCCGCAACTAAGCTGCCACGGTATTGAACAAGGCATCGGTTAGCTTTCCGGACAGGGAAAGCTAACCACAGGAGGCTTTGCTCTTCTAGGAAGTTGGCGTAATGCAGTAAACCATTAAGATTGCCCGCGACTGTCTTCAGCGAAGCTTCGTTGCTAGAGGCACGCTCCAGTGCCCACAAATTGGCTTCACGCCAAGGTGAGCAATCTGCCCAAAACAGTTGCGGTAGCCCCGCAATAACGCGCCGACTGCTTTCGGAGTACGACACCTTTCCATCTTCAACTACGATGGTTTGCGGCGTGTAGCGAATACGTTCTAAGGTCGCCAAGAAATCCCCAATTGACTACGTCCCGTCGCCAGAAAAAGAGTCAAAAACTCAGCGACATGTCCATAGTATGTTAATTGGTGATTAGGTGTCCATGGGGTGTATCTGCCCCTTAGCCAGGAAATGGGTCATGATCGTGGAAATCGTTCGGATACGGCAAGTATAATGCGTGCCAACAATACGGAGGGGTATGGTGATGTTTGACTGGAGAGACTACGGCAACGGGATCGTGGCATTCGACGCCGGTTACGTGCGCCCGATTCTGGCCGCCATCCACATGGTTGTCGAAGCGGGACGGGTTGCGTTCATCGATACGGGCAGCAACGACGCCTTGCCCAATGCACTGGCTGCGCTTGGCAAGCTGGGTCTGGACGTGGCGGCTGTCGATTATGTCATCCTGACCCATATCCATCTAGATCATGCCGGCGGGGCAGGCAGCCTGATGCGCGCTTTCCCCAATGCCCGTCTGGTGGTTCATCCGCGGGGGGCACGTCACATGGCCGAGCCTTCCAAGTTGGTTGCCGGCGTTACTGCCGTCTACGGCGCGGAATATGTGGCCCGCGTCTATGGCGATATCCTGCCAATTCCCGCCGAACGGATTATCGAGGCGCCGGATGGCCACGTCATCTCCTTGAATGGTCGCGAACTGGTGTGTCTGGACACACCGGGGCACGCTCGTCACCATATCTGCATTGTCGACCAAAAAGCCGGAGCGATATTTACCGGCGACATGTTCGGCTTGTCCTATCGTGAGCTCGATGTTGATGGTCGGCAGTTCATCTTTCCGACGACGACGCCGACGCAATTCGAGCCGGAGGAGATGCGGGCGTCGATCAATCGCTTGCTGGCACTGGAACCGGAAGCGATGTATCTGACCCACTACAGCAGGGTGCCGGAAGTCCAGGCACAAGGTGCGGCACTGCTACGACATCTCGACGCGCTGGTCGCGCTGGCCGAGGCTGAGAAGGACGCCGGGGCGTTGCGGCACGAGCGGATCAAGCAGGGAATGACAGCCTATTTGCTCGCCGAAATTCGCAAGCATGGCTGCCAATTGCCGGAGGCGACACTGCTCGATATCTGGGCGACCGACCTCGAACTCAATGCGCAGGGCTTGTGCGTCTGGCTCGACGGCCGCAAGACTTAAACGAAGCGCCGTCGCCAGAAGAGCAGGAGCATGATGGTGGCGATCAACCCCATCAGCCCCAGGGCATAGAAAAATCCGTCAGGGGCTTCGAGCCAGGGCATCACCTTGAAATTCATGCCGAAAATGCCGGCGATCAGTGTGGCCGGCATAAAGATCGTCGCGACGACGGTCAATGTACGGACTTCAAGGTTGACGCGATGGCTGACCGTGGACAGGTATACATCCAGCAGGCCGGTTGCCAGGTCGCGAAGGTCTTCCAGCGACTCGAGGATGTGTACGGTGTGGTCATAGACATCGCGGATGTACAGTTGGATGTCGGCCCGAAAGAAATCTCCCGCGTCACGATGTAGCGTCCCGAGCACCTCCCTGAGCGGATGCAGGTTGCGCCGAAGCTGGGATACGCAACGTTTGAGCTGGTGGATGCCTTCTAGCGTGGCCGGCCCCGGATGCCCGAGAATTTTGTCTTCCAGGGTTTCCGCGTAGTCGTTCAGCTGCTCGATGACGCCAAAGTAGCTGTCGACAACGGTATCGATCAACGAATAGGCCAGCATGTCCACGCCGCCCTTGCGCAGGATGCCCTGGCCGCTGCGCAGGCGCTGGCGGATGGGTTCGAAAGTCTGCGACGGGCGTTCCTGGAAAGTCAGCACGTAGTCCCGGCCGATGACCAGGCTGATCTGATCCTGGGCCAGTTCGAGCGAATCCGTCTTCAGCTCGTAGCGATGGAGAACGAGGTAGAGATAATCCTCGTAGCTGTCCAGTTTTTGCCGCTGCGCCGTGTTGAGGATGTCTTCCTGAACCAGCGGGTGCAAGCCGAAGCTCGTGCCGATGGCAGCCAGATCCGATGGGGCGCTGGCGCCGTACACGTTGGCCCAGCGCGTGGCTTGCTGGCGAGGCTGTTGAGAGAGGGCGGCTGCGTCGCGCAGGTTGCCTTCGTGCAGGCCTTGCTCGTCGAAGTCGATGAACGAGAAGGCGGCGTGGCTCGTCTTTTTCTCGCCGATATGGAGCAAGGTTCCCGGAGGGAGTCCGGCCTTGCGCGAGCGCAGCTTGCGGGGCTTGTTCATGCCTTTGCGATCAGATTGATGACTTGTGCCGCAGCCGTCATCCCGAAAACGGCGGTGATGCAGACCGATGAGCCGAAACCGGCGCAGTTGAGGCCGGCCGGGCCGCGGTCGCCTTCGCAGTGAGCGCCGCTATCCGGATAGCGGAGGGGTTCGGTGGAGAAGATGGCCGGCACACCGAATTTCTTACCCGAATCGCGCGTGAAACCGTGGTCGCGGCGCAGACTGGAGCGGACTTTCGCCAGCAGCGGATCCTGCACGGTCTGGCTGAGGTCGGCCACGCCGATCCGGGTCGGATCGATTTGCCCGCCCGCCGCACCAGCCACGACGATGGGCAGCTTGTGACGACGGCAAAAGGCGATCATCGCCACTTTGGCGCGGACCTGGTCGATTGCGTCAATGACGGCTGTAAAGCCGCGCTCCAGCATCGTCGCCACGTTGTCGGGGGTGACGAACTCCTCGATGCAGTGCACTACGCATTCCGGATTGATGGCACGAATCCGTTCGGCCATGGCATCGACTTTGGCCTTGCCGTAGATGTCGCCCAGGGCGTGTATCTGGCGGTTGGTATTGGATTCGGCCACCATGTCGAGGTCGATCAGCGTGATCCAGCCGACACCGGTCCGGGCCAGCGCTTCCGCAGCCCAGGAGCCGACGCCGCCGATGCCGACGATGCAGACATGAGCCTGACGCAGCGCCTCGGCGCCTGTCGGACCATAGAGGCGGGCTACACCACCAAAGCGGCGTTCGCGATCAATGCTCATTCATCAGGCCTCGATGGTCTTGCGGATGACGGCGTTGAACGGGGCGATCCACTCCGGGGCAAACTGGTTGTCGCAGGCATTGATCTCGGCAATGGCGCGCAGAACGGAGCGATTTTTGCCCCGGTGGATGTGCTTGAGCATGACGGCTTCGAAAGCATCGACGATGGCGAGGATCTTGGCGCCCGGGCAGATGTCCGCCAAGGACAGGTTGTTCGGGTAGCCGCCGCCATCGGGCATTTCGTGATGCTGGGCGACCATGTCGGCGGCCGCCTCCCAGCCCGGCATGCGCAGAAGCAGCCCGGCGGCGAAGCCGGGGTGGTTGCGCAAGGCGATCTTGTCCTCCGGAGACATCTTGCCCATCTTGAGCCAGATCGATTCCGGCAGCAGCATCATCCCGACATCGTGCAGATAGACCGCCGCCTCCAACTGCAGCGGATCGACGACGTTGTGGGCGGCCTTGTTCGTTTCCAGCGCCAGCCTGAGGATGCGCATCGTCCGCCCCTTGAACAGCGGTGAGCGGCTTTCCAGCTGCTGGGCCAGCGAGCGAAAGAACTGCAGGTCGGCGCTGGCATTCTTCTGCTCTTCCCTGGGCGCCGAACTCTTGGGGGCTCGGCTGGAGATGTCGCGCAATACCGGCGGGAAGCCGGTGACTGCTTCGATCAGGTCGGCACTGCTGGCATCGATTTGTCCGGCAACTTCCTGAGCGACTTCCGCCAAGCCCTGGACCAGGGTCTGCAGGTGCAGGTTGTCCAGCGGCTTGTTGAAAATCAGGGAGTCCGTGGCCAGCTCCAGCCGGTCTACCGCAAGCAGGATCAGCTCGGCGAGCAGATCGGAGAAGGGAATCTCGCCTTCCCGAAAGCGCGCCATCATGCTTTCGATGGGATGCGCGATGGCAACGCCGAGCTCGAATTTGCACAAGGCGGCATCGCCCTTGATGTTATGTACCGCCCGGAAAAGGTTGGCGGTGATGTCGCGGTCGTTGGGGGTCTTGCGCAGGCGGGCGACATCGCGTTCGATTTCCGGGGCGCGGTCGTTCAGCACATCGGCGAACTCCTCCAGCAATTCTCGATCCTGAATTACCGGTGCGACGATCGAACTCATGTCCATGCCCCCCTCCGCCTGTTTTGATCTAATCGCAAGAGTTTAGCAAAGTAGCGTCGAAACAGCGTGCTTCCTTGATTTGCCGGCCTTGACTGGGCTCCGCCAGAACCCTAAGATTTCGGGCTTCTCCAAGGAATTACCTGCCGTGACTCTGGAACAGCTTTATGCCCTGATCGGGCCTGACATGAAGGCCGTCGATGCGGTTATCCGCGATCGCCTCTATTCCGATGTGGCGCTGGTCCGGCAAGTTGCCGAATACATCATCGGCAGTGGCGGCAAGCGCATGCGTCCGGCGCTGGTTCTGCTGGCGGCCGGTGCGCTGGGTTACGAAGGCGTGCGCCATCACGAAATGGCCGCCGTGGTCGAGTTCATCCATACGGCAACGCTGTTGCACGATGATGTCGTCGACGAATCCGCCTTGCGGCGCGGTCGCGACACCGCCAATGCGGCATTCGGCAATGCGGCCAGCGTGCTGGTTGGCGATTTTCTGTATTCGCGAGCCTTCCAGATGATGGTGGCGGTCGACAACATGCGCGTCATGCAGGTGTTGTCGGATGCCACCAATATCATCGCCGAGGGCGAAGTGCTGCAGTTGATGAACTGCCATGATGCCGACGTCGACGAAGCGCGCTACATGCAGGTCATTCACTACAAGACCGCCAAACTCTTCGAAGCCGCAGCGCAGCTGGGGGCCATTCTCGGGCAGGCAACGCCGGAGGTCGAAAGGGCGCTGGCGGTATACGGCATGCATCTGGGTACGGCCTTCCAGTTGATCGACGACGTGCTCGACTATTCGGGTCAGGAAGCCGATACCGGCAAGCATCTTGGCGATGACCTGGCGGAAGGCAAGCCGACGCTGCCGCTGATTTACGTCATGCAGCACGGTACGCCGGAACAGGCCGCCTGCGTACGCAAAGCCATCGAGGAAGGTGGCCGTGACGACTTCCCGCTGGTCATCGAGGCAATCCGCCACAGTGGCGCTTTGGAGCATGCTCGGGCACGTGCCGTGCAGGAAGCTGAACTGGCCAAACAAGCAATTCAGTGCCTGGGGGATTCACACTACAAAAAAGCTCTGCTACAATTGCCGCTCTTTGCAGTTGAGCGGAATCACTAGCCAGTTGCAACGAACCTCGGAGTGTAGCTCAGCCTGGTAGAGCACTGCGTTCGGGACGCAGGGGTCGCATGTTCGAATCCTGTCACTCCGACCAATTCAAGCCCCTGTAATCAATCGATTACAGGGGCTTTTGGTTTTTCGGGCCTTGGTTATGCGACGTCTTGTCGCCTTGCCGGCTCAGGACTCGTCGGCCAGCCAGTTCTTGCGGGGAGGAAGCTTGATCTGGGGGATGGGGCCGCGTTCGGCGGCGATGACCTTGTCCATGACCTCATAGAGTTCCTGGATCAGCTCAGGACCGAAGGCCTGTTCGATCACCTTGTATTGTTCGACGATCAGCGGGCCGAGTTCGGCCACCAGCTTTTCGGCCTTCGGCGTCATGCGGACGATCACGCGGCGCTGATCTTCCTCCATGCGCGTACGCGTGACCAGTCCCATGTCTTCCATGCGCGACAGGACGCCGGTCAGGCTGGGGCTGAGAATCTGGCAGATCTCGCAGATCTCGCGCGGTTCCAGCTGCTCGTATTCGCCGATGGCACGCAGGATGCGCCATTGCTGCTCGGTCAGTCCGAAATGCGTGATGATCGGGCGAAAATGACAAAGCAGTTCTTCCCGGGCGCGCAGGAAAAGCTGGGGAAGGTTGCGATAGGCGAGCTTGCGAGACATGGTAACGATTCCGGTGCGGATGCACATTGACGCATCGGATGATAACAGTTATATGGCTAACATGTTAGCGAAGCGCCTGGCTTGCCGTGCGATGAGGCATCGTGCCCGACCTTGGAGTAAGCTGGCGTTCATCTTGTTGTGGTGGCGAAGAGGCAAGGCATGACGGCAACGCCGGTTCAGGCAATTCCGGATATTCATATCGGGCGGGTTTACGACCAGCGTGACCCGGAATGCGAGATACATTACGAGACTTTCGGGCGGCTAGCCGATTTCTTTGGCCGCAACACGCCGCCGCACCGGCATTACAGCTTCTTCCAGGTGCATCTGCTGGTGCGTGGCAGTATCCGCCTCAGTCTGGACGGCGAGGTCTATTTCGGCGAAGCGCCGCTCTTTCTCTTCACGCCGCCGACCATTCCCCATTCCTTCTATTCCGAGGAGGATACCGATGGTCATGTGCTGACCATCCGCCAGGAGGTTGTCCGCGCCTGGTACAAGGCGATGCCCGGGCAATGGCCGGAGTCCCTGCTGCGCCAGCCGGCCTTCGTCGAGATGTCTCGCTTGCCGGCCGAGTTCGCCGCTGACTTCGATGGTCTGCTCGCTTCGGTGGCGCTGTTGCAGCAGGAGTTCACCCGGGATGCCAAGGGACATCTGGCGCTGATGCAGGCGCTGGGGCAAAGCAGCTTCATCCACCTCAGCCGCCTGCTGGTGGCGCATGAGCCGGTTTCGGCGCTCCGACCGGAACGTAGTGAAGACCTGCGCATCTTCCTGAGTTTTTGCGATCTGGTCGAAGCGCATTTCCGCGACCACCTGACACTGACTGAATACGCCGGCCGGCTGTCGGTGACCGAGGCACGCCTGAACGACATTTGCCGGCGCATGGCCGAGCGGCCTTCGAAGGAGGTCGTGCATGAGCGTCTGCTCCAGGAGGCGCGACGCCTGCTGCGTTACTCCGCCGTGCCGATAACCGAGATCTGTTATCAGCTCGGTTTTGCCGATCCCGCTTATTTCTCCCGCTTTTTCACCAAGCGCACCGGTGTGCCGCCCAGCCAGTTTCGTCGGGAAGGCCAAGGCTAGCCCTGAGCGGCAATCAACCTGGATGTGCCGTACCGTTCCTGCACACTCGTCTGGTGATGGGTTACGAAAAGTACAAGTCATTTCCGCAAACGTCCATTCATTAATATCTTAGCAAACGCTCTAATGTGACTCATCAGAGAACTGCTGCAAGGCAGTCGAGACACGAGGAGCGAGACATGGCGGAAGGCAAGTTCGACATTACGCGCAAGTTCGTGCGCGTCATGCGCACCCTGCCCAATGGCTTGATCGAGTTCGAGTTCGCCGTCGGCGATCCCGACGTGGCGGCCGAACTGGTCATGCCCAAGGCGGCCTTCGACGAATTCTGCAAGGCCAATCAGGTCGAAGTGTTGACCGATGCCAAGCCCGAACCGACCGACGCCGATGCCTCCGACGCCGATTTCAACTGGAACCTGCATCAGGCGACGCACCAGCGTTTTCGATAAATATTTGGCTTTCCGGTGCGGCCAAGCGCACCGTCTGGGAATTTCAAGGAGACAAGCATGGCAATCGATTTGAGGACAGTGAGCATCACGCCGCTGCGCCAGACCTTCGGCCACCTGGCCCGCCGCATGGGCGCAGACAAGCCGGCCTCGCGCTACATCGAAGCGACGATGGACCTGCAGCCGGTCGAGAACTATCACTATCGCCCGACCTGGGAGCCGCAGTACGACATCTTCGACACGACCCGCACGGCGATCACCATGAAGGACTGGTACGCCCTGAAGGATCCGCGCCAGTACTACTACGGCGCCTGGACCCTGGCCCGTGGCCGCATGCAGGAAGTGGCCGAAGGCGATTTCGACCTGGTCGACGAACTGGGCCTGGCTGCTGCCTACCCGGCCGAAGGCAAGGCGCAGGCGCTCAAGGTCTTCCTGCCGTTGCGCCACGTCGCCTGGGCGTCCAACCTGAACAAGGCTTATGTGTCGTCCTACGGCTACGGCATCGCCATTTCGCAGGCGACCTGCTATGCCTCGATGGACCAGCTCGGCGTCGCCCAGTACGTGACCCGCCTGGGCATGGCCTTTGACGACCTCGATGCACTCGCCGCTGCCAAGACCGCCTGGCTGGAAGGCGCCGAGTGGCAGGAACTGCGCCGCTATGTCGAAGACCTGATGGTCGAGAAGGACTGGTTCGAAGTGCTGGTCGCCCAGGATTTCGCCCTCGAAGGCCTGCTCTATCCGCTGATCTACGAGCGCTACAACGAAAAGCTGAATGCCGCCTACAGCCCGGTGTTCTCGATGCTGACCCGCTTCCAGCGCGAATGGTTCGGCGAAACGACCAAGTGGCTGGATGCCGTCATCAAGGCCACCGGTGCCGATAACGCCGACAACAAGGCCAAGCTGGCCGAGTGGATCAAGAAGTGGCGCGACCGTGCCGTCGTTGCCCTGAAGCCCGTCGCCGCCCAGGCTTTCGGTGCCGAAGCCGACGCCATCATGGCCGAGCTGGTCCAGAATCTGAATGCCCGCGCCGCCAAGGCCGGCATCGCCCTGTAAAGGAAGTCCCATGTCCAACGCATTTATCGCTTTCCAGAAGAACGACGATTCCCGCTGCATCGTCGAGGCCATCCTCGAGGACAACCCGAACGCCATGGTCGATGACCAGCCGTCGATGGTGAAGATCGACGTGCCGAACCGCCTGGTCATCAAGCGCGAGACCGTCGAGGAAAAGATGGGCCGCTCGTTCGACCTGCAGGAGCTGCAACTCCACCTGATCACGATCTCCGGCAACCTGGACGAGACCGACGACGAATTTACCCTGAGCTGGAATTCCTGATTCCGGCTTGCAAGGAGCGAACACCATGGATATGAAAGCAACCAAGAAGCTCGGCCTCAAGGAGCGCTACTCGCTGATGACCCGCGACCTGGCCTGGGACACGACCTACCAGAAGATGGAAGACGTCTTCCCGCAGACCACCTACGAGGGCATCAAGATTCACGACTGGGACAAGTGGGAAGATCCCTTCCGCCTGACCATGGACGCCTACTGGAAGTACCAGTCCGAGAAGGAGCGCAAGCTGTACGCCATCCTCGACGGTTTCAACCAGAACAATGGCCACCTGTCGGTCACCGACGCCCGCTACATCAACGTCCTCAAGCTCTTCCTCGGCTCGACGCCGCCGCTGGAGCTGATGGCCGCCCGCGGCTTCTCGATGATGGGCCGGCAGATGAACGGTGCCGGTCCGCGCGTCGCCTGCCAGATGCAGGCCGTCGATGAGTACCGTCACTTCCAGACGCAGATCCACTCGATCTCGAACTACAACAAGTACTACAACGGGATGGACGAGTTCGCTCACCAGCAATCCCGCATGTGGTACCTGTCCGACGGCAAGTCCTTCTTCGACGACGCGATCACCGCCGGTCCGTTCGAATTCATGGTCGCCATCGGCTTCGCCTTCGAATACGTGCTGACCAACATCCTGTTCGTGCCGTTCATCTCCGGCGCCGCCTACAACGGCGACATGGCGGCGATGACCGTCGGCTTCTCGGCGCAGTCCGACGAAGCGCGCCACATGACGCTCGGCCTGGAGTGCATCAAGTTCATGCTCGAGCAGGATCCGGACAACCTGCCCATCGTCCAGCGCTGGATCGACAAGTGGACCTGGCGCGGCACCCGCAAGCTGGCCGCCGTCGGCATGATGATGGATTACATGCTGCCCAAGCGCATCATGAGCTTCAAGGAAGCCTGGGAGATGTACGTCGAGGAAAACGGCGGCGCGCTGTTCAAGGACCTCGCCCGCTACGGCATCACCATTCCGAAGTGCTTCGGCCAGACCATCGAGGAAAAAGAGCACGTCTCCCACCAGTCGTGGATCGGTTTCTACATGAAGCCCGGCGCCACGCCGTTCCATACCTGGATTCCGACGCCGGATGAAATGGACTGGCTGTCCGAGAAGTATCCCAACACCTTCGACAAGTACTATCGTCCGGTGCTGGAATTCTTTGACGCCCAGGAAAAGGCCGGCAACCGCTTCGACAACAAGACGGCGCCAATGAACTGCCAGGTCTGCGTCAGCACCATGAAGTTCAACGAGCCGGGCGATCCGATGGAAATGTGCTTCCGCGAGTCGATCTACAAAGGCGAGAAGTTCCACACCTGCTCCGACCACTGCAAGGAAATCTTCGACAACGAGCCGGAGAAGTACATCCAGACCTTCATTTCCTCGCATCAGGTGCTGCAGGGCAACTGCGAACCGGAAGGCGTCGATGTCAATGCGCCGGACTTCCAGCCCGGCAAGCAGATTCTCGATTACTGGAAGCTCGACAAGCGTGCCCTCGGCGACTTCAACGGCTCCGAAGACCAGAAGAACTTCGCCGCCTGGCGCGAACAAGCGACCAAGAACTAAAAGGAGACAGCCATGACGATGTTGAAAACCCTCGCTCCGTACGAGTTCAAATCGCGCGATGCGGTCGAGAACTACCAGGGCCGCCAGCTGCTGTACGTGAATTGGGAGCGCCACCGCATGTTCTCGCGCCCCTTCGTGCTGGCCATGAAGCCGGAAACGCCGTTCTCCGCCGTGCTGGAAGAAATGGCCGCCTGCTTCAGCTACCACCCGGACTGGCAGCATATCGACTGGGACAAGGCCATCTGGCAGAACGGCAACACGCCCTTCACGCCGGACCGCAACAAGACCCTGGCCGAGAACGGCATCGGCCACAAGGACCTGATCCGCTTCCGGACGCCGGGTCTCGACGGTATCGCCGGCACCGGCTACTAAAAATAGCGGGGCACTGCGCCGGTCGTAGTGCTCCGCCAAAACCCGCAGAGAGACAAGAACATGAGCTACGAACTGACCATCGAGCCGCTCGGCCGCAGCATTGAAGTTGAAGACGGCCAGACCATCCTCGACGCCGCCCTGCGTGCCGGTATCTACCTGCCGCACGCCTGCGGCCAGGGTTATTGCGCCACCTGCAAGGTGTGCATCACCGACGGCGAAGTCGATCACCAGAATTCCTCCAACTTCGCGCTGATGGATTACGAGCGTGAGGAAGGCAAGGCGCTGGCCTGCTGCGCCACGCTCGAAGCCGATACCGTCATCGAAGTCGAGATGGAAATCGACGAGGACGCACGCGACATCCCGGTCAAGGATTTCCACGGCACGGTCAGCCGCATCGAGAACCTGACGCCGACCATCAAGGGCATCTGGCTCAAGCTCAATGAGGCGCTCGATTTCCAGGCCGGCCAGTACGTCAATTTCAATCTGCCCAACGACATGGGGCATCGGGCGTTTTCGTTGGCCAACAGTCCGTCGACCGGCGACGAGATCGAACTGAATATCCGTATCGTTCCCGGTGGCGCCGGCACGACCTGGATTCATAACGAACTGAAGGTTGGCGATGCCGTAACCGTCTCCGGCCCCTACGGCCGCTTCTTCGTGCACAAGTCGGCCAACGTGCCGTCCTTGTTCATGGCTGGCGGTTCGGGCTTGTCCAGCCCGCGCTCGATGATCCTCGACCTGCTCGAACAGAACAGCGAACTGCCGATCACGCTGGTCTATGGCGCGCGCAACCAGGGCGAGCTGTACTACCACCAGGAATTCGTCGAACTGGCCGCCAGGCATGCCAATTTCACCTATGTGCCGGCCCTCAACGACGAGCCGGCCGATAGCGGCTGGAGCGGCTTCCGCGGTTTCGTGCACGAAGCGGCCAAGGCCCATTTCGACAACGATTTTCGCGGCAACAAGGCCTACCTGTGCGGGCCGCCGGTGATGATCGAAGCCTGTATCACGACCCTGATGCAGGGCCGCCTGTTCGAGCGCGACATCTATACCGAGAAATTCTTCTCGGCAGCCGATGCCCAGCAGGTGCGCAGCCCGCTGTTCAAGCGGGTGTAAGCCTTTCCTCTGCAGCAACCCCCTCTGAGGCCGCGTTCGTCGCGGCCTTTTTTTGTCCGGCTCACGAGGCGCCGGCGGTACTTCGGCGATGCCCGGCGCACCGCCATCAGATCATCCGGAAATGCGATGTGATTACGTAATAAGCAACTCGTTGACTATTGCGTATAAATGACTAATATATTCGTAAAAAACCTCCGGGGACACGGGGGACTCACCCCGATGGAGAACGGACATGAATCACCTTTACGAATCGGCGGCCGGGCACAGTCTGGTGACCCGTCGCGCGCTGCACAATGCCGATGTCGATGCCCAGGCAGCGGCGCTGATCTACGAACGCTGGGAGCAGCGCTACGACCAGTTGTCGAGCGGCCGCTTCGACGGTTCGGTGCAGGAAATGCGCTTCCCGTCGTTCACGCTGATTCGCGAGACAAGCAACCGCGTGCTGTTGCAGAAGGGATGCACGCCGCAGGGCGTGTTCGCCATCGGCACACTGATCACGATGGGCGAAAGCGGCTATCACTGCGGCGAACTGATGGCCAACCGCACGGCGGCCCTGCTTGAGCCGGGTACCGAGTTCGAGATTCGCACGCCGGAGCGCTTCGACCTGGTCGCCGCCGTCTTCTCGCCGCGCGACCTGGCTGCCAATCTGGATGCCCCCGGCCTCGACGCGCACGAACTGGAAGCCGATCTGCGCCGTTCGTCGAAGACCATCGGCCCCTCCAATGCCGGGCCGATGGCCGATTTCCTGCAGCGCCTCCATGCCTGCGCGCGCGATACGCTGGAACACCTGATGATTCCGTCCAACCTGCGCCAGCTGGAGGAGGAGTTCTACGGCCTGCTCATCGAAACCCTGCGCCTGGCGCGCGGCCCCGAAGTGCATGCCTTATGCCCCAACCGCGAGCGCATCGTGCGTCGCTTCAGCGCCTTCCTCGACGCTTCGCCCGAATCGGCGCTGAGCATCGCCGACATCTGCGAGGAAATCGGCGTCACCCGGCGGACGCTGCAGAACGCCACGCAGGAGGTGTTCGGCATCGCGCCGCAGCACTACCTCAAGGCGATTCGCCTCAATGCCTTCCGCCGTGCGCTGAAGCTGCGCCAGCCGCAGGAAGAGTCGATCGGCGACGTGGCAGCGCGCTGGGGCTTCTGGCACCTGTCGCAACTGGCCCAGGACTACCGCAAGCTGTTCGGCGAACTGCCGTCGCAGACGCCCTGCATCCACGTTTCGTAGGCCGGTGCTTCACTCCCGCAGAACCCCGCCACGGCTGACCACGCTCAGGCCAACGGGGGCGGCCAGGGTTCTTCGGTCGTTGGCGAAGGCGATGTCGAGATCGTCGATGCGATAGCTGTTCCGTGTCATTGCCTGGGTCAGCCCCTGCTTGTCCGCCACGCCCCTTTGGGCCAGGCCGGCAAGCAGTCGTCCGAGCAGATAGCTCTCCAGCTGGGCATATTCGTACGGCAGGTTGAATACCGAAAATTCGCCCATCGCCTTCTGGTAGGCCTTGGCCAGCCGGGTTCTGGCCAAGTCGGGATTGGGCAGGCTGTGGGCGATCAGCACGCCGGACGACAGGCCTTGGGTTTTCTGCAGCCAGCGGAAGGGCTCGATCGACGACAGCGCGGCGATCAGTGCTCCGGCTCTGCCCTGGCGCAAGCGGCGGGTGGTCGTTACCGCATCGTCGTGATTAAGGAAGAGGACGTGGGCTTCGTCGGCCTTGTTCGGGAAGGGCGGCGGGGTCTTCGCGCGGTCGCCCGTCGGGCCGCTGCGGTGGACGGTGACGGCCAACTGGCCGGCCTCGAAGGCGGCGACGATCCGCGACTCGTAGGCAGTCAATTCGTCCGATATCCACAAATGAACGATGCGGGTTCCCAGCGTCTTGAGCTGTCGGGCGATGGCCGTGGCCTCGTCAGGGTAGGGCGCATGCAGGCAAAAAACCGGGAGCTTGTCCCGGCATACCTCGTCGTTAGCGAGAATGGCGCCGATCAGCGGCACCTGGTGCCGCCTGGCCACCGCTGCGACAGCGGCGCAGACGGCCTCTCCGACACAGCCGACAATGCCCTGCACCTGATGTTGCGTGATTAGCTGTTCAGCATTGCGGGCGGCGATGGCGGGGTCGCCCTTGTCGTCCAGGACTTCCAGGCTGATTTTTCGGCGTGGGTCGGCGCTTGATGTTTCCTGTAGTGCCACCGCCAGCCCATCCTTAATCATCTGCCCTTGCTCCAGCCGGGGGCCGCTTAGTGGCAGGCTGGCGCCGATGCTCAGCGCCGCGTGTGCGGCAGGCCCGTAGGCCAGGCTGAGGAGCAGGATTGTCCGAATGGCGGGCATGAAAATCTCCGGTAGGCGATGCGAATGGTGCGGTCGGCGAATATTCTGAATCCATATGGCGGACAGGGTGTATCAAGAATCGGCAATCCGGCAGCGGGCTGTCTGTGGGAAGCAGCGAGGAGGGGCGCCACTTTTTCCGATTCTTGATACAGCCCGGAAAGCCTCCCGCCGGATACTGACCTCACGCTCCCTAACGAGTCGAACGAGGTCACACAATGCAAAAAATCTCTCTGCGGCTGGCGCTGTTGGCCCTGCCGCTCTGCCTGGCGGCAGGCACGGCGCAGGCCGGCAAGGACCGGCCGCCACCTCTTGCCGAGGAGGAAATGAAGGTCGAACGGCTGGCGCCGCCGGACGGCAACCGGCTGTACGTCACCGATTTCGTCTTCAACCATATGGTCGATGGCCGCGTGCATGTGGTGGACGGCAACAAGGCGCGCTACCTCGGCGTGGTGATGGCCGGCTACGGCGCGCTGACCACGGTGTCGGCCGACGGCAAGTCCATCTACGTGGCGACCACCTACTACCCGCGCCTCTATCGCGGCCAGCGCAGCGACGTGGTCGAAATCCACGATGCCGAAACGCTGGAGCTGAAGGCCGAGATCGACATTCCGGCCAAGCGGGCGCAGGCCGCCTCGTACCGCAGCATGCTGGTGCCGAGCGCCGACGGACGTTTCCTGTACGTGCAGAACGCCACCCCGGCGACGTCGGTCAGCGTGGTCGACCTGCAGGCGAAAAAGTTCGTCGCCGAGATCATCACGCCCGGCTGCTGGTCCATCCAGGCGTGGAACAAGGACGACAAGGGCAATCGCTTCTCGACCCTGTGCGGCGACGGCACGATGTTGACCTTCACGCTCGACGAAGCCGGTCGGCCGACCGGGCGCGAGCGTAGTGCACGCTTCTTCGACCCGGACAAGGACCCGATCTACGTGCATCCGGAAATGCTCGGCAATGACCGCTACTTCGTTTCCTATTACGGCAACGTCTACAAGGTGACCCTGGCCGGCGACAAGCCGAGCTTCGCCGCGCCGTGGTCGCTGCTCGACGCCCGCGACCGCAAGGCCAACTGGCGGCCGGGCGGCATGCAGGTGACGACCATGCACCGGGCCAGCGGCACCTTCTACGTCAATATGCACGACAAGGGCGAAGAGGGCTCGCACAAGAATCCCTCCAAGGAAATCTGGGCCTTCGACGTCGCCAGCCAAAAGCGGGTGGCGCGCATCCCGTCCAACGAAGCCGTTTCGCTGGTTGCCAGCCAGGGCAGCGCGCCGCTGCTCTACTCGCTGAACGTCGAGAAGGGCGAGATCGTTGCCCGCAAGATCGAAAAGGGCTACCCGGTCGCCAGGACGATGAGTGGCGTCGGCGAAACCTCGCTGTTCATGGAGGTGCGCTGACATGGGAGCGACCAATTTCCTGTTCGACCCGGTCGTCGTCCATGCCGCCGCGGCCGCCATGGGGATCATCCTGATCACCGGCGCGCTGGGCAAGCTGCGCGACCTGGAACTGTTCCGCTACGCCGTGGAGAACTACGGTCTGCTCAACGGTGGTTCCGCCGCGCTCTTCGCCCGCCTTTTCCCGGTGGCTGAACTGCTCGCCGGCCTGGCGTTGATCCCCGACGCCACGCGGCCGCTCGGCGTGCTGCTTGGCCTCGCCGTCATGGCCGTGGCCACCGGCGGCGTGACGATCAACCTGCTGCGCGGCATGGGGCGCATCGAATGCGGTTGCGGCACCGGCGGCCAGCGCATTTCGTGGGGCCTGGTCGTGCGCAACCTGTTCCTCTGTGCGGCCCTCATCCTGGCCGCTGCCGACGAGCTGCCGCGCAGCCTCGGCGCCATCGATTATTTCAGTGTGGCGGGCGCCATCCTGGCCTTGCTGGTGCTCTACGCCAGCGCCAACCAGTTGCTTGCCAATCAACCGCTTTTGAAGGAGTTGCAATCATGATGGATCCGCTCGCCCTCTCCGTAATCGCCCTGTGGGTCGTCGTCATCGCCCTCGGCATCTGCGTTCTCGCCCTGTCCCGCCAGATCGGCATCCTCTACGAGCGCGTCGCGCCGATGGGGGCGCTGATGATGGACCACGGCCCCAAGGTCGGCGAACTGGCGCCGCCGGTCGAAGTCACCACCTGGGAAGGCCAGGGCCTGAGCATCGGCACGGCCACCGCCAAGAGCACGCTGCTCTTCTTCGTGTCGCCGACCTGCCCGGTGTGCAAGAAGCTGCTGCCCATCATCCGCTCCGTGCAGTCCCGTGAAAACCGCTGGCTGAACGTCATTCTCGCCTCCGACGGCGACCGCCCCGAGCACGCCACCTTCCGCGAGAAGCACCAGCTCGGCGACTTCACTTACGTGCTGTCGCAGCCGCTCGGCATGGCCTACAAGATTTCCAAGCTGCCCTACTGCGTGCTGCTCGACGCCAACGGCTTCGTCCGTGCCAAGGGCCTGGTCAATTCCCGCGAGCAGGTCGAAAGCCTGATGACGGCCTACGAAAGCGGCATCGCCTCGGTGCAGGAGCACATCGACCGCCAGTTGCTCGCCGCCGAAGCCCATCCGGAAAAGGTCTGAGCCATGGACTTCCTCAAATTACTTGACCGCTTCACCGAACGCCGGACGCGTGCGGTAGCCAGCAACACCGGCCGGCGCGGTTTCCTGGTCGGTGTCAGCAAACTGCTGGTGGCCGGCGCCTTCGCGCTGCCGGTGCTGCCCTTCGATCGCACCAACAATGCCCACGCCGCCGGCGGCCACGGCAGCGCCCCGAAAAAGCGCGAACCGACCGAGACCGATTGCGACTACTGGCGTTATTGCAGCGTCGATGGCTTCCTGTGCTCCTGCTGCGGCGGCACGATGACGACCTGCCCGCCGGGCAGCACGCCTTCCGCCGTGTCCTGGGTCGGCACCTGTCACAACCCGGCCGACGGCCGCGACTATCTGGTCAGCTACAACGATTGCTGCGGCAAGACCTCCTGCGGCCGCTGCTTCTGCAATACCAACATCCGCGAACGGCCGGGCTACCGGATGGGCGTGCACAACGACATCAACTGGTGCATGGCCAACCAGAGCAGCCACTACCACTGCACGGTGTCGATCATCGTCGGCCTGGAAGAGGGGCAGTCATGAAGCGCCTGATGGTTGCCGTGGCCTGCGCGCTGCTCGCCGGCATGGCCTCCGCCCAGGATGGCAAGGCGGTCTACGACGCCAACTGCGCCGCCTGCCACCAGCCGGATGGCGTCGGTGCGCTCGGCCTGGCGCCGCCGCTGGCCGGCACGCTGGGCAAGCGCATGGCGGTGCCCGAAGGGCGCAAGTACCTGCCCGGCATCGTCATCGCCGGCCTGGCTGGCAAGATGGAATCGAAGGGCGTGCTCTACGAAGGCATCATGCCGAACTGGCAGCAGTTCTCCGATGCCGAACTGGCCGCCGTGCTCAACTACGTGCTGACCACCTTCAACGCCGCCGAACTGCCGGCCGACTTCAAGGCCATCGACGCCGCCGAACTGGCCGCCGCCCGCGCCAAGAAGCCGACCGCCAAGGAACTGCGCGCCTGGCGCGCCGCGTCCCAGTAAGGAAAACGCCATGCGCCTCGCTTCCATCACCCGCAGCGTCCTCCTGCTCGCCGGCCTGACCGGCTTGCTGTCCGGCGAGGCCATGGCCGATGCCGCCAAGAAGAACTACCGTCTGTACTGCATGGGCTGCCATCAGGCCGACGGCACCGGCTCGCCGGAAAACGGCATCCCCAGCATGCGCGACGAGGTCGGTCATTTCCTGCGCGTGCCGGAAGGCAGGGCCTACCTGTCGCAGGTGCCGGGCACGCTCAACACGCCGCTCGGCGACGGCGAAACGGCCGACCTGCTCAACTGGGTGATGAGCAATATCGGGCGCAGCAGCATCCCGGCTGACTTCAAACCCTATACCGCCGACGACGTCCGCAGTTATCGCGCCAGCGTGCCGCAGGACATTCCCGGCATGCGGGTGCGGCTGGTCAAGCAACTCGAAAGCATCCAACTCGGCGCGGTCCGCTAACCGGAGTTTCCATGAACGCTTTGCAATCCTTGCGCCGTGGCGTCATCGCCACGGCGGGGGCGGTCTTCGCCTCGCTTTTCTTCTGCCTGCAGGTCAGCCCGGAATGGCTGACCGGTTGGGGTACCGTTATCCTCGTCGCCATGGTGCCGGCGCAGATCGTCATCAGCCTCGTGTGGCAGTCCAGCTATCCCAAGCGGCTGGCCGATTTGCCGCAACCGCTGCGCGGCATCGCCTTCACCGGGCTTAATGTGCTGGTCGGCGCTGCCGTCGCCTATCTCGCCTGGCGGACGGTCGGGGGCGGCATGGATCTGCCGACACCCTTCCTGATCATGTACCTGATCTTTTCCGTGGCGGTGATGCTGGTCCTCGTCGTGCCGCTGCAATGCTGGCCCTTCGCTCCGGCAATCCGCCACCCCGGCCTGATGGGCGGGGCGCTGCTGCTCGCCGCCTATGCGCTGGCCTACGCCTTGTTCCGCGGCTTGTTCGATTTCGGTTTCCTGGCCGAAGCACCGTTCTACCGCCCCGAACTCGACCCGCAGGGCCTCTTCATGGCCTGGATTCCGCTGGTCTTCAGTATCGCCATGCTGGTGCCGGTACTCGGGCTGGTGCTGTTCGATTTCTGGCCGGTGAGTGCGCTCGCCGGCAAGGTGGCGTTGCTGGGCAAACAGCCGGTATTCGGCCTGCTCGCCCTGGCCCTGATCGTCGCCGTGGCCGGCGGCCTGTGGACGGTTTTCGTCGGGCAGGGCATGGACCAGGTGCTGTTCATGGTCCGCATTTGCGTCACCGTCAATTTCGGCTACTTCATCCTGCTCGTCATGTTTGATGGCGTGCCGGCACTGAAACTGCCGCAACCGTGGCGCGGCCTGATCCTCAACGGCGCCGCCGTCGGGCTGGCAGTCGCCATGCTGAGCCTGTACGAATCGCTGGCCCAGCGCCACTTTGCGCTGCCGTCAGGCGGCCCGACCTACCCGCTGGAACTATGGCTCGCCTCCGCCATGCTCGCCGTGACCTTTCCGCTGATGGTGGTGGTTGGGAGCTATTTCAAGCGGGTGTCCGCAATTCGTGGTTGATTTGCTTCTGGAGTGCTGTGTCGCGAGAGGGAAATGGAAGTTTTTTGCTCGACTCAGCTAAGTCAAGGGGCCCTGTCTTCGAGCTTTGAAAGACCCGACTCTCAGGAATGCTAGGTGAGGAGCGAGAGCCGACTTACCGCCTGAGCATCCAAACTACTAAAGACCGCGCCTTAGCCTAGATGTTGGGCAGTAGGTAAGGCGCGATGTGAAGAGATATTTTCACGGTGCTAACGTCGGCTGCAACGATGGGGTAGGCCTCAAGGGCGAAAAGGCTCAGCAATTGCCCAGCCCTTATTGAATGCGTATTCGGGCTTGAGCTTCGCGACGACGATTCCCACCCACTGCGAGCGAGGGTCTTTCGCAAGCTCCGCTGTCTCATGCTCAATCGGTTGGCCGGCGTGCCACGCTACGAGATCGCCGGGGTGCAGCGAAGGGCCGTTGGCGGAGAGTGAACCAGCTAGGACAAGGAAACCGCCATCTTTGGAGGCGACGCGCAGAGCGAGCATTTGCGTTCTATTGGGCAGGATGACAACGGGATTTTCGGCTCCCAAGGCCTCGACTGCGTTTAGGACCAACGCAGGGAGCATGGCCTTTGCAAATAACTCGCATTGCAGTGATGTGCAGGCGAACCTGAACGCAGCCGCACCATCCGTGAAGTAGAGCGATTGCGGTGTAGTTGGGCTTGGAGCGTTCGAGAAGAGTTTCTTGAGAAAGCCTGCCATAGGTGCTTGGATGAATGAGGCCTAGTTGTGGAAGTGAGCGGCCTGTGCGACTGCAAGGCTATGCATCAGTGGCATCTGGCTCGATTTTCCATGTCATTCGATTGCGTGTGCCGCCTTCAGCGTTAAACCGCTCAACTCGGCATCTCTTGTCGGCGGGATGTTCAACGATCGCAACATGGTCGAGGTCAATGTCGCGAGCGATGATGTAACAGAACTGCCCCATGTAGGGCCTTCCAACCAAATGCTCACAGCCGTCGTAATCCCGACGACAAATAGAGCACTCCTGGAACCCGACAAGCATTCCCGAACTAACGAATACTTGGCGAGGAAACACCAAGTGTTCAATTGCCTCTAGTCGCTGATGGTGGTGCTCAAGATGGCGGAAACCATCGTGAGCGCGTGCCGCATAGATCGATGCCATCTGAGCGTCCACGAGATGATTCCAAGCTTCGTCGGGCTTCTCTTCTTTCAAGAGAAGCCACATGTTTAGTTCCGCTAAAAGGGCGTGAGCAACAGACTCGCAGCCGAGAAGCAAGTTTGCGTAGTCCTCGTCGAAACGGGCAATGGCTTTCTGCTTTTCGATATGCGTACGTTTAAGAGCATCCTCTAAAGCTGAGCAAGCTGCACGTTGTAGCTCACTATCCCGTGTAATCAAAAGCATATTTTCCGATTCCTTGACCAGTTCATTGAACTCGGCCACGAATGCCGGTAATGAGCTATTCATCGGCAATCTCTCGGATGATTTCTGGAAGGTTTTTTAGCCCGTCAACATCTCCCTGGTATGTAATCTTCTTGCACGTCTTCGACTTGGTCTTTTCTATTACAACTTCGAGTTTGATTGACTTACCACCAGATATTCCCTTGAAGAAGTCAGTGGCGTAATTCGAGATTACGTTCAATGCGACCGAGATGTAGTTTGCGTCTCCAGATATCAGCCCAGCTGAGACAAATATCGTTGGAGCGATCCACTCAAACGAGTTGTTTTGGACGTATGGTGGCTTCTTGGATCTATCGAAAATCTCGCCATATGGGATAGAGGCATTTCGAAGTAGTGTTTTTACTGTCGAAGCCTCTGAAACCTGCTTGAATTCGGCGATTGATGTGGCGGACTCAAAATTTATTGGCAATAGAGCTACGCCCTCTGGATAGGTACATCCGAGATTTGCTAGCAGTTCGGCAACGTTTGGGTAATCAGAGATAGTGGTAGTCATGATGTATAACGGTTATTAAACGGACCCGCTGGGGCCGTATAACGATAAATATTTATCGCCAATTATGCTTTCCGAATTGCGCGTGGCGCAAGGAAGGAGCATCGGTGAGGTTGTAAAAAACAACTCCACCACAATGGATACCGGGAAGGATGCTGGAATGTTCACTTTTTGGGGCAATTTTCAGTAACCGGTTTTGGCTATCGGCGCTGCGTCATTTGGAAGCGGGCGTTCTTGCTGAAGAAATTTCCTCCGCTTAGGTGCCAGCATTCCCGAGCGCAATGCCCATGGTCGCGGCGACGCAGGCTTCCTCGATCCCTTCCAGTTCCGCATGGCGGGGCTTGTTTTCCGAGATGAGCAGCATCAAACCCTCGATCTGCATGGCGATGAGGGCGGCGCGTAGGTGAACCTCCTTTTCCGCCAACGCCGGGTTGGCGGCGGCGATCAGGCGGGCCAGGTTGGCGCGGTGGTGGCTGTACATCCTGTCGAATATTTAGCGGCCGATCGGGTCGCGGGTGGCGAGTGCCCCGATTTCGACGAACAGTTTTTCCGATTCCCCTTTCTTCGTATCAGCCAGCAGCTAGCGAATGGCCGCTTCCAGCTTGTCGTGGCTCGGCTTGGGTCGCGACAAGCCGAGCCGTTCATCCCCCGTGCCGCCAAGCCCGATCTGATCTGGATCAATAAAAGTTGCCGATTTTTGATAACGGGCAGCGGGGGGCAATTTCTACACTGCCTCCAACCAGTGAAATTGGTTGCGGCCGGCCGGAGGGGTTGGTCTCTGTTCACCACACAGGAGGTTGAAATGATCATGTTCAAGAAGGCCGGGGCCGCAGCGATCCTGGCTACCGTATTTTCCGCGTCGTTCTCCGTCCAGGCCGGGACGGACGCCGATGCCGCCAAGCTCGGCAAGGAACTGACCCCGGTCGGTGCCGAGAAGGGCGCCAACAAGGATGGTTCCATTCCCGCCTGGGGCGGTAACGAGCCGCAGGCTTCCGGCTGGAGCTACGGCAAGAGCCGCGCCGACGCCTGGAAGCACAAGGGCGACAAGCCGCTGTATTCGATCGATGCGAGCAACGTCGACAAGTACGCATCGCAACTGTCGCCGGGCCAGGTTCAGCTGATCAAGCAGAACAAGGGCTACAAGATGGATGTCTATCCGTCCCGCCGCACCTGCGGCAATCCCGACTTCGTGGCCGACAACACCAAGAAGAACGTCACCACCGCCAAGATCGGCGCCGACGGCTGGAGCCTGAAGGAAGCCACCGTGCCGGGCATCCCCTTCCCGGTGCCGCACTCCGGTACGGAGGCGATGTGGAACGTGAAGATGAAGTACGCCGGTGTCGGTTTCGAATGGCCGACCTTGTACACCGCGCTGTCGCCGCGCGCCGGTTCCAGCGAGTGGATTGCCGCAACCTCGACGCAGACCTACTTCTTCCCATGGGGCAAGAAGGGTTCGACCCAGTTCTCCAGTATGCCGCCGGTCGAGTACTACACCTACTTCGCCTACAAGTCGCCGACCGCGCTGGCCGGTCAGTCGTTGGCGATCACCGTGTTCACCGACAAGACCAACGAGGTCTTCTACTACTTCCCGGGTCAGCGCCGCGTCCGCCGCATGCCGACCTACGCCTATGACGCACCGCAGATTGGCTTCGAGAACCAGTACACGATGGACGAGCCGCGCATGTTCAACGGCACCATCGATCGCTTCGACTGGAAGCTGGTCGGCAAGAAGGAAATGATCGTCGGCTACAACGCCTTCGGCATGTACGACCCGAACGTGAAGTTCAACGACGTCGCCAAGGAAAATGCCGTCGATAGCACCCATCGTCGTTACGAGCTGCACCGCGTGTGGGTGGTCGAGGCCACCGTCAAGTCGGGCGTCCGCCACGTTGCGCCGAAGCGTACCTTCTACATCGACGAGGACAGCTGGGCCATCGTCGTCGCCGAGGACTACGACGCCCAGGGCAAGCTGTGGAAGCTGCGCGAAGGCTTCGTCATCCCGGTTTACGAGACGGGCAGCTGCGACAACCCCGCATTCGTTCAGTACAACCTGATCGACAACCGCTATCTGGTCGACCAGAGCTCGCTGGGTGGTGGCAAGGACATGAAGTGGTTCGTCGATGCCAGCGATCCGAAGCTGAAGGAAGGGTTCTACACGTCGGACAACCTGCGCGCCATCAGCGAGCGCTAAGCCAACTGAACGGAAATAGAGGGTAAATCCATGCACAATATTTTCAAGAAAACCGTTCTGGCAGCGCTGATCGGCTACGCGGGGGCGGCCTCCGCCTTCACCTTCGAAACGGGGAGCATTTCCGGCAGCTTCGACTCGACCGTCTCGCTGGGCACCGGTATCCGGGCCCAGGGGCCGTCCAGCGACCTGGTCGTTGCCGGTGCTTCCGGCAACGGTGCGCCGACCGGCAATACGACTTATCAGGGCGTCGGCGATCAGGGCAACATCAACTACAAGAAGGGCGACGCTTTCACGACCTACCTGAAGGGCACGCACGAACTGCTGCTCAAGATGCCGGACGACTGGAAGTTCATGGGCCGCTTCAGCTGGCTGCGCGACTTCACGGCGACCAAGACGACCGGCTTCGTCAGCGCGGCGACCGGCCCCAACGGCTACGCCGCCTCGCTGTCCGACGACGCCAGGGACGACCTGGAGTTCAAGACCCGCCTGCTCGACCTGTGGGTGAGCAAGGAATTCTCGGTCGGCGAGCAGCGCGCCCGCGTCCGTGCCGGTAACCAGGTGATCAGCTGGGGCGAGAGCCT
This sequence comes from Dechloromonas sp. CZR5, assembly GCF_008711155.1. GTDB lineage: Bacteria > Pseudomonadota > Gammaproteobacteria > Burkholderiales > Rhodocyclaceae > Azonexus. Next base: position 48,721 of record NZ_VUYQ01000011.1, on the reverse strand, counting down.
GTTCCTGCCGGGCGGCATCAACCAGACCAACGCGCTGGACATCATGCGCCTGTCGCAGCCGGGCACGCAGCTGAAGGAAGTCTTCCTGCCGGCGCCCATTGTCAGTTTCGCGACGGGGCTGGGGCACGGGGTGAACGTCGAGGCCTACTATCAGGCGGCCTGGAACGCCAACTACTTTCCGCCGACCGGCAGCTACTGGTCGCAGGTGAACGGCCTGGGCGTTGGCGACAGCACCTACGGCATCAACCGCGTCAAGGCCAAGGACTCCGGCCAGTACGGCGCGGCCGTGCGCTGGCAGCCGTCGGGCACCCAGCTGAACCTCGGCTTCTATGCCATGGCCTACCACGACAAGGCGCCGCAGCTTTTCATCAACCCGAACCAGTCTACCGACCTGCAGTGGCGATATGCCGAAGACCGCCGGATGTACGGCGTTTCCGCCAACATGCCGCTGGGCGACTGGGCGGTCGGCACCGAGCTGTCCTACCGTCCGAAGGATGCCGTATCGCTCAATCCGGCCCTCGGCTGTGCGTCGAACGACGGCCGCTGCTGGGTGGACGAGAAGAAATTCCAGTGGCACCTGACCGGCCTGCTCAGCATGACGCCGGGCGACTACGGCGGCATCCTGAAGGCGCTGGGCAATGCCTCGACGGCGACGCTGATGATCGAAGGCGTGGCGACCTACTATCCGAAGCTGAAGAAGTTCTACGGCAACGATCCGGTGGGCGCCGGCGTCTGGGCCTGGGGCCAGGAGTTCAACACCAGCAACAGCGCGGAAGCCGTGGGCGACAAGCTGTCCTGGGGCTACAACCTGGACTTCAGCTGGACCTACGACGGCAACCTGATCCCGGGTTGGCAGGTCACGCCGGAGATCTACTACTTCCAGGCGGTGAGCGGGCGGACGCCGAATTCGGCGGCGCTGTTCATGGAGGGGGCGAAGTCGGCCAACTTCATCGTCAGCTTCACGCAGAACCCGGCCAAGTGGCAGGCGGGCGTGAACTACGCCAAGTTCTGGGGCGGTTCGCGCGTCTATGACCAGCCGTACAAGGACCGCGATTTCTTCGGGATGTACGTGTCGCGCAACTTCTAAGGCGATCGATGGCCAGGGGGCGGTTCGCCGCGCCCTGGTCCGCACCATAAGAACAAATCATCTCCCGCAGGACAGCACATCATGCTCAACCTTTTCAGCGTCGACGACGTCGACAAGTATCTGACCCGTACCCTCGGCGGGCTGGAGAATTTCTGTTTCAAATACCGCACGCCCTTCCTGATCTGGCTGGCCGTGTTCACCGCCGTGATGGGCTACTTCGCGCTGCAACTGCGCATGGAGGCCGGTTTCGAGAAGCAGATGCCGACCGGCCACGAATACATCGAGACCTTTCACAAGTACCGCAACGACGTGCTCGGCGCCAACCGCCTGAACGTCGTGGTCAAGGCAAAGAAGGACACCATTTGGACGCAGGCCGGCCTGAAGCGCCTGTACGACGTGACCCAGGCGGTGATCTACCTGCCGGGCGTCGACCGCCTCGGCGTGCAGTCGCTGTGGACGCCGAACAGCTTCGTCAATGAGATCACCGAGGAAGGCTTCCGCGCCGATCCGATCATTTCCGGCACCGTGACGCCGGACCAACTGAATTCCGAAATCATCGCCGGCATCCAGCGCTCGGCCAGCCAGGGCGGCTTCGTCGGCACGCTGGTCTCGCGCGACCAGACCAGCGCGATGATCGTCGCCGAACTGGCCGAGGTGGACAAGGACGGCAACAAGATCGACTACGTGTCGTACAACGACAAGCTGGAAGGCTTGCGCAAGCAGTTCGAGGACGCCGATTTCGAGATCCAGATCATCGGCTTCGCCAAGCAGATCGGCGACATTGCCGACGGGGCCTCGTCGGTGCTCGAATTCTGCGCGGTGGCCCTCTTGCTGACGGCGGGGGCGGTGTATTGGTACTGCCATTCGCTGCGCTTCACCATCCTGCCCATCGTCTGTTCATTCACCTCGCTGGTCTGGCAGTTCGGCGCCCTGCGCCTGCTCGGCTTCGGCCTCGATCCGCTGGCTGTGCTGGTGCCTTTCCTGGTCTTCGCCATCGGTGTCTCGCACGGCGTGCAGCAGATCAACTTCATCGTGCGCGAACTGGCGCACGGCAAGACCACCGAACAGGCCGCCCGCGCCAGCTTCTCCGGCCTGCTCATTCCCGGCGTGCTGGCCCTGGTCACCGCCTTCGTCTCGTTCATCACGCTGATCCTGATCCCCATTCCGATGGTGCGCGAACTGGCGATCACCGCTTCGCTCGGCGTCTTCTTCAAGATCACCACCAACCTGGCGATGCTGCCGATTGCCGCCTCGTACTTTACCTTCACCAAGGAATACGCCGACAAGGCGATGATGAAGCGTGACAAGCGGGCCCGCTGGCTGCGTGCCCTGGCCCGCGTCGCCGAGCCGCGCAATGCCGCCATCGTCATCGCGCTGACCATCGCAGTCTTCGGCGTATCGGTCTGGCAGAGCAGCGACCGCGTCATCGGCACCTTGCAGCCTGGCGCCCCGGAACTGCGTCCGGAAGCCCGCTTCAACCGCGATGCGGTGGCCATTTCGGAAGCCTACGATACCGGCCTCGACTGGCTGACCGTGGTCTTCGAGACGGCACCGGATTCCTGCGAGAACGTCGCGCTCGGCCTTTACCAGGACCAGTTCGTCTGGCACATGCAGAACACCGAGGGCGTGCTGTCGGCCATTTCCTTCTCCGGCCAGTTGCGGACCTATAACGAGGGCTACAACGAGGGCAATCCGAAGATGAACGCCATCCCCATCGATCCGGGCAACTACGCGGCGCTGGCCACCGAAATCGGCCGGATGCGCGGCTACATGCGCAAGGATTGCAGCATGACGGCGGTGCACCTGTTCCTCAACGACCACAAGGCGACGACCATCAATCGCGTCATCGACAAGGTCAAGGACTTCCGCACCGAGCACAAGCTCGATGGCGTCACCATCCGCCTCGCTTCCGGCAACGCCGGCGTGCTGGCCGCGGTGAACGACGAGGTCGAGAAGAGCGAAATGCCGATGATGATGTACGTCTATGCCGCCATCGTCTTCCTGGTCGCCATGGTCTATCGCGATTTCCGCGCCGTGCTCGCCTGCTGCCTGCCGCTCACCGTCGGCACCTTCATCGGCTACTGGTTCATGAAGGAGCTGGAGATCGGCCTGACCGTCGCCACGCTGCCGGTCATGGTGCTCGCCGTCGGCATCGGCGTCGATTACGCCTTCTACATCTACAACCGCCTGCAGCTGCACCTGTCGCAGGGCGAAAACATCGTCAAGGCGCTCGAGCATTCCATCCTCGAAGTCGGCACGGCGACCATCTTCACCGCCATCACGCTGGCCATCGGTGTCGCCACCTGGGCGTTCTCCGACCTCAAGTTCCAGGCCGACATGGGCAAGCTGCTCGCCTTCATGTTCATGGTCAACATGGTGATGGCCATGACCGCGCTGCCGGCCTTTGCGGTGTGGCTTGAAAAACTGTTCCCGCGCAAGACGCCCGTCCGCGCGCCGGGCATCCTCAACCACTAATCGGGAGCCGACCATGAACAAGCAACCCATGACGCTCCGCGCCACCTCCCTGATCGCCGCCTTGCTCGGCAGCCTGATCACTATCCCGGCCATGGCCCAGGCACCGGCTGCTCCGGCACCGCTGCAGGCCCAGCCGGCCAAGAAGAGTGCCGCCGCCACGCTGGCCCCCATCCAGGGCGCCGCCTACGCCGGCAAGCGCCTGGTCACGGTCGGTGACTACGGTACCGTCCTGCTCTCCGACGACGGGGGCAAGACTTTCCGCCAGGCCGCTTCCGTGCCGGTCTCCTCGACCCTGACCGCCGTGCATTTCGCCGACGACAAGAACGGCTGGGCGGTCGGCCAGTGGGGCGCCATCCTTCACACGGCCGACGGCGGCGAGAACTGGAGCATCCAGCGCCTGGAAACCCAAGAGGACCGGCCGTTGTTCTCGGTCCATTTCCTCAACGCGCAGGAAGGGCTGGCTGTCGGCCTGTGGTCGCTGGTGCTGCGTACGCAGGATGGCGGCAAGACCTGGGCTCCGCTCGATCTGCCGGCGCCGCCGGATGGCGGCAAGGCCGACCGCAACCTGTTCAGGATTTTCGCTTCGGCCAAGGGCGAGCTGTTCGTCGCCGCCGAGCGCGGCATGGTCTTGCGCAGCGGTGACCGCGGCCAAAGCTGGCAATATCTGAACACCGGCTACAAGGGTTCGCTGTGGACCGGCGTCGCACTCAAGGATGGTACGCTGCTCGTCGGCGGCCTGCGCGGCACGCTCTATCGCAGCCAGGACGATGGCCGTAGCTGGCAGCCGGTGGTCAGCGGCAGCAAGAGTTCGGTGACCGATCTGCTTGAAGGCGGCGGCCATGTGTACGGCACCAGCCTGGACGGCGTGCTGCTCGACAGCACCGACGGCGGGGCCAGCTTCACCTGGAAGCAGCGCGACGACCGGCTGTCGCTGACCGCGGCGTTATGGACGGGGCAGGGCCTGGTCCGCTTCTCGCGGCACGGCGTGATCACCGACGGGCAGGGCTTGTAAACCGGCAACACGAACAATCAAACAGGAGACGACATGCAAACCATTTCCATGCTGATCGACGGTCAGGCCGTTCAGGCGGCCACCACTTTCCCGGTCATCAACCCGGCCACCGGCGAGGCCTTTGCCCAGGCCCAGGCCGGCAATGCCAGCCACGTCGATGCCGCGGTCAAGGCTGCGCAGGCCGCTTTCCCGGCCTGGAGCCGCAAGCCGGATGCCGAACGGCAACAGCTGCTGCATGCGCTGGGGGCCGCCCTCGAAGCGAACATGCCCGAGCTGATGCGCCTGGTCACGCTGGAAACCGGCAAGCCGCAGGGCGGGCTGAACGGCGTGGGGGCGGGCATGGAAGTCGGCGGTTCGATCGCCTGGACGCATGTCACCGCCGACCTGCAACTGCCGGTCGAAGTCATCCAGGACAACGCCGAGGCACGCGTCGAGGTGCATCGCAAGCCGCTGGGCGTGGTCGGCTCGATCACGCCGTGGAACTGGCCGCTGATGATCGCCATCTGGCACGTCATTCCCGCGCTGCGCGCCGGTAACGCGGTGGTCATCAAGCCCTCCGAGATGACGCCGGTGGCGACCGCCCGCTTCGCCGAGCTGGCCAATGCCATCCTGCCGCCGGGCGTGCTCAACTTCATCACCGGCGCCGCCGGTTCCGATGTCGGCCCGGCCATGACCGGCCATCCGGGTATCGCCAAGATCGTGTTCACCGGCTCGACGGCGACCGGCAAGCGCATCATGGCCAACGCCTCGGGCAACCTGAAGCGCCTGACGCTGGAACTGGGCGGCAACGACGCCGGCATCGTGCTGCCCGATGTCGACGTCAAGGCCGTCGCGCCCAAGCTGTTCGGCGTTACCTTCCACAACAATGGCCAGACCTGCGCCTGCCTGAAGCGCCTGTACGTGCATGACAGCATCTACGACGAACTGTGCGCAGAGCTGGCCAATCTGGCCCGCAATGCGGTGGTCGGCGACGGCATGAATGCCGACACCCAGCTCGGCCCGATCCAGAACGCGATGCAGCTGGCCAAGGTCGAGGAACTGGCCGAGGACGCCCGCGCCCATGGCGCCCGCTTCCTGTGCGGCGGCAAGCGCAAGGCCGGGCCCGGCTATTTTTACGAGCCGACCGTAGTCGCCGACGTGACCGATGGTCTGCGCCTGGTCGATGAGGAGCCGTTTGGCCCCATCCTGCCGGTCATCAAATACAGTGATCTGGATGAAGTGATTGCCCGTGCCAATGCCAATCCGGCGGGGCTGGGTGGCTCGGTTTGGTCCCGCGACCCGGCCAAGGCGGCCGAGGTGGCCCTGCGTCTCGAATGCGGCAGCGCCTGGGTCAACGAGCATGGCGCCATCCAGCCGGATGCCCCGTTCGGCGGCGTCAAGCAGTCGGGTATCGGTGTCGAGTTCGGTCGTTACGGGCTGGAGGAATACACCTCGATCCAGACCCTGAAGATCATGAAGTAATCCCGTTTTTTCTGAGTTCATCTCTCCTTGCGGAGTTTCCCGGCCGCCTCGTGCGGCCGGTTTTTTTTGGTGCCCCTGCCATGAGCGAATTTCAGATACCGACCCGACTCGAAACCGAGCGCCTGGTGCTGCGCATGTTTCGTGAAGACGACTGGCGCCGTATGCATCTCCATTACGGCAACCCCGACTGCACGCGCCATACCCTGGGCCGGGTGCTGAGCGAAGGCGAAAGCTGGCGCCTGACGGCGACGCTGGCCGGGCACTGGCTGCTGCGCGGTTATGGTCCCTATGCGCTGGAGGAAAAGGCGGGCGGCGCAATGATCGGTGCGGTCGGCCTGTGGTACCCCGCCGATTTTCCCGAGCGCGAGATCAAATGGGCGCTGTTGCCTGAATGCCAGGGGAAGGGGTTCGCCAGCGAAGCCGCCCGGGCGGTGCAGGCCATGACCGCCGAGGTGTATCCCGGACAGCAGCCGATCAGCTTTATTCACCGCGACAACGCGGCCTCGATCCGCGTTGCGCGGGCTGTCGGCGCGCATCTCGAAAACGAGATCGATTTTCGCGGCGGCCGCTTCCAGATTTATCGCCATCCGGCCCCGGGAAAAAAAGCGTAAAAAATTCGAAGAGCAGTTGACTCACTAACATCCTAGTGATTTAATTTGATCACTAACATGTTAATAAATGTGGGTCCGACCCACACCCTTCGAGGAGATGTCGAATGAACACACGTCACTTTGCCCTGCTTGGCGCCATGGCCGTTTCCATCCCGGCTTTTGCTCAGGAAGTCACCTTCAAGATCGCCCACTTCCTGCCGTCGGCCGCGCCGACGCAGCAGAAGGTGCTGCAGCCGTGGTGCGAGGAGATGGGCAAGCTGTCCAACGGCCGCATCAAGTGCCAGTTCTACCCGGCCATGCAGCTCGGCGGCACGCCGGCCCAACTGGCTGACCAGGTGAAGAACGGCGTCGCCGACGTGGTGTGGACCGGCCCGGGTTATTCCGCCGGTCGCTTCCCGGCCATCGAGGCCTTCGAACTGCCGTTCATGGTCAAGGATTCAACTTCCAGTTCCAAGGCACTGTGGAAGTACTACCAGCAGCACGCGCAGCAGGAATTCGCGGCCTACAAGGTGCTCGCCTTCCACACCGACGGCGGCCAGGCGGTACATACCGCCAGCAAGCAGATCGCCGGCCTGACCGGTTTTTCCGGCCTCAAGCTGCGCACCTCGACCCGTGTCGGTGCCAAGACCCTGGCTGCGCTGGGCGGCCAGCCGGTGGCCATGCCGCCGGCCCAGGTGACCGAAGCGATTTCCAAGGGCGTTGTCGATGGTTCGCTCGGCGCCTGGGAACTGGTCTATCCGACCAAGCTGTCCGAAGTCACCAAGTTCCACCTGCAGCCGGACAATGGCGTCGCCTATCCGACCGCCACGGTGCTGACCGTGCTGATGAACAAGCAGAAATACGACGGCCTGCCGGCCGACCTGAAGGCCATCGTCGACAAGACCACCGGCGAAGTGATGGTCGGCAAGTTCGGCGCCATGTTCGATGAGGTCGCCGCCGATACCAAGAAGCGCATCGCCGCCCAGGGCAACAAGATCACCACGCTGAGCGCGACCCAGGTGACGGCCATGAAGCAGGCGACGGCCAGCGTCGAGGACGAGTGGGCCAAGCAGGTCGGCGAAAAGGGCCTCGACGGCAAGAGGCTGATCGCCGCGGCCCGCGAGCTGAGCGGCACGACCAAATAAAAAAAGGATCGAGGAGAACAGCATGCAAGATCCGATGGGTATGCCGCATGATCTGGTGGAGCACGACAAGGTCGAGCACTACCTGATCATGGCCGGCAAGGCGATGGCGATTTCGGGCGGTGTCCTGTTCATCGCCCTGATTGCGATGTCGCTGGTGTCGATCATTGGTCGCAAACTGGGCTTCGGCTCGGTGAACGGCGACATCGAGCTGATGCAGGCCGGCACGGCCGTTGCCGCGACGGCCTTCCTGCCGTATTGCACCCTGCTCGGCGAGCACATCAAGGTCGACTTTTTCACCGAGAACATGCGCGATTCGCTGAAGCGTCCGATCGATGGCATTGCCGAAATCCTGTTTGCCGTGGTTTCGGGCTTGCTGGTCTGGCGCACCATCCTGTCGGCCATCGCGACCCGCGAGTCGGAAGAGGTGACGACGCTGGTCTCGTTGCCGCTGTGGATCCCGACGGCCCTGCTCGTGCCGGGGCTGTTCCTGATGATGGTCTGCGCGATCTACCGCGCCTATGCCCACTTTCATCCGACCAAGAACATTCCGGGGAGCAGATAAATGAGCGGTACCTCTATCGGCTTGATCGGTTTCGGCTGTCTGCTGGCCATGCTGGCCGTGCGCGTGCATATCACGATGGCGATGTTCGTCACCGGCGCCGGCATCTATCTGGTCATGAATGCCGGCGAAACGTCCGGCCTGTTGTACACCCTGAACAACCTGGTCTATGCCCGGGTCTCCAACTACGATCTGGCGGTGATCCCGCTGTTCATCCTGATGGGCCAGTTCGCCACGCACGGCGGGCTGTCCAAGGCGCTGTTCAAGGCGGCCGGCACGCTGATCGGCCATTGGCGCGGCGGTCTGGCCATGGCCTCGACGGCGGCTTGCGCGGCATTCGGTGCCATTTGCGGCTCTTCGCTGGCGACGGCGGCCACCATGGGGCAGGTTGCCTTGCCGGAACTGAAGGCCAATGGCTATTCCGGCAAGCTGTCGACCGCCACGCTGGCCGCTTCCGGTACGCTGGGCATCATGATTCCGCCGTCGGTGCCGCTGGTCATCTACGCGGTGCTGACCCAGGAATCCATCGGCAAGCTGTTCGTCGCCGCCGTCGTGCCGGGCATCATCGCGGCGCTCGGTTACATCCTGGTCATCGCCCTGGTGGTCCGGCGCGATCCCAGCGCCGGTCCGGCTGGCAAGAAGGTGCCGTTCGGCGAAATGATCAAGGCCCAGATCAACATCATCCCGGTGCTCTGCGTTTTCCTCGTCGTCATCGTCGGCATCTACGGTGGCTGGGCCAACCCGACCGAAGCCGCCTCGATTGGCGCGGCAGCCTGCGGCATCATCGCGGCGGTGTCGGGCGGCATGCGCACCAAGGATTTCCTGCAGAGCGTCTATGGCACGGCCCACGCCACCGGCATGATCTTCATGGTGCTGATCGGCGCCGACCTGCTGAACTCCAGCCTGGCCCTGTCGCAAATGCCGACCGAGCTGGCCCTGTGGGTGCAGAACAGCGGCCTGCCGGCGCTGGTCGTGCTGTTCTCCATCCTGCTCATCTATATCCTGCTCGGCTGCGTGATGGATTCGCTGGCCATGATCCTCTTGACCATCCCCATCTTTTATCCGATGGTCATGGGGTTGGATTTCTTCGGCATGAGCATCGAGGACAAATCGATCTGGTTCGGTATCCTGGCCCTGATGGTTGTCGAGATCGGCCTGGTCCACCCGCCGGTCGGCATGAATCTCTACGTGATCAACAAGATCGCCAAGGATGTGCCGATGAAGGAAACGGCCTGGGGGGTGATGCCCTTCCTGGCTTCGGATTTCCTGCGCATCATCGCCCTCGTTTTCTTCCCTGTCCTGTGTCTCGGTCTGGTTCATTACCTCGGCTGAGCGGAGTCTAGAAACATGATCAAACAGCAAGTGTGCGGTACGGTTTTCGGCGTCATCCTCAATGACACCGTTTCCGTCCAGAAAATCGGTTCGCTGGAGGAGGCCCCGTACAAGGGTGCTCCCAAGGCGCCGGTGCTCTATCTCAAACCGGCCAATACCCGCGTTGCCTGCGGCGCCGCAGTCAGCCTGCCGGCCGGTGCGGACAGCGTCGAAGTCGCAGCCACCATCGGTCTGGTCATGGGCCGTGCCGCCGGGCGACTGGCAGCGGGCAATGCCCTGGAGGCGGTCGCCGGCGTCGTGCTGGCTGCCGACCTGAGCCTGCCGCATACCAGCTACTACCGTCCCGCCATCCGCGAGAAGTGTTTTGATGGATCGTTGCCGATTTCCTCGGTCAAGCCGCTGGCCGATCTGGCCGGCCTGACGCTGACGACCGAAATCGACGGCCAGGTGGTCGACACCCGTTCATTGAACGATCTGATCCGTTCGCCGGCCAAACTGCTGGCGGATGTGACGGAGTGGATGACCCTGAGCCAGGGCGACGTCCTGCTCGTCGGCGTGCGCTACATGGCGCCGCAGGCCAAGGCCGGCAGCACCGTTCGTATCAGTGCCGAAGGTCTCGGCAGCCTGAATTTCACCATTGCCGAAGGAGTCGCAGCATGAAGCGCGGTCGCATCGCCTACAACGGCGCCGTTCATCAAGTCACCGACGCCGGTGTTGAAAACGCGGGCAAGGTTCGCCTGGCCGATGGCCGCCTGCTCAACGACGGCGACTTCCAGTGGCTGCCGCCGGTCGAAGCCGGCACCGTCTTCGCCCTCGGCCTGAACTACGCCGACCACGCCAAGGAACTGGCTTTCAAGGCACCGGAAGTGCCGCTCGTCTTCCTCAAGGGACCGAACGCCATTACCGGCCACAAGGCCAACACCCGCCGCCCGGCCGACGCCACCTACATGCACTACGAGTGCGAGCTGGCCGTCGTGATCGGCAAGACCGGCAAGAACGTCAAGAAGGCCGACGCCATGGACATGGTTGCCGGCTACACCGTGGCCAACGACTACGCCATCCGCGACTATCTCGAGAACTATTACCGTCCGAACCTGCGCGTCAAGAACCGCGATGCCTGCACGCCGCTCGGTCCCTGGCTGGTCGATGCCGCCGACGTGCCAAACCCGATGGCGCTCAAGCTGACGACGCGGGTCAACGGCAAGACGACGCAGGAAGGCACGACTGCCGACATGATCTTCGACATCCCGACGCTGATCGAATACCTGTCGTCCTTCATGACCCTGAATCCGGGCGACGTCATCCTGACCGGCACGCCGGAAGGCCTGGCCGACGTCAAGGCGGGCGACGTGATCGAAACCGAAGTCGAAAACGTCTGCTGCCTGGTCAACACCATCGTCGACGACGCCACCTATTTCGCCAACGCTTAAGAGAAAGCGAGAACAGCACATGATCCAGCACATCATCAACGGCCAGAAGGTCGGCAGCAAGGAAAGCTTCGAGACCATCAATCCGGCGACCGGCGAGGTGATCGATACCGTCGCCAGCGGTGGCCAGGACGAGGTCAACGCCGCGGTGGCCGCGGCCAAGGCTGCCTTCCCGGGCTGGGCCGCGACGCCGGTCAAGGAGCGCGCCCGTTTGGTGCGCAAGCTGGGCGAACTGATCGCCGCCAACGTCGAGCCGATCGCTGACCTGGAAACCGCCGACACCGGCCAGGTTACCCACCAGACCAAGAAGGTGCTGGTGCCGCGCGCCTCCGACAACTTCAACTACTTCGCCGAGTTGATCCAGCACATGCACGGCGAAACCTACGATTCCGACACCGGCCACCTCAACTACACGCTGTGGCAGCCGGTCGGCGTCTGCGCGCTGATCTCGCCGTGGAACGTGCCGTTCATGACCGCCACCTGGAAGACCGCGCCCTGCCTGGCCTTCGGCAACACGGCCGTGATGAAGATGTCCGAGCTGTCGCCGCTGACCGCCAATCGCCTCGGCGAATTGGCCCTCGAAGCCGGCATTCCTGCGGGCGTGTTCAACGTCGTGCATGGTTTTGGCCACACCGCCGGCGAACCGCTGGTCGCCCACCCGGATGTCCGTTCGATCTCCTTCACCGGCTCGACCGCCACCGGCAACCGCATCGTCAAGTCGGCCGGTCTGAAGAAGTTTTCGATGGAACTGGGCGGCAAGTCGCCGTTCATCATCTTCGACGATGCCGACTACGAACGTGCCCTCGACGCCGCCATCTTCATGATCTTCTCGAACAACGGCGAACGCTGCACTGCGGGGTCGCGGATCATCGTCCAGGCCGGCATCTACGACAAGTTCGTCGCCGATTTCGCCGCCCGCGCTGCGAAAATCAAGGTCGGCGACCCGACCGACATGAGCACCATCATCGGCCCGATGATCTCCAGGGGCCACCAGGAAAAGGTCAATTACTACATCGAACTCGGCAAGCAGGAAGGCGCCGAAGTCGTCTTCGGCGGCGGCACGCCGGTGGTCGACGACAAGTTCAAGAATGGTTTCTGGGTCCAGCCGACCGTCTTCGCCGGCGTCGACAACAAGATGCGCATCGCCCAGGAAGAAATCTTCGGGCCGGTGCCGTGCATCATCCGCTTCAAGACCGAAGAGGAAGCCGTCGCCATCGCCAACGACACCATCTACGGCCTGTCGTCGTACTTGTGGACCAACAACACCGGCCGCGCCATCCGCCTGGCCAAGGCCATCGAGTCCGGCATGACCTTCGTCAACAGCCAGAACGTCCGCGACCTGCGCCAGCCCTTCGGCGGCAGCAAGGCTTCCGGCACCGGCCGCGAAGGCAACCACTACAGCTACGAAGTGTTCTGCGAAGCCAAGAACATCGCCGTGTCTTACGGCAGCCATCACATCCCGCGCTGGGGCATCTGAGGCAGGGAAGGAGGAGACATATCATGGGAAAACTCGTACTTGCCGCCAAGATCACCCACGTTCCGTCGATGTATCTGTCGGAACTGGACGGGCCGCACAAGGGCTGCCGCCAGGCGGCCATCGACGGCCACAAGGAAATCGCCCGCCGCATGCGTGAGTTGAACGTCGACACCATCGTCGTCTTCGACACGCACTGGCTGGTCAATTCCGGTTATCACATCAACTGCGCGCCATCGTGGGAGGGCATCTATACCTCCAACGAACTGCCGCACTTCATCAAGAACATGCCGTTCTCGTATGAAGGCAACCCGGCACTCGGTCACGCCATCGCCGACGTGGCGACCGCCGCCGGCGTGCATACCCGCGCCCACGATGCGACCAGCCTGGCGCTGGAGTACGGCACGCTGGTCCCGATGCGCTACATGAACGAGGACAAGCAGTTCAAGGTCGTCTCGGTTTCCGCGCTGTGCACCGTGCATAACCTGGCCGATTCGATCCAACTGGGCCGCGCCGTGCGCAAGGCCATCGAGGAAAAGTTCGAGGGTAATGTCGCCGTGCTGGCTTCGGGTTCGCTTTCGCACCGCTTCGCCCAGAACGGCGTGTCCGAGCAGTTCCTGCACAAGGTCTGGGACCCGTTCCTGGAAACCATCGATCACCATGTCGTCGAACTCTGGAAGAACGGCGACTGGAAGACCTTCTGCGGCATGTTGCCGGAGTACGCGGTCAAGTGCCACGGCGAAGGCATGATGCACGACACCGCCATGCTGCTTGGCGTACTCGGTGCCGAGGATTACCAGGGCAAGGCGGAAGTGGTCACCCCGTATTTCGGTTCGTCCGGTACCGGCCAGATCAATGTCGTCTTTCCCGTCTAACTAAAGAGCGTAAAGCCACCTTCACCCCCAACCGTGAACACTTTCCACACCATCAAAGGGAGACAGCAACATGGGTGAAATCGTCATGGCCATCAAGTGCACACATGTGCCTTCGATGCTTATTTCCGAACAACCGGGTCCGGCCCACGGCTGCCGCCAGGCCGCCATCGACGCCGAGCGCGAGCTCGGCCGTCGCGCGGTCGAGCTCGGCGTCGACACCTTCATCGTGTTCGACACGCACTGGCTGGTCAACGCCGGCTACCACATCAACAACAACGCGGTGCACAAAGGCAACTACACCAGCCACGAGTTCCCGCACTTCATCCAGGACCTGCCCTACGAATTCCCGGGCAACCCGGAACTCGGGCGGATGATCGCCGAGGAAGCCACGGCCATGGGCGTCAAGACCCGCGCCCACGAAGTCGCTTCCCTCGACCTTGAGTACGGCACCATCCTGCCGATGCGCTACATGAACCCGGAAGGCAAGATCAAGGTTGTCTCGATCGCCGGCTGGAGCACCTTTGGCTCGCTGGAGGAGTCGCGCATTCTCGGTGAGGCGCTGGCCAAGGCCGTCGCCCGTAGCAACTGCCGCGTCGCCATCGTCGCCAGCGGCTCGATGTCGCACCAGATCTGGGAAAACCGCCTGGTCGAGCAGGGCTTCAATACCATCAGCCGCGAATTCAACAAGCAGGTCGACCTGCGCGCCCTGCAACTGTGGGAAGGCGGCGAGTGGGATACCTTCCTGCGCATGCTGCCCGAGTACGCCCAGTACTGCACCGGCGAAGGCAAGATGCACGACACCGCCATGCTGTTCGGCGCCATCGGCTGGGACAAGTACGAAGGCAAGGCCGAGATCGTCTGCCCCTACTTCGAAAGCTCGGGGACCGGCCAGGTCGTCGTCAATCTGCCGGTCGCCGGCATCCCGCCGCTGGCCCGCGGCGTCGGCATGGAAATGCCGGTTTCCTGATTCGCGCAAGGAGCGAGGAATGCCCCATCTGATCTATGAAATCACCGACAACCTCGATGTGGCGGAAGCCGACATCAAGGGTTTGCTCCGGAAATCCAACCAGGTGCTCATTGACCAGGGTGGGGTCTATCCGACCGGGGGCATCCGCTCCCGCGTCATCTGGCTCAAGGACTACTGCGTGGCCGACGGCGCCCAATCGAGCGACGCCTTTGTGCACGCCACGCTGAAGATCGGCGCCGGGCGTTCCGACGAAGCCAGGAAAAAGACCGGCGACGAACTGTTCGCGATGTTGAGCGAACACTTCGCCGCCTTCTTTGAACGCCACGGACTGGCCTTGTCGATGGAAATCGCCGAGTTCAGCGAGGCCGGCACCTGGAAGAAAAACAACATTCACCCCCGCTACAAGAAAAACTGACAGAGGAGAGATAAAGATGCTCAGCCAAGACATCATCGAAGCGGCTGCGCGCCGCCTGCACGAAGCCGAAAAGGCCCGCAAGCCGGTGCGCCAGATTTCGCTGGACCACCCGGAAATCACCATCCCCGACGCCTACGCCATCCAGAAGGCCTGGGTGCAGATGAAGCTGGCCGAGGGCCAGAAGATCGTCGGCCACAAGATCGGCCTGACCTCGCGCGCGATGCAGATGTCGTCGCAGATCAACGAGCCGGACTTCGGCACGCTGCTCGACGAAATGGTCTACAAGGACGCCGCCGAGATTCCCTGTTCCCGCTTCATCGATCCGATGGTCGAGGTCGAGCTGGCCTTCATCCTCAAGGATCGCCTCGAAGGCGAGAACGTCACCATCTTCGACGTGCTGTCGGCCACCGACTACGTGACCCCGGCAGTCGAGATCATCGACGCCCGCTGCCACCGTATCGATCCGGAAAGCAAGCGGCCGCGCAAGGTGATGGACACTATTTCGGACAATGCCGCCAACGTCGGCATCATCCTCGGCGGCCGCCCGATCAAGCCGCTCGACATCGACCTGCGCTGGGCGGCCGCGCTGCTCTACAAGAACGGCATCATCGAGGAAACCGGTGTCGCCGCCGGCGTGCTGAATCACCCGGCCAACGGCATTTCCTGGCTGGCCAAGAAGTTCGCGCCGCACGGTGTCGCGCTGGAACCGGGCCAGATCATCCTGGCCGGCTCGTTCACCCGTCCGGTCAAGGTCGCGCCGGGTGATACCATCCACGTCGATTACGGCCCGCTGGGCAACATCACCGCCCGTTTCGTCTGACAAGGAAGCAAACTCCGTGGACATGCCTCTCAACACCTTCAAGCGCGCCCTGGCAGCCGGTGAAACGCAGATCGGCCTCTTTCTCGGCATGGCCAACGCCTACGCCGCCGAAGTGGTCGGTACGGCCGGTTTCGACTGGCTGCTGATCGACGGCGAGCACGGCCCCAACGACCTGCGCTCCATCATCGAGCAACTGCAGGTGCTGGGTCAGTACCCGGTGCGACCGGTGGTGCGTACCGTCGACCACGACGTCGCCCGCATCAAGCAACTGCTCGACGGCGGCGTCCAGACGCTGATGGTGCCGATGGTCGAAACCGCCGAAGAAGCCGAATCGCTGGTGCGCGCCATGCGCTATCCGCCGCACGGCATCCGCGGCGTCGGCACGGCGCTCGCCCGTGCCGCCCGCTGGAACGGCGTGGACGGCTATTTCGCCAAGGCCGACCAGGAAATGTGCCTGATCGTGCAGATCGAGTCCGTCGCCGGTTTGGCCGGTCTCGCCGACATCCTCAAGGTCGATGGCGTCGACGCCGTGTTCATCGGTCCGTCCGATCTGGCCGCCTCGATGGGGCATCTCGGCAATCCGGGGCATCCGGACGTTAAGGTGGCGGTCGAAGGCGCCATTCGCCAGATCGCTGCTGCCGGCAAGGCCGCCGGTGTTTTCTCGGCCGATCCGACCATCGCGGCCGGGTATCGCGAGATGGGCGCCAGCTTCCTGCTGGTCGGTGTCGATGCCTTGCTGCTGCGCAATGCCTCGGTCGCCCTGGCCGACAAATTCAAGCAGGCCGGCTCCGCCAAGAGCGGCGCGGCTTACTAAAACATTCAAGGAGAACAGTCCATGCTGGCATTGAAGGATCCCAACCTGCTGCGTCAGGCCTGCTATATCGATGGTGCCTGGGTCGGTGCCGACAACGGCGAAACCATCGCCGTCACCAATCCGGCAACGGGCGAAACCATCGCGACCGTGCCGCGCTGCGGCGCCGCCGAAACCGAGCGCGCCATCCAGGCCGCCGACAAGGCGCTCAAGACCTGGCGCGAAACCACAGCAGCCGAGCGCGCGCGCATCCTGCGCCGCTGGTTCGACCTGCTGATGGCCAACCAGGACGACCTCGGCGCGCTGATGACGGCCGAGCAGGGCAAGCCGCTGGCCGAAGCCAAGGGCGAAATCGCCTACGCTGCCGCCTACGTCGAATGGTTCGCCGAGGAAGCCAAGCGCGCCTACGGCGAAGTCATCCCGTCACCGTTCAAGGATCGCCAGATCGTTGTCACCAAGGAGCCGGTCGGCGTTTGTGCCGCCATCACGCCGTGGAACTTCCCCTCGGCGATGATCACCCGCAAGGTCGCTCCGGCGCTCGCCGCCGGTTGTACCATCATCCTCAAGCCGGCCGAGCAGACGCCGCTGTCGGCGCTGGCTCTGGCCGAGCTGGCCGAGCGTGCCGGCGTCCCGGCCGGCGTGTTCAGCGTGGTGACCGGCAAGGCCTCAGCCATCGGCGGCGTGATGACGTCCAGCCCGATCGTCCGCAAGCTGACCTTCACCGGTTCGACCCCGATCGGCCAGTTGCTGATGCAGCAGTGCGCCGGCACGGTCAAGAAGATGTCGCTGGAGCTGGGCGGCAATGCGCCGTTCATCGTCTTCGATGACGCCGATGTCGATGCCGCCGTGGCGGGTGCCCTGGCGTCCAAGTACCGCAACGCCGGCCAGACCTGCGTCTGCTCCAACCGCTTCCTGGTCCAGGACGGCATCTACGATCTGTTCGCCAGCAAGCTGGCTGCTGCCGTCGCCGGTCTGAAGGTCGGCAACGGCATGGAAGAGGGCGTCACGCAAGGCCCGCTGATCGACGATGCGGCGATCAACAAGGTCGAGGAACTGGTCAAGGACGCCACAGACAAGGGTGCCCGCGTGGTGACCGGCGGCAAGCGCCATGCGCTGGGCCGCACCTGGTTCGAACCGACCATCCTGGCCGACGTGACGACCGGCATGGCCGTCGCCAAGGAAGAAATCTTCGGGCCGGTGGCGCCGCTGTTCCGCTTCAAGACCGAAGCCGAGGCCGTGCAGATGGCCAACGACACCGAATTCGGCCTCGCCGCCTACTTCTTCTCCAAGGACCATGGTCGCGTCTGGCGCGTGTCGAAGCAGCTCGAATACGGCATGGTCGGCGTCAACACCGGCCTGATCTCGACCGAAGTCGCCCCGTTCGGCGGCGTCAAGCTGTCGGGCATCGGCCGCGAAGGCTCCAGCCACGGTCTCGACGAGTACATGGAAACCAAGTACCTGGCCTTGGGCGGTCTTTAACATTCACGGCCTTCCAGCCCGGGATATCCTGTCTCGGGTCGGTATGGCGGCCAAACGAAGAATCCCGGATGACACCTGATCCTGTCGAAACGGCCCGCGAGGGCCGTTTCATTTTGCTGCTCGGCGCGCTCGTCGCATTCGGGCCGCTGGCCATCGATCTCTATTTGCCCGCCTTGCCGGCCATCGCGGCTGGGCTGGGAGCTTCGCCCGAGGCTGTTCAGTCGTCGATCACCGTCTTCCTTGCCGGCTTCGCCGTCGGCATGCTGTTCTACGGGCCGATTTCCGATCGCTACGGACGGCGCACCGTGATGTTGACCGGGATCGCGCTGTTTTCGCTGGCCAGCCTGGCCTGCATGCTGGCCTCGGCGGTCGAACAACTGATACTGGCCCGTTTTGTCCAGGCATTGGGGGGCGGGGCCGCCTCGGTTCTGGCGCGGGCCGTCGTGCGAGACGTTTATTCGCCGACCGAGGCGATCCGCAAGCTGTCGCTGATGGCCATGGTCACGGCCATTGCGCCGCTGCTTGCGCCCTTGCTCGGCAGTGCCTTGCTGGCCGGCTTTGGCTGGCGGGGCACCTTCGCGGCCGTGCTGGCCTGGGGCGTGCTCAGCCTGGTAGTCGTCTGGCGCCTGTTGCCCGAAACACTGCCCCCCGAAAAACGCGGGCAGATGTCGCTGGCCGCTGCCTTCGCTGCCTATGGCCGCCTGGCACTCGATCCGGTCGCCATCGGGTTGTTGCTGGCCGGCGGCATGTCGTTCGCCGCGATGTTCGCCTACATCACGGCCAGTCCGTTCTATTTCATCGCCTTGCAGAAACTGTCGCCACTCGCTTACGGCGCCTTGTTCGCGGCCAACGCGCTGGGCATCTTCGCGGCCAACTATGCCAACAGCCGTCTGGTCAAAAGCCGGGGCGCCGCCACGATGGCCAGCATCGGCTGCGCCTGCGGCTTTGCCGGGGCGTTGCTGCTGGCGGCGGCCGTGTTTGGCGGCGACGTGCTGCCGCTGGTGATTGCCGGTCTCTTCGTCGTGGTCAGCATGACCGGTTTGCTCGGCGCCAACTGCGTCGGCTTGCTCATGGCACGCTATCCGCAGAATGCCGGTGCGGCGGCGGCGCTGTTCGGTTCCAGCCAATTCGGATTCGGCATGTGGGCCAGCGCGGCGGTCAGTTACACTCACGATGGCAGCGGCCGGCCGATGGCATGGGCCATCGTGGCGACGATGACCCTGTCTCTGGCGGGCTATCTGCTCTACCGGCGCGTTGCGCGCTGAACGCATCCACAGCGAGGGCCGACTATGAATCCTGTCATCGTGTATTGCATTGGCGCCCTGGGCTGCCTGCTTTTCCTGCTCGGGCTGTCCGTCTCCGTTCTGCGCCGCCGCAGCGGCATCGGCTCCGGTCCGGCGCCGGAAAAGAACGCGCCGCTCAACAGGGCGATTCGGGCGCACGCCAACACGGCCGAGTTCGCGCCTTTCCTCGCCGTCATGTTCCTGTACTTCGGCTGGCGCGGGCCATCCGACCTCGCGCTCTGGCTGATCATCGCGGCCACCATCTGCCGTTTCCTGCTGGTCATCGGGCTGACGGCCTGGCCGAGCATGTCGCGGCCCAATCCGGCACGCTTCATCGGTGCTTTGGGAACCTATCTGTGTGGAGCAGCGTTATCGGTCCTGATGCTGATCGGCGCTTAGGTCGGATGGCCTCGATCGTGAACTGGCTTCGATGACCAAACCATCGCGTTCCAGTCGTTTGCCGGCCGGCATGCGCGCGCTGGCGCATCGCAACTTCCGCCTGTATTTCGCCGGTCAGGCGGTTTCGATCCTTGGCTCGTGGATACAGCAGGTGGCCCTCGCCTGGCTGGTCTATCGCCTGACCGGGTCGGCTGCCTTGCTCGGCGTTACCGCCTTCTGCGGCTTGATCCCGCAGTTGCTGGTCGGGCCGCTGGCCGGTGCCTGGATCGACAAGCAGGACAAGAAGAAATGGCTGGTCGGCGTGCAGGCCCTGATGGCGGTGCAGGCGTTCGTCCTCGCCGGTCTGACCTGGGCCGACTGGATCGGCACGCCCTTCATCGTATTGATGGCCCTCGTGCTCGGCACCCTGAGCAGTTTCGACGCGCCGCTGCGCCAGTCCCTGATCGGCAGTTTCGTCGGCAGTCGTGACGACCTGCCCAACGCGCTGGCCCTCAACGCCATGCTGTTCAATGCCGGGCGCTTCGTCGGTCCGCCCATCGCCGGCCTGTTGCTCGGCACGACGTCGGAGGCCTTCTGCTTCGCCATCAACGGCTTTTCGTTCCTGGCCCTGATCGCCGGCATCCTGCTGGTGCACGGCACGCCGCCGCCACGCGCCAAGGGGTCGATGGGCGAGGTGTTCAAGGAGGGGCTGCAGTACGCGTGGCAGACATGGAGCGTCCGTACCCTGATCCTGACGCTCATTGCCCTGAATCTGACGGCCTCGACTTACGCCGTGCTGCTGCCGGTGTTTGCCCGCGACGTGTTTGCCGGCGATGCGACGACCCTCGGCTGGCTGTGGGGGGCGGCCGGCTGCGGCGCCTTCCTGTCGACCATCTACCTGGCCACCCGCAAGGCGGTGCCGGCCGTGGTGTCGGCCATCGTCGCCGGGGTGGCGATCAGCATGGTATCGATGCTCGCCTTCGCCATGACCACCTGGCTGCCGCTGGCGCTGGCCGGCATGATCGGCCTCGGCTTCGGCATTTCGGTGTGCAATGTCGGCATCAACATGGTGTTGCAGAGCATTGCGCCGGAAACGCTGCGCGGGCGGATCGTCTCCTTCTTCACCTCGGCCCGCTTCGGCTTCGATGCGCTGGGCGGGTTGCTCGCCGGTTTCGTCGCTTCCTGGCTGGGGGCGGGGCATACCCTGTTGGTCGAAGGCGGCGCCCTGCTGCTGTTCGTCGTTTTCCTCTTTACCCGGCGACAGCGCCTGCTGGCCCAGGTCGCCGAGGCTCACGGAGATTCATCGCATGGACATTGAAATGATCGCCTCGCTCGGCCTGGGGAGCGCCGAACAAATTGCCGACGGCGCCCTCGCCGCCGCCCGCGAAGCCGGGGTCAAGATCTGCGTGGCCGTCGTCGACCGCGCCGGCTATCCGCTGGTCTTCAAACGCCACCCGGGGGCGCCTTTCCACTCCATCGACATCGCGCTCGACAAGGCCTACACGGTCGTCAGTTTCGGCCCGGCCACAGCCAAGTGGGACGCCCGCCTGGCCAAAGGCTCGGACATGCTGCGCCACGGCCTGATGCAGCGCGACCGCTTCGTCGGCTTCGGCGGCGGCCTGCCGATCAAGCACGACGGCGTCCTGGTCGGGGCGATCGGCGTTTCAGGCGGCAGCGAGGCGCAGGATATAGCGTTCGCCGAGGCGGCGCTGGCAGGGTTGGCGGCCGGCGCTTAAGCGGTCAACGGGCTGGCTTGGCCGGGATGGTCGTGACTCGGTAGGTGCATCTCAACGACGCGGGCCTTCAGGAATTCGCCTTGCCCTGACCGTCCGGTTCCTCGGCGAGCAACGGTGCTTCCCTCGATTCCGGCGGCGGAGCGCATTTCGACGAACCGCAGCCATGCCGCTTGCAACTCCCCGGTGCAGCAATGTCGACGCCGTCCTCGCTCATCTTCTTCAATATCTGATAAATGACCGCCACGCCGGCGACGAGCAGAACAAGGGCGACGATGACTGCGAACATGAGAAAAGCTCGGAAGAAAGGGGCCACCACTATACCGCGTCGTCCTGCGGCTGCAATGAGGTGAAACCTTGCAAGGGGAATTCTGCCCAACGGAGCACTCCAATCGTTGCAAGGAATGTCCATGCCGACTTTGCCGGGCCGTCAGCCCATCAAACCCGATACCCCCAATCCCAAAGACCCGATCCATCACCCGCACAAGTCGGACCACCCTTTTCGCGATCAACGTGAAGAAGACGGGTTCGACACCGACGACGAAGATACCGGTTCGGAGCCTTGGTGGATGTAGGGCGGCGGCGCTGTCGGAGTGCCGTCAATGCAAGGGTGTCTTGTGTCTCAACCCGAGGCTGCACCCGAACCGTTGCCGACCTTGGCGACTAAAGATTTGACGATCCGCCATCTCACCGAGAGCGGATGCATCGCCTCCGGTGAGCAGACAGGGGCGAAGATGGCAACTGCTATACTGATTTCCCCTTCACACCGAAACCGCGCGCAAGCAACTGCGCAGGGCGGTTTCAAACATGGATATATTTCTTCTAGTCATCCTCATTCTTATCAATGGCGTGTTCGCCATGTCCGAAATAGCCGTCGTCTCCTCGCGCAAAGCGAGGCTGCAAAATCTCTCGGATGACGGAAGCATCGGGGCCGAGGCGGCCCTGAAGCTGCATCAGGAACCTTCCAGCTTTCTCTCAACCATTCAGGTGGGGATAACCTCGGTCGGCATCATGAGCGGTGCGATTGGCGAGGCGGCGCTTGCCGATCCCCTGGCCGAGTGGCTGGCCGGCATCCCGCTCCTCGACTCCCACGCCAAGTCGATTGCCCTGGCCGTAACCGTGATCGCATTGACCTATTTCTCGGTCGTTGTCGGTGAACTCGTTCCGAAACGGCTGGCCATGCTGGCGCCCGAAGGCGTCGCTTCGCTGATTGCTCGGCCCATGATGCTTCTGGCGAAGGTGGCTCATCCGCTGGTGGTCGTCCTGTCCTCATCTTCGACCGCTATCCTGAGTATTCTTGGCGCTCGTCGCAAGGAAGAACCTCCGGTCACCGACGACGAAATCAAGGTGCTGATGGAGCAAGGTGCTGAAGCCGGCGTATTCCACGAGAGCGAGCAGGAAATCGTGTCGAATGTCCTCCGGATGGATGAGCAGAAAATCCCGGCCATCATGACTCCGCGCCGCGAGATGTTTGTCATCGACCTCGACGAAGGGGACGAGGCCGTTCGCCAGCAAATCATCGAAACCGAGTTCTCTCGCGTCGTGGTCTGCCGCGATGGCCTTGAGCACGTCCTGGGTATCCTGCAAACGGGCGACCTGCTCAAGAAGGCCTTGCCTGGCGGGCATTGCATTACCTCTGCCGATATTGAGTCCGTACTCCACGCGCCTTTGTTCGTTCCCGAAACGGTGACGACGACTCAACTGCTGGAGAATTTCAGGCGCGCGCGACAGCAGTTTGCGCTCATCGTCGATGAATACGGCGATGTTCAGGGCGTGGTAACCCTTACCGATGTGATGTCGGCGATTGTGGGCGAACTGTCCGAACCTGAAAGGCCGGAGGAGCGCGACATGCTGCAACGCGAGGACGGCTCGTGGCTGGTCGATGGCGACGTCGGTATCGAGCGTCTGAAGTCGGCACTCGACATTGAAGGTGAGCTACCCGGTGAGGAGGAAAAGGGGTTCCATACCCTGGGTGGATTCATCATGCATGCCCTGGGGCGCATCCCGGCACCAACCGACCATTGCGAAGCTGCCGGTTGGCGTTTTGAAATCATGGACATGGATAAGAACCGCGTGGACAAGGTACTTGTTTCGACAGCCGCGATAGCCGGGGCATCTGCAACTGTCGAGAATCAGTAGCCAGGTATTTTTTGGGTATCGACACTCGGTACGGGAGCCTTCGCTCTGCGCAGGTTCCCGTAATTCGGTAACATCGCGTCTTTACCCTTGCCGCTTCACGCTACGGAAAGTCGACCATGCAATACCACGCTGCCAATACCGATTCCCTGATGACCATCACCAACCGTCCGGAACTCGTCTTCGAGCGCGGCGAGGGGTCCTGGCTGTTCGATCATCAGGGCAAGCGCTATCTCGATTTCATCCAGGGCTGGGCGGTCAATTGTCTTGGCCACTGCCCGCCGGAAATCACCGCCGCGCTGACCGAACAGGCCGGCAAGCTGCTCAATCCCAGCCCGGCCTTCTACAACGGGCCGATGGTCGAACTGGCCGGGTTGTTGACCGACAACTCCTGCTTCGACCGCGTCTTCTTCGCCAATACCGGCGCCGAGGCCAACGAGGGCGCCATCAAGCTTGCTCGCAAATGGGGGCAGCTGAACCGCGACGGGGCTTTCGAGATCATCACCTTCGGCCACTCCTTCCACGGTCGTACGCTGGCTACCATGTCGGCTTCCGGCAAGGCCGGTTGGGACACGATCTTCGCTCCGCAGGTATCCGGCTTCCCGAAGGCGGTTTACAACGACATTGCGTCGGTCGAGGCACTGATCGGGCCGAAGACGGTTGCCGTCATGCTCGAACCGGTGCAGGGTGAGGGCGGCGTGATCCCGGCCGACCTGGAGTTTCTCAAGGCCCTGCGCGCGCTGACCGAAGCGCGCGGCATCCTGCTCATCGTCGACGAGGTGCAGACCGGTGTTGGCCGTACCGGCAAGCTGTTCGCCTATGAACATGCGGGCATCGCCCCGGACATCATGACGCTCGGCAAGGGCATCGGCGGCGGCGTGCCGCTGGCTGCGCTGCTGGCCCGCGAAGCGATCTGCTGCTTCGTGCCGGGCGACCAGGGCGGCACCTACAACGGCAATCCGCTGATGACGGCGGTTGGCGTCGCGGTCGTCCGGCGCATGCTGGCGCCGGGCTTCCTCGCCGAAGTCGAGGCCAGGGGGCAGTACCTGGCCAAGCGCCTGCTCGAACTCTCGGCCAAGCATGGCCTGAAGGGCGAGCGGGGTTCCGGCCTGCTGCGCGCGCTGATTCTCGACGACGAGCGTGGCCCGGAGATCGTCCAGAAGGCTCTGGCGCTGACGCCGTTCGGCCTGCTGCTGAATGCGCCACGCCCCAACCTGCTGCGCTTCATGCCGGCGCTGAACGTCAGCGAAGCAGAGATCGACCAGATGATTGGCTTGCTCGACAGCTTGTTGCAGCGCTAATTGGGCGTCTCACGACGCTGCAGGTCAGGGCAGGCGCCCCGGCTTGCCACGTCATGATGAACGGTTTGTCTGGCTTGGTTTGACCAATTGCCCGGGGGCTGCGTGTGCTCCCGAGGCGGGGGGCCGGGCGTCCTCCTGCACCGCATCGTTCCGATATCGAATCCTGGAAAATTCCGGCGACAGCAGGCGGAAGAACCGTCTTCGCAATTGTTACAAAATACCATTTTCTGTACATGGTTTTTTTGACGGAAGGCGCTCTATGTAAGGGTTTTGTGATTTAGGATGTGGCTTTGGCAGACCTGCTGTACTTTGTGTTATTCGCAGGTTTGTCGATCAAATCTGAACACACATCGCTTTCGCCCCAATGAATCGCCGTCAACTGATCAAGACCATCGCTGCCATGGCCGGCATTTCCGCTTGTGCAAGATTCGACAGCGGGCCAATGACGATTGCCGCGCATACCTGGGTGGGCTACGAGCCGATGTTCATGGCCCGCAACGAGGGGTGGCTGGAAGACCAGACGGCGCGTCTATACCAAACCCAAAACGCGACGGAATCGCTGCAGGCCTTGGCAGAGGGCAAGGTTCACGGAGCCGCATTGACGCTGGACGAGGTATTGCAGGCCAGGCAGCGCGGCCAGAAGCTGACGGCCGTGATGATTTTCAACATCTCGGCCGGAGCGGACATGCTGGTTGTCCGGCCGCAGATCGCTTCGCTGTCGGACCTGCGCGGCAAGCGCCTGGCCTACGAGCAGAGTTCGGTGGGGGCTTTGTTGCTGGCCGAGATATTGAACAAGGCGGGGTTGGCCAGGAGCGACCTGACGCTCGTGCCGCTTGGCGTGGACAAGCAAGTCACGGCATGGCGAGAGAAGGCATTCGATGCCGCCATCACCTACGAGCCGGTGGCGAGCGAACTGCTCGATCTCGGTGCCCGAAAGCTGTTCGACAGCCGCCAGATTCCGAACACCATCGTCGATGTGCTGGTCATTCGCAGCGACCTGGCGAGCGAGTACGCCGAGGCGCTCCGCCATCTCCAGCGCGCGCATTTCCGGGCCCTCGATCATCTGGCGCGCAATCCTCACGATGCCGCCTACCGGATGGCGGGGCACCTGGGGTTGCCGGCGGGTGATGTCCTGTCGGCCTTCAAGGGCCTGGTCTTGCCAGATGCGCCGGCCAATCAGCGTCTGCTGGCCGGCAAGGAGCCTTCGCTATTGCTGACGGCCAAAAGACTCTCGGCGGTGATGGTTGCCAGCGGGCTCCTGCAACAGCCGGATACGCTCCATGAGTTGGTCAACGCCGATTTCATTCCAGGGGACCTGCTCGAACAATGATCCCGGCCACGTCCGCTTCCATGGGAGTCATGATCCGGCGCGTTGCGAGGGATTTGCTCCTGCTCGTCGCCTTGGTCGCCGGTGGCGTGGCCATGGCGGCGGAGCCGGTCAGGATCGGTATCTTGTCCTTTCGTCCCAAGGTAGAGACCTTGAAACAATGGCAGCCATTGGCTGTCCTGTTGAAGCAGTCGATTCCCGATCGGGACTTTAGCATCGAGCCCTTGAACTACGAGGAGCTCAATCTCGCGGTGGCCAGCCGGCAACTCGATTTCGTATTGACCAATCCCGGGCATTTCGTTTATCTCAGTCGCACCGTCGGGGTGTCCGCGCCATTGGCCACGCTGGTGATGAAGGAAAACGGGCAAGCCCTTTCCGTTTTCGGTGGAGTGATTTTCAGCCGTGCGGATCGCGCAGATATTCAGACATTGAGCAATGTTCGCGGAAAGACGGTTGCGACACCCAACCAGGGATCTCTGGGTGCCTACCAGATGCAGGCTTATGAATTGCAGAGTGTAGGCATCAGGCTGGCCGAGGATGTCCGCCTTATGGAAACCGGCTTGCCGCAAAACAGGGTGGTCGATGCCGTTCTGTCGGGAAAGGCGGATATCGGACTGGTGCGTACCGGTTTCCTCGAGAGCCTTGCCCGCGAAGGCAGGCTCGAGATGAATCAGCTCAAGGTGCTCAATCGCCAGTCCCTGCCGGGGTTCCCCGTCAGTGCCTCGACCCGCCTCTATCCGGAATGGCCCATTGTCGCCATGCCGCAGATCAATGAAGCGCTGGCACGCCAGGTTCTGGCTGCCTTGCTCCTGCTGCCGGAAGATGGCGCAAGCGCGCAGGCGATGGGTATCGCCGGTTTTTCCGTGCCGGCCGACTATACGCCGGTGGCCGACCTGCTTCGGGAGATGCGGATGCCGCCGTTCGAGCAGGCTCCGACATTCACCTTGCGCGACGTGTGGGCTCGCTACCAGTGGCCCATGGTGGCCGCCTTCGTCGCGCTGGGGCTGATCCTGGTACTGGGTTTCCGGCTTTTCCTGACCCGGCGGGAGTTGCAGCTTCAGCATGAAACCGTTCTTGACCAGAAGCGACGCCTTGAGCTGAGCGAAACACGTTTTCAGCTGGCGATCGAAGGTGCCGAGGCGGGCGTCTGGGACAATGATCTGGTCTCCGGGGCCCTTTATCATTCGCCCCGGATGTACGAAATGCTGGGTTATACCGCCGAAGAGCTTCCGGCGGAATTCGATGCGTGGAAGGCGGTCATGCATCCCGATGATTGGGAATGCCTCTGGGAGCGCGTGCAGTCTCACCTCGACAAACCCGATGATGAATACGAATTCGTCATGCGCTTGCGCCATCGGGATGGCAATTGGCGCTGGGTGCTGACCCGGGGGCGGGCAACGCGCGATGCGCAGGGAAAACCGGTACGCTTCACCGGGACGCATATGGACATCACCGAGCGCAAGCAGGCTGAAGAGGAGCTGTTGCGTCACCGTGACCATCTTGAGGACTTGGTGGCCGAGCGGACGGTGGCGCTGCAGATCGCCAAGGAGGCTGCCGAAGCGGCGAGCCGCGCAAAAAGCGCATTCCTGGCCAATATGAGCCATGAGTTACGTACCCCGATGAATGCCATCATGGGGATGACGGATCTGGCCCTGCGGCGAACCGTGGATGCCAAACAGGCCGACCAGCTGAACAAGGTGATCGGCGCTTCCAGGCATTTGCTGGGGGTCATCAACGATATTCTGGATATCTCGAAGATCGAGGCGGAACATCTTGAGCTGGAGCATATTCCTTTCGATCTCAAAGCGGTTTTCGGCAAAGTGTCCGGCTTGCTCAACCAGGCTGCCGCCGACAAGGGCTTGCAGCTGTACATGGACATTCCCGATGAACTGGCCAGTCTGCGTTTGTCCGGCGACCCGCTGCGCCTGGGGCAGATATTGATCAATCTCGGCAGCAACGCCATCAAGTTTACCGAGCGGGGCAGTGTTCGCATCCGCGGGCGATTGAGCGAAGAGCCTGGCGATAGCGTGTGTGTCCGCTTTGATGTCGAGGATACCGGGATCGGGATTGGCACCGCCGATCAGGCGCGCCTGTTTTCCGCGTTCGTCCAGGCGGATGACTCAATCACGCGCAAGTACGGTGGCAGCGGCTTGGGGCTGGCGATCAGCAGGCGTCTGGTGGAAATGATGGGCGGCGAGATCGGGGTTCATAGCGAGCCGGGCAAAGGAAGCACTTTCTGGTTTACGGCCCATCTGGCAACGAACGGGGCGGCCGTGGAAGCCGGCGAGGCCGCCGAGACAAGCTCCGCGGAGGCCGAGCTGAAGGCATCGTACGCCGGAACACGGGTGCTGCTGGTCGAGGATGAGCCGATCAATCAGGAGGTTTCGCGTTGCCTTCTGGAGGCCGTTGGCCTGCATGCCGACATCGCAAATGACGGGGTGGAAGCTGTCGATCACGCCTCGGCGACCGGTTATGCGCTCATCCTGATGGACATGATGATGCCCCGCCTGGACGGGCTGGGCGCAACGCGCGCCATTCGCGAAGCGGAGGACGGGCACCGCACACCCATTATCGCAATGACCGCCAATGCGTTTTCCGAAGATCAGGAACGATGCCTGGCGGCCGGCATGGACGATTTCATGTCCAAGCCGGTGGCACCCGACGAGCTCTATGCCAAGCTGCTGAAATGGTTGCGGAAGGGCGACGCAACCTGATCCCGGCGGTTTGAGCAACAGGGCCGGGCCGCATGCGTTTGCCGCGGCACACCCTAGCGGATAAAGCCTTTCAGGATCTCGCGGAAAGCCGGTGAATCGGCGTTTTCCAGCCATTCGAAGGCGACCATTTCGCGGCTCACGATCTCGGCGCCGTTCTGGCGCATGCGCAGCAGGGCGAGTTCCTTGTCGCGGGGGCGGCGCGATCCGACCGCCTCATCGACCACGAAAACCTCCCGCTTGGCAGCCAGCAGATCGAGGACCGTTTGCTGGACGCAGACGTGGCTCTCCATGCCGGTGACGATCCACTGCTGGCGTTCGGCGGATGGTGCCTGCAGCAGATTCCCCTCGGCGACCGCGGAGAACCAGGTTTTTTCGACGATCCTGTCTTCTGCCAGGCGGCTGCGCAAACGGGGTTCGGACAGCCCGATGCGCTGCGGGCAGTGTTCGGTGGCCAGCGCCGGGACGCCGAGCAAGGCGGCGATATCCATGAGCCAGAGCGTATTGGCCAGAACGTCGTCGCCGCCATCGATGGCGGGCAGCAGGGCGCCCTGGATGTCGACGACGAGCAGGACGGAGCGGGACGGAGTGATTTTCACGGTGGGGGCCTCTGGCTGAATGGACGACGGGTCGTCCATCCTCCGCGATATCGCGAAGGGAGACAAGGCGGGCGCCCGAAGGGGAGAATACTCGCCAACAGGCGCCGCCCGGCGTTACATACCGAGATAGGCTGCTCGTACCTGCTCGTTGCTGATCAGCTCCTGGCCGGTACCGGTCAGCGTGATGTTGCCGGTTTCCAGCACGTAGCCGCGGTCGGCGATGGCCAGTGCGGCGAAGGCGTTCTGCTCGACCAGGAAGATGGTCATGCCTTGTGCCTTCAGCGTCTTGACCACGTTGAACACTTCCTCGACCAGCAGCGGGGCGAGGCCCATCGACGGCTCGTCGAGCAGCAGCATCTTCGGACGGCCCATCAGCGCGCGGCCGATGGCCAGCATCTGCTGCTGGCCGCCGGACAGCGTGCCGGCCGGCAAGGCGCGCTTTTCCTTGAGGATGGGGAACATCGAGAACACCTTCTCGAGATCGCCTTCGACCTGGCCTTTCGGTTGGGTATAGGCCCCCAGGCGCAGGTTGTCCTCAATGGAGAGCGGCCCGAACACCTGACGGCCTTCCGGGCTCTGGCAGATGCCGCGGCGCATGCGCAGGTCGGAACGCAGCCTGGAGATGTCTTCGCCGTCGAACATGATCTGTCCGCCGCTCATCGGCTGCACGCCCGACAGGGTGCGCAGGAAGGTGGTCTTGCCGGCACCGTTGGCGCCGACCAGGGCCACCAGTTCGCCCTTGCGGACTTCGAGATCGATGCCCTTGAGCGCCTTGATGCGGCCGTAGCAGCTTTCCATGCCCTTGACCGACAGCAGCACGTCGCCGCCGACGCCGGGGGCGGCGCCCGGTTGCAGGGTGCCGGCGCTATGGGCGCCGAGGCCGATGGATTCAGGGGCCAGACTGGCGATGCGGTGGAACAGTTCGCGGAACTCGGCGCGTGCCTTGCCACCGAACAGCGGGTCATCGTTGTCGAGGAAGGCCTTGTCGATCTCGGCCCAGTCGTCCGCCGTCAGGACCTCTCGGGCGAGCGGCATGGCGTCCTTTTCCTCGCTGCGGATGTGCCCCTTGAGCCCTTGCGTGTAGTTGCGCAGGGCAGTCGTGAAGGCGGCGTTGTTCTCGCCGCCGCTGGCCGCGGCGCCGAGTTTGGCGCGCAGGTCGCGGAGCAGTTCGGGGCCGTTCTTGTGCTCGGCCTGCAGGCGGTCGAGAACAGCCGCTGCCTCGTCGGAGCGCTGGCGCAGCAGGCGGAAGAGGAATTCGTCTTCCTTGGCGTGATGCGAACGGTCCATGAACTGCTCGATGTAGTCGAAGACCGAAGTGAAAAACGGTGCTTCGATCTTGCCGCCGGCGTCGATTTCGTCGGCCACGAGGTCGAGGGTCGTGGCGATGCGCCACAGGTTCTGATGCTCTTCGGTGATGATGCGCAGGGATTCCATGATCTCTCCTCTTCTTATGCGTGAGCGCCGAGATAGGCGGCAATCACATCCGGGTTCTTGCGGATTTCCTCGCCGGTGCCTTCGGCCAGTTTCTTGCCGTAGTCGAGGACGAGGATGCGGTCGGAGAGATTCATGACCATCTTCATGTCGTGCTCGACGAGCACCACGGTGACGCCGGAATCGGCGATCTTGCGGACGAGATGGTCGACTTCGATGGTTTCCTTGGGGTTGAGGCCGGCCGCCGGTTCGTCGAGGAAGATCAGGCGCGGCTTCATGGCCAGGGCGCGGGCGATTTCCAGACGCTTCAGGGCGCCATAGGACATGGCGTCGGCGCGGGTTTCGACATACTGGCTGAGGCCGACGAAGTCCATCAGTTGGGCGGCTTCGTCGCGCAGTTCGCGATCGCCTTTCTTCAGACCCGGGAAACGCAGGGCGGCTTTGACCAGATTACGGTCAAGGCGTAAGTGAGCGCCCACCATCACATTCTCGACGGCGCTCATGTTCATGCAGATCTGCAGGTTCTGGAAGGTGCGGGCAACGCCACGCTCGGCCAACTGGTTGGGCGACTTGCCATGGATGGCTTCGCCGTCCAGCTTGATCTCGCCGGTGGTCGGCTTGTACACCCCGGTGATCAGGTTGAACAGCGTCGTCTTGCCGGCGCCGTTCGGCCCGATGACCGAATAGACAATGCCGGAGTCGATGTTGAAGGTGACGTTCTGGACGGCCTTGACGCCGCCGAAGTGGATGGAGAGGTCTTTGACTTCGAGCATGGACATGATCATTCTCCCTTTCCGAATTTGGCGGCCAGCGTCGGAACGAGGCCCTTGGGCAGGAAGATCATGCAACCCATCAGGATGGCGCCGAAGACCACGGTTTCCCAGCCTTCGAAGGTGGCCAGCGCCTGCGGCAGGGCGGTGAGCAGCACGGCGCCGACCAGCGAGCCATAAACCGAGGCCATGCCGCCGATGACGACCATGGTCACCAGTTCGATGGAATGGAAGAAGTCGGCGAAGTTGGGGCTGACGAAACCGACGTAGTGTGCCGTGACGCTGCCCATCAAGCTGGCGAAGACGGCCGACAGCACGAAAATCGCCACCTTGTAGCGCACGACATCGACGCCGACCACCTGCGAGGCGACTTCCGAGCCATGCAGGGCACGCAGGGCGCGACCGAAGGGCGAGTCGATCAGGTTCAGCGAGGCCCACACCGACACCGACAGCAGCAGGGCGACGACCCAGTACCACTGTTTGTCGCTGCTCAATTCGAAGCCGAACAGGCCCATGGCCGGTACCGGCATGCCGTCAGGGCCGCCGGTCCATTGCGCCTCGTTGCGCAGCGCGATGTTGATGATGATGCCCAGACCGAGGGTGGCCATGGCCAGGTAGTGGCCCTTGAGCTTGAAGATCGGACGGGCGACGAGCGCGGCGAGGATGCCGGTGGCCGCCGCGCCGGCGCCCATGGCGAGCAGCGGATGCCAGCCGAAGTGCGTCGGCAGCACGGCCGAGGCGTAGGCGCCGATGCCGAGGAAGCCGGCATGGCCGAGGCTGATCTGGCCGGCGAAGCCGATCAGCAGGTTGAGACCGAGGACGATCACGGCGTTGATCGCCATGCGGATGACCAGGTCGAGATAGAAGCTGTTGGGGACCACGAAGGGCAGCACCGCGAGCAGCGCGACGACCAGATACAGGCCGAAATAGACACTTTTTTTCATGCTTACACCCGATCCGTCGATTTGCCGCCAAACAGGCCGCGCGGCATGAAGAAGAGAATGAACAGGATCAGCACGAAGGGAATGGCGTCCTTGTAGCTCGACGAAATGTAGCCGGCGCCCATGGCTTCGAGGATGCCGACAAGCAGGCCGCCGAGCACGGCGCCGAGGCCGTTGCCCAGGCCGCCGACGACAGCGGCGACGAAGCCCTTGAGGCCGAGCATGATGCCCACGTCGTAGGAGGTCAGGGTGATCGGGGTGACCAGGATGCCGCCCAGTGCGCCGAGCGCTGCCGACATGGCGAAGCTCATGAACAGCACCCAGCTGGTGTTGATGCCGACCAGTTCGGCCGCCAGGCGGTTGTACGAGGTGGCCAGCATGGCCTTGCCCTGCAGGGTGCGGTTGAAGAAGTACCAGAGCGCGACGACGACCACGGCGGTGACGCCCAGGACCCACAGGCTCTGCGGCAGCAGCGTGGCGCCAAGGATCTGGATTGGCTCGTCGCCGGAGAACGGGGCCAGGCTGAAGGTGTTCTTGCCGAGCCAGACCTGGATCAGGCCGCGGATGACCAGCGAGGCACCGATGGTGATGATGATCAGCGTCACGGTCTCGGCGCCTTTCACCGGCTCGATGGCGAGCTTCTCGACCAGGACGCCGACGATGGCCGGAATCAGGATGGCGAGCATCAGTGCCACCGGCAGGGGCAGGCCGGCCTGGGTGAAGTAAACGGCGAGCATGCCGCCGAGCATGATGAACTCGCCCTGGGCGAAGTTGATCACGTTGCTGGCGTTATAGATCAGCGTGAAGCCGAGGGCTGCCAGTGCATACGTCGCACCGACCGTGATCCCCGAAAAGAGGAATTGGAGGAACTGGGCCAGCATTACGCGCCTCCCGTTCCGTTGGCCGCTTCAACCGTTGGGGGTTGCAGGGCGGAATTCATGATGGCGGATTTCATGTCTTCTCCTGTGATTATTCTGTTCATCTTCCAGGTGCCGGGTTTTCTGTGGTGAGAGGCCCGGCCTGTTGGTTGTTTTACTAATATGCGACCGATTAAATCACTACGATGTTAGTGAGTCAAGTCGAGAGGCTGCTGTCTTTCAGCGGTGGGGACGCCCCTCTTTGCCGGTCGCAACGAAGCTGGAGCGCGCCTCAGCCGGGCAACAGGTGGTCGGCATCGGCGACCACCGGCTGTTGCTGGGCGAAGAAGCCTTCGGTGTGGATCAGTTCATCCTTTGCGCCTTGTTTCTTCACGGCGGCGACACAGGCATCGACGAATTCCGGGCTGCCGGCAGCGAAGATGGTGTGCTTGGACAGGTCGGGGAAGAGTTGCGGCAGCACGGCGTCGATGCGGCCGTTCAGGAAGCCTTCCTGCTGTTCGCGGGTCAGCGTGATCTTGTAGTCGAAGCTGCGGTGCTTGGTCCGCCACCAGGCCATCATGCCCAGGCTGTAGACATCTTCCTTGGTGCGCGCCGAGAAGAGCATGGTTACCGGCTTGCGGAAACCGCGACGCAGGGCGGCCTCGGCCAGCGCCAGCACGGGTGCGAGGCCGGTGCCGGCGGCGATGCACAGCACCGGCGTGTCGACCGACGGGTCGCCGATGAAGGTGCCGTAGGCGCCGGAAACCTTGACGCTTTCGCCAATGTTGAGTTGATCGTGAATCCAGTTGCTGGTCACGCCGCCGTCGGCGCGGGCGACTTGCAGCACCAGTTCGCCATCCGGACGGGGGGCGTTGGAAATCGAATAGGCGCGGGCCGGAATGTCGGCGCGCGGGTTGCCGATGGTGACGTACTGGCCGGGCCAGTAGCGGATTGGCTGGCCGACCGGGCGCAGGCGCAGCTCGACGACGCGGGCGGCGATCTGCTTCTTGTCGGTGACCACGAAGAGGGCGTCTTCGCGCGGGGGGAAGAGCTTGGGCTTGGCGTCCTCGGTGCCCCACTCGATGGTGAGCTCCTCGGAAATCGGCTTGGCCATGCACATCAGCCCGTAGCCCTGCTTGCGTTCGTCCTGCGACAAGGCCATGTCGAGCACCATGCCCTGGTCGAACTGGCCTTGCGTGACCTTGACCTTGCATTCGCCGCAAGCGCCGGCGCGGCAGTTGTTGGGCAGTGCATAGCCTGCCTTTTCGAGTGCCATCAGCACGGTGTCTCCGTAGGCGCAGTCGACCGACTTGCCGGAGGGTTGCATGATGATACGAGCCATTTCGTCTTCCCCTGTTGGTTTTTGTATCTCTGTTGCGGCAAGGCCGACACCCTTGTTCAGGGTGCCGGCCGGAGCATTTTTACAACGGTTTACCGATTAGAACACCGGAATGATGTCTTCCATGTCGATCTCGGACACTTCCTGGCCGGTGATGCCGACTTCCGGAATGGCCGGGAACGGGATGTTGTAGCGGTCGAGCACACCCTTCAGGTTGATCATCGCATTCTTCCAGTTCTGCAGCTTGGCCTCGTAGGTCGGGATGCCGAAGCCGGCACCGCGGGCTACTTCCTCGGCTTCACGCTGGTTGGCGATGAAGTCGGCCGGCAGGTCCCAGAATTCCATCGGCGGCTCGAACAGCACGGCGGACAGGAACAGGTAGCCGGCGCGGATCTGCTTGGTGACGATGGCCTTGGTCGAATCGTCGAGGCCCGGGTAGTCGCGTTCCATGACGGCCATGCAGATGGCCATGTGGCGGCCTTCGTCGCGGCCGATGTTCTTGAAGCCTTCCTTGAACACCGCTTCGCGGGAGTTGTCGTACATCTGTTTGAAGATGGTGGCAGCGGCGATTTCGCCCATCAGGAAGGAGCTGAACAGCACGGCCAGGTCGTACTTCGGCACGGCCTGCTTGTAGCCGGTCCAGTAGCGGCCGCCGTTGAAGTACAGCCACTGCACGTTCTTCTGCAGGCGCTTGCCGAGTTCGGTCTTCGGCTGGTAGGTCAGCGGGTCGGCGTGACCGAGCAGCTTGGTGATGGCCAGGCCGCACATGATTTCGTGGTTCTGTTCGTCGCGGGTGACGGAGAAGAAGCACTTGCGGACCGGATCTTCCTCGTGCACTTCATAGGTCTTGATCAGTGCTTCGGCGAAGACCGGGGGAGCGGAGGCGTCGAACACCGACAGCAGGCTCCACCAGTAGGCGATGGATTCGCGCTCTTCCCAGGAGTAGCTGTCGACGTCCAGCGTATCCCAGGGCAGCTTTTCCGGGTCCCAGTTCTCGCGCAGGGCGGCTTCCCAGACTTCCTGCAGCTTCTTGGTCTTGCTGTTCCAGGACAGCGGATAGATGTTCGGCTGCGGGGTAGCCGGCGGGAATTCCATCTTGTCTGCAAAACGTTCCTTGTTGCTTGCCATGTCTCACTCCTTATAGGGCTTCGTCATCAGTTCGGTAAGCCAGTCCGGTGTCCGGGTGGCGTGAGGTGAATAATGATACGTTGTGATGTTGTAAGTCAACAATTTTTGTATCAAATAACAAAATAATTTTCAGGGAACCAATTCTGGATTTTGAAACTCAAAAGATCAAATGCTTTTTTGTTCTGTAAAATTTGTTGATTAAAAAGACAAATTTTTGCTTTTGGGAATTGATTCTGCAAAATGGAATTGCAAATCGTATCGTTTTTTACGATACTTTCAATTGACTGACTGCAAGATAGTTCGTATCGTGTGTTTGGGTTGGCGTCATCGCTGGCGCCTTCGTTCAAGAATAAGCTTCACCAAGGAGATACCGATGTCCCACCCCCTGCTCGAGAAACACCGCGCTACGCTGGATGGCGCCCTGAATGCCATTCGCACCCGTGGCTACTGGTCGGCCTACAACGAGATGCCGAGCCCGAAGACCTATGGCGAAACGGCAGCCGACGACGGCAAGAAGGCTTTCGAGGCGCATCTGGGCAAGCAGTTCGTGCTCGACCAGCCGGGGCAAAAGGGCTGGGCCGGTGGCGAGCAGTCGCCGTACGGTATCGACATGGCCGTGCAATATCCGGTGTGCGACCACGAGGCGCTGATCGCCGCCGGCCGGCAGGCCATGGTCGGCTGGCAGCAGGCCGGTTGCGACGGTCGCACCGGCATCTGTCTGGAAATCCTCGATCGCCTGAACAAGCAGAGCTTCGAACTGGCTCACGCCGTCATGATGACCACCGGCCAGGGCTGGATGATGGCCTTCCAGGCTGGCGCGCCACACGCCCAGGATCGCGGCCTTGAAACGCTGGCCTATGCCTATCGCGAAATGAGCTTCGTGCCGACCGAAACCGTGTGGGACAAGCCGCAAGGCAAGAACCCGCCGCTGGTCATGAAGAAGCACTTCGAGCTGGTTGGTCAGGGCGTCGGCGTCGTCGTCGGCTGCGGCACCTTCCCGACCTGGAATACCTATCCCGGCCTGTTCGCCGCGCTGTCGACCGGCAACGCCGTGATCGTCAAGCCGCACAGCAACGCCATCCTGCCCGCTGCCGTCACAGTCCGCACCATCCGCGCCGTGTTGGCTGAAAACGGCATCGACCCCAACCTGGTGACCCTGTGCGTGGCCGCCGACCGCGGCACGACGCAGAAGCTGGTCACCCATCCGGCCGTCAAGTCGGTCGACTTCACCGGTGGCAACGTCTTCGGCCAGTGGCTGGTCGACAATTGCCGCCAGGCCCGCGTCTATGCCGAACTGGCCGGGGTGAACAACATCGTCGTCGACTCGACCGACGCCTACAAGCCGATGCTGCGCAACCTGGCCTTCACGCTGTCGCTGTATTCAGGCCAGATGTGCACCACCTCGCAGGCCATCTTCGTGCCGGCCGGCGGTATCGAGACGGAGGACGGCCACAAGTCCTACGACGACGTCTGCGCCGACCTGGCCAAGGCCGTTTCCGGCTTCCTGTCCAAGCCGGAAGTCGCCCATGCCGTGCTCGGCGCCGTGCAGTCGGCCGATACCCTGAAGCGCATCGACATGGCCGACAGCGGCACGCTGGGCAAGGTCGTGCTGGCCTCGACCAAGCTGGAAAATCCGGAGTTCCCGAAAGCCATCGTGCGTACCCCGGTCCTGCTCGCCTGTGACGCCGCCGATGAGCATGCCTACATGGAAGAGCGTTTCGGCCCGATCAGCTTCATCGTCAAGGTCGCCGACACGGCAGCCGCCATCGCCCTTTCCGAGCGCATCGTGTCTACCCACGGCGCACTGACCGCCGGCATCTACTCGACCAAGCCGGAAGTGATCGACGCGATGACCGCCGCCACCCTGCGTTCCAAGGTTGCCCTGTCGATCAACCTGACCAGCGGCGTATTCGTGAACCAGTCGGCAGCCTATTCCGATTACCACGGCACCGGCGGCAACCCGGCCGCCAATGCGTCCTACGCCGATGCCGCCTTCGTCGCCAACCGCTTCGTAGTCGTCCAGCGCCGTTACCACGTCTAAACGCATGCATAAATCTACTGCGCCCGCCCATCCCGGCCCTGCGATGCTCGCCGTACTCCATTACGGCTGCGCTTCTCGGGCCGGCCTGAACGGGGTCGCTACGATTTCTGCACGCGTTTTGGAGAAATGAATGAACTTTCAAACCATTAGTTTCACCGTCGAGGCCGGCATCGCCCGCCTGACCCTGAACCGCCCGGACAAGCTGAACAGCTTCACCGGCGAGATGCACGCCGAACTGCGCACCGCGCTGGATCGGGTGCAGAGCGAGCATTCGATCCGCGTGCTGGTGCTGACCGGTGCCGGCCGCGCCTTCTGTGCCGGCCAGGATCTGGCCGACCCCGACATGGCGAAGATCAATGGCCGCATGCCGGATATCGGCAATGTCGTCGAGCGCAACTACAAGCCGCTGGTCATGCGTCTGCAGAACCTGCGCGTGCCGACCATCGCCGCGGTGAACGGCATCGCGGCCGGTGCCGGCGCCTCGGTGGCGCTGGCCTGCGACCTGGTGGTGGCGACCAAGTCCGCTTCCTTCCTGCAGGCCTTCTCCAAGATCGGCCTGATCCCGG
Organism: Dechloromonas sp. CZR5; assembly: GCF_008711155.1. Taxonomy (GTDB): domain Bacteria; phylum Pseudomonadota; class Gammaproteobacteria; order Burkholderiales; family Rhodocyclaceae; genus Azonexus. The sequence goes on along the minus strand of NZ_VUYQ01000011.1, from coordinate 10,251 downwards.
ATACCGGCGGCACCTGGTTCCTGCCGCAGCGTGTCGGCATGGCCCGCGCCATGGGCCTTGCCCTGCTCGCCGACAAGCTGTCGGCCGAGAAGGCCGCCGAATGGGGCCTGATCTGGGAATGTGCCGAGGACGCCGATTTTGCCGCCCGCATCGATGCGCTGGCCAAACAGCTGTCCACCCTGCCGACCAAGGCCCTGGTGCGCACCCGTCAGGCCATGCACGCCGCGCCGGGCCATACCCTCGAGCAGCAGCTCTCCTTCGAAGGCAGCTTCATGCGCGAACTGGGCTGGAGCCCCGATTACGCAGAGGGCGTCCAGGCCTTCATGGAAAAGCGTGCGCCGAATTTCACCGGAGAGTGAGCGCGTGAGCCACACACCCCTACCCCAACAGGCCGTCATCGCGGTGGTCGGCACCGGTGCCATGGGCGCCGGCATCGCCCAGGTCGCTGCCCAGGCAGGCCATGTCGTCAAACTGCTCGACAACCGGCCGGGTGCCGCCGCCAAGGCTGTCGACGGTATCCGCAGCCAGTTCGCCAAGCTGGCCGACAAGGGCAAGCTTTCGGCCGAGGCCGCCCAGGCGGCCGGCGAGCGTCTGGTCGCCGTCGAGCAACTCGCCGATCTGGCCGATGCCGCCCTGGTGGTCGAGGCCATCGTCGAGAATCTCGAAGCCAAGCAGAAGCTCTACGCCGACCTCGAAGCTATCGTCGGCGCCGATTGCATCTTCGGCACCAACACCTCGTCGATCTCGGTGACGGCCATCGGTTCCGCCCTGCAGCGCCCCGAGCGCCTGGCCGGCCTGCACTTCTTCAACCCGGCGCCGCTGATGGCGCTGGTCGAGATCGTTTCCGGCCTGGCGACCGATCGTGCCGTGGCCGATACCCTGTTCGCCACGGCCAACGCCTGGGGCAAGACGGCGGTGCACGCCAAGTCGACACCGGGCTTCATCGTCAATCGCGTCGCCCGGCCGTACTACGCCGAAGCGCTGCGCGTCGCCCAGGAAGGCGCTGCCGACTACGCCACCATCGATGCCTGCTGCCGCGAGGCCGGCGGCTTCCGCATGGGGCCGTTCGAGCTGATGGACATGATCGGCCACGATGTCAATTTCGCGGTGACCAATTCGGTCTGGCGCGCCTTCTACAACGACCAGCGTTTCCTCCCGTCGCTGATCCAGCAGGAACTGGTCGACGCAGGTTTCTACGGCAAGAAGACCGGGCGCGGTTTCTACGATTATCGCGAGGGTGCCGTGAAGCCGGTGCCGCAGACCGAGGCGCCGCAAACGCCGGCCGGCAAGATCACCGTCTACGGCGAGTGCGACATTGCCGAAGCCATGGTCGATCGCCTGCAGCACAGCGGCCTGTCTTTCGGGCGGGCGCTGGCTTCCGACGGCCGCCTCCTCGAAATCGGCCGCGCCGTGCTCTACATCACGGACGGGCGCAGCGCCACGCAACGCGCCAGCCAAAGCGGTGTCGCCAACACGGTATTGATCGACCTGGCGCTTGACTACGCCAAGGCCACGCGCCTGGCTGTTGCCGCTGCCGAGCAGTGCGACCCCACCGCCATGTCGGCCGCTGTCGGATTGCTGCAGGCCGCCGGGTTCGCCGTGTCGCGTTTCCTCGATGTGCCCGGGCTGGCCGTCATGCGCACCGTCGCCATGCTCGCCAACGAGGCGGCCGATGCAGTCAATCAGGGCGTCTGTACCGAGAAGGGGGCCGATCAGGCCATGCGTCTCGGCGTCAATTATCCGCAGGGCCCGCTGGCCTGGGCCGATCAGGTCGGCGTCGCGGCGATCCGCGACGTGCTGGCCAATCTCGGTACCAGCTACGGCGAGGACCGTTACCGCATCTCGCCGCTGATTCAGCGCGCCGTCTTTGCCGGAAGGAATATCCATGACTGAACACAAGCTTTCTCCGTCCGAAGCGCAAGCGCTGGCCGACGCCACCGCCGAGGCCATGTACTCGCGCGACCGGGCGGCCCAGGCGCTGGGCATCAAGATCGTCCGCGTCCAGCCGGGCGCTTCGCTGCTCACCATGGCCGTTCGTTCCGACATGGTGAACGGCCATCACATCTGCCATGGCGGCATGATCTTCAGCCTGGCCGATACGGCGTTTGCCTACGCCTGCAACAGCTACAACAGGAACACCGTCGCTTCCGCCTGCCACATCGACTTCCTGGCTCCGGCCAAGGAAGGCGAGATGCTGGAAGCGGAAGCCGTCGAACAATCCGCCTCGGGGCGCACGGGGGTCTACGACATCACCGTGCGTACCACGGGCGGCAAGACCGTCGCCCTGTTCCGGGGCAAGAGCTATCGCATCAACGGCGAAGTCATCGCCGGCCTGCAACAGGCCGACTGAGCCGGCCAGACCTGAGAGAGGAGACAACCATGCCCGTCAAGAAGCCCATGCCCGGCGATCTCGAGCCGATCGAAACCGCCAGTCGCGACGAAATCGCCGCCCTGCAGCTGGAGCGCCTGAAGTGGTCGGTGCGCCACACCTACGACAACGTCGAGCCGTATCGCAAGAAATGCCTCGACAAGGGTGTGCATCCCGACGACCTGAAGACGCTGTCCGATCTGGGCAAGTTCCCGTTCATGACCAAACTGGACCTGCGCGACCATTACCCGTTCGGCCTGTTCGCCGTGCCGCGCAACAAGCTGGCCCGCCTGCACGCCTCGTCCGGCACCACCGGCAAACCGGTCGTCGTCGGCTACACCAAGAACGACCTCGACAACTGGGCCAGCGTGGTTGCCCGTTCGCTGCGCGCGGCCGGCGTCCGTCCCGGCGACATGGTGCATAACGCCTACGGCTACGGCATGTTCACCGGCGGTCTCGGCGCCCACTACGGCATCGAGCGCGCCGGCTGCATCGCCGTGCCGATGTCCGGCGGCCAGACCGAAAAGCAGGTCCAGCAGATCATGGACTTCAGGCCCGACGCCATCATGGTCACGCCGTCGTATTCGCTGGTCATCGCCGAGGAGTTCGAGAAGCAGGGCATCGCGCCCGAGGACATTTCGCTGAAGATCGGCATCTTCGGCGCCGAGCCCTGGGGCGAAGGCATGCGTGCCGAGATCGAGAAGAAACTCGGCATCGACGCCATCGACATCTACGGCCTGACCGAGGTGATGGGGCCGGGTGTCGCCAACGAGTGCATCGAGACCAAGGATGGCCCGGTGATCTGGGAAGACCATTTCTATCCGGAAATCATCGACCCGGAAACCGGCGAAGTGCTGCCCGACGGCGAGGAAGGCGAACTGGTGTTCACCTCGCTGACCAAGGAGGCTTTCCCGGTCATCCGCTACCGCACCCGCGACCTGACCCGCCTGCTGCCGCCGACCGCCCGTTCCTTCCGTCGCATCGGCAAGATCACCGGCCGTTCCGACGACATGCTGATCATCCGCGGCGTCAACGTCTTCCCGACCCAGATCGAGGAAATGATCCTGCGCGACCATCGCCTGGCCGGCAATTACCAGGTTGTCGTCACCCGCGACGGGCACATGGACAACCTCGAGGTGCGCTGCGAGATCCAGCGCGAGCTGTCCGGCAAGCTGGCGACCACCGACATCCAGCAGATCGGCAAGGAGCTGCAGCATCGCATCAAGACCAACATCGGCGTATCGACCAAGGTCACCGTGATGGATTTCGATGCCATCCCGCGTACCCAGGTCGGCAAAGCCAAGCGCGTGCTCGACGAGCGCCCGAAGCAAAACTGAGGAAATCACAATGACCCAAGCCTTTATCTGTGACGCCATCCGCACCCCCATCGGCCGCTACGGCGGTGCCCTGGCCGGCGTCCGTCCCGACGACCTCGGCGCCATCCCGCTCAAGGCGTTGATGGAGCGCAACCCGCAGGTGGACTGGACGGCGGTCGACGACATCATCTACGGCAATGCCAACCAGGCCGGTGAAGACAACCGCAACGTCGCCCGCATGTCCGGCCTGCTCGCGGGCCTGCCGATCGAGGTGCCGGGGACCACTGTAAACCGCCTGTGCGGTTCCGGCATGGACGCCGTCGGGCTGGCTGCCCGCTCGATCAAGTCCGGTGAAACCGGCCTGATGATCGCCGGCGGCGTCGAAAGCATGTCGCGCGCCCCGTTCGTGATGGGCAAGGCCGAGTCGGCCTTCTCCCGTCAGGCAGCGATCTACGACACCACCATCGGCTGGCGCTTCATCAACCCGTTGATGAAAAAGCTGTACGAGACGCATTCGATGCCGCAGACCGCCGACAACGTGGCGGCCGACTTCAACATCAACCGCGCCGATCAGGACGCCTTCGCCGTCCGTTCCCAGCAACGCTGGGGCGCCGCCCATGCCGCCGGCCGCTTTACCGACGAACTGGTGCCGGTGGTCATTCCGCAGAAGAAGGGCGACCCCAGGGTGGTCGATACCGACGAGCACCCGCGTCCGGAAACCACGCTGGAACAGCTGGCCAAGCTGAAGGGCGTCAATGGCCCGGAACTCAGTGTCACCGCCGGCAACGCCTCGGGCGTCAACGACGGTGCCTGCGCCCTGCTGCTGGCTTCGGAATCCGCCGCCGGCAAATATGGCCTCAAGCCGTTGGCTCGCGTCGTCGGCATGGCGACCGCCGGTGTGGCACCGCGCATCATGGGCTTCGGCCCGGCCCCGGCAGTGCGCAAGGTGCTGGCCCAGACCGGCCTGAGCCTGGCCGACATGGATGTCATCGAGCTCAACGAAGCCTTTGCCGCGCAGGCTCTGGCTGTGTTGCGCGATCTCGGCCTGGCCGACGATGCGGCCCACGTGAATCCCAACGGCGGTGCCATCGCGCTCGGCCACCCGCTCGGCATGAGCGGCGCCCGGCTGGTGACTACCGCCGCCTACGAACTCAAGCGCCGTGGCGGCCGCTACGCCCTGTGCACCATGTGCATCGGGGTGGGGCAGGGCATTGCCATGGTGATCGAGCGCATCTGATCTATTGCTTTTTCCGGAATACGTTCCATAATCTGGAACGCTAATATCTTAACAAAGGAGACAAACCGCATGAAGAAGATGATGAAAAAACTGGTCGCCGGCGCTGCCCTGACCATGGCTGCATTCGGTGCTTTCGCCGCCGATCCGATCAAGGTCGGCTCGGTGCTGTCCGTCACCGGTCCCGCAGCCTTCCTGGGCGATCCGGAACTGAAGACGCTGCAGCAGTATGTGGAAGAGGTCAACAAGAAGGGCGGCGTCCTCGGCCGCCCGCTGCAGCTCGTGCATTACGACGACGGCAGCGATGCCAACAAGGCCAACGGCTTCGCCAAGCGCCTGATCGATGACGACAAGGTGGATGTCATCGTCGGCGGCACCACCACGGGGGCCACCATGTCGATGGTCCCGCTGGTGGAAAAGGCCGGCGTTCCGTTCATTTCGCTGGCCGGCGCCGTGGTCATCGTCGATCCGGTCAAGAAGTTCGTCTTCAAGACCCCGCACACCGACCGCATGGCGGCCGAAAAGGTCTTCGAGGACATGAAGAAGCGCGGCATCAGCAAGGTTGCCCTGCTGTCGGAAACCTCCGGCTTCGGCCAGTCCGGCAAGAAGGAAACCGAAGGCGTCGCGGCCAAGTACGGTATCACCCTGGTGGCCAGCGAAACCTACGGCCCGAAGGATACCGACATGAGCCCGCAGCTGACCAAGATCAAGACCACGCCGGGCGTACAGGCCGTCTTCATCTTCGGTCTCGGCCAGGGCCCGGCGATTGCGACCAAGAACTACAAGCAACTGGGTGTCACCTTGCCGCTCTATCACGCGCACGGCGTGGCCTCCGAAGAGTTCATCAAGCTCGCCGGTCCGGCTGCCGAAGGTGTTCGCCTGCCTGCCGCTGCGTTGTTGATCGCCGACAAGCTGCCGGCCAACGATCCGCAGAAGAAGGTTGCCGTCGACTACACCAAGGCCTTCCAGGACAAGTGGAAGACCGACGTGTCCACGTTCGGCGGCCACGCCTACGACGGCCTGATGATCGCGCTCGACGCCTTCAAGCGCGCCGGCTCCACCGACAAGGCCAAGGTCCGCGATGCCATCGAAGCCACCAAGGGCTACGTCGGCACTGGCGGTGTGGTCAATATGTCGGCCACCGATCACATGGGTCTCGACCTGTCGGCTTTCCGCATGCTGGAAATCAAGAACGGCGACTGGAGCCTCGCCCAGTAATCGCTTGATGCAGTACCTGTAGTCAAAAAAATAAAGCACTAGCCGGGTTCGGGTCGCTCCCGATCCGTACCCGGCAACCACTCCAACCCCACGGAGAACATCATGTATACCCAGTCATTCAACGTGCCGGATTCGCCCGGTGCAAAGACCGTCGCCCTCGCGCCGTCCAGCGACGATCCCGCCCTGCAGGCGGCCTTCGATACCCGCATCGATGCCGATGGACGCATCGAGCCGCAGGACTGGATGCCCGAGGCTTACCGCAAGACCCTGGTGCGCCAGATCAGCCAGCATGCCCATAGCGAAATCGTCGGCATGCTGCCCGAGGGCAACTGGATTTCCCGCGCCCCGAGCCTGAAGCGCAAGGCCATCCTGATCGCCAAGGTGCAGGACGAGGGCGGCCACGGCCTCTACCTCTATTCCGCCGCCGAAACGCTCGGTACCAGCCGCGACCAGATGCTCGACGGCCTGCACAGCGGCCGCGCCAAGTACAGCTCCATCTTCAATTACCCGACCCTGACCTGGGCCGACGTCGGCGTGATCGGCTGGCTGGTCGACGGTGCCGCGATCATGAACCAGGTGCCGCTCTGTCGCTGCTCCTATGGTCCCTACGCCCGTGCCATGGTCCGCGTTTGCAAGGAAGAGTCCTTCCACCAGCGCCAGGGCTACGAAGCCCTGCTCGTCATGATGACCGGCACCGAGGAACAGAAGGCGATGGTGCAGGACGCCGTCAACCGCTGGTGGTGGAAGTGCCTGGCGATGTTCGGACCGCCCGATGCCGACAGCCCGAACAGCGCGCAAGGCATGCGCTGGGGCATCAAGCGCGTGTCCAACGACGAACTGCGCCAGAAATTCGTCGACGCCACCGTGCCGCAGGCCAAGGTGCTCGGCGTCACGCTGCCCGATCCCGACCTCAAGTGGAACGCCGAGCGCCAGCACTACGACTATGGCCAGATCGACTGGGCCGAGTTCTGGGAAACCGTGAACGGCAATGGCCCGTGCAACAAGGAACGCCTGGCCACCCGCGTCAAGGCGCACAACGAAGGACAGTGGGTGCGCGATGCCGCGCTGACCCACGCCGCAAAAAAACAAGCCCGCAGCATCAAGGAGGCAGCATGAGCACCCAACTGAAAGAATGGCCCCTCTGGGAAATCTTCGTCCGCAGCAAGCAGGGCCTCGAACACAAGCATTGCGGCAGCCTGCACGCCGCCGATGCCGCCCAGGCGCTGGAAATGGCGCGCGACGTCTACACCCGCCGCCAGGAAGGCGTCAGCATCTGGGTCGTCGAATCAAAGGCGATCACCGCCAGCAATCCGGACGAGAAGGGCGAACTGTTCGACCCGGCGGCCGACAAGATCTACCGCCACCCGACTTTCTACGAAATCCCGGACGAAGTGGGGCACATGTAATGAGCGCGGCCATCGACTACCTGCTGCACCTCGCCGACAATGCCCTGGTTCTTGGCCAGCGCAATGCCGAGTGGTGCGGTCACGGTCCGATCCTCGAAGAAGACATCGCACTGTCGAATGTCAGCCTCGACCTGATCGGCCAGGCCCGCCTCCTGTATCAACTGGTTGCCGCCCTCAAAGGCGGCGACTGCACCGAAGACAAGCTGGCCTACTTCCGCGACACGCACGAATTCCGCAACTACACGCTGCTCGAATTGCCGCACCACGGTCCGCTGTCGGGTTATGCGCAGAGCAGCCTCGACTACGGCACGACCATCGTCCGCAACTTCCTGTACAGCGCGCTGATGGCGCTGCTCTGGGAAGCGCTGGAAAAATCGGCCAATGCCGACCTGGCGGCCATCGCCGCCAAGTCGCTGAAGGAAGTGCGCTACCACCTGCGTCATTCGCGTGACTGGCTGGTCCGTCTTGGCGATGGCACCGACGAGTCGCATGCCCGCGCTCAGGCTTCGCTCGACCATCTGTTCGCCTACACCCAGGAGTTCTGGGCGCACAGTCCGGCCGATGCCGCCGCCATCGCCGCCGGCATCGGTGTCGATGTGACGACGCTGCGTGCCGACTGGGACGCCATCGTCGATGCGGCGCTGAACGAGGCGACCTTGCAGCGTCCGGCGGTCAGCGGTTACGTCACCGAGGGCAAGCAGGGCATCCATTCGGAGCATCTCGGCTTTCTGCTTGCCGAAATGCAAAGCCTGGCCCGCGCCCATCCGAACGGCGTCTGGTAAGCGATGAGTGCGAACGTCGAGGCAGCCTGGGCTGCGCTGGAGGAACTGACCGATCCGGAAATCCCGGTCATTTCCCTGCGCGAGCTCGGCATCCTGCGCGATGTCCGCCCGGCCGCCGACGGCCTGGAGGTGGTCATCACGCCGACCTACAGCGGTTGCCCGGCCATGGAGCAGATCGAGGACGACGTGCGGGCCACCCTGAAGCGCGTGGGCATCGCGGCCCGTGTCGTGACCCAGCTGGCGCCCGCCTGGACCACCGACTGGATGACCGAGGCCGGCAAGGAAAAGCTGCGCGCCTATGGCATCGCACCGCCGCACCAGACGCCGCCCGGCAGCAACGTCGTTCGCTTCATCAGCAAACCGGCCAAAGCCGAGACCGTGCCCTGTCCGCATTGCGGCTCGGGCCATACGGTCGAATCCTCACATTTCGGGTCGACGGCCTGCAAGGCACTCTACAAGTGCCTTGATTGCCAGGAACCGTTCGACTACTTCAAGCCTTACTAGCGAGGCATCTGTCATGTCTGCCCTCCGTTTTCACGAACTCACCATCAAGCGGGTCAACCCCGAGGCCGCCGGTTCGGTGGCCATTACCTTCGACATTCCGGCCGCCGAGCACGAGACCTTCAGCTTCCAACCCGGCCAGTTCCTGACCCTGCGTGCCAAGGTCGAGGGCCAGGAAGTCCGCCGCAGTTACTCGATCAGCAGCCCGAAGAGCCGCCTGGCCAAGGCCGGCGAGCTGGAAATCGGCATCCGCCCGGTCGAAGGTGGCGTCTTTTCCAATTGGGCTGCGCAAACCCTGCAGGCCGGTACCAAGCTCGACGTCATGCCGCCGGACGGGCGCTTCGTCGTCAAGAAGCCGCGTGCCATCCACCGCGTCGGTTTTGCCGCCGGGTCTGGGATTACGCCGATCCTGTCCATCGCCGCCACCACGCTGGAGGAGCAGCCGGAATCGAAATTCACCCTGGTCTATGGCAATCGCCGCATGTCCAGCGTGATGTTCAACGAAGCCCTGCAGGACCTCAAGGACCGCTATCCGGACCGCCTGACGCTGATCCACATCCTGTCGCGCCAGGCACAGGAAGTCGATCTGCTGCAGGGGCGCATCGACGGCGACAAGGTCAAGGCCATCATCAAGGCGCTGCTGCCAGTGGCCAGCATGGACGAAGTGTTTATCTGTGGGCCCGAGGCGATGATCGGCGCTACCGAAACGGCGCTGATCGAAGCCGGTGTGCCGGAAAACCGCGTCCATACCGAGCGCTTTACCTCCGGCCCGGCGCAGGCGGCCAAGATCCAGGCCGATACCGACGCTGCCACAAACCGGAAGTCCGCCAGCAAGGACATCGCACTGACCATCGTGCTGGATGGCAAGCAGCATGAATTGCAAATCGGTGCCGACGAGCACGTGCTCGATGCCGCGATCGAGGCTGGCCTCGACCTGCCGTTCTCCTGCAAGGCAGGGGTGTGCTGTACCTGCCGCGCCAAGGTGCTGTGCGGCGAAGTGGTGATGGACAAGAACTTCACGCTGGAAGCCGACGAGATGCAGCAGGGCTACGTCCTGAGCTGCCAGGCCCGTGCCACGACCCCGCAACTGACGGTCAGTTTCGACGACCGCTGATTTTTTCAAGACACTGCACTTGGGCCGCCCTCTTGTCCCTTTGGGGGTGGCCATTTTTTTGGAGAACCCCATGTCCCCAGTCGTCCTCACCGAAGTCATCGGCAAGGTAGGCCTGATCCGCATCAACCGGCCGGAAGCGATGAATGCCCTGAACAACGACGTCGTCGACGGCATCGGTGCCGCCATCGACCGCTACGAAGCCGATGAGGCGATCGGCTGCATCGTCATCACCGGTAATGAAAAGGCCTTCGCTGCGGGAGCCGATATCGGCTTCATGAAGGACTTCGATTACATGCATGCCTACAAGACCGA
>NZ_VUYQ01000010.1 GCF_008711155.1 Dechloromonas sp. CZR5 | reverse complement strand
TCGGTCTTGTAGGCATGCATGTAATCGAAGTCCTTCATGAAGCCGATATCGGCTCCCGCAGCGAAGGCCTTTTCATTGCCGGTGATGACGATGCAGCCGATGGCTTCATCGGCTTCGTAACGGTCGATGGCGGCACCGATGCCGTCGACGACGTCGTTGTTCAGGGCGTTCATTGCTTCCGGCCGGTTGATGCGGATCAGGCCTACCTTGCCGATGACTTCGGTGAGGACGACTTGGGACATGGGGTTCTCCTTTGACTGGTATTTATACTGACGGACTACTGCTGTCGCACGGTAGGGTTTGTCCGGTTGGCGACAGTTGACGTTAACGTTAACCTGCTATGCTGTCATGCAAAATCGACAACACAAGGAGACAAGATGACCTACGCCAGCGAAGCGCAGCCGCTCTGGAAACCCAATCCCCAAACCGTCGGCGATACCCGCATGGCGGTTTTCATGCAGGCCACGGGACATGGGCGTTATGCCGACTTGTGGCAATGGTCGGTCGACCAGCCGGAAGCTTTCTGGTCCACGTTGTGGGATTTCTGTGGGGCGGTGGGCGACAAGGGTCGTACGGTGCTGGTCGATGGCGGCAAGATGCCGGGCGCCCGTTGGTTCCCCGAAGCGCGCCTGAATTACGCCGAAAACCTGCTGCAAAACCGTGATGCCGGCGAGGCGCTGGTTTTCTGGGGCGAGGACAAGGTCAAGCGGCGCCTGAGCCGGAGCGAACTCTATGCCGAAGTAGCCCGCTTCCAGCAATTCCTGATCGCGGCCGGGGTCGGCGAAGGCGACCGCGTCGCCGGCTATCTGCCCAACCTGCCGGAGACGCTGGTCGCCATGCTCGCTGCAACGTCGCTCGGCGCCATCTGGTCTTCCGCGTCGCCGGATTTTGGTGTGCAGGGTGTGCTCGACCGCTTCGGTCAGATCGAACCCAAGGTGCTGATCTGCGTCGATGGCTACTGGTACAACGGCAAGCCGGTCGATTGCCTGGCCAAGAATGCCGAAGTCGTCGCTCGCATGCCCTCGCTGCTCAAGACGGTAGTCGTCCCCTATCTGAATGCGCAGCCGGCGCTCGATGGCATTGCCGACGCCGTGAGCTGGAACGACCTGCCTCCCGCGAAGGAGGGCGCCGAGGTCGTCATCCGCCGCGTCGCCTTCGATCATCCGCTATTCATCATGTTCTCCAGCGGCACCACCGGTGTGCCCAAGTGCATCGTCCATTGCCACGGCGGCGCCCTGCTGCAGCACCTCAAGGAACACCAGTTGCACAGCGACGTGCGTCCGGGCGACCGGCTGTTCTATTTCACCACCTGCGGCTGGATGATGTGGAACTGGCTGGTCTCCGGCCTGGCCTGCGGGGCAACGCTGCTGCTTTACGATGGTTCGCCGTTCGCCGGGGGCGGCACGGTGCTGTTCGACTATGCGGCGGCCGAACGCATGACCCATTTCGGCACCTCGGCGAAATTCATCGACGCAGCTGCCAAGATGGGCCTGACGCCGGGCAAGACCCACAATCTCGGCGCCTTGCGTGCCATGTTCTCGACCGGCAGCCCGCTGTCGCCGGAAGGTTTCGACTGGGTCTATCGCGAAATCAAGCAGGACATCCTGCTTGCCTCGATTTCCGGCGGGACTGACATCATTTCCTGCTTCGTGCTCGGCAATCCGGTACTGCCGGTCTATCGTGGCGAAATCCAGTGTCGCGGCCTGGGCATGGCGGTCGATGTCCTCGACGACGACGGCAGCCCGGTGCGTTCGCAAAAAGGGGAGCTGGTTTGTACCAAGCCTTTCCCGGCCATGCCGGTCGGCTTCTGGAACGACGCGGACGGCGCGAAATACCATGCGGCGTATTTCGAGCGCTTCCCCAACATCTGGTGCCATGGCGATTTCTCGGAGCTCACGGCGCACAACGGCATGATCATCTACGGTCGTTCGGACGCCACGCTGAATCCGGGCGGCGTGCGCATCGGCACGGCGGAAATCTACCGCCAGGTCGAACAGCTGCCGGAAATCCTCGAATCGCTGGTCATCGGCCAGGCCTGGCCGCCGGGCAAGGAGGACGACGTGCGGGTGGTGCTCTTCGTTCGCCTGCAGGAAGGTTGTGTACTCGATACCGCGTTGATCGAGCGCATCAAGAAGCAGATCCGCGACAACACCACGCCGCGCCACGTGCCGGCCAAGGTCGTTCAGGTGCAGGACATTCCGCGCACCAAGTCGGGCAAGATCGTCGAACTGGCCGTGCGCAACGTGGTGCAGGCCCAGCCGGTGAAGAACGTCGAAGCCCTGGCCAACCCGGAAGCCCTGGCGTTCTTCCGCGGGCGGCCGGAACTGGCCGACTGATCAGGAGCGGCGGGCGAGCAGGGGGCCGACCAGCGGCACCCTGCGCACGATCTCCAGCGTATTGCCGGCAATCCAGCTCAGGGCGGCGGTAATGCGCCGGCTGGCTTCCGGACTTTCTATCCAGCGATAGAACAGGGTTGCGGCAGCGACGCTGGCCGCCAGCGACAGGCCAAGCCAGACCAGGGTGGACAGCGACGAGTCGTAGTCGGTCTGGGTGTACAGCGTATTAGCCAGCAGCAGGACCGGGAAGTGCACCAGAAAGACGGAGTACGAGATCTGGCCAAGAAAGGCCAGCGGACGAACATTCGGCCATTGCTCGAGCAGGCCGGTGCGGCGGCCGAAGCCGAGGAGCAGGGCGACGCCTAGCGCCAGGGCGATGCGCAGGCGGAAATCGATGACCAGCGCGGCAATCGCGACGGTCAGGATGACGCCGAGCCAGGCCGACATCTGCCGGCGGTCGGATGCCCACCAGGCAGCGGCGCCCAGGCCGTAGGAGCCGAAGAAGTAGATAGCCCAGTGATCCCAGCTGGGATTGCGGTTGAACCAGAACAGCGACGCGGTGGCGACGGTCAGCACCAGTGCCGGGGCGACGATGCGGACACGGCCCGACCAGAGCAGGATGGCCATCAGCGCGAACAGCTGGAAATCGATGGCGATGTACCAGACACCGGCCGACAGCGCATTGAAGCCGAGCAGGTCGTGCAGCAAGGTGGCGTGGGCCAGCCATTGCTGGAGGGTGGCGCGTGCCGGAATCGCATCGTCTTCCATCCAGCGGTCGGCGATGGCGGCGGCGATGATGGCCAGGCCGATGGCCGCAAGGTAGGGCACCGCCAGGCGCAGGTAACGCTTCCAGATCAGCGGCAGCGGCGATCCGGAGAGCGCCTGGCCGTGGGCCGACAGGCCGCGGGCAGCCAGAAAGCCGGCGATGACCAGGAAAACCTGAACGGCCATGCGCCCGTACTCGAAGAACCAGTTGAAAATCGCCGGGAAATAGTCGCGCGCTGCCTCGGCCAGCGGGCCGTAGGACGAAAAATGATTCATCAGGACGAGCATGGCTGCAACGGCCTTCAAGGCGTCGATCAGCGGCATGCGGTTGGCGTTTGGGCTCATGGCGGCGATATTATCTTAATTGTTGCGGTGCACAAAATCGTTTCGTGTTGATTTGTATGAACTTCATCACGCAAAACGCGCAACAAACGAATCGGTGTACCGGGCGGGCAGGTCGACCCAGACGCGATGACCGCTGCCGGGTGCGACGGGGACCGCTTGCCCATCCTTGTTTTCCATCCGCGTCAGGCGCGAGCGGAAGTTGCCGGCCGGGTGGACGCATTCCACTTCGTCGCCCAGCGCGAAGCGGTTCTTGACGGCAATTTCCATCAGGCCGCGCGCTTCGTCGAAGGCGACGGCATCGCCGACATACTGGCTGCGATCCGATTCCGAATGGCCGCGCAGATAATTCTGGTAGTCGGCATCGTGGTGACGCTGGTAGAAGCCGTCGGTGTAGCCACGATTGGCCAGGTTTTCCAGCTCGCCGAGCAAGGTGGCATCGAAGGGGCGGCCGGCGACGGCATCGTCGATGGCCTGACGGTAAGCCTGGCAGGTGCGGGCGACGTAGTAGGGGCTCTTGGTGCGGCCCTCGATCTTCAGCGAATCGACGCCGATCTCGGTGAGGCGGTGCACGTGTTCGATGGCGCGCAGGTCCTTCGAGTTCATGATGTAGGTGCCGTGCTCGTCTTCCTCGATCGGCATCAGTTCGCCCGGGCGCTGCTTTTCCTCGAGCAGGATTTCCGCGTCGCGATCCATGAACTGCACCGGTTGCTCGGCTGGCGTATGCACCTTGTAGTCCCAGCGGCAGGAGTTGGTGCAGGTGCCCTGGTTGGGGTCGCGGTGGTTAAAGTAGCCGGAGAGCAGGCAACGGCCGGAGTAGGCGATGCACAGGGCGCCATGGACGAAGACTTCGAGTTCGATGTCCGGGCATTGCTGGCGGATTTCGGCGACCTCGTCGAGCGATAGTTCGCGCGACAGGATGATGCGGGTGAGCCCCAGCTTCTTCCAGAAACGCACGGCTGCCCAGTTCACCGTATTCGACTGCACCGACAGATGGATGGGCTGCTCGGGCCAGGCTTCGCGGACCATGTCGATCAGGCCGGGGTCGGACATGATCAGGGCGTCCGGCTTCAGCGCGATGACCGGCGCCATGTCGGCCAGGTAGGTGGTCAGCTTGGCGTTGTGCGGGAAGATGTTGCTGACGACGAAAAACTGCTTGCCGCGGGCATGCGCTTCGGCAATTCCGTCGCCGAGTTTTTCCAGCGTGCCGAACTCGTTGTTGCGCACGCGCAGGCTGTAGCGCGGCTGGCCGGCATAGATCGCATCGGCGCCAAAATCGAAGGCCGTGCGCATCATGTCGAGCGAGCCGGCGGGGGCGAGCAGTTCGGGCGCCTTGCGCATAGTAGAATCCAGAAAAAACCGCGAATTGTAGAGCGTATGACCGAAGAAATCCTGATCAATTTCACGCCGCAGGAAACCCGCGTTGCCGTTATGCAACAAGGAGTTGTGCAGGAATTGCATATTGAGCGCACCGCCAGCCGCGGACTGGTCGGCAACGTCTATCTTGGCCGCATTGTCCGTATCTTGCCGGGCATGCAGTCGGCATTCGTCGAGATCGGCCTGGAACGCACCGCCTTCCTGCATGTCGCCGATATCTGGCAGCCGCGCGAGACGGCCACCGAGCGGCCGATCGAGCGCATTCTGGCCGAAGGGCAAAGCATTGTCGTGCAGGTGATCAAGGACCCGATCGGTACCAAGGGTGCCCGATTGTCCACGCAGATTTCCATTGCCGGACGCATGCTGGTCTATCTGCCGCAGGAAAAGCATATCGGCATCTCGCAGCGCATCGAGTCCGAGGCCGAGCGCGAGGCCTTGCGCGACAAGCTGACCCGGCTGATGCCGCCGGACGAGAAGGGCGGTTTCATCGTCCGGACCATGGCCGAAAACGCGAGCGAAGCCGAGTTCGCGACCGATATCGCGTACCTGAAGAAGACGTGGGCGGACATTCGCGACCGGGCCCGCATTTCTGCGCCGCCCTCGCTGCTTTATCAGGAGTTGTCGCTGGGGCAGCGCGTCCTGCGGGATTTCGTCAATCCCGAAACGACCCGCATTTTTATCGACTCGCGCGAAAACTTCCAGAAGCTGACGACTTTTGCGGAGGAATACACGCCGGCCGTGCTCTCGCTGCTGGAGCATTACACCGGGCAGCGTCCGCTGTTTGACCTGCACGGGGTCGAAGAGGAGATACAGAAGGCGCTGGCGCGTCGCGTCGATCTGAAATCGGGCGGCTACCTGATCATCGACCAGACCGAGGCGATGACCACCATCGACGTCAATACCGGCGGTTTCGTCGGCGTGCGCAATTTCGACGACACCATCTTCAAGACCAATCTCGAGGCCGCCGTCACCATCGCCCGCCAGCTCAGGCTGCGCAATCTCGGCGGCATCATCATCGTCGATTTCATCGACATGGAGAACGAGGAGCACAAGAAAGCCGTGCTCGACGAGTTCAACAAGGCGCTGGCCCGCGACCACACGCGATTGACGGTCAACGGGTTCACCGCGCTCGGTCTGGTCGAGATGACCCGCAAGCGTACCCGCGAGTCGCTGGCTCATGTGCTGTGCATGACCTGCCCGACCTGCGGCGGCCGTGGCGAAGTCAAGACGGCGCGCACGGTGGCCTACGAAATCCTGCGCGAACTGCTGCGCGAAGCGCGCCAGTTCAATGCCCGCGAATACCGTATCCTGGCCGGACCGGATGTCGTCGATCTCTTCCTCGACGAGGAGTCGCAGTCGCTGGCCATGCTCTCCGATTTCATCGGCAAGGCCGTTTCCTTGCAGTCGGAGCCGAGCTACTCCCCGGAACAATACGACATTGTTTTGATGTAGCGTAATTCATGTTCATCTGCATATACGGGACACCCTTGAGATGCACCAGTTTTCAATGGTTTCGCCTGAATCGTGTTAATCGCCGTTGATCTCCGTATAATCGAAATAGCTCTCTCATTGGTAGCTAGATGGGTAGCTAGACTGGCTAGCTACCCATCGTATTTCGGAGTGTGACGACGGTGGCCAAAATCCAATCCAACTTACTGACTGATATCCAGCTGCGGAAATGGGTTCGTGCAGGTTTGCCAGTGGCGAAGTCGGATGGCGCGGGACTCACGTTTACGCTGTCCGCAGCCGGTGCGGCAACATGGGTTTTGCGCTACCAACACGGAGGTCGTCGACAAGAGGTGACTCTTGGTCGCTATCCAGATGTGTCGTTGGCTGCTGCCCGCTTGAATGCGACCAAAAAGCGTCTGGCCCTTATTGATGGGGTGAATCCAGCGGACGAGGTACGAAAAACCAAAGCTCACAAAGATTGGACGGTTCGTGAACTGATTAAGGACTATCGAGAGCTAGTACTTACGAATCTTGCTGATAGCACTCAACGTAGCTACGGTAGAAATCTAAAGCGGATCGAAAATGGCATGGGCTCCATGTCCGTTCAATCGGTAGGCCCTGCTGATGTTGTTGCTCAGATTGAACGCGTCAAAACAGGTTGGGTGGAGCTTTTTACTCTTTGGTGTGTCCTTCTCGGCATTTTCAAGCATGCGACAGGGAAGAAGCTGATCTTTGCCAGTCCATGTGCAGGTATCCAACTTGAGGCGATCATTGGCAAACGGCCGGAGATTAAGAAGCGGCTAATGCTGAGTGCGGACGAGTTGGCCGTGCTGCTGAATGCACACATGAAACCGGACAATCTCCTGTCCGTGAAAATTTTGCTGGCAACAGGAGTTCGAATTTCCGAACTGTTTACTGCCTTGAGAGAGAACGTATTTATTACGGAAGCTCGCTGGCACATACCGCAGAGCAAGACAGGGCCGGCTATGGATATTCCTTTGGTGCCGTGTGTTATCGAATGGTTTAAGGAGTTGTTTGAGCTGGCCGGGAACTCGGTGTATGTCTTGCCGGCTCGTCTACGGACTCGGATTGAGCGATACGATGGAGATGCGCACGTATCGAAGGATGCGATTCGTGAGGCCATTGATTATTGGATTGAGAACCATACCCCAGCGATCCGTCGATTTACCCCGCATGATCTGCGCAGCACAATGAAAAGCCACATGCGAAAACTTGGCGTTAGCCGTGATATTTCGGAGATGTGTTTGAATCACAAGCTATCAGGTGTTGAAGGTATCTATGACCAGCACTCATATTACGAAGAGCGCCGCGCTGCCTTGACGGTTTGGTCTGAGTTTCTCTCTGGTTGTCAGCTCAAAAAAGCAGCAGCGCAGCGCTAAAGGATTCTTGATGATCATTTTGCGAGTATCGGAGTAACTACTTTCTAGGATTCGCAATGAATAATCGCGTTAACTCAGTGCCTGATGATTTTGATATCTCAATCTATGACGCATGTGCATCATGGGGGTTGAAAGATTGGGTTGCAGAACTCTCTGCGCGTTCGTTCATGAGCTATGTTTTCGCTAAAGAACGGGAAGGGCGGCTAACTGACGAACTGCGGAGCAGCTATGTTGAACAAGCAGAACTGTTACTGCAGATGCCATTGCGGAATCTTCGCCCTCTATCCGATATTTACCTGTCACCTCTCATGGATCAGTCGGCAGAAGAGTTTTTTAGAGGCCATCGTGTTCTTTCTGACCCCCGCTACCGGGCTTGGGTTCAACGTATGGAAGATACCGAAAAATATGGTGATCTTGTTGAGGACGGCGATCTGGAATTTGACGAAGAAATTTGCCGCAATGTCCACGAGTACCTTTCAAGTCCAGCTTGGAAAGTTCATCGCGATTCACTCGGTCAGGTTAAGAGGTTTTTCATTGGTGTCGATTTAAATGCATCAGATGACTATCTAGTGAAGCAATTCCGTTCTTGGATAGCTAAAACTCGTGCAGAGGCCAATATTGAACCTAAACAGTGGTTGTTTAGCGATAAAAGGTTCGAAAAGTGGCACAAAGAACGTTTGCTGCCCTACTTAGATTTGACTTTCTGGGCGATCATCAATCGGAAAAAAATCAAACCTGCAGATATGGAAGAAAGTTTTTTCAAGGGCAGGTATTTTGGTGTTCCTGGTGAGCATGTAACCAAAAAGGTAGCCAAAGAGGCCGTAAAACTCATAAGTGATGAGACTCTCTATGCATTAAATGTCGAATTGCGCACTTATGGGTGCGTAATGCCCGAAAAGTCGTAGTTTCTAGATTTTTTCAATCACATATCACCTTATTGAGAAGGTGATCGTCTGCCCAAAAACATGGCAGATTGGCCAGAATCAAGCAGCTGGCCTCAGTACCCAACTCCTCATTACGTTCGAATCAGCGAGTGCCAGAAATGGTGTTCGCTGATTTCGTTCGTCCTTTCCATCTACAGGAGTCAGACAATGAACATTCAATGCCCAAACTGTCACTCTGCACGTATCGCCACCCGCAATCGTGCCCGCAAGGCCGCCGGCCTCATCGGCACGGTTGGCGGCTGTGTTGGTGGTGCTACCGGTAGCCTTTCCGGAATCGAAATCGGCATGACCGTCGGCATCGTCGCCGGTCCTCCTGGCATGGTCTTCGGCGGTGTCCTCGGTGCACTCTTCGGCGCCGTGGTCGGCGGCACGGCCGGTGGCCTGTCCGCTGCCCGATTGGGCGAACTCGTCGACCGTCGCATCCTCGATAACTACCGCTGCCTTGCTTGCGGCCACTGTTTTAGCCTCACCGCACCCGAGTCGACCACCTACTGATCGGCTTGTTTGACCTCTGCCGCCTGAAATGGACGGCATCGCAGTTCTCGTCTTTCTCTCCCATTGATTCAGCGCTTCCCGTCTCAGCCGTTCCCCGGCGGAGCGGCTGCGCCCATTTATTCCCGAAAGGAAATCTCATGGCACACCTCGTTCAACAAATGGCCTATGTCGGCGCCGAACCGTGGCATGGCCTCGGCAATCGTCTTCCGGCCAAACAACCCATCGAAGTCTGGGTCAAATCCGCAGGCATGGACTGGACCATCCAGGAATCCCCGGTCCGTTTCATGGCAGACAGCATCGGCAGTCTCGGCACCATCCATTCCTTCGAAGATCAGAAGGTGCTCTACCGCTCCGATACCAAAGAAGCCCTGTCGGTCGTTTCGCAGCGCTATCAGATCGTTCAACCCAAGGAGGTGTTGGAGTTCTATCGCGATCTCACGACCGTTTCCGGCTACCAGCTGGAGACGGCTGGTGTATTGAAAGGCGGCAAGAAGTTCTGGGCACTGGCCAAGACCGGTCAATCCACTGCCTTGAAGGGAAACGACCAGGTTAATGGCTATCTCTTATTGGCCACCAGCTGCGACGGTACACTCGCCACCACGGCAACTCCGACCACCGTCCGCGTCGTCTGCAACAACACCTTGACCATTGCCGTGAATGGGGCCAGTCAGGCCATCAAGGTACCGCACAGCACCCGTTTCGATCCACAAGCCGTCAAACAGCAACTCGGAATTGCCGTCTCGCAATGGGATGGGTTCATGTACCGGATGAAGACACTGGCCGAACGCAAAGTGAAGTCGCACGAGGCTATGAACTACTTCCTGCGCGTGATGTGCGATGTCCAGCCAGGAGCTATCGATCCGGCTGGGCTCGCCAACGAACGTGCCTTGAAGCGGGTGCAAGCCCTCTACGACGGCCAAGGTAAGGGGGCTGAGTTGGAAGCAGCCAAGGGCACTGCTTGGGGGCTGCTCAATGCCGTCACCGAGTACGTCGACCACGAACGGCGTGCCCGTAGTACCGAGTACCGGATGGACTCCGCCTGGTTCGGCCAGGGGGCCGTCCTCAAACAACGCGCACTCGATACGGCCCTGCAACTCGTCGCCTGATCATCGGCGGAATCCGCGTTTCATCATTCATCCCTCGCACATGCCCAGTTCAGCTCTTTGGCTAACTGGGCATTTTGCATTCTGGAAGGAGTAGAACTATGCAACCACACGCCTTACCCAATGCCACCCCGCTCAAGCATCGTCCAGCACTCAAACTGGTCAAGACCAAGGACTTGCCTCGCGATGATTGGCTGACCGTCCGCAAACAAGGCATCGGCAGTTCGGATGCCGCAACAGCCGTTGGCTTGAACCCTTACAAGAGCCAACTCGAACTCTGGATGGAGAAGACCGGCCGTGATGGCAATCTTCCCAAGGTCGATCCCCACGATGAAGAGTCCCCAATGTACTGGGGGAACATCTTGGAGCCAATCGTGGCGGCCCACTACACCAAACGCACCGGCAATCGGGTACGGCGCATCAACGCCGTCTTGCAGCATCCAAATCCCGGCTTACCGTGGATGCTGGCCAACATCGACCGGGAAGTCACCGGATCGAGTGCAGTACAGATCCTCGAATGCAAGACCGCTGGCATCAACGGTGCAAAGCTCTGGAAGGACGGCGTACCTGAATACGTTCAACTCCAGGTCATGCACCAGCTCGCTGTCACCGGCAAGCAAGCGGCTGATGTCGCTGTTCTGCTCGGTGGTCAGCATTTGGAAATCCATCGGATCGAACGCGATGAGCGCTTGATTGACCGCTTGATCGAACTCGAACGGCACTTCTGGCACTACGTTGAGACCGATACGCCGCCACCGGCCGATGGCAGCGAATCCTCGGATCTGGCGCTACGTTGTCTCTATCCGGCAGACGATGGCCAGACCCTCGATTTCACCGAGGAACGCAACTTGTCAGCCACCTTCGCCGATTGGCTGTCGGTTCGGCAAAGCATTGCCGAGGCCGAGAAGCTGGAAGCACAACTCAAGCAAAGCCTGCAGCAAGCCATGGGTAGTGCCACGAGAGCGAATTTCGAAACCGGCAGCGTCACCTGGAAGAAAGCCAAGGACAGTGTCGTGCTCGATGTCACCAGCCTTCTCAAGGATCACCCCGAGTTCCAGCAACGCTATGCACTGACCAAGCCAGGCAGCCGTCGTTTTCTGGTTGCTTGATTTCTTTGTGCACCCATCACCACTCAATCAGCCTTCCCGACCTGCCACCCCAGCGGTGCAGGCGGAAGGCATTTTTTACAGGAGTCACCGATATGTTGAAAGGTCTCGCCATTACACCGCCCGTACTGGGACGAATCTCCATCGGCAAGGTGGTGGAGAAGAACGGCAAGCGTTTGCCGGAGAAGGATGATCAATTCACCATCACCAGCCAGGTTCAGAGCAAGGATGGCTGGTTGCCGCATCCCGTCGATGAAACTTTGCGCAAGGAACAGGGCGGCAAGATTCGCAATATCCCGATCCGCCTGTTGTTCAACGATCCTGAACTCAATTTCCGGGCCGAGTACAGCCTGTTCGATCGGACAACTGGCCGGCCACTCTGCGTTGGTAATGGCGAAAGCTGCAAGCGGCAAACGGAAGAAGGCATCAAGTCGTTTCTGTGCCCGTCACCGGATAGCTGTTCACTTGCAAAGGGCGGTTGCAAACCCTATGGTCGCTTGAATGTCGCGCTGGGTGATGACGATCCGCTAGGGAGCTTCGTTTTCCGGACGACCGGCTTCAACAGTATCCGGACACTGAGTGCGCGACTGCAGTATTTCCAGGCGATCTCGGGAGACAAGCTGTCCTGTTTGGCACTGGAATTGCGCTTGCGTGGCAAGTCAACCCGGCAGAGTTTGGGGACGCCGATCTACTACGTGGATATCACCCCTCGGTCAGGGTTGTCGACTGAGGAGATGCTGTTGCAGGCCAAGCAACTGGATGAGGCACGTCGGCAGGCTGGGTTTGATCAGGATGCTCTGGATCAGGCGGCCAAGCAAGGGCTGGGGAATGGGGCGTTTGAGGATGGGGAGGAAGATGGCAGTGCTGTGGTGGAGGAGTTTTTCTCAACATCACCGGAGACCGACTCGCTACCAACATCACCTGTTCCTGCAACGCCACAGCACGTCACGCTGGGTCAGAAACTAGAGGCTAAAGCTCAGGAGGTGTTGGGGTAGGCAGGAGTTGCTTCGCAGCTTCAAGGAGTGACGCCCGCTGATTTGCTTCCAGTTGTCCCCAAGCGGCAATCAATTCCGCAAGCTCGTCCTCTGGTGCGAAAAAGAACGGAATAGGGAAGCCAGTTGCGGTTGCCAGATGCTCGACCGTCAGCAAGTCGGGTAGGTGCTTGCCCTTTTCATACTGATTCATGCGCGGACTCGCACTGAACTGATCAATTCCAGCCTTGATCCCCAGTGCTTTTTGCGAGAGGCCGCTTTTTTGACGGGCCTCTCGCAAACGTCGTGCAAAATACATCGAGTGATTCATGAATCCCAAGGTCCAGATCGGACCTAAGAGACTCTTAGTTTCTCAATTGACACGATACTAAGGAATACTTAGCATCGCCTTGCCTATGTCAGCAGCGTAAGTGCTCTATCACGTTTGCTCATCGTGGAAAAAATTAAAGGAACATGGATGAACAACCCATCACCTCTCGAAACCCTTGCAAGTTACGCCATCACCTTCGTTACCGGAGCGGTTGCTGTTATCGCAGTCTCGGCCTACGGCAAGTGGATGAGGCACCTGGGTCGCACGGCTAGTCCGGCAGCTACTCGGTAATCCACTACAGGCGACTCCTTTCGCTCTTATTTCAAGGAACAAGTATGACAACTGACCTCAAGAGATTTACAACGGAAGAGCTAAGCAACGAAACGCTCGATGAGCTGATTTCGATGAACGACTCGTTTCAAGTGGTTGCTGTCTATGATCAGGGATCGGTAATCGAGAAAATTGAAGGCAGAATCGAACGAACGGGAAAGAAGTGCCGCGTTTTTACGGAGTATCGATCGGCAACCATGGCAGGTGCATTTCTGTCTCCGACCTTCCTGCTGGGTGCCGGTGCGGCAGTAGGTATCGCAGCTCACAACCTCGCGACGTTTAACCCTGACTATGAAATCGGGAAAAACAAGCTGGCCGGCACAGTTACCGTCAAATATGTGAAGTGATGCAGTTTGGTATCGGGGATATCTAGCCGATAGCAAATTACACAACTAATTCTTAAGGGAGAGAAATGAAAAAACGTATGTCCTGCGCCCTCCTGGCGCTCGCCTGCCTGCCGCTGTCCGGTCTGGCGCAAACCTACATCGGCTTCGGCGCCGGCAAGGCCGACTACAGCGATTTTACCCTGCGCGACATGGAATGGGATTCCCTCAATGTCACGCAGCAAAAAGACAAACCCACCGCTTTCGGCCTCTACGTC
Organism: Dechloromonas sp. CZR5; assembly: GCF_008711155.1. GTDB lineage: Bacteria > Pseudomonadota > Gammaproteobacteria > Burkholderiales > Rhodocyclaceae > Azonexus. Next base: position 77,605 of record NZ_VUYQ01000010.1, on the reverse strand, counting down.
GGTGAACGACTCAACGACTACCTGGCTGTTGAACTGGGTTACATGAACCTGGGGGCTCGCAAGATCAGTGGCTATGTGACCAGTGGTGGCAACACGGCCAGCCTGGATGGCAAAACCCGTCTCGAAGGTCTGGGCCTTTCCGTCCTCGGCAGCTATCGCATCGGCGGCTTCGCGCCCTATGTCCGCCTTGGCCTGATGTATGGTCATCAAGACCGGAAGGTGAACAAGAACGATCCAGGCTTGCTGTTTTCGAATCCGAACAACGAATCCAGTACGACGGATGTGATCCGGCCAATCTACGGTCTCGGCCTTGAATACGAATTTACCGAAGCCGTGGCTGTTCGCCTCGACCATACGGTGATTCACCACGCCAGCATCGATACCATTAACAATATCGACAACGGTAATATTCGTCGAGATGCGTCGATCACCACCTTGGGCTTGCGCTACAGCTTCGGCGACAAGCCGAACCAAACCCCGTGGGGTGACAGCAAATGGTCGATGGGCTTGGCGGGTGGCTGGTCAAAAACTTCGGCTCGCCTGAGTGGCGGTGGCTATAACGGCAACGTCTGGGATCTGCAGACGCATACCGTCAATGCCCAAGTAGCCGGTGGTATGTCGGACGACAAGACCGATACGGCCTATCGTCTGTCACTCTTCCGGAACGAGGGGAGGATCGAGTACGAGGTGTATCTGGCCACCTTGGGTGAGTTCCAGTCGCGTAGTGCCAACGACGGCATCACTGGTGGTGGGAATGCGCTCACCGGCGCCACGACCCGAACCGCCAATGCTTTGGGGGCCAACATCGGCTATCGCTTCGAACCGATTAAATCCCTGACCATCCAGCCGAAACTCGGTCTGGCGGCGGTGCACACGCGGGATGAAATCTACAACAACCTGGATTTCGCCGGGGTGGGTGGTTCGGCGCACGGGCCGGTGGTCAGGAAGACCGTTCTGTCACCGACGGCGGGTCTCGTTATCGGGTACCAACTGACCAAGTCGATTGAGGCTCGTTTGGGATATGAGCATTACTTCCTGTCCGGCAGCGATACGGCGCTGGGCAAGGGGAATGTCGGTACCGTTTTGGCTGGGGTACGGATCGGCCTTTAGGACGATCAAGGTACAGCAAAGAGAGGAAGGGGCTGCGGCCCCTTCGTTCTTTGTAAGCCTCTTTTTTTGGTTGTTTTTTTTAGTATGGTGATGTCCGCCTGGACTATGGTGGTGAAGGGTAGAGATTCGGCCTTAACTGCCGTTCAGCCATCGCCAGATGAGCGACAGGTGTAGTGGGGTCAGCGGACTTTCAGGCCAGCACTGCGGGGCAGCTCAGCTTTCCTGGCTAGCGAACGCGAACTCCCGACCCAATCTTCGCGGATCTCTTACTTGAGTGGTCGTTAGCAACCATCCGGCTCAAATACAGCACAAATCGCAGCAGAAAACCGTTTCCAAGGATATGCCCATAACACTTCTGGTCGTCTATAACCCCTAACCACGAATCATGATCAGCAGCATCTTGAACCCGCCCACGGGATTTACCGCGTGCGGGATATTGGCCGGCAGCAGCAAGCTGTCGCCCTCTCCCAGCGTATGCTTGACGCCGCCCACCGGAATTTCAGCACGGCCTTCAACACCAATGACCAAGGCATCGTAAGGGGCCGTATGCTCGCTAAGACCCTCATTGCCGTCAAAGGCAAACAGGGTAACGTTGCCAACTGGATTCTTGATCAGCATCCGGCTGACAACTGCCTTTTCCTGATACTGAAGCATCTGTTTCAGGTTGCGTACTTCAGGGACTGCATTTTCCGTACTCATCGCTATTATCTCCTTGGAGTAGGCAGACATTACGCATGGCTGCTAACCTCGGATAATCATTCATATGCTTTCATGATGAGCGATTGGAAAATGCCTCCAATCGCTCATCTGAAGTGGCACCGTAGAATCGCCCGCCTTGGTTTCCTCAATGCGGTCCGACAGTGCGTTCTGTCCTAAAGCCGTCGCAATTCTCAGTGCTCGATCGGCCGGAATCCTGCATCGTCGAAATACTTGCCGTAGTTATCGAGGGCGCCAATAACCTTGACTGCGCCGTTCACGCGTTTGACCTCTTTCACCTTGCCGGCCATCTGCTCGGCACCAGCCAGCAGGTCTGCAACAATGATGTGCAGTTGGGCATCGGCGGCTGGCGGCAGCTTACAACTGGCGACGATCTGACCAACCGCGCCTTCCACCTGTTTCGCCAGCCCATCGTAGGACTTGGCCGACATCTTGTTTTCATGGATTGCATGCAGCGAGGACGCCATCGACTGACGAATTTCCCCCATGGCTGTGCGTAGCGGCGCATCGGTTTCCCATTTCTTGCCGGCGTTGAGTTGCAGGCTGGCCGACACCGGGCTGTGGCCATGATGGTGTGCATCGCGCGCGGCCAAAGATGGGCTGGCGGCAGCAAGGGAAAGAACAGTCAGCGCGGCAAGGATATAGGGTTTCATGAGCATGATTCTCCAGATGAAGGAAGGTTGAGGCGAGCAAGCGTGAGCTGCTCACATCCATTCAACGTTCGGGGAGCGCAAATGTTCCCGTCAATCGCGGTGAAGGTGCTCGACGCCTGAGGGGCCTGCCGGCTGAGCAAGCAGTAATGCAGCGAGCCGTTCGCGTTGTGCCGCATCAAGTAACGCGCGCTCCCTCAGCAGTTGCTCGATCACCCGTTTTTGCTGAATCTCCTGCAGCGCCGCAATAGCGATGCGTTCGGCATCAATCTGGGCAAGATCGGGGGACTCGGCAAAAATGGCGCGGATCATCCGGCTGCGGTGCGCCTCGATTGCCGTCGTACCGTCGGCGAGCTGGACAAGAAAGTTTCGCTCTGCCTCGTGCCAGTGACGGGTCTGCGTGACATCGAGCCCGAGGTAGCGCGGCAACCCCGGAAAGGCATCGGTATTCAATCCCCGGTAAGCGGCTGCACCAAGCACCCCGACGTTGATCAGCACAGAAAAAGCGAGCAAGGTTCGTAGCAGTCGGGGCTTCATTTGACCACTCCGGTCTTGTTGGAATATTCGGCGTAGCAGCTATCCAGACCGAGGCAGAGTCCGCCTGGCGGGATCGAATCGAATACGCTCATGGCCGCCGTCTCTCGCGGCAGGGCGGCGCCACCACCGAATAGAACCCCACCCATGGCGATGCCCAGCGCGATTGAAACCGTGGCCCCGATTCCAGCAGGCAGCAGGCCAAGCCAGCCTGGCCCAGGTGTCCGCCGGGACGACCGGGCAGGTGCAGGAAGCTGCCCCGCGATGACACTGGCGAGATCGAAGCCAAGGCTTTCTTTGGGTAACAGGGCGACGTCAGCAGACAAGACGGCAAAGTCGGCGAGGCGCTTTGCGCAAAGCGGGCATGCAGCGATGTGCGCAGCAATGCGGAGGCGACTGGGAGCCGGAAGCTCTGCATCATGATAGGCCGACAGGTCGATGTCAGTAGCGTGGACTTCATGTGGATCAGTCATCAGGACTCTCCCCGGCGTAGTGACGGAAATTGGTAAGGGCTGCAGCACGTGCTCGGGCAAGGCGTGACTTGACCGTTCCTTCGTTGATACCGAGTATCAGGGCGAGCTCCGCGTAGCTCATGTCCTCCAGTTCGCGGAGCAGGAGGATTTCGCGCTGATCGACCGGGAGCGAATCAACGGCGCGCTGAAGCAAGCCAATGTGCTGCCGGTCGGAAAATTGTTTCTCCGGAGATGGTGCGTAATCTTCCACCATGTCGTGGGCGGGATCGGCGTCGACCGATACGAATTCAATACGCAGCCGGTGCCGCAGCAGGTCGAGCGCCGCGTTGCGTGCTATTTGGAACAGCCAGGTAGTGAAGCGCGCCTCAGGACGCCAATCCGGTAGCGCCCGCCAAGCCTTCAGGAAGGAATCCTGGGTCACGTCCATTGCCTCGTCACGCGTACCAAGCATGCGCAACAGGAAACCGAACATGCGGTCCTGGTGGCGGCGCACCAGACCTGCGAACGCGCGCCGGTCGCCAGCTCGGGCTGATAAGGCCTGCGCCATGTCTGCATCGTCTATTCCGGTTTTGTCGTCCATCCCCGTTTTTTCCTCGTCGCTCCAATGACGAAATTCGCATTGAGTCGCTTATGAAACGCCCGGCGGAAATAAATGTTCCATGCTTTTCCATTACGGTCATCGAGCATTAGCTGAGGAGAATCAGTAACAGACAGTAGCCGGCCACGAGCAGACTTTCGCCGCCCATACCTTCGCTCTACCGTTGGTAGTGGTGGTCGAACTGCTGCTTGCCGTCTTTGGCGTATTCAAATGCAGATAAATGGAAATACATCCCAGATCCGCTGGCAGACTTACCTTTGTCTATCCAATGCTTCGTCTGCCATGGATAACGGATCATCGATTGGCTCGAGATGTGTCATGACGTGCGCGTGCGGAAATTGTCTGCAAAGTGACGCTTCAATCTCCTCAGAAAAATCATGGGCTCTTTTTACTAACCAATCGCCAGGTACTAACACGTGCAAACTGATAAATACTCGCCTTCCGGCTTGGCGGGTCCGTAGCGCGTGAAAGCAAACCCCTTCTGTATCAAAGGTGGAGAGAACTTGTTCTATCTGAGCGATTTCCGACTTTGGTAGTGCAACATCCATCAAGCCAGACGCAGAACGTCGCATAAGTTGCCAGCCCGTCCATACAATGTTGGCCGCAACCAAAAGGGCAATAACCGGGTCCAGCCAGTTCAGCCCTGTGAGCCAAACCAACGTCACTCCGGCTATTACGCCAACAGAGGTCCAAACATCGGTCATGAGGTGATGCGCATCCGCCTCCAGAGTGATCGACTTATGCTCGGTACCCGCTCGAAGCAATACTCTTGCAACGCCAAAGTTTATGATCGATGCAAGCACCGAAACCAAAAGGCCAATACCGACCGCTTCCAGTGGCTGTGGATGTATTAGACGCTCGACTGCTGTGTAGCCGATGCTCGCCGCTGCAACGACAATTAGAAATCCTTCAAAGGCACTCGAATAATATTCGGCCTTATCATGACCATGTGGGTGTTCCGCATCCGCTGGCATGATCGCAATGGAGAGCATCCATAGCGCCATCAAGGCACCTGCCAAATTAACGAACGACTCAATCGCATCCGACAATAGACCGACGGAGCCGGTCAGCCACCATGCAACCCCTTTGAGCAGAATGGTCGCAACCGCAGCCGCAATCGATATGAAGGCGTATCGGCGCAGGTCAATCGGGCCTCTGCTAGTCATCTTCACGGCGATTTCCTCCCGGCATTCGGATGTCGTGCTCATCCGCACTTCGATGGCATTCAACGCAGTTTTTATAATCTCGAATACCTTCTTCAATGTGCTCTCGGCGAATCTTTTCAGGGGTGTGTTCGTGGCAACCGTAACAGGTGTATTGGCTGTAGTCGTTTCGTACATGGCACGTCACACACTGAACACTGTGGTCGCGGTCAAGTACGAAGAATTTGTCGTGATTGAACGTGGCCGGTGTCCACCTTTCCTGGCTGTGGCATTGAGCGCAATTACCGGTAATCTGCTTGTGTAAAGAATCAGCCGGCGGTCTATGGCATTCTTGACACTGCTCACGGGTTGCGGCCTGCAAGAGCGCATGGCTGAAGTGTCCATGTATCTTGAAGCGCTTCACGCCAGCATGATCGCTATGACACGCCACACAATCTTGTTTCGTCAGCTTTTGATGAAATGCCGTTGAGGTCAAAGGCTTCTGAATGGGTTGCCCTTTGGTATCTAGCCGACCGATATCATCTGACTTGTGACAGGTTGTACAGCGCTCCGAAGAGGCTCCTCGAAGTCCTGCATGGCAGGCAAAGCAATCAGTCTCTAATTGCCGATGTCCAACGATGAGCTTTCCGGGGCTAACCATCAAATGTGGATAGGCGAACGTTAGGACTACCAAGACAAGCAGGTTGGTAGCGATCACCCATTTGACAATGCGATTCATTGCCAGCCCCAGAATAGAAATACGCTAATGATGTGACCAAGACTCAGCACGGCGAAAACGATAAAAATCGGGATATGAACTTTGCGCCACTGAGTCATTGCATCAAAAGTCACTGAATCCCAAAAAACTGCTTGCTCGACTTCAGGTCGAGATAGACCGCGCAATTGGTAGCTGTCACGTTGTGACTGAACGTGTTCGCGGGAGCGTTGCAGCAGCATCTTGCCGACCAACCCGCTAATGACATTGATACCCATGGCCACAGTGGCCAGCCAAGGAAGAATGGCGTTGAAGTGAATGCCTGCATGAATCAGAACTAGCAATGACCCAAGCCAGGCAGCCAGTTCATGCATATTCAGATAGCTCTTCGGATTCCCCGTCTTGATGTATTTCCGCTTACGTAGTGAATACATCAGGGATCCGATGATAAGTATCGTTCCAGGAATGCCCAAGTATCGTCCGACCCACACCAGATTCAATCGGTGCAAGAGGTAATCTCCGGCAAGCGTCAAAACACCAAGGAGCAACACCAGGAAAGCAAAGGGCAGGATGTGCTCTCGCCAAAGGGTGGAGGGAAAAATTGGCATCAGGCCTCCAGAACGACGTCAGTGACAGGGATGCATACGCAGAGCAGACAGTTACCAGGCTCTGAATCGAAGTCAGGCGAATGTGAAAACTTCACCTCTCCACTTTGAATTCGCGTTTCGCAGCTACCACAGCCACCAGCACGACACCCCGACTCAACTTTTACCCCGTTGCTTTCTGCAAACTCCAGTAGGCTGTTGGACGTGCCGTCCCAAATGAACTGTTTGTTAGATTTGGCGAAGGTCACCATCACAGTTTCGGTACAGCTCTCGGAAACCTTCGGCTCGATGGATGATTTGCGTTTTATCGACGCAGGTCCGAATGCTTCAAAATGAATTCGTGAGTCCGGAACTCCCCAGTCTTCAAGGGCATCGACCAAGCTTTCCATCATCGGCGTCGGACCGCATATATAGAAATCGAACGGTTTCAGCGGTAACTCTGTCCTTAACAGCGCGACATCAATACGACCCCTATGGTGAAAATCGCGCGCCATCATGTCACCCGGTAGCGGCGCGCTAAAGCAGATGTGCAGCTTGAAATTCGGGTGTTGGGCTGCGAGCGCCAGAAGATGCGCCTTCATAATCACTTCAGCGCTATTTCGCACGCCGTAAAACAGCCAAACTTCACGTTCAGGCTGGTGATTCACGATCCAGTTGAGCATGCTCAACATCGGTGTGATACCGATTCCTCCGCCAATCAGTACAACTGGAGAGGCTTCGTGGTTGAGATAAAAATGTCCTGATGGAGCCCGAACTGACAATGATGTGCCTACGTGTACATGGTCGTGGAAAAAATTGGATGAGCGGCCAGGAGGTAGGGAGGTGCCGTTAGGCGTTGGGACGCGCTTTATCGAAACCCTGTAAGTATCATGAGCAGGCGAATCCGAGAGGGAGTAGCAACGGATGAGTTCTTCCGCCGTGCCTCCTGGAGTCGGGATGGCCAGTTTGAAGGTAAGAAACTGTCCTGGCTTGAATACGGGAAGTGACTGCCGATCCTCTGGACGTAGATAGAAGGAGCAAATGGCTCCGTTACCATCTTCAAGGGTTTTCTGAATAACCTTGAAAGTCCTGAATCCTTTCCAGCCCTCGGAAGCAGTGTCAGTCTGCAAACTATCGGACAGAGTTGCAGGACTCTTGCCATTGGCCTGATCCTGCAACGATATATAGCGCTGCCAGTGGCGCCAGAAGACAATGCCCAGCCAAAGTGCCAGCTGAACAACAATGCCCAAGGCTATCCACAGGAGGAGCATGGCTGAGGTCATATTGCTCTCTATTGGTTCAATGGCAACATGCCAAATTGATTGGCCAGTCTAGCGTAGTGACCTTAGCTGAGTCTTAAGGAAGAAGAGTTAGACCAAGTTCAGGCAAAAACACACATAGCCAAACCATGAAGAGGGAAATATTCCCACAAATAAATTGACTGTATTCAATTAGACGGCCCCTCTATGCATAATTTGCTGTTCTACCGGCTGAGACAACAGACCATTTAGCCGAACGATGCCGCTAAGAATTTGAGTGGCTTTCAGGGGGCCTTAAGCTTCAGCAAGTACATTGGGCAGGAACAGAAAACAATTCCTCTCTGCTATCGCCAATGCACAAAACAAAATTTCTCGTCAAACGATCGCGCCACGAACGGCGAGTTAAGGACCTTGGACCTCCGGAAGAGGGCGAGCGCAGAGTAACCCCAGAGCGGCGGCATCCAGTGGTCGAGTTCGTAGAGTTTGACGACCACATAGAGATTGGAAAAGTGGTCGAAGGGATTGGTCCTAAAGACTGACAATCGAGGCGTTCAATATAAGCCGACAGACAGAGACGTGGGGCCGTACGGTACAAGCCTTTGTCTGATTCTGAACTGTCGCTATGTGGCGACATGAAGTATCGCGTCGTAACAGACACATCCCGGTTTCAGGCGTTTATTTGTCGCTAAGAAACGACATATCCGTGATTTTTCGCCATCACAGATTTTTCTAACCAACTGATTTTTCGTCAGTTCACGGGCTTGGCATCTGTTTTGCGTTGAATTATGGGCGGTTACAGCTTTTTGGCGTTATCGCCGCAAAAATGCTTCTCAAGTGTCCGAAAGAAATGAAGATGGATAAATCAATGATCAAAGGGGTCGTCATCGGTTCGATCGCGATGGTGGCGATCAGTGCCAGTGGTGTGACCGGCTACAAGATGCTGAATCAACCAAAATCGGCCGAAGTCTTGGCTGTCGAGGAAATCAAGGAAAAGATTAAGACTCCGCATAAGGATTGCCAGGATATCCAGGTTCAGAGGCGAGCCCCAGTTCAGGATGAGCACCGAATTGCCGGCACCGTGATTGGCGGCATTCTCGGAGGTGTGGTCGGCAACCAGATCGGGCGGGGTAAGGGTAATACTCTGGCGACGGTGGCTGGCGCAGCAGCTGGCGGCTATGCGGGCAATACCGTGCAGAAGGGCATGCAGGACCGGGATACGGTCTCGGCAATTGAGCATCGCTGCCGAACTGTCTATGAGACCTCCGACAAACTGGTTGGTTACGATGTGACCTATCGTCTTGACGGAAAGGAAGGCCGGGTTCGCCTAGATCACGCCCCGGGCAAGACGATTCCCACCAAGGATGGACAACTGCTTCTTGAATCTCCTACAGCAGCAAATTAGCTGAAAACGCCGTTTCCATTGCTTTACACAATATTCTGAAGAATATGGCTGGCCTGATTGAAACAAGCAAATCACCAAATGGTCTGCCATCGCCTATGGACCCGAATACTAGTGTTGGTTTCGGGCAAAGGTGAGATTGGCCTAATGCTTGATGTGATGTCACACCCGACGAATCGCCGAATCGGATCGACCTGAATGGCTCGATCCGATTCTCAAGAACCTTTGGCTTTTCTGTTAAATCGTACTCTAGTTTAAGCAATACCAGCAGGTAGTAGTTTTAGGCGTCAGGATCCAAAGCGCTTGTTGTTGGGATTAAGTTGGTTCGCATGGTTGTTCAGCGCATGACGATGGGCGTCATTATTGGGGTTGAGGCTATTGCTGCGGTCATTATTGCTATTGAGCAACAATTGTTCGTTTAGGTAATAACCATGGGAGCCAAGGCCCAAATTGACACGCACATCGACAATGTTGACACCGGAATAAGGCCTATCCAGCAAGTAAAGGTAGTTCCAGATGTCATCTTTGTCACCGATGTCGATATCCACGTTAGCGCGTTTGGCCGTAACAAAGGGATCCAGTTCGCAAAGACAACGAGCGCCAGGACGGGATTCATCACAATGGCTGCGTAGTAATACCGGCTCAACCCTACCCAACATGTCGCAAAGTTCCTCTACCGTTTTGCATTGGTGCAGTCTAGGGCTACCGCCGGCTACCCAATGGCTTCGCCGGCGATGCGACGTAGGCATGAGACGCGTTTTGTGGATGCTGGCCAGCATGGTGACTTGCTTCCAGCTAAGGTAGCCAGCTTGTTGAGCGACAGCCTCCAAGGATGCGGCGAGTGGTAAGCCGGTAGTGCCGCGGTGTTGCTTGGCCTGCCGCTTAAGCTTTTCTAACGCGGTGGCACTGATGGTGTTGGTTTGCATACGTTCTCCATGTCGTAACGCGGAAAAGCAGTGCCCATTGCCGCTACCCGCAAAACCATGGGGAAGACGATTGCAAAACAAAAAAATGTCGTTCCGGCGAACCAGATGAGCCTAGATGGGCAGCTCGCATCGACTTGTGCGATGGGCAAATTATACCGAGCAATGGTGTGCAGGCAAGAATTGCCATACAACATGGCGCAGAAAAATACCTACATACTCATTTGGCAGCGTTCCTTCGCTCTTAGCCGGGGAGAAATTCGACATAGCACCAGAAAGCACTCACTCACCGGAACCACGGATCTGGCTACACCGCTCCACGCTACTAACGACGTTTCCATTGAGCACCATCAGTTGCCGAGTGGCAGCTAATCATCACATTGCTGTCTGATCCTTAGCGCTGAAGCAAGGTCGGCTTTGGCCGATATTCGGACTGTCAAATGAACAAGGAGGGCAGCCAATGCCCCCCTGTTTAGCACGGAAATCAGTGGCAGATCACTGGTTCAATACTTGGACTCTCCCACGGTGCCAATGAAGCTCGCCAATCTGTCAACGAAACCGTCTGCGTCTTCTCGTAGGCAGCAATTGCCTCTTCTACCGAAAGTCCTCCGTAAATAATCGAGAGGATCGGCACTGCGCTGTCGTCAATCGCCTTACAAATACGATTGAACGCTGTCTCAATCTCCGTTTCCTGCAACTCAGTATCTGTCAGCTCGATCTGTACCATCGTCCAGAGCGCATTGTCTGAAGGATCGAGCTCCAGTTGTGGCAAACGGCGAACCATTGCAGCATCCAGGAACTGCGTAATCTCCGACAACTTGGCGGCTGGTGTCGCAATCCCGTTTGATGCGCTCAGAAAGAACGAGTCAAATACACGGTCGTAGTTAATCGTTACCCAGCAATTGCTCTGCGCCAAGCTCTGATAGTTCATCAGGATTGGGTTTTCGCAACTTGATGAAAGAATCGTTGGCGAACCAAAGCGGAGTACCCATTGATAGATCTTGCTGTAGGCAGCTTTTGGGTTGTGGCGATTGGCGATCGGGGAAAAAGGTGTATTCATGTCGGTCTCCAAAGTCAAAGGTGGTGTGTTCTTCAAAGCATGTGGCCTGGCTGTAAAGAATCACCAGATGAATGATGTTTCCGTTGGATGGAGACCTTTTCTCCCTGGATCATGACTTGCCGACGACGTCCTCGTGTTTCAACGGCACGAGGCTGGTGTTGCCCCTTCGTCAGTGCTCTGGTTCCTGGTGGTACGTCATCACCCAAGGCCTGAGAATGCTTCGTCAGGTAGATCAACGCAGAAATCAAGTGCCAGCGCTTCAACTCATCCGAGTGCTGCACCATGCCGATGCCGTCATACCGATATCCTGCAGTTCGTGCCTTGTGGTTACAGTTGAAGTACCAAATCTTGGTCTGCTCATCTGCCGGAGTACGCGACGAATTGACGATTCGGTTCTGCCAGTAGTCGATGATTTGCTTAGCCAGTTCGACGTCATTCTTGACCTTCTGCCCATCGAACAGAATGAAACAGTGGAAGTGATAGCCTCGTCCGTTGCCTCCGTTCTCGGTGGTTGAGCTCGTACCCCGTTCACGTCCGATCACGTAGCCGATGCTGTGCTTAAAACAGGCCTGCCACTGCCGATAGTTGATGAAACGCTGAATGTCACCATGGGCACGTTCAAAGCTGATCTTGTCTGCTTCATCGGCCAGATAGCCAAGATCGACACGCACCACCAGTATCTTCGAGTAATCCATGAACAGATCATCGAAGTAGGAAACGACGCTCTTCAATTCGTTGAGATCGTAGTCTTCAGCAAAGTTCAGGTAGTTCTTGGAACGCTTATCGCGTTGAGCACGCTTACGAATCAATTCCAACAGGGTATTGAACAGCTCAGCACCGTTCATATCCTTTCTGTCAGCAGCAGGACGATGGTAATCACCTGCCTTACCAAACGGATTGTAATACAGCTTCAACTCGATGCAGCAGTCACGGAACAGACCGACAAACCCTGCAGGATCACTAGCTTCAGGAATGCGTGCCATGAAGTTGTTAATCAGGGGATAGAACCGCTTACCTAGGGAAAGCGGCTCAATACGCTTATCTCCATTCTTTTTTATGAAGATTTGAAAGCCAGGAGATTCCTTGTTCAAAACCAGACGAACAAACTCATGAATATCCCAGAGAGGTTCACGGATTGATTGATAGGCAGATACGGAAGGCTGCTTGGTTACAGTTGGTAATGACTCCATGTTATGAGTGTCGATGGCACTCATGATGGGATTGATCGGATCGGCAGGAGTAGGGATAGGTTGATTGTTAATTGTCATGGTAAATATATAAATAAGTATTGATTAATTAATCTAATAGGAAACGCGTGCCTAAATACGAGGTGATCGAAACAAGCGGGAAGCAATCGATGGTCAAGATCGATCTTCCCGTTATGCTGATTGTTTTTATGTCTAGCCGTACCTCATAGTTATCTGTGTTTGCGGTAAAAAAATATCGAGAACACATGCAGGGTGAATCGCCCCGGCTTGTCTATGAAGTCCTGGATGGTCGATTGATCGTGTTAGTCGTCGCCGTAGGCAAGCGTGACAAAAATGCGGTCTACAAGGCAGCTGAGGGGCGCAGACACCTCTCGAAAAGTCGTGCCAGAGAAAAAGCTGCTCAATGTCCGGAAGAGTGAAAGATCAGATTGCTTGATTGGTCAGAGGGCCTTACTCCGAATGTAAATTGTTGCAGTCTGGTGGTGCTGCGAACCATAGATTTTGCGAAATTCGCAAAATCTATGGTTCGCATTGGTGGTGCTTCCGAGCATACACATTGCTCGGAAGCGGAGATGGACAAGGTTAATAACTCGACGAGCCAAGTTGCCGTGCGGCATTCTCGAAGTAGGGGACGTTCAGGGCATACACGACTTTGGGTTTTCTTCCACGCGGGGGAGGTTCGGTAACGTTGCTCAAGAGATTGCGGCAAATCAGGTTCCGAATTGCGGGTTCTAGCCGGGCTACCTGGCGAATCGAAATAGTGGAGCATCTCAACAATTTGGACTTTTCGACCCAAGCTAAACGCGTCTTGATATATTGCTCAAGCAGATATTTTTCGAGGACCATTGCGTCAATCTGGTCTTGTGGTAGCAAGGGGGGTGGAGGTGGTGGGGAAAACAGACGTTTGAACTCACCTAGGTACCACTCACAAATAGTGCCAGCCCGATTCAGAGTCTCAAGCGATATTTCATCACCCTCATATCCTTCGAATCGGTGAAATAGAGCTGCCATCCGCGCAACGTTTTCAGCAAACTTCGAACCAAAGTCCTTGATGTCCGAGAGATAGCCGCCAGCGCCCAGGGACAGCTCGACGCAGTTGTATGCGGATTGCCAACGCTGCTGCGCTTCGCAAGAAAACTTCAGAAGCTTGCGCTCGTGTGTGCCTGCTTCAATCGCCGACAAATCCTGGTGGAGGAGTTCGGAAATCCGCGCGTTAAATCGTTCTAGTCGTACAGACGGTGAAATCGGTACGATGATGAGTCGGTTGCCTTGCGTTGAGAAAGGTTGTGTGACCAACGTTCGAGCAAAATAGCCAATTTGTCGGGCTTCAGATTTGCCTTCACCGAATGTATTTTCGAAGATTTTGGGTTGAAACATCAGCGAGGTGGTCATTCGAGCATCGTTGACCTCGAAGCTTTGCGTGGATCGACGTGTGACATGGATTGTTTCCCCACCCCAGAGTTTGTTATGCAGGGATAACTCTTTCATCATCCCTGCATGAATGACGGACTTTGCTTCTGCAGAGAAAAATCCGACAGAACTGAATTCATGACGCAAGTCGAATTTGAAACCGGCCGGGGATGCGTCGTCATAAAGCATTTTTCGGCATGCCGGTTCGCTTGGCATGCGGCGATAGACATCCTCAAGCAGTTGAGTCAAGTCAGAAGGGTCTTGCCCTTTTTTAATAGCCTTTTCGATTGCAGAAGACGCGAGTTTTAATTCGATATCCCAAGTCGCGCGACGGGCTTTGTATTGAATGGCGTTTTTTTTTACGCGTTCTGCTTGTTCTGCATCGAATGCTTTGATGGCCTTAGTGACTAAATTGTCGACTGCAGATTTGCGTTCTCCTGACTCGGCGATAGTAAGTAGCGCCAGACTGCAGGGGCCAGTAAGACCTTCAAGGCGTTGAACGTTGATGGAGTTTTGGCACGCTAATGAAACTGCGCCGATGGTGGAACTTCCGACGAGTCCTTCTGGTGCTTGAGTGACTTGTGCGGCCTCAACCATCGCGTCACGAATGATTTCAGGTGCGGCGCGTGTTGGGAAAGGTGGTGGAAATTGGGTAAACATGTGGTGCCCTTAGATGAGATAGGTGTGCGTGGCTATACCGTGCGATCGGTAGCGCCTTCGGTCGTGAGTAACCAAAAAGTGAGTCGGGGCCCCTGGCCTCACTTTCAGGCTGGACTGAGTAAGCGTGGTGTTTATTCTCCTTTCTCGTGGTTGCGTAACGTTTTGCTCAATTTCAAATTGCATCTCCCTTCAGTGCTTCTCTGAGTTGTCCAACATTCCAGCGGGTGTGTGCGCCAAAGCGACGCGGCTCGGGAATTTCTTTGCGGCGCAGCCTGGCCCATACTGTTGGAACCTTGCAGCCGAAGAGAGCCGCGACAGTTTGGACTCCCACGTTGGCTGCATCAGGCAGTTGATCAAAATTTGCAAGTTCAGGATGGAGCATGTTTATCTCCGTTGCATCTCCGTTATGTAGATGAAGCGAATTTTCCTCTCATTGAATTTAAAACTCAGGGGGGGAATTTGGGTGATAGAAAGTGGCCTTGTTTTTCGCTGCGTTTTGTGTTTACAAGGTTGCGTGTGTGAAAATGTCTGAAACGAGTGATGGCGCGAAGTCGCTGTTTTCAACATGCATCAACAGGCAAGACTATCGATAGCTTTTTTGGTAGCTAAATGGGTAGCTGGCGCATTTTTTTGGTCTAATGAAGTTATGTAATTAATTGAATATAAAGAATAATATACGCTGTATTCAGAGCAATACGACATCGTTCTGATGTAAACCGCCAACAGGAGGCAATCCATGAAAACCGAAGCCGAATTCGATAGTCTTGTGCCGGCACAATCCTTTGATCGTCGCAGCTTTATCGTCACCTCGCTGGGCGCGGGGTTTGCGCTTGCCACCCAGTCGGCCTTGGCGCAGACGGCGATCAAGACCGACGAAACGGGCCTGGTTGCCGGCGAAATCAAGGTGCCGGTCAAGGATGGCGAGATGGTGGCCTACCGTGCCGTACCGGTGGGTCTGCAAAAACCGCCCGTCGTGCTGGTGGTTTCCGAGATATTCGGTGCGCACGAATATATCCGCGATGTCTGCCGCCGCCTCGCCCAACTGGGCTATTGCGCGATCGCTCCAGAACTGTTTGCCCGTCAGGGCGATCCGCGCAAGATCGCCAGCATTCCGGAAATCCAGGCGCAGATTACCGCCAAGACACCGGATGCCCAGGTGCTGAGCGACCTCGATGCCTGCGTGGCCTGGGCTGCCGGCAAGGGAGCTGATACCAGCCGGCTGGCGATTACCGGCTTCTGCTGGGGCGGGCGGATCGCCTGGTTGTACGCTGCCCACAATCCCGGAGTCAGGGCCGGTGTGGCCTGGTATGGCCGTCTGGTGGGCGTCGTCAACGACGTCACGCCCAGGCATCCGACCGATCTGGCCGGCCAGTTGAAGGCTCCGGTGCTGGGCTTGTACGGCGGTCTCGATGCCGGCATTCCGCTGGAAACGGTCGAGGCCATGGAGAAGGCACTCAAGCAAGGCAGTGCGGCGGCACAGGCATCGGAAATCCATGTCTATGACAACGCACCGCATGCCTTCCATGCCGACTACAGGCCCAGCTACCGCAAGGAAGAAGCCGCAGACGGCTGGCAAAGGATGCTCGCCTGGTTCCGCAAAAACGGCGTCTGAATGCGGATTCGAGGCCGAAAATACGCGCCTTCGTGCTAACCTTCGCGCCTCGACTCGTTCCCGTTTCATCATGACCACAGAAACCACCACCGACAAACCGGTCGATCCGCGTGCCCTGCTGAAGGATCTCCAGACGCGTTTCGATGTCTTCCGCAACTTCAGTCCGCTGGCCATCGGCATCGACAAGCAGGTCTTCGCTCAGCTGCCTGACGTCAGCAAGAAGTCCCTGCGTATGGCCATGCGCAGCCACACCATATCGACGCGTTACCTGAAGGAAATGGAAAAGGGCACCCAGCGTCTGAATCTGGATGGGTCGCCGGCCGGGGAAGTGACCGACGAAAACCGCCAGCATGCGGCCGAGCAGTTGAAGGAGCGCTTCAAGAAGCAGGCTGAACAGCGCAAGGCAGCCGAGGCGGAAGCGAAGGCCGAGCAGCGTCGGCAGGAAAAGCTGAACCAGCTGGCCGAGAAATTCGGTCGCAAGTAAGCGGCGCGAGCCACAAAGAAAAAGGCCAGTCGAACGACTGGCCTTTTTGCTGGAATGCTGTGGTTGCGGGGGCAGGACTTGAACCTGCGACCTTCGGGTTATGAGCCCGACGAGCTGCCAACTGCTCCACCCCGCGTCCGGTGGTCGATTCGCCAGGGCGAACCGCTTACTTCTGAAGCAAAAAGCCCCGGCGCCAGGCCGAGGCTTAGAGCTTTTGAATTCTGGTGGGTCGTCACAGATTCGAACTGTGGACCTACGGATTAAGAGTCCGCTGCTCTACCAACTGAGCTAACGACCCAGAATTTCCCTTGATTGACTGGTGGGTCGGGCGAGATTCGAACTCGCGACCAACGGATTAAAAGTCCGCTGCTCTACCGACTGAGCTACCGACCCGCCTAGGGAGCGCGAATTATATAGACCCCACCTGGGGGCGTCAACGGGAAAGCGGAGTTTTGTGAAGATATGTGCCGCTGCATATTTTTTTCAGGCGGCCGAACTAGAATTTGCAGTGCCCATCCGGGGCATCTTTCACTGTGCAAGGAGAGCAGCGATGACCGAGCAGGATATTTCCCGTTATCAGGATCTGATAGTTACAACGGCGACCGATGTCGGAGTCAAGATACTGGCGGCTATTGCCTTCTGGGTGATCGGCCGTTGGTTGATCGGCGTTGCGGTCGGCATGGTGCGTGCCGCGCTTGAAAGGCAGAAGGTCGATCCGACCGTGCTGCGCTATGTCGGGTCGATTGTCACCGTGACGCTGAACGTGTTGCTGGTCATCGGCATTCTTGGCTACTTCGGTATCCAGACCACGACTTTCGCGGCCTTGATCGCCGGTGCCGGTATCGCCATCGGCGCAGCTTGGGCCGGGCTGCTCGCCAATTTCGCGGCCGGCGCTTTCCTGATCGTGCTGCGGCCGTTCAAGGTCGGCGATTTCGTCACCGTCGCCGGATTGACCGGGACGGTCACCGAAATCGGCCTGTTTGCGACGACGATCAATACGCCGGACAACGTGTCCACGGTGGTCGGCAACAACAAGATTTTTGGCGACAACATCCAGAATTTCACGCACAACCCGTTCCGCCGGGTCGATCTGAAATGCCAGTTGGCCGGTGCCGCCGATCATCAGGCGGCGATGGCCCTGCTGCGCGAGAAGATCGCCACCATTCCCAATGTGCTGGCCGAGCCGGGGGTCGATGTCGAGATTCTCGATTTCACCTTGGTCGGGCCGGTCTTGGCGGTGCGCCCGTACTGCCATAACGATAACTACTGGCAAGTCTATTTCGATACTAACAAGATGATCCGCGAGGCGCTGGGCGAAGCCGGCTTCCCGGCGCCGATGCCGGCGCAGAACGTGATCGTCACGCAAGCCGCCTGATTCGGCCGGCAGCAGCAAGGCCCGCGCTTGAGGCGCGGGTTTTTTTGAACTTTTCCCCGGCTTGCCGACCCCAAAGACCTCGTACATTCGAAGCCGGAGCAAGTCCATGGCCCATTCGATATGGACCGATCTGAGTGCCGCCTTGCGCGGCACCGACGCGGATTACACCCGTATTCCGCTCAATCGCGCGGTGTTATTGCTGGCCGTGCCGATGTTGCTGGAACTGGTGCTCGAATCCACCTTTGCGGTCGTCGACATCTTCTTTGTCGCCAAGCTGGGGCCTTCGGCGGTAGCGACCGTCGGCCTGACCGAGACCTACCTGTTCCTGCTTTACGCGATCGCCATGGGACTGGCCATGGCGGTCACTGCCATCGTCGCCCGACGGATCGGCGAGCAGCGCGGCGACGAGGCCGCCTTGTCGGCGGTGCAGGCGATCATGGTGGCGATACTGGCCTCGGTGCCTTTCGCGGTCGCCGGCATCGTCTGGGCGCAGGATCTGTTACGCCTGATGGGGGCCGACGATTGGGTGATCGAGCACGGCTACCGCTATATGCAATGGATGCTCGGCGGCAATGTGGTGATCCTGCTGTTGTTTGTCGTCAATGCCATCTTTCGCGGGGCGGGTGACGCGGCGGCGGCGATGCGCGTATTGTGGGTGGCCAACGTGCTCAACATCGTGCTCGACCCGATCTGTATCTTCGGGCTGGGGCCGATTCCGGCGATGGGTGTCGAAGGTGCGGCGATCGCCACCAATATCGGGCGCGGCGCCGGCATCCTGATGCAGTTATGGATACTCGTTCGTGGCAGCAAACACCTGCGCATACGGTTGGCCGACCTGCGCTGGCACGGCGCCACTGTGGCACAGATCGTCCGTACTTCGCTGGGCGGTGTCGGCCAGATGATCGTCGCAACGACGGCGTGGATCTTCCTGATGCGCATCCTGGCCGGCGTTTCCACCGAAGCCGTCGCCGGCGCGACCATCGCGATACGCATCATGATGTTCACCTTGATGCCGGTCTGGGGCATGTCCAATGCGGCGGCGACGCTGGTCGGCCAGAACCTGGGTGCAGGCAATCCGGCGCGCGCCGAAGCGGCGGTCTGGCGCATCGGCTGGATGAACATGCTGTTTACGCTGATCGTGTCGGTGCTGTTTTTCCTGCTGAACCACGAATTCATCGCCCTGTTCAGCGCCGATGCCGAGGTCATCGCCATCGGTGCCGAGTGGCTGCGTATTCTGTCCTACTCGTATTTCGTCTATGGCTGGTGGATGGTGTCGGTGCAAGCCTTCAACGGCGCTGGCGACACGATGACCCCGACCTGGATCAACCTGGTGTTCTTCTGGCTGATCCAGATTCCCTTGGCCTGGGTGCTGGCGGTGCCGACGGGCTGGGCGCATTCGGGGGTGTTCTGGGCGGTGTTCGTGTCGGAAACCGCGGTCGGCGTGTTTACGCTGCTGCTGTTTTCCCGTGGCGGCTGGAAACTGGCCAAGGTTTGAGCAGGTGCCGCTGAACCGTGCGGGCAAGCATCCCTGGCTCGGTGCGGGGATGCTTCTCGGCGCTAGCCCAGGCGGCGGCAGATTTCCGTGGTCAGCGCCGACTGGTTCATGCAATAGAAGTGCAGCCCCGGGGCGCCGCCCTTGAGCAGGCGTTCGCACAGCTCCGTCACGACATCGAGGCCGAAGGCACGGATCGAGTCGGTATCGTCGCCGAAACCCTCGAATTTCTTGCGCATCCAGCGCGGAATGTCGGCGCCGCAGGCATCCGAGAAGCGGGCCAGCTTGGTGAAGCCGGCGATGGGCATGATGCCGGGGACGATGGGCACGTCGACGCCGGCCGCCCTGGCTTCGTCGACGAAGTGGAAGTAGGCGTCGGCATTGTAGAAATACTGCGTGATGGCCGAATTGGCGCCAGCCTTGACCTTGCGCACGAAGGCGGCGAGATCGTCCTGCGGGTTGCGTGCCTGCGGGTGCCATTCGGGGTAGGCGGCGACCTCGATGCTGAACCAGTCGCCGGTTTCGGCGCGGATGAATTCGACCAATTCGTTGGCGTAGCGGAATTCGCCGGTTTCGGCCATGCCCGAGGGCAGGTCGCCGCGCAGCGCGACGGTGCGCTTGATGCCGGCGGCCTTGTATTCGGCCAGGATTTCGCGGATCGATTCGCGCGTCGAGCCGATGCACGACAGGTGCGGCGCGGCATCGAATCCTTCGGCGGCGATTTCCTTGACCACGGCGAAGGTGCGTTCGCGCGTCGAACCGCCGGCACCGTAGGTGACCGAGAAGAATTCGGGCTTCAGCTTCGCCAGTTCGGCACGCACGGTGCGCAGCTTTTCAACACCTTCTGGCGTTTGTGGCGGGAAAAACTCGATGGAGATTTCTGTTTTCATTTGTTCAACCAGATGAAGAATTCGCGGTTGCCATCACCGCCGGTAATCGGGCTGTCCAGCCAGCCGCGAACGGTCAGGCCGAGGATGCGGGCACAGTCCCGCAGCTTGCGTTCGACATCGACGTAGAGTCCGGTGTCGCGGACGATGCCGCCCTTGCCGATGTTGTCAGGGCCAACCTCGAACTGTGGCTTGACGAGCAGCAGCATGTCGCCGTGTGGCGCGAGGAGGGCGGGTAAGCGAGGCAGGATAAGGGTCATGGAGATGAAGGAGACATCGCCGACGATCAGGTCGAAGCCCCCCTCCGGAAAGGCGTTGCCGAGATCGGCCGCGCTCAGGGTGCGACAGTTGACACCTTCGATCGCCGTGACGGCCGGATCGGCACGCAATTGGACATGCAGCTGGTCATGCCCGACATCGATGCCGACAACGTGCCGGGCACCGTTCTGCAACAGCGCGTCGGTGAAGCCGCCGGTCGATTGCCCGACGTCGAGGCAGACCTTGCCGCCCGCCGCTATCCCGGTGTGTGCCAGCGCACCCGACAGCTTCTGCCCGCCGCGCGACACAAAATGTCCGTTTGGGTCGGCCGCGACGATCAGTGGCGTATCGTCCGGCAAATCCATGGCCGGCTTGTTGATCCGGCCACCTTGCCAGCTGACGCGGCCTTCCTTGATCAGCCACTGGGCAGCCGTACGGGAGGGGGCCAGTTTCTGGGCGACGAGCAGGGCATCCGCCCGCGACATGCCGGCCGGGCGTTCGGTCGACGGTTCGCGTGCCGGACGCGGCTTTTTTTGCCGCGCATGGAAGGAGTTCATGCTCATCGGTGAATTGGCTTACTTTCTCAGCAGAATCGCGCTGAGCAGCCAGGAAATCAGGCTGTAACCGATCGACCCCAACAGGGCCGGCCAGAATCCGCCGACATGGAATCCGCCGATCAGGTTGCCGGCCAGCATGAAGAGCAGGGCGTTGATGACGAAGATGAACAGGCCCAGTGTGAGCAGCGTCGCCGGCAGCGTGAGCAGGATCAACAAGGGCCTGAGCAGCGTGTTGATCAGACCGAGTACGATGGCGACCAACAGGGCGGTGCCGAACCCGGCTATCTGAATCGTCGGTACGACATACGGCAGCGCCAGCAGGGCTAGCGCATTGACGATCCAGACAGCGAGCAGGTTCAGCATGGCGGTCGCTTAGTAGCGGTAGTGGTCGGCCTTGTACGGGCCTTCCTTCGGCACACTGATGTAGGCAGCCTGCTCGTCGGTCAGCTCGGAGAGCTGGGCGTTCAGCGTCTTCAGCTGCAGACGGGCGACCTTCTCATCGAGGTGCTTGGGCAGGGTGTACACGCCGACCGGGTACTTGTTGGAACCCTTTTGTGCTTCGCTCCACAGTTCGATCTGGGCGATGGTCTGGTTGGCGAAGGACGAGGACATCACGTAGGACGGATGGCCCGTACCGCAGCCGAGGTTCACCAGGCGGCCCTTGGCGAGCAGGATGATGCGCTTGCCGTCCGGGAAGATGACGTGGTCGACTTGCGGCTTGATCTCTTCCCACTGGTACTTCTCGATCGACGCAACGTCGATTTCGTTGTCGAAGTGACCGATGTTGCAGACGATGGCGTTGTTCTTCATCGCAGCCATGTGGTCATGGGTGATGACGTGGAAGTTGCCGGTCGTGGTGACGAAGATGTCGGCCTTGTCGGCGGCGTATTCCATGGTGACGACGCGATAGCCTTCCATGGCGGCCTGCAGGGCGCAGATCGGGTCGATTTCGGTAACCCAGACTTGTGCCGACAGGGCGCGCATGGCCTGGGCCGAGCCCTTGCCCACATCGCCATAACCGGCGATGACGGCGATCTTGCCGGCGACCATGACGTCGGTGGCGCGCTTGATGCCGTCGACCAGCGATTCGCGGCAGCCATACAGGTTGTCGAACTTGGACTTGGTCACCGAGTCATTGACGTTGATGCCCGGGAACTTGAGTTCGCCGCGCTGGTGCATCTGGTACAGGCGATGCACGCCGGTGGTGGTTTCTTCGGTGACGCCCTTGATCTGGGCCAGGCGCACGGAGTACCAGGTCGGATCGACGGCCAGCTTGGCCTTGATGGCGGCGAAGAGGATGGTTTCTTCTTCCGAGCCCGGCTTGGCCAGGACGGAGATGTCCTTCTCGGCACGGGCGCCGAGGTGCAGCAGCAGGGTGGCGTCGCCGCCGTCGTCGAGGATCATATTCGAATAGCCGCCGTCGGCCCATTCGAAGATGCGGTGGGTGTAATCCCAGTAATCGACCAGGGTTTCGCCCTTGACGGCGAAGACAGGGATGTTCTGCGCAGCGATGGCAGCGGCAGCGTGATCCTGAGTCGAGAAGATGTTGCACGAGGCCCAGCGGACTTCGGCGCCGAGCGCGGTCAGCGTCTCGATCAGCACGGCGGTCTGGATGGTCATGTGCAGCGAACCGGTGATGCGTGCGCCCTTCAGCGGCTGGGTCTTCGCGAATTCTTCGCGAATGGCCATCAGGCCCGGCATTTCGCCTTCGGCAATGTTGATTTCCTTGCGACCCCAGTCGGCAAGGGAAAGATCGGCAATAACGTAGTCTTTGAATTCGGCCACAGTAAGCTCCTAGGAACTGTGACGGGGAGGGGAATAACGGCGTTGTTGCTCACCGGCGGCCCCCTGCGCCCGGCAGGGTTGATCAGTGAGCGCCGTTTTAAACCGAGCCTGGGAGCGATGTTGATCATCGTGCTCCTGCAGCGCCCCTCGGTAGGTTGCGGATTATAAACCGGTTTTCGGCCGGATTTCAGCCTTTGTCGCCGGCCCAGTAGTGGTCGACGTCCTTGATCCCCCACTTGGCAGCATCTTCGCGTCCGGCGATTTTTTCCGGGCTGCGCGCAAGGTCGATCACCTCCGGCTTGATATATGCCTGCGACTTGGTTGAGAAGAAAATCTTCACCTTCGGCTTGAGCAGGGATTGTTCGCCTTGTTCGATGACGACCCCCAATTTCCCGGAGGCCAGCTTGACCAGCGAGCCGATCGGGTAGATGCCCAGACTCTTGACGAAAGCCTGGAAGACCATCGGGTCGAAATGGCCGGTCCATTCGGCCATGCGCTTGATCGACTCGGCCGGGTCCCAGCCGGCCTTGTAGGGGCGGTTGGACGTGACGGCGTCGTATACGTCGCAGACTGCGCCCATCTTGGCGAACAGGCTCATCGTCTCGCCGTTCAGGCCCTTGGGATAACCGCTGCCGTCGATTTTTTCGTGATGGTGGAGGCAGACATCCTTGGTCACCTCGCTGACACCGCTGCCTTCCAGTAGCAGCTTGTGGCCTTCCTCGGGGTGCGTCTTGACCAGCGCAAATTCCTCGTCGGTCAGCTTGCCCGGCTTGTTGAGCACCTCAAGCGGAATCATCGCCTTGCCCAAGTCGTGCAACAGGCCGGCCATGCCAGCCTCGCGGACCTGCTGTTCGTCAAGGTCCAACTGGCGGGCCAGCGCGATCATCAGCGCGCAAACGGCCACGGAATGCATGAAGGTGTAGTCGTCGGCCGTTTTCAGTCGAGCCAAGCTGATCAGCGCACCCGGGTTGCGCATCACAGAATTCGAAATTTCCTCGACCAATGGCGCTGCCGCTTCGGCCTCGATGGCCTTGCCCATGCGCGCTTCCTGGAACATGGAGACAACGGCTTCCTTGCCCTTGGCGACAATTTTCGTGGCGCGTTTGACCTCGTCGGTGAAGGACGCTTTTTCCTGGACGACCGGTTGTTCGGGTGGAATATCTGCCGCACTGACCACTTCGGTCATGATTTCGCCGGCAGCAGTGTCCACGTCGCCGCCTTTGGAAATGTCGATCCAAACCTCCTTGATCGGGCTTTCCGCAATGAGGAGCAGATCGTTCGGGTCAGTCAGGACAAACTTGGTCCGCCAGAATGGGTGATCCAGCCAGGCGCCGCAGAAAGCTTGCAGGTGCATGCCCAGCGTCAATTTTTCGACGGGAATTTTCTTCAACATATTTGCTGATTTTAACGAAAAAGGGAGCGCATTTGGCTCCCTTTTCGCAAATCTTCACAAAGCCTATGTATTACAGGCCGGCATCCGACTTGAGCAAGTTGGCGCGATCCGTCGCTTCCCAGCTGAATTCCGGCTCGTCGCGGCCAAAGTGGCCATAGGCGGCGGTCTTCTGGTAGATCGGACGCAGCAGGTCGAGCATGTTGACGATACCCTTCGGGCGCAGATCGAAGTGCTTGCGAACCAGGGTGGTCAGGGTTTCGTTGCTGACCTTGCCGGTGCCGTAGGTCTCGACCATGATCGAGGTCGGTTCGGCAACACCGATGGCGTAGGAAACCTGCACCAGGCAGCGCGAAGCGAGGCCCGCGGCGACGATGTTCTTGGCGACGTAGCGCGTTGCGTAGGCAGCGGAGCGGTCGACCTTGGACGGGTCCTTGCCGGAGAATGCGCCACCGCCGTGCGGTGCGGCACCGCCGTAGGTGTCGACGATGATCTTGCGGCCGGTCAGGCCGCAGTCGCCTTGCGGACCGCCGACGACGAAGCGGCCGGTCGGGTTGACCAGGAACTTGATGTCGCCTTTGATCAGTTCCTTCGGCAGCACCGGCTTGATGATCTGCTCGATGGTGGCTTCGCGCAGGTCTTCCAGGCTGATGTCCGGCGAGTGCTGGGTGGACAGCACGACGGTGTCGATCGAGTGCGGCTTGCCATCGACGTAGCGGATGGTGACCTGCGACTTGGCGTCCGGACGGGCCCACGGCAGGCGGCCGTCCTTGCGCAGCATGGCTTGGCGCTCGACCAGTCGGTGCGACAGGTAGATTGGCAGCGGCATCAGCGACGGGGTTTCGTCACAGGCGTAGCCGAACATCAGGCCCTGATCGCCGGCGCCTTGGCCGAGGTTGTCGTCGTAGGCGGCGTTCACGCCCTGGGCGATGTCCGGACTCTGCTTGTCGTAGGCGACGAGCACGGCGCAGCCCTTGTAGTCGATGCCGTATTCGGTGTTGTCGTAGCCGATGCGCTTGATGGTGTCGCGGGCGACCTGGATGTAATCGACGTTGGCGTTGGTGGTGATTTCACCGGCCAGCACGACCAGGCCGGTGTTGCACAGGGTTTCGGCGGCGACGCGGGAATGCTTGTCCTGGGACAGGATGGCGTCGAGGATGGCGTCGGAAATCTGGTCGGCAACCTTGTCGGGGTGGCCTTCGCCAACAGATTCCGAGGTGAAGAGATAATCGCTCATGAATGCTCCAGTGGTCCTTTGATCCGGCGTTACCAGCTTTGGACCACGAGCAGGCGACGCTTTAGCAGAATTTGTGAATCGCCCCGCAAGTTGTCTGTTTAACTCGGCGATTACATAATGGTAACCTTTTCTCAGGGGGATTCAACCCCCGGGGCCTCATGGTTTTTCTCTTTCGCCTTCTTTCCCTGCTCCCGTTGTGCGTGTTGCATACCCTTGGCGGGATGCTTGGCCGGCTGATTTACGGGCTGTCGCCGACCTATCGTCGCCACCTGCAGGACAACCTGGCACAGGCCGGTATTGATGCCTCCATTCGCGGTGCCGTTGCCGCAGAAACCGGCAAGCAGATGGTCGAACTGGCGCGGATCTGGATGCGGCCGCTGGACGAGGCGGTGCCGCTGGTCGCCGAGGTCGTCGGCTGGGAGCATGTCGAAGCGGCGCGCTCCGCCGGCAAGGGTATTGTCTTCCTGACGCCGCACCTCGGCTGTTTCGAAATCACCGCCCAGTACCTGTCATCCTTTGGCGATATCACGGTCTTGTACCGCGAGCCCAAATCGACCGCTGCCAACGAACTGATTTTGATGGGCCGCAAGCGCGAGCACCTGCACCTGGCGCCGGCCGACCTGTCCGGCGTGCGTGCGCTGATCAAGGCGCTGAAGAAGGGCGAGATGGTCGGCATGCTGCCGGATCAGGCACCCAAGACCGGGGAGGGCGTCTGGCTGAAGTTTTTCGGGCGTTACGCCTATACCATGACGCTGGCGGCGCGGCTGACCGAGACCAATGCCGTTTCCCTGCTCACCTGGGGGGAGCGCCTGCCGGGCGGGCGCGGGTTCCGCATCCATTTTTCGCAGCCGACCAGCCCCCTGGCTGGGTCGACCATCGAGCGGGCGCAGCAGATCAATCACGAGATCGAAACCCTGATTCGCCAGTGCCCGACCCAATACCTGTGGGGCTATAACCGCTACAAGCGACCGGGGGGCGCCGAAGCGCCGCCGGCGGAGTGATCCTTGAAAGTCTTTTTCACCTACCTTCTTGTCGGTTTCCTGTGGTTGCTGCACTGGTTGCCTTTGCCGCTCCTGCGGGCGCTCGGCCGGGGTTTGGGGCGATTGCTCTATGCCCTGGGGCGAGAGCGGCGCAAGGTTGCCTTGATCAATCTGCGCCTCTGTTTCCCGGATAAAACCGAAGCCGAGCGCGAAGACATTGCCAGGCGGCATTTCGTCGCCTTCGCCCAGGCCGTGCTGGATCGCACACTGGGCTGGTGGGCTTCGAAGGAGCGCCTGGAGCGCATCATTCGTATCCACGGAACGGAAAATCTGACCGATCCGCAGGGACGTCCGGTCATCCTGCTGACGCCGCATTTCGTCGGACTCGACGCCGGTGGGACGGTGGTGTCGATGCACGTTGTCGGCTGCAGCGTCTTTTCCATGCAGAAGAATCCCGTTCTGAACAAGCTGCTCTATGATGGGCGGATGCGTTTCAACAAGGCTGTCCTGCTGTCGCGACAGGACGGGATGCGCAAGATCGTCAAGGCGATGAAGGACGGCCATCCGTTCTACTACTTGCCGGACATGGATTTCGGGCCGAACGAGTCGATTTTCGTGCCCTTTTTCGGTGTCCAGGCGGCGACCATCCCGGCGCTGTCGCGGCTGGTTCGCCTTACCGGCGCCCGTGTCGTGCCGGTGATTTGCCGGCAGTCTCCTGACGGCTACGACATCGAAGTGATGCCGCCCTGGGAGAACTTCCCTGGCGAGAGCGTCGAAGCCGATACGGAATTCATGAATCAGTTCATCGAAAGCCAGGTACTGCGCATGCCGGAGCAGTACTTCTGGTTGCACAAGCGCTTCAAGACCCGGCCACCCGGAGAACAGAGGTTTTATAAATGAACAGCAACCTGAACGTCGAAATCCGCCCGGTGACGCCGCCCGATGTGCCGGCCATCGCCGCCTTGGCCCGCGAAATCTGGCAGGCGACCTACCCCGGCATCATCACCCAGGAGCAGATCGATTTCATGCTCGAGCAGCGCTATGGGCACGAGCGTCTGTACGACGACCTGGAAGATCTCCACAAATGGCTCGACCAGGCTTTCCACGAGGGGCGTCGTGTCGGCTTCGCCTTCAGCGAAATCCACAAGGGCGAGTTCAAGCTCGACAAGCTCTACATCCATCCGGACGTCCAGCGGCGTGGTGTCGGCGGACAGTTGATCTCCAACGTCGCTGAACGGGCCAGAAAGGCAGGCTATCCCTGTGTAATCCTGCAGGTGAACAAGCGCAACGTGAATGCCATCAACTCGTACAAAAAATACGGCTTCGTCGTCCGTGAAGTGATGGTCGATGACATCGGCCGCGGCTACGTCATGGACGATTACGTGATGGAGAAGAAGCTTTAAGAATTTTGGGCAACGTGCTGTCTCTGCTATGATTTTCCGAGTCATTCAGCGGAGCCGCACGTGAAACTCAAATTCTCCAAGATGCATGGTCTGGGCAACGATTTCGTTGTCCTCGACGGCGTGCGCCAACAGGTTTCCCTGAGCCCGGAACAACTGGTCTATCTGGCCGACCGCCACTTTGGCGTCGGCTGCGATCAGATTCTTCTGGTTGAAAAGGCGATGCAGTCCGGCATCGATTTCCGTTATCGCATCTTCAACGCCGATGGCGGCGAGGTCGAGCAGTGTGGCAACGGTGCGCGCTGCTTCGTGCGTTTCGTTCATGATCAGGGTCTGACCGACAAGCGGCAGATTCGAGTCGAGACGCTCAAGGGCACCATCGAGCCGCGCCTCGAGGCCGACGGCAATGTCACCGTCGATATGGGCGAGCCGCGTTTCCTGCCGGCGGAGATTCCGTTCATGGCGGACGAGGACGTGATCATCCACCTGCTCGATGTGGCCGACGAAACCCTGGAGACGACCGTCGTCTCGATGGGCAATCCACATGCCGTGCAGGTCGTCGATGACGTCGAGACCCATCCGGTCGGGCAGCACGGCCCCTTGATCGAGCGTCACGAGCGTTTCCCGAAGCGGGTCAATGCCGGCTTCATGCAGATCGTCGATCGTCATTCCATCAAGTTGCGCGTCTATGAGCGCGGTTCGGGCGAAACCATGGCCTGCGGTACCGGCGCTTGTGCCGCCGCCGTTGCCGGGATTCGCCGCAGCCTGCTCGATTCACCGGTCAGGGTGACGACGCGGGGCGGAGATTTGAGCATCGCCTGGGGCGGCCTTGGCCGCCCGGTCCTGATGACCGGCCCGGCGGTTACCGTATTTTCTGGAGAAATTGAATTATGAGCGCCATGTTCCCCGAGGAAATCGCGGACTATCTGAAGAACAATCCGAGCTTTTTCGAACAATACGCCGACCTGATGGCACAGATTTTCGTGCCGCACCCGCATGGTGGCCGGGCGGTGTCGCTGGCTGAGCGCCAGATGCTGACCTTGCGCGACAAAAACCGGACGACCGAGAGCAAGCTGGCCGAGTTGATCGCCTTCGGCGAGGAAAACGACGCCATCAGCGAGAAAGTACATCGCCTTGCGGTGGCGCTGGTCGCCGCTGAAACCTTCCAGGCCGTGATTCACCTGCTCAATTTCCACCTGCGCGATGATTTCTCGGTGCCGCACGTCGCCCTGCGCCTGTGGGACAAGCCGGAAGGCATCGAAGATCTGCCCGAGTTCGCGGCGGTCAGCGAGGAACTGCAGGTCTTCGCCGAGACCTTGGCTCGCCCGTACTGCGGTTCGACCGCCGGCTTCGGCACCGCCTCGTGGTTCGGCGAGCATGCTTCCCATATCCGTTCGCAGGCGCTGATCGCCCTGCGCAACGGCGGTGGAACCATCGGCATGATCGCCCTCGGCAGCGAGGATATGCAGCGCTTCTATGCCGACATGGGGACCCTCTATCTCGAACGCCTCGGCGAGATGGTGTCCGCAGCCCTCGCCCGGGTGACCAAGAGCGTGCTGTGACCCCTGTTGCGGCGGTAGACGCCTGGCTGACCGAACTTTCGGCGCAGCGCCGGATGTCGCCGCACACCCTGTCGAACTATCGGCGGGATATCGGCAAGCTGCTCGCTGCCGCCGGCGACCTTCCGCTGGCCGGTGTGCAGGTCCATCATGTTCGCCGCTTTGTCGCCCAATTGCATGGTCAGGGTCTGGCCGGCCGTTCGCTGGCCCGCCTGCTTTCGGCCTGGCGCGGCTTTTTCCGCTGGCTCGGCGAGCGCGGCATGGTGCCGGCCAATCCGTGCGACGGCATTCGGCCCCCGAAATCGCCCCGCCTGCTGCCCAAGGCCTTGTCGGTCGACGAAACGGCCCGTCTGCTGGAGGCTGTGGAAGACGACGATGCGCTCCAGGCGGCGCGCGATCTGGCGATGTTCGAGTTGTTCTATTCTTCCGGCCTGCGTCTGGCCGAACTGGTCGCCCTCGATAGCGATGTGCTGGATGATGTGTTGCGCGAAGGCGAAATCCGTGTCCTCGGCAAGCGCAACAAGTTGCGCCTGGTCCCGGTCGGCCGCAAGGCGCGCGAGGCGCTGGCTGCCTGGGGGGCTGTCCGGGGCGAACTGGCCCGGCCGGACGAAACGGCCCTGTTCGTCGGGGTGCGCGGCGCCCGCATCAGTCCGCGCATGGTCGAATCCCGCCTGGCGCGTCGCGCCGTCCTGCTCGGCTTGCCTACCCACGTGCATCCGCACATGCTGCGCCACTCCTTCGCGTCGCACGTCCTGCAATCCTCGGGTGACCTGAGGGCGGTGCAGGAAATGCTCGGACACGCCAGCATCGCCTCGACCCAGGTCTATACCCACCTCGATTTCCAGCACCTGGCCAAGGTTTACGATGCGGCGCATCCGCGGGCCAAGGCAAAACAGGGCGGTTAATCGTCCCTGAATGTCCGGCGCCACGCCACCGGCGAGACGCCGAAGGCCGTGCGGAAATGCTGGCGCAACGAAACGGCAGAGCCGAATCCCGCCAGGTTCGAAACGGTTTCCACCGAATGACTGCTCGATTCCAGCAGACGCTGGGCCAGCGCCAGGCGTTCGCCGAGCAGCCATGCACCCACCGTTGCGCCGGTCATCTGGCGGAAGTGGCGAGTAAAGGTCCGGCGACTCATCGTCGCTCTTGCGGCCAGACTGTCCAGCGTATGCGCCTGGTCGAGATGGGCGCGCACCCAGTCGAGCAGGCCGGAAAGGCGGGCATCCGTTGCGTTTGCCGGCAGCGGTTGCGTGACGAACTGGGCTTGCCCGCCCTGGCGATGCGGTGGAACGACCAGCCGGCGCGCCACGCTGTTGGCGATTTCTCCCCCCAGTTGCTGGCGCAGCATGTACAGGCAGCAGTCGATGGCGGCCACCGTGCCGGCCGAGGTCAACATCCGGCCATCTTCAAGATAGAGCACGTCGGGCTGGAGGCGGACCCCGGGGTGGCGTCGGGCGAAATCCTCCGCATAGGCCCAGTGGGTCGTGGCCGCTCGCCCGTCGAGCAGGCCGGCCTGGGCCAGCACGTAGGCGCCGAGGCAGAGTCCGACGATCCGTGCTCCGCGTTCGTGGGCGGCGACGAGCGCGGCGAGCAGGTCTGCCGGCGCGCGTTCCGCCGGGTCGCGCCAACTCGGCACGATGATGGTATCTGCCGTGAGCAGCTTTTCGAGGCCGTGCTCGACGACGATGGAGAATCCGGCAGTCGTCGCCAGCCGGCCGGGCTGGGTGGCGCAGACCGCGAAATCGAAGGGAGGTACGCCCGGATGACGGTCGCCGAATACCACGCAGGGCGCCGACAGGTGGAAAGGGCTGATGCGCTCGAAGGCGACGATGGCAATGGCGTGGTGCATGGCGCAGCGGGCAGGGCAGGGTTGGCCCGATATTGTCGCATATTGTCATTCGGGCCACTTCTTGCTCACCCGGCCTTTCGCCAGAATGAAAGCTCGTCGACCAACCGGAGAGCATCGTGCCCGCAGCCAACAAACGCGCCCTGATCGTCATCGATCTGCAGAACGACTATTTTGCCGACGGCAAATTTCCGCTGTGGCGGGCCGAGGAAACCCTGGGCAAGGTCGAGTCGGCCATTGCCGGGGCGCGGGCGCAGGGTGTTCCGGTCATCGTCATCCAGCACATCGCCGATGCCGGCAAGGGTCTGGCGCCATTCTTCAATGCCGGAACCACTGGTGTCGACGTGCATCCACGGATTCTGGCGGCGGCACCGGAGGCGACGTGGGTCACCAAGTCTTTTGCCGACAGCTTTCTCAACACGTCGCTGGAAGAGGAACTCGTGCGGCTTGGTGTCGATGAATTACTGATCTGCGGCATGATGACCCAGAACTGCGTTACCCACACGGCAATCTCCAGATCGGCGGAGAAGTACAAGATCACCGTCCTTGGCGATTGTTGTACGACGGTGAGCGAGATGATCCACAAGATTGCCCTGAATGCCCTTTCGGCACGTGTTCCGGTGGCAGATGCAGTGGCGCTTTTGGGTCAATAAGGAAAAAAATCCAAATAATCAACCCTCAATTGACGTTTGCCTGTCTACCCACTATGATTGACGGTTTCGAAAAATCGCCGGAATCAAGGAGTTTTCATGGCCATCAACCGTAACCGCCGTTCTTCCCTGGAACGCCGCTGCGTTTCCAAGTCCACCAAGCGCCTGTTCAAGGGCGATGGCAAGACCATGTTCAAGACCATGTACGCTGCCGAATGTCATCAGCGTAACCGCAAGGCACTGGGCGCCTAAGCGTTAGCAGGCTTATCAGGGCCCCGGTTGCTGCAAGGTAACCGGGGCTTCTTGCTTTTGAGGTCGGGAAATCATGGCGCAATTGATTCTTTTGCCGGGTAAGGAACGTTCGGCGTTCAAGCAGCATCATCCCTGGTTGTTCGCCGGCTCGGTTGGGCGGCTCGAAGGCCGTGCCCGGCCGGGCGATACCGTCGAGGTGCTGGCCGACAACCTGCGGCCGCTGGGCCGCGCGGCGTACAGCCCGAGCTCGCAGATTCGGGCGCGCTTCTGGACTTTCGACCCGGAAGAATCGATCGACGACGCCTTCTTCAAACGCCGCATCGCGGCCGCCGTGGCGCGTCGTCAGGCCTTGCCGGAACTCAAGGGGCAGCAGGGCCTGCGTCTGATACATGCCGAGTCCGACGGCTTGCCGGGCATCGTCGCCGATCAATACGGCGACACGGTCGTCGTGCAACTGACCTCGGCCGGTGCCGACAAGTGGCGCAAGGCCATCGTGGCTGGACTGGTCAAGGCCACCGGTTGTGCCCGCATCTACGAGCGTTCCGATTCCGATGTGCGTGGCCTGGAAGGGCTGGAGCCGACCGTCGGCTGGCTGCATGGCGAGCCGACGGTCGGCGCGCTGTCCATCGATGAAAATGGCGTGCAACTGGCCGTCGATGTCGTCGGCGGCCACAAAACCGGCTTCTATCTCGATCAGCGCGACAACCGGGCCTGGCTGCGCAGCGTGGCGGCCGGCAAGGACATCCTGAATTGCTTCTGCTACACCGGGGGTTTCTCGCTGCAGGCGCTGGCTGGCGACGCGGCGCACGTGCTGTCCATCGATTCGTCGGGACCGGCGCTGGCTCAGGCCCGCGCTAATCTGGCGCTCAATCCGCAGTTGCCGGCCGACCGCGCTGAATGGCTGGAGGCAGATGTCTTCCAGGCACTGCGCGACTTTCGCAAGGCCGGGCGGACTTTCGATCTGATCGTCCTCGATCCGCCCAAGTTCGCTCCCTCGGCTGCCCATGCGGATCGGGCGGCGCGCGCCTACAAGGACATCAACCTGCTCGGTTTCCGGCTGCTGCGGCCGGGTGGCTTGCTGATGACCTATTCGTGCTCGGGCGGTATCGGCCTGGAGTTGTTCCAGAAGATCGTCGCCGGTGCGGCGCTGGATGCCGGGCGGGAAGCGCGCATCGTCCGCCGCCTGTCGGGTACGGCCGATCATCCGGTTGCATTGAACTTCCCGGAAGGCGAATATCTCAAAGGCTTGCTCGTCCAGGTCGATTAAACTGTCGTCGTGAATCCGCTTCGCCATCTCCTTCTTGTTGCTGCCCTCGTCCTCGTCCAGTTACTGGCGGGGGCGCACGCCGTCGAGCATGCGGCAGGGAACGAAGATGCCTTGCCGACGCATGCCTGCCTGCTGTGCCTGACGGCGCATGATCTTGGCGTCGCCTTGCCGTCCGTGGCGAGTCTGCCGCCGGTGGTGGCGCATCAATTTGTGCCGGAAACCCAGTCGGCCCATGCGAGAGCGAGTTTCCCGGCGCCAGTCGCCTGCCAGCGCGGCCCACCCCACTCCTGAAAAAGCCGGTTTCCACCGGCCAACGTTTGTCATTTCCGAAGACCGCTGCCGAGCGCGCGGTCTGTCGTCATGCATTTTCAGGAGTTTTCCATGCAAAAAACCTTTGCCATGGCTGCCATGCTGGCTGCCGCCGGAGCGGCCCAGGCCGCCGACAACGCCGATCTGGCCGCCATTCGCGCGCAGATCGATGAGATGAAGAAGAGCTACGAACAGCGTATCGCGACGCTGGAAAAAAAGCTGGCGCAAGCCGAATCGAAGACGAGCGTGCAGCCTGTCGCGGCGCCTGCCACGAGCCAGGTCAGCCAGCCGGCCAGTGGTTTCAACCCCGAGGTGTCGTTGATCCTGCAGGGGCAATACAAGAACATGAAGGACGTGCCGGAACGCGGCATTACCGGCTTTTATCCGGCCGGCGGTCACGATCACGGCGAGGGCGCCATTCCGGGGATCAGCAAGCGCGGTTTCTCGGTCGACCATACCGAACTGGTGTTGGCGGCCAATATCGACCCCTACTGGCGAGGCCAGGCCATTGTCGCCATGGTCGACGGCAAGGCCGAGATCGAGGAAGCCTGGTTCCGGTCGCTTGGCCTGGGCCATGGCATCGGCCTGAAGGGCGGACGTTTCCGTTCCGGCATCGGCTACCTCAATGAACAGCATCCGCATATGTGGGATTTCGCCGACGCGCCGCTGATGTACCGGGCGATGTTCGGTGCCGAGGCCAGCTACGTGCAGGATGGCGTGCAGTTCAAATGGCTGGCGCCGACCACAACCTTCTTCGAGATCGGCGCCGAGGCAGGGCGGGGTGCCAATTTCCCGGGAACGGAACGCAACAAGAACGGCAGTGGCTCGGTTGCGGCCTTCGCCCATGTGGGCGACGACGTCGGGGTGTCGAACAGCTGGCGAGCCGGGGTTTCGTACCTGACGACCCAGGCCAAGGCACGCGAAGGGCATTTCGAGGATGTCGGTGGCGTCGAGGCACTGGGCAAGTTCAGCGGCGATTCGCGAACCTGGCTGGTCGATTTCGTCTGGAAATGGGCACCGAACGGCAATCCGAAATACCAGAACTTCAAGTTCCAGGCCGAATACTTGAATCGTCACGAAAAGGGCGACTTCTCGTGTGAGGATGCGGATTCGGCCAATCCCGGCGCCTGCACGGGCGGTCTGAACAGCCTCTACCGCACCCGGCAGTCCGGCTGGTATGCCCAGAGCGTCTATCAATTTACGCCGAACTGGCGAGCCGGCCTGCGCTATGAGCAGCTCGACAGCGGTCATCGCGACTTCGGCGCCAATGCGGTCAATCTGGCGCTGAGCGATTACCGTCCGAAGAAGGCGACGGCGATGATCGATTACAGCTGGAGTGAGTTCTCGCGTGTCCGTCTGCAATTCGCGCAGGACAAATCGATGCTCGGCATCACCGACAACCAGCTTACCGTGCAGTACATCATGAGCCTGGGTGCCCACGGCGCCCACAAATTCTAGGAGGTGCCATGAAATATCTTGCTATCGGCTTTTTGCTGCTTGCAGCAGCCTTGTCCGCCCGGGCCGACCTGAATGTGTTTGCCACGGTGCCCGAGTGGGGCGCGCTGGCCAAGGAAATAGGTGGCGACAAGGTGAAGTTGTATACCGCAACCAATGCCTTCCAGGATCCGCACCGTATCGAGGCCAAGCCGTCCCTGCTGGCGCAGGCCCGTCAGGCCAGCCTGGTCATCGCCGCCGGGGCTGACCTGGAGATCGGCTGGCTGCCGCTGGTCCTGCGCGATTCCGGCAACCCGGCCATCCAGCCGGGGCGGCCCGGTTATTTCGAGGCAGCGGCCTTTGTCACTCGCCTCGAGATTCCGGCCGTGGTCGATCGTGCGCATGGCGATGTGCATGCCGCGGGTAATCCGCACACCCACCTCGACCCACGCAACGTGCTCAAGGTGGGTGAAAAGCTGGCGGCGCGCATGGCCGAACTCGATGCGGCCAACGCAGCCGCCTATCAGGCCGGATTGGCGGCTTTTTCCGGCAAGTGGCAAGCCGCCATGGCGCGCTGGGAAAAAGAAGCAGCCCCCTTGAAAGGGGTGGCGGTTCTGGTTCATCACCAATCCTTCATCTATTTGACGAACTGGCTGGGCATGAAGGAAGTCGGTACGCTCGAACCGAAGCCGGGCATCGAGCCGACCAGCGGCCATCTGGGCGCATTGTTGCAGCGGCAGCAGGCGACACCGGCCAGAATGGTGTTGCGCACGGCCTATCAGCAGGATGCGCAAAGTCAGTGGATTGCCGGCAAAACGGGTATTCCGGCGGTGTTGCTGCCCTATACGGTCGGCGGTACGCCGGAGGCCAGGGATCTGTTCGGTCTGTTCGACGACACCGTTCAGCGTCTGCTCAAGGGCCTGCGCTGAGATGCTGCGCGCCGAGGCACTGGTCGCCGGATGGAGCGGGCCGGCGACATCGCCCATCGACTTTTCGTTGCAGGCCGGCGAAATCGTCGGCCTGACCGGTCCGAATGGCGTCGGCAAGAGTACCCTGCTGGCCGCCTTTGCCGGTCGGGCCACCGTCTTTTCCGGGCGTCTCGAACTGCAGGCGGGCCTCCGGCTCGCCGTACAGACGCAGGAGGTGCCGCCGGTTGACGGTCTTCCGCTATCGGGACGCGATTTGCTGGCTTTGACCGGTGCCTCGCCGGAAGGGCTGCCGCCCTGGCTGGTCGATCGGGTGGATATCCGTCTCGATCGCCTGTCAGGCGGTCAGCGCCATTACCTTGCGCTGTGGGCAGTTCTCCATGCGCCGGCCGACCTGGTCCTGCTGGACGAGCCGACCAACAACCTCGATGCCGCCGGGGTGCGCCATCTGACGGCGCATCTGCGCGAACGGGCGCGCGAGGGCTGCGGCATCGTCGTGGTCAGCCACGATGCGGCGTTTGTCGCTGCGGCTTGCGATCGGGTGGTGACACTGGAGGTGCGCGATGTCGACTGATCTCTTCCTGATCCCCTTTCTGACCGGTCTGGGGCTGGCGATCCTGCTGCCTTTGCTGGGCTGCTACCTGCGTTTGCGTGACGAGTGGCTGGCGGCGCTGGCCTACTCGCATGTTTCCGCTGCCGGCGCGTTGCTTGCCTTGGTGGCCGGCCTGCCGCCGGCCGCCGGAGGAATTGCCGCCGCGGCGCTTGCCGGCGCCGGCAAGCGACTGTTTGCCGCCCGCCTTTCCGGGGGGGCGGCGTATGCCTTGTTGTTGCTCGCCGGCTGGTCACTCGCTGTCCTGCTGGCTGCCAACCAGCCACAGGCCGAGCGTCTCGGGCATGCGCTCTTTGACGGGCAGCTGTATTTCAGCAGCAGCGCACAGCTCTGGCTGGTCGCTATCAGCGTGCCGGTTGCCCTGGGCGTGTTGCGGCTGCTGTCCAGGCATCTGTTGCTTGCCCACACCTACCCCGATTTTTTCCGGATTCGCGGCTTGCGCGCCTGGCCGACACAAATCGGCTTCGATCTGCTGGCCGCGCTGGCGCTGGCGCTGGCGACCATGAACCTCGGGGTGATGGGGGCCTTCGCACTGGTCTTCATCCCGCCCTGGCTGGCCTTTCGCCGGGCCAGGGACTGGCGAGCCGGATTGCTGCGCTCGTTGCTGCTTGGCCTCGTCGCCTATATCGTTGCATTTGGTGTGGCGCTTTGGCTTGATCAGCCGTTCGGACCTATTCTGGCCGTGATGCTGGTGGCGTTTGGATTGATCGTTGCATGAACTTGGAGGGCGTGCTAAAACCCCCTTTCTGCATGCGGAGTGGTCATGGTTTTTTCGTTTTTCAAGAAGCAGCCCAACAAGATGCCCGAGCGGCCCGCTGCCCGGCCGCGTCCGGTGGAGCAGCCGCCTGAAGCGAAACCGCTTGATGCGGCAGTCGAGATGCCGGTCAAGGAACCGGCGGCACCTTTACCCGACCTCGAGTTCTCGAGCACTACGCCCATCGCTGCGCCGCCGCCGAGGGCGTCGTCCAAACAGCCAGTTGCCGCACCTGTCGCGACGCCTGAGCCGGTGGGCGACGATGCTTTCAGTATCGACGACTTCGACAGCGACTTTACCAATTCCAGCGTAATGGGGATCGACGTCGACCACGACGTGGACCCGCTGCAATCCTGTGTCGAGCAGGTTGTCGTCCTCTACGCCAATGGTCAGGATGCGGCCGCCCGCTCCTTGCTCGAGACCTTCGTGCGCTCGTATCGCGGGCTGGAAGGCAAACGCTTCTGGATGTTGCTGTTCGATTTCTTGCAGATCAGCGGCGATCGCACAGCCTTCGAAAAACTCGGCGTCGAGTATGCGGAGACTTGCGAATCCTCGCCGCCGACCTGGAGCCAGGCGGTGACGGCAGCCGCTTCCGCTACCGGCGGGCGTGCCGCGAACAAGATTTTCCTGCAGGGCGTGCTGACCAGCGAAAGCGCGCTGCCGGTCGACGAACTGGCCCGCCTGATTGCCCAGAAAGCCGATGTCAGCGTGGATTGCGCCAAACTGATCGGGTGCGATGACGAGATTGCCGCGCAACTGGCCGATCTGTTGCTGCGGGCGCGCAAGCAGCGTCTGGCAGTCAGCCTGCTCGGCGCCGAAGCCTTCATGGAAAGGCTGAACGAGCGGCTGGTTGCCGGCGAGGCGATGCATGAGCCGGCATGGTGCCTGCTGCTGGAACTGCTGCAACGTCATGGTACCCAGGATCGTTTCGAGGAGCGGGCGGTCGACTACGCCGTGACCTTCGAGCGCTCGCCGCCCTCGTGGGAGACTGCGAAGGCGGCCGGAGGAAAGGCGGCTGCGGCTTCTCAAGGGCCGGCAGACGACGCCTATTATCTGGTCGGGGAACTCAAGGCCTGTCGTTTCGAGGACCTGCACCAGATTCTTGAGCGCTACAGCCACCCCATACTCGATTTCTCGCAAGTCACCCGACTGGACTTCATCTCGGCCGGACAACTGGTCAATCGTCTGGCGCCGATAAAGGCTGCCGGGCGTGAAATCGTCATCCGCAGCCCAAATCATCTCGTTGCCGAATTGATGGCCGTTGTAGGCCTCAACAAACAGGCACGCATCATCGTTCCCAAGTCTTAATTCAGGAATCACTATGGAGCAATATCACGGCACGACGATTTTGTCGGTGCGCCGGGGCAATCTCGTCGCCATGGGTGGCGACGGCCAGGTTACCCTTGGCAATATCGTCATCAAGGCGACCGCCCGGAAGGTTCGTCGTCTCTATCAAGGCCGCATTCTTGCGGGGTTTGCCGGCGGTACGGCCGATGCGTTCACCTTGTTCGAACGTTTCGAGGCCAAGCTGGAAAAGCATCAGGGCAATCTGGTTCGTTCGGCTGTCGAACTCGCCAAGGACTGGCGTTCCGACCGCGCCCTGCGTCGTCTGGAGGCGATGCTGTCGGTGGCCGATCGCGAATCCTCGCTGGTCATCACTGGCAACGGCGATGTGCTGGAACCGGAGCAAGGCATCGTCGCCATCGGTTCGGGCGGCGCCTATGCGCAGAGCGCGGCGCGCGCCTTGCTCGACAATACCGAACTGCCGCCGCTGGACATCGTGACCAAGTCGCTCGAAATCGCCG
This sequence comes from Dechloromonas sp. CZR5, assembly GCF_008711155.1. GTDB lineage: Bacteria > Pseudomonadota > Gammaproteobacteria > Burkholderiales > Rhodocyclaceae > Azonexus. The sequence goes on along the minus strand of NZ_VUYQ01000010.1, from coordinate 38,294 downwards.
GCGACCTGTGCATCTACACCAACCGCAATTTCACCCTGGAGACGCTGGAATGACGACCATGACGCCACAGGAGATCGTTTCCGAACTGGACAAGCACATTGTCGGTCAAAATTCCGCCAAAAAGGCGGTTGCCATCGCCCTGCGCAACCGCTGGCGGCGTTCGCAGGTGGCCGAGCCGCTGCGCCAGGAAATCACCCCGAAGAACATCCTGATGATCGGGCCGACCGGTGTCGGCAAGACCGAAATCGCCCGCCGCCTGGCCCGTCTGGCCAATGCGCCCTTCATCAAGGTGGAGGCCACCAAGTTCACCGAGGTCGGCTATGTCGGCCGCGATGTCGAGACCATCATTCGCGATTTGGTCGAGATGGCGATCAAGTCCGGGCGCGAAAAGGCCATCAAGGGCATGCGCGCGCGCGCCGAAGACGCTGCCGAAGAGCGCATCCTCGACGCCTTGCTGCCGCCGGCGCGCAGCCCCGGGTTTTTTGCCGAAAACACCGAGGCCTCGGCCACCGAAAACACCACCCGCCAGAAATTCCGCAAGAAGCTGCGCGAAGGCGAACTGGACGACAAGGAAATCGACATCGAGGTCGCAGCCCCCAGCATGCAGGCCGAAATCTTCGCGCCGCCGGGCATGGAGGAGCTGACCCAGCAGATCCAGGGCATGTTCCAGAACATGGGCGGTGGCAAGAAAAAGTCGCGCAAGCTGAAAATCAGCGAAGCACTCAAGCTGCTTACCGACGAGGAGGCCGCCAAGCTGGTCAATGACGAGGAGGTCAAGCTGGAGGCGGTCAAGGCCGTCGAGCAGAACGGCATCGTCTTTCTCGACGAAATCGACAAGGTCACCGGCCGTTCCGATACGCAGGGTGCAGACGTGTCGCGCCAGGGCGTGCAGCGCGACCTGCTGCCGCTCGTTGAGGGAACGACCGTGTCGACCAAGTACGGCATGATCCGCACCGATCACATCCTGTTCATCGCTTCCGGCGCCTTTCACCTGTCCAAACCGTCGGATCTGATCCCTGAGCTGCAGGGCCGGTTTCCGATCCGTGTCGAACTCGATTCCCTCTCCGTGGCCGATTTCGAATGCATCCTGACCCAGACCGATGCCTGCCTGACCAAGCAATACCAGGCGCTGCTGGAAACCGAAGGTGTCTCGATTGAATTTGTCGACGACGGCATCCGCCGCATGGCTGAAATCGCCTTCCAGGTGAACGAGAAGACCGAGAACATCGGTGCCCGCCGCCTGCATACCGTGATGGAAAAACTGCTCGAGGAAGTCTCCTTTAGCGCCGGCAAGGTCGGGCTGGACAAGGTTGCCGTCGACGCCGCCTATGTCAATGAAAAGCTGGGCGAAGTGGCCGCCGACGAGGATTTGTCGCGCTACGTGCTGTAACCGGAAATGGCCGGGGCCGAAGGTGATTCCCCATGGTTCCGGCCTGCGCTCGAGCACGATCGGGGCCTGATACTTTCTGAAAGAAACTCGTGGACGAACAAAGCCTGAGCTTCCGCCTGCTGGCGATCCTGTTCCCGATTTTCGGCATCATTGCCGCGGGGTATTTCTACGGTCGCAAGCACAAACCGGAAATGGCCGTCGCCAACCGGCTGAACATGGACGTTTTCGTTCCGGCCCTGGTTTTTGCGGCAATGGCCGGCAAATCCATTGATCTTGGCGCCTATGCACCACTTGCGCTCGGTGGCTTCATCGTGCTGGCCGTTTGCGGCTTGCTGGCCTGGGGGCTTGCCCGGCTGATCGGCGTCCAACCCAAGACGCTGGCGCCGCCGATGATGTTCAACAACTCCGGCAACATCGGTCTGCCACTGGCCGTGCTGGCCTGGGGCGAAGAGGCTCTGCCGGCGGCGGTTATCCTGTTCATGGTCGAGAACACATTGCACTTCTCCTTTGGCGCGCGCCTGCTCGATCCGACCACGCGCCTGCTGACCTTGTGGCGCATTCCGGTAGTCTTTGCCGCCATCGCCGGCCTGACCGTGGCCTTGGTCAAGATTCCCATCTGGCAACCGGCGGTCATCGCCATCAAGATGCTTGGCGACGTGTCGGTCCCCTTGCTGCTGTTCTCGCTGGGGGTGCGAATGACCGATGTTTCGTTCAGCGAATGGAAGGTGGCGGTCGGCAGCGCCGTATTGCGTCCGCTGGCCGGCATGGCCGTTGCCTACGGGGCAATCGCTGTGCTCGGCCTGCAGGGGCGTGATGCGGCAATGTTGCTGGTGTTCGGAGCCCTGCCCCCGGCCGTGCTCAACTTCCTGTTTGCCGAGCGTTACAAGCAGGAGCCGCAGCGAGTGGCCTCGATCGTGCTGATCGGTAACCTGGCCGCTCTGGTTTTCCTGCCGCTGGCTCTGGCGCTCGTCCTTTAGCGGCCGAAGCGGTCCATCTGCCGACGGTTGCGCTTGGTGGGTCGGCCGTGGATGTCGGCAGCCGGTTCGGTTTCGAATTTGCGCCGCATCTGCTCGGCCTCGCGGGCTGCGATGCTGTCCGGGGTTTCTTCGTAAAGCAGGCGGGCTTCGCTGGCCGGGCCGCGTTTTTCGGAAAGTGCCTGGATGGTTACTTCCCAGCGGGTCTCGCCGTTGAAGATATCCAGTCGGTCGCCGATCTTGACGTCACGCGACGCCTTGGTCGGCGCTCCATTCAACTTGATCTTGCCACCGCCGACCGCATCGGTAGCCAGGCTGCGCGTCTTGAAGAAGCGCGCAGCCCACAGCCACTTGTCGATGCGGACGCCGCTCATTGCGGCAGGACGACCTCTCCGGCGTAGAGCTGCTCGACGGTTTCGCGTTGGCGAATGACATGAACCTGCTCGCCATCGATCATGATTTCGACGGCGCGCGGCCGGGTGTTGTAGTTCGAGGCCATGGCCATGCCGTAGGCGCCGGCGGACATGACGGCCAGCAGGTCGCCCGGCTGCACGCAGAGCGGACGGGCCTGGCCGAGGAAGTCGCCGGTTTCGCAGACCGGACCGACCACGTCGTAGTCGCGCGGCGTGCCGCTACGCGGCGTTACCGGGTTGATGTCGTGCCAGGCTTCGTAGAGGGCTGGACGCATCAGGTCGTTCATGGCAGCGTCGATGATGGCAAAATTCTTGCCTTCGCCTTCCTTCAGGTACTCGATCTTTGTCAGCAGCAAGCCCGCATTGCCGACCAGTCGGCGGCCCGGCTCGAGGACCACCTGCAGGCCGCGGCCTTGCAGCTTGTCGAGCAGCGGCGTCAGGTAGGAGGCGACGGTCGGCTGAACCTGGTCGGCCTTGTACTTGATGCCGAGGCCGCCACCGAGGTCGAGGTGATGAATGTGAATCCCTTCGCTGGCCAGTTGGTCGACAAGGACCAGGATGCGGTCGAGGGCTTCGACGAAGGGCGAAGGGTCGAGCAGTTGGGAGCCGATATGGCAATCGATGCCGGCCACCTGGATATTCGGCAGAGCGGCAGCACGACGGTAAAGCGGCAGGGCGTCATCGTAGGCGACGCCGAACTTGGCTTCCTTGAGACCGGTCGAGATGTAGGGATGCGTCTTGGGGTCCACGTTCGGATTGACGCGCAGGCTGATCGAGGCCTTTTGGCCAGCTTGGCCTGCTACTTCGTTCAAGCGCTCCAGTTCGGGGATCGATTCGATGTTGAAGCAGAAGATGCCGGTATCGAGGGCCAGCTTCATTTCGGCAGCAGTCTTGCCGACGCCGGAGAAGACGACCTTCTTCGGGTCGGCGCCAGCGGCCAGCACCCGCTGCAGTTCGCCGCCGGAAACGATGTCGAAGCCGGCCCCCATGCGAGCGAATACGTTGAGTACGGCGAGGCTCGAGTTGGCCTTGACGGCATAGCAGACCAGCGCACCATTACCGGCCGGATGGCTGCCGAGAACATCCTGGAATTCGCGCAGCGACTCGGTCAGCGCGGCGCGGGAGTAAACATAGGCTGGCGTACCGAACTGATCGGCGAGGGCGGGCAGGGCGATGGATTCGGCGTGCAGGACACCGTTCTTCAGGGCAAATTGGGTCATTGGGCGCTCGGGCGAGTGGTCGTGCTAACATCCTTGGCAGGCGTCTTTCCGCTGCCCAGCAGCGGTTCCGGCGCCGGGCCGGACGGCCTTTCGAGCTGGCCTTTCATGCCGCAGGCGGCAAGGCCGAGAATGATCAGCAGGGCAGCGATTCTGGACATGTTGGGGGCGCTGTCAGCAAAGGGTGGGATGGTAGCACACGATGGATGACAAGGATTTCAACCGCCTGGCCGACGCGACGTTGGCGAGGATCGAAGCGGCTCTCGAAGCCAGCGGTGCCGACCTGGATTTTGAACTGGGGGCGGGCGGTGTGCTGGAGATCGAGTTTGCCGACGACAGCAAAATCATCGTCAATCGCCACGGCGTAAATAAGGAAATCTGGGTCGCTGCGCGCGCCGGAGGCTTTCATTTTCGCTGGGATGGCTCCGCGTGGCGCGACACGCGGGATAACGCCGAGTTGCTTGAGAAGCTGTCCGGACTCGCCAGCCAGCAGGCCGGCGAGTCGGTCGATCTGCGCTGATCAGTCGCTGGGCGGCGAACTGAGGTCCGGCTTGGGCAGCGGCACGGCATCCTGCGATTCTTCTTCCGCTGCACGCTCCTTGGCGTTTTCGGCATAGATGTAGGTGCGCTCGCGCCCTTCGCCGTACGCGATGAGCCCTTCGGGGACCGGCAGCGTTTGCATGGGAACATCTTTCAGGGCGCGGTTCATATAGCCGATCCAGATGGGTAGCGCAGCGACGCCGCCGGTTTCACGGTCGCCCAGCTTGCGCGGCTGGTCGAAGCCGATCCAGGCGCAACCTGCAACCGTCATCTGGTAGCCGCAGAACCAGGCATCGACATATTCGTTGGTGGTGCCGGTCTTGCCGGCGAGATCCTGCCGCTTGAGGGCTACGGAAGCCTTGGCTGCCGTGCCGTAGATGGCTACATCGCGCAGCATGGTGTCCATCATGAAGGCATTACGTGGATCGATGGCGCGAATGCTTTCATCGCCGGCCTCGATCTCGGTCGAGTGAGCCACAACTTGGTCGCGCTCGTCGCGAATCTCGCGAACGACGAAGGGATTGACCTTGTAGCCGCCGTTGGCAAAGACCGAATAGCCGGTCACCATCTGCCACGGCGTGACTGAGCCTGCTCCGAGCGCCATGGTCAGGTAGGGCGGGTGCCGGGCGGCATCGAAGCCGAAGCGGGTAGCGTAGTCCTGCGCGTAGTTCGTGCCGATTGCTTGCAGGATGCGGATCGAGACCATGTTCTTGGATTTGGCGAGCGCCGTCCGCATTTTCATCGGGCCTTCGTACTTGCCGTCATAGTTATGCGGTTCCCATGCCTGCGATCCTGTCTGGCTGGCCGGAATGGTGATCGGTTCATCGGCGATCACGCTGCCCGGAGCAAAGCCTTTCTCCAGCGAAGCAGAGTAGATGAAAGGCTTGAAGCTGGACCCCGGTTGGCGCCAGGCCTGGGTGACATGGTTGAACTTGTTGCGATTGAAGTCGAAGCCGCCGACCAGTGCGCGTATGGCGCCGTCCTGCGGCGAAATGGCAACAAAGGCGGATTCGACTTCGGGCAACTGGGTGATCTGCCAGCTACCCTTGTCGTCCTTTTGCAGGCGGATGATGGCACCGCGCTTCAGGCGCTTGTTGGGCGGCGCCTTGTCGTCGAGCATCTTGGCGGCGAACTTGGTGGCGTCGCCGGTCAAGGTCACGATTTCCCCGCCTTTGCGGTAGGCGCGTATCTGTTTGGCATCGGCAGCCAGGACCAGCGCCGGGATCAGATCGCCGGTATCGGCGATATCCTGGAGGGCTTCGTCAATGGCTTCGTCCTGGTCGGACTTGATGTCCTTCATCTCCAGGTAGGATTCGGCACCGCGATAGCCATGTCGCCGGTCGTAATCCATGACGCCCTTGCGCAGGCTGTTGTAGGCGGCTTCCTGTTCGGCCTTGATGATCGTGGTGTAAACCTTCATGCCGCGGGAGTAGACGTCCTCCGGGAAGCGTTCGGCAGTTATTTGGCGGGCCATTTCGGCCACGTATTCGGCATGCACGGCGTAGCCGGCCAACTCTCGCTTGACGATCAGCGGTTCCTTCAGAGCCGCCGCCTGTTGGGTATCGGTGATATAACCCAGCTCGTGCATTCGGCGCAGCACGTATTGCTGGCGCAGTTTCGCGCGGTTGGGGTTGACCACCGGATTGTAGGCGGACGGCGCCTTCGGCAGACCGGCCAGCATGGCGGCCTCGGCAATCGAGATGTCCTTGAGCGGCTTGCCAAAATAGATCTGGGCAGCCGCCGCGAAACCGTAGGCGCGCTGTCCCAGGAATATTTGATTGATATAGAGCTCGAAAATCTGGTCCTTGCTCAGGTTGCTCTCGATCTTGAACGACAGCAGCGCTTCGTAGAGCTTGCGGGTATAGGTCTTTTCTCCGGTCAGGAAGAAATTTCTCGCTACCTGCTGCGTGATGGTGGATGCACCCTGGCGTTTCCCCCCTCCCAGCAAGTTGGCACCTGCCGCACGCAGGATGCCGGTGTAGTCGATGCCGCCATGTTGGTAAAAGCGATCATCCTCGGCCGAGAGAATCGCGTGCTTCAATACCGGGGGAACGTCCTGGAATGCGACCACTGCGCGGCGTTCCTCGCCATATTCTCCAATCAGGAATCCGTCTGCGGTATAAACACGAAGGGGGATTTTGGGGCGGTAATCTGTCAATACTTCGAGTGATGGCAAATTCGGGTAGGTCAGGACAAGAATGATCAGAACCATTGCCACACCCATTGCCGCCAGGCCGACCAAAAATATGACGGGATAAAGAATCAGACGCAGTGTGGGGGGCAGAGTGGGCACTGTTTTCAGGCGGGAGAGATGAAGTTGCGCCGATTATACGCCGGGCCATATTCCAGCCGTGAAAATGCTTTACACACCTATAGGTTGTTGCTAGCATCTGAAGTGAATTATTGGTTATTTTTGTAACTTCGTAATCCGTAAGGACTTTTTGGGGGTCTGGTGGGCTTCGATATCTCAGCGTTGTTAAATCCTAAGGCGCGCTCCCTTTTCGGCCTGGACATCAGTTCCTCGGCTGTCAAGATGGTCGAGCTGACCGCCAATGGGAAAGACGGCTATCGCGTTGAGCGCTACACCATCGAGGTGTTGCCCAAGGACGCGGTCTCCGATGGCAATATCGCCAACCCGGATGGTGTGGTCGATTGCGTCAAGCGTGCCTGGAAGCGCATGGGAACGTCGACACGCAACGTCGCCATGGCTTTGCCGGGTTCTGCGGTCATTACGAAAAAGATCATCGTGCCGGCCGGGTTGCGTGACGATGAACTGGAGGTTCAGGTCGAAACGGAGGCCAATCAGTACATTCCGTTCGCCATCGATGAGGTCAACCTCGATTATCAGGTGCTCGGTCCTGCGCCTGCCGTGCCCGATGAGTTGGAGGTTCTGATCGCTGCCTCCAAGAAGGAGCGTGTCGAGGACCGTGTCGCGGTCGCCGATGCGGCCGGGCTGAAGGCAATGGTTGTCGATGTCGAGTCCTTTGCGGCGCTGGCGGCCTTCGAACTGATTGAGCGCCAGTTGCCGGAATCAGGGAAGAATCAGGTCGTTGCCTTGATCGATGCCGGGGCAAATGTCATGAATCTGACGGTCTTGCGCAACGGACAGCAGGTCTACGCACGTGAGCAGGCATTCGGGGGCGGGCAGCTGACTCAGGATATCTCTCGTCACTACGGGATGAGTATCGAAGATGCCGAATCTGCCAAGCGCGCAGGCAATCTGCCCGAAGGCTACGAGGTCGAGTTGTTGAACCCGTTCATGGAAAACCTGGCGCTCGAAGTTTCCCGGGCGCTTCAGTTTTTCTTCACGTCGACGCAGTACAACCAGGTCGACCATATCGTGCTTGCCGGCGGCTGCGCCGTCATCCCCGGCATCGATGAGGTCGTTGCCACGCGCACCCAGGTCAATACCTTGATTGCCAATCCCTTCGCCAATATGGTGCTGTCTGATCGGGTGCGGGCAAAAAGCCTCCTGGCAGATGCTTCTTCCCTGATGGTGGCTTGCGGCCTGGCGCTGCGGAGGTTCGATCCATCATGATACGAATTAACCTCTTACCGCATCGCGAAGAAGCGAAGAAGGCGCGGCGCGAGCAGTTCTATGTGCTGGCAGGGCTGATTTCTGTGCTGGGGGCCTTGATCGTATTTGCCGGATACACCCTGATTGGCAACGCGATCAGCAGTCAGGAGGGGGCTAATACCTTCCTCAAAGGCGAGATTGCGGTACTCGATAAACAGCTTGATCAGATCAAGCGTCTAAAGGAACAGACACAGGCCTTGCTGGCCCGCAAGCAGGTAATCGAGAATCTGCAGCGAGACCGCGGTGAAACGGTCTATCTGCTGAGTGAGCTCGTTAAACAGGTGCCGGAAGGTTGTTATCTGAAATCTATCAAACAGGATGGGTTAAAGGTTGTTGTGGTCGGGTACGCACAATCGAATGCGCGGATTTCCGCTCTGATGAGAAACTTGGATGCATCTCCATGGATGGAGCAGCCGCAATTGATCGAGAGCAAGGCGGTAGTGTCTGGGGGGCGCCGGATGTACGAGTTCGGGATGACATTTGTCCTGACCCGGGTTGGTGCCGATGATGGAAAGGGGAAAAAGTGAATATCAAATCCATCTCCTTGCCAGCAGTTGATTTACAGTCAATAGCAGACGACTTCCGCTTCTTGAACCCGAATGACCCTGGGGCATGGCCGCTGATTCCGAAGATAACTATCTTGTTCGGATTATTGGTTGCCATTGTTGCTGCAGGTTGGTGGTTTGTTTGGAGTGACCAGTTTGTCGACCTCGAATCCAAACAGCGAGAAGAAGAAACCTTAAAGCAGCAATATGTAGATAAGAAGCGCCAAGCTATCAATCTGGATTTGTATGTTCAGCAACTGGCCGAGATTGATCGATCCTTTGGTGCACTGTTGAAGCAGTTGCCGGACAAGTCGGAAATCGAAGCGCTTCTGATCGAAATCAATCAGGCTGGCCTTGGTCGCGGATTGCAATTTGAACTTTTCAAGCCGGGTCAGGAGCAAATCAAGGATTTCTACGCCGAGCTTCCAGTTACGGTCAAAATTAATGGCAGTTACCATGATTTTGGTGCGTTTGCGGCTGATATCGCCAAACTGCCAAGAATCGTGACGCTTAACAATATCTCTATCGCTCCGGTAAAAGAGGGTGGGTTACTGACTTTGGATGCGACCACCAAAACCTTCCGCTATCTCGACGAGGAAGAGGTTTCCCGCCAAAAGAAGGCTGAGCAGCAGAAGAAGGCTGAGCAGGGAGCGAAGAAATGAAACGCGTGACGCTCATTGCGATTTGCGGAGTGTTGACGGCGTGTGCCGGTGGCGACCATGAGAACTTGAAGCAATGGATGGTCGAAAACACTAAGGATATGCGCGGTAATGTTCCCAAATTACCCGAGGTGAAGCCTTACCAACCCGTTCCCTATGGAATGGATGGTGTCCTTGATCCTTTCAAACCAAACAAGATTGAACCTGAGTCCAGGTACAAACAGTTGGCAGGCAAGGGGGGGGCATTCCAGCCTGATTACGAGGCGCGAGAAATTCGTAACAGCATGTTGGAAAAGTATCCGCTAGAGTCGCTCAAGATGATTGGTTACATGAACGTCAACAAGCGTCCGATGGCCGTCATACAGGTCGAAGACAAGGTCAAGCAGGTTAAGGTTGGGGACTATATGGGGCTTGATTTTGGCATGGTGACTCAGGTTTCGGACACTGAAGTGCAAGTGCGGGAATTGATTCAGGATTCTGCAGGTGATTGGAGTGAGCGCAAAAGTTCCCTCTACCTGCAGAGCAAGGAGGGGAGCAAGAAATGAAATTCATTAGTCGCGCAATGGCTGCCTTTGTGGTGTGTCTTGCTTTGTCGCCTGTAGTTCGTGCCGAGTCCCCAGTCTCCAATGCGATTGAGGCCGTTAACGTTGCGCAGCAAGGAAACCAGATATCTCTGCGAATTGATATGAAGGAGCCTCTTTTGGCTGCTCCTCCAGGGTTCAGTGTCGCAACTCCCGCCAAAATTGCCTTGGATTTTCAGTCGACTGCCAATGCATTGGGAAAGAATAGTCAGGTATTCAACCAAGGCGATCTGCGCAGCATGAATGTGGTTCAGGTTGGCGACCGGACGCGTGTCGTTCTTAACCTGACCAAGAGTCTGAACTACAAGACTCGTCTGGAAGGAAAGTCGCTCTACGTCACTCTCTCTCCGATTGAGCGTGTAATCGAAAATGCATCGACGCGTTCCACGCGTTTTGCAGAGGAAAGTCTGGTCGGCACCAAGCACTCGGTGAGCGATGTTCTCTTCCGTAGGGGAAAAGACGGGGAGGGGCGAATTATCGTTGACCTGAGCGATTCTGGTACTGGAATCGACATTAGGCAGCAGGGCTCTGCTCTGGTCGTCGACTTCGTCAAGACAACAGTTCCCGACCGGCTGCGCAGAAAACTCGATGTCACAGACTTTGCCACCCCAGTAACCTCCATAGAAACGCGTGCCAACGGTGATAACGTACGGATGACAATCACCCCTAAGGGCCTATGGGAACACAATGCCTATCAAAGCGATAATCAGTTCATTGTTGAGGTCAAGCGAATTATCGAAGATCCCAATAAACTGGTTCAGGGGGCCAAAATTGGCTACCAAGGGCCGCGCGTCAGCATCAATTATCAGAATGGGGACGTCCGCGCGCTACTACGTCTGATGGCAGAGGAGTTGGGGTTGAATGCGGTTATCAGTGAAACGGTAACGGGAACGACTACCCTCGTGCTTAAAGATGTTCCGGCTGATCAGGTGATTGATATCATCTTCCAGCAAAAAGGGCTGGATATGCGCAAGAAGGGCAACATCATCATGATTGCTCCGCGTGATGAGATCGCTACCCGTGAAAAACTGGAATTCGAGTCGAAGCAGCAAATTAATGAGTTGGAGCCATTGAAGCTGGAGCAGTTCCAGTTGAATTATCAAAAATCAGCGGATGTTGCCCGATTGCTGGCTGGGTTGCCACCAATTGGTGCTGTGGTCACTCCGCTACCCCCTGGTACGACAGTCAATGTTCAGCGAATTTTGAGTAAACGAGGGAGTGCCGTCGCGGACCCTCAATCCAATCTTCTGTTCGTAAATGACATTCCCAGTAAATTAGAGGAAATACGCGCCTTTATTTCCGCTATTGATATTGGAGCACGACAGGTTTTGATTGAGGCGCGTGTCGTTGAGGCAAGTGATAGCTTCAACCGTAATCTCGGGGCTAAGCTTAATTTCCTGAGCCAGAAGAGCAACGTCTTGGGTGGGAGTGGGTGGAATGTCTTGGGAGGCAAGGTTACGCCATCAACATTTAGTAGCTCAACCAAAGATGGTACGACTACCTCCACGTTTACCCCTGCCACTCAGAGTACTCCGCAAACAATCGGGGTGAATTTGCCAGCATTTGCTTCATCTGGGGGGACTTTGGCGTTGTCTTTGTTCAACTCCAGTCTGACGAAATTTCTAAATCTGGAATTGGCCGCCCTCGAGTCTGACGGTATTGGCAAGATTATTTCGAGCCCCCGGGTAATTACCGCTAACAATGTCAAGGCCAAGATTGAAGATGGCACAGAGGTTCCGTACATCACGTCGACGAGTTCTGGCGGGACGACGACGACTACGGTCAATTTCAAGCCAGCAAAACTGTCTCTTGAGGTGGTTCCGCAAATTACGCCGGAGGGGTCGGTTCGGATGGCTTTGATCGTCAAGAAGGAGGAGCCGGACTGGACGAAGGCTGTGAGTGCCAATGGCTATCTCAATCCGCCAATCAAGAGTTCAGTCGTGGAAACCAATGTATTGGTCGACAATGGTGGTACCGTGGTTATCGGTGGTGTCTTCATGACCAAGACCGAGAATACGGTAGAAAAGGTTCCTTTGCTGGGTGATATTCCCTTCCTCGGCTGGTTGTTCAAGGTCAAGACTGATAAAGGCGAGCGCCGCGAGCTTTTGGTGTTCATCACCCCGCGAGTGATTTCGGACAAGATTCAACTAGAGTAATTGGTTCGTTAGACACGTGAAGGCCGGCCTTTGCCGGCCTTTTTTGTGTCCATTCAAGACTCGGCTAAAATTCTTCCGTGGAACAAAACCGAAACATTTATCTGGTAGGCCTGATGGGGGCTGGTAAAACGACAGTCGGGCGCATGCTTGCCAAGCGTTTGAGTCGTCCTTTCATGGATTCCGATCACGAAATCGTGGAGCGAACCGGGGTTCCGATTCCGACGATTTTTGAAATTGAAGGCGAGGACGGATTCCGTCGCCGCGAAGCACAAACACTGCATGAACTCACCGCCGGAAGCGGTCTAGTCTTGGCAACGGGAGGTGGTGTGGTCATCAATCCCGAGAATCGTCGTCGTCTGAACGAGACGGGCTGGGTCGTCTATCTGAACGTTCCGCCCCGGTTGTTGTTTGAGAGGACGCGCCACGATCGTAACCGTCCGTTGCTCCATGTCGAAGATCCGCTGGCTCGCCTGGAAGAGTTGCATGCAGTGCGCGATCCGCTGTACCGGGAGGCTGCGCATATCGTTGTCGATGGCTCCCATCTGGTGGCGGCGGGAATCGTCCAGCATCTATTGAGAGAATTCAACCGCTTATGCAAAGCTTGATTGAGACCCTTGAGGTCGCGCTTGAGGAGCGCTCCTATCCCATTCATATCGGTCCGGGTCTTCTGGATCAAGAGGGATTGCTCCCTCCTTTCATCAAGCAGAAAAAGGTGATGGTGGTCTCCAACGAAACGGTGGCACCGCTCTATTTGAGTCGTTTGTGCGAAAACCTGGCGCGTGGTGGCATTTCGGCGCATTCGGTCATCCTGCCCGATGGCGAGAGGTACAAGACATGGGAGACGCTGAACCTGATCTTCGATGCCTTGCTAACGGAGCGTTGCGAGCGAAACACGGTATTGATCGCCCTGGGCGGCGGTGTCATCGGCGATATGGGCGGCTTTGCAGCGGCATGTTATCAACGCGGGATGCCGTTTATTCAAGTGCCGACGACCTTGCTCTCGCAGGTCGATTCGTCGGTGGGTGGAAAGACCGCGATCAACCATCCGATGGGCAAGAACATGATCGGCGCTTTCTATCAACCCAAGTTGGTGCTGGCGGATATTTCCACGCTCGACACGCTTCCGGACCGGGAGCTCAAGGCGGGACTGGCAGAGGTCATCAAATACGGTCTGATTCGCGATCCTGAGTTTTTTGATTGGCTGGAGGTCAATCTGGAAAAGCTTCTGGCGCGCGACCAGGCGGCGCTGGTTTATGCGGTGCGCCGATCCTGTGCCAACAAGGCAGAGGTTGTTGCTGCCGATGAACGGGAGAGCGGAGAGCGTGCCTTGCTCAACCTGGGCCATACCTTTGGTCATGCCATCGAAACAGGCATGGGTTACGGCGAGTGGCTTCACGGCGAGGCGGTATCTGCGGGCACGCTCATTGCTGCAGAGTTGTCGCGTGCTTTGGGTTGGATTGAAGCGGCAACGGTGACCCGGATTGAGCGTATTTTTGTTCGTGCCGGATTGCCGGTCCATGGGCCTGCTCTTGGCGTCGAGCGCTATGTCGCGTTGATGAGCCATGACAAGAAGGTTCAGGATGGAAAGTTGCGTCTGGTGCTGTTGCAGGGAATTGGAAAGGCCGTAGTCTCCGATGTCGCAACCCCGGAGCAGATTGCTGCGGCAATCACCGCACGATGCACCGATACGGGGACCGGTTGACGTTCGGTGGGCGAGTTTGGTGCATTGCAGCATCTTGATTCGACAGGGGTTTGCCAGTATATTTAATGGTTGCCTCAAATTTTCGTACAGGCCGAAGCGTCGAATATGACGTTCGGCTTTTTTCATCATTGGCCCTGATGCAGGAGGGCCAAGTACTTTGAAGGAATGCGTGTGATGGAACCGGCAGTACCTGATCGGCAGGGTTTGTACGACCCCGCCAACGAGCACGACGCTTGCGGCGTGGGCTTTGTTGCTCATGTCAAAGGCCAGAAGAGCCACAATATCGTCGAGCAGGGTTTGTTGATCCTCAAAAATATCGACCACCGCGGCGCCGTTGGCGCTGACCCGCTGCAGGGTGACGGTGCCGGTATCCTGATCCAGATTCCGGATCAGTTCTATCGCGAGGAAATGGCCAAGCAGGGCGTCGAACTGCCGCCGAACGGCGAGTACGGTGTCGGCATGGTTTTCCTGCCGCAGGAGGCCGCTTCGCGCCACGCCTGCGTCGAGGAAATCGAGCGTTCCGTGCTGGCCGAAGGCCAGATCATCCTCGGGTGGCGCGATGTGCCGGTCAATGCCGACATGCCGATGTCGCCGACAGTCAAGGCCAAGGAGCCGGTGATCCGCCAGATCTTCGTCGGCCGTGGTCCGGACGTCTTCGTCACCGACGCGCTTGAGCGCAAGCTGTACATCATCCGCCGCCGTGCTGCCAACGCCATCAAGTCGTTGAAGCTGAAGCACGGCCAGGAATTCTACGTGCCGTCCTTCTCGGCCCGTACCGTGAACTACAAGGGTCTGCTGCTGGCTGACCAGGTTGGCGTGTATTACCTCGACCTGCAGGACAAGCGCACGGTTACTGCCCTGGCCTTGGTTCACCAGCGTTTCTCGACCAACACCTTCCCGACCTGGGATCTGGCCCACCCGTTCCGCTACATTGCCCACAACGGTGAAATCAACACCGTGCGCGGCAACGTCAACTGGTTCAAGGCCCGCGAACAGGCGATTTCCTCGCCCATCCTCGGTGACGATCTGAAGAAGGTCTGGCCGCTGCATTATCCGGGTCAGTCGGACTCCGCATCCTTCGACAATGCGCTCGAACTGCTCGTCATGGGTGGCGGTTATTCGCTGGCCCAGGCCGTCATGCTGATGATTCCGGAAGCTTGGGAAAAGCACACGACGATGGACGAGAACCGTCGCGCCTTCTATGAATACCATGCCGCCATGATGGAGCCGTGGGACGGCCCCGCCGCTGTGGCCTTCACCGACGGCCGCCAGATCGGCGCCACGCTGGACCGTAACGGCCTGCGTCCGGCCCGCTATCTGGTGACCGACGATGACCTCGTGGTCATGGCTTCGGAATCCGGCGTGCTGCCGATTCCGGACAAGAAGATTGTCAAGAAGTGGCGTCTGCAGCCGGGCAAGATGTTCCTGATCGACATGGAACAGGGCCGCATCATCGATGACCAAGAACTGAAGAACTCCCTGGCCAACGCCAAGCCCTACCGCGAGTGGATCGAGAAGATTCGCATCAAGCTCGACGAAGTGCCGGCCGCCGATGAAAAGTGCGCCGCGTCGTCCGCCTCGCTGCTCGATCGCCAGCAGGCTTTCGGCTACACCCAGGAAGACGTCAAGGTCATTCTCGAGCCGATGGTCCAGAACGGCGAAGAAGCGACCGGTTCGATGGGTACCGACTCGGCACTGCCGGTGCTGTCGGCCAAGAACAAGACCCTGTACGCCTACTTCAAGCAGCTGTTCGCCCAGGTGACCAATCCGCCGATCGACCCGATCCGCGAAGAACTGGTCATGTCGCTGGTGTCCTTCATCGGTCCGAAGCCGAACCTGCTGAACACCAACGACATCAACCCGCCGATCCGCCTCGAAGTGTCGCAGCCGGTCCTGTCCTTCGCCGACATGGAAAAGCTGCGCAACATCGAGAAGTACACGTCGAACAAGTTCCGCTCCTTCGAACTGGATATCTGCTATCCGGTCGCCTGGGGCAAGGACGGCATCGAAGCCCGTCTGGCCTCGCTGGCTGCCGATGCGGAAGATGCCGTACGTTCGGGCGCCAACATCTTGATCGTCTCCGACCGCCAGGTCAGCGCCGAGCAGGTTGCCATTCCGGCGCTGCTGGCGACGTCGACTATTCACCAGCACCTGGTCAAGAAGGGCCTGCGCACCAGCGCCGGTCTGGTCGTCGAGACCGGTTCCGCTCGCGAAGTGCATCATTTCGCGCTGCTGGGCGGTTACGGTGCCGAAGCGGTGCATCCGTACCTCGCGCTGGAAACTATCGAATCCCTGGCCAAGGGCGACGCCGAAAAGGCCGAAAAGTTCACCAAGAACTTCATTAAGGCCATCGGCAAGGGCCTGTGCAAGGTCATGTCCAAGATGGGCATCTCGACCTACATGTCCTACACCGGCGCCCAGATTTTCGAAGCGATCGGCCTGCAGAAGGACTTCGTCGAGAAGTACTTCACCGGCACGCCGTCGAACATCGAGGGTATCGGTGTCTTCGAGGTGGCCGAGGAAGCCATCCGTCTGCATACCGAAGCCTTCTCGGCTGATCCGGTGCTGGCCAACATGCTCGATGCCGGCGGCGAATACGCCTATCGCACCCGTGGCGAAGAACACGTCTGGACCCCGGACTCCATCGCCAAACTGCAGCATTCGACCCGCTCCGGCAAGTACGAAACCTACAAGGAATACGCCAAGCTGATCAACGATCAGACCAAGCGTCACCTGACCCTGCGCGGCCTGTTTGAACTCAAGCCGCAAGGCGAGCCGATTCCGCTCGACGAAGTCGAACCGGCCAAGGAAATCGTCAAGCGTTTTGCCACCGGCGCCATGTCGCTCGGCTCGATCTCGACCGAAGCGCACACCACGCTGGCCATCGCCATGAACCGTATCGGCGGCAAGTCGAATACCGGTGAAGGTGGCGAGGATGCCAAGCGCTTCCAGCCGCTGAAGGCGGGCCAGACCCTGTCCGAAATCGTCGGTGCCTCGCGTATCGAACGCGACTACACCTTCAAGGAAGGCGACTCGCTGCGTTCCGCCATCAAGCAGGTCGCTTCCGGCCGCTTCGGCGTGACCACCGAATACCTGGTCAATGCCGACCAGATCCAGATCAAGATGGCGCAAGGTGCCAAGCCGGGTGAAGGCGGCCAGTTGCCGGGTCACAAGGTTTCCGAGTACATCGGCTTCCTGCGTCACTCGGTACCGGGTGTCGGCCTGATCTCGCCGCCCCCGCACCACGACATCTACTCCATCGAGGATCTGGCGCAGCTCATCCATGACCTGAAGAACGCCAACTCCAAGGCTTCGATCTCGGTCAAGCTGGTGTCGGAAGTCGGTGTCGGTACAGTGGCTGCCGGTGTTGCCAAGGCCAAGGCCGATCACGTCGTGATCGCCGGTTTTGACGGTGGTACGGGCGCTTCGCCGCAGTCCTCCATCAAGCACGCCGGTACGCCGTGGGAACTCGGCCTGTCCGAAACCCAGCAGACCCTGGTGCTGAACCGCCTGCGTTCGCGTATCCGCGTTCAGGTCGACGGCCAGATGAAGACCGGTCGCGACGTCGTCATCGGCGCGCTGCTCGGTGCCGACGAGTTCGGCTTCGCGACTGCGCCGCTGGTGGTCGAAGGCTGCATCATGATGCGCAAGTGCCACCTGAATACCTGCCCGGTTGGCGTCGCCACCCAGGATCCGGTGTTGCGTCAGCGCTTCTCCGGCCAGCCGGAACACGTCGTGAATTTCTTCTTCTTCGTTGCCGAAGAAGCTCGCGAAATCATGGCCCAGCTGGGTATCCGCAAGTTCGACGACCTGGTCGGTCGTGCCGACCTGCTCGACATGCGTGCCGGTATCGAACACTGGAAGGCGAAGGGCCTGGATTTCACAAAGGTCTTCTACCAGCCGAACGTGCCGGCCGAAGTGTCGCGCCGCCATACCGAAGGCCAGGACCATGGCCTCGAGAAGGCACTGGACCACAAGCTGATCGAACAGGCCAAGCCGGCGCTCGAAAAGGGCCAGAAGGTCCAGATCGAAACGACCATCATCAACGTCAACCGCACCTGCGGCACCATGCTGTCGGGCGAAGTGGCCAAGCGTTATGGCAATGCCGGCCTGCCGGATGACACCATCCACATCAAGCTGACCGGCACTGCCGGCCAGGCTTTCGGTGCCTTCCTGGCGCGTGGCGTTACCCTCGACCTGACGGGCGAAGGGAACGACTACGTCGGCAAGGGGCTGTCGGGTGGCCGCATCATCATCAAGCCGAACGCCGATTTCCGCGGCGACACGCAGCAGAACATCATCGTCGGCAACACCGTCATGTACGGTGCGACCGAGGGCGAGGCCTTCTTCGCCGGTGTCGGTGGCGAACGCTTCTGCGTCCGCAACTCCGGTGGCACGGCTGTCGTCGAGGGTGTGGGCGACCACGGTTGCGAATACATGACCGGCGGCACCGTTGCCGTGCTGGGCATGACGGGTCGCAACTTCGCGGCCGGCATGTCGGGCGGCATCGCCTACGTGCTGGATGAGGATGGTTCCTTCAAGAGCCGCTGCAACCTGGCTCAGGTTGCCCTCGAGAAGGTTCTGCCGGCCAATCGCCACGCCGCAGGCGAACCGCTGCACCGGGGTCAGGCTGACGAGACCCAGCTCAAGGAGCTGGTGACCCGTCACGCCGAATACACCGGCAGCAAGACCGCCAAGGCCATCCTGGCCAACTGGGATGCCTATCGCGAGAAGTTCGTCAAAGTCTATCCGCACGAATACAAGCGGGCGCTCACCGAGATGGCCGCTGCTGCACAGAAGGAGGCCGCATAATGGGCAAGCCGACTGGATTCATGGAGTTCGAACGCCTCGAAGAGGCCTACGAACCGGTCGAAAAGCGCCTGACGCATTACAAGGAGTTCGTCCAGACCCTGTCTGACGAGCAAGCCAAGACCCAGGGCGCGCGCTGCATGGACTGCGGTATTCCGTTCTGCAACACCGGCTGCCCGGTGAACAACATCATTCCGGACTGGAATGACCTGGTGTTCCGCGGCAACTGGAAGCAGGCGCTGGATGTGCTGCACTCGACCAACAATTTCCCGGACTTCACGGGCCGGATCTGCCCGGCGCCCTGTGAAGCCGCCTGTACGCTCGGCATCAACGCCGCGCCGGTGGGCATCAAGTCGATCGAGCATTTCATCATCGACAAGGGCTGGGAAATGGGCTGGGTCGTGCCGCAGCCGGCCGCCGTCAAGACGGGCAAGAAGATTGCCGTCGTCGGCTCCGGGCCGGCCGGCATGGCCGCTGCCCAGCAGTTGGCGCGCGTCGGTCACGACGTGACCGTGTTCGAGAAGAGCAGCCGTATCGGCGGCCTGCTCGGCTTCGGCATCCCGGACTTCAAGCTGAACAAGTCGGTCATCGACCGCCGCGTGTCGCAGATGCAGGCTGAAGGCGTGACCTTCAAGACCAAGGTCATCGTCGGCGACAAGAATATCCCGGCCGGCATCAACAACGATGCCACCGAGACTGTCTCGGCCGAACAGCTGAAGGAGGATTTCGACGCCGTGATCCTGGCTGCCGGTTCGGAAGTGCCGCGCGATCTGCCGGTGCCGGGCCGTGAACTCAAGGGCGTCTATGCTGCGCTCGAGTTCCTGATTCCGCAGAACAAGGAAGTGCAGCAGGGCGTCAAGAACCCGATCAACGTCAAGGGCAAGCACGTCGTCGTCATCGGCGGCGGCGATACCGGTTCGGACTGCGTCGGCACCAGCTACCGCCACGGCGCCGCATCGGTGACCCAGTTCGAACTGATGCCGGCTCCGCCGGAGCAGGAAGACAAGCCGCTGGTCTGGCCGTACTGGCCGCTCAAGATGCGTACCTCGTCGTCCCATAAGGAAGGTGAAACTGTCCGCGAATTCGCGGTGGCTACCAAGTCCTTCATCGACGATGGCAAGGGCAACGTCAAGGCGCTCAAGGCGGTTCGTGTCGAGTGGCAGGGTGGCAAGATGGTCGAGGTCGCCGGTTCGGAATTCGAACTGCCGTGCGATGCCGCCTTCCTGGCCATGGGCTTCACCAATCCGGTGGGTAGCCTGCTCGAAGCTTTCGGCGTTGAGAAGGATGCACGCAACAACGCCAAGGCAACGACCGATGGTGAAGGCTGCTACAAGACCAATGTCGACGGCGTCTATGCGGCCGGTGACGTGCGTCGCGGCCAGTCGCTGGTGGTCTGGGCGATTCGTGAAGGTCGCCAGGCCGCTCGTGAGGTCGATGCCTTCCTGATGGGTTCGACGACACTGCCGCGCTAAACAGCCGACTGTTGCGCCACCCCGAGGCCCTGCCGCGCGAAAGCCGGCAGGGCCTTTGTTTTGGCCGTTGGTCGGAAAATCTGTCATTTTGCGAACTCGGCCGGCTGCAGTCAGTCGAATAGAAAAACAAAAGCAGGGCCGGGTATGTCGTCCTGTTGCTTGGCGGCCAAGGTTTTCTGGCCGCAGGCATGATTCGAACGGGAAGATAGAACCACCGATAGCCGTACAGACCACCCATTCAGCGGAGGTAGCCATGTCGATCTTCACGCGTTACCAGAGTCGCTATGAAGCGGCGCAGGAAGAGGAGCTGTCGATTCAGGAATACCTGGATTTGTGCCGCAACGATCCGAGTGCCTATGCCAGCGTCGCCGAGCGCATGTTGATGGCCATCGGTGAGCCGGAGCTGGTGGATACCCGGCTGGATCCCCGCCTGTCACGCATCTTCGCCAACAAGATGCTCAAGCTCTATCCGGCCTTCCGCGAGTTCTACGGCATGGAGGAGGTGATCGAGCACATCGTCTCCTACTTCCGCCATGCTGCACAGGGGCTGGAAGAAAAGAAGCAGATTCTTTATCTGCTCGGCCCGGTCGGCGGCGGCAAGTCCTCGCTGGCCGAACGGCTGAAGGCGCTGATCGAGAAAGTCCCCTTCTATGCGATCAAGGGCTCGCCGGTGCATGAGTCGCCGCTCGCCCTGTTCAACATCGATGAGGATGGGCCGATCCTCGAGCAGGATTACGGCATTCCCCGCCGCTACCTGGGCGGCATCATGAGTCCGTGGGCGGTCAAGCGCCTGCAGGAATTCGGCGGTGATATCACCCGTTTCCGCGTCGTCCGCCTGTGCCCCTCCGTGCTGTCGCAAATCGCCGTGGCCAAGACCGAACCGGGCGACGAGAACAATCAGGACATTTCCTCGCTGGTCGGCAAGATCGATATCCGCAAGCTGGAAACCTACTCGCAGAACGATCCGGATGCCTACTCCTACTCCGGCGGCCTGTGCCTGGCCAACCGCGGCATTCTTGAGTTCGTCGAAATGTTCAAGGCGCCGATCAAGGTCCTGCATCCGTTGCTGACCGCGACGCAGGAGCAGAACTACAAGGGCACCGAAGGCTTCGGTGCGATTCCCTTCGACGGCCTGATCCTCGCCCACTCCAACGAGGCCGAGTGGCAGGCTTTCAAAAATAATCGCAATAACGAGGCCTTCCTCGACCGCATTTACATCGTCAAGGTGCCGTACTCGCTGCGGGTGACCGACGAAATGCACATCTACGAGAAATTGCTGGCCAATTCGTCGCTGGCGGCGGCACCCTGCGCGCCGGACACGTTGCGCATGATGGCCCAGTTCTCGGTGTTGTCACGCCTCAAGGAGCCGGAAAACTCCAGCCTGTTCAGCAAGATGCGCGTCTATGACGGCGAAAACCTCAAGGACACCGATCCGAAGGCCAAGAGCTATCAGGAATATCGCGACTTTGCCGGGGTGGACGAAGGCATGACCGGGCTATCCACCCGTTTCGCCTTCAAGATACTGTCCAAGGTGTTCAACTTCGATCACCGCGAAATTGCCGCCAACCCGGTGCACCTGATGTACGTGCTGGAACAGCAGGTCGAGCAGGAGCAGTTCGCGCCGGAGGTCGAGGAGCGCTACCTGCGCTTCCTGAAGGAGTTCCTCAGCCCGAGATACGCGGAGTTTATCGGCAAGGAAATCCAGACCGCCTACCTGGAAAGCTACTCCGAGTACGGCCAGAACATCTTCGATCGCTACGTGACCTATGCCGACTTCTGGATTCAGGACCAGGAGTTCCGCGATCCGAACACCGGCGAAATGCTCGACCGGTCGGCCCTCAACGATGAATTGGAAAAGATCGAGAAGCCGGCTGGCATCAGCAATCCCAAGGACTTCCGCAACGAGGTGGTCAACTTCGTGCTGCGCGCCCGGGCCAAGCACGATGGCAAGAACCCGGCCTGGACCAGTTACGAGAAGCTGCGGGCGGTGATCGAGAAGCGCATGTTCTCGAACACCGAGGATTTGCTGCCGGTCATCTCCTTCAACACCAAGGCCAGTGCCGACGAGCAGAAGAAGCATCAGGACTTCGTCGATCGCATGAGCGACAAGGGCTATACCGAAAAGCAGGTGCGTCTGCTCTGCGAGTGGTATCTGCGCGTCAGAAAGAGCAGCTGAGCAGTCAGGTGGCGGGGCGCTTGCCTGGCGGGCGCCCCCAGCCAGCAGGCAGCGGACAATGGGAGGCGTCATGACCGTACGTATCATCGATCGTCGGCAGGACAGCAGGAACAAGAGTTCGATCAATCGTGGCCGCTTCATTCGCCGCTTCAAGGGGCAGATCAGGAAGGCGGTGGCGGATGCCATCGCCAAGCGGGGCATCCGCGACCTCGAGAACGGCGAGAAGATCGGCATCCCGGGCAAGGATATCGGCGAACCGCATTTCCGCCATGGGCGGGGCGGTCGGCGCGAGACCGTCCATCCCGGCAACGATCGCTTCGCGCAGGGCGACCAGATGGACAGGCCGACCGAAGGCGGTGGCGGCCAAGGCAAGGGGCAGGCGAGCAACGAAGGCGACGGACTGGATGATTTCGTCTTCACCCTGACCCGGGACGAGTTTCTCGACATCTTCTTCGACGAACTGGCCCTGCCCAATCTGGTCAAGCGCCAGCTGGCGCGGATCGACGAATACAAGCGGGTACGGGCCGGTTATACCCAGAGCGGAGTGCCGACCAACATCAATCTGGTGCGAACCATGCGGAGTGCCGCCGGGCGGCGCCTGGCCATCGGCGGGCCGTACCGCCGCCGGTTGCGTGATCTGCAGAACGAACTCGAATCGCTGCTCGACGAGGCCAACCCCGATCCGGACGAAATCGCCCGGCTGCGCCACGAAATAGCGATTCTGCGCGCCAAGCAGGAAGCCATTCCGTTCATCGATCCCTTCGACCTGCGCTACGCCAACCGGGTGCGCATCCCGCAGCCTTCGACGCAGGCGGTGATGTTCTGCCTGATGGATGTCTCCGGCTCAATGGACGAGGCCACCAAGCAGATGGCCAAGCGCTTCTTCATGCTGCTCTACCTGTTCCTCAACCGGAACTACGAACACATCGAAGTGGTGTTCATCCGCCATCACACCATCGCTGAGGAGGTCGATGAGGACACCTTTTTCCACTCGCGCGAGACCGGTGGCACCATCGTCTCGTCGGCGCTGAAACTGATGCTCGAGATCATCCAGGCGCGCTATTCGAGCACGATGTGGAACATCTACGGCGCCCAAGCTTCCGACGGCGACAACTGGGATTCCGATTCGCCGGGTTGCCGTGAGCTGCTCTCCGAATCCATCCTGCCCGTGGTTCAGTATTTCGCCTACGTCGAGATCACCGAGGCGGAGCCGCAGAACCTGTGGCGCGAATACGAAAAGCTGGTCGCCGCCCATGCGGGCGTTTTCGCCCAGCAACGCATCGTTGCGCCGAGCGACATCTACCCGGTCTTCCGGGAATTATTCAGGAAGAAACTGGTATGAGCCGGAAACGTCAGCCGAAGATCGCCGAAGGGTCGGACTGGACTTTCGAGGAACTCGACCGTGCCGATGCCGAGATCGGCCGCGTCGCCCGCGAATATGGCCTCGACTGCTACCGCCACCAGCTGGAGATCATCACCGCCGAGCAGATGATGGACGCCTATGCCGCCATCGGCATGCCGGTCTATTACCACCATTGGTCTTTCGGCAAGCATTTCCTGGAAACCGAGAACCGCTACAAGCGTGGCCAGATGGGGCTGGCCTACGAGATCGTCATCAACTCCGACCCGTGCATCGCCTATCTGATGGAAGAGAACACCATGGCCATGCAGGCCCTGGTCATCGCCCATGCCGCCTACGGCCACAACTCCTTCTTCAAGGGCAACCACTTGTTCAAGCAGTGGACCAGTGCCGACGCCATCGTCGACTACCTGGTCTTCGCCCGGAATTACATCGCCGAGTGCGAGGAGCGCCACGGCGTCGATGCCGTCGAACAGTTGATCGACGCCTGCCATGCCGTGTCCAGCCTCGGTGTCGACCGCTACAAGCGTTCGCCACAACTGTCCCTGCAAAAGGAAAGGGAGCGCCAGCGGGAACGCGAGGCCTACCTGCAGTCGCAGGTGAACGAACTGTGGCGCACGCTGCCCAAGCATGAAGCGGCGGCGCAAAGCGGCGAGGAGGCGCGTTTTCCGGTCGAGCCGGAGGAAAACCTGCTCTATTTCGTCGAAAAGCACGCTCCCCTGCTCGAACCGTGGCAGCGCGAGATCATCCGCATCGTGCGCAAGATCGGCCAGTATTTCTATCCGCAGCGCCAGACGCAGGTCATGAACGAAGGCTGGGCGACCTACTGGCACCATACCCTGCTCAATACCCTGTACGACGAGGGGCGCGTCGGCGACGGCTTCATGTTCGAATTTCTGCAGTCGCATACCAATGTCGTCATGCAGCCGCCCTACAACAGCAACTGGTATTCCGGCATCAATCCTTATGCCCTGGGTTTCGCCATGTGGCAGGACCTGCGCCGCATCTGCGAGGCACCGGACGACGAGGACCGTGCCTGGTTCCCGGGGGTCGCCGGTTCAGACTGGCGGGAGACCTTCGATTTCGCCATGCGTAATTTCAAGGACGAGAGCTTCATCGCGCAGTTCCTGTCGCCCCGCCTGATGCGCCAGTTCCGCTTTTTCGCCGTGCTCGACGATGATGAGCGGGACAAGCTGGAGGTCAGCGCCATTCACGACGATCCGGGTTACCGCGCCTTGCGTCTCAAGCTGTCCGACCAGTACAACCTGGGTAGCCATGACCCCGACATCCAGGTGTGGAATGTCGACCTGCGCGGCGACCGTTCGCTGACCCTGCGCCATTTCAAGCACCGCCGCCGGGATCTGGCGCCCGACTATGAGCGCGTCCTCGAGCACCTGGCTTATCTGTGGGGTTTTGCCGTGCGTCTGGAGCAGCAGGACGAAAAGGGCGAAGTGAGCCTGCTCGCCGAACGCATGCATGACCGCCGCCGGTCGACGGACGGGACCTCCTGAGGTCATGCCGATGCCTTCCCCTGTGTGCCGTAATCATGTGAAAATGGCGCAGGATAACAAGGGGGATTTATGTCGGCTGAGCTGCAACCTGCCTTGCAGGTGACGACTCCGAACGGAGCGCTTGATGGGCACATGCTGCTCGTTCTTGGTGTCATGGTCCTGGCCGGCGTGCTGGGCGGCGTGGCCAACTACTTCCTGGCCGATCGCCAGGGCGAGCCCGCCCGGCGCGACTGGGTCAAATATCCGGTTTTCGGTGTGCTGGCGGCCCTGACGGTGCCGATGTTCCTCAACATGATTTCCAGCACCCTGCTCGAAGGGGCGCGCACCAAGCCCATCGATTACTACGTTTTTGCCGGTTTCTGCCTCATCTACGTCGTCGCCTCGCGCCGCCTGTTCGAGAACATGGTGCAGCGCCTGATGGGGCAGATCGATCAGGTTCGTCGCGATGTCGGGCATCTCAAGCAGCAGAAGCGCGAGGAGCCGGTAATGCCGGTGCCGGCAGCGGCCAAGCCGGAAGCCGAGGTAGCCAAGAGCAGCGAACCGGACCCGCGCGAGGTGCTCTCGTACAACGATGTCGAAATCCTGCGCGCCCTGTCCGAAGAAAGCTTCGTCTACGGCAATCTCGCGGCCATCTGCGACAGTACCGGGCTGGCCCGCGAACTGGTCAGTCAGCGGCTGACCGTCATGAAGACGCTGGGCGTCATCGAAACCCGGATCAACGAAAAGAATGTCCTGCACTGGGTGGTATCGACACGCGGCAAGGCCGTGCTGGCCGACATCATCGGCGGGCAGGAACAGAAAAAGATCGCATGAATCTGCCGGCACCAGCCGGCCCTTAACCTGAAGCCAATCATGAACATCGTCATCCTCGCTGCCGGCCAAGGCAAGCGCATGCATTCCAATCTCCCCAAGGTGTTGCACCCGATTGCCGGCAAGGCGCTGGCGCAGCATGTCATCGACACCGCCCGCCAACTGGCGCCGGAAAAACTGATCGTCGTCTATGGCCACGGCGGTGACGTCGTCCGTGCCACGCTGGCTGCCGACGACCTGGCCTGGGCTGAGCAGGCGCAGCAACTGGGCACCGGCCATGCCGTGGCGCAGGCCATCCCGGAACTGGGGAGCGCCGCGCAG
This sequence comes from Dechloromonas sp. CZR5, assembly GCF_008711155.1. GTDB lineage: Bacteria > Pseudomonadota > Gammaproteobacteria > Burkholderiales > Rhodocyclaceae > Azonexus. The sequence continues at coordinate 12,081 of NZ_VUYQ01000010.1, read as the reverse complement.
ACCCTGGTTCTCTACGGCGACGTCCCGCTGACTACCGTGGCGACGCTGAAACGCTTGCTGCAGGCCGGCAAGGACGGGCTGTCGGTACTCACCGTCGATCTTGCCAACCCGACCGGCTACGGCCGCATCGTGCGTGACGCGGCAGGCCGCATGGTCAGCATCGTCGAGGAAAAGGACGCCACGCCGGAGCAAAAGGCGATCCGCGAGGTCAATACCGGCATCATGACCATCCCGACGGCCCGCTTGGCCGACTGGCTGGGGAAACTCAAGAACGACAACGCGCAGGGTGAGTACTACCTGACCGACATCGTCGCGTTGGCCGTGGCCGAGGGTCTGCCGGTGCGCACAGCGCAGCCGGAAGGCGAATGGGAAGTGCTGGGCGTGAATAGCAAGGTGCAGCTGGCCGAACTGGAACGTCAGCACCAGCGCAATCTGGCCGACCAGTTGCTGGTCGCCGGCGTGCGTCTGGCCGACCCGGCGCGCATCGATATCCGCGGGCAACTGACGCACGGGCGTGATGTCGCCATCGACGTCGGTTGCGTCTTCGAGGGCAAGGTCGAGCTGGCCGATGCCGTCGAAGTCGGCCCTTACTGCGTGCTGAAAAACGTCAAGGTCGGTGCGGGAACCCGTATTGCGGCCTTCTGCCATTTCGAGGATGCGGTGATCGGCCCGGACGGTGTGCTCGGCCCCTACGCCCGGCTGCGTCCGGGGACCGAACTCGGCCCCGAGGTGCACATCGGCAACTTCGTCGAGGTCAAGAAGAGCAGGATCGCCGCGCAGTCGAAGGCCAACCACCTGGCCTACATCGGCGACGCCGAGATCGGCGAACGCGTCAATGTCGGTGCCGGCACCATCACCTGCAACTACGACGGCGCCAACAAGCACCTGACCGTCATCGAGGACGATGTGTTCATCGGCTCCGATACCCAGCTGGTGGCGCCGGTGCGCGTCGGCCGTGGTGCCACGCTGGGCGCCGGGACGACGCTGACCAAGGATGCTCCGCCCGATGCGTTGACGGTGTCGCGCGCCAAGCAACTGACGCTGCCGGGGTGGGTGCGTCCGCAGAAGGTGAAAAAATAATGGATTGGGGATTCGTGGCTTTTGCCGTCGCGTCGACCCTGTCGCTGGCGGCGGGTGGCGTGCTGCTGCTGGTCGGCTATATCGGTACCGTGCCGGCCGCCTTCAGTTTCGGTTTGAAAACCGGCCTGCCGGTGTTGCTGCTGCCCGTGATCGGCCCGGTGTGGTTCGCGCTGAGCCGGGGAGCGGAGTTTCGTCGCCAGACCATCCAGTTGATCGTCGGCGTGGCGCTGGTTGCCGTGGCAACCGCCCTGATTCTGGGTTTGGGACCGTATTTCGCAGAAAAACTGGTGGCCGAGGCCGTCGAGGCTGCCAAAAACCGCTGATTTAATTTGTTCAGGGAGAACAAGATGTCCAGATACGCAAGCGAGGCCCTTCGTTCTATCGCGTTGGTCGGTCATGGCGCAGCCGGCAAGACCAGCCTGGCCGAAGCCCTGTTGTTCGCGACCGGCGCGATTGCCGCCAAGGGGAGCATCGACAAGGGCAATACCGTGGGCGATTCCGATCCCCAGGAAAAGGAAGCCGGTCACTCCCTGAACTCGGCCGTGGTCAATTTCGGCTATGAAGACACGCATGTCCACCTGATCGACACCCCGGGTTATCCGGATTTTGCCGGGCAGGCCATTGCCGCGCTGGCCGGGGTCGATACCGCCCTGATCGTGGTTAACGCCCAGACCGGCGTCGAGCTGATGACCGAACGCATGATGCGCCATGCCGCCGAACGCAAGCTGTGCCGGATGATCGTCGTCAACAAGATCGATGCCGACAATCTCGATCTGCCGGGTCTGGTCGCCGATATCCGCGAGCGTTTCGGCAAGCAATGCATGGTGCTCGACCTGCCGGCGCACGGCGGCGCCGATGTCGTCGAAGTACTTGAGCACGATGCCGGGGATGCCGATTTCGAATCGGTCGCCGCCGCGCATCGCGCACTGATCGACCAGATCGTCGAGGAAGACGAAGACCTGCTCGCCCAATACCTCGAGGATGGCGCAGACCCGAGTGCCGCTGCACTGCATGCGCCGTTCGAGAAAGCGCTGCGCGAAGGCCACCTGATTCCCATTCTGTTCACCTCGGCCAGGACCGGGGCCGGCATCAAGGAATTGCTGCACGTGCTGGCTTCGCTGGCACCGAATCCGGCCGAAGGCAACCCGCCGCCGTTCTACAAGGGCGAGCCGGGGGGGGCGACGGAAGCCTTCCAGGCCGTGCCGGATGCCTGCCGGCACGTGCTGGCCCACGTCTTCAAGGTGGTCGCCGACCCGTACATGGGCAAGATCGGTATCTTCCGGGTGCATCAGGGTACGGTGAAGAAGGATATGCAGCTCTTCGTCGGCGATGGCAAGCGTCCGATCAAGGTCGGCCACCTGTACCAGCTGCAAGGGAAGGATACCGTCGAGGTGGATGAACTGCTGCCGGGCGATATCGGCGCCATTGCCAAGGTCGACGAGATCGAATTCGACTGCGTGCTGCACGACTCGCATGACGAAGACCATATTCACCTGATGCCGCTCGAGTTTCCGAAACCGATGGCCGGCCTCGCGGTGGAGACGAAGAAGAAAGGCGATGAACAGCGTCTGTTCGACATCCTCGGCAAGCTGTCCATGGAAGACCCGACTTTCGTCGTCGAGCGGCACCCGAGCAGCAACGAAACGGTTATTCGCGGTCTCGGCGAAATTCACCTGAAGGCCAAGCTGGCCAAGATGGCCAGCCAGTTCAAACTGGAGGTCGACACCCAGCCGCCGCGCATTCCCTATCGCGAAACCATCACCGGCCAGGCCGAAGCCATGTATCGCCACAAGAAGCAGTCGGGTGGCGCCGGGCAGTTCGGCGAGGTGCATCTGCGCATCGAGCCACAGGGGCGCGGCGAAGGCTTCGAGTTCGTCGATGCGGTCAAGGGCGGCGTTATCCCAGGGGTCTTCATGGCGGCGGTGGAGAAGGGTGTGCGCCAGGGACTGGAGGGCGGTGTCGTGGCCGGCTACGAGGTCGAGGACGTCCGGGTCACGGTGTTCGATGGCAAGACGCATGCCGTCGATGGCAAGGAAGTGGCTTTTACCATTGCGGCCCGCAAGGCGGTGATCGAAGCCGTCCGTAACGCCAGGCCCATCGTCCTCGAGCCGATCGTCGCCATCGAGATCGTCGTTCCGGAAGGTTCCATCGGCGATTTAACCGGCGATCTGTCCAGTCGTCGCGGCCATATTACCGGCACCGACGGCCGTGGCCATGGCATGGCGGCGATTTCCGGCGAAGTGCCTCTGGCCGAGCTGAACGACTACCAGTCGCGGTTGAAGTCGCTGACCGGAGGGCAGGGTAGTTACACCATCGAATTTGCCCGCTATTCGGCCGTGCCGCCGAATGTGCAGCAGCACATGGCGAGCAAGTTCCAGCTGCACGACGAAGACGAGTAAGCGCGTCCTGTTTGGAAAAAAGGCCGGATTTCCGGCCTTTTTCTTTTAGGGCGAAACAGGTTCAGGTTGAGGGAAAAGCCGCTTCGATACTGGCGAGTACGTGTTCGAGTTCGTCTTCGAAGGCCGCGAGGATTTCGTCTTGCGCTGGCCGCGATTCCTTCATGGCTTCCTCCAGATTCTTGGCCAGCGAGGCAAGCCGGATGGCGCCGATGGTGCCGCCGGTACCCTTCAGGCTGTGGGCCAGGCGGGTGGCCGTGGCATGGTCGCCTGCGGCCAGCGCGTCACGGATGCGTCCCGGCTCGCCGGTAAAGCGTTTCCTGAAGTCGCGGAGCACGCGTTCGTAAAGCACCGGCTTGTGCATCATGCGCCGCAGACCATCGCCGGTATCGATACCGGCGATTTCCGGAAAGGGGGGCGTGTCGGGCGAGGGGGGCGTTGTTGCGGGGTAGGCCTCGGGGGGGAGAGGAGCCGGTTCGGCATGGGGAAAACGCTGGATGATCCGGATCAACTGGCATGGGTCGATCGGTTTGGTCAGGAAATCGTTCATCCCCGCATCGATCGCCTTCTGGCGTTCGTGTTCCAGCGCGTGCGCAGTCAGCGCGATGATCGGAATGTCGGGGCGGACGCTGCCTTTGCGGATCAGCCGGGTTGCCTCCAGGCCATCCATTTCCGGCATCTGGATATCCATCAGGATCAGGTCGAATGCCGATGCGGCAGCGTTCAGCATTTCGATGGCCAGGCGCCCGTTGTTGGCCAGCGATACCGTTACGCCGAGGGATTCGAGCAGGTCGCGCATGATCATCTGATTGGTCGGGACGTCCTCGGCGACGAGAATCCTCGCACCGGCCAGGGGAGCGGCAGCCGGTGGGCCGGGAAGCGCCTGCACAGGCGGCTCGCCGCGTAGGCGGTCGAAAATGCCGGCCAGGCGGGCATAGGTGACGGGTTTTTCAATCACCTCGTCGAAGTCACCCAGCGCGTCGTGCAATTCCGGTGCATTCGGATTGTCTGCCGTGATCATCACCAGGCGGGTATGGCGACCCAGTCGTGAGCGAATCATGCCGGCCAATGCCAGACCGTCGATCCCGGGCATGTTGAGGTCGATCATGATGCAATCGAAGCGATTCGTGTCCTGGCGCAGCCGGTTCAGCGCGGCGCTGCCGGAGTCGTCCGTTTCGACCGAGCAGCCATGCTTTTCGAGGAGCTTGGCGAGCACCTGGCGGGCCAGGGCGTTATCGTCCACAACGAGGACGCGGTAGTTGGCCGGTGCTTGAGGCAAGCGATCCGGCTGGCCGACTTCGAGGTAAAGATGGAATGAGAAGGTCGAGCCAACTCTTGGCGTGCTGTCGACCTGGATGCTTCCGCCCATCATTTCGATGAGCCGCTTCGTGATGACCAGCCCCAGTCCGGTGCCGCCGAATTTTCGGGTCACTGAGCTGTCGGCCTGGGTAAAGGGCTGGAACAGGCCGGCCATCTGCTCGTGCGTCATGCCGATGCCGGTATCCTGGATACGGAAAGAAAGTTGGGCGCGACCGTCCACCTGGTGGGCGCAGCTCACATTGAGGGTGATGCTGCCGCTGGCGGTGAACTTGATGGCATTGCCGATCAGGTTGATGAATATCTGGGTCAGGCGCAGGGCGTCGCCGCGCAGGTTTTGCGGTACGTCGGGGGCGACGACGTACTCGAGCAGCAGTTTTTTCTCCTGAACCCGATTACGGAGCAGGTTCGACACGTTGTCGAGGATGTCGTCGAGCCGGAAATCGGCGACCTCCAGTTGTATGCCGCCAGCGTCGATCTTGGAGAAGTCGAGAATGTCGTTTACTACCCCGAGCAGAAGCTTTCCGGCACCTTCGATGCGGCGCGCATATTCCTTCTCGCGCGGGGGCATCTGACTTTGCATCAGAAGGTAGGCCAGGCCGATCACGCCATTGAGCGGCGTCCGGATTTCATGGCTCATGTTGGCCAGAAAATCGGCGCGAGCCTTGGCCAGTTCCTCGGCCTCACGGCGTGCCTGCTCCCGCAGCTCCCCCAGCGTCCGTTCGCGGTCCTGTTCATAGGCCAGGCGGTTGCGCAGCGATTCCAGACCCTGGATCAACTGGGCGATTTCGTCGCTGCCCCGCACGTCGAGCGGCGTGTCGAAATGGCCTGATGCAATGGCACGCATGGTCGGCAGAATCTGGGTGTTCAACGGCGTCAGGACCAGCCGGCGCATGAGCAGGACGATGATGATGAAGATTGCCGCCACCATGGCCAGGCCGCCGGCCACGACAACCCAGACGACCCACTCGGTGAGTGCAGTGAATTCCTCCACCGACGTCCCGCCGGCAATCACCCAGCGCGGATTGTCCAAGGTCTGGAAAATGACCAGCTTCTCGCGTGCCTGGGTTTCCCCCGCTTCCTCATTTTTCCAGCGGTAGGACAGTTCGCCCGATTTCATCCGGGTCAGCTCGCTGACGATGTCGATGCCGTCCTCGGATCGGAAGTCCGCGAGATTCTTGCCTTCCTTGTGCGGATGCAGGAGCAACTGCCCGAAACGTTCGCCGGGCGTGGCGTCGATGATGTAGTAATAGCCGCTGGCGCCCACCTGCATGTTGCGTACTTCATCGTTCAGGGCGCGGAGCTGTTCGTCGAGGTCGATGCCGACGACCGTGGCGCCGATGACCTGCTTGTTTGCATCGACGAGCGGCATGAAGGTGGCGAGATACTGGCGTCCAAGGAAAATGACCTGCCCGGTGTGGGGACGACCGGTGATGAGATCGTGGTAGGCAGGGTGATCGGCCGTCAGATAGCTGCCGATGGGGGTGTTTCCCTGTGCATCGCGGGCGGTCGATACCCGGCGCTGGAAACCTTCGGCGGTCAACAAGAAAATGCTGCCCGGCCCGCGCAGTTCGCGCAGGAAGGTATCGAGCGGCTGGCCGGAGTGGGCGTCGTTGTCGGCCAGCAGGGCCTCGAGGCCGGCGCGGGTCGCCTTGTGCTGTCCGCCCAGCGAGTCGTTGATCTGGTCGTTCAGCAGCCTTGCGTACTCGAATGCCTCGGTACGGGAGCCCTCGAGGCGGGAGGCGACGGCCGCGCGCAGCAGTCCGACCCCATGGGCCAGCTGATGGCGGGCGTTGTCGTCGAGGGCGCGGGTCAAGTGCGTGGCCAGCAGATAAGTCGACAGGCTCAGGACGGCAATGGCGGCGACCAACGAGGCGAGGATCAGTTTGCTGCCGAGCGAAGCCCCGGTAATCGTCCGCCGTAGCGATGACCAGGTCCGGCGGCGGCTGGCGATGCCGTGTTCAAAAACGAGGTCGGTTGCCTTGCCTTGCTTGAGTTCGTCGTAAATCCTCGCCGCCGAGGCAATCTGCGCACGGCTTGCCTTGCGGCACATGGACATGTAGCCGATGAGCGTCTCGTTTTCCCAAATCGGCGAGACATGCGCCTCGACCCAGTATTCGTCGCCGTTCTTGCAACGATTCCTGATCATACCGATCCACGGCCGCCCCGCCTTGATATCGGCCCACAGGTCGGCAAAAACCTTGGCGGGCATGTCGGGGTGGCGGACGATATCGTGTGGCTGACCGATCAGTTCGTCTTCGCCGAAGCCGTTGATCTCCGCGAAGTCCTGATTGACGAAGGTGATCAGTCCACTGGTGTCTGTCCGCGAAATGAGGAACTGCGCGTCGCGCAGTTCGATTTCGTGGCCTGTCAGCGATCCGTTATCTCGCATCGAGTCGTCTGGCTATTGCGTTGTCCAAAGGCCGGAAAGAGCACCCGGAAAGAATGCCGAATGCCCGATTTGAGCATTGACGTGAAATGTGAGAAAAATATTAGCATGTTTGCCGAATGTACGGTGCGGCTGCATGTCCGTCTCGGTCGGCGTCGGCATGTCGCCGCCGGATCAGCCCTGGTCGTTGCACCAGGCGACTGCGGCGAGGAAAAGGTAACCGGCGCCATATACGGTCTTGATAAAGGCCGGACTGTGCGCGTCGGGTTCGAGTTTGCGGCGCAGGCGGGAGATACGCACATCGATGGCGCGGTCGGTCGGTGCGAGGTCGCGGCTGCCCATCAGCTTCTCGCGCTGAAGGATACGGTTCGGATTGTTGACGAATACCTTCAGCAGGTCGGACTCGGCCGTGCTCAGCGCGTGCTCCTCGCCATTCGGGGCGGTCAGCCGGTTGTTGCCGAGATTGAAACGCCAGCCACCGAATTCGGCAATCTGGCGGGTGCTCGTTTCGCTGCCTTCGCGGCGGCGGACGATGCTGCGCACGCGGGCGACCAGTTCGCGCGGTTCAAAGGGCTTGAGCACGTAGTCGTCGGCACCGAGTTCGAGGCCCATGACGCGGTCGCTGACATGGGCGCGCCCGGTGAGAATCAGGATGCCGCAAGGGGATTGCGCCTTGACCCGTTGCATGGCCTCGATGCCGTCCATGTCGGGCAGGCCGAGATCGATGATGCACAGATCGGGGGCGAGGCTGCGCAGGCGGCGCAGCAGGTCGCCGGCGCTGCGGCACCAGACGGTACGAAAGCCGAAGTCGCGCAGCACTTGCTCGATGATCTTGGCGACATCCGGGTCGTCCTCGACGATGGCAATCAGTTTGGCGGAATCGGTCTCTTTCATGGCGTCTCCCGTTGGGTGCGCAACAATGCACGGGCCAGGTCCTGGCGTACGAAGGGCTTGGCCAGGACAGGCAGATCGCTGGCGGGGGCGGTTCCGGGTTCGTCGGTATAGCCGCTCATCAGCACGATGCGCATGTCCGGCCGCCGGTCCAGCACGGCCTCGGCCAATTGCCGTCCATTGATGCCGCCGGGCATGATGACGTCGCTGACGACGATGGCGATGTCGATGATCTGGTCGATCATGTCCAGCGCCTGTGTGCCATCCTCAGCCTCGATCACTGGATAGCCCAGGTCGATCAGTTGCTGGCGGACGACGCGGCGGACGTTGGGTTCGTCTTCGACGAGCAGGACCAATTCGCCGCCGTGCGGCAGGGCGGCTTCGTCGCCGACCGGGTCGAAATCGCTTTCCGGCGTGGTCAGCGGCAGGGCGAGCAGTACCGTCGTCCCCTGATCAGGCTGGCTCTGAATCGAAATGCCGCCACCGGACTGCTTGGCGAAACCGTAGGCCATGGCCAGTCCGAGTCCGCTGCCCAAGCCGAGGCGCTTGGTGGTGAAGAAGGGTTCGCAGGCGCGGCCCAGGGTGGCGGCATCCATGCCGGTGCCGTTGTCGGCAACCTCGATCAGCGCATAGCGGCCGGGGGGGAGCTCGAATGACGAGGCGTCGGTCGACAGCTCGACGGCGCGGGCGGCGATATGCAGCCGTCCGCCGTCCGGCATGGCATCGCGCGAATTCAGCGCAAAGTTGATCAAGGCGCTTTCCAGCTGTCCCGGGTCGGCCAAGGCATGCACGCTGGCCCCGCTCAGGTCGGTCGACACGGCAATCGATTCGGGCAAGGTGCGTCGGACGAGCTTGGCCAGGCTGCCGATCAGCTGGCCGATATCCACGGCCTGCGGCTCCAGCGGCTGCTGGCGCGAGAAGGTGAGCAGGCGCTTGATCAGCTGCACGCCGCGGCGCGCCGATTGCAGCGCCGGGTCGACGAATTCGTTGACCGCGGCATCGTCGGGCCGGTGATCCTGCAAGGCGGCCAGGTTGCCGATGATGACGGTGAGCAGGTTGTTGAAATCGTGGGCCAGGCCGCCGGTCAACTGGCCGATGGCTTCCATTTTCTGGGCCTGAACCAGTGCCGCCTGCATGCGCTTCTGCTCGGTGATCTCGTGCGAAAAGACGAAGAAGCCGAGAGTTTCGCCTTCGGCCGTGGTTTCCGGAACCAGCGTACTTTGCGCGAAGACCGTCTGGCTCTTGCGCTGCATCTGATACTCGTAGGTGACCTGCTGGCCGGACAGCGCCTTGCGTACCGAGTCGCGCACCTGCCCATAGACGCCGGGGCCGATCACATCGAGAACCGCACGCCCGGTCACCCCGCCTTCCGGATGCCCGTACCAGTCGGAGTAGCCCTTGTTGGCGTACTGGTAGACCTCGTGCTTGTCGACGTAGCCGATGAGGATGGGAATGGTGTCGTTGATCAGGCGCAGGCGGGCCTCGCTGCGTCCGAGCGCTGCGGCGATGCGCTCGTTTTCCTCGTTGGCGCGGCGCAGGTTGGCGTTGGCGTTCTCCAGCTGGGCGGTGCGCCGGCGCACCCGTTCGTCGAGCTGGATGTTCTGGTGCTCGGTCAGGTGCTCGATGTAGCGCTGCTCGGTGACATCGCTGTACAACGTGACGAAGCCGCGGTTGGGCAGCGGCTCGCCGCGCAGCAGCAGGACACGGCCGTTGGGGCGTTGTCTTTCGGTGACATGCTGCGAGAAATTGCGGGCTGCGGCCACGCGTTCGGCGATCTGGGATTCACGGTCACCCGGTCCGTATTCGCCGCGTTCGGCGTTGTGACGGATGAAGCTCTCGAATGGCGCGCCAACGTAGGCGAGGGCATCGGGAAATTCGAGCAGCTGCAGGAAAGTGCGATTCCACGCCACCAGCCGCAAATCGCCGTCAAAGACGGTGATTCCCTGGTCGAGCAGGTCGAGCCCGGCCTGCAACATGTCGTAGCGCAGAGGAGAGGGGGCTGTGGGGGCTTCGGGCAGCATCGGGCGATTCTAGTGCACGCAAACGGAAGGATTTTGTGACGTAACGATTCGTTACATTCTGCCAATAGTTGCGCAAGAGTGTTCTGCGATTCTCCTCAAACAATAAAAGCGGTTACGGGCAAGCACGCAAAAAAGCCTGAATCGGCAATAACTTGCATCACGAGAACAGCACACTCGGCAAGAATACGTGAGGAGAAAACCGTGGTTAACCCGTACACCGTAGGGCTGGACCGGAATCCGGCCAACTATGTTCCGCTGTCTCCGCTGACGTTCATCGAACGGTCGGCTTTCATCTATCCCAAGCGCGTTTCCGTCATCCAGGGCGCCCGTCACTACACCTGGAAGGAAAGTTACGAGCGTGCCCGTCAGCTGGCTTCTGCCCTGCAGGGGCGTGGCATCGGCAAGGGCGATACCGTCGCCGTGATGCTGCCCAACACCGCCGCCATGTTCGAATGCCACTTTGGCGTGCCGATGGTCGGTGCCGTGCTCAATACCCTGAATACCCGTCTCGATGCCGAGGCGATCGCCTTCATGCTGGCCCACGGCGAAGCCAAGGTGCTGATCACCGATCTCGAATTCTCCAAGGTCGTCAAGGCCGCGCTGGCATTGCTCGAAGGGCCGAAGCCGCTGGTCATCGACAGTCTGGACCCGGATTTCACCGACGGCGAAAAGCTCGGCGAGAAGGACTACGAGGCCTTCATTAACGAAGGTTCGCCGGACTTCGCCTGGCAACTGCCCGAAGACGAGTGGGACGCCATCGCCCTGAACTACACCTCGGGGACGACCGGCAATCCGAAGGGCGTCGTCTATCACCATCGCGGTGCCTACCTGAACTCGGCCTCGAACATCATTTCCTGGGGCATGCCGCCGCACTCGGTCTATCTGTGGACCCTGCCGATGTTCCACTGCAACGGCTGGTGCTTCCCCTGGACCCTGGCCGCCAACGCCGGCACCAGCGTCTGTCTGCGCAAGGTCGATCCGGCCCTGATCTTCGGCCTGATCAAGGAGCACAAGGTCAGCCACATGTGCGGCGCGCCGATCGTGTACGGCATGATGATCAACGCCCCGGAAACGCTGCGTGCCGGTATCGAGCATACGGTTAACGGCCTGATCGCCGGTGCTGCGCCGCCGGCCGCCATCATCGAAGGTGCCCAGCGCATGGGCTTCAATATCACCCACGTCTATGGCCTGACCGAAACCTATGGTCCGGCGTCTGTCTGCGCCAAGCAGCCGGAGTGGGACAAGCTGCCCATCGACCTGCAGGCCGCCCGCAACGGCCGCCAGGGCGTGCGCTACCACATGCAGGAAGCGATCACGGTGCTTGACCCGGTGAGCATGGAGCCGGTGCCCTGGGATGGCGAGACGATGGGCGAGATCATGTTCCGCGGCAACCTGGTCATGAAGGGTTACCTGAAGAACGAGAAGGCTACCGAGGAGTCCTTCGCCGGCGGCTGGTTCCATACCGGCGACCTGGCGGTCGTCCATAGCGACGGCTACGTCAAGATCAAGGACCGCTCCAAGGACGTCATCATCTCCGGCGGCGAGAACATCTCGTCGCTCGAAGTCGAGGACGTGCTCTATCGCCACCCGGCCGTCATCGCGGCTGCCGTCGTCGCCAAGCCCGACGAGAAGTGGGGCGAGGTACCGGCCGCCTTCATCGAACTGAAGGTCGATGCCACCTGTACCGAGGCCGAGATCATCGAGCACTGCCGCGCCCATCTGGCCCGCTTCAAGGTGCCCAAGCAGGTCGTCTTCGGCGAATTGCCCAAGACCTCGACCGGCAAGATCCAGAAGTACGTATTGCGTCAGCACGCCAACTCGGCGCTGGCCATCGAGTGATCCTTGCGTTTTCCCTGCCGTGCGATAGGCCGGCAGGGATCCTTTTTCCCCTCGCTGGGAGGAGCTACACATGAAGATTCTGGTTCCCGTGAAACGGGTTATTGACTACAACGTGAAGGTTCGGGTGAAGGCGGACGGGTCGGGTGTT
>NZ_VUYQ01000001.1 GCF_008711155.1 Dechloromonas sp. CZR5 | reverse complement strand
AGTGGTAGTTCAGTCGGTTAGAATACCGGCCTGTCACGCCGGGGGTCGCGGGTTCGAGTCCCGTCCACTCCGCCAGTAATAAAAAAACCAGCTTCGGCTGGTTTTTTTATTACTGTTTTTTTACACCGTTTCTCCCGAAGCAGCCCCGAACGACACGGTATAATTGTGCCCTCCAGAATTGCGTGAGCCAGGCACTCCCTACATGCAGCACAGCAACAGTTCACCGCCTCTGCTCAGGATTCGCAAAACATTGATGGTCATCGCGCTGGGCCTGCTGGCGACACCCGCCGTGGCACAGTTTGGCGATTTATCGATCTTCCCGTCGCTGAAAATCCCGTCCGCTCCCGAGCAAGCCGTCGCAGCGGCAGACGAGGCCCTGACGGTGCAAGAAATCCAGGGCGCTCCCGTGCTCCCGGTCAACATCGACCTGACAGTGCGCGAGAACAATCTCTGGGACCGGATTCGCAACGGGTTTGCGATGACCGATCTCAACGACGACCTGGTCCTCCACTATCAGCAGTGGTACCAGAACCGTCCGGACGCCCTGCGCCGCATGGTCGAACGCAGCCGCCCCTACCCTCACCACATCGTCGAGGAACTTGAAGCGCGCGGCATGCCGACCGAACTGGCCTTGCTCCCGATGGTCGAGAGCTCGTTCAACCCCAATGCCTATTCGCGCGCCCACGCCTCCGGCTTGTGGCAGTTCATCCCGGCTACCGGCAAGCGCTTCAATCTCGAACAGAACTGGTGGCGTGACGAGCGCCGCGACATCGTTGCCTCGACCAATGCCGCACTCGACTACCTGCAGACCATTTATGACATGCACGGCGACTGGCATCTCGCCCTCGCCTCGTACAATTGGGGCGAAGGCGCCGTCAAGCGGGCCATCGTCAAAAACGAAGCACGCGGCCTGCCGACCGACTACCCCAGCCTGAACATGCCGAACGAAACGCGGCACTATGTTCCCAAGCTGCAGGCCTTGAAGAACATCTTCGGCAACCCGGGGCTAATCGCCCGCCTCGGCTTGCCTTTCATTCCGAACGAACCGTACTTCGCCACCCTGGAAAGCCCGCAACCGATCGACGTCAAGACGGCTGCGCGACTGGCCAACATGTCGGTCGAGGAGTTCCAGCGGCTGAATCCGTCCCATAACCGGCCGATCATCAAACCGGATACGCCGGTGGTCATTCCCGCCGACAAACTGGATACCTTCCGCAGCAATCTGCACGCCAACAAGGTGCCGCTGACGCAATGGCAGGCCTACATCGTCACCACGGCGGAGCGCCTGGATCAGATTGCCGCCCGCTTCGATACCAGCGCCGCCGAACTGGCCCGCGTCAACGGCCTCTCCGAAAAAGTACGCCTTGGCAGCGGATCGACCCTGCTCGTCCCCGGCACAGGAAACTCCTCAGGCCTGGCCTCGTTGCTCAATACCGCAGCGCCGCAACACATCATCGCCCCCGAACGGAGCGCACGAGCCTGCGGCAAGCCGGTCAAAAAAGGCGCCAAGGCATGCCCAACGCGCGACGAACCGCTTGCCGTCAAGAGCGACAAGGCAGGCAAGGGAACGTCGGCAAAAAGTGAGAAGGCTGGCAGTGGTAAAACCTCCACCAACAGACTTGCCGCCAAGGCACCACCGAAAGCCGCTTCCGGCAAGACCGCAGGCAGCCCGCCCAAGACTGCAAAACCGGCCAACAAGCCCCGCAAGTAAGTAGATCAGGACAACAAGTGGCAACTCACCCGCTGCGTTGCCGTTACATCCACCGATTCAGGATAGCGGCTGCGGCACACATCCATGGCGTGCGGGCAACGCGGATGGAAATGACAGCCGCTCGGCGGATTGGCCGGTGACGGCGTTTCTCCGGACAGCCGGATAACGGCCGTAGAACCCTCCAGACGCGGAAGTGGAATGGCTGATAGCAAGGCTTGCGTATAAGGGTGCTTCGGCGTGCGTAACACCTCCTCGGCCCTGCCACGCTCGACAATCCGCCCGAGATACATCACTGCGATGTCGTGCGCCAGGTATTCGACCACCGCGAAGTTGTGGGTGATGAACAGGTAGGCTACGCCGAGTTCGGACTGGAGTTTTTTGAGCAGGTTGAGAATCTGTGCCTGGACCGACACATCGAGCGCCGATGTCGGCTCGTCACAGATCAACAGGCTGGGCTGCACAGCGAGCGCCCGCGCCACGGCGATACGCTGGCGCTGTCCGCCGGAGAATTCGTGCGGATAGCGGTCGATGGCCTCTTCTGGCAGCCCGACCTGGGCAAGCAGCGCCGCCACGGTTTCGCGCCGGGAGCGCGCATCACCAACCACAGCCAGCGCATCCATCCCCTCGGCAATGATCTCGCCGACCCGCAAGCGAGGATTGAGCGAGGCAAAGGGATCCTGGAAAATCATCTGCATATGGCGACGCGCCGAGCGCAGGCGAGCCCCGCGAAGGCCGACCAATGGCTGCCCGCCGAGGAGCACCGAACCTTCGGTCGGCGGAATCAGCTGCAGCAGCGCCTTGCCCACCGTCGTCTTGCCGCAACCGGACTCGCCGACCAGCGCCAGGGTCCGCCCTGGCAAGATGGCCAGCGACAGGCCGTCGACTGCGCGAACATGGCCAACCGTTCGCTGCAACAAGCCCTTGCGGATCGGGAAATGGACCTTCAGGTCCGCAACCTGCAGAAACTCCTTGCCGGCAGAGACAGACAGATCGGTGATTTCATGGCCGACACCCACCACATCGGCATCCACGACCGCTTCCTGCCAGTGACAGCGGACCGCATGCGACTGCTCGTCGCGCCAGACCGGCGACTGCTCCCGGCAAACCGGCATGACGCGGGCGCAACGCTCGGCGAAGCGGCAACCGGTCGGCATGGCAGCCAGCGAGGGCACCTGTCCGGGAATGGTGGTCAGACGCTGGCCGCGTCGCGACATATCCGGCAATGCCTTGAACAGCGCCTGGGTGTAGGGGTGGCGCGGCTGGCTGAAGAAAGCCTCCCGGCTGGCCACCTCGACCAGTTCCCCGGCGTACATGACGCCGATGCGGTGCGCCATGCGGGCGACGACACCGAGATCGTGGGTAATGAGCAGAATGGCCATGCCACGCTCGGCCTGCAGACGAACCAGCAGATCGAGAATCTGCGCCTGGACGGTCACATCGAGCGCAGTGGTCGGCTCGTCGGCAATCAGCAGTTCGGGCTCGCCGGCCAGAGCAATGGCGATCATCACCCGCTGCTTCATGCCGCCGGAGAACTGGAAAGGATATTCGTTCAACCGCCGCTCCGGATCGGCGATACCCACCTGGCGCAGCAATTCGACCATGCGCCCGGTGGCCGCCGCACCGGTCATGCCGAGGTGCCGCTCCAGCACCTCGCCGATCTGCTGGCCGACGGTGAGCACAGGATTGAGGCTGGTTGCCGGCTCCTGGAAAATCATCGCCATCCGGCCGCCGCGCCAGGCGCGCATGTCGGCTTCGGGCAGCGCCAGCAGGTTCTCTCCCTCCATCGCCACACTGCCACCAAGCACCCGTCCGGCCGTCGGCAGCAGGCGCATGATGCCCTGCGCGGTCACCGATTTGCCGCACCCCGATTCGCCGAGCAAGGCGAAAGTTTCGCCCTTGGCGATGGCGAAGGAAATGCCGTCGACGGCGGCCAACAGGCGCTTGCCCGAGGTGAAGCCAACGCGGAGATTATTGACCTTCAGCATCACGCAGCCCTCGGATCGAAAGCGTCGCGCACGGCATCGGCAAACAGGTTGGCGGCCAGCACAAGAATGAACATCGCGGCAAAGGCCGCTGTCAGCGACCACCAGACCACCGGCTCGCGCCCCAGCTCCATGCGGGCATTGTTGATCATGGTGCCGAAGCTGGTCATGGTCGGATCGACGCCGATGCCGACATAGGACAGGACTGCCTCGGCCAGCACCAGCCCGGAAAAATCCATGACCAGCGCGATGATGACGATGTGCATCAGGTTGGGCAGGATGTGGCGGATGATGATGCGCCACGACGAGACGCCGAAGGCCTGTGCCGCCTGGATGTATTCGAGTTCGCGCAGCTTCAGCGTCTCGCCGCGCAGCAAGCGGCACAGGCCGGTCCACGACGTGATGCCGAGGATGAAGCAAAGCGCCAGCAGGCGCAGGTCGGCGCGCTCGGCGGCAGTCGAGAACCACTGCGGATTCGTGTCGATGACCACCTGCATCATCAATACGGCGGCAGCGATCAGCAACACGCCGGGAATGGAATTGAGCACGGTATAGATGTACTGGATCGCATCGTCCACCCAGCCGCGATAATAGCCGGCGACGATGCCGAGCAAGACCGCCATCGGCAGCATGACCAGCGTGGTGACCAGGCCGATAATCAACCCGGTGCGTACGCTCTTCAGAATCTGGTACAGCACATCCTGGCCGACCTTGTCGGTGCCGAACACGTGGTACTGCCCGGAAAGCCAGAATAGCGGCACGGCCACCAGCAACATCAGCGCCAGGGCAACGAGCACCGCATCCCACGCAAAGGCGGTTTCACCGCGCCAGATACGCTGCCAGCCGGTACCCGGCGCTTCGCCATGCCCGACGACACCTGACACCACCCCGGCTACCGCGAGCCAGCCCAAAAAAGCCAGCGCACCGGCACGGAAGGCCGTAAAGCCGGCATCGGCCGCCACTTCGTCCTCGTGCTCGGCCAGATGCTTGCCGCCGTACTTGAGGCGCGGGTACTCGCGCACCGTCCCCTGCCCCGGCACATCGACGGTTTCCTTGGCATACAGCCGGGTGGCAAAGGGTTCGGAATAGGTTTTCTCGTTGCGCGTACGCAAGGGGGTCGCCAGCGCGTCGAGCACCGACAGCACCTCGACCGCGTATTGGGTCTTCTGGCCCGGCTTGCCCTCCAGAGCGACGCGGTAGTGCAGGGAATCGAACAGGCCGATCAGAACGAAGGCGAGAAGCACGGTGGCCGAGGCCATCGCTATACGATTTGCGGCCAGTTTCACCCAAGGCTGGCGAAGATGCTCCCTTCTTCGAACCGCTAGCGCAAAAACCACTGCACACAGCACGAGCAGCCAGACAAAAATATCGGACCAAAGCACGACCGGCTGAAAATTAATCATCTCAGTCGAATCCTAGGATCAACAATCGTGTACGAGATGTCGGTTAACAGTAAAGCAACGATGTAGAGCACAGCTCCGATGAAGACCATTGAACGAACAATCGCAAAATCCTGCGACTGGATGGCTTCAATCGTATAGCTCCCTAGCCCCGGAATTCCAAAAAACGACTCCATGATCAGAGAACCCATAAACAAGCCGGGAATTGCAACGACCGACTGAGTCAGGATCGGTGTCATTCCGTTTTTCAGCACATGTCTGAACAATATAGCGGCCTCCGACACTCCCTTTGCCCTAGCAGTACGAACGTAATCCTTTGTGATTTCCTCCAGAAAGACGGTTCGGTACCATCGCGTCCCCGAACCGATTCCCGAAACCACCCCGATCAACACCGGCAGGATCAGGAAGCGCCACGCCTCCAGCCCGCCGCCATAACCGGAAATCGGCACCAGCCGCCACACCTTGCTGATCAGATACTGGCCGCCGATGATGTAGAACAGGCCGGAAATGGACATCATCGCCACGCACAGCACGACGCCCCAGAAATCGAAGGCCGATGCGCGGAAGAACGCCAGCGTCAGCGCGAAGGTCACGGTGACGAACAGGCCAAGAATGAAGGTCGGCAATGCGATGGCCAACGACGGCCCCATGCGGTTGCCGATCTCGCGGGCAATGTCCCGACCGTCCTCGGCGCGCCCGAAATCGCCGACGAACATGCGGGCCGACTTCTGGAAGAAGACCGTCTCGGTCAGCACGGCCAAGCCGCCCGCCTCGGCATTGAGCAACAGGGGTTTGTCGTACCCGCGCTCGGCCTTCCATTTCTGGATCGCCTCCGGCGTCACGCGCTTGACCCCGAGTTGCATGCGGGCCATGTCGTCGGGTGTATTGACCACGAAGAACAGCGCAAAGGTGATGAGATTGACCCCGAGCAGGATGGGCAGCGCGTAGAGAAGGCGGCGGACGATGTAGGCAAGCATTGCCGCGATTATGCCAAGACCCGGGCAACTATGGGTAAGCTTGCGAAAAGGCCGTCATACGCTGCTTGAGCGATGGCGCAGCACCGGGATTCACAAAGCTTTACAGAGTTCGAACAAGCCCCCGGTCCGACTCGGTTATACTCCGCGCCTCCAAGCCTGCGGAATGGGCAAACGGGACAGCACCAAAGAAAAAAGCCACATTCACCGTACGTCTTTCGACTGGTCAATATGGCTTGTTTCAGTCCCTGGCGGAGAGGGAGGGATTCGAACCCTCGGTACCTTGCAGTACGCCTGATTTCGAATCAGGTACATTCGACCACTCTGCCACCTCTCCGCGGGAGCGAGATAATAGCACAACAGATGCGCCGGATAGAACGTCTATTACTGCTGACTTTCATTTTTTTTATCGCCGGCTGCGGCGAGATGTTCGGTCGCCTGCCCTTCCCCACACCAGCCCAGCACGACCTCGTCGTCCTCGTCCGTCCCGGCCCGCTGACCTACACAACCGATGAGAACGGCAATCCCGGCGGACTGGAATATGACCTGACCCAGGTTTTTGCCCAGGAACTGGGCGTCGGGGTCAAATATATCGTTGCCGATCCGGACAACCTTGAAGCCCAGATCACCGGCACCCGCTACCACCTGGCGGCCGGCTGGCTGTCGCCGGGCAGCGATGCGTCGATCGAAACGACGCCGCCGATCTTCCTGACCCGCGACATCCTGATCCAGCACGAAGCCACCCTGCCGCTGAACGAACTCGAGCAACTGAGTGGCAAAACGGTTCATGTCATGGCCGGTTCGCGCCAGGCGGAAACGCTGCGTGCACTCTCGCAGCGGATTCGGGACCTCAAGGTCGTCGAATTCAACGGAGCCGATGTCTTCGAACTGCTCGAACAGCTTGGCAACCGGCGTATCGAATATGTCGCCCTCGATGAAAGCGTCGAAGACCTGGCCAACCAGCACGTACCGAACCTGCGCTCTTCTCTGAACCTCACCGAGAACCTGCCGGTGGCCTGGGTACTGGGCCGCCACCCCAATGCAGAACTCAAGGCTAGGCTCGACGGCTTCGTCGAACGCGTTCAGCGCGACGGCACGCTGGCCCGGCTGGAAGATCGCTATCTCGGCCACGTTCGACGCCTCGAACAGGCCGACATCGTCAGGTTTCTCGGTGCGGTCGAAACAACCCTGCCCAAGTACCGCAAATATTTCCAGGCAGCCCAGGTGCTGACCGGAATCGACTGGCGCCTAACCGCAGCCGTGGCGTATCACGAGTCGCAATGGGACCCGAACGCCACCAGCTACACCAACGTGCGCGGCATCATGATGCTGACCGAAGACACCGCCGACCGCCTGCAAGTCAGCAATCGCCTCGACCCGAGCGAAAGCATCCTGGCCGGGGCACGCTATATCAACCTGCTCAAGGACCAGCTGCCCGACGATGCCGAGGAACCTGACCGCACCTGGCTGGCGCTGGCGGCCTACAACATCGGCCCCGGGCACTTCGGCGCGGCACGCAGCCTCGCCCGGCAGCTCAAGGTTGACCCCAACGCCTGGTACGAGATGAAGCGGGTCCTGCCCAAGCTATCGCAACCCAAAATCGCGCAACAGCTCAAGATCGGCAAGGCACGCGGCGGCGAGGCGGTCATCCTGGTCGAGAACATCCGCAGCTACTACGACATCCTGCTGCGCAACGCCCCGCCCTTCGGACCCACCCCCAAGACGGCAGAAAGCCTGAAGCGCCTGGTGCAGGAAGTCGAAGAGCGCCGCAAGTCCTACACCAGACGCATGGCTGCCGCCAAGGTCATCGGCGAACCCGACGACGACACCGAGAATCGACCGCCAAGGCTGCCGACCATAAACGCCAGCGCGAGCAACTGACAAAAAAAATCCCCGCGCTGCTTGCCGCAGGCGGGGATCGGGCCGGGTATCCGGTTAAACCCTTCGGCGCACGCCGAGGATCAGCGCAACGGCTCCAGCAGCTCCAGGCCACCCATGTACGAACGCAAGGCCGCCGGAACGACCACGCTGCCATCGGCCTGCTGATTGTTCTCGAGGATGGCGACCAGTGTGCGGCCGACGGCCAGGCCGGAACCATTCAGCGTATGGCACAGCTCCGGCTTGTTCTTCTCGTTGCGGAAACGGGCCTGCATGCGGCGCGCCTGGAAGGCACCGAAGTTGGAGCAGGACGAAATTTCGCGGTAGGTATCCTGTGCCGGCAGCCACACTTCGAGGTCGTAGGTCTTGGCGGCGGAGAAGCCCATGTCGCCGGAGCACAGCACCATGCGGCGATACGGCAGTTCCAGCGCTTCGAGGATGGCCTCGGCGTGGCTGGTCAGTTCCTCGTGGGCGGCAGCCGACTGGTCCGGATGAACGACCTGAACCAACTCGACCTTGTCGAACTGGTGCTGGCGAATCATGCCGCGCACGTCACGCCCCCCCGAACCGGCTTCGGAGCGGAAGCACGGCGTATGGCAGACGAGCTTCAACGGCAGCGCCTCGGCAGCGAGGATTTCGTCGCGCACGATGTTGGTCACCGGCACTTCAGCGGTCGGGATCAGGTACAGCGGGTCCTGGTCACCGCGCAGCACCTTGAACAGGTCTTCCTCGAACTTGGGCAGCTGGCCGGTACCGAACAGGCTGGCCGCATTCACGAGGTACGGCGCATACACCTCGGTGTAGCCATGCTTCGTCGTGTGCGTATCGAGCATGAACTGGGCGAGGGCGCGATGCAGGCGGGCTACGCCGCCCTTGAGCAGCGAGAAGCGCGCACCGGAAATCTTGGCGGCCGTGGCGAAATCGAGCTGGTTCAACCCCTCGCCGATGTCGGTGTGATCCTTGACGACAAAATCGAAATGCTTCGGCGTGCCCCAGCGCTTCTGCTCGACGTTGCCTGTTTCGTCGCTGCCAACCGGCACGGACTCGTCCGGAATGTTCGGCAGCGTGGCCAGGATGGCATTGAATTTTTCCAGCAACTCGCCGAGGCGGGCTTCGGACGCTTTCAACTCGTCGCCCAGCGCGCCAACCTGTGCCATGACCCCGGAAGCATCCTCGCCCTTGCCCTTCAACATGCCGATCTGCTTGGACAGGCTGTTGCGCTGTGCCTGCAAGTCCTGCGTACGGGTCTGCAGCGTCTTGCGCTCGGCTTCCAGTGCCGAGAATTCGCTGAAGTCGATCGGCTTGCCACGCTTGGCCAAGCCGGCGACAACGGCATCGAGATTAGTTCGGAGTTGTTGAATGTCGAGCATGATGTGTCCTGAAATACTGCCGTGACCGCCTAAGAACGCAGCCAACCGGAAATGTCGGCGAAAAGCGCAATTATACGCGAGGCGGCGGCACCAACTTGAGGCAGAGGGCGTGAAACAACTGCTTGCAAATGCACACACCTGTCGAGCGCTCATCCCGGCACAATGGCTCTGAATTCGCCACCGCTCATCGCAGGATTCATTCATGAACTGCTCTCCCCTGCTCTTCCGCCAGGTCATGGCGGCCCTGCTGATAGGCGCGCTGTTTGCTGCTACCAGGGCACATGCCGGACTCGACCAACCCATGGACGAAACCACCGCCCGCGCCCTGCTCAACCGCTTCGGCTACGGCGCCGACCGGGCCAGCCTGCTTGCCACGACCGGCATGACACCGCGTCGCTACCTGGATCGCGCGATTCGCGGCACGCCGGCTTACCCAGCGGCTGTAACCGCCCTGATTGCTGCCTCGCCGGCGGCCGAGCCGCTCGACAAGCTGTGGCCGCTCTACGGCCCCGGCGGTACCGAACGGATGGACAAGCCAGCCGCCCCACAACCGCTCGGTAGCGATACCGTGCGCTCCCAGCGCGAGGTCGATGGCCGGCAAATGCTCAACGCCGCCAGCGCCAACCGCCTGCTCGAAAGTGCCAATTCCGACAATCCCGGCCATGAGGCGCTGCTCAATTTCTGGCTCAACCACTTCTCCATCCACGGCCTCAAGCATCTCAACAAGTTCCTCGCCGCCGACTACGCCCGACAGATCGAGCGTGCCATGCGCGAGGACAGTTTCGCCGCACTGCTCAAGGCCAGCTTCTTCCACCCGGCGATGCAGATTTATCTCGACAACAACCGCTCCGTCGCCGCCGACTCCCGCTTCGCCCAACGCGCCGAACGCATGGGCCATAACGCCGGCATCAACGAAAACCTGGCACGCGAACTGCTCGAACTGCATACCCTGGGCGTGGGTGGCGGCTACACCCAAAGCGATGTGCAGGCACTGGCCCGCATCATCACCGGTGCCGGGGTCATCAATAACCGGCTTCCGGAACACGCGCTGAACGCCCCCGGCGCCGAGCGGATCGGCTATTTCTTCTTCGATCCCAACCGCCACGACTTCGGTGAGAAACGACTGCTCGGGCGTAGCTACCCGACCGGCCACGGCATCGACGAAATCCGCCAGGCGCTAGAGCAACTGGCCAGCCACCCGCAAACCGCCGAACACATTGCTGGCAAACTGGCCCATCGCTTCCTGGCCGACGATCCGCCGCCCCAGCTGGTCAAGGCCATGGCAGTAGCCTTCCGCAACAGTGATGGCCGCATCTCCGCGACGCTGGCCCCGCTGATCGACAGCCCGGCCTTTGCCGAATCACTGCAATACCCCGGCAAATTCAAGGAGCCGGTCGACTATGTGCTGTCGGTGGCGCGCGCCGTGTGTGACGGCCAGGTCATCGGCAACGGCCAGCTCCTGTGGCGCACGGCGCAGGACCACGGCCAAGCCCCCTTCCTGCGCTCGACTCCGGATGGTTATGGCAGCCAGGAGGCCGACTGGCTGTCGTCACCGGCCATGGCCAAGCGCATACGACTCGCCCAGACACTGGCCAGCCGCCCGGTGCCTCTGGCTACCACCAACGCCGGAAGCGACTTCACCGCGTGCCGCCCCGATCTGGAATCCGTCCGGCGGGCAGTCGGGCCGCTGGCCCCGGAAACCCGTGCCGCCCTGAACGGGCTCTCGCCGCGGGAAGAAATCGCCGCCCTGCTCGCCAGCCCTGAATTCATGCGCCGTTAAACGGAGATTTCGCCATGCACCGCCCTGCATCCCCCACACGACGCCAGTTGCTCGGTGCCGGCTTGGCGTTGGGACTCGGGAACGCCCTCCGTCCCGCCTTCGCGCTCGAAACCGACACACCTCGCGATGGCCGCCTGATCGTCATTTTCCTGCGTGGCGCGCTCGACGGCCTGTTCGCCTTCGCCCCCGTCGCCGATCCCCAATTGCCGTCCCTGCGCCCCAGTCTGAGCCGTGAAGTCCTGAGCAACGGCATCCCGCTCGCCGGCAGCGGGTTTGCCGCCCATCCCGCCTGTCGCGCCCTCGCCGACCTCTACGCTACCAACGAACTGGCCTTCGCCCCCTGCTTCGGCACCACCGACCGCAGCCGCAGCCATTTCCAGGCGCAGGATCTTCTCGAACTCGGCAATGGCCAGACTCAGGGCCGCCAGGGCTTTCTGGCCCGTGCCGGCGAAGCGGCCGGGGCGCACGTGCGCAGTATCGGCTTCAGCGCCAGCCCGCCGCTCACCCTGCAAGGCGGCGATGCCGAATTGATGCCGCTCTCCGGCAGCGGGCTGCAGGTGCGCCATGACCGCACGCTCGATGCGATTCTTGCCATGCACAGCCAGCAACGCAGCGGCAAGGCCATTGAGCAGGCCCTGTCCAGCCAGGCTGAACTGGAACGCGCCACCGGCATGGACCCCAAGGCCTCACGTGGCGCCGCCGGGGTCGCCGGTTTTGCCAAGGCGGCGACCACCATGACGCGCATCTTTCGGGAACAGCCCCGTCTGGGCATGGCCTTCATCGATCTCGGCGGCTTCGACACGCATGCCGAAGAGGAAAACGCCCTCGGCCGCAGCCTGCCCCAGCTCACCGAGGGGCTGCTTGCATTGCGAGAAGGGTTGGGGGCGACGGAATGGCGACGCACTCAGGTGCTGGTGTGCAGCGAATTCGGCCGCACCGCGCGCGAGAACGGCACGCGGGGCACCGACCACGGCCACGGCGGGCTGGCACTGCTGCTCGGCGGCACCATCGCGGGCGGACGGCAGATCGGCGATTTTCCCGGGCTGTCTGACGGCCAACTCAACGAAGGCCGCGACCTGCGCGTCACTGTCGACTGGCGCAGCCTGCTCGGACGGATGCTGAAGGAAACACAGGGTTTCGACATGGCCACGCTGCAACGGGTGCTACCCGGCATCCCCGGGCTGGCCTGAGCGACGCTAGGCAGCCCTGTTCCCGGAACGCGACAGGCGGCGAAAAAGCCCGGCCAGCAGGCGATACGAAAAACGGATGACAAGAACTGCTGCGATCATGAACACCGCCAGCAGGATAAGGAACAACACTGGCGAGGCGAGCATGGCCCACACGCCGCCGAGCACCATACCCTCCTCGCCGAAGGAAGCCAGCCAGTTCGAAAACGGCTCGGGCGAGGCATTGATCGCCAGCCGGCTGCCGGCCTTTGCGAAATGCGTGCCGGCGGTGATCGTGCCCCCAAGCAGGCCTGCCGCCACCATCCAGGCCGGGTCGACATCGCCCAGCGCAAAGGCGGCCAGCAAGGCGCCGGCCGGAATGCGAACGAAGGTCTGGAAGCTGTCCCACAGCGAATCGAAGGCCGGCACCTTGTCGGCCACCAGCTCCGCCAGCGCCATGCCGCCCGAGGCGGCCATGACCAGCGGATGCGTCAGGACGAGCAAGGATTCCGGCAGGTGCAGATAGCCCAGATGGGCCAGCACACCCGTCAGAAAGAGCACTAGATACAGGCGCAAGCCACTCGCCCAGGCCAGCCCGGCAGAGAGGGCGATGGTCTGGACGAGGTCCATTATTTCTTGCCGGCCTTGCGGTCCAGCTCGCGCAGGTGGGCCAGCTTCTCGCCGATTTTGCCCTCCAGTCCGCGGGGTGTCGGGTCGTACCAGTGCGGCTCGGGCATGCCATCCGGCAGATAGGTTTCGCCGGCAGCATAGGCTTCCGGCTCATCGTGGGCGTAGCGGTATTCCTTGCCGTAGCCCAGTTCCTTCATCAGCTTGGTCGGCGCATTGCGCAAGTGCACCGGCACCGGCCGCGAACCGTCCTGCTTCACGAAGGCGCGTGCTGCGTTGTAGGCGTTGTAGCCGGCGTTCGACTTGGCCGCAACCGCCAGGTAGGTCACCGCCTGCGCCAGTGCCAGTTCGCCTTCCGGCGACCCGAGGCGCTCGAAGGTTTCTGCCGCATCGTTGGCAATCTGCATGGCCCGCGGGTCGGCCAGGCCGATGTCTTCCCAGGCCATGCGGATAATGCGACGTGCCAGGTAGCGCGGATCCGCACCGCCGTCGAGCATGCGACAGAACCAATACAACGCCCCATCCGGGCTGGAGCCGCGCACCGATTTGTGCAAGGCCGAAATCTGATCGTAGAAGGCATCGCCTCCCTTGTCGAAGCGGCGCAGGTTCTGCGCCATCGTCGCCTCGATGAAGGCGCCATCGACCGTTGCCTGCCGGGCCGCATGGGCCGCCGTCCGCACCTGCTCCAGCAGATTGAGCAGGCGACGGGCATCGCCATCGGCCAGCCCGATCAACCGCGTCCGCGCATCGTCGTCAAAGGAGAGATCGGCCAATGCCTTATCGCGTGCACGGTCGAACAGCTGCCCCATCTCGCCTTCGTCCAGAGACTTCAGCACATAGACCGACGCCCGCGACAGCAGCGCCGAATTCACCTCGAAGGAGGGGTTCTCGGTTGTGGCACCAATAAAAGTGAAAAGGCCGCTTTCGACAAAGGGCAGAAAACCGTCCTGCTGCGCCTTGTTGAAGCGGTGGATTTCATCGACGAACAGGATGGTCCGCTTGCCCTGGGCCCGCCACATCTCGGCCTGCGCCACCGCCTCGCGCACTTCCTTGATGCCGGAAAACACCGCCGACAAGGCAATGAACTCGCAACTGAACTGTGTGGCCATCATGCGCGCCAGCGTCGTCTTACCAACCCCCGGCGGCCCCCACAGGATCATCGAATGCGGCTGCCCCGAGGCAAATGCCAGGTGCAGCGGCTTGCCCGGCCCAAGCAGATGTTGCTGGCCGATCACCTCATTCGGCGTCCGCGGCCGCAATTGCTCGGCCAGCGGCGCAAAGGCCGGCTGGCTGCGGTCAGCCGGAATACCCGGCACATCCTGAGAAAACAGATCGCTCAACGAAACCCTCGACCGGCGGCCAAACCGCCTTTAACGCAATGCCGGCAGTGTACCGCCGCCGTCCGGCAAGCCCAAATCACATTCGATCCAGCGGTGAGCATACGCCCCGCCCGCCCCGGTTGAGTACATGAGTGTAGATCATGGTTGTCGACACATCGGCATGACCGAGCAACTCCTGCACCGTGCGAATGTCGTAGCCGGATTCCAGCAGATGGGTGGCAAACGAATGGCGCAGCGTATGCGTCGATGCCGGTTTGACAATCCCCGCCTCGCCCAGCGCGCGCTTGATCGCCCGCTGCAATGTCTGCTCCTGCGCATGGTGGCGACGCGAAATGCCACTGCGCGGATCAACCGACAACGCGGACGCCGGAAACACCCAGAACCACCCCCACGATTCCGGCGCACCGGGATATTTACGCGCCAAGGCCGTCGGCAAATAAACCCCGGGAACCCCTGCCGCCCGGTCGTTACCCCACAAAGCCCGGACATGCAGCAGGTGTTGCCGTAACGGATCGGCCAACGATTCCGGCAGCATCGTGTGCCTGTCCTTGCCGCCTTTGCCATCCCGAACCGTTATTTCACCACGCTCGAAATCGACATCCTTGACGCGCAAGCGTATGCACTCCATCAAGCGCATGCCGGTGCCGTACAGCAACCTGGCCATCAAGGCATGAGATCCGTCGAGCATTTCAAACAAGCGCCCTACTTCACTACGCGACAGAACGACCGGGACGCGCTTCGGCTTTTTGGGACGTGCCAGATTGAGCAGCCAAGGCAAATCCACCTCAAGCACCTCACGGTACAGAAAGAGCAACGCCGACAAAGCCTGCTGGTGGGTCGATGCCGCAACATCTGCCTCCACCGCCAGATGCGTCAGAAAGGCCCGAACCTCCTCCGCTCCCATGTCTCGCGGGTGGCGGCGCCCATGAAATGCCACAAATCGACGTACCCACTCGACATACGCACGTTCCGTCCTTATGCTGTAGTGCTTGTAGCGGATGACCTCGCGAACCCGGCCAAGCAAAGTCGGTGCAACAGCATCCATGACGTAAAACCCCTGCAAATATAACTGTACATAAACACAGTAATTGAATGAGAATCCATATGCAAGAAGGATTTTGGAAAGCTACATTCATAAGCGTATACGTCAGTTGCAAAGGGTATACGTCGTTTTTGACGTCTACTTCTAGTTAGGCGTTCCAGTCGTGCGTAAGCCCCGTCAACTCAACGTGCAACAGCAGAATGCACGCACCTTGCGTTCACTCCGCGAAACTGCGGAGTACTGGCGCACCCATCCTGTGCCAGAGGCACTGCTGCGTGCTTCCCAGCAGCGAACTGTTGATCTCTCAAAGGCAGTCGTTATCGATCTCGAAATTGACTACCCTGGCATTCAAGGAATGTTTGGAGTTCTGCTTACCCAAAATGAGAGATTCATCGAGTTTGAAATCGACAATGGAGATTCGGAACCCGAGGTCTACGAATGGCGAGACGTGACCGACAGTCAGAACCTCGGAAAGCACAATAGAGGCATTGGTGTTGGCGCCGGTGCCTTGGCAATTCAGGTTCTTCATGCGCTCAACACCTAACATTGCGGTCAAGGCCGCTCCCTCCGGTCGCTGGACGCCGCGCGATAAAGCGCCGCGCAGCGCCCCTTACCTACAACGTTAGGTGTTTCGCCCATGCGAGCCTATTCATCCAACGAAGAGCTGTTCCAACACATTCGCGACTTGGCTGCTCAGTTGCAAGAGCAAGGCCAAGCTACAGCCGCCCAAGCTCTCAAAGATGGACTCTCGTCGATCAACGGCCTTACCGATGGCTGGGCTTTGCTAATGGAATCCATTGTTCAAGCAATTCAGTTGAGTGGCAATTCGTTGCAAAAAGAGCTTTTGTCTCAGTTCAATGAACTCTTGGTTGCGGTGAGAAAGGTGGTTTTCCGGTGAGTACAACCTCTTCCACACCTAACACTTCGGTCAAGAGGGACGCTCTGCCGGCAAGCCGGCTTCGCGCCCCTTACCTCCAACGTTAGAGCCCTCATGCTCACCGTCACCTTCAATGACCACACCCAGTCAGTCGTTTCCGTCGAGCAGCTTGGCGGTCTACTTGATCAGTTCAATAGCACCGACCAATTTGAATTGTGGTTGTCTATCGAGACTGGTCCGTCCGTTTGCATGCTTCGGAACGGTAAAAATGCATTTCTCATGTATCTCCGATTTAGCGCTGACAGCGGTTTCGTATCACAAGCGGAGGAGAGCAAACCAGGTTCCGCTTCGTATGTGCTGTCCAACGGACAGGTAGACGAATATCCTCTTGCTTGGTGCGTCAACGTCGAGCAGTGCTACAAGGTGCTCGCCTATTTCTTCGTCAACGACGGTGCAAAGCCCGATTGGATTTCTTGGTATGAAAGCTAATCTCTGTGTTTGCGGCGGCCCGGGCTCTAACCATCGCTTCGAGGGGACCGCCTGCCGGCGCTGCCGGCAGGCGGCACCTCAAGCTAAACGTTAGAGCGCAAGGTGAAGTTTCTCCGTTACTTACTTTTTCTTGCACTCACCCCTGCGGTTCTCATCGGTGGGTGCACCGGGCTAGTTGTCGGCGAGGGGATGTTTTACGTCACGGGCGAACTTTCCGTCCCAACAAAAAATTGCGAAATTTATCTGTTGTCAGAATCAGGAGGGCGCCTGCCTCATGCGCAAAGAGCAATCGAACGCCAAGCCTTTTCGGAAGACTTTGTAGTTTCCCCAAAGCCAGAAAATTACGAGGTCATCGTCAGCTGTGAAGGCGTCATTCGGAAAACAGCAGTGGTTCGCTATGGCACCCAGGTTAATCCAGGCAAAGAGGTATCTCTTGGCAAAATTGCGCTCTAACACTCCGCTCAAAAACGCTCCCTTCGGTCGCTCGGACGCACCGCAAGCGGCGCGCCGTTTAGCTGCACGTTAGCGCTTTCAAGAATGGACAGTCCTATGAATCAAAAGAAAGTATTCGGCGTACTTCTGACAGAGCAAGCTTGGGCTGAATTAGGTTCCGCCCTAGACCCCTATGCAAGCAAGGGAAGTATCGGTCGCTACATTTATTGCGACGAGGTACAACTCGGTGGGCAGTACTTCGTTATGGTCACTTCTTGCAAAAACCCCGATGGTTCGTCGTTCAAAGCAGAGATTTCCGCTGTTCAGCGTGAGTGGCATGCTGAGGCAGGAGAACCCTCAGCCGCTGAAAGCGAAGAGGTTATGCATTCCTGCCATGGTTTGCTTCAAGCTGCGAAAAACGGCTCTCTGTCTGCCATTCTTGGCTCAAAAACTGTCGCCCAGTTTCTCGGTACCCATTGGGTGGCAGCACACCCAAATGTTGTCGCCGCAATCAGCGAGTTTGAGGCAGTCGCACAAGGGCGGGCCAGTGTCTAACATTCCGGTCAAAGCCGCTCCGGCCTTCGGCCTCCGCTGGACGCTGCGCGATAAAGCGCCGCGCAGCGCCCTTTACCTACAACGTTAGGCATCAAAGGAAAACAATTGCTCGACCCATATTGCCCTTTCGCTTTGAGCCAAGAGTTCCCTATCGGCACGCGAGTTTCCGTTTCCGGCGTCTGCGGGGGATGGCGTAACGACTGTGAAGGGGTGATCTCAAGTGCACCTGAGCCTGTTCAAACAGTTCAAGGCGAAGATTATTTCTATTGGGTGCAGTTCGACATTCCACAGCATGATTTGAGCAACGATGGCCCGTACCATAAAGCGCAAATACTTAGCCGCTGCCTCACTCATGCAGCCTAACATCCCGGTCAAGGCGCGGCCTTCGGCCGCTGGGACGTCCCGCGAGCGGATCGCCCCTTGCCTGCAACGTTAGAGCACTATATGTACGAATGGAACGGCGGTAGTGCGCCGCCCGAATTCGATCAAGAGCTTGCCGAATCGTATGTCGGCAAGTACATCCTGATTGGCCTTACTTATCTTGCGCACGATGATTCGTTTATCGAACAAGTGCAACTGCACGGCATCATTGAATCAGTTTCAGGTGATGGTGTTCAAATTTCACTTCGGGGCAAGCGAGACGGCGAAACTTGGCTAATGCCGCCCAATCTCGATTCAGTTTGTGCTGCGAAACCGGGAACATATTCGCTCCGGAGCACCGGAGAAACAGTAGAGGATCCCGATCTCCTCGCGACGTGGACAGTTAGAAAATCTCTGACGTCATGACCCAGCACCCTAACACTACGCTCATCGGATCACCGTCAGACCGTGTAGAGGTCCGGGTCATTTCAGTTGACCAACCATCCCGTAGTTCCCGTGGTTGTGGGCAATATGGTCATTTGGAGTTCGAGGGCGTAGGTTCTCGCATTTGCCTAGAAGGGCGTCTTTCCGGGCATACACCGCAGGCAGGTGAAAAGGTGTTGGTCAGTGGTCGCATGTCTCGTCTTGGACTGTTCATTGACCGTATTGACCATCGATGAGTGTTCGCACAATGACGCCCAACTCATCGCTCCACCGGATCTGCGCAAAAAGCGCGCAGGCCGGTGATCTTTAAAGTTCGGCGTCATGACTCGACCCACCCCCATTCAGCCGCGCGATCTCTGGGAGAAGGATGGCGCCCTACGTGACGTCTACGTGCTCGACACCGCCTTAACCGACTGGGCGTTGTTGCTCTCGCTCGCAGGAAAGTATGGCTATCGGTATTTGTATGAAGGTCAAGACCGCCCATTACCCGAGGTAGAGAAAATCTTCACGGCTCGTGACGGAGCGCATCTCTTGAGCGTGAAACTCGGAAGAGTTACAGCAAACTGTCACTTCTTCGTTCCAGACGAAATCGAACTCGATCTTGATCCACGAGAAGTCCAGAGCGATGCCGACCACTATGAAGTCCTTCAGTTTCTTGAAGCACTTGCGAAAGGTACGAACAAGAAGGTCTCAGTAACCACCGAGAATGCCCAAGACATGCCGTATCTCTCGTACGATCCTTTGTCTCATGAGTGGTCAATCTATGAACCGCCAGCGGTACCCCAATGACGCCGAACCTCTCGTTCCAGGGGACCGCCGGCAAGCTGCGCTTGCCGGTTCGCTCCGGGCTTCGCCCTCCGCCGGCCCCTGAACTCAAACGTTGGGCGTCTCCATCCTCAACCGTCTCATGAAGCCATGATAAAAGCACTCACCGCAGCGTTCCTGCTAATTTCGTGTTCAACTTTCGCGCAGAAACCGCCATCTGAATTTGAAACTCAAGTTCTTGAGCCAACCGGTGGCAAGATTCCTCGGCCAAAGGATTGGTTCTACGCCGAAGGGCATCAAGGATCGGTCTACACTTGGACCTTGTCCCGTGAAGACACCACTGGCAATCGCCCATACACAACTGGTGTTCGTATCCAGACCTTCGTCGGAGTGAAACAGGGGGCAGGCAAGACCGCTAAGGAATTCATTCTTGATTTTGTGGGGACCAAGAAGAAGGAGGTCAAGGTACTCAAAACTTGTGATGAAACCAGCCAAGGGCTCTTTACACGCGTTTGCCTTGAAACCGAGGAGGGGCCATATCACATTCTCTACTCACTCTTTTGGGGTAGCAATGGCATGGATGTGGCTGTCGTTTCCATCGCAGGCACATCAAAGAACCTTTGGGACAACTATGCCTCCACTTTCGACAAGATGAGCACCTTCGAGCTAATTGACATGAACCGCTTCCAGAAATGAGGACGCCCAACCCATCATTCCACCGGACCTGCGCGAAAAGCCGCGCAGTCCGGTGAATTTAAACGTTGGGCATCACAAGCCGATGACTATCTCTGACGTATATAGGCTGTTTGGCGAAGCCGCGCACTGGTCCAGTATTTTGGAGGAACAACTCTGGAATATATGCGTGCTAAACGAGCGAGTGATAAACCATGCGAAGCATGGCAACGGCAATGAAAAGATTTTCAAGAAGTTCGAAAGAATGGAAATAGGGCGGCTGATTGGAGAGCTCAAGAAAGCCCTCGGAAAGGAATTCGATGGCAAGGTCGATACGATTTTTAAGCCAGCCCTAGAAAAGAGAAATCGCTTAATACATGGCTTCTTTGTCGATCATCACGAAATTCTGACGAACTGGGAAAGAATTCCAATTGCGATTGCCGAGCTAACAGAAATCAAGAACACAATATTCCCGGCCGCAGACTTCGCAACGAAGACTTGCACGGCACTTGTAGGTCTATACACAACGGGAAACAGTGATGCCCAACCCTGCGGTCAACCGGACCCTGCGCATAAAGCCGCGCAAGGCCGGTTACCTTGAACGTTAGGTGCTATGCGGCTCCATATTGATTACTTCGACCAAAACGAAACTTTCACAGGCCTTTTGCCGCGCGAAGGAGTTGTCGAGGGCACACCTAGCTCCGCAGATAGCTCGCACATTTGGTACCTGTTGCGTTTGGACAATCCGGTTTTTTACGAAGGTGCGGAGCATTCCCACTTTCTATTAGCCTCACGGTGGGAGGGGCACCATATCGGCGAGTTGGAGCCAACATCAGTCTTCGTTCTTCTTGTCCCGTCATCGTTCGGGCAGGTGGCCGATGGCTTCTCCCACAAGCAGTTCCTGCACGTCGCTTGGGGTATGGCAAGTGTCCGCACCTAACATGGCGTATATGGACTCCCCCAAAAAACAAGGAAACTGATCGATAGTTCTGGCGGTATGGAAGCGCATGCAGTCGTATATCCGGCATCTGATGTGGGTTCTGTATGACCCATGCCGACATGGAATCTGCCCACGGAGCGCCAATCGGTACGAGCGGCAGGCATGAAGCTGCCGGCAGAGTTATCGGCGTCAATCCGTGTGGGTGCGACCCAATTAGCCATGAAGGGCGATCAGTCTCAAAGCAAACGCAGGGAGGGGGGAAACAGGAACACGGTTTCTCCTTTCAGGCGGCAATGGCAAAGGCCGTACGGGTGAGCTTCTTTTCCTGACGGGGTTGCGGGCTACCGAACGGTGTGTGATCGCGCAGCACGGCATAACAGATCCTGGCCAACTTGTTGGCCAGGGCACAAGCCGCCTTGTTGTGATGGGTCCGTGCCTGAATCTCCGTGGCCCAGGTTCGCAGCCCATCGAGCGGCTTTCCGGCTCGCCTGGCCAGTTCGGCCGCCCGCAGCACGGCGCGAGCGCCATGCGTCAGCAGCATCCTCAGATAGCGATCCCCCCTCTTGGAAATTCGTCCCAGCTTGCGGCTGTTACCGGAGGAGAATTCCTTCGGCGTCAGGCCGAACCAGCTGGCAAAGTGCCGGGCATCCTTGAAGTGGCTGACGCTGCCGCCCGTGGCGGCGACCAGCGCGGTGGCCGTGAGTAGGCCAATGCCGGGAATGGTCAGCAGTTCGGCACAGGCCGGGCTTTGCCGGGCCAGCGCAGTCAGTTCCCGCTCCAGTTGGGCAATGCGCAGTTCGAGCAGGCGGATTTCCTCGATCAGCAGTTTCATCGACTCGCGGATCAGTAGTGGAATGGCCGAGTTGGGATCGGCCAGTGCCCGGCTCATCGCTTCAACGCCGGTACGGGCGCCTTGCGGCACGTTCAACCCGAATTCCCGGCAGAAGCCGCGCAGCGTATTGATGCGCGAAGTGCGTGTCCCCATCCAGCGCGAACGGATGCGGTGCAATCCCTGCAGCGCCTGCTGTTCGACGGATTTCACCTGGACCGGCACGATGTGGGCACAACGCGCGACTTCAAGCAGCGCACAGGCATCGGCGGCATCGGTCTTGTTGCGCTTCACGTAGGCCCGGATGTAGGCCGCCGGCAGCAGTTTTACTTCAATCCCCTGTCGCTTGAACCAACGGCCCCAATGGTGGGCTGAACCGCAGGCTTCCATGATCACCAGCCTCACATCCCGGTTGTGGAACCAGCGTTCGAACTGGCTGCGGGTCAGCCGTTCCTGCCCGACAACTTTCCATTTGTCATCGGCAACCGCAATCTGGAATACACTCTTGGCCAGATCAACTGCAACGGTAGTAGCATGCATTTCGGACTCCTTTCGTCGAAGACCGATCCCCATCCCCATGAGCACCGGCATCGCCTATTGGGCGATGAAAAGACGGGGGAGTCCATCCCATCAGTCAAGGCGCAGCCTTCGGCTGCTGGGACGTCCCGCAAGCGGGCCGCCCCTTACCTAAAACGTTAGACATTTCCTGCGCCCACCATGACTCCCATCGACTGGTTATTAATTGGTTTGTTTCTCTGTGCAGCAGGTGTACATCTTTATTTCGGTACTCGCTACCGAGAGTTTTTCGTCGTTGACCGCTCAAATTTTCGTCAGTCGTACTGGAGCATGATTCGAGAGTTTCAGAAACATCATCCCAAGCCCGGCAAGGTGCTTATTTCAGTCGTTTGGTTGCAAGTGCTTCTTGTGGTAGCCCTTACCTTGTCCCGTTTCATCCACTGAAATGCAGTTACTGCCAACCCCCTTGTCCCACCGCTGGCAGCTTTTCCAATCGACTGCCATGTCTAACACCGGTCAAACCCGCACCCTGCGGGCGCTTGGACGCGCCGCAAGCGGCACGCCATTTACTTTGAACGTTGGGCGTCTTAATTCAGAGCTATCAGCCATCTCCATGCATAACTACAACCTTCCACTTCTATTGGGATCTGTGCTCAGTATTGGGGTAGCGCTTCTTCATTTCGCATGCATTCCATGGGGGACTGACGGCTTCAGGTTTCTTGGTGCGGGCGAGCCTATCGTCAGCATGTCAGCAGCAGGCCATTGGTATCCGCCACTCGTCGCTTTTGTCATTGGCACGGTCCTTTCCGTCTGGAGCATTTATGCCCTGTCCGGTGCCGGCCTTCTTCCTCCGTTACCGTATCTACGGTTAGCACTAGTCGGTATCACCGCTGTTTATTTGCTCCGTGCAGTTACCTTCCCGTTGCTCAAGCCCGCTTTCCCAGGCAACAGTACAACGTTCTGGCTTGTCACTTCAGCCATTTGCCTTGTGATCGGGTGCGTTCATTTGCTTGGTCTCATTCAGGTGTGGCAGCGCACATGACGCCCAACCCATCAACCCACCGGACCTCCGGCAAGCTGCGCTTGCCTGCGTCCGGTGATTTTCAACGTTAGGAATCACAGCATGCTATTACGCTGTCCTTGTTGCTCTAATTTTCTTCTACCGCTCAAGGCAATGTTTAAAGGCTCGGCTGGTCGCACCGAATGTCATATTTGCAAATCAAATTTAGTTATTTCACGCCCCTCTTGGGTAATCGGCCTAGTCATTGTCGCGGGGACGACCACATATAGGGCTATCAGGTCTTATGAAAATTTTGCCGTTGTTTTTGTCGTTTCACTCTTCGTTGGTATCACTGTCGATATCTGCTTTTCAAAACTTAAAGTCAATTCCTAACAATCCGCTCCACCGGACCGTCGGCCAGCTGCGCTTGCCTCCGTCCGATGATTTTCAACGTCATGCGTCTTAAATCCGCGCTCCAACCCGTCCTATCAGCATTTTCTGGTGCGGTACTTGGATTCCTTGTCTGGTGGGCATATTGGAACCTCAACGTCATTCCCAGCACCGCGTGGCCGGCCATTGTTTCATCGCCGTTGATGCACGCTATTCGCGAACTTTCCCCTGATCTCGATATTCCTATTGCAATCACTATCAAGGCGCTGCCGTTGAGCCTGTTGCTTGGTTTTATTGGGGGATACTTACAGCCACGCTTTAAGTTCTCACAGACCTATTGCTACTCGGTGTTATTGTGGCCGCTGGCCTATTTCATATTTGGCTACTACACAATCTGGTCGCCCGACTCTGTCCAGTGGCCGTACACGCAAGCACTCTGGCGTTCGTGGCATGACCATCGGGTTATTGCTTTCGCCGTGTATGGTTGGTTCTTTGCGGGGTTCTATGTTGGGGCTGCTATCGCAAAGCGCTGCATATCAGCTCAATCCGCCGGACTGGCTGCAAGTAGCGCTTCGCGCGACTCGCAGCCAGTCCGGTAATTTGTAACGTTAGGTCGTAACAATGACAGCACCAATGACTCCTGTCGTTCAACAGTTCTGGAACACCTTCAAGGCTACGCAGACAGAAGATGTCGAAGCTCGCTTCTTCGAGATCTGCGTGTTTGACGACAACGAGCCGAGTGCCAATCACTTGGCTGAGTTGGTCGTCCGCGGCATCAAGAGAGCCACAGCCGGCCTTGTCTGGTCGTTTGAGGCAGGAGACCAGGCCGTTCCAAAGCCAGGCGATCTCACCGTAGTCACAACCTGGGATGGCCGGCCGAAATGCGTAATCGAAACAACTCAAGTCGACATCACGCCGTTCTGCGAAGTCACTGCGGAGTTTGCAGCCGTCGAAGGCGAAGGTGATGGCTCGCTCCAATACTGGCGTGAGACTCACAAAGCCTATTACGCCAGAGAGTGCGCCCGCATTGGCCGGATTCCGAGCCCCTCGATGCCAGTTGCGTGTGAGCGGTTCAAAGTCGTCTATTGCCCCTCCAGCGAAAATGCGGCCTAACCAGTCGCTCAAGCCGCCGCACGTGGCTCAGCCAATGAAATGCCTCCCCTCCCACCTAGAGGGATACTGAGGACATCGCTGCCACGTTGGGTGGCAATGAGCACAACGGTCATCGTAATCTCATCTGCTGTTGCACACCAAAGGAGAGCCCAGATGCAATATCTGCTTATCGCTGCAAGCTTCATATTGCTGCTTACCGCCGTGGCACATTCGATTCTTGGCGAAATCATGATTTTTCGGAAACTCAGCAATGGGCGCATTGTCCCGAGTATGAGCGCACCGCCGTTGAAGGAGAGAAACATCCGGATTCTCTGGGCTAGCTGGCACCTTACGAGCATATTTGGTCTCGTTTTTGCTCTTGCTGTTTTCAAGGTGGGGGTCGGTGCTCCGCTGAGTGTGCATGAACTCATTTGCTCGATTGCGATTGCTTGCTTTGCCGGTGGCATGCTGGTTCTTCTCGGTACAAAAGGTCGCCATCCAGGCTGGATTTCTTTGTCACTGGCATCGGCATTAATTTGGTATGCGTATAAAGCTGCTATCTAGCGAATGGAAGGGATTTATCGTCCCGAGAGCGCAGTGGAAGCCGCAGGCCGCGGTCGCCGTGATGATTTAGTTTCCACGCTGAATCATTCGTTCGAAAGCGGAAATCGATTTCATTCGCCATCCATCCACGGAAGATACTCATGCCATTTCCAGCAGAAGAACGTAAGGCTTTGCTAGGTGTAAAGGGGGTTGGCCCTACGGTAGTGGCTCGGCTCGAACAAATGGGATTTGAATCGCTGGCTTGCCTCAGCAAAGCAGATGCATTGGATATCGTCTCCCAAGCCTCGGCTATCGTCGGTTCTACGTGCTGGAAAAACAGCCCTCAAGCTCGCGCTGCCATTCAGGCGGCAATTGCATTGGCCCAATCGCGCCATGTATAACAAGTCCATCACCCGGGGCGTCAATGAGATGCTTATGAAGCAGACTGACGTGGATCAAAAGACTTCCCCTGAGAGCAGAGCCGAAGACAGGGCTATCGAATTCGCCTTGAACGACGTTCGCCGTGCGGTTGACGACGTCATTCAGCTATACAGAGTGCCTGCATTCGATCTGATGCTGCCAATAAACCACCGTTGGAGCATGAAGGACATGCTTGCACATTTGGTAGCCTGGCATGAGAGCTTCGCCAAGAACCTCGCTCTGATCGCCGCGGGAGCCCCCCCGGAGCCGCCTCGCGGCTCGTTAAGGGAGGTCAATCGAGACGGCGTGCAGAGGCTTCGCGAACAATCATTGAATCAACTGATCCGTCGATTCAGGAAAGCGCAGAGAATCATTGAAGCGCACGTTTTCGACGTACGTATCACGGCAATCCCCTACCGAAAGCCCGGCACCAGTTATTCCCGGTTGCAACATCTGGAAATCGTGGCGCACCACATTCGCGGGCATTTCTGGGAAATCATCGGCAAGAGTCTCAAAAATTCGGATCGAATCGTTCAGACCGGTATCTGAGGTGTCACCAGCCGAGGCCCGATTGCATGGCAAACCGCCCGGCCAGTTTGCTTTTCATGGCTGCCGTTCGTGCCGTTGCGGCAAGCTGCATTCCGCACTGACAAGTACGTCAAATCGGCGAATGTCAGCCTTCGCTCTCAGGCGGCAACTGGGGCTGCGGTACGCTGGTGGCGTGCAACACCCCGGCGCAGCAGCCAAAGAAAAAGACGGCCGCTGCCATGCTCGGTGTCCAGGTGTCAGCCATGCCACGGGTGAAAAAGAACCAGCCAAAGGCAATGATGGCGGGGATCATCATCAGTGCACAGAATGCGGCACCGACGAGGGCGATCTTGTGCCCGATGTGGCGCGGCTTGCGGATAATTTCTTCGGTCATTCTGCTTCCTCGACTTTTAACCAGATGGAGCGAGTTTCACGGGCATCGCTGGTGCCCACGCTGAAGGCGCCGCCTTGCTGGCCGGCTGCTTGTCGGCCGCTGCCACCAAGCTCAATCCACTCCCCGAGCGTACCGGAAACGGTGGTGGCGAGGCGTTGCGAATTGACACCGCCACGGCCATAGGCGGGATCGAAATTTTCGGCCTGCTGGGAAATTTCCAGGGTGACACGTTGGCCATTGATGCGCGGCGTGGCGTAGAAGCCGCTACCGATGTCACGATAGACGGTACCTTCATTGATGTAAGTTCCGCCCGGCCCGACAACGACCTGGCGCATCGGTACGGCAAGCGAGCGGCCAACCTGGATGTAGGCACGGCCGCCTTCGACGGTCTGGACCATCTGCGAGGCGCTCTCGCCGCGCACGCTCTTGGTGTCCCACACAGTGGCACCGACATTGTTGCGCCGGGTGCTGCCCAGTGTGACCTGCCCGCTGACCTCGCCGCCGCGTGCGCTGTCCTCGGCCTGCCGGTTTTGTGAAATGCGGATGATGAGACGTCGACTCGGGCGGTCCATGGCGGCCAGCGCCCGCTTGATTTCATCGCGGTTGCGGGGCGACGCCTTGAGGAAGAGCTGATCGTTCATGCCGGTCAGGGTTCCGTTCGGCTCGAGCAGCGGCAGCAGCGCCGGAATGACTTCATCGGCAGTCTTGCTGCGCAATTGAATGATTTCCATCTGCTGCGCGGCGACGATGCCGAACCAGAGGGCCATGAGGCCGGCAAGCAGGCATTTCAGCATCGTTTTCATGGGTATTTCCTCATTCGGAAGGAATATGCGGCAGCGCCAGATATTCCTTGGAGTTCATTTCGGTTAGACGACTGACGGTACGCTTGAATTCCCCGGCCTGGGTCCCATCGGTGTACAAGGCATCGGCTGCACAATCGGCAGTTACGATGAGTTTGACCTTGTGGTCGTAGAAGACATCGACGAGCCAGGTGAAGCGCCGGGCTTCCGAGGCCTGGTGCTGGGTCATTTTGGGAATGTGGGAGAGGAGTACGGTGTGGTAGCTGCGCGATATTTCAAGGTAGTCGTTCTGTGACCGCGGCCCGCCGCACAAGGTCCGGAAATCGAACCAGATGACACCGTGACCACGGCGCACGGTGTCGATGTGACGGCCAAGCACTTCGATATTCCCACCCTTCTTGCCCTCTTCTCCGGCCACCATCTTGAAGTATTCGAGCATTTTTTTCTCGGCTTCATCGTCGGCCGGATGATGATAGATCTCGACTTGCTCCAGCGCACGCAGACGATAGTCGATGCCGGCTTCGACCTCGAAAACGTCGAGGTTCTTGTTGAGCAGGGCGATGGTGGGCAGGAAACTCTCACGGTGCAGGCCGTTGGGGTAAAGCATGTCCGGTGGGTAGTTGGAGGTCATGACGACGATGACGCCGTGGGCGAACAGCCCGTTCATGAGGCGGCCGAGGATCATCGCATCGGCAATGTCGGAAACGTGGAATTCGTCGAAACAGAGCAGCCGGACGTCTTTGGCGACCTGCTCGGCAACCTTCAGCATCGGGTCGGCCTCGCCTTTGTATTTATCCAGATCGCGGTGGATTTGCTGCATGAAGGCGTGAAAATGAATGCGCTTCTTGCGGCGATAGGGCACTGACTCGTAGAAGCAATCCATCAGGAAGCTTTTGCCGCGACCGACGCCCCCCCAGAAATACACGCCCTTGGGCGGCTTGGGCGGGGAGAGAAGGCGCTTGAAGGTGCTACTGCGGTCAACCTTGAAGGACAGGAGATTGGCGTACAGGTTCTGCAAGGCCATGGCCGCAGTCATCTGGGCCGCATCGGCAATATAGCCGCGGGCATCGAGCAAGGCCTTGTACGCATCGAGCATGCCTTCGGCAGCAACGTTCAGTTTTTTGTGCGGCATTTCTGAAATCAGTTTTGGGAGGAAACGTATTCTGCCAAAGAAAAAGGCGGGTGCGTTGCCGCAACCCGCCTTTTGATGAGCTATCGGACGATCAGAAGTTCAGCGTGCGCTTGTCGCAGGCGAGCGCTGCTTCATGGATGGTTTCGGACAGCGTCGGGTGAGCATGGCAGATACGGGCCAGGTCTTCCGAGGCACCGCCGAATTCCATGGCGACAACGCACTCGCCGATCATTTCGGAGGAATTCGCACCGATGATATGGGCGCCGAGGATACGGTCAGTCTTCTTGCAGGCAAGAATCTTGACGAAACCGGACGGATCGCCCATGCCCAGCGCACGACCGTTGGCCAGGAACGGAACCTTGCCCGCCTTGTACTCGACACCTTCAGCCTTGAGCGCTTGCTCGGTCTTGCCGACCCAGGCGATTTCCGGCGAGGTGTAGATGACCCAGGGAATGGTGTCGAAGTTGCAGTGACCGGCCTGGCCGGCCATCAGTTCGGCGACCATGACGCCCTCTTCGTGAGCCTTGTGGGCCAGCATCGGGCCGCGCACGACGTCGCCGATGGCCCAGACGCCCGGCAGGTTGGTCTGGCAGTGGCCATCGACTTCAACGAAGCCGCGGGCATCGAGCTTGAGGCCGACACCTTCGGCATTCAGGCCGTCGGTGTTCGGCACGCGGCCGATGGAAACGATCAGGCGGTCGGCATCCAGCTTCTGGGCCTTGCCATCCTTGTCTTCGTAAGCGATCGAGACACCCTTCTTGGTCGTCTTGATGTCGCCGATCTTGACACCCATCTGGATGTTCAGGCCCTGCTTGGTGAACAGCTTGAGCGCTTCCTTGGCGACGTCGACGTCAGCGGCGGCCAGGAAGTCCGGCATGGCTTCGAGAACGGTCACTTCGGCACCGACGCGACGCCAGACCGACCCCATTTCCAGACCGATGACGCCGGCACCGATGATCGCCAGCTTCTTCGGCACGGATTCCTGGTTCAGGGCACCTTCGTTGTCCATGACGATCTTTTGGTCAACCGGCAGGTTCGGCAGGTGACGGGCCTTGGAACCGGTGGCGACGATGACCTGCTTGGCCAGCACTTCCTCGGCACCGACCTTGACCTTCCAGTAATCGCCTTCCTTACCCACGAACGAGCCATGGCCCGGCAGGAAGGTAACCTTGTTCTTCTTGAGCAGCATCTTGATGCCGCCGGTCAGCTGATTGACCACGCCATCCTTGCGCGCCTTCATGGTCGGCACGTCGATGGTCGCCTTGCCAACCTTGATGCCCTGAGCTTCGAAGCTGTGGTTGGCTTCCTCGAACAGGTGCGAGGTGTGCAGCAGCGCCTTGGACGGGATGCAGCCGACGTTCAGGCAGGTGCCGCCGAGACGCGGCTCGCCCTTCGGGTCGGCGTAGGGATTGGATTCGGCGCAGGCGGCCGAAAAACCGAGCTGCGAAGCGCGGATGGCAGCGATGTAACCGCCGGGGCCGCCGCCGATAACGAGCACGTCAAATTGCTTGGACATGTGACAAACCTTTCAGAATTCAGATGTGCAAAAGCGCCAGCGCCCTTGTCGGGACACTGGCGCCGGCAGACGTCGATTAGACGCCGAGCAGCAGGCGGGACGGATCTTCCAGCGCTTCCTTCATAGTCACCAGACCGAGGACGGCTTCGCGGCCGTCGATGATGCGGTGATCGTAGGACATGGCCAGATAGTTCATCGGACGCACGACCACTTGACCGTTCTCAACCATGGCACGGTCCTTCGTGGCGTGAATGCCCAGAATGGCCGATTGCGGCGGGTTGATGATCGGGGTGGACATCATGGAACCGAAGATGCCACCGTTGGAGATGGAGAAGGTGCCACCGGTCAGGTCTTCGATCGACAGCTTGCCATCCTTGGCTTTGGCACCGAATTCGGCGATCTTCTTTTCAATCTCGGCGATGCTCAGCTGATCGGCATTGCGGATGATCGGCACGACCAGACCGCGCGGCGAACCGACAGCGATACCGATGTCGATGTAGCCGTGGTAGATGATGTCGTTGCCATCGACCGAGGCGTTCAGGATCGGGAACTTCTGCAGGGCGGCACAGGCTGCCTTGACGAAGAAGCCCATGAAGCCCAGGCGAACACCGTGGGCCTTCTCGAACTTCTCGCCATACTGCTTGCGCAGCGCCATCATCGGACCCATGTTCACTTCGTTGAACGTGGTCAGGATGGCGTTGGTCTGCTGGGACTGCAGCAGGCGCTCGGCAAT
Source organism: Dechloromonas sp. CZR5 (assembly GCF_008711155.1). Taxonomy (GTDB): domain Bacteria; phylum Pseudomonadota; class Gammaproteobacteria; order Burkholderiales; family Rhodocyclaceae; genus Azonexus. The sequence goes on along the minus strand of NZ_VUYQ01000001.1, from coordinate 1,012,408 downwards.
ACGGGCACGCAGACGGGTCATCGGGACACGCTGCTCGGTGCGGTCGCCAAGGGCAACACCGGTATTCGGTGCAGCGATCGACACGGCAGCCGGAGCGGCAGCGATAGCCGGAATGGCCTTCGGTGCGGCAGCGACGGCGTCTTCCTTGGTCACGCGACCACCACGGCCGGAACCGGCGACGTCGGCAGCGGCAATACCTTTCTCGTCGAGGATCTTGCGGGCCGACGGGCTGGCGGTGCCAGCCGGCGCAGTGGCGGCGGCTGCCGGAGCAGCCTTGGCGGCAGGAGCCGCGGCCTTCGGTGCTTCGGCTGCCGGAGCGGCAGCACCCGCCTTGGCTTCGGTGTCGATGCGGGCGATCAGTTCGCCGGAAACGACGGTTTCGCCGTCACCCTTGACGATTTCGACCAGCACCCCGGCGCCCGGCGACGGGACTTCGAGAACGACCTTGTCGGTTTCGATATCGATCAGGATTTCATCGCGCGCAACAGCTTCGCCGATTTTCTTCTTCCAGGAAGCCAGCGTGCCTTCGGCGACGGACTCGGACAACTGGGGAACTTGAACTTCGATAATGCTCATGTATGACTCCACTCTGCTGTAGTTTTTAGTACTCGATCTTGCCCAGTGCGGACTCGATCAAAGCCTTGGTTTGCTCGTTATGCTTGGCCAGGTAGCCGACCGCCGGGGACGAAGAGGCCGGACGGGAAACCAGCAGCATCTTCTGCTTCGCACCCAGTTGGGTGTCGAGGTGGTGACGCGAGGCGATCCAGTACCAGGCGCCCTGGTTGCGCGGTTCTTCCTGCGCCCAGACGATCTCGGTAGCCTTCGGATACTTGGCCAGTTCGGCTTGCAGGGAATCCTTCGGGAACGGATAGAGCTGTTCCAGACGAACGATGGCGATATCCTTGATACCTTTTTCGCGGCGTGCGTTAACCAGATCGTAGTAGACCTTGCCTGAGCAGAGGATGACGCGCTTGACCTTCTTCGGGTCCAGATCGTCGACTTCGCCGATGACGCGCTTGAATTCACCGTTGGCCAGTTCTTCCAGGGAAGAACTCGCATCCTTGTGACGCAGCAGGGATTTCGGCGACATGACGATGAGCGGCTTGCGCTGCATGCGGACGGCCTGGCGGCGCAGCATGTGGAAGACCTGGGCAGCCGAGGTCGGCATGCAGACTTCCATGTTCATCTCGGCACACAGTTGCATGAAGCGTTCCGGACGAGCGGAGGAGTGCTCCGGACCCTGGCCTTCGTAGCCGTGCGGCAACAGCATGACCAAACCGCAGGCGCGACCCCACTTGGCTTCGCCGGAGGCGATGAACTGGTCGATCACGACCTGGGCGCCGTTGGCGAAGTCGCCAAACTGGCCTTCCCAGATCACCAGCTCGTACGGGTTGGCCGAGGCGTAGCCGTAGTCGAAGGCGAGAACGGCCTCTTCGGACAGAACCGAGTCGTAGCACTGGAAGCCGGCCTGCTTTTCCTGCAGGTTCTTCAGCGGATGGTAGGTACCGGTATCCCAGCTCGTACGATTCTGGTCGTGGAAGGCAGCATGACGGTGGAAGAAGGTGCCGCGACCGACGTCTTCACCGGAGATGCGCACGCCGTAGCCGGAAACCAGCAACGAGGCGTAGGCCAGGTTCTCGGCCATGCCCCAGTCGACCGGCAGCTTGCCCTCGCCCATGGCGGCACGATCTTCGACGATCTTCTTGACGCGCGAATGCAGCGTGAAGCCCTCGGGAATCGTGCTCAAACCCTTGGCCAGGCGCTTCAGTTCCTTCATCGGCACCGTGGTATCGCAGGTCTCGATGTAGTTCTTGGTCAGGAACGGCGTCCAGTCGATGGTGTTCGGGTGCTTGTAGCCGGCGAGAACCGGGTTGTACAGCAGCTCGCCCTTGTCGAGGTGAGCGCGGTATTCGGCAATCATCGCGTCCGGACCTTCGGCCGGCAGGGTGCCTTCGGCGATCAGCTTGTCGCCGTACAGCTTGCGGGTACCCGGGTGCTTGGCGATGATCTTGTACATCAGCGGCTGGGTGACCATCGGCTCGTCCTGCTCGTTGTGGCCGAGCTTGCGGTAGCAGATGATGTCGATGACGACATCCTTGCCGAAGGTCTGGCGGTATTCGACGGCCAGCTGGGTGACCAGCGCAACCGCTTCCGGATCGTCACCATTGACGTGGAAGATCGGCGCGTCGACCATCTTGAAGATGTCGGTGCAATAGTGGCCTGAACGGTAGTCGCGCGGGTCGGAGGTGGTGAAGCCGACCTGGTTGTTGACGACGATGTGCAGCACGCCGCCGACGCCGTAGCCACGGGTCTGCGCGAAGTTGAGCATTTCCTGGTTGACGCCCTGGCCGGCAACGGCAGCATCGCCGTGCACCAGGATCGGCATGACCTTTTGCTTGCTGCCCTCGCCGCGACGAACCTGGCGTGCATAGACGGAACCGGCAACCACCGGGTTGACGATTTCAAGGTGCGACGGGTTGAAGGCCAGGGTCAGGTGGCACGCGCCCCCCGGTGTAGAGACGTCGGACGAGAAGCCCATGTGGTACTTGACGTCGCCTGCGGAGAGGTCGCTCTTTTTCTTGCCTTCGAATTCGGCGAAGAGCATCGACGGTGCCTTGCCCAGCGTGTTGACCAGGACGTTCAGCCGGCCGCGGTGGGCCATGCCGACCACAACTTCGTCAACGCCGAGGGCGCCGCCCGTACGGATGGCTTCGTCCATCGAGACGATCAGCGATTCGCCGCCTTCCAGCGAGAAGCGCTTCTGGCCGACGTACTTGGTGTGCAGGTAGCGTTCCAGGGTTTCGGCGGCGGTCAGGCGCTCGAGAATGCGCTTCTTCCGTTCAGCATTGTAGGAAGGACGCGAACGGATACCTTCCAGGCGCTCCTGAAGCCAGCGCTTCTCGTTGTAATCCGTCATGTACATGTACTCGACACCAATGGTGCCGCAGTACGTTTGCTTCAGGGTCTCGAGGATATCGCCCAGCTTGGCGTTTTCCGGCAGGCCCTTCAGGGAACCGACGCTGAAGGTCTGGTTCAGGTCGGCATCGGTGAAGCCGTAGAAGGCCGGCTCGAGTTCGTCGATCTTCGGACGGGCCAGACGCTTGAGCGGATCCAGATCGGCCCAACGGGTACCGAGCGAGCGGTAAGCCGTCACCAGTTGGCCGACGGCAGACTGCTTCTTGTGCTCGGTCGAGGCAGAAGCAGGCGCTGCCTGCCGGAAACCGCCATCCTTCGCCAACTCGGCAAAGGCTGCAATCACCGGCGCATGGGCGACGTCGCGAGCAACGTAGCCCGGCATCTGGGCCAGACGATCGAAATAGTCGCGCCATTCGGCCGGAACCGAGGTCGGGTCATTCAGGTAGTTTTCGTACAGCTCCTCAACGAACGGCGCATTGCCGCCGAAGAACATCGTGCTGTCGAACAATTGGTTCATCGTAGTCATAGGCATCCCCACTAGGGTTATTTTTCTTTCGTAGCTGCTTGCGTGCGGCGCTACAAATCTCCGCAGGTAAAAAAAGGGCGGCCACGCGGCCGCCCTCTTTTATCTTTAGCCGCGTTGGGCGAGCGGTACCACGTCGCGCTTGGCGGCGCCGATGTACAGCTGACGCGGGCGACCGATCTTGTATTCCGGATCGGTGATCATTTCTTCCCACTGGGTCATCCAGCCGACGGTACGAGCCAGCGCGAAGATGCAGGTGAACATCTCGGTCGGGATGCCGATGGCCTTCTGAACGATGCCGGAGTAGAAGTCGACGTTCGGGTAGAGCTTCTTCTCGACGAAGTACGGATCTTCCAGGGCGATCTTTTCCAGTTCCATGGCCAGCTTGAACAGGCGGTCGTTCTGCAGGCCCAGTTCAGCCAGCACATCGCCGCAGACCTTGCGCATCAGCTTGGCGCGCGGGTCGAAGTTCTTGTAGACGCGGTGACCGAAGCCCATCAGCTTGAAGGAGTCGTTCTTGTCCTTGGCGCGGTTGATGTATTCGCCAACGCGCGAAACGTCGCCGATCTCTTCCAGCATCTGCAGGCAGGCTTCGTTCGCACCGCCGTGCGCCGGGCCCCACAGACAGGCGATACCGGCGGCGATACAGGCGAACGGATTGGCACCCGACGAACCAGCCAGACGGACGGTCGAGGTCGAGGCATTCTGTTCGTGATCGGCGTGCAGCGTGAAAATGGTATCCAGCGCATTGACCAGCACCGGGTTCGGGACGTACTTCTCGCACGGATTGCCGAACATCATGCGCATGAAGTTGGCGGTGTAGTCCAGATCGTTGTCCGGATACATGAACGGGGCACCGGTGTTGTACTTGTAAGCCATGGCGACGATGGTCGGCAGCTTGGCGACGAGACGGTTGAAGCTGACATTGCGGTGCTCAACGTCGGAGAAGTCCATGGCGTCATGGTAGAAGGCGGACAGGGCGCCAACCACGCCAGTCATGACGGCCATCGGGTGGGCGTCACGGCGGAAACCGGAGTAGAACTTGGTCAGTTGTTCGTGCACCATCGTGTGCTTCTTGATGGTCGTCTCGAAATCGGTCTTCTGCTTGATGTTCGGCAGTTCGCCGTTCTTCAGCAGATAGGTCACTTCAAGAAAGTTGCAGTTCTCAGCCAATTGTTCGATCGGATAGCCACGATACAGCAGCTCGCCCTTGTCGCCGTCAATGAAGGTGACCTTGGACTTGCAGCTGGCGGTGGAGAGGAAACCGGAGTCGTAGGTAAACAAACCGGTCTTGCCACCGAGCGTGCGAATATCGACGCAGTCGTTGCCGTGCGTCGGAGACATGATCGGGAAATCGACGGGAGCCTGTCCATCGATTGTCAAAGTTGCCTTGCGTTCGGTCGTCATGGTGTCTTCCCTTTACAGGTGTTGGTTGTCACTGCACAGCAAAAAAGCGGTAAACATTCAAAATTTAGAATGCAAACCTTACTCAACTCTTACGAATCGCCGCTACGACAGGGGCGAATCGAGGATCATCGCACTCGGTCTTGCCACTCAGCCAGTACCAGAGTTCGTGATCCTCCATGTCCGCGAGCTCCACGAACACCTTTTTCTCTTCTTCAGTCAGTTTATCGAAACCGTCGTCGAGAAAACGCGTCAGCGTGATATCCAGCTCCAGCAATGCACGACGGATACAACGCCAACGCAGACGTTCGTAATCAGCTCTTTCCATCAGACGGCACGACGGACCATCATGTCCTTGATCTTGCCGATGGCCTTGGTCGGATTCAGACCCTTCGGACATACGTCAACACAGTTCATGATGGTATGGCAACGGAACAGGCGATACGGATCCTCGAGGTTGTCGAGGCGCTCGTTGGTTGCCTGGTCGCGCGTATCGGCGATGAAACGGTAGGCAGCCAGCAAGCCGGCCGGCCCGACGAACTTGTCCGGGTTCCACCAGAACGACGGGCAGGACGTGGAGCAGCAGGCGCACAGGATGCACTCGTACAGACCGTTCAGTTCTTCACGATCTTCCGGCGATTGCAGACGCTCGCGTTCCGGAGCCGGATCGTTGTTGATCAGGTACGGCTTGATCGAGTGGTACTGCTTGAAGAACTGGGTCATGTCGACGATCAGGTCGCGAATGACCGGCAGGCCGGGCAGCGGGCGCAGCACGATCGGCTGCTTCAGGCTGTCGATGTCGGTCAGGCAGGCCAGACCATTCTTGCCGTTGATGTTCATGGCATCGGAGCCGCAGACGCCTTCGCGGCAGGAGCGACGATAGGAAATCGCGTCGTCCTTGGCCTTGAGCTTGGTCAGCGCGTCCAGCAGCTTGCGGTCGGTCGGTTCGAGTTCGACCGAGATGTCCTGCATGTACGGCGCGTCGTCCTTGTCCGGATCGTAGCGGTAGATGCTGAATTGAACCATGCGTTTGCTCATTCTGGACTCCAATTAGTACGAGCGCGTCTTGAGCGCAACAGGCTCGACGGTCAGGGGTTGCATGTTCACCGGCTTGTAGCTGATCGAGTTATCAACCGGCGAGAACAGCGTATGCTTCAGCCATTCCTTGTCGTTGCGGCCGTTCGGGAATTCGGCGGTATCCGGCGCATCGTCGCGCACGTGGGCGCCGCGGGATTCCTTGCGGGCTTCGGCGGAGATCATCGTAGCCTTGGCGACTTCGATCAGGTTTTCCATTTCGAGCGCTTCGGTACGCGCGGTGTTCCAGGCTTGCGACTTGTCCTTGATCTCAAGCTGGCGGGCTGCCTTCTCGACTTCGAGGATCTTCTCGACGCCCTGCTTCAGCATGTCGCCGAAGCGGAACACACCGGCGTGATCCTGCATGGTGCGCTGCATGGCCAAGCGGGTTTCGTGCACGTTGGCACCACCCTTGCGGTTGTCGATGGCGGCGATACGGGCCAGCGACTTGTCGGCGGCGTCCTTCGGCAGGTCGCGGTGGGCCTTGCCGGCCTTGAGATCTTCCACGGCGGAGTCACCGGCCGACTTGCCGAAGACCAGCAGGTCGAGCAGCGAGTTGGTACCGAGGCGATTGGCGCCGTGCACCGAAGCGCAGGCACATTCGCCGCCGGCATAGAAGCCCGGGACGACGGCGTTCATGTCGCCGTTCTGCGGCATCACGACACGGCCGGAGTAATGGGTCGGAATACCGCCCATCTGGTAGTGACAGGTCGGAACGACCGGCAGAGGCTCCTTCAGGCAGTCAACACCGGCGAACTGCAGGCCGATTTCGTGAATGCCGGGCAGGCGCTTCATGATGGTGGCCGGGTCGAGGTGGGTGATGTCGAGCAGGACGTAGTCCTTGTTGACGCCACAGCCGCGGCCTTCCTTGATTTCGGTGGCCATGGCGCGTGAAACCACGTCACGCGACGCCAGATCCTTGGCGTTCGGGGCGTAGCGCTCCATGAAGCGTTCCTTGCTGGAGTTGCGCAGGATGCCGCCTTCCCCACGAACGCCTTCGGTGATCAGCACGCCGGCACCGGCCACGCCGGTCGGGTGGAACTGCCAGAATTCCATATCTTCGAGCGGGATACCGGCCCGTGCCGCCATGCCCAGACCGTCACCGGTATTGATGAAGGCGTTGGTCGAAGAGTAGAAAATGCGGCCGGCACCGCCGGTCGCAAAGATGGTGGCGCGGGCATGGAAGATGACAACCTGGCCGGTTTCCATTTCCATGGCGGTAACGCCAAGGACGTGGCCTTCTTCGTCGCGAATCAGGTCAAGAGCCATCCATTCGACAAAGAACTGGGTGTTGGCCTTGACGTTGCGCTGGTACATGGCGTGCAGCATGGCGTGACCGGTCCGGTCGGCGGCGGCACAGGAACGACGCACCGGCTTTTCGCCGAAGTTGGACATGTGGCCGCCGAACGGGCGCTGGTAAATCTTGCCATTGTCGGTACGGTCGAACGGCATGCCGTAGTGCTCGAGCTCGACGACCACTTCGTTGGCCTTCTTGCACATGAACTCGATGGCGTCCTGGTCGCCGAGCCAGTCGGAACCCTTGACGGTATCGTACATGTGCCACGTCCAGTGATCTTCCTCGGAGTTACCCAGGGAAGCCGCCACACCGCCCTGCGCTGCAACAGTGTGCGAGCGGGTCGGGAAAACCTTGGACAGCACGGCCGTCTTCAGGCCGGCTTCGGACAATTGGATCGCGGAACGCAGACCGGCGCCACCGGCACCGACGATGACCGCATCAAACTTCAGAACAGGAATACTCACGCTTACAGCCTCCAGAGAATCGCAGCAGCCCACGCGGTGTAGCCCACCAGCGCGGCAATGGTCAGAACGTGCAGGGACAGGCGCAGGCCGGTCGGCTTCACGTAATCCATCCAGATGTCACGCACGCCGATCCAGGCGTGGTAGAACAGGCTGACGAAGAAGAGGAAAGTCAGGAACTTGATGACGCCATTGGCGAAAATACCCTGCCAAGCCTCGAAGGTGCCCGGACGAACAACCAGCAGCACGGCAGCGATCAGCACGGAATAGACCGCCATGATGACGGCGGTGGCGCGCTGGGCAATCCAGTCCTTCAGGCCGTAATGAGCGCCGACAACGATACGATTGATCACAGCAGCACCCCCCACAGGACCAGGGTCAGCGGGATGCTGACGGCAAAGACGACAGCAGCGGACTGACGGGCAGCCTCCTTCTCGATACCGACATGCAGATCGAGCAGCAGGAAACGGATGCCGGCGCAGAAGTGGTGGACAAACGCCCAGAGCAAGCCGGCCAGAATGACCTTTACCGGCAGCATGCCGGCAACTGCCTTGAAGGAGGCAAAGCTTTCAGGAGATCCCAGGCTGGCACCGAAGAGCCAGAGCATTACCGGGAAGCACAGGAACAATCCGACACCGCTGATGCGATGAAGAATGGAAACCTTGCCAGGCAACGGCAGCCTGATTGTAGTCAAGTCCAAGTTTTTTGGACGTTTCTTGATGGTCATTTCTGCCATGAACGTCATCCCTCGCGTAAAGATGCGGTTATCCGCTTGTACGTGGTTCGAAAAGAGCGGTAATTATACATTCAAAAACAGGCCAAACACGCCACTCCGGGCGCTTTACGACCTAGTTCGAAAGCATGCCCCCTTCTCACCCCAACTCGTTCCGATAGTAGTGATGTCGTGTGCAATACAAGCCGCGACGCCACTCCACCGGTTTATTGCCATAGGTATAGGCCGTCCGCTCCACCAGAAGCAACGGCTCACCCACTTGCACCCCCAGCAATTCCGCACTCTGCCCGTCGGCCGGCACCGCCCGCAGACGCTCTTCGGCGTTGATCATGCGAACGCCAAATTCACTCTCGAAAAGGCTGTACAGGGAACGTTCGCCTGCGCGCAGGCCTTCGAGCGTCAAGCCGTTAAACAACTCGGCCACCAGAAATATCTCATCAAAAACAACGGAGTCGCCGCCAAAACGAAGCAGCCGCTTGACGTGCACGACCCGATCGCCGGCCTTCAGACCGAGCGCTCCGGCAACCTCGGAGGTCGCTGATACCGTTTCGCAATAGAAGGGATCGCTGACGGTCGGCATGGCCTTGCCGCCATCAGGCACCAAACGCAGAAAACGATAGAAAGAGCGAGGATCGCTGTGGGTGGCAACGAACGTCCCCTTACCCTGGCGACGAACCAGCAGGTTTTCCGCGGCCATTTCGTCAATGGCCTTGCGTACCGTTCCCTGGCTCACATTGAAGCGCACGGCCAACTCCCCCTCACTGGGAATGGCATCCCCGGGCCCCCACTCGCCATGCTCCAGGCTGCGGATCAGGAAATCCTTGATCTGGCGATAGAGCGGACTGAATGTCGGGGAAGCCAAACGAGTAGCGGGACGGGAAACATCGCGAGTCATGGGCGAAATTTCAGCACATTTCGGAAGCAGCGTCCACGAAAAGTTGTCTTATATAAGACAGATGATGAATTGACAGGGAAACAACGAACTTCTAACATCAACAGTCTGTTGTTCCAGCTCGCCACGCAAGGTCAAAACAAAGCTGGGCGTACAAAGAACCCGCACAATTTCAACCACGCTGTTTCAATACAGGAGCGATTTATGTCCAAAGCCCCCATGCGCGTTGCTGTTACCGGCGCCGCCGGCCAGATCGGTTATAGCCTGCTGTTCCGCATCGCCTCCGGCGAAATGCTCGGCAAAGACCAGCCGGTCATCCTTCAGTTGCTCGACCTGCCGCAGGCCCAGCAAGCCGTCAAGGGCGTCATGATGGAACTGGACGACTGCGCCTTCCCGCTGCTGGCCGGCATGGTTGCCACCGATGACCCGAACGTCGCCTTCAAGGATGCCGACGTCTGCTTGCTGGTCGGTGCCCGTCCGCGTACCAAGGGCATGGAGCGTGCAGACCTGCTGACCGCCAACGGCGCTATCTTCACCGTTCAGGGCAAGGCCATTGCCGAGAACGCCAAGGAAGACGTCAAGGTTCTGGTCGTCGGCAACCCGTGCAACACCAACGCCTACATCGCTGCAGCCGCCGCCAAGAAGGTTGGCCGCACCAACCCGAACAACTACCACGGCATGCTGCGTCTGGACCACAACCGCGCCCTGTCGCAACTGGCCGAGAAGACCGGCCGCGCCGTTTCTTCCTTCAAGAAGCTGGTCGTTTGGGGCAATCACTCTCCCACGATGTACGCCGACTACCGCAACTGCGAGTCCAATGGCGACAACGTCAAGGCCCTGATCAACGATCACGCCTGGAACAACGACGTCTTCCTGCCGACCGTCGGCAAGCGCGGCGCCGCCATCATCGAAGCCCGCGGCCTGTCTTCCGCTGCCTCCGCCGCCAACGCCGCCATCGACCACGTCCGTGACTGGGTCCTCGGTTCCGGCGACTGGGTCACCATGGGCGTTCCGTCCGATGGCTCCTACGGCATCCCGGCCGGCATCGTCTACGGCTTCCCGTGCGAGTGCAAGGGTGGTTCGTTCAAGATCATCCAGGGCCTGGAAATCGACGAGTACAGCCGCGAGAAGATGAACATCACGCTCAAGGAACTGACCGACGAAGCCGAAGCAGTCAAGGACATGCTGTAAGACAAGCTGACAACTGCTTTTTTAGCAGTTAGCCAAAGCAAGGCCGCGGTAAAATACTGCGGCCTTTTTGTTTTTACCAACCACCAATAGCTCGATTCTGACGACCGCCATGCGCCATCCGAAAGCCGTTCTCTTCGCCGGCGAAAAGCCCTTCCCCATCCTGCCCGCCGTCGATCATTACGCCGGCTCGGAAAAACTGATGAAGAAGGCGCTGCAGCTGCAAAACGAACTCGGTCCCATTTTCGACATCACCTGCGATTGCGAAGATGGCGCCCACGCCGGAGCCGAGCGCGAACATGCCGAGATGGCCGCCGCCATGATCGTCAGCGACGACAATCGCTTCAACCGGGTCGGCGTCCGTGTGCACGACGTCACGCATCCTCATTGGCAGCAGGACATGGAGATCCTGGTTGGCACCGCCGGCAACCGACTCCCTTTCCTCACCCTGCCCAAGCCGTGCAGTTCGGGCGATGTCCAGGTACAGATCGAAGCGCTGCGTGATATCGAACGCCGCTTCGGCATCGAGCGGCAGATCCCGGTCCATGTCCTGATCGAGACGCACGGTGCCCTGCGCGACGTCTGGGAAATCGCCGCCCTGCCCGGTGTCGAGAGCCTCGATTTCGGTCTGATGGACTTCGTATCCGGCCACCATGGTGCGATTCCCGGTACGGCCATGAAGAGTCCGGGTCAGTTTGACCACCCGCTGATCGCGCGAGCCAAATGCGAAATCACGGCGGCAGCACTGGCCAATGGCATCGTGCCGTCGCACAACGTCACGACCGAACTGAAGGATATTGAAATCATCCGTAACGATGCGTTGCGCGCCCGACGCGAGTTCGGCTATCTGCGCATGTGGAGCATTCACCCCAACCAGATCGTGCCGATCATCGAAGCCATGCGCCCCGACTTCTCCGAGGTCCAGACCGCCGCCGAGATTCTGATTGCCGCGCAAGACAAGGATTGGGGACCGATCCAGCACGAAGGGCGGCTTCATGATCGCGCCTCCTACCGCTATTACTGGGAATTGCTCGATCGCGCCCACGTGACGGGCATGCTCATTCCCGACGACGCGAAGAATCGCTTCTTTGCCTGAAACGCTGCCCATTCTTTTTCGTGACGAGCACCTCGTCGTCATCGACAAACCGCCCAACCTGCTTGTCCATCGTTCCGAAATCGACCGCCACGAAACGCGCTTTGCAATCCAGATCCTGCGCGACCAGATTGGCCAGCGCGTCTGGCCTGCGCACCGGCTGGACCGTGGAACCTCAGGCATTCTGCTCTTCGGCCTGAATGTCGGGATGGCCAGCCTGCTGGGCCGGCAATTCGAGCAAGGCCTGGTCGATAAACGCTATTGGGCTGTCGTACGCGGCCATCCGCCACCGGCCGGCAGTATCGACCATGCCTTGAGCAGGCAACGCGATGCCTATGAATTCCAGGGCGACCAGTGCAGCATCGAAGCGCAGGACGCCCTGACTCACTATCGGAAACTGGCGGAAATCGAACTTCCGGTGGCTGTCGACCGCTACCCGACCAGCCGCTATGCGCTGCTTGAACTCGAACCGGTCACCGGACGCCGCCACCAGATTCGCCGCCATCTCAAACATATTGCCCACCCGATCATCGGCGACACCACGTACGGCAAAGGCCGCCACAACCGGTTTTTTGCCGAATCGCTGGACTGTCGGCGACTGCTGCTGGCCTGCGTCGGACTTGGCTTCAACCATCCGGTCAGCGGCGAACGGCTCAAAATCGAAGCGCCAGTATCCGGCGAATTTGCCGCGACACTGGCGCGCTTTGGCTGGCCCGGCAATCAATAGCCGATAGAACCCTCTAGCTCGTTGAGATGTTTCATCTCGCGCTCCAGATCGACCATATCCTGGCCCAGCGCATCGCGTGCCGATACCATGCCGACGGGCGCGCCATCCCGGTCAACCACCGGCACATGCCGGAATCCGCCTTCGGCCATCATGTAGAGAGCGTAGGCCAGCGGCTTGTCGGCGCCAATGGTCTGCGGATCGCGCACCATGACCTGATCGACGCGGGTAGCATCCGGGTCGGCGCCGGCTGACAGAATCTTGTTCAACACGTCGCGCTCGGTAAAGATTCCCGCAATGCGGTTGTTGTCCACCACCAACAGGGCGCCGATCTTACTTTCGGTCATCTGGCGGCAGGCGGCGCGCACGGTCATATCCTTGCTGGCCGTTACCAGGGTACGGCCAGTGAGTATTTCGCTGATCATCCTTCTTTGCATGATTGTCTCCTTTGTTGTCGGGGCTGGTTCCGCGCTCCTATCATGCAGGATGCCGCGGCGCTTGCAAAGGCTACATCGACTTTATGACAGTTATTGCAATGATCACAAAGATAATGACCATGCCGATCAGCTCGACGTTCAATGAATATCGATCCTATTTCGGCAGTTAGTACACGACACGAACCCGGGCATCCGCCTTGGTCAGTTCGATGAAGCCGATACCGCCGGGCTGCGAAAGCACAAGCTTCATCACGTCCTCGGGGCTTGCCGCCTTGACTGGCGGCTGCTGGCGCCCGGAAAAGAGCTGCCTCGACCAGTAGGCATTGACCTCGGACAGCTCCTTGCCAACCAGGGCGCTGTAAAAACGCGCCCGATCCGGGTGGCTGTCAGCCATATCGACCGGTTGCGTCTCGACCCCGTTGAAGAATTGCCGGGTACGCCCGAAGAAAACGTTGATGACCTCGTTCCGCGACATCGCGGCGACGCCACTGCGCGCATTGACGACCACGACCAGCTGAGCATGCGCCGCCCCTGCCAGCATCAGCAGCCAGGTCGTCAAGCAGAGAAGGATCAGGCGACGTATCGGCATGGCCTCAGAAAATAAAATCGAAGGTCACGGTATAGACGTCCATGCGTCCGGACCACTGGCCACTGGCCGGATCGCTGCGATAGGGGAAGATCGACGTGGACTCACCACGAATGCTATCCCATTGCGCCTTGAGCGCCATGTTGCGTGCCAGATCCCAGCGCAATCCGACGATACGGGTAGCCTGATCCGCATGGGCATCCGCCATGATCTTCGCCTCGATGACCTGGCGCCCGGCAGTATTGCGCTGCACCGAACGAATCCAGGAATAGCCGAGATAGGGCTTGACCTCGCCGACCCGATACCCAGCCAGCAGGTAGCCCCCCTCCGAGCTTTCGAATGAGTTGCTCCCCTGCTCGATGCGATTGAGCATCAACTGCACCTGCAACGGCCCCTGATCGTAAACCACGCCCAGTGAATAGTAGTCCGAACGCCGGTCACGGGAAGCGAGGTAGCGCGAAGAAGCCGCCGGGTCGGGCGAATAGGCCTGCAGGATATCGCTGATGGGCAGATCGTTCTTGAACGTGATGTTGGCGTAGCTCGCCCGGATTTGCCAGGCCGCATACTGATACTCGACCGACGCGCCGGTCATGGGCGAACCGTCGATATCCCACTGGCGGTCTGCCAAGGGAATCTGACCATTGGAAAGACCGTAAAAGGCCTTGAAGCGAACGAGACTTTCACCAAGGGACAAGGCGTAAGCGGCGTCGCCACCATTGATGCTGTAGAAGGGCAAATACCAGAAATAGTCGCCAGGCGGACGTACCGTCAGGTAGGAATAGCCCACCCAGCGCGAGTCGGCCATCATGAAGAAGTCCGTACCCAGGCGCCCCAGGCGTAGCGTCGCACTGGGCGTCGGTTCATAACGGAGATAGGCCCAGGCGATCTCCGGGTTGTACGTGCGGTCGTAGCGGTACTTGGTGGTTGCCTGGACCACAGCCGACAGGCGAGGATCGATCTGCCAGCTTCCCTGCAGGCCGAACACGCTGTCGTTGCGGCCATCCCAGTGCTTCCTGACACCGCTCGGCTGCGACAGGTCACGGACAAACTCAAGCTGATCGCTCGTCGTCCTGGCCATCCCGAATGTTCCGAAACCCTGCAGGCTGAACGCCGAAGAACCGTCGGATGCGACGACGAGAGAAGAAAGCGCCAGAAGGCAGCAGGCGCCAAGCAAGCGCCTGAATGCACCTCCCCGTCTTCTCCCCTTCATCATTCGCGCAAACTGCATGTCCATCCAGACTTCAGATACTTGAACTTATTGCCTCACCGGAAGCGTGAGGCGACAACCACTCAAGCTGACTAGGGTGTCGGCAGCGCGATCTTGTTGTCCGTGCTGAACTGGTAGTCCTTGAACACATGCTCCGCCGACAGCACCTGGTAACGGCCGTCCTCAAGCTTGAGGGTCGTATCCTTCAGGCGGTAGGTCAGGTGGCCGCAGGTCCAGATTTCGAAGTTGCGCATGTGGGTGCACAGACAGGTCTTGTCCCAGACCTTGACCTTCCGCGCTTCGGGATGCGCGGCGACTTCGCGGTTGTAGGAGGTGATGTAGGCGCATTTGCCGTTGGCGTCGAGCAGATAGCCATAGGCTTCGCAGTTCGGGCGGATACCGTCGCCGATGCCCGGGCTGGACTTGATCATGCGCATCGGATAGCCGGTCGGCGAAATCTGGTTGACTTCGATATCGTCTTCGTCGGCCTTGAAGTATTCCTGCTTGGCCGCGTCCGGCAAGCCGCACTCGCTGGTCACCGTGAAACGCGTGGCCACCTGGACGCCGGCGGCGCCCATTTCGAGGAAGCCGGCCGCATCGGAGCCGGTGAAGATGCCGCCAGCGGGCAGAACCGGGATATTCAGGTTTTCGTCCCGCAGGTACTGGAGCACTTCGGCGACGATGGTAGCCAGGTCGTACTGCGCCCAGTCCATGCCGAAACCAAGGTGGCCTCCGGCCAGCGGACCTTCGACAACGATGTAATCCGGCAGGCGGTTGGTACGGGCGCTCTTCTTCAGGAAAAGCTGCAGGGCGCGAACCGAGGAGACGATGATGCCCAGTTGCACATCGCGGAAGCGCGGATGATCCTCGATCAGGGCAAAGGAACCCAGATGCAGGCCGGCCGCCAGCGTGATGCCGTCGATACCGGAATCCATGGCGGCCGTCATGCGGACCTTAAGGGTCTCCTTCGGCGCGTTCATGGTCAGCTTTTCCATGCAGTTGATGAAGACCAGGCCGTTCCCCTGCTTGCGGCGCATGGTCGCCTCGACGTGCAGCCGGGTGGCTTCCTCGAGACGGCCGAGATCGAACTTGACCGGCGACTTGTCCTCGTTCTGGACGTTGTACTTGTAGAGCGCGAGCTTTTCCTTGACGTGCTTGGTTTCGTAGCGACGATCGGAAACCGTATTGATCATCGCATCCGAAATATGCCCGACGCCACCCAGCCGGGCTGCCTCCAGGGCCAGATCGGCCGTCGAAATATCAACCCCCATGCCGCCGATCATGATCGGCACGAGCTCGTGCTTGCCAAGCCGCAAGCGGAAATCATCCACACGCTTCATCATTGTCCTTATGGAAATCAGCCGAACAACCCCTCACCCATCGGCCAAGGATGGGATTTTACGCCATTGTGGGAAACGATGCGTGACCAGCCCGGTATAAATCAAGTTTGCGACTCGCGACTGTCGTTAAACTTGCCACTTCGATCGTACTTTTCTCCTCCGGTTCATCATGTTTTCACGTACCCACCCGCTATGGCTCGTCGGCTTCCGCCCCTTCTTCGCCCTCGCCTGCCTTGCCGGCATGCTCTTCCCCATCGCCTGGGCGCTGATGTTCAGCGGCAGCCTGCCGGCCCCGAACGCGCCGTTCACGTCGGTTCAATGGCATGCCCATGAGATGTTCTTCGGCTTCGGCTGGGCGGTACTGGGGGGCTTCCTGCTCACCTCGACCAAGAACTGGGTCAACATCCGCGGCTATCACGGACCGGCCCTGATGCTGCTCGCCACAGCCTGGATCGTCGAGCGGCTGGCCATGAGCTTCGGCGGCCAATGGCCGTTGCCGGTCGCCATGCTCGCCAACAACGCCTTTCTCGGCAGCATCGCCGCCATGCTGGTGTGGACGCTGATCCGTTATCGCAGCCAGGACAGCTACCGCGACAACGCTTTCTTCATGGTCATGCTGCCGGCCTTCCTGGTGGCCAAATACCTGATGCTCTACGGCAACGACTTTCCGGCCGGCTATGGAATGAGCATCGCGCTGTTCCGCATGGCCTTCCTGGTCATGCTCGAACGCACCCTGACGGGATTCATGAAAGCAGTCTTCCAGATCCAGATTCTGCGCCAACCCAAACTCGACATGCCGATCAAGCTGCTCGGCCTGCTCCTGGTTCTCGAACCCTTCCTGCCCCGCCCGCTGACCGCCGGCCTGTCGCTGGCGCTGGCCGTTCTGCTCGCCATCCGCTTCGTTTTCTGGAAGCCGCATCTCGCCTTCAAGCGCATCGACATCGGGATCATGTACATTGGCTACTTGGCCATCGTCGGCCAGCTGCTGGTCGAAGCCCTGGGCCACGCCATGAACTTCGTGTGGATCGGCTCGGTCTCGGTACACCTCTTCACTTTCGGCGCCATGGGCTGCGTCATCCCAGCCATGATCATCCGCATCTCGAAAGGGCACACCGGCCGCAAGGTCGTCTTCGACGGGCTCGACCGCGCCGTGCTGTATATCATGATCCTGGCGCTCATCGTCCGCGTCGCCGTGCCGCAGTTCGTACCCGGGGCCTACATCGGCATCATCCACGCGTCGGCAAGCTGCTGGCTCGTCGCTTTCGGCATACTCGCCTGGCGCTACATCCCCATCCTGATGCAAGCCCGCATCGACGGCCGGGAGCATTGATCGCCGCGGCGTGGGACAATGGCGGCCCGTTTCAAGGAACACCGCCATGCACCCCCGCAACGAAAATGCCGATGGCTACGACCTGGCTGTACTGACCGCCACGTCGGCCGCGCTGGCCAAGCACATCAAGACGACACCCGCCGGCACGCCGAGCATCGATTTCGCCAACCCGGCCGCCGTCAAGGCGCTCAACCGGGCACTGCTCATGCACCATTACGGCGTCAAGGGCTGGGACATCCCGGCCGGCTACCTCTGCCCGCCGATTCCCGGCCGCGCCGACTACATCCACGCACTGGCCGACCTGCTCGCCGACGGCAATGCCATCCCCACCGGCCCCGGCGTGCGCGGACTGGACATCGGCACCGGCGCCAACCTGGTCTACCCGCTGATCGGCCACGCCGCCTACGGCTGGTCCTTCCTCGGCACCGACATCGACGAGGCGGCGCTGGCCAACGCCAGCGCCATTCTCGCCAAGAACCCCGAGATCGCCACCGACGTCGAACTGCGCCACCAGCCGGTATGGGACAACATTTTCACCGGCCTGCTGCGCAGCGGCGAGAACTTCGACTTCACGATGTGCAACCCGCCCTTCCACGCCTCGCCCGACGAGGTGCTGGCCGTCAGTCAGCGCAAATGGAACAACCTCGGCAAACCCGGTGCCAGCAAGGGCTCCACGCAGGCCCGCCTCAATTTCGGCGGCGGCGGCACCGAACTGTGGTGCAACGGCGGCGAGCGCGGTTTCGTCAAGACCATGATCGAACAGAGCACGCAGATTCCCAAGCGCGCACTGTGGTTCACCACGCTGCTCTCCAAGGCGGACAATCTCACCCCGATTCAGGCCGTGCTCAAGAAGGCCCGCGTCGTGGACGTCCGCATCATCGACATGGCCCAGGGCCAGAAACAGAGCCGGATCGTCGCCTGGAGCTTCCTGAGCGCGGGGGACCGGTCGAAGTGGGCCAGAAGTCGATAAAACAGGGACATCGAAAACCCCAAAGCGGCCCGCTATCTCCGTATAGCTTCAACGTCCCCCATTGGGAAGCGGCTCAGGCGGACCCGATCTCCCTGATTACCGCCAAGCAGGGTGACATAACTGGCGTCCTGCTCGACAAAGAATCCGACATGCGAGGACTTCAGGACGACAATGTCGCCCAACTTCGGAGAAGACCGCGTGTCTTTAGCTCCCCAGCCCGCCCAGTTCTTTGCTCCCTCCGGCGTTTTCGGCAACGGTTGCGGAGACGGCCAGCCGCTCGGGGTCCGGCTAGACCTGTGGTATTCATCGCTGTAATTGTTCATCACCCAAGCCACGAAAGCGCCGCACCAGGCCGTCGTGTCACCTTGCCCCCCGAGCTTCGCTGCGGCAACGTCAAGGTATTCACAAATCCGCGGATTGCTGCTCTCACGCGTCGTCCCGCCACGCTCGCATTGCCCGAGTTCGCCAAATGCCCAGTCCATCCAGGGTGCCGCAGTCGTCCTGGGGTAGGCTGTTCCTCCCTGGAGCACCGCAGCAACCGTTCTCTCGTCCATTTCATCGAGACTTGCCGGATTGTTCGTTGCCGCGATCACCGTGGGCAAATCGATCACTTTCGCACCTGGGTTAGCACCTCTATCTGCTTTGTAGCGATACAACACACTCAACGCCCGCAGATCGTCGGTGAATTTCGTCTCATTGGGTGGCACACGCCCCGTGAAGGAGGTTGCCGCCATCAAGTTGTTCGCCAGGCCCGAAAGCAGAAAATAGCCATGCCCCAGTTGCGGACGGGTGGCAACCGCGCCATTGACCGCACCGGCAGAAATCGGGGGACGGCCGACAATATCGTTGTACAGCACGTAGCTCAGCGCCTCGTCAGCTGGGCGCCCATGCTCACTAAGCCACTTGGCCACCCCCGCCCGCGTTTCGCCATCAATGATTGCCGCCGGGTTCGTCAGCGCTCCAACCCGCTGTTTGAGCGCCATGACTTCGCGCCCGGTCAAACTGGCCTCGAAGGCATTGAGCGCCGTTGGCGAAACGCCGCCAACGCCGTTCACAGCGGGACTGGAAAGCGTGCCACTGCTACCTGATCGCCGCGCGATCTCAGGTAGGGGAAGAGTACCGCCACCCTTGGCCGCGCTTATTTCGTCGTCACGAATACGGCCGGCGGCACGCAAGCGAACAAATCGACCCAGCACATCAAACCAGAATGGAGCCCCAAGACTGATCAGCAACACGCTAATCGCCCCTCCAACGACAACCGACAAGAATATTTCGGGTATCGGCTTGTATTGCAAAGCCATCGCCGGCAGGCCCATGCCGACATGCCGCGCGACCCGGTGATTACAGGGCCAGATTCCGGCTTCCAAACTGCCGTCCAAGGCAGCATCCGGAGATGCGACCTTGACCTTGCAGAACTGGGCGCTCCAATTACCCTGATGATGACCGAAGGGCAGAGCGGTGTATTGCAATGCATCGTTTCCCATGCATCGCGAGATGTCCTCCAGCGAGTTGGCGCGCTCTCGACATTCGGAAAACGCTTCCGGGTGATCGCGGAATAGACGTGTGAAACTCTTGGGCTGATGTAGTTGAATGAGCTGCGCCAAACCGGTTTTGGACTCCTCCAGTTTCACCGCCGCCTCGCGCATGGCAGCTTGCACAGCGGGGTCTCGACTGGAAGTCATGGATGCCCGAACCCACGCAGAAATGTGGCTGACGCAACCGTATACCTGCTCCAGTGTCGCCTGCGTAGTTACCGGCTGTACGCTCGCCTCGCAAACTGCCTGCTTCTGGTTGTCGTATTTGCAAACCTTATGGTTAGTTAGACCGACCGACGCCTTGTCTATAGCTGGCATGATCGCATACGGAATGATCGTCAACCAGCTGGGCGGATCGGAAAGCTTCTGAGAATACTGCTCCAGTTGATCCTTCTGACACGGACTTCCACCTGCACAAGCCCTGCTCGCCGAACTCTTGTTGGGCGGTGGCTTGAAACCCAGGCTGGCCTCGTCGGTATAGCCATCTATAACGCAATAGCGCCTGACATCGGAAAGCTTGTATTGCAACTGCGCAATTTCCTTATCCTGCTTGAACGCGGCATACAAGCGGGTGTAAGCGTCGGTCAGCGCCGCTGAAACCTTTCCTTCGGGTGGCAGGCTTTTTGTCAAACTACTGTCGACGCTCCGTCCGGCATCCGATTCTCGTTGAATGAAAGCCAATTCTCCGACATCCGCAAGAGCCGCGCGTAACGCCGGGTCCCCGAGGAGACGGTTGAGCATGTTGTAGGCATCCAGATTCAGCAGCAGCACCACCACCGACGCGATGAACAAGGTCCACCAACTCGTTCGGCGCTTGAACCATCCCTTGGATCGATCACCGATCTTGGCGAACCAATCGGCAATGGCTAGTTCGAACGCCCCCCAGTCGCCCTCGGTACCTGGCAGCAATCCTTTGAGTGTTTGCACGTTACGCGCGTCGATCCCTGCGGGCTGCGCGGCGAGCGCATCGACAAATGCCGACGGGAGGTATTGCTCACTGGGGTGCGTCCCAGGATATTTCACGTTCAACGCCATCAAATAGGCCTTGGCGAATATATCGGGAGGAATTTCGGTTGGCCCGGTGCTGCGCGGAAACTTACTTTCCGCTTCTTTGTCCCCATTGGACAGCGCGAAGACCAAAGAATTTTTCAACACCCCCTCCTTGAGCATCACGTTTCTGCCACAGGCCTCAAGCAACAAGTCGTGCAACACCGAAACCCTGGTCCGGATCAGATTACCGAACAAGTACTCCTGGAAGGTGGTAACAAGGATTGAGGCCACCATGTAGATGAGGGCCATGGCAATCGCGACTTCAATCAGTGTCATGCTCATGCTTGGCTCCTATTCATCTGACGTCGTTATAGAACAGGTGATCGCCCCACTCAAAACACGGTGTATGCCCCCGCGCCCAATCGGTTGTCCGACTGGCAGCACGCGTAAGGTAGTATTGGGCGCCAAAGGTAAAATCCTGTTGCCTGCCGGCCAGTACATCGGCCGCGATTTCCATTGCCAGCCGGTATTCCGCATCCGGTGCCGACTCGATCAAATCAAGCTTGCGGCGGTTAGGATCGCCTTCGTTCCAGCAGGAAAACTGGCGGTAGGCACGGCACACAGAAAAAAAAGTATCGCAATTGCCACGACGGGCATTTTTGCGATTGGCCATCACGCAGGCAACGGCCTCCATGCCTTTTCGTCCTTGATTGCGTGCCTCCCCCCAAATCGTTTTTGCCAGAACACCGAGTTCCGTGGCGTAGTCGATTTGCTGTGAAATACCTGAGCCAGCGGGAGGATTAGAAAGGCGCAACGAGGCAAGAGGCCGATCGGCTTCGGTAATAGTCGCGGGATCGAAGCGCGTATAAGGCTTGACGTTATACCAGTCGAGCACGGGAGAAATGGGGCCCATCACGGCATTGGCTCCCCAAGCCTCTCCCGATTCGATAGCCGCAACATGCATCCCGAGCAAGCGCTGATCCGCTGTCCAGATTGCAGCCCCGCTATCGCCCGGCAGTGTTTGATCGGAGGCAAGATAGCCAATGGCATCACGCAAGAAGTAATCGGGGAATTTGTCACCGTCGGCAAGGAAAACCTTGCCTGACCATCTGTTTCGGAGCGCACCCGCGATCTCTCCCCGCAAGCTGTGCAGCACAACGCTCTTGTTGAATGCACACTCCGAATCAACCCCGGCTGGCATGTCCTGCGCCGACAGCTGTACTCTCAACTCGCTCAGGGCCGATGCATCGAGTTCGAGAAGCGCCGCGTCAATCGGGGCAATCGAATCTTCCTTTCCGCCAAGAACCGGTGCCCATTCACACAGGTAAGCAGAGAAAGACTTTCCGCTAAATGAAAGGGCAAACTCATCTCGGTACGCCGATTGCTTGTCCGGCGCCGCAACATGAGCGCATGTAATGACATAGTTTCGGTTGGCATTCAACTTGTCCCGCACCAGACAGGTTGCTGTCCCCTGTTCGCCCTCCCCGCTCAATCGCTGAACCCTCACGGTAGACTGCGCGACAGCGTGGGGAGCACGGCCTTTCCTTAATCGAACGGGAGGCAATTGCGGGTCAAAACACCAATAATCGGGCAAACTGGCAATGGGGATATTTTCTGCAACTGCCACATGACATGCCCAACAATCCGCCCCTTGCCCTGCACCTGGCAAGTCAATGAATATGGCATCCAATGCCTCACCGGAAATCCAGTCATCTTCCAAACTCGGCCCGGAACGAGCGATGCCCCTTCCCAGGCGCTCAAAGGCCCTGTTCAATATCGCCCATTGCTGCCATCTCATTTTCTAACCTCGGTACTTCTTATGGTTAGTGGAGACAATTCACCAAACAACTCTTCGGAACACCCGCCACGGCTCACCTCCGCCAAGATTTCCCTTTTTCGGGTTTCATGGGCGCTCAGCCAATCCTGAGCACTGACCAAGGCACTATCCAGAGCCCTCGACTTGGAGAGTAACCCCTTGTCGCTGGAAAGCGCTGAAACATGCTCCTGAGCATAGCCTTTTCGCTCACCTCTTTTCGACTGGCCAGTAGCACCATTCTCGGCATTCTTCTTTTCAAGCGCATTCACCAGATTGGCCAACTCGTTGCGCACAGCACCCAATTGGCTCGGAGCAGTTAGCGTTGGCGTTCGATCGTTAAGAGCAACGATCAGGCGTTGATTAATGTAACCAATACGATTCCGCAATCGCTGGCCTGAGTAGCGGATTTCGCTGCGCAGTGAGCGGAGTTGGAGCAGTTTTGCTCCGGCATCATCAATTTTTGCCTGACTACGATCAAGGAAGTTCTGTCGTCGATTGCCGCTGCCAGCACTACCCGGCAACACCCCGACTTCCCGCAATCGCGCTCCGATGCTTAATGAAATCGAAGTATCAGACCCGCTGCTACCGACTGGCATTTTCGACAATAAGTCGTCACGCGTCTGGGTAAACTCCTTGATGCTGCCCTCTAAGCAGGCGATCCGATTCTCGAGCGAGACCTCGGCGTTGTCCGTCGATGCTTCCCCCGCTTTGCAGCATGACCGAGTACTTTGTTCGTCACCACCGACACCCGAACAGACCAAGCCTGTGTCGCATGCCCGCGTTCTAGAAACACGTTCTATTCGTTCTTTTTCGTACAGATCCACGGCTGACAGCGAAATTGCACAGGATGCCTGCCGTGCCGCCTCAAGATAGAGCTTGTCACGCTCGGGAACACCTGAGCTCAGCAAGCCATATGTCCCCAACGCAATCGCTGACGCATCCCGAACCAGAGAAGCCGATGGATCGGCAATGCTTCTTGCCGCAACAAATACCGACAGCGGTACAAGCAAGGCGTTATAGGCGGTCGATGTCCTTAAACGCTCGGTTCCTTTCTCCAGCCAATCGCGCCGTCGCTTATCGGCCGCTTCTATCTCTTCCCCCAAGTGGTCAGCATAGCTCGCCTTGCAACAACAGTCCTGCGCGGACTTGCCGCTTTCAGTTTTGGTGGAGTCAGCAGTTTTTCTGAAGAACGAATCATCCTCTTGTGATGGGACCGGGTTGACGACCGTGCATGATGAAAGGCTCATCAATACCAAAAGTGCCCCCACCGGAAAATGCAATGACAATCCATTAATGCGACGACGTTCGATTTCCATGGAATCCCCCACGAATACCCGATGGAATGGGATATAGCGAACTGACCTACCGCAAACGGCATCCTTCCCTGCTGAGATGAATATAGATGATATATGCAAACAATTCCAATTCAGTTCATGACCATTTGATGCCAATAAACTGGCATTGAATAGTGTGACTTCCCTGGATTGAATGCCGCCAAGCCCGACTCGGAAAACTATCGCCCCAAATAGGCCCCCTGGTTTTGGAGGCCGGGGGTTTTGTCTTTTCGGGCTGGTTTATTTGCCGGCCGGTGCTACAGCGGTTGCCGGGGCCGGGGTGGCGACGCCCTGGGCAAAAGAAGCGGAAGCGAAGCCGGGGCAACGGTCAGGGCGATCAGGGTCTTGGTAATTTGCATTTTGTTTCTCCTTGAGAGGTCGATTTATTCGGCACTCGGTGCTGCCAACTTTTTCGCAGCGCCTTGTGCCGAATAACGCGGCAGGTTGCGGCGGCGATGTCAGCAGAAACGTAGTGCCGTGTATCGGGATGTGACGGAATGATTTCCGGGTTTTGCGCTATCCCGCCCGGTCGGTACCAGAATGCGGCGTGCTTTCGCCTTCCTCGCGAGCACGGGCGAGATATTCGGCCCACAGATGGCCATAGCGATCGTCGAATCGGGCATCGAGCCGTTCGACACCGGAAAAGCGGTCGACACGGAAGGTACGGAAGGTCTGGCGGAGTTCGCACCACGCACCGAGGGTCCAGCAGCGTCCCCAGAAGACGAGGCCGAGCGGCCAGAGAATACGCTCTGAACACGCCCCGTCGCCGCGCCGATAGGCGACACGCACCTTGTGTCCGGATTCCATGCCATCGCGCAGCGCGGCCATCGGTTCGCGCAGCGGCTCAGGCTGCAGGCAGTCCGGAGCGATGTAACGCCGACTGCTGGCCGCGATGCGCTCTTCCAGATCTCGCGGCAGCACGGCTTCGATGCGTGCCATGGCGGCGTCGGCGGCCTTGCCGAGCGCCGGATCGGTCCAGGCGCGGACCAGCTTGGCGCCGATGGCCAGGGCAGCCAGTTCGTCGGCGGTAAACATCAACGGCGGCACCTGGTAGCCACGCCGCAGGCGGTAGCCGACACCGGCCTCGCCGTCGATAGGAGCACCGGCCCGGATGAGATCGGCGATATCGCGGTAGACGGTGCGCTCCGATACCTCCAGCACCTCGGCCAACGCCCGGGCAGTGACGATGCGGCCGTGGCGCAACATGAGAATGATCTGAAACAGGCGGTCGGCAGGACGCATCGGCGGCGACTCCGGGAAAGGCAGCTGGATTTCAGCATAGCACGCGCCTTTGCGCGGCCCACGGCGTCTCCTGACACGACGTTGTCAGGAGGGGGAGCGGATGATGCACTCCACGCCGGCAAGCAACCGGCGCCCAACCCCAAGGAGAAAACCATGAACACCCCGATCTGCTGGTTCGAACTACCCACGACCGACCTCGACCGCGCCGTCGCTTTTTACCAACGCGTGCTCGGCGCGACTTTCCGCCGCGAAAGCTGCAGCGGCCATCCGATGGCGATCTTCGCCTACGACGACAACATGCCCGGTGGCGCGCTGGTCGCCATGCCGCAATTGGAACCGCGCGACAACGGCACGCTGATTTACCTGAGCGTGGACAATCTGGACGCGGCGCTGGAGCGTACGCTGGCTGCCGGCGGCCAGGTCGCCATGCCCCGCCTGGCCCTGGGGAAGAATGCGCAGGGCCAGGATATCGGCTTCATCGCGCTGATCGTCGACAGCGAAGGCAACCGCGTCGGCCTGCACGCCTGCCGCTAGACGTCCTCACCGCGCCCGGGCAGTGCATTCACCCCCGGGCGCTCGACCTGTTGCCGATGTCCGCCCGGCCACCAATCCGGGCCGGTCGCGCGGACGCGAAAATAAGGAGACACGGCACCCGGTATAATGTTCGCCCTTTATGTTGCCGGTGCCTCCCGTGTCCGACCGTCTTGCCGTCCTCCCCCAATACCTGATCCCCAAGCAGGCCCTTACCGTTCTGGCGGGCAAACTGGCCTCGGCCGAAGCCGGTTCGCTGACGACCTCGGTCATCCGCTGGTTCGTCGGCCGCTACAACGTGAACATGGCCGAAGCGGCCAATCCGGACATTGGCAGCTACCCAAGCTTCAACGCATTTTTCACCCGCCCGTTGAAAGATGGCGCCCGGCCGCTGGCCGAGGCCGATTTCCTGTGTCCGGTAGACGGCGCGATCAGCCAGTTCGGCGCCATCGCGCGCGACCAGATCTTCCAGGCCAAGGGGCATTCCTACTCGACCACCGCGCTGGTCGGCGGCGACCGCGAACTGGCCGCCCGCTTCGAGAACGGCAGCTTCGCCACGCTCTATCTCAGCCCGCGCGACTATCACCGCATCCACATGCCCTGCGACGGCCGGCTGACGCGGATGATCTACGTCCCCGGCGCGCTGTTTTCGGTCAACCCGACCACCGCCCGCGGTGTACCCGGACTTTTTGCCCGCAACGAACGCGTCGTCTGCGTCTTCGAATCGGCGGGCGGCCCTTTCGTGCTGACCCTGGTCGGCGCCACCATCGTCGGCAGCATGGCGACGGTCTGGCATGGCACGGTCAATCCACCGCGTCCGGGCGTGATCCGCGAATGGCGCTACGACGAGCAGAACATCGTGCTCAGGAAGGGCGAGGAAATGGGGCGTTTCCTGCTCGGCTCGACGGTCGTCATGCTCTTTCCGCAAAACCGCCTGTCCTTCAATCCCGATTGGTCGCCGGCCCGGTCGATCAAAATGGGCGAGGCAATGGGCTGCAATTCTTAACAAAAAAACACCACGCCCTATACCACTTTGGTAATAGGGTAGCGGTATGTATTTCAAATCCCTCAAAACACGCTTCTCCATTGGTGTCGTTCTGCTGTTTTTCGTCGCACTGGCGGTCATCCTGCACGTCGTACTGGATACGCTGCAGGAACGATTCCAGCGACTGATCGGCCAGGATGTCGCGCTCCTGACGGAAACCCACGCGACCATGCTGGACAGCCGCTTCGAAGCGGCGACACAAATGCTGCAAACCATTGCCGCGAATACGCCGGCAAGGGCGTTCGACGACGCCAGCGTTGCCCATGCCTATATCGGCACCCAATCGGCCGGGCTTGGCGTTTTTGACCTTGGGCTCTATATCGGCAACAAGGACCGTATCCTCATGGGTGTCAACACGACGGACCCCCTTGTCGCCGCCAAACGCCTCGGCAAGCTGACAGGGGCGCCGGATGCCGACTACCGCGCGCGGGAGAGACGCCTGCCGACCTTTTCCGAGCCCTACCCCTCGCCATCCTGCAACGGCTGCCCGGCGGTCGCCCTGATCATCCCGATCTTTGGCAAGGATGGCGAACATCGCGGATTCGTCACCGGCGCCCTGCGCCTCGACGGCAGCAACTTCCTGGCCTCGCTGAAGGATGTCCGCATCGGTCAAGGCGGCTATTTCTTCCTGCTGACGCGGTCGCGGACCATGCTGATGCATCCGGACCCGACGCGGATCATGAAAACCGCGGCCAAACCCGGCCAGAACCTGATCATCGACAAAGGACTCGACGAGAACTTCGAAGGGAGCGGTGTCACCGTCAACAGCACGGGCACGAAAATGATTGTCGGCATACGTACCATGAAAAGCACAGGCTGGTTGCTGGCCGCCAACTATCCCGTCGCCGAAGCTGAGCAGCCGTTTCGCGAAACCCGCGACCGGGTCTTCTTTCTTGCCGCCATTGCCGGATTCGGTATCCTGGCATTGGCGTGGATCATGGTGCAACGCTCCCTGGCCCCCTTGTCGCGCCTCACCGAACACGTCGCCCGCTTGACCAACCAGGTCGAGAAAACACCGATAGATCTGCAGGCAACGGGTGAAATCGGCATGCTGGAGCAGGCATTCAACGACATGCTTGCCGTGCAGGAGAAGCAACGCCACGAACAAGAACGTGTCGACGCTGAAATACGCAACCTGAACGCCAATCTGGAGCGTCTGGTCGACGAACGGACCATTGCGCTGGCCAACGCCAATCGGGAACTGGAGCAAACCGTCCAGACCTTGACCGATACCCGCCAGGAACTGGTTGAAGCAGAGAAACTGGCCGCCCTGGGGGCGCTGGTTGCCGGCATTGCCCACGAACTGAATACGCCGATCGGCAACTGCGTCCTGGTCGCCTCGCGCCTGAGCGACGAAACGGCGGCCCTGCAATCGGAAATCGAAAGTGGCCAGCTCCGCAAAACGACCCTCCGCGAGCATATGGACAAGCTCGATAATGCGACGCACATCCTTCAACGCAATCTCGACAAGGCGGCCCAGCTGATTGCCAGTTTCAAGCGTGCCGCCGTCGACCGGACGAGCGACGCCCGCCGGGGTTTCATGCTGAAGGAAACCTTGAATGACACGGTAGTCATGCTTACCCCCAGCCTGAAACGCGGCCATTGCACAGTCGCCACCGACATCGACGGCGACATCCCGATGAACGCTTACCCCGGCAGCCTGAACCAGGCCGTTTCCGCCCTGCTGGAAAACGCCATGATCCACGGCTACGGGGAACGAGGCGGTGAAATCCACTTGTCCGCGAAGCAGGAGGGCGACAAGGCGGTGATCGTCATCCACGACAACGGCGCGGGCATTGCCGAGGAAAACCTCGGACGCGTTTTCGACCCCTTCTTCACCACCCGCTTCGGAAAAGGCGGCAGCGGTCTCGGGCTGAACATCGTCTACAACATCGTGACCGGAATTCTCGGCGGGAAGATACGCGTTGAAAGCCGGCCCGGCCAAGGCTGCACCTTCACCTTGACGCTCCCGCTGGAAGCGCCCGCAGCGACCTAGACAGGCGCTACTGGAATGCCCCCGGCGCAAGCAGGCTGCCCGGCTGCATCCGGCGGGTTCCCGCCGGGAAGACGAACTCGGCATCGGGCAACAGCGCCATGGCCGGCGCCATCCCCGGCGGACTGACCATGCCGCGCAGCGGCGACAGACTGGTCAGTTTCAGCGGAATGCCGCCCATCTCGACCAGTTCGTGCCGCGCCGCCAAACGGTTGCCTTCGAATCGGCCTTGCGCCGGCTTGTGGAGATCGCCCACCCCAACGATCAGGTTGTTGAGCAACCAGACTTCGACATCGCCGCCCATCCGGTCGGTACGCACGTTGACGAAAGTACCGGCGTAGGCGTCGTTGATCAAGGTGTTGTGCGCCATGTAGAGCGCATTGTCAGGCCATTTCGGCCCCTCGGCGCCATAGGAAACCAGGCGCGGATTGTCGGTGCCGGCGCTTTGACCGATGGTATTGCCGACCACGTAAGCGACACCGCCATTGGGGAACTCCAGTTCGTAGGACGACTTGCCGCCGGCCCCATCGACCAGCATGTTGTACAGGATGTGGTTCTCGCGCGCCCGCGATTTGACGAGATGGCCGAGATAGCCATTGGAGAAACGGCTGCCCCGCAACGTGAATTTCCCGATCGCGCCGACATACAGCAGATGGTGCAGATCGCCCTGGGTACGCGGCGCGTCGCCGAACTCGCTATCGATCACCTCGAGAGTCGACTCGCCGCGGTTCGCCGTCAGGATGCCCATCTCGTTGTCGAAGAAGGCGCAAGCCCGCACGGTCAGGCTACCCTTTTCAAAACGGATTCCGGCGCCGTTCAGGTCGGCGCTCCGCGCTCCGCGAAATTCGATATTCTCGATCCGCAGCTTGCCGCCGCGCACCACCCAGATCGCCTTGCCCTCCGCATTCTTGCCATCGGCCAGCATGACCGGCCGCTCGCCGGCACCGCGGATCACCAGGTTGTTCTGCGTCCAGACGGCCGGCTGCCCGCGATAGACGCCCGGACGGATCTCGATCACGTCGCCGTCGCGCGCCAGTTTGGCGGCTTCGGTGATCGAGGCGATTTTCTCGCCGGGACCGACGACCATCGTGGCCGGTACGGCTGCCTCCATGGCAAGCGCCGCTTCCGGACGAGCCACCAGCCGTCCGTCAGCCCCCCGGCGAATTTCCCCCAGATAGTCCGGCGCCGGCGGCAGCGTGTCGCCCGTCTGCGCCAGCACATTGCCCAGGGAAAGCCATAACCACAGGCCGCCCACAGGCAGCAGGCGTGCAATCGATCGAACCATGGCAGGCCGCTCCGCTCAAGAAATGGGGAAGCAGCCATGAAACGGCGCCATGATGCATTTGTCAACCGGGCACTCCGTGGCAATATCTCCCCTTCGCCGCCGATCTCCGACTGCCCGCAGCATCGGTCATCCCGGCTGTTCTCCCACCCCACAGGAGCCCTGAATGACCCTCACCGCCTCTCCCCTGAAAACAGCCTTCCGCCGCCTGGCCGTTGCCGGCCTCTTCCTGCTCGGCAGCAGCCTGGCCGTCGCCGAGGCGCCGCAGCAGAAAACCCAGGTACCCGGCTACTACCGCCTGATGCTCGGCCAGTTCGAAGTGACGGCCCTTTACGATGGTGCCATCGACCTCGACGAGAAGCTGCTGAAGAACATCGACAAGCGCGACATCCAGCGCCTGCTTGCCCGCGAGTTCCTGAAGGGCCCCAAGGTACAGACCGCCGTCAACGCCTACCTGGTGAACACCGGCAACAAGCTCGTCCTGATCGACGCCGGCGCCGCCAAGCTGTTCGGGCCGGGCCTCGGCAACATCGTGGACAACCTCAGGGCGGCCGGCTACACCCCGGAGCAGGTCGATACCGTGCTCGTCACCCACCTGCACGGCGACCACATCAACGGCCTGGTCACCCCGGACGGCCAGCGTGTCTTCACCAACGCCGAGGTGTGGTCGGCCAAGGCGGACAATGATTTCTGGCTGAGCGAAGCGATTGCCAACCAGGCGCCCAAGGATTTCCAGCCCTTCTTCAAGATGTCGCGCGATGCCGCCGCCCCCTACCTTGCCGCCGGCAAATGGAAGACCTTCGACAGCGACCGCGAACTGCTGGCTGGCGTCAGCAGCGTGGACACCCACGGCCATACCCCGGGCCACGCCAGTTACCTGTTCCAGAGCGGCGACCAGCGTCTGCTCGTCCTCGGCGACCTGGTGCATAACCATGCCGTGCAGTTCGCCCGCCCGGAAGTCGCTTTCGAATTCGACAACGATCCCAAGCAGGCCGTGGCGACGCGCAAGCGCATCTTTCACAAGGCCGCCCGCGAAAAGCTGATGGTTGCCGGCATGCACCTGCCCTTCCCCGGTGTCGGCCATGTCCGCAAGGAAGCCAAGGGGTACGCCTGGGTTCCCGCCGAATTCGCACCGCTGGCCAAGTAACATGCAAATCTGGGTCGATGCCGACGCCTGCCCCGGCGTCATCAAGGAAATCATCTACCGCGCCGCCGAGCGTCGGCAGATCCAGACCACCCTGGTCGCCAACCAGATGCTGCGCACGCCGCCGTCGAAATTCATCCGCGCCATCCAGGTGCCGAGCGGTTTCGACGTCGCCGACCAGCACATCGTCAACCAGGTGGCGGCCGGCGACCTGGTCGTCACCGCCGACATCCCGCTCGCCTCGCTGGTCATCGGGCGCGGCGCCCATGCCCTGAACCCGCGCGGCGAGCTCTACACGACAGCCACTATCCAGGAACGGCTGAGCATGCGTAATTTCATGGAGGAACTGCGCAGCGCCGGCATCGAAACCGGCGGCCCGTCTTCCTTCAGCCAGGCCGACCGGCAGGCCTTCGGCAACCAGCTCGACCGCTTTCTCGCCAGAATCCCCAAGGAGACAACATGACCACCCATCTCAGCCGTTACGACGATGCCCGCCCCTACACCACCAAGGATGGCTCGGAAATCCGCGAACTGATGCACCCGCAGCAGCATGGCAACCAGGCGCAGAGCCTGGCCGAGGCGACGGTGTATGCCGGCCAGAAAACCCTGCTTCATCGCCACCACAACACCGAAGAGCTGTACCACGTCACCGCCGGCCAGGGCACCATGATTCTCGGCGACCGGACTTTCGCCATCGGCGTCGGCGACACCATCCTGATTCCGCCGGGTACCCCGCACGCTCTCCACAACACCTGGCCGGTCCCCCTGCGCGTGCTGTGCGCATGCAGCCCGGCCTACGACCACGCCGATACGGAAATCCTCGACGACCGGGCGTAATTTCCGGCTTCAAGGGATATTCAATAGGCGGTTGCCGCTCGCGCCGCCTGATCGTAACGCCCGGACAACTGGCGCAATACCCGCGCCAGATCGCCCAGACGGGCGTTTTCTTCTTCCTGCCCGGAAAAACCGGGCATCAGACAGGCTTCGCGCACCTCGCGGTAGCGCTGACAAAGGGCATTTCCCTCTTCCGTCGTGGCAAAGAACACTTCCTTGCCGCGCTTCGTGCCGCTCAGCAAGCCCATGCCCGAAAGCTTCTTGACCGAATAGCTGACGACGTGCGTGTCCTCGATATTGAGGACGAAGCAGATATCGGCCAGACGCTTTTCCGTTCGCCGATGATTGATGTGATGCAGGATCAGGACATCGACGGGCGCCATGTCCTTGACGCCGGCCGCCCCCATGCAGCGGATCAGCCAGCGGTTGAAGGCATGGGAGGCGATGATCAGGCCGAATTCGAACTCCGACAGCTCCGGCGACTTTTCCGACACCAGATGCGACGAAGAAACGATGCGCTGCCCGACCGGCGGAACCGGGACCGCGACGGGATTTGTTTTGGCTTTGGGACGATTGGCCATGCGTTTTCTCCAGAATATTGCCGACGATTATAGCGAATATAATGTTGACTTTTTATCGACGTTTTCTTAACGTCACGTCACCATGTTCGAATCCCGACCTGCGGCATCGGGTATCGCCATCCCGGCCGGTTCGCTACAGGATATGGTGACCATCCACAAAAGAATGAGGAGACTCCCATGCTGAAAAC
This sequence comes from Dechloromonas sp. CZR5, assembly GCF_008711155.1. Lineage (GTDB taxonomy): Bacteria > Pseudomonadota > Gammaproteobacteria > Burkholderiales > Rhodocyclaceae > Azonexus. The sequence goes on along the minus strand of NZ_VUYQ01000001.1, from coordinate 979,718 downwards.
CATCGCCGCCTTCGGCTTCGGTACCACCCTGATGTTCTCGTCCGCCGCTGCGCTGGCCCAGCAGAAATGGGACATGCCGACCGGCTACCCGACATCGAACTTCCACACCGCCAACATCCAGCTTTTTGCCAAGGACGTTGAAAAGGCCACCGGCGGCAAGCTGATGCTGACCATCCACGACGGCGGTTCGCTCTTCAAGGCCAACGAAATCAAGCGCGCCGTCCAGGGCGGACAGGCCCAGATCGGCGAAATCATCATCTCCGGCTACTCCAACGAAAACCCGGTGTTCGGCGTCGACTCCATTCCCTTCCTCGCTACCAGCTACGGCGAATCCGAAAAGCTGTGGAAGGCCACCAAGTCCGCCACCGAAGCCCACCTCGCCAAGCAGGGCCTGAAAGTCCTGTACGCCGTGCCCTGGCCGCCGCAGGGTATCTTCAGCGCCAAGCCGATCAACTCGGCCGCCGACCTGAAGGGCGCCAAGTGGCGTGCCTATAACCCGAACACCAGCCGCATCGCCCAACTGGTCGGCGCCCAGCCGGTCACCGTGCAGGCCGCCGAATTGACCCAGGCGCTGGCCACCGGCACGGTCAATACCTTCATGACCTCGGGCGCCACCGGCTACGACAGCAAGGTCTGGGAGCAGGTCAAGTACTACTACGACGTCAGCGCCTGGCTGCCGAAGAATCTGGTGATCGTATCCAAGAAGGCTTTCGACGGCCTCGACAAGCCGACCCAGGATGCGCTGCTCAAGGCCGCTGCCGAAGCCGAAGCGCGCGGCCTGAAAATCAGCCAGGAAAAGAACACCTGGTATCTCGAGCAACTGGCCAAGAACGGCATGAAGATCGAGAAGGGTTCGCCGCAGCTCCAGGCCGACCTGAAGAAGGTCGGTGAGCAGATGATTGCCGACTGGGTCAAGCAGGCCGGCCCCGATGGCCAGGCCATGCTGGACGCCTACCGCAAGTAACGCCCCGTCCGCCTTCCCGGCGCTTCCCGCATTGCATTTCAAAGGGCCTTTCCTGGAAAGGCCCTTTTTCGGAGAGTTTCCATGCGCAAGTTGATGGATACCCTGTTCAATCTGGCCGCCTATCTGGCCGGCCTGTTCATGATCGCCACGTTGCTCGCCGTCCTGGCCAGCATTTTCGGGCGCATCATTCCCGCGCTCGACCTACCGGGATCGGACGCCTACGCCGGCTACTGCATGGCCGCGGCCGGCTTCCTGGCTCTCGCGCCGACGCTACGTCGCGGCGAGCATATCCGCGTGACACTGATCTTCAATCAGCTGCCGCCCCGTGCGCAGCACTGGCTGGATATCTTCTGCCATGTCGTCGCCCTCGTCCTGGCGAGCGCCCTGGCCTGGTTCTCGATTCGCCTGGTCCTGCAAAGCCGCGAGTTTTTCGACATTTCCACCGGCCTCGATGCCACGCCGCTGTGGATTCCCCAGATCGGCATGGCGGTCGGCACCTCGCTGTTCGCCCTGGCCTTCCTGAACGATCTCGTCATGCTGCTCGCCGGCAAGACCCTGCGCGACGCTTCGCCCGACGGCGAACCGGCCCATATCGAATGAGGAGGCCGACATGGACCTGACCATCACCCTGCTGCTCATTGCCGTCCTCTTCCTCATTCTCGGTTCCGGCGTCTGGATCGGCCTCGCGCTGACCGGCGTGGCCTGGATCGGCATGGAATTGTTCACCACCCGCCCGGTCGGCGACAGCATGGCCGTCACCATCTGGGGCTCCTCATCGTCCTGGACGCTGACCGCGCTGCCACTCTTTGTCTGGATGGGCGAAATACTTTTCCGCACTAAGCTCTCCGAAGACATGTTCAAGGGTCTGGCCCCGTGGCTGGAGCGTCTGCCGGGTCGCCTGCTGCACACCAACATCATCGGCTGCACGATCTTCGCCGCCGTCTCCGGTTCATCGGCCGCCACCTGCGCCACCATCGGCAAGATGACCCTGCCGGAACTGAAGCGGCGCGGCTATCCCGAACACATCGCCATCGGCACGCTGGCCGGCGCCGGCACGCTCGGCCTGCTCATTCCGCCGTCGATCATCATGATCGTCTATGGCGTCACGGCCAACGTGTCGATTGCCCAGCTGTTCATCGCCGGCGTCATCCCCGGCTTGCTGCTGGCCGGCCTGTTCATGGGCTACACCATCGTCTGGGCGCTGCTGCATCCGGACCGGATTCCACCGGCCGAACAGGCATTCACCTTCCTGCAGAAGCTCTACGAATCGCGCCACCTGATCCCGGTCGTCTCGTTGATCGCCGCCGTGCTCGGTTCGATCTACACCGGCCTGGCCACCGCCACCGAAGCCGCCGCGCTGGGCGTCGTCGGTTCGATGGTGATTGCCGCCGTGCAGGGCGAGCTGAACTGGAAGAATTTCCGCGACAGCCTGCTCGGCGCCACCCGCCTCTACTGCATGATCGCGCTGATCCTCGCCGGTGCCGCCTTCCTGACCCTGTCGATGGGTTATCTCGGCCTGCCGCGCCACCTCGCCGAATGGATTTCCAGCCTCGGCCTGTCGCCGCTGCTGCTGATCGTCGCCCTGATGGTCTTCTTCATCATCCTGGGCTGCTTCCTGGACGGCATTTCCATCGTCGTGCTGACCATGGGCGTGCTGCTGCCAACGGTCGAAGCGGCCGGATTCGACCTGATCTGGTTCGGTATCTTCGTCGTCCTGGTCGTCGAAATGGCCCAGGTCACACCGCCGGTCGGCTTCAACCTGTTCGTGCTGCAGGGCATGACCAAGAAGGAAATCACCTATCTCGCCAGGCATGCCTTCCCGATGTTCCTGCTCATGGTCGCCGCCGTGCTGCTGCTTTATTTCTTCCCCGGCCTGATCACCTGGCTTCCCGAACAGATGGCGGGCTGAGCGCGGTCATGTCTTCCTTGCCGTACGACTCACCGCGTCTGCTGGCGCTTGGCGACGGCGCGTGGACCGTCGAGTTTGCCCGACACATCGACCCGGCCGTCCATGGCCGGGTCATGGCGCTGGATGCCCTGGTCGACGACGCCCGCCGCCACGATCCGGCCTTTTCCGGCGTGGCCGACACGGTTCCCACCTTCCGCTCGCTGACTGTCTATTTCCGCCCGGAATCCGACCCGCTCGCGCTGGGCGAACGCCTGCTGGCCCTCGCCCAAACAGCCGAAGCGACCACCCTGACGGGCCGTCACTGGCTGCTACCGGCCTGCTTCGACGCCGATTTCGCCCCCGACCTGGCAGCGGTGGCCGAACGGCACGGCATGACGCCGGCGGCGGTTATCGAACGGCTCTGCCAGACGGCGTTCCGCGTCTACATGATCGGTTTCATGCCCGGTTTTCCCTACATGGGGGGGCTGCCGGCCAGCCTGCACACCCCTCGCCTGAGCACTCCGCGCAAGCTCGTCCCCGCCCGCTCCATCGCCATCGCCGGAGAAATGTGCGCGGTCTATCCCTGGCAAAGCCCGGGCGGCTGGAACCTGCTCGGCCAGACACCGCTCGACCTCTTCGTTGCCGGCGACGAGCCGCCCGCCCTGCTCGCCTCGGGCGATTGCGTGCGCTGGCAGGCTGTCGACCGCGCGGAATACACGCGGATCGAACGGGCGCTGACGACCGGCGACCTGCAGCGCCGGCATTTCCTGTCCGGAGAGCCGGCATGAGCGGCTGGCTGGACGTCGTCGACGGCGGCCTCGGCAACGCCATCCAGGATGCCGGCCGCCATGGCTATCGGCACATGGGCGTCGCCGTCTCGGGCTTCCTCGACCCGCTCTTCGCCGCTTGTGCCAATGCGCTGGTCGGCAATGCCGGTGATGCGGCGGCCATCGAACTCCGCGGCCTCGGCCCCAGCCTCAAGGTCCGCCAGGGCCCGCTACGCGTTGCGCTGACCGGCGCCCTGTCGGCCAGCATCCTGCGTCATGGCGGCAGCCGCCAGGTGCTTGAGGCATGGCACAGCGCCACCCTGGAAAGCGGCGACATCCTGAAATGCGGTCCGGTCGACGGCGGCACGGCCTATCTGGCGGTCAGCGGCGGTATCGAGGTGGCGCCGCAACTGGGCAGCCGAGCCACCTACCAGCGGGCCGCCATCGGCGGCATCGACGGCCGCCTGCTGGCAAGCGGCGATGCGCTGCCCTGCCGTCGCCTCGCCCGCAACGAATACCGCGAGTACCGCGCCGAGCCCTGGCAACACGCGGAAGGCCCGATCCGCCTCATCCCCGGCCCGCAGGTCGACCACTTTGCCGACGGCGAACTGGAACGCCTGCTTGCCGCCGTGTACCGGGTGACCCGCGACAGCGACCGCATGGGCATGCGCCTGGATGGCCCGGCACTCACCCACCGCAGCCCGGCCCACGCCGACATCGTCTCCGATGCCGTAACCCCCGGCACCCTGCAGGTACCCGGCAACGGCTTGCCCATCCTGCTCCTTGCCGACTGCCAGACCGTCGGCGGCTACCCGAAGATCGCCACCGTCATCCGCGCCGACCTGCCGCGTCTGGCCCAGTGTCGAACCGGCGACGAACTGCGCTTCGCGGCGGTTGACCTGCCCGGGGCGCTCGCCCTGCAGCGTCGCGAAACCGAGCGCCTGGCCCGCTGGAAAAACGGCATCGGCAGCTACCTCCCTGCCGGCTACCTCGACGAGACGGCGCTCTACACCTGTAACCTGATCGACGGCATGGTGCGCGCCGAGCCCCCCATCCGCGACTGACCCACGGAAGAGACGAATGAACCGGAAAATCAACCTCAATGCCGACCTCGGCGAGAGCTTCGGTGCCTGGAGCATGGGCAGCGACAGCGCCCTGCTCGATGTCGTCGGCAGCGCCAACATCGCCTGCGGCTTTCATGGCGGCGATCCGCTGGTCATGCGCCAGACGGTGCGTGCCGCTCGAGAACGCGGCGTCAGTATCGGCGCGCATCCCTCCTTCCCCGATCTGCAGGGCTTCGGCCGCCGCCGCATGGATGTTCCGGCCGACGAACTCGCCGCCATGCTGATCTACCAAATTGGCGCCCTGCAGGCGATGGCCGCCGTCGAGGGGCATGCCGTCAGCCACGTCAAGCCGCACGGCGCGCTGAACAACATGGCCTGCGCCGATGCCCGCCTCGCCGACGTGGTGGCTGGCGCTGTCGCCGCCGTCAGCCGCGACCTGATTCTCCTTGCCCCGGCCCACTCCCAACTTGCCCAGGCCGGTGCCCGTGCCGGACTGCCGGTCGCCCTGGAAGTCTTTGCCGATCGCGCCTATCTCGACGATGGCCAACTGGTTCCACGCAGCCAGCCCGGTGCCATGATCCACGGGGCGCAGGCCAGCCTCGACCATGTGCTGCGCATGCTCGACGCCGGCGGTCTGGTCACGCTGAGTGGCAAGGTGCTGCCCACAAAAATCCACAGCATCTGCGTCCATGGCGACGGGCCGGACGCCGTTGCCTCTGCCCGCTGCATCGCCGCCGGCCTTGAACGGGCCGGCCATATAACGGCCCCTCTTACGGAAACCCTCACACCCTGACGACGCCGGGCGTCCCGGGTATTTTCTTTCGCCGGCCAGCCGTACCCCACACCCGAACCAAGTCCGCACAGTCGGATGGTGGGCTACGGCCAGCACCGGTTTTCTGAAACGGGATCGCGGCAGCCTCTCCTGCCACGATCCGTCGAGTGCGACTGCTATTGCCTCAACGCATCACTTGCGTGCCTGCAGATACTGGTCCATTCGCGTCTCGGTCACGCTGAACCACGCCGCCTGCCCCTTGCGGGACTTTTCCCATTCGCCGTAGATGGCGCGGAAATTGGCATTCTTGCCCGCCTCGTCAGCGTACAAATCCAGAGCGACCTTGTGGGCTGCATCCAGAATGCGTTCGGAAAAACGCTGCAGCTTGACACCGTGTTGCAACAGTCGCCCCAGCGCCAGGGGGTTCTTGTAATCGTATTCGGCCAGCATGTTCACGTTGCATTCGGCCGCCGCCGTTTGAAACGCCTCCTGATATTCCTTGGGCAATTTCTCCCACTCCTTGCGATTCACAAAGAAATGGATCGCTGCCGATGGCTCCCACCACCCCGGCATGTAGTAGTTCTTGGCAATCTTGTAGAAGCCCAGTTTCTCGTCATCGTAAGGGCCGACCCAATCGACGGCGTCAATCGAGCCCTTTTCCAGCGCCGGATAGGTATCGCTACCGGCGATCTGCTGCGGTACCACCCCGAGCTCGGCGAATATCGCACCGCCCAGGCCGGAAATACGCATTTTCACGCCCTTGAGATCTGCCACGGTATTGACCTCCTTGCGCCACCAGCCGCCCATCTGCGCTCCGGAGTTGCCAGCGAGAAAGGAAAGCACGTTGAAATTGGCGTAAAAATCGTCGAGCAGTTTCTGGCCGCCACCGTAATAGATCCAGGCGTTCTGCTGGCGGACATTCATGCCGAAAGGCATCGCCGTACCGAAAGCGAAGGCCTTGTCCTTGCCGACGTAATAGTTCGAGCAGGTCTGGCACACCTCGACAGTCCCCTGCTGCACGGCATCCAGGGCCTGCAAGCCGGGAACGATTTCACCGGACGGAAAGACACGGATGTCGAACTTGCCACCCGTCAGTGCCCGCACCCGGTTAGCCAGCAGTTCGGCACCGCCGTAAACCGTGTCCAGACTCTTGGGAAAACTGGAGGTGAGCCGCCATCTGATGGCAGGCTGGGTCTGCGCAATCGCCGGTGCGGCCAGGGTCGTGGCAGCCCCGGCGGCAGCGCCGACGGAGGCTTTCTTCAAGAAATCTCTACGTTGCATTCAAATTGTCTCCATTACTTATTGGGGTACAGCAAGAAATGGGCAAGACTGCCCGTTATCGACCGGCAGGCAGGAATCGCCAGCCTGCCGGCAAGATGCGGCAATACGGTGGTTGCGCCAAAGGGCTCCGGCCAACGGCTGGCGACACACGCCCCATCAGCTCACCGGTGGAAACCGGTGCTTCCCCGCCATCAACGAACAAGACGCGATGGCGACCCCGATTTCATTTCATGATCTTCACTGTCTGGATCGAGGTGTATTCCTCCAGGCCGTAGCGGCCGAACTCGACACCCAGACCGGACTGTTTGATGCCGCCGAACGGCGCATCGGGTTGAATGGCCCCATGCTCGTTGACCCACGCGGACCCGCATTCGAGACGCATCGCAAGTTGTGTCGCGCGGGCGCTATCGGCCGACCAGACAGAACCGCCGAGCCCCTGCGGATTGGCATTGGCACGCGCAATCACCTCGTCGACATCGGCGTAGCGAATGACCGGCAGGATCGGCCCGAACGGCTCTTCATCGACGAGCCGCGAACCGTCTCTCAACCCGGCAACGATGGTCGGGGCGAAGAAATAGCCTGGACGTTCAAGACGATGGCCGCCGCACAGAAACCGGCCGCCGGCCTGGCGCGCATCAGCGGCCAGGGACTCGACGATCGCCAGTTGCCTGGCGTTCTGTACGGGACCGAGTTGCGTTGCCGGATCAAGGCCATCGCCAACGATCGCCTCGTCGGCCAAGCGGGCCAATTCGGCGCACATCGCATCGTAGATGCTGTCATGCACATAGAGCCGCTTCAAGCAGGCGCAGGTCTGGCCATTGTTGTGGAAGCTGGCGGCAAAAATCTTTTCCGCCACGGCCTTCACATCGACATCCGGCAGCACGATCCCGGCATCGTTGCCACCCAGTTCCAGGGTCAGCCGCTTCAGATTGCCCGCCGCAGCCTGCATGATGCGGCGTCCGGTCTCGGTCGACCCGGTGAATACGATCTTGGCGATGCCCGGGTGCGCCACCATTGCCGCCCCGACATCACCGCCGCCGGTCACGATATTGAGCACCCCCTGGGGCAGGATGCCATTGGCCAGTTCGACGAAACGCATCGTCGCCAGCGGCGTGTATTCCGACGGCTTGATCACCACTGTATTGCCGGCACGCAGTGCCGGAATCACGTGCCAGATGGCAATCAGCAGTGGCCAGTTCCATGGCGTAATGGAACCGACCACCCCGAGCGGCTTGCGATGTACTTCGACGCGGGCCACTTCGTTGTCCTGAATGACCTCCACCGGCAACGACAGGTCTGCCGTCACATGCGTCCAGGCAATCGCGCCACCGACTTCCATGCCAGAGCCGACGCCGCCCAGACCGTTCAGCGGCTTGCCGCTTTCCCGGGTCACCCATTCCATCAGCTCCGGCATGTGAGCCTCAAGTGCGTTGCCGATGGCATGCATGAATTGCTGCCGATCGCTGTCGGGCAAGGCACTCCAGGCCGGCAAGGCCGCCTGCGCCGCGGCCACCGCCGCATCGACATGCGCCGGTGCGGCCAGCGCCACCTGTGCGAACACCTCGCCGGTCGCGGGATTGACGACCCCCAGCACCTTGTCGCTGCCAACTGCCCGGCCATCGATCATCATTGGCTCTGTCTTCATCTTCTTGTCTCCTCGTTGTTGTGATTTATTTGCTCGCGTTCAGCCGTTTGACGCCGGCCACGAAGCGCTGCAAGGTCTGGGACAGCACCCCGCGCGGGATCATGATCTCGATCAACTGGAAGCGGCCACGCGTCGCCATGGCCGCATCGAGCGCCGCCTTGAGTTCGGCCCGGGTATGCACCCGCACGCCGTCCCCGCCCATGCCGGCGGCCATCGAAGCAAAGCCCCAGTCGTCCAGATTGTTGAACCCGGATTCCGGCTGGAAGGTGCGCAGCATCTCCCAGCTTGCATTGTTGAACAGCAGCACAATGGGGTCCCACCCGTAGCGACGGCAATTTCCCAGTTCCCAGCCGGTCATCTGGAAAGCGCCATCACCCACCAGGACCAGGGGGCGCTGCCCGGTCATCGCCTGGATGCCGAGCCCGGCCGGCACGCCGTAACCCATGGTTGCGTAGTAGCCGGGAGCGACCAGGGCAGTCTGTTCGATATCCATGGCCGTAAACAGGCAGTCGCCCATGTCGGCGGCAATCGGCAGCTTGCCGTGCTCATCCATCAAGTCATTGACCGCCATCGCGATATCGTTCGGGGCAATCGTTGCCTCATCGGCGGTCAGGCCGCGCGGATAGACCGTGGGTTTCACGTCGAAACCGCCCGCCCGCGGCGCGGTGCGTGCCAGCAGTGCCTCGACCAGCGCGGCCAGCGGGATGTCGTGGTAGATGTGGTAGCCGAGCCGCACCTCGCCATCGCAGGCGACAATGGTCTTTCTCAGGTCGATCTTCTTTTCCGACACGGCAAAGTTGGTGTCCGAGAGGATCACGCCGAGCAGGAAAAGGCCGTCCGAATCCTCGACCAGCTGCGTCACTTCGGGCAAGCCTGCGATGCCCATGTAGGTACCGACCAGCGGCGCATTGGCATCGGCGAGCAGGCCGCGCCCCATGAAACAGGTAGCCACCGGCAAGGCCAGCCGATGCGCCAGTTCGGCCACCTTGTCCTCCAGCCCGAAGCGGCGTACTTCGACATCGACCATCAGCACCGGCCGCACCGCCGCATCGAGCCGGCGCAACACTTCCTCGGCGCAGGCTGCCAGGGCATCCGGATCGACCGTCGGCTCGGCCAGCGGCGGTACCGGTGCGCAAGGCATCGCCACCATGTCACGCGGAATTTCAATGTAAACCGGCCGCGAGTGCTTGAGACAATTGCCAAGGACGCGCGCAATGTCGGCCGGCGCACGCGCGGCATCGTCGAGCCGGACACGGTCGCAGGTGATCTCCTCGAAGATGCGGTACTGCGAATCCAGGGTCTTGGCCTGATGGTGCAGCAACAGACCGGAACTCGATTCGCCGGTTCCAGGCCCGCCGGAAAGCACCACCAGCGGCGACTTTTCCGCATAGGCCGCGGCCACCGAGTTGATCATGTTCAACGCCCCGGCGCCGTAGGTAACGGCCGCCACGCCCAGCGAGCGCCCATCGCCCCGCCCGATGCGCGCCGCCGCGTCCGCCGCGAATCCAACGCCCGGTTCGTGCGACAGGGTATGCAACGGCAGGATGCGCGACTCCTCGATGATGCGGAAATAAGGCAGCGCAAAGTCGCCGGGGATGCCGAAAATCTGTCGGGCGCCGTTGTCTTTGAGGGCATGTAAAAGCGATTCGGTGAGGTTCATTAAGAGGTTTTCCAGGAAGAGATACCGACGGAATTATTGCGCACCATTGCCGCACAATTCATTCAACATATCGACAATCTGCGGTAAATTACGCACGTTTTGTGCATATACGAGAAAACCATGAGCGAAATCCTCATCGACCGCTACGATCTGCAACTTCTCGCCGCGCTGCAGCGCCGGGGGCAGGCTACCAATGCCGAACTGGGAGAAAAGGCCAACCTCTCCGCCTCGCAAATCAGCCGCCGCGTCCAGCGGCTCGAAGAAGCAAAGGTCATCTCCGGCTACGCCGCCCTGCTCGACCCACCCGCGCTCGGTCTCGGGGTCATCGCCTACGCCCAGGTCCTTCTCGAGCGTCACGACAAGAACCGCGCCAGCGACTTTGAACGACAGGTCGTCGCACTCCCCGAAGTGCTCGAATGCTTCGCCGTCACCGGCGAGGCCGACTACATGCTGCGCATCGTCGCCCCCGACCTGGCCGCCTTCTCCGACCTGATGATGAAAAAGCTCCTCACCCTGCCCGGCGTCGCGCAGGTGAAGACCAATATCGCGCTATCGAAGGTCAAACAGACGCATGAACTGCCGCTCGATCACGTGGCACATCCACAGCAGCCGAAGCGGCGGGTCAGGTTCAAAGAGTGACGGCGAGAGCCAATCAATCCTTGGCGTTTGCCTGCCACTCGAAGAAAAGGCACCAAAAATATGACAAACGCAGAATTATCGATAAAATTCAAATTTCGACATTCTGCCGCCGAACCGCATGACCACTTTATTCCAAGACCTCAAAGAAGAAATTGCAAAGCGACAGTGCATTGTGATCGTGGGCGCAGGTGTTTCGATATCCAGCACCCGCAACGCGCCCTGCGCCTCCTGGACCGGCCTTCTGCGCGACGGGGTAAAGCGCTGCACCGATCTCCTGCCGAATCTGCCCGCTGGCTGGGACAAGCGAGCACTGGAGGATATCGATTCCGGCGATCTCGATGGCTTGCTGGCCAGTGCCGAGAAAATCTCCAGCAAACTAGGCGCGCCTCAGGGTGGCGAATACAGCCGTTGGCTGCGTGAGAGCGTTGGTCATTTAACGATCGAAAACGCCGAGATTTTGTCCGCCTTGAAGGCATTGGGCGCGGTCATCGCCACAACCAACTACGACAATTTGATCGAAGAAATCACCGGCCTCCCCGCAATCACCTGGCAGGATGGCACCCGCGTCGAGCGCGTGCTACGGGGCGATGAGCAAGCAATCCTGCATCTGCACGGCCACTACCAGGCACCCGAATCAGTCATCCTTGGCATCCGTTCCTACGATCAGATACTGGGCAACGAACATGCCCAAACCATGCAACGTGCCATCGCCAGCCTGAAAACATTGCTTTTTGTCGGTTGCGGCGATGGATTGCACGATCCCAACTTTGGCGCCCTGTTGCAATGGACCGGCAAGGTCTTTTCCGGCTCGGAATACCGCCGTTTCCGCCTGGCACGCAGCGGGGAAGTCAGCGACCTGCAAAAGCAACATCCCGCCGAACAACGCTTGTTCGTACTTGATTACGGTAAAAACCATAACGATCTTGCTCCCTATCTGCGCTCCCTGGCCCCACCACCGATCTCCCCGGCAACGGCGCCCGCACCCGCGCCAACTCCCGCTCGTCTCCCCTCGCGTCCGCGCTGCATAGGTCGTGACGAAGAGTATGCAGCAATAATCGCTGCGCTCCTTGCAGCCACGCCGGAACCGCTACCCATCCTTGGTCCTCCGGGTATCGGCAAAACCAACCTGGCCCTGAGCGCGGCTCACGACAACGCAATCGCAGCCCGCTATGGCGCTCGCCGCTATTTCGTCCGCTGCGACGGCCTGCGCAGCCGCAGCGATATTGCCGCAGCCCTTGCCAACGTATTGGGTATCGGGCTGGGGACGCACAACGAGGCCGCAGCGCTTATCGCGCTCGAGAGCGCCCCAAGCCTGCTCATTCTCGACAATGCCGAAACCCCCTGGGAAGCCGATACCTTGGGTGTCGAGGAATTTCTTGGGCGACTGGCCGATATCCCTGACCTGGCGCTGATAGTGACCATAAGAGGCAATCAGCGCCCCCAGGGAGTCTGTTGGCGCGAACCGTTTCGCCCCGACCCGCTCAGCCAGGATTCTGCGCGCGAACTTTTTCTGACACTGGCTGGCCGACAATTCGCTAACGATACCAATCTTGCACCGTTGCTTGCTGCGGTCGACCACGTCCCTTTGGCCATCACGCTGCTAGCGCCGCTCGCCGAAGGCGAGCCCGACCTCACCAATCTTTGGCAACGCTGGCAGGATGAACGCACCGCGATGCTGAAACGCGCGGATGCGAAAGACCGGCTCACCAACATCGAACTCTCCTACGAGCTTTCGTGGTCCGGCCCGCGAATGAACGATACGGCCCGCCAATTTCTGCAACGACTTGCCCACTTGCCCGCCGGGGTAGCCCACTCACATATCAAATCAATCCTGCACACAGGCATGCAGGCCGCAACGATACTGCGCCAAACCGCGCTCGCTCACGATGAAGACGAGCGATTAAGAGTGCTTGCCCCCCTTCGCGATTACGTCCTTAAATGCCATCCACTGGAAGCGCCTGCACTGGAAGAACTGGCCGGACACTATGTCGTTCTGACCGCCCAACTCGGTGCCAAAGTCGGTCAAAACGGCGGGGACGCCGCCAGCATAAGCCTTACCATCGAAGCCCCCAACATCGAGCCGATGCTGATGCACGCCTTATCGGCTGACAAACCGATCGGCGCTATCAATGCCGCCGAAGCGTGGGGAAGCTTCGTCTCTTTCAGTGGTGTGGGCCACATGGAACCGCTAAAGCGAGCGGCTGAAGTCGCCCAGAAAATTGGCTATAAATTTGGCGAAGCGCGCTGCCGCCTGACTTATGCCCGTCTGGCCTACAAACACTCGGACTCGGAAATGGCTCATCAACAATGCCAGGCAGCACTCGCGCTCTATCAAAAAGAGCGTAGCGCGACAGGCCAGGCAGGCTGTGTATTCATGCTTGGTGAAATTGAAAGCATTCACTCCGACATCAACAATGCCAGCCGGCACTATCAGTCCGCTCTTTCACTCTACCGAAAGGGAAAAAACCTGACCGGTGAAGCGGAATGCATGCATCGCTTAGGCAATATCTCCTTGCGACGCTCCCAATACGAGCTTGCCGGCAGACAATATGAGCAAGCCTTGGTTCTCTACAAAAAAAGAAGATCTTCGCTTGGACTGGCGCACTGCTATCGTGCTTTAGGCACCATCGCAGCCAACCGCGCCCAATACAATCATGCAAGCCAGCACTGCCAAGCTGCACTCTCCCTGTATCGGCAGGTTGGCGATATTGTCGGCGAAGCGAACTGCATCAGCGATCTGGGTGACATCGCCATGGCTGAGGCAGATCATGAAAAAGCCAACGAGCTATATCGTAGAGCCCGGTTGCTATATAAAAAGACCGGGGAACTGGTTGGTGAAGCCAACTGCACCAAGGATATGGGCAACCTTGCCATGCGACAGGTCGACCTGGAGCCGGCACAGCGTTATCTCGAAGCCGCGCTGGTCATCTATAAACAAGTGAAAGAGCCCGTTGGAGAAGCCGGCTGCATCAACGGCCTCGGCAATATCGCCCTCAAACGCAATGACCTTTGCACGGCACGGCAGCGGTACGACGCCGCATTAGTGCTTTACCAGAAAGTCGAGAGCGCCATTGGGCAAGGCAACTGCTACTTTGGCATGGCCCGTGTTCATAAGATTCAAGGCAACATCCCTGCCGCCAAGGTGGCGGTAACGCAAGCACTGACCTACTACGAACGCGATTGCCACCCTTACCCGATCGGCGCAGCGCATGCTCTTCTCGCTCAATTCAGCGAGGGCGAAGAACAAAACCAACACCGTACAGCAGCTCGCAATGCCTGGATGGGCCTGGACGCCAAAGCATTGACCACATGGGCGGCACTGGATGGACTCGACCCCGCGGAAGTCATGGAAGACGATTTTGAGCGAGTCGATTGATCAGAAGAACAAGTTTTCCGGAGAGAGTCGGGCCGGCATCGGCACCCAGAAGACAATCTTCTCGGTGTAGTAGTCGTGGGCTAACGATCCCCCACCGGCTTCCCGACGGGGGCTTTCATTTCCTTGCCATCGACCGGTAAAACCGGCCAAAACGATCACACGGCGAGACGGAACTTGTTGGCGTGGGGCACATAAGTGCGCCCACCGATGCGTTCCGATCCCTCGTTGCACAACACCGCCACCATGTCCTGCACCACCGGCGGGCAGGTGATGTGGTAGGAATGGCCAACGGCTTGGTGAACCACGTCGGAAACATCGACGATGACCACCTTGGCCGGAACCTGATGCGGCTGCGCAGGGCCGTCATGGCCGAGACGGTCCGGATTGCCCTTGGTCACATCACTGACCCGCAGTGCCAGGTCGCCAGTGTTGAAATAGACGGTGATTCGCTGCGCCAGATCAGGCAGGCGGCCGAACTTGTGATCCAGCTCGAAGGCATCGGCATCCTCGTCAGCAGCGGTAAGGATGAGATTGTCGAAGAGGCGGGCCAGCGCAGCCCCGTTGGCGATCTTGCGCGCCTGCTGCAAGGCGTGGCGCAGCACGTAGTTGCCCATGCTGTGTGCGATCAGGTTGATGCGCTGACCGCAGGCCACCGCCGCATCGGTATCGCGCAGGAATGCCGCCAGCTTGGTCAATCCACGCGCTACCGCGTAGCCGGAAGCCTCCGCATCGTGGCGATCGTTGCCATAGCCGGTGACGGCCCCGTCCGATGGCCAGGAAAAGACAAAGATGTTCGGCTCGTAGCCCGCCTTGCCCTGGCTGCTCACCAGCGCCGCCGCCGACTCGACCGCCTCCCGAAAACTGACATTGAAGCCGTGGATGAACAGCAGCGCATCGCGCGACTGTGCCCGCATGTTCGCCCGCAGCGATGCAAACAGGGCCTTAGAGCCCTGCTCGGCGTTGTCCGGGAGAATGTGGATGGTCGCCGCATCGAGCTGACCGTCGACAACTTCAGCCTGGCCGAAGCGCAAGTCGCCGAGATTGGTCGAGGAAAAATCCGGCCCGAAATCCCGCGGAGTCTTCTTGGGCACGGGATTGCGGTTGGTAGCGAAATAAACGGTAGTCATCATGTCTCCTCCACGGGTTGGGATGGCTTGATGCTATACTGTTCGAGTAGAAATGAAATGACAAACAGGAAAACGCCCCCCGTCATCCGTTACCACTGAGCCGACGGGGATTTTCATTTTCCTGCGATCGGCCGACCAGGGCGTACATGTCGGCCAGTTCAGCGGAGCGGAGGTCCACCTGGGTATCGATACCGAGGCGGTTCGGGAAGTCAAACACCACCGGCAAAGCCGATGGCTTGCCGGATCACAGCAATAGCCTTACCTTGCGACCACCGGTAATACTGAACCCCTCCCGCTCATAAAAGGCCAGGGTCCGCTCGAACGAAGGCAACGGCGGCGTGGTTACCTCCAGGCGTTTCCAGCCTCGCGCCAGGGCGAAGTTTTTGCTCTGGTCGATTAGGCGCGCCCCCAGACCCAAGCTGCGAAACGAGGGACGCACGTAGAGCTCCGAAATCGTCCCGAATTCCCCTTCCGCATATAGCGCCCGGCTCTCGTAAAAGGCGACAAACCCGACCGCCAATCCACAACTGTCGCGCACCACAAAGACGAAATACGCTTCGCGCGACAAAAACTCAGCCAGCCGAGTTGCGGTTTCGGCCTTGTCGAAGTTGAATGCTTGAGTATTCGTCTGCGCCACGATCTCCGATCGTAAGTCGCCGAGCATCTCTGCAATCTCGCAGGCCATGCCTTCAGCCACGCTTTGAATCGCGAAACCGCACGGCATTATTCGCTCGTCCTCGAAGCAGTCAACGGCCATTCTCCTTGTCCGGGAGGCCAATCGACCTCCAGCTGGCAGGCTGTTGCCAGCGCCAATGCCCGGGTCGCAAGTCGTTCAATCAGATGCAAGCTCATGTCGATACCTGCAGAAATTCCACCTGATGTCACCACTTTGCCCTGATCAACCCAGCGCCTATTCTCTACGACCTGTACACTGGGAAACATCTCACGCAAATCGGCGATATCCTCGTGATGTGTTGTGGCGCTCAGGCCATCCAGGATCCCCCCTTTGGCCAGCAGAAACGCTCCCGTACAGACCGATGCGGTCAATTGCGTTCGTCGATGAATATCGGCAAGCCAGCAAGAGAGTTCTGAATCCCGCAGTTCATCCATAACCACGCCACCGGGGACAATGAGCACATCGATCGCCGGATGCCTGGAGCGAATAAAATCCGGCTTGATCTGGAGGCCTGCCCGCGCCCTTATCAACTCCTGCCGGGAGGCTATCGTAAATACCTCGAAAGGGGCTTCCTCAGCGGGGTATTGACGGGCGAATACCCGATTTGCCGTGGTAAAGACTTCATACGGCCCAGCGAAATCAAGCACCTCAACCCCGGGATAAATATAAATCGCCGCGACATAAGTCACGATGACTCCCCTCTCTCCGAGCTGCGACCAATGGGCGACCATCCCTGAGCCGGCGCCTGTCCACCGGAAACGAGAAAACGCACGATGCGCACCCACAGTGACCACGGGGTAACCACCGGAGGCACATTCAGTGCAATCTGGGCGGAGGCCAATGCATCCTCTATCAAGGCATCGTGCAAAGGTCGCCATGCGAGCGGCCATGATACCCATGCCCTCCCTGAGCACTCCAACACTAGACAATGGCGCAGTTGGGAGTTGCCCTCCGTGTTGTCAATCACTTCGAAACCGTGATGCGCCCCCTTGAGGCAAGGAGGCGCTGTTATGCGAAAACGTATGGAGCGACCAGGCTCATAGGCCTCCACTACGTAGCGAACAGGACCGTGCCCTCCTTTCGCCCCCAGGCCGAGAGGAGTATCAAAGCGCATCGCTGGCCAGATGTGCTTGGGCCAGAGCAGATCCCCCGATGAAGCCAAGGTATCGATCAAGGGAGCCACCCGGGTAGCCGATACCGGCAAATCCCTGGAATGAACATTTGCAATTCTCAATTCCCGCTCCCCAGATACTCGCCCGCCATGGAGATTGAGCACTCCGCAGGATTCAGCATAATTTCGTCAATCCTGCGGACATAAACACCATACGGAACGCCATGAAAAGGCGGCACTTCATGCGACAGGCGGAATCCCGCACGCAAGTAAAGCCGCAATGCGTCCTTCATAATTGGACTGGTGTGCAAAGCAAACTCCGCCGCGCCATCCCAACGAGCACGCTCCAGGCAGAAATCGAGCAACGCGCGCCCTATCCCTCTGCCCCGCGCATCCGGTGCAACCACCAACATGCGCATCACGGCCCATTCACGCCGAAATATCGCCGCCTTGGCGCCAGGCGGGATATAGGCAACCGCCCCCAGCAGGCGTCCACCACATTCGGCAACAAACAGATCACCTGTTTCAGCAAGCTTCGACATGTTATGGAGTTTTTCCCGCAAACCCGGCCAGTCATCGTAAAAGCAGGCGTATTGTGAAAATGCCAGGACGGCCAAGGCGTCGACCTCCCCGGCATCGCCTGGGTAATAGCTGCGAATCAGATACATACCTTCCCTCTTGCGGAGATCATTTCGTCAAACGTCCTTGAGACAGAAATCCAATATGGAGAAATGGCGTACCAGGCGCAAAACAGGCAAGTGAAAATTGACGATGGCGTTCCCCAAAAAACGGGAGCTACGCGACGCCGGGCTTGATTGTCAGATGTATCCACAGAGGCGCTCCTCTACTTCGATGCACCCAGTCTAGACAGACACGCAACGACCTTCTGTAGCTTTGGTTACATTAAACAACCGCCAGTTCAGCCCCCCCGAATGCATCTGGCCATTTCGTCCGGGAGCAGAAAAATCGGACAACCGAAAAGAACGCGGGCTGCGTAACTAAAGCTACAGATCGCCCCCCACCCTTCTCCTACGATGAGCACCGCTACCGAGGATGAACCTCGGCGCAATTTTTCAACTCAACCTAGGAAAGGTAGTTCCCATGAAAAATAGTTTCGTGGCGCTCGTGATCGCACTGCCCTTGATTTTTTCCAACCAATCCTCTTTGGCTGAGGAAAACAACCCGCCGATGCTCGACAAGGCTCGCACTGCCGTACTCATTACCGATCCCCAAAACGATTTCCTGCGCGAGGACGGAAAGCTATATGGCCTGCTCAAGGACAACCTCAACGAGTTGGGTACGATCGACAATATCGAGAGATTAATGAAAACAGCCAAGTCGAAAGGTATTGCGCTTGCAGTAGACCCGCTGGTTTATACGCAGCAGGACAACGCATGGAGCCATGCCGGCACCTTGCAACGCCAATTGCTCGACATGAAAGCTTTGCATCGTACGGCGCTTAATGACCCGAAGGATTTTGAAGGTTCCGGGGCTGATTTCTTCGCACGCTACAAGCCCTATATCCACGATGGCAAGACCATCGTTGTCGCCCCGCACAAGATGTACGGACCGGAAAGCAACGACCTTGTCTATCAATTGCGCAGCCGAGGCATCGATACGGTTGTCTTGGGTGGCATGGTAGCCAACCTCTGCGTCGACTCCCACATGCGAGCCCTTATGGAAAACGGCTTCAAGGTCTATGTCGTCAAGGATGCCGTAGGCGCTCCGGGTGCCGATGCCTACAAGGCAGCCTTGGTCAATTTCAACATGATCTCGAACGGTGTCCTCACGACCGAACAAGCCGTCAGTGCGTTGAATCGCTAAGTGCACTCCGCAGGGCGGCCTAGTCGGTGGATTGAGTGGTTTCCAGGCATCCGCCCTGCTGGCTTGACCGAGAAATTCCCTCGGACGTCCCACCCGCCGACTAACCCGTCGAGAAACCCCGCCAGCAAGCTTCGCCATGAGCGGCAAGGGCAGTAGAACGACGGAGCCCCATTCGCATGACCGCAGAGTAACTTTTGCTACAGATTGCTGTACCCAAACCCTTTAACTTTGCCCGCACTACATCCCGTAGATATTTTGAGGAGAAGGACATGAAACCGCTGCGTTACTTCATCGACACCCATGACAAAGCCAACGGTAGCTTCCCCGAAGCGCTGACCCCCGAGCAGTTTGAAGGCTTCTATGCTCAATACCAGGAGGCATGCCTGGCCGAGGGCGTCATTCCAATCCGCATCAACCTCAGCTACGGCGACGGGCGCGCCTTCTGCCTGAACCTGGCGGAGGATGCAGATGCCGTACGTCGGGCACATGCCCGCGTCGGCCTGCCATTCTCCAGCATTACCGAAGTGACCTCGGCTACTCCGGGCGATACCTTCAATCGCCGACAAGCCCATTTCCAAGTAACGGCCTGAAGGCCAGCTCGCATCGGGCCGTTCCATGAACGGCCCATTCCGACCGGAGCGAATCATGAATGACGGATTATCGGAAATCCTGAACATCGGCATCCCTGCAATCCTGATTGGCGCCCTGCTCTTGGGCACGATGGTGCATAAGGAACTCGGCCCCTTTGTCGGCCTTGGTCCTGGCGGGAAATGGATGCTCAGTTTGGCCTTGGGCATGGGGGTTCTCGCCTTTACCCTGAAAATTGGCGTCGCGCTGATACTCGCCGAATCGCCCGAAAACACGGTAGATCGTTTGACCGACAACCGCTTTGTGCATTCGCACCAAGCCTCCGACGAAAAAACCGATTTCCTGAACCCGGCCCCCTTCCGGCCACGGGAATATGTCTGGGGGACCTTGCCGGAACGCGCCCCGGAACCGGCGGACAATCCATCCAACCCGGTCAAGATTGAATTGGGCAAGCGCCTGTTCTACGAAAAACGGCTTTCCGCCGACGGCACCCTGTCCTGCGCGTCCTGCCACGATCTCTACGAAAAGGCCGGTGGTGATGGCCGTGCAACAGCCCTCGGCATCGCTCAGCAGACCGGGCCACGCAACGCACCCACCGTGTGGAATGCCGCCTTCCAGTCCGTGTTGTTTTGGGATGGACGCGCGCCCTCTCTGGAAGCCCAGGCCAAGGGACCGATTCTCAACCCGATCGAAATGGGGATGCCGACACCCACCGAAGCAGAGCGTCGCCTGAACGCGGACACTAGCTACCGCACGCAATTCGCCCAAGCTTTTGGCGACGGCCAGCTGATCAGTTTTGAACGCATCGCCCAAGCCATTGCCTCCTATGAACGCACACTGATCATAGCGGACAGCCCATATGACCGTTTCGTACGTGGCGACCCCAAAGCGCTGAATCAAGCCCAGTTGCGCGGCATGGCCCTGTTCGAATCGGTAGGCTGTGTGCTGTGCCATCGCGGGCCGAATTTCAGCGATGCCAGCTTGCTGGGCGGCGAAACACCGTGGCGCCTGTTTCCGGCCAATGAGACGGCCTACGAACGCAAGTACAAGCTGCTCGACGAGGCCGGCCAGCGCGGCGTCTGGCGTATCCCTTCGTTACGTAATGTCGCGCTGACCGGCCCCTGGCTGCACAACGGCTCGGTCGACAAACTTGATGAAGTCGTGCGCATCATGGCTAGCGCCCAACTCGGGCGCTCCACCGGTTTGATGACCTGGCTCAATCAAAACAGCTCACTCGGCAAAATAGACCGCAGTCCACTGAGTGACCGCGAAATCCGAGACATCGTCGCCTTTCTGGAGGCGTTGAGCAGCGACACGTTACGCGCGGCAAGACAACAATCCGCTGCCACCCTCCTCCGGTCGTCCGATAATACGGACAAGAGACAGCACGCACGATAAGGAGGGCGTATGGGGAAGATTGAAACGTTCAGCCCTTTTTGCCAGCTCAGCAAGGCGGGGCGACAGTTGCTGGAAGAAGGCATGATAAGCCGGCACTGTCCTTCTTCCGCCCCGTTGCTTTTCAAGGGACAACGCACCTCCGGGGCTTATTTCGTCCTTGAAGGCCGATTGCGGGTCTTTTCGATGGCACCGAACGGAACCGAGGCGACGCTGTACTTCATCGAACCCGGGGAAACCTGTGTCTTCGCACTCAACAGCCTGTTCAACGACCTGCTTTATCCAGCCTGGGTACAAGCGGTCGAAGAAACCAGCCTGGCACTGATTCCGGGCACCACCTACCGCCAATTGTTTGCCGTAGAACCGGTGATCCGCGACCTGACGGTCAAAACGCTTTCGACACTGGTATTCCGACTGATGGCGGAACTCGAGGTGGTCCACGCCTACAAACTCAATCAGCGCTTGGCCAACCTGATGCTGGTGCATGCCTCGGCAGCCGGCGAACTGCGCATGACACAGCAACAGATGGCCTTTCATCTGGGTACGACGCGCGAAGTCATCGCCCGTCTGATACGCGACTTCGTCGCCGGCGGCCTGATCGAAACCCGACGTGGCGTCACCCTGATCAGGGACAGCAAGGGCCTGATCAGCCTGGCTCCGGCTAACTGAATGCCCCCAAACTGCGCATTGGGCAAATGCTATTCAACGGTGGGCGGCGCCGCCAACCTCATTCCAGCGCACCCCGGGCGGCCGCCCGCACATGGTGCGTCAAGATGTCGATTGCCTGCGAGTCGATGCGCCAGCGATGCCAGTACAAGGGCACGTCAAGGACCAGTTCCGGCACGACCTCGACCAGCGACCCCGCCGCCCGGTCGGCCCGCGACAACTGGTCGGGAATCATGCCCCAAGCCAGACCGCGCCGGACCGCTTCGGCAAAGGCGCCGGTCGTCGGCGCGGCATGCGTCGGCGGACGGATCGTTTGGCCGATCAGGCGCTGCAGGTAAACGTCCTGTAGCGCGTCCTTGCGATTGAACACCAGCATCGGCGCTCTCGCCAGATCTTCCACCGAAGGCCCACGCGGCAGATGGCGGGCAAGATAGGCCGGCGTCGCCAGCGCCCGATAGCGCATAGCGCCGAGTAGCTCGACACGGCAGCCCTGCACCGCCGCCGATGCGGCGCTCACCCCGGCCATCGCCGAACCGTCGCGCAGCAAGGCCAGCGAATGATCCTGATCCTCGACGCGAACCTCCAGATTGATCTCCGGATGCTCGGTCAGCGCAGCAAAAACATCGCCGAACCAACTGTCGAAGGAATCGGCGTTGATCACCAAGGGAATGCGGGTCGGCTCCCGTTCTCTCGAATCGCCGCCTTCCACGTCGCTCACCCCCATCGCGGCCAAGGCTTCGCTTTCGAGCAGGGCCAGTTGCTCGGCGTAGCGCAGCAAGGGCTGCCCCGCCTCGGTCACCCGGCAGGGTGAACCGCGCTGGATCAGGATCTGCCCCAGCCGCTCCTCAAGCAGGCGAACACGCTGGCTGATCGCCGACGGCGTCACATGCAGGCGCCGCGCGGCGGCATCGAAACTGCCTTCACGAACCACCACGGCAAAGGTCGTGAGTTGGGCATGATCAATCTTCATGATTAAAAATTTCTAAAGAATATTTAGAAAGTTTAACTGGAGTTCATCATCCGCGGCATGCAAAGTGAACGCATCACGAACACCGCTCCCCGAGAAAGTCATGACCGAACACTTCCTGACCGGCTTGCTGACCAGTACCGCCCTGATCGTCGCCATCGGTGCCCAAAACGCCTATGTGTTGCGCCAGGGATTGCGCCGCCAGCACGTGCTGCCGCTGGCCCTGTTTTGCTCCGGAAGCGATGCACTGCTGATCTTTGCCGGGATCGCCGGCCTGGGGGCGCTGATCGCCACCCAGCCGCTGCTGCTCGACATTGCCCGCTACGGCGGCGGCGCCTTCCTGTTCTGGTACGGCACCCATGCTGCCCGGCGCGCCCTGCTCGGCGAGCAGCTGACGCTCGCCGACGGCGAGACGGTATCCCTCAAGCGGGCGCTCATCACCTGCGCCGCCTTCACCTTCCTGAATCCGCACGTCTATCTCGACACTGTCGTGCTGCTCGGCATGCTCGGCGGCCAACGCGGCGACGGCCGCTGGGAGTTCGGTGCCGGCGCCGTGCTGGCCAGCTTCCTCTGGTTCCTCACACTGGGCTACGGTGCCCGCCTGCTCGTTCCGCTCTTCGCCAAACCCGTCGCCTGGCGCGTGCTTGACGCCGGCATCGCCTTGCTGATGTTCGGACTGAGCGCTTCGCTACTGCTCTGGCCGGCAACGTGACTCACCGGGATCGTCGGCGGGACACCCCGCGTTCCCGCAAATAACAAACGTGCCATGCGGAAAGCAAAAGCCCCCACCGGTTTCCCGGTGGGGGCTTTTCATTGGCTATCACCTGAAGGTAACTTCCTTCGGGGCGCGATCCGAAATCACATCTCGACGGTTTCCGCCACTTCGACGAACTCGGGAATCTGGTCGAAGTTCATGTAGCGATAGACTTCGGCAGCCTTGGCGTTGACCAGCTTGATCTGCTCCATGTATTCCGGAACCGTCACGATGCGGCCGGCCAGGGCGCACATGGCGGCCAGTTCGGCGGAACCGAGGTACACCTGGGTGTCGATACCGAGGCGGTTCGGGAAGTTACGGGTGGAAGTGGAGATCGCGGTGGAGCCCTTGCGGATCTGTGCCTGGTTGCCCATACACAGCGAGCAGCCCGGCATTTCCATGCGGGCGCCGGACTTGCCGAGGACGCCGTAGTAACCTTCTTCGGTCAGGATCAGCGCATCCATCTTGGTCGGCGGGGCGATCCACAGGCGGGTCGGGATGTCCGACTTGCCTTCGAGGACCTTGCCGGCGGCACGGAAGTGGCCGATGTTGGTCATGCAGGAACCGATGAAGACTTCGTCGATCTTGGCGCCGGCGACTTCGGAGAGGACCTTGACGTCGTCCGGATCGTTCGGGCAGGCCAGGATCGGTTCGGTAACTTCGGCCAGATCGATTTCGATAACCGCGGCGTACTGGGCGTTGGCATCAGCCTTGAGCAGCGTGCCGTTGGCGATCCAGTCTTCCATGGCGTTGATGCGACGCTTCAGGGTGCGGGCATCCTGATAGCCTTCGGCGATCATCCACTTCATCAGGGTGATGTTCGAACGCATGTACTCGACCATCGGTTCCTTGTTCAGGGCGACTGCACAAGCGGCAGCGGAACGCTCGGCGGCGGCATCGGACAGTTCGAAAGCCTGTTCGACCTTGAGGTTCGGCAGACCTTCGATTTCCAGGATGCGGCCGGAGAAGACGTTCTTCTTGCCCTTCTTCTCGACGGTCAGCAGGCCGGCCTTGATGGCGTACAGCGGAATGGCATTGACTAGGTCACGCAGGGTGATGCCCGGTTGCATTTCGCCCTTGAAGCGGACCAGCACGGATTCCGGCATGTCCAGCGGCATGACGCCGGTGGCAGCGGCAAAGGCAACCAGACCGGAACCGGCCGGGAAGGAAATGCCGATCGGGAAACGGGTGTGCGAGTCACCACCGGTGCCGACGGTATCCGGCAGTAGCAGACGGTTCAGCCAGGAGTGGATGACGCCGTCGCCCGGACGCAGCGCAACGCCGCCACGGGTGCTGATGAAGGACGGCAGTTCGCGGTGCATCTTGACGTCGACCAGCTTCGGATAGGCGGCGGTGTGGCAGAAGGACTGCATCACCAGGTCGGCGGAGAAGCCGAGACAGGCCAGATCCTTCAGTTCGTCGCGGGTCATCGGGCCGGTGGTGTCTTGCGAACCGACGGTGGTCATCTTCGGCTCGCAGTAGGTGCCCGGCAGGATGCCGGTCACGCCACAGGCCTTGCCGACCATCTTCTGGGCCAGCGAGTAGCCCTTGCCGTCGTCGGCCGGGTTCTGCGGTAGGCGGAACAGGGTCGATTGCGGCAGGCCGAGGAATTCGCGGGCCTTGGTCGTCAGGCCGCGACCGATGATCAGGGGGATACGGCCGCCGGCGCGGACTTC
This sequence comes from Dechloromonas sp. CZR5, assembly GCF_008711155.1. Taxonomy (GTDB): domain Bacteria; phylum Pseudomonadota; class Gammaproteobacteria; order Burkholderiales; family Rhodocyclaceae; genus Azonexus. Next base: position 954,878 of record NZ_VUYQ01000001.1, on the reverse strand, counting down.
GTCGAGGATGACGAGAGTCTTCAGCTGGGATTCGGCGATGGTAGCGCCGTTCTTGGTGGCAACAACCTTGCCGGTGGCTTGATCGACCTTCAGTTCGATCTCGTCACCCATGTCCATCTGGCCGGCGTCGATTTCGATCGGCAGTGCGCCGGCATCTTCCATCGTGTTGAAGAAGATCGGGGCGATCTTGGAGCCCAGGCAGACGCCGCCGAAACGCTTGTTCGGGACGAACGGAATGTCTTCGCCGGTGAACCACAGCACCGAGTTGGTGGCGGACTTGCGGGAAGAACCGGTACCGACCACGTCACCGACGTAGGCGATCAGGTTGCCCTTGGCGGCCAGCTTTTCGAGTTGCTTGATGGGGCCGCGCGAGCCCGGCTCGTCGGCTTCGATACCCGGACGCGGGTTCTTGAGCATGGCCAGGGCGTGCAGCGGGATGTCGGGGCGCGACCAGGCATCCGGAGCCGGCGACAGGTCGTCGGTATTGGTTTCACCGGTGACCTTGAAGACGGTCAGCTTCTGCGAAGCCGGCACGGCCGGGCGGGAGGTGAACCACTCGCCGTCAGCCCAGGATTGCATGACATTCTTGGCGTTGGCGTTGCCGGCCTTGGCCAGTTCGGCGACATCGTGGAAGAAGTCGAACACCAGCAGGGTCTTCTTCAGACCTTCGGCGGCAACGGCGCCGCAGGTGCCGCAAGCCAGCAGGTCGATCAGGGGCTTGACGTTGTAGCCACCCAGCATGGTGCCGAGCAGTTCGGTGGCCTTTTCCTTGGAGATCAGCGCACAGGCTTCTTCGCCCTTGGCAACCTTGGCCAGGAACTCGGCCTTGACCTTGGCGGCATCATCGACACCGGCCGGCACGCGATGGGTGATCAGCTCGACCAGAGCGGCGGCTTCGCCAGCGGGCGGATTCTTCAGCAGGGAGACCAGTTCGGTGGTCTGTTGCTTGGACAGGGGCAGCGGGGGGATACCGAGGGCTGCACGCTCTGCAACGTGGGCGCGATAGGCTTCAAGCACGGCGACTTCCTTTCGTAAAGGGTTGCTCTGGGAAACGAATATTTTACGACAATGGCGGCGGCCGATTGGTTCGGCTTTTAGCTTCCCGAGGCCGGCTCGCGAGTCTTATATATGATAGCTTATCTTCAGGGTTTTGCCATGCCCTGATGTGCACTGCAACATCGAAGCGCTCAAAATTTGAGCACACCAGGAAAATAGCTTTCCTGACAAGCGCTTACACGAACTGCCCAGAGCTTATCCACAGACTTACCCCGGCAAAACGGGGATAAACGCTACTTATCCCGATACCGGCCGTTGCGAATAATTCGATTAAAACGAAATATAAATCTGAAAATTTCGTCTATTTCGAATTATTGAATCGCTCTAGGATGAGTGCTCCCCAACCGCAAAAGGAGCGCATCATGCATATCGACATTCGTGCCCAAGGATTCGGGCTTTCTCCCGCATTGCGCGAGCACGCCGAGCGCCGCCTGGGATTTGCCCTGAGTTGGGCAACCTACGATGTCCGGAAAGTAGCCGTGCGGCTGTACGACATCAACGGTCCGCGTGGCGGCGAAGACAAGTGCTGCCGCATACAGATCGCCCTGCCCGGCACCAGCGATATCGTGATCGAGGATACCGAGTCCGACCTGTATGCCGCCATCAACCGGGCGGTCGACCGTGCCGAACGTTCGCTGGCCCGACGCCTTGAACGCCAGAACAAGCACCGGCGCGACAGCCTGCGGGAAATTTTCCGCACTGACATGGCCAAAGACGAAGGTCTGGCAGCGATAGCAAACCCGCACTGAAGGTCAATTGCCAGCCACTCATGCGCGGCATGGCAGTCACGGCATGCCCGACAGCGGGCATGCCGGATACCATCGACACCGCTCGCCACACGGGCGAGTGGTGATCCGCTATCCAAGGCATGTCGCATTGTGCGCCAACGACCTTTTTTTCCACGCCGGAGCCTTGACCCGTGTCCGACAGTCGCACCGCTGCTGTGCCCGAGCAGCATCCTTACCACGGACAACGAATCGCCTTCCTGACGCAGCATGGCAAGGAGCGCGTTGTCGCCCCCATCCTCGCCGACATGCTGGGTTGCCGTGTCGAACGGATCGGCGGTTTCGATACCGACCAACTGGGCACCTTCACCCGGGATATTCCGCGTTACGGCAAGCAACTCGAGGCTGCCCGCCGCAAGGCACGCATTGCCATGGAGTTGAGCGGGGCCTCTCTCGGCCTGGCCAGCGAAGGGAGTTTCGGCCCCGACCCCCATACCGGCCTGTTTCCATGGAATATCGAGGTCATGCTACTGATCGACGAAGTCCGGAATATCGAGCAGGTCGGCATTTATCAAGGGCCGGCCAGCAACGACCACGCCTGGATCGTCACTTGGGCGGAACTGGAAGAGTTCGCCGCACGCATCGGTTTCCCCGAGCAGCACCTGGTGCTTCGTCCCTCCAGCGAGAATAACCCGCGCTTGCGCAAGGGACTGGCCGACTGGCCCTCCCTGAAAACCGCCTTCGCATGGGCAAAGCAGGTGTCGTCCGCCGAAACAAGGATTTTCGTCGAGCGCGACCTGCGGGCTCACGGCCACCCCGAGCGCATGGTCAACATCGGCCGGGCGGCGCTGAACCTCGCGGAGAAACTGGCGTCCTTATGCCCTCACTGCGCGACACCCGGCTTTTCTGCCGCCGAGACGGTGGCCGGGCTGCATTGTGCCGAATGTGGATTGCCCACCCGCGAGTATCGGGCGGAAATCTGGAAATGTCTCCGCTGCGAGCATCGGGAAACACGCAAACGCAGCGACGGCGTCATGACGGCCGATCCGGTATCCTGCGGCTATTGCAATCCTTGAGCCGGGTAGAAAACAACTTACCGCACGAATATTAAGCAGCACCACCAAATCGCCATGCCATCAAGGATCTAGCTGCCATTCTCCTTGCGCAAGCGATGAAAAATCCTGCCTCGCCGGTCAGGAAGGTGCACCGGAAACTCCGGGCAAGTTTGACAAATGCGTTAAATAACTCACATGGACTATGACGAAAGTCGTAGATAGTCACGCCCTTGGATCAGATGTACCGGTCGAAAACCAACAAACAAGGGACCTCAAATGAACAGCACACGCATTGCGCTCGCTTGCGATTACGAAACGGAAGAAACACCACTCATCATCTCACCGGCAGAAGACGAAACGCAGGTCGCCGACCTGATCGTTTCCTACCTCGAACAAATGGGTATCGAATACGTTTTCGGCGTTCCCGGCGGTGCCATCGAGCCGCTCTACAACGCCCTTGCGCGCAGCAGCCGACGCGGCGGCCCGCGCCCCATCGTCGCTCGCCATGAGGCCGGCGCCGCCTTCATGGCCGATGGCTATGCCCGCGAAACCGGCAAGATCGGCGTCTGCTGCGCCACCTCCGGCCCCGGGGCAACCAACCTGATCACTGGCGTCGCCTGCGCCTTCGACAACGGCATCCCGATGCTGGTCATCACCGGCCAACCATCACTCCCCTCCTTCGGCAAGCGCGCTCTGCAGGAATCGGCATGCACCGGAATCAACACCCTCGGTATGTTCCGCCACTGCACCCGCTACAACTCGCTGATCTCGCACCCGGAACAGATCGAATCGAAACTGATCACCGCCCTGCAGCGCGCCGTGCGCGCACCGCGCGGGCCGGTGCACCTGACCATTCCGCTGGACATCATGAAAAGCCCCAGCCCGGTCAGCAAGCCTTCTTACAACATCGCCGACAAGATCCGCCCGACCTCGCTGCTTGACGCCGATGCCACCGACCAACTGGTCGACCTGCTCCAACAGTCGACAAATGTCCGCCTGCTGATCGGCGGCTGGTGCGGCGAAGCCATCGGGACCATCCTGCAGCTGGCCGTCCAGCGCGACATTCCCTTTGTCACCACTCCCGACGGCAAAGGGCTGGTCAGTCCCTACCATCCGTTGTTCCGGGGCGTCTTCGGTTTTGCCGGCCATCCGTCGGCCAGCGCCCTGCTCAACGACGACAGCGTCGATCTGATCCTCGCCGTCGGCACCAGCATGAACGAATGGACCAGCAGCGGCTGGAGCGATTCCTTGCTCAACAGCAAACTGGTGCACATCGACGAATCGGCCGAACACCTGGCCCGTTCCCCAATGGCCCGATTGCACGTGCGCGGCCGCCTGATCAGCATTTTCGACCGCCTGATCGAGCGCAGCCACAAAACGCGCAAAAGCAGCGACTTCGAATACCGACGCCACCGCAACAGCCGCGAACCGCTGCTGCCCACCCCCAGTAATGACTTTATGCTGGCTGATCCGGAGAAATACACCAGCCCGGCCAGCCCGATCAAGCCGCAGCGCCTGATGTACGACCTTGGCCGCCTGTTCCCGCCGAGTACCCGCTTCCTGGCCGACGCCGGCAATAGCGTCGCCTGGTCCACCCACTACCTGAGACCGTCCGATCGTCGGCTCGGCGAGCGCCGCATGAGTGGCGGCGGCCGGCGACGTGATAACGGCCGCCGCCAGACGGAGGCCGGCTGGCTGCGCCTGACCATGGATTTCGCCCCCATGGGCTGGGCCATCGGTGGGGCCGTCGGCACCGCTACCGGCAACCCGAACGTGCCGGTGGTCTGCATTACCGGCGACGGCAGCCTGATGATGAACGGCCAGGAAATTTCGGCGGCTGTCGCCGAAGGCCTGACGGTCATTTTCGTCATTCTGAACGACCAGGCGCTGGGCATGGTCAAGCACGGCCAGCGCCTGGCCGGTGCGGAACAGATCGGCTTCCAGCTGCCAGCCACCGACTTCGCGGCCATGGCCCGCGCCATGGGCGCCGACGGCTATACCGTCCGCTCACCGGAAGAGATGGCCGCGCTCGACATCGATGCCATCTGCCAAAAAAAGGGGCCGACGCTGATCGACGTCTATATCGATGAAGACGAAGTCCCGCCCATGAATCTGCGCATGCAGATCCTCGGCACCGACATTTAAGGAAAACACCATGCAAAGACTTCACGGCAAAACCGCCCTGATCACTGGCGGCAGCAGCGGCATCGGTCTGGCCACCGCGCAGCTTTTTCAGGCCGAAGGCGCTCGCGTCGCCATCACCGGCCGTAGCGCCGAGAGCCTCGAAAAGGCCCGTTTCCTGTTGGGAACGGACGCGCTGATTTACTGCAGCGACTCCGGCAGCCCTCGCGACATCGACACCCTGTTCGCTGACCTCGGCCAACATTTCGATGGCCTCGACCTTCTCGTCCTCAACGCCGGAACTGCCTCTCCAGCCCCTCTCCAGGCCGTCAGCGAGGCCGCCTTCGATGAAGCACTGGCAATCAATCTCAAGGGCGTCTTCTTTACGCTGCAAAAATCCCTGCCACTGCTCCGCGCCGGCAGTTCGGTGGTGGTCACGACCTCGATCACCAATCGGCTCGGATCGCCCAACTTCAGCGTCTATGGCGCCTGCAAGGCAGCATTGCGCTCGCTGGTCGCCTCGTTGTCGCTCGAACTCATTCCGCAAAAAATACGCATCAACGCCGTCAGCCCCGGGCCAATCTCGACCCCGATGTTCGACCGCCTCGGCTTGCCTCCGGAAGTCAGCGCATCGATCCAGAACGAAATCGCCCGGAAATCGCCAAGCGGCCGCTTCGGCGTGCCGGATGAAGTAGCCCGGACGATCCTCTTTCTGGCCAGCGACGAGGCTTCCTACATCGTCGGCCAGGAAATCGTGGTCGATGGCGGCATGAGCCTGCTCTAGGGACTCCGCAGATGAATACCGAACCGGCACGGAATGTCATCCACAGCCGATTGTGGGCTGAAGATGCCGAAGACGACGACGCATTCACCGCGCAAACCTGTTACTGCAGCGGCTACGACGTCTACGGCGAACTGCTTGAGCAAGCCACCTATCCGGAATATCTCTACCTGCTGTTTCGCGGCGAACGCCCGGCACCGCATATCGCCCGCGCCCTGGAAATCCTCTCCATCGCCGTAGCCAACCCTGGACCGCGCGACACCTCGGTACATGCCGCGATGTGCGCCGGGGTCGGCGGTTCACCGGCTGCCGCCGCACTGATGGCGGCGCTGGCTGCCGGTGCCGGTGTTTCCGGCGGCGCGCGCGAGGTCTTCCAGTGCATGCAACTGTGGACCAGTTGCGGCGACCGCCCCGAGGCTTGGCAACACGCACTACAAGCGCCAGCCGCCGCCGGCAGAATGCAGGTCTGGCCGGACGCCGAACACCCGCCCGGTTTCGCTCCCTACGGCCAGCGCTGCGCTCGCCCGGTCAGACAAACCCTCAGCGCTCTCGCCACCTGTCTGGCAGATGGCCACATCGCCTGGCTTGCCGCCCATCGGGAAACACTGGAACAAGCCGCCGGTCGGCCGCTGGCGATGACCGGCGTACTCGCCGCTGCCCTGAGCGACCTCGGTCTTGACCCGGCCGCTGGAGAAATGCTGACCCTGTTGCTGCGCCTACCCGGTGCCGCCGCGCATGCGCTGGAGCAAGGTGAAAGCGGCTTCCGGCGCTTTCCTTTCTTCGCTATCGACATCGCCAACGACCCAGGCCGACACACCGATCAGGAGCAATCACGATGATGGAATCAATCCCGCTGGAGTCCTGGGAGGGTCCGCTGCGGACGACGATGGGCGGCTGCTTTCCCGGCGAACGTGCCGTCTTTCGCGGCCACGACCTGCACGCTGATCTACGCGATGCCGAGTGGATGGACCTCTACCTCTTCGGCATCTGCGGCCGGCGGCATACGCCCGCCCAGCTCAGGGTCCTGCATGCCATCTGGGTCAACACCAGCTACCCCGACCCGCGCCTGTGGAACAACCGGGTCGCCGCACTTGCCGGCAGTGCCCGAAGCACCGGCATACTCGGCATCAGTGCCGCTCTCGCCACCTCGGAAGCTGCCATCTACGGCCGTCAGATCGACATCGCCATCGCCGATTTCCTGACGCGAGCCATGACGGCCGTCCGCGGAGGGCGCCCCTTGGCAGAAGTCGTCGCCGACGAATTGCGGATCAATCGCAGCATCGGCGGCTACGGCCGCCCCGTGGCCAAATCGGCGGCAGATGAACGCAACGCCGTCGTGCTGGCATTGGCCGAACGCGAAGGTCTGGCCGACGGTGAGCATGTCAAGCTGGTTTTCGCCATCGAGGAAATACTGCTCACCGGTCGTTGGCGCATGCGCATGAACTATGCGGCGCTTGCTGCCGCGCTTGCCCTTGATATCGGCCTAACATCACGCGAATATTACCTATATCTGCTTCCGGCATTTCTGGCCGGCATGCCGCCCTGTTACATCGAAGCATGCGACCGCCCGGAACAGGCGACTTTTCCCCTGCGCTGCTCCGCCCTCATTTATCAAGGTCCGCCAAGGCGTTCCTGGGTTCCGGAGTGTCGATAACATCCCTTTTCATTGCCAAGGCGCGGGCTTTCCTTTAGATTCGTCAAAAATTTAAAAAAAGAAATCGGACCTGGGGGATTTACCATGTTTCATGCCCGTCTGCTTTCCGGCCTCCTGCTTGCTGGCAGCACCAGTTTTGTGCTGGCCCAATCGCTGGTCGAGGAAGAGGATCTTGCGCTGGTCTACGGCGACAAAAATTTCGTAACCATTGCTACCGGTACTCGCCAGCACATCAGCAAGGCACCTTCGGTCGCCACCGTCATCACGGCCGAAGATATTGCCAACATGGGCGCAAAAACCGTAGACGAGGCGCTGGAGTCGGTTCCCGGCATGCATGTTTCGCGCTCCACACTTGCTTATGGAGCCACTTACAGCATACGTGGCATTCTCACCGAATCGAATCCACATGTTCTGATGATGGTGAACGGTATTCCGATGACCAGCGTCTACCAAGGCAACCGCAACGACATGCCAGTCGCCCTGCCCGTCGAAAACATCTCGCGCATCGAAGTCATCCGCGGCCCCGGGTCTGCTCTCTACGGCGCCGATGCCTTTTCGGGGACGATCAACATCATCACCAAGACAGCCGGTGAAATTGGCGGCACTTCATTCGGCGTGCGCGCTGGCTCCTTCAACACCTGGGACACCTGGCTCCAGCATGGCAGCCGCGTCGGCGATCTCGAAATTGCCGGCTACCTGAAGTTCGGGAGCACCGACGGACAGCGCCGCACCATCAGCGAGGACGCCCAGACCGGGATCGACAAACTATGGGCAGGACCCGCCGCTTCGCTGGCACCCGGTTCGGTCAATATGAGCCATGATGATATCGATGCCCAACTCGATCTCGGCTACGGCCGGCTACGCTGGCGGACCGGCTACACGCTGCGCAACAACGGCGGGTTCGGTGTCGGGCTCGCTGGCGCCCTCGATCCGAATGGTCGTTTTCGCAGCGAACGCTTCACGACTGACCTTACCTGGAGCGATGCCAATTTCGCCCGCGACCTCAGTCTCACCGTGCAAGGTTCCTTCATGAACCTGGCCAACGAGATCACCACGCCGGCCATGCTGTTCCCGCGCGGAGCCTTCTTTGGCACCTTCCCCGACGGCATGGTCGGCGATCCAGACAAATGGGAACGCCAAGCCCGCTTTTCGGCCACCAGCATCTATACCGGCTTTGCCGACCACCGCATCCGTTTCGGCTTCGGCCATGATCGCCTGGAAATCTACAAAACCAGGGAAACCAAGAATTTCACGCAGATACCAGGACCGCTGCCGACCCCCTTGCCGATGTATTCGGCGAGCGGCGCCAACCTCTACCTTTCCCCCCACAAGCGCAATGTCGATTACCTGTATGTACAGGATGAGTGGAGCTTTGCCCGCGCCTGGACGCTGACCACCGGCCTGCGCTACGACGCCTATTCCGATTTCGGCAGCACCACCAATCCGCGCCTGGCCCTGGTCTGGGAAGCCAGTCAGGACCTCACCGCCAAATTGATGTACGGCACGGCTTTCCGCGCACCGTCATTCGTCGAGGAATATGCCACAGGCAACCCAGTGGCACTCGGCAACCCGTCTCTGATGCCGGAAAAGATTAAGACACTCGAAGCGGCAGTAACCTGGCAAGCCAGCCACGACTTGCAAGCCACCGTCAGTGTTTTCCACCACGATATATCCGACATCATCAATCAATCGGGCGTTACCTATCGGAATACCGGCAAGCAAAAAGGCAACGGCGGCGAACTCGAAATTCTATGGGATGCTTCCAGCAGCCTGCGCCTGAGCGGGTACTACGCCTATCAGCGCAACATCGACCAGACAACGCAACGGGACGCCGGCTACGCCCCGCGCCACCATATCTACACCCGCGCCGACTGGCGCCTCTACTCGGACTGGCGCCTGAGCGGCCAGGTCAATTATGTCGCCGACCGGGCACGGCCTGCTGGCGACAACCGGCCGCAGATTCCCGACTACACGTCGGTAGACCTGACCTTGCGCACCGGCCGGCAGAAAACCGGATGGGATTTTTCCGCCTCGGTATTCAACCTGTTCAATGCCGATATCCGAGAACCGTCCAAGATCGATCTGACATCGAGCACCGGCATCATCCACGATCTGCCAATGCCGCGCCGTACAGTCTGGCTTCAGGCCCGTTACAGCCTATAATCCCGAAATGACATTGCGTTTTCTCCGCCATTTCCTGACGCTCCTGCTGGTCGCCTGTACCCTCCAGGCGGAAGCTGGCATCACGCGCATCGCCGTGATCTTTGCCGAAACGGACGATGCCGGCCCGACCAATTTTGCCAGCCTGCTCGGTGGCATAGAAAACACACCGGGGGTCGAAATCATCCGCTTGACCCTGAAAGATTTCGAAGAACCCCGCCTCAGCCAGCTACTGCAGGCCAATGCACAGCGCGGCGGTCCCATCCGGCTGGCCGCCGCAGGCGGCAACATCGGGCCGATCGCCGTGCTTTACCCGGATATCGGCGAGCCTTATCGCAGTGTTTTTTCAAAGATCATTGAGGGAATCGAGGAAAGCACCCAGACCAAGGTCAGCAGCTACGCAGTGGGCAGCAGTTTCAACGCCCAGACGATTTCCGGCGAACTGAAGCGGCAGGATATCCGTGTCGTCATCGCCCTCGGCCGCAATGGCCTGAAGGCCGCCAGTGCGCTCGACAAGGAATTCGGCGTCATTGCCAGCGGTGTGGTTTCCGTACCCGACACCGAGGTCCGAACCAGCGCGATTCTCAGCCTGGCCCCCGATCCTGCGCTGCTGTTCTCACGCCTGAAGGCCCTCTCACCCAAGACCCAGCGCGTCTTCGTCGTCTACGAACCGCGCCAGAATGCCTGGCTGATCAAACTCGCCAAGGACGCCGCGCGCAGCCAGGGCATCGAACTGGTTACCCAGGAAGCCGGCGACCTGAAGAGCGCCCTGACGATCTACCAGAACATCTTCGCCCACGCCGATGCGAAGCGCGACGCGCTCTGGCTGCCGCAAGACAGCGCCACGGTCGACGAATCGATGGTCCTGCCGCTGGTGCTGCAGGAATCGTGGTCCAAAGGCATTCCGGTATTTTCCAGCAACGTTTCCCACGTCAAGCGGGGAGCCCTGTTTGCCCTGTACCCCAACAACGTGGAACTGGGCCGCAACCTGGCCAGCTCAGCCCTCGGCATGGCAAGCGGCAGCCCCGTGGCGCGCGGCGTATTGCCGCTGCGCGACGTGTTGACCGCGTTCAATACGCGGACAGCCAGCCATCTCGGCCTGACCCCCTCGAAAGCCCAGCAACAGGGCTTCGATCTCCTTTTCCCGGAACAATAAGTACGCTATGGCTTGGTTGTCGGGCTTGCCGCAGCGCTTCAGGAAAACCTCCTTTCGCAGCCAGCTGGCCATCCTGTTTTCGGTCGGCGTCGTCTGTGCTTCGCTGCTCGCTGCCCTGATCACATCCTGGCAAGGTAGCCGCCAGCTTCATGACGGCAAACTGGACGACGGCTTGCGCATCACCCGGAACCTTGCTTCGCAAAGCCGGCTGGCCTTGGCTTTCGGCTCGACGGAAAACGTTTCCGAAGCGCTGGCCGCTACGTCGGCTTTCCCAGATGTGACCCGGATAGAAATCCGCTACGCCGATGGCCGCATCCTGCTCGAAAAGGGAAATCCCAGCATCGATGCCAGCCAGCAAATCCCGCAGCCGGATGTACACGACCCTTACCTGGATGCTGAAAGCACCGCCGGCTGGCGCTTTGTGGGACCAGTCTGGTCGGTTTCCGGCCCCGACACCCAGTTCGAAGCGACCGAACGCAAGGACATGCTGCTCGGTTTCGTCATCATTGAACAGAGCAAGGCAACGCTGAAAACGCTGGTCCGGGAAGTTTTCATCATCAATTTCGCGGCGGGGATCGCCTTCGCCGCACTCTTCGTCCTCGCCCTCCGCCCGCTCGCCCGGCGCCTGACCCGGCCGCTGGCCAATCTGTCGGACACCATGGCACGTGCCGAGAAAGGCGAAATCGGGCTACGCGCCGACCTGTCCGGTCCGCAAGACGTCGCCGACATGGCCCATGCCTTCAACAGCATGCTGGAAGCCCTCGAACAACGCGAACAGGAGCTGCGCACCGCCCGCGACAGCGCACTCCGCTTTGCCAAGCTGAAGGCCGATTTCGCGGCGACGATCAGCCACGAAATCCGTACGCCGCTGAATGGCGTCATTGGCACCCTCGACATGCTGAAATTGAGCCGAATGAATCGCGAACAGCAGGAATTGCTGGGTCTGGCCTGGGATTCTTCGCAATACCTGCTCGAACTGATCAACAACATTCTCGATTTTTCGCGCCTGGAAGCCGGCCGGATGGAGGTCGATGCTTCCGATTTCCAGATACAGCCAATGCTCGATGGCGTGATGAATATGTTCCGCACGCAAGCCGTGCAGAAGAATATCGTCCTGACCGACAGCGTGGCGCCCGACGTTCCGCCGGTCCTGACCGGCGACCCCGACCGTATCCGCCAGGTATTGATCAATCTGTTGGGCAATGCGCTCAAATTCACCGAGCAGGGGTCGGTCACGGTGACCGTCGAGTGCATAGACGCAGACCGGCAGTTGCGCTTCAGCGTCCGCGATACCGGCATCGGCATCGCCAAGGAATTGCAGTCGGTCATTTTCGATTCCTTCACCCAGGCCGATACCTCGACCACCCGGCGCTACGGCGGCAGCGGCCTGGGACTCTCCATTTGCAAGCAGATCGCCCACCTGCTTGGCGGCGAAATCGGCGTCGAAGGCGCACCGGGCGAAGGCAGCAACTTCTGGTTCACCACGCCGTGTATCCGCAGCAACTCGGTACCGCTTCGGCAGCCGGACAACGACCGGCTGCCCAGCCGCAGCGGCCGCATCCTGATTGCCGAAGACAACGCCACCAACCAGTTGGTCGCCGCCGGCATGTTACGCATGCTCGGCTGCACCTGCGAGATTGCCAGGAATGGCATCGAAGCCGTGGCAGCCTGGCGGAAAGGCGAGTGGGATCTGATCCTGATGGATTGCTCGATGCCGGAAATGGATGGTTTCCAGGCCACCGCAGCGATTCGCAGCCAGGAATCGGGCAGCCCCCGCCGCATACCGATCATCGCCATGACCGCCAACACCCTGCCGGACGACATCGAGTGCTGCAAGATGGCCGGCATGGACGACCACCTGCCCAAACCGCTGACCCTGGATACCCTCGCTTCCCGCCTGGGGCAATGGCTCAACTGGCATGCCGACCATTTGCCGCTGGCCAATGCAGCGCAAGACTCGGCCGACGGCAATTCGCCGCTCGACACCATGGTGCTCAAACGCCTGAGAGAGATACTTGGCACCTCGGTCAGCGAGGCCATCCGTCCTTTCCTCGAAGACGTCCCGAACTATCTGATCGAGTTGGAAAACGGTATTGCGCAGGGCGATGCAACAACGCTGCGCAACATCTCCCACATCATCAAGGGCGCCGCGAGCAACCTGGGAGCGACGGCCATGGCCGGCGTTGCCCGTGAGATGGAGTTGCAGGCCGAAGCCGGCACGCTGAGCGAGGCAAGCGAACTGCTGCTGCGCCTGCGCACCGAATTCGCCGTCATCGAACCGGCCCTGATGGCCGAACTGGATGAACCGACGGCGACCTTGCCACCGGTACGCGACGATGCGCCGCTCGTCCTCGTCGTCGACGACGACCGCAGCACCCGGTCGGCCCTGCGCCACGCCTTGTACCGGAGCGGCTTCCGGGTGGCGGAAGCGGGCGACGGCAGCGAAGTCATCGACTGGCTGGAGTACAACACCGCCGACGCCATCCTGATGGACGCGCTGATGCCGGTGATGGACGGTTTTGCCGCCTGCACGGCGCTCAAGCGCCACCCGCGCTGGAAGGACATTCCCATCCTGATGATCACCGCGCTCGAAGACCGGCAGTCGATCGAACGTGCCTTCGAAGCCGGGGCCAGTGATTTCATCCCCAAGCCCATTCATCTCTCGGTGGTCAATCAGCGGGTTCGCCGCATCATCGATGCCACCCGGGCCGAGCGCCATGTTCGCCATCTCGCCTACAACGACACGCTGACCGGCCTGCCCAACCGCCTGCTGTTCATGGATTTCCTGACCCGGGCCATCGAGCATGCGGAAGGCAATGCCAGCATGCTCGGCATACTGTTCCTGGATCTCGACCGCTTCAAGTTCATCAACGACACCCTCGGCCACGAAGTGGGCGACAAACTGCTGGCCACCATGGCCCAGCGCCTCAAGGGATGCGTGCGTTCCGACGACTGCGTGGCCCGCCTGGGTGGCGACGAATTCACCGTACTGCTCGACGACCTGCCCAATGCGGCCGTCGCAGCCAGCGTCGCCCAGAACATCTGCCGCACCGTCTCGGCACCCTTGATCATCGACGGCCAGGAAATCGTCGTCACCGCCAGCGTCGGCATCGCGCTCTACCCGCAGGATGGACCGGACATCAACCGCCTGCTGCGCCATGCCGATACCGCAATGTATCGCGCCAAGAGCAGCGGCAGCGGTTTCTGCTACTACGAAGCAGCGATGGAATCCGCCATGTCCGGCCGTCTGAAAATGGAGGCCGACCTGCGGCGGGCGCTCGAACGCGACGAAATCACGGTCTTCTACCAGCCGGTTGTCGAAACGGTCGGCGGCAGAATTACCGGGGTAGAGGCACTGGTCCGCTGGCTGCATCCCGAGCGGGGTGTCGTCTCGCCCGCCGAGTTCATTCCGATCGCCGAAGAAACCGGCCTCATCCTGCCGCTTGGCGAACGCGTCCTGCGCAATGCCTGCCAGCAGGCCAAGGCCTGGCTGGACAACGGCATCGCCGACCTGTACGTGGCGATCAACCTGTCATCGAAGCAACTGGAGCAGCCCGACCTGCGCAATATCATTCTCAGTGCGCTGAACGAGAGTGAGTTGCCCGCTTCTTCTCTGGTCCTGGAAATCACCGAAAGCGTCATGATGGCGCGAGCTGCCGAAAGCATCGATCTGTTGCGTGAATTGCGCAGCCTGGGCATCCACATCTCGATCGACGATTTTGGTACCGGCTATTCCTCGCTGTCCTACCTGAAGCACCTGCCGGCCAATATCCTGAAAATCGACCGCTCGTTCACCCAGGACATTCCGCAGGACGACGATGCCGTGGCCATCGTCAAGGGAATCATGGCACTGGCGCACAGCTTGCGCATGAAGGTCGTCGCCGAGGGAGTGGAAACCGCCGCCCAGCAGGAAACGCTGGCACAACTGGGTTGCAACTTCCTTCAGGGTTATCTGTTCTCCAAGCCGCTGCCGGCCGAACTCATCGAAACCCAGTTGCATGCCGCCCGACGTAAAAAGCGGCAGGCCAGGAAGCAGAACTGAACGCTGCCTGTTTTTTAGGCAAGCCCGGATTTTCTTTCCAGTTCAGCGACTTGGCTCTTCTTTCCCGAGCTTATCCACAGACTTACCCGACCGAAACGGGGATAAAGAACATTTATTCACCACCACCCCGGACTGCCCAAAAATGAGGCAGCACAAGCAAATCCAATTCAGATCAACAAGTTAGAAAAACACCTCAGTGTTTATCCACAGGCTTACCCAGAGCAAACGGGGATAAACCGCGTCATCCCCGCTGCCGCCAGCGATTACAAGGCCTGAGCCATCAGCGAAGCGTTGCCCCCCGCAGCGGTGGTATTAACCGTCTGAACGTGCTCGCACAGCAGGCGGAACAAGGGGTAGCGCCCCTGCTCCAGCGGCATGACCACGGACACCAGCGGGCCGTCGCTGGCTGCCAGCCGTTGCTGCAGGCTGCGCCTGACCTTGGCATCGCCCTCGTGCAGCACGCCGCCGGCCAGGCTGGCCTCGGCAAACACCGCACTGCGCCATCCCGCTGTCAAAGTCTCCGGCAGGCGGCTCAGCACGGCCTTGGCAACCGCATCGTAACGATACAGGCCGGGCGTGGTGTCGGCGGGACTCAGCAGCACCGGGGCATTACCCGTTGCCAGGACGGCCGCGATCTGGCGCAACAGGCCGGCCTCGCTGTCGGCCAGGCAAAACACCTCGCCGCGCGGCGAGAAATCGAGCCGGTTGCTTTCACCGGTCGGCCCGGGCAGATCGGCCTCGCACCCCCACGGCGTCAGTAGCGCATATTCGCGGCACAGCGCCTGCAGATCGATCTCTCCGGCATCGCATGCCCAGGCGGCAAAGCCCTCCAGAGCAGGCAGCCCCTTGCCGGTCGCCGGACGATGAAGCCCGAGAACGGCCGGGTCCGGATTACGTGCCGCCAGGAGACGCGGCAGATAGAGCGGTCCACCGGCCTTGGGCCCGGTACCCGACATGCCCTCGCCGCCAAACGGTTGCACACCGACGACTGCACCGACCATGTTGCGATTGACGTAGCGATTGCCGGCGCGCACGCGGCCGGTCACCGCCTCGATGCTCTCGTCGATCCGGCTGTGCATGCCGAAGGTCAGGCCGTAGCCGGTGGCATTGATGGCGTCGACCACGGCCAGCATGTCACGGGCGGCAAAGCGCAGGATATGGACAACCGGCCCGAACACTTCGCGCTCCAGTTGATCGAGGCGATCGATTTCGATCAGGGTCGGCGGCACGAAGCAGCCCCGGGCGCAGCCCAACGGCAGGGAAATCTGGTGAACGCGATGTCCGACCTGACGCATGGCGGCAATATGCCCTTCCAGAACGCCGCGCGCCGCTTCGTCGATGACCGGGCCGACGTCCGTCGCCAGATCGGCCGGATTGCCCATGCGCAACTCGCCCATGGCGGCACGCAGCATGTCGATCAGACAGTCGGCGATTTCCTCCTGCACGCAGAGTACGCGCAAGGCCGAGCAGCGTTGTCCGGCGCTGTCGAAACCCGAGGCGATCACATCCTGCACCACCTGCTCGGGCTGTGCCGACGAATCGACGATCATCGCATTCTGGCCGCCGGTTTCGGCGATCAGGAAGGCTTCCGGCGCATCGGCCGGGCGTTGGGCCAGGCTGCGGTTGATGATCTGCGCCACCTCGGTCGATCCCGTGAAAATGACACCCCGCACGCGCACATCGCCGGTCAGCCGGGCGCCGACCGTCTCGCCGCGCCCCGGCAGCAACTGCAGGGCGGCCGTCGGGATTCCCGCTTCATGCATCAGGCGTACGGCAAGAGCGGCGATCAGCGGAGTCTGTTCGGCCGGCTTGGCGATTACCGGCGAACCGGCCGCCAGGGCAGCGATGACTTCGCCGGTAAAGATGGCGAGCGGGAAGTTCCACGGGCTGATGCAAACGACAACGCCGGGGGCCTCGACCGGGGAGTCCAGCTTCTCTATCTGGGCGGCGTAATAGCGGCAGAAATCGACGGCTTCGCGAATTTCGGCCACGGCATTGCCCCAACTCTTGCCGGCCTCGCGAACGCACAGGCTGATCAGCTCGTCCCGGGCACCTTCCAGCTTGTCGGCACAGGCGCGCAGCAATCGGGCGCGTTCGCCGACCGGGACGTCGGCCCAGTGAGCGACAAAGGCACTGGCCGAGGCAAGCGCCATGTCTACCTCGGCTTCGCTGGCCTCATAGATGCGGCCAACCACGTCGCCACGGTCCGCCGGGTTGAACACCGCCTCACCCAGCCCTCCCTCGCCGGCGCCGTGCGCCAGCAGGGGCCTGGCCTCCCAACTGCACTCGCGCAAAGCGGCGAGTTCGGCGCCAAGACGGGCGATTTCCGGATCGTCGGCCAGATCGAGCCCGGACGAATTGCGCCGTGCCGCGCCATACAGATCGGCCGGCAACGGGATCGCCGGGTGCGGCTGGCCCTGCCAGCGATCGACCACATCCAGCGGCGAAGCGACCAGTTCGTCGATACTGACCTTCTCGTCGACGATGCGATTGACGAAGGAGCTGTTGGCGCCGTTCTCCAACAGGCGGCGGACGAGGTAGGGCAGCAGCGTCTCGTGACGCCCGACCGGCGCGTAGATGCGGCAGCGCAAGCCGTCGTCGCCGTGGCCGACAACGTTGCCGTAAAGCGCTTCGCCCATGCCGTGCAGGCACTGGAATTCGTAATCATTCACGCCGCGGTCGGCGGCCATGCGCTCGACGCAGGCCAGCGTATGGGCGTTGTGGGTGGCGAACTGCGGGTAGATCACATCGGCGACATCGAGCAGGCGCCCGGCACACACCAGATAGGACAGGTCGGTATGCGCCTTGCGCGTAAATACCGGATAGCCGGATTGGCCGTCGACCTGGGCGCGTTTGACCTCGCTGTCCCAATAGGCGCCCTTGACCAGACGAACCATCATGCGCCGGCCCGCCTGGCGGGCGATGTCGGCCAGATGCGCGATGACCAGCGGTGCCCGCTTCTGGTAGGCCTGGACCACCACGCCCAGCCCTTCCCAGCCCTGTAGTTGCGGCTCGAAGGCCAGGCGCTCGACCAGCTCGAGCGAGATCGACAGGCGGTCGGCCTCCTCGGCATCGATGTTGAAGCCGATTTCATAGTCGCGAGCCAGTGCCGCCAGCGCGAACAGGCGCGGATACAGTTCGTCCATCACCCGCTGATGCTGGGCGCGGACATAGCGCGGATGCAGCGCCGACAACTTGACCGAAATGCCGTCGCCGCCGACCACGCCCTGGCCGTTCGCTTTGCCGATGGCGTGGATGGCCGCCTCGTAGGCCGCGCCATAGCGCTCGGCGTCGGTGGCCGTCAGCGCCGCTTCGCCGAGCATGTCGAAGGAATGGGTAAAACCGCGCTCGAGGTTGCCGCGGCTGCGTTCCAGCGCGTTCTCGATGCTTTCCCCCATGACGAACTGCTGGCCGAGCAAGGTCATCGCGAATTCGACGCCGCGCCGGATCAGCGGCTCGCCACCGCGACCGATGAGGCGTGACAGGGCATTGCCCAGCGTCGCCTCGCGGTGCGTCGCCACCAGGTTGCCGGTGATCATCAGGCCCCAGGTGGCGGCATTGACGAACAGCGAGCCGCTCTGCCCGAGGTGGGCACGCCAGTCGCCCTTGCTGATCTTGTCGCGGATCAGCAGGTTCATCGTCTCGGCATCGGGAATGCGCAGCAGCGCCTCGGCCAGGCACATCAGGGCGATGCCCTCCTGGCTGGACAGGGAAAACTCGTGCATCAGGTGGTCGACCCCGCTCGCCGTCTTGCGCTGCGCCCGCACGGCCGCAACCAGTTCGCCGGCCCGCCGGGCGATGGCCGCTTCGTCGAGCGGCCGGGCGCGGTATTCGGCAGTCAGCGCGGCAACACAGCTTGACTCATCGGTGCGGCAATGGGCCGCCATCTCGGCGCGGCGCTCGGCAAAACGAAGATGCGGTTGATTCGGGGCATTCATGGTGGGCACTTTCGCAACAGGGAGCAGAGGGACTTGCGCCAGGTGCCGGCGCACCGCCCCGGAAGGTCAGGATTGATAAAGGCGCAGCAGCGTGCTCTTGCCGAACAGGCTTTCGACCAGGTCGACCGCCAGTTCGGCCGTCATGTTCCGATGGTCGAGCGCCGGATTGAGTTCGACGATATCGAGCGAACCGAGGCGGCCGGTGTCGGCAATCATTTCCATGCACAGCTGGGCTTCGCGATAGGTCGGGCCGCCGCGTACCGTGGTGCCGACGCCGGGCGCGATCTCCGGGTCGAGGAAATCGACATCGAAGCTGACATGCAGGTGCGTGTTGTCGTCGAGGCCAGCCAGTGCCAGCTCCAGCGTGTGACGCATGCCGACCTCATCGATGTAGCGCATGTCGAAAACTTCGACGCCCTGCTCGCGCAGGAAGCGCTTCTCGCCCTCGTCCACGCTGCGGATGCCGATCTGGCGGATGTCGGCCGGGCTGATTGCCGGTACGTGGCCGCCAATTCCGGTCAGTTCCGCCGGCCCGTGGCCGCACAGGCAGGCGACCGGCATGCCGTGGATGTTGCCGCTCGGCGTGATGGCCGAGGTGTTGAAGTCGGCGTGCGCATCGAGCCACAGGATACGCAGCTTTTCGCCGCGCTCGCGGCAATGCCGGGCAACCGCGCTGATCGAACCGACGGCCAGACAATGATCGCCGCCAATGACCAGCGGCAGGCGCTCGGCGCTGAGTTCGCGATACACCGCATCGTGCAGTTTCCGGTTCCATTCGGCCACTTCGGGCAGATGACGAAAGCCGTCCACCGGCCCCTGCTGCGGGTTGAGCGGCCCGGACACGTCGCCGCAATCGCTCACCTGACAGCCGTAGCGGGCCACTGCATCGACGATGCCCGCGACGCGCAGGGCCTCCGGGCCCATGCGAGCGCCAATGACGCTGGCGCCGATATCCGTCGGGGCGCCAATGATGCTGACCGGTCGCATGCTCATTCTTCTCTCCAAGGCAAATCAGGCTGCACGGGAAAGAACGCGGACATCGTCCGCCGCCGGGATGAAGCCGAACAGGTTCTTCGGATCCGGCAAAGCGGGAATCAGCGAAATCTCGTCCTCCACACCCAACTCAATAGCCAAATCGCGCATGAAACGCAATGCGGAATAATCCTCCAGTGCGAAGCCGACCGAGTCAAATACCGTCACATCGCTCTCGGCAAGGCGCCCTGCAGACTGTCCGGCCAGCACCTTCCACAGTTCGACCACGGCGAACTCGGCGGGCATCTGCTGGATATCGCCTTCGATGCGGGTCTGCGGCTCGTACTCGACGAACACCTTGGCCGTCTCGAGTACGCCGCGATGCAACTCGGTCTTGCCCGGGCAATCGCCGCCCACGCCGTTGATGTGCATGCCGGGCTCGATCATGTCCGGCGTCAGGATGGTGGCGTTGGTCTTGTCGGCAGTGACCGTGGTCACGATATCGCAACCGCGCACGGCTTCGCGGGCGCTGTCGAAACGCCAGGCATGCAGGCCGAGGGCGGCCAGATTGGCGAGCAGCTTGTCGGTCGCGGCCGGATCGGTATCGTAAAGATGGAATTCCTCGATGCCGAGCAGGCGGTGGAAAGCCAGGGCCTGGAACTCGCTCTGCGCGCCGTTGCCGATCAGCGCCATGCGACGGCTGTCCGGACGGGCCAGCGCCCGGGCGGCGACGGCCGACATGGCGGCCGTGCGCAGGGCGGTGGTCAGCGTCAGTTCGCTGACCAGCGTCGGCGCGCCGGTGGCGACGTCGGCGAGCACGCCAAAGGCCATCACGGTCGACATGCCGAAGCGGAAATTCTTCGGGTGTCCGTTCACATATTTGAAGGAATACAGGCTATGGTCGGAAATCGGCATCAGCTCGATGACGCCGTCGTGCGAATGATTGGCGACGCGCGGCGTCTTCTCGAAATCCTGCCAGCGCAGGAAATCATCGACAATGTAGGCCGACATGCCTTCCAGGCAGACAGCGAGACCCTTGCGCTGGATCATGCGGGCGGCGCGCTCGGCGCTCAAGAAACGGGTCTGGATACGATGGTTGGCAGACATGGTGTGGCTCCTCGGTCTTTGTTATATCTCGATGGAAACATCATCCCCGAAAAGCAAGCCAACCAAAATAGCAACTATTGCACTATTTCGACAATTAGTTGAACATAACGACACCTATTATTGGCAAATAGACAAAATGGACAATCTGGACCAACAATTGATCGCCTTGTTGCGCAACAACGCCCGCACCAGCGTAGCCACCCTGGCCCACAAGCTCAAGGTATCGCGCGGCACCGTCACCAACCGGATCGCCCGGCTCGAAAACGAGGGCGTCATCGTCGGCTACACCGTGCAGTTGCGTCCCGACTCCCAACCCAACGAAATCCGCGCCTGGATGAGCATCGTGGTCGCCGGCAACGAGACCCGCTCGGTGATCGCCAGCCTGCTCGGCGAACCGGGTGTCGCATCGCTGCACGATACCAACGGCCGTTGGGACCTGCTGGCCGAACTGCGCGCCGAAAACCTGACCGAGCTTTCCGACGTGCTGGAGCGCATTCGCCTGATCCGCAGCATCCAGGCGACGGAAACCAGTATCCATCTGGCCACCTATCGCAGCGGCAGCGGCGCCTAGCTGCACAAAACAACAAGTATCGCCGACCCGCAGTGGCGGGTATGCGCGCTCGCGGCCAAGACGTAAGCTTGCCAGGCAGCGATATGCCGAAAGTAATTTCATCGAGCCAATCCGCCAAACCCTGGTCCCCTGGATGAAGAGGCTTGATCGGTTCTTCGTCCTGAGCATGACAGGCTACAATCTGACGCGCATATGCACACTGGGAGCAATCACTCCCTGGAGTGCGGCGCGATGAGACAAAGCCTGAACCCCGTCCACGAATCCCTGCGAAGTGCCCAAGGCGTCCTTCGCATCCCGAGAAACAAGCCGTTTGAGTTCTGCCTGCCGCACTGGCAGGGCAGTGTTTCAGATGCCTGCTAGCGAATTGGATGAAAAATGAATGCATGCAAAGCCAAATCAAGCCTCTCCGGTGTCAAGAATTCCAATGTCCTCTGCATGACGGGTCATGGTTACCGGCGGCCTCGCTGTTTGACCACGCTGTTCTCGCCAATGACGAAATCCATCGCCTCCTTCACGCTTGCCACGGTGTTGATCGGCCTGACGCTGGCGCCCTGGCCCGCCGCATACGCCCAACAATCCGAGGGAAAAATCATTACGCGCAGCCAGCTCGGCGCCTGGGCCTTGCGCTATGACGAATCCACGCCCGGTTTGAATTGCGCCATCCGCTTCATTCCGGGCAAACGCAATGCGGACAGCCTGGCGATATTCGGCCCCACCGCCAAAGCGGCTTACTCGGCGCTCTTGTTCTCCGGTCGGAATATTCCACCGACGCGATCGCCCAAGGAAATTCAGCTGGGCTTGCATTTGATGGGATTGCCGGAGTCGACCCTCAAAGGCGTGATCATGCCGAAACAAGCCGACACGAAGACCTATAACCTGATGATCGCCACCAGCGACATCCGCAAGTTATTGCAATCGATGCGAGATAGCGAAGAAAAACTCCAGCTGACGATACAACGCGAAGTCATTCCCGAGACGATCGTCGATATTGACTACGACGGGCTGGATAAGGCGCGTGTGGCGATGCTCGATTGCATAGCCGGACGTAAACCGGGTGGTCAGGATATGGACTCGGCGCTTGCCGAAATCCGCCCCCTCGGGAAATCCACCATCCGCGGCAGCGCTTATTACAAAGGTGGATTTCTGGCAAGCAAACAATATCCGCCAAAGGGAAGTGAAGCGGTCGCCCTGATCTGGATGAGCAAGGAATTCAAAGCGTGGTACGAAGAAGTCAAGGCAACCAAAAAAGCCCCGGAATATATTCCGGAGAACATTGCCAAGCACATCATGAGTACGAAGATTCTCGACGACGAAGGTGGATTTTCCTTCAGTCGCCTGCCTGCCGGTGAATATATGTTGATCGCGAGTTTCACCTACAACGAAACGATCAGCGTTCCAGAGGTAGTCGGCCAAACGCATGTGTTTGCCGGAAACAGGCATATCGGCACACAGGATCACGTGGTCAACTGGTCTTATCTCATCAAGGAACCGACGACGTTCCAGAAGCAGGTAACCATCCAAAGCGATGGAGAAGTCCTGGACGTTGCGCTCGACAAGTCGCAAATCCTTTGTTTCTTTGTCTGCTTTTAATGGCAGATTGAAGTAAATCCGTCGCCCCGTGCCGGCGACGGATTTATTGAGGCAAGGGCCGCCGTCGGTATGCCGGGAATGACGCTAGCGCATGGCCCGCAGACGGGCAACGCGCTCGCCGGTGTCGGGATGCGATGAGAGAACATCCCAGCGGGATGTCTTCCTGCCCTTTTCCTGATGGGCCTTTTCCATGTGTTCCAGCATCGTGGCCAGCGGCTCGGTACCCAGGCCCGCGCCCTTTAGGCTCCGGGCGGCGTAGGCATCGGCTTCCAGTTCGAACTCGCGCGAGTAGCGCGATTCGAGGGCCAGGGCGCCGAAACTGGCGGCCATCGACGACACATCGCCGAAATAGATGCCCACCACGAAGGAAACCACCGAGGACTGGATCAACTGCCGCAGCCCGTGCCGATAGGCGACGTGCCCCAATTCGTGGGCGATGACGCCGGTCACTTCGTCGTCGTTGCCGGCCAGTTCGACCAGTTGATCCAGAACCACAATATCGCCGCTCGGCAGAGCAAAGGCATTGGGCCCCAGCGTCGAGGAACGGAA
Organism: Dechloromonas sp. CZR5; assembly: GCF_008711155.1. Taxonomy (GTDB): domain Bacteria; phylum Pseudomonadota; class Gammaproteobacteria; order Burkholderiales; family Rhodocyclaceae; genus Azonexus. The sequence continues at coordinate 931,401 of NZ_VUYQ01000001.1, read as the reverse complement.
ATGCAGACGATGGGGCGGCAGGTCGCGCCCCTGTCGCAAGACCCGGTCGGCGTATTCGGTCAGTTCCGCCCGTCGCGCCTCGCTCAGGCGCGATGGCGTCAATAATTTGCTGTCGAGAAAGCTCAAGGTCTGCTGTGACAGCGCCTGGAGAACGGGCTCGGGAATCTTCGGCGCCATCAGCTTGCCGAAGGCCGGCAGCCCCCAGACATAGATTGCCGCGATCAACGATATTGCCCCCAGCAACGAACCGAGTGCCCACGACCAGCGCCTTTGCAGGTTCACCACCGTCGAGTCCCTGAAGCCAGCCGCCGTGAGCCAGAGATTGAAGGCGTCGTGGTCGGCCACCTCGAAGTGGCCGCCATCGTCGAAGCGAACGACCCGCGGCGAGCGGCCCAAGGGTTCGGAAATATCGACGGCGCCGCGCCGGGCGCGCCGCTCGCCAAAAGCACCGCGACCGACGATTTCATCGCCGATGACGAACAGTTCGGCCGGCTGCCGGACTGGCGTCCGTCCATCGTAGTAGAAGGCGGCAATACCTTTCAAAGGCCGATATCCAGATCGAACATTTCGGCGGCTTCGTCGCCGAGTGCCGTCACGGCCCCGGCTTCGCCGGCGACAAAATCGTCGAGGCTGCCATCGACCGCCAGGGTGAGATGCTCAGCACGGTAGCGAGCCACCCTGACCCTCGCCCAGGGAATGAACAGACCCAGGGTACACAGGATGCCGAGCCAGTTCACCACGGTCAGGCCGATGAACCCGCCGACCGGCAGGCGGCTGGCAAAGCGGTGAGGCCCAAGGGCGGTGGCGCTCCAGACCGCGTTATTGCTGCGGGCCGCCACATAGGGAACCAGCACCACCTGCGGCAGGACCAGCAACAGGGGAATGAGCAGAATCATGAAGCCGGCGGCGGCCAGCCCCGCCCCACCCCCGCCTGCACCCATGGCGGTGACCAGGACGATGGCTGCGAACAGCGCCAGGATGACGAAGCCGGGGAACAGGAAAATCCGGTAGATGGCCCCGGTCGTCACCGAGCAATCGAACGCCGTGGTGCCGAAACAGGTGTTGTCGAGAATGAACTTTCGCAACTGCCGATAAAAAACCGGGAAAGCCAGCCACAGGGTCACCATGGCCAGCAGGCCGTAGCCGACGAACACTTTGAAGGCCTGGCCGTAGGTACCGTGAAAACTGAAGTGCAGCCCCCGGTAGCTGGTGTTGTAGGCCCGGAAACGGAAAGCCTTGACGGCCAGCCACGGAACCAGCGGCACCAGGCAAAGAAAAGCGATACCGTAAGCCAGCGGGCTGAGATGCTGCGCTGCCGAAAGGCCGCCAACCAGCAACAGAGCGACGAGTCGCCCCTTGAGGATGGCCATGGGCTTGCCGTGGTAGTCGAAACCCGAGCCGTCGAGCATCAGGTTACGATGGAAATACTGTTCCCGGCGCACCTTGGCCCAGGCCGAATAGATGCCGAGGGTCACGATGGTCAGGAAAATGTTGACGATCCAGATGCGGAAATACTCGCCACCCTCGCCAACAAACTCGAACCGCTCCTCGCGTCCTTCGGCAGCGTGCTGTGCCGCCACGGCGGGCTCGGCGGGTGCGATCGAGAGCGGCGGAGCGGCATCGAGCCCGGCATCGTAGGCTCCCCGTGCCTGCGGGTCGCTCAGAGTCTTGAAGGCCTCCCGCAATGCATCCAGGGATTCCGCCGGTGGCGGTTCGCGCCGGGCCAGCATGTCGCGAAACTCTGCAAGCTGCCTGGCGTAGGCTGCCTTGACTTCGTCCAGTGTCGCCGTCTGCCCGATACCGAGCAGTTCGTAGTAATTTGCCGCGAGCGCCTGCATGCTTCCCCCTGTCATGATGATCAGTCGTGCTTTTCGCGACATTCTATACATTTGCCACGACAATTGATGACAAATGATTCGTCGCCAACCGATCAATCACCGCACAGGTGAAGGCTTTCGGTCAGTGCGCCGACAATCGGGGGGTCAAGCCGGCTTGGCCACCTTGCGAAGAAGGATCGGGGCCACCTGAACACCCAGGATGCAGACGAAAATGATGCCGCCGCCGGCAAGCTGCAGCGGGGTAAGGCGTTCGCCCAGATAAAGGGCTCCCGCCAGGGCAGCGAACAGGATTTCCGAACTGAGCAGAATGGCCGCATCCGTCGCCGGTGTATGGCGCTGTGCGATCACCTGCACCGTGAAGGCAACACCGACCGACAGCAGCCCGCCGTAGAGTATGGCCGGCGTGGCCTCGACCAGACCGGCCAGTTCGATGTCTTCGATGGCCAGCGCAACCAGCATCGACAGCACGCCGCTGACCACGAACTGTGTCACGGCCACCATGATCGGCGCCCCACGGTGCGCGGCAACCCGACCGACCCAGAAAACGTGGGCGGCCCAGAACAGCGTGCTGGCGATGACCCAGTAATCGCCGACGGTCAGGGCGTCAAACCGCCCGCCCGACAGCATGAAGGTCCCGATGAAGCTGCCGATGGTCGCCGGCCAGACGGCGGGATGCGGGGCATGACGATCGATCAGCCAGGCGAGAATGGGCACCATGGGAACGTAGAGCGCAGTCAGGAAACCGGCGTTGGAAACCGTGGTCCCCATGATCCCGATCTGCTGGAAAACCGCTCCCAGGAACAGCAGTACGCCCAGGCCGCACCAGGCGAACCAGTCGGCACGCTCGAGCCGGACGCCGCGCGCCTGCAGGCGGCCATACTCGCGCACGGCCAGGGGGAGCACGAACAAGGCGCCGAGCAGGAAGCGCACGCCGGTATAGGTCAAGGGGCCGACGTGCGCCATCCCCAATTGCTGGGCGACAAAGGTGGTCCCCCAGATCAGGGCGACAAGGAGCATCAGGGCATTGGCGACGGAACGGCTCATGTGTTTCAGGGAATCATCGGTTGAGGCGGCAGGGAGAAAGCGACCCGGACGCCGGAAATCAGCATTTGGACTGCAATCGTGGTCAGGATCAGGCCCATCAGGCGCTCCATGGCGGCCAGGCCCGCTTTGCCGAAAAGCCGGGCAAGGCGCCCGGCCGACAGCAGGATCAGGGTGTTGATGATAACAGCGATGACAATCGCCAGGACCAGCGACGTCGGATGATCGGTCTGGCGCGCGTTGAGCAGCACGGTCGCCAGCGCCGACGGGCCGGCGATCATGGGAATGGCGAGCGGCACGATCAGCGGGTCGCCATCCATGTCTGCCGCCTCGTCGCTGGAACCGACGGGAAAGACCATGCGCAAGGCGATCATGAACAGGATCAGGCCGCCGGAAATTTCCAGCGCCTGCTCGGAGAGGCGCATGGCGGCGAGCAGCCAGTCGCCGACGAAGACGAAAATCAGGAGTACGCCACCGGCAATCGCCGACTCGCGCAGCACGATGCGCTGCCGGTCCGATGGCGAAAAACCGCGCAGCAGCGAAAGCAGCAGGGGGATGTTGCCGAGCGGATCGAGCAACAGCAGCAGCAGGAAAACGGTCGACAGCAGTTCTTGCATGAGTAGCGTTCAGGCCCTCGACCGGGTCGATGCGGCGTCGCGCAAGCGCGCGACGCCGTTTCGGTCAGGCCGCCTTAGTTGAAGTTGTAGCGCGTCAGGAAGTTGATGCGGGACATGTTGCCATGCTCGCCAGCCAGGGTTTCACGACGGCCGTAGATGTACTCGATACCGATATCCATGACCTTGACCGGGTTCCAGATACCGCCGATATGGAACTGGCTGACGTTGCGGTTGATGCCGTAGCGGCCGGAATCCACACCATTGGCCTTCGCCCAGTCGGTATAGGAGTTCTCGAAGTGACGCTGATGACCGAACACGAAGTTCATGCGGAAGCTATCGCTGAACTTGCGCTGGTAACCCAGAACCACGCCCATCGCCTTTTCCATTTCGATGCTGCGGCTGGCCACGTTGTAGCCGGCACCCTCGATATAGTTGAAGTAACGGCCGATACCCTCGCCGCCCGTCACGATCCAGCTGATGAAATCATCGCCCCAGGTCTTGATCTGACCGCTGGCGGCCAGGCCGTAACCACGGCGGGACGTATTGACCGACATCGTGTTGCACGAACTGCCGTTAAACGTACCGTCACAGACATCCCCGTTCAAGCGATGCTCATGCGATACGCCGCGCAGACTGAGGGAGCCCCAGGTAAACGGCTTATCCCAACGCACGACGACATCTGGCGACTTGGAGAAACCGGCGGGTGTGGCAGCGAGAGACGGACCGTCAGAGGAGGTCTTGGCATCCATCACATAGCTCACCGAGTTTTCCAACGCGACGGCGAAATTGCCGTACTGCGGCGTCACGTAGGTGTAGCGGATCTGCGGCTGACGAATGAAGGTCGAGCCGATGGGGCCGTTGAAGTCGATGGTTTCCGGGGTGTTGTCGATGTCCATGAAGGTCGACCAGGTCTGGCCGAACAACCAGTTCGGGGTCTGCACATAGGCATGGCGGAGACGAAAGCCGTAGCTGTTGGTCGCCTGCTGGGTGTAGATATTGTTCGTCGAACCGTAGACCGCCGAGTTGCCGGTGCGCGGGTCGTTGTTGAAGTCGCCTTCCACCTTGGCCATGATCATGCCGAAGGGGCTGGGGGTTGCGCCTTCGATACCGATACGCGAGGTACGGGCGTGCAGGTAGGTCTGGCCGTTGCGTTCGGATGCACGGGAGCCGTTGAGCGGCATGTAGGGCATGAAGGTCGAGTAGTCGTTGTTGCTGTTGTCGCCCTTGGTCTCGTGGACCATGTTCAGCTCGGCCACGCCGTAGAGACGGACCGACACGTCGGACCCCGGAACCCGGAAGGAGTTCGGGATGTCGCCGACGACGACGTTCTCCTTGGTCTGGGCGCTCATCTGGTCGCGCAATTCGGAAACTTCGCTGGCCGAAACCGAATTCTTCTTCATTTCGTCCAGCTGGGCCTGCATCAGCTTGAGCTGCTTTTCAAGCTGGGCGATGCGGTCGGCGTCCGCCGCGTGGACCAACGGTGCGCCTGCGCCGATTCCGGCAGCGAGCAGCGCGACAACAATTTTCTTTACTTTCATAACTCCTCCTTGGTTTGAACAGTGCGTCCAGCCCCCCGGGGCCGACCTGACTTGGTTCGGATGGTGCCTAGAAACCGTGCCTGACCTGGGTCAGGAAGGCTTTTGCCCGGTCATGCTTGGGATTGCTGAAGAACTCGCCGGGCGAAGAGTCTTCGAGGATGGTGCCGTGATCGAAGAAGATCAGGCGGTCGGCCACTTCGCGGGCAAAGCCCATTTCGTGGGTGACGACCAGCATGGTGATGCCGGTGTGCGCCAGCTCGCGCATGACGGCGAGCACTTCGTTGACCATTTCCGGGTCGAGTGCCGAGGTCGGCTCGTCGAACAGCAAGACCTTGGGGTCCATGGCCAGCGCCCGGGCGATGGCGACGCGTTGCTGCTGGCCGCCGGATAGCTGCACCGGATACTTTTCGGCCTGGTTCTTCAGCCCGACCCGCTCCAGCAGCGCCAGTGCCTTGGCCTCGGCGGCCTCCTTGCTCATCTTGCGGACCCGCATCGGGGCCAGCGCAACGTTACGCAGGATGCTGAGGTGCGAGAAGAGATTGAAGCTCTGGAAAACCATGCCCACCTCGCGGCGGATGGCATCCAGGTTCTTCAGGTCGTCGTTGAGTTCGATGCCGTCGACCTTGATCGAGCCGGTATCGTGCGTTTCTAGCCGGTTGAGGGTGCGCAGGAAGGTCGACTTGCCCGAGCCGGACGGCCCGATGATGGCCGTGACCTGGCCTTCGTAAAACGTCGCATTGACCTTCTTCAGCGCATGGAATGCGCCGAAGTGCTTGTCGACGTCGCGTGCCTCGATGATCGGCTTCAGTGAAGATGATGTGCTGGTCATCGTAGGCTCCTAGCGCTTGCGGCCGACATCGAGCTGGGATTCCAGCGCGGCCGTGAGCGAGGTGAAGGCGGTGGTCAATATCAGGTAGATCACGGCGATGGTGACGAATACCGGGATCGGCTGATAGCTCTCGGCCTGCACCCGGTAACCGACCATGGTCAGTTCAACCACGCTGATCGCGTAGGCCAGGGAGGAATCCTTGACCAGCGACGCCAGGTTGTTGGCCAGTGCCGGCAAGGCCACCCGCATGCTCTGCGGCAAGGTGATATCGACGAAGGTCTGAAACGGCGAGAGCCCCAGCGCCCGTGCGGCCTCGACCTGGCCGTGCGGAACGGCAAGGATGCCGGCGCGGACGCATTCGGCGTTGTAGGCGCCGATGTTCAGCGCCAGTGCAATGGCGGCGCAGGCGAAGTCCGATATCTGCATCGAATCGGGCAACAGCGTAGGCACCGCCAGCCAGACGAAGAGAATCTGCAGCAGCAGGGGCGTACCGCGGATCAGCCAGACGTAGAATTCGCTGATCCAGCGCAAGGGCGGCACCGACGACAGCTTGCCGAGGCCTGCGAGAACGCCGAGGACGACACCGGCAGTCCCCGAGATCAGGGTCAGCAGGACGGTCATTCGCGTGCCTTCGGCGAACTGCTGCGCCGCCTGGCCGATGGGGTCCGGTGCCCACGACAGCGGCACCGCCATCCCCCACAGGAACAGCAGGAGACCGATCATCGCCGCGAACATCGCCAGTCCGGGATGTTGCTTGGTCCAATTCATGTTGATTCGGACCTATCAGGAGCGGCAGGAAATGTCGGTCTTGAAGTACTTCTGCGACAGGTTCTGATAGGTGCCGCTCTTGACGACCTCTTCCAGCGCCTTGTTCAACTGCTCCTTCAGTTCCTTGTTGTTCTTGCGCAGGATCATCGACACGCGCTCGACGAAAACCTGTTCACCGACGACGATGCCCGAGTCGGCATTCTTTTCCAGCGTGGACTTGATCAGCCACTTGTCGGAAATCCAGGCGTCGACCTTTTTCGACTTCAGCGCCGAGAAGGCTTCCGGGTCGGCCTTGTAGGTCTTGACCTCCTGAACGCCGGGAATCTTCTTGGCGTTGTCGAAGTAGCTGGTTGCCAGCTGAACGCCGACCGTCTTGCCGTTCAGGGCGGCAACGGTGAGCGGACCGTTCGGGTGGGCGGCGATCTGGCCGCCGGTACAGTAGTGCGGATTGGCGAAATCGACCGCCTTGCCGCGCTCCTCGGTGAAGCCGTGCGAGGCGATGGCGAAATCGAAGCGATCCTGGCGAATGGAGGCCAGCTGCGCGTCGAAGGAGACCACACGCCACTCGATCTTCATGCCCATCTGCTTGACCACGGCCTCAGCCAGTTCGACCTCGAAGCCTGTCAGTTTCGACCCTTCGAAATAATTGAACGGAAAAAAAGCGCCTTCCGTGGCGGCAATCACCGTTCCGGAATCCTTGATCGTCCCCCAGTCGCGCGCCTCCGCTGCACCCGCTGCCAGCAGCGCAACGGCGGAAACGGCCGCCACCCATCGATTAATGAATTTCATAACTCCTCCTGTGAATTTGAAACTGAAAAACCCCCTATTTTTTATCAAGACGCCTTCTCTTCCAGCTGGTCGAATCGGGGATTACCGCGTTGCGACTCTATGGTTTAAGGGGTTGCCGACCTAGTAGGGTATACCCCCACTTTACTACCAAAAAAGATAACATTTTGTCATTACGACACAAACACTGAACGTTTTGTAAGTTTATGACAGTTTATTGTTGATTTTTTACATACAAAAATGTCGTTTTGATCTATCTAAATATACAGTTAGTAAATCAATTAAACCAAACCGAGCATTTTTCGCGCTTCCAAGGGGCTTGCCAGGGGTCTGCCCAGGGTGCGCGCCAGTCCGGCGACACGTTCGACCAGCTGCGCATTGCTGTGGGCGAGTACCCCCTTGCTGAAATAGATGTTGTCCTCGAAGCCGACCCGGACATGACCGCCGAGCATGATGCCCAGCGTTCCCATGGTGAGTTGGGCAGCGCCCAGCCCGGCCACTGTCCACGTCGCTCCGGCCGGCAACTGCGACTTCAGGTAGAGCAAGGCCTCAGGCGTGGCCGGCATGCCGCCCGGCACGCCCAACACGAAATCGAAATGCGGATTGGCCGGCAGCTTGCCCTTCTGCAGCCAGCGATTGGCCGTCGCCAGCATGCCGGCGTCGAAAATCTCCAGCTCCGGACGGATACCCCGTTCGCGCATGGCGACAGCGAAGGTTTCGATATCGGCCGGCTGGTTAAGAAACACCTCGTCGCCGAAATTGACCGAACCCATCGATAGTGTCGCCATCTCCGGGTTGAGCGCCAGCGGGGCCATACGCTCCTCGGCGCTCATGCCGACGGCACCGCCGGTCGAGACCTGGATGATGGCGTCGCAACGCGACCGCACGGCGGCAATGATCTCGCGATAAACGCCGGCATCCTGCGTCGGTCGGCCGTCCGGCCAGCGGGCATGCAGATGCACAATGGCTGCGCCGGCAGCGACACACTCCGCCGCCGCCTCGCCGATCTCGTCCGGCGTGATCGGCAGGGCCGGTTGCTGCTCCTTGCCGACCTCGGCGCCGGTCAGCGCGGCCGTGATGATCAGCGGATTCATCGACGACCGCCGCGCTGGCACTCGACCGGCACCACGCAGGTGCCGCTGGCCCGGCAGACAACCACCGGCGTTTCCAGCACATCGGCTGCCGAGGGCTGGCCCGGCACATCGGCCGCGGCGATGACCTTGCGCGCCTCGAAGCGCATCTTGCGCGAGGTCTTGCCCAGCGAGACGATTTCACCGAAAGCCTCGATGTAATCCCCGGCCCTCACCGGCGCCAGGAACTCGACGCTGTCGTAGGCGACGAACAGTCCTTCGTCGCCGTCGCTGCGGATCAGCAGTTCGGTTGCCACATCGCCAAACAGGTTGAGCATCTTGGCACCGTCGACCAGGTTGCCGGCGTAATGCACATCGTGAGCGCCGATGCGCAGGCGGATCAGGCTGGTGATCGGGGTTTGCGGGCTTTCCATATCAGGCGGCCTTTCTCTTGATCCATTCGTTGATGGCAAACGAGGCGACGTCCTCGGCATAGCTCTTCGGCCCGAAGCCGGCGTCGTAGCCCAGCTCCTTGGCCAGTTCATGGCTGATGCGCGGCCCGCCGACGACGAGGATGATCCTTTCGCGCATCCCCTCGGCCTCCAGAATGTCGGACAGCCGCGTCAGGTTGTCGAGGTGGATGTTCTTCTGCGTCACCACCTGCGACACCAGAATCACGTCGGCCCGCTCCTCGATGGCCCGCGCCACCAGTTCCTCGGAATCGACCTGCGCCCCCATGTTGATGGCGCGCACCTCGTGGTAGCTCTCCAGCCCCTTGTGGCCGTTGTAGCCCTTCATGTTCATAATGGCGTCGATCCCCACGGTATGCGCGTCGGTCTCGATACAGGCGCCGACAACGACCATCTTGCGCCCCATTTTTTCGGCGATCAATGCATTGACGCCCTCCTTGTCGAGCACCTCGAATTCCGGCTTGGCGACCTGGATGGTGGACAGGTCGATACGGTGCTTGCTCTGCCCGTAGAGGACGTAGAACGAGAAGCCCTGCCCCATGTCCTCGGCGTGGACCACGGCTGGCTCATCAAGGCCCATGGCCAGCGCCAACCGGCGGGCTCCCTCCTTCGACACCTCGTCGAGCGGCACCGGCAGCGTGAAGGAAAGTTGGACCCGGCCGTCATCCTGCGTGTCGCCATAGGGTTTGATCCATTGTTCAGCCATGGCGTGGGCCTCCTTGCAGCATGCGTTTCGGGAAGGGGTTGTAATAGCCGGGCGCCTTGGCAATCACGCCGTCGAGGCCCTTGCCGCCGGTCGCCGTGCGTTTGATCTCGGCGAACATGCCCTGGGCGATGGCCGACGGCAGGCCGATGCGTTCGATCTCGGCAAGCATGGACTCGGTTTCGGCCAAGACGGCCTGCGCCCGCTGCTCAATCAGGCCGCCGGACTTGAATTCGATTTCCGAATGCAGGTCGCGCATGGTGCCGAAGACGTAGCGGGCATTCTGGATGGCGAGGAAGCGGTCCTGGATGAAAGGCGTATGGATCGCCTCGGTCATCATGCCGAGCAGGTGGATGTTCTGCTGCGTCACCGTGCTGACCATATTAAATAGCGCATCCTGAACATGGCCTTTGAAGATGTTGCCGGTCATGTGCTTGGTCGGCGGCATGTATTTCAGCGACGCATCGGGGAAGACCTGACGCACCAGTTGAGCGTGGGCCAGTTCCCACAAAAAGCCGTTCTCCAGTTCGGGGTTGATCTCGAAGGCATGGCCGAGGCCCATCTGTTCAGGTGCCAGGCCGGACAGGTAGGCGAACTGCTCGTTGATCATCTGCGAGGCGAGCACGGTATGCGCCGCTTCGACGGCATCAGCCGTGGTCAGGTAGTTGTCCTCGCCGGTGTTGATGATGATCCCGGCGTAGCCGTTGATCATGCGCGAGAAGAACTGGTCGATGAAGGTCCGCTGCATGTTGATGTCGCGGAAGATGATGCCGTACATCGAATCGTTGAGCATCATGTCGAGGCGCTCGATGGCGCCCATCGCGGCGATCTCGGGCATGCACAGGCCGGAACAGTAGTTGGTCAGGCGGATGTAGCGGCCGACCTTGGCGCCTACCTCGTCGAGCGCGGCGCGCATCAGGCGGAAGTTCTCCTGCGTGGCGTAGGTGCCGCCAAAGCCCTCGGTCGTCGCGCCGTAAGGCACGTAGTCGAGCAGGCTCTGGCCGGTCGAACGGATCACCGCGACGATATCGGCGCCCTGCTCGGCCGCCGCCCGCGCCTGCTTGATGTCCTCGTAGATGTTGCCGGTGGCGACGATCAGGTACAGCCAGGGTTGCGCCACCTCCCCATTCTCGCCGCTGTTGCCGATCAGCGCGGCGCGCTGCGCCCGCTGGGCGGCGATGTGCTCGCAACTTTGAGCGGCCAGTGCATCGGCCGTGTTGCGCGCCGCCGTGTCATCGCCGCCGCCATCGAGTACCAGACGCCCGGCAGCGACGGCTTCGGCCACCTGCTGCGCGGTCCAGCCCTGCTCGTTCATCGCCGCTGCGACGGCCAGCGCCGCGCCACGGTTCAGCAAACCCTGTTCCTGCAAGTGGTCGACCACGCGGTTAGGCAGCGGCACCTGGTTTTCATCGACGCCGTCGATGCCCATCAGGCGCAGGGTCGCCCGCTCCACGGTGGTCGTCGTCGAACGATCCATGTCATCGAATACCCGGCCGGCGATGCGCCGCGCCGAATTCCGGGCGCGGTCGATCCGCGCCTGGTCAAGCTGCAAATGAGCCATCCGGTTGCTCCTCTTGTTGGTTTTGTTCCAGCAGGACGTCGGTGACGTGCAGCCCGTCGAAGGCTGCCCTGCTGGCTTCGAGAAATTCACGGGCGGCGAAATGGCCGCCCAGCGGCGAAAAAGGATTGAGCGTCAGGCCGGCCATGCGGATACGACGCATCGCCACCAGTTGCCCGCCCAGCGCCCTGAAAGCAGCGAGGTCGGCGGCATCGACGAAGAGCCGCGTGCCGTCGGCGATCACCACCCACAGCCCCTTGTGACGGCGGGCCAGCGTCTCCAGCGCCAGCCACAACTGGCGCCCCACCGCCCCGCTGACCGCCACGCCAGCCAGCGATGCCTGGTCATTGGCGAGCAGCACGCTACCGGCATTGAGGCTGGGAATGGCGGCCCGGAAAAGCACCTTGCCATCGGCATCCCACATCCCGACGCCGCCCTCGGCGAAGACCGGCGTGCAACGCGCCACGGTGAGGGCATCGGCTTCGGCGATGCCGAGAATGGCCAGCCGGTCGCGCGTTTTGCGAATCACATCCTGGATGCCGCCACCGACTGCCGCGCCGGTCGCCAGCACCACGCCATCGGCGATGGCCGGCGAGGCATGCTGACTGCGCCCAAGAGCACCGTCGAGAAACACCTGGCTGGCACCGCACTGGCGCAGCCGGGCAATGATGTTCAGCTGGTCGTGGCCGCGCGAGGCACCAGCGATTTCCATTTCGCCGCCGTCGAGCACCTTGACGACCACGATCTCGCCCATCGGGCTGTCGATGCCGCTGCCGTCGACCAGCTTGCAGCGCGCCTTGGCCCGTTGCAGGGTCTCGCGCGCCGTCGCCACCAACATCCCGGGCCACACGACCACCGGCGGCTTGGGGATGGAAAACACCTGATCGAGCGCCTCGCCATCGCGCCCAATGGATGTCACGCCCACCGCCACGTCGTCGGCGGCGGCAGAGGCCAGCAGGCGATTGAGCGCCACCGTCTTGCCGGTGTTCTTGCTCATTCCCATGACCGCCAGGGTCGTCATGCCGCCCTCGCGGATGCCCCTCCACAGCCGACAACGGGATTGAAGGACACGCATCGCCATGCCCTCAGACGTAGCGCTGTTCGAACAGCCGGCGCAGCGTCTCGCTCTCGCGCAGCAGGTTCAGCGCCAGCTCGGCGTGCCCTCGGGCGTAGCCGTTGCCGACGATCATCTCGACATCCTTGCCGACGCCTTCGGCGCCGAGCGCGGCGGCCGTGAAGCTGGTCGCCATCGAGAAGAAGTAGATGCGGCCGCCGTCGCGGGTAGCGAGAATGCTGCCCATCTCGGTGCCAGGAATATTGACGCAGTTGATCGTCACGTCGGCCATCCGGCCATCGGTGACGGCCGACACCGCCTCCATCATCGCCACCGCGTTGCCGGCATCGACCTGCAGCGCATGGTCGACCCAGCCGAGTTCGCGCATGCGCACACAATCGCTGGCGAAGGGCGAAACACCGATGACACGACCGGACGGCCCGGCCTGCTTCCTGGCCTCGTAGACGCACAGGGTGCCAGATTTGCCGCCGCCGCCGATGACGACGACCGTGTTGCCGCTCTTGACAAGGCGGGCGGTCTGCGCCGGTGCGCCAGCCACGTCGAGGATAGCCAGGGCCATCTTTTCCGGAATGTCGTCCGGCAGCACGGCATACAGTCCGGTCTCGAACAGGATGGCCTGGCCGTCGATCTCGATCTGGTCGCGGTCAAGGTGAATGGCGCGAATGGCGTCGATGCGCAGCGGCGTCAGCGACAGCGACACCAGCGTCGCGATCCGGTCGCCCGGTTTGAGGTCGCTCTTGCCGGCCAGCGCCTGGCCGATCTCGCGCACCCGGCCGATCAGCATGCCGCCCGACCCGGTGACCGGGTTGTGCAGCTTGCCGCGCCGGGCCACGATGTCGGTGACGATCTCACCGACCCGGCCGGCATCGCCGCCAGCCTCGCCCTTGATCTGCGTGAAGCTGGCGGCATCGACATTGAGCGCCACCACGTCGATCAGGATCTCGCGTTCGCCGACCGCCATGCTGTTGTCGATCTTCCACGCCCCTTGCGGTAATACGCCGGGTGGCTCGATCACGCGGTGGGTGCCGTAGGCGGATTGCATTGCACTGCTCATGCCGCCCCCCTCAGTTGCTCTGGCTCGGCACGCGGAACTCGACACCGAGACCCGGCATCTCGACTTCCATGCCCTTGTAGTTGCGGCACTTGATGGTCGTCCCCTGACCGTCCGGGCGCACTTCCTCGCGAACGTAGCTGGGGATGATCGGCAGCTTGCCGAGACCGCCCAGGCCATCGACGATGAAGGTCGGCACCGCCGGCCCGCTGATCCAGCCGCGCAGGCCTTCGTACAGGGCGATCATGCGGGCATGCGGGACGATGAAGTGGTGGGCGCCTTCGACCATGTCGGTCGAGTACACGTAATAGGGACGCACGCCCATCTCGATGGCCTGCATGAACAGCTCGCGCATGATCTCGACGTTGTCGTTCACGCCGCGCAAGCACACCGTCTGCAGACCCATCATGACGCCGGCCTTCTGGATCATCTTGACCCGCTCACGGAGCAGCGGCGTGATTTCCTTGGGGTGGTTGATGTGGATATTGATCATCTGCACGCGATGCTTTTCCAGCACGGCGCACAGTTCAGGGGTGACGCGGGTCGGCAGCTGCACCACCATGCGCGAACCGATGCGCAGGAAGCGGACATGCGGCGCACGGCTGCGAATCTGGCCGAGGATGTAGTCCAGGCGCTCGTCGTCGAAGGTCAGCGGATCGCCGCCGGAAAGCAGCACGTCGTCGATGTCCTTGTTGCCGGCGATGTAGTCGATGGAACGCTCGATCTCGTCCTTGTGCACCGAGCCGGTCGGCCGCGATACCATGCGCTTGCGGGTGCAGAAGCGGCACAGCGTGGCGCAGGTGTTGCTGACCAGGAACAGCACGCGGCGCGGGTAGCGGTGCACGACGCTGGTACCGGGAATGGTGTCGCCCTCTTCGCCCAGCTCGTCGAGCATGGTGGCGAAGCCCGGCTTGGCTTCCTCGTGGAAGGTGGGCAGGTATTGCAGGCGGATCGGGCAGTTCGGATCGTCGCGATCCATCAGCTGCGCCATGTAGGGCGTCACCGACACGGCGAACTTGTCGTAGACGGTTTCGTTGACGTCCTCGATATGGTTGAGGATGCCCTTCATCTCGGAATGATGGACATAGCGGCGGGCAAACTGCTTTTGCCATGGCTCGGCCGCCGGATCATAGGCATCGAGTTCCTCGCGCAACAGCAACTTGCCCGGGGTAATGGAAACGATCTTGTGCAACATGGCTCCTCCTGAAAGTGAATGACCCTGCGCTCAGCAGTGGCATGAGGGCATTCTAGGAAGCGCCTTCGGCCGACGAAAACAATCACAATGATTGAATCGGCAAAAAAACTTCAGTCATAATGACCGACAACAAAACAAACTGAGTGAAACGCCATGAGCACCACGCCGCTCGATGCCCTGGACCGCCAATTGATCGACCTGCTCAAGGTCAATGCCCGCCTGCCCGTCGTGAAACTGGCCAAGGCACTGGGCTGCGCGCGCAGCACGGTACAGCTGCGCCTCAAGGCGCTGGAAGGCGCCGGCGTCATCACCGGCTATACCATCGGCGTTTCCACCCCGCAGCGCGGCCCCGGCATCCGGGCGATGGTACTCATCTCCATCGACTCCAAGTGCGAGCACGAGATCATCCAGTCCATCTCGCGCCGCCACGAAGTCCGCAAACTGTTCTCGGTCAGCGGCCGCTACGACCTGTGCGCCATGCTGAGCACCGACTCCACGGAAGAACTCGACAGCGTCATCGACCGCTTCCGCGCCATCAAGGGCGTCATCGAAACCTTCTCCACCATCATGCTGAGCACCAAGCTGGATAGGCCGGATTGAACGCAGATCAGGAATACGAACATCCGGAACCGCCCCGATTGCCCAAGACGGCATATGTCATTAGACATATTCAATCAAAGGCAATTATCATGGAATATTGCGTTTTGACCCTTTTTTCGAGACAAACATGAACAGGTTTTCGCCACTTCTTGCCGTTGCCGTGCTTTGCAGCGGATGCGCATCCATTTTTTCGGGTACTACACAGGAAGTTTCAATCCGCACAACCCCAGGTGCCCGTTACAGCATCAGCAATGCCAATGGCTCTCAAATTGCCGCCGGAGACTCAGCGGGAACGGTACAACTACAACGCGGCGTCGGCTATTTCAGCCCGCATGCCTATAAGGCGAAGATCAGCAAGGAAGGCTATCAAACGAAAATCGTCGATATAACTCCCGGCATCAATCCGTGGTATTTCGCAAATATTTTGCTGGGCGGGGTTGTCGGCATGGTGATTGTCGATCCGCTGACCGGCGCGATGTTCAATTTGAATCCAAGCATGATCGATGCGGAGCTTGACCCCATATCTGGCGCAACTGATGCGAATGCGACGACCAGGCAGCCGGGAAATCAGCAGGATGCTCAATACGCAACCAAGCAACTGCGTCCTGTTTCCCGATTCGACTACACCGCCAGCAGGCTTGCCAGGGATAAACAGTGCATTGCGAAAGAGAGTCCAGACATTGGCAACCATGGAAAAGCGGTTGAAACCCTGACCTTCCAATGCCAGGACGGGCGCCGTCTGGCGATCACCTGCGGATCGCTGGAGGGATGCCGATAGCGCTTCAGGTTATCGGGAAAAAGTACGATCAATTCGGTATTTTTGGGGGCCTGCCATAAAATTCGACCGTAGGCCCCCACTTATTCCATCGTATCGGCACGTTTGATGATGAAAAAATTCCTTTGGCTTCTGCTTCTCCCGGTCAATCTGGTGTTCTCGATCCTGTGCACGGTCATCTCCCCTCTTGCCGCCTGTTTTGTCACCCCCGACCGTCGCCATTTGCGTAGCCCGTTCAAATGGCTCGACACCGTCGACAACGATCTGAGCGGTGACGACGGCTGGAAACAGGAGCACCTGATCGGCACCGACCCGCTGTCTTGGATCAACCGTACCCGCTGGCTGATCCGTAACGGTGGAAACAAGATCAGCTACAGCGCATTTGGCTGCCTTGACACGCCCTACACCCAGCAAGGGTTCTACTACGCCAACGCGGGAGGCTACTGGCTATATCGGCGGCCTTTGCCGGTTACCTCGAAGCGATTCATTGACCTATTCATCGGTTGGAATTTGCCGGGAGCAAAGTATGGCCGGGCGAAATACACATCGTCTTTCCGGCTGAAAACCAAACTGTAGGACATGGCCTAACGCTGCACACCGTGGCCTGATCCCGATTGTTGCCAAACCCAGAAAACACCGGTTCGCCTTGCAAATTGCAGCCTTGCCGCCACAACCGGATGCCCGACCTAGAGCGGCGGCAATCCGCAACGTTGCCGCGCCCGGTTGCAGGCGGCGTGTTCCACGTCGAATTCCCGGCACGGTGATGGTCGTGCGTCGTAGACGGTACAGCTGACTGCGACGCCAACCTCACCGGCCAGGGCGATGCAGCGGGGGGCCGGGTCGTCGGTGCCGCGCATGCGGACGATGCTGGCGGTAACGGGAACGGTCAGTGCCCTGGGAACGCCCTCGCCCCAGGCGAAGGCGCCGCCGGCCAGTTCGGCTGGGTGAAAATCGACGCGAAAGCTGGCGCAGCAGGCGCCGCAGCTTTGGCAGACGCTCACGGCAGACTCACCCGGCAGCGCCACAGCTCATGCCCCGATGCCAGATACTTCTTCTCGAAAGGCGTGATCGGGTCATCGGTATGCCAGGGTTCGGCCGCCACCGGCTTTCCATTGAGCAGGGTCAGCGCCTGCGCCATTTCCTCGATATAGATGCGCCAGTTGCTGCGGCATTCCAGCTCGCCGCCCAGTTCGCGCCATACGGGAAACACGGCGTGCCCGTGCCAGCGCCGGGCGAGATGCCCGATTTTCGGCCAGGGATTGGGATAGAGGTTGTAGTGGCGGGCCAGACGGACGCCATTCTCCGCCAGCAGGCGCCAGAAATCGACCAGATCGGCGCGGACGAGCAGCGCGTTGGCCGGCAGCTCCATGGGTTTGCCACGACCGATGCGGTCGCTGGACTGGTCGACGCCGAGTACGAAGTGGTCGGGGAAGGCCTCGGCGATGCGCAGGGTGCTCCAGCCCACGCCGCAGCCGGCATCGAGAATAAGGGGGGCGGCAGGATTCCAGGCGTCGCGGGCGACCATGGCCAAGGCAAAGGCGTCGCGGTTGTAGTCGAGAATCGGCTTGCGGAAGGGGTGCGCCAGATGGCGGCGGACCAGCCCGTCGAGATCGTCGTGCGGCCCGGTCTGGGCGCTGCTGATGAAGCGGGAGTTGCCTTCCATCACACCCTTTGCGACACGGATTGGAGGCAGGATCGGGCGCGGTTGGCGGGCATTTGTGGATTCCATTTCTGGCCAGTTTTCCGGCTTGACCGGCGGGCTCGCCATTGTCGCAAAATTCGACCGGCGATGGGTGATCCTGCCGGACGGAAGGGGAACTATTTGGCGGCGACACGCTCCCTCCCATGAAACCTGCGTGCACCACTCACCACGTCAGAGAGGAGACGATCATGGTCGCCCCAAGGCCTCCCCGCGAACATCTCGCCCTGCTTGTCGCCACCCGGAAAGGCGCCTGGATCTATCACACGGACAGCGCTCGCCAGTCGTGGCGGGTCGATGGCCCGCACTTTCTCGGCCACATCATCAACCACATGGTGCTTGACCCACGCGACGGGCGTACCCTGCTTGCCTCGGCCAGTACCGGCCACCTCGGCCCTACCCTGTTCCGCTCGACCGATCTTGGCAAAAGCTGGCAGGAAGCGGCTACCCCGCCTGCCTTCGGCCCCTCCCGCAACGATTTACCGGCCAGAGCCGTCAGTTGCACCTTCTGGCTGACACCGGGCCCGTCCAGCGAACCAGGTGTCTGGTATGCCGGCACCTCGCCACAGGGTCTTTTTCGTTCGGCGGATGGCGGACAAACCTGGGCGCCGTTCTCGATGATCAACGACGATCCGCAGTTCCGCCACTGGTTCGGCACCTATCAGGACGGTACGCCCGACGGCCCCATGCTGCACTCGATCATCGTCGACCCGCGCGACCCCAGGCACCTCTATTTCGCCATGTCGGGCGGCGGCATCCACGAATCGCGTGATGGGGGCGACACTTTCACGCCGCTCGTCGACGGCATGGACATCGTCGATGGCTTCGATTCCGGGGAAATCTCCTTCCACGACCCGCATTGCGTGCGCCTCTGCCCCTCCAATCCGGATCGGCTGTACCAACAGAATCACTGCGGCATCTACCGTCTCGACCGCCCCGGCCGCCGGTGGACGCGCATCGGCCGCAACATGCCGGCGGATATCGGCGATGTCGGGTTTCCCGTCGTCATCCATCCGCGCGATGACCGGACCGTCTGGGTATTTCCGATGGACGGCACCGATGTCTGGCCGCGGACCAGCCCGCAGGGGCAGCCGGCGGTCTATGCGACGCGCGACGGGGGCGAAACCTGGCAGCGCCTGGACAATGGCCTGCCTGCCGGGCAGGCCTGGTGGACCGTCAAGCGACAAGCCATGTGCGCCGACAGCGAAGCCAGCGTCGGCCTGTATTTCGGCACCACCAGCGGCGAACTATGGCACAGCCGCGACGAAGGTGCGCACTGGTCCTGCGTCGCCCGGCACTTGCCGGAAATCTATGCCGTCGAAACGGCCTGCGTCGCCTGATCGCCGTTCCGCCATGCGCGTCCTGATCCCGAGCGCCCTGCACGCCTACACCGGCAGCGCCCAAGTCGAGGCGAACGGTGACACCGTCGGAGCGGTGCTCACCGATCTCGAACGCCAGTTTCCCGGCATCCGTTTTCGCATGGTCGATGAACAGCAGCGCCTTCGCCGCCACATCCGTATTTTCCATGCGGGTGAAATGATCTTCGATCTGGACACCGCGCTGCGGCCGGACCGCGAACTCTGCATCGTCCAGGCGCTGAGCGGCGGCTAGCCCGCTCAGGCGGCGAGCGGCAGATCGTCGGCGATACCGGCTTCGATCAACAGGCTGTCGATATCCTCGGCAGCCTTGACCGGGCGCAACTGCTGGTAGAGCACCTCGGCCTGCGGGTAGTGACGACGCAGCAACATCAGCCACTGCTTGAGGCGGCCGCCGGCATGCACCGGCAGCACCCGCTCGCGCACACCGCGCCAGTAGGTGGCGACCGAGGGCACAAGTTCTTCCCAGCCGCCGGTTTCCTCGCCGCGTACCTTGCGCGGCAGCAGCGGATCGGCCAGCGCACCACGGCCGATCATCACGTCGGCACAGCCGGATTCGAGTTGGCATTGGTGGAAATCGGCCACCGTCCACACTTCGCCGTTGGCGATGATGGGAATGTTGACCGCCGCCCGCACGCGGTCGATCTGGCCCCAGCGCGCCGGCGGCTTGTAGCCGTCCACCTTGGTCCGGCCATGGATGATCAGCTCATCGGCACCGCCGGCCGCAATGGCCTGCGCGCAATCGACGGCCAGGGCGCTATCGGCGATGCCGAGGCGCATCTTGGCGGTGAAGGGTATGTCGGCCGGCACCATCGCCCGCACGGCGCTGACGATGTCGTGCAGCAATTCAGGTTCGCCAAGCAGCGCCGAGCCGCCGCGATGCCTGAAGACGGTGGGTGCCGGGCAGCCGAAGTTGATGTCGACGCCGGCCGGGCGGTGCTTGACCAGGCGTCGCGCATTGGCCGCCATGAAATGCGGATCGGAACCGAGCAACTGCACGCGCATCGGCGTGCCGCAGTCGGTCAGGCTGCCGTTGTGCAATTCGGGACAGGTACGCAGGAAGGTGCGGTTGGGCAGCACGCTTTCGGTGACGCGGATGAATTCGCAGATTCCCCAATCGTAGCCGCCAACGGCCGTGAGCACGTTCCGCATGAGCGGATCGGCAAGACCTTCCATCGGGGCGAGAAGAATGCGGGACATCGACGAACTTTCGGCAAGCGCTTGAAAAGGCGGCGATTATAATCCACCCCCATGCTGCGTATCGTTCTAGACACCAATGTCGTCCTCGACCTCTTCCACTGGGCCAATGTGGATGCCGTGCCAATCATGGCCGCGCTGGAAGCCGGCCGCATCGCCTGCTTCGCCGATCAGCGCACACTGGACGAACTGCAACGCGTGCTGACCTACCCCCAACTGAAGCTGACACCGGACATGATCAGCGAGCGCTACGCCCGCTACAGCGGTTTGGTGCAGCTCGTTCCCGACGGCGAAGCGCCTCCCCTGCCGCGCTGCAAGGACCGCGACGACCAGAAGTTCCTCGAACTCGCCGCCCGCTGCGAGGCCGACATCCTGGTCAGCAAGGACAAGGCGTTGCTCAAGCTGCGGGGACGGACCCGACTTGCCTTTCAAATCCTCGGCCCGGCCGCCGCCTCGAAACGCCTTGGCGAGATGGCCGGCGGCACGCCATCCGGATTGCCACAGGACACCCTGCCGGCCTGATCCCCGGCGTCGGGGCCCGGGGTGAACGCCGCAGTTTGAGCAAACCCCAAAAACCTCATTGTCCGGCCAGCCTTTTCAACCCCGGGAAGGGCTTTTTTCCCGGCACGGCAAGGCGCCTCGGCGCGTCCCGAATATCTCACACCCCGCCTCTCGCTCTATGTTATCGTGCTACGCCAATAACATACTCAGCGTCGAGTACCTCTCGCCCATTCGGGGATGATTCGTGGTCAATGACGCCCCCAGCCGCCATGGAAACGAGACACGAACCGTCGCCGCCTACGTCGCGCAGATACTTGCCTTCCAGCCCGTCGCTGATTGCGCTGGGATTGACCCTGGCGCTCGCCGCCCTGCTCGGATACGACCTGCAGCAGTCTTATGCCCAGGCACGAGCCAATATGCTGTCCAGTGCCGAAAACCAGGCCCGCCTGCTGGAGAAGCAGCTAGCCGCCAGCGTCAGGAAGATCGACGTGGTTCTGCGTGAAGCGGTGCACGACTACGCACCAGTCGTCGCTGGCAACCTCCAGCGGACGCGAGCGGAGGGAAACCGCGATCTGCTGAGGCGAGAAGCGGCACTTGAGGAAAGCCAGGCCAACAGCCTGCGCATCCTCGACGCGCAAGGCGCCGTCCTGTTCAGTGCGGCAAACGACGGGACGCTACCGAGATTCAATGTCGGCGACCTGGCCTATTTTCAGGCCCAGAAAAGCGACAGGAAGCTGCCCATGGTCATTTCCGACCCCATGCTCTCCCGCTTCTCCGGTCAGTGGGTCATGACCTTCAGCCGGCGCATCAACCATCCTGACGGCCGGTTTGCCGGCCTTGCGCAAACCGCCGTGCGCACCGAGGTTTTCAAGAGCATCCTGAGCGAGGTCGACATTGGAAAGCGCGGGTCGATCACGCTTGTTTCCGACAACGACCTTCTGGTTGCCCGCATTCCCGACGTCGGTGAGCAAACCGGAAAAATGCTGGCTCCCGGTGAAACACCGCTGGCCGGACAGGACGGAGCGGATCAAGGATCGTACATAGCCGTTTCCTCCGTCGATTCCGTCAAACGCATGCATCACTTCAGGAAACTGGACGAATTGCCGCTTAGCCTTGACATCGGACTGGCGCTCGAAGACTTCCCGGCCCCCTGGAAACAGAAAGCGATCCTGTACGCCATCAGCTGGCTGGCTTTCGGCCTTGCTTTGCTCGCCATGATCCGGCGCTTCAAGCAGAAGACCCGGGAAATCAAGCATCTCAACCGGCGCCTGGCAGCCCAGATCGCCCAAGCGGAAGTCTCCAGCCAGGCCAAAAGCGAGTTCCTGGCCAGCATGAGCCACGAAATCCGCACGCCGCTCAACGCCATCATCGGCCTTACGCACCTGCTGCGCCGCGACAGGATCACGCCAACACAATCCGAAAAGCTGACGCGTATTGCCGGCGCGGCAGACCACCTGATGGAGGTGATCAACGACGTCCTCGACCTGTCGAAAATCGAGGCCGGCAAGCTGGAATTGGAGCTGGCCAACTTTTCTCCGGAAGAAATGCTGCAACGCATCAGCAACGTGGTCGTCAAGCGCGCGCAGGCCAAGGGGCTTGAGCTGGTCATCGATATCGGCGATCTCCCTCCCGTCCTGCACGGCGATGTCACGCGACTGGGACAGGCCCTGCTCAACTTTCTCGCCAATGCCGTCAAGTACACCGACAAGGGCTCGATCGTCCTGCGCGGCAAGATCGAGGACGAAGCCGACACCACGCTGCTGGTCAGCTTCGAAGTTCGGGATACCGGCTGCGGCATCCCGGCCGAAGCCATGCCCAGGCTCTTCAAGGCATTTGAACAACCCGGCACCACGACACAACGGCGGTTTGGCGGCAGCGGCCTGGGCCTGGCGATCACCCGCCACCTTGCCGGATTGATGGGGGGCGAGACAGGTGCTACCAGCACGCCGGGCGAAGGCAGCACGTTCTGGATGACCGCCCGCCTGGGCAAGGCACATCAGGAACCGCTTCCGCTCGAACCGGAACTGGCCGGGCGACGGGCGCTGGTTGCCGACGACCTGCAAATCACGCAGATGGTGCATACTCACCTGCTCACCCAGATCGGTCTGTCCCCTGAGGCAGTGGCCTCGGGCAAGGAAGCCATCGCGGCCATCCTGAAGGCGGATACCGAGAACGATCCGTTTTCGATCCTGTTGCTTGACCTGCTGATGCCGGACCAGAGCGGCATGGATACCCTGGCCGCGATTCAGAAGCTGAACCTGAAACACCCGCCGGCATGCATTCTCGTCACCGCCTCAGGAGACAGCAGCATCGCCATGTCGGCACGTGCCGCCGGATTTGCCGAGGTGCTGGTCAAACCGATCAACAAGGCGATCCTGCAGAAAGCGATCATCCCGATTTTTTCCCGCTCGCCGCAGCCTGCCGCCACGCCCGATACCCGACCCGACCTTCGCCTGCGCTGGGAATATGGCGGCACGAAAGTACTGCTGGTTGAAGATGAACCCATCAACCAGAGCATCATCAACGAATACCTCAGCGAGGCCGGCATGGCCGTCACCGTCGCCGACGATGGGGAAGCTGCCGTCGCTCTGGCGGAGGCGCGGCATTTCGACCTGATACTCATGGATATCCAGATGCCCGTGATGGATGGCCTGGCGGCCACCCGGAAAATTCGCTCGATCGGCGGCTACGGCGATGTCCCGATCATCGCCATGACCGCCAACGCCGCCACCGAAGATCGCAGCAAGTGCCGGCAAGCCGGCATGAACGATTTCATCGGCAAACCGGTCGAGCCGAACCTGCTGTTCACCACCCTCCTGAAGTGGCTGGAACCGCGGAAAGCCTGATCCGGCAGAATCCCCTACAATCCGCCAACTTCCCGTTGCAGGATTTCCATGAAGCCGTTCATCCCTTTCCTGGTCGCCGCGCTGACCGTGCTATCCCCCGCCCACGCCAAGACCCCGGGTGAGGTCGATGTCGGCAGCACCCTGCGCGACCTGCCGATGCAGGGTCTGAACGGACCGACAAAGAAGCCCTCGGATTTCAGGGGCAAACCGCTGATCATCAACGTCTGGGCCAGTTGGTGCGGCCCCTGCCGGGCCGAGATGGGCTCGCTGGATCGGCTGGCCAAGCGCTACGGCAGGCAATTCACGGTCATCGGCATATCGACCGACGACTACCCGCAAAACGCCAGGCTGTTCCTGCAGAAATCAGGCACATCGTTCCCGATGTTCATCGACGACAAACCCTGGCCACTAGAGAACATGCTGGGCGCCAACCGCCTGCCGCTGACCGTTCTGGTCGACACCGACGGCAAGGTGCTCGGCAAGTATTACGGTGCCCACGAATGGGACAGCCGCGAGGCCGTCGAGGCCATCGCCAGGACCTTCAGGCTCAAGCTGTAGAGGCTTACCCTTCGCGGCGGCGGAATACCCAGGTCGTCGCATCCGAGACCTCCGGCACGTAGGCATAGCCGTCGCTGTCGAAGGCCTTGAGCCCTTCGGGATCGACCAACCGGTTCGCGACGGCATAGCGGGTCATCAGGCCACGGGCACGCTTGGCATAGAAGCTGATGATCTTGTACTTGCCGCTCTTCCAGTCTTCGAACACCGGCTGAATCACCTCACCCCGGATCTTGCGACCGACAGCCGCCTTGAAATACTCCTCCGATGCGAGGTTGACCACCACCGGCCGCGACATGCTTTCCAGTTCGGCATTGATCGCATCGAGCAGGGTTTCGCCCCAGAAAGCGTACAAATCCTTGCCGGCCTTGTTGGCGAATTTCGTTCCCATCTCCAGGCGATAGGGCTGCATCAGGTCCAGCGGCTTCAGGATGCCGTAGAGTCCCGACAGGATACGCACATGCTGCTGGGCGAATGCCAGGTCGTCGGCGCTCAGTGTCTTGGCCGCCAGCCCATCGTAGACATCGCCATCGAAGGCCAGCACCGCCTGCTTGGCGTTTTCCGGTGAAAAGGGCAAGGACCAGCCGGCATAACGGTCGAAATTGAGCAGCGCCAGTGGGTCGGACAGGCTCATCAGTTGCGCGATGTCGGCCGGCGACAGCTTGCGTAACTGCTTGATGAGGGTCTCCGACTGTTTCAGGTAAGTGGGCTGGGTAAAGTCCGCCACATGCGGTGGCGTTTTGTAATCCAGCGATTTGGCTGGCGAAAGAAAGATGAGCATGGCTGCGTTACGAAAAATACCGGGATGAAATTGCGCGACATTCTACCGGCGACAGTCCTTACGGACGAACAGCCGGCTGGTGCCCGGCGCGGATCGACGACTACCCCGGCGAGTAGCGCGTATTTTGATACGATGCTGCCCTCGGTGTGCATGACGTGCACATTTCCCGTTGCTCTGCGGAGACTTTCTTGCGCTTATTCGCCCCACTGCCTTTCCTCTTCCTCGCGGCCTGCGCTACCGTTGCCACGCTACGTCTCGACGACCGTTTCGGCCCGGCCGATCCGGCCCGTTTCGACCGCCTTCCGGCCGTATCGACCGGCGCCCCCGATTACTGGCGAGATGTCCGACCCGTACTCGACAATCGTTGCGTCAGTTGCCATGCCTGCTACGACGCCCCCTGCCAGCTCAACCTCGCCAGCTACAGCGGCCTGACACGCGGCGCCAGTACCAACCGCGTGTTTGCTGACCGCCTGCTGGCCGGCGCGCCGACACGACTCGGCATCGACGCCCAGACCAACGCCCAATGGCGCGACATGGGCTTTTTCCCGGTTCTCAACGAACGCCAGCCGACAGCGCAAGCCAACCGTGAAGCAAGTGCGATGACCCGCCTGCTCGTCCTCAAGCAGATTCACCCCGGACCGGATGGCGGGCAGCTGAATGACCCGGATCTCGATTTTTCGCTCAACCGTGCGCAAGTCTGCGTACCGGCCGAAGGCCTGGACGAATACACGCGCCGCCATCCCACGCGCGGCATGCCCTTCGGTCTGCACCCCATCGCCGCTGACGAACACGCGACGCTCACTCGCTGGCTCGAAGCCGGTGCCCCCTACAGCCCGGCTGCGCCGCTGTCCGCCGCCCTGCTGCGCCAGGTTGCCGACTGGGAAGCCTTCCTCAATGCCGACGGCAACAAGGCCCGGCTGACCGCCCGCTACATCTACGAACACTGGTTCATCGGCCAGCTGTGGTTCGCCGAGCAGCCCGACACGTATTTCGAACTGGTGCGCAGCCGGACGCCGCCCGGCCAGCCCGTCGATCTGATCGCCACGCGCCGCCCCTACGACGACCCGGGTGTCGACCGCGTGTGGTATCGCCTGCGCCGCATCGAATCCACGCCGTCCGCCAAGACCCACATGCCGATGCAGCTCGACGCCGCGCGCATGGAACGTCTGCGCGACTGGTTCCTGAAACCCGACTACGCCGTGGCGCGCCTGCCCGGCTACGATCCGGAAAGCGCGGCCAATCCCTTCGTCACCTTCCGCGACCTGCCGCTCGTCGCCCGCTATCGCCTGATGCTCGACGAAGCGCAATTCACGCTGGCAGGCTTCATGAAAGGCCCGGTTTGCCGCGGCCAGTTCGCGCTCAACTCGATCAACGATCACTTCTGGGTCTATTTCGTCGCCCCCAACGACAAGAGCTCCCAATTCATGCAGGCGATCATCGATGCCGCCAGCCCGGTGCTGCGTCTCCCCGCCGAACGCGAGAGTACGGCCGGCCTGCTCGCCTGGAATGAATACTCCCGCCTGCAACGCAAATACACCGAGGAGCGCAGTCGAATCACCGCGAAGTTCAAGTACGGCGACACCCGCCCGACGCTGAACGACATCTGGGACGGCGACGGCACCAACCCCAATGTCGCGCTCACCGTCTTCCGGCATTTCGACAGCGCCTCGGTGATCAAGGGGCTGGCCGGCGAACGGCCGCAAACCAGCTTCCTCATCGGCTATCCGGTGCTCGAACGCATGCATTACCTGCTGGTCGCCGGCTTCGACGTTTACGGCAACATCGGGCACCAGCTGGCAACCCGCCTGTACATGGACTTCCTGCGCATGGAGAGCGAGCTGAATTTTCTCGCCCTGCTGCCGATCAAGGATCGTCAGCCGATTCTCGACCACTGGTATCGCCAGCGCAGCAAGCCGCACAACGACTACCTCGCCGACGCCGCCCGCTACTTTCCGCTGGAAACCGGCATCCGCTATCGCAGCAAGGACACGCTGAACGAACTCTATGAACTGCTAGGCCAGCGCACCGTCAAATCCCGCGACCGATCGCGGGAGCTGGAGGCCGGCGGGCTGCCGGAAAGCGATCTTGCCTCGCTGCGGCGACTGTCCGCCATCCGCGGCCTGGCCGCATCGCAGATGCCGGAGGACAGCCTGATCGTCTATCAGCCAGCCGTCGGCAAGCCCCATGTCTTTTCGCTGATCCGCAACAGCGCCCACACCAACGTCGCCGAGATTTTCAGCGAAGCCGACCGCCGGCTACCGGAAGAAGACACGTTGCTGGCCATGAACGGCATCGTCGGCGCCTATCCGAATGCGATATTCGCCATCACGCCTCAAAATGCCGGCCGCTTCGCCGACGCCGTCGCGGCGCTGCGCAGCGAGGCCGATCTTGTCCGCCTGACCGACACCTACGGCATACGCCGAACCGACCGTCGCTTCTGGCCGACCAGCGACGCCATCCATGACGCTTACCGGGCCGCGCGACCGGTCGAGTTCGGCATCCTCGACTACAGCAGGCTGGAAAACCATTGAGCGGTCTCGGTATCGCCGGTAGGAAGCATCCCGGCGATACCGATTGAGCCGCGCAAGCCGATACGCGGCTGGTAAAATTCCGTTTTTGTATTATCTGGATCACCGATGAAACGCACCCGCTTTGGTTCGCGCGACCGTCTTTCCCGCGAAGCGGCAGAACTGCAACGCCTGGCTACCGGCCTTTCCGAATCCGGCGGCAAGCTGGAAGACAGCTACTGGGAAACCCAACTGGCCGACACCGTCGATGGTCTCCTCAAGAACGGCGCCGAAGACGACATCAACACCGCCCTCGACCGCCTGTTCGAAGCCAACCCGCGCGCCCACGACGAACTGGCCGACATGGTCGAGTCGCGCGCCGAAACGCATCGCCTGGAGGTCCAGGACCAGGCATTCGACATCCAGCTCTTCGCTGCCCCAGTCCTCGCCTGGTCGCGCTTCTCCATCCCTGCCTGCGCACTGCCCAAGAGCACCCTGCAGGCGCTGGCCGTGCAACTCGGCGCCCATGTCTTCGGCGGCGATGCCAAGCTGGCACTGGCCGACTTCCTGTTCAGCCCCGACCAGCTGCCGCGCAGCTTCTGCGACACCTGGCAACTGACCAGGCAGCTGGGCGAAGCGGCCCTGGCCGGCGGCCACCTCGGCATCGACACCAACGGCATGCCGGAAACCAACCGCTTCCTGTCCGACGTGCGCTACCTCGTCGGCACCATCGCCATTCCGCGCGGCAAGCCGCTGTTCCGCTGGAACGAAGCGGACGGCAACAAGGAGCATGCGCTGAAGGAATGGCTCAAGCAGGGCAGCCCCAATCTCGAACCCTTGCTCACCGGCTGTGCCTGGCAACCGCTGCTGCCGGATGCCTACCACGCCGCCTGCCGCAATGCCGACAAGCTGTCGCGCCCCTATTCGGTCAAAGCCTCGGTCGCCTTCCTGCAGACCATGCTCGGCCTGATGCCGGCCGACATCCGCGCCGTCGTCGGCCCCTGCTACGACCGCCGGATGGAGGAATACCGCGTCAGCCTCGGCCCGAAGACCGGCGACGAGGTCTATCACGGCATCGTCTGGCCGCTGCTTGGCGCCGAAGACGAGGCCACCGATGCCGCTGGCGAAATCGAGGCCGTGCTGCGCGAAACCGGCGTCAAGGAAGTGCTCTTCCTCGACCATCATTTCCCGATGGAGTTCTGCGACGACTGCGGCGCCCCGCTCTTCCCCAACCGCGAGGGCGAGCTGGTGCATACCGAAATGCCGGAGCAGCCGGCCACCGGATCGCAGATCCTGCACTGATGGGCATGTCGTCGAACGAAGACTGGCTGGCGCGCAGCCAGGCTGCCGTCTGGCATCCGTGCACCCAGATGCAACACCACGCACAGTCCGGCTCGCCGGCCTACCTGCCGCTGGTGCCCATCGCCCGGGGCGCCGGCGCCTGGCTGCACGACTTCGACGGCAAGCGCTACCTCGACGGCATCAGCTCGTGGTGGACCAACCTGTTCGGCCACGCCAACCCGCGCATCAACGCCGCGCTGAAGGAACAGCTGGAAACACTGGAACACGTCATGCTGGCCGGCTTCACGCACCAGCCGGTGGTCGAGCTGTCGGAACGCCTGTCGGCCCTGACCGGCGGCGCCCTCGGTCACGCCTTCTACGCCTCGGACGGCGCTTCGGCCACCGAAATCGCGCTGAAGATGAGCTTTCACTACTGGCGCAATGTCGGCCGGCCGGAGAAGGCCGAATTCCTGTGCCTAGCCGGCAGCTACCACGGCGAAACGGTCGGCGCGCTGGCCGTCACCGATGTCGCCATTTTCAAGGACGCCTACGCGCCACTGGTGCGTGCCGCCGCGCATGTGCTGCCCTCGCCCGATTTCCGGCTGGGCGAGTCGGGCGAATCGCCGGCCGATGTGGCCCGCCGCGCTGCTGCCGCACTGGAAAAGCACCTTGAACAACACGGCGAGCGCATCGCCGCGCTGATCGTCGAGCCGCTGGTGCAAGGCGCCGCCGGCATGGCGATGTACGACCCGGAATACCTGCGTCTCGCCCGCCAGCTGTGCGACCTCCACGAGGTACACCTGATCTGCGACGAAATCGCCGTCGGTTGCGGCCGCACCGGCACTTTCTTCGCCCACGAGCAGGCTGAGATTGATGGCAACCCCATTCGCCCCGACCTGATGTGCCTGTCGAAAGGCATCTCCGGCGGCTACCTGCCGCTCTCCATCGTGCTGTGCAGCGACACCCTCTACGCCGCCTTCCTCGACGACTCGGTGGCCCGCGCCTTCCTGCATTCGCACAGCTATACCGGCAACCCGCTGGCCTGCCGCGCCGCGCTAGCCACGCTCGACATCTTCGAGCAGGACGACGTGATCGCCGCCAACCGCGCCAAGGCCCGGCACCTCGGCGACGCCCTCGCCCCGCTGACCGGGCATCCGCAGGTCCGCCACCTGCGCCAGCGCGGCATGATCGCCGCCTTCGATGTCGCCACCGACAACCCGCATTTCTCGCGCCAGTTTTACCGCGCTGCCCTCGACCGCGAAGCCCTGATCCGCCCGATCGGCAACACGGTTTACCTGATGCCGCCGTACATCATCGGCAACGACGAGATTGCCCATCTCGCCAAGGCCATCGACGGTGCCCTGAACGAGGCCCTGTCATGATCGAGGACCGCCTGCAAGCCGAGCTCGCCGACATGGAAGCTGCCGGCCTGACCCGCCGCCGCCGCGTGCTGGATTCCCCGGCCGGGCGCGTCGCCACGGTCGATGGCAAGCCCTTGCTCAATTTCGCCAGCAACGACTATCTCGGCCTCGCCAACCATGCCGACATCGCCGCTGCCATGGCCGCCGGGGCCAGGCAATGGGGTGCCGGCAGCGGCGCCTCGCATCTGGTCAGCGGCCACCTGACGCCGCACGAGCAACTGGAGCGGGAAATCGCCGACTTTACCGGCTTTCCGCGCGCCCTGACCTTCTCCACCGGCTACCTGGCCAACCTGGCCGTCACCCCGACGCTGGCCGGCCGCGGCGATGCGGTGTTCGCCGACAAGTTGAACCACGCCTCGCTGATTGACGCCATGCAGCTGGCCAAGGCCAACGGCGCCGACGTGCAGCGCTACCCGCACAATGACGTCGCCGCGCTCGAACGCCAGCTGGCCGCCAGCACAGCGGTACGCAAGGTCATTGTCACCGATGCCGTGTTCAGCATGGACGGCGACCTCGCCCCGCTGCCGCTCATCTTCGAACTGGCCGAACGCCACGATGCCTGGCTGGTCATCGACGACGCCCACGGCTTCGGCGTGCTCGGCCCGCACGGCGAAGGCAGCCTGGTCCATTTCAATCTGCCTGCCTCGCCGCGCATCCTGCTCATGGGCACGCTCGGCAAGGCGGCCGGTGTCGGCGGCGCCTTTGTCGCCGGTTCGGACACGGCCATCGAATACCTGCTGCAGAAGGGGCGCAGCTACATTTTCACCACCGCCGCCCCGCCGGCGACCGCCTGCGCGCTGTCGAAAAGCCTGCACATCATTCGCAACGGCGATGCCCTGCGCGCCAATCTGATGGCCCGTATCGCCCAGTTGCGCAACGGCCTGGCCGGCAAGCCGCTACTGCCGTCGGCCACCGCCATCCAGCCTTACATCGTCGGCGACAACGAAGCCGCCGTCGCTCTGTCGAAAGCCCTGTGGGAGCGTGGCCTGTGGGTGCCCGCCATCCGCCCGCCGACGGTTCCCAAGGGTACGGCGCGGCTGCGCATTTCCATCTCGGCAGCCCATACGGCCGACGATATCGACCAACTGCTTTCCGCCCTGAAGGAACTCGCATGAGCGCCCCCTTTGTCTTCCTGCCCGGCTGGTGCGTCGGCCGCAGCCCGGTTGCCGCCGCCGTCAACGCGCTGGGCGGCAGCATCATCGACCTGCCGGGCTACGGCAACGAAGTGCCGATCGACGATTTCGACGCGGCCATCGATGCCTATGCCGCTCGCCTGCAACCTGGCACTGCACTGGGCGGCTGGTCGCTCGGCGCGCAGATGGCGCTGGCCATCGCCGCGCGCCATCCGGACAAGGTCGGCAAGCTGCTCCTGGTTGCCGGCACGGCCTCCTTCGTCCAGCGCGACGGCTGGCCGCATGCCATGCCGCCGGCCATGCTGGCCGAGTTCACCGCCGGCATCGCCGCCGATGTCGAGGCCATGCTGCCGCGCTTCGTCGGCGGCTTCAACCGCGGCGACGCCCGCGCCAAGGCGGTGACCGCCGAACTGCTCGAACTGGCCGACCCTCGGCCATCCGGTGCCGTGCTGATCGCCGGACTGAACTGGCTGCGCGACGTCGACCTGCGCCCCGACGCCGCCAAAGTCGCCTGCCCGACGCTGCTCGTGCATGGCGCCGCCGATCCACTGATGCCGCTGGGTGCAGCCGAAGCCCTGGCCGCGCTGATTCCCGGTGCGCAACTCGCCTGCTTCGACGACTGCGCCCACGCTCCCTTCATGTCCCGCCCGGACGATTTTTTGGCCAGGGCTCGTCGTTTCCTGAATGACTAAACCGAGCAAGGCACGCATCCGGCAATCCTTCGAGCGCGCGGCGAGCACCTATGATAGCGCTGCCGCCGTCCAGCGCCATATCTGCCACGACCTGATCGACCGGCTACCCAGCGGATCGGTACGCTATCTGCTCGACGCCGGCTGTGGCACCGGCTATGCGCTGCCGCTGCTGCGCCGGCGCTTCCCGCAAGCCCATATAGTCGGTCTCGACCTGTCGCCGG
Organism: Dechloromonas sp. CZR5; assembly: GCF_008711155.1. Lineage (GTDB taxonomy): Bacteria > Pseudomonadota > Gammaproteobacteria > Burkholderiales > Rhodocyclaceae > Azonexus. Next base: position 899,277 of record NZ_VUYQ01000001.1, on the reverse strand, counting down.
CCATGCTGCGCCAGGTCGCCGAGCCGTGCTGCCGCGTGGCGGCCGACCTCGAACACCTGCCGCTGGCCCCGGCAAGCATCGACTTGTTCTGGTCCAGTCTGGCCGTGCAGTGGTGCGACCTTCCGGCCACCCTGGGCGAAGCCCGGCGCATCCTGAAACCGGGCGGTACGCTGGCACTGGCCAGCCTCGGCCCGGCCACCTTCCATGAATTGCGACAGGCTTTCGCCGGCGTCGACGATTATCGGCATACCCTGCCTTTCCACAGCATCGAGGATATCCGCCGCATGGCCGCCGATGCCGAACTGGCGGCAATCTCGATCGAGCAATACCCGCAGGTTGCCTGCTACGCGGACTTCAAGTCGCTGCTGCGTGCCGTCAAGGCCATCGGCGCCAATCAGGTCGGCAGCGGCCGAAGGACTAGCCTGATGAGCCGCAGCGCCTTCCAGAAAGCCGAAACCGCCTACGAAACGCAGCGCACGCCCGACGGGCTGCCCCTCACCTACGACGTCATCACCCTGATCGCCCACGTATGAGTCCAGCGTATTTCCTGACCGGCACCGATACCGAGATCGGCAAGACTTTCGTCACCTGCGCCCTGCTCCACCTCGCCCGGCGCCACGGCCTGCGCGCCGCCGGCCTGAAGCCGATTGCCGCGGGCACCGATGCCGACGGCAAAAACGAGGACGTCGAAAGCATCCGGGCAGCCAACAGCGTTGCATTGCCGGACGACTTGCTCAATCCGTACTGCTTCGCCCCCCCGATTGCGCCGCACATCGCGGCGGCCGAGAGCGGACTTGCCATCGATTTCCCGACGATCGTGAAGACGGTCGATCAAGCCAGACAGCAGGCCGACCTGGTCATTGTCGAAGGCGCCGGCGGGTTCTGCGTCCCCTTGGGCGAAGACAGGGGGTTCGACGACCTCGCGGTTGAACTGGGGCTCCCCGTCCTGCTGGTTGTCGGCATGCGCCTGGGCTGCATCAACCATGCCCTGCTGACCGCCGAAGCCATCGCCTCCCGCGGCCTGACGCTGGCAGGCTGGGTTGCCAACCGGATCGACCCGGACATGTCGCGTTTCGAGGAAAACCTGGCTGCGCTGCGGACCCGTCTGCGGGCCCCGCTGCTCGGCGTCGTCCCTCACGCCCCGGCAGGCGGCCCGGTGGGTGCCGCAAGCTACCTGACGCTACCCGGCGCGTAGCGCATTCGCCACTTCGTGCAAACGTCGCTGGAGATTGCCGACGGCATCGTCCAGCCTGTCCAGCTCGCCGGCCTTGGCCTTTTTTTCCACATCCTGCGCCTCGGCAGCCCCATCGTCATCGGAAAAAGTGGCCAGCAAACCCTTGATGGTATGCGCTTCCCGCTGGACCTCCAGCGCCTTGCCGGACGCGAACGCATTGGCCAGCGCGACGCTGTTGGCGTCCACATCGTCGAGGAACATATCGACCATCATCGAATAGATTTCCTCGTCCCCGCCCAGCCGGTCGAGAATGGATACGCGATCAAGAACGAAAGGCCCTGCCATTTTTCTCTCCATTGGTTTTTTTCCTGAACCACCCTCCCAATCCGGGTCAGATCTGGGGTATTTCCTCGTCGCGAAAACGCTGGCGCACCTCCAGAACATCCTCCCAGCCGGCGAGAAAAGCCTCGACGCACATCGGATCGAAATGCTTGCCCCGCCCTTCCTCAAGAAAGCGGCAGGCATCGTCCAGGGACCAGGCTCGCTTGTAGGGGCGTTCCGAAGTCAATGCATCGAAGACATCGGCGACCGCCACAATGCGTCCGAACAGGGGGATCTGGCTCCCCTTCAAACCTTGCGGATAGCCGGATCCATCGAATTTCTCATGGTGTGAAAGCGCCACCTCGGCGCCGGCACGCAGGATTTCCGAACCACTGTCCTTGAGCAGTTCGTAGCCGAGTTTGGCGTGCCCCTTCATCACATCGAATTCCTCGGGCGTCAGCTTGCCTGGCTTCAAGAGAATGTAGTCCGGAATACCGATCTTGCCGACATCGTGCATGGGCGCAGCCTCGAGAATCAGCTTCCCCATGGCCGGGCTGAGATCGAGCCCGCGCGCGATAATCTGCGAGTAGTGCGCCATGCGCTGGATATGGGCGCCGGTTTCCGGATCGCGGAACTCGGCTGCCCGCGACATCCGGAAAATCAGTTCCTTTTCCCGCTCGCGAATGTCGCTGGTCCGCTCATCGACCAGCTTTTCGAGATGCTTGGCGCGATCGGCCAGAAACTTCTGTCCGGTACGCAGCGACAGCATGTTGCGAGCCCGTGCCGAAAACTCGATGCGATCGATCGGCTTGGTCAGAAAATCGTTGGCCCCCCCAAGCAGGGCGTCGTAACGAATATCCTTCTGGTCGTTGGCCGTAATCATCAACACCGGAATTTCGTTGCGGCCATGCAGTGCGCGGAAGGCGCTGATGAACCGGAGTCCGTCCATCTCCGGCATCATGTAATCGACGATGACCAGATCGGGCACGTTTTCCCGGCACCACTCAAGCGCCTTGAGCGGATTGTCGAAAAGTACCGGGCTGCACTCGCCCAGCTTGAGGACAAGGGCCTTGATCAGGGTCAGGTTGATGTCGCTGTCGTCGATGATCAAGACGGTGTGCATGGCAGATTCGGCTTGCAGGGGAGTAATCGCTGCGAGTATATAATGCCCCGCCATGAAACTGCTCTTCGATCTCTTCCCCGTCATTCTCTTTTTCGCGGCCTTCAAGTATTCGGAAAAAAATCCCGAAACCGCCGCCACATGGGTAGCCACACTGCTCGGCTCCGCTCTGGTCGATGCCAAGCAGGCGCCGATCCTGCTCGCTACGGTCGTCGTCATCGCGGCCACCGTTGCCCAGATCGCCTGGGTGCATTTCCGCCATGGCAAGGTGGACAAGATGCTGTGGATCAGCCTTGGCCTGGTCGTCGTCTTCGGCGGCCTGACGCTGGTTTTCCAGAACGAAGCCTTCATCAAGTGGAAACCGACCATCCTCTACTGGGTGTTTGCCGTCAGCATGGCTTTCAGCGCGCTGGTCCTCAGGAAAAATCCGATGAAGGCCATGCTCGGCGAGCAACTAAACTTGCCGGATGCTGTCTGGGCCAAGGTCAACCTGTCATGGATCGCCTTCTTCGCGGTCATGGGCGTGCTCAATCTGGTGATTGCCTTCAATTTTCCGACCGACACCTGGGTCAATTTCAAACTCTTCGGCGGCATGGGCCTGATGCTGGTCTTCGTGCTCGCCCAAGGCATGTTCCTGTCCAAATACATGGAGGAAGAAAAGTAATGCTCTACGTCATCATCGGTGAAGACCGGGCCGGCACGCTCGAGCAGCGCCTGGCATCGCGCCCGACTCATCTGGAGCGCCTGCAGGCCTTGCAGGCGGAAGGCCGCCTGATCCTCGCCGGCCCCTGCCCCGCCATCGACTCGCCGGATCCCGGACCCGCCGGCTTCTCGGGCAGCGTCATCATCGCCGAATTCGCCTCGCTCGATGCCGCAAAGGCCTGGGCCGACGCCGACCCCTACATTGCAGCCGGCGTCTACGAAAAGGTCACCGTCAAGCCATTCAAGAAGGTACTGCCCGGGTGAGCGGCGCTACGGTCGACCTGCTCCGCCAGCGCCTGAGCGTGCTGCAACCGGTCTCCCTGACCATTCGCGACGACTCGCACCTGCACGCCGGCCATGCGGGAGCCCGCAGTGGCGGCGGTCACTACCATGTCGATATCGTCGCCGCGGTTTTTGCCGGCAAAAACACCGTCGCCCGCCATCGCTTGATTTATGATGCGGCTGGTGATCTGATGCGCGGCCCCATCCATGCACTCAGCATCTGCGCGGAAATACCCGGCGCAGTATAATTTTCAGGTTGTTCTCCACCCAAGGATAGATACATGCATAAGCTCTCCCGTTTGGCTGCCCTGCTCGTCGCGGGTGCCATCGTTTCCGCCCCGGCACTGGCTGCCGAAAAGGGCAAGGCTGTCGCCACGGTCAACGGCCAGCCGATTTCGCAAACCGTTTTCAACGCCTTCACTGCCGAACAGCAGGCCCAGGGCACGCCGGATTCGCCGGAACTGAAGGACGCCATCAGGGAAGAACTGGTTCGCCGTGAAATCCTCGCCCAGGAAGCCAAGAAGAAGGGCATGGACAAGAACCCGAACATCCAGGGACAGATCGAACTGGCCAAGCAGGCCGTGCTGATCCGCGCCTTCCTTTCCGATTACGTCAAGGCACACCCGATCAGCGAAGCCCAGTTGAAGGCCGAATACGAGCTGATCAAGAACAACCTTGGCAGCACCGAGTACAAGTCCCGCCACGTCCTGGTCGAAAAGGAAGAGGACGCCAAGGCGATCATCGCCAAGCTCGACAAGGGTGAAAAATTCTCCGAACTGGCCAAGCAATCCAAGGATCCGGGTTCCAAGGACAAGGGCGGCGACCTCGGCTGGAGTTCCCCGGCCGCCTACGTCAAGCCGTTCGGCGAAGCGCTGACCAAGCTGAAGAAGGGTGAATACACCAAGACCCCGGTCAAGTCCGACTTCGGCTATCACGTCATCCAGCTCGAAGACTCCCGCCCGGCCACGCCGCCGCCGTTCGACCAGGTCAAGCCGCAGCTTCAACAGCGTGCCGGCCAGCAGCAAATCGAGAATCTGGTCAAGGAACTGCGCAGCAAGGCAAAGGTCGACTAAAACCCGACACCGCATGCGAAAATCACCACACCCAGTGTGGTCCGGAAAATGCCCACCCTCGGTGGGCATTTTCTTTTTTGGGAGAGGACATCGTGTTCAGCCGCCTGAAAAACCTGTTCGGAAAATCGGCCGACAGCCGTAGCGACAATGAAACGGCCGACGACGGCAACGGCAACCCGGGCTGTGCCGACCAACCTCCCTTCCTGCATCGCGAAGCCGTATTCGATCGCAACAATCGCCTGGCAGGCCACCTCTTCCGGCTGCAGCAATCCTCGAGCACAGCCGATGCCGCCGGCGACCTGCAGCGCGCCCGCGACAATGCCCTGTTCGACGCGCTGCTCGCCAGCGACGAAGCGTGGAACAAGATCCCGGCCTACATTCCACTGAGCTCGGCCAGCCTCGACGCTCCCGTGCTCGAGCAGCTCAACGGCAGCAACGTGGTACTGCTCATCCAGCTGGCCTCCGATGCCGAAGCCGACCTGATTTCCGACGCCATCGCGCGCCTGCGCGAACGCGCCTACCGGTTCGGGCTGTTCCGGCAACCGAAGAATCCGGCATTCACCAAGATCATTCAGAAGGTCGACTATGCCGCAATCGACGTGGCCGGCAGCGAGCCTGGCTCGATCCGCGACTTTTCGGCAGCAGTACGGGCGGGCGTCCGGGAAAACGCCATCCATCTCCTGGCGTGCAATATCGACACCGACGACGATCATCAGCTCTGCCTGCAATGGCATTTCGAAGCCTGCCATGGGCGATTTGCCGAACGATCCGCCATCCTGCAGCAAGATCCGGGCGGCGACCCGCACAAAGCGCAATTGCTGAACCTGCTGCGCCTCGTCCAGGGCGATGCGGAGACTGCCGAGATCGCCGACGCGATGAAGCAGGACCCGGTACTCAGCTTTCGCGTCCTGCGCTACCTCAACTCACCGATGCTCGGACTGACACGCCGAATCGACTCGCTCGAGCAGGCCTTGATCATTCTCGGCCGGCAGCGTCTCACCCGTTGGCTGGCGGTACTGCTGTTCTCCGTTCGTGAACCGCAAATGAGCGACTGGTTGCTCGTCGAGAACGCGCTGACCCGCGGCCGCCTGATGGAACTCCTGGCTGAACGCCTGATGCCGGGGCAGCCGCACGACCCGTTTTTCCTGACCGGCATCTTCTCTTGCCTCAATCGACTGCTGCATCGCCCGCTTGCCGACATTCTCGCCACCCTGCCGATTGCCGACGAAATCCGCCAGGCACTGCTCGAGCGCAGCGGCCCCTATGCGCCGCTGCTGGCTGTCGCCGAACAATCCGAAGAACTCAATCAGTCAGGCATGTCCGATACAGCGCAGGCTGCCGGGGTCAGTCCGGACATGGTCAATCGCGCCCTGCTCGCCGCCACGGCATGGGCCAGCGAAGTGACCGAGTATTGGGAATAGCCGACGGATCGGCAGAAACTTGATACAGATTGCGGCGAATCGCCAAGGCAAACGGCACAATCCCGCCCGATGCGCCTCCGATTTCTCCTGATTCTTCCGCTGCTCAGCCTTTCCCTGGCGGCCGTTGCCGAGCAGTCCCTGCAGACATGGCTGGACATGGCGCTGCCGGGCAGCGTTCTGCGCCTTCCTGCCGGCCAATACCGCGGCCCGGCGACCATCAGCAAGCCCCTGACGCTGGAAGCCCAGGGCAAGGTCATCATCGATGGCGGCGGCAAAGGAACGGTACTGACCATCAAGTCCGACAAGGTCACCGTGCGCGGCCTCGTCATACGCGACAGCGGCGACTCGCATGACGCGATCGACGGCGGCATCATGGCCGAAGGCAACGGCCTGCTGATCGAAAACAACGTGATCGAAAACGTGCTGTTCGGCATTTCGCTGCACAAAAGCAATGACAGCGTCGTTCGCGGCAACCGGATCCGCTCCCGCCCCGTCGACTCGGCCGACCGAGGCGATGGCATCCGCCTCTGGTACAGCACGGGGAACCGCATCGAGAACAACGATATCGCGCAGATTCGGGATGTCACCGTCAGCAATTCGCCGCGCAATCGCTACACCGGAAACACCATCCGCAACAGCCGACGCGCCTTCAATTTCCTGTTCTCCCACCGCAGTCTGATCGAAGGCAATCTGCTCGAAAAGAACTCGACGGGCATCATCGCACTGAATTCCGAAGGCCTGATCATCCGCAACAACCGCATCCTGCATGCCATGGATGCCTCGGGTGCCGGCGTCGCACTCAAGGAAACCTCGGCCGCCCTGATCCAGGGCAACGAAATCGTCCATTGCGCCCACGGCATCATGGCCGACTCGCCGATGAACCCGATCAACCGCATCGTCTTCATCGACAACATCATCGCCCACAACATCACCGGCATCTATTTCTACGGCGCCAAGGGCGGACACATCGCCATCAACAACACCTTCAAGAGCAACCTCTGGCCGGTCACCATCATCGGTGACGGCGACCCGATGAACGATATCTGGTGGGGCAACAACTGGGATACCTATGAAGGGTTCGATCTGGATGGCGACGGTTTCGGCGACAAGCCGCACGAACTGCACGCCTGGGCCGACCGCATCTGGATGGAAACCCCGAGCGCGACCTTCTTCCGGAACTCACCGGTACTGGAACTGCTCGACTTCCTCGAACGGCTGGCCCCCTTTTCGACGCCCAGCCTGATACTCAGAGATACCGCCCCGCGCATGCGCAAATGAGGCGAGGCCCGCGACGCATCATCAATCCATGCTGTCGAGAATATCCTCGATCAGATCATCCACGGCGCCCAGCGACAGGTTGAAGTAGGCGCACACCGCCGGAGCGGCCTTGTCCCACTCCTCGTCGCCGCCGCCGGCTCCCTGGAGGCGCGCAATATGCTCGGCAAGGACCCCCAGCCCGATCAAGGCGCGCACCGTATCGCTCGTGCCATCCGGCCTGCCGAGGATGGCATAGTCATGGTGATGGAGAACCGCCTCGGCCAGCACGCCGGAAAAATGCCAGCGCTTCGCCAGAAAATACCCGACCACGGCGTGATTGGTTCCCAATTCGCTGTCTTCGATATCCGTGAAGCGGCGCTCATCGCAACGATTGGCTTTGGCCAGCACTTCCTTGGTTTGCGGAAAACGCTTCATCAACAGGGGAATGCCGCAATCGTGAAACAACCCGAAGGTGTAGGCGACATCCGGTCGCACACAGCGCAGGCGCCGGGCAAGTTCGGCGGAAATCCGCGCGGATTGTGCCGAGCTGTCCCAGAACCGATCCATCGCAACGTCGCTTCCGCTGGCCAGCGCGACCTGCAGCAAGTGGCCGACCACCATGGTGAACACGTTCTGCATGCCTAGCACGGCGATCGCCTGCATGACGGAATCCACCTTGCGCCCGGTCGAGAATGCGGGAGAGTTGGCGATCAGCATCACGTGGCCGGCCAGGGCGACATCCTGGCTGATCAGGCGGGCCACTTCGCGCTGCTCCGGAAATTCCCTCTTGAGTTCGCTATCCAGCGCGATCAGGATAGCCGGGCAGGGAGGAATATCGACCCCGCCCAACATGCTTGGCAACAACTTCTCTTCCGCGACAGCGTTCATGGTGAGTCAATCTCCAAATATGAAGCGGAGACTACCATTCACCACGCACTTGTGAAATATAACAAAAGTTATAGCTGATATTCATCCCCGCCACCCTGCATGGCCATTTCCACCACGCGTCGTGACAGGTGCGGTGCAAACAAACCGATCAGGTCAAAATCGTAGCGCCGCAGATAGGTGCCTCGACGTAACGCCAGGCGGGTTGTATTGGATTCGAACAAGTGACTGGCATCGAGCGCGACCAGTCCCGAATCGCGCTGGGGATCGACGGCCAGCGCGGAAATGATCCCCAGCCCGAGTCCGAGACCGACATAGGTCTTGATCACATCGGCGTCCAGAGCGGTCAGTGCGACGTTCGGCTGCGCTCCGATGCGCTCGAAAGCCCGGTTGATGCGCGAACGGCCGGTAAATGCCGTGTCGTAGGTAATCAGGGGCCAGCGGGCAAGTTCATTCAGCGACAAGGGCTGGCATTTGAGAATCGGGTGATTCTCCGGAACGATCACGCAATGGCTCCATTGGCGTACCGGCAGGGTGATCAACTGCGGGTACTGGTCGAGCGCTTCAGTGGCAATACCGATATCGGCCTCGCCGGCCACCACCCATTCGGCGATCTGCGTCGGGCTGCCCTGGTGCATTTCCAGCTTGACCGACGGATGCTGGGCGACAAAATCCCGCACGACGATGGGCAAGGCATAGCGCGCTTGCGTATGCGTCGCGGCCAGCACCAGGCGACCACTGTCCCCGGATGCGAACTCGGCACTGGCCCGTTTCAGGTTTTCGGCTTCGCGCAGGATGCGCTCGGCAATGCCGAGCACTACCTTGCCCGGCTCGGTGACCCCGGTAAAGCGTTTGCCGCTCCGCTCGAAGATGGCCACCCCCAATTCGTCCTCCAGCAACTTGACCTGCTTGGAGATACCGGGCTGCGAGGTATAGAGCGTCTCGGCCGCCTCGGAGACATTCAGTCCCTGGCGCTGGATTTCGACGATATAACGGAGTTGCTGGAGTTTCATTTTCGGCCCCGGGATCGAGTTATTCGCGGCTCGCCATAGCACCAACCCTCAAGCGCTAATAGCTAACAGCTATATAAATCTAACCCAATATTCTTTTTGATTCAAATCGGCACTGCTACGATGCGCCCCCATGGATTACCTTTACACCCTTTCCGGCTTTGCCGTCGGCGCCATCGTCGGTCTGACTGGCGTTGGCGGCGGTTCACTGATGACGCCGCTGCTCGTGCTGCTGTTCGGCGTGCATCCGGCCACGGCCGTCGGTACCGACCTGCTCTACGCGGCGATGACCAAGGCCGGCGGCACCGTGGCGCATGGCCGCAAAGGGCATATCGACTGGGCGATTACCGGGCGCCTCGCCGCAGGCAGCATCCCGGCCGCCGCCATCACCCTGTTCGTCCTCTCCCAACTGCCCAAGGGCAGCAACACCATCGGTGCCATCATTTCCCACGGGCTGGGTTTCGCGCTGATGCTGACCGCGATCGCCATCCTGTTTGGCCGCAAGCTGCGCGACTACGCCAGCAAGCACGAAGATTCCCCGCTCCGCCAATGCTGCCTGGGCAAGATCACCGTCGCCGTCGGCGCCATTCTCGGCGTGCTGGTCACCATTTCGTCGGTGGGCGCCGGCGCATTGGGCGTTGCCGCACTGTTTTTTCTCTACCCCAAACTTTCGCCCGTTAAAATTGTCGGATCGGATGTCGCCCATGCCGTGCCGCTGACCCTGGTCGCCGGCCTGGGCCACTGGATGCTCGGCGGCGTCGACTGGTCGCTGCTGGGTGCACTGCTGCTCGGTTCGCTGCCCGGCATCTGGATCGGCAGCCACCTTTCCGCCAAGGTACCGGAGCACATCCTGCGCCGCATACTGGCCTCCATGCTGGTGCTGATCGGCACCAAGCTGGTTTTTGCCTGATTTACCCAAGGACGTTTCATGTACAAATACGATGCCATCGACCGCCAGCTGATCAACGAACGCGTTGCCCAGTTCCGCGACCAGGTTCACCGCTGGAAGGCAGGCGAACTGGCCGATGACGAATTCCGCCCGTTGCGCCTGCAGAACGGCCTTTATATTCAGCGCCACGCGCCGATGTTCCGCATCGCCGTCCCCTACGGCATGCTGAACTCCGCCCAGTTGCGCGCCATGGCCTCGGTTGCCCGCAAGTACGATCGCGGCTACGGTCATTTCACCACGCGCCACAACCTGCAGTTGAACTGGCCGAAGATCGAGGATGTGCCGGAAATTCTCGCCGAGCTGGCCGAGGTCGAAGTGCACGCCATCCAGACGTCCGGCAACTGCCTGCGCAACATCACCACCGACCAGTTCGCCGGCGTCGCTGCCGACGAGATCATCGACCCGCGCCCGCTGGCCGAGATCATGCGCCAGTGGACGACCTTCCACCCGGAATTTGCCTTCCTGCCGCGCAAGTTCAAAATCGCCATCTCCGGCACGAAGGAAGACCGCGCCGTCACCTGGTTCCACGACATCGGCCTGCACCTCAAGGTGGTCGATGGCCAGGTCGGTTTCACCGTCATCGTCGGCGGCGGTCTCGGCCGTACGCCGATCCGCGGCGAAGTGATCCGCGACTTCCTGCCCTGGCAGGACATCCTGTCCTACTGCGAAGCCGTTCTCCGCGTTTACAACCGCTACGGCCGCCGCGACAACGCCTACAAGGCGCGTATCAAGATTCTCGTCCAGGCGCTCGGCATCGACGCCTTCCGCGCTCAGGTCGAGGCCGAATGGGCGCACGGCAAGGGGGGTCCGATGACCATCACCCAGGCCGAATACGACCGCGTTGCTGCCCATTTCACCGCACCGACCTACGAGACTGTCGGCGACGTCGAGCTGCCGGACGAAAAGCCCTTCCTCAACTGGCTGGTGCGCAATACCCACGCGCACAAGGTGCCGGGCTACGCCGCCGTTACCCTGTCGCTGAAGAAGCACGGCATCGCACCGGGCGACATCACGTCCGAACAGATGGACGTCGTCGCCGACCTGGCCGACCGCTACAGCTTCGGCGAACTGCGTATCAGCCACGAGCAGAACATCATCCTGGCCGATGTCAAGCAGACCGACCTCCACGCAGTCTGGCAACAGGCCAGGGCGGCCGGACTGGCAACGCCGAACATCGGCCTGCTGACCGGCATGATCTGCTGCCCGGGCGGCGATTTCTGCGACCTCGCCAATGCCAAGTCCATCCCCATCGCCAACGCCATCCAGGCCCGCTTCGACGATCTCGACTACCTGTTCGACATCGGCGAGATCGACCTCAACATCTCGGGCTGCATGAACGCCTGCGGTCACCACCATGTCGGCCACATCGGCGTGCTTGGGGTGGACAAGAACGATGCCGAGTTCTACCAGGTCACCCTGGGCGGCCGTCAGGGTAACGATGCCAAGCTCGGCAAGGTGATCGGTCCGTCCTTCGCCGCCGACGAAATGCCGGATGCCGTCGAGAAGATCATTCAGGTCTATCTGGAAAGCCGCCACGAAGACGAGCGTTTCATCGACACTTTCGATCGTATCGGCATCGACCCGTTCAAGAACCGCGTTTACGAAGGCCGCGCCCACGGCAAGGCCAAGGCAGCACAGAAGGAGGCCGCATAATGTCCCAATTGATCAAGAATGGCGCTGCGGCGGCCGACAGCTGGAAAACGCTGGAAATTGGCGAAGGCGAAACGCCCGAAACCCTTGCCCTGCCCGCTGGTGACGTCATTTTCCCGCTCGCCGTCTGGCAGGCGCGCAAGAGCGAACTCGCCGGCCGCGAACGCCTCGGCCTGCTGCTGCAACCAGATGACAAGGTCGAGGACGTCGCCGCCGACGTCGCCCGCTTTGCGCTGATCGCCGTCAATTTCCCCAAGTTCGTCGATGGCCGCGGTTACTCCACCGCCGCCCTGCTGCGCCAGCGCTACGGCTACACGGGTGAATTGCGCGCCGTCGGCAATGTGCTGCACGACCAGCTGTTCTTCATGAAGCGTGTCGGTTTCGACAGCTACGCGCTGACCGACGGCAAGAACCTGGCCTACGCCATCGAACGCGGTTTCAGCCCGTTCGGCGACGCCTACCAGGGCGCCACCGACCAGCCGCAACCCTATTTCCGCCGCCGCGCCTGATTCTTCGAGAGCCCTCATGAACCCGAGCCTGCTCAACGTCACGCCCGAACTCGCCGCCAGCGTCGCCGCCAAGACAGACGCTGCGCATGCCCTGCTCACCGACATCGCCGGCCAATGGGCCCCGGCCACCTTCGCCAACAGCCTGGGCGCCGAGGACATGGTGCTGACCGACCTGATCGTCAAATCCGGCCTGCCCATCGAAATTTTCAGCCTCGACACCGGCCGCCTGCCGCTTGAAACCTACGATCTGATGGCCGCCGTGCACAAGCACTACGATCTCAAGCTCAAGGTCTATTTCCCGCAGTCCGCCGCGGTCGAGAACTACGTGCGCCAGCACGGCATCAACGCTTTCTACGACTCCATCGAACTGCGCAAGGCCTGTTGCCACGCCCGCAAGGTCGAGCCGCTGCAACGCGCCCTGGCCGGCAAGAAGGCCTGGATCACCGGCCTGCGCGCCCAGCAGGCAGCCACCCGCGTCGGCCTGCCGACCCGCGAGTACGACGAAGGCAACAAGCTGGAGAAGTTCAACCCGCTGTCCAACTGGACGGAAAAGGAAGTCTGGACCTACATCAAGCAGAACGGCGTGCCCTACAACGCCCTGCACGACAAGTTCTATCCCAGCATCGGCTGCGCCCCCTGCACCCGCGCCATTTCGCTCGGCGAAGACGTCCGTGCCGGCCGCTGGTGGTGGGAAAATGCCGACACGAAGGAATGCGGCCTGCATTTGAAGGCGACTTCGTAAATCCCCACCCCGGCGCCGCCCGGGCCAGCGCCTGCCTCCGGTGTCCGGCGCGGGGTGCTTGCAGCGGCAGCCGAATAGCGATGTGCGCCAGCCTTGGCGGCTGCTGGACATGGTCGTTCCACAAATCGATCCTTTCAGCTTGAATCAATAGCACGGTCGTTCTATTATTGATTCATGCCCAGCCATCACAAACGCATCGCCCGTAAAGGCGAGGAAACCCGTGCCGCGATTCTCGACATTGCCGTCCGGCAATCGGCGACGCAGGGCTTCGACGCGTTGACCATTGGCAGCCTGGCAGCCCTGACGGGCATGTCCAAGAGCGGTCTGTTCGCCCATTTCGGTTCGAAAGAAGAACTACAGCTGGCCACGCTCGACGAGGTGGTCCGCCGCTTCACCGAAACCGCCTACCTGCCTTCCCTCGCAGCGCCAGCCGGCACACAGCGCCTGAACCTGCTGTTCGTCAACTGGCTGCTATGGACGGAGCGCTGCGGACTGAAGGCCTGCCCGATGATGTCCGCCATGAGCGAATTCGACGATCAGCCAGGCCCGATGCGCGATGCCGTTGCGCACCAAATGCGACGACTGGACCGCGAAGTCGCTGGCAATGTGCGGGCAGCCATCGAATCGGGGGAGTTTTCCGGAGCCGTCACCCCGGAACAGTTCGCTTTTGAACTGTTCGGCATCGTGGCCGCCTGCTATCGCAACCACAGCCTCTATCAGGACGCCGAGACAGGTAACCGGGCCAAAGCCGCTTTTCAACGGTTGATCGATTGCGCTCGATCGCCATCCGCCAGCACCACCTGACAGTCACTTCCCCAGGAGTCTCCTCATGAACGCCTCTGCACTGCTTGATCTTGCACCACAAAATAGCACGACCGTTCGTTCATTAATTGTTCGCACAGCCGGTGCGGCACTGGCCGGCATCGGCATTCGCCTGGCGCCGCGCTGGATTGCCCGAACAACCGCTCGTCGCTTCATCACGCCGCCTCGGCATTCCCGTCAGGCGGAGAAAACACCATTCCTTCAGTCAGGCCGACACCAAGCCATCCGGAACGCCGACGGTAGTCTGGCCTGCTGGCGTTTCGGCCCCAGTGGATCGCCCGCCGTGATATTCAGTCATGGCTGGGGCGGTCGCGGCAGCCAGGGACAAGCTTTCGTTCCCGCCTTGCTAGCGGCAGGATTCCAGGTCTGGCTGTTCGACCAGCCGGGACATGGGGTCAGCGGCGGCCGGCAGGCAACCATCGTGGATTTCGCCGCGAGCATCGGTCACGTTGCTCGCTTGATCGAATCGGAAGGCGGCACGCTGGCCGGCTTGATCGGCCACTCTTTCGGCGCCAGCGCATTGGCACTGGCAATCAGCCGCGAATTGAACGCGCCCGATTTACGGGTCGTGCTCATCGCTCCGCCGGCCTCGCTAACCGCCTACTCGCATTTTTTCGCCAGGCGGCTTGGGCTGCCGGAAATACTTCGCTCGGCAATGCAGTACCGCCTCGAACAGCGCATCGGCCTGCGCTGGAATGAAGTCGAACTGCTCTCCCTGGCTCCGCGATTGAAGCAAGCGGCCTTGTTCATCCATGACCACGGCGACCGCGAGGTTCCGTTCGCCAACAGTCGCCTGGCCAGTCAGGCATGGCCCGGCGCGATCCTGTGGCCCACCGGCGGCTTGGGGCATCGACGTATTCTTCGCGCGGGAGAAGTGGTCGATCGCTCGGTCAGCTTCCTGCTCGGCAACACGCCAGCCAGCCAGGAAACCCGGCCTCCCCTTCCGGCGCCGCTCTATTGAAGCTCCCTCGCCGGGAGCGAACCGGAAGCCGGACTCAAACGATTGCCGCAAACGCCCCCCGGGCAAACGCGGCATCCCGCCAACTTTTTTCATGTCCGGCGCCGGGGCTGGCCGTACACGTTATGCGAAACCGATTTACCATGGAGTCAAACCGAAAGCAGGTCAGCCCGGCTAGACCGATCAACGCAAGGCAGCATGCCTGGCAAGTATCTGAACAGTCGTCCTTACCCATAACCAACATGCCTCGCCCCTCAGATGGTTAGCGTCACCCCACAAGAAAATACCCAACCCCGGCCGCGCCGCTGGAAGCTCTATCTCTCACTGACGATTCTCGCCCTCGGCGCCGGTGCCGGCACACTGGCCTGGATCGAGTTGCAGGAATCGAACTTCCAGGCAAGCTATTTCAACCGGATGTCGAAAGCGTCCACCTGGAAGCTCGAGCCCGGCGAGGACCCGGGCATCTGGTTGCCCGGCGCCGGCCCCTACGACCAGCGCCTCGGTTACACCCAGATCAAGGCTTTCCTGCCCCGCATGACCGCAGCCGGCTTCGCGGTCACCGCCCAGGCACGGCAATCCCGGGAATTCCGCGACATCGTCGGGCAAGGGCATTTTGCGATCTACCGCGAGAAATCGCGGGCCGGACTGACCATTCTCGACCGTCACGACCAGGCGCTGTACGACAGCCAGTATCCCCGCCTGCAGTACCCCGATTTCGAGGCCATCCCGCCCGTGCTGGTGGAAGCCCTGCTGTTCATCGAGAACCGCGACCTGCTCGACCCGAATACGCCGAAACGCAACCCGGCCGTCGACTGGGGGCGCCTGACCCGGGTGGCGGCCGGACAGGCCATGCGCCAGGTCAATCTGGGCGGCAACGGTCGCGCCGGCGGCAGCACGCTGGCGACGCAGATCGAGAAATTCCGCCACTCGCCGGGCGGCCGCACGCACGATACCGACGACAAGTTCCACCAGATGATGTCGGCTGCGCTGCGCGCCTACCAGGATGGCGAAGAAACCCTGCCGGCGCGCCGGCGCATCGTGCTCGATTTCATCAACTCCGTACCGCTCGGCGGCATTCCCGGCTACGGCGAGGTCAATGGCCTGGGCGATGGCCTGTGGGCCTGGTACGGCCATGATTTTGCCAAGGTTAACCAGCTGCTGAACGACCCCGGCGCGGACCTCACCGAGCGGGCCCGCGCTTTCAAGCAGGCACTGTCGCTCTTCGTCGCCCAGCGGCGCCCTTCCGGACTGCTCGGCGACACCAGCGGCCGCCTCAACGCGCTCACCGACAGCTACATCCGCCTGCTTGCCGAAGACCATCTGATCCCCGCCGACCTGCGCGAAGCGGCGTTGCAGGTGACCATCCACCCGGCCCGCCAGGCACGCCCCGGCGACGAGGTATCCTTCGTCGAACGCAAGGCGGTCAACGACATCCGGACCTCGCTCAGCGACCTGCTGGACGTTGAAAACCTCTACACCCTCGACCGCTACGACCTGAGCGTACACACCACCCTCGACGGTCCCAGCCAGCAGGCCGTCACGCGCGTCCTGAATCGCCTGGCCGATCCGGCCTTCCTGGCCTGCGCCGGTTTCAGGGAAGCCCGCCTGCTGGCCAATGGCGACCCCAGGCTGGTCAATTACAGCCTCACGCTGTACGAGCGCACGCCGACCGCCAATGTCCTGCGCATCCAGGCCGACAACCTCGACCAGCCGCTCGACATCAATGCCGGCACCAAGCTCGACCTCGGTTCCAGTGCCAAATTCCGCACCCTGGTTTCCTATTTGCTGGTCGTCGCCGACCTGCACAAGCGCTACAGCGGCACGCCTGCCGAGGCGCTGGCCAAGCTGCCGCGCCATCCAGCCGACCGTCTGAGCAACTGGGCCATCGATATTCTGCGTAACAAGCCGGACACCTCGCTCGAAGCCCTGCTCGAAGCAGCCATGGAGCGCCGCTACCCGGCCAGCCCCGGCGAGACCTTTTTCACCGGTGGCGGCATCCACCGTTTCGGCAACTTCAAGCACGAAGACGACGGCAAGAACCCGAGCGTCGCCGAAGCGCTGGAACAGTCGGTCAACCTCTCCTTCGTCCGCATCATGCAGGATGTCGTCCATTACCACGCCTACGAAGCTGCCGACGCCCCGGCACGCGGCCTGCGCGACAAGGACGACGACGAGACCCGCCAAGCTTTCCTCAACCGCTTCGCCGAACGCGAGGGCCTCGGTTTCCTGCGCACCTACTGGCACAAGTACCGCGACGTGGCCCCGGAGGATCGTCAGGAAGTCCTCGCCGATTCCGTCCCCAACCGCCCGGTTCCACAGGCCGCGGCCTATCTGAGCGTCCTGCCAAACAGCGACTTTGCCGGCTTCTCGGCCTTCATACGCAAACAACTCGGCGACAAGGCCGGTACCGATGCCGGCCTGCGCAAGCTGTTCGACAACCACGCCACCCGCCAGTACAGCCTGGCCGACCAAGGCTACCTGGCCCGCGTGCATCCGCTGGAACTGTGGTTGGTCCGCCACCTGCAAAGTCACCCCAAAGCCACGCTGAAGGATATCGTGCCGGCCAGCGTCGAAGCACGCCGCGACGCCTCGAAATGGCTGTTCGCGCCTCGCTTCAAGCATGCCCAGCAGGTACGCATCAACATCGTCGTCGAAGTGGCCGCCTTCGAGCGCATCGCGGAAGAATGGCGGCGCCTGGGCTACCCGTTCGAGCACCTGGTCCCGTCGCTGGCCACCTCGATCGGCAGCTCGGCCGACCGCCCGGCTGCCCTTGCCGAACTGATGGGCATCGTCGTCAATGACGGCATCCACCGCCCGACGGTGCGCATCGATCAGCTGCATTTTGCCGCCGACACACCCTTCGAAACCCGTCTCGAACGCCAGCAGGAACCCGGAGAGCGCGTCATGCCGGCCGAAGTCGCCCAGGTCACCCGCCGCGCCCTGCTGCGCGTGGTCAATAGCGGCACCGCACGGCGCCTCAAGGACACCTACCGCGACAACGAGGAAAAGCCCCTGGCCGTGGGCGGCAAGACCGGAACGGGCGACCATCGTTCGAAGGTCATCGGGGCCGACGGCGGCGTACGCAGCGCCAAGGTCATGAACCGCGCCGCAACCTTCGCGTTCTACATCGGCGACCGCTTCTACGGCGTCGTCACGGCCTTTGTCCCCGGCGCCAAGGCTGCCGCCTACGACTTCACCTCGGCGCTTCCCGTGCAGATCCTGAAGGAGATGGAACCCGCGCTGCGGCCTCTGATCGCCGACCGGCCGCAGGCCGATGGCAAGTGCAAGAGCGGAGCGGCCGGCCTCGCCGCCTCTCCGCCGGTTGTGCGCAAGAATGCCCCGGTGCCGAATCCCTCGGGCCAACCGGCCGGCACGGAATGAGCAGCGCCTATCCAAGTGGTTTGAACTTCCGTCATCTACAAGCCCCCCATCCTTCAGCAATACAAAAAAACCGCTAAAATAGCCCGCCCATGCGTCATTTCCAATTGTCATGCTCGAGTCCGTAGCCCTCCCCCCGACCGGCCCCTTGCCTGATACGCTGACACTCTTCGAGCATCTGGCCGACGCGGTCTATCTGATCGACCCGGACACCTCGAACATCGTCTGGGCCAACCGCCTCGCTTGGGAATGCCTCGGCATGACGCGGGACGACATCCTGAACCACAGCGTCCTCAGCCTGCAAAAGGATATCCACGGCCTGCCGCAGTGGTCAGAAATCGCCGGAATCATTCGTGCCAGCGATTGCTATCGCTTCATCGGGCGGCATCGGCATCGCGATGGTCACGAAATCGAAGTGGAGGTGCTCACCACCTCGTTCGAGCACGCGGGCCGTCCCTACTTCCTCTCCGTGGCCCGCAACCTGTCGCGCCAGCTGGCGCAACAGCAGGATCTCCAGGACCGGGAAAAGCAGCTCTGGTTCGCCCTGAACGAAGCCATCGACGGGCTGTGGGACTGGGAGGTCGCGACCGGGAAACTGTATTTCAGCCCGCAGCTCAAGCGCATGCTGGGCTACGGCCCCGACGAAATGGCTCCGGTGCTGGACACCTGGAAGCTGAACGTTCATCCCGATGACGTCGCCGATGTGCTGGGGGTGTTGAGCGAACACATGCAAGGCAAGCGTGCCCGCTTCGAGGCCGTCTATCGGCTGCGCAACCGCAACGGGCACTACCTCTGGGTCCACGACCGCGGCCGTGTCTGCGAATTCGCTCCCAACGGCGAGCCGGCCCGCGTCGTCGGCATGGTTCACGATATCAGCGACCGCAAGCAACTCGAGCTCCAGCTCCAGGAACTGGCGTCATTCGACCCGCTGACCGGGCTCCCCAACCGCCGCGAAGCAAACGCATTTCTCGACACCCAGGCGCAGCTCTGCCGCCGCATGAATCTGCCGCTCGGTATCGCCTTTCTCGACATCGATCACTTCAAACAGATCAACGACCTGCACGGCCATCTCATGGGCGACCAGGTGCTGCGCCAAGTCGGCACGGTGATCCAGAGCACCGTGCGCGGCTCCGACATGGTCTGTCGCTGGGGCGGTGAGGAATTCCTGATCCTGGCGCCCAACACGGCACTTCAGGACATGCACCGGGTCGCCGAAAAGGTACGCCAGGCGGTCGTCGACGCAACGTCCGGCCTGCCCGTGTCGATCACGCTCAGCGCCGGCGTCTCGGCCGCCCGGGGCCAGGCCATCGACATCAGGACGCTCATCGCCGAAGCCGATTCGGCGCTTTATAAGGCCAAGTCGGAAGGGCGAAACCGGGTCGAGTCCACTCTTCCCGCAACGCAACCCGCCTAAGCCGCCGCGTCTTTCAGCCAGCGTACGACGAGTTCGTACAAGTGGTCCGGGTCGATCGGCTTGGGGATGAAATCGTTCATCCCGACCGCCAGGCAACGCGCCCTGTCCTCGACGAAGGCATTCGCAGTCATGGCCAGAATCGGCACCTGCGCCCGCCCGGGCATGCCCCGTATGCGTCGGGTTGCTTCGAGGCCGTCCATGCGCGGCATCTGCATGTCCATCAGGATGAGATCGTAGGCGTTATGCCCGGCGCTCGCCACGCCTTCAGCGCCATCGCCGGCAAGATCGATCACCAGACCGGCTTCCTCGAGCATCAGCTGGGCTATTTCCTGGTTGATCGGCTCGTCATCGACAATCAGGACGCGGCGACCGGCAAAACGCCGCTGCAGCACTTCGAAAACCGGTTCATCCTCCGTCGCGGCAACCCGCGCCGCGCCCGCGGCCTTTTTCAGGCGCGCCGAGAACCAGAAGCTGCTGCCATCGCCCTCGCGGCTGGTCACGCCTGCATCACCGCCCATCAAGCGCGCCAGTTTCTGGGTAATGGCCAAGCCCAGTCCGGTACCGCCGTAGCGACGCGTTGTCGAGTTGTCGGCTTGCTCGAAGGCTGAAAACAAGCGACCGACAGCTTCCTGCGGTATGCCGATCCCGGTATCCACCACGTCGAAACGTATTGTCACCGCTGCTTCGTCCTCCCGGACCTTCCGGATGCGGACCGTGATCCGCCCCGCTTCGGTAAACTTGATGGCATTGCCAACATAGTTCATCAAGGCTTGACTCAGGCGGGTCGAATCACCGAGCAGCGAACAATCGATGGCATCCGTTTCGACCAGGATTTCCAGCCCTTTCTCGGCCGCCCGCTCGCGGAAAATGGTCACCACGCCCGACAGCAGATCGGCCATGTCGACGGCCTGCTCCTCGAGTACGAACTTGCCGGCCTCGATCTTCGAGAGTTCGAGTATCGCGTTGATGATGTTCAGCAGGTGACTGCTGGCCATCTCCAGCTTGTCCAGCCTCCGTCCCTGCTCGTCGCTCAGGCCAGTCCGCCTGATCAGGTGCGCCATGCCGGCGATGGCATTGAGCGGGGTCCGAATCTCGTGGGACATGTTGGCCAGGAACGCGCTCTTGGCCAGGCTCGCCTTCTCGGCGGTCTCCTTTGCTTCGGCCAACTGCGCCGTTCGTTCCCGGACCTCGAGTTCCAGCTCGGCATGGTGATTGCGGAGAATCCGCTCGGCACGCCTGCGTTCGGTGACGTCGATGACGAACCCGAGGATGCACAACTCGCCGTCCAATTCCGTCACTTCAGCGGAAATGCTGACCTGCCGGCGCGCGCCGCTCTTGTGAAACCAGCTGGTTTCCCAATCGACCAGGCGCTTCTCCTGCAGCAAGCGCACGGCCCAGCGATGCCGGTCCTCCCCGTCAGACCAAAGTCCCATTTCGGTTGACCGGCGCCCCAGCAATTCATCGGCGGTCCAGCCGAAATCACGTTCGTAGTTGCGATTGACCTCGACGAAACAACCATCCCTCACCCTGACGATGGACGCGGCAACCGGACTGGCATGGAACATCGAGGCAAACCGCTGCTGCGAAAGCCTGAGTTTCTGCTCCGCCGCCATTTCCGCCGCCCGGCGTTGGGTCACATCCTCGCCCACACCTACTGCGCCAACGACTACCCCGTCCGCATCGCGGATCGGACAGGCGTGCCAGGCGATCAGGCGTTGTTCGCCATCCCGTGTCCGGATCGGGTATTCAAAATAATCCGTCCGCGTCTCGGCCCCGAAGACAGCGCTATAAAACAGCTTGCTTCGCCCTTCGGGGTTGGCGCTCTCGCGCAGGCAGGTTTCGAACCAGTCCTTGCCGACCAGTTCCTCTGGCCGATAGCCGAGCACCTCGCCCGCCTTCCGGTTGATCGACATGACACGCCCATCGAGATCGAGGGCAATGATCATGGCTTCGACGGTTTCCAGGATGTTCCGGTGGTAATCGCGCTCCTGGCGCAAGGCTTCCTCGGCGTTCACCTTCTCGGTGATATCCCGCGCCACACCAAACAGGCCGACGATCTCCCCGGCATCGTCCCGGATGGGATACTTGCGGTTGTCGATCCAGCCCTTGCGACCGTCCGTACGCAGGTAGGCCTGCACCTCCTGCACCGGCTGACCCGTCGTAAACACCTGCTTCTCGAGCCGGTAGTACATGTCGGCATATGCTTCCGGGAAGAGGTCGTAATCCGTCTTGCCCAACAAATCGCGCCAATGTGCGGTCTGGTGTGCGATGGAAACCAGCGTCTGGCTGGCGCCGGTCAGAACGTGGTTGCGATCCTTGAAAAAGATGAAATCGTCGGTGTTTTCCATCATGGCCACAAAATTGGCCATCATCGGCTCGGATGCCTCCTTGCCCCACAGGTTCCCGGCCGACTCCAGGCGCAATTCGAGTATTGCCTGGCCGGATTCCACGGCGTATCTCCGGTATTCGCCGCGGACGCAGAGGATTTTCTCCGACGCATTGCGCATTCGGGCATTGAAGCATCCCGCCGTGTCGCCAGAGGAATCCTCGAACAGCACCGCCACGATATCGGCATCCCCGGCGTGGAAGCACTGGCATAGCGCCACCCTGCCGCGTGTGAAGTCATCCGCCGTGAAACCGAGCAAGTCCACGCAACCCTCGTCGGCAGAAAGCACAACCGGGCTTTCGCCAAGCCGAACCCGAAAAGCTATGCCGGACATCGCGCCTCCGAATATGACGTTTAGCCTAATTCGCCATCTTAACGACGAAAGAGCGACTGTGCCGAAAACGGGAGTGGATTTCTTTCCATCCTTTTCCTTCCGCCCCCGCTCATCGACGCATCATCAGCATGGAGAATGACGACTGAAGACATATTGCAAACACTTTGCTGCAGCGCAACAAAATGGTAGTCTTGAAGCCATAAAATAACGCCATCAAAGCGAGAAACAGCATGAGCGAAATCGATCTGAAACGTTTTTTCCTCGAACAGGTGAAACTGTTCGAAAACTTCCCGGCCGACAAGGTCGAGGAAATCGTCATCAAGTCGCGCCTGGCGACTTATGAAGGCAACGAGGCCATCCTCGAAACCGGCGACGAAGGCCACGCCATCGGCGTCGTCATCTCGGGCCACGCCGAGATTTCGATGACCGACAACACCGGCACGCGCTCGGTGATTTCCCAACTCGAAGCCGGCGACGTCTTCGGCGTCATGTCCCTGCTCACCGGCGACCGCATCGTCGCCGACGTCATCGCCGGCAACCGTTGCTTCGTGTTGATGATCCCGCAGGAGGTCTTCAATACCCACATCCTGACCAATCCCAAGGCGGTCGGTTACCTTTCCCGCCTGCTCGCCGACCGGACGCGCGCCATGTCGGTCGACCTCGTCGCCGCCCAGGCCCGCGCCGTCAGCAAGTCGGATGACCCCTACGCGCTGTCGATGCGCACCAACTCGCCGGGCAAGGTCGTCGCGCTCAACGTCGGCATCAGCCAGATTCATTTCGGCATCTACGACACGCTCGAAAGCGGCGCCGACATCCACGGCATCATCGACAATGCCGACAAGCAGTTCGCCCACATCACGGTCAGCGTCGGCACCCAGAAAAAGACGCTGGACCATGCGCCGTTCAAGCTCTCCGACCTGTTCTCGGTGATGACCGAGGCGACGGCGCTGCTCGGCAAGGCCTTCACCTTCCACCCGGAAGACGTCACGGCTATCGGCCATCGCGTGGTGCATGGCGGCAACAAGTTCTCCAGCTCGGCCGTGATCACCCCCGCCGTGATCGCCGACATCGAGGAACTGGCTGTCTTCGCCCCGCTCCACAATCCGGTCAACGTCGCCGGCATCCGGGTCGCCCTCAAGCAATTCCCGAACGTGCCGCAGGTTGCCGTCTTCGACACAGCCTTCCATCAGACGCTGGCGCCGTACGCCTACCTCTACGGCCTGCCCTACGACCTGTACAAGCAACACGGCATCCGTCGCTACGGCTTCCACGGCACTTCGCACCGCTACGTGTCGATGAAGGCCGCCGAAGTGCTCAAGCGCCCGCTCGGCGAGCTGGAAATCGTCTCCTGCCACCTCGGTATCGGCGCCTCGCTGTGCGCCATCGATCACGGACGCTCGATCGACACGACCATGGGCATGACCCCGTCCGACGGCCTGATCATGCCCAGCCGCGCCGGCAGCATCGATCCGGCGGTGATGATCCACCTGATGGAACAGCACAAGATGACGCCGGAACAGCTTTCGGCGTTGATCAACACCGAAAGCGGCCTGAAGGGCATTTCCGGAATCTCCAACGACATCCACGAAATCGAGGCGCAGGCCGCCGAAGGCCACCACCGCGCCCTGCTCGCCCACAAGGCATTCTGCTACCAGGTGCGCAAGAACATCGGTGCCTACGTGGCGGCGATGGGCGGCATCGACGTCCTGGTGTTCACCGGCGACATCGGCGAAACGAGCGCCACCGTGCGCAGCCTGGCCTGTCAGGGCCTCGGCTACATGGGTATCAAGCTGGACGAGGAAAAGAACCGCAACCTGACGTCGATCGATTCGCACGTCGTGATCTCGACCGCGGATTCCCCGGTCACCATCCTGGTCATCACCAACGACGACGAGCGTCTGGTTGCCTGGGAAGCCCTGCGCGCCATCGAACGCAACCAGCTGCTGCTCGAAGCCAAGGCTGACGAACCGCCGGCCATTCCGGTCGAGATCTCGGCTCACCACGTGCATCTGGCGCAGGCCGACGTCGAGGCGCTGTTCGGCCCCGGCCACCAGCTGACGCCGATGCACGAACTGTCCCAACCGGGCCAGTATGCCTGTGAGGAGAAGGTGCATCTGGTCGGTCCCAAGGGGCGTATCGCCAATGTCCGCGTCCTCGGCCCGACCCGCAAGGAGACCCAGGTCGAGATCGCCATGACCGAGCAGTTCAAGCTCGGCGTGCAACCGCCGATCCGCCAGTCCGGCGACCTGGCCGGCACCCCCGGCCTGACGCTGGAAGGACCGTATGGCAGCACCCAGATCGAGCGCGGCGTGGTCTGTGCCCAGCGCCATATCCACATGTCGCCGGAAGACGCCATGCGCTTCCGTGTGCGTGACAACTACGTCGTCCGCGTCCGCGTCGAAGGCGAGCGCGAGCTGATCTTCGGCGACGTCGTCGTCCGCGTGAATCCGGCCTTCCGGCTGGCCATGCACATCGATACCGACGAAGGCAATGCCGGCAACCTGAAGACCGGCACGCTGGGCTACATCGAGGAAATCCAGAGCCGCGCCTGAGGCCCCTCGGCCCGCTCCTTTTCGCTGCGGCAGAAAGGAGCGGCGCGCTCAAGCCACGGGTTTGGCCAGCCAGCGGAGCAGCGTGGCATAGAAGGTTTCGTGGCGTACCGGCTTGGCGATGAAATCGTTCATCCCGGCGTTCAGACAGCGCTCCTTGTCGTCGGCAAAGGCGTTGGCCGTCATGGCCAGAATCGGGACGGACGCAGCCCGGGGCATGGCCCGCAGACGAAGCGTGGCGGCCAGTCCATCCAGCCTCGGCATCTGCATATCCATCAGGATCAGGTCATAGTCGTTCGCTTTGACCTTGTCCAGCGCGACGAGGCCATCCTCGGCAATGTCGGCAACCAGGCCGATGGCAGCGAGCATGGCGAGCGTGATTTCCTGATTGATCGGCTCGTCTTCCACCAGCAGGATGCGGCTACCGGCGAAATTCTTGCTCAAGACGATATCCGCCGCTTCTTCCTGACCGATTTCCGTTCTGGCATCGTCCGTTCCGACCGAACGCTGCAAGCGCGCCGTCAGCCAGAAAGTGCTTCCCTCGCCCGGCACACTGTCCGCCCCGGCCTCGCCCCCCATGGCCTGTGCCAGCTTCCGGGTGATCGCCAGGCCAAGGCCGGTACCACCGTAACGACGGGTAATCGAATTGTCCGCCTGCTCAAAGGCGGCAAACAGACGAGGCAGTTGCTCGGGCTGGATGCCGATGCCGGTATCCTGGATTTCGAAACGAAGCAGGACACCCTGCTCGTTTTCATCAAGCCGCCTCAGCCGCAGCGTCACCGTTCCGGTTTCCGTAAACTTGATGGCGTTGGTTGCGTAGTTGAGCAAGGCCTGTTGCAAGCGGGTGGCATCCCCCATCAGCAGCGGAAACGCTTCGCCGCAGTCGACAACCAGCTGAAGTTGCTTGGCATGCGCGCGATCGCCGAGGATGGCGACGATATTCGAGAGCAACCGCTCGGGCTGCAAAGGCGATTCGTCGAGCACGAATTTTCCGGCCTCGATCTTCGATAGATCGAGGATGGCGTTGATGATCTCCAGCAAATGCTCCGAAGCCAGCTCGAGCCTGCCCAGCCTGGCCTCCTGATTGGGCATGAGCCCTTCGCGACGGATCAGGTGGGCCATGCCGGTGATGGCATTGAGCGGCGTCCGTATTTCATGCGACATGTTGGCCAGAAAAGCGCTCTTGGCGATGCTGGCAGACTCCGCTGCCGACTTGGCTTGTGCCAGTTCGGCGGTGCGCCTGGCCACCTGCTTTTCGAGGTCCTGACGATGCTGATGCAGTTCCGCCTCGTATTGCATGCGATCGGAAATATCGTGGCTGATGCCGAACACGCCCACCACCTGCTGGCTGTCATCAAACAGCGGCCACTTGCTGGTCTGGAAGTGCCGTTCATCGCCACGGGCATCGCGGTAGGACTCGATGACGCCCAGAATGGGCTTCCCCTCGCGGAGAACGACGCGGTCGGATGCCGCGTAGCGGGCGGTAATCTCCGGGCCGAAGAAATCCGCATCGCATTTGCCAACCATCTCGCGCCAGCTCGCGCAGTTTGCCAATACGGCCACAGACTGGCTGCAGAAGCGGATGCAGCCATCGGTGTCCTTGAAATAGATGAAGTCGCCCGTCTCGTTCAGAAACGCCTCGAAATCCCGATTGAAATCGGCAAGTTGCCTAGCCGTTCGCTTGCGCTCGGTAATATCGACATCCATGCAGACGACGATGGGTTCCGCCTTGTTGTCGCCAGGAATGGCAAACTTGGTCGCCTCGACCCAGATGGTTTCCCCGTCGCGATTACGCGCCATGAACTCCAGCGGCCCCACCGGCACGCCGCTCGCCCTGACCTGCTCCGAGGCGTGCTGAGCCTCGGCGGCCTCGGATGGGCCGAGAATCAGCTGATCGAGGGTCTTGCCCAGAGCCTCTTCCGCCGACCAACCGTACAGGCTTTCCGAGGCCTTGTTCCAGTAAATGACCTTGCCGGCGCGGTCATACCACTGGACAGCCACATTGGGCGTGTTTTCCAGCGTCGCCGACAATTGTTGACGCGATGCCTCGACACGTTCCCCCGCCTGCGCAAGCAGCCCCCATCCTCGAATCAAGGCGAGGAAAGAACCCAGCACCAGAATGGAAATCATCAGCAACCCGCCGCGCAACAGCCAGACGTTGTCCGGCGTACTCTGCCAGCCACCGCGGGGAATGGCCGCCAACTGCCAGGAACCCGTTGGCAGATAGATATCGGCCAGCACCGGATTCATGGCAAACACATCGGGGCTGCCAAAAAACGTAGCGCCCCTTGCTCCGTCGCCATCCTTGCCGCGAATCGCGATTTCGACCGGCAGCTTGTCGTCGCGCAAACCGCTGACGGAGAACAAGCGCTCGACATCAATCACGGCGCTGACCAAGCCCCAGAAATACTCCCGTCCGCCGGAATCCAGCAGGTATACCGGCAAACGCGCCGCCAACCCATCGCCCCCTTGAACCAGTTTGAACGGCCCGGCCAGGACAATCTGGCGACTCTGACGTGCGCGCTCCACGGACGGAAACTGTTCCGGAATATCGCGATATTCCAGCCCCAGCGCCTTCTCGTTGCCGGACACCGGATAAACCATGCGTACAACCATGCCCGGGGCCAGAGCCAGGCTACGGAGTTGCGAACGCCCATCGAACAAGGGCTTGGCAGCTACATTCAGACGCTCCTGGTCGATGTTCGGCGTCAGCGCCACCAGGCTGGTCAGGCCGCGAACCAGCTGGATATCCGCATTCAGGTGCCCCTCGAGCGAATCGCGGACCCGCCCGAGTTCGTTATGAACAAAGGCCCGAATCGCGGTTTCGTGCTGAACCTGGTTGATCCGTTCGGCAAAGTAGGCCGCCAGCGCCAACCCACAGGCCAGAACGCCCGTGACGAAAAATAGTATGCGGCGGCTCACACTCTCTCCAATAACCTGATGCACTATCCAATAGATGGATTGTATGCATTAAGTAATAGATTTAGCAAAAACCGCAGACATCACCACGCGCTTTTTACCAAGGGAAGCGGCATTCGCCGCCCCCCTCAAGGCAAGGGCGCTCCTAGCGGGCGATAATCACGCCGCAGGCAACCCGCTTGCCGGAGTTGCCCGCGGGTTGTGACTTGTAGTCGTCAGGATCGGCATGGACGACAATGCTGCGCCCGATGACGCCGCTCGCTCCGCTCAGGCTGAGCCCCTCGATTTCCCCGGAAAAACGGGCCTCTCCGGCCGCGTTGGCCACCAGATTGGGCATGTCGCCACCGTGCCGTTCGCTCCCGGCGTGATGCCCATGAGCCTTTCCGGCAGGATTGAAATGCCCTTTTGCGGAACTGGCATCCGGTGCACTGCAGTCCCCTGCCTCATGAACGTGAAAACCATGCTCTCCCGGCGTCAGGCCGGCAACCTGCGCCTCGACCCGCAAACGGCCGTTCAATTCGGTCAACGTCACCTTGCCGCTCACCGCACTTCCCGAACGTGCCTGCAGATCGGCGCTGGCCATCGGCCCCGCCGGCGTCGTGGCACAGGCGCTCAACAGGCTTGCCGCAATGGCGCTCATGAAAAAACCGGCACGCATGGTCATCTTTATCTCCTCTTTGTAATTGATGAAACATCACCCCTGGTCGGGTAACAGAACGGACCCGATAGTTTGCTGAACGTTCAAAGTCGAAGATCAATTATTTATAACAATTCGAAATAACAAGATGCCCACTTGTTCTTAATTGAGCATTAAGGTGTTGTTACAATGGCGACCATTCGACAATCCCAGCGGATTACCCAGCAATGACCCAACGTTCCACCCTCTCCCATCTGGACTGGCTCGAAGCCGAAGCCATCCACATCATGCGCGAAGTGGCCGGCCAGTGTGCCAACCCGGTGCTGCTCTTCTCCGGCGGCAAAGACTCGATCTGCATGCTGCGCATCGCCGAAAAGGCCTTCCGCCCCGGCAAGTTCCCCTTCCCGCTGATGCACATCGACACCGGCCACAACTACAAGGAAGTCGTCGAGTTCCGCGACAAGCGCGCCGCCGAACTGGGCGAACGCCTGATCGTACGCTCCGTCGAGGATTCGATGGCCCGCGGCACGGTCGTCCTCAAGCACGAAGGCGAATCGCGCAACAAGCACCAGTCGGTGACGCTGCTCGAAGCCATCGAGGAATTCGGCTTCGACTGCTGCATCGGCGGCGCCCGCCGCGACGAGGAAAAGGCCCGCGCCAAGGAACGCATCATGAGCTTCCGCGACGAGTTCGGCCAATGGGACCCGAAGAACCAGCGCCCGGAGCTGTGGAACCTCTACAACGCCCGCAGCCACAAGGGCGAGAACATCCGCGCCTTCCCGATCTCGAACTGGACGGAAATGGATGTCTGGCAATACATCGAGCGCGAAGGCCTCGAACTGCCGTCGATCTACTTCGCCCATACCCGCCCGGTCGTCATCCGCCAGGGCGCCATCGTGCCGGTCAACGTGCCGCTGGTTTCCGGCGAGCTGACCAACCTGCCGAAGGCCGGTGAAGAAATCATCGACAAGCTGGTGCGCTTCCGCACGGTCGGCGACATCTCCTGCACGGCGCCGGTCGAATCCGATGCCGACGATGTCGCCAAGATCGTCGTCGAAACCGCCACCACCACCATCACCGAGCGCGGCGCCACGCGTCTGGACGATCAGACCAGCGAAGCCTCCATGGAACAACGCAAGAAAGAGGGTTACTTCTGATGAGCGCCCACCCAATTGAAGATCACGGCCTGCTGCGCTTCCTGACCTGCGGCAGCGTCGACGACGGCAAGAGCACCCTGATCGGCCGCCTGCTGTTCGACACCAAGACCATTCTCGCCGACACGCTGAACGCCATCGAGAAGACCTCGCAGAAGCGCGGCATGGGCGCGGTCGACCTGTCCCTGCTCACCGACGGCCTGCAGGCCGAGCGCGAACAGGGCATCACCATCGACGTCGCCTATCGCTACTTCTCGACCGGCACGCGCAAGTACATCATCGCCGACGCCCCGGGCCACGAACAGTACACCCGCAACATGGTCACCGCCGCCTCGACCGCCAACCTGGCCATCATCCTGATCGATGCGCGCAAGGGCGTGCTGACCCAGACCCGCCGCCACTCCAAGCTGGCGTCGCTGGTCGGCATTCCGCACCTGGTCGTCGCCATCAACAAGATGGACCTGGTCGATTACTCGCAGGACACCTACGAGAAGATCAAGGCCGACTACCTCGAATTCGCCGCCAAGGTCGGCATCGACGACATCCGCTTCCTGCCCATGTCGGCGCTCAACGGCGACATGATCGTCGACCGCGGCGACTCGCTGAACTGGTACGAAGGCCCGACCCTGCTCGAGATTCTCGAAGCCGCTCCGGCCGCGCACACCGAGCACACCGAGAAATTCCGTTTCCCGGTCCAGTACGTCTGCCGCCCGCAAGACTCCGCCAACCCGGAACTGCACGACTACCGCGGCTTCATGGGCCGCGTCGAATCCGGCTCGATCAAGGTCGGCGACAAGGTCACCGTGCTGCCCAACGGCCTGGAATCGACCGTCAAGGCCGTGCAGATCGGCGGTGTCGACATTGGCGAAGCCGGCACCGAGCAATCGGTCACCCTGCTGCTGGCTGATGAAATCGACACCTCGCGCGGCGACATGATCGTCAAATCCAGCGAAGTGCCGCCGGCCGTCAAGGAAATCGCCGCCACCGTCTGCTGGCTGGCCGAAACCCCGCTCGACCGCGCCCGCACCTACCTGATCCGCCATACCACCCGCGACTCCAAGGCCAAGCTCACCGCCATCGACCACCGCCTGGACGTGAACACCCTGGAAAAGGTGCCGGCCGAGAAGCTGTCCATGAACGACATCGCCCAGGTCCGCTTCAAGCTGGCCCAGCCGCTGTTTGTCGATGCCTACGAGGATAACCGGGCGACCGGTGCCTTCATCGTCATCGACGAGAGCAACAACAATACCGTCGGCGCCGGGATGATCCGCTGATCGACTGCCGGATGGCTGCAACGAAAAAACGCTTCCCGAGGGAAGCGTTTTTTTTGGATCCGATCATTTGCTGCACCCTTCGCCTAGCGCGGAACGGCACTCCCCTTGGGTTCGCCTTCAGCAGCCTTGCGTACCAAGCGCGCCAACCCCAGAACGATCAGCTTGGGTTTGAGACTGGCGCGCTCGCAATGCTCGAGATTGACATCGAACATCAGGTGCTGGTTTTCCAGCGCCAGCGCCACCGCCACCGACTGCAGCGGAGCCCTGTCGGCAACGGTCAGGGTCGGCTGGCCGCCCAGCATCGAGCGGATTTTCGGCAGATTGCCCACTGCGGCGGCCCCGACGTAGAGGATATCGCACAGGCGGATAGGCGTCGTCGTGCTCAGCCGGGCGATGACCATGCGCTGGCCATTGACCCGCTTTTCGTCATACCCCTGCATGGCTGCACCCACCTCTTCGTCGCCCAGAATGCAGATGTGGAAATTGGCACGCCGCGATTCCGGCCATTCGAAAAGGTGGGCGAAGTTGTACAGGTAGGCAGCCTTCATGTCATGTTCGGACACCCCCTGCGCGTTGGCCGCCAGGCTGATCCAGAACCCCAATAGAAGCAGAAGCGCTCGCATCACCGGACTCAGAGATCGTAGTTGATCTGGAACCAGTAGGTCCGGCCATCCATGCGCAAAGCATCGATACCGGTTCCCGGTGCCCAGGTGAAGGGTGAAACGACCTCGTAGTCGCGGTCGAACAGGTTGCGGATACTGAACGAGGCCGACAATCCGTTCCACTTCCGTTCGCTGGAGAAAGTCAGGTTGGCCAGCGCTACGCCGCCCAGGCGGCGGCGTTCATCCGTCAGGCGGGAACCGAGGTATTGTGCCTCGATGCCGACGCGCACGCCCTTACCTGGCAACGGTGCGGAAACCTGGAATTTTCCCAGCACGTTGGGAGAATTCACCGCATCCAGGCCGGCGATGTCGGTCGAGTGCTGCCAGGCGCCGCTGCTGCGGGCGCGCACGCCGTTATCCCAGCGCGCCTCGAACTCCAGCTCCAGGCCGCGCGCCAGACTGCTACCGGTCGGCACGTAATGCCCATCGCTGATATAGACCTGCTGCTTGCTGCGCCGGTATTCGTAGAGCGTGCCGGTCATCCGCATCCGCCGGTCCAGGTCGTGCTGGATGGCAAACTCCTTGGCCACCACGTATTCGGGTGCGGTTCCCGAAAGGTAGAACGAGCGATCGTCGGCATTGGGCATGCGGAAAGCCTCGCTATAGCTGGCCTTCAACGTGGTCCGGAAACCGGGCTGATAAATCAGCGCCACGCGCGGACTCCAGTTGCCTTCCAGGTCGCTGGCCTTGTCGTAGCGCGCGCCGACATTGAGCCGCCAGCGCTCATGGAAGCGATACTCGTCGGCCAGGTAGAAGCTGGTCGTGTTTCGCGAGTATGCGTCCTTGACGCTGCTGGCCGCATCGATCCGCCCATCGGGATACCAGTACGACCGACTCAGATACTGGTTGTAGTCGTTCCGATACTCCATGCCAAACATGATCGAATGATGGGCAAACCATTTCCCGACGAATTTCTGGTCGAGGCCCCACCATTCCGCCCGGTGCTTGCGCTGGGCATTGGAAGCCGCATCGTCGATGGTCCGCTGGCTGTCATAGGCATAGCGACCGAAATATAGACGCGATGTGGAATACAGGTGCAGCCCCAGATCGGTCTCGTAGCTGACGTTCAAATAGCTGTTTTCGTCGTCGATGACAAAAGGCGTATTGAAGACGGCGAGTTTCATCGGCTTGGTCGGTACCGTTTTCCGGCGTTCGACATGTGCAGCCTCGACCGTGAATCCCTCGTAGGAGAACTTGCCGAAAACGCGCCGGTTCCTTTCGTCGTCGATCCCGTTTGCCCAGCCATGATTGTTGGCCGGGGTGTCGTAGGCCGGAAAATGGAGATTCTGCCCCTGCGATTGCAGGGACGACGCCGAGAGCAGGACGTCGGCGCCGTTATCGAAGCGTTTGCCGAAAGTCGCGCGCTGGCGATAGGTATCGTGGCTACCCGCCTCGCTGGAAAGCTGCAAGGTGTTGAAATCGCTCCCCTTGCGGGTGACGATGTTGATGATGCCCAGCATGGCATTGTTGCCGTAGATCACCGACCCGGTGCCGGGCACGTACTCGACGCGCTCGACCAGCGCCAGGTCGATCAATCCCGACTCGTCGATGTAGGCCTGGTTGAACAACGGATCCTGCGTCTGGTAACCGTCGATAAGCACCATGATGCGGCCGGTATAGTCCCCCGGCGCACCGAAGCCCCGCCCGCCCATGTACTGATAGCGGCGGTCATTGGTCGTATACAGGCCGCGCATGCTGCTGATGACATCGGCCAGGGTGCGATAGCCATAGGCGCGGATGTCGTCGGCCGTCACGATGGCCACG
The DNA here is from genome assembly GCF_008711155.1 of Dechloromonas sp. CZR5. Lineage (GTDB taxonomy): Bacteria > Pseudomonadota > Gammaproteobacteria > Burkholderiales > Rhodocyclaceae > Azonexus. The sequence goes on along the minus strand of NZ_VUYQ01000001.1, from coordinate 865,931 downwards.
GCGGACGGTGAGTTGCTGATCTGACGCACCAGCGCTGATGCGGACACGACCTCGCGCTGGACCAGCTGATCAAAGGGCACGGCGCTCAGGTCGGCCGGGCCTGCTGCCAGTGCCACCCGGCCGGCAAGAGCGGCAGCCAGCACGCCAAGACGCAGCAGAGCGCCGGATACAGACCGATGTCGATGGACACGCAGCGTCAAGAAAAACTCCCGACGCGGGGAGTCGCTATCGACGACATCACCAAAGATGAAAAAATCATAATCAGATCCAGGTACTGCGCGGATTGGCACGGATTGAAGCAGCAGGCGGCGACCGCCCCGAAACCGTCCGCCAGAAAAATACCGGATTATGCACAGCAACTGCCCCGACGTTAATCCCGTTACCCCGTTTTTCCCCACTGCCGGGCGTTAACGCGCAGAAAGACCGTCATTTCCATGCAGTATGCGTATTTCTGCGACACGTTGCCGCATGTGACAACGTGTCACTGCCCTGCCCCATGGGCGATCACTACCATTCCCCAAATTTCAAAAAACGACACAAGGGGAGTTCATGAAACAGAAAAAGGGATTGCTGCCCTGCGGGGTGCTCTGCGCCTGCTCGCTGGCAACGGGCGGCGCACTGGCGGGCGATGTCGCCAAGGTGTTCGACGAAGTCTCGGTCACCGCGACGCGGGAAACGCGCGCCACCGGTGAGGTACCGCAGGCCATCGCTGTCGTCGGCAAGGAAACGCTGGCCGACAAGAAGATGTTCAACGTCAAGGAAGCCTTGCAGGAGGTTCCCGGCGTGCTGGTCGACAGCAAGAACGGCGGCTTCGACGCCCGCCTGATCATCCGTGGCGCCGGCCTCAAGGCGGCATTCGGAATCCGCGAAATCCAGGTGCTGCGCGACGGCGTCCCTCTCTCCGACCCCGACAGCTTCACCCGCCTCGATTTCGTCGACACACAGGACATCGAGCGCATCGAGATCGCCAAGGGTCCCGGCAACCTGTTTGCCGCGGGCAGCGCCGGCGGCGCCATCCAGATCATCTCCAAGTCGGTGTTCGACAACCGGGCCAACAATCTCAAGATCGGCGCCGGCACGTCGGGGACGCAGAACTACCACCTGCGCGTCGGCGGCATGGTCGACGACCGCCAGGCCCTGGCCCTGACGGTTACCCGCCGCGAAATGGACAATGACTGGCGCTTCTGGAACCGCTTCGACACGACGCAGGCATCGCTCAAGCACGGCCTCCAGATCAATGAATCGGACGTCATCGAGAGCGAGATTTCCTACGCCGAATCCAACATGCAGCTCCCCGGGGCAGTCGACGAGACCCTGTTCCAGACCTTCAAGCGAACCGGCAAGCAGAACGGCACCCCGGAGGCCTGGAAACACTCGGGACGCTACTCCAAGGTCTGGTTCCTCAACAGCCGACTGGAAATGCGCCGCGGCGACTTCACCTTCAAGCCCCGCCTCTACTACAACACCTGGTACCACTACCATCCGGTCACCGGACTCATCAACGAAACAGAATCCTGGGTTTCCAATCTCGGGGTCGATATCGAAGGCAACTACCGCCATGCCGGAGGGACGCTCGTCGCTGGCGTCACGGCGCGCCGTGAGCGCGCACCCGATTCGCGCAAGTACGAGTACCGCGATGTCGCCACGGCAGGCGGCCGCATCGTCGCCACACGATCCGACGCCAGGGGACGACTCGCGGAAATCGACGACGCGACGACCCTGCTGACGGGCGTCTATGTGCAGGAATCCTGGCGGCCGAACGAACGCTGGATCGTCGACGCCGGCCTGCGCTACGACGTCGTCGACTTCGACGACAACAACCGGCAGTTCCGCAAGTACGACTACGCTTCCGGCCGCTACGTCGCCGGCGCCGGATCGACACAGATCAGCAAGACCTTCCATCTGCCGGCACCCAAAATCGCCGCAAGCTACCGCCTGCAACCCGGCCTGAACATCTTCGCGATGGCTGCCCAGGCGGGCCAGATTCCCTCGTTCAGCGAGGTCTCGACCAACCCGGCGCTGGAGGCCCCGGTCGCCCGCAACTACGAACTGGGCCTGAAGGCCCGCGCCGACAACTGGTCCATCGACGCCAGCGCCTACGTCAACCCGGTGAGCAAGGACATCGTGCAGCAGAGCAACGGCGGCGTGACGACCTACCTCAACGCGGGCAAGACCGACAAGAAAGGCTTCGAGTTCGCCGGTCGCTACGCCTTGGACAAGCACTGGGAAATCGGCGGCTACTACAGCCATACGCGCTACCGCTATACGGAGTTCTCGGAACCGGTGCGCGTCGGTGCCGCCACCGTCAACCAGCAACGGGCGGGCAATGCGCTGCCCTTCGTGCCGCGCCACCAGTATGGCGTCTTCGCCGGCTGGAGGCAGGGCGGCTGGCGCGCACGCCTGTCGGCCAACACTTGGGGCGAGTACTGGATGGACAGCGCCAACACGCAGAAATACGAAGGCTGGGAATGGATAGCCAACGCCTCGATAGGCTACCAGCTGAACCAGCATTCATTGACGCTCAACGCCGACAACCTGTTCAACCAGCGTTACGCCGCCGAAGCCAAGAAGGACACGACCGGCCGGGTCACCTACACGGTCGGCGCCCCGCGCGCGCTGATGCTGACCTATCGCTACGACTTCCGCTAGGAGAACGCCATGCACCGTACCGTATCGATGCTGGCCCTGGCACTGGCCAGCAGCCTGTCGCTCGCCCAGTCGCACGACCGCCACCCCGCCGCACCGGGCAGCGCCGCCCCACCATGGACCGGGCAGGCGCTGATCGTCGCCGCTGCGGGCAATCGCGGCGATCGCACGACGGCGCCGTACCGGCCGGTCGGACTGAATGCAAGCGAGATCCACGTCTTCGGCCCGCGCGGCGGCGAACAGGCTTTTCCGGTCGAGGCCGGCGTCGCCCGCCTGCGCAGCCCGGCCCCGGAATCCGGCAATTACCACTGGCTGAGCGCCCGTGCCGAAACACCTGCCCATGTGGCGATCGCCTCGACCATCTGGTATGCGAGCAACCCGGGCCCCGCTCCGGTCGACCTGTTGCGCCGCATCAAGAACGAACTGGAGATCGTCCCCGATCCGCTGCCGCGCGAGCACGCCAGCTATCGCGAAAGCGAGAAATGGCGCTTCATCGTTCGTTACGAGGGACGTCCCCTGGCCGGCCAGATCGTCCGCATGGAAACCGAGCGCGGCACGCGAACGGCGTTCACAACGGACACCGAAGGCATCGCCACCGTCCTCTTCCCGCGCGACTTTCCACCCGATACCGAGGGTGACGGGCATGCCCGGGCGAAGGCCGGATTCGTGCTGAGCACCGAGCGCCAGGAGGCGGGCCGGCATTTCGTGACCTCGTTCAACCACACCTACGCACCGGACAGCGAACGCGGCCGCAGCCTCGGCTGGGGGGCCGTCTTCGGCCTTGCCGGCATGCTCGGCGCCTTGCCGCTGCTACGCCGTCGCCCCGCAAAGGAGTCATCGTGTTGAAAACCCTCATTCCCACACTCTCCCGGCTGCGCTTCGCGATCCAGCTGGCGATGCTCTTCGTCACCGTCTACGGCAGCGTCCTGGTCGGCACCTACATGGCCGGCAAGATCTCCAACGCCTTGCCCGCGCTGTCCTGCGCCTACGACCAGATGAACGGGGGCTACTGCGTGCTGATCCCCACCCAGCACATCCTGCACCATCGCATCGGCGAGGCGATGGTGCGCGCCCAGCAACTGACCCTGTCGATGATCCTGCCGCTGCTGATGAGCTTCCTCGCCTTCTTCGCCTTCTTCTTCGTGCTCGGCAAGGCGTTCTGCGGCTGGGTCTGCCCCCTGGGCACCCTGCAGGAAGTCGTCGGGCGGATCGGTCGCCGCTTCGGGATCGGCCTGCGCCGACTGACGTCCGCCGACTTGCTCGCCGCGCACCGGGTGCGTCCGGTCAAGTGGCTGCTTCTGCTCGGACTGGTCTTCCTGCTGCCCCTGCTCACCGGCCTTGGCGTGACGCCTCATGCGCTTGGCAATCCCTACTGCGACATCTGCCCGTCGCGCGTCGCCACCACGCTGCTTACCGGCAACACCGATCAGCTCGCCCTGCGCGTCGGCGATGGCTGGAGCTTTGCGCTCGGCGCCGCCGCCGACTTCCTGATCGGTTTCATGATCGTCGGCGGCCTGGCCATCCGCCAGCCCTTCTGCCGCATCTGCCCGCTGCTCGCCTTCAACGCGCTGTTCCAGCGCCTGTCGCCGCTGCGCCTGGTCAAGACAGCGCACGCCAACTGCGGTCAGTGCCGCATCTGCAGCGATGCCTGCCCCATGGATATTGAGGAAATATCGCAGCAAGCCGGACGCAAGGCCTATACCGAGGATTGCACGCTGTGCGGACGGTGCGCCGAATACTGCCCGCAGGACGGGACGATCCGGCTGAAATGGGGGCCGCTTGCCCTGTTCTCGTCGCGCCGCGCCTACTACAAGGACAAGGTACGCAGCGAATTGCCGGATGGCAGCGTCAAGCCGTTACGTTTCATGCAGCGCGACGAGGCGGCCGATGCTCGATGACCTTGCGGCCGGCCATGTCGGTCTCGGCACCGTCTGGCTGCTCGGCGTCTCGATGGGCCTGACGGCGTGCACCGTCACCTGTCTCCCCTTCATGGGTACCTGGGCGCTCGGCCGCTCCAGCGGCACGGCGGAAGCCTTCCGCCATACCGCTGTCTTCCTCGCTGGCCGGGTACTGATGTACACCCTGCTCGCCACGTCGGCCGGAATGGCCGGGCTGCACCTCGCCCGGCTGCTGGGCGGCACCTGGGGCAATGCGTTGATCGGCGGCGCCAGTATCGGCGCCGGGCTGTGGCTCATCGTACGCGCCCACGTCGCCGGATGCCGACCAAAGCGCCCGACCGCCCAGCCCGTGCGCTTTCAGCGCCGCGCCGACGCCGCGCCCCCCTTCGCACTGGGCGCCACCCTGGCCCTTACCCCGTGCACGCCGCTCGCCTCTTTGCTGGCCCTCGCCGCCCAGAGCGGCAGCGCCCTCTCCGGGGCCAGCTACGGCCTGGCCTTCGGCCTCGGGGCCGCGATGACGCCGATCCTCATCCTCGTCCCCCTCGCCGGCCGGCTCGGCCGCGAACTGCGCGTCGGCCGCCCCTGGCTGTCGCGCTGGCTGATCTGGGCATCGGCCGCCGTCCTGATCCTGCTCGGCCTCCGCCGGCTACTCGCCTAACCCCTGTCGCAGCGTAGGCGCGATGCGCACGGGGAAGGGCTGAGTCCCCGATGCGCCGGTCGAGCGCCGCGCCTGCAAGCCGCCGCCCCTGGGGCATGCTAGGATTCGTCACCAATGGACGGCACGCTACCGGTGCCCTGTCCCGGACGCCACCCGACTCGCTCCCACCGCCCCGCTGCTTCGACCATGCCCAAGCTCAAGAAACCGCTCACCACCCTCGTCATCGCCGCCCTGTTCGGCGGCACTGTCTGGTGGTGGACCGTCCAGAAAACGGCCACACCCGCCCCTGCCAAGACCGCCCCGCCAGTACCCGTGATCGTCGCCCGGGCGGAGAGCGGCGAGATGCCGGTGTTCCTGAATGTCGTCGGGCGGGCCGAAGCCTACGAGGGCGTCACCGTCAAGTCGCGCGTGGACGGCCAGGTGCTGTCGGTCGCTTTCACCGAGGGACAATCCGTCAAGCAGGGCGATGTCCTGGTTCGCCTCGACCCGGCCGATTTCGAGGCCCGCGTGGCGCAGGCCGAGGCCGTGGTGGCCCGTGACCAGGCGCAACTCGCCAAGGCACGGGCCGACCTGGAGCGTTACCAGGGGCTGAAGGCGCGCGGCTTCGTCTCTGACGAGAAGGTCAACGAAATCCGCACCAACGAGGTGGCCGCCGCCGCCACGCTCAAGGCCGACCAGGCGGCCCTCGAACTGGCCCGCCTGCAGGTTTCCTACACCGCCGTGCGCGCGCCCTTCTCGGGCATCGTCGGCGCTCGCCTGGTCTTTCCTGGCTCGACGGTCAAGATCAACGACACGGCGCTGGCGGTCGTCAATCGCGTCGATCCGCTCTATGTCGGCTTCGCCGTCCCGGAACGGCATCTGCAGACCCTGCACCGGGCGGTCAGCAAGGGCCCGATGACCGTGCAACTGGCGTTGCCGGGGAACAAACAGGTTGCCTTCGAGGCCAAGGCACGCTTCATCGACAACGCGGTCGATGCCACCACCGGCACCGTCCAGATGAAGGCGGTGCTCGACAACAAGCAGGCACGCCTGACGCCGGGCCAGTTCCTGAACGTCAGCATGATGCTCGACAAGGCCACCGGCGTGGTCCTCGTACCGAACGAGGCGATCCAGCAGGGCGCCGAAGGCAATTTCCTGTACGTCGTCAAAGGCGACGACACGGTCGAAGTCCGCAAACTCGAGATCGTCGCCAGCCACCAGGGCATGACGGCCATCGGCAAGGGCGTGGCGGCCGGCGAAACGGTGGTCACCGACGGCCAGCTGCGCCTGGCGCCGGGCGCCACCGTCATGGCGAAGCCGGCCGCTGGAGCGGCCCCTTCCGCTACGGCCGCACCGGCCAAATAAGGGACATTCATGACCCTACCTGAACTGTGCATCCGGCGACCGGTGATGACCACCCTGCTGATGGTGGCACTACTGATCTTCGGCATCATCGGCTACCGTTCGCTCCCGGTTTCCGAACTGCCGGCCGTCGATTTCCCGACCATCTCGGTCAGCGCCAGCCTGCCCGGCGCCTCGCCGGAGACCATGGCCGCCGCCGTCGCGACGCCGCTCGAAGGCCAGTTCTCGACCATCGCCGGGCTGGACTCGATGACATCGACCAGCGCCCAGGGATCGACCACCATTACCCTGCAGTTCGCCCTCGACCGCAACATCGACGCGGCGGCTCAAGACGTACAGTCGGCCATTTCGGCGGCCCAGCGCAAGCTGCCGCCCAACATGCCGACGCCCCCCTCCTTCCGCAAGGTCAACCCGGCCGACTCGCCGATCTTCTACATCGCCATGTCGTCGCCGACCCTGCCCCTGTCGCTGGTCCACGAATACGCCGAAACCCAGCTGGCCCAGCGGCTATCCACCATCCCCGGCGTCGCCCAGGTGCTGATCTACGGCTCGCAGAAGTACGCCGTGCGTGTCCAGGCCAACCCGGACCAGCTCGCCGCCCGCGGCATCGGCATTGACGAGCTGCAGCAGGCCATCGCCCAGGGCAACGTCAACCAGCCCGTCGGCCAGCTCGACGGCAGCCGCCAGACCTTCGCCCTCAAGGACAACGGCCAGCTGAACGATGCCGCTGCCTACCGGCCGCTCATCGTCACCTGGCGCAATGGCGCCCCGGTACGCCTGGAGGACGTGGCCACCCCCATCGACAGCGTCGAAAACATCCGCATCGCCAGCTGGAACGTCGACAAGCGCGCCATCGTGCTGGCCATCCAGCGCCAGCCCGGCGCCAACACCATCGAGACGGTCGACGCCATCAAGCGCGTCCTGCCATCCTTCCAATCCAAGCTGCCGGCCGCGGTGAACATGAATATCCTGTTCGACCGCAGCCATTCGATCCGCCACGCCATCGACGACGTGCAATTCACGCTGATCCTGTCGGCGGTGCTGGTCATCCTGGTCATCCTGCTTTTCCTGCGCAATCTCTCGGCCACCGTCATCCCCAGCCTGGCGCTACCGATCTCGGTCGTCGGCACCTTTGCCGCCATGTCGGTGCTCGGCTACAGCCTGGACAACCTGTCGCTGCTCGCCCTGACGCTGTCGGTCGGCTTCGTCGTCGACGACGCCATCGTCATGCTGGAGAACATCGTCCGCCACGTCGAGGCCGGCGAACCGCCGTTCCAGGCGGCGATCAAGGGAGCCAAGGAGATCGGCTTCACCATCATCTCAATGACCATCTCGCTGATTGCCGTGTTCATTCCGGTGCTCTTCATGCAGGGCATCGTCGGCCGGCTGCTCCACGAATTCGCGGTCACCATCTGCGTTGCCATCCTGGTGTCCGGCTTCGTCTCGCTGACCCTGACACCCATGCTGTGCAGCCGCTATGTGCGCCACGCCGAGCCGGATTCGCATGGCCGAGTCTTCCAGCTCTTCGAGCGCTTCTTCGAAAGCCTCCATGCCGGCTACGAGAAGACGTTGCGCCTGGCAATGAGCCACCCGCGAACCATCCTGGCCAGCTTTGTCGCCACGCTGCTGCTTACCGGCTACCTGTTCACGCACGTGCCCAAGGATTTCATCCCGAGCGGCGACTCCGGCCAGATCATCGCCTTCACCGAAGGGGCGCAGGATGCCTCCTTTACCGCGATGGTCGCCCACCAGCGTGCGGTAGCGGACATCGTCGCCCAGGAACCGGACATCGCCTCCTTCATGTCGTCCGTCGGCGCCGGCGGCATCCGCCCGACAGCCAATACCGGCACGGTGTTCATGATCCTCAAGCCGGCCAGCGAGCGGAAATCGATGCCGGACCAGATCATCCAGCGCCTGCGCCCCAAACTGGCGGCGGTTCCCGGCATCAAGGTGTACATGCAGAACCCGCCGGTGATCCGTATCGGCGGCCAGATCACCGCAGCGCAATACCAATACACGCTGCAGGACACCGACCTGGACGAGCTGTACGAATGGACCGGCACGCTGACCCAGAAGATCCGCCAGTTGCCCGGCTTCGTCGACGTCACCAACAACCTGAGCAACCTCAGCCCGGTGGTCGGTATCGACATCGACCGCGACAAGCTGTCCTCGCTCGGACTCACCTTCGGACAGGTCGAGGATGCCCTGCAGAGCGCCTTCAGCGCCCGCCAGGTATCCACCATCTACGGCTCCACGGCGCAATACCAGGTCATTCTTGAGGTTGCACCGGAATACCAGGCCGACCCGCAGGTCCTGTCGCGCATCTACGTGCGCGGCAACGGCAAGCTGATTCCGCTCGATACCGTCGCCCGCTTCACGCGCAAGACACAGGCGCTGACCGTCAATCACCAAGGGCAGCTGCCATCCGTCACCATCTCCTTCAACCTGTTGCCCGGCGTCTCGCTGGGCGATGCCGTCGATCGCATCAAGGCGCTCGAGCAGGAAATCCGCGTCCCGGTCTCGCTGGCCACCAGCCTGCAGGGCACCGCCCAGGCCTTCCAGTCTTCGCTGCAGGGGCTCGGCATCCTCCTGCTCGTCGCCGTGCTGGTCGTCTACCTGGTGCTCGGCGTGCTGTACGAAAGCTTCATTCATCCGCTGACCATCCTCTCCGGTCTGCCCTCCGCCGGTCTTGGTGCGCTGATCACCCTGCTCATCTTCAAGGTCGACCTCAGTCTCTACGCTTTCGTCGGCGTCATCATGCTGATCGGCATCGTCAAGAAAAACGCCATCATGATGATCGACTTCGCCCTGGAAAAGCAGCGCAAGGAGGGCGCCCAGCCCCATGACGCCATCTTCCAGGCCAGCCTGGTCCGCTTCCGACCGATCATGATGACCACCATGGCCGCCCTGGTCGGCACCCTGCCCATCGCCCTGGGCATCGGCGCCGGTGCGGAAGTGCGGCAACCGCTCGGTCTGGCCGTGGTCGGTGGCTTGATGCTGTCGCAGCTCCTGACGCTCTACCTGACGCCGGTCGTCTATATCTACCTCGATCGATTCACCGACAAATCCGGCCAGGTGCCGGAAATCGAGACGGCGGAAAATCCGGTCAACTGAATTGTCTTGTACGGCGTTTAAGCTATAACAAGACCATGTACCGGATAGCCCTGCCTCTTCTTGCCGGCCTGCTGCTCACCCAGCCGGCCGGTGCCGAAATCTACAAATGCCGCCTGCCGAACGGCAAGACGGAGATTTCAAACTCGCCCTGCCCGGGCGGCAGCGGTACGCTGGCCGTACGCCCCGACGAGGCCGTGTCCGAGACGAGCCGCCAGCAGGCCGAGCGCGACGTCGAACGCATGCGCAATTACGTGGAGAAGCGCGAAAGCACCCAGCGGGCCGACATCGCCGCCGAGCGACAGCTTCAAAGCCAGAAACAGGCGGCCACGGCGAATCCGCCGCGCAGCTACGGCGACCCCGATGCCTGCCTGCGCGACGTCGCACAGCGCGCCCTCGAAGCAACCCAGCGAGCACAACTGGAAGCCGAGTGCCGCAACCTGATTCGCCCGCCCGAACCAGCACAGACCGTTCATGTACCGGTCTATGTGGCTCCTCCGGTCTATCCCCACCACCCTCACTATCCGCACCCCCAGCCTCAACCAAGGCCGCCAAAACCCGAACCGCCGGCAACCACGCCGCCAGGCGGCCAGGGCATGGTTATCTGCGCCCCGGGCAAACCGTGCATGCGCTGACCCTCCGGGGCACCGCCTGAGCGGACCTGGCAAAAGCGCCCCTAGAAGCATTCATCCTCAGGACGAACTCCGCGATATCGATCCGAAATGCAGGCATTTTTGAGATCATGCCTTCCGGCGCGCAATGATTCGATCATAAAATGCTGCCTGTTCAATCAGCCATCGGGCGACCGAACTTCACGGGGAAACAGGGTGGGAATACTTGATCAGATCCGGGCCTTGCTCGGGCAAGGCGAAGCAAAGGAAGCGACGCTTCCGAACGTCACCGAGAGCGTCGTCGAGCGGCGCAAGCGAACCCGTATCAATGCGCGAGAAGGCACCCGGGTACTCATCGTCGACGACTCCAGGACCATCGTGACGGCGCTGAAGAAGTTCCTGCGCTCGGCCGGCTACGAAACACTGGAAGCAGAGGATGCCGAATCCGGACTGGAACAACTGCGTGAACACAAGCCGGATCTGATCTTTCTCGATATCGTGCTGCCTGGCATGAACGGTTTTGCCGCGCTGCGCGCCATTCGCCGCGACCCGATGACTCGCGACATCCCCGTCATCATGATGAGCGGCAACGAGCAGGCCATGGAGCAATTTTTCGGCACCCGTATCGGAGCCGACGATTTCATGAAAAAACCGTTCTCGCGATACGAAATCTTCTTCCGGATCGAGCGCCTGCTTGACGAGAACCTGATCCCTCGTCGCGCCACGGCAGCAGGCGAGCAGCGCGCCGCCGAAGTCGCCGGAACACACTAAGCGCCGGGGTCGCCGGCGCCGCCGAAGCCGGCAAGACCTCAGGCAGCCGTCTCGTGCTGGCTGCCGTCCTTGCTCTGGCTGCCCAGCGTCAGTTCGGTATTCTCGCTGAGCGCGAAGAAAAAGGCTTCGACCGCCTTGGGGTCGCCGGAAGCGGCAAACGTGGTGTGGCCGCACTCGCATTGACCGACCCAGATCGCATCGAGGCCGCGCAGACCGCGCGTACTCACCGGATTGATCTGCGTCACGTCGGCGCTGCAGTGATTGCAAACCAGCTTTTCCGGACGAGTCGCCTCGACCTTGGCCTGCGCCTGCTCAACCCGCTGCGCCAGGGTGCCCCGCTGTTTGGCTTGTCCCATAGTCATCTCCCCAATCGGTCAAAGGCGAGCAGGATACAGGAGTTTCCGCCTGTCGGAACGCCTCCGCTCACGCCGGCATTTCGGCGAAGCGGTGGCAGCGCTTGCCATCCGCCTTGGCCTGGTACATGGCCAGATCGGCGCTGCGAATAATGCCGTCCGGCGTATTCGCCAGCCCCGTGTACGGAAAAAGACAGATGCCGATGCTGGCGCTCAGTAGGTGGCGACCGTGAAGCTCCGGAATCGGTTGTTCGATCACCGCGATCAACTTTTCCGCCAGATGCGCGGCCCCGTCGCAGGAGCCGATATCCTGCACCAGCACGAAAAATTCGTCACCGCCAATGCGTGAAATGGTGTCCGTCTCGCGCATCACCGATTCGAGCCGGCGGGCAACGCAGCGCAGAACCAGGTCGCCATGGTCGTGGCCAAGGCAGTCGTTGATGTTCTTGAAGCCGTCCAGATCGATGAAAAACCCGGCATGACGCGCCTGATCGCGCCGCGCCAGGGCGAGCGCCTGATTGATGCGGTCGTCGAGCAGATCGCGATTGGGCAGCCCGGTCAGGCGATCATGCAGCGAACGGTTCAAGTGCAATTGACGTTCATCATCGAGTTGCACTTCGCGCAAGAAGAGCTGTCGGCGGTAAAACTCGGCAAGATAGCCTGCCGCGCCACCGATCAGGTTGGCCGAGACCAGGAAGAAATTCTGGCTGAGCAGCACCGCTTCGGGAAACTGACGAACGACGCCAAACAGCACGTTATAGAGAAGCAGCACCGCAACATTGATCAGCAAGGCATGGATGAAGCGGGTGCCCAGCAGATTGTAGGTATAAAACGTTGCCAGCATCATGCCCGGAAAACAGTAAGCGGCACTCTCGAGCGGCAGGCCCCACAGCATGGCAATCAACCCCAGCGCCGCCGACAGGCCGACCAGCCCGAGCGGTAGCTGATTATGCCTTTCGAACCATGGCAGGAAGGTGAGGATCAGCACGCTCACCGGCACGATCAAGGCCAGCACGCGAACCAGCCATACCTCGCCAAGCAGATCGGCCGGAACGAACAGGTGATCCACCGCACCGTAGAGAAAATAAACGACAGCCCCCAGAATGATCGCTGCCCTGCCCTGCAGGCGCAGTCGCGGCAAAATATGGCGAACGAATGCCACTTCCGTTGCGGAATCGCGAAATCCGAGCGTCAGCAGATGCATCTTTGTCATTATCGACGCGCCTAGATCAATCTCTTGTCGGGTGTTCCCGTCTTGTCGGCGACGAGATACGAGGCTCAGAATAGCACTTTGAATGACGGAAAAAGCGCGGATTTCCCCAATATCGCCAGCTCCAGCGATGTGGCAATATACCGGAATGCATGCCTTGCCCCATCTTGCCGTGGTCGATTGGCTGGCGTTGATCGCCTTCTTCTCCTGCTGGGCGGGCTACGCCTGGTTTTCCGAACATAGCCGCCGGGGCGCCCACGGACTGATCGGCACCACCCAGCAGTACCGCCTGCTCTGGGCCTACCGCATGCTGGAACGCGATATACGGGTAATGGACTCGACGCTGATCGGCAATCTGGTCAATTCGGTCTCGTTCTACGCCAACACCACCATCTACATCATCGCCGGCCTTGTCGCGGCACTGGGCGCCGCGGACAAGCTGCTCAGCGTCACCGCCGACCTGCCCTTCGGCGGCGCCGGCAATCAGGAGTTGCTCGAGGTCAAGCTGATGCTGCTGCTCGCCAGCTTCGTCTTTGCCTATTTCAAGTTCACCTGGTCCCTGCGCCAGTTCAACCTGCTTTCCATCCTCGTCGGCGCCGCACCGGCGGGCAAGACGGGCGAAGCGGGTATCGATGCCTATGCGCGACGGCTGGCGGGAACCAACAACCTCGCGGGCGACGACTTCAACCGGGGCATCCGCGCCTACTACTTCGGCCTGGCCGCCTCCGGCTGGCTGCTCAGCCCGATCGTCCTCACCGCGCTCGCGCTGGCCGTGCTCGTCGTGCTGTATCGGCGCGACTATCAATCATCCACGCTGGCCGTGCTCGGCGCCCCGGACTGAACCCGTGCGTACATCCTTCTCGGCGGCCGGCATCGGCTACGGCCTGCTGGCCTATGGCATCTGGGGGTTTTTTCCGCTCTATTTCCGACAGCTGTCGCACGTTCCACCGATGGATGTGCTGTCGCATCGCGCCGTCTGGGCCTGCGTTTTCGTCGGCCTGCTGCTGACGCTGCGCGGCCGCTGGGCCAATGTTGCCGCCATCGTCAGGGCGCCACGACAACTGGGCATGCTGGCTCTTGCCGCCCTTCTGGTCGGCAGCAACTGGCTCGTTTTCCTGTGGGCAGTAGCCAACCAGCAGGTCGTCGCTTCCAGTCTCGGCTACTTTCTGACGCCGCTGGTGAATATCCTCCTCGGCCTGCTGGTACTCAAGGAAAAGCTCAATCGCCTTGAATGGGTATCGGTTGCACTGGCAATCGCCGCCATCGGTAACGAAGTAGCCACGCTGGGCAGCCTGCCCTGGGTATCGCTCTTTCTTGCCGGCACCTTCGGCACGTACGGTCTGGTACGCAAGCAGGTACCGGTCGATGCGCTGTCCGGCCTGTGGCTGGAAACGCTGTGGATGCTGCCGGTGTGCGCTCTCTACGCCCTGTGGATGGCACAAACCGGCCACACCGTCTTTGCCGTCCCTTCCGCATCGACGGCAGGCTGGCTGATCGGCGCCGGCATCATGACGGCCTTGCCCTTGATGGCCTTCGCCGCCGCCACGCAACGCCTCGACCTGGCGACCGTCGGCATGCTGATGTACATCAACCCGACCATGCAGTTCCTGACGGCCATCTACCTGTTCGATGAACCGCTGCAAACGGCCCGCCTGATCAGCTTCAGCCTGATCTGGATCAGCCTGCTCGTCTTCAGCTGGAGCACTTGGCGGAAATACCGGACAACCGCCTGATGTCGCGCGCCCTCCTCTACACCATCGTTTTCATTGAAGGGTTTTGCTCGCTCGGCGCCGAAGTCATTGCGCTACGCCGCCTGGTACCGCATGTCGGCAGTTCCATCGTTGTCACCGCGCCGACCATCGGCTTCTTCCTGCTCGCCCTGGCACTCGGCTATGCATCCGGCGCCAGGGTAGCCGCCGACTACCGCCGGATCGTCGCCCGCAATTTTCTGATTTCGGCCATGCTGGCCGGGCTGGGACTGGCCGGCACCAGCGTTGACGGCATGTTTGCCCACCTGCAGCCGACCTGGTTCGCCTACCTGTGCTTCATCGCCGCCATCCTCTGCCCTCTGGCCTGGCTTCTTGGCCAGACCGTGCCCATTCTGACCAACCTGATGCAGACCCAGCGCAGCGGCGAGGCCAGCGGCATGGCGCTCTACTGGTCGACGCTGGGATCGTTCCTCGGCTCGCTATCGCTGTCCCTGCTGGTCATGCAGTGGCTGGGGGTGTCGGCGGCGATTCTTGCCTGCAGCGGCGGGCTGCTCATCGGCGTCCTGCTGCTCGCCGGCCGGCAACCCGGAATGGCAGCGCTCTCTCTGGCCACCCTCATTGCCGCCGGCGTACTGAATACCCGGCAAACGCTCACGGCCGATACCGCCTACGCGGAATATGAGGTCAGCAGCGTGGTGCTCGAAGGCCAGCAGAACCCACGCGCCTTCATGGTCAACAAATCCCTCGCCTCGTTGATCGACGATAGCGAACCGCCCCACTACACGCGCTATATCCGGCATCTGCGCAAAATCCTGCTCGACGACCTCGGTTATCGCGAGCGGGATATCCTGGTTCTGGGGGCCGGCGGCTTCACCCTGTCGCACCGGGAGCCGCTCAATCGCTACACCTATGTCGATATCGATCCGAAAATCCGCGACATCGCCGAACGGCATTTCCTGCGGGATGCCGTGCGTGGCGAGTTTATCGCCGACGATGCCCGGCGCTTCGTTGCCACGACGGAGCGCCGTTTCGATGCGCTGGTTGTCGACGTCTATAGCTCACACACCGCGATACCCAGCCACCTGGTGACCCTTGAGTTCTGGGCCGGCACCCGCAAGGTGCTGAAACCCGATGGCGTTCTCCTAGCCAACCTGATCCTCGACGGCAAGCTGGAAACACCGTATGCCCGCAATCTGCTGAACACGATAGAGCGCGTATTCGGGCGCTGCGCCGTGGACGTGCTGCAAAAGGGCAAGCCGCTGGCCAACGTGGAAGTCGCCTGTTTTGCCAGCAGTCGTCCCGGCAGCGGACTGGTCTACAGCGACGAGACGAACCGTGCCGACGTGGACCGCGCCCGCTCTCGCTAGGCAGCGCTAGGCCGCAGCTGTCTGACGGCGCCTGAAACCGAGCAGTTCGTTGGCAGCCAGCGCCGAGAGAACCAGCAGGCCACCCGTCACAACCTGCGGCGACGGTGTTTCACCGCCCCACAGCCAGGCCCAGGTAACGCCGAAAACGACCTCCAGAAGCCCCAACAGGGCGATCTCGGCAGCCGGCAGTTCGCGGCTCAAGCGCACGACCAGCAGGCATGGCAGCGCCAGTTGCACCACACCAAGCAGGGCCAGCAAACCAACGTCATGCAGGGAAGCCGTCACCGGCCAGGCCAACGGCAGGCTCGCCAGCGCCGACAGGCATGCGCCGATCAGCACCGCCGGCATCATGTCGACACGCCGGCGCTTCCCCGCCCCCTGCAGCACCGTCCAGTTGGCAGCCCCCGCCAGCGCCACGCAGCCGGCAACCAGCACGCCGGCCAGCGAAAACCCCGTTCCGGCCTCGCCCGCAAACATCCACGCCACCCCGCAACCGGCCACGACGATCGCCAGCCACGTTGCGCCGGGAAGGGCATAGCCCAGGAAAACCCGGGAGAACAAGGCCGTCACAAGCGGCCCCAAAGCCATCATGACCAGCACGTTAGCGACGCTGGTCAGGGTCAGCGCCAGCATGAAGGCGGTAAACATCACGGCCCAGCAAATGCCGGACATCCACAACCAGCGATCGCCTTGCCGCAAGCTATCCCAGAGGCCGCGCCCCTTGGCGACAAGCAAGCCGAGCAACAGGCTGAAAGCCGTGAAGAAACTGCGCCAGAAGGTGACCTCGAAGCCGCGAGCCGCTTCGAGATGGCGTGTGACGACGCCGGCAATACTCCAGAGGAGCGTCACCAGCACCATCAACAACATGGCCCGACGATGGGTCATCGCTCAGGAAAGACGGCGTCTGGCCTCGAACAGGCAAACACCCGCCGCAACCGAGACATTGAGGCTCTCGACACTGCCATGCATGGGAATCTTGACCAGCTGATCGCAATTTTCGCGAGTCAGGCGGCGCATGCCTTCACCCTCGGCCCCCATCACCCAGGCAGTCGCCTTGGGCCATTCGGCCGCATAAAGATCGCTTTGCGCCTCGCCGGCCGTTCCGATGACCCAGATGTCGCGTTCCTGCAATTCCCTCAGCGTGCGCGCCAGATTGGTGACCATCACGTAAGGTACCGTTTCGGCGGCTCCGCAGGCCGTCTTGGCCGCCACATCGGTCAAGCCGACCGCACGGTCCTTGGGCGCGATGACGGCATGGGCACCGGCGGCATCGGCCACGCGCAGGCAGGCACCGAGGTTGCGCGGATCGGTGATGCCATCGAGAACGAGCAGGAAGGCCGGTTCTTCCAGGGTATCGAGCACATCGTCGAGATGGGCAGCTTTCCGTCCCCCTTCGATACGGGCCACCACCCCCTGGTGCCTGCCGTCAGCCACCATGCCGTCGAGCCGCTTGCTGTCGGTGGCGATGATGCGAATACCCTGCAACTCGGCGTGCTGAAGCAGATCGCGGGCGCGCGCATCCTGGCGCGTCGCATCGACCATGATTTCCTTGATCGAGCCTGGATCATGGCGAAGTTTGGAAATAACGGCGTGAAAGCCATAGATTAGGCGGGAGGTCATGGCTGCTTTCAAAATTCGGGATGGCGGATTCTACCGCGCCCGGGACACGCTCCGAAAATCTCGAGCCGCCAACAGTCAGCGGTCGGGCGCCTCGAACTGCGGTTCGTAGCGGGTGACCCAGCGCAACAGCAACATGTCGTGCAGGGCGATGTGATTGGTTACCCAACGTGCCAGCAAGGTATCGAGCTCGCGAATCCTGCTCACCACGTGCCGGGTATCGAGTTCCGAAACGATCTGTTGCACCTTGGCGGCGATTTCCGCATGGTCCTCGATATGTGCCTCGCAAACCGCCCGATCGATCACCAGCAGCATGGAATTCCGGATGATCTCCTCTTCGTTCCTGAAATGATCCAGAATAAAGGCGAACACATCCCCCAGCAGGGCAACCAGATTGTTTTCGCAACGTGCCTGTTGCTGGTGACCGCAGGAACTACAATCCTTGAAATCCGTCACACTCTTGCAGACACGTTGCAGATTCGCGATGGCATCGATCAGAAAGCGGTGCTCCCTGTCGATCAACCGGTGACCGGTGACCAACTGGGGGGGCAAAACGCCCGCCTTTCGCCAGTAAGCAATGACGTCGGGAAGCTCATCAACGGTCACCCCTTCCAGGAATGGGACTGGAGCCGTTCGTTGCTTCGTCATTGCAAACCCTCTCAGTTCAAACATTACATTTTATGCATAATTACGGTGTCGAAATGTAAAAAAATGTCAATTGGAGGTTCCATTGAACGATGACCTCCTGACGCAGCGCGCAGCTTCAAGCGGAAGCTCAGGTTTTGGGCGATATTGCCGATAATGATCCATCGGCACGGACAGGAGATCAGGTGCTTACAGAAAACCAGAAACGCTGGGGTGTGGATCAGTGGGCTGCCTATTTGAGCAACCGCGAATTGCCATGCATGCCGCGCTCCAAAGTACGCCTGCTCGAACTGGAGGCTGCGCAGGGCGAAAAACTGGCAGCACGCGACCTGGCCGACATTGCCGCCGCCGATCCCTTCCTTTGCCTGAAACTCTTGCGCGAAGCCGAAGCCCATCGCGTGCAACGCCTCGGGCACGACACCACGACGCCACTCGCCGCCGTCATGCAACTGGGAACTGACACTTTCCACAAACTGTTGCTGAATTGTCCGGAAACCGACGAATCGGCATCCGGACTGGCCGAATGTGAAGCGCGCTCTCACATCGCCAGTCTTCTCGCCCTGCGCTGGGGAACGGCGCGGGCCGACATCTCGCCCGACGAAATTGCGATGGCTGCGCTGTTGTCGGAAATTGGCGAACTGCTGCTCTGGTCCTTTGCGCCCGATGTTCCGAAGAACGCCTTGGTCGCGCTTCATTCAGGGCAATCGCCACGCTCCGTTCAGGCCCAGGTCGACACCTGCGGCTTCCGTTTCAAAGACCTAACCCTGAAATGCGCCACGATCTGGCATCTTCCACCCCTGCTGACCCAGTTGATTCGCGGTATCGACAACACACGATCCAATCTGTCGCGACTGTGCGTCGACACCGCCCGGCACATTCTGACCGAAGGCAGCAGCAGTCCGGCCCTTCCCTCGGATATTGCCGAAGCCAAACACATCATCCCCGGCGCCACGCTCGAATGGCTGGCAGAACAGCTGCCAGGCATCGACGAAGCACAAATATCCCCCATCGTCGCCAAGGCAGCGGATCTGCTTGACCCGACCCACCATTGACGACGATCGGGCGTTCAACGTCGCTTCGTCGGCGTCTTAGCGGGAGCCTTGCGGGATGCCGGCTTGGCTTTCGGGGTCGGCGCTTTCTTTGATCCGGCCTTGGGAGTCCCCTTGGCAACCGCCTTGCGGGGCTTCGCCTTGGTTGATGCCGGTTTATCCTCCACCCTGCGCAGCGTCGCCGTTGCCTTTGTTGCAGCCGTTTTGCTTGCCTGCTTCTTCAATAGCGGCCCGCGCGTCTCCTGAGCCAGGACGAAATCGATCCGGTTCGATTCCAGATCGGCCCTGACCAGTTTCACCCGCACCCTGTCGCCCAGGCGGAAGCGCTGACCTGTCCGCTCACCCAGCATCTGGTGCTTGATGTTGTCGAACTGGAAGTAATCCGAGCCCAATTCAGAGACGTGCACCAGACCTTCGATGTAGATGGCGTCGAGCGCAACGAAGATACCGAAGGCCGTCACGGCCGAAATCGTCCCTTCGAACTCCTCGCCAATGCGCTCCTTCATGAAGAAGCACTTCAGCCAGTTCTCGACATCGCGCGTCGCCTCATCGGCCCGACGTTCAGTAGCCGAGCACTGCAGGCCGATATCGTCCCATTCACGCTCAGGAACGTATTGCTCACCCGCCAGCACGGCCTTGATCGCGCGGTGAACCAGCAGGTCCGGGTAACGCCGGATGGGCGAGGTGAAATGGGTGTAATGCTCATAGGCCAGACCAAAGTGGCCGACGTTGTCCGGGCTGTACATCGCCTGCTTCAGCGAGCGCAACATCACCGTCTGCAACAGCTGAAAGTCGGGCCTCTGCTTGACCTTCTCGAGCAGGATGCCGTAATCCTTGGCGCGCGGATCATCGCCGCCCCCCAGCGCCAGTCCGAATTCGCCAAGGAAGGTACGCAGGTTCTGCAACTTGTCTTCGGACGGACCTTCGTGGATGCGATACAGGCAGGTCTGCTTGTGCTTTTCGAGGAAAGCCGAGGCACAGACGTTGGCAGCCAGCATGCATTCCTCGATGATGCGGTGCGCGTCGTTGCGTACGACCGGCACGATGTTCTCGATCTTGCCTTGCTCGTTGAACAGCATCATCGTCTCGGTCGTCTCGAAATCGATGGCGCCACGTTCGGCCCGCGCCTTGTGCAGGGCGCCGAACAACTTGTAGAGATTCTGCACATGCGGCAGAACAGCCTGATGGGCTTCGGTTTCGGGCTTTTTCTCGCCCGACAGCCACGACCACACCAGGTTGTAGGTCAGCCGGGCATGCGAACGGAAGACAGCCGGGTAGAAGCGGTACTTGCCGATCTTGCCCGCCGCGCTGATGTCCATGTCGCACACCATCGCCATTCGCTCGACATCCGGGTTCAGCGAACAGATGCCGTTCGACAGCTTTTCCGGCAGCATGGGAATGACCCGGCGCGGGAAATAAACCGAATTGCCGCGTTCCAGCGCCTCCTTGTCGAGCGCCATGCCTGGTTTGACGTAATGCGACACGTCGGCGATAGCCACCACCAGCCGCCAGCCGCGGCCCTTCTTCTCGCAGAACACTGCATCGTCGAAGTCGCGCGCCGTCTCGCCGTCGATGGTGACCAGCGGCAGCTCGCGCAAATCCTCGCGGCCTTTCAGATCCGTCTTGCGCACCTTGTCCGGCAGTTTCTTGTTCTCATCCAGCGCCGCCTTCGAAAACTCGAATGGCAGGTCATGCTTGCGCAGCGCGATTTCGATTTCCATGCCCGGATCGGCGTAATTGCCCAGCACCTCGATGATTCGGCCGATAGGCTGCGAAAACTTGCTCGGCTGCTCGATGATCTCGACCATCACCACCTGCCCGGACTGCGGCTTGTCCTTGGCCTTCTTCTCCGGCGGCACCAGGATGTCCTGCGAAATGCGCTTGTTTTCCGGCACCACGACCACCACGCCGTGTTCGACAAAGACCCGGCCAACCACTCGCGTGTTCACCCGCTCGGTCACTTCGACGATGCTGCCTTCGGGGCGTCCCTTGCGGTCAATGCCGACAACGCGAATCAGCGCCCGATCACCATGCAGTACCTTGCCCATCTGGTGCTGGTCGAGAAAGATATCGGCGCTGCCATCATCAGGAATCAGGAAACCGAAACCATCCGGATGGCCCTGAATCTTGCCCGGCGTCAGGCTGGCCCGCTCGGGCAGGATATAGGCGCCCTTGCGGTTGCGCATCAGCTGACCTTCACGCTCCATGGCCCCCAGACGGCGCTGGAACATTTCACGCTCGCTGCCCGCGATATCGAGCAATTCGGTCAGCTCGATGAAACCGAGCGGTCGCCCTTCGTCCGCCAGAATTTGCGAAACATATTCGCGCGATGGCAGGGGGAAATCATAGCGAGCGGATTCGCGCTCGAAAAACGGATCGGCCCGACGGACCTTGGACAGCTTCTTTCTTGACATTAACGGTATTTCCTCTAAAATGCGCGCTCTTCGCATCTGTGCCCAGGTGGCGGAATTGGTAGACGCACTAGTTTCAGGTACTAGCGGGTAACTCCGTGGGGGTTCGAGTCCCTTCCTGGGCACCAGCGATTTTGATTGAAGGCTTCGAGTGATCGAAGTCTTTTTTCTTTTCGGCTTCCGCCGAACGACTGAGCGAATTGTCTCACAGGGCCTACAAAACCCCGAATGCAATCTCGGCACGAAAAATGTTTACAGCGGGCAAAAATCATGTAAAATGCGCGCTCTTCGCACCTGTGCCCAGGTGGCGGAATTGGTAGACGCACTAGTTTCAGGTACTAGCGGGTAACTCCGTGGGGGTTCGAGTCCCTTCCTGGGCACCAGCGATTTTGATTGAAGGCTTCGAGCAATCGAAGCCTTTTTTCATTTCTGCGCTGATCTTCTCGCACCCGACGGCGGCTGTAACATTTGCTCACAGAAGCGTACACAGCACTGGTAATCGCCCGCTGTCCCGAGGCGTTATTTGGCTTGTCCCAACGACAATCACGAGCCAAATCATGAAGAAGACCGCCACCCTCTGCCTAGCTGCCGCCCTTGCCATGACCCTCAACACGTCGGCACAGGCCGACTGGGGGCGCCACCATGGCGATTTTCGCCCCCCCATGCCGATGTATGAGCGTCACGAGCACCGTGGCGGCGGTTGGGTCGGCCCCGCAGCCGTGCTCGCCATCGCCGGCATGGCGATCGGTGCCGCAGCGTACAGCAACGCCTACGCCCGGCCGGCCCCGGTCTACGCGGCGCCGGTTTACGCCCCCCCTGCCCCTGTTTATGCCGCACCGCCTGCGCGCAGCAGCGTCTGGTACTACTGCGCCTCGTCCGACCAGTACTACCCCTACACCAATGCCTGCCCGGAAGGCTGGCAGGCCGTACCGGCCCGCTGAAAAAACAAAACGGGCCCACCGGGCCCGTTGTTCATTGCATCCGGAGGATACTGATTATTTGAACGGATGCTGCTTGAGGATGGTCTCGTCGCGCTCCGGACCGGTCGACACGATGGCGATCGGCACTTCGCACAGCTCTTCCAGCCGGTTCAAATAGGCCTGAGCATTGACCGGCAGGTCTTCCCAGCGCTTGACGCGGAAGGTGGTTCCTTCCCAGCCCGGCATCGTTTCATAGATGGGTACGCAACGCGCCACATCATCGGCACCGATCGGCAACAGATCGACCACCTTGTCGCCCAGTTGATAACCGGTGCAGATCTTGATTTCCTTCAAACCATCGAGCACATCCAGCTTGGTGATGCACAGCCCGGTCAATCCGTTGATGCGGGCCGAACGGCGCAGCAGGGCCGCATCGAACCAGCCGCAACGACGCTTGCGCCCGGTCACCGTACCGAACTCCTTGCCGACGCTGAACATCTGGTGGCCCGGCGTGCCTTCGGTATCGATATCCAGTTCGCTCGGGAACGGACCGCCACCGACACGGGTACAGTAGGCCTTGGTGATCCCCAGCACGTAATGCAGCATGCCCGGACCAATGCCGGCACCAGCCGCCGCCTGGCCGGCCACGCAGTTGGAGGACGTAACGAACGGATACGTGCCATGGTCGATATCGAGCAGGGTACCCTGGGCGCCTTCGAACAGCATGTTCTGACCAGCCTTGTTGGCGTCATACAGCGCAGCAGAGACGTCGACCACCAACGGCTTGATGTATTCGGCATCGGCCATCGCCTGGTCATAGACCATCTGGAAATCAACCGGATCGGCCTTGAAATACTGGGTCAGGACGAAGTTGTGATACTCAAGGACTTCCTTGAGCTTTTCGGCAAAACGCTCGGGATGGAACAGGTCGTACACGCGCAGGCCGCGACGCGACACCTTGTCCTCGTAGGTCGGACCAATGCCTTTGCCGGTCGTACCAATCTTTTTGTCGGCGCACTTGGCGCCCTCGCGGGCCTTATCGATCGCCGAATGGTACGGCAGGATGATCGGACATCCCGGGCTGATCTTCAGCCGCGAACGAACGTCGATACCGCCCTTTTCCAGCTCGGCAATTTCGGAAATCAGGTGATGGATATCGAGCACGACGCCGTTGCCGATATAACAATCGACGCCATCGCGCACGATGCCGGACGGTACCAGATTTAGCTTGTAGACGTTCTCGCCGACAACCAGGGTGTGGCCGGCATTGTGACCGCCTTGGAAACGAACGACGCCACTGGCGTGATCGGTCAGCCAGTCGACGATCTTGCCTTTACCCTCATCGCCCCACTGGGTACCTACCACGATGACATTCTTGGCCATTTTTTTAGTCCTCTTGTATTGCTTCAATAATCCAGTGTTCGCCGACCAGCACCAATTTGCGGTCGCAGAACGGCCCTTCGCAGGCGGTTTCGCCAGGCAGCAACTCGACGACGATCTCGCCCTGATCGCGCAGCGCGGCGATATGGGCCGCCAGCCGTCCATCCTTGCCGACATGCGGCGCCAGGATGGCGCCAATGTTCTTGCCGGCCGGTACCAGGCGCGCAACTTCGCGCAGATCCATCGAGAAACCCGTGGCAGGACGAGCCCGCCCGAATGCCTTGCCTGCCTCGTCGTAACGACCACCGGACGCGATCGCCGTCGGATAACCGGAGCAGTAAGCAGCAAATATCACCCCATTGTGGTAGTGATAGCTGCGCAGATCCGACAGATCAAATGAAAGCGGCAGTGTCGGCGCCTGCGCCGCAATGTGGCGCAAGCTCTCCAATGCCGCACGAATAGCCGGCAGATCCGGCAGGGTCCGGGCTGCCTCATCAAGCACCTCCACACCGCCATAGAGATACGGCAAACGCTGCAGCGCCTCGCGATAGGGCGAGGCAACGTCGGCACAGGCATCGGCCAGTCCCGGCGCATCCTTGGCCTGCAACAGGCTAAGCAGGTTTTCTTCGGCCTCCTGTGGCAGGCCAGCCGCTGCGGCCAGCGCACGGAAGATGCCAACATGCCCCAGGTCAATGCGATTGAGCGGCAAGCTGATCTTGTCGAAGGCCCCGGCCATCAGGCGAACCACCTCCAGATCAGCAGCGATGCCAGCGTAACCGTAAAGTTCGGCACCAATCTGCAAGGGTTCGCGACCGGCTGAAATGGTTGCCGGCAGGGTATGCAGCACACTGCCGCAGTAACACAGGCGGGTGACCCCCTGATGGTTGAGCAGATGCGCATCAATGCGTGCTGCCTGTGGCGTGATGTCGGCGCGCACACCCAGTGTCCTGCCGGACAACTGGTCAACCAGCTTGAAGGTACGCAGTTTCAAATCCTGCCCGGCCCCGGTCAGCAGCGACTCAAGGTATTCCAGCATGGGCGGCATGACCAGTTCGAAACCGCGGCTGCGGAAATGATCAAGCACCGTGCGGCGCAAACGCTCGATGCGTGCCGCCTCAGCGGGCAGCGCATCGGCGAGGTATTCAGGTAACAGCCAGTTCATGAGAAAAGCATCAGGAGGATCAGGCCGATCAGCATCGACGTCAGGCCGACGAAGCGAATCTGCCCATCCGAAAATTGAATGAGACGGCGAAAGGTTTCACGCCATGCCGCCGGCGCAATGAAAGGCATGGCGCCTTCGAGCACCAGCATCAGCGCGAAGGCGAGAAGCAGCGTCGAGGTCATTTGGCCTTGTCGTTTCCACGCCCGGTACTCTTCATGTACTTGAAGAATTCAGAATTTGGCTCAATGACCAGCACGTCATTCTTGTTCTTGAAGCTGCCGCGATACGCTTCAAGGCTGCGGTAGAAGGCATAGAACTCGGGATTCTGGCCGAAAGCCTGGGCATAGGTATTGGTCGCCTTGGCATCGCCCTCACCCTTGATCTTCTGGGCATCACGGTAGGCTTCGGCGATGATGATTTCGCGCTGACGATCGGCATCGGCACGAATCTTCTCGGCCTCGGCAGAACCTTCGGAGCGCAACTCGTTGGCGACGCGCTTGCGTTCGGCCTCCATGCGGCGATAGACCGCTTCGCTGACTTCTGTCGGCAACTCGACGCGCTTCAGGCGGACATCGACAATCTGAACACCAATCTTGCGGGCATCCGCATCGGCCTTCTCGCGCATGGCATCCATGATCTTCTCGCGCTCGCCGGAAACGACATCATGCACCGTGCGCTTGCCGAACTCCTCCCGCAAGCCGGCATTGACGGTCTGGTTCAGACGAATCTTGGCCCGCGACTCATCGCCTCCCACCGAAACGTAATACAGCTTGGGATCGACGATGCGCCACTTGATGTAGGAGTCGACCAGGACGTTCTTCTTCTCTGACGTGATGAAACGTTCCGGCTCGGCGTTATCCAGCGTAATGATGCGCTTTTCGAAGTAGCGCACATTCTGGACCATCGGCACCTTGAAATAAAGTCCCGGCTCGGAAATAGCCCGCTTCACTTCGCCAAGCTGGAAAACCACTGCGTACTGACGCTGGTCGACCGTAAACATCGACATGGCCAGCACCACCAAAACGGTCGCGACCAGCGCGCCCAACAAATTCATGCGCGAGCTCATCAACGACCCTCCCGATCACGCGAACGCAACGAACCGTCGCGCGAAGTAGACGAATACGAACCGCCCCCGACCTTGGGTGCACTTTCCATCTGCGGTGGCGCATCGGATGACAAAGGTGCCGATGGACGAGCAGTTGATGGGGCCACCGAGGCTTCCGGCGCCACCTGGGCGGCCGACGCCGCTGCGGTAGCCTGCATCAGCTTGTCGAGCGGCAGATAGAGCAGATTGCCCTGCCCCTTGGCGTCGACCAGCACCTTGCTGGTATTGGCGAAAATCTGCTGCATGGTATCCAGATACATGCGCTGGCGGGTCACTTCCGGTGCCTTGGCGTATTCAGCGACCACCTGCTTGAAACGGGAAGCATCGCCCTCGGCAGTCGAAATCACGCGCTGCTTGTAGCCATCGGCTTCCTGCAGCAGGCGAGCGGCCGTACCCTTGGCCTTGGGAATCACGTCGTTGGCGTAGGCCTGGCCTTCGTTCTTCTGGCGCTCGCGATCCTGGCCGGCCTTTACGGCGTCGTCAAACGCCGCCTGTACCTGCTCGGGCGGCTGGGCGTTCTGCATCGTGACCTTGGAAATCAGGATGCCGCTCTTGTAACGATCCAGGATGTCCTGCATCAGCTTGGCAGCCTGGGTCGCGATCTGCTCACGGCCTTCATACAGCACGTAGTCCATCTTGCTCTTGCCGACGATCTCGCGAACGGCGGTTTCGGCCGCGCCCATCACCGCTTCATCGGTCGAACGGTTGTTGAACAGGTAATCGACCGGATCCTTGAGAATGTACTGGACAGCAAACTGGATGTTCACGATGTTCTCGTCATCGGTGAGCATCAGCGCTTCCTTGAGCACCTTGTTGCGCTCGCTGCCGCGGTAGCCGATTTCAATGGTCCGCACACCGGTCAGGTTGACCAGTTCGTGCGACTGGATCGGATAGGGCAAACGCCAGCGCAAACCGGGCTCGGTCGCCTCCTTGAAGCTGCCGAACTGGAGAACCAGGCCACGTTGCGAGGCGTCGACAATATAAAACCCGGAAGCCAGCCAGACAATTGCTGCCAGACCGATCAACAAGCCGATACCGCCCCCCAGGAAGCGCGGATTGAAATCGATTTGCGGCATCCGCGGGCCGTCGCCACCGCCATTTCCGCCTCCACCTCCGCGCTTGTTGCCGAACATGCCGTTCAGCTTGCGGTTGAAGTCACGCCAGAGATCTTCCAGATCGGGCGGGCCGTCATTGGGGCGACGTGGACCATTGCCACCGGATTTGTCACCGTCATCGCCACCACGATTGCCCCACTGCGGGTCATTGAGCGACATGAAAATACCAAGGGTCGGAATCATGAATAGTCGGGTTCAGTTAATGTATTCGTTGTGAGCTTCGCGTTCTGCTTCAGCCAATGCCTTCTGTCGGGCCTCGGCTTTGGCACGCGCATATTCGGCCAACGACTCGCGCAGCAGATCGAGTCCCTCACCGGAGCGCGCACTGACACGAACGCGCGCGATATTACCATACTCGTCCCGATCGACTCCCGGCGAGGCGTCAGTCAGATCGATCTTGTTCCAGGCGACAATCTGCCGAACACGCTCGGCACCGATCTCGGACAGCACCTTGTTCACTTCGTTCATCTGTTCATCCCGTGCGTGGCTGGCACTATCGACGACGTGCAATAAGACATCGGCATCAGCCGCCGCCTCCAGCGTCGCATGAAATGCATCGACCAGCGAGTGCGGCAGATCCCGGATAAAACCGACAGTGTCGGAAATGACGATATTCCCGGCACCGGCAATCCAAAGCTTTCTCGACGTGGTGTCGAGGGTTGCGAACAACTGGTCAGCCGCATATACCCCGGCATGGGTCAATGCGTTGAACAAGGTGGATTTTCCGGCATTGGTGTAACCAACGAGCGATACGCTGAGCACATCGCCGCGCATTCGGGCCTTGCGCTGAACCCCTCGCTGACGCGTCAGCTTGGCCAGCCTGTCCTTCAGCAACTTGACGCGATTACCTAAAAGGCGGCGGTCGGTTTCCAATTGCTTTTCACCGGGACCACGCATGCCGATACCGCCACGCTGCCGCTCGAGGTGTGTCCAGCCACGAACCAGGCGGGTAGACAGGTGCTCAAGCTGAGCCAGTTCGACCTGCAATTTGCCTTCGGCGCTGGATGCGCGCAAGGCAAAGATATCGAGAATCAGACTGGTGCGATCGATGACGCGGCATTTCAATGCCCGCTCAAGATTGCGTTGCTGCGCCGGTGACAAATCGTGATTGAAAATCACCAGATCGGCATCACCGGCGGCCAGCATGGCAGCGATTTCATCGACCTTTCCTTTGCCGGCGTAGGTTTTGGGATCGGGACTCTGACGCCGTCCGCGAACCTCGGCTGCCACGATACCGCCAGCCGACTCGGCCAGCAGGCGAACTTCTTCCAGTTGATCCTCGAGATCGGGCTGACCGAAGTCGAGTTGAACGATCACCGCACGTTCACCGGCGGCGGGTCGTTCAATCATGGGCGTTTCCGGGAGAGAGAAGCGCAACCCCGCCAGAACGGCGGGGTGCTGAACAGGGGCAGATTATTCGGCCGCCTGTTCCTGCTGGAGGTTGACCGGACGGGCCGGCACCACCGTGGAAATGGCGTGCTTGTACACCATTTGAGTAACCGTGTTCTTGAGCAGAACGACGTATTGGTCGAAAGACTCGACCTGGCCCTGCAGCTTGATGCCGTTCACCAGATAAATAGAGACTGGGACATGCTCGCGACGAAGCGCGTTGAGGAAGGGGTCTTGTAACAGTTGCCCTTTGTTGCTCATGGTGTGGACTCCATGGTGGTAGTTGTTATGAGGGTCCTAATGTACCCAAATTTGGGGGGTGATGCCAAAAAATTTGCAGATTATTTCTTGTCTTTGTCGGCAAACGGGTTCTTTGCCGCCACAAACTGGATGCGCAAGGGTGTCCCCTGCAACTTGAACGCTTCGCGGAACGTATGCTCGAGATACCGGCGATAGCTGTCGGTAATGTGATCGACCGCATTGCCGTGCACAACGATGATCGGCGGATTGGAACCCCCCTGGTGGGCGTAGCGCGGCTTCGGGCGGAACATATTGTGCTTGGCCGGCGCCTGCTTGGCCACCGCGTCGATCAGCACACGCGTCAGGCGCGGCGTGGACATCTTAGCCATGGCAGCCGAATAAGCCGCATCGACCGACTTGAAGAGATTTCCCAGACCGATGTTCTCGCGCGCCGAGATGAAATGGAACTTGGCGAAATCGAGGAATTTCAGCTTGCGCTGCAGGATCTGGCGGGTCTGCTCGCGGGTATAGGCATCCAGGCCATCCCATTTGTTAACTGCGACGACCAGTGCCCGCCCGGACTGCACGATGAAATCGGCAATATGGGCATCCTGATCGGAAACGTCGGCTTGGGCGTCCATCATCAGGATCACGACATTGGCATCCTCGATGGACTTCAAGGTCTTGACCACCGAGAACTTCTCGATTGCCTCGAAAACCTTACCCCGTTTGCGCATACCGGCCGTGTCGACGAGCACGTATTTATGACCGCCACGCTCAAAATCGATCTCGATCGAATCGCGGGTCGTCCCCGGCGCATCAAAAGCAATGACACGCTCTTCACCGAGCAAGGTATTGATCAGCGTGGACTTGCCGACGTTGGGGCGGCCGACAATGGCGACCCGGACCGCATCGGAATGCCACTCATCGTCCTCCGGCTCGGGGAAGCTCTCCAGCGCCATTTCGACCAAGCCACGAACACCTTCGCCATGCGAGGCAGAAATAGCGTTCGGCTCCCCCAGACCCAGTTCATGGAAGTCGGCTTCGACCATCCCGGCATTCATGCCTTCGGATTTGTTGACCGCGACGAAAACCGGCCGGTCGATGCGACGCAGTTTATTGGCGATTTCCTTGTCGTGCGGCGTCAGGCCGGTGCGACCGTCGACGACGAAGATGATTGCATCGGCTTCGGCGATGGCCTGCTCGGTCTGGCGCGCCATCTCGTGCAAGATGCCGTCCTTAACCAAGGGTTCGAAACCGCCGGTATCGACCACCAGATAAGGCTTCTTGCCCAGCTTGCCGTGACCGTAATGACGATCGCGGGTCAAGCCCGGCAGGTCGGCGACGATTGCGTCGCGCGACTTGGTCAGGCGATTGAAGAGTGTGGACTTGCCGACATTGGGACGGCCAACCAGGACGAGCGTAGGTTTCATTGCACCTCGAATGCGCGGACTTCCCCGCCGACTGTCTGAACCAGCACGGCAGGGCCCAACGCTTGCAACAGCGCGCGAACCGGCGTGCCATCGGTTGCCTGGCGAGCCGCGAAGCTTCCATCTTCACGCGACAGGAAATGAATGATGCCTTCACCGTCAGCCACGGTCACGAGGCCGCGGCGAATGACCGGCGCGGACAGGCGACGGTTCTTCAGCTTGTCCTGCTTCCACAGGCTGCTTCCGGACAGGCGATCCAGACCGTAGACGATTCCCTTGTCGTCGGTTATGAACAGATAGCGCCCATCCATGACAAGGCCGCTGACCGACGAGATATCGCGCGACCAAACCATGGCGCCCCCCTGCCCCATGTCGAAACAGGCAACCCGCCCCTGGAAGGCCACCGCGCAGACCTGACGGCCATCGACCACCGGCGTGGCGACCACATCGGCGACCCGATCCAGTTCCGTTGCCCCCTTGGGCGACGCGACGGCACCCTCCCAGACCGGCGCACCGTTCTGCAAGGCCAGCGCGACCAACTTGCCGCCGGGGTAGCCGACGAACAGGTAGCGGTCTGCAAAAACCGGCGACCCGGCACTACGCACGGAGAGCGGCGGAGTCGCCCGCTGGTAGGCCCACTTGCGACCGCCATCGAGCGCATCGAACAGGAACACCTGATTATCGCCGCTCTTCACAGCGACGCCCTCGTCACCCACCACCGGCGCCGCAAGAATCTCACTCGATGCCCTGGCTTTCCAGACGGCCTTGCCGTCATCGGCGGAAAACGCCAGGACTTCACCCTTCGGGGTTCCAACCACGACCAACTTGCCATTGGCACCTACGCCTGCTGACAAGGCCTGCCCTGCTTCAACCTTCCAGACGACTTTTCCATCTTCGATCCGGCTGATCGTTCCCTTGGCGCTGGCGGCATACACCACGCCATCCACGACGGCCGGCGTAAAGACATAGTCCCCGGCCTTGCCGACGTTGACTGACCAGGCTGTGCGGATATCGGCCGTCGCCTTGATGGGCGACAACGGCGGCATTTTCGGCGCCGAACTGGAAAACGGGTTGATCGCATCCAGACCGGAAGAAATGGTTGTACAGCCACCCAACAGCAGGCCGGCAGTGGCGAGCAGAAGAATCAGGTGGCGTGACATCAGGCGGCCTCGCCCAGAGCGTCGAGTTTTTGCTGCAGCAGTTCGCGGCCGGAAGACTGCTTGTCGGCCATTTTCTCCAGGGCCGACTTGTAGGCAGCACGCGCCTCAGCCTTCTTTCCCTGAGCCGTAAGCACATCCCCCTTGAGCTCCAGGAAGCGCGTATCGAACGCCGCAGCATGACTGGACTCCAACTGCTTCAAGGCTTCGTCGTAGGCCTGCTCGTCGAGTTGCACGGCAGCCAGACGCAAGCGGGCCAGATCGCGGATTTCGTTCTTGCCGTTTTCGGCCACCCAGACCAGCTGGGTCTTGGCCGTCTTCAGGTCACCCGCATCGAATGATTGCTTGGCGGCGACCATGGCGCCCAGCGCCGCATAAGTGGTACGGCCGAACTTTTCGGCCAGTTCGCCGGCAGCGGCCTTGACCTTCTGGGCATCGCCGACGCCGGCCGCCTGCTCGAGCACGCCGTAGATCGCTGCCGCCTGGGCCGACTGCCCACCCTGATACCAGTTCCAGCCCTGCCAGCCGACGACGGCCAGCGAAGCAGCCATGACCACCCCGGTGATAAGGTTGCCATACATCTTCCACCAGGTTTTCAGGGTATCGATCTGTTCCTGTTCTTCGAGGTCGTAATGCGCCATGCTGCTTATTCCTCTTCGTCCGAATCAATCAGTTGGCCGATGATGGCCTCTGCCAGATCATCGACTTTCAGTTTACGTTGCTCCACGCCTTCTTCGCGCAGCGACTTCAGTTGGGCTTCGCCATTGACCGCCTCGTCGTCACCGATAACCACGGCGAAAGTGGCACCGCTACCGTCGGCCTTCTTCATCTGCGACTTGAAGGAGCCGCCACCGCAGTGCAGCAGCACGTCGATACCATGATCGCGCAAGCCCTCAGCGACGCGGAAAGCAAGACGGGAAGCTGCCTCGCCTTGATGCACCAGATAAACGTCCGGAGCCGGTGCCGCCGGTTCGCCACCCGATTCCTTGATCAGCGCGATCAGGCGTTCAACGCCCATGGCGAAGCCGCAGGCCGGCGTCGATTTGCCGCCCAGCTGCTCGACCAGGCCGTCATAACGCCCGCCGGCACAGACCGTACCCTGGGCACCGAGCTTGTCGGTCACCCACTCGAAGACGGTCAGGTTGTAGTAGTCGAGGCCGCGCACCAGGCGCGGATTGATGACGAACGGAATGCCGGCGTCGCGCAATACGCGCTGAACGCCCTCGAAGTGGGCCAGCGAGGCTTCACCGAGGTAATCGATCAGTTTGGGCGCAGCGGAACACATGTCCTGCAGGACCGGATTCTTAGTGTCGAGAATACGCAAGGGGTTGGTGTACAGACGGCGCTTGGCGTCCTCGTCGAGAATCTCGGCATGCTCCTCGAAATAGGCGATCAGTGCCGCGCGATGCTGGGCGCGCTCCTCCGACTGGCCGAGGCTGTTGATCTGCAATTCGATGCCGTCGAGACCCAGGTCCGCCCACAAGCGGGCACCCATCAGGATCATTTCGGCATCGATATCCGGTCCGGCAAAGCCGATGGATTCCACGCCAACCTGATGAAACTGGCGGTAACGGCCTTTCTGCGGACGTTCGTGGCGGAACATCTGGCCGATGTAGTAGAGACGGCGCGGCACCTGGTTGGCCAGGCCATGCTGGATGACGGCGCGCACGCAACCGGCGGTACCTTCCGGGCGCAGCGTCAGCTGCTCGCCGTTCAGGCTGTCCTCGAAGGAATACATCTCCTTCTCGACGATGTCAGTCACTTCGCCGATGGCGCGCTTGAAGAGCGGTGTCGGCTCGACGATCGGCATGCGGATCGGCCGGTAGCCGTAGCCCTTCAGCCACGAACGGATGGTGTCTTCGAACAGTTCCCAGAATTCGGCTTCGTCCGGCAGGATATCGTTCATCCCGCGCACGGACTGGAGGGTTTGACTCATGCTTGCAGTTTCTTCTTGTAGGTGCGCTGGACGTAGCGCTCGATGATGTCCTTGAATTCGCTGGCGATGTTGTCACCTTTCAGCGTCACAGTCTTGACGCCGTCCTCATAGACGGGGGCCGACGGTGCTTCGCCCGTGCCCGGCAGCGAAATTCCAATGTTGGCATGCTTCGATTCGCCGGGGCCATTGACGATGCAGCCCATGACGGCCAGCGTCATGTTCTCGGCGCCATCGTAGTGCAGCTTCCATTCCGGCATCTTGGCGCGGACGAAATCCTGCACCTCGCCGGCCAGTTCCTGGAAAAACGTGCTGGTCGTCCGGCCGCAGCCGGGACAGGCCGCGACCATCGGCGTAAAGGCGCGCAGGCCCATGGTCTGCAGGATTTCCTGGGCGACGATGACTTCCTGCGAACGCGAGCCGCCCGGTTCCGGGGTCAGCGATACGCGGATGGTGTCGCCGATACCTTCCTGCAGCAGCACGGACAGGGCTGCCGTCGAAGCAACGATACCCTTGGAACCCATCCCGGCCTCGGTCAGGCCTAGGTGCAGCGCGTAGTCGGCACGGCGCGCCAGCTCGCGATAGATGGCGATCAGATCCTGCACGCTCGACACCTTGCAGGAAAGAATGATCTTTTCGCCGGCCAGGCCGACCTCTTCGGCCTTGGCCGCCGATTCGAGCGCCGAGGTGACCATGGCATGGCGCATCATCTCGGTTGCATCGAGCGGCTCGGCACGGCGCGAGTTCTCGTCCATGATACGGGCCAGCAGTTCCTGATCGAGGCTACCCCAGTTCACACCGATGCGTACCGGCTTGTCGTACTTGCAGGCCAGCTCGACCATCTGGGCAAACTGCTCATCCTTCTTCTTGCCGAAGCCGACGTTGCCCGGGTTGATGCGGTACTTGGCCAGCGCCTCGGCGCAAGCCGGATGCTCGGTGAGCAGACGATGGCCGTTGTAATGGAAGTCGCCGATCAACGGTACGTTGCAATTCATCTTGTCCAGATGATCGCGAATCTTCGGCACAGCAGCTGCAGCTTCCAGCGTATTGACCGTGATGCGCACCAGCTCGGAACCGGCCCGCGCCAGTTCGGCGCACTGGATGGCGGTGGCCAGGTAGTCGGCGGTATCGGTATTGGTCATCGACTGGACAACGACCGGCGAAGAGCCGCCGATCCCGACGTGCGCAATGCGGGTGGCCCGAGTCAGGCGCTTGCTAAAGGCACTCACCGATTACTCCAGAACCAGGCGGGCGACATCGCCCTTGGTATGCGGCGCCAGATCAACCGTCTGACCGCGCCAGAACAAGCGAACGCCCGGTGCATAGCCAATGGTCAACGACAGAGGGCCCTGACCGGAAACGGACTGCTCGGCCCCCGCATTCAGGCGCTGCGAGAAAACCACCTTATTGTCACGATCGCGTACTTCGATCCACGATTCCTTGTCGAACAGGAAGCGCAATTGCGGTGCTGCACTGGCTGCAGCAGGCGCCGGAGCAGCCTCCTGGCCTGCCCCACCCTGAGCCGCAGGAGCTGGCGTCGTTTCGGCAGGCGCCAGGACTTGCGGGTACATGACCTGCTGCTGTGTCGCTCCCGGCGGGAAGACGGGTTCGCTCGCCGGAGCCGGTTGAGGCGAGGTTGCGGCAGGCGTAGCGACCTGTTCCGCAACGTCCTTGCGTGCAAACGAGTCCAGCAGGGATTGCGCCGTCGTGCGCAAGGCCGACAGATCGGCCGGCATCAAGGTATAAGCCAGAGCGGCCAGAACGACCAGAGCGACGCCAAACAACACGAACTGCCGGTCGCGACGGGACGCCCCCGAGCTACCGCTATCCGGCATCGGCGCCGGACCTGTATCCTGCATGCCCAGATTGCTGACCGGTTTTTCCAGTGTACGGTCGAGCTGTGCCATCATCGGCGTCGGATCAAGCTGCATCAATCGCGCATAGTTACGCACGAAGCCCCTGATGAACGTATGCCCCGGAAGCCCGTTCCAGTCACCGCTTTCGAGTGCCTCGACCTGGCGCTGCCCCAGCTTGAGCGTCTGCGAGATATCGCCGATCTGCAAACCCCGCGCTTCGCGTGCCAGACGCAACTGTTCTCCGACCGGCGTTTCCGTCACGACGACGGGTGTTTCATCGCTCATCGATTCCTGACTACTGACCTGCTCGTTCATTCAAAATTACCCTTCAGGAACTCCTGATACTCCGCCGAAGAGGGATAGCGGCTGCGCAGCTGCGAGGCAAAACTGCCTTCCGCCGCACGATTGCCCAGCTTGCGCTCGACGCGCAGCCCCAGCCAGAGTGCCTCGGCAGTCGGCGGTTCCATCATCTTCAAGGCGTCGTTCAAATAGATGCGTGACTCTTCAAGAATTCCGCGACGATAAAATACTTTGGACAACTCATATCGCGCCTGCATCGCACCGTCCTGGGATATCTGCAGGGCCTTGAGCAGGTAGTTTTGCGCCCCGTCCAGATCGCCGGCCTTCAAGGCACAGGAGCCCGCGTTGGTGTAGGCGCGATCCGGCGTTTCATAGAGCGGGCTCTTCAGCGCGTTCAGGAAATAAGCGATGGACTGGCGCTCTTTTCCAGTCTCACAGAGATACCAGCCGTAGTTGTTGTTCACTTCCGGATCATTCGGCGCCAAGTCGAGCGCACGCCGGAAGTCGCTTTCGGCCTTGTCGTTTTCCTTCAGCGCCGTACGCACCAGGCCACGGATGCTGTACGCCTGGAAATAGCTTGAATCGGCATTCAGCGCGATTTGCAACTCATCGAGAGCAACGGCATAGCTGCCGGCCTGAAAATAGAGTGCAGCTAGCTCGGTATGAATCCTCGCACGATTGCGCGGATCCGTCGTCTTCTGCTCCTGAGTACCCGAATTGTTGTTGAACTGGTATTGCTGTGCATGGACCGGAAGAACACTCAGGATACCCAGCCCGAAGGCAAGCACCCAGGGCTTCAGGGATTGAATTGTCATGATCGGGCCTCCACCAGGGATATCACGCGTCCGGAAGTACGTTTGGTCTTGTCCTTGACCTGCCCCGCCAACTGGCCGCAGGCGGCATCGATATCGTCACCGCGCGTCTTGCGCGTCGTGGTGACGATGCCGGCCTGCATCAGGATATCGGCGAAGCGGCGCACCCGCTCAGCCGGCGAGCGCCTGAACGGCGACCCCGGGAAGGGGTTGAAGGGAATCAGGTTGAATTTGCACGGCACGTTCCTGACCAGCGCCAGCAGTTCGCGGGCATGGCCTTCGGAATCGTTGATGCCGTCGATCATCGTGTATTCGAAGGTGATGAAGTCGCGCGGCGCCTTTTCCAGGTAACGCTGGCAGGCAGCCATCAGCTCCTTCAACGGGTATTTCTGGTTGATCGGCACCAGTTCGTCGCGCAGCTTGTCGTTCGGCGCGTGCAGCGACACGGCGAGTGCCACCGGGCATTCCTCGCGCAGACGATCCATCACCGGCACCAGGCCGGATGTCGACACCGTGACACGGCGGCGCGACAGGCCGTAGGCGTTGTCGTCGAGCATCAGCTTGAGCGCGGCGACGGTGTTTTCGAAGTTGGCGAGCGGCTCGCCCATGCCCATCATGACGACGTTGGAGATCACCCGCTCGTCGCCGTGGACCGCGCCCAGCGCGTTGTTGGCCTGCCACAGCTGGCCGATGATTTCCGCCACCGTGAGGTTGCGGTTGAAGCCTTGCTTACCGGTCGAACAGAAGGCGCAGTCGAGTGCGCAGCCGGCTTGCGTGGAAATACAGAGCGTTCCGCGATCGTCTTCGGGAATGAACACCGTTTCGACGGCATTGCCGTTGCCGACATCGATCAGGAACTTGCGCGTACCGTCGTCCGACAACTTGTCGGAAACCACGGCAGGCGGCGCCACGACCGCCCTCGCCTTGAGCTTTTCACGCAAGCTCTTGGCGATGTCGGTCATGGCATCGAAGTCCGCCACGCCGGAACGGTGCATCCAGCGCAGCACCTGCTTTGCGCGGAAGGGCTTCTCGCCCTGCTCGGCAAACCAGGCGGTCAGGCCATCGACATCGAAATCCAGCAGATTGACGGTCATCGCTTGCTACTTCGGCTGAAAATCAACGGCCGGAATAGGTGTTCATGCCCGGGAAGAAGAAGGCAACTTCCACGGCAGCGGTTTCCGGAGCGTCGGAACCATGGACGGCGTTGGCGTCGATGGATTCGGCAAAATCGGCGCGAATGGTGCCCTTGTCGGCCTTCTTCGGATCGGTGGCGCCCATCAGTTCACGGTTCTTGGCGATGGCGTTCTCGCCTTCCAGAGCTTGGATCATGACCGGACCGGAGGTCATGAAGGAGACCAGATCCTTGAAGAAGGGACGCTCTTTGTGCACGGCGTAGAATTGGCCGGCTTCCTGCTCGGACAACCAGGTCATGCGGGCGGCGATAACCTTCAGGCCGGCGCCTTCGAAACGGGAATAGATCTGGCCGATAACGTTCTTCTTGACGGCGTCCGGCTTGATGATGGAAAGGGTGCGTTCGATAGCCATGGGTTTGCTCCGAGAAAGCTAGTCAGTTGAAAAACGGATCATTTTAGCAGACTCGGCGCCCAAGCGCCCGCCTCACCGCCCGGCCTGCTTTTCGACCGCCGCCTTGGTCAGCGGTTCACGCAGCCAGGCAAAATTGCGGGGAGCGACGTACTGCAGCAACTCCTTGCCATCGGCATCGACAATAACGTCCAACCCCTTCTCGGGATAAAGCAGATGCACACGCTTGTCCGACACGACCAGGCGCTCGCCGGGCTGACCGAAGCGTTGCACGACCGTCGCCTCATCGAGATTGACCGTGGGAATGATGCTGATGGCCCTGATCGGCATGGCATCGACCGCGAGCAGATCATCCGGGTGCAGGGTGATCTTGCGGGTCGTGCTTTCCATGCGCTTGGCTTTCAACGCCCGCTCGCGCAAGGCAATCACGGTTTGCTCCGTCGCCTCCAGGGTAATGATGGCCCTTGCCAGCACGAAACCGAGCGAAACCTGAGCATAGTAAGCTTCCAGCGCCCCTGCCTCGTTCGGCTCGGCGATGATTGCCACGTCAAGCTCGTTTCCCAGCTTTTGCCTGACCTCGCCCAAGGTGCTTGCACCGGGGCGAAGACCAAAGACCGTGCTCCCGCCCTGCCCATCCACCTGTATCTGCCAGGGCAGATTGCTATTCGGATCTACACCTTCCTGCTTGGCCACTCCGGGCAGCAGAAACGGGACGATCACGGCAACAAGGATCAGTGCAATCAACGACAGGGCAAATTTCATTACGGGACTGGCTTGGGGAATAAGGGGGTCGATTGTGCCACAGCCGCCCCCAGCAAAAAGCCCCGGACTGGTCCGGGGCTTTGGCAAGAG
This sequence comes from Dechloromonas sp. CZR5, assembly GCF_008711155.1. GTDB lineage: Bacteria > Pseudomonadota > Gammaproteobacteria > Burkholderiales > Rhodocyclaceae > Azonexus. The sequence goes on along the minus strand of NZ_VUYQ01000001.1, from coordinate 827,341 downwards.
CGGGTGATGGCGTTAGAGCATGCCCAGCTGCCGCGGCAGCCACAGGGACAGATCTGGCCAGTAGGTGACCACGACCAGGAAGCCCAGCATCGAAAGCAACCACGGCCATACGGCAACGGTCAGTTCCGTAATGCCCATCTTGGTGATGCCGGAGGCCACGTACAGGTTGAGACCGACCGGCGGATGGCACATGCCGACTTCCATATTCACCACCATCAGGATGCCGAAGTGTACCGGGTGAATACCCAGCGCAACGGCAACCGGGAACAGGATGGGGGCGAAGATCAGGACGATCGACGACGGCTCCATGAAATTGCCGGCCAGCAACAGGATGATATTCACCGCGAGCAGGAAGGTGATCACGCCCAGGCCGTTGCCCAGCATCCAGTCGGCCAAGGCCTGCGGGATGTTCTCGTTGGTCATGATGAAGGAGAACAGTACGGCGTTGGTGATGATGTAGAGCAGCATCGCCGACATGTTGGCCGAGTTCAACAACACCTTCGGCACATCCTTCAGACTCATGTCACGGTAGATGAAAACCGCGCAGATGAAGGCGTAGACCGCGGACATCGCCGCCGCTTCGGTGGGCGTGAAGATGCCGGAGTAGATACCGCCCATCACCACCACGATCAGCAGCAGCCCCCAGACCGAGGCGCGGAATGATTGCCAACGCTCGCCCCAGGTCGCCTTGGGCTGACGCGGGTAGTTGAACTTCTTGGCACGATACCAAGTGACGCCACCGAGGACACCCGCCAAGGCCAGGCCCGGGATGACACCGGCCATGAACAGGGCACCGACCGAGGTATTGGTCGCCACCGAGTACATCACCATGACGATGGACGGCGGAATCAGGATACCCAGCGCACCCGACGTGGCGATGACACCGGCACCGAACTTGTTCGGGAATCCGGCCTTGACCATGGCGGGTAGCAGGATGGAACCGATGGCCACAACGGTAGCCGGGCTGGAGCCCGACACGGCAGCGAACAAGGCGCAAGCCAGCACGCCGGCCAGACCGAGGCCGCCGTACCAGTGACCGACCATCGACGTCGCGAAGTTGATCATCCGTTTCGCCACCCCGCCGTGCGTCAGGAAATTGCCGGCCAGAATGAAGAACGGAATCGCCATGATCTCGAACTTCTCGATCCCCGTGAACAGCTTGAGGGCCACCGACTCCAGCGGCACCTGCGTCATGGTAAACAGGAAGGTCAACACGGTCAGGCCGAGCGAAATCGAGATCGGCATGCCGGTCAGCATGAGAATGGCCAGCAAACCAAAAATTACCAGGGCGTTCATTGCTGGTCTCCTTGCTTGTCGGATACCTGACGACGCTCGGCACCGCCGCGACGCTCATCGGCGGCGGGACTGGCATGGGTGCGACGCTCCTCACCCGAACGGCGTTCGCCAACCATGGTGTGCTTCAAGTCTTTCATGTGCAGGTTGTCATCCATGCCATAGGGGTCGAAGTCGACCGGCGGCACCTCATCCTCGAGGCCATCGACGTGGCCGTGATCGTGGTGCGGCAGTTCGCCCGTTTTCAGGAAGCTCCACGCCACCTGCAGAAAACGGAAACACATCAGCGAAGAACCGAGCGGAATGGCACTGTAAACGACCCAGGTCGGCCATTCGAGGTCAGGTGTCGTAGGCCCTTCGTAGATATCCTCGGCATGGATGCCGAAGGTATTGAAAAATGCGTAGTGCGCCCCGTTCTCCCAGACGAAATGCCCGCCGAGCGTGGCGACGATGCCGGTGAACAGCGCGCCGGCCATCAGGCCGAACAGGATGAACCGGCGGCGCATGCCGTCGTCCAGACGGTTGATCAGGACGTCGACGCCGACGTGGATGCCCGTGCGAACGCCATAGGCGGCGCCGAATTTCGCCATCCAGACGAACATGATGATGCAGAGCTCCTGGGCCCAGCTGAAATTCAAAGTCAGCAGCCAGTCCTGCAGACCGGGAATATCGACCCCGGCCATATAGCGGTGCGCCACCGAAATGAAGATGATCAGCGTGGCCGCGCCCATCAGGAACGTGACCAGCAGCTCTTCTAGGTGATTGAGCGCCTTGTTTAACATGGTGTGTACCCCCGTTTTTGAATCGGGGGCTTTCGCCCCCGACCGTTGCTGCCGTGTGTCTTACAGGCTATCCGGCTTGAAGCCGATGTCCTTGTATACCGCCTGGATCACTTCCTTCCCGACACGGCTTTCCATCTTCTGATGGACCGGCACCATCGCCTTCTTGAAAGCCAGGCGTTCTTCCTTGGTCGGTACGTAAACCGTAGTCTTGCCGCTCTTTTTCACAGCCTCCAGAGACGCGTCGTTTTCGACCTTGGCGATCTGGTTGGCGTAGCGGGTCGCCTGCTCCATTGCATCATCCAGTTGCTTGCGGATATCGGCCGGCAAACCGTCCCAGAACTTCTTGTTGACGATGACCGCATAGCCCAGATAGCCGTGCTCGGTCAGGGTCAGATGCTTCTGCACTTCGTGCATCTTCTGGGTATAGAGGTTGGAAATCGGGTTCTCGGTACCGTCGACCACGCCGGTCTGCAGCGCCTGATAAACCTCGGAGAACGCCATGACTTGCGGCATGCCGCCGACGGAGCGGATTTGCTCCTCAAGCACCTTGGACGACTGGATACGCAGCTTCTTGCCCTTCAGGTCGGCCGGTGTCTTGATCGGCGTATTCGCCGAGAACGACTTGAAGCCATTGTCCCAGTAAGCCAGGCCACGGATACCCTTGGGCTCCAGCTTGGTCAGCAGCTGCTTGCCGACTGCACCATTGGTCACCTTGCGCAGATCGTCGTAGCTGCTGAAGATGAACGGCAAGTCAAAAACCTCGAACTCCTTGACGCCCAGCGGACCGAACTTGGCCAGCGACGGCGCCAGCATCTGGACAGCACCCAGCTGCAGCGCTTCCATCTCTTCCTTGTCCTTGTACAGCGTCGAGTTGGCATAGACCTCGACCTTGACCTTGCCGCCAGTCAGTTCGCCGGCTTTCTTGGCAAACATCTCGGCAGCCTTGCCCTTGGGCGTATCGGCCGCCACGACGTGGCTGAACTTGATGACGATCGGCTGCTGGGCATAGGCGCCAAACGAAGCGGCACAGACGAACAGGCCGGCAAGCAGTTTGGAAATCTTCATATTCTCTCCTCCAGTTGAACTGTCGCAAATTACGACTAGATACAAGTATTACGAAAGGAGAAATCGCTGAGTATTGTGGTTATCCACAGCTGACCGGAAACTGACAAGAAGCTAGCCAGCGATGGTCAACAAAAAAACCGCCGGACTTGCCGGCGGTTTTTCCTGGTCGCGTCGGACGCCTAGTGGTGCTCGACAATCGGGCGCGGCACATGGGGGATAAGCACATCCGGCGCATCGTCCAGCACTAGTTCCGGGTTGTCGGCCTCATCGTCGGTCTCGTCGTTGAGAACGGCATTCATGCGCTCGACGTCAAGCGCCTTGCACCATTTGGCAACGACCAGGGTCGCCACGCTGTTGCCGATGAAGTTGGTCAGGGCACGCGCTTCCGACATGAAACGATCGATGCCAAGGATCAGCGCCAACCCGGCAACCGGCACCGTTCCGACGGCCGACAGCGTCGCCGCCAGCACGATAAAGCCGGAACCCGTCACCCCGGCAGCTCCCTTGGACGTGAGCAGCAAAATGATCAGCAAGGTGATCTGCTGCGACAGGTCCATCGGCGTATTGGTCGCCTGGGCGATGAATACGGCGGCCATGGTCAGGTAGATCGACGTACCGTCCAGATTGAACGAATAGCCGGTCGGCACGACCAGGCCGACCACCGACTTCTGGGCACCGGCATTTTCCATCTTGGCCATCAGGCGGGGCAGTGCCGATTCGGACGAGGACGTTCCAAGCACCAGGAACAACTCTTCCTTGATGTATTTGATCAGCTTGAAGATGGAGAAACCGTGCACCTTGGCGATCGTTCCCAGCACGCCAACCACGAAAATCACGCAGGTGAGGTAGAAAGCCCCCATCAGGTTGGCCAGCTGGACGAGGCTGCCCACGCCATGCTTGCCGATGGTGTAGGCCATGGCACCGAAGGCACCGATCGGAGCCACCTTCATGATCACGCCGACGATGCCGAACAGCACATGCGACAGCTTTTCGATCAAATCGAACACCGGTTTGCCGCGCTCACCGAAAGCATGCATGGCATAGCCGAAGAGAATGGAGAAGAACAGCACCTGCAGCATGTCGCCCTTGGCAAAGGCGTCCACCACGCTGGTCGGGATGATGTTGATCAGGAACTCGGTCGTCGATTGCAGCTTGCCCGGACCGACATACTTGTCGAGCCCCTTGGTGTCGAGCGATGCAGGATCGACGTTCATGCCGGAGCCCGGCGCCCAGACATTGACCACGATCAGGCCGATGATCAGCGCGATGGTACTGACGACTTCAAAATACAGAACCGCGTAGCCACCCGTCTTGCCGACCTTCTTCATATCCTCCATGCCGGCGATGCCGACGACGATGGTGCAGAAGATAATCGGGGCGATGATCATCTTGATCAGCTTGATGAAGGCATCGCCCAGCGGCTTCATGTCGGCACCGGCCGACGGATAGAAATGCCCGAGCGCCACACCCAGCGCAATGGCGATCAGAACCTGCACATACAGGCTTTTGAAAATGCTTTTCTTCACGAGACATCCCCCACGGATTTGTAGTGGCGCGGAGTATGAACACCCCCTCCCCACCTGCCTATTGTGGTGATCCGAATTGTGGAAAACACGAATGGCTCGGGTTGCTGGCGATTGGTATACGATGCGCACGATGACCACCCTGCCTTTGCCCGGCCCCGGCGGCTCCCGACGCCTGCGCCTACTGCTCGCCTTGCCGAAGTTCGGCATCGTACTGCTGGTCATCGCCCTGATCGTCCTGCTCTGGCTCCTCCAGCGCAATGAAGTCGAGGAAGAACGGACCGCATTGATCAAGGACGTCCTTTGGCTCGAGCAGAACCTGCGCTTTCACCTGAACGGCAGCGAGGATCACTTGCAACAGCTGGCGGTCGACCTGGCCCAGCAGCCGGAGCCCTCGCGCACCTTCCGCCTCCGCGCGGCTCACATGCTCACGAACACGCCGGAGATATCGCAAATACTGTGGTTGGACGGGACAAACCGCGTCATCGACGCACTGCCGAGCTCGACTTTGCCGGACCAGGAAATCGAGGCTTTCGGCCTCGCCTACACGCGCCAGGCCTTTGACCTGGCCAAACAGCTCGGCAAACCGGGATACAGCGAACCCTTCTTCGCCGACGGCAAGCGTGCCTTCGTCGAACTGATGATCCCCATTTTCGACGGACGCCGCCTGAAGGGGATGCTGGCCGCCGTCTTCCCGCTGGACACGCTGCTCAACAGCCAGGTTCCCTGGTGGTTCACGCAAAAATACAAGGTCGTCATCATTGACGACAACGATATCCAGTACGCCGCCAAAACCAGTGTCGAAGGAAACAGCGCCCAAAGCTATGAAATCCCCTTCGACCCGCCGGGACGAGGTCTCAAGTTACGCGTCACCAGCTACCAGAGCGGCGAAAATCTGCTCCCGCGCATCCTGTCGACCGCCATCATCCTGCTTGCCGGTGGCGTTTTCTGGAGCCTCTGGCTGGTCCGCGACCTGATGCGCAAACGAACCCGCGCCGAAGAAGCCTTGCGCGGCGAACACGCCTTCCGGACAGCCATGGAAGACTCCCTGACCGTCGGCATGCGCGCCCGCGACCTCCATGGCAAGGTCATCTACGTCAATCCAGCCTTCTGCCGGATGACCGGATTCAACAGCGATGAACTGGTCGGCACCACGCCACCGATGCCTTACTGGATTCCCGAGCAGATTGACGAAACCTTTGCCATGCACCAGGCGGTCATGGCCGGCATGGCACCACCTGACGGTTTTGAAATGACCTTTCAACGCAAGGACGGAAAACATTTCCACGCCCTCGTCTACGAAGCCAAACTGATCGACGGAAACGGCAAGCACACCGGCTGGATGGCCTCCGTGCTCGACGTCACTGAACGCAAGCATGCCGAAGAACTGGCCCGGCAGCAGCAGGCGCAGCTACAGTTCACCTCCCGCCTCGTGACCATGGGCGAAATGGCCTCGACGCTGGCCCACGAACTCAATCAGCCGCTGGCTGCCATCGCCAGCTACAACACCGGCTGCCTCAACCTCCTGGGGCGTCCGGAATGCTCCATCGACGACATCAAACCGGCCCTCGAAAAAATCGGCACCCAGGCCCAACGTGCCGGGAAGATCATCAGGCGTGTCCACGACTTCGTCCGCAAAAGCGAACCGAAGCGCGCGCCCTGTTCGCTGAACGAAGTGGTCGACGACTGCCTGGGCTTCATCGAAGCCGATGCCCGCAAACATCGCATCCGGATAGAGACCCACATCCCCGACCTGCCGCCCATCCCCGCCGATCGCCTGATGCTGGAACAGGTCCTGCTCAACCTGATGCGCAACGGAATGGAGGCGATGTCGGACAACGAGGAACCAGACCGAATCCTGTCCGTGCGCGTCGAGCAGGGAGAGCACGAGTTGTCAGTCCGCGTTGCCGACCAGGGCTGCGGTATCGCCCCCGAAAACCGCGAAAAACTCTTTACCGCCTTCTTCTCCACCAAACAGGACGGCATGGGCATCGGCCTGTCGATCTGCCGGTCGATCATTGAATCCCACCGCGGCCGACTGTGGGCCGACGACAACCCCAATTCACACACCGGGCGAGGTACGATATTCACCTTCACCTTGCCCCTGGAAAGACCATGAACCACGCCCCAGCCCATCTGGTAGACGACGACGAGGCGATTCGCGACGCACTTGCCTGGCTGCTCAAGTCGCGGGGCCTGCACAGCATCAGCTATCCCTCCGCCGAGGACTTTCTCGAACGGTGGACGCCGGAGATGGCCGGATGCATCGTTCTCGACATGCGCATGGGCGGCATGACCGGCCTCGATTGCTTCGACCGGCTATGCGAACGCCACTCGACACTGCCGGTAATTTTCCTGACCGGCCACGGCGATGTGCCGATGGCCGTGGGCGCACTGAAAAAAGGGGCGTTCGATTTCTTCGAAAAACCTGTCAACGACAACGATCTCGCCGACCGCATCGAACAGGCCCTGACCCTGAACGCCCAGCAACGAGAAGCCACGGCGGCCGTCGACTCCGTCCGCTCGCGCGTGGCGCGCCTGACCACCCGCGAAAGACAGATCATGGAACTGATCCTGGCCGGCAAGTTCAACAAGGTCATCGCCGACGAACTCAACATCAGCATGCGCACCGTCGAGGTACACCGAGCCAATATCTTCGACAAGATGCAGGTCAAGACAGCCGTCGAACTCGCCAACCTGCTCAAGACGGGCGCCTAGCCCCCGTCTTGCCCGCGCAGAAACAGCACCGCATCGCGACGGCCGCTCCGTGACAACTCCTTTCCCGGCAGACCGCTAACGCTTCCCTAAGGCATTTTTTTTCGCTAGCATCACGCCAACCTTCCTGTCGCCGTTAGCCGGCGCCCCCATCCCTACATTCCATCCCATGAGGAAACCATGAGCGAGCACATCCATTACGTCACCGACGACACCTTTGAAGCCGAAGTGCTGCAATCGCAGCAGCCGGTTCTCGTCGACTACTGGGCAGAATGGTGTGGCCCCTGCAAGATGATTGCTCCGATCCTCGACGAAGTCGCCAACGAATACGCCGGCAAGCTGAAGGTCGCCAAGGTCAACATCGACGACAACCAGGCCACCCCGGCCAAATACGGCATCCGCGGCATCCCGACCCTGATGATCTTCAAGAACGGCAATATCGAAGCAACCAAGGTTGGCGCGCTGTCCAAGTCCCAACTCGCTGCCTTTATTGACAGCAACCTGTAATCTCCGTAGTCTCCCGCCCTGAAGGTGCGTCCTGCACCTTCAGGCAGACGCGACAGGCAAGCTGTCCGGCGTCATTCTCCTCCCCCAAGCTTCTGCAATCTGCGCCCCGGCCTCCGGGTAATCGCCCGTTCGTTAACCGGCGCCACACACTCCCACATGCAACTTTCCGAACTCAAGACATTACACGTCAGCAAACTGCTGGATATGGCCACCGAACTCGGCATCGAGAATGCCAACCGGATGCGCAAGCAGGAGCTGATCTACGCCATCCTCAAGGCCAAGGCCAAGAATGGCGACACCATCTACGGCGACGGCACCCTCGAAGTCCTGCCCGACGGCTACGGCTTCCTTCGCTCGGCCGACACCTCATACCTGGCCAACCCGGACGACATCTACGTCTCCCCGTCGCAGGTCCGTCGCTTCAACCTGCGCACCGGTGATACGGTCGAGGGTGAAATCCGCACCCCGAAGGACGGCGAGCGCTACGTCGCACTGACCAAGCTCGAGCGTATCAACGGTTTCTCGCCGGAAGCGAACAAGAACAAGATCATGTTCGAGAACCTGACGCCGCTGCACCCGACGCGTCACCTCAAGCTCGAACGCGACATCAAGTCCGACGAAAACATCACCAGCCGCGTCATCGACATGATCGCCCCGATCGGCTGCGGCCAGCGCGGCCTCTTGGTCGCCCCGCCAAAGACCGGCAAGACCGTGATGCTGCAGAACATCGCCCACGCCATCACTGCCAACCATCCGGAAGTCGTGCTCATCGTGCTGCTCATCGACGAGCGTCCGGAAGAAGTCACCGAAATGACCCGCACCGTCAAGGGCGAGGTCGTCGCCTCAACCTTCGACGAACCGGCTACCCGCCACGTCGCGGTCGCCGAGATGGTCATCGAGAAGGCCAAGCGCCTGGTCGAGCACAAGAAGGATGTGGTCATCCTGCTCGACTCCATCACCCGCCTGGCCCGCGCCTACAACACCGTGCAGCCGGCCTCCGGCAAGGTGCTGACCGGCGGTGTCGACGCCAACGCCCTGCAGAAGCCCAAGCGCTTCTTCGGCGCTGCGCGCAACATCGAGGAAGGCGGCTCGCTGACCATCCTCGCCACCGCGCTGATCGACACCGGCTCGCGCATGGACGAAGTGATCTACGAAGAATTCAAGGGCACCGGCAACTCCGAAATCCACCTCGACCGCCGCATGGCCGAGAAGCGGATGTACCCGGCGGTCAACGTCAATCGCTCCGGCACCCGCCGCGAGGAACTGCTGCTCAAGCCGGACGTCCTGCAGAAGATGTGGGTGCTGCGCAAGCTGTGCTACCCGATGGACGATCTGGAAGCGATGGAATTCCTGCTCGACAAGGTCAAATCGACCAAGGGCAACCAGGAGTTCTTTGACGCCATGCGTCGCGGCTAAAGCCGCAACGCATCGGCAGCTTTGGCTGCGGCCGCCCCCCCCGGGGCGGGGGCTTAACTTCGCTCGCGAAGTTAGCCTACGCCGCAACAAACCTGCGGTGTGTTGTGACGCCATGCGTCGCGGCTACAGCAAACATATTGCAAGCCCGCGTTTTTTCGAGGATAATCGCGGGCTTCCCAGATCGGCCACATCCGCCGGTCGCTCGTTTAAAGGACAAAAGATGAAAGCCGATATCCACCCGAATTACAAAGACGTCGCCGTGACCTGCTCCTGCGGCCACACCTTCACGACCAAGTCGACCATGACCAAGGATGCCTTCCACGTTGAAGTCTGCTCCCTGTGCCATCCGTTCTACACCGGCAAGCAGAAGATCGTCGACACCGCCGGTCGCGTCGAGAAGTTCAACCAGAAGTTCGGCGCCATGCGCGGCAAGGCTGCCGCCTGATCGGCTTGATTTTCGCCGTCTCGAAAGGCAGCCTGTGGGCTGCCTTTTTCATTTCCGGACGACATGCCTGACATTTCCGCCCTGATCCGTCGTGGCATCCGCCTGCCCCCGTCAGGCTGGATGCTGGCCGCCATGCTGGCTTTCTACGTGCTGGCCGGCCTGTTCGGTCGCGACCCGTGGAAGGGCGAGGACGCCATCCATATCGGTGCCGCCTGGCACATGCTGCATTACAGCGACTGGCTGTCACCCGACCTGGCCGGCCGCGTCTTCAACGAACCGCCGCTCTATTACTGGAGCGCCGCGCTGACCGGCAAGGCTTTCGGCTGGCTGCTGCCATTGCACGAGGCGATGCGCATCGCCAGCGGCATCTGGGTCACGCTGGCCCTGATGGGACTCTATTACGCCAGCCGCGAGCTCTACGGCGAAGAATCGGCGGCGGCCAGCCCGATGCTGCTCGCCGGCTGTGCCGGCCTGCTTTTCCACGCCCACGACGCGCAGCCGATGTTGATTGCGCTGGCCGCCTACGGTGGTGGCCTCGGCGCCCTGGCGGCCATCGGCCGCAAGCCACGACTGACCGGCATCTTCTACGGCCTTGCCGTTGCCGCCTGCCTGCTCGGCACCGGCATCGCCCCGACCCTGCCCCTGCTCGCCATCGCCCCGGTGGCTTGGTGGCTATCGCCGGATCGGCCGAAAGCCCTGCACACCCTGCTCATCGGCTTGGCCATTGCCGCTGCGCTGATTCTACCCTGGCCGCTGCTCGTGCTCAGCCTGGAGCCAGCCCGCTTCCATGGCTGGCTGGCGACCGAACTGGCACCTTTCAACACCCCGTTCTCGTTCACCGGCCTCGGGCGCTTCATCGGCATGATCCCTTGGTTCGCCTTCCCCGCCATGCCACTGGCAGCATGGACGTTGTGGATCCGGCGCAGGGAATTGCAGACACCGAATCTCCTGCTGCCGCTGGCCTTCTTCACCATCACCCTGCTCCTGCTGGCCTGGGCCTTCCGGCCGCGCGAAATACCCACCCTGCTCCTCCTTCCGCCGCTCGCCCTGCTCGCCACCCCCGGCGCGCTGGCCTTGCGGCGTGGCGCGGCGAGCGCCTTCGACTGGTTCGCGATGTCCACCTTCAGCCTGTTCGCGGTGGTCGTCTGGATCGGCTGGTCGGCCATGGCGCTGGGCTGGCCGACCAAATTGGCCGAGCGGGCGGTCATCCTGCGCCCCGGTTTCGTCGGGCAGGTTCACTGGTTAGCCCTGGTCATCGGCATCGCCGCAACCCTCTGGTGGTTATGGCTGATTGTCACCGCTCCGCGCTCGCCGTACCGTAGCCTGACGCACTGGACGCTGGGCTTCACGACACTATGGCTGCTGGCGACCAGCCTGATCCTGCCCTGGTTCGACTACGGGAAAACCTACCGTCCTGTCGCCCAGGCCATCGCCAAAGCGTTGCCGGACAACCACGGCTGCCTGGCCGAGCGTGGCCTGAGCGACACGCAGCTGGCTTCAATGTCCTACTTCGTCGAGATCGAACCGGTTGCCGAGGACTCGAAGGCTGGCAAGGCCTGCGACTGGCTGCTGGTGGTCGGCGACACGCGCCGTGAGCTGGCGGCACCCAGCGGCCAATGGACCAAGGTCTGGGAGGGCAGCCGCCCGGGCGACCGTAAGGAAAAATTCCGCCTTTACCGCCGCTGAGGACTGTGCCCGCCGCTTGACGAGCACAGTCTGGCTGAATCCTCAGCCCTTCAGGAAATGCTCCCGGTAGTACTTGAGTTCGTCGATGGACTCGTAGATGTCGGCCATGGCCGTGTGCTTGCTCTTCTTCTTGAAGCCTTTGTAGACCTCGGGCTGCCAGCGCCTGCACAGTTCCTTCAGGGTGCTGACGTCGAGGTTGCGGTAATGGAAGAAGGCTTCCAGCGTCGGCATGTAGCGCGCCATGAAACGGCGATCCTGGCCGATGGAGTTGCCGCACATCGGTGAGTGGCCGGCCAGTGAATATTTCTGCAGAAACTCCAGTGCTGCTGCCTCGACGGCTGCCTCGTCCAGGGTCGAGGCCTTGACCTTGTCGATCAGGCCGGAACGGCCGTGGGTTTTCTGGTTCCAATCATCCATGGCGGCCAGCGTTGCGTCGGATTGGTGAACCACCCAGGACGGGGATTCCGCAACCATTTCCAGTTCGGAATTGGTCACGACCATCGCCATCTCGATGATCCGGTCGCCATCCGGATTCAAACCCGTCATTTCCATGTCCAGCCAGACGAGGTTGTTTGCATTGCCTGCCATATAATTGCCCGATTCCTTGAAAACCCCGATTTTCGCACAGCTCGGCCCGACCTTCGTGACTCAGAATTTCACCCTGATCTTTCTCCTCTTCTTCACCCTGACGCTGGCCGTCCGCCTATGGCTGAAAATCCGGCACATCCGCTTCGTCTCGGCGCATCGCGCCTCGCTGCCTGCCGGATTCGCCGATACGGTGACCCTGCCCACCCATCAGAAGGCGGCCGACTACACCGTCGATCGTAGCAAGGCAGCCGTGGCTGGCATCTTCGTCGATGCGGGCCTGCTGTTGGCACTGACACTGGGCGGCGGACTGGCCGGACTGCACGAGTTCTGGATGCCGCGCGCCGACGGCCTGCTCTACGGCCTGGCCATGATCTTCAGCCTGATGCTCATCTCCGGCCTCGTCGACCTGCCGCTGTCCCTCTACAGCCAGTTCGTCGTCGAAGCCCGCCACGGCTTCAACCGCATGACGCCGGGCCTGTTCTTCGCCGACCTGGTCAAACAGACCTTGCTGGGCGCCCTGATCGGAGCCCCGGTCATCCTCGCCATACTGTGGTTGATGGGTGCCATGGGCGAAAACTGGTGGCTTTACGTCTGGCTGTTCTGGTCAGCCTTCAACCTGCTGCTGATGTTCGTGTATCCGACCTGGATCGCGCCGCTGTTCAACAAGTTCTCGCCGCTCGAGGAAGGCGAGATGAAATCGCGGGTCGAGGCCCTGCTCGTCCGCTGCGGCTTCCGTTCTTCCGGCCTTTTCGTCATGGACGGCTCGAAGCGCTCCAGCCACGGCAACGCCTACTTCACCGGCTTCGGTAACAACAAGCGCATCGTCTTTTTCGATACCCTGCTCACCCGCCTCGACCCGCCCGAGGTTGAAGCCGTGCTCGCCCACGAACTGGGCCATTTCCGCAAAAAACACGTGCTCAAGCGCATGATCACGATGTTTGCCGGCTCGCTTGCGTTCCTGTGGCTGCTCGGCCAACTGATCGACGCCCCGTGGTTCTACGCCGGCCTCGGCGTCGACGCGCAGAATACGGCACTGGCGCTGATCCTGTTCTTTTTGGTCATGCCGGTATTCACCTTCCCGCTGACACCGTTGATGAGCTGGCTGTCGCGCCGGCATGAGTTCGAGGCCGATGCCTATGCCGCCGAGCATGCCGCCGCCGACGATCTCATCCACGCGCTGGTCAAGCTATACCGGGACAACGCCTCGACATTGACCCCGGACCCGCTGCATTCGCTGTTCTACGACTCGCACCCGCCCGCTGCGCAACGCATTGCCCACCTGCAGCTGCAGGGGGCCGCCAGCTGATGGAAGGCAGAGTCATCGCCGCGCACGGCCGGCAATACATGGTCGAACTGCCCGACGGCACCCGCTTGCCCTGTTTTCCGCGCGGCAAGAAAAGTGAAATCGCCTGCGGCGACCGCGTCGACATCCAGCGCACCTCGGACGACCAGGGCGTCGTCGAGGCGATCCAGCCACGCAGCAGCCTGCTCTATCGCTCCAACGAAATCCGCCAGAAACTGATTGCCGCCAACGTCGACCAGATCGTCATCGTCGTCGCCACCGAGCCGGCCTTCTCCGACGAACTGGTTGCCCGCGCCCTGCTCGCCGCCGAAAGCGAGGAAATCGCGCCGCTGATCGTACTCAACAAGTGCGACCTGGCAGACAAGCTGCCGGCGGCCCGCGCGCGCCTGGCCACCCTGGCGGCGCTCGACTATCCGATCCTCGAACTGTCGGCCCGCGACCACGCCGAAGACCTGCGCCCCCACCTGGCCGGCAAGACCAGCGTCCTGGTCGGCCAGTCCGGCATGGGCAAATCGACGCTGGTCAATGCACTGATCCCGGAAGCCAACGCCGCGACACGCGAAATCTCGCAGGCGCTCGATTCCGGCAAGCACACCACCACGCATGCCACGCTCTATCACCTGGATGCGGACAGCGACCTGATCGACTCCCCGGGTCTGCAGGAATTCGGTCTTGGTCATCTCGACCGCCAGGAAATCGAAAACGCCTTCCCGGAATTCCGGGAATACCTCGGCCACTGCCGATTCCGCGACTGCCAGCATGACCGCGAACCCGGCTGTGCGCTGACCACAGCGGTGGACAGTGGCAAGATCGACCGGAATCGTTTCGCAATCTACCGCCGTATTGTCGGCAAGTGACCCGCCCGTCCGCCCCGCCGGAGCGAGAATTTAACAAAGATTAAAGCTGGCAATACTATTACAGTAATGTGATAATTCTCGCAAACTCGCCACTCAAGGGCGATTGGACTTGCGCATGGATATCCGCCCACCGACCATACTGATCGTCGACGACACGCCCGAGAATCTCAGTGTTCTGGGCGAACTGCTGCAGCCGACTTATCGAGTCCGGGCTGCCAATTCGGGAAAACGCGCCATCCAGATCGCGATGGCCGATCCGACCCCCGACCTCATTCTGCTCGATGTGATGATGCCGGAAATGGATGGCTTCGAGGTTCTCGGCGAGTTGAAAGCATCCGGGGTCACGCGCAACATTCCGGTGATCTTCGTCACCGCCATGGACGGAACCTCCGACGAAGAGCGCGGCCTCGACCTGGGTGCCGTCGACTACATCACCAAGCCGATCCGCCCGAGCATCGTCCTCGCCCGGGTGCGTACCCAGCTCGAACTCAAGGCGGCAAGAGACTTCCTGAGCAACCAGAACGCCTTCCTCGAAAATGAGGTGGCCCGCCGGATGCATGAAAACCAGCTGATCCAGGAAGTCAGCATCCACGCCCTCGCCCGCCTGGCCGAAACCCGCGACCCGGAAACCGGCAAGCATCTGCGTCGGACGCAGGAATACATCCTGACCCTGGCCAAGCGCTTGTGCCAGCACCCGCGCTTTGCCCACTACCTCGACCAGCGGACCATCAATGCCCTGGTCCAGTCCGCCCCCCTGCACGACATCGGCAAGGTAGGCATTCCCGACCACGTCCTGCTCAAACCCGGCAAACTGACGCCGGAAGAGTGGGAAATCATGAAGACCCACGCCGAACTCGGCAGCAACGCCATTGCCCAGGCCGAAGCTGACGCCGACAAGCCCGTCGAGTTTCTCGCCATCGCCAAGATGATTGCCCGCTCGCACCACGAAAAATGGGACGGCAGCGGCTATCCGGACGGGCTGGCCGGCGACGACATCCCGATCGCCGCGCGCCTGATGGCGCTCGCCGACGTATTCGACGCCCTGACCTGCAAACGCGTCTATAAGCCGGCGTTCTCCTTCGAGCATGCCCACCGGATCATACTGGACGGCAAGGGAATTCATTTCGATCCGGATATCGTCGAAGCCTTCGTCTGCGATTTCGAAACCTTCGTTGCCATTGCCAAGGCCTACGCAGAGTAAGACATGCCGCTTCGCCGCAGCGCCTGGAGAAACCCACCGGAGACCCGGAGCGTATCCGCTAACGGTGTGGCTTACTGAACGCAGCCCCCCCCCGCTTCCCCCTCCCATGCCCATCGCCCCTTCCTCAACCCTGGGCTCGATCATGAGCCTCGAAGTCCACACCTTGCCGCCGGAGGCGACTCTGCAGCAGGCTGTGCGAAAGATGTCGGACGAGCAGATATCCTGCGTCATCGTCCTCGCCGAGGGGATTCCGGTCGGCATCGTGACCGAAAGCAACATTGTTTGCGCCTTTCACGCCCGTACGCCAGGCGACACGCCGGTCGGCACGATCATGTCCCAACCGTTGATCAGCGCGCCCGTCGATCTCGACCTGGTCAGCGCCCGACGGCTGACCGAGGAAAAGAAGATCCGCCACCTGGTTGTCCTCGATGAAACCGGAGCGATAGCCGGGATCGTCAGCGACACCGACTTCCGCATGTACCTGGGTAGCTCGGCTTTCCGGCATGTGCGTACGCTGGCAGGCATCATGGATCACGAAGTGCCGCATCTCCCTCCCGAGGCGGCACTCGACAAGGCCATCGCCCAGATGATCGAACAGGGCGCCGACTATCTGATCGTCAGCGAAGGCGACATGCCGATCGGCATCCTGACCGAGCGGGATATCCCGCGCCTGCTCGCGCAGCACGATGCCCCCCAGGTCCTGACCCTGCGCGAAACGATGAGTGCGCCGCTGCGCAGCGTGTCAGTCGACATGTCGGTGACGGGCGCCATGGAAGCAATGACCCGTTTCCGGCTGCGACACATGGTCGTGCTGAGCAAGTCCGGTCAGATCGCCGGTGTGGTCAACCAGCGACGCCTGCTTGAGCAACTGGCCCTGGAGCGGATGGAACACGCCCTGCAGCAGGCGCAGCAGGAACGCGACCTCCTTCGCCTGGAAGCCCACCTGCAGATGGCGCTCGATGGCGGGGGCGCCGGAAGCTGGGAGTACCAGCACGACATCGACCGCTACCAGCTGAGCCGGGGCGTGCTGCGCATACTGGGGTGCGCGGCCGGCGCCGCACCGCGAACGCTGGCAGCCTGGATGGACCGCGTTCATCCGGACGACCGGGAGGCGCTGGACAGCGCTTGCCTGTCAGCCGCGCAAGGCACGACCGAAGCCCAGTGCCTTGAATACCGCGTGCGGCACGACGATGGGCATTGGCTATGGATCGAGGACCGGCGTTGCGTCACCGAACGCCTGTCGGATGGAAGCCCGCGCCTGACGGCCGGGGTCGTCAACGACATCACTGCACGCCAGAACGACAAGGACAAGATCGACCGCCAGAATCGCGCGCTGCGCCTGATGAACGCCGTTTCCCAGGCGCTTGTCCGCCACCACGACCAGCCGGGAATGCTGGCCGATGTCTGCACCATCATTGTCGAAACCGGCGGCTACCAGCTGGCCTGGGTTGGCGAAGCGATGCACGACCCGGCCAGAGGCATCCTGCCGCTCGCCCACTCCGGCAACCATAGGCCCGATCTCCTCAATCTGAACGCCACCTGGGCCGATGAATGGAACGGCCAGGGAACCATCGGCCGGGCCATACGGCATGGCCGCCCCTTCGTCGCCCGGGACATCGATCCGGACCCTGCGCTGGCGCGCTGGCGGGAGATAGCCAAGGCTGGCGGCACCCGTTCGTCGATCAGTTTGCCGCTCTGGATCGACGGCAAGGTATTCGGGAGCCTGAACCTCGACGCCTCGGCTAGCGATGCCTTCGACGACGAAGAGGTGGCGCTGTTGGCACACATCGCCAGCGAAATCGAACTCGGCATTGCCATGCAGCGTTCGCGCCGCACCCTGGCGCACAGCGAAGCAATGCTGCTGGAAGCCCAGCGCCTGGCCCGGATCGGCCATTTCACATTCGAAGCGGACCGGGACGTGCTGATCGGCTCGCCGACGCACAACGAGATACTCGGCATCGCCCCGGGCGAAGCGCTGGACACCCGCGGCTGGCTGGCGCTGGTTCACCCGGACGATCGCGAACAGGTTGCCGAGTACTCGCGCGACCACGTCTTCCGCAATCGCCAACCCTTCGATTCGGAATACCGGACCATCCGTCGCGACAGCGGCGAAGAGCGCTGGATACACACGGCCGGCCAACTGCTCATCGGGACCGATGGCCGGGTCAGCCGGCTCTTCGGCACCAGCCAGGACATCACCGAGCGCAAGCAGTTCGAGCAACGACTGAGCCAGAACGAGGCAGCGCTGCGCGAAGCGCAGGCCATCGCCCATCTGGGCAGCTGGACACTGGATATTGCGAACGACCGGCTGAGCTGGAGCGACGAGGTATACCGGATTTTCGGGCGGACTCAGGGCGAACCCCTGAAGCTGGCCGACTTCGTCAATTGCATCCACGCCGACGACCGCCAGCGCGTCCTTGCCGACTGGCAGAAAGCCTTGCGCGGAGAACCCTACGACAGCGAACACCGCATCCTGACAGCCCACTCGATCCGCTGGGTTCGCGAGCGCGCCAACATCCGGTTCGACGAATCCGGCAATGCCCTGTCGGCCGTCGGTACGGTCCAGGACATCACCGAACGGCGCGAAGCGGAAGAGCAACTGCGCAAGCTCTCCCTGGCCATGGAGCAGAGTCCGCACAGCATCATCATCACCAACACGCAGGCCGAGATCGAGTACGTCAACGAAGCCTTTGTCCGGAATACCGGCTACACGCGGGACGAAGTCATCGGCCGGAACCCCCGACTGCTCAACCCCGGCACGCTGGAGGCAGCGCCGCCGGCCGAGCTCTGGACAACGCTGCAGCGTGGCGAGGTCTGGCATGGCGAGTTCATCAATCGACGCAAGGATGGGTCGATTTTCGAGGAAATGGCGATCATTTCGCCGGTTCGCCAGCCGGATGGTCGGATAACGCACTACCTCGCCATCAAGGAAGACATCACCGAGAAGAAACGCATCCAGTCCGAACTCGAAACCTATCGCCAGCACCTCGAACAGCTGGTCGACGAACGGACCGAAGAGCTGATGCGTGCCAAGAACGAGGCCGAATCGGCGAGCCGCGCCAAGAGCACCTTCCTGGCCAACATGAGCCATGAAATCCGCACCCCGATGAACGCCATCATCGGCCTGACCTATCTCGCGCAGCGCAACACCCACGACAAGGAACAATACGAGCGCCTGAGCAAGGTTGGCGATGCGGCCCAGCATCTGCTGGCCATCATCAACGACATCCTCGACCTGTCGAAGATCGAAGCCGACAAGCTGGTTCTCGAAGACAGCGATTTCTCCCTCGATGACGTCTGCAAGCGGACCTGCGAACTGGTTGCGACACGCGCCGAAGCCAAGCACCTGCCCCTCATCCACCAAGTCGACCCGGCCATTCCCGCCGTCGTGCGGGGAGACTCGATGCGGGTTCAGCAAATCCTGATCAACTTCCTGTCGAATGCCATCAAATTCACGGAACAAGGACGGATAGAGCTGCGTACCAGCCTTCTCGAGGAAGACACGGATGAGGTGTTGATTCGTTGCGAAGTCAGCGATACAGGCATCGGCATCACGGCGGAGCATCTGTCCCGGCTGTTTCAGCCCTTCGAACAGGGCGACACCTCGACCACCCGCCGCTACGGCGGAACAGGGCTGGGCCTGGCCATCAGCAAAAGGCTGGCGGCGGCCATGCATGGCGATATCGGTGTCGAAAGTGAGCCGGGCAAAGGCAGCACCTTCTGGTTCACGGCACGCCTGAAACGCGGCACCGAAAACCGGCAAAGACCGCAGATCGCAACGATGCCACCCGCCCACCACCAGCAGGGCGCCCGGGTACTCCTGGCCGAAGACAACGTCATCAATGCCGAAGTGGCCTGCGACATGCTGGAAGGTGCCGGACTCGTCGTCGACCTGGCCCGCGACGGCGCCGAAGCGGTCGACTGCGCCCTCCGTGGCACCTACGACCTGGTGCTGATGGATATGCAGATGCCCGTCATGGACGGCCTCGAGGCCACCCGGCAGATACGCCTGCTCCCCGGCTGGCAACAGGTGCCCATTCTGGCCATGACCGCCAACGCCTTCGACGAAGACCGCGATATCTGCATGACAGCCGGCATGAATGACCATATCGCCAAGCCGGTCGCCCCCGACGTCCTCTATGCCACCCTCGCCCGCTGGCTGCCCATCCGCAAGCCGGCTGCGGCCGTCCAGGGAACGCCGGAACAGATCACCGTCCTCGCCGGCATTGTCGGGCTGGACAGCAACCTCGGCCTGCGGGCCGTACGCGGCCGTGTAGACTCTTATATCCGCCTGCTCGGCAAGTTTACCGAAACCCACGGCCACGACTTCACCCGCATCCGCGAACAACTGGCCGATGGCAACCTCGACGAGGCGAGGCGACTGGCCCATTCGCTCAAGGGGGTTTCCGCAACCCTCGGTGCGCTCCAAGTCAACCGTGCCGCGCTGACCCTCGAAATGTCCATCAAGGAAGGTCGCGACCTGCTCGAGCTGCTACCCCTCGTCGAGCGTGCGGAATCCGCTTATCAGGCTCTGCAGGAACAACTGTCGACCCTTCACGAAAATGCCGGCACGACAGGGCCGGCCGTGGACGACGAGGCCATCCGGAACGTGCTCGAACACATCCGCCGCGAACTGCAACAAGGCGAAATGAGCGTCCAGGACAGGGTCAGGCAGGAAGCGAGCCTTCTCAAGCAAGCCTTCGGGGTTCACCATGCGCAGTTCGAGAGCCTGGTCTCCTCCTTCGATTTCGAGGCGGCACTCGATTATCTGGACCGTTACGGCCCAAAGACGCCTTAATCCCTGCGCTGCAGCCACCCCAGCATGCCCCGGGCAGCCACTTGCCCGCTGGCGAAACACGCCGTCAGCAGATAACCGCCGGTCGGTGCCTCCCAGTCGAGCATCTCGCCGGCACAAAACACCCCGGGCATCTCGCGCAGCATCAGGTCGGCGTCGAGCGCCGCGAAACTGACGCCGCCGGCCGAGCTGATCGCCTCGTCGAGCGGACGGGTAGCCGTCACGGGCAGTGGCAGATTCTTGATCGCGGCGGCCAGCGCCGATGCCGACGCCAGCGTTTCGGGTGTGCACAACTCGCGCAGCAGCGCCGCCTTGACGCCTTCGATCCCGGCTCTGCGGCGCAGATGGTTGGCCAGAGAATCGCGACCGCGCGGCCTGGCCAGGTCCGTAGCCAAGCGATCCCGAGTACGCCCCGGCGCCAGATCCAGATGCAGTAGCGCCCGGCCGTCGCGCGCCAGCGCATCGCGCAGGTCGGCCGCCAGCGCGTAGATCAAACCGCCTTCAAGGCCGCTGCCGGTAATGTTGAACTCGCCCTGCCGGGTCTGTTCGCCCGCCGTCGCCACCACCGGTTTGACCGCCTGCCCGGCATGACGCTCGCGGAAATGCGGCGACCAGTCGACATCGAATCCGCAGTTGGCCGGCTTGAGCGTTTCCACCGGGATGCCGGCGTCGCGCAGCACGGGCACCCAGGTGCCGTCCGAACCGAGCTTGGCCCAACTGCCGCCGCCGAGGGCGAGCAGTACGGCATCTGCGGCGACGGCCAGTTCGCCGGCCGGGGTGGCGAAGCGCAGCTGCCCGTCGTGCCAGCCCAGCCAGCGATGACGCACGTGGATATGCACCCCCTGCCCGCGCAAGCGGTGCAACCAGGCGCGCAGCAGTGGCGCCGCTTTCATCTCGGTGGGAAAAACCCGGCCGGAGGTGCCAATGAACGTATCGATGCCCAGGCCATGTATCCAGTCGCGCAAAGCCGTCGGCCCGAAGACCGACAGCCAGGGCGCAACCACCCCGGCGCGCGCGCCGTAGCGCCCGACAAAATCGGCCAGCGGTTCGGAATGGGTGATGTTCATTCCGCCCTTGCCGGCCATCAGGAACTTCCGGCCGACCGAGGGCATGGCATCGTAGACATCGACCTGCAGACTGCCGTCGGCCGACAGCACGTCGGCCGACAGCACGTCGGCCGCCATCAGGCCGGCCGGGCCGCCTCCGACGATGGCGATGCGCCGACGCGTCACGCCCGGGCTCCCCGGCCTTCGATCGCTGCCGAGAGCGCCTCCGGGATTTTCTCCTCGCCGATCGGGAAGACGGTGACGGCCACCTCGGGTTCGGCCCCGCCGCCGCCCAGGATGATGCCGCGCAGCGGCGATATGTCGGAGAAATCCCGCCCGAAGGAGAGCGTAATGTGCTCGGTGTCGGGCAGCAGGTTGTTGGTCGGATCGAAATCGACCCAGCCGGTCGCGCTGCCCGGCGCATAGACCGACACCCAGGCATGCGAAGCATCGGCACCGATCAGGCGGGGCTTGCCGGGGGGCGGCCGGGTCAGCAGGTAGCCGCTGACGTAACGGGCAGCCAGTCCCATCGCGCGCAGGCAGGCGATCATCAGGTGGGCGAAGTCCTGGCAGACGCCGCGCTTGTTTTCCAGCACCTCAAGGACCGGCGTGGACACGGTCGTCGCTTCCGGATCGAAGGTGAATTCACTGAATATCTTGGCCATCAGGGCCTGTACACCGAGCAGCAGCGGCCGCTCCGGCGGGAAGCAGTCGGCCGCGTAGTCGGCCAGTTCGTGCTTGACGCGGACATGCGGGCTCTCGAACAGGAAACGCGCGGCATCGAGCGCTTCGGCAGACGGGCTGCTCGAGTCGTAGGCCAGGAGATCGCGCACGTCCTCCCACGGCGGCGAGTCGTCCAGGGCATCCGGCAGGTGGGGTTCGACGGCGATGGTCATCACCGAACGGATGAGCAGGCGGTCGTGCGGCGCGTGGAAAGCGACCCAGGTGACCGGGTTGCCAAAAGCGTCGAGGCCGTCGCGCCGCCAGCTTGGCGTCGGCTCGATGTCGACGCATTGCTCCTCGACCTGCTGCCAGGCGAGGATGCGTGGCGACAGATGCAATTGCTGCTGCGACAGCGCCACCGGGCTGCCGTAGTCGTAGCGGGTTTCGTGCAGGACGTGATAGCGAACGGCGGGCATAGGCTTTAGAGCGCCATGGTCTGCCGGCTGACGTCGCCGACGTGGGTGAAGTAGCGCATGCCCAACCAGTCAGACAACTGATTGGCGGCCAGGTCGAGCTCGTGCAGCAGTGCGGCGAGTTCGATGCACGGGGCGCTGCGGTGACTGCGGCTGAACGGCAGATGCTCCAGCTTCCCGAGATCGAAGGCACGCAGCCGTTCGACCACCCCGGCCAGGTCGCCGTCGAAATCGGCCTCCAGTTCGCGGGTCATGCGGTCGAGATAGCGCATCAGGACGTTGGCCTGGAACAGCACGCCGTGCGGATTGCTGTCGTCGAAAACCAGCAGATCGACCACCGGCAGCAACTCCGGCGCGCGGGAATAGCGCGAGCGGTAGGTGATGATCGAATCCATCAGGTCGAGCAGCCATTCGAGCGATTCCGGGCCGTCTGCCGATTCCATGGTCAGGAAATGGGCCATGGACTGCGCCAGGAAAGCCAGGCGCTCCAGGCGGCGGCCGATGATCAGGAAACGCCAGCCGTCGTCGCGCGTCATGTTGTCCATGGCGAAGCCGGTCAGCGACGACGAGACGCCGAGCACGCGGTCGAGAAAGGCGATGGCCTCGGTCAGCGTCGGATGTTTCTTCAGCGCCGACTGCTGGTCGCGCTGCAGGCTGTTCAGCGAATGCCAGTGGTCGAGCGACAGGCGTTCGCGGACATGGGTCGCCGCCCACATCAGGCTGCGGATGTTGCCGGCCAGGCTGCCCGGCTGCTCTGGATCGTAGATGGCTTCGAGCAGCACATGTTCGCTGCCGTCCTTGACCGGGCTGTCCTCGTCCGGCTCCGGCAGAACGCCGACCCGCCGCGCCAGCTCCATGGCGGCGGCGACTGCCGGCGTCTTGCCGCCGCCGGCGACCACGACGCGCCCGAGCGCAACGCGCAGCATGCGGGCGCTGTCGTCGAAACGCTCCGAATAGCGGCCGAGCCAGAACAGGTTTTCGACGACACGCGACGACAGGTTGGCGCCGGCGCGGATCAGGTCGCGCACACCGACGGAGGGCTTGAGCAGCGAGAAATCGCTGACCGGACCATTGGTCAGCACCCAGGTATCCTTCGAAGCGCCGCCGCGCTGCATCGAGATGATGCGCGTGTTGCCGGCAGTGCCGACCCGGGCCAGTCCGCCCGGCATCACCGAATAACCGTCCGGCGTCGTCACCGCGTAGGCACGCATGCCGACCGGCCTAGCCAGCAGCCGGCGTTCGTGGGCGCGGCTCCAGGTCGGTGCCTGCGACAGCTGGACCATCTCCTGCGCCACGTAGGCATGCGGCCGGGCTTCGATGCGGCGCAGCATGTCGGCACGCTCCTCACCCTTCAACTCGTGGCCGAACACCGGGTCCATGCGCTGCGTCGGGTAGGCCGGCTTGATGACCAGATCGTCGAAATGCTTTTTGACGTAGTCCAGCGCCGGCTTCTCGCCGCACCACCAGGTGGCGATCGACGGCATCAGCAGTTTTTCGCCGAGCAGGCGCTCGCAGATGGCCGGCAGGAAGCCCATCAGGGCGCCGGAACCGAGCAGGCCGCTGCCCAGCGCATTGGCGATGACCACCCGACCGGCCCGCGCCACGTTGAGCAGGCCGGGAATGCCGAGCGCCGATTCGCCGCGCAGTTCGAGCGGGTCGCAATAACTGTCGTCCTGCCGGCGCAGGATGACATGCACCCGCTTCAGGCCGCGCAGGGTCTTCAGGTAGACGGTGTCGCCGCGCACCGTCAGATCCTGTCCCTCGACCAGCGGGTAGCCGAGGTAGCGCGCCAGGTAGGCATGTTCGAAATAGGTTTCGTTGTACGGCCCGGGCGTCAGCAGCACGATATGCGGCTGCTCGTCGCCTTCCACCGGAGCCAGCCCGGTCAGGCCCTCCTGCTGGTCGCGGAAGAAACCGGCGACGTGCTGGACGCGCAGGTCGCGGAACATTTCGGGAAAGACGCGCGACACGATCAGGCGGTTTTCCAGGGCATAACCGGCTCCCGAGGGAGCCTGCGTGCGGTCGGCGATGACCCACCAGCGGCCGTTGGGCGAGCGGGCCAGATCGACGGCGTAATTGTGCAGCCAGACGCCACCCGGCGGCTTGATGCCGTGACAGGGCCACAGGTAACCGTGCTGGCCGTAGATCAGGGCCGGTGGCAGCAAGCCCTCGGCGAGCAGCGTTTGTTCGCCATACAGGTCGGCCAGCATGGCGTTGAGCAGTGCGGCACGCTGTGCCACCGCGGCAGACACCTCGGCCCATTCGTCCGGAGGAATGATCAGCGGCAGCGGGTCGAGTGCCCACGGCCGGTCGGCGCCATCGGGCGCGGCATAGACGTTGTAGGTGACGCCATTTTCGAGGATGCGGCGGTCGACGAACTCCAGGCGCTGGCGCATTTCTTCCGGCGCCACCGAATCGAGATGGCCGAAAAATTGCCGCCAATGCGGACGCACGTTACCGTCCGCCGACAACATTTCGTCGTAGCGGCGGGCACTCTGAGGGTAGATGGCGAGGAGCGTGCGGGCCATTGAGCCTTATCCGGCACAGTCGGGCCGGGAAGATCGTTCCTCCGGCCCGGATGTGCGCCTGGCGCGTTTATTCTGGGTCAAAAACGCCGCAAGTCTAGCGTAAACGGGTGCTCGGCGCTGGCTTCTACCGGTTTCGCCCGCACCGTTCCCGGCGTATGTCCAAAGCGGAAGAAGCGCGCCAGACGGCGGCTTTCAGCCTCGTAGGCATTGACCGGCAGGACATCGAAATTGCGGCCGCCCGGATGGGCGACATGGTACTGGCAGCCGCCCAGAGAGCGGTGCATCCAGGTATCGACGATATCGAACACCAGCGGCGCATGGACACCGATGGTCGGATGCAGGCAGGAAGCCGGCTGCCAGGCCCGGTAGCGTACGCCGGCGACGAATTCGCCGTTGATGCCGGTGGCGGTGAGCGGCACCGGCTCGCCATTGCAGGTCAGTACGTAGCGATCCGGCGCCATGCCCCTGACCTTGACCTGGACGCGCTCGACCGAGGAATCGACGTAGCGCACCGTGCCACCGACGCCCCCCTCCTCGCCCATGACGTGCCACGGTTCCAGCGCGTGGCGCAGTTCGAACTCGATGCCCTTGACGGCGAAATCGCCGTACTTCGGGAAGCGAAACTCAAAATGCGGAGCGAACCATTCCTGCTTGAAGGCGAAGCCGGCCTGCTGCATTTCCGCCATCACGTCGGCAAAATCCTGCGCCACGAAGTGCGGCAGCATGAAGCGGTCGTGCAGTTCGGTGCCCCAGCGTGCCAGACGCTGCGGCGCATACGGCTCGTCCCAGAAGCGGGCGATCAGGGCGCGCAACAGCAATTGCTGGGCGAGCGACATGCGGGCGTGCGGCGGCATTTCGAAGGCACGCAGTTCGAGCAGGCCGAGGCGGCCGGTCGGGCCGTCCGGCGAATACAGCTTGTCGATGCAGAACTCGGCGCGGTGGGTGTTGCCGGTCACGTCGATCAGCAGGTTGCGCAGCACGCGGTCGACCAGCCAGGGCGGGATCGAATTTGCCACACCGGCACCGGCCGCCGGAATCTGCCTGAAGGCGATTTCCATCTCGTACAGGCTGTCGTTGCGCGCCTCGTCGATACGCGGCGCCTGGCTGGTCGGGCCGATGAACAAACCGGAAAACAGGTAGGACAGGCTGGGATGGTTGTGCCAATAGGCGATCAGGCTACGCAGCAGATCCGGCCGGCGCAGGAAGGGGGAATCGTTGGGCGTGGCGCCGCCGAGCACGAAATGGTTGCCGCCACCGGTTCCGGTATGGCGGCCATCCATCATGAATTTCTCGGTGGTCAGGCGCGTGAAGTAGGCCGACTCGTAGAGGTGGGTGGTCTGGTCGACCAGTTGCTCCCAGGTTTTGGCCGGATGGATATTGACTTCGATGACACCGGGGTCCGGCGTGACGCGGAAATGGGTCAGGCGCGGGTCGGCTGGCGGCTCGTAGCCTTCCAGGATCACCGGGATCTGCATTTCCTCGGCCGTCGCTTCGACGGCGGCGACGACTTCGAGGTAGTCCTCCAGCCTCTGCGTCGGCGGCATGAAGATGTACAGCTTGCCGTCGCGCGGTTCGGCGCACATGGCGAGGCGGGTTACCCAGGCCGCCGACTCCTTGAAGCCGGGCACGGTATCGGTCGGCTTTTCCCACGGATGCCCCTTGCCGTCCGGCCCGTCCCGGCCAAAGGGCGGCGCCTGCAGGCGCATCCGGGCGGAGGCGGGCCTCCGGCCGGGCCGCTGCCCCATGGCTGCCGCCATGTACTCGGCGTGGCTGGCCAGCGGTGCCTGCGCCATCTCGGCATCTTGCGGATTGACGTAGGGATAGTCGCTTTTCGCCGTCCACGGTTGCGAATCGAGCGGCAGGCGATAGCCGAGAGCCGAATCGCCGGGGAACAGGTAGCAGCGTTCGCTGCGCAGGAACCACGGTCCGGTCTGCCAACCGTCGTGGGCATTCTTCATGATCGGCAGCACGTAGCCGACGGTGTGGGTCATGCCCTGCGTGAACACCTTCATCAGCCGTTCGCGTTCCAGCGGATCGTCGACCCGCGAATCGAAGGGATCGACGTTGCCCGGCAGGCGGCGCTCGCGCCACAGGTAGTAATAGACGTCCTCGTAAGCCGGGAAGACATGCTCCGCCGTCACCCCCAGACGCTCGGCAACGCGCTTCAGAAACCGGCCGGCCTGCTCGGCCGTGGCACCGTAGTCCTTCCGTTCGTCGGCATAAAGCGACGGCGCATTCCAGATCGGCTCGCCATCCTTGCGCCAGAAGCAGTTCAGCGACCAGCGCGGTAACTGCTCACCGGGGTACCACTTGCCCTGACCGAAGTGCATCAGGCCATTCGGGGCATATTTTTCACGTAGCCGATGGAACAGTTCGGCCGCATAGAAGCGCTTGGTCGGCCCGAGCGCGGCGGTGTTCCACTCGTCCCCATCCGGATCGTCGCTGGCCACGAAGGTCGGCTCGCCGCCCTGGGTCAGGCGCACGTCCATATCCTGCAACCGGGTGTCGATGGCATGGCCGAGGTCTTCGATTTCGGCCCACTGTTCATCGGTGTAGGGCTTGGTGACGCGCGGCGCTTCCCAAACGCGGGTGACCTGCATGTGGTGCGAGAACTCGGTTTCGCACTCGTCGATGCCACCGGTCACCGGGGCAGCCGAGGCCGGTTCCGGCGTGCAGGCCAGCGGGATATGGCCTTCGCCGGCGAACAGGCCGGACGTCGGGTCGAGGCCGATCCAGCCGGCGCCCGGCAGATAGACCTCGGCCCAGGCATGCAGGTCGGTGAAATCGGCGTCCGGACCGGACGGCCCGTCAAGCGACTTGAGGTCCGGCGTCAGCTGGATCAGGTAGCCGGAGACGAAGCGGGCGGCCAGGCCGAGGTGACGCAGGATCTGCACCAGCAGCCAGGCCGAGTCGCGACAGGAACCGGTCTTCCTGGTCAGCGTTTCCTCGGGCATCTGTACCCCTGGCTCCATCCGGATGGTGTAGCCGATGTCACGCTGTACCTGGGCGTTCAGCGCGACCAAGAAATCGACGCTGCGCTTCTTTTCCCGCGAAATGCCCGCCACGTATTGGTCGAACAGCGCTCCACCGGCGACCTTGTACAGATAAGGCGTCAGTTCGTGGCGCTGCCAGTCTTCGTACCGGAAGGGAAACTCCTCGGCATGCGGCTCCAGGAAGAAGTCAAAAGGATTGATGACCGACATCTCGGCCACCAGATCGACTTCGAAACGGAACTGGCGAGTCTTTTCCGGGAACACCAGGCGAGCCAGGTAATTGCCCTGTGGGTCCTGCTGCCAGTTGATGAAATGGGTTTCCGGCGTGATCTTCAGGGAATATGACAGAATGCGGGTCCGGGAATGCGGGCAGGGACGCAGACGAATGATCTGCGGACCCAGATTGACCAGGCGGTCATAGGAATAGTGCGTGACGTGATTGAGGGCGACGTGAATGGACACTTGCGGCTCCGGACAGAATGACTGACTGGTAAAAAGCAAAAGGCGAACCATCCCGGAAACCCGTGGTTTGTCCCGATTCGGATGCTGCCATGCACTTCATGAAAGCCCGATGACGCCGCAACGCACCAAACGGGGGCGAATCGACCCCGCTGACGACGCCGTATTTCCAGGCAAGGCTTGCGTCCCTTGAGCACCATCCGAAAGCAATTTTGCTGCAGTGCACAATTTATGCAGAAAGTGCTCTATACTGGCGCTGATTTCATTCATTACCCCATCTAGGAACCGCCATGACCATCAATGCCGAACAGTTCGCCGCCGCCAACAAGGCCACCGTAGACTCCCTGCTGGCCGTCGCCAATACCGCCCTCGCCTCTGCCGAGCGTATCGCCGCCCTGAACCTGAACACCGCCCGCAGCGCCCTGGAAGACACCGCCTCCGGCGTCCAGACCGTGCTCACCGCCAAGGATCCGCAAGCCGCTTTCGCCGCCCAGAAGTCGCTGGCCCAGCCGGCCGTCGACAAGGCCGTCGCCTACGGCAAGTCGGTCTACGAAATCACCAGCCAGACCCAGCAGGAACTGGCCAAGATGGTCGAAGCCCAGTTCGGCGAATTCCAGAAGTCCGTCACCAAGATGGTCGACCTGGCCGCCAAGTCTGCTCCGGTCGGTTCCGAAGGCGCCGTGGCCGCCATCCAGAGCGCCGTTGCTGCCGCCAACTCGGCCTTTGGCAACATGAATGCCGTGGCCAAGCAGTTTGCCGACGCCACCCAGGCCAACATCGCCGCAATGACCAAGCGCTAAGATCAGGTCTCAGCCGAAAAAAAGGCCCTGCGTTACCCGCAGGGCCTTTTTTCTGGTAAAAAGCCGAGCCATTGAAATGCAGGGAGAGCAACGCATGTCTGAGCAGGACATCGACCAACAAGCCGAACGCATGCTGGAAGCGGCGCTGGGCGGCATGACGCCGCATGAGGCCTTGCTGGAAGCATCGCGCGCCGAGAGCGCCGACGTCGATGCGCGTGCCGCGGCTATCGCGAAGAACCGCGAACGGGCGCAGAAATTGCTGGAAGCGATCGAGAAGTCGCTGGGCTGACCTGCCCGGCTGCGTCAGGACGACGACGAACCGTCGTCGTCTCCATTTCGCCGCTGCATGAAGCGGCGGCAGGCCAAGCGCAGGAAATTCATCTGTTCGCGGAAGTTGCTGCAACCGCGACACATCGCCAGATGCACTTCGAGTTGCAGTTTCTCGCTCACGCTCAGCGGGCGATCCTGTGACTCCGACATCAAACGCGTCGCATCCTTGCAGGTCAACATGCGCTGACCCCAGGTGCAAACCAGCTCCCCTCCAGACAGCGGCGCAAGCCGTTGCGGGCGCGATGCAGGATCACGTTGCAGTTGCTGACGGTAAGGCTCAATTCACGGCAGACTTCGTCCGTCTCGAATTCCAGGAACTCGCGCATCATGAAAACGCGGGCTGTCTTCTCCGGCAGATGATTGAGGCAGGTTTCGAAGACCTCCCAGAAACGCTCCTCGCGCAGCGTTTCGGCCGGGTCGCCCCAACCGAACGGGCGCGCTTCCGGCCGCCAGTGCGCGTTGTCCTTGAACAGCGCTTCAAAGGTCGCATCCATATCGGCCTCGTCGTCCCCCAGTGCGGATACGTTGGTCGTTCTCGACTGCACGCGGATCAAATCCACGATCTTGTTGCGCAGGATCGAGAACACCCAGGTTTTCAAGGCGGAGCGCCCGGAAAAACTGCGCTCCCCGGCCAGGGCGGCGACGAGCGCCTCCTGCACGGCGTCCTCCGCCAGGGCTGCATCGCGGAGTTGCAATTGGGCAAACTTCAGCATGTCGCGGCGGACTTCTGCGACGAATTGATCATCGATTAACAGTTTGTCGGACAAGGGAGGTCGATGTATTCAGGAGATTGGCAGGATTTTCGCTGCAACGCCGCCGAATCCAGGCATCGATCGACAATTTACCGGGGCCGAGCAGCAGCAGCGGCAACAGCATACCAATGAAAAGCGTCGGAAGCTTGAAATTTCCCTGCCCGTTGTCGGTAAAGACATAGCCTTGCATCAGCTCGCCGAAACTGCTCCACCCCTCCGGCCAATGCACGGCGGCGATGGCAACCACGGTCAGGACGATCAGCGAGATTGAAAAAAACCGGGTAGCCAGGCCGACGACCAGCGCGACACCGCCCGCCAGCTCAAACCAGGTAGCCATCTGCCAGCTGATTTCCGGTGGAACGACATTGAACGGGAAGGGAAAACGATCCTGGATGTCGGCAAACCAGTTGCTGCCGTGGAACTTTTCCAGGCCGGATTCGAAGAAATCCCAGCCGAGCAGGATGCGCAGGCTGAGCAGGCCGATCCACAAGCCCAGCAGATCGATGGTCTTGAGTGTTCGCAGCAGGCAGTGCTTCATGATTGACTCCCCAGGATGACACCTTGGCGCAGCAGGTCGCCGAACAGCCCGGCGCCGAAAACGAGCAGTTTTTGCGGATCGGGGTAATCGAGTTCGTCGGCCAGGCGCAGCAGGGCCTGCCTGCCGGTCGGTGCTTCGGCCGCGCGCAGGATATCGATCAGGTGTGCGGTAAGCGGCGTGATCTCCGAGAAGCGCACCTTGTCGTCGCCGTCGCGATAGACCAGCAGATGGGTCGGCTGTTGCTTGCGCGGGCGATAGTCCTCGCCGATCTGGTGGACCGGCCATGAATAGGCCAGATTCATCAAGACCGGATTCAGCACCACGACAGATTCCATCAGGTCACCCGCCGGATCGGCATCCGGCCATGGCACGTCGATCACGTCCGCCGCCAGTTCGACCCACTCGTAATGCGCCAGTTCGGGTAGCCAGCGGGGCAAGGGCTGAGCGATGCCGGCGTCGCCGAGATAGCTGACGAATTCACGGGGAATGTCGCGGAACCAGGGCGAGTGCATCGGCCAGTCGCGCAGGAAAGTACGGCACAGGCGACGCCAGCGCGCATCGCCCAGCAGTTGGCGGCAAACCGGGAAACAGCTATCGACGAAACCGCACAGGTTGTTGAATACCAGTTCGCGATAGACGCCAACCCGGCGTTCCGGCGTTCCGGCCGGACGCGGTACGTGATGCGGATCGCGCAGATGGCTCCCGAAGGCCCGCTGAAATTGCTGGAAATCCGCTTGCATCACGCCACCTGCCTTTCGGCATCGCGCATCTGCTTCTGCAGACGGGCAATCTGGCCAACCTCGGCCGCCAGTTGCGGCAGGCCGGGGATGTTGAAATCGCGCTCGAGGCAGGTGGGAATGTCGCTGCCGATACGCCGATAAGTCTCGGCCAGCAGCGACCAGACCGGATCGATCACCTCGGCGCCGTGCGTATCGACCAGCAAACCGTCCGCCTCGACATAGTGGCCGGCGACATGGATGTAGCAGGTACGCTCCAGCGGGAGCGCGTGCAGGAAGGCCACGGGATCGAAACCGAAGTTGCGGCTATTGACGTAGATGTTGTTCACGTCGAGATGCAGCAGGCAATCCGCCTCGCGAACGATGGCCGAGATGAATTCCGCCTCGCTCATCTCCGCCCCCGGCGGCGCCACGTAGTACGAAGCATTCTCGATGCCGATCCGGCAGCCGAGGATGTCCTGGGCCTGGCGGATGCGCCCGGCCGTCCAGCGCACGGCATCCTCGCTGAGCGGAATCGGCAGCAATTCGTAGAGATGGCTGTCGTCGGCGCACCAGGACAGGTGTTCGGTATAGAGACCGATCCCGTGCTCGGACATGAACGCCCTGATCTGCCGCAGCAGCGCCTCATCCAGCGGCGCCGGCCCGCCCAGCGACAGGGAAAGACCATGACAGACGAAGGGATGGCGCTCGGTGAAATAGCGCAGATCCCTGGCGGAGCGGCCGCCCATGCCGGCCCAGTTTTCCGGCGCCAGTTCGAAGAAATCGATACCGTCCGGAACGCCGTTCCGGAGCTCGTCAATCAGCTCCCGACGAAAGCCGAGTCCTGCGCCACCGAGGGGGCGATGATTCATGATGACTCCTTGTTGTCTCTCTGTCCGGGCCACGCCGCCCAACTGGCGGGCGCCGCCCTGTCCATGGCTTACTTCTTGTCGGCCCCGCACTTGGCTTCGCCGCACTTGCCATCCTTCTTCTTGTCGGCGCCCTTCTTGTCGGCACCGCATTTTGCTTCGCCGCACTTACCGTCCTTCTTCTTTTCCATGCCGCCCTTCCGGTCGGCGCCGCACTTGGCCTCGCCGCATTTGCCATCCATTTTCTTGTCGGCCTGGGCCAGTTGATAGCCTGCGCTCAATTGCTTGGCGGCAAACGGATTGTCGGCAGCCTGAGCAGCCGAACCGAAGGTGGCGGCAGCAAGCAGCGAACAGACGCTCAGGGAAACGAGGTTTTGCTTTTTCATGATTTTCTCCGTAGTGGTTGGGATATCGCGAGCGCATGGTTGGTTCGCTCGAATGATTGGTCGGCAGAAATACGGATTTGTTACACCCTTGGCCGTTTTTTTTCGCACGATGCAAAATTGCCAGACTCCTACTTTTGGCAGGATTGACGTAAATCTCAGCCAAGCCTAGCCTGACAATGGCAATGCAAGCGGATGACACGGTTCGGTGACTCCATTTTTGGTTTCCCATCAGGAGGGCCCAGTGACCGGAAAGCCAGCGGTAGAGAGACAGCACGACAGAGAGAGCACGACGACAGCGCCGTGCGGGGTGGCGCATACCCATGCCCCTGTCCAGCCGCGCCATGTCTCGCTGCGCACCAGCCTGCTCGTCCTGGTTCTCATCTGCGTGCTGCCCGGCGTCGCGCTCAGCTCCTATCTGGTCCTGACCAACTATCAACTGGAAAAGCGCCAGGTCGCCAGCGAGACGGAGCGCCTGGCCGGCCAGATCCTCGTCGAGCTTGATCGCGAACTGGCCGCCATGGAATCCGGCCTGCGCGTGCTGGCTACCGCCGAACCGCTCAAAAGCGGCGAACTGCAGCGCTTTCATGAAATCGCCAGCGCGGCCATCAAATCCCAGCCGGCCTACGCCTACATCCTGATCGACCAGCAGGGCAGGCAAGTCCTCAATACCCTGCGCCCCTATGGCGCCCCCCTGCCGGAGAGCGGCAATCCGACGCAACTGGCGGAGATATTCGAATCCGGAAAAACCGTCCTGACCGATCTGTTCATCACCCCCCTTGCCGGGAAACAGGCCATTGCCCTGGGCGTACCGGTCTATGGAGGGGACGGCACGATCATCTATACCCTGGTCGTCGGATTCCTGCCCGAACAACTGAACCAGCTGCTCAACCGTCAGCCGATTCCGGACGGCTGGCTGGCCGCGGTCATCGACGGTGCCGGAACGTTGGTTGCGATTTCCCGCGATGCCGACCAGTTCGTCGGCCGGAAAGCGCTGCCCGATTTGCGCCAGCGGCTGCAGGACGACATGCACGGCTCCCTGTCGACAACGACCGAGGACGGTACCGAGGTAACCACGGCATACGCCCGTTCGGCGCGCTGGAACTGGAGCGTCGCCACCGGCGCCCCCAAGTCGCTGATCGAGGCCGAGATGGTTCGCCTGTTCACCGGCATCGGCCTGACCGCGCTGTTCTTCATCGTTGCCGGCAGTTGGCTGGCCGCGGTGATCACCCGCCGCGTGCTGTCGTCAGTCGAATACCTCAACGATGCGGCGCTTGCCCTGCGCGACGGCAAGCCGCTCGCCCCGCCGCGGATACAGCTCTACGAAGCCGAAGCGGTCGGCGAAGCCATCGTGCAGGCCTCGCACCTGATGGCAGAGGTCCATCACCGCGCCTATCACGACCCATTGACCGAACTGGCCAACCGCGCCCTCTTCTACGAACTCCTCCAGCATGAGCTCGCCGTTGCCGAACGCGAAAACGGCCACCTGGCGGTACTCGCCATCGACCTGGACAATTTCAAGGTGGTCAACGACGAAGAGGGACACCCCGCCGGCGACCACCTTCTCGAAGCCGTCGCCCGCCGTATCGAGTCGGCCATCCGGGCCTCGGACGCGGCGGCCCGCATGGGCGGCGACGAGTTCGCCATCCTGCTCGTCGATGCCGACCGCGATAGCGCCGAGGAAACCGCCCAGCGCCTCGTCACGCGCCTGGCCGAACCCTACGAAGGGATATGCAGCCCGGTCAGCGCCAGCATCGGTATCGCCATCTACCCCACGCACGGCCAGGATATCTGCCAGTTGCTGGAAAACGCCGACCGCGCCTTGTACCTTGCCAAGCATGGCGGCCGCAACGCCTTCCGGCTCGCCGTCGACCGCTGCCCAGCGTCCTGCGACTGAACAGCGCGCCAGAGGCCGATTGTTCGATCGGCAAGCCTCCGCTATCCTGCTGCCCGCAGCCCAATCCAAGGAAAAGTCGTGTTCTACATCGTCGAAAGCAGCAAGTCGTTCTACGAAGCCAACTTCGACCTGGGGCCGGTCGTCGAGCGCCTGGGTTTCAGCATCCTGCATCGCCAGGACATCGGCGAACTCCTGCAGCGGCGGGGAATCGATATCGACGAGGATTGCCAGGTACACGAGGTCATCCATTACCGCTACGCCGCCGACCTGCTGGCGATCGACATGCGCCTGGGCCTGGCGCTCCCCTGGCGTATCTCGGTATTCACCGAAAACGGCACCACCCGCATCGGCCTCGTCCGCCCGCAGGCACTGGCCGAAGCATGCAGCAGCGACAGCGAGGCGGCGCGCATCGTCGCCGACATCGAAGCCCGGCTGATCATGGTCGTGGACGAAACGCGCTGACCCTCCCCCGCTTCCCTTTCTTACCCTTCCCCTTGCCCGCCCGATGATCGTTCGCCCCCACCTCCACTGGTTCCGCCTGCTCTTCGTCTGGCGCGGTTCGGTACTCCCGTACATCGCCACCCGGCTGCTGCTCGTCCTGGCGGTATCCATCGCCAGCGTCCTCAGCCTGGACTGGTGGATGAACGCGCATGCCGCCTCGGCGCTCTCCATCCCGCCCTTCACGCTGATGGGGGTCGCGCTGGCCATCTTCCTCGGCTTTCGCAACTCGGTCAGCTACGAGCGTTACTGGGAGGCCCGCAAGCAGTGGGGCGCCCTGCTCATCGCCGCGCGCTCGCTGACCCGCGAAATCGTCAGCTTCGCGCCTCCTGAAATCGAGTTGCACCAGCGCATCGCGCGCACGCTGGCCGCCTTCGCCTACGCCCTCAAGCACCAATTGCGGCGCACCGATCCCCGGGCCGACCTGGCCAGCCGGCTCGACCCGGCGCTCGTCGAGCACGTCTGCGCCGCCCGCTTCCCGCCTTCCGCACTGCTCCTCGTCCTCGGGCGCGAACTCGCTGCCGCACAACGCACTGGCGCGATCAGCGACCTGCAGCTGCTGGCCATGGATCGCAACCTCAACCTGCTCACCGAGGCCTCCGGCGCCTGCGAGCGGATCGCCAACACGCCGATTCCGTACACCTACCGCGTACTGATGAACCGGACGGTCATGGTCTATTGCCTGCTGCTGCCCATCGGTCTCAGCACCTCGATCGGCTGGCTGACCGCCGTCGTCGCGCCGTTCATCGCCTACACTTTCCTTGCCCTCGATGTCATCGGCGAACAGATCGAGGAACCCTTCGGCACCGAACCGAACGATTTGGCCCTCGCCTCGATGTGCCACGGCATCGAAACATCGGTCTGCGAACTGGTCGGCGAAACGCCCCGCAGCACGGTGCCTGAAGTCATCGATTACGTCGTTACCTGAGCAACCGACCCGGGCTGCGGTAGCCCGGCCATCAGCGCATCAGTTTGCCGCCGGCACCAATGATCGTCAGTTCGACGAACTGGCTGCCCTCGTGGCTCTGCGCCGAAAAATCGACGACATGGCCGCCCAGCTCGAAGGGCACGCCTTCCAGGGCCTTCACCACGGCCTCGCGCGTCGGTTGCGGGCCGGCCCGCCGGAGCGCCTCGAGCAGCAC
This sequence comes from Dechloromonas sp. CZR5, assembly GCF_008711155.1. Lineage (GTDB taxonomy): Bacteria > Pseudomonadota > Gammaproteobacteria > Burkholderiales > Rhodocyclaceae > Azonexus. The sequence continues at coordinate 791,078 of NZ_VUYQ01000001.1, read as the reverse complement.
CTTGCCATAAATGAACCCTTCCATCCCGGTCACCGTCGGCTGCACCCCCGGGTGCCGCCTGCCCAGTGCCTTCTGATACTCGCGCGCCAGCGGCATCACCCCGGAAAACGGAAACGGCACCACCTGGACGATGCCCAGTCCGCGCGCCCGTTCGGCACCGATCCGCTCGACAATCTCCCGGTCGTTGTTGACCGATAGCGCATAGAGCTGGGCAACGCCGCCACGCGCCCGATAGGCCTGGACGAAGGCCGCCGTGGCCTGGGTATTCGAGGCCATCACGATAGCCTGCACGGTGCTTGCCTTGAGCAGGGTATCGACCGCTGCGTCGACCTGGGTCGTGTTCTTGGCGTACCCGGCGCTCGCCACCAGGGTCAGGTTGCGCTTGCCAAGCGCCTTGCGCGCCGACTCCAGACCATCATGGCCGAAGGGATCGTCCTGATAGAAAACGCCAAACTGGCGACTGCCGATGGCGGAAGCCATTTCGACCAGCTTCTCCATCTCCAGCTCATAGCTTGCCCGCAGATGGAATACCAGCGGGTGCCCCGGCTGACGCATATTGACGGCGCCGGTGCGCACCCCAACGATGGGCAGGCCCGCCTCGTCGACAACACCCTGTTTCAGGAGCGCCGCCATGTTTCCGGTACCGACCAGACCGAGCAGCGCCACCGGCTTGTCCGCCCTTCTGGCGACCTCGCGGGCCAGACGTACCGTCTCCTCCACCTTGTAGCCGTCATCCAGCGATTCGAGCACGACTTTCTGGCCGAGCACACCCCCCTTGTCGTTGGCTTCGCGGAAGGCCAGTTCGGCTCCCTGCCGGAGCAACTTGCCCGTATCGGCCAGCGGCCCGCTGAGCGGCGCAATCTGTACCACCTTGATATCGGCAAGAACGGCACCCGACGAGAACAAAACTGTCAGCCCAACCAGGCCGGCACGTATCCACCTTGACTGAAAACGACTCACAATCACCCTTTCCGGAAAGCTGTTCAATGGCGCCACCAATCTCCACGGCAGGCCGTCATTTCATAATACAGAATCTATATCCGCATGTTGAAACGAAAAATTGTGGCTACTACGTAACGCTGCCACGGCCGGCAGCACCGGGCGTTTCCTGCGGCCCACGGGCAGCACGTATAATCGTCGCCTCCCGATTTCACGACACCCCCCGCCCATGCCCGCCGTCTTACGTGCCGCCCTCATCCTGTCCGTCACCCTGCTCGCCGCCTGCGGCGAGCCCGAGGACACCCGCCCCGGGCAGCCGGTCAAGCAGCGCCAGCAAGCCTTCAAGGAGATCATCAAGTCCTTCGAACCGATGGGCGTGATGCTGCGCAAGGGCTCGTACGACGCCGAGCGTTTCGGAAAATTCACGGCCGAACTGGTCGCCAAGCGCGATCTGCCGTGGAGCCACTTCGGCCCCGACACCAACTACCCGCCGACCAAGGCGACGCCGGAGGTGTGGAACCAGCCGGAAGCCTTCGAGAAGGAAAAGCAAGGCTTCATCGCCGCCACCGACAAGCTGCAGACTGCCGTCCAGGGCGGCGACAAGACCGGTATCGAGAAGGCCTACGACGCGGTGCACGACAGCTGCAAGTCCTGCCACAAGCAGTTCAAGGTCCGCTGAGGAAAACCCATGCTGCGCATCACCGAACTGAAGCTGCCTCTTGACCATGCCGCAGACGCCCTGCGCCCGGCCGTCCTCCAGCGCCTGGGCGTTGCCGATGGCGAGCTGCTGGGCTTCAGCATTTTCCGGCGCGGCTACGATGCCCGCAAAAAATCGGCGATTTCGCTGATTTACACGCTCGATTGCGACCTGCGCGACGAAGCGGCCGTCTTCAAGCGCCTGCACGGCGACCGCAACGTCAGCCCGACGCCGGACATGGCCTACAAGGTCGTCGCCCAGGCGCCGGCCGGACTCTCCGAGCGCCCCATCGTCATCGGCATGGGCCCTTGCGGCTTCATGGCCGCCCTGCTCCTGGCCCAGATGGGTTTTCGTCCCATCGTGCTGGAGCGCGGCAAGATCGTCCGCGAGCGAACCAAGGACACCTGGGGCCTGTGGCGCAAGAACACGCTGAATCCGGAATCGAACGTCCAGTTCGGCGAAGGTGGTGCCGGCACGTTCTCGGACGGCAAGCTGTACAGCCAGATCAAAGATCCCAACTTCTACGGCCGCAAGGTGCTGGAAGAGTTCGTCAAGGCCGGCGCCCCCGAGGAAATCATCTACGTCAGCAAGCCGCACGTCGGCACCTTCCGGCTGGTCAAGATGGTCGAGAACATCCGCCAGACCATCGTCGACCTGGGCGGCGAAATCCGCTTCGAGGCCAAGGTGGACAAGTTGCTGCGCGAGGATGGGCAGGTCTTCGGCGTCGAACTCGCCGGCGGCGAGCGCCTGATGAGCCGCCACGTCGTGCTCGCTGTCGGCCACAGCGCCCGCGATACCTTCCAGATGATCCATGACTGTGGCGTCTACGTCGAAGCCAAGCCCTTCGCCATCGGCTTCCGCGTCGAACACCCGCAAACGCTGATCGACCACGCCCGGTTCGGTCCCAATGCCGGCAACGAAATCCTCGGCGCCGCCGACTACAAGCTGGTGCACCACTGCAAGAACGGGCGTGCCGCCTACAGCTTCTGCATGTGCCCCGGCGGCCAGGTCGTCGCCGCCACCTCGGAACCCGGCCGCGTCGTGACCAACGGCATGAGCCAGTATTCCCGTGCCGAACGCAACGCCAACTCGGCGCTGGTCGTGAATATCGATCCCGCCGATTTCCCCGGCGATTTCAAGAAGTACCCGCTGATCGGCATGGATTTCCAGCGCCACTGGGAATCGGCAGCCTTCGTCGCCGGCGGTGGCGACTATAGCGCCCCGGCGCAAAAAATCGGTGATTTCCTCGCCGGCCGTCCATCCACGGCACAAGGCAATGTCGAACCGTCCTATCAGCCGGGGGTCCATTGGACCGACCTGGCGAGCTGCGTTCCATCCTACGTAACCGAAGCCCTGCGCGAGGCCATCCCCGCCTTCGACCGCCAGATCAAGGGCTTCGCCATGGCCGATGCCGTACTCACCGGCGTCGAGACGCGCACCTCATCCCCCATCCGCATCAAGCGTGGCCCCGATTTCCAGAGCATCAACACCCGCGGCCTCTACCCGGCAGGTGAAGGGGCCGGCTACGCGGGCGGCATCCTGTCGGCGGGCGTGGACGGCATCAAGGTCGCCGAAGCCGTCGCTCTTTCCATGCTCGCCTCTCCGACCCAGGCCGCATGAGCATCGGCATTCCGCTCGCCTCCTCCTTCATCGAAGTAGGAGCTTGATACCGGCGGACTGAGGTCCTTGGCCGTTCGGCCGATGCAGCCTGTATCTTCACAAAAAAAAGCCGCCCCGAAGGGCGGCAAGAGGAGACTTCCGGGCGGGTAGCCCGGGTCGCTGGATCAAGCGGTGCGGAAGCGCGCAACGGCTTCGACCAGACCGTCGGAGAGCCCGCTCAGTTCGTGGGCCGAACCGGCGACGGCGCCGACGGCGGTGTGGTTTTCCTCGATCATCTGGACGATGTTCTCGACGCGGTTGGCAAGCTCCTGGCTGGCGCTTGACTGTTCGCTGAGTGCCGAAGCGACATCGTCGATGACGCCGGTGACGCGGCGCGCACCTTCATCGATTTCGCGGACGGATTCGCCGGCATGGCGGGCCTTTTCCATGCCTTCGCGCATCTGCGTCACGGTAGCTTCCATGCTGTTGGTCATGCTGCGGCTGCGCCCCTGAATGGTGTTCACCATCTGGGTGATTTCCTGAGCTGAGGTGGCGGAACGCTCGGCCAGCTTGCGCACTTCGTCGGCGACGACGGCGAAGCCGCGGCCCATTTCGCCGGCACGGGCGGCTTCGATGGCGGCATTGAGGGCGAGCAGGTTGGTCTGGTCGGCAACGTCCTTGATGACGCTGACAATGGTCGAAATGCGTTCCGATTCGCTGCCCAGTTCATGGGCGCTGGCGGCGCTTTCTTCCATGGTTTGCGACAGGCGGCCGATTTCGGCGATCAGGGCGGCGATCTGGTTGGCCCCGGCAGTGGCGCCTTCGCTGGCGGTCTGGGCCAGTTGGCGGGCATCGCCCGACAGGCTGGCGACGTGGCTGATGCTGGCCGACATCTGTTCGAGGGCTGCAGCCATGGCCGAAGCGGATTCGGACTGTTCTTCGGAACTGCTGCGCACCTGTTGCGCCGCACCGCTCAGCTCGCCCGAGGTCGAGGCCACGCGGTCGGCGCTGGTACGGACCTGACCGATGGCGTTGCGCAGGGCTTCGCTCATCCTCTTGACCCCTGCTTCAAGGCGAGCGATCTCGTCCTTGCCTTGCGGGTCAAGCGTCACCGTCAGGTCGCCGGCGGCAATCGATTCGACGGCCTGCAGCACCTGGGAAACCGGCGTGACGATCGAACGGGTGATGAATAGCGCACCGCCCACGGCAATGATCAGCGCGACGACGAGCAACGTGCTCATCTGGGTTTTGGCGGTGTTGTAGGCGCTGAGCGCCTCCTTCATCGCCTCGGCGTTCAACTCGTCCTCGATTTTGGAGAGTGCCTCGAGTTCGTCGCGCACCTTGTTCAGATCCTTGCGCACGACCAGCGCGATGCTTTGCGCTTCGTTCTCCTTGCCGGCGACTGCGGCGCTGACCATGTTGTCGCCCATGGCGCGGGCTTCCTTGTTGGCCACCATCACCTTTTCCAGCTGCGCGAATTCCTTGGGCAGACCACCGGTTTCCTTGAACATCTTTTCCAGGGCATCGTGCGTCGTACTGAATTCCTCACGCAATTTGGCCAGCCGTTCGATCGCGGCCGTCCGACCGGCGGCATCGTGGGCGAGTACCACCTCGTTACCGAGCAGCGCCCGACCGTCGAGAATGATGCGCAAACGCAGCGCCAATTCCTTTTCCGGCGTATTGACGTTGGCTATCTCATTGTATTTTTCATTTATTTGAGACATTTGATAAATACCGGCGCCGGCAATAATGGCAACCAGCAGTGTCAGCAGACCGAAACTCAGCGCCAGGCGCAGTCCGATAGCCATGTTTTTCAGCATAATGCCTCCTCGATCAATGTTTCCAGCTAAACCTCGTGCCAGCAATCTGCCAGCTTCTAATTATCAATTACTAAAGTAATAGATACTGATCCGATATTGAGGCTGCTTACTGACCAAAACCTGACAAGTTGATAAATTTCTATATTTTCGACATTTCGTTTTCAATTTTTCAACTCTGTTACACACGTCGAAAACACCGGTAACTGGCGATTGATTGGCGATCAGATCAGGATGGGGTTGAAGATGCCGAAACCACCCGGAAAGCCGCATGCAGCCTTGATCATCGCGGCATACCCTGGCAGTCCCCGGTAGCCGGCGAGTAGCGTTGAGAAGCATGATCGCAATGATCGGCATCCACCTGTCACAAACAGTAACAATTCTCATTTGCAAACCAAGAAAAAATCTTTATGATGAGAATAGTTCTCATCTATTGGAGGTGCCATGAACAGCCTGATCGTTCACGTCTCGATTGCCGCCCTGCTGCTCGGCGCAGCGCTGGTCATCGCCTTTCCGGCCTGAGGAGCACGCCATGCCTTCCCGCGAAATATGGGCCGGTGCCTTGAGCCTGCTGCTGTTGCACGAAGAAACCGGCTGCATCCACTCGGCGCACAACGCCGCCCGCCTGCTCGACCAGATCTGCGATGCAGACGATATCGACGATGACACCCGCAAGCTCTGCGAACGAGCCAGCGCTCGCCTGTCCTGCCAGGAGAATCGCCATGCTTGCCCCGCTTAAGGATCGCAGCATCCTGGCGCGCTCAGGCGCAGACAGCGACCCGGAAGGCGCAGCGGAAACCCGGCTGCGCAAGGCCCTTCGCGAAGCCCGCCAGGCGCTGCGGCAAGCGGCCATCAAAGGCGTTCGCGAAAGCGTGACGCTAACCAACGAGATCAATCGCCTGACCGAGGAAAAGCGGCAATTGCGCCAGCGCCTGGACGAACTCGAAAATGGACAGACCATCGTCGCCCTCGGCCAGCAATTGGTGGCCTTGCGTGCCGAAAACGACGCTCTGATCGATGCCGCCCGTCGGGTCTGCCGCCTCAACCGCAGCCTGCGTATCGCCCATGGCGAGTGCGAACGCCTGCGCACGGCGCGGGCTCGTGCGCTCGACCATCTGCAAACCCGCGTCTCCGAAGACGCCAACACCTGATCCCTCAGCCAGCCCCCCGGGAACCCCGGTCAGCCAGCCAATTGCCTTGCCCGGAGTCTGACCATGCCCGATCACCCGTTTCATGTCGCCGGCGGCCTGTTCGCCGCCAAAAACGCCCCCGCCCCGGAAATCGATACCGGCTTTCTCAATCGCCCGCAGGCCGAGCAGCCGGAGACGGTGAACTCATCCCGTCGCCGCCATCTCTGGGATATCCCCCATAAATTCCACTGCCCGGTCGTCGGCACCTGCTTCGCGGTGAACGAGCTGCGCACCTTGATGAATAAAGTCATGCATTTGCCCCGCGACACCAGCGACTTCGTGCTGCACACGACCGCCGTCGGCGCCTGCGAGAGCCGCACGGCACTCGCCGAGCTGCTGCATAAAACGCTGGAAAAACGCTACGCCCTGACCGTTCGCCGCTTTGCCACCAGCAAAACAGCAGAAGGCGTGCGCCGCCTGTGGCAGGAAGCCGTGGCCAGCGGCATGGAACTGCCCGGCGCACTATGGGCGGCGTGGACACACCCGGCCTGCGACAGCCTGCTGGAGCACGAAATCTACGGTGACATCCACATGATCCAGCATCAGGTCGGCACGGGAACGCGCACCGACCTCAAGGCGCTGCAGGCACTGCGAGCGGAAAATGCCGAACTGCGCCGCCAGGTCGACACCCTGCGCCAGGATGCCGAAGCGGCCCGCAACGAAAAGGCCAGCGAGACCCGGGCCCTGGGCGAACGGCTGACCGAACTGCGCGCCGAGCAGGCCGGACGGGATGCCTGCATTGCCCGCCTGTCGGCCGATCTGGCCAAGCTGCGCGACAGCATTCCCGATCTGCGCCAGCGGCAAGCCCTGGCCCGCCGCGCCGAGGATGCCGAAGCACGGGCCAGCGCGCTGGTCGCCCAATGCCGCGACCAGGCGGACATGCTGGAACGTCTGAGCCGCCAGCTTGACGAACGGGGAAATACGGCTGACCGCCCCGTGGATACCGTGAAACCACCGATACCGAACGCGGCATCGCTGCGAGAAAGCGCCGCCGAATCGCTCGATGGCAAGTGCGTGCTGTGTGTCGGCGGCCGCTCCGGCGCCATGGATGCCTACCGCGATGCGGTCGAGCGCCAGGGCGGCCGCTTCCTGCACCACGACGGCGGACTGGAAGAGAGCCTGCACCGGATCGACGGCGCGCTGGCGGCAGCCGACCTGGTCATCTGCCAGTCCGGCTGCATCAGCCACAACGCCTACTGGCGGGTAAAGGAGCAATGCAAGCGGACCGGCAAGCCCTGCCTCTTCGTCAAACGCGGCGGCGTCTCCGGTTTCGGGCGGATTCTCGCCGACCTGTGCGGCGAAGAAACGACAGGCGCCGCGACCGGTTGAACCCGGAGATACCGGCAACTCTCGTAATGCCCAAACATTTGTTGACAATAATTCTCATTAACTAAATAATGCAAACCATTCTCGTTTGTTTTTAGCGCCATGAACAACCAGCCCAAACCGCCCGCCCCGACCTTGGCCAGCCTCCCCGGCGCCCAGCGCCCGCGCATCGATAGCGGAACACTCATGCGCGGCGCCCCGGCCGTTGAAATCGAACACGCCGGCCAGCGCTACCTGCTGCGTGTGACTCGTGAAAACAAGCTGATCCTGACCAAGTAGTTTCCCTCCGTTGTAAACCTCTCGTTCCCACAGCCAGCAAGCCGAACGCCAGCAAGCCAAGGGTTTTTTGCCGTGCTATGGGGCGACACTGAAGCAAAACCTATGAGTTACGCCCTCTCCCGCCCACCCACAGCCCGCCGCGGCGGTCTTCTCGGGATCGTTGTCGGCGCCCACATCGGGGTCATCCTGATTGTCATGGCCAGCAAGACGGTCGTACCGCAGATCATGGAAATGCCGCTGGTCGTCGACCTGATCCAGCCAGCGCAGGAAAAACCGCCCGAAACCAAGCCGCTGCCGGTCGTCAAGCCACAACCGGTACGCCAGCAAACGACACCGCAACGCCCCCAGCCGGTCCCGGTCATCGAAGCCACGCAAAGTAGCGCCCCGGCACCGACGGCACCCGTTGCCACGCCACCGGAAATCAAACCCGCGCCGCCCGCCCCACCGGCTCCCGAGCCCGTCGTCCAGGCCCGCTTCGATGCCGATTACCTCAAGAACCCGGCCCCGCCCTACCCGCCGCTGTCCCGGCGCATGGGCGAAGAAGGCAAGGTCATCCTGCGCGTCTCGGTCAGCGCGCAAGGTACGGCCGACAACGTCGAGATCAAGACCTCATCCGGCAGCCAGCGCCTGGACGATTCGGCACAGAAGACCGTCCGCAACTGGAAATTCATTCCCGCCAAGCGCGGCGACACCGCCGTGCAGAGCTGGGTACTGGTCCCGATCATTTTCAAATTGGAGCAATAACATGCAGGAAACCGCACAAAACGCCTTCGGCTTCGCCCACCTGTGGGCGTCCGGCGACATCGTCTCGCATAGCGTCGCCTACGTCCTGGCCGCCATGTCGATCGCCAGTTGGTACCTGATCCTGGCCAAGGCCTGGGACTGGTATCGCACCCGCCGTGCCGCCAAGGCAGTTGCCGGTTTCTGGGCGGCGACCAGCGTCGCCGAAGGCATCGAAAAGCTGCGCCAGGGCGGCGAAGACAGCCCCTATGCCCAGCTCGCCGAGCAGGCCAACTGCTGCAACCACGAATGCGAAGCCGTCACCGGCCGCCTGGCGTCCCGCTTCGACCCGGCCGAGCAGATGGAGCGCGCCCTGCGCCAGCAGCTGTCCACCACCCAGGCCGGCATGGAGAACGGCCTGACCCTGCTCGCCACCACCGGCGCCACCGCGCCCTTCGTCGGTCTGTTCGGCACGGTGTGGGGCATCTACCACGCGCTGGTCGCCATCGGCCTGTCCGGCCAGGCGGCGCTGGAAAAGGTCGCCGGCCCGGTCGGCGAGGCGCTGATCATGACCGCCGCCGGCCTCGCCGTCGCGCTGCCCGCCGTCTTCGCCTACAACGCCTTCACCCGCGCCAACCGCGTCGTGCTGGCCGATCTCGACGCCTTCGCCCACGACCTGCACGCCTTCTTCACCGTCGGCAAGCCCTTCGTCGCCAACAGCGCCCAGATTCACCCGATGCGCGCCCGTGCCGCCACGGAGGCCGCATAACATGGCCATCGGTTCCTTCAATTCGACCGGCAGCCAGATGCCGACGGCGGAAATCAACATGACGCCACTGGTGGACGTGATGCTGGTGCTGCTGATCATCTTCATCATCACCGCGCCGTTGATGACGCACTCGGTCCCGGTCGAGTTGCCGCGCGCCGCCAGCACGCCGACGCCGGAAAAGCCGATGACGCTGCAGGTGTCGATCACCGGCGAGAACCTGATCTATGTCGGCAACGCCACGGTCGACCGCAACGGCCTGGAGCAGAAATTCCGCGAAGCCGTGGCCCAGGACGCCAATGTCGAGATGCACCTCAAGGCCGACCGGGATACGCGCTACGAAACGGTCGCCGAAACGATGAGCGCAGCTCGTCGGGCCGGTCTCACCAAGATCGGTTTCGTCACTCAACCCGGTAACGAGCAACGCTAAGCACGATTTTTCAGTCATTTTCATCAACGCAGTCATCCTCAAGCCAGATTGCCCGCAGAAGATCCGCCACATCAGATAGCGGACGAGTTCAAGGCAGCCAGCCAGGGGAGTTCAGGGAGCAAGTCATGCAATTCGCCAAGAAACTCATCGCCGGCCTCGCGCTGGTCGCCACGCTGTCCGCACCGGCCCTCGCCATCGAATACCCGATCGGCGTGCCGCAACAACGGGCCGGTATGGAAATCGCCGCCGTTTACCTGCAACCGGTCGAAATGGAACCGGAAGGCCACATGCGCAAGGCGTCCGATTCCGACATCCACCTCGAGGCCGATATTCACGCGCTGGCCAACAACCCGAACGGCTTCGAGGAAGGCGCGTGGATTCCCTACCTCGTCGTCAAGTTCGAAGTCACCAAGATCGGCAGCGACTACAAGGTCGCCGGCGAATTCATGCCCATGGTCGCCAACGACGGCCCGCACTACGGCGACAACGTGAAACTGGCCGGTCCGGGCAAGTACAAGGTGAAGTACAACGTCCTGCCGCCGTCGGCCAACCCGCATGCCCACTTCGGCCGCCACACCGACCGCGCCACCGGCGTTCGCCCGTGGTTCAAGCCCATCGAAGTCGAATACGAATTCACCTATGTCGGTATCGGCAAGAAGGGCGGGTACTAAGCCATGCAGCTCGCCAAACTGACCGCTGCGCTGGTCGCGGCGGGCTTGGCCATGCCCGCACTGGCCGCATCCGACGCCGCCATGCTGCAAAAGCTCATGGAACGCATGGAAAAGCTCGAATCCCGCAATGCCGAGCTGGAAAAGGAAGTCCAGTCGCTGAAGGGCGAGAACACCAGGGTCGCCCAGGCGCTGGACAGCCCCCGCCTGTCGGAGAACGAGCCGGAACTGACGGTGCGCCTGAAGGGGGTGGAAAAAGACCAGCTGAACATGAGAAAGGCCCAGAAGATCGCCGAAGGCCTCGAAGGCATCAAGGTCGGCGCTTCGCTGGCTACCGTCGGCCAGAAGGCCATCGGTTTGCCGGATAGCGTGGAAAACGGTACCAGCCAGTTGAACTACCGGGCCGACATTTCGGTCGAGCTGCCGCTCAAGCCGGTCGGCGACATCGAACACAAGCTGTTCGCCCACCTGCGCATGGGCCAGGGCCTCGGTCTCAACGCCCCCTTCTCGAATCTTCGGCTGTTCGCCAACACCCCGAACGCACTTGCCTTCCGCGCCTCCGGCGCCAGCCCGGACGATTCGGTAACCATCCTCGGCCAGGCCTGGTATCAGGCGGCCATTCCCCTGCCGCTGTTCGGCTTCAAGCCTTACTCGCGGGAAACGCTGGAGCTGACCTTCGGCAAGATGGACATCTTCGGCTTCTTCGACCAGAACAAGGGTGCCGGCGACGAGTCGAAGCAATTCCTGAATTCCGTCTTCCTGCACAACCCGCTGCTCGATGCCGGCCGCGAAGTCGGGGTGGATGCCAACGGCTTCCAGCCGGGCTTCGTCGCGTCCTACCTCAACTGGTTCGACAAGCCGCAACCGTGGCGCGTATCGTTCGGCGTTTTCGGCGCCGGCAGCAAGGGCGCCAACTACCAGCACAGCCTGGCGTCGCCGTTGCTGATGGCGCAGGTGGAAAAACAGCTGCGCTTCGACGGCCTGCCCGGCAATTACCGCCTGTACGGCTGGAACCGCAGCCAGGGGATCGAATACACCGGCGACACCGCCCGCCACACCGGCATCGGCGTCTCCATCGACCAGCGCATTGGCGACGGCGTCACCGTCTTCGCCCGCTACGGCAAGATGATCAAGGGCGAGCTGTCCTTCAACCAGGCCGCCACGGTCGGCGCCGAATTCTCGGGTGGCTACTGGAACCGGGGGGCCGACGCCATCGGTATCGCCGGCGCCTGGCTGCAAGCCGGCAAGGCCTACCGTACCAGCGCGCAATCGGCCTGGCTGGACGACAACCAGAGCCAGCTGGCCTATGCGTTCACCCCACAGGGGGCCGAGAAGGTGATGGAAATCTATTACCGCTACCGCCTGTCGCCGCAATTCGAACTGTCGCCGGACTTCCAGTACGTCACCAACGGTGGCGGGAATGCCGATGCCAAGTCGGTCAAGGTCTTCGCGGTCCGCGCCAACATTTCCTATTGAGGAAGACATGAAACACGCTCTCCATTCCGCCGCGCTGGCCCTGCTGTTCGCAGCAGGCTGCGCCGTCGCCGACGACATGCCGACCTTCAAGGTCCTGATGAAGAACGGCCACATCATCCCCGAGGCCGTCGAGGTTCCCGCCAACACCCGTTTCCGCCTGGAAATAAAGAACGAAGGACCGGGCGCGGCGGAATTCGAGAGCCTGGAATTGAAGAAGGAGCTCGTGCTCGCCCCAGGCGTCACCCGCAGCATGGTGTTCTTCCCGCTCAAGCCGGGGACCTACAAGTTCTTCGACGACTTCCACCCGGAAACCGGACAGGCCCGCATCGTCGCCAAATAAGCCATCCGCAGCCAGCCATATGAAAACCGTGGTCTTTCTCGTAACCGACCACCAAGCCAGCAAATACGGAGCACAGCATGGGTAACGCATTTTTTGTCGTTTGGCGGGAAAGCCTCGAAGCTTTCCTGATCGCCGGCATCCTTTACGCCTGGTTGCAGGCCAACGACGACACGGGCAAGGGCAAGCGCGCCCTGTTCCTCGGTCTGGGGGCCGGCGTCGGTCTCGCCTGCCTGCTCGGCTGGGCGCTGCTCGGCGTTCAGGACGAGCTGACCGGCGAGGCGCTGGACCTGTTCCAGACCGCCACGCTGTTCGTCGCCGCCGGCCTGATCACCCAGATGGTGCTGTGGATGCGCAAGCACGGCCGAACCATGAAGGCCCGCCTGCATGCCGACCTCGCCGCCGCCGCCGAGAAATCCGGCCACTTCGGGGTGGCTGTGGTGGCGGCGCTGGCCGTGGCCCGCGAAGGCGCCGAAACGGTGATCTTCCTCTACGGCCTGGCCCAGGGTGGCGAGCTGAGCGCTCTCGCCTTCGGCACCGTCACCGGCCTGGCCGTCGCCGCGCTGACCGCCTGGGTCACCGCGAAGAGCCTGGCCAAACTGAACATCGCCCTGCTGTTGCGCCTGTCGTCCATCCTGCTGCTGGTACTGGCCTCGGCACTGCTCGTCGCCGCCCTCGACCGGCTGATCGGCGCCGGCTACCTGCCGCCGCTGCTCGACCCGGTGTGGGATACCTCGCTGCTGCTCGACGACACCACCAAGGGCGGCAAGCTGATCGCCGACTTCTCCGGCTATCGCGCCCGTCCGTCGCTGTCCGAACTGCTGGTCTGGGCCACCTACTGGGGTGTCGTGCTGTTCGCCTGGCGGAGGACTTCCCGTGGCTGAGCATATCCTGACTTTTCACCCGAGCCAGCCGCGCAGCCGGCTGCAAGCCCTCGGCCTGTGGCTGCGCAAGCATCGTGGCCCGATCATCGCCGTGCAATGGCTGGTCGTCGTGGTCTATACCGGGCTGGTGATCATTCCGGCCTTCCTGCCGCTGCCGCCGGAAGACGCCCACATCTGGGACAACCTTCGCCTGTTCGCCCAGTTCTGCTTCTGGGGCCTGTGGTGGCCGGGCGTGATGATCGCCACGGTGACCATGGGCCGCGTCTGGTGCGGCCTGTTCTGCCCCGAAGGCTTCGTTTCCGAATGGATCAGCCGGTACGGCCGCGGCAAGGCGCTGCCCGGCTGGCTCAAGTGGGCTGGCTGGCCCTTTGTCGCCTTCATCTGCACCACCGTCTACGGCCAGCTGGTCAGCGTTTACGAATACCCGCAGGCCGCCCTGCTGGTGCTGGGCGGATCGACCGTCGCCGCCGTCGTCATCGGCCTGCTCTACGGCCGCGAGAAGCGCATCTGGTGCCGCTACCTGTGCCCGGCCTCCGGCGTCTTCGCCGTACTGGCCAAGATTGCCCCGCTGCATTACAAGGTCGACCGCACCGCCTGGGATCGTTACGAAGGCGAAGTCCAGCCGGTCAATTGCGCACCGCTGGTCGACATCCGGCGCATGACCAGCGCCGGCGAATGCCATAGCTGCGGCCGCTGTGCCGGCCAGCGCGACGCCATCGCCCTGTCCTGGCGTTCGCCCTTCTCGGAAGTGCTCGATTTCAACAACCCGGCCAAGACGCCGGACGTGCTGACCCTGGTCTACGGCGTACTCGGCGTCGCCACCGCCGCCTTCCAATGGACGGTCAGCCCGTGGTTCCTGCACATGAAGCTGGCCATCGCCGAATGGCTGGTCGAACGCGACCATTTCGCCCTGCTCGACAACGACGTGCCGTGGTGGCTGCTCACCCACTACCCGGAAGCCAACGACCTGTTCACCTGGCTCGACGGCGCGCTGATCCTGACTTACCTGATCGGCGGCGGTTTCCTGCTCGGCAGCCTGCTCCTCGTCGGCCCCGCCATCGCCGCCCGCCTGCTCAAGACCGAACACCTGAGCTGGCAGCGCTTCGCCCTCGCACTCGCTCCCATGGCCGCCGCCAGCGTCATCCTCGGCCTGTCGATGCTGACCGTCACCCACCTCAAGGCCGAACACCTGTGGCTCGGCTGGCTGCCGACCTTCCGCATCGCGCTGCTCGGCCTGGGCTCCGCCGGAGCGCTCTGGCTGGCGCTGCAACTGGTACGCCGCTCCGCCGCCGGTTTCCTCGGCAAGAGCATTGCCAGTCTTGCCATGACCCTGCCCGTGGCCTTGATGGCCACCTTGTGGAGCCTGGTCTTCTTCGTCTGGTAAGGCCATCGGCGGCCGGAAAACCGAATCACCCCGGCCGCCGCGTCACCAGCAACATGCCGCTGCCGGCCACGGCCATGCCCGAACAGCGCCCAGGCGGCCAGGGCGGCAACCACCGGGATGAGATAGAACAGCCCGGCCACCCGGCTGACCTCGCCGCGCCGGATCAGCACATAGAGAATGCTGACCGCGCCGACCGAGACGACGATCGCCATCCACCCTACCGCCATGAGGAACTCACCGGTCCACGCGATGTGCCCGCTTTCGAACGCCGCCGCACCCAGACCACAGGCCAGCGCACAGCTGGCGCACTGCGCCGCACTGCCGGCAAACAGGGGCATGTCGGCACAACGCGCCTTCTGGTACAGGTTGCCGGCCGACATGCCGAACAACCCGATGAAGGAACAGGCGACCGGCCAGCCGAGGGACGGATCGAGTACCAGCCCGTGCCCGACGACCAGAAACACGCCGCCCAGCCCGAGCAGCAAGCCCAGCCACTGCCGTGCCCCCACCTGCTCGCCGAGCAGCGCTGGCGCCGCCACGGCGACCACAATCGGATGCAGGGCAACGATCAACGCTGACAAGGCCGGCGAGACGCCACCGGCAATGCTATAGAACACGCCGGCCGAGAAAACGCCCACGGTGAGCAGGCCGGCGGCGACGATATGCCCCCATTGCCACGGATCGCGCGGCACATCCCTGCCGATGGCAACGGCTATCGCCGCGAGGATGATGGCGGCAATCCCGAAGCGCAGCGCCAGAAAGACAAACGGTTCGGCATGGGGCAGCCCAAGACGGGCGCCGACAAAGCCGGCGCCGGACAGCGTAACGAAGGCCACCGCCAACCAGCGGTCATCGGCCGGCGCGCCGCGCATCGCCAGGGTCGCCATGCCTCAAAGACCCTGCCGCACCTGCTGGCGTGCCGCCTGGGTCAGTCCGCCATAACCCCAGTTACCGGCAGGTACTTCGTGAATGACGATATAGCTCGCTTCCGGCAATGGCCCGCAGGTTTCCTCGAGCACGCGATGCAGGGCGACGATCATCTCCGCCTTTTCGGCCGGCGTATTGGTGCCTTCGGTAATGAATAGTTGGACGTGCGACGGCGTTTGTACGGCCGGCACGACGTCGCCGGCGATGCACCAGGCGTCGGCCCCGGCCATCACCACCTGAACCGCTGTCACCTCCGCCCGCTTGTGCAGTATGGCGGCGATCAGGTCGGTTGCCCGGCGGGCCAGGCTTTGCTGTTGCGAAGGCCTGACGGCCTTGCCGAGGGTAATGCGAATGAAGGGCATGCGGTTCTCCTTGAGGTGAAATGAACTTGCGTCAAGGAGACTGTAGCGACTACCCTTACATTACAAAAATTGTTTAATAACGGTTCAAAACAACGAATAGAAATGATGCCACGCCGCCATCTCGATATCGAAGCCCTCCGCGCCTTTGCCTGCATCGTCGATAGCGCCGGCTTCTCGGCCGCCGCCGCCCAGCTCGGCCGCACGCAATCGGCCGTCAGCCTGCAGATCAAGCGGCTGGAACAGGTTCTCGGGCAAACCCTGCTGCAACGGGTGCAGGGGCGTGTCGAAGGCCCGACAGCCGAAGGCGCGGCGCTCCTCGCCTACGCCCGGCAAATCCTGCGTCTCAACGACGAAGCCTACGCCACCGTCGCCCAGGACGCCGAAATCGGCACGCTGCGCATCGGCCTGCCCGAGGAGCTGATGGAAAGCGTCTTCCCGGCCGTCATGCCGCATTTCCGCACGCTCTATCCGCGCCTGCGCCTGACCCTCCACGCCGACACCTCGCAGGCCCTGCAGCAGGCGCTCGCCGCCGGATCGCTCGACGTCGCGCTCTACAAGCACTGCGGCGACAGCGCTCCGGCCGACAGCGAAGTGCTGTGGCAGGAACCGCTGGCGTGGATGGCCGGCAGCGCCTACCGCGACAGCCTGAGCGCCCCCGACGAGGCCGGCCGGCCGCTGGCCCTGTTCGGCGAAAACTGCGTCTTCCGCCTCGCCATCAGCGCCGCCCTGGCCCGCGCCGGCCAAGCATGGTCACTCGCCTACACCGGCCACAGCGTCACCGGCCTCAGCCACGCGGTCCGCTGCGGCCTCGGCATCACCGCACTGCCGGAAAGCCTGCTCGGCCCGGAGATGGCCAAAATCACCCAGTTTGGCGGCCACTCCCTCCCCTCCTTGCCGCCCGCCCGCCTGCTGGCGGCCTACGCTCCCGGAATACCGGCAACGGCGGCACGGCGTTTTACCGAGATGATTGGGGAGGCGATGGGGAAACGAACCGGACAGTAACCGGGAATCTGGCTGCAATCGGCCAGATGCGCTCATCCCCGGCGCGGAAGATCGCACTAACTGAATGCCTTGTTCATCCTGCAAAAAGCCGACTTCTTGCTTGAATATCGATCGGATCGTGTAACTTATAATCCATACAAACTGAATATTTGAAACCAAGGTCGCGATGACGTTTCGTTCGGATATCAATGGTCTGCGGGCCTGGGCCGTGATGGCGGTCATCCTGTACCACTTTGGATTACCCGGATTTTCCGGTGGATTCATCGGCGTCGACGTGTTCTTCGTGATTTCCGGCTACTTGATGACGTCCATTGTCATCAAAGGCCTCGAAGTCGGCGGATTTTCCGTACTGTCGTTTTACGCGGCACGCGTGAGACGAATCGTGCCGGCGTTGCTGGTTTTATGCACGGTCATGCTTTTGATCGGCTATCTCGTTTTGGCGCCGCTGGATTACAAAACACTGGCGACCCATGTCATTTCCGCCCTGGGCTTCTTCTCCAACATCAAGTTCTGGAGCGAGGCGGGCTACTTCGATGTCGCCTCCCACGACAAATGGCTTCTGCACACGTGGTCATTGTCTGTCGAATGGCAGTTCTACCTGCTGCTTCCCATCGTCCTGGCCACTACATGGCGCTTGCGGCCCGGGCGTAGCGCGCAATTGTTGGTCGTCCTGTTTGGCGGGGCGCTATCGTTCGCTGCCTCGGTGCTGCTTACCGCCGAATCGTCGAGCAGCGCCTTCTATCTTCTGCCGGCACGCGCCTGGGAAATGCTGGCCGGCGGATTGGTGTTTTTGCTGGCCAGGCATCTGGCGCTGGGAGTCCGGGCGAAAGCGGTCTTGGAGTTCTCCGGGTTCGTGCTGATCGTTCTCTCCATCCTGCTCTTCGATGGCCTCACTCCGTGGCCGGGTTGGCGGGCAGCCATTCCGGTATTGGGGGCCATGATGATTCTGGGCGCCCACCGAGAGCGCTCAATCTGGACCACCTTCCCATCGGCGCAATGGCTTGGCGATCGTTCGTACTCGCTGTACCTATGGCACTGGCCGATGGTGGTAGCCCTGGCGTTCGTCGAACAGCGGCACAATCCATTGGCCATCGCGGCAGGGATCGCGGCCACCTTTCTGCTCGGCCACGCTTCCTGCCAATGGGTCGAGCTGCCCATAAGGCGCTATATGGGCCGCTTGTCTCCACGACGTTTCTGGGGCGTTGCCAGCGTCGCCGTTGCCGTTCCTGCCTCGCTGGCTGTCGCGGTTCGGCTGGCGCAAGGAATCGAAGGACGGCTTGGACCGGAAGTGGAAAGCGTCGCGGCCGCGTCATCCAACGTCAACCCAAGGCGGGATCAATGCCACACCATGAGCGGGCGCCAATCCCCATCGTGCGTCTGGGGCGGCGAAGAATGGCGGGTCCTCGCGCTGGGCGACAGTCACACGTCAGCGACCGTCACGGCGCTTTCCGCAGCCGGCGGGCAGCAGGCCGGTGTCGTGCAATGGTCGTATAGCGGTTGCACGTATGTGCTGGGCCTGAAAGCCATCCCGGAAGCGAAGGCACGGCAAAAGAATGACTATTCGTGCGAGGGCTTCATTCAGTGGGCAGCGGAACGCCTCGACGAACTACCGGCGGATATGCCCGTCGTCATTGTCAATCGTTATGCCGCGAATGTGTTTGGTGCCAATGAAGACGGCAAGCCAACTTCGCGGCCCGACGTCTATTTTTCGATACCTTATGAGCAGCGTGATGAGCGGATCTTCGCGGAATATGCCAACGCTATCGTACAAACGGCCTGCCATGCGGCAAAACGGCGCAAGGTTTATCTGGTTCGCCCGATTCCGGAAATGGGTTTTGATGTACCCAAGGTTCTGTCGCGGCGACTGGGATTCGGTTTTCGCGAGGATGTTTCCATTCCCCGGACAGAATATCTGGCTCGAAACCACTGGGTATGGAAAGCCCAGGATGAGGCGGGACGACTGTGCGGCGTGACCATTCTCGACCCGACCGAGCAGTTGTGCGATACCGAGCGCTGTTATGGCAGCCGCGACTTGCAGCCGATCTATAACGATGACGACCATCTCAGCGAGACTGGCAACAAGTTGCTGGTTCCGATGTTTAGCCGGGTCTTCGCTGAAAGCCCTATCCAGCCCCGTTCAGGCGGCCAATGAACCCAAGCTTCGAACGCTTCCGCCAAACCCGGCCATAACTTTTTCGGCCGCAACAAACGTATCCGGCCGCCATCGGTGCACTGCACGTATTCAACGCCCATTTCGCCAAAGCAACCAAGCTGTTGAATTCCGGCATACCGAAGTCATCGCTACAACTGGAAACGATTGCCTGGCGGTCGTTTGACGCGCACAATCACGTATGAATACGGCATTCGTTTGATAGCTCCGTATTCATATCGATTGCGAAAACCAGGGAGGGAAGATGAATTTCAAAAAATGCGTCACCGTCGCAGCGCCGCTGCTGATGGCACTGTTGCTGGGTGCCTGTGCGTCCGGTTTTACCAAGGTGTCACCGACGCCGCCGGATAACTACCAGAGCCTGGGCCAGACCAGCGGCCAGGCCTGCGGCAGCCAGGGCATTGTGGCAACCGCCTATTACGTCATTCCGATGGGCCTGAACAGCCGGGTCGAGAATGCCTATATCGACGCCCTCAACAAAGTGCCGGGCGCCAAGTCGCTCACCAATGTGACGATGAAAGAAGACTGGTTCTGGTGGCTGATCGGCACCGCCCGTTGTGTCACCATCAGCGGGGAGGCCGTCAAATGAACAAGCTGACGCTACGTATTGCCACCGCGACGATGGCTCTGGCCCTGCTGGCCGGTTGTGCCGGCAAGCCCGTCATGCTGGGCAGCCCGGTATCCGGCAAGGTACCGACCGGCGAATCCCGCACCATTACGGCCGAAGCCTGCGGTTTCCAACTATTGTTGTTCATCCCGATCGCCATCAATGGTCGCCTGGAATCCGCCTACAGCCAGCTTGAAGCCAAGGCCGGCGGCGATTTCATCACCGATGTCGAGGTGCAGGAACGCTGGTCCTACGGCTTCGTCGGTACGTCGTACTGCACCGAACTGCGAGCCAAGGCGATTCGCGCACGCTAACAGCAACAGCCTTCAGGGCAATAAGGGGCCGCCCCCTTATTGCCTTCCGCGCGACCTTCCAATAACCGGCGCGACCATCCCCACATCTGGCACGAAATCCCGTGCTCAAGCCAACAAGGCAGCACAAATTGCCGCGAAAATCAGGCAAGTTGCGCTTTTCCACACCTGAAGCGCCTTTCGCCAAGTTTTTCACACTCATGCAGCATGAACGCATGACATAATCAAACGCCAAGAACATACAAAAACAGTAGGGGGAGTTCTTGGCTGCACTGATTCCGGCAATCGGAACCTGCGTTTCGAACATGACGGGTGGCGAACGCCGCCTCGCCTACCGCCTCGAACAAAAGCTCGAAGACGACTGGCTGCGCTGTTTCTACAACGACGCCCAATCCATCTACGGCCGCGACAAACGCGGCAAGATCAGCTTCAAGAGCCTCGGCATCCAGGCCCAGGGCCGCACCACCATCCTCAAGATCAACTACCGCAACACGCAGGAAGTGCTCGAACTCGCCAGCGGCATCGCCTGCGACCTGCTCAAGCCCAGCGCCTCGGACGAAGACGGAATCCCCCTCGTCGCCCCCATCAGCGCCGGCCGCCACGGCCCCAAACCGCTGGTCATCAAGCTGCCGACGCTACAGGAAGAAGCCGACTACATCGCCCGACACCTCAAGGAAGCCCACAAGACCGGCACCCCGTGGAGCGACATGGCCGTCATTTACCGAGACTACGGCATCGGCAAACCGGTGCTGGCGACACTACGCAAAGCCGGCATCCCCGTCACCTATCAGGACGACATTACCTTCGCCGAAAAGGAAGACACCGTGAAGTTTCTGACGATGCATAGCTGCAAGGGGCTGGAGTTTCCGCTGGTGGCGATACCCGGAGTTGAGCGCAGCAACATGGATGAGGCGCGGAAGGATGAGGGGGCGCGGTTGTTGTATGTGGCGATGACGCGGGCAACAAGGGAATTGGTAATAGTCGAGCAGAACTAGCCCGCAACTTATTGGACCAAGAGTTGCATCAATAGAAAGCGACACTTATGGCTTTACATGAGTTACTGACCGATGAGTCTTTAGATTTTGCGCGAAGACACTTGACCGCATACTACGACTCCGATTTCTTCCCGAAACCATTTGAGTTCGAGTGCATTTGGCATCGCTGGGATGACTTTAAAGCGATGGACAAAACAAAACTTGCATCAAATGTTCCGCCTTTAGCAATTCCCTGGAAGAAACCACGCGGCGGATATCGAATAGTTCATCAAATGGACCCACTTGATGCTATTTGTTACACAGCTGTCGCTCGCAGTTTATCGATAAAAATAGAAGAACATCGAATTCCCGCTCGGGAAAATGTTGCTTGCTCATACCGCATATCTCCAGACGCAAAAGGATTCTTTGTCAAAGGCTCTGGGTTTTCTGATTACAGAATTAGATGTGAAGAACTGGCCAAGATTTACAAATATGTATTAGTTACAGATATTTCAGATTTCTACAACAGAATTTATCTTCATCGATTGGGTAACGCACTATCGATGGCTTCTACGGAAAATGCTGGAAAATCGGTGGAAAATTTCTTGCTTGGGATTAACTCGAAAGCATCGCAGGGAATCCCAGTTGGACCCGCAGCAAGCATTGTTATGAGTGAGGCTGCTCTTATTGATGTTGATCAGTTCATCATGAATTTAAATGTCGACCATGTTAGATATGTAGACGACATTCGAATATTTTCAAACACCACCCTCCACCTTGATAATATTTTACAAAACCTCACGCTATATCTTCATCAAAACCATCGTCTCGGGCTCGTCAGCGACAAAACAAAAATCATTGGCTCGGAAGAATTCATCCAATCTGAGCTAAACAATCAGTATCAGCTTGAAAAATTAGATATCCTGCATGAAATCGAAGTTATTAACCCGTACACCTTTCAAGTTGAAGATGTTATAGAAAGTGTCCGCACAGACATTGGTGAACGCTTAACGGATGCTATCCAAAGAATACTTAAATTTGAAAATTTAGACTTAGGCGTTGCTCGGGCAATTATTCGAAGAGCCAGGGCTCATAGAATTCCAGATATCGCCGAAATACTTATGGATAATTGCGATTTTTTTCGCCCAGTTATCAACGATGTCGCTTTATATCTCGACTCAATAATAGATACATGCGACCCAGAATCATTAACCAAAACAATTATACACTTAGAAAATCAACGTTTACTTGAAACACCAGGGACAAACGAATGGTTTTCATGGCTAATTAGCAAACACCCACACCTTGCAAAAGACCGAAATTTACGTCAGGTGTTACATTCAAATAAGCGGATAACCTATCTCGCGCGAGCCGCTGTTTGTACGCGGAACCTTGCGTGGGTAAGAGAACAAAAAGACTCGTTATTTAACTATGCTTCGTGGGATAGGAGGGCAATTCTATACTCGGCCCAAATTATGAGCTCCGACGAAAGAAATGCATGGTTAAAGCCGCTCAAGAACCATGCAACTATTTCTCAGCTTGAAAAATGGATGATCGAATGGGTTCTGGCCGATACGCCTGACACCCCACCGCTACCCGAACCCCAAAAGTTAGAACTCGACTTTGACGATGAATTTGAAATACCTTTTTAGAAAAGCAGATAGCCACTCCATACGCTCCTTTTAACCCCCTTCCCCAACCGATTTTCGGATTCGTTGTTCCGCAAGCAGCCCCGGACGGGAGGCTCTACTGGCCTACTACACAATCCAACGCCACCTCTACAACAGGTGTGATTGTTGCTTGCACCCCGACATGAAGCATCACGAAGGCCTTTGGCCTTCCAGACAGCAGGAGGCGATATGTCGATCAATCAAATCAACAGCAAGGGTTTCGATTTCTCGAAGCTCCAGGGTGGCAAGGCGGCACCGGCCGCTGGCTCGGCGGACGCGGTGGATTTCTCGTCCGCGCTGAAGTTGCAGATGGCCGGCATTCAGTCGCAAGCCCTCAATACGCTGGCTAGCTCCGCGTCAGGTTCCGGCAAAGCGGCAGGCGGGGCAAATTTTGCCGATATTCTCGGGGCCGGCAAAACCTCCGGCAATTCGGCGCTGGATGCCCTGTTGGGTAGTGCGGCCGGCGTCAGCGGCACGAATGGCATTTCAGCCACGGGGCGCAACATGGCGCTGTTCGACCCGGAGTCAGCCTACCGGATGATGACGAACATCAACGCCCGGGCCGTGGCCTACAAGGCAGAGTCGTCGGAAATGAGCGACATGAAGGCCTACGTGTCGACGCTGCAGCAGGAGGCCATCAAGCTGGGCGGCGTCGATACCTCTTCCGGCAGCGAGGAAATCCGCGCCCGCGTGCAGGCTTTTGCCGATGCCTACAACGCCTGGATGCAGCGTTTCGGCAGCGAACTGAAGGATGGCGGTCTGCTCGCCGGCACGCAGGCGGCCAGGGTGGCGCAGTGGGAACTGGAGCAGAGCGTTGCCAACCCGTTCCATGGCGCCAAGGACGGGCTGCGCGGCATGGCCGGACTGGGCCTGAGCATCGATCCGGTGACCAAGCTGGCAACCGTCGATAACGCCCGGCTGGATGCGGCGCTGGCGAGCGGCAAGTCGGCCGCCATCGGTGCGCTGCACGAATTCACCGCCCATTTCGCCAAGGCAGCCGAGCTGTTGAATTCGGCCGGCAATTTCATCAATAACCGCCTGGACAACCTGTCGCGCGTCATTGCGTACATCGACACCAACATGACCTCGCTGCAGGCCGAATTCGGCCTGGGCGACCCGGCGAAACCGACCGGGCAGCTGGCCAAGGCTTTGGCCAACTACAACGCGAAGCACGGCATTGCCTGAACCGGCGGTTTGAGTGTGAATGAAACAGCAGCCTGGCTTGAAAGAAGCCGAGGCTGCTGCTCAAACTAGCTGACAGAAGGATCGTTCCGTATCGGCCGGGTGTGTCAGGCGGTGGAAAAACGGCGGCGCAGGTACTGGATGATCTCGCCGGATTCGTACAGCCACTGCGTATTGCCGGCCGGATCGGTAATTTTGAGGCAGGGCACTTTTGCCTTGCCGCCGCCATTGATCAAATCATTGCGGTTGGCGCCCGGTTGTTGCGCATCCAGCTTTTGCACGTTGAGCGCCAGACGCCGCATCTCCTGGCGCACCTTGATGCAGAACGGGCAGGTCTTGTACTGGTAGAGAACGATGCCGGCGCACTGCCGATCGACCTCGGCCTGACTCGCTGCCGGCCGCGACATGGCCTTCGGCCGGGTGACGAATTCGCCGAACAGCATGAAGGGGCCCAGGATGATGCGAAGCGTTTTGAAGAAGGCTCTGACGACAATTTTCATGATTGATGACTGGGTTCCGTAAAAAGATGGGCTTAAGGCAGTGTACAGGCCATGGAGTTCCTGGCGGCTGACGATAAGCCGTATGGCGAGGCGAGCATCCGTTCCGACATCGATGCACTTGCCCGATAATGACCGCTTCGCTCAATCGGAAAAACCATGCTCGCCAACCTGACCGGCTTCCTGATCCAGTGGGGCATCACCGCGCTTTCGCTGTGGGTGGCCAGCCTCGTCTTCAACGGCATCCGCTTCTCGGACAAGTCGGCGCTGATCGTGTCGGCGCTGCTGCTGGGTTTCGCGAATGCCGTGCTGTGGCCCATCCTGGTCGTGCTGACGCTACCGCTGACGTTCCTGACGCTCGGTTTCTTCCTGCTGGTCATCAACGCGCTGATGCTGTTGCTGGTCGCCAAACTGGTGCGCGGATTCACGATTTCCGGCTTCTGGACGGCCTTCTTCGCCGGCCTGTTCATCTCCCTCTTCAGCCTGTTCCTGAATTCGCTGGCACCGGATACGGAAATGGAGGTCTATCGCCTACCGCCTTCCGGCCGGACGATTTCGATGTAGCGACCTGCATTCAGGCTTTCCCCTCCCCCGTCCTTCTGCGAGAATCGCCGCTTTCCGTCCTTTTGCCGATCATGATCCAAGGCCAGTTCCGCTCCTCCGTCCTGCAGGTTCCCGCCGAGATCACGCCGCTCAAGTTCCGCGGCTATCTGCGCAAGGAAATCCAGGCGGTACAAGCCAGTGCGGAAAGCCCGGAGGAGATCATCGTCGTTCGCCTGTTCGTGCTGGAAAGGGTGCTGTTCGGCCTGGGAGCGAAGAAGGTGGATTCGATCCTGCACGGAGTGGTCGAGAAATGCCCGAATATCCAGCGCATCGAACTGGAAGCGCTGGCCCGGCCGCTGACCGCCGAGGAGATGCAGGAAGCCGCCGAGGAAGCGCAGGCCATGGTGCAGGCGCTCGGCGAGCGGGTGATGGCCTCGGGCGGCAAGCTGGTGGCCGACGCCGACAGCAACTAAGCGGCAGCCCCGGCTGCCGGAAACGTCCGGCCTAGCGCAGGCGTCCGTTGAGGTCGTCGATCACTGCGGCCCAGTCGGCATCCCCGATGATTTCCTCCTTGAGAAAATTCCGCTGCGCGGCACTCCAGAAGGATGCCCGGTAGAGCGCAATGCCGTTGTCCAATGGACGATGGCTGGCAATGAAGGCGTCAATCGCCGCATCGCCGCTCGGCAGACCCAGTTGGGCGAACAGGTTGTTCAGGGTATGCAACGGTGCCTGCATGACATGCTCCTTGATTTCGATGACCCGGTATTTGGACGGGCCGGCCCGCCAAGCGTTCCCTCGCGTTGCATCCGCCAAGGCATGCGGCACGCGATACGGGGCTGGCGGAACTTGCACGAATCCTGTCCTCTCCGGCAGTAGCCACCCGGCGGCGCCTCGCCTACGATGCCTTTTTGCACAGAACAACGAGGAGACAGCATGCAGGCCTTTCAGGACTACTACCCGGAGAATCTCGCGCATTGCTACGGCTGCGGCCGCAACAACGAACACGGCCACCAGATCAAGACCTTCTGGGAGGGCGACGAAACGGTCACCCGCTTTCAGCCGCACCCGGAACATACGGCGATCCCCGGCTTCGTCTATGGCGGGCTGCTCGCCTCGCTGATCGACTGCCATGGCACCGGAACAGCCGCTGCCGCGATGTATCGTGCCGAGAATCGCGCCATGGACAGCCTGCCTGCCTTCCGCTTCGTGACCGGTTCGCTGCAGGTCAGCTACCTGAAGCCGACGCCGCTCGGTCCGGAACTGGTGCTGCGCGGCCAGGTCAAGGAAATCAAGGGCCGCAAGGTGGTGGTCGAGGTGACGGTTTACGCCGAGGGCGTGGCGACGGCACGCGGCGAAGTGGTGGCCCTGCAGATGCCGGATACCTTCGTGGCGAAATAATCACGATTGCCCCTGCTCGCCCGGGGGCGGGCCGGCGAGCGCCCAACGCCGGTCTCAGCCGGCAACGTTCCACTCGGCGAGAAACTGCGCCACGAATTCCTCCATGAAGCGATGGCGCTGCTCCGCCATGGCGCGGCCGGTCGGTGTGTTCATCCGGTCCTTGAGCAGGAAGAGTTTTTCGTAGAAGTGGTTGAGGCTGGCACCCTTGGAGGCCTTGTAGGCGGCTGCGCTCTGGTGCAGCACGG
This sequence comes from Dechloromonas sp. CZR5, assembly GCF_008711155.1. Taxonomy (GTDB): domain Bacteria; phylum Pseudomonadota; class Gammaproteobacteria; order Burkholderiales; family Rhodocyclaceae; genus Azonexus. Next base: position 764,678 of record NZ_VUYQ01000001.1, on the reverse strand, counting down.
GCGGCTCGTCGGGATCGTGCAGGAGACGCCCGGCATGCCCGCCATAGGCAAAGCAGCGGGCGACGCCGATGGCGCCGATGGCATCGAGGCGGTCGGCATCCTGCACGCATTGCCCTTCCAGCGTGCGCATCGCGGTGACGACGCCGGCACCTTTGAAGGAAATGGTAGCGACGATGTCGACCACGGCGGCAATCGCCGCCTCGCTCGCGCCTTCGCTGCGCAGCAGCTTTTCGGCTTCGCGCGGGCCGACGCTGTCGTCGCCGCCGTGGAACTTCCAGTCGGCAATGTCGTGCACCAGCGCGCCGAGTTCGGCGATTTCGCTGTCCGCGCCTTCCTGCGCGGCGATCCGCCGGGTCAGCTGCCAGACGCGGTTGATGTGATGCCAGTCGTGGCCGGAGCTTTCGGCTAGGAATCGCGCCTTGATGTGTGCGGCAACGCGGTCAACCAAAGTGGGCATGGGGATTTTCTCGTGTTTTCGTGTGACGGAAGGGGCTGCAGTGTACCGCGCCGCGCCGCACCGCGTATCCTTGCTCCCTTCGCCCACCGAATCCGTCGATGACCGCCACCCTGACGCCCCGTGCCGAACGTTTCTTCCTGCTCACGCTGGCCGGAATCCAGTTCAGCCACGTGCTCGATTTCATGATCATGATGCCGCTCGGCCCGATCCTGATGCAGGCCTTCGGCATCGGCACCCACGAGTTCGGTCTGCTGGTCGCCTCCTACAGCTTCAGTGCGGCGGTATCCGGCATCCTGGCGGCGACCTTCATCGACCTCTTCGAGCGCAAGCGCGTCCTGCTGGCCTGCTTTGCGCTGTTCGGGCTGGCCACGCTGGCTTGCGGACTGGCCCCGGGCTTTGCCACGCTGCTCATTGCCCGCGGTCTGGCCGGCGTCTTCGGCGGCATCATGGGCGCGCTGATCCACACCATGATCGGCGACGCCATTCCCTTCTCCCGGCGCGCCCGGGCCAGCGGGGTGGTGTCCAGCGCCTTTTCGCTGTCCACGATTGCCGGCGTGCCGTTGTCGCTATGGCTGGCCAACCACCTCGGCTGGCGGGCGCCGTTTGCGCTGATCGCCGTGCTCAGCGTGCTGTTCATCGTCGTCGGCATGCGCTTCCTGCCCGAATTGCGCCACCACATGGACGAGGAAAAGCGCGGCCACCTGCTGTCGGCAACCTTCAATGTGCTGCGCGACGCCAACCATCTGCGCGCCCTGCTCTTCTCGGCGCTGATCATCTTTTCCGGCTTCACGATCATTCCTTACATCACCGTCTATGCGGTGAACAACGTCGGCATCGCGCAGGCTGACATTCCCATCGTCTATCTGGTCGGCGGTACTGCCACCTTCATCAGTGCGCGGCTGATCGGCCACTGGGCCGACCGCTACGGCAAGATCGAGGTCTATCGCCGGATCGCCCTGCTGGCGATGCTGCCGCTCCTGGCCGTGACCCACGCCGGAACCCTGCCACTGGGCATCTGGCTGATCTTCAGCACGACCTTTTTCGTGCTCGTCTCGGGACGCATGATCCCGGCCATGGCGATCATCGCCTCATCGGCCCAGCCCAAGCTGCGCGGCACCTTCATGTCGCTGAACGGCACCGTGCAGTCGCTGGCCATGGGCCTGGCGACGACGCTGGCCGGCTTCCTGACCGGCCTCGACGGCAGCGGGAAGATCGTCGGTTATCCGCTGGTCGGCTACGTGGCCGTCGCTGCGAACCTGCTGGCGATCTGGTTCGTGGCCCGCATCGTCATGCATGGACGAACGCCTCCGGCTGCTGCCGACCGCTAGCGTTTCGGGCAGCACGGGCGCTTCTCCCGCCTTGCTTTCCACAACCCCCTATGCCATTCTGGAAAACTGATTCCCCAAGGAGAAAGCCATGAAGGGCGACAAGAAAATCATCGACATCCTGAACGCATTGCTGGCCGGCGAACTGACTGCCGTGGACCAGTACCTCATCCATGGCGAAATGTATGCCGACATGGGTTTGCGGGAGCTGGCCGACAAGGCCATCCACGAATCCGACCATGAGCGCCAGCATGCCCGCGCCCTGATCCAGCGCATCCTCTTCCTCGAAGGCAAGCCGGACCTCTCCAAGCGGGAAGCCCTGAAGATCGGCAAGACCGTCCCCGACATGCTCAAATCGGACCTCGCCGTGGAATACAAGGTCGTCGGCGAACTGAAGAAAGCCATGGCCGCCTGCGAAAAAGCCCAGGATTACGTGACCCGCGACATGCTCGGCATACAGCTCGAGGATACCGAGATGGATCACGCCTACTACCTGGAAAAACAGCTCCGGCTGATCGATCTGGTCGGCCTCGAAAACTACCAGCAGAGCCAGATGGGCTCGGGCAACCCGGCTTGAGGAGCGTACGATGAAAGGCGACAAGAAAATCATCGACGTACTCAACAAGGTACTGAAGAACGAGCTGACATCGATCAACCAGTATTTCCTGCATGCCCGCATGTTCCGCAGCTGGGGGCTGGAAAAACTCAACGACTACCAATACAAGCAGTCGATCCGCGTCATGAAGGAAGCCGACGAACTGATCGAACGCATCCTTTTCCTCGAAGGCCTGCCCAACCTCCAGAACCTCGGCAAGCTGCTGATCGGCGAAAACGTCGTCGAATGCCTGCAAGGCGACCTCAAGTACGAGCGGGAGACGCAGCGCCCGTTGCTGATCGAGGCCATCGCGCTGTGCGAGGAACTGCAGGACTATGTCAGCCGGGAACTGCTCGAAGATTTGCTGGAACACTGCGAGGAGGCCATCGACTGGCTGGAAACCCAGCAGAGCCTGATCGAGAACGTGACCCTGCCGAACTACCTGCAGGCACACATGGAGCCGGGCGGCGACTGATTCGCCCCCTCGGCAACGACATCAGGGCCGCAACGACTGTTGCGGCTTTTTTTGTCCACGCAAAATGCAGCATCGCCATCGTTGCCAGTCCGAGCATTGACGAATGCGATACCCGGCGCCCGCAACGGGACGGTCAAAACACAATCACCAGCCATCGCCCTAAATAGTTATTGACATTCATTCTCATTCAAATAAACTGGGAACAGTTCTCATTACCGTAGCGAGCGGAGATCGTTCATGTACGTTTGTGTTTGCAAGGCTGTTACCGACAGGCAAATCCGCGAAGCCGCACAAGGCGGTGCCCGTACGCTGAAAGATTTGCGCCGCGAACTCGGCGTCACCCGCGACTGCGGCCGCTGCGCCTCCTGCGCCCACGATTGCCTGCGCGAAGTGCACGGCGGATCGGCCAAGCCGGGAAAGCTTGCCCGCCAGGCCGCCTGAAGCAACGGATAACCAAAAAAAGGAGCCAGAGGCTCCTTTTTTTTCGTCCGGAAAACCCTGCGAGCCCATCAAACCTCGCTGATCAGCGCCCAATGGTTATCCAGCGCCATCGGCTTCGGCCAGGCCAGGAAAGACGCCTTGGCGGTCGGATGCCAGCGCACCAGGCCCAAGCCCGTGGCCAGGAGAACCCCGCCCCCGGGTTGAGGGCCTTTCCATTCGGTCAATGCATAGGCTTCCTGCAGTTCGACAATGGGCACCATTTTGTCCGGCGCTCCCGGATGCCAGAGTTGGGCGAGACCTGCCTGGTTGCTCGATAGTGCGAACCCGCCGTTGTACGCGGCGGCGATGTCGCCCGCGTAGCCGGCCCCGTCGCCTGAACGTGCCGGAGCGATAAGGCTGTCGCCATCCAGCACGGCCAGAATCGGCGCGTTGGCGCGCTGTGCCGAATCCTCGTGCTCGGCCTGCATGGCTACCCCGAGGTACGCCTCGCCGGAGCGGGTATGGCTCCAGGCCAGATGCCGCATGCTGAGACGGGGATCATCCAGCTTCCAGCGGCGCAGCAGTTTGCCGCTGCTGCCGTCCAGGCGAACCAGCGACGAATCCATGCGATGCAGGTCGTATTTCTTGTCTCCCTGCGTGCGCGGTATGCCGCCATTGGCGACCATCAGGTTGCCGTCGCCGTCGAGCAGCAACTGGTGCGGTTCCAGGCCGTGGGTTTCCCATTCGGCAAGCTTGCCGAGGGTGACACGGTCGCGCACGCCGATCCGGCCGCGACCCGTCTTGAAATCGGTTTCGGTGGTGTAGAGCTGGTCGCCCTTCAAACTGGGGATGACATGGCCGTTCAGGCGCGCCGACGACGCTTCGTCCTCCAGATTGATCTGCCGGCTGACCACGCCCGCCGCATCGATACGCATCAGCCACGCGCCGGGGCGCACGCCGACCACCAGCAAACTGCCGTCCGCCTCCGGATACAGGCCATGCGGACGCGTCGGCAACGCCACCGCGTGACGGATTTCCAGTTTCTTCCGCACCCAGTCGGCGGCCAGGACGCCGGCGTAATACGTATCGCCCGGATTCGGCCCGCGCCAGGCGGCGGCAATCAGTGCCGACTGCGGATTTTCATCGGCCGAACAGGCCAGGCCGGCCTGGGCAAGCAAGCCGCCGGCCCCCAGCAGTTTGACGAAATGGCGTCTGCTCATGGTGATTGGCATCTGCATTCTCCTTAGCGATAACCGGCACGATCGAGCAGCTTCTGGGCCGCCACGATGTTCTTGGCCAGCGATCCGATCGGCAGGGCATCGGCCTTGAACTTGCCCATCGCCTCGAGCGCCGGATTGCCGGTCGCGACGTCGGCCACCACCGGCCATTCGTTGTTGCCATCGGCGAAGTAGCGCTGCGCCTCGTCGCTGGCCAGGTACTCGAGGAAGCGGACGGCGGCATCCGCATTCTTCGAGGTCTTTACCACGCCAGCGCCGGAGATATTGATGTGGGTGCCGTGATTGGCCTGATTGGGCCAGACGATGCCGACGCGCTCCATCATGCGCCGCTCGTCGACCTTGTCGGAACGGATCAGGCGAGCCAGATAGTAGGTATTCGACACCGCCACGCCGCACTCACCCAGGGCGACCGACTTGATCTGGTCGGTATCGCCGCCCTTCGGCGCCCGGGCAAAGTTGGCAACCACGCCCCTGGCCCACGCCTCGGTCGTGGCTTCGCCGTCATGCGCGATCAGCGAGGCGACCAGCGACAGGTTGTAGGGATGCGAACCGGAACGGCTGCACAGCTTGCCCTTCAGCTTCGGATCCGCCAGCGACTCGTAGGTGGCGACGTCCTCGGCCTTGACCGCATTGCGGTTGTAGATGATGACGCGGGCCCGGGTCGAGAAGGCAAACCAGGAATCGGTGCGCAGATGGGACGGAATGCGGCTCTCCAGCAGCTTCGACTTGACCGGCGCGAACAGGCCCAGCGCTTCGGCATTGGCCAGGCGCGCCGCATCGACGGTAATGAACACGTCGGCCGGACTGTTGGCGCCTTCGTTGCGAATGCGCTCCATCAGTTCGTCTTCCTTGCCATCGATCCGGTTGATCTTGATGCCGGTCTGCCTGGTGAAATTGTCGTAGAGCTTTTCATCCGTCTGGTAGTGGCGTGCGGAATACAGGTTGAGGACTTTTTCCTGGGCCTGCGCTGCGAAACTCGCCAGCGCGGCCAGCGCGATCAGGGTCAGTTGTTTTTTCATGAATGGGTACTCCGGCGCGATCAGAACTTGTATTCGGTGCTCAGGATGAAACGGCGGGCCTGGCCGGGCACGGTGAAGCCGCCGCTGTCATACAGTGCGTCGTAATAGAGTTTGTCGAAAACGTTCTGGACGTTGAACTTGATCGTGTACTTCGGCTGATCGTAGGAAACCATCGCGTCCCAACGCACGTAGGAATCGACCCAGTTCGGGTTGAAGGGAGCGGTACCGGTAGGCGCCGCGCCGTAACGGCGGCTCTTGTACTCCATGCCCCCGCCAACCTTGAAACCGTACGGCAAGCGATAGGTCGTCCACAGGTTGAAGGTCTTCTTCGGCGTGTTGCGCGGCGACTGGCCGATGAAGTTGACGTTGCCGCTCTGGTTGGGATTGGCAGCGTTGTACGGTGCGACATCGAGGATTTCGGCGTTGATGTAGGACAGGCCGCTGAACACTTCCCAGTTGTCGGTAACGCGGCCGGCAACCTCAAGCTCGAAACCGTCCGAGCGGCGTTTGCGGGTCAGGATGCTCGCCGTCGATTCGAGATCGGTGTTGCGCTCCCAATCCTTGTTGGCCCGATACAGCGCGGTGCGCAGCGACAGATTGCCGTCGGCCAGCAACCACTTGCCGCCAACTTCGAGGACCTTCGAGCGCTCCGCCGGGTACTGGCTGCCGGACAACTGGTAAAGATCGGCTGTCGGGCTGAACGAATCGCTCCAACCGGCATAGTAGTGTTGTGCTGCGGTCGGCTGCCAGGACAGGCCGGTACGGTAGCTGTTCTCGCCGAAGTTGCCGCTGAAGGCCGTCGTCGTGAAATAGTCGGACTTCATGATGTCGCGCCGGATGCCGAGCGTCAGCTTCCAGTCGGGTACGAACTCGAGGGTGTCCTGCACATAGGCACTATAGGTCTCGCCCTTGTAGGTCGCCGGCGCCGCCGTCGTGAATTCACCTGGCCTGTACAGCGGGTTGTTGGCCGTGCCGAGGTTGCGCAAGCCCCAGCGGATCGAGTCCTCGTACAGGTATTCGACACCGGTGATCAACTCGTTCTTCATGCCGAATACGGTGAAGGCGGTATTCAGGTCACTCTGCAGCACATAGTTGTCGGTATTGAACTGACGGGTCTTGGCTTGCTGCTGCGTGCTGTTGGCAGTCAGCGTGCCCTGCCCTGCCACCGCCCAATAGGAGCGCTTGTAGTTGGCAGCGCGCAGCACGGTGCGCCACTGTGTATCCGGTGAAATCTTGAACAGGTAGTTCAGCGTCGAGACGTTCGTTTCGCTGTCGTCGAAACTGGAGGCGACGCCGTAATAGTTGCCGGCCTTCGCCATCGCCTCGTTCGGGCGTTTGCCACTGAACGGGATGCCGTAGTCCGGCCTGTCCTGCGTCTTCAGCCACATATGGCTCAGGTTGACTTCGTGGTTGGTGCCCAGCCCGAAGGAAATGCTCGGCGCGAAGCCCATGCGATGAATTTCCGGCTCGACGCCGGTATACGGATTGGTACGCGCGCTGCCTTCGTCGCGGTTCATGACGTTGAGCCGGAAGGCCGTGGTATCGCCGACCCGCTGATTGAGGTCGGCCTTGACCTCCCGGAAACCATCGGTACCGACACCGACGCCGACCTTGTTGATGCCGTACAGCATCGGCGTCTTGCTGACCTGGTTGATCACCCCGCCCGCCTGGCCGCGACCGAAGAGCATGGCGGCCGCGCCGCGCAGCACATCGACCTGTTCCAGGTTGAACAACTCGCGGTTGTACTGGGCCGTATCGCGGATACCGTCGAGATACATGTCGCCGAAGGTATAAAAACCTCGCAGGTTCATGTTGTCGCCGGCACGTCCGCCCTCGGCGGCGTTGAAACTCAGCCCGGACACGTTGCGCAGCGCCTCGCGCAGCGAATTGGCTTCCTGTTCCTCGATCAGGGCGCGGGTCACGGTCGTGATGGCCTGCGGCACATCGTGCGGGTCCTGCACCACCTTGCCGACCCGGGTCTTGGTGGCGCGATAGCCATCCTGCTGCTCTTGCGTCGCGGTAACCGTCACCGCATTCAGGGTCTTGTCATCCTCGGCCCAGGCATTGCCGCCCATGGCAAGCAGTGCCGTAGTCACGGCTGCCGTCAGCGGCAGCCGGCGGCCAAGCAATACGGGCTTCCCCGACAAATTGGGGACGAGCGGAGCCTTGCGCCCCGGGTGGTGTTGAGTTTTCACGTGCAGGCCTTTTTTATAGTCAGTCAAAATTGGCTGGCTGGCATAAAGGCTGGCTTGCCGTACATTGGGTTCGTCTACGTATCAGCCACGAGAATATCCCCCTCGGACGGCAGAACACGATCAATAACGATAATGAGAATATATCTCATTAACAAAACCAAGGCAACCCGATGCATCGTCTGCCTTGGTCAAAACGAAAAAGGCGTTGTTTATTTGCCGAAGAAAAAGGGATCAGACTACGTCGACACCCGGATCGCCTTCATCCATCCCGCCGATTACCGACACATGCGAAAAGCCATGTTGCAGGAAGATTGAAAGCACTTCGGTCACGGTATCCGGCGCACAGGACACCAGCAAGCCACCCGAGGTCTGGGGATCGGTCAGCAGGGTCTGCGCCGGCGCCTCGAGATCGGCCGCCAGGCGTATCCGGTCGCCATAGCTCGCCCAGTTCCGCCCCGACGCCCCCGTCATCAGGCCGGCCTGGACGAATTCCCGCGCCCGCGGCAACAGGGGCAGGTCGGCATAATTGACCCTGGCCCGCAGACCGCTGCCCTTGCACACCTCGAGCAGGTGGCCGGCCAGGCCGAAACCGGTGACATCGGTCACCGCATGCACCCCGTCCAGACAGGCGAGAACCGGCCCCGGGGTGTTGAGTTGGGTGGTCGTCTCGACCATGGCCTCGTAATCGCTGGCGCGCAACCGATCCTTCTTGAGCGCCGCGCTGTAAACACCAACCCCGAGCTGCTTGCCCAGAATCAGCTTGTCGCCGGCCTTCGCGCCGGAGTTGCGCTTCAGGTGCGCCGGATTGACGAGGCCGATGGCAACCAGCCCGTAAATAGGCTCGACCGAATCGATGGTGTGTCCACCCGCGATGGGAATACCGGCCGCACGGCAGACATCTTCGCCACCCTGAAGAATCTTGCCGATGGTTTCCAGCGGCAGCACGTTGACCGGCATGCCGACCAGCGCCAGTGCAAACAGCGGCGTACCGCCCATGGCGTAGACGTCCGAGATGGCGTTGGTGGCGGCGATTCGCCCGAAATCGCGCGGATCGTCGACGATGGGCATGAAGAAATCGGTCGTCGCGACGATCGCCTGCTGCGCATTGATCTGATAGACCGCCGCATCGTCGCTGGTCTCCGTACCGACCAGCAGTTGGGGCGGCACGATGCCGGGCGTCATTTCGCCGAGGATCTTCTGTAAAACGGCGGGCGCAATCTTGCAACCGCAACCACCACCATGGGAAAGCTGGGTCAATCTGACGGATTCATCCGGCACGGCTGTTCTCTCGAGTCAAGCTGGTTATTTTTGGCAAAAACACCTATTCGGCATCAAAGCCGGCGTCTTCAATGGCATCCACCAGCGCGGCACGCGCCACGACCTGCGGATCGAACGCCACCCTGGCCTCGGCCAACTCCAGGGAGACGTCGGCCGACGCCACTCCGGGCAGCCCGGTCAGCACGCCGCCGATATTCCTGACGCAGCCCTGACAACTCATGCCACCGATCTTGATGATCGTATTTTCCATAGTCGGATTACTCGTGAATGAAGGGTTGGCGACGCAGCATGTCGGCCATGCCCTCCGCCGAAACCGGACGGCTGAAATAATAGCCCTGCGCCATGTCGCATCCCATTTTACGCAATAACGCCAATTGCTCGGGTTTTTCGACACCTTCCGCAAGCACGGTCATGCGCAGGCTGCGCCCCATGCTGACAATGGTCGAGGCAATCGCCCAGTCGTCCGGATCGGTTTCCAGGTCATTGACGAAGGAGCGATCGATCTTCAGCTTGCCGACCGGAAACCGCTTCAGATAAGCCAGCGACGAATAGCCCGTACCAAAATCGTCCAGCGACAACTCCACTCCCATGCGATGCAGCGCCGACAAGGTTCCCATGGTGGCATCGGCATCGTGCATGACGGTACGTTCCGTCAGTTCCAGTTCCAGCCGGCCCGCCGCAAGCCCCGAAGTGGCCAGGGCGCCGGCAACCACCTCGATGAATCCCGATTGCCGGAACTGCACGGGTGCCACATTGACGGCCATGGTGATCGGCGGCAGCCCTTCGTCGCGCCATGCCTGGGCCTGACGGCAAGCCTCGCACAGCACCCAGTCGCCGATCGGGTTGATCAGGCCGGACTCCTCGGCAACGTGGATGAAGCGATCCGGGAGGATGACCCCCAATTCCGGATGCAACCAGCGGATCAGTGCCTCGACGCCAATGATCAGGCCGCTCTCGAGATTGACCAGCGGCTGGTAATGCAGGACGAATTCCCGCTGCGCCAGCGCGCGGCGCAAATTGCTCTCCATCAACAGGCGATCCAGCGATGAAGAATTCATCTCGCTCGAGTAGAACTGGAACGCGTTGCGGCCGATCTCCTTGGCGCGGTACATCGCCGTATCGGCATTGCGTAACAAGGTTTCCAGATCGTCACCGTCATGCGGATAAATGCTGATCCCCAGCGAAGGCGTCACGGTCAACTCATGTCCGGCCACCTCGAAAGGCCGGGCGAAGACATCGATCAGCCGTCGCGCGACATCGGCCGCTGCCGCGGTATGGAAGCCAGGCATGGCAAAGATGAATTCATCGCCGCCCAGGCGGGCAAGGGTATCGACGCGGCGAACCACACTGCCCAGGCGACGCGCGACTTCGCACAACAACTCGTCCCCGACGCTGTGCCCCAGCGAATCGTTCACCCGCTTGAAATGATCGAGATCGAGGAAGATGAGCGCCAGCTCCGCTTCCTCCCGCTCAGCCACAGCCTGCAGCTGGGTGAAGCGCTCACGCAGCAGTCGGCGATTGGGCAGGCCGGTCAGCACATCGTAGTCGGCCAGTTCGCGTATGCGCTGCTCGGCGGATTTTTGCATCGAAATGTCGACAATCGTTCCAACCGAAGCCTGACGACCGCCAATCACCGCCGGCGAGCCCTGGACCGTGGCCGGGAATGTCGAACCATCCTTGCGGACAACGGTCAATTCATAGGCGTGCCCGACAGCACCCGCCGCACGCAACGACATCTGCTCGTAAACCAGCCCCTGGCATTCGGGTGCGACGACATCGGGCGGACCCATCCGGCCGATCATCTCCTCGACCGAATAGCCCAGCAAGCCTGCCAGGAAAGGATTGACGAACTTGAAACGCTGATCCTGAATGATGAAGATACCCACCTGGGCCGCCTCCATCGCATCACGGAACATTGTTTCTTGATTGTTCATCGTCACGGTGCTATCTGCCAATTCCTCGCCACTATCGACATCCGCTTTCCCGAAAAGCTCACGATCGTCAGTGCCGACCATCGAACGCCCCCGAGTAATCCATTGGGTTCCGCGGCCGCCAACGCTTGAGCAGCAAGGAATTCGAAACCACCGAAACCGAACTCATCGCCATGGCCGCGCCTGCAACGACCGGGTTGAGCAAACCCAAGGCAGCCAGCGGAATTCCGGTCACATTGTAAATGAAAGCAAAGAAAAGATTTTGACGAATCTTGCCCAAAGTAATAGCTGACAAGGAAATCGCTTCATCCACACCGAGCAGGTCGCTACGAATCAAGGTCAGATCGGCCGCCTCGATGGCCGCATCCGAACCGGCCCCCGTGGCGAAGCTGACATCGGCCGCGGCCAGGGCAGGTGCATCGTTGATGCCGTCGCCAACCATGCCGACCAGATTGCCTCCCGCCTTGAGCTCATTCACGGCGCTCGCCTTGTCGCCGGGCAGGATACCGGCCCTGAATTCCTCGATGCCGGCCTGCGCTGCAATGGCTGCCGCCGTTCTCGGGTTGTCTCCGGTAAGCATGACCACGCGTATACCGCGTCGACGCAATCTTTCGATTGCTGTCCGCGATGTCGGACGCAAGGCGTCCGCGATGGCAAAAATAGCCAGTATCTCGACCCCTTCGGCCAGCACGACGACTGTCTTTCCTTCCTGCTGCCAGTGGCGGACCATGCCGTCATTCTCGAGCCCCAGCCATTCCGGCGCCCCCAGGCGCAGCGAGCGCCCCGCCACGACACCTTCCACCCCCTGGCCGGCGCAGGCCCTGAAACCGCTTACAGGCTCGATGGCTTCACCGGCTGCAGCTGCGAGAATGGCGCGCGCCAAGGGATGCTCGGAGTTTTGCTCTAATCCCGCCGCCAGGCGCAGCGCTTCGCCGGCCGGCATGCCACGCGCGTCGCTATCCGTCACCTGAGGCAGGCCGCAAGTCAGCGTTCCCGTCTTGTCCACGGCCAAGACCTTCATTTTCTCGGCCCGTTCCAGCGCCTCGACGTTCTTGACCAGGATGCCGGCCTTTGCACCCTGGCCGGTGCCGACCATGATCGCCGTCGGCGTCGCCAGGCCCAGGGCGCAAGGGCATGCAATCACCAGTACGGCGACGGCATTGACCAGCGCCTCGGCAAACTCGCCCGAATACAGCCACCATCCGACGAAAGTCGCCAAGGCAATCGCGCAGACGACCGGGACGAAAATGGCAGAAATCCGGTCGGCCAGCCGCTGGACCGGCGCCTTGGACCCCTGCGCCTCGCCAACCATCCGGATGATGCCGGCCAGCAGCGTATGCTCCCCGACCCCGGTCGCCCGGCAGCGCAAGGCACCCTGCCCGTTCGAGGTGGCGGCGAAAACCGGGTCGCCCGCACCCTTCCCGACCGGCATGCTCTCGCCCGTCAGCATGGCTTCGTCGACGCGAGACTCCCCGTCGACCACCTCGCCGTCGACCGGAACACGTTCACCGGGCCTGACCAGAAAAATATCGCCCGGCATCAAGGCATCGACGGCCATGTCGACCCACTGTCCTTCCCGTTCGACCCGCGCAGTCTTCGGCTGCAGAAGGATCAACGACTCGATGGCCTCGGAAGTCCGCGCCTTGGCCCGTGCTTCGAGCAGCTTGCCGAGCAGGACCAGCGTGATGACCGCTGCCCCGCCCTCGAAATAGACGTGTTGCGGCAAGTCGAAAATGGTCACCACGGCAGAAAAGCCCCAAGCCATGCTGGTGCCCAGTGCAACCAGAACGTCCATGTTCGCTCCGCCACCGCGCAGGGCCTTGTAGGCTCCCTCGTAAAAACGCCAGCCAATCCAGAACTGCACCGGGGTCGCCAGCAGCAGTTGCAGCCAGCGGGGCAACTCGTTCCCGTGACCGTGTTCGCCGAACATGAAAAGCATCTGCCCGACCAAGGGCAAGGTCAGCAGCACGGCAATCCAGAAACGCCGGATCTCCCGCTGATAGGCATGCTGCTTGGCGGCCTTTTCCCGCTCGCGGGTCTGCGCATCGACGACCTGGGCCACGAAACCGGCCTTGGCCACCGCAGTCACCACGGCGGCCTCGTCGGCCTGCCCAGAGAGCCGAACCCGCGCCCGTTCGGCCGCCAGATTGACCGTAGCCTGCATGCCGGCCTGGCGATTCAACACCTTTTCCAGGCGCGCCGAGCAGGCGGCACAGGTCATGCCGCCAATGGAAAACTCGACGACCCGGCCCGATTCGGTATCACTCATTTGACCAGCAGCACGGGGCAAGGCGCCAGGTGCAGCACGCGCGTCGCCACCGACCCCATGACCAGCCCGGCAAGCGGATTGCGCCCATGGGTACCCATCACGATCAGGTCACAACCAAGTTCGCCGGCCATCTTGCAGATGACCTCGGGCGGCTGACCGATATGGATATGCGTGGTATGAAAACGTCCGGCGGCGTCGAGCTTCTGCTGCGCGGCCAGCAACTGCGCCTGCCCCTCTTCCAGATAATAGGCATGCAGCGTGTCCTTGCCGACATGCGCCTGAACGCGGCCAATGGGGATGGGCAAATGAACGTGCAGCAGGTGAATTTCCGGGACTTCGCGCAAGCAGTCGATGGTCGCGATCAACTGGTCAACGGCGCGTAGCGAACATGGCGAACCATCCGCCGGCAACAAGATTTTCATGACGAAACCTATATTAAATCCAGCCCGACAAGCGCATCAGGCCGAAGAATCCGTATAGCCCGAAGCCTAGCACCAACAGCCCGGAGATGGTACGCACGACCGGCCGCCTGACGAATTCGTTCAGCCGCGCCAGCAGCAGACCGGCGAGCAGCAGATTGGGCAGAGTACCCAGCCCGAAAGCCAGCATCGCGGCCGCGCCGCGACCGGCCGACCCGGCAGCCAGTGCCGTGGCCAAGGCGCTATAGACCAGGCCGCAAGGCAGCCAGCCCCACAGCAGGCCGAGCGGAAAAGCCTGGGCGATGCTCCGTACCGGCAGGAAACGCCGGGTCAGCGGCTGCAGGCGACGCCACAGCCCCTGGCCGGCTCGTTCGGTGAAGGCCAGCGCGCCGGAGATGCCGAGCAGATAGAGCCCGAGCGCGACCAGCATCAGGTTGGCGATGAAGTAGAGCACCATGCGGGCCGGCACCTGGCCTTCGAGCCCCATGCTGGCCGCGCCGAGTGCTCCGGCGATGGCGCCAGCAGCAGCGTAGGAGAGAATGCGCCCGCCATTGTAGGCCAAATGCATTCCCCACCCGGCCTTGCCGCCCATCGACATGGCGCCGACGATGCCGCCGCACATGCCGACGCAGTGCGTGCCGCCGAGCAGGCCGACAAGGAACAGGGCGAGAAAACCGGTATCAGGCATCGGACGGCGGGACTAAAAAGCAAAACGGGCAGTTTAACCTGCCCGTTCGTCTCGTGTCAGGCGATCAGATCACCTTCGAGTAGTTCGCCCGCTGCCGCCCTTCACGCAGGTAACGGTCGAATACCATGGAAATCACGCGAACCAGCATGCGCCCCGGCGGCAATACGGAAATCCATTCACGCTCGACCTTGAGCAGGCCGGCACGCTCCATTTCCTTCATGTCCTCCAGCTCGGCCGCGAAATACTTGCGGAAGTCGATCAGGTGGGCGCTTTCGATGCTTTCGATGGATAGCTCGAAATGACACATCAGCGCCTGGATGATCGAACGGCGCAGGATGTCGTCGGCCGTCAGCTCGATGCCGCGGAACACCGGCAGGACATTGGCGTCGATGCGGTCGTAGTACTCGTCGGCGGTCTTGACGTTCTGGTAGTAGCTCGGCCCGACCTTGCTGATCGACGAGATGCCGAAGGACAGCATGTCGCAGTCGGCATAGGTCGAATAGCCCTGGAAGTTGCGGTGCAGGCGCCCCTGGCGCTGGGCGACGGCCAGTTCATCGTCCGGCTTGGCAAAATGATCCATGCCGATATAGACGTAACCGGCCTCGGTCAGCTTCTTGATCGCCAGGGCCAGAATCTGCATCTTGGTATCGGCCGACGGCAGGTCGGTTTCGTTGATCCGGCGCTGCGGCTTGAACAGGCTCGGCATATGTGCATAGTTGTAGATCGACAGGCGATCCGGGTCCATGGCCAGCACACGTTCGAGGGTACGGTTGAAACCCATCACCGTCTGGTGCGGCAAGCCGTAGATCAGGTCGATGGATACCGACTTGAACCCGTTGGCGCGCGCCGCGTTGATGACCAGCGCGGTTTCTTCCTCGCTTTGCACGCGATTGACGGCGACCTGCACCTTTTCGTCGAAATCCTGGACACCGACGCTCATGCGGTTGAAGCCGAGTTCGCCGAGCAACGCAACGGTCTCGTAATCGACCTTGCGCGGGTCGACTTCGATGGAATACTCGCCGCCGTCGAGCAGCTTGAAATGCTTGCGGGTCTCACCCATCAGCTGCCGCATTTCAGAATGTGACAGGAATGTGGGCGTGCCGCCGCCCCAATGCAACTGGATCACCTCATGCTCGCCATCGCGCCCTTCCAGCGCAGCCGCCTGCATATCCAGCTCCCTGGCCAGGTACTTCAGGTACTTGGCGCTGCGCCCGTGATCCTTGGTGATGATCTTGTTGCAGGCACAGTAATAGCAAATAGTGTTACAGAAAGGGATGTGGAAGTATAATGAGAGCGGCCTGCTGATTCCGCCGATGTTGCGCTTGCCCAGCCACAGCTTGGCAGCCTCCGCATCGAATGCTTCGACGAAACGATCAGCAGTCGGATAGGATGTGTAGCGAGGGCCGTTGACGTCAAAACGGCGAATGATCTGCGGATCGAAGACGAGATTTTCAGTTGTGAAATTCATTATACAAACCACGAAATGTTGCCCGGATTATGTTCGGCAGGCATCATTCTGTGGTTGACATGGATCAAGCCAACGCAGGTTGCCAATGCCCCCAACACACCCGCTGAATCAGGAAGTTTCACTATCCGTCATCAAGACCGCCTGCTCGAACTGCAACCTGCGCGAATTATGCCTTCCGCTTGGGCTGAGTCTTGAGGAACTGGAGCGGCTGGACGACCTGGTATCGACCCGCCGCCGCATCAAACGAGGCGACCATCTCTACCGTGCCGGCGAGGGTTTCGATTCCATTTATGCCATCCGCAGCGGCTTCTTCAAGACCGACGTGCTGCTTGAGGACGGCCGCGACCAGGTAACCGGTTTCCAGATGGCCGGCGAGCTGCTCGGCCTCGACGGCATCAGCACCGAACATCACACCTGCAACGCCATTGCGCTCGAAGACAGTGAAGTCTGCGCCATCCCCTTCTCGCGCCTGGAAGTCCTGTCGCGGGAAATTCACACGCTGCAGCATCACTTCCACAAGGTCATGAGCCGCGAAATCGTCCGCGACCATGGCGTGATGATGCTCCTCGGCACCATGCGCGCCGAGGAACGGCTGGCCGCCTTCCTGCTCAATCTGTCGCAGCGCTTCACTTCCCGCGGCTTTTCGCATGCCGAGTTCTATCTGCGCATGACGCGCGAGGAAATCGGCTCCTATCTCGGCCTGAAACTGGAAACGGTTTCCCGCGCCTTCTCCAAATTCCAGGAAGAAGGCCACATCGCGGTCCAGCAGAAGCACATCCGGATACTGAACGTCAGCGGCCTCAAGGCCTTGATGAATCACCAGCGCTGACCGGCGCCCCGGATCACCAGCGCAGTCTGGCCAGCCGCGCCGCGCGGGTCACCAGACGCTCCAAGAGATCGCCGGCCTGCGCCCGGGCTGGCGACTCGCTCCCCGGCTTGCGATAGGCCATGACGACACCTGACGGATTGGCTGCCGGCACGTAGATCGCGATGGACAGCGGGCAGAAGGCGATCTGCGCGGCATCTTCACGAACCATCTTATGCGCCAGCGCGGCGCTGCAGAACTGGACCAGCTCGGCACGGCGGTATGGCCCTGCGTCGTGTTCCCGCGCCGGCTTCCCGGTACGTTCCAGCATCTCCCCGAAAGGAAGGACGGCACCAACCACCATGCCCTCCGCCTCGATTGCTTCGACCAGCGCGTCGTGCGCGGACTGGAAGTCGCTTCCATCGATCTCGGTCACGGCAATGCCTTCCGCCGCCGTCGCCGAGCCGGGAAACACCGCCAGCGCGACGGCGAACGCCACGAGAAAAAAGGGCACCCCAAGGGGTGCCCTGAACAGATGCGAGGAAAACATCTGACGCAAGAAGCTTGGACTTTCGGGAACGACAATCAGAAGAAGATCAGGCCACCGACCGAGAAGGTACGGTTCTTGTTATCGAAGTTGGTGTCGAGAACGTTGGTGATGCGCTCGTCGTTGTATTCGCCCACCAGGGTGATGTATTTGTTGAGCGAGTGATAGACGCCAACGGTCACGGCGCGGTTCTTGATCTGGTTGTCCGGCGTTGCACGCAGCACGCTGTTGATGGTGCGGCTGCTGGTCAGCGTGTAGCCGTCCTTGTCCTTGTTCTGGCCGTAGTTGATACCGAACTTGGTATCGCCGAACTTGTAGGTACCCTGCAGGAAATAACCGGTCGAATCGGTCTTGTTGCCATTGCCGTCGCTGCCGCCGAAGAACTGGGCACCGACGGTGGACAAGCCGAGGCCGGTTCCCTTGAAGGCATAGGCAACGGCTTCGAAATTGCCGATGCCTGCCTTGGCGCCGATTTCATAACCGGTGCCGGTAAACGACTTGGTGGTGCACGGATTCACCGAGCAACTGGTCGATTGCGTCACCAGGCCGCCCCACACCTTGCCCGGCATGGCGCCCTTCCAGTCGTAGTCGATCTTGGCCTGGAAGCCTGGCGTCTTGGTTTCGTCGCCGGCAAACTTGCTCGGCTGGAAGATACCGGCCGACGCCTGCAGGCCGCCCATGTTCGGGGTCGAATAGGTGATCTGCGGCTGGAATCCGGTGTACATGTAGCCGTGGCCGATCATGCCGAAGGTGGTGTTGTACGGAATGCCGGCGTTGCTGGTACCACCGACGCCGAGCAGCGTCATGTCGGAGAGGATGATGTTCTGGCCGAACAGGCCGATGTCGCGGCCGAATTTCAGGGTGCCCCAGCTGCTGTTGCCGAACTGGAAATAGACGTTGCGGGTGTCGATCTGGCTGTAGGGGTTGGTCGTACCGGCGCCGTCGGCGTTATTGCCGATCGGCAAGCCAACCGTTTGCGAGTTGTTGTTGATGCCCGGCGCGAAGCTGATGTGCGCCTTGATATCCTGGCCCTTGGCCTGGGTGGTGGCGACAAAGTTGATCCAGCCCGGCAGCAGGCCGTTGGTCAGTTCGCTATTGGTCGTCGTGGTCGATTGGCCGGTGATGCGGTCGGTAGTCTTGGCATCGCGAACGACATAGAAGCCGTTGACGGTACCGTTGATGTCGATGGTGACATCGTTCTGGGTGAAGCTGACGGCGTGGCTGCCGGTACTGCCGCAGGCCAGCAGAGCGAGAACCAAAGGACGAACGGACGGGATTTTCTTCATGAAAAGTCTCCAGATGTTTTCGTTGATATGTGCCGCCCGAAGACGCGCTCCGGGCTGTTTCCCCCGCTGCCATCCGATCCGATGGCATGGAGCCCATCTGTTTGCGAAGCCTGTGCCAGGCATCGCGGAAATCACCCAAAAACACCCGAAACCCTCACCGGGCCTTGAACTTTCGCTGCAAATGACAATCGGCGGGAGGCGTGCGAACTGTTTCGCCGACGCTCATTTTCTGGACACCTGCTCCGCCGCTGACTCAAAACGGAACAACGAAAAAAGGCAAAAAAAAGCCCGGCACGCAGCCGGGCGAACCGGGAAAGGAAACAATCAGAATGCGTAACGGGCGCTCACGCCGGCCAGCCAGTTGCGACCCGGTGCCGACTCGTAGAAGCGGTTGTTGCTGTCGCCGACGATGACCGAACCGACGTACTGGCGATCGAAAGCGTTGTCGAGGCGGACGAAGCTGCGCAGGCTCAGCGGACCGACCTTGCGGTCGATGCCGATGCGCAGGTTGGCGATGGCGTAGCCGGGCGCCGCCTGGCGCAGGTTGCTGTCTTCGACGTACACCTTGTCGCGGACGATACCTTCGATGGCGGCGTGGAAGCCGCTCGGCTTGTGCCGCCACACCAGTTCGCCGAACAGGTTGTGGGCGGCGATACCGGGCAGCCGGCTGCCGGCCGAGACGATGCCGGTGGACGTCGAGAAGTTCTCGGCATAGTGCGCATCGAGGAAGGTGTAGGCCAGACGGCTGCTCACCTGCTCGCCCCAGCGGCTATCGAGTGCCACTTCCACGCCCTGCCGTTCCGTCTTGCCGGCGTTCTGGTAGGCCGTCCGGCCGCCGGTGCTGGACAGCACGACCAGTTCATCCTGCGTCTTGATATCGAACAGCGCCACGTCAAGGCGGCTGTTGGTACCGAGCATGGCCTTGGCACCGACTTCGAGGTGCGTGCTGGTCGCCGGCTTGAGCGAGAAATTGAAGGAGCCGCCACCACTGGAATAGAACATTTCGTTGAAGGTCGGCGCCTCGAATCCGCGCGCCGCGCTGGCGTAGATGTTGAGCGTATCGGTGACCCGATACATCGCCGCAACGGTCGGCGTCGTCTTGTCGTAGCTCACACGACCGCCGTCATCGCCATTGACGCCGCTGCGATAGCGGTCATCGACCCGGAAGGCGATGCTGCTGTGACGCAGGCCGCCGCTGAACACCCAGCGCTCGCCCTGCCACTCGGCCTGGGCATACTGATCGAAGGTCGCGACGCGATCTTCCTCGTTGCGGCGCAGGCGGCCGGTGACGCCGCAGATGTTGGCGATGCAGTTGGCGGGCGTTCCGCTGCCGACAAAATTCTCGTAACCCTGCCGGTCGTCGGTCGCCTGCTCGTAGTCGAACCCGAGCGTTGTCGTCAGGCGGCCGCCGGCCAAGCCGAAACGCCCGGTCCACCGGCCAGCCAAACCGGCGAACTGGCGGTCGAAATCGATCACCCCGCCGGACTGTCGGGCCGACGAGGTCTGGGTTCCCACCGGAATGGACTGGTACTGCGTCGTCGAACGCTGACCGGCATAAGTGGATAGCTGGACGCTGTGGTCGCCGAAGCGATGCTCGTAGGTCAGGCCGCCTTGCGTATGGTCGATGCTCTTGCGGGTATCGTAGGCCAGCACCGGATAGTTGTTGCGCGCCGCATCCCATGCCAGGCCGCGTGGATTGGCCTTGAATTCCGACCACTGCAGACCCTGCGGATCCTGGGCATCCTGTCTGAAGGTATTGACGATGAAGGTCAGCTTGCCGTCCTGGCTCGGCCGGTAGGTCAGCTTGACCAGGGTCTGGTCGCGTTCGGCGGCGCTGCGGTCGCGATAGCCGTCGGTGGCAAAGCGCGACGCGTCGATCACGTAGCCGAGGCCGCCGACCTCGCCCTGGGCGCTCAGATTGGTCTTCCAGGTGCCATAGCTGCCCGCCGCGAAACTGCCCTCGACACTCGGCGCCCCCTTGCCATCCGGCGTGAACATCTGAATCACCCCGCCGGCGTGGTTGCCGTAGATGGCCGACATCGGTCCGCGCATGACCTCGATGCGCTCGGCACGATCCAGGTTGAAGGTGGCAGCCTGCCCCTGGCCGTCCGGCATCGAGGCCGGGATACCATCGGACACCAGGCGGATGCCGCGCACGCCGAACGCCGAGCGGGCGCCGAAACCGCGCGAGGAAATCTGCAGGTCCTGCGCGTAGTTCTGGCGATTCTGGACCGTGATGCCGGGCACGGAAGCCAGCGCTTCCGAAACATTGACACGGGCCTGGTCGGCGCCGATGCGCGCTGCATCGACCACGTCGATGGCCGCCGGCAGATCGAAGCTGTTGTGCTCGACGCGGCTGCCGGTGACGACGACCGTGTCGAGGTTCACCACGGCATCGGCCATGGCCAGCCCGGGAAAGGTGACGGCCAGCAGGGCGACCATCCGGCTGGGCCGGGCAATCCGTGCGGAAAGATGGGTATTCATGTTGTCTCCTGTATTTTTTTCGGCAGGCGCGCGGCTGCCCCAGGAGCGATTGTTCCGGCTTCGCCCGTCATTCACCTCCAAACGATCGCCTGAGTTGCCTACAGAAAATCATGAGACGGCGGCGACATTGCCTCGCCGAGCGTACGCCTGACTGCCCAGCGCCCGACCTTTCATGTACGGAAAGCAACCTGAATATGCAAGCTCAATGCCGAAATACGATGCCGCCCATGCGAACCCATCGATATCGTTGTATAGTTACATACATATCGATACATAACCTAACGCAACACATTAATTAATAACCGATCATTAGAAATTACAGCAAAAATCGATATATACAAATAAACATAACGACCCATGGAAGACTTCAAAAGGCTCAACCCTCCGTCTCTGGACGGTACACGGAAGAAGCAAAAAACCCAGCCTTGAAACCTCTTCTGGTCACTCCACGATGAACGCCACCCCACCTTCCACACCATTACGGCATCGCCGAGCGATACCCTGCGAGACCTCCATCCTGTCAGCTCCAACCTGCCGCACCGATCAGACTCCGTCGGTCAGCCTGGGCGGATTGCGCCGCCTGCTCGGCCTGTCACAGGCCGCACTGGCCGTCCGACTCGGGGTTTCCCAGCCGCAGGTAGCGCAACTCGAAAACCAGGCCGACATGCATCTGGTGACGCTGCGCCGCCACGTCACCGCTCTCGGTGGCGAACTTGAACTGCTCGTCCGTTTTCCCGACCAGCACATCGAAATCATCCTGCCGGAAGGCGAGCCAACACATTCACTGTCATCAGCCAATTTGCCACAGTCAGGAAGGACTCCATGCTGAACCACAAATCCCGGTCGACCCGACGAACCACCCTGGCCGCCGTCATGACCAACCTGTTGGGCGCAGGCAGCGGCTTGGCCGCCGGACCGGCTTTCGAGCTCGGTACCATCCAGGTCAGCGCCCGGAAAGTGCAAGTGGGCGAAGTCGGCGAGGAACAGGTCGCCTCAGTCGTCACCCGCCAGGACATGCAGACTTTCAATCGGGAAAACGTCGCCGACGCAGTCAACCTGCTGCCCGGCATCAGCGTCACCAACGGCACCCGCAACGAGAAGATGATCAACGTGCGCGGCTACGACGTGCGCCAGGTGCCGCTCTACATCGACGGCATTCCGGTTTACGTGCCATACGACGGTTACGTCGACTTCAATCGGTTCTCGACCTTCGACCTGGCCGCCATCCAGGTGGTCAAAGGCTTCAGTTCGGTTGCCTACGGCCCGAACGCCATCGGCGGCGCCATCAACCTGATCTCGCGCAAGCCGCGCGAAAAGCTGGAAGGCGATGCGACGATCGGCTTCGCTTCGGGCAACGAGCGCAAGGCGGCGGTGAATGTCGGTACCAATCAGGGTCTGTGGTACCTGCAGGCCGGGGCTTCCTATATCGACTCCGACTACTTCCCGCTGTCCTCCGACTTCCAGTCAACGGCCAGCGAAAACGGCGGCCATCGCGACAATTCCTATCGCAAGGACAGCCGCGTGTCGCTCAAGCTGGGTCTGACCCCGAACGCCACCGACGAATACGCACTGAGCTATGTCAAGCAGGATGGCGAGAAAGGCCAGCCACCGAATACCATCCCGGCCAGCGCCCGCTACTGGCAATGGCCATCCTGGGACAAGGAAAGCCTCTACTTCCTGTCGAAAACCGCCCTCGGCCAGCACGAAACGCTGAAGACCCGGCTCTACGTGGACACCTTCAAGAACGGGCTGGCCACCTATACCAACGGCAACTACAACGTGCTCAAGACCTCCGGCAGCGGCTCGGTCGGCACTGGCCGCAGCCTCTACGACGACAGGACCACCGGTGGCTCGGTCGAACTGGAGTCGACGCGCATCGCCAACAACACCCTCCGCCTGGTCACCCACTACCGTAGCGACCGCCACCAGGAAACCGATGCTCTGGCCGTGCTCGGCGCCGAATTCAAGGACACTCTGTTCTCTATCGCCGCCGAGGACAACATCCAGCTGGCCGAAAAATGGCTGCTTTCCGTCGGCTACGCCCATCACGAACTGCGGCCGGAAATGGTGTTCAAGAGCACAGCCAACGGCGGCAGCTACGCCCTGCCCGACAAGCAGAAGGCGGACAACGGCCAGATCGGCCTGTTCTACGACTTCGCGCCAAACACACGTTTCTACGCAACGGTGGCCCAGAAAACCCGGCTGCCGACGCTGAAGGACCGCTACTCCGGCAAGCTCGGCACCTACGACACCAACCCCAACCTGCAGCCGGAAGCATCGATCAACTACGAAATCGGCTACCAGGGCAGCCCGTGGGTCGGCGCCAAGGCCGAAGCGGCGCTGTTCTACAGCGAAATCTCGGACAAGATCCAGTCGGTCTTCGTCGGCACCGTCGCCGCCCAGTGTTCGACCACCGCCAAGTGCCAGATGCGCAACGTCGGCGAGGTGCACACCAGCGGCATCGAACTCAGCCTGCGCACGCCGGTGGCGAGCTGGCTGGAGGTCGGCGGCAACTTCACTTACCTCAACATGGACAACGTCAGCAACCCGTCGACGCGACTGACCGGCATCCCCGACAAGAAGTTCATCGCCTATGCCATCGCCAAGCCGCTGGCGCAGGTCGACGTGATTCCCTACGTCGAATACAACACCGGGCGCTGGGCCTCGAATACCGTGCGCATCGACGGCTACACGATCATCAACCTGAAGACGGTGTATCGCCCATTGCCGCAGTTGAGTCTTGAGGCTGGCGTCACCAACCTGACCGACAAGAACTATGAATTGGACTACGGGTTCCCAAATCCGGGTCGCATGTGGTTCGCCAACGCCAACTATCGCTTCTGACGGAACACCCATGACCGGAGCTACCCGTTTCGCCATCGCTGCCGTCGTCCCCGACGCGACGACGGATTGCGACGAAGTCGTCGCCAATTTCGCTATCGCCCAGATCAACCAGGGATGGCGCATCGGTGGACTGGTCCAGGAGATCTACCAGACCCAGGGCTCGAAACAGATCCGCCTGGTGGCGCTTGACGACGGCCGGCTCTACCCGATCAGCCGGTTTCTCGGCACCCACTCGATATCGTGCCGCATCGATACGGGCGGCATCGCCGAGGCCAGTGCCGTCATGCGACGCATCCCTATCCATGGCGCCGATCTCGCCATTTTCAACCGCTTTTCGACCCTGGAAGCGCATGGCCATGGGTTTGCGGCCGAAATGCTCGACCTGATGAGCCGGCAGATTCCGATACTAACCATCGTTCCGCCCCGGCATCTGCCGGCCTGGCGGCGCTTCACTGGCCGGCAAGCGTTTGAACTGCCTCCCGAACGCCCTGAACTGGAAGCCTGGTTTGCCGGGCTATCGCACTACCCAGCCGGTCGCCGCAAGCATGCGCCGGCGCTTTCCGGAGCCTGCGCATGACCCGCCCCGCCGATCCTTCCCGCCGCCTGTTTTTCCTCGGCGCGGCCTCCCTGGCCCTGGCCGGTAGCCGCGGCGCCATGGCCGCCCCGAGCACCGTCACCGTCATCACCAGCTACCCGGACGAATTCGTCTCCCGCATCCAGGCCGCCTTCGAGAAGGAGCGGCCGCAATACCGGATGCAAGTGATCTGGCGCATGCCCAACGACGCCTACGACACTCTGAGCCTACCCGACCAGGGGAAGGCCGACATCTATTGGTCCGCCTCGCCGCGCAGCTTCGCGCGCCTGGCCGCCAGCGGCGCCTGGCAAAAGCTCCCGGCAAACCACAGCCAGCTCCCCCGACGTATCGGCAACACCGCCCTCGGCGATGCGGAAGGTTTCTACACGGCGACCGAAGTCGCCGGTTTCGGCTTCGCCATCGCACCGGAATTGCTCGCCGCCCGAGGCATTCCAACACCCGCCGACTGGGCCGACCTGGCCGACCCTCGCCTGGCCGGACTAATCGCCATGCCGGTCCCCGCACGCGTCGGCTTCGCTCCGCCCATCGTCGAAATCGTGCTCCAGGCCCTGGGCTGGGAGCGTGGCTGGACGCTGTGGAGCGAAATTGCCGCCAATGCCCGCTTCATCGAACGCGGATCGAGCTTCGTGACCGACGAAATCGCCAATGGCAGCTGCGCCGTCGGCATCTCCATCGATTTCTTCGTCAACTCGGCAATCGCCAACGGTGCGCCCATCCGCTTCGTCTATCCCCGCCATACCGGCCTCAACCCGGCCCATATCGCGGTCACCAGACACTCTCCCAACCCGCGCGGCGCTACGGCATTCGTCGATTTCATACTGTCGCCGACCGGCCAACGGCTACTAGCCCACCCGGACATCCGCCGCTTGGCGGTTCGCCCGGACGCCTACGCCCAGGTGCCGGCCGGCAGCTTCGATCCCTTTATCGCGGCCCGCCAGGGCGGCCTGCAATTCGACAGCGACGCCGCCCGCCCTCGCCTGACGACCACGGCGGCGATCTTCCAGCACATGCTGATCGACCCCCAGGACGAACTGCAAGCCCTGTGGCAACGTACCCGCCAGGCCGAAACTGGTGGCAAGGATACCCGCGCCATCCGTGCGCTGCTTGGCCGGCCGCCCATCGATGAGGCAACCGCCAATCTACCCGACATCCAGCGCCAGATCGGCGTTCGGCTCGAAGGCAACGGTGAGCGCCCGCTGGCACCGCTCGAACTGGCTTGGCGGGAAACCTGCCGCGAGCGACGCACGCAAGCCCGCCTGCAACTCGATGAGATCGGCGCATGAAATCAGCAAGCCAGCTTCTCGCCGCCCTGCTCCTCGCCGGCACAATCCCCGCCGCCATGGCGGAGCCGGCCATTGACCGCGAAACCCTGACCCGGCCGCTATCCGGGCTGTCGGCAGGTGACACCGAGCGATTCCTGCGCGGCCGCAGCCTCTTCCGACAAAGCTGGGTCATCGCCCCGGCCAGGGACGGCGAAGTCGACGGCCTCGGCCCGCTCTACAACCGCCTGGCCTGCATCTCCTGCCACGCCAAGAACGGGCGCGGCGGCGCGCCGAGCCACCCGGACGAACGCATGCAGTCCATGCTCGTCCGGCTGTCCGTCCCCGGCCGCACGCCCCGGGAAGCCCCGCGACCTCACCCGGTCTATGGCGACCAACTCAACGAGGAGGGCATCCCCGGCGTGCCTGGCGAAGGCCGCATGCAGATACGCTGGCGCACACATACGGTGCGCCTGGCCGACGGCACGCGCGTCGAATTGCGCGAGCCACGGACAAAATTCGTCGAACTCGCCTACGGCAAGCTGGGGCCGGTCCTCGCTTCGCTGCGCGTGTCGCCCCACGTCGCCGGCCTCGGCCTGCTCGACGCCGTACCCCCAAGCGCACTGGAAGCGATGGCCGGGGAACTCCGACCCGACGGCATTCGCGGCAGCGTCAACCGGGTCGTGGACCGGCAAACCGGTGCCACGGTCGTCGGCCGCTTCGGGCTCAAGTCCAACACCCCCAACCTGCGCCAGCAGATTGCCGGCGCCTTTGCCGGCGACATGAGCATCACCTCCGACCTGTTCCCCGACGAAAACTGCACCCCGGCGCAGGCGGCCTGCCGGCATGCGCCCAACGGCGGCCAGCCGGAACTGTCGACGGCGCAACTCGACGACATCACCTTCTACGTCGCCCACCTGGCTCCACCGCCCCGGCGCGACGAAACCTCGCCGCTCGTCGTCCGCGGTGCCGTGGCCTTTGCCGGATTCGGCTGTGCAGCCTGCCATCGCCCAAACATGCGCACCGGCG
Source organism: Dechloromonas sp. CZR5 (assembly GCF_008711155.1). Taxonomy (GTDB): domain Bacteria; phylum Pseudomonadota; class Gammaproteobacteria; order Burkholderiales; family Rhodocyclaceae; genus Azonexus. The sequence goes on along the minus strand of NZ_VUYQ01000001.1, from coordinate 738,052 downwards.
ACAACCCGCAATACCCGGCACTCGCCCAGCGCGAATTCGCGCCCTATACCGACCTGCTGGTGCACGACATGGGCACGCGACTGGCCGACAGCCGCCCCGACCACCTGGCCGGCGGCCGGCAATGGCGCACCGCGCCTTTGTGGGGATTGGGGTTACTGGCCGCGATCAACGAAGACGTCGGTTTCCTGCACGACGGCCGGGCACGAAATTTCGAGGAGGCCATTCTGTGGCACGGCGGCGAAGCGGAGAAAGCGCGCCAGCGCTATGCCGCCGCCCCAGCCAGCCTGCGCCGGGCGCTGATTGCCTTCCTGCATTCGCTATGACGGCACCGGACACAGAAAAAGGGCGGCACATGGCCGCCCTGCGTAACGCTGCCGTCGCGTCAGGCCGGGACACCGAGGATCACGTGGCTGGCCTTGATCAGCGCCGTCGCCGCCACCCCTGCCTTGAGGCCGAGCTCCATGACCGCTTCGTTGGTCACCACGGCATACACAGTCGCTCCCCCTGGCAACTGGATGCCGACTTCGGTATTGACGGCACCCTTCTGCACGCTGCTCACCGTGCCGGACAGCTGGTTGCGGGCCGAGAACCTCACGTTCTGCGGACCGGCCAGCAGCATGACCCAAGGGGCCTTGACGTAGGCGACGGCGTCCTTGCCGACGGCCAGGCCCAGCGATTTGACGCTGCCTGCCGTCACGATTGCGACAATCCTGTCGCCTCCCGACAAGCCGATTTCGACCTCGGCATTGACCGCACCGTCGGTCAAGGCGGTGATCTTGCCGCTGAATGTGTTGCGCGCGCTGACGTTCATTCCTTTTCTCCTGAGTTGTCGGGCATTGTGGCCCGGTTTTCGCTATATACCAATACGAACAACGATTCCGGCTTGCTCTGGAACATAATGTACCGAATACCGTTCAGCGATTTAAACCATAGCGCCACCTGTTTTTCCGGGACGTTCGCATTGCGCTATAGTGTAGCGTATATAAACAAACGGACCTGATCATGGACACCATCCTGCATCGCCTGCGCGGCAAACTCGAAGTCGACTCCGAGTTCGGCACCTTTCTCGGCGATACCCGGATTCGCCTGCTCGAAGCCATAGCCCAGCATGGCTCCATCTCGCAAGCGGCAAAAGCCGTGCCGCTCTCCTACAAGGCGGCCTGGGATGCGGTCGATGCGATGAACAACCTGGCCGAACAACCGTTGGTGCTCCGCTCGACCGGCGGCAAGCATGGCGGCGGGACCCAACTCACCGACTACGGCCGCAAGATCGTCGCCCTTTACCGGGCGCTGGAAGCCGAATACCAGGCTGCCCTCGACCGCCTGACTGAAAGCATGAACGATGGCCAGGCCGGCGATTTCAAGCAGTTTCGGCAACTGCTCAAGCGCATGTCGATGAAGACCAGCGCCCGCAACCAGTTCGCCGGTCACATCGTCGGCCTGCGCGAGGGAGAGGTCGATTTCGAGGTGCGCCTCAAGCTCGACGACGACAACGAAATCGTCGCCGTCATCACCGGCGATTCGGCGGAAAGCCTGGGCCTGGCCATCGGCATGGAAATCAACGCGCTGGTCAAGTCATCGTCCGTCCTGCTGCTCAACGACCCCAGCGTGAAGACCAGCGCCCGCAACCACCTGTGGGGCGAAATCACCCGCATCCACGACGGCCCGGTGAATTCCGAAGTCACCCTGGCCATGAAGAGCGGCAAGTCGGTGTGCGCCGTGGTTACCCATGACAGTGTCGAGCGCCTTGGCCTGGCCGTCGGTGAACGAGCCTGCGCCGTGTTCAAGGCGTCGGCCGTCATCCTCTGCAAGTATTCCTGACCCTTATCCCGGAGAACGCCCCATGAAACGCCTGAGCACCCTGATCCTTTCCTTGCTGGCCATTGCCACGGCCCATGCCGACGAAGTCCAGGTCGCCGTTGCCGCCAACTTCACCGGCCCGATGCAGGTCATCTCCGTGCTCTTCGAACGCGACACGGGGCACAAGGCCAGCCTCTCGTTCGGCGCCACCGGCAAGTTCTACGCCCAGATCGCCAACGGTGCACCGTTCGAGGTACTGCTCTCGGCCGACAACGAAACACCGGCCCGCCTGGTCAAGGAAGGCCTGGGTGTAGCCGGCACGCCCTTCACCTACGCCATCGGCAAACTGGTGCTGTGGTCGGCCAACCCCAGGCTGATCGACGGCAACGGCGACATCCTGAAAAAAGGCGGCTTCAAGCATCTCGCCATCGCCAACCCGAAAACCGCGCCCTACGGCGCCGCCGCCATGCAGACGATGGGCAAGCTGGGCGTTGCCGACAGCATGAAACCGCTTCTGGTGCAGGGCGAGAACATCGCACAGACGCATCAGTTCGTTTCCACCGGCGCCGCCGAGCTGGGCTTCGTCGCCTACTCGCAGGTCATCAAGAACGGTCAGTTCGGCTCCGGCTCGGGCTGGGTGGTACCCGGCAACCTGTACGACCCGATCCTGCAGGATGCGGTGATCCTCGCCAGGGGCAAGGACAAGCCGGCCGCCACCGCGCTGCTCGCTTACCTGAAGGGTCAGAAGGCGCAGGACGTGATCAGGTCATTCGGCTACGAACTACGCTGATTGCCTCGACCGGGCAGCGAGGAAGCCCGGCCGGGTCGGCAAAGCGGCCTGCCGACATCGTGCTTGCCGATGCCTCACGGCGCACTCAAGTGCATGCCGATGTAGAGCAACAGCGTGTCGTCGATGGCATCGAGATTCATGCCGGTCATCTCGCCGATTTTCTGCAGCCGGTAGTCGAGCGTGTTGCGGTGGATATGCAGCGCCTTGGCGGTCAGTGTCGGATGCCGGTTGTTGGCGAACCAGGCACGGAGCGTCCGGATCAGCACGACCGATTTGGGATCATCGCCGGTCAGGCGGGCAAAGGGGGCAAGGAATTGTTCCTTTTTCCAGCCCAGGTCCAGGTCGACCAGGAGCACCGGCAGCGTATGCTCGTAAAAGGAAGCGTAAGGGCGCTTGACGCCGCGCTGCCGGGCAATGGCGAAGGTGGTCGCGGCGGACTGGTAGGAAGCCGAGGCGCCGGCGATTCCCGGCAAGGCGACACCGGACGTCAGCATGTAGTCGAGTTCGAGTCGCTGCTCGACAAGGGCGTTCAGCTCGCTCAGGCGAAGCAGTGCCTGGCGCGCGCATTCGGCGGGATGCTCCGAGCGCTCGAAAGGTTCCAGAATCGCCAGTTCGCACGGGGAAAGCACAGCGGTGGGCAGGTCTTCCCAGCGGTTCAGCAGTTCGCCCTGGGCGCGCTGCAGGTCGAGAAGCTGGCGGTCGGGCTCGGTGTCGTCGGCGCCAACGTGCAGCACCGTGACCGTGTGCGGCTGGCTGAGATCGATGCCTAGCCGTGCCGCCCAGGCCGCCATGCTTTCCTGCGAAACGCCGGTGCGTTTCAGCAGCTGGAAGACAAACTCCTCGCGGTAGCGCCGCTCGCGCTGCAGTTCGCCGGTCAGCAAGGCCTGTTCGATGATCATCTCGGCGGTGATGCGCAACAGTTGCCCGAACTGGCGAACCTCGTCCGGCGTGCCGGTAATGCCGACCACGCCGCAAATCTCGCCGCGCCCATAGAGCGGCAGGTTGATACCGGCCCTGGCACCGGGCAGGCTGCTCGTCGCCGCATGGTCGATTTCGACGGCAGCGCCGCGAGCCAGCACCATCTGGGCGCCGGCATGCAGGTCGCCAATTCTTTCAGGGGTACCGCTGGCGATGATGATGCCGCGTGCATCCATCACATTGACATTGAGCGGCAGTACCTGCATTGCCCGTTCGACGATTTCCTGGGCCAGTTCGGGAGCGATCATCATGCTTGTTTCTCGCAAGAAATTCTTCCCGCAAGAATAGTGCATTTGAACAATAAATAAATTAACCGATGTTTAATTTTTGTGTTTTTGCCCAATGCCCAAAAACACGCTGCCTTCTACGATGACGTTGCCTCAGGGCACCATCATCGAAAAGGAGACAAACATGACTACTGCTGGAAGCGGCGCGCTGTCCGTCGCCGGAGGGGGCGATCCGAGCACCCTGGAAAATGCCTACCGGAAGGTCACCTTCCACCTGATTCCGTTCATTTTCGTCTGTTACCTGTTCAATTATCTGGACCGGGTAAACGTCGGCTTCGCCAAGCTGCAGATGCTCGACGCGCTGAAATGGAGCGAAACGATCTACGGGCTGGGCGCCGGCATCTTCTTCATCGGCTACGTCCTCAGCGGCGTGCCGAGCAATCTGCTGCTGCACAAGCTCGGCGCACGCAAGGTGATCGGGACGCTGATGGTCGCCTGGGGCACCGCCTCGGCCTCGCTGATGTTCGTCCAGACACCGGAGCAGTTCTACACCCTGCGCTTCATCACCGGGGTATTCGAGGCCGGCTTCTTTCCGGGCATCGTCCTCTATTTCACCAGCTGGTTCCCGGCTTCCCGGCGCGGTCGCATCATGGGCCTGTTCATGTCGGCCATCCCGATTTCCGGCGTGCTGGGCAGCCCGCTGTCGGGCTGGATGATGCAATCCTTCGCCGGCCAGGGCGGCATGGCCGGCTGGCAGTGGATGTTCCTGCTCCAGGGACTGCCGACGGTGGTGCTTGGCTTCCTCGTCTATCTCCTGCTCAACGACGGAATCGACCAGGCAAAATGGCTGAGCGACGATGAGAAGGCGATGCTCCGCGCCGAACTGGAAAAGGACGAGAAGCTGCGCCGGGAAACCAGCACGGCGTCCGACACCTTCGCCAGCGTGCTGAAGAACAAGAACGTCTGGCTGCTCGGCCTGATTTACTTCTGCATCCAGATGGGCGTGTACGCCATCAACTTCTGGCTGCCCACCATCGTCAAGTCGCTCGGTTTCCAAACGCCCGCCATGGTCGGCTGGATCAGCGCCATCCCCTACCTCTGCGCGAGCATCTTCATGATCTGGATCGGCCGCTCCGGCGATGCCCGCAAGGAACGCCGCTGGCACCTCAGCGCTCCCCTGCTGATGGGATTGTTCGGCCTGATGCTGGCCACCCAGGCGGGCAGCAACACGACACTGGCCCTCGTCGGCCTCTCTTTCGCCACCATGGGCGCCCTGGCCGGCCTGCCGATGTTCTGGCCGCTGCCGACCGCCTTCCTGGGCAGCGCCGCCGCAGCCGGCGGCCTGGCGCTGATCAACTCCCTCGGCCAGATAGCCGGTTTCGTCAGCCCCTTCCTGGTCGGCTGGATCAAGGACGCCACCGGCGGCACCACAGTCGCGCTCTACGTCCTCTCCGGTGTACTCTTCCTGGGCGCCATGCTGGTGCTGCGCGTACCGGCCAAGGTGGTCAATCGCTGAACGAGCGGCGGCGCGGAGCATGCACTGCGCCGCCATCGAAACTTTCAAGGGTTTTTTGTCATGAATCACGCCACTCCTCCGCGCGATCTATTGGCCTCGATGTTCCAGGCCGCCATCGAAGCGGCCCAGCCCCATCGCTGCATTCCGGAGCATCTGCCTGAACCGCCCCGGGGACGGCTGGTCGTCATCGGTGCCGGCAAGGCCTCCGCCGCCATGGCACGGACCGTCGAACAACACTGGCCGGGCGAGCTGAGCGGCCTGGTGGTCACCCGCTACGGTTACGGCGTGCCCTGCCAGCGCATCGAGATCGTCGAAGCGGCGCATCCGGTACCCGACGCAGCCGGTCTGGCGGCGGCACAGCGCATCCTCGACCGCGTCGCCGGCCTGACTGCCGACGACACCGTCCTCTGCCTGATTTCCGGCGGCGGCTCGGCGCTGCTGGCCCTGCCGCTGGACGGCATCTCGCTGGCCGACAAGCAGGCGGTCAATCGCGCCCTGCTGGCCTCGGGCGCAACGATCAGCGAGATGAATTGCGTACGCCGCCACCTGTCGAAGGTCAAGGGCGGGCGGCTGGCCGCGGCCTGCCATCCGGCCAAGGTGGTCACCCTGCTGATTTCCGACGTACCGGGCGACAATCCGTGCGACATCGCCTCCGGACCGACCGTCGGCGACCCGACCACCTGCGCCGATGCGCTCGCCATCGTCCGCCGTTACGACATCGCCCTGCCGGATAGCGTGCGCCGGGTGCTCGAGAGCGGCGAAGGCGAGTCGGTCAAGCCGGACGATCCGCGGCTGGCGCAGGCGATCACCCGCATCGTCGCCGCGCCGCAGATGGCGCTTGCCCGGGCAGCCGAGGTGGCATCGCGGGCCGGCATTCCGGCGTATGTCCTGAGCGACAGCATCGAGGGTGAGGCGCGGGATGTCGGCAAGGTGCTCGCCGCGCTGGCCCGCCAGGTCGCCCGCCACGACCTGCCGTTCAAGACCCCGTGCGTGCTGATCTCCGGCGGCGAAACCACGGTTACCGTTCGCGGCGACGGGCGCGGCGGACGCAACGTCGAGTTCCTGCTCTCCTTGGGCATCGCCCTCGATGGCGAGCCGGGGGTTTATGCGCTGGCCGGCGACACCGATGGCGTCGACGGCCAGGAGGAGATCGCCGGCGCCTTCCTCGCTCCGGACAGCCTGGAGCGGGCATGGCGGCTAGGCTTGCGCCCCAGAGAGAGCCTCGACGCCAACGACGGCCACGGCTTTTTCGGCACCCTGGGCGACTCCGTCATCACCGGCCCGACGCTGACCAATGTGAACGATTTCCGGGCCATTCTGATCACCGGCCGGGCAGAAGCCTGAGCCATTCACCCAAGCGACAGACCATGTACAGAAAACGCAATGCCAAGATTGTGGCCACCCTGGGGCCTTCCAGTGCGGATCCGGACACCATTCGCGCGCTGTTCGAAGCCGGAGCCGACGTGTTCCGGCTGAACTTCAGCCACGGCAGCCACGACGATCACCGGCGCAACCATGAATTCATCCGCCGCATCGAGCGTGAACTGGGCCGCCCGGTCGGCATCCTGGTCGACTTGCAGGGCCCCAAGCTGCGCCTCGGCACCTTTGCCGCCGGGCCGGTGCGGCTCGAAGAAGGCGCCGCTTTCCGGCTCGATCTCGATACGGCGACGGCGGGCGACGCCGCTCGCGCACCGCTGCCGCATCCCGAAATATTCGCCGCGCTGGAGGCCGGCACCGATCTGCTCATCGACGACGGCAGGGTCCGCCTGCGCGTCGAGGCGTGCGGCCCGGACTTTGCGCAGACCAGGGTGATCGCCGGCGGCACGGTATCCGACCGCAAGGGCGTCAATGTGCCCGGCGTCGTCCTGCCGCTGTCCGCGCTGACCGCCAAGGACAAGGCCGATCTTGCCTTCGGCCTGGCGCTCGGCGTGGACTGGGTGGCGCTCTCCTTCGTCCAGCGCGCCGAGGACATCAGCGAGATCAAGGCCATCGTGCAGGATCAGGCCGGCATCGTGGCCAAGCTGGAAAAGCCGATGGCCATTCTCAGCCTCGACCCCATCGTCGAGGCAGCGGATGCGGTCATGGTCGCCCGTGGCGATCTCGGCGTCGAAATGCCCCCCGAACAGGTGCCGACGATCCAGAAACGCATCGTCCGCGCTTGCCGCAAGGCCGGCAAGCCGGTCATCGTCGCGACCCAGATGCTGGAATCGATGATTTCGGCGCCGGTACCGACACGCGCCGAAGCGTCCGACGTGGCGACCGCGATCTACGATGGGGCCGACGCGGTCATGCTGTCGGCCGAATCGGCCTCCGGGCGCTATCCGGTCGAGGCGGTACGCATGATGAGCGGCATCATCGCCCACACCGAAGCCGATCCGCACTACCGGGAAGGGCTGGACGCGACGCGCACGCCATCCCGCCCGGACGCGGCCGATGCGATCGGGGCGGCCATGCGTTGCGCCGTCAGCACGCTCCCGGTCGCCGCCTCGGTGGCCTACACCACCTCCGGGTACTCGGCCCTGCGCATGGCACGCGAGCGCCCGCAGGCGCCGATCATCGGCATGACGCCGGAACTGGCCACGGCACGCCGGCTGGCGCTGGCGTGGAGCGTCTATCCGGTGCTCTGCCCGACCGTGCTCGATGTCCGCGAAATGAGCGATCTCGCCTGCCATACGGCGCATGCCGAAGGTTTCGGCGGGCCCGGCGCGGCCATCGCCATCGTCGCCGGCCTGCCCTTCGGCACGCCGGGAACGACCAACCTGCTGCGCATTGCGCACATCAACTGAATTCTTGACGAGGCATACATGGCAAGCATCAAGCATATCCGGGGCTACGAATTGCTGGATTCCCGGGGCAATCCCACCGTCGCGGCCGAGGTCGTCCTGGCCGACGGCAACCGGGGGTTCGCAATCTCGCCTTCCGGCGCCTCCACCGGCCGCCGCGAGGCACTCGAACTGCGCGACGGCGACAAGTCCCGCTATCTGGGCAAGGGCGTCCTGCAGGCCGTCGCCAACGTCAATGGCGAAATCCGGGAAACGCTGATCGGCCGGGAAGCGGCGGATCAGGCCGCCATCGACCGGCAACTGATCGAACTCGACGGCACGCCCGACAAGTCGCGCCTGGGCGCCAACGCCATCCTCGCCGTATCGCTGGCGGTTGCCAAGGCGAACGCCGCAACGCGAGGCCTCGAACTGCATGCCGCCATGACCAGCGCCCCGCCTGTTTTGCCGGTGCCCATGATGAACATCATCAATGGCGGCGCACACGCCAACAATTCGCTCGATTTTCAGGAGTGCATGATCGTGCCCTACGGGTTCGAGCGTTTCGGCGATGCCCTACGGGCCGGGGCGACCGTTTTCCATACCCTGAAGAAGCTGCTGGACAGCCTGGGCTTCCCGACATCCGTCGGTGACGAGGGCGGCTTCGCGCCGAACGTGAAGTCCACTCGCGAGGCGCTGGACCTCATCGTCGAAGCCATTCTCATGGCCGGTTACCACCCCGGGACACAGATCGGCCTGGCGCTGGACTGCGCCGCCTCCGAGTTCTACCGGGATGGCAGGTATGCCCTGGCGGGCGAGGACCGCGCCATGTCCAGCGCCGAATTCAGCCATTACCTGGCCGATCTGGTCGGCAATTACCCCATCGTCAGCATCGAGGACGGCATGGCCGAGGATGACTGGGCCGGCTGGGGCATGCTGACCGACCGCCTGGGGCGCCGTGTCCAGCTGGTGGGCGACGACCTGTTCGTGACCAACCCCACCATCCTCCAGGAGGGGATCGACAAAGGGATTGCCAACGCCATCCTGATCAAGCTCAACCAGATCGGAACGCTCAGCGAAACCCTGTCTGCCGTGCAGATGGCCAGGACGGCGGGCTACGCCGCGGTGTTTTCGCACCGCTCCGGCGAGTCGGAAGACGTGACCATCGCCGACCTGGCCGTGGCTACCGCTTGCGGACAGATCAAGACCGGCTCCTTGTCGCGCTCCGACCGTGTCGCCAAGTACAACCGCCTGCTGTTGATCGAAAGCGCCCTGGGCGGGGCTGCCAGCTATGCAGGGCGGAGCGCGTTCGCAAGGTATCTCTGAAGGCGCGAGTCGATAGCCCCCCATGGCCCTCCGCATGCGCCCGCTCCGCCGGGCGCACCGCCGGAGGCGCCATGGCCCGAAATCCGGCCGCTACGGAAGCTATCGTGCAGGGCGCCGGTCAACGCCCGAATGACATGGCGTGGCACGTTTGTCGCAAACCTGCGGTCAAACGCCGGTCCGCTGTCGGTTTTGCAACACGGCTGACAGCCCCCGCCAGGAGGCCGCCATGCAATTCACAACCAAAGACGTCAATGGCCGCAGCGTCGCCGTCGGTGACATGGTTCTTGTCCTCGACATATCGCCCGACCCGGAACTGGAAGAAGACCGACTGGAGATGTTCATGGACCTGATCGGCGCCCGCTGCGCCATCGAGCGTATCGACGCCGACGGTACCGGCTGGGTGGCGGTGTGGTGGAACGGCGATGCGGGAACGCAACTGATCCTGGTCGGTCTGGCGCCACGCCAGATGGAGCGACTGGCCGATTGAAGAAAAGCCGGCCGCGGGCAAGCCGCCGGAAGCAGTTTCGATGACCGATTTCAAGCAAAACGGACATCAGAAAAAACATTCGCGAGATCAATCAGATACAATCTCGCCCCTTGTCGGAAACGCAACCAGGCGGCCCGACCCTCCCCGAAAGTTTCACGCATGATCATCCTCCGCAACGTCACGCTGCGCCGCGGTACCAAGACACTGCTCGACAAGGCATCAGTCACCATCAACCCCGGCGAAAAGGTCGGCCTGGTCGGCCGCAACGGCGCCGGCAAATCAACCCTGTTCGCCCTGCTCAACGGCACCCTGCACGAGGACGGCGGCGACTATTCGATTCCCGCGCAATGGCGCATGGGCCAGGTGGCGCAGGACATGCCGGAAACCGAGCAGAGCGCCACCGACTTCGTCATCGACGGTGACACCCCGCTGCTCGCCGCCCGCAACGAAGTCGCCGCAGCCGAGGCGAGCGACGACGGCATGCGCATGGCCGAAGCCTACATGGCGCTCAACGATGCCGGCGAACACGATGCCGAAGCGCGCGCCCAATCGCTGATCCTCGGCCTCGGCTTCAAGGTCAGCGAGCTGCACAACCCGGTGAACAGCTTTTCCGGCGGCTGGCGCATGCGCCTGCAGCTGGCCCGGGCGCTGATGTGCCCGTCCGACATCCTGTTGCTCGACGAACCGACCAACCACCTCGACCTCGACGCACTGGTCTGGCTCGAAGCCTGGTTGAAGCGCTACCCGGGCACGCTGGTCATGATCAGCCACGACCGCGAATTCCTCGACGCCATCACCGGCGTCACGCTGCACATCGACAACGCCAAGCTGGTGCGCTACGGCGGCAACTACAGCAAGTTCGAGGACATGCGCGCCGAGCAGATCGTGCTGCAGCAGGCCACCGCGGCCCGCCAGGCCGAGAAGATCGCCCACCTGCAGTCCTTCATCAACCGCTTCAAGGCCAAGGCCAGCAAGGCCAAGCAGGCGCAGAGCCGGGTCAAGGCGCTGGACCGCATGGAAAAGATCGCGCCGGTGCTGGCCGAGGCCGAGTTCAGCTTCGAATTCCAGGAACCGCAGAACCTGCCCAACCCGATGCTGTCGATGGTCGATACCGCCATCGGCTACCCGCCGCCCGAGGACGCCCCCGCCGGCACGCCGCCGACCGTCATCGTGCGCGGCATCAACCGCTCGGTCATGGCCGGCCAGCGCATCGGCATCCTCGGCGCCAACGGCCAGGGCAAGTCCACGCTGGTCAAGACCATCGCCAACGACCTGAAGGCGATCAGCGGCGAAGTCACCGTCGGCAAGGGCCTGAACATCGGCTACTTCGCGCAGCAGGAACTTGACGTGCTGCGCCCGCAGGACACACCGCTCGAACACATGACGCGCCTGGCCAAGGAGGCGCTGGCCGCCGGCATCCGCAACCTGCCCGGTCGCGAGCAGGAGCTGCGCAATTTCCTCGGCACCTTCAATTTCGGCGGCGACATGGTCAAGCAGGCCGTCGGCACCATGAGCGGCGGCGAAAAGGCGCGGCTGGTGCTGTGCATGCTGGTCTGGCAACGCCCCAACCTGCTGCTGATGGACGAGCCGACCAACCACCTCGACCTCGCCACCCGCGAGGCGCTGGCCGTCGCCCTCAACGAATTCGAAGGCACGGTAATGCTGGTCAGCCACGACCGCGCCCTGCTCCGCTCGGTATGCGACGAATTCTGGCTGGTCTCCAAGGGTGGCGTCGGCCCCTTCGACGGCGACCTCGAGGACTACCAGCGCTACCTGCTCGACGAAGCCAAGCGCGTCCGCGAAGAGGCCAAACTGGCGGCCTGACGGCCTCCCGCACAGCGAAGCCCATGAGCATCCAGCCCTTCACTGCCCTCGCCTGCCCCCTCGACGGTGCGCCGCTGCACCGCGAAGGCGGTACGTGGAAGTGCGCTACGGGCCACAGCTTCGACGTCGCCAGCCAAGGACACACGCATCTTCTGCCGGTGCAACACAAGCGCTCGCTCGACCCCGGCGACAGCAAGGAGATGGTCGCCGCCCGCCGCCGCTTCCTCAATGCCGGCCATTACCAGCCGATTGCCGAAGCCGTCGCCCGCGCCGCGCTGGCCGACCTGCCGGCAAACGCCGCCTGTCTCGACGCCGGCTGCGGCGAAGGCTACTACCTGCGCCAGCTGGCCGCCACCGCGAGCGGACCGGGACAGTCGCTGGCCATTCTCGGCCTCGACATCTCCAAATGGGCCGTCCTCGCCGCCGCCAAACAAGACCCGCACCCGAACTGGGTGGTCGGCACCAATGCCCGCCTGCCAGTACTCGACGGCACCCTCGACCGCGTGCTGTGCCTGTTCGGCTTCCCGGTCTACACCGAATTCGCCCGCACCCTCAAGCCGGGCGGGCGGCTGATCCAGGTCGACGCCGGCCCGGACCACCTGCGCGAACTGCGCGAGATCATCTACCCGACGCTAAAGCCGCAGCGCCCGTCCGACACCGCCGCGCCGCCGGGCTTCCGCGCGCCGCAAGTCGAAACCGTGCGCTTCACGCTGGCGCTCGACAGCCAGGAGCAGATTGCCGACCTGCTGGCGATGACCCCTCACCTCTACCGTGCCAGCCCCGAAGGCCGCGCCCGGGCGGCGGCGCTGAGCAAACTGTCGATGACGGTCGACGTGCGGATAGCCGGTTTCGACACGGCACTTCCCTCCGGATAAACCAGGCATCCGCCCATACAGAGGCATCGCCACCCAGCGTGTACGATGCGCAGCCTCCACCATGCCGACCACCTTCGCCATCCCGCCCGCCGAAATCGAATTCACCGCCATCCGCGCGCAGGGGGCCGGCGGGCAGAACGTCAACAAGGTGTCGAATGCCGTTCACCTGCGTTTCGACATTCCGGGCTCATCGCTGCCGCCGGAAATCAAGGCGCGTCTATTGAAGTCGGGCGACCAGCGGATCACCAAGGACGGCGTGGCGATCATCAAGGCGCAGGAATTCCGCAGCCTGGAAAAGAACCGGACCGAGGCGCTGCGCCGACTGGAACAGCTGGTGAATAGCGTGGCCGTATTACCGCGCAAACGTCGGCCGACCAAGCCGACAAACGGTTCGATCAAGCGGCGGCTGGCGGAGAAGGGGCGACGCGCCGAGATCAAGGCGGGGCGCCGATCAACGAGCACTGACTGAGGATGCTCCATCCCGCCCTCACAACCCGCTCGCAAACGACGGGTTCAGGGTCAGCTCGCAGTGCCGCAACACAGCGTAACCCACCTCCTCGGCGGCGAGCTGGCACACACGGTATTAAAACTATTCCTCCAGACTCTCTGCCGCAAGGGCCAAGCGCAGAGCGGCCTCGACCGCAGTATCGCCCTCGAGCAAGCGCTCCAGGCGCTTCCGATCGCCAGCGGCACAACTGGCCAGCAAACCGAGAGCCCGGGTAATCAAGGCCGATATCCTGGCATCGTCGTAGCCTGCCGGAAACCACGACGCCGCTTGCACCACCCGTAGCACGCGCGTGGCGTATGACACCGAGAGTGCCAGCTCCTCGGGCAGGACGGCCGCCTCCCCCACCGCTCCGCCGGTCTCGGCTACAACGTAGTCCGCCCGCAATGCCTCGGCTCGCAAGATCGCCCCCCTCTCCAAGGGAGGTTCTCCCTCACCGCTCAGCCACCAGCTTTCAGGAATGCCGGTCACTTGGACCAGCTTGTCCAGATTGGCCTTCTGCGGCCGGATCTTGCACGTCAAAAAGCTCTGGATCGTCGCCTTCGGAAAATGCCTGGCATGCACCCAGGCAAATGGATGCTCGCCAACAACCAGGCGAAAGCGGTCACCGAATTTCATTTTCATACAGCGTTATTTAAAAAGTATGCAATAATTCATATGTCAACCCAACGCGAAGCCATGAAAAATCACGAAATCCGCACAACAAGCGGAACGCCACCCAAGAAATTCTCAAGTGTCGTAATTTTTCAATACAAAACGTGTACATGACAACGTTCAAAAACCCAAAAAAACCAGCCCTTCCGGACTGGCACAAAGCTGACATCAAGGCAGCCGTCGAGAAGGCTGGCTACACCCTGCGCGAACTGGCACGTCGACATGCAGTCAGCCGAACCTACTTCGCCGAGGCGCTACACCGCCCTTTACCCAAAGCGCAGGCCATTCTTGCCGAAGTCATCGGCGTTTCCCCGCAAACTATCTGGCCGAGTCGCTACGACAGCGACGGCACACCCCGTCGCGGGCTCTACGACCACAGCAAACAAAACGGGAAAGACTATCTCGAGCGAATGGTACGTAAAGACCCCAAGTTGAGTAAAGAAATTTAACGAATATCGGGCAGCCATGAGCGAAAGTTCCATACGCGACACCCCCTTCCTGCTGCCGCCCCCCTTCCTTCATACGGATAGCCGTCGACTCGCCGTTCTGATCGACCGCCTGTACCGTCATCGAAACCAGCCCGTCAACACGGAGGCGATGACCGACATCCTGGACGAACTAACCGCTCACGCGTTCGAAACCCTGGTACACGAGGAGTTGATGCTTGCATCCATGGGCATGGCCTTGAGTGCAAATCACACCAAGGAACATGTGCGCTTTCAGGAATTCATCGCCAACCACTGCTTGCAAGCATCCCTCGGTATCAATGTGCCGCAGGAGTTGCTGGATTTTCTGCTCGACTGGTGGCACCAGCATGTGCTGGGTACCGATCTGAACGAGATACCGGCCCACGCCGCTCGCCGTGATGCTCGCCGATAGCAGGAGTGCAGCCCCTTTATCGGCGCCCCGCCAACCCTGCGAAACGATGAATCAGCGCACCTCGGCCCGGTTTCGGCCGGCCGCCTTGGCCTTGTAGAGCAGTTCGTCGGCCTGGCGGAACAGCGTCCTGATTTCGCCGTCAGCCGGTTCGAGGCAGGCACCGCCGACCGAGATGGTTACCACGCCGAAATCGCCGTTCGTCTCGTGCGGCAGGCGCAGTGCCTGGACCGCCTCGACCAGGCTTGCCGCCAGGCCGGCATGGACCCCGGCCGGAACATCGGGGATGACCACGGCAAACTCTTCGCCGCCGTAACGGGCGACAAAGGCGCCGAATGCCGTCCGGTCTTCATGGGCTTGCCGCACGCAGCAGTCGATACAGGAGGCAACGGCACGCAGGCAATGGTCGCCCGCCAGATGGCCGTAGTGATCGTTGTATTTCTTGAAATGGTCGACATCGACCATCAGCAGGCTGAACGGCCGATCGCCACGGGTTGCCAGCTCCCACAGCGTGTCGACCTGCAAATCCATGGCGCGGCGATTGAGCAGGCCGGTCAGGCCGTCGCGGTTGGCCTGGTCCTGCAACTTCGAATTGGCCAGCGACAGCCTCGTACGCAGCCCGGCAATCCGCGACATCGCTTTCATCTTGGCCTGCAGCACGGCTTCCGACACGGTCTTCGAAATAAAATCATCGCCACCGGCCTCGATGGCGGTGACCAGATTGCTGTCGGTATCGGTGGCGGTGACGAAGATGATCGGCGTCCACGCCCACGGCTCGTGGCCTTCCAGGGTACGAATACGGGTGGTTGCCTCGAAGCCGTTCATGCCCGGCATCTCGATGTCCATCAGGATCAGGTCGAACACCTCGACCTGAAACAGTTCGATCGCCGACTGCCCGTCGAAGGCGTGGCATACCTCGTGACCGAAGGATTCCAGGCGAGCGCGCGTCACCATGGCAACGGCGCGCGAATCGTCGACCAGCAATATCTTCATTATCTTGCGGAACCCTGTCATGACAAAAAGCACTCACACAAAGGATACGCTCACGAGGGCACGAAAAATAGTCCAAAAGTAATAGTTGGACGAAGTTTTGCATGAAGCGTGAAATATTCACTGCTTCGCGGGTCGGGCCTGCGGATCACCGGGAAACAGAGGCCTGAGCGAGAAGCGCCGTCGGCGGGTGCAAGGCGCAAAAAAACGGGGGCCGAAGCCCCCTGAAGGATGGTGGAGAACCCAACGCAGTAGGGCTCCCCGCCCGCAGAGACACCCGTTCGGGTGCAGGAAAAAAGATCAGTCGCCGCCGCGCAGGTTCTGCACCTGGAACAGTCCCGGCGGATTCTTCTTTGGATCGACCTGGCCCTTGAACTGGCCGGTGGTGCAGTGCTTCGACTGCAGGTCGACCATCGAGAAGGCATCGTCAATACCGATACCGGCCCCCTTGTTGACCGGCAGGTGGGAGTCGGCGTGCGACTTGCCGACCATGAACACCTTCCACAGCTCGCCCTTGCGGTCGTAGATTTCGTTGGCGCCGTTCAGGTTGCCCAGCTGGACATCCATGTAGAAGACGCGCTTGCTGACCGGGTGATTGGTGTTGACCGGAGCGGCTTCGAGCACATAGACCTTGCGCAGCTGCCAGGTGCCTTCATGGAAGCACTTGCCCTGGCCGGCGAAATCGACGTATTTGTAGCCGTCGGCCTCGGCCGGCATGTCGGATGCCAGCTTCAGTTCGTTGTGGTTCCACATCGGCAACAGCACGTTCCTGGTGCCCTTGTAGGTCCACTTCATGTCGGAAACACGGCCGTTATAGCCTTCGAAGTCTTCGATCATCAGGTCGGAGCCGAGGAAGGAATCGGTCACCTGCCCTTGTGCCAGGCGGCGGACGCGACGCTGGAAGCCAAGATAGAGATAGGCATCGTCGAGCTTGGCGTCATCCTCGAAACGCTGGATCAGCAACTGGGTGTTCTTCAGATCCTGCGGCTCGTGGGCCTTAACGTAGATGGCGCGGAAGATGCCCGACGGGTTCGGGGTGATTTCCGGAACCGGCGCATCCTTGGTGCGGTGCATGAAGTTCAGGAAGTGGAAGTCGTACTTGATGGTCTTTTCCACCTGCCCGGTCTGCATGTTCTTGTACTTCCAGAAGAACGGCGAAATGATCGCACCATCACCCCAGTTCACGCCGTATTTGTAGTTCCAGGCCAGCTTTTCGCCGGCGCGCGGATCCTTGACGTCCGGTTCCTCCGGGAAGGGACGGCCGGCGACGTAGCCGGTCAGGTTGTCACCCGCCTTGGCGCCCAGCTTGGTCTTGCCCAGGTTGGCCTTGGTGGCGTCGATATAGGCCTTCGAGATGGTGAACTGGGTGGTTGCCCCCACTTTCATTTCGAACAGGCCTTCCTTGATCAGCTTGTAGACGCCGGCGCCGAGCACGTCCTTGAACTGGTCGGCATTGGCCTTGTTGATCACGGTGCCCGCGGTCAGGCCCGGGAAGCTGGGCAGGCCGGCCTTGTACGGGTTAAAGGAATTTTCGACATCGGCTTCGGTGGAAGCCTGGGCAATACCCATCGCGCCGGCCGCAAGCAGCGGCACCATGGCGATCAAATGCTTTTTCATACTATGTCTCCTCTGTTGGATCAGAATTTGTAGTTAACACGCAGGAAAATGTCGTTTTCCTTGAACGCGGCACCGATCGGGCCGGCGCGGAAGCGACCGAGAGGTTCCATGCCGCCAAAGCCGCGCGAATAGCTGGCATTCGGATTGGGATCGCCATTCGGCGCAGTGAAGGGGGCAAACGGATTACAGGCGCGGCAGTCGTCGAACTTCCAGTGATCGCGTCCGTCGGCGATCTTGTAGTTGGCACCGATGGTGATCTTCAAGTCGTTGGTGTAGTTCCATTCCACCTGCGGCGCAACGGCTGAGGCCTGGGCACGGAAGTCATGCGCGAAGATGATCTGCGGGCTGACCGTTCCATTTCTCAGGAAGCCCTTGATCAACAAGGTGCCGATAAAATTGTTTTCCCAGTCCGGCATACCGACCGGGCCGAATTTCTCCTGCTTCCACTCGTGATTGAAGATGTGCTGGTAGAACAATTGGGCCGAGATAAGCGTCGCCGAGGTTTCGCTGATGAACGGGATGAAAGTTGGGCGGTCCACCCCGACCACGGCGCGGAAAACATCGTTCTTGGAATACAGCTCCTCGCGCATGGTGTTGGCAAATTCCTCACCCTGCGTATAAGCCGCTTCCATGCGCACAGCGGCACCAACAGCCGGAAGCTGGAAGTCCATCGAGCCACCGACCAGATTGACCCGCGGGAAGTGCATGTCGAAGGAGATCAGGTAGGGCCAGGCGTTCTGGTATTGGCCGGTGAAGGAGTTCGTTGCGCGCTTGCCGCCATGCAGAGACGGCAGTTGCGAACGATAGGTCAGTGCATTCAGCGAGAAGGACAGGCCATTCATGGTCACGCCTTCGTACTTGGCGCCCAACTGGGTATTGGACAGGCTCCACTCCGGCAGATGCACATCCTTCAAGCCAATCTGGCCGGGACCGAAGTTGGTGGCGAGCAAGGTACCCGGTGCGATGTTCGCGAAATTGGCAACCGTCCCGCCGTTGTCCCACAGATTGGCCATGCCGCGGAAGAAGCAACCGGCATCGAGAATCACGTTCGGTGTGCCGCACTGGCCCAGGTTGTTCGGACGGAACTTGTCGAAGTTCCAGACCAGCTGGAAGTTGCGGTCCTGCATCCAGTCGCTGGCACCCATTCGGTACTCGGCCTGGGCGATCCACATCGGGATACGGATATCCGACAGTTCGTCGTAGATGTTGTTGCGGGAGAAGTCGACCGGGTTGATCACGTCAAGGACACGGAACAGGTCGGTACGCCCCCAGACGACCTGCTGCTTACCGATCTTGACGAACAGTTCCTTGCCGTCACCAAGACTGAATGACTTCTTGGCATACAGTTCGCGGATGAAATCGAGACGGTCGTTGAACTCGGGCATTTCGAGTTCGGACAAGGTCTTGTTGCCGTAGCCCCCGAAGTCGCGACAACCACGGCTGTCAACGTCGCAGGGACGAACGGGTACGGCAAATCCGACGCCGCCATCAGTGCCGTGCCAACGATCACCCAGTACGCGCAAACCCTGGTTCGGATTGTTGGGATAGGTGGCCGGGAATTGCAGGATGCCCCCCAGCGGATTGTTGAATGGTGGCGCCGGCGGTGCTCCGACACCCCAAGGAACGGTGACCTGGCTGCCGTTGACGGTCGACTGGGAGGTAATCGCCCCGCCGGCATCGTTGCCGTACTCCTTGCTGTTCATGCGATACACGCCGTCCCAGCTGCCGCGCAGGATGCCGTGGATGCCCCAGCCGTTGCCGGCGCGCTTGTCGAACTCGGCCTGCATGGTGTTGCGGAACTTGGCCAGACCGGTGTGCTCGCGTTTGACCGTGTGGTTTTCGTAGGTCAGGTCGACCTGCCAGGGCGAGGAATCTTCGCCCAGAGATGGAAGTTCGCTGCCCCACGCCTGCGTTGCGAAAGAGGCAGTCAGCGCCGCCGCCAGCAACGACAGGCGCCTTCCCGTTTTCAAGGATGTCTCCATGGATTTATACCCCCAATGGTTGTCAGAAAAGTGCTTGCTGTTCCCCCCGGTCGAGCCGGAGTGTTGTTAATCGTTTTCCAGCACACCGTCTTCGTCGTAATGGACCGCGGTCACGAACTTCGGCTTGAAGACCACGCACCACGACGGCACGATCAGCACGGCGGCGATCGCATTGACGATGAGCATGAAAGAAAGGAGGACGGCGGCATCCGACTGGAAACGCAGGTCGGACATGAAGATCCACATCACGACGCCGGCGATCAGGGTGGCGGCCGTGAAACTGACCGCCGAACCGGTGGTGGCGACCGCCTCGATGACCGCCTGCTTGATGTCGCGCAGCTTGGCGAATTCCTCGCGGATGCGGTCCATGAAATACACCGCATAGTCGATGCCGACCCCGACCCCGACGGCGATGACCGGCACCGTGTTCACGTTGATGCCGATGTTGAGCGCCCCCATGTAGGCATAGGTCATCAGCGTCGAGAACAGCATCGGCAGGATCATCAGCCAGCCGGCGTGCACCGAGCTGTAATAGACCATGACGATGACGAAGGCCAGGATCATGACCGCCGGGATGATGATCATGTGATCGGTATGCAGCGCCTGGTTGCCTGCCGCCGTGACGCCGATGATGCCGCCGCCCAGCTCGATGTGCAGGCCCGGCACGTCCTTCTCGATTTGCCTGATGCCCTCCTCGGCCAGCGCGACGACGCGGTTGATGGTGTCGGCCTGATGATCCTTGTAATAGAACACCATGTCGGCCTCGTCCTCGTCGGGCGTGACGAACTCCTTCAAGGCGCCGGGAATCGGGCTGGAGGCCATGTAGGCGAACATCAGGCCGCCGATTTCATCGGCCGTATCGGGCAATTGCATCCAGCGCGGATCGTCGTTGTGGGTCAGCTTGTTGACCACGCGAACGACGCCGGGCATGGCTTTGGTGCCGCCCAGTTGCGGGTCGGACAGCATGTGCGCCTGGAAACGTTCGATGGCAGCCATGACTTCCGGACGCTTGATACCGCCCTTCTCGTCGGTGCGGGCGACGACGTGCAGTTCCTCGGAGCCAGGGAAGCGCGTGTTGATCGCCTTGGTCGAGATGTTGTAGTCGTGGTCGCGGTGCAGCAGCGGCGAACCCGGCTCGGATTCGCCGAGCTGGACCTTGCCGACTAGGTAGCTGCCGCCGATGGCGCCGATCAAGGTCAGGATCAGGATGGAGCGGGCGCCGCCCTCGGTGCCGCCGGTCAGCGACATGGTCTTGCCGAGGAAGTTGCGCATCCACTCGTTGCCGTTTTCGTGCTTCTTGGGCGCTGGCAACACGGTCAGGGCCAGCGGCACCATGAAGTGCACCGTGAAGATGACCGAGAAACCCCAGAAACCAGCCGCGATACCCAGCTTGTGGTTGAACGGTGCGGCACCGAGCACCAGCACGGCGATCCCCACCGCATCGACGATGATGGCCAGCGATCCCGGACGGAACAGGGCATCCAGGGCATTGCGGGCCGCCTTCTTGCCGTCATGGACGATGGCCAGTTCCTCGTAGTAGCGGACGACCAGCTGCACGCCGTGCGACGTGGCACGGGCGGCAATCAGGAAGGGGATCGGCAGTGACAGCGGCTCGAGGTTGATGCCCATCGCCGCCATGAAGCCGAGACCCCAGATCGACGACAGCGCGATACCGAGCAGCGGCAGGGCAATGCCGTAGAAACGACGGAAATAGACGATGAGCAGCGTCGCCAGCAGGGCCAGGGTATAGGCCATGATCTCGACGATCTGGTTCAGGTAGGTATAGACCCAGCCGGTGAGGACCGGATTACCGGTGACGTAGATCTGGTGCCCCGGCTTGGCCAGCGCCTTGCGCACTTCCTGCAGCGCCGCAAAGGTGGTCGGGTAATCGATGTCACCCTCGTTGAGCTGGGCCTTGATCAGCGCCGCCTTCATGTCCGGCGAGACGAGCAGGCCGTAGATGGTCGGGTTGGCGATGACATCCTTCTTCAACTGCTCCAGTTCGGCGACGGTGCGGGTCGGCTTGAGCGGGTCGTAGTAGGACTCGGAAGCGAAGCCGCCCTGGTCGTCGAGGAAGACCTTGCGCGCCGTGCGGTGGGTCAGGCTGGAAACCAGGTTGTGGTTGACGCCCGGCAGGTTGTCCACGCCCTGCGTCGCCTCGTGGATCAGCTTGAGGGTTTCATCGTTGAAGATGGTGCCCTGCTCGACCTCGATGGACATCACCAGCATGTTGGCGCCGCCGAAATTCTCCTTCAGGCGGTTGTAGACCTTGATATAGCCGTGGTTCTGCGGCAGCAGGTCGGAAAAATCGGTGAATACCCGCAGCTTGGGCAGCGCCATGCCGAACAGCAGCGTCACGGCGAGGACCAGCGACAGCACGATCTTCGGATTGCGGAAAATCCACTCCTCCCCCTGATGCAGGCGGTGGGTAATGGAATGACGGAGTTTGCTAACCATGTTCTTGTCTGCTCCCGGGTTTATTTGTTGTTCGCCGTGCCGACGGTGCGCAGCAGGCCGCCGGGGCCGCCGATGACGATGGCCGCCTGGCCGGGCAGGGAAGCGCCGCCGCCGAGGAACATCGGCAGCGGATCGGGATAAGGCACGTTGCGCCAGCTGTCGCCTTCGAGACGCGCGACGATGCCGCCGCTGCCGACGCCGTAGGGCACGCCGTCGTGCATGAACAGGCGGTTCAGCGCAGCCTGCGTGGCATTGACCTGTTTCTGCCAGGTCTGGCCGCCATCGCGGGTATGCAGCATCTGGCCGGCGATACCGCTCACCCAGCCTTCGCGGGCGTCGCGGAACAGTGCGGCGTAGGGATAAAAGTCGCCGGGAATCTTCGGCTCCTTCTTCCAGGTCGCGCCGCCGTCATCAGACCGCACGGTCAGGCCGAACTCGCCCAGCGCCACCGCCTGCTTGTCGTTGACGAACTGGATGGTGGTGATCTGGGTATCCTCGCCCAGATCGGTCACCTGCCAGCTCTTGCCCTGATCGGTACTGCCGGCGATCACCGCATTGGTGCCGGCCACCCACCAGCCGCCCTGCGGGCTGCAAGCCACGGCCAGCGGCGTGCGCGGCTGCTCGAGCTTGACCGAGTGCCAGACCTTGCCTTCGGCATCGGCCGACCACAGCTTGTGGTAATGGTCGATGGCGACGAAGGTCTTGTCGGCGCAGACGGCAATATCGATCAACGATGTCCGGCCCAGTGCCTGCCGCCTCCAGGTGGCCCCCTTGTCGGCGGAAACCAGCACGACACCGCTTTGCGTGCCGACCACGATCACCTTGTCGTTGGCCGCAATCGCCTGGCTGATGTCATAGCGCTTCACCGAACGCTCGCGTTCCGAGGCAATGCCCGACATATCCGGCGCCTGCGTGCAGGCCGACAGCCAAAGACCCATCATCGCCAGACCCAGCGGCAATGGTCGTACGGCAGAAATCCGCCTCATAAAACCTCCTCCTGACCGGGCGGCCGTGCTTTCGGCACACCCTTGATTTGCTCCGTTTTCTGCTTATTCCGGGATTTGCATTCGATCCCGTTAATTACAGAAAATCTCGATATTTTTTATTGGCTCAATAATGGCCTGCATCGGCCAATACCGCCCCTGCCATTCAGTCGTTTTCCCGATACCCGTCCGCTATCGGCCCGGTATCGCCCGGCGGGTCGAGGCTCGTCCCCGGCCCGCTACGGTCAGCCTAGCGCCCGAGCTCCTTGGCGGTCTTGCCGCCGATACCCCACTGGACCTTGGGCACGTCCTGTATCCACACCCGGGTGTTTTCCAGCGGCGCCCCCAATGCTTCGGACATCGCGGCACTGACCTTCTCGATGAGCAGTTTCTTCTGCTCGTCGCTACGGCCTTCGATCAGGTAGATTTGTGCAAAGGGCATGGCGATCTCCTCAGGCGAATTTGATGCTGACGCTTCCCAGGGACTGGATGCGCAGATTGACGTGGTCTCCCGCCTCCACGGCGACGGCTTCGGTCACCCCGCCGGAGA
The DNA here is from genome assembly GCF_008711155.1 of Dechloromonas sp. CZR5. Lineage (GTDB taxonomy): Bacteria > Pseudomonadota > Gammaproteobacteria > Burkholderiales > Rhodocyclaceae > Azonexus. The sequence goes on along the minus strand of NZ_VUYQ01000001.1, from coordinate 714,856 downwards.
GAATCATGGTGCCGGCCGGAATCTCTTCGCCACGGGCGCCGAGATGATTGGCCAGCATGGCGATGGCCGCCGCCGGGTGACCGAGCACGGCCGCACCGGCGCCGATAGCGACGGCCTGCCCGTTCTTCTCCATGACTACGCCCAGCGTGCGCAGGTCGAGTCCGGCCACCGGCACCGCCATGCCGCCCAGCGCATAGCGCGACGACGAGCAGTTGTCGGCGATCACGCTTTTCAGGTCGAACTTGAAATCGCGGTAGCGCGAGTCGATGACCTCGATGCCGGGCATCACGAAATCAGTCGCGGCGAGCACGGCACCGACATGGCAACCCGGTCCCCGGAGCGGCCGGTTGAGCACGAAGGCGATTTCCGGCTCGACCTTGGGGTGGATCAGTTCCGCGATCTTCACCTCGCCGCCATCCGGCACGGTGAAATAGTCGACCAGGAAGCCGAAGCACGGCGTCTCGACACCCATCTGCTTCATCTTGGCCCGCGAGGTCAGGCCGCACTTCAGCCCGACGACGCGGTTGCCGCGCGCCAGCTTGCGACGCAGGATTTCGTTCTGGATGGCGTAGGCGTCGTCCCAGTCCATGTCGGGATGGGCATCGGTGATCTTGACGACATCGTGGGCCTACAGCTCGGCGTTTTCGAGCAGTTCAGCCAGCTCGGCGATGGTTTTCTGATTCAGTTTCATGCCGCCTCTCCGAGCAGTAAGCAGGGGCCCCGGAACGGGGATGCGCACGCCCGCGAGTGGGAGGCCATCGCATGCGTTGCCAATTTGGAAGTAGCTTTCAAAACACTCATGGTGGATTTCCTCGTGCGGTTCATGCGAGCAGCCCCCGTTCGCGCGCCATGGTGATGGCGGTATCCTCGATCATGTCCTCCTGGCCGCCGACCATGCCGCGACGCCCCAGTTCGACCAGGATGTCGCGGGCCGGCACGCCGTACTTGGCACTGGCGCGCTTGGCGAAGAGCAGGAAGGAGCCATAGACCCCGGCATAGCCGAGGGTCAGCGCATCGCGGTCGATGCGGATCGGGAAGTCCATGATCGGCACGACGAGGTCTTCGGCCACATCGGTGATCTTCGCCACATCAACACCGGTCTCGATGCCCATCAGGCTGCACACGGCAATGAAGACTTCCATCGGCGTATTGCCCGCCCCGGCGCCCAGGCCTGCAGCCGCCGCGTCGATCCGGTTGGCGCCGACTTCGATGGCGGCGATGGAGTTGGCGACGCCCATGGCCAGGTTGTGGTGGCCGTGGAAGCCGAGTTCGGTTTCCGGCTTCAGGGCTTCACGCACCGCGCTCAGGCGGGACTTGACGGTCTCCGGCAGCAGGTGACCGGCGGAATCGGTGACGTAGATGCAGTTGGCGCCGTAGGATTCCATCAGCTTCGCCTGCTTGACCAACCCTTCCGGACTGTTCATGTGGGCCATCATCAGGAAGCCGACCGTGTCCATGTCCAGTTTGCGGGCCATGGTGATGTGCTGCTCGGAGACGTCGGCCTCGGTGCAGTGGGTGGCGACACGGATGGTGTTGACCCCGAGTTCGCGCGCCATCTTCAGGTGATCGACGGTGCCGATGCCGGGCAACAACAGGGCCGAGACCTTGGCCTGCTTCATTTTCGGGATCACTGCACCCAAGTATTCCTCATCGGTGTGGGCAGGGAAACCGTAATTGACCGATGACCCACCCAGGCCATCGCCGTGAGTGACTTCGATCAGGGGAATACCGGCTTCGTCGAGGCCGGTGGCGATGCTGACCATCTGATCCAGCGTCATCAGGTGACGCTTGGGGTGCATGCCGTCACGCAGGGTCATGTCGTGGACGGTGATTTTCTTGCCTTTGAGAGTCATTTGTTTTTCTCCTGTTCCTTAGGCCTTCACCGGCTCAAGGGTGAGCGTGCCCTTGATCATTTCTTCGGCGAACATTTCGGCGGTGCGGGCACCGGCGGCGGTCATGATGTCGAGGTTGCCGGCGTAGGTCGGCAGGAAATCGCCCAGTCCCTGGACTTCCATGAAGACGGAAACGCGGTTGCCATCGAAGACGGGACCATTGACCAGGCGGTAGCCCGGGACGTACTTCTGGACTTCCTTGATCATGGCGTGGATGGATTCGGTGATCTTTTCCTGGTCCGGGGTGCTCTCGGTCAGGCAGTGCACGGTGTCGCGCATGATCAGCGGCGGTTCGGCCGGGTTGATGATGATGATGGCCTTGCCTTTCTTGGCGCCGCCGACCTTCTCGACGGCCCCGGCCGTGGTACGGGTAAATTCGTCGATATTCTTGCGGGTGCCCGGACCGGCCGACTTGGACGACACCGTGGCGACGATTTCACCGTAGGCAACCGGCTGGACGCGGGAAACCGCGGCAACCATGGGGATCGTGGCCTGGCCGCCGCAGGTGACCATGTTGACGTTCATTTCGCGCTTGCCGACATGCTCCTTGAGGTTGACCGGCGGCACGCAGTAGGGGCCGATGGCGGCCGGCGTCAGGTCGATCATCAGGACACCCAGCGCGTTGAGCTTGCGGGTGTTCTCGGCATGGACGTAGGCCGAGGTGGCGTCGAAGGCGATCTGGACATTGTCGGCGAGTACGTGGGGCAGCAAGCCGTCGACACCGTCGGCGGTGACCTTGAGGCCCATGTCGGCGGCGCGCTTGAGACCTTCGGATTCGGGGTCGATACCGACCATCCACACCGGTTCGAGGAAGGGGCTGCGCTTGAGCTTGTAGAGCAGGTCGGTGCCGATGTTGCCGGGGCCGATCAGTGCGCATTTGATTTTCTGGGTCATGGAATTTTCCTTGAGGGGATATTCAACAAATGGTGGAAACGATGCCGCCCTCGACGCGCAGCGCGGCGCCGGTCGTCGCGGCAGCGCGGGCGCTGCAGACGTAGGCGACCAACGCGGCGACTTCGGCCGGATCGATCATGCGTTTGATAATTGAGGTCGGCCGGGCTTCGGCGAAGAAGCGATGCTCCATTTCATCGAGGCCGATGCCGGAGTCGGCAGCCAGCTTGCCGAAGAACTCGGCGACGCCTTCCGAACGGGTTGGACCGGGCAGCACGGCATTGACCGTGACGCCGGTGCCGGCACAACTCTGGGCGAGGCCGCGCGACACGGCCAGCTGGGCCGACTTGGTCATGCCGTAGTGCACCATCTCGCCCGGCGTGTTGATGCCGGACTCGCTGGAAATGAACACGACGCGCCCCCAGTTGGCGGCCTGCATGGTCGGCAGGTAGTGGCGCGCCAGACGGACGCCGCTCATCACGTTGATGTCGAAGAAGCGCAGCCATTCGTCGTCGGCGATGGCTGCGAACGGCTTCGGGTCGAAGATGCCGAGGTTGTTGATCAGGATGTCGGCCTGCGGACAGGCGTCGAACAACACCTGGCAACCGGCGGCACTCGACAGATCGGCGGCCACGCCGCGGACCCGGACATCGCCGGGCAACGAACGCAAGCGGGCCACCGCCGCATCGACACCGGCCTGGCTGCGTCCGTTGATCACCACGCTGGCACCTTCGCGGGCCAGTTCGCTGGCGATGGCGAAGCCGATGCCGGCGGTGGAACCGCTGACGACTGCCGTCTTGCCGGAAATCCGGAGATCCATATAGGGCGATCCGCTCAGACGAAGCGTACCGAGCAGCCGCCGATACCGCCGATGCTGACCCGCAGGTTGTCGCCCCTGCCCACCGGAACCATCGCCCCCATCGCACCGGACAGCACGATATCGCCGGCCTTCAGGGCGATGCCCAGCTGGCCGAGCGTATTGGCCAGCCAGACCATGGCATTGACCGGGTGGCCCATCGTCGCGGCACCGGCGCCGGTGACGACGATTTCGCCGTTCTTCTCGAGCACCATGCCGCACAGGGCGAGGTCGACCTTGCTGATGTCGACCAGTTGGTCGCCGAGCACGAAAACACCGCAGGAAGCGTTGTCGGCGACGGTGTCCTGGATCTTGATCTTCCAGTCGGTAATACGCGAGTCGACGATCTCGAAACAGGCCATGACGCCTTCGGTGGCGGCCAGCACATCGGCGGCCGTCACGCCCGGACCCTGCAGGTCCTTCTTGAGCAGGAAGGCGATTTCGCCCTCGGCTTTCGGCTGGATGAGCGTCGACATATCAATCGACTCGCCCTCGTTGTACACCATGCCGTCGAGCAGGTAGCCGAAGTCCGGCTGATGCACGCCGAGCATGTTCATGACTGCCTTGCTGGTGACGCCGATCTTCTTGCCGATGATCTTTTCGCCTTTTTCCAGGCGACGCGCAATCATCTGCTGCTGGATGTGATAGGCATCCTCGATGGTGATGTCGAAACCGCGCGAGGTCAGCGGGCTCACCGTCTTGCCGCCAGCCAGCGCCTCGTACAGTTCGTCGCCCAGTTGGAGAATTTGTGCTTTGTCCATCGTGATCTTTCCTCTGTTGAATCGGCCGCCGGGCGGCCAATGTCCGGATCGCCTTACAGCTTGATGCAGACGTTCTTGAGCTCGGTGTAGAACTCCAGCGAATGCACGCCGCCCTCGCGACCGATACCCGACTGCTTGGCACCGCCGAACGGGGTACGCAGGTCGCGCAGGAACCAGCTGTTCACCCAGACCAGGCCGACTTCGATCTTCCCGGCCACGCGATGGGCGCGATTGACGTCCTGCGTGAAAATCGACGCGGCCAGGCCGTAGGTGGTGTCGTTGGCGCGCTTGATCACTTCGTCTTCGCTGTCGAAGGGCATGACCGTCGTGCAGGGTCCGAAGATTTCCTCGCGCACCACGGCGGCGTTGTCGTCCAGACCGGTCCAGATGGTCGGCTGCACCCAGGCGCCGTTGGCCAGTTCCCCCGGCATCTCGGGAATACCGCCACCGGTAACGACCGTGGCGCCCTCGTCGACCGCCTTCTTGTAGTACGACAGCACCTTGTCGCGGTGCTCCTGGCTGACCAGCGGCCCCATGTTGGTGCTCGGGTCGCTCGGCACACCCAGCTTGAGCTTTTCGGCACCGGCCTTCAGCGCAGCGACGAAGGTCTCGAAGAAGGGACGTTCGACATAGACGCGCTCGGTACCCAGGCAGACCTGGCCGCAGTTGGCGAAACAGGAACGCAGCGTGGCTTCGATGGCGACATCGAGGTTGGCGTCGGCGAAGACGATGGCCGGGTTCTTGCCCCCCATTTCCAGCGAGACCGGACGGGCACCCTCGGCGGCGGCCTTCATGATGGCGGCGCCGGTGCGGGTTTCGCCGGTGAAGGTGATGGCGTTGACGTCCTGGTTGGTGGTCAGGAATTCGCCGGCCGAATTCGGGCCGAAGCCATGCACCACGTTATAGACGCCCTTCGGCACGCCACAGGCGTTCATGACCTCGCCAAGCAGCGTGGCGGTAGACGGGGTTTCTTCCGACGGCTTGACGACGACCGTATTGCCACAGGCCAGTGCCGGGCCGACCTTCCAGGTCATCAGCAGCAGCGGCAGGTTCCACGGGCAGACCACGCCGACCACGCCGACCGGGCGGCGCATGGCGTAGTTGATGGCGCCCTTGCCATCCGGGGTGGCCATTTCGAAGAATTCGGTCGGCGCATTCTTGATCACGTCGGCGAAAATCTTGAAGTTGGCGGCACCGCGCGGAATGTCGATATGCGAGGCGAGGCTCTTCGGCTTGCCGGTGTCGGCGCATTCGGCTTCGAGGAACTCGTCGAAGCGACGGTTGATCTCGTCGGCCACCTTGTTCAGGATGTCGGTGCGCTCGACCACGGTCATCTTGCCCCACGGGCCTTCCAGCGCCTCGTGCGCGGCCTTGACCGCGGCATCGACCTCGGCCTTGCCGGCTTCGTGCACCATGCCGATCACGCTGTTGTCGAGCGGCGTGCGCTTCTCGAACTGCTTGCCGGTGGCGACAAATTTGCCATTGATGAAATTCAGGATTTGTTTCATTGCCCTTGTTATCCTTGTTGGGTTTGCTGTTCTGCCGGAATCAGGCCAGCCCGATGGCGGCCAGCCCCGCACGCGCACATTCCTCGTCTTCGGATTCGGAGGCACCGGAGACGCCGATGCCGCCGATCCATTCGCCGCCCTCACCGGGAACCGGCAGGCCGCCGCCAAACACGATCAGCCGCGGCTGGTTGGAGAAGCCGAACTTCATCCCGTCGTCGTGCCCGATGGCGCTCATCCAGGCCTTGGTCGGAAAGCCGAAGCTGGCCGACGTGTAGGCCTTGTTGATGGCGATGTCGATGGAGTGGATGAAGGCCCCCGGCTGGCGCAGGAAGGCCATCAGATTGCCGCCACGGTCGACGACCGCGACATTGATCTTCCAGCCCTTCGCTGCCGCGAAGGCAACTGCCGCCGCACAGGCGGTGGAAGCTGCCTCGGCCGTGATTCCCGGCGTGCTGACGGCGATTTGCATCAGGTCACCACCGTCAGGAAGCGATCGTTCAGCTTGCGGTCGTGATAGAACACGGCGGCGCCGACTTCATCCATCGTCCACTTGGTCGGCTTCTGGTCGGGATAGGCATAGTTGCCGCCGCAGAAGGTTTCAAAGCGATTGCCGTTCGGGTCGAAAGCGTAGATCGTCGTGCCGCGGGTGACGCCGTGACGGGTCGGACCGATGTCGATGGACACGCGGTTCATCGACATGATGTCGGCGGCGCGCAGCACCTGCTCCCAGGTTTCGAGCAGGAAGGAAACGTGGTGCAGCTTGCCCGGCTCCGGATGGCGAACGAAGGCGATGTCGTGAGCCTTGGTCGAGCACGACAGCCAGATGGCCAGGTCCTGGTTGTCATCGAGGGCGATGTGCTCGACGAGGTAGAAGCCGAGCACGTCCTGCAGGATGGCCTGGGCCTTCTCGATGTCCGGACCGTAGAGCAGGCAGTGGTCGAGGCGGATCGGGGCGATGCCCTTCTCGGCGCTGGCGCACCAGGCTTCCGGATTGAGTTCGCCCATCTCGTTGCCGATGGCGGTCTTGTGGGCATACAGCTCGATGTCGTGGCCGGTCGGCAGCGTGAAGCGCACGCGCTCGCCGGTTTCCAGCAGTTCGCCGGCCGGGATGCGCTTGGTGGCGACGCCGTAGGCGTTCAGATCCTTCTCCAGCTTGGCCAGCGTGGCATCGCTGTCCACCTTGAAGGCGAAGAAATCGATACCGGCGGTATCGGCCTGGCGCAGGATCACGCTGCTGTGATCGCGCTCTTCCCAGGTCTTGAAATAAACGCGGCCCTGTGCATCGCGACCGGTTTCGATCAGGCCCAGCACCTTCGAATAGAAATCAACGCTTTCTTCGATGTCGAGAACCCGCATTTGAGCGTGTCCGGGACGCAGTACGCCAGTCATTGCCATTTGTCTTCTCCTGTTTTTTGAGTGGGGTGATCGCATAAAAATCCATGCAATCGATTTAACGTAACGATATTTACAAGCAATCTCGATGTCAATACATTTTCTCGAGATTTTTAAATTCACCCGAAAATTTCGTTTATCGGGTTAGAATTTTGGAACCGCGGCCTACCGACAATTCAAACATCATGAACATCAGCCCACCTGCCGAAATCCTCGCCACCGAGCCGAAAACCCTGGTCGAATCGGCCTACCGCGCCTTGCGGCGCGACATCATCGAAGGCCGCCTGGCACCAGGCGAGAAGCTCCGCGTCGAGCACCTCAAGGACAACTACGGCGTCGGCGCCGGCACCCTGCGCGAGGCGCTCTCCCTGCTCATCTCCGATGCCCTCGTCGTCAGCCAGGGGCAGCGAGGCTTTCGTGTCGCCCCGGTGTCGCTCGAGGATTTCGAGGACATCACCCAGACCCGCGTCATGCTCGAATGCGACGCCCTGCGCCAGTCCATCGCCATGGGCGACGATGCCTGGGAGGCCAATCTGCTCGCCGCCTTCCACCGTCTGGCCAAGGCCGAGGAAAAACGCATCGGCAGCGAAGACCGGGAAGAGTGGGAGGAACGCAACCGCATCTTCCACGAGGTGCTGATTGCCGCCTGCCCGTCGCGCTGGTTGAAGCATTTCCTGTCCATCCTCTATCAGCAGGCCGAACGCTATCGGCGCATGTCGCTTTACCTGCAGCCCATTCCGCGCGACATCCACAACGAGCACGAAGCCCTGCTCCATGCCGCCATGAACCGCGACGCCGACAAGGCCGCCGATATCCTGTCCGAACACATCCGCCTGACCTTCCGTTCCGTCCAGGCGATTCCGGCCGACCAGCTGAACGAGAGGCGACAGGCCTGAGTCGCCATTCCCGCCCGCTCCGCCCTACACCGCCGCCGGCAAGGCCGGCCGGGTGCTGCAGACGTTCTTCGCCATCTTGCCCAGCACCTTCAGCGTGATGTCGCTGGTCGGCCGTACCCGGCAGGCCAGAACCCGGCCCGCTGCCTCGTCCTCGACGCTGACGTAGTCGCGGCTCATCACCCGCTTGAAATAGGTACCGGCGGTGATCTCCACCTTGCACACGCCGCATCCGCCGCCCCGGCACCCCACCGGGATGCCCTTCTTGCCCAGCCGCTCCATGCCGGCCAGCAACGACTCCTGCGGTGAACAGCGATAGGTTTCGCCGGTTTCCTCGATCAACACGTTGAAATAGATCATGGCCGCTCTGTCTCCCGCTCAGATGTTCTTGAACAGCGGGCTTTTCAGTTGCTGCGAGGCGTCGGCCGCGGAGAAGAATTTCTCCATGTAGATGTCGCGCTCGAACAGCCGCCCCTGGATCAGCGCCGTGATGCAGGCCTCGATCATCGCCGGCGGACCGCACAGGTAGGCCTTGTGGCCACGGAAGTCGTTGTCGAAGTGCGCCTTGGCCGCTTCATGCACGAAACCGCGCGCGCCGTCCCAGTCGGAACCCGCCGGCTCCTCGGAAAGCGAGGGCACGTAGGTGAAATTCGCGTATTTCTCGGCCAAAGCCCGGAACTCGGCGTCGTAATACAGCTCGGCGCGGCTGCGCTGGCCATAGACGAGGGTCATCGGCAATTCGCAGCCTTCGCTGAGCAGGTCCTCGATCATCGACTTCGGGCTGGACAGGCCTGAGCCGCCGGCCATGAAGACCAGCGGCACATTAGCCGACTTCTTGACGAAGAACCGCCCATACGGGCCGCTGAACTTGAGCCGGTCGCCGACCTTCAGCTGCTCGTGCAGCCAGGTCGTGACCTGCCCGCCGGGCACGATGCGCACGTTCAGCTCGACGACATCATCGGTCTGCGGCGCATTGGCCAGCGAGAAGGCGCGCGACTGGCCGCCCAGCGCATCGATTTCCAGATTGACGTACTGGCCGGCCTGGAACTTCATCGGCCGGTCCAGCTTGAGCCAGATGCCCTTGATCGTCGGCGTCAACGATTCGATCCTGACCACCTCGCCTTCGTAATCCTCGACCGCCAGGTTCAGCGAATCGGGATCGTCCTCGATCTCGGCCTCGATCACCACGTCCGATTCGAGTCGGGCGCAGCAGGCCAGGCACTTGCCCTCCTCGCGCTCGAAGTCCATCAGGGCAAAGGTCGATGCCTCGCCGTGATCGATCTCGCCGTCGGTCACCTGCACCTTGCAGGTTGCGCACAGGCCGTGGCAACAAGCATGGGGCAGATAGATGCCGGCGCGCAGGGCGGCGTCGAGGATGGTCTGGCCATCCTCGACTTCAATGGTCTGGCCAAGCGGTTCGATGGTCAGTTCGTAGCTCATGCCGCCCTCGGATCAGAAGTAGGTGCCGTTGCCGTTCAGGCCAGGCGTCTGCATGCGCAGCGCGGTCTTGTGCTCGAGGCCCTGCTCGGCCAGCGTCTTGTTCATGTCGGGCTGGAAGGGCTGCCCCGACTTGAGCCAGACGATCTTGCTGACATCGACCTTGGCCCATTCCGGGTGCGGCCCGAAGGAATGCGGCAGATGCTTCTCGACCAGCTCCGAGAACTTGGTGCTCGGCGGAATGCAGTAGGCAAACGGCGCACAGAACATCAGGTGGTCGTCCCAGCCGACGTAGAGCAGCTGGTTGCCGTGGAACTTGTCCTGCGTATCGGCAGCCGGGAAGTTGTATTCGCTAAGGGCTTTGACAGCCATGTTCGTCTCCTAAATTCTTGTCGGGAGGGCGCAATCGCCCTCCGCCGGTTGTGGTCGATCAGGTGTTCTGGGTGGCCGCGCCACGCCAGGCGGCGAAGTTGGCCTGGTCGCCTGAGCCTTCGTAGTCGAGGTTGTCCTTGCCGTTCTCGATGTGATACCACTCGAGGACCTTGGCCATCGGGTCGAAGCCCTCGGCGGTCGGGTCGGTGCCCTCCGGCCAGCAGTTGCCCTGGTAGATCTGGTGCACCGGCAGCCAGGCCTGGATGTACTTCTCCGGCTCGTCGTCGAAGATGTGCTTACAGCCGTCCGAACAGGTGTGGTACTTCTCGCCCTGGTAATCGGACTCGCGATAGCAGATCTTGCTCGGGTCGTCCGGCTCGGTGAACACCATCGGGATCTGGCAGACCTGGCACAGCATGGGCAGCGTGTTGTTGTAGAAACGCTCGCCCTTGTCGGCCATTTCGCGCCACTGCTCGTAACGCGGCCGGTAGTACTTGTCGAAGGTATTCGGGTACTTGGCGGAGAGCCAGTCCATTTCCTCGGCGTTCGGCAGCCAGGTGTGGAAGGCCGAGGCGTGGGCATACTGGTAGAAAGTGCACCAGGCCTGGTGGGAGATGTGCTCCTTGTCGACCGTGCATTGGGTGATGCAGTCCGGCACCTTGATGCCGTACTTGGCCAGGTCGTTGAACAGGGCGCCGCCGTTCTGCTCGAAGTAGATTTCCCAGGCTTCCTTCCAGCTCATGACGCGCTTCGGCAGCATGTAGTCCATCATCATGCCGACCAGGGTCAGCACGCGGATGCCGCGCCAGGCCCACTTGTCGATCCACTTCTGGACGATGGGCAGGTTATCCGGGTCCTGCTCGAGCATGAACTTGATGCACTCAAGGCCCAGGGTCATGTGACGGGCTTCGTCGGACTGCGCCGAGAAGCCGAAGGTCACGGTCGCCATGTCGCCGTTGTAGGCGGCACCGGACATGAAGGGCACGAACAGCAGGTTGGTCAGCACGTACTCGAAGGAGAAGCCGATGGCGATCATCCATTCGAAGGGGCCGGCCGAAAAGGCGTCGTCGAAGAAGGACTTGGGCACGGAGAGGTACCAGATGCGTTCGATCTGGTGGGCCGCACCGGCGTGGAAGCCTTCGTAGAACTTGTTGTAGTTCGACAGGGCGTGAATCTGGGTCTGGGCGTGACGAATCTCGTCGATCGACTGCATCAGGCAGGCAACGCGCGGGCCGACGCCCGGGAAGTTGCGGCCGGCGGCGGCAAAGCCGCGGTGGGCGACGTATTCCAGCGGCGAGATGCCGGTCAGGAACAGTTTGACCGCATTCAGGTAGCGCGCATCGGTAATGCCGAGGTGGCCGTTGTTCTGGGCGAAGGCATCGAGCACGGCGTAGAGCTTGCGCTCCTTCTCGGCCTGGTATTTCCAGTAGGCGTCCATGGTCAGACGGAAGGGGTCTTCCCACTTCTCCCAGTCGTGAATCTTGATGCCTTCGAAGGTGGCCTGCGGGAACACCTTGTCCATCGGTTGGTAGGTGGTCTGCCAATCCAGACCGCGCGTCATATGGGCGTATTTTTCCTTCAGGCCCAGCTTTTTCTTGTTGGCTTTCATGTCCATGAGAGTCTCCTTCCTCAGTTTTTCCAGGCCAGCGTGAACTGGTCGTCGTCTTCGTCGATATTCCCGGACAGGGTGATCAGGTTGATCTGCAATTCCTGCAGGTCGAAATTGCGGCCGATGCGCTCTTCGATGGATTCGCGCTTGATGACCAGCTGGCCCTCGGCATTGATCTTGACCATGGCCGGTTGCTCGTCGAGCACCGCATGCGGGTTGTCGGCGAGGATGGACTCGACGATGGGACGTGTGTCCTCGTTGGTTTGAAAGGCGATGAATACGGTAGACATGGAAACTCCTAGACCGCCAGGCCGAGCTTGGCGCAGCGGGCGTTGAATTCGGATACGAGATCGGCCAGCACGTCGTCGGCCTGGTCGCCGAAGGCACGCCGGGCAATCGGTGCCAGCGCCTCGCGGGTAGCCGAGCGGTAGTGCTTGACCCAGGCACCGAGCTGCTCCTTGTTCTCGGGCGATTCGGCGGCAGCCGTCTTGATCTGCGCATCGATCCACTTGGCCGTTTCGGTCGACCATTCGGCCATGAAGCGGGTCATCATCGAGATGGCCGTGCCGCCCTTGGCCGAGAATTCGGCGTCCAGATAGTCGTAGAGCATCGGGTTGAGCAGGCCTTCGAGCACCAGGTTCTGGGCGACGAAAATCTCGAACCAGTCATCCAGTACCAGCATGTTCTCGACATGGCGACGCATCGGCTGCCACAGCGCGCCGGACATCCAGGCATCCTTGGCGGCATCGAGCGCATCCGGGCCATCCAGCACCAGGCCGATACGGGTCAGGTACTGCGCGACGCCCAGGTGGTCCATCGCGTGATACAGGCAGGGCTGGGTAATGACCGTGCCGTAGCCGTAGGCGGTGATGTAGGAATTCCCCATGTTGCCGCCCCATTCGACGTGGCGCATCGGCACCAGCACATCCAGGGCGATCTGCTTCAGATCGGCCGGAATCAGCTCGGCCAGGCCACGATCCTCGATCATCTCGAAGCTCGACTCGGCAGCATCCTGCTGGCGAGCCCGGGCGATGGTGTAGGCGCCGTAGTAGTACTGGCGCGGGTCCTTCAGCGCATACCAGTCTTTCATTTGAATCTTGGTGCGCTTCTTGTCGAACAGCACGCGATCCGCATCCCAGGTCGGGCGGTAGTGGAAGATATGCTCCTGCTGGATGTTGTAGCTGCCTTCCTGGTAACGGCTGGCCGGCTTGTCGCCGAAGCGCTCGACCAGGTGGTCGAAGGTGTGGCGCAAGGGCTTGATGGCCACGGTGCGCAGATCAATCTGCATGTAGGTCTCCTCTCGTTATTCCCGCGAGCGGGATGGTGTGTTCAGACTGCGTCTTCAAATCCCTGGCGCGAGGCATCGTTCAACCGGGAAACCCAGTCGCCCTGATCCGACGTCGCCGGATCGAGCACGATGACCTCGTTGGCCAAGCAGAACTCATGAAATGCGGATTCGGGCAACATCAGCTCGACCGCCAGTTCGGGATCACCGATCGAGAACTCGAATTCGATGAAACCGTCCGGACGACGATTACAGACGCGAACGTAGCGACGCCCCGCATCGAACGCCCCCCCCTGCCTTTCTTGTTGCCCCATCGTCCATCTCCTGAAAGCGGCGCAGCGCCCATCGCTGCCGGCCATCTCTTTATCAAGGAGCGTGCCAATGGGTTAAGCATCTGTTTTTATTGAAATCACAAAAAACCAGCAGCCATTTTTCCGCACTGCATCATTACGATTTGATGAATAAATTTCGATTAAGGCAATCAAATGATCAACTGCCGGCTGTCTGTTTTTGTTACCTGAAAGACGCCGGACAAAGCAGCCGCTTCCCCGCTTTGCATGCGGCCATGCCATATGAATGGCGCGCGATTTCGCCCCCCACGGCAAACAAAACCGTGAAATAATCTCGAGAAAATTATCGGTTACCGGAGCAAAATTGCTCGAGCCAACCGGCAGGCAGCCGTACAGAAAACAAAGCGGATCACCCCGGTAACGAGGGCCATTCGTAACAGAGAGACAAGATGACAACCATCCGTTACCCGGAATCGAACGACCTGCGCAATCTGGTCAAGTTTTGCGAAAAGGACGGCACGATCTGGCTGGCCGAGAACCGCATGGTGCTCATGCACACCTCGGCACTCGGCGCCTTGCGCCGCGAACTGGTCGGCTCGGTCGGCAAGGAACACGCCCGCCGCCTGCTCACCCGCATGGGTTATGCCGCCGGCGTCTGCGATGCCGAACTGGCCAAGCGCATCCGCGGCCATCAGTCGATGCAGGACGCCTTCTTCACCGGTCCGCAACTCCACATGCTGGAAGGCATCGTCCGCGTCACGCCAATCGACATGAAGCTCGATTTCGACAGCGGCAATTTCTACGGCGAATTCCTGTGGGAGAACTCCTGGGAACAGGACATCCACCTGCGCGAACTGGGCCAGTCGGAGGAAGCGGTGTGCTGGTCGCAGATCGGCTACGCCTCGGGTTACACCTCGGCTTTCATGGGCCGTTTCATCCTGTTCAAGGAAGTCGAATGCGTCGCCTGCGGCCACAATCACTGCCGCATCGTCGGCAAGCCGCTCGAGGAGTGGGACGATGCCGACCAGCATGCCAGCTACTTCGAATCCGATTCGATGCTCAATCACCTGCTGGAACTGCGCCACCAGGTCGACTATCTGCGCACCACCATCTCGCAACAGACGCAGACACCGCAGCTGGTCGGCAATTCCAAGGGCTTCCAGCACGCCCACGATCTGGTGACCCGTGCTTCCGGCACCCAGGTTACCGTGCTGCTGCTCGGTGAAACCGGTGTCGGCAAGGAGCGTTTCGCGCGCACCCTTCACCAGATGAGCAACCGCAAGCAGGGTCCGTTCGTGGCGGTCAATTGCGCAGCGATGCCCAACGACCTGATCGAATCCGAGCTATTCGGCGTAGAAAAGGGCGCCTTCACCGGCGCCCAGACTTCGCGCATGGGCAAGTTCGAGCGGGCCGACGGCGGCACGCTGTTCCTCGACGAAATCGGCGAACTGCCGCTCGCCGCCCAGGCCAAGCTGCTGCGCGTGCTGCAGGAGGGCGAGATCGAGCGTCTGGGCGACGACCGGGTGCGCAAGCTCAACATCCGCCTCGTCGCCGCCACCAACGTTGACCTGCAGGCCGCAGTCAAGGCCGGGCGCTTCCGTTCCGACCTCTATTACCGGCTCAGCGTCTATCCCATCCAGATTCCGCCACTGCGCGAACGCATCGCCGACATCCCCCTGCTCATCGAAGCCATGCTCGCCCGCTTTTGCACGCTTTACGAGAAGAAGCTGCTCGGCATCAGCGACAAGGCCATGCAGGCCATCAAGGCCTACCAATGGCCGGGCAACGTGCGCGAACTGGAAAACATGATCGAGCGCGGCCTCATCCTCGCCCCCAACGGCGGCTGGATCGAACTCGAGCACCTGTTCGCCAACGTCGCCGCCAGCGACTTCAGCGAAGCGCAGATTTCCCAGGCCGGCAGCCTCGAACGGAAAAAGGAACCCTGCGCCTCCGCGGCCTTGATCGACGCCATCCTCGACGCAGTTGCAATACCGGCTGAAAAAGAAGGACGGTAGCTGAGCGGGCGCCGGTACGAAAAAACGGCCCTCAGCCGAGATCGACCGGCACGAAAATGCGAGACTCCCCCCGCTCGACCAGAATGGCCGCCTTCTTGCCCACGCTGGCAATGGCGGTGCGCAGCTGGTCGACGCTACCGACCGACTGGCCGTTGACCGACAGGATGATGTCGCCCGGTTGAATGCCAGCCTTCGCGGCAGAGCCGCCGGACTGTTCGACGACCAGGCCCGCTGTCACGCCGGCCTGGCGTTTTTCATCCGGCGTCAGCGGCCGGACGGCGACACCCAGGCGCCCCTTGTCGATGCTCGGCGCTTCCGCCGCGGCGACTTTCTCCTCGCCGAAGCTGCCGACCTTGATCTCGATATCCTGTGCCTTGCCCTTGCGCCAGATCTGCAGGCGGGTCGATTCGCCCGGTTTTTTCAGGGCCACGGCCGCCGGCAGATCGCCGGCTGAATTCACCGCCTTGCCGTCGATGCCGATGATCACGTCCCCGGGTTCGATCCCGGCCCTGGCTGCCGGGCCGCCCTTTTCCACGGAAGAAACCAGGCCGCCGGCCGGCTTGGCAAGACCGAAAGTGTCGGCCAAGGCCTGGTTGACCTCCTGGATGCTGATGCCCAGCTTGCCGCGCTGGACCTTGCCGGTGGTCACGATCTGCCGCTCAACGTTCATCGCCACCTCGATCGGAATGGCGAAGGACAAGCCCTGATACCCGCCACTGCGCGAATAAATCTGCGAGTTGATGCCGATCACCTCGCCGTTCATGTTGAACAGCGGGCCGCCCGAGTTGCCGGGATTGACCGCGACGTCGGTCTGGATGAACGGCACATAGCTTCCGTCCGGCAGCGAGCGCGATTTGGCCGACACGATGCCCGCGCTGGCACTGCTCTCGAAACCGAAGGGCGAGCCGATGGCCAGCACCCATTCGCCGACCTTCGTCGGCGCCGACGTACCGATGCGAACGAACGGAAGATCCTTGGCGTCGATCTTCAACACGGCCACGTCGCTGGCCTTGTCGGCACCCAGAACCTTGGCCTTGAACTCGCGCTTGTCGTTCAGTTTGACAGTCACTTCGTCGGCGTCCTCGACGACATGGGCATTGGTCAGGATCGTGCCGTCGGCACTGACGATGAATCCAGACCCCATTCCCTGCACCGGCGTCTTGCCCTGCGGCACCTGCCCGCCGAAACGACGGAAAAACTGATAGAGCGGATCGTCCGGATCAAGCTGGGGTATGCCGGCTGCGGTCTTGCGTGTCCCGCTGACGCTGATATTCACGACCGCCGGAGCGTTGGCGGCAACGATGCCGCGCATGTCGGGCAGTGCAAGCGGCGCAACGCCCGGTTGTGCTTCATTCTGCGGCGATACGGCAGCCGACGGCACGGCATGCGCGCTGGCGACCGTCTGCAGTTGTCCGAAGGAATAGGCACCACCCAGCGCGGCCGCAACGGCGACCGCGACAACCGTCATCTTCAATGCTTTCATGTTCTGTTTTCCTCCTGAAATGAATCAACCACGGGAAGATTCGTCTTCGGTGCGAGCCGGGACGCCAGGCACTCCGGGCGATGCGGTCTCGCGCTTGGGCGCACTTTTTTTCGCGGCGCCGTGCGTCGTGGCGGAACGCATCGTTTCCATCGCGAATACCGGCTGCGCCAGTGCAGTCCCGAGCGAACCGACGACCAGAAGCGAACGAAAGACGGGACGTAGCCGGCCATGGGGACCGCCCCGGCGCACCGTCGATTGCGCTGCCGGCACCAGGCCGAAATAACGCCTCGCGGTCATCATGAAAGCTGCCACGACATGGGCTTTCCGGATTTCATCAGAGTGCATGGGAATCTCCTCGAGGCTCACGATGGGCTTTAGTTTCATGCCAAAGCACGATTTTTCACGTTGTCTTTGTGCGACGATTTGTATCCATTTTTTTCAACCGTGCCCGTTCCCTGATCCGGCCCGGGCGAGCGCTTGAATACCGCGACCGGCAGCGGGGAACATCGCGATCCGGCAAGACCCGATGGAAGGGACGAGGCCGCCGCCAGCCGCCCCTTCCGCGCAGGTATCCGAAAAGTCAGGCGGATGCAGACCTCTAAATTGAAATGAGATTTACTTTCATTTACAATTTCAGACTGCTGTTCCAACACTATCGCAAGCCAGCCACCCACCGAGTTCTCCAGGCAGCCAGCCAGCATCAAAAAAAACTGTCTCTGGAGAGTCAAAATGAAGTCCTGCTTGTCGAGAAAAAATTTTTCTCCCACGCCGCTCGTGCTGGCGATTGCCGCCGCCTATGCCTGCTTGCCGGCTGCCCATGCCAAGGAAAGCCCCCCTGAAAAAATGCTGGCGACCGTCAAGGTCATCGGCGGCGAGGAAAACCTCCCGACGCTGGGCGGTGCCGGCCAGATTCTCGGCAAGAAAGAGCTGGAGGATGCCCACGTCTTCACCGTGAACGAGGCGCTGCGCAAGGTGCCCGGCGTTCACGCCCGCGACGAGGAAGGTTTCGGCCTGCGCCCCAACATTGCGATGCGCGGCCTGAATCCGACCCGTTCGACCAAGATCACCCTGCTCGAGGATGGGTTGCCGCTGGCCTATGCGCCGTATGGCGACAATGCCAGCTACTACCATCCGATGGTGGACCGCTACGAGCGCATCGAAGTCCTGAAAGGGGCCAGTTCGCTGATGTTCGGGCCGCAGACGGTGGGCGGCGTGGTGAACTACATCACACCGGCGCCGCGCCAGAACTTTGGCGGGTATCTCCAGGGCGTCGTCGGCAATCGCGGCTTCGTCAACGGCAAGGTGAATGTCGGCGGCGGCGGCCTGAGCCTGGATTACGGGCACAAGGAAGGCGACGGCGCCCGGGACAACATGAACCACAAGCTGGACGATTTCAATGTCAAGTACGGTGCCATGCTCGGCGACCGGAATGCGATCACGCTGCGCGCGAACTTCTACAAGGAAGACTCGATGCTGACCTATTCCGGTTTGACACAGGCCGAATACGACCGCCAGGGCGCCCGCTACAACCCGTTCAAGAACGATCGTTTCGAGGCCGAGCGGACGGGTCTTTCGGCCACGCACGACTTTCTGATCAGCGACACCAGCACACTGACCACCAGCCTGTATTACTCCAAGTTCGATCGCGACTGGTGGCGTCAGGCAAGCAACAGCCAGGACGGTCAATGTGCGGCATTGAATCCGTCGCGGCTGGCCGGTGTCGCCGTCAATCCCGATGCCTGCAACTCCACCCAGGGGCGCCTGCGCTCCTACGAAACCTGGGGTATCGAGCCTCGCCTGACCGTGGCACACGGCCTGGGCGAGTTCCAGGCCGGCGTCCGGGCGCACTTCGAGGAGCAGGATCGCCGGCAGATCAACGGCACCGCCCCGACGGCGCGGACCGGCACGCTGGTCGAAAGCAATCTGCGCAAGACCAGCGCCTATTCCGGCTTTATCGCCAACCGCTTCGATATCGGCTCGTTCAGCGTGACGCCGATCGCCCGTTACGAATCGATCAAGGCCGAGCGCACCAATCGCCTGACCGGCCAGACCGGTGAATCCAGCGTGCATGCCTTTACGCCGGGGATAGGCGCAACCTGGAACCCGATGCGGACATTGACCGTATTCACCAGCCTGCACAAAGGTTTTTCCCCGCCGCGCGTGGAAGACCTGATCGGCGGCACGGGGACGGTCACCGATGTGGACTACGAAAAATCGCTGAACTTCGAATTCGGGGTGCGCACGCAGCCGCTGCCGGGCGTTTCCGTCCAGGCCGCCTACTTCCGCAACAAGTATGACAACCTGATCGCCGTCGGATCGATTGCCGGTGGCAGCACACCGCTCTCGCAAGGCAAGGCACTGTTCGAAGGCCTCGAACTGGCCGCCGATGCCAATTTGTCGAATGGCGTGTTCAGCCGCGTGGCCTACACCTGGCTGCCCACGGCGGAGCAGACCGAAGCCTTCCGCAACGTGGCGAACGGAGCCGTCGTCGGCGTTCAGGGCAAGCGCCAGGCCTACGCGCCGGAGCATACGCTGACCGCCGCACTCGGCTATGGCATCGGTCCGTTCAAGGGGCAGATCGAAGCCCAGTACGTGGGCAGCCAGTATTCCGATTTTGCGAACACGGTTGCGCCGACGGCCGATGGGCAAAAGGGCGAGATTGCGGCCTACACCGTCTGGAACGCCGCCCTCGACTATCGTTTCGACAAGTCCCTGTCGGCCTTTGTCACCGGCAAGAACCTGTTCGACAAGACCTATATCGTCGACCGCACCCGCGGCATCCAGGTCGGCATGCCCCGCCTGATCCAGATTGGGGTGAAATACGCCTTCTGATCACCCGGAAAGCAACGTACCGGCGAAGGGCTGACGCAAGTCGGCCCTTTTTCGTTGAGCTGGCCGCCGGGAGCCCCGTGCGGCATTCAGTCCCGGGCCAGGGTTTCGCGGATCGCTTCGGCCAGTATTGCTGGATCTTCGGCGCCGACCACCACGCGCTGGCGGTCGACGATGAACGTCGGCACCTGGCGAATGCCCACCGCCCGTATCTCGGCTTCCATGGCACGCAGCAATTCGCTGTCCTCATCGGAAGCAAGGTAGGCGGCGACCTCGTCGGCCGGATAACCGCATTCGCCCGCAATGGCCACCAGCAGGCCGACATCGCCGACATGTTCGCCGCGCTGGAACTGGGCGGCGAACAGGCGCTCGACCAGGCACTCGGCATCGCCCCGCTGCTGCGCCCAATGGATCAGGCGATGTGCCTGCAAGGTGTTGGCGCGCAAAGAAATTTTCTCGAAAGCGTACGTCAGGCCATACGGTTGCCCCGCATCGCGAACCCGGGTGAAGATTTCCTCGACCCTTTCGCGACTGCCGAACTTGGCGATCAGGAAAGGCAGGTAGGGCTCGCCTTCCGGCGGCGTATCCGGGTTCAGGAAAAACGGCAGCCAGCGCTTGCGGCAGTGAACGTCCGGAAAATCCCGACGTACCAGTTCGATGGCCGCGTCGACGCGCCGCAAGCCGATGAAGCACCAGGGGCAAACGACGTCTGAAACGATTTCGATAGTCAGCATGTGTATTTTTGCAGGAAGCCGTGATCGTGTGCCATCTCGGACTCCGTACCTCTCCCCAATGTTCCCGACGTTGCCTGAAAATTTGCCCGGCCCACTCCGGGCATGGCGTGAAACTGCCATGCTAACCCCTTTCTTTCGCCAAGCGCTTCCGGTCATGGAAGACTGGAACCAGCCCCTTCCGATCACGCGCCGTCACGCAAAGCCGACAAACGGCAAGGCAGCCCTCCATATACTATGGCGTCCCGTTCGAGATTTCCGTCATGGAACACCGCCTGAAGCGCGCCCTGACCACGCCGTTCATCCTGCTTGCCGCCTTCATTCTGTGGTTCTGGGAATGGCTGTGGGAGCCGTTGCAGGGCGCCATGGCCTGGCTGGCCCGGTGGCCGCTGCTGCGCCAGATCGACGCATGGGTTGCCGGCGCGCCGCGCTACGTGGCACTCGCCCTGTTCATGGTGCCCGGCGTGGCCTTGCTGCCGTTCAAGCTGGCCGGCCTGTACTTTCTCGCCCATGGCGCACCGCTGCTCGGCATACTCACCTTCATGGCGGCGAAAATCGTCGGAACGGCCCTGCTCGCCCGCATTTTCACGCTGACCAGGCGGCAGTTGCTGGAGATCGGCTGGTTTGCCCGCAGCTACGCGGCCATCACCCGCTTCAAGTCGGCCGTCTTCTACCGCCTGCACGCCCATCCGGCTTACCAGCGCCTGCATGCGGCCCTGGCGAGCTTGCGTCGGCGCAGTCGGCAGGTACAGCGCGGGCTGGTCTATCACGTGCGCAGCCGCTGGCGGGCCGTCATGCGCCGCTCGCAAAGGCGCGGCCGGATGAGCTGTTTCTAGAAACGCCTCAGCCGACGACCTCGACACACTCGGCCACCCAGCCCAGCGCCTTGATGCAGGCCCGGGCGATGGGCGGCGACAGGCCGCCGTGGCCGGCTTGGGCGACGGGGAACCAGGTCGCTTCCGGCCAGGCCTGATGTAGAGCCTGCGCCGTATATGGCGGGCAGACCGGATCGGACAAGCCCTGCACGATGGCGGCCGGCAAATGACGCAGGCGTTCGACACCGGCCAGCAACTGGCCCGGACTCAGGAAGCAGTTCCGCGACAGGTAATGCATCTGGATGCGTACCTTGGCCAACTCCCGGGCATCGGGCAAGCGGCCGAGCGGCGCCTCGTCGAGCAAGGCGCGCTCGTAATCCAGCCAGGCCCGGCTGGCCCGCTCGGCCTCGCCGGCATCCTCGCCCAGCACGCGTGCTGCGCAGGCAGCCAGCAGGAGGTCGCCGGAAGCGGCCATCCCCAACGCCCGCGAGAAGGCGAGCCAGGCCTGCCGGGCGCCCGGATTCCCGCCGCCGGCATACGACGCGATTTCCGCCTGCGAGCCGAGAAAGATGCCGCGCAGGACCAGCCCGAGCACGCGCTCCGGATAGATTTGGGCATAGGCCAGCGCCAGCAGGCTGCCCCACGAGCCGCCGAAGACGATCCACATCGGGATGCCCAGCGCCTCGCGCACGATTTCCAGATCGGCGACCAGATCGGCGGTCGTGTTCTCGTTCAGTGCACCCAGCGGCTGGCTGCGCCCGGCCCCGCGCTGGTCGATGAGCACCGCGCGGAAGCGCTGCGGATCGAACAGCCGGCGTTGCGCCGCGGTGCAGCCGCTGCCCGGGCCGCCATGCAGGAAGAGCACCGGCAAGCCATCCGTCGGCCCCACTTCCTCGACATACAGATAATGGCCGTCGCCGACGGCCATGCGCCGCGCGCAGCGCGGTTTCACTTCGGGATACAAGAAGTCGGCGGTCACCGCTGCTCCGTTCAGGATTCGATCAGGCCGTTGCGCACGGCAACCAGCGTCAATTCGGCGGCGTTCTGCACGTTGAGTTTCTGCTTGATGTGATAGAGATGCGTACCGACCGTGCTCGGGCTGAGGCAGAAATCACTCGCCACGTCGTTGACCGAACGCCCCTCGGCCAGCTTCAGGAAGACGGCCAGTTCCTTCTCGGTCAGCGCTCCGACCGGGTTGGCCGAGCCCGACAGCTGCGCCAGGGCCACGGCCTGGGCCAATTCGGGATCGAGATAGCGACGATCCCGGCGCACCTCGCCGACCGCCCTCAGGAATTCCTCCGGCGACGCCCGCTTGCACAGGTAGCCGCGGGCGCCGAGCTTGAGGGCACGCACCGGCACGATGTCGTCGTGATGCGCCGAGAGCATCAGCACGCGGGCCTTGCCATCCCACAGCAGCAGCCGCTCCAGCGCCGCCAGGCCACCGATGCCCGGCATCGACACATCCATCACCGTCACGTCGGGATTGCACTCGGCGTACAGGCGCACCGCGCTTTCGCCGGTGTCGGCCTCGGCGACGACCTGGGCGCCTGCCCCTTCGAGCAGCAGACGAAAACCGAGCCGGACCATGGCATGGTCGTCGGCCAGCAGCACACGGGCACCTTGCAGATTCATGACACCACCCTCCTCGCATCGACCGGCAGACGCGCCTCGAAAACGAAGCCGCCCCCTGCCGGGCTGGTGAATTCCAGATGGCCGCCCAGCAAGGCGACCCGTTCGCGCATACCCCGCAAGCCCAGCCCGCAACCGCCCTGCTCCGACGGCCCCTGGCCGGCGCCGCAACCGTTGTCGGCAAGGCGGACCCGCCATTCCGCGTCGTTCGCCAGCACGGTCAGTTCGACCCGGCTGGCTCGCGCATGGCGGACAACGTTGGTCAGCCCTTCTTGCACGATCCTCAGCACCCCTTGCGCCAGCTCGTCGTCAATCGCGCCATCGGGCAGGGAAATCCGGCTGTCCAGCGCGATACCGTGCTGCCCGCGCCAGGCCTCGATGTACTGTGCCAGGCGCACGGACAGATCGTCCGGCTTGGAACGCAGGCGATGCAGGATGCGCCGGACCCCGTTCTGCATCTCGCCGGTCACCGCGACGATGCTCTGCGCGTGACCGTGCAGCGCCGGCTGCTCCGCGGTGCGCTGCGCGATGGCGCCGCCCAGCGCGCGTACCGCCGTGATGCCTTGCGCCAACTCGTCGTGCAGTTCGCGGGCGATGCTCTCGCGCTCGGCGCGACGCTCCAGTTCGACCCGGGCCTGCATTTGCTCGGCCACTTCCCTCGCCGTCTCGAGCCGGACGTTGTCGTCCACCGCCGCCTTCAGCCGGTCGGCCATGCCGTTGAAAGCCCGCGCCAGGCGGCCGAGCTCGGGCGAAGCGAACTGCGGCAGCCGCGTATCGAAACGGCCGCGCCCGGTACGGTCCAGCGCTTGCATGACCTGATCGAGCGGTCGCAGCGCCCGGCCCAGCGCCTGGCGCACGCCGGCAAACAGCGCCAGTAGCGCCAGCAAGGCCCAGCCGGCCATGCCCTGCAATTCGTCCCAGGCGTCGAGCACTGCCCGCGACGAATCCGGCAGCAGGCTCAGCCGGTAACCGTCCATGCTCAAATGACGCGGCGGCAACGGGCTGGAGAGCAGGTCGGCGAACCACCCCGGAGCCTCGCGGCCGGCCTTGTAGGGCGATGGCGGCGAGACATGGCGCAACTGACCGCCCGCATCGTGCACCGTCAGCACGTTGGCGCGCACCCGGCCGATGCCCGTCGCCACGGCAAGCAAGCGCTCGCCGCGCACGTCCGGCGGCAACGCCTGCAATTCGCCGATCACCACCCTCAGCCATTGCTCCGACACCCGCGTCGCCGCCTCGACTTCTTCATGCACCGCATTGCGCGTGGCGTGCAGCCACAGGCCGCCCAGCACCAGCAATAGGCTGGCCGCCAGCGCGCTCAGCACCAGGCCGACACGCGTGTGCAGGCCGGCCTGGCCCGGAGAGGGAAGCGAAAACGGCCCGGGCATGGTCATTTGCCGCCGAAAATGTAGCGCACGCCGACCCACGCGGCGCGCGGTGCGCCCGGCGCGACGAAGGTCTGGCGACGCCAGTCGTCCGGGTTGGTCTGGAAGCTGCCGGCGACGAAGGGGTTCTCGGCCAGCGCACCGGCCGTGGCATAGCGGCGGTCGAACAGGTTGTTCACCTTGGCGAAGAGCTGCCAGCCGCCGCCGAGCCGGGCCTCGGCATTGAGGTTCAGGATGGCGTAGCCGCCGATCTTGCCCGGACCGTCGAAGGTGCGGGTATTGCCCAGTGCATCGGTGGCGGTGCCGCCCTGGTGCTGGTTGTTCTCGTTACCGCGTACGTATTGGCTGGAGAAAGCCTGCACGTCGCCGCCGACGCGCAGCCAGTCGGTCGCCCGCCAGCTCAGGCCGAACTTGGCGCTGTGCTCGGGCAAGCCGGGCAGGCGATTGCCCTTCTTCACGAAGATTTCGTCGTCCTGACCGCCCCCCGTGCATTCCGCCGCCGTGCCGCGCGTGCTGTTGTTCTCGGCCAGCAGGCAGGCACTGGAGCGGAAAGTGGCGTGCAGCCAGTTGTAGCTGGCGAACCAGTCGACAGCGCTCAGGCTGCCGTTGAGGCCGAGTTCGAAGCCCTGGCGCTGCGTCTTGCCGAAATTGGTGAAGTAGCCGGCGCTGGTCGAGGTGCCGACGAACAGGATGTCGTCGGTGTTCAATGTGCGATAGACCCCGGCATTCCACTGGGTAGCGCCCGGCAGGTTGCCGCGCAGGCCGGCTTCCAGCGTGCGCGAGACGACCTGCTTCAGGTAGGGATCGGCGGCCATCGAGTTGGGCAGGGTGCACGGGTTGGCCGGGTCGGCGCAGCCGAGTTCGATGGGGGTTGGAATGCGGTTGCCCTGACTGAAGCCGGCGTAGGCGTTGAGCGCCGGCAGCACCTGCCAGCTCAGGCCGAGGGCCGGGTTGAGCTTGCGGTAGCTGTGATCGCCGTCGAGGTTGGGCGGGTTCGGGTTGTGCTCGTCGTGCGTGGTGACCCGGCTCATGTTGTAGCGCGCCGAGGCCGTCAGGTGCAGTACGGGGGTGATCGACCAGGTATCGGTGGCGAACAGGCTGGCCGTGCGGGTGGTCCCCCACAGCCGGTTTTCCTCGTTCTCGACGAGCAGCTGGTCGATGCCGCGCGAATCGTTCAGCGAGCCCAGCTGCCGCGTCTGTGCAAAGCGCATGCGGGCCTGGTCCCACGAGCCACCGAGCGCCAGCTGGTGCGCATTGGTCGTCAGGTTCCACTGCACCGCGCCACCGGTGCCGATCTGCCGCGTCTGCGTCCGGTTATGGGCGCCGCTCGGCGTATTCGGATCGATCGGCCAGTCGTTCTCGTAGTCGTCGTTCATGTCGCCGTTCAGCGTGCGGGTCCGCGTCTTGCGAACATAGACGTTGCCGCTCAGGCTCTGGTTGTCGCCCAGCCACAGCTTGCCGTTGAGGCCGAGCTGGGTGAGGTCGTTGCGCGTCTGGTCGGGGTGGGTGAAGATGGCCGCGCGACGCTCCGAGAACAGGGACTGCGGCACCAGGCCGTTGCCGATCAGCCGGCTGCGTGCCTGGGTCAGGGTCAGGTCGGCCTCGCCGGCTCTGTTGCGAAACGACAGCTTGCCGAAGAACTGCTTGACGTCGGAGGGCGAGTAATCACGCCAGCCGTCCTCGCGGAACCAGTCGCCGGCGGCATACCAGCCGACAGTGCCGTTGTTGCCACCCCACGCCAGCTCGGTATTGCTGCGTCCGAAGCTGCCGCCGGACAGTTCGAGCTTGCCGCCGGGATGCGAGAAGCCGCTCTTGGTGCGGATGGCCAGCGCCCCGCCCAGGGTGTTGAGGCCGAAAGCCGGATTCGAACCGGGGATCAGGTCGATGCCGGCAATCGCCGAATGGGGAATCAGGTCCCAGTTCACGGTATCGCCGAACGGTTCGTTGACGCGCACGCCGTCGACGTAGATCGACAGTCCCTGTGCGGTGCCAAGCAGCGGCGAGGCGGTGAAGCCGCGGTAGTTGAGGTCGGCCTGGTAGGGATTGCCCTGGATTTCGTTGATCGTCACGGCCGGCGCCTGGCGCTGCAACTGCTCGGCGATGTTCAGGCTCTCGATTTCCTCCAGCCGGCGGTCATCCAGCGACAGGACATTGGTCGGCAGGTGCAGGCGCGGCACCCCTATGCCGGCCAGTGGCGTGGTGCCCACGATCTCGACGGGGGCGGTGGTCACGGCTTGCTGCGCCCAGGCGGGCGCGAAGGCTGCCGCAAGCGCGACCGCCAGCAGCTTCGGTTGATGGTTTTGTCTCTTCATGTCGTTTTTCTGAGTTTGTAGTTGATTGGAACGATGACCTGGATTTCGCTGCCCTCGAGCGCCTCCGGGAAGGGCGGCAGGTTGCCGTGGCCTTCGAGCAGGGCCAGCGCGTGCTGGTCGAGAACGGCGAAACCGCTCGAGCGGTCGAGATGCACACCGAGCAGGTTGCCCTTGCGGGCGACTTTCAGACGCAGGCGGACCTCCCCTTCCCAGCCGCGCAGGGCGGCGATGCGGGGATATTCATAGCCGCGCGCGAACAGCTCGGTCAGACGCTGGCGGTAGCTGGCCAGCATGTCGGACTGGGCGGGTGCCGAAGGCGCCGCCGGGCGCGTGGCTTCGCCTGCCGCTGCGGCCATCGGGGCCGCGCTGGCCGGCGCCGGAAGCGGCTCGGAGACCGGTGCATCGACAGGGCCGGCAGCCGGTGCCGGGAGGGATGCGGTGGCCGGCCTGGCAATCCTGCCCGGATGGGGAGGCACGGTGCGTTCGATGCGCGGTTCATCCAGCCGGGCTTTCGGGGAAATCGCCGCCGGCGCGGCGGCTGGCGCAGCAGGCGACGCATCGATCAGGCGGATCGACGCCATGAGCGCAGGCTGCTGGCTCGGCGGGCGCGGCCCGGCGACCATCGCCAGCAGCGCGCCATGCAGCAGCGCCGAAAGGCCCAGCATGACGCGGAAACGGCGATGTTCCCAGGCATTCACCGGCCGGACTCCAGAGCATCCTGCTCGAAGGCGGGGAACAGATGGCCGACCGAGCGGCGGTATTCGGCCGCCCCCACGGGCAAACCGTCATAGACCGGCGGCAAGGGGCGGGCCAATACTTCGTTCATATCCAGCCCGGCGCGGGCCGCCTCGCGCAGGCTGGCAGTCAGCCAGTTCAGCCAGTCGCGGGTCTGGCGGATCGGCGCGGCATCGTGCGTGACGGCGCCGTGCCCCGGCACGAGTACCGAGAAATCGGATTCGCGGGTGAGTTTTTCCAGCTGATCGAGGGCGGCCAGCCAATGAGCCACCTGCGCATGCGGCGTGGTCGGCGCCCGGCCGTTGAACGCGAGGTCGCCGGCGAACAAGGTGCCGCTCTGCTCGTCGAAGACCGCAAGATCGGCCCCGGTATGTCCGTCGAGCGCGATCAGGCGCAGCGAACGACCGGCCACCGCCAGCTTGCCGGCACTCAATGTGCGGTTCGGCACCTGTACCTCGGTGCCCTTCATCCAGTTGCCGCTCATCCGGAACAGGTTTTCGGCAAAAGCGTCGCCGTCCCGGGCGATGCCTTGCCGCGTATCGGCGAGTGCGCCGATGGGTACATCGGCAAAGGCCTGGTTGCCGAGAAAATGGTCGGGATGGTGGTGGGTATTAATGACCAGCAGCACCGGTTTGTCGCTGACCCGGGCGATGGCCCGGCGCATCTGCTGGCCGTAGCGCAGCGACGGGCCGCTGTCGATGACGACGATGCCGTCGGTGCCGACGATGAACCCGGTGTTGACGATGTTGCCGCCGTTGATGGTGTCGAAATCCTCGGTCTTGCCGATGAAGACATAGACATCCCTGGCCACCGGCTGCGCCACGAGCCGATAGTCGAAGTCGTCGGCGGCCAGGCTGCCGGCCAGCAGAACGAGCAGGAGGCAGAGCAGGCGCTTCATTGCTCTATCCTTGCCTTGAAGAGGTTCCCGTTGTTGTCCCGGCCGCTGGCTTCGAGCGCGCCGCCGCCGACGCCGCGCTGCAGCGTGAACACCGGGTTTTCGCTGACCGGCTCGTAGGTCTGCACGCGCATCAGGCGCCGGCCGGCGGTATCGGTGAAGTTGATTTCCTCGATGTGGAAGGCCGGCGTACCGGCCACCAGGCCGGTATCCATGGGATGCACGATGCGCAGGCGGACGCGGCCGGCATTCGGCCCCTGCGACCACTGGCGGCCGCTCACCTCGTTGAGGCGCTTCTGCCATTCCGGCGACGCGGCTGCCGCCGACGGGGCCGTGCAGCCCCCGCCGACGGTGTTCACCCAGGTGCCGCCGACATGCCAGACGCCATCGCTCGTCTTCACGGCGGCCCGCACCGGGGAAGATTGCTGGAGCTTGACGCGGAACCCGAGATAGGCCGGCGCTTCCTCGGGAAAGAAGCGCAGCACCTGAACGATGGGGTTGAAATCGGCGAACACCACGACCTCGACGATCCCCGGCAGCGCCGTGGCATCGACGGTCACCGGCACCTGCATCGGGTTTTCCGCAGTCGACGGGGCGACCACCTTGACGCGCGGATCGAAGAGCACGGGGGCCCCGGCCAGGAAGGTTTTTTCCATGTCCGTCCAGCGCGCCGAGGCGAGCGGGTCGCCACCGTCCTTGAGGGCGGCGGCTTCGGCCGGCGACATCAGGGCCGCCAGCGCAATGGCCGCAATGGTCAGGGGGTATTTCATGTCTCTGTCTCGCTCCAATCCGCCCTACGGGGCTGTTTGCGGAACTGTTGTGCAAGCGGCATGCCAATCCCGCCTCGCCACGCTCAAAGCACCGAATGACGGCCCTTCCGGGGCTACAGGCAAAAAATCGCCGCGCAGCCCCCCAAACGAGGTGTGCAACTTTGGAGCAACTGGTGACATTTGAAGCAGCGCGCCAAGACACAAGTGCTCAACGCCAAAAATCGGCGAAACGGCCGCCTTTCCCCAGCCAACGGACGATTCGGGCATATCCGCTCACTTGGCACAGGCTTTGCGGATACCCCTCCCGCCAGTGCGCCGATTCAGGGAAAGGAAGGCGGCACGCCGGCGGGACACTCCGACCATCCGGAAACGGCTGGCCGGAACCAATTGGATAACCAAGGAGACAATCCATGCACAGACATACCCCCTTCAAGCGGAGCGCCATCGCCCTGCTCGCCGCAGCGATGCTGGCCGGCGGTCAGGCATCCGCCGTCGTGACCGACGCGGACATCCTGAACGATGCGACGACCAAAGGCGACGTCGTCAGCTTCGGCCTCGGCACCCAGGGCCAGCGTTTCAGCCCGAGCAACCAGATCAACACCAAGACCGTCAAGAACCTGGTTCCCGCCTGGTCGATGTCCTTCGGCGGCGAGAAGCAGCGCGGCCAGGAATCCCAACCGGTCATCCACAACGGCAAGATGTTCGTCACCGCCTCCTACAGCCGCCTGTTCGCCATGGATGCCAAGACCGGCAAGAAGCTGTGGAAGTACGAGCACCGCCTGCCGGACGGCATCATGCCCTGCTGCGACGTGATCAACCGCGGCGCCGCGCTGTACGACAACCTGGTCATCTTCGCCACGCTGGATGCCCAGCTGGTCGCCCTGAACCAGGACACCGGCAAGGTCGTCTGGAAGGAAAAACTGGAAGACTACGCCGCCGGCTACTCCGCCACCGCAGCCCCGATCATCGCCAAGGGCAAGCTGATCACCGGCGTTTCCGGCGGTGAATTCGGCGTCGTCGGCCGCATCGATGCGCGCGACCCGAAGACCGGCAAGCTGATCTGGACCCGTCCGACCGTCGAAGGCCACATGGGCTACGCCTGGAAGGATGGCGAGAAGGTCGAGAACGGCATCTCCGGCACCACCAACGCCACCTGGACCGGCGACCTGTGGAAGACCGGCGGCGCGGCTACCTGGAACGGCGCCACCTACGACCCGGAAACCAACCTGATCTTCGCCGGCACCGGCAACCCGGCCCCGTGGAACAGCCACCTGCGCCCGGGCGACAACCTGTTCTCGTCCTCCACCGTCGCCATCGACGCCGACACCGGCAAGATCGCCTGGCACTACCAGAACACCCCGCACGACGGCTGGGACTTCGACGGCGTGAACGAATTCGTCTCCTTCGACTACAAGGACCCGAAGACCGGCAAGATCGTCAAGGCCGGCGGCAAGGCCGACCGCAACGGCTTCTTCTTCGTGAATGACCGCACCAACGGCAAATTGCTCAACGCCTTCCCCTTCGTCAAGAAGATCACCTGGGCCAGCGGCTTCGACATGAACACCGGCCGCCCGATCTACACGGCGGACGGCCGTCCGGGCAACCCGGCGGATGAAGCCGATGGCAAGAAGGGCAAGGTCGTCTTCTCGGCCCCGTCCTTCCTCGGCGGCAAGAACCAGCAACAGATGGCCTACAGCCCGCAGACCGGCCTGTTCTACGTGCCGGCCAACGAGTGGTCGATGGATATCTGGAACGAACCGGTCGCCTACAAGAAGGGCGCGGCCTACCTCGGCGCCGGCTTTACCATCAAGGCCATCCACGACGACCACATCGGCGTGTTGCGCGCGGTCGATCCGGCCACCGGCAAGATCGTCTGGGAAAACAAGAACTACGCCCCGCTCTGGGGTGGCGTGCTGACCACCGCCGGCGGCCTGATTTTCTATGGCACCCCGGAAGGTTTCCTGAAGGGCGTCGATGCCAAGACCGGCAAGGAACTGTGGTCCTTCCAGACCGGCACCGGCATCGTCGCACCGCCGGTCACCTGGGAACAGGACGGCGAGCAGATGATCGCCGTGACCACCGGCTGGGGCGGCGCCGTGCCGCTATGGGGCGGCGACGTCGCCAAGCGCGTGAACTACCTCGAACAGGGCGGTTCCGTCTGGGTCTTCAAGCTGCACAAGGGTTAAACCGGCTCTCCCTCGGGGCGCGCAAGCGCCTCACCCCCACGGCCCGTCTGCTCCGGCAGTCGGGCCGTTTTTTTAATTAGGCTGCCGGCCTCGGCTCGTCCTGGGGGGCGCCGATCGGCGCTTCGGGAGACGGTACCGATGCCAGGTGGGCATCGATCTCGTTGGCCATACGACCGACGGACAGCCATACCGTACTCTCCCGTTCGTAGGGCATAGGCGACGCGGCGGATACCTCCACCCGTTCGAGCTCGGACAGGATGCTCCTTCGCTCATCCTTGGGAAGGATCGCAACATGCTCGAACACGCGGGGAAACGACTTCGAAAACGCCAGGGTTTTGTCGTCACCCGTGATTTGGGCAGGCAATTCCGCCAACGAAGCGATTCGCCGAGCCATGACCGAAAAGACGGGATCGATGCTCTTTTCAAGCTCCATGAATCCCACCAGGACGAGAAGTGCGAAGCCTTGGCCGGGCAGCGCCAGCGAGAAGACCGAGCCGATGGGTTCAGTGGTACGGATCTTCCTGGGTTTCGGTTGCGAAACATTGACCGTCTTCGCGGCCGGCTGCGGAGTACCGAGACGTTTTTCCAGTTCCCTGAGGGTCCTGCGCCGCGCTGCGGCATCGCTGGGGGCATCGCGTTCCCAGACGACGATGTCGCCGCCTGACTTGAGCAGCGACAGCACCTTGTCCTTCACGGCCTCGTTGAGGCGGCCATATCGCCATGCCGTGTCAGCCAGCGCAAAGTAAACCAGGCAGGCGGTTTCGGTGTCCCGAAGGAGATCGCCATAGCGATCCAGGATTTCCTGGCATGAATCGTCGGAAGAGCGCCCGTCCTTCAAGTTCCGGACGTAGCGATCCCGGACATCGCACGTCGTGTCATCGGAATATAGACCCGTTCCCCAAGCGCCCATGGCAGCCCCCAATATTGTTTAATGCGATCCGGCAAATGAAAGGGATTTCCCCGTCCCGAGCTTGCTCAGCCAACGACGAACTCAAGCGCTGCCTTCGGGGGGCCGCCTGAACGACTTGTGTGAGGCGACAACACTGGCCAGGTAAGCCTTTTCAAAGCACTGGACCTGCGCCGTTTCAACGGCATGCGGAAGCTCGATGCGAAGGAAGGCACCGTTGCTGCGCAGTATCTTCAAACGTTGATTTTCCGGAATTCGGTCCATATCAAGCGCATTCGGCATGCGATGGTGGCTTTGAATGAGTGAAATGCCATGCCCCTCGAATTCGGATGAAAGCTCCAGAAAGCGTAGGGTTGGCAGCAAAAGATCATACGCAATCAGACGATACTCGGCCGGTATGGAAGGGCCACCTTGACGGATGGGCTGCGCGGTTTCCCATCACTCGAAGCGGGTGTTCGGCATGTGGCCCATGACCCAGACCCAGGGAACCTGCGGGTGCAGGAATCCGACGAGGTCGCCGACGGTTGCGCCGTGTACGTAGAGGGTCTCAACCCCGTCTGTTTCCAGAATTTCAGTCCCGCTCATGAGCACCTGGCATCGATCCATGAACTCCCCGTCTTGCCTGCGATTCTGACGATCAGCCGCAACGCCGCATGGTAACCCTTCTTGGCTGCCATGCCTTCGGTATCCGGCTACGCGTGGCTAGAGAGGGAGATGCTTCAGCCACCGGAAACCGATGTACCCAAGCATGGCCCCTACCAGCGCGAGCAGCACGTACAACGCGACCGAAGCACCTGCGATAGCCGCAACAGTGATGCCCGCCGCCGAGCCGACAAGGATTCGATGCCATGCGCCGACCAGGGGACGACGGTCGTCATCGACGAGGTGCAGATAAAACATGGTTGTGACAACGACGAAGATTCCGGCAAGAAGGCGAACGGGGGCCGGATCGCTCCAAGAGCCGGGCAAGAAATTGAAGGCAGTAAACAACGCCCCCAAAATTGCGGCAAGCCCCAGTTCAGCCCGGCGCATGCATTCCTCCGGGGGTCAAGCCGGGGACGCCCCGTTTACGGCATCTCGCTTTGAGCGTGCGATCAGCCGGTAGACAAGGGGTGACAACTACCATTTCGAAAGGGCTTTCTCGATACGCGAACAGAATGACTGAACTTGAGGTTGCGTCAGAGATTCCGCCTTGTAAAGCGATTGCATTTCAAGCCGGCAGTTCGGTGCGCAAGTTCCCAACAGCGCGGTCTTCAGGACACGTTTCACCGGCTGCCGCAGCACCAGGCGATCAACCCACCACGGCGAGCCGAGCGAAGTCAGCACCAAAGCCCTTTCGAGATTATCGAGCCTTGGCTTGATTGGGCCGAAATCGGTGGCGTGATCGTAGGCGATTCCGGGAGCCCATACACGGTCAAACCACCCTTTCAATATGGCAGGGAAGCCAAACCACCAGGTAGGAAAGACCAGCACCAACGCCTCGGCGGAGAGCAGGCGGTCGATTTGCTCTTGAACGGCAGCCGACGCAAACGATGGACGGTAGTAGCTTTGGCGCTCATCGAGCGTGAGGGCGGGAGAGAACCCGGAAAGATAGAGGTCCTCGATAATCACTTCGTGACCTTTTTCCCTCAGCGCCGAGATCGCGGACTCAGCCATTGCATGACACAGGCTGTCGGTATTCGGGTGCGCAATGACGACGAGGCATTTCATGATTCAGGCAAGCAATGGAGGCAGGCGGGGCAAGTGAGGGCAGCGAATCGAGCGGCTAACGGCGGGTAGCCGGGGCGAGCGGCCTCGATCACGATGTCAGGTCTCATACACTTCCGGTGGTGCAAGCTCTCGCTGCCACGGACTGTTTTCATCCTGGCGCCACGCCACCCAACCGGGAGGAAGATCGGCGAGATCGCGCATCGTCGGGTCGATGTCCAGAACATGGCTCAGGCAAACGATGCGTGCATCGTCCGCCTGTGCGTCGAGGGTGTCATGGAACTGCCAACCGTGGTCATCCTCGTCATGGGAAACAAACAGGATGGGGTTGTTGCTCTCTATCACCCCACGGGTGACGAAGGTTGCGCAATTGGGTGCCTGGTCAAAGGGCCATGTCATGATGGATCGGGTCTCACGGCTGGGAAGATGCCTTGAAGGCCAGAGTCAAATACTCGCGGACATGCTTTCCGGAAATATCCTGCCCGGATGACAGCTTGATATGACGGCGAAACTTGCCCTCGCCCTCAAGTACCTTGAATTGATCCGGGAGCGACGCGCCTTCGCCAAACTCCAGCGAAACGTGCTTTGCGTACGAAAAGACCCCGCAAAAAGGCTTCGTGGCGGCAAACAGGATACCGCCGTACTTCACCTCCTCCGAGATGGATGGGGACAGGTCAAGAATGATCTGCCTCAGGGCCTGCACAAGCTCGAAGCGTTCAGGATCGAGAAGGCGTATGTCTTCGAGCAGTTTTGAGATGCGGTCGGCAGGCATGGCCTCAGGACTTGTAGTGCGGCTTGAACTCGGGACTCGGTTCGCGCTCGGAGTAAATGTAGAGAACGATGCCGTTGGGGTCTTGGACGGCAAAACCACGATCTCCCCAGGGATGATCTTCAAGCGGCATGACGGCAATTAAACCAGAGGCGGTCAGGGCGTGAAACTCGGCATCGACATCGGAAACGCTGAAGTTATAGGTCAAGCCGGCAGGATTGCACACAGGCTGACCGGGCTGGGGCGCCATGAACTGAAGAGATGCGCCCTTTCCGAATTCGAGATTAACGTACCAGCCACAGTCGAAAGTGACTTTTGCGCCAAAGTGCGTCACGTAGAAATCCCGGGACTCCTCTACCTTGGCGGTGGTGATGCAGGGGGACAGCGAATTGGCAAGCATGGAGATTCCTTATTGTGAACGCCAAGGTTGAAAGTCACCGAACACGGACGACCACGGCTTGCTGGAAGTCCTGCAGATTGGCAGGCTGGAACGCATTGGGTGCCCCGGGAGGCGGTCGATTGCCATGTCAGTCATCACGCTCCCTTTTCATCTGCGCTGAACCCGTCACAGCGAAGAGCCGCTTGAAGTGATTGGTAGAGCGCATTCCGTCGCAGCCCCCGGATTGCGCGACTTTCTGCACACCTCCAATCGAAGGATGGGCTAGGTATTTGGTGGGCATGAGTATTCGCCAATTTCCCCAGGAAGCCACCAGTTCAGCTCCTTGATTCTCTTTCGCTCGGGAGAGGCGCGCAGATTCTCCGGAATTCCTTCAAGACCACCTTTGCTCTTTACATACGCCATCAGATACTGACTGGTATAGCAAAGCGATTCCTGACGCTCGGCAAGAGGCAGTTCAGAAATCTCCCGCCTCAAATTCCGGTTGGCCCGCATAACAGTCGCTTGGTTGCCCATGCCTGCCATATGGACCGTCAGGAATAGAAGGTGGGCAATTTTTCTGTTCTGCTGAACGCCGAGACTATCCCGGTACATCACTCCGATATTGTTCAGGGCATCGCCATTCTTGGGGAATGCTTTCAGATACCAGTCCATCGCCAAAGCATAATCCTGCGGGACTCCCTGCCCCAGATGGTGCATTAGCCCCACCTCGATGGCAGCCTTGTCGTTTCCTCCCTCTGCCAACTCTACCCAAAGAGGGTATGCGGCAGCAAAATCCCCGCGACTTTTGGCGGCGAGTGCCTCACTCAATGTGTCCGCATGTGCGATTTGTGCCCAGAAGGCAAGGAGTAACAAGCGTAGGAATAGGCGCATCATAAAAATCCACAACATGTTGGCTCAGGGGTGGCCGGAGCTTGAAGGGTTGAGAGCACGAAGGCAACCCACAAGAATGCCGAAGGCATGGCCCGCCGAGCATCCACGTTAAACGTACAATTGGGCTGGAGACAACAGATATTCAACTGGTGCGCTCCGCGTCAAAGTAGTTGTTTTCCCCCTTGTGGACGAACGTGCCGACGATACGCAAGCCCACGGCATTCAAGCAGGATTCATAGCGCGCCCGCCCGAGCGAATGGCAAACGACAGCCACCGCCTCATGGTAAGTCCGGTTGAAGAAGTTGCTGCCTTGTACCTTTTCGCATTGAACCGGGACTGAAGGAAAACGTCGATTGACCTCCGCCACAAGAGAGACGGAGCTGTCGATGGCCCATAGCTTCAGCCCAGCGGCATGAAGCGTTCGTGTGACGGGATACCCGGCGCCACAACCAAGTTCAATGACTTCCGCCCCCATTGGCAGCGTGCGTGCCCATTGCTCGACAACCGAAGAGCCAATCGTGGATGCATCACGAGCCCGCAAGAATTCTTGAGCGTACGCCTCGTATGCAATGGCCGGGTCTGTGAACATTTGGCGCCTTGTGTTTCGAAAGGCCTAACGACGAAAGTGACTATCAGGCAGCACCAGCGCCCTCTGCGAGAACCTTTAGCTTGCCTAGTGTGACCGGAAGGCCCGAATTCAGTTGCCTGGACAGCATGGGACCCAGAACAAAGGACAGGAGGCCGGAGAATGTAACCCTGTGGATGACCTCCGTTGCCCCTTCCTGAGAAACAAGCTCGTGCTCGAACAGCATGCGAAACAAGGGAATCTTCGACTCAACCGTGAAGCACTTGCCGGGCTCAACTTGAGTAAGAAGCATAGGCACCGTCATACCCTTGGGAGGCGTGATACGGCCGCGGCTACCGGCACGAAACGGACCATCAAGAAATGCCTGCTTCGTGTCCGGGTCCCACGTATGCCAGTTCTGAACATCTTCGTATATCCGGAAAATTACTTCGGGGGAGGCAGCGATTACGATTCGGTGTTCAACATGCATTTAGATCTCTTGGGAAAAGGGAAGAGGTGATGTGACCGACTAGCGTTGAAGTGAGCAGACTGCGCGGTTTTTCGCGCAGGTCTGCTCGACAGTAAGGTTGGGCAGGAGGCAAATCATTGGGAGGACTCGCGGGCGAGTGCTTTCACAATTGCGAAGCGCCGGTCATCGAAGCTGTCTGACAAGCAAAGCCTCTGCACCTCATCTCGTACAGCATTTACCATTTCACTTGCTTGTTCGATATGGGATGCAATCTCAGCTAGCAATTTTGATTGGTCAGGCACTCGGACTTGTTGGCGCAATGGGTCGAGACGATCCATGATTTGTGCTGCAAGATTCAAACTAGGGTTATGTTGGATCGCGTAGTCACCGGTTGCTGATTTGACTATTCTTTCAAGCGCAGCGTGAGTGTGGGTGTGAGGAAACTCCAATTCCGTTGATGGATGTCCCTCAATCTCTACGCCGAAATCGATGCTGAAGCTCCATGGTCTTTCTGGGTGGTTCCAAGGCGAACCTCTCAATCGCACACGCTCCGTATAGCCATCCATCAAGCGAGAGTAGGTAAATCTCTTTTTCGTATACCCCTGCTTCTTCAGATATTCCTTCTGAAGCGCAGACATGAAGGTAGAAATAATGTCGTTCATGCTGCCCAACGTTTGAATTCACCGGACTGCGCGGCTTTTCGCGCAGGTCCGGTGGAATGATGGGTTGGGGGGCGCTTAGTGTTCACGCCGATGCCTCAAGACAAGCACTGCAGTTACACCGATGATCCCGAACACGAAGCCGGCCAGCATCCAGACCTGTGCGATTGCAAGTGCGCCACAAATGTAGCCCACACTGAGGTAAAGAGTTGGTTCTCGCCGATGCTCTGCCCAGATAGCAGTAACCATTGCAATTAGCGCAAGCACAGCACTCAGAGCAACGAGAAACAAGATTGCATTTTCGTCGTTTATTGCGAAGTGACCGGCATCGGACATCTCCGGAACATCACTGATGCTTACGATTCGGTTGTGGGCAACACCGGGTATTCCGTGAGACGGAAGATCAATGACAATAATGGAAGGTGCTTCGGGAGGCGGCTGCTTAACGAAGCCAAGGCTGTCCAGCCAACCGAGAACTCTGGAACTACCAGGAACCCGAATTGACCGCAGATGAATGGCAAGAACAGCAAGCGGGACTGCCAGCACTCCGCTCAACAGGGATACCAAATCAACACGCTTTGGACGCCGCACCCTAAGCCCCCCAACGTAGAAGTGAGCGGACTGCGCTGCTTCTCGCGCAGGTCCGATGGAATGATGGGTTGGGCCTCTCACCAGAACTTCCACCACGGCGAGCGGGAACGTTTATAGCGAACTAGCGGAACTGACTCAGGTTCAAGCAGCGAGGCATCGATATAGCCCTCAAGCTGATAGCCGAACTGATCTTTCAAAGTTGCCTCCCCAAGATCTAGGGGGTGAAACGGGAATGGATAAGCATCCGCTTCTTCGTCATCATCAACAGCTGGATGCCCTCCTGACCAGAACGGTTCTTCAAAGGGCAGGCGCTGTCCGATGTCCTCCATGATGCCGCTATCCGGAGACAGACTCAGGGAGCGCACTAGCTTTCCGTTTGCCCATGTCGCATACGCAAACCAATCAACCACGCTATGCATCGCGTGAAGCGTGGCCATTCCGTTGCCACCTGCATCAATAAACCTCTGAGGTAACTTTGATGGGTAATCGATGCCAAATTCTTTGGCCGCGACGACTGATACCCCCGGAAAGCAGCCTATATGCACTTCATCATCCGGCGGACATGTATAGGACAGGTCACCATCGCCGATTTGTTCGAGTTTTTCGCCAGGAAATAGGGTATTGGCAAGTTTCTGAGTTGCCTCCCGATCCAAAGGAGGCTTGGCAGCGAGTGCCTCACGTGCATTGAAGTTTGCCAGTACGAGCATCCAAGTTTTCGCGCCCATCGATCAGCTCCTATAGGTTAAAGAGGCCCAACGTTGAAAATCACCGGACGGAGGCAAGCGCAGCTTGCCGGAGGTCCGGTGGATTGTGATGTTGGGCGTCATGGCTTCGATTCCTGCAGACGATTTTGGACAAAGATAAGCCAGCGATCTGTTGGCCCAGCGACTTCTTCAAACTGCTTGGTGTCAGGCTCTACGCCAAGAATGACCAAATAGTGGTGACCAAGCTGAAAAGACGGAGAAACAAGAGTGCAGTTGCCAGCTATGCCGAGACGACCACTACGCCGTTGCCAAAAAGCCGTATCTGAATGAGCCGAAAAATCGGTTAGCCAGTCACTACTAGAAGGCGTACGGCAATTAATCGGGAGAGTGGCAGGGGCGATGCCTTTCAACGCGCGGACTATATGAAGTTGGCACATTTTTGGATTGTTACCACTGGCCTTGGCCTCAGCCACAAAAATCATCTTCGCTTCATCGACCAATGCAGCATGGTCTCGGAATAGCTCTGGCGGTGGCACATAACAGGCTGTGGCTACTGAACTGAAGCCAAATAGAGCGATTACAGCGAGAGCCTTCATCATTATGACGCCCAACGTTGTAAATCATCGGACAGCAAAAGCGAAGCTTTTGACGGTCCGGTGGATTGAGATGTTATACGTAGCATGCTTATTTGACTTGAAGCGGCGTATCGGTTGGTGAAGCCCACTCAGCATCAAATAGCTCTTTAATTCGTTTCAATGCCGCTTCTTCAGAGAAGTCGCCGGTATTTCCGTAAGCTTTGGCAACGTGCCGAGCAATATCCACAAGCATTAAGCCCCATGCTCCGGGGTCGTCCCTGACTGTTTTCAATGAATACTGCTGGGGCAAGTTATCACCTCCCCACACTCGCAATATTTCAAATGCCCCAGCGTCACGTGACAAAGGCGGCTCCTCTAGCTCGATTCCTTTACGGCCGAACATACAGGGCTCCTGACGTATAACGTTCTAGCTCAGGGGCGCGAGCCGCTTTTCGGCGAAGCGTCCCTCTGGAGCGGAGGGTTAGGCAAATGGCCCATATGACGATCCCCGCGGGGAGAAAACTTAACACCCAAAAAACATTCTTCTGTCTTCACCTTTGTGTAAGTTGTGCTTAGCAATATGGTAGAGGGCGGGCTCGATGGTCTGTGACCATAACCGGAAAGGGAGCTCGTCAAAGCAAATCTCTGCCACTACAGAACAGAAATCTTTGTTGTAACAATTCTGAAGGATTTTTAAGTTTGTTGACGGAAAGCTGTCCTTGAACTCCTTGTTGAACTCTGGATAGAAGTACCTAATAAGAGCTGCTTCATAAAGCGAAACGCGCTCCTCTTCAGATGTATTGAATAGCTTTTCCAATCCAGACTGAATCCGAGCGCTTCCATCGGCATCGTTCTTGGCAAACGGATTCATCGTTGTTATCAACTGATTGTTTGGCTGAATTGCTAATAGCAGCAATGACAGCCTATAACCTTCGGGAACTCCCTTCAGAGCGATTTTCTGAAGGGTTTCATGTTTAAGCAGTCGATCTATCGCATTTCTCGAGCCATCTTGGCCATAGGCCTGCCCCACATACTTGACTTCAAAGTTGATTGCTTTTGATTCAGAGATAAGCCGTGCCGACATTTCCTGTTCGTTTGGCCAATATCTCTGACCATGTGCATCTTCCAAGTAATGCAGTTCGCCGTCCGCCTTCAGTGATAGTTCTGGTGGGAGTTCATACGAAACTACGTGCTCCCTCCCCAGTGCCGTAAATTTCAGTTCTAGCGTTCTACCCTTCTGTTGGGCGTCAATGAAATCGATCTTCGGCGTATAGCCGATAAGGTATATGTGACAAGTTTCAATGACGCTCATTAGCGGTGCAAGGGCTTGTTTGTCATAGATCCCCTCGGCAGGGATTGTGCAAAAACTAAAGGCATACATCCCTAACGCATGCTCAATATCGAACGCAGCTTTCCCAAAAATATCTTCCTTGCTCGACTGCGTTGGCTCCTTTTTCCGCTTGGACATCTTTGATCTTTCTCTTAAAGATTACGACTGTCGATTGCATGCCTAACGTGCTAAATCACCGGATGGCTGCGAGTGGCGCGAAGCGCCGCTTGCAGACAGTCCGGTGGATTGGAATGTTAGGACGCATTTGATGTGTGCCCCTTGGCTGAGAATGTAGTACGGCGACAACGCGACATGCCATAAGAATAGACGCCTCTTTGAACGTGTGCAACGAGGCTGAGACTGCCAATGGAGCTTTTGCAATGAAGCGAGCGGGAGCCGGGCGTGGAGCAGAAGCAGCCTGACCGCGCCCTCAGGCGCGGGCCGTATGACACTAACTTTTTATTGATGCTGTGAGCCGGTACCTTGGGCGGTGAGGCTGGATACAACCACGGAACGAGCGTGGCATGTGGAGAGGTTCAGGCGTGTGGGCCGCGAGAACATGATGCGTTCTAACTAGAAGTAGACAACACCTTCATATATCCATATCTGGCCATTTGTTGCCAAATATGGATATTTATTTCCAATAATGGACAGGTCGTGATTGCCATTGTTGGATATCTTTGATGACGCATTCCTAAACCTCGGCGATTAACCCAGCGATACCCGGCGCGCTTGCAATACGGGGCTGGTTTAGCCCCGGAGGGCAAATGCACCAATTGGCATGCGCATATGCCGTGATTGTAATGCTGCACCGCATGGCGCAGTCATAGATTGTTGACATTTTCCGGCGTTGGGCCGGTCGCCTAAAGGTCGTTTTGCGCTTGTTCGGTACGGTACGTCCGGAATCCGGCACTCTTCACCTCCCCGGCTGGCAGGGGCGAGATCTCGGGCTCCGTTCCCTCATTCGGGACGAAGCGGCCCTTTTTCCCGACATGTGCCGCGATGGCCCGGCGCAGGCAGGCCAGGGCTTCGCGGCTTTCGGGCAGGTAGGCGCCGTAGGCGTGGAACTCGTGATTCATTTGCGGCCAGACGTCGAGACGGATATTGCCGCCTTGGGCGATGACCATGCTCGCGAAATCGCGGATCATGTCGACCAGGATTTCCCGCCCCCCGGCCTGCAGGTAGATCGGCCCCAGGGATCGATAGTCCTGCCCGATCGGCGACAAGGCGGCGTCGCTCAGCGCCTGCCCGCCCTTGAGCCACTTTGCGAACTGCAGGGTCATGTAGCCCTGGACCAGATCGTACGGATCGTTGCCGAACTGGCTGGCACCGCGCCGCCCGATATCGGTCCACGGACTGATGCCCACGGTAAGCGCGGGTGTCGGCAGATTGGCGTCCCGCAGTCTCGCCAGCACCATCAGCGCCAGGTGACCGCCCGCCGAGTCGCCGCACAGCACCAGCTTTTCAGGGGGCGTGCCGTGCGCCAGCACATAGGCGTAGGCGGCCAGGCCGTCGTCGAGTTGTGCCGGATGCGGATGCTCGGGCGTCAAACGGTAATCCGGCGCAAAAACGGCAACCCCCAGCGTGTGGGCCAGGCAGGCGGCGAAATGGCGCGATACCCCGGCGTAGAAGGTGTAGCCGCCACCGTGAAAGTGCAGCAAGGTGGCGTCGCTGTGGCGCACCTGCGGCAGGAACCAGGTGCCGCGTGGCTCGCCGTCGCCGGTTTCGCGGACGTCAACGTCAGGATAGGTTTCGGTCATCCCGTAGACGCTGTCGAAGTAGGCCCGGCTTTCGGTGATGTCATGGCTGATACGAAAGGCATGGTTGAACTGGGCACGCGTGTAGCGGGTGCCGTATTCGAACAGAAACGGCCATCCCTTCACCAACGGTCTGCCCAATACCCGTCCCAGCGCCACGCGGCACAGGCAACC
This sequence comes from Dechloromonas sp. CZR5, assembly GCF_008711155.1. Taxonomy (GTDB): domain Bacteria; phylum Pseudomonadota; class Gammaproteobacteria; order Burkholderiales; family Rhodocyclaceae; genus Azonexus. The sequence continues at coordinate 672,408 of NZ_VUYQ01000001.1, read as the reverse complement.
GGCCGACACCGCCATGCTGCGCAGCTTGTGCGACAGGCGTCCCTGAACTATCGTCTTCATGATCATGTACTCGCGGATTTCGATCTGCGCCATCCTGCCCGCCTCGCCGCTACCCTGCTAGAACGCAAACGACATCCGTGAAGACACCGCTCTCCCGCCTGCACGTTCCCTCCCCGACCCTCGGAGCTTGCCTGATGGCCGGCATCGAGCGCGATACGCGCGGCTGTTCGCTGGACGACCTGGAACGCCTCAATTACTACCCGGCAACGCCGATGGCGGTGATCTCGTGGGTTTTCGAAGGCACGCTGCACATGCTCGAAGGCGAGGCACAGGAAAACCGATTCGCGCTCGGCCCGGCCTTGCCCAGAATCACCCTGTCCGGCCCGCAGCGCGGCCCTGCGGCCAGTTGGTCCCCGGGGCCTGTACACGCCCTGTCCGTCGGCATGTATCCGGAAGCCGTCAAACGCCTCATCGGCCAACCCGTGGAAAACTTCCTGGACCGGCACCTGCCTCTGGAAGCGGTGGCACCGACTGCCCTGTTCCAGGCTTGCCAGGCCGTCCTTGCGGCCGGCGCCGCCGACGCATTTGCGCTTCTCGAAAAGGAAATTCAGCCCTTGTGGAAGGGGCCGCTCCGGCCCAGCCCGGTACCGTATATCGGCGACTGGGTACGCTCGGTGGCAACCCGGGCCACCCACTCCAGCGCTGGGCGCAGCCTGCGCCATTGGCAACGCCTTGTCCGCGACTGGACCGGCCAGAGCTATCGCGACCTGCAGTTGTTCACCCGCGTCGAAGAGGCGTTCATCCGGCGCATTGCCGGCGGCAACGGCAGCTCGCCAAACCTCGCGGACATAGCGGCCGACGCGGGCTTTGCCGACCAATCGCACATGGGACGCCAGATCCGCAAGGTTACCGGGATGTCGCCCGCCCGCTTCGGCGAACGCCTGGCCAGCGACGAATCCTTCTGGTACTACCGCCTGATCGCCGGGGAAATTCGGCAATACGGCTGAACCGGCGGCGCAACCGTCACGAACATGGCCGCCATGCCTGCCGGCCAGCGGGGCCAGCACACGAGGGATGCCGGGAACCTCGCTCCCGGAAAGAACCCTGTTTCACTCCCGGCCGGTTTTCCTCGACTCGATGAAGGTCTGGATGGCCCAGGCCAGTTCCTGCTTGAGCACGCCCTGCCAGGGCGGCATGTGGGTGACGCCGACGATGACCTTGCCGTTGCGGACCGTCTTGGCGAAGTAGGCATCGTTGTCGCGCATGCAGGCGGCGTTCAGTTCGGCATCGCTTATCCGTCGGCAGAAGCGGTTGAGGTTGCGCAAATCGGGCGCCGGGGCGGCGTTGGTGCTGGCGTCGGCGCCATGGCAGCGGGCGCAGGCCTGGCTGTAGGCTTTCTGGCCGATGGCAACGGCCTCGGGGTTGCCGCGATAAGGGTTTTCGCTGCGCCAGGTTTCGCCGAGCGGCGGCAGGCCGTCGGGCAACACGGTGGGAGCCACGGCAACTTCATCGGCCAAGGCCGAGGCCGCCAAAAGAACGGCCATTGCAGTAACGAGCAATTTTTTCATGGCGGTCACCAGTCGGTCGGGCAGCCGGTGCAACCCTCGAATTCGGCTTCGTGGAAAACGGCAAAGCGACGGAAGGTACCCGTCAGGTCGGCCTTGCGGAAATTTACGGTGAAGAACTTGGCTTCCTGCAGATTGGCATTGGTCAGCCGGGCGCCGATGAACCAGGCGAAATTGGCCTTGGCCGCCTCCAGATTGGCACCGGTCAGGTCGGCCTCGCTGAAATCGGCGCGGAACAGGCGGGCGAATTCGAGATCGGCGCCCACCAGGCGGGCACCACGGAAGGTGGCCGTCGGTGCGGCGGCCTTGACGAGCCTGGCGGCCGTCAAGTCGGCGCCATCGAAGTTTGCCCCGGCCAGATTGGCTCCGGTGAAGTTGGCACGTGCCAGGTTGGCGCCGGAAAAATCGGCTCCAGCGAGGTTTTTACCCGCCAGATTGGCGTGGCGGAGGTCGACGCCGCGACATTGGGTGTGCGGCCAAATACCGCAGCCGTTGATGACCGGCGGCCCGCCCTCCTGCGCGAGGGCCATGGGCAGTCGGAGCAACAGGGCAATGAAAAGCAGGCGGCGCATTGTGGGCGGTTTCCGATCGGTAAGTGATGCTTGAAGAAGAGGTGACAGGGCCGGTGTCCATGCAGCACCGGCCCCGCCGGTTGAACGCCGCGAGCGGGGAAAGGTCGCTCGCGGCGCGGGGGAGCGCTATTTCCTGGCCATCTTCGGCAGCTTGAACACCCACATCGAGCCGCCCTGCGTCACCTGCTTGGTCAGGTCGGCCATGTCGCCGCCCCACAGGGGCACGGCGCCGCCATAGCCGGACTGGATGCCGAGGTACTGCTCGCCGTCCATTTCCCAGGTGATGGGCACGGAGACCACGCCGGAGCCGGTCTGGAACTTCCACAGTTCCTTGCCGTTCTTCGCGTCGAAGGCCTTGACGTAGCCGTCGGAGGTGCCGGTGAATACCAGGCCGCCGGCGGTGGTCAGGGTACCGGCCCAGAGCGGGAACTTCTCCTTGTGCTCCCAGGCGATCCGGCCGGTCTTCGGGTCGATGGCGCGCAGCGTGCCGACGTGGTCGTCGAATAGCCGCTTGATGCGGAAGCCCTGGCCGAGGTAGGCGGAGCCGGCCTTGTAGGTCAGCTTTTCGGTCCAGTAGTCCATCGCCCAGTGGTTGGCCGGGATGTAGAACAACTCGGTCTGCGGGCTGTAGCTCATCGGCATCCAGTTGGTGCCGCCGAGGAAGGGTGGCGAGACGAAGATCGAATCGCCCTTGTCGGCCCCCTCCTTCGGCTTCGGCGGATGCTGGCCGTCGACGATCATCGGCTTGCCGGTCTTGAGGTCGAAGCCCTTGGCCCAGGTGATGCCCTCGACGAACGGCCAGGCACCGATCAGCGACGTCGGCTTGTTCGGGTAGCCCGAACCGTCCGAGAGCTTCTCGCGGTCGGTGACGAAGAAGAAGCCGTTGCGGTCGGCGTGGGCCGAGGCCTTGACCAGCTTGCCGCTCTTCGGGTCCTTGTACTCGAAGAGGACGACCGAGTTGTTGCCGGAGAAGTCCCAGGCGTCGTTCGGGGTGTGCTGGAAGAAGCCTTTCAGCTCGCCGGTGCTGGCATCGACATAGGCCTGACCGGAGGTGAACAGGCTGTCCCAGTTGCGCGGGTCGTCGCCTTCCTTGGTGCGGTGCCAGGTATTCCACGGCGCCGGGTTGCCGGAACCGATGACCACCATGTTCTTGTCCACATCGTAGCTGGCGGTCTGCCACGGCGCGCCGCCGCCGTGATGCCAGGCCTCGACCTTCTTGCCGTCCGGCCCATCCGGCCAGCTCGGCGCCTTGGGATCGCCGGTCGTCGTGCTGTCCTTGCCGTTCAGGCGGCCCATGTGGCCTTCGACCATCGGACGGGCCCAGACTTCGTCGCCGGTTTCCGGATCGCGGGCGAACAGCCAGCCGACGACGCCGAATTCGTCGCCCGACGAACCATGCACCACCAACACCTTGCCGCTCTTCTGGTCCTTCACGACGAAGGGGGCGCCGGTCATCGTGTAACCGACCTTGTGGTCGCCGAATTTCTTGCGCCAAACCACCTTGCCGGTGTCCTTGTTGAGGGCGATGACGGCCGCGTCCAGCGTGCCGAAGTAAATCTTGTCGCCATAGATGGCGGCCCCTCGATTGACCACGTCGCAGCATGGGCGAATGTCGTCCGGCAGGCGGGCCTCATATTCCCAGAGACGCTTCCCGGTCCGCGCATCGATCGCGAAGATGCGGGAGTAAGAGGCGGTGACGTAGATGACGCCGTCGTGCACCAGGGCCTGCGCCTCCTGCCCGCGCTGCTTTTCGCCGCCGAAGGAGAAGCTCCAGGCCGGCACCAGGCTGTCGACGTTCTTCGTGTTGACCTTGGCCAGGGTGCTGTGGCGCTGCGCCTTCAGGCCCAGGCCATAGGAGAGGACATCCTGCGTACTCTTGTCGTCATTGAGGATGTCTTCCCAGCTCACCGTTTTGCCGGCCAACGCGGAGGTGCAGACCGTGGCCGTGACCAGGGCAGCAAGCAGCGTCCGGCGGGAAGGGCAGTGCGTGTTCATCATGTTTTTCCTTGTCTCCAGGTAGGTGTTCGTATCGTCCCCGTGGGGGCTGCCAGCGTTTGCCGACAGGCGAGGCCAGTCTAGGAGTCCTTTCGCTGCGCCGTCCCGGGAGACCCTCCCCCGTCGATCGGGAAAAATTCCCGGGCTTCTGGCCGCCCGCGTCGGACGCGGGTACGGAACCTGCAATGGATTGCCAAAACAATCGACGAGGAGAGTCCATGGATCTGCGACGCCGCCTGCTTGGCTGGCTAGGCCTGTTGCTCGGCGGCCTGCTGGCGATGGCACTGATCGTCCAGCTGTACTCCCTGCGCGCCGATATCGGGGCTGAGGTCGAGGCCTCGTCGCGCCTGGTCGACGTGCTGCTCGCCGCCGACGGCGCCGCCCCCGACCTGCCGCAGCGGCTGCTCGACGCCGACCTGCGGCACCTGAGCATCCGCAGTGCCGGAGCGCCCGCAGCGCAGGAAGCCTCGCCGCTGCTGGTAAGGCTCGGCCTGGTGCCGGAAGCCGGACCGGGGCACGAGATACGCGTCGGCGAACATCGCCTGATCATCGCCCCCAACCCGGCGTCGGAAATCGAGGAGCGGCTGGGGGACACTGTTCGTTTATTGATCACCCTGTTGCTCTATTCTGGAGCAACCCTGCTCGCCGTCTGGTGGGCGGCCGACCGTGCCCTGCGTCCGGTACGCGAACTGGAAAGCGGGCTGCACCGCCTGGCCAGCGGCGAATTCGACCCCGCGCTGCCCTCTTTCGCCCTGCGTGAATTCCGCCAGGTGGCCGGCGCCATCGAACGGTTGGCCGAGGCGCTACGCACAGCGCACGCGGCCCGGCGCGCCCTCGCCCGCCAGCTGATCGCGGTGCAGGAGGAGGAACGCCGTACGCTGGCCCGCGACCTGCACGACGAGATGGGGCAGACGCTGACCGCCATCAACGCCACCGCGGCCCATCTCGAACGCCATGCCGCCCGCCTCGACGCCGCGGCCGTTGCCGAATGCGCGGCCGACCTGCGGCGCGACATCCGCCACTCGGGAAGCCAGCTGCGGGCCATGCTCAAGACCCTGCGCCCGCACGGCCTTGATGCTTCGGGGCTGGCCGCCATGCTGCGCGAACTGCTCGACGGCTGGCGGAATCGCGAAACCGGCATCGAATTTGCAATGGAACTACCGGAACGCTGGCCGGAAGTCGATGAAACGGCAGCCCTGACGCTTTACCGGATATTGCAGGAGGCCCTGACCAACGTCGTCCGCCATAGCGGCGCCCGGCATTGCACGGTCCTTGTCGCCGCCGATGCGGAGCGCTTGCGGATGAGCATCGAGGACGACGGCGATGGCTTGCCGCAGGCGGGTCCGGCTCGGCGCGGCGGCTTGCTCGGCATGACCGAGAGGCTGGAGATGGCCGGTGGGCACTTGCAGCTGGACAGCCTGCCGGGCCGCGGTCTCCGGTTGTCGGCCGAATTGCCGGCGCTGGCCGGGACGGCGAACGGAAGGAAAGGAGAGAAGGAATGATGCGCATCGTATTGATTGACGACCACGCCGTGGTCCGCACCGGCTACCGCCGCTTGCTGTCGGCGGAACCCGGTTTCGAGGTGGTGGGCGAAGCATCCAGCGCCGACGAAGCCAACGCGCTGGTCATCCGCACCCTGCCGGATGTCGCGCTGGTTGACCTCAGCCTCAAGGGCAGCAGCGGCATCGAGGCGATTCGCGGCATGCTCGCCCGCCTCCCGACTTTGCGCATCCTGGTGCTGTCGATGCACGACAGCGCCGGCCACGTCACGCAGGCGCTGAAAAGCGGCGCCCACGGCTACCTGACCAAGTATTGCGAGCCGGACGAGGTCATCGACGCCATCCGCCGCGTGGCGGCAGGCCGCCGCGCCTTTTCGGCCGATATCGCCGACATCCTGGCCGGCGAGGCGATCGATGGCGAGACTCCGCTGCACCAGCTGACTCCGCGCGAGTTCGAGGTGCTGCGCCTGCTCGCCCACGGCGAGACAGCCAGCGACATTGCCGACGCCATGCACCTGAGTCCGAAAACCATCTTCAACTACCTGTCGCTGATCCGCCAGAAGCTGGATGCCGACAGCGATTTCAAGCTGCTCCATTTTGCCGCCCGCCACGGCCTGGTGGATATGCACCGCCCCGGCATCGCCTGAACACCGAACAAACCAACCCAATCCAGAACCGGAGACCTGCCCATGCAATACCGCATTCACCGCACCCTTGCCGCGCTCAGCCTGGCCGCCGCCAGCGCCGTCGCCTTCGCCGCCGACCACGCCACCCCGCGCGAGGCCCGCGCCCTCTTCGACCAGGCCGTCAAATACCTGCAGGCCAACGGACCGGAAAAATCCTGGAAGGCTTTCAACAACCGCAGCGGCCCGTTCGTCAGGAAAGACCTGTACGTTTACGTGATCGATACCAAGGGAACCTACGTCGCCAGCGGCGCCGCGCCGGTCGAACTGGTCGGCCTGAACGTGCTGGATACGGTCGATGCCGCCGGCCTGCCGCTCTTCCGCGAGATGATCGCGGTCACCGAAAAACAGGCCGAGGCACGCATCCGCTACGTCTGGCTCAATCGCAAGAGCAACCATGTCGAACCGAAACATGCCTGGCTGCATCGTGAAGGCAACTACATCATCGGGGTCGGCTATTACGCGCCGCGCTCCAGTGCCGACGATGCGCGCAAGCTGCTCGACGCCGCCAGCGACCAGATTCGCCGCCAGGGAATGACCAAGGCACTGGCCAGTTTCAACGACCGGAACGGCCCCTTCGTGCGCGACGACCTGTATGTCTTCGCCGTCAATCTGGCGAGCGGCAAGTTCGAGGCCCACGGCATGAACCCGAAATGGACTGGAACCGATGCCGGCGACCTGCACGACGTGGAAGGCAAGCCGCTGGTCAGGGAGATGCTCGAACTCGCCCGCGACAAGGGAGAAGGCAGCGTCGATTACGTCTGGCGCAACCCGGTCACCAACGCCGTGGAGAACAAGCGTACCTTCATCCGCCGCGAAAACGGCAGCCTGATCGGCGTCGGCTTCTACCGCGAGTAGGCTCTTGACCGGCCGATCCCGCACGGGGGTCGGCCGGCCCGCCGAATCGCACGATCGGTGCTACGCCCGGCAAAGGGGCGTCAGCACGACCCGGTCACAGCTTGTATCGCCCGAGCGTTGCAAGAACGACCTCCGCGAGTTGATCGACGCGCTTCGCACCTTCGGCCGTGCGCTCGCTCGCGGCATGATTTTCCTCGGTCATTTGGGCAACGGACTCGACGTGCGAGGCAATCTCGTTGCTGGCCGTGCTTTGTTCGCGCAGCGCTTCGTTGATTTCGGAAATAGCCCCTGCCGCACGCTGGGTTTCCCCGCCGATGGCGGCAATTTCCGTCCCCGCGGAACGGGTCAGCTCCTGTTCTTGCGCAACCTGGTCGACAACCAGCTGCATGCCGGAAACGGCTGCCTGACTGCTCCGTTGTACGGCCGATATCATCCCGGCAATCTCGCCGGTGGATTGCGTGGTGCGTTCGGCCAGTTTGCGCACTTCATCCGCCACCACGGCAAAACCGCGCCCTTGCTCGCCGGCCCGGGCAGCTTCGATGGCCGCATTCAGCGCCAGCAGGTTGGTCTGGTCCGCAACATCCTTGATGACCTGAACCACGGCCGAAATCTCGTCGGACTGCTTCCCCAGCGCGGCAATGGCACTGGAGGCCCCGGCCACCGCATCGGAGATTTCCCCCATGCCGGCCACCGAGCGCTCGATATTCGCGATGCCATCGCTGGAGCGCTTCTCGGCTTCCTGCGATAGCGCCAGCGCATCGGCAGCGCTTGCGGAGACATGATTGATGCTGACCGTCACTTCCTCTACCGCAGCAGCCATGGAAGCGGCCGCCGAAGCCTGGTGTGCGGTGGCCAATGACATCTCCTGCGCGGCGGTAGCGAGGTGGGAAACCTCCCGCCTTACCTCTCCCATTCGTTCGAATATCTCCCCGAACGAATGTTGCAGCTGCCCGATCAGCACATTGAAGGCTTCAGCCGTCCGGCCGATCTCATCGCGACTCCCGGCGTCAACGCGTTCGCGCAGATTCAGTTCGCTGCCGACCCTGCTCATGGTCTCTTGCATTGCGTTCAGGGGACGCATGATGCTCCGGTAAATCCATACCCCCAGCCCGACGGTCAGGGCGACACAGAGTGCCAATACCCAAGTGATCGCCCAACCTGCCTGCCCTTCCGTTTTGGCGGCTTCTTCGGCCGCCTGGCGGGCAATGTGTTCGTTGATCTCAATCACCCTGTTCAATTTTTCCTCGGCGATGTAGTACGACTTTTCCTGGGCATGGAAGGCTGCATAAAAACGCTTGAAAGCCTCCTTTTGCGCCAACTCCCCCTGGATGTCGGCAAGCGCCTGCATTTCCGCCGTTACCTTGGCATCGGCGGCCTTCCATGTCGCCCAGGCCGCCACGAAACTCTCCCACAGCACTCTCTCTTCCGCCGTTTGATGGGTGCTCTCATACAGCCGCCAGCCCTTGTCCGCACGTTCCCAGGCAGAGCCCTTGGCCCCCAGCGCCTCCCGGAAATGCTGCCTGGCCTGCGGGGCATAATCGTTTTCCCAAATCGCGACTTGCAGCGAACGGCGGACCAGGTCGGTCTGCGCCTCGTTGAGCATCTCCAGTCCGACGATGGAAGGCAGACGAACCTTGACCGCTTCCTCCAATGCACCCGACAGCATCCGCTTGACGGCAAAACCGACGCCGCCCAGCGAACCGAGTCCCAACAAGGCCACTACGATCAGCAACAACAAACGCGACTTGATAGACATAGCTTTCTCCCTGAGTGTGCATTTTTCATTTGATTCTAGCCGTCTCCCCATAATCAATAATTACGAATAGTTACAAACCAACACAATCAGTTACAGATATTCTCAGTTATGTAACATTGCAAATTTCCAACCCCCGTCGAACCGGCCAATGGAGCAGCGCATGCCGGCGGCTCGGGGCGGCGGTTTTCTTCCGTGACGCTTCCAGTACAATTCCTCTCGCCACCTCACCACACGCAGGCCCTGTACCGGTGCACCACGCATGCGCCGCGACGGTATCGGACAACACACCAAGGACAAGACATGAAAAAAATCACTCTCGCCATCGCCGCTATCGGCGCCCTGGCCGCTCCGGCCGCCGTCTATGCCCAGACGGTTGCCAAGATCGCCTTCGCCGGCCCGCTGACCGGCCCCATTGCCCACGTCGGCAAGGACGAGGAATACGGCACCCGCCTGGCGCTGGACGATGCCAACGCCAAGGGCGTGACCATCGGCGGCCAGAAGGTGCGTTTCGAGCTGATGTCGGAAGACGACCAGGGCGACCCGCGTCAGGCCACCATCGTTGCCCAGCGCGTCGTCGACGCCGGCGCCAAGGGCGTCGTCGGCCACGTCACCTCGGGAACCTCCATTCCCGCGGCAGCCGTCTATGAGCAGGGCGGCATCCCGGCGATCACGCCGTCCGCCACCAGCCCGAAACTCACCCAACAAGGCCTGAAGATCGCCTATCGCGTCATCGCCAACGATTTCCAGCAGGGCGAAGTGATGGCCAAGTACGCCGCCACCGTGCTCAACGCCAAGAAGATCGCCATCATCGACGACCGCACCGCCTACGGTCAGGGCCTCGGTGACGCGCTGGCCGAAAACCTCAAGAAACAAGGCGTGCAGGTCATCGCCCGCGAATACACCAACGACAAGGCCGTCGACTTCACCGCCCTGCTCACCCGTATCAAGAGCAAACAGCCCGACGCCATCTTCTACGGCGGCATGGATGCTCAGGGCGCGCCGATGCTCAAGCAGATCAAGCAACTCGGCATCAATGCCCGCTTCCTTGCCGGCGACGGCGTGTGCACCAGCGAAATGCTCAAGCTCGCCGCCCAGGCCATGTCGGGCGATGTCTATTGCACCCAGGCCGGCCTGCCGGTCGACAAGATGCCGGGCGGCGCCGAGTTCAAGAGTCGCTTCAAGCAGCGCTTCAACACCGACATCCAGCTCTATGCCCCGTACGCCTACGACGCTGCCAATGCGCTGATCGAAGCCATGAAGCTTGCCAACTCCATCGAACCGGCCAAGTACCTGCCGATGCTGCAGAAGGTGAATTTCAAGGGCGTCACCGGCACCATCGCTTTCGACGCCAAGGGCGACAACCGCTTTGGCGGCATTTCCCTCTACCAGTTCAAGGATGGCAAGTGGGCCGCCATCAACTGATTGCGCCGACCTGACCAGCAGAGCCCTCCCGCGAAAGCCGGAGGGCTTTTTAACGGGCTCTCGCCGCCTCGACTACGCCCGCACCCGATCGCATTACGCCATGTCTTCCCGCAGGAAGAAATAATGGGGAAGCTGATCGGCCAGCATCTGGCTCAACGCCGTTTCGGACAAACCGCTGATGTCGCGATGAATGCCTTCGGCAATCTCGGTAAAGACATCGACGAAAGCAGCATCAAAATGACTGCCTCGTCCGTCACGAAGGATGCCCAAGGCCGTTTCCAGGCTCAGCGGCGCCTTGTAGGGGCGCTCCGACATCAACGCGTCGAAGACATCGACAATGGCAAAAATCCGCGCGTTCCGCGGGATTTCCTCGCCGCGCAACCCCCGGGGGTAGCCGCTTCCATCGAACTTTTCATGATGGTTGCCGATGACCTCGCCGGCGGCGGCAAGCCAGTGCGAGCCGGCGATGATGTCGAGTCCCAACTCGACATGCCGCTGCATGGCTGAAAACTCCGCATCGTCAAGCTGACCCGGATTGAGCAGGATGGCATCGGGAATACCGATCTTTCCGACATCGTGAAGGAAGGCACCGAGAATCAGGTTGCGTATCTGACCACGATCAAGGCCCAGCCGCTCCGCGAGCGCCACGGCATAGAGCGTGACCCGGTAATTGTGTGCGCCGGTATCCGAATCACGTTTGGCGATGGCGGTGCCCAGCACGGCGGCGGTTTCGACATTACCGCGCAGGATGTCGCGTGATGCACGCACGACACCCCGATTCAACGCAAGAATGACCGGATAGATCGCCAGCACGGTCGTCAGACTGACCAGCACGATGCCACCGAGGAAACGCCACAGCTTGTCGCGTTGTTGTTCGAGTTGCAGGGGGTCCAGCGCGAAAGCCCCTTCCAGCATCCGACCCTGGCCACCGCTTTCATCCGGCAGCCGGATCATGATTCGAATGATCGTCACCCCATCGACGACGAGTTTATCGAAGTGACGCCGGCCATCCGCTTCAAGCGGCGAGGCCTGCGCCAGGAGCGACTGCGACAGGGCAAGCCGGGCCGGATTGTCGATTTGTCGGAGCAGCGCCCCGTGGGCATCGAAGACGCGGATCACTACGTAGTTCCTGCCGACAAAGTCGCGCGTCCGATCCGCTAGCGGCGAGCCATGGGCGGACGCCCCGTCCTGAATTTCGGGAGAGAGACTGCGCAACTGCTGCATGGCCAGCGCAACCAGCCCTTCCTCGAATTTATCGACCTCAACCCAGTAGCCAACGCCCGCCGCCAGGGGCATCACCACAAGCCACACGCCCAGCAGCCTGAGCAACAGGGTCCGTCGAATGCTCCCCAGCGTATGGACTGCATCCATGCCCGCCCCTTGCTTTAGCGGGCAGTTGACTGCCAGCCGCCGCCCAGCGCGAGATAGACCGTAATCAGCGCCTGCCGCCGTTCGAGAAGCGCCTGCACCTCCTGCGTTTCAGCCGAGAGCAATTGCCGCTGGGCATCGAGAACCTCGAGGAAGCTGGTCGTACCCGAACGGAAGCGCAGGTCGGCAAGACGCATTGCCTCCCGCGCCGCCACAACACGGCGCGCCTGAACATCCATCAGTTCGTTGCTGGTCTCGTAGGCGGCCAAGCCGTTGGCCACTTCGCCCAAGGCGTTGTCGATCGTCTTGCGGTAGCCGATCAGGGCCTGCTCCAGTCGTGCCTCGGCGGCTGCCTTGTTGAAATAGATCCGCCCCCCGGCGAACAGGGGCATCAGCAGGTTGGGACCGAGCGAGGCGACACTCGGCGCACGGCCATGGACCACATCGGCCAAACTGGTGCTCACGCCGCCGAACATCGCGGTCAGCGAGAGGTTCGGGAAGAACAGGGCCTTGGCCTCGCCGACGCGGGCGTTGGCTGCCACCAGGCGGGCCTCGGCCTGGCGGATGTCCGGGCGCTGTTCAAGGAGGCGGGACGGCAAGCCGGGCGGAACGAAGCCCGGCAATGCCAGTGCAGGTGGGCCGGAGACCGGCAGGCGGCCGGGATGGCGGCCCAGCAGCAGAGCGATTGCCGTCTCGGTTTCGGCGATCTGTCGCTTCAACGTGGGAATGGCCGCTTCGGTTGCCGCCAGGGCGCTTTCCTGCTGCCGTTCTTCCGCTGCGGAGGCAATGCCGGCAGCCGAGAGACGTTTGATCAGGCCCAGCACATCGCCCTGGTTGCGGGCGCTGCGCTCGGTGATCGCGAGGGTGTCGTGCAAGGCCGCCAGCGTGAAATAAGCGCGGGCAACCTGCGCCACCAGCGAGGCATTCATGCCGTCGCGGGCCGCCTCGTTGGCCACCAGTTCGGCCTGGGCTGCCTCGCTGGCACGCCGGTAGCGTCCCCACAGGTCGATTTCCCATGAGATCCCGGCCCCCCCCATGAAACTGGAGGTAAATTGCTCGCCCGAGCGGTGCACCGTCGGCGACGTATTCAGGCTCAGCGATGCCTGCGGGAACAGCGGCGCCCGGGTGACTCCGGCCAATGCTTCCGCTTCACGCAAACGGGCGGCCGCGAGCAGCGCATCCGGCCCTGCCGCCAGCGCTTCGTCGATCAGCGCCTGCAGTTGCGGGTCGGTAAACACTTCGCGCCAGTTGCTGTCGGCAAACGAGGCCTTGTCGGCAGACTGTTCGCTGGCGGCATACTTTTCCGGCAGGGGAAGTTCCGGGCGCCGGTAATCCGGCCCAACCGCACAACCGGCTGCAAACAGGCCGATCAGGGCAGCGACAAAAGGCAGGCTGCAGGTCATGGCGTCACCTCCGGCGGGTTGGCCACAGGCTTCGAAAAACGTTTGACCAAGCGATCGACGGCGACAAACAGCACCGGCACCATGAAAATCGCCAGGAAGGTGGCGGCGAGCATGCCGGAAAAGACGGTGATGCCCATCGACACCCGGGCGGCCGCCCCCGCGCCGGCCGCGAGGATGAGCGGAACGACGCCGAGGATGAAGGCAAAGGAAGTCATGATGATCGGCCGCAGGCGAAGCTTGGCCGCTTCGATGGCAGCACTGGTGGCATCGAGTCCCTCATCGCGCTTCATCTTGGCGAACTCGACGATCAGGATGGCGTTCTTCGCGGCCAGGCCGATGAGCAGGATCAGGCCGATCTGCGCATAGATGTTGTTGCTCAGGCCGGTCGCCCACAGCCCGATCATGGCGCCGAAGACGCCCAGCGGCACGGCGAAGAGCACCGCGAAGGGCACCGCCCAGCTCTCGTACAGGGCGGCGAGGAAAAGAAACACGAAGAGGATGGCAAGGCCGAAAACGACCGGGGCCTTGCCGGCGGACTCCTTCTCCTGGCGGCTGATACCCGACCATTCGAAGCCGTAGCCGGAGGGCAGCGTGGTTGCCGCCACCTCTTCCATGGCACGGATGGCATCGCCCGAACTGTATCCCGGGCCGGGATTGCCGCCGAGTTCGGCAGTCCGGTACAGGTTGTAGCGCTCCATGACCGACGGCGCACTGATCGGCATCGGCGTGACGAAGGTGGACAGCGGAATCATCTGGTTGTCGCCATTGCGCACATGGAACAGCCCCACCCCCTGGATATCGCTGCGATATTCCGGCTCTGCCTGCATGGTGACCTTGTAGGTGCGGCCAAAACGGCTGAAGTCGTTGATATTCAGCCCGCCGAGGAAGGTTTGCAGGGCATTGGTGATGTCCGACACCGGAACACCCAGCTTCTTGGCCTTTTCGCGGTCGACGGACAGCCGGAAGGCAGGCGTGCGCGGATCGAACTTGGAGTAGATGCTGCCGATTTCCGGACGCTGGCGGGCGACCGCCATGAAATCATCGGCCACCTTGGCCAGATCCTGCGGCGTTCCTCCCGAACGGTCCTGCAACTTGAACGAGAAGCCGCCGGTCGCACCGAGCCCGGGAATGGGCGGCGGGTTGAAGGCGAGCACGACGGCATCGGGCAGCTTGACGCCCTGCATGTAGGTGCCGAGCAGGACAGTCTTCAGCGAATCGCCGGCGCGCTCCGACCAGGGCTTGAGCGTGGTCACGAACAGCGCGCTGTCGGATTGGGGCGCACCGTTCAGGATGTTGTAGCCATTGATGATCAGCCGCTTGTCGACCGCCTCGTAGCCCTTGAGAATGGCATCGACCTTCTCGGTAACGGCTTGTGTCCGGTTCAGCGACGCGGCCGCCGGCAACTGGACGCTGCCCAGGAAATAGCCTTGATCCTCCGCCGGCACGAAGCCGCCGGGCACCCGACTCATCAGGCCGAAGGCCGCGAAGATCAGGATGCCGAGCAGGGCCAGCGACAGCAGGCTGCGCCGGATCATGCCCTGGACCTTGCGACCATAGCCCGCGGTAATGCGATCGAAAACGCGGTTGAATGCCGAGAAGAAACGGCCGGCAAGGCTCTTGCCCTGTTTTTCCTTGTCCTTCGGCTTGAGCATCAGGGCGCACAAAGCGGGTGTCAGCGACAGGGCGACAAAGGCCGAGAGGCCGGTGGATACGGCGACGGTAATGGCGAACTGCTTGTACATCACGCCGGAAATGCCCCCCAGGAAGGCAACCGGAACGAACACCGCCGCGAGAATGAGGGCGATGGCGACAACCGGCCCGGACACTTCTTCCATGGCCCGCAGCGTCGCATCCCGGGCGTTCAGGCCACTGTGCTCCATATGGTGCTCGACCGCCTCGACCACCACGATGGCGTCATCGACGACGATACCGATGGCGAGCACCATGCCGAACAGGGTCAGTGTGTTGATGGTGAAGCCGAGCAGGGTGAAGGCGGCAAAGGTGCCGACCAGCGAAACCGGCACGGCGAGCATCGGGATGACCGTCGCACGCCCGCTCTGCAGAAACAGGAAAACCACCACCAGCACCAGCACCAGGGCTTCGATGAAGGTGTGCTTGACCTCTTCCAGCGAAGCCTTCACGAACACGGTGTTGTCGAGCACCATGTCGTAGCGCATATCAGCCGGGAAGGATGTCGACAGCCGCTTCAGCTCGGCATTGATGAGATCGGCCGTTTCGATGGCGCTGGCATCCGGCGTCAGATTGACCGAGAAAGCGGCAGCCGGCTGGCCGTTCAGGCGCGACTGGAAGACGTAATCCTTGGCACCCAGCTCGACGCGGGCAATATCGCGAAGACGGACGAACGAACCATCCGGTTTGGCCCGCACGATGACTTCCTCGAACTCGCTCACTTCGGCCAGCCGGCCGCGCACCTCGATGCCATACTGGAACTGCTGGGTCTTGGGGGCAGGCATCTGGCCCACCTGCCCGGCCGGCGCCTGGGCGTTCTGCTCCTGGATGGCACGATAGACGTCGTGGGGCGTCACACCCAGACTGGCCATCCGGTCCGGCCTCAGCCAGAGGCGCATGCCGAATTCGGCACCGAACAGGCTGACATTGCCCACGCCCTTGATCCGCTTGATCGCCTCGACGATGTTGATCGTCGCGTAATTCGACAGGAACAGTTCGTCATAGGTGCCGTTGGGCGACACCAGCGCTACGTACATCAGCACGTCCGGCGTCTGCTTCTTGGTGGTGATGCCGGCTGAAATCGCTTCCGACGGCAGGCGGGCATTGGCCTGCGAAGCACGGTTCTGGACCTGCACGGCAGCGATGTCGGCATCGGTTCCCAGGCCAAAGGTGATGTCGAGGTTGTAGCCACCGTTGCCGGCAGAACGCGAGCTCATGTAGAGCATGCCCTCCACGCCGTTCACCTGCTCCTCGATGGGTTGTGCCAGCGCCTGCTCGACAACCTCCGCGCTGGCACCGGGGTAAATGGCGCTGACCCGGATGGTGGGCAGGGTGATTTGCGGGTACTGGGCAATTGGCAGACCGAGGCCGGCGATGATGCCGGCCAGCGTCAGGACGATGGCCGTGACAATCGCGAATACCGGCCTGAAGATGAAAAACCTGGCCATGGCGCCCCCTTACGGCCTGGTTGCGGCGAGCGGCTTGACGACGGTGCCCGGTTGAGCCTTCTGCAACCCATCGACAACGATGATTTCGCCGGCTTTCAGGCCATCCTCGACCAACCATTTTTCTCCAATGCGCGCGCCGGTCTTGATCGGCCGCTGCTCGACCTTGTCGCCGGCGCCAACAACACTGGCGAACCGCTTGCCCAACAGCTCGGTGACGGCCTTCTGCGGTATCAGCAAAGCGTTCTGCGCCACTTCATACACGATGCGTACCCGTGTGTTCATGCCTGGCCGCAACAGCCCCTCGGGATTGGGGAAGACGGCGCGCAGGGTCAGGGTGCCCGTCGCTGCGTCCAGGGCGCGATCGGCAAAATCCAGCGTGCCGCTTTGGGCATAGGTGCTGCCATCGGCAAGCAGCAAGGCGATGGGCGATTTCCCGTCTTTCTTGACCGAAAGGTGACGTCGGGCAAATGCGATGTAATCCACTTCCGGAATGCTGAAATAGGCGACCACCGGGTCAAGAGTGGACACCGTCGCCAGAACCGTTTGCCCGGCACTGGCCAAGCCGCCGACCTCGATTTTCTGCAGGCCGACCTGGCCGGCGATGGGCGAGCGCACATCGGCGTACGAACGGTCGAGCCGGACCTTTTCAAGCGCCGCCCGGCGCGCCTTGACGACGGCGGCATTCTGCTGCTCGGAAGCGACAGCCTGATCGTAGGTCTGGCGCGGGATGGCATTGTCGGGGAGCAGGGGCGCGTAGCGCGTCACATCCTGACGGGCACGGGCAAGAACAGCCTCAGCTTCGGCCAGCTTGGCCTGGGCGTCAATGATGGCTTCGTCGTAGGCGCGGGGGTCGATACTGAACAACAACTCGCCCTCGCGAACTTTCTGGCCCGGCTTGAAATTCTGCCTGACGATCTGCCCCGAGACACGCGGATAGAGATCGACTTCGCGATAAGCCCTGATTTCGGCAACCAGATCAACGGTCAGCGGGGTGGTCTGAGCGACCACGGTTTCGACAACCACCTCGGGAACCCGGGGGGCCGTCGGCTTCGCCTCTTCCTTGCAGGCGGCGAGGCCAAGCAGCGCAGCGACGACGAGGGGGCCTGTACATGCACGCACCTTGAGCGGTCGGGACATGGTCATTAACTCCAACGAGCGTTGATAAGCAAGCTGAATACGAAAATACCACACTGCCGACAATGTCATTCGTACTTTCCTCTTGCGGAAAAACGGATTCGACGGGCAGCGCTGTATTCTTGCGACATGCCATGAATCGAGAAACGAACCGTCAAGGGAGATGGAAACTGTGATTCGGCAGTGGGCCTTACTACTATTTTTCAGCATGGCAGGCTGCACGAACTTCTCTGCCTTGCACAAGGACATGCAGGAGTCGCGCTCGCAACTTGGACGCATCGCGGGCGAGGCACTGTCCGAGTCGTGCCCGGACTGCCCCATCGTTCTGGTTACGCTCGAGAAACCCGATTCGGCGCATGTCCATACCTATCGTGTCTATGAGCGGGCTGGCGCCTTTTCGCTGTTCACCCGGGGTGTTTCACGCTACCTCTTCGCCTTCAACGATCTCAACAACGACTTTCAGTTTCAGGAGAGCGAACCGCATGCCTGGCTTCGCTTGCCGGAGAGCTTTGGTGCCGGCGCCCAGATCGAAAACCTGAAACTGACACTGACGCCCCGAGCCGAGCGGCCATTGCCCGCCTTCGGCAATCTGTTCGACCTGCGCGGCGCAGACTCCGGAAGCATCGATGTCCAACTCGGTACCCCGGCTCACCTCGGCGATCCACGCTTCGACGACGACATCGCGGGAATAGGCCTGTGGCAGCCCTGGCGTTTCATGAAAGAAGGCTATGCCGGGGTGTATTTCCTCGATGAATACGCCCCCGGGAAAACACCGGTCCTGTTCGTGCACGGCATCAACGGCTCGCCTCGCAGCTTTGCCATGCTTGCAGGCAGTCTGGATCGCAGCAGATTTCAGCCCTGGGTGTTGTACTACCCATCGGGATTCGAACTCTCCGCCATGGGAGACGGCATGTTCGGCCTGTTGAGCGAACTCCATCACCGCTATGGCTTCAATGACCTGCACATCGTCGCCCACAGCATGGGAGGGCTGGTCAGCCGAGGCTACCTCAAAACCTGCGCCGGAACGGATACCTGCCGCTACCTGCGATCGTTCATCTCCATTTCCTCGCCATTTGGCGGACATGAAGCGGCGCGTAGCGGCGTGGACTACGCACCGGCCGTCATCCCGGTCTGGCGCAGCATGGTTCCCAGCAGCCGCTTTTTGCGAACATTGTTTGCCGAACCGCCACCGGCCGGGGTAGCGCACCACTTGCTCTTCGGGTACCGCAACAACGCAGTGGTCGGAAGCGGAAGTAGCGACGGCACCGTTTCGCTGAGCAGTCAGTTGCGGCCCGAAGCCCAGAATCAGGCTGCCAGCGTCCGCGGTTTCGATGAGGATCACATGTCCATTCTCGATGCAGTGGAGGTACTTGGATATATCAACCGCCTGCTCGAGGCAAGGTGACGCCGGCTACTGCCTGCCCTGTCCCGAGCAAACCGCACTTGAGTGCAACTTTGCTCCGGGGCTCCGATCACCTTGGCAGGTGATTCCTCTCCGACACGCCGGACTCCCCCCTTCCGGCCGCAAGCCACCTCAGCAGAAGCCTGAAGAGCAGCTCGGGTTCGACCGGCTTGCTGATGAAGTCGTTCATCCCGGCCTCCAGGCAGCGTGCCTTGTCCTCGGAAAAGGCGTTGGCCGTCATGGCCAGGATGGGTAAAGCCAGCCCGGGCTGGCACTTGCGGATTTGCCGCGTGGCCTCCAGGCCGTCCATGCGGGGCATCTGCATGTCCATCAGGATCAGGTCGTAAGGCTTGCCGGTGGCGAGCGAAACAGCCTCCTCACCATCGGCGGCCGTATCGACTTCGAAACCGATTTCGCTGAGGATTTCCTGCGAAATTTCCCGATTGATCGGTTCGTCGTCGACCACCAGTATCCTGGCTCCGGCATAGGTTCCGCCCAGCATTTCACGTACTTGCGACAGGCTGCCGCACGGCAGGTCGACACCCTCCTCGCCGGCCTTGCGCAGCGACACGACAAACCAGAAAACGCTGCCCTCGCCGGGGATGCTATCGACCCCGACCTGCCCGCCCATCAAGGCCGCCAGCTTTCTGGATATAGTCAGCCCGAGGCCGGTTCCACCATATTGACGGGTCGTCGAATTGTCCGCCTGCTCGAAAGCGTTGAACAGCCTGCCCTGCACGTCGGCGGCAATCCCGATCCCGCTGTCCTGCACCTCGACACGCACGGTCACCGTCTGTGCATCTTCATCCAGGGTGCGCAGGCGAATGGCGACGCCGCCCCGCTCGGTGAACTTGATGGCGTTGGAAACGAAGTTCATCACGATCTGCTTGACCCGGGTCGGGTCGCCCAGCACGAGCGCATCGCCGAGCGCCGCGTCGGCAACCAGGTCCAGTCCCTTGGCTTTCGCCTGCAAGGCAAAAATGCTGACGATATGTCTCACGAGTTCGTTAAGGTTGAACGCCACCACCTCCAGGCTCAGCTTCCCGGCCTCGATCTTCGACAAGTCGAGAATGGCGCTGATGATTTCGAGCAAATGCTGGCTGGCGATCCCGACTGCGTTCAGCTTGTTCCGCACGGTCTCGGGCAGGGATTCGCGGCGCAGCAGGTGCACCATGCCGGTAATGGCATTGAGCGGGGTGCGTATTTCATGGCTCATGGTCGCCAGAAAGGCGCTCTTGGTGGTATTTGCATCTTCGGCCAGCTTGCGGGCGGCGGCGAGTTGCTCGTTGGCAGCTGCCAGATCGCGGGTTCGCTGCGCGACCTTTTCGTCGAGATCCTCGCCCCAGCGGCGCAAATCGGACGTTTGCCGTCCGATGGTGTCGAGCAACTGATCAAACAGGGCCCCGAGGCGCCCCAGCTCATTGTCTCCCGGCATGGGACCGACCCGCACCGACAGTTCCCCTTTGTGGACGGCCCGCATGGCCGACTCGAGACGCCCCAGCGGCTCGATGATGCCGTGCGCCAAACGCCAGCTGAGCAAGGTGGCGAGCAACGAAATCACGGCAAGCAACACGACCAGCACCCCGAGCACCTTCCAGCGGAAGTCCACGAACGGCGCTTCCGGAATACCGACGTAGAGCATGCCGATACGCTTTCCCGAGTAATCCAGGATGGAATCGTAGGCCGTCACGGCCCAATGGTTCACGACAAATGCACGGCTCAACCAGGGCTCGCCCCGATCGAGCACCTGTTCCTTGACGGCCTGCGATACCCGCGTCCCTACCGCCCGCTCGCCATCCTGACGTCGCACGGTCGTGGCGATACGCACATCGCCAAGGAACAAGGTTACCGTTTCCGAAATCCCCATGCTGCGCAGTTGGCCGGCCGAGCCGATCTGCGCCAGGTAATCGACGAACCGGGTGTGCCGATTCAGCAGAAAACCACCCACCACCACGAATCGATGCTTGCTCGCGCCCTCGGGCATGGACGCGGCGCCAACAACGAGCAGGCCCCGAGATTCAACAGTGACGGCGCTGGGCGTTGCCAGCGGTGTATCGAACACCTCCAGCCGGGCACGTGCAGGAAGCGCAGCGGACAATCGTTTCAGGGTATCGGCCGATACGGCCTCCAGTCCCGAAATGCGGCCACCTCCGGACAGCGCGTCGCGAACGAGCGGCATCTCGACATAGGATTCGCCGGCCTGGAATCCTTCGCTGGCGCCAACGACCTTGCCTTCGCCATCGAGCACCGCGAGAAAATCGAAACCGATGTTTTCCTGCCGCGACGCGAGCACCTCGTTCAGCGAAATGTCATTGTTCTTGCCTTCCACCAGGCCAAGGATCCTGGGCGAATTGGCGAGAGACGTCAGCGAAGCCAGCGCTTCAGTCTGGATATAGTGCAGATGGTCATGGGTAACTGCGAGGTCGGCCTGCACCTGATTTTGCAGCAAGCGTTCGCCCGAGTAATGGCCAACCAGGATCAGGAAGGCCGCGAGTACCGGCAAGGCCGCCATGGGCAGCAACGCCAGAATCCACAACCGGAGCTTCAGCCCTCTGCCACGGATGACGCGAATCCCGGCCCCCGACCAGTTCATGAACAGATCCTTTTCATTGTTGTTATCGCCCGCTCTTGGAGCAAGCGACATGCTCTCACCGGGCGGCAATGGGCGCAACCAGAATCGCCAAAACAAACAAATACGCAAGCTTCATGGCTGTTGCTCCATTTTGAAACAAATGCTCCATCGAGCAACAATCGACGAACAACGCCGGGGCGAAAGGTCCGCCGAAAACAAAGTGCAACCCACTGAAAAATAGCAATTTTTCATATACACCGGCAGGCGCCGGCGGGTTGGCATGCCCCATGCGCCTTATCTGGCACAAGTCATCGCAGATCCCCAGTCCGCAAGACAAGTCTGCCGGCTTCGAGTTAACCGTTCGCAACTCCCATCCAGAAAACAGGAGACAAACATGATTTATGCAGCCCCCGGTACTGCCGGCGCCAAGATCGCCTACAAGGATCGTTACGAGAACTTCATCGGCGGCAAGTGGGTCGCCCCGGTCAAGGGCCAGTACTTCGACGTGGTCACCCCGGTCAACGGCAAGCCCTACACCAAGGTTGCCCGCTCCTCCGCCGAAGACATCGAGCTGGCCCTGGACGCCGCCCACGCCGCCTTCCCGAAGTGGGGCAAGACCGACGCGACGACCCGTTCGAACATCCTGCTCAAGATCGCCGACCGCATCGAAGCCAACCTGGAATTGCTGGCCTACGCCGAGACCGTTGATAACGGCAAGCCGATCCGCGAAACCCTGAACGCCGACATCCCGCTCGCCGTCGACCACTTCCGCTACTTCGCCGGCTGCCTGCGCGCACAGGAAGGCGGCATCTCGGAAATCGACGAAAACACCATGGCCTATCACATCCACGAGCCGCTCGGTGTCGTCGGCCAGATCATTCCGTGGAACTTCCCGATCCTGATGGCCGCCTGGAAGCTGGCCCCCGCTATCGGCGCCGGTAACTGCGTGGTGCTCAAGCCGGCCGAATCGACCCCGATCTCCATCCTGATCATGATGGAACTGATCGCCGACATCCTCCCGGCCGGCGTGCTCAACGTCGTCAACGGTTTCGGCCGCGAAGCCGGCATGCCGCTCGCCACCTCGAAGCGCATCGCCAAGATCGCCTTCACCGGCTCGACCTCGACCGGCCGCGTCATCGCCCAGGCCGCCGCCAACAACCTGATCCCGGCCACACTGGAACTGGGCGGCAAGTCGCCCAATGTCTTCTTCGCCGACGTCATGGACAAGGATGACGCCTTCCTCGACAAGGCCATCGAAGGCCTGGTGCTGTTCGCCTTCAACCAGGGCGAAGTATGTACCTGCCCGAGCCGCGCGCTGATCCAGGAATCGATCTACGACCGCTTCATGGAGCGTGCGCTGAAACGCGTCGCCGCGATCAAGCAGGGTTCGCCGCTCGACACCGACACCATGATGGGTGCCCAGGCCTCGCAGGAGCAGATGACCAAGATCCAGTCCTACCTGCAACTGGGCAAGGACGAAGGTGCCGAGTGCCTGATCGGTGGCGGCCGCGCCCACCTGGGCGGTGACCTGGAGGACGGCTTCTACATCCAGCCGACCCTGTTCAAGGGCCACAACAAGATGCGCATCTTCCAGGAGGAAATCTTCGGGCCGGTGCTCGCCGTGACGACCTTCAAGGACGAAGCCGAAGCCCTGGCCATCGCCAACGACACCATCTACGGCCTCGGCGCCGGCGTCTGGAGCCGCAACGGCAACGTCGCCTACCGCATGGGTCGCGCCATCCAGGCCGGCCGCGTATGGACCAACTGCTACCACGCCTACCCGGCGCATGCTGCCTTCGGCGGCTACAAGGAATCCGGTATCGGCCGCGAGACCCACAAGGTCATGCTCGACCACTACCAGCAAACGAAGAACCTGCTCGTCTCCTACTCCGAGAACAAGCTGGGCTTCTTCTAAGCAAGCAATCCAGCGCCGCCCGGCTGCCACGCCCTTATCCCGGGGCATGGCGGCGCCTGGACGGCGCCTCAGAGCATCTCCTCCACGGCCCCTTGTTTTGCGGGCAATTCACGGGGCGGGCAACCGCCCCCCTTTTTCGGATTCATTCTGGGGAGAAGAACATGGTTGACCGCGTCATCGCCACCCCGGCCACGCTGGAACTGATCGCCCTCCTGAAACAACAGTACGGACCTGAACTGATGTTCCACCAGTCCGGCGGCTGCTGCGACAACAGCGCCGCCAACTGCTATCTGCCCACCGACCTGACCATCGGCCCCTACGATGTCCATCTGGGCGAAATCGGCGGCGTCCCCTTCTACATCAGCGCCTCGCAATACGAGTACTGGAAGCACACGCAACTGATCATCGACGTGATCGACGGATCAGGCGGCACCTTCTCGCTCGAAGGCAATACCGGCAAGGCTTTCCACACCCGCTCGCGGCTGTTCACCGATGCCGAATGGGCCGAACTGCAGGCGGCCGGTCTCGTTTAATCCAAGGAAACATTCATGAACCAGCAACTGCAAAACGCGCTGCTGCTCGGCCTGGCCGCAGCGGCCGTCCTGATCGCCACGCCCTCGGTCCAGGCCTCGGAAGCCATCGTCAAGAAGGCGCGCTGCGTGGCCTGCCACGCCGTCGACCAGAAGCGCGTCGGGCCGGCCTACAAGGAAGTCGCCGCCAAATACAGGGGCGACGCCAAGGCGCCTGCCCTGCTGTTCGGCAAGGTCCGCGAAGGCGGCAAGGGCAACTGGGGCGAAGTGCCGATGATCCCGCACCCCGCCGACAAGATCGGCGACGACGATCTGAAGGCCGCCATCCAGTGGATTCTCTCGCTGGACTGACGGAAACCCGGCATCCGCTTTCAAGATTCCGGGAGAACAGCCCCCTCGTCCAGCAGAATGGCACCAGCCATTGGATGGGAAACCTCGGAAACCGGGCCACGCGCCCGGTTTTTTTTAGCCGTGCGGACCGGCAAGCACAACGCCCGCTCGCATCGCCTCCCAATGCCCCAGAAGTGCGAAACACCGCGCCATTGCAGGCAAACAACATCCCTCGCCCGATTGATGCAGACATTCTATGACTTTGGTTTTAATCAATGACATACTGACATCGCACCATAAAATGAGAATACTCTGATAGATCGCGCGAAATGATGGCGTATCGCGCCGACAAGGGATGACACGGTGAAGCGCCCCACTTACAAGAAGGATTACCCCGCGCGGGGATTCGATTCACGTTTCCGCCGTTCGTTATGGATCGGCATCTTGTTGATCAATGCAACGTTGCTGCTGTTCGGCATCTGGGTGCTGCGCGACCGGACGATGGCATCGGAAGAACAGGCCAACCGTCAGGCCGAAAATTATGCGCGCATCCTGGAGGGCAGCATTGCCGGCACCTTCCAGAAAATTGACCTCGCGCTGGCGACGGTGGTGGACGAAATCGAAAGCGATGCGCAGGAAGGTACGAACCACGACGACCACCCGCTCGATCTCCTCACCATGTTGGGCAAACATGTCCCGGAAACGCTCGGCCTGCGGGTCAGCGACGCCGATGGCCGGATTTGGCATGTCGCCGCCAGTCCGTCTGCCCCGCTCCCCCGGGTGCCCGTAGACATCAGCGACCGCCCGCATTTCCTGAATCTCAAGTTGGCCGGACCGCATGCCGGGCTGTTCGTCTCGGAGCCGATGCTCGGCAAGATCAGCAACCAGATGATCATCGCCCTGGCCCGCCGCCACAACAAACCGGATGGCTCGTTCGGGGGCATCGTCTACGCCGCCATACCCGTCAGCTATTTCGTCGACCGCTTGTCGCAACTCGACCTCGGGCCGCGCGGCAACTCCGGCCTGTGGACCCGGACCACGCTGATCGCCCGCTATGCCAAGGCCGACCCCAACGGCGCCCGCTCCGGTGCAACCACCCCATCCCAGCGCCTGGGGGAACTGTTGGCATCCGAGGTCGGCGAGGCGAAGTACCGGGCCGTTTCCGGCATTGACGGCATCGAGCGCAACTACCAGTTCAGGAAACTGGGCGACTACCCGATCCACCTCGTGATCGGCCTGGCGCGGGACGACTACATGGAGGAAATGCGCCGCGAACTGCTGACGCCGATGTCCATCGTGCTGGCCCTGATGATCGGTACGCTGCTGCTTGCCTGGGAGTTGAGCCGGAGCCTGGACCGGCAGGCAGGCGCGCAACGCCAGATGTCGCAGCTGAACGGCGCCCTGCGGCAACAGCATCAGGAAACCGAAGCGGCCAAGCAGCGCAGCGAGCTGATCCTCGGCGCAGCCGGTGACGGCATCTGCGGCATTGACCTGGAGGGCCGGATCACCTTCATCAATCCGGCCGCCCGCAGCATGCTCGGCTGGGAAAGCGACGAAGGAATCGGTCTTTCGCTGCATGAGGCCACCCACCATCACCGCCCGGATGGCAGCGCCTATCCACTCGACGAGTGCCCGATACGCACCACGCTGAACGATGGAATACCGCGAACGGTCGATGAGGATGTCTACTGGCGCAAGGACGGCAGCAGTTTCCCGGTCGAATACACGGTGTCCTCATTGCGCGTCGAAGGCAAGACGATCGGTGCGGTCAACGTCTTTCGCGACATTTCGGAACGCCTGCACACGGAAAGGGAACTCGAGGAGCACCGCAACAACCTGGCAGCGCTTGTCGCCGCCCGCACGGCGGCCCTGCTGGAGACCGAAGCCAAGGCCAGCATGATCCTGAACTCCAGCGCCGACGGACTTTATGGCATTGACCCGGAAGGCATCATCCGCTTTGCCAATCCGGCTGCCTGCGCCATTCTCGGCTACGCCGACCCCGAGCAGATGGTCGGCCGCTCAGCCCACGCCTTGCTGCATCACAGTCATCGTGACGGCAGCCATTATTCGCCGGACGATTGCCCGAGCTACCGCTCGCTGCGCACCGGCGCCGAGGTTCGCGTCACCGACGAAGTGTATTGGCGGGCCGACGGCAAGCCCATACCGGTGATCTACGCCACCCACCCGATGACCAAGGACGGCGAAATCGTCGGCGCAGTCACCAGTTTCATCGACGCCAGCCAGCAACAGGCGACGAACGAGGCTCGCGAACGCGCGCTGCGGGCTGCCGAGCAGCTGGCCCGCACGCGCAGCGAATTCATCGCCAACATGAGCCATGAAATCCGCACGCCGCTCAACGGGGTCATGGGCTTTGCCGCCATCGGCATGCGCCATATCGATAACCCCGTGAAAGCCGGGGATGCGTTCGCCAAGATCAATGCATCCGGCAAGCGCTTGCTCGGGGTGATCAACGACATCCTCGACTTTTCCAAGATCGAAGCCGGCAAGATGCAGGTCCACTTGGCCCGTTTCGATATACACACCATCATTCGCCAGAGCGTCGAACTGCTCGAGGATCGCATCCATGCCAAGGGGCTGTCGCTGACCGTCGACCTGGCGAGCGACCTGCCCGCCGCCTGCATGGGGGACGAGATGCGTATCCGCCAGGTACTGCTCAATGTGCTGTCGAACGCCGTCAAATTTACCGAGTCCGGCAGCGTCGCGCTCAGCGTCGGCCAGGAAAACGGACAACTGGTATTCACCACCCTCGATACCGGCATCGGCATGAGCCGGAAACAACTCGCCAACCTGTTCACCCCGTTCTATCAGGCCGACTCGTCGTCCAGCCGGAAATACGGCGGCACCGGGCTGGGCCTGGTCATCAGCCAACGCCTGCTCGAGCTGATGGGCGGCGACATCTCGATCGACAGCACCCTCGGGCAGGGTACTCGCACCATCTTCCGTATTCCGCTGACGCAGTCCGACGACCTCACCTCCGAAAGCCCCCGGCAGCCGGAAAACACCATGACAGCCGACACGCAGGCACTGGTCGGCCTGTCCATCCTGGCCGTGGATGACGAATCGATCAACCGTCTGGTTCTCGAAGAAATCCTCTCGGTAGCCGGCGCCCGGGTAACCCTGGCCGAAGGCGGCCAGGAAGCGGTCGACTGCGTCCGGCAAACCGGCCCCCGGGGCTTTGACCTGATCCTGATGGACCTGCAGATGCCGGGATTGGGCGGCTATGCGGCGACCGAAATCATCCGCCAGCTGGCCCCCGATATCCCGATCATCGCCCAGACCGCCCACGCCTTTGCCGTTGAGCGCGAACGCTGCCTGGCCGCCGGCATGAAAGCCCATCTCGCCAAACCCTTCGACCCCGAGGAACTGATCGACATCGTGCGGCAGGTCGCGGCACGGCCGGCCAGCGCAAACGATGCATAACCAACGAGCGTCGAAAGAAAGCCACCGCGAAGGTGGCTTTCTTCTATCCCAGAGCATTCCAGGCCGGCGCCGCTATGACTTTCGTGAGAGCAACACTGCTCCAGCATGGAGCACATTGTTCATTTATTGAACAACCGGCCGGGCAGCATGCGGGCAATCGTGCCGTCGCGGCACACGGCGTGCTTGAGCGCTCCGGCAATGTGCAGCGCGATCAAGGCTGCCCCGCTCCATACGAATACCACGTGCACCTGCTTGAAGGTCGCGTTCAGGCCCTCATCCGGCCAGCCCAGCTTCGGCATCTCAAGGCCGAAGAATTTCAGCGGATACGGGGTGAAGGACGACGCCAGGTAACCGGCAACCGGGGCAAACACCAGAAAAACGTAGAGCAGATGATGCACCGCCGCAGCCAGCCGGCCCTCGCCGCCAACCGACAGCGCCGGCGGTGCCGGATGCCGCGCGCGCCATAGCAGACGCACGATGACCAGGCCCATGGCCAGGAGGCCGAGCGACTTGTGCAGGCCGTAAGCGGCGCTGCGTTCCGCCCCCTTGGGCAAGTCGACCATGGTCCACCCCAGCCAGAGTAGCCAAACGACGACGACCGCCTGCCCCCAGTGGAGCAGGATCGCCGGCAGGGTATAGCGTTGTGCGCTCATTGGATACTCACTCCCCAGGGCAGTTCGCCGACATCGATGTCGGCGGTTTTCTTCATGTCCGCGGTATCGATCACCGAAACCGTACCGGAACGGCCGTTGGCGACATAGAGCTTGCTGCCGTCGGGCGTCAGCGCCATGTTCCAGGGGCGCTTGCCGACCTCGATGGTGGCAACGACGGCATTGCCGGCCACGTCGATCACCATCACCGAAGGATCGCGGCCGTTGGAGACGAACACCCGCCGGCCATCGGGATGGATGGCGATCCCGTTCGGATACTGTCCGGCCGCAATCTCCGCCACCACCCGGCGCTGCCGTACGTCAATGACATAGACCTTGCCGGCCAGTTCGCTGGCGACGTAGGCCCGGCTGCCATCGGGCAGGAAACCGATCCCGCGCGGGCGCTTGCCGACCGGGATGCTGGCGACCTGCTGGCGGCCGGCCACATCGATCACATCGACCTGCTCGGCCTCTTCCGCGCTGACGTACAGCCAGCGGCCGTCGGGACTGAACACCGCATGTTCCGGATTCTTCCCCTGGACCTTGATGCGGGCCGACGGGCGACCGTCGCTCGCATTGAGCAAGGCAACGCTGTTGTCGTCCTCGACGGCCACCGCCAGCATCCTGCCGTCGGGCGAGAGGCTCACGCCCTCGGGCGAATCGCCGATGCGCACGGTTTTCAGCAGCTTGCCTGCTGCCGCATCGACGATCAGCAGACTGCCCGTCTTGCCATCGGTCAGATAGAGCCGCCCGCCCCCGGCAGCGATGCCGCGCGGCCGCTCGCCGAGCGGAATATCGCGCAGCCGCTGGTCGGTGGCGGTATCGATGACGCTGACCGTGGCCGATTTTTCGTTGGGCACATAAGCCAGCGGGCCGGCCGTGGCCGAACCGCCGAAGGCGGCCAGCACGGCCGCGCAAAGAAGGGAAGCAAGTCGCATGGGAACGCTCAGACCGGTTGGTGGGAAATGCCGTGACGCTTGAAGATCTCGCCGATGCTGCCGTCCCGCTTGAGTTCGGCCAGGGCGGCGCCAATGGCCTCCGCCAGCGCCTGCTCCTCGACCTTGACGGCCATCCCCAGCAGCCAGCCATCCATCTTCAATTCGGGCAAATGCGGCGTATCGATGAGCATCCGGGTCTGCCCCTGCAAGGCGGACTCCAATTCGGCACGCTGGGCGAGCACGGCGGAAACGCGGCCGTCGGCCATGGCCTGCGCGGCTTCGGCCACGGTCTTGAAATGCACGACGTTGTCGCGCAGACGGCCGTTGAGCACCGACAACAAGAAGGAGTCGGCCAGCGAAGTAGTCTCGACACCGATTTTCTCGCGGGTGAACACCTCCAGCGCCACGGCGGCCGAGCCTGACGGCGCTTTCGGAATGCGCTCCGGATTGCGCGCCAGGGCCAGGGTTTCGCGATGGTAGGGGCCGAAGATCCGCACCTTGTCGTTGGCGCGCGCCAGATACTCGTCGACCGGCACATGCATCATCACGTCGGAAGGCTGGGCGCCGAGATAATGCCCCTTCCAGACCATGTTACGCAGGTCGTCGTTCATGTCCTCGTCGGCGTTGTAGCCGACCACCTCGGCGCTCACCCCCAGTTTGGCCGCAATCGCCCGGGCAATGTCGGCATCGATGCCCTTGCCCCCCGCCATCGAGTACGGCGGAAACTGGTTATAGACCGCCACCCGCAGGCGACCGCGCTGGCGGACCGACTCCAGCGCATCCGCCGCTGCCGGCAGGCAGGTGGCCAGCGGCAGGGCGGCGCATGCCTTCAGCCAAAGGCGGCGATCAGTCTTCATGGACGGTTTCCAGCCAGGTCCGGATGGCCCACATTGCTTCCTGCGACAGGATTCCTTCGAACGGCGGCATGTAAACGCGGCCGTCACGAACCGAACCCTTGCGGATGCGCGGCAGGAAGACCTCGTCGCCCTCATCGCCAAGCGGCAGGTAGCGCAGATCCGGCGCAATGCCCCCGGAAATGGCGCCCAGGCCGTGGCAGCGGGCGCAGTTCTGGTTGTAGGCGGAGTCGCCGATACGGATGGCCGTCTTGTCCTTGCGATACGGGTTGGCCGACTGGAAGTCGGCGCCAAGATTCTTCAGGCCGGTCGTATCGACCGCCTGCGGCACGACGTCGCCATGGGCAAATGCCCGGGGAACTGCAATGCCGATGGACAAGGCTGCGACAAGGGCGCAGAGGGTACGGGAAGCGTGTTTCACATTGTCTCCTTGATTTGAGGTCCGGTTACCGCCGTAATGACTCCCCTTCTGCAAACCCTGTGCCAGGCGCGATGTCGCGACGCGCCAACCCTGACATTTCGCCCTTGACGGGAAAATTCGGAGAAAATGAGCAATAGCATGAACGTCTGGCACGCCACTTGCTCAAAGAGGGTACGCACTGCTCGCCGCATTGCTAATAAAAAGTGCAGCTGTTACGTTTTGCAACAACACAATAAAAAAATCTGGAGCATCCGGAGGAGAGATGGGACAAATTCAACGACTGCCCGACGCGCACGACCAGCGTCTGCGGCAGGCAAGGCAATTATTCTTCGATCAGGGCAACCTGCCGGACGGGCTGGTCGACCCGGTCATCCTGCGTTCCTGGGAGCGCTGCCGCCGCTTCGGCCTGGGCGACGCGAACTACGCTCCGGCCATGGACGCGATGGATCGCGTGGCGCTCAAGACCGAACAGGAACGCAACCGCCTCCTGCTCACCCAGGGGCGCTCCATCATGGAACATGTCTTCGAGCAGATTCGCGACTCGGGCAGCATGGTCATCCTGGCCGACTCGAACGGCCTGCTGCTGGAAACGGTCGGCGACCCTGATTTCGTCAGCCGCGCCGACCGCGTCGCGATCCTCGCCGGCGCCTCGTGGGACGAGAATCTGCGCGGCACCAACGCCATCGGCACCGCGCTGTCCGAGGAAACCTCGATTGCCGTCCTGGGCAGCGAACACTTCCTCGAGAACAACGGCTTCCTGACCTGCTGCGCCAGCCCGATCTTCGGACCGGACGGCCGGCTGATCGGGGTGCTCGACATCTCCGGCGACTACCGCAGCCATCAGCGCCATACGCTGGGCCTCGTCCGGCTGTCGTCCGCCATCGTCGAAAAGCGCCTGTTCGAAACCGTTCACGCCCGCGACATACTGGTCTGCTTCCACGGCCGCGCCGACTACCTGGGCAGCCCCAGGGAGGGCATGGCCGCCGTCTCTCCGGACGGTCAGGTACTGGCCATCAACCGCAATGGCCTCGACCTGCTCGGCATCCGCCAGGTCGACGCCGTGCGCCGCGACTTCTCGATGGTCTTCGAAAGCAACCTGGCGGCCCTCGTCGATCGTCTGCGCTCCAATCCGCAGGCGACCTGCGAGATCAGCGTCAATGGCAAACCCTTCCATCTCCAGCTGCGCGGGCAATTGCCGCCGCAAAGCGTCGCCGGCCGCGTCTATGACGAGTTGCCGCCGGTGCGCCCCGCCCGCCGGCCGGAGAGCTGCAGCGCGCCCAAGCTGACGCTCGACACCCTGAACACCGGCGACATCCGTCTCCAGGCAGCCATCGACCGCGCCCGTCGCATGCTCGACCGCGACATCCCTATCCTGATCCAGGGCGAATCCGGTGCCGGCAAGGAAATGTTCGCCAAAGCCTTCCATAACAGCGGGCCGCGACGCGATGCACCGTTCGTCGCGCTCAACTGCGCCTCCATTCCCGAGTCGCTGATCGAGTCCGAATTGTTCGGTTACCAGGGCGGCGCATTCACCGGCGCCCGCAAGGAAGGCGCACCGGGCAAGATCCAGCAGGCCCATGGCGGCACGCTATTTCTCGACGAAATCGGCGACATGCCGCTCAACCTGCAGGCCCGCCTGCTGCGCGTCCTTCAGGAGCGCTGCGTGACGCCGCTGGGCAGCACCCGCTCGATCCAGGTCGACATTTCACTGGTCTGCGCCACCCACCGCAAACTCCGCGAAGAAGTCGCCCGCGGCACCTTCCGCGAGGATCTCTACTACCGCCTCAACGGCATGAGCGTCACCCTGCCCGCCTTGCGCGAGCGTACCGACATCCGCACCCTGGTCTCCAAGCTGGCCGCCGCCGAAACTGCCTCGCGCTGCGCACCGGTACGTTTTTCGGAAGGTGCGCTGCAGGCCATCGAGGGATATGCCTGGCCGGGCAACATCCGTCAGCTGTTCAACGTGATCCGGGTCGCCATCGCCCTGCTCGACGACGATGAAACGCTGATCGGCGAAACCCACCTCCCCGAGGAATTGTTCGAGGCCTCGCCATTCAGCCGGGGAACCCCTGCCCCGACCCACGACCCCTGGGCTGCCGCACCGCTCGACGGTTCGAACAGCCTCGATGCGATCAGCCGGCAGGCGGCGATGCGCGCGCTGGAAGCGGCGGGCGGCAATATCTCGTCGGCCGCCCGGCAACTGGGCATCAGCCGCAATACCCTGTATCGCAAGCTGGGGCGGATGTAGGCCGGGAGCCGCCCCGGCGGCGGGGCGGCTCCCTCAAATCAAAACAGGACCAGGGGATTGCGCGACAGCGCAACGCTAACGATATAGGCGTAGGTACCCAGCGCAAGGACAAAAAAGCGGATGCGTAGCGCACGGGTGCGGCCGCGCCTGAGCGCCATCATGCCGAGCAGGATGTAGCCGATGAGCCCGAACAGCTTGGCAGTCAGCCAGCCGCTGACGAACGGGTACTGGCCGCTCATCCAGGCCAGGGTCAAGGCGCTGCCCAGGAGCAGCGTATCGATCACATGAGGCAGTATCCGGGCCAGGCGATGCCTGGCCCACGGCGATTCGCGCATCATCCAGATGCCGCGCAGGCAGAACCCCAGGCCGCTGAGCACGACACAGGTCACGTGCAGGTGCTTGATCGCCAGGTAACTCATAAGGCCGCCAGTTTTTCCGCCATCTCGGCCTGCGCCCGACGATAACGCCGGACGGCGCTGGCCAGGTTCCAGAACAGCCAGGCATTGGCCAGCGCAAACGCCAGTCCGGCCGGTCGCGCCAGCCAGTCCGGCACGATCACCGCCGCCAGCAACAGCGCCAGCGCCGCGACGTAGGCGACCATCTGCCGCTGACAATCGGTATCCGTCAAAATCTTGTTCATGGCCGGTGCCGGTATTTTTGCCTGGCCGAAATTCTGCAGATGCAGCCAGGAGAGAAACGAGGAAATCTTGTAGAGCATGCCGGTGATGAAAGGCATGAAACCCCCGGCGACGATCAGGATGCCGAAACCGATCGTCCATCCGTCCAGTTCGCTGGCCGCCGGCCACAGCGAGGAGATCAACAGCATCAGCAAGGCGAGCACGCCTGCCACCAGGCCAAGCTGCCAGTAGCGGTAGGTGACATCGGCCCGCGCCCGGCGTCGTTTTCCCTGCAAGCGCAGCGTCAACACACAGAAGGCGATACCGACAACCGCCGCCAGCCCCTGGCTCAACTGCACCAATCCGCCCAGATTCCCCAGCACGCCGCCGCTCCACAGCAGCAACAGGATAAGCATGGCCACCGGGAACCACCAGCTCGGCCGCGCCGGGTAACCCGGAGTCAACTGGAACATCGGCACGACGACATAGGCCATGGCAACGAGCAACACCCCGGCCCAGCCGCCCAAACCCCAGCCGGCATGGAGGTCGGCCAGCGCAGTGAGCGGAACCGACCAGCCGTAGGTCAACGCGAAGGCCATCGCCATGCCGAGCCCGACCACGGCGGCAAGCCCGACCAACGCCAGCTTGAGACCCCGGATGGTCGGGCTGGTCGACGGCACACCCGCCAATGCCTGGATGCAAACCGCCAAGAAATACAGCAGGGTGGCACCCAGCAGCAGTGCGGCAACGCCCAGCATTCCGGAAGGGGCTGTCAGAAAACCGCCAGCCAGCAACAGCCCCCCGCCGCTGAGCCCGACATGGACGATGCGGGCCACGCGCAGCGGGTGCCGGAGGTTGGCTCCGGCGACCACCGGCAAAATCTGGATCAGGGCGCCCAGCATCACCTGCAGCATGAAACCCACCGTCACCAGATGGGTGGCCGCCAGGGCGCCGGGCATCCAGCGCGACGCCATGAGCTGCGGGCCGTTCCAGGCCAGCAGCAGGCCGGCCAGGACGGCGAACAGCGGCGCGGTCAGGAAGAAACGCAACGGCGCCGCGAAAGGCGGCGCGTTTTCAAAGGACAGCAAGGCTTGCATCGTTGCAGCGTGAAAGCAGCCGATGCCCGGTCAGCGTGAAATCAGGATTTCGAATGTGCCATCGGGCATCAGCTCGGTTTCGTAGTCATGACCGTTCTGGCGCAGAACCTTGTACAGAGGATGCGGCTCGCGAAAGAGCAGGAGCAGCATTTTCTCTCCATCCTTCAGGGTATCGAGCATTTCCATGGTTGCCACGAAAGGGCCGGGAGGCTCCATGTAGCGTGCATCCACGACATGCGGGGTCTTCGGGTGGCTCATTCGTCGCGCAGCTCCATTTCCAGCCGTTCGAGAACGGCGGGCAATTCTGCCGAGAGATGCTGGTCGCACATCGGATAGAGAATGTTCTCTTCCTTCATGTTGTGCTGCTGCATCATGATCAGCAAGGTTTCGGCAAGGCCGAGATAATCGTCCATATCGCCCGATTCGATGGCATTCCGGGCATCGTCGAGCAAGTCGCGCATTTGCTGGTGCTCCATGCGCATCACTTGGGTCGGCCCCATGGTCATGCCGGTCTTGGCCTCGAAAGTCGGGAAGAGGGTTTTCTCCTCGCATTCGAAATGCGCCAATACCGATGACTGGAAATGTTCGAAGGCGGCACGGGCAGCCGCAATATTCTTCTTGCCGATGGCCTGCTCGGCCTCGGCGAAAAAATCATCGCAACGGCGATGATCGTCGGTCATGAAACTGCGTATGGTGGTCATGTGTTTTTTTCTCTCTGTGGGTTCCGTCGGAGCCATTCTCACGGGATGCCCGGTGAATGCTCTTTGACCACCGTCAAATCCGGAAAGATTCAGCCGTTAACGATACCGACCTGCAATTCGTCGAACCAGTTGATGAAGCGCTGAACGTCTTCACCCTGGTAGATCGCTCCGTGCTGCGGGCAGAGCATGTCGATATCCAGCTGGGCCACGCGCTCGCACCAGCGGCGCTTGGCCTCGTTGGAGCCCATCCAGCGGCGATGGAAGCCCTCTGCATGGCGGATGTGCTTGTCGAAATGCTCGACGAACAGGCCATCCTCGCCGGGCGGCAGGAGAGCAGCGCCGACGTCCCCGGAGAACAGCATCCGGGCGGTCTTGTCGTAAATATGGAAATTTCCCGACGAGTGCAGGTAGTGCGCCGGCACCGCGCGCAGGGTCAGGCCGCTCAGGGAAATATCGGCACCTTCGTCGGGAATGCTGACGAAGGTATCGGCGTTCCCGCCAAAATGCGGGATGAAGCCGCGCCACAACCAGCTGACGTGGCAGCGCATGGCGGGATTGAATTCCAGCCAGAGCGCCAGCGAGGAGCAGGTATCCGGGTCCTGGTGCGAAGCGAAGACAGCGGCCAGCGCCGAGGGGTCGAATTCGGCCGACAGCGCTGAGAAAACGGCAGGGAACACCTCGGCGCCGCCCGGGTCGAGCAGCATCCCCTGCCCGCCATGGGTAATCAGGTATTCGTTGGTGTCGATCAGATGATTCGGCTTCTCCGGATCGCGCACGATCGCGATCCACTTGTGGTCGCCGTCCTGAAAGATTGTTCTTGTTGTTTTCACGCCCCCTCCCTGGGTTATTTCGTAGCAAAAAACGCCGAATGGCGTAGCGATTCCAGCGACACGCGGATTTCCTCGACGACGCCATCGAACTCGCTGGAAACCTGAGAGAGCGGCACGGCAAACGACTGGCCGTAGGCGGCCTCTATCTTTGCCGACTTGGCCAGCACGCCGCCCAGTTCGACCATCCTGAAGGCTTCCTCGAGCGCCCGCTTGAGCTGCCGGCGCTGCCCGGAAAGGCTCTGCGCATGCCGCTCGTTCTCGACCTCGCGCGCCGCCAGCACGGCGGCCACTTCGGGTTTGGACGACATCGCCACTGCCTGGCGCAGCAAGCGGGTATGCCGGATATCCTGCAGCATGCGCGACACATCGTCGACACAGGCATGCACCAGCCCGGTCAATGACGACATGCAATCCCGCAGATCCTGCGAGAAGACCCGCAATTCGTTCGACAGCACGCCGAAGCCGCGGGCCGCCGTTCCGGCCCGCTTGGCAAGGAAAATGGCGTTGAGCGCCATGATGTTGATCTTGAACGCGACATTGACGACCGACTTGATTTCTTCGTTGATGCGGACAATGCGCATCAAGTCGACGCCAGCCTGCGGGGCCTTGCGCGCAGCTGAGACCAGAGCCGTTGTCATGAATACCTCACATGGGTTTCGTCAGCCGGCAATGTACCAATTCGGACGAAATAGAACCAGCCCGCGCAAAGGAGTCAAGTGCTACTTTTCGAACACATAGGTTCCCGGCGCGTTGCCGAGGGACGGGAACTTCCGATTGGCCGCCGGGTAAGGCTCGACCAGTTCGCCGGTTCGCTCGCTCAGCCAGGCCACCCAATCCTCCCACCACGTCCCCGCGCGCTTATCGGCCCGCTCGAACCAGTGTTCCCAATGTTCGTTACGTGCCGGTTCGCCGATCCAGTACGCGCGCTTGGGCGGCTTGGCCGGGGGATTCACGATGCCTAAGATGTGTCCGGACGTCGACAGCACAAAGCGCACCGGCGCCTCGACGTTGATGTATTTGCGGATGCGATAGCACTGCTTCCACGGAGCGATGTGGTCATCCTCCGCGGTCACGGCATAGAGCGGCTGGACGATGCAGTCCAGGTCGATGGATTCGCCGGCAATCGTCAGCTTGTCGCGCTTGATCAGGTTGTTGTTCAGGTAGAACTCGCGCAGATAGTAGGCATGCATCGCCTGCGGCATGCGCGTCGTATCCATGTTCCAGAACAGCACGTCGAACGGCGGCAGCGGCTCGCCGAGCAGGTAGCTGGCTTCCCAGTAATGCCAGATCAGGGAATTGGAACGCAGCATGCGGAAGGACGAGGCCATCTCGTTGCCGTCGAGGTAGCCCTTCCTGGCCATCGACTCCTCCAGTGCGCCGATACAGGCTTCGTCGATGAAGACGTCGATGTCGCCCGGATGGGCGAAATCGGTCAGCGTCGTGAACAGCGTCCAGTGCGCGACCGGCATCTCGTCCCGGCCGAAACGCTTGTTGGCCCAGGCCATGTAGGTGCTGACCAGCGTACCGCCGATGCAGTAGCCGACCAGATGTACCTTGGGCTGCTTGCAGAATTCACCGGCCACCCGCACCACCTCGTTGACGCCTTCGAGCAGGTAGTCGTCGAAGCGGACATCCGCCATGTCGGCACCGGGATTCTTCCAGCTCGTGATGAACACCGAGAAGCCCTGGTCGGTCAGGTGCTTGACCATGCTCTTCCGGGCCGTCAGGTCGAGGATGTAGAACTTGTTGATCCACGGCGTGATGATCACGATGGGCATCGCCCGCACCTTGGCGGCCGTCGGTTCATAGTGGATCAGTTCGACCAGCCGGTTGCGGAAAACGACCTTGCCGGGCGTGCTTGCCAGATCCTCGCCGACCGTGAAGGCATCCGGCTCGACCATCAGGATGTTCTTGGCCTTGAGGTCGCGCTGAAAATGCTCCCAGCCCTTGCGCAGGCTTTCGCCGTTGGTTTCGACGAAACGACGCATGGCCACCGGGTTGAGCCAGAAGAAATTGGTCGGCGCCACCATGTTCAGCCAATTGCGCAGCCAGAAGGCGGAACGCCGGCGCTCCTTGTCGGACAGACCCGGCGTCTCGAAGAACATGTCCTCGAGGCGGCGCGTGAAGGCGACATACCATTCCTTGACGATGTCCCAACTGGCCGATTCGGTCCACACCGGATCGGCGAAGCGCGCGTCGTCGGCGTGGGGCTTGATCACGTCCTCAGACGGGATACCCAGCGCCCGGCGCATGACATGCGACTGCAAGGCCAGCAGATCGCCCGACAGGGCATTGGCAGCCCGCGCCAGCTCCTGCGGATGCATCAGCCAAGCCATCTGGGCCGCCAGCATCGAGGTGGTCACACCATAGGGATCGATCGCCTTGCTGACCGCGTTGCCCAACGTTTCCATCGGGCTTTCGCTGCGGATATCGACTGCGTTGTGCTTGCCATTCGAATTACCGGACATGATGAAACCTCTTAATGACCTGATAGTCAGTTATCTTACAACGTGTACGATGCGCCGGATTGCGGAAGGTCAACTGCCGACCACATCAGACGCTCACCAATGGCTTTGGCAAAGTTCGCCGAGGCCCCCGCCTCGCCGTGCACAACGAAGGTTCGCCCCGGTGGCTTGCGGAATCCGGCAAGCCATTCGAGCAGCGCCGCCTGATCGGCATGCGCCGACAGGCCTCCGACCGTGTAGATGCGCGCCCGGACCGGAACCTGCGTGCCGAAGATGGTCACCAGCCGGGCACCGTCTACGAGGCGACGGCCCAGCGTTCCGGCGGCCTGGAAGCCGGCGATCAGCACCGCGCATTCGCTGCGCGGCAGGTTTTCGCGCAGGTGGTACTTGATACGCCCTGCTTCGCACATGCCGCTGGCCGACACGATCACCGCCCCGCTGCGGATGTCGTTGAGCGACTTCGAACGCTCGACGTCGGCAACGAACTCGATACTCACCTTGTCCGGATGCGCCTGCTGCCAGGCCAGCAATTCGCGCGTTTCCTGGTCGAGTAGGTTCGGATGCGCCAGGGTGATGCGCGTCGCCGCATTGGCCATCGGCGAATCGACGTAGATCTTCAGCGGCGAGAGGCGCTTGCGACGCACCAGGTCGGTCAGCATGTAGATGATCTCCTGCGTTCGCCCGACCGCAAACGCGGGAATGATCAGGTTGCCCTTGGCTGCCCGCGTCCGTTCGATGGCGGCGACGATCTCGTCTTCCGTTTCGGTCAGCGAACGGTGCAGGCGGTCGCCATAGGTCGATTCGACCAGCAACACGTCCGCCTCGGCCGGCGGCGGTTCCGGATCGCGCAGCACCGGCCGGCCGGACATGCCGAGATCGCCGGAGAAGACCAGGCGCCGCGGCTTCCCTTCGCCGCTGACGGTCACCTCCAGCGAGGCCGAACCGAGGATGTGGCCCGCATCGCGAAAAACGACGCTGACCTGGTCGTCCACCCTGACTGCCCGCCCATAGTCGACCGGCTGCAATTGCTTCAGACAGGCCAGCGCCTGGGCGACGGAATACAAGGGGGCGGGAATGCCCCGTTCGCCCTTGCCGCGCCGGTGCCGGTGGCGCAATTGCCACTCCGCCTCCTTCTCCTGGATGTGCGCGCTATCGGGCAGCAGCACTTCCAGCAGATCGACGGTGGCCCGGGTGGCAAAGATCGGCCCGCGATAGCCGAGCATGGTCAGGCGGGGCAAAAGGCCGGAATGGTCGATGTGGGCGTGGGTCAGCAGCACGAAATCGATCCCGCGCACATCGAAACCGAGATCGAGGGCACGCTGATTCTTCCGGCGCGCTTCCGGCCCGCCCTGGAACATGCCGCAATCGACCAGAAAGCGCACATCGCCGGTTTCGACCAGCGTGCAGGAGCCGGTCACTTCGCCGGCAGCACCGAGAAATACAAGACGCATGTTTGAAATCCTCCCGACTTGGCGTAGCATGATCCTCAACAAGGCGAAATGCAACGCTGGTGGTCATTCTGGCGTTTTCCCCGAAGCCCGGCCGATTGCCGGATCGGATTGCCGGATTGGCCGCACACAGACCAACTCAGGAGGTACAGTATGTTCAAGCATATCTTCGTCCCGACCGATGGATCGGAATTGTCGCGGGCCACGGCCAAGCGCGCCGTATCGTTCGCCAAGGAAGCCGGCGCGCGGATCACGGTCTTTTTCGCCAAGCCGGAATACCCGATCGCCTACTTTGGCGAAGGCGCCCTGATCGACCCGACGACGCCGGAGAAATTCGCCCAGCTCGCCGACCAGCAGGCCGACGAATACCTTGGCGAAGTCGCTGCGCTGTGCGCCGAACAAGGCGTCGAATGCAGCAAGACTTCGGCAACCAGCGACGTGCCCTACGAAGCGATCATCGAGGCCGCGGAAAAATCGGGCTGCGACCTGATTTTCATGGCTTCCCACGGGCGCAAGGGCATCAGCGGCTTCCTGCTCGGCAGCGAAACCAACAAGGTGCTGACCCACTCCAAGGTGCCGGTCCTCGTCTATCGCTAGACAAGCACGGCGCATCCGCTTGGGCCGATGCGCCGGCCTTGCTCAATTGACCGAGCAGCGCCCCTGACCGGGCAGAATCCGGCACAGGACCTTGCCGCTGTCGGTATCAACGAAATCGACTTCGTCGAGATGGCCGACCAGATAGCGCTTCTTCAGCGTGAAATCGACGGGACGGCTGTAGATGGCCTTCCAGAAGGTCGTGCTTTCGCTGATCACCGGCTCGACCAGCGTCGCCCTGGCGCGCAGGCCAACATGCCCGACCAGGCCTGACGGCACCTCGGCCAGGAACCCCGCATCGTCATCGACCTTGCGCGGATAAAAATCGTAGAGATTGTCGAAGGCCAGGAAATAGTCGTAACGCCAGCGCACCGCCATCTGTTGCGTCGTGCCGATCTTGTCCTCGCCGGCATACTCCCCGCGCTCGACCAGCACCGACTGCAATGGCAGGAACTTGAAGCGGTAGTAGTCCTCGACCTGCGGGTCGGCCAGCGGCTGCCAGCTCCACCCCTCGGCGATCTGGTTGAAGCTCATGCGATAGCGGATGCTCGCCCGCTCCCCGCTGACTTCGACCTCCAGTTCGGGGCCGCTCAGATCGACATCGACCTCGATGCGTTTCCCCGCCTGGGCGTGCATGCGCTCGCCTGACAACTCGGCCAGACTGACAAACTGCCGCTCAGCCGTATCGGCTGCCCAGGCAGTCCCAAAAAAGGCGGCGACCGCAGTCGCCGTAAACATATATCTGAGGAAAAACATGTCGACTTGGACCATACCCATATGGTTGAACAAGCCGGACCAATGTTCGGCCGATTGCCCACGGTCGCCCATGATGCACATCAACAATTTCCGACATCGTTCAAATCTGCGTCTGGGTTACCGCCTTGCGGAAGCGGAACAACGCGATGCTGAAGAACACGGCACCGACGCCCGTCATCAGGAGCATGTCCAGCCAGATATCGGCCAGATCGGCGCCGCGATAGAGAATCCCCTGCGCGATGCGCACGAAATAAGTGGTCGGCGTGGCCGCCATGATGTTCTGGATGGCAGCCGGCATGCTCTCCTGCGGCGTCACGCCCCCGGACAGCAGTTGCAGCGGGA
Organism: Dechloromonas sp. CZR5; assembly: GCF_008711155.1. Classification (GTDB taxonomy): domain Bacteria; phylum Pseudomonadota; class Gammaproteobacteria; order Burkholderiales; family Rhodocyclaceae; genus Azonexus. Next base: position 630,865 of record NZ_VUYQ01000001.1, on the reverse strand, counting down.
CGATGGTCATGATGATGAGCAGGCCGAGCTGCGGCATCGAACGGGCGATGGTGCCGAGAAAGATGCCGATCGACGCCGCCGCGAACAGGTAGAGCGTCGCTGCGCCGAGAAACAGCGCGAGGGATCCGGCTATCGGCACCGCCAGCACATGCCGGACCATCACGCCGAGCGCGAACGCCACGCCGATGAGGACGGCCAGCCCGTTGGCCCAGATCTTGGCCATCATGATCTCGAACGGCCTGAGCGGCATCACCAGCAGATGCTCGATGGTGCCGTGTTCGCGCTCGCGAATGAAGGCGGCGCCGACCAGGATGATGGTCAGCATGGTGACGTTGTTGATCGCCTCCATGACCCCGCCGAACCACACCCCGGTCAGGTTGGGATTGAAACGCGCCCGCGTCGCGATGCGGATCGGCGACGGCGCGGCATCGCGACGCCCGGTCAGGTATTCGCCCACCTCGCCGCTGACGATGCGGGTGATGTAGCCGGCGCCGATGAAGGCCTGGCTGACGAGCGTGGCGTCGATGACGAGCTGCATCTCCGGTTGGCGGCCGGCCGCCAGATCGCGCTGGAAATTGGCCGGGATGACCAGCACGAAGGCGTAGCGGTTGCTGTTCATCGCCGCATCCACCTGATCGAGGCGAATCAGCTCCGGCGCCCGGAAGTACGGCGGGTAAAGCGCCCCGGCAAGGCGGGCCGACAGCGGCGAGGCATCCTCGTCGACAATCGCCACCGGCGCGTTGTTCAGCTGCTGCGACACCCCGGTCGCCGCTTCGTAGATGGCCCCCGAAAAGGCCCAGACGATCAGGCCGAGCAGCACCTTGTCGGCGGCCAGGCTGCGCAGTTCCTTGAGGCCGAGGCGGAAGATGTTGCTCAGCGAAAAGCCGCCCATCTCAACGCTCCTGCTTCTTGAGCAAGGCCACGCTGACCAGTGTCAGCACCGGGATGAAGGCCGCCAGCGCCAGCAGCGACGGCCACAAGTCGGCAAAGCCCAGGCCCTTGGTGAAGGCGCCGCGACAGATCAGGATGAAATAGGTCGCCGGATAGAACTGGCCGATCCAGTAGCCGCCCCCCTGCAGCGATTCGACGGGCGTGGTCAGCCCGGAGAACTGCAGGGTCGGGAGCATGGTGACGATGGCCGTGCCGAACAGGGCGGCGATCTGCGTCCGGGTAAAGGTCGACATCAACAGCCCCAGGCCGGTGGTGGCGGTCACGTAGAGCAAGGCCCCGAGCGTCATGGCGGCGAGACTGCCCTTGACCGGCACGCCGAACACCAGCGTCGCCTCCAGCATCATCAGCAGGTAGCTGCCCATGCACACGGCCACATAGGGCAACTGCTTGCCGACCAGGAATTCGAAGCGCGTCACCGGGGTGACATACAGATTGGTAATCGACCCCAGCTCTTTTTCGCGAACGACGCCCAGCGCCATCAGGATGGCCGGTATCAGCAGCATGAGTAGCGGAATCACCGCCGGCACCATGGCATAGACGCTCTTGAAATCCTGGTTGTAGCGATACCGCGATTCGATGTCGAAGGCCGCCGAAGCCCTGTCGCCGAGCTGTTCGCGCAGCAGGCGCGCCACGTAGTCGCGGTGCATGCCCTCGATGTAGCCGCGCATCGTCTCGCCCCGGTAAGGCATGGCCCCATCGACCACCACCCCGATCTCCGGGCTGCGGCCGCGCCGCAGGTCGCGCCCGTAGTCGGCCGGGATGTCGATGGCCAGCGATACCTCGCCGTTCTTCATGCGCCGGTCGAGATCGGCTTCGTCGAGCAACGGCGGACGCTGCACGAAGTAGCGCGACCCGGCGACATGGGCGATGTAGTCGCGGCTTTCCGGGCTCTGATCGCGGTCGAGCACGGCAAAACGCAGCCCCTCGACATCGAACGACAGCCCGTGGCCGAGCACGAACATCATGATCACCGAACCGAGCAGCGCGAAGCCGAGCCGGATCACGTCGCGCCGCAGCTCCAGCGCCTCCCGGTAGGCATAGCCCAGCAAGCGGCGCAAGCTGAAGCCCCCCGGTCGCGCTGCGCCGTTGCCCCGCCCCGCCGGGCGCCCGCCTCCCGCTTCGACAGGCGGTGCGCCGACAGGCTCCGGCGCATCCCGGCTCGCCCCCGTCGCCGCTTCCAGATAGCCGATGAACGCCGCTTCCAGCGTCGCCTCGCCGCGCGCCGCGCACAAGCCGGCCGGCGTGTCGCTGGCCAGCACCTTGCCGGCATGCATCAGCGAGAGACGGTCGCAGCGCTCCGCCTCGTTCATGAAATGGGTCGATATGAAGATGGTAACGCCCTGCTCGCGCGACAACTCGACCAGCAACGCCCAGAACTGGTCGCGCGCCACCGGATCGACGCCGGAAGTCGGCTCGTCGAGGATCAGCAGCTTCGGTTCATGCACCACGGCAACCGCCAGCGACAGGCGCTGGCGGATGCCCAGCGGCAACTCCGCCGCTGCCTGATCGGCGTAGGGTTCCAGCCCGAAACGCCGCATCATCTCGGCGACGCGCGGGCCGCGCCGGTCGTCCGGCAGGTGGAACAGCCGGGCGTGCAGGTCGAGATTGGCCGCCACGCTCAACTCGCCGTACAGCGAGAAGGACTGCGACATGTAGCCGACCTGCTTTCGGGTTTCCAGATCGCCGGCATCGACCGCCTTGCCGAACAGCCGGGCAATGCCTTCGGTCGGCGGCAGCAGGCCGGTCAGCATCTTCATGGTCGTCGTCTTGCCGCAGCCGTTGGAGCCGAGGAAACCGAAAATCTCGCCACGCTCGATGCGGAAACTCACGTGGTCAACAGCAGTGAAATCCCCGAAGCGCTGCACCAGCCCCTCCGCCTCGATGGCCGGCAGCGCACCGTCGGGCACGCGCGGCGGAATGCTCAGCGTGCGGTGAGCCTGCCGACGCGCTTCCGGCAACAACCGGATGAAAGCGCCGTCGAGCGTCGCCTGCCCGGTCTGCGCCCGCAGTTCGGCCGGCGTGCCGCAACCGATCACCCGCCCGGCATCCATCGCCACCAGCCAGTCGAAGCGCTCGGCTTCTTCCATGTAGGCCGTCGCCACCAGCACGCTCATGCCCGGACGGCGGGCGCGAATACTGTCGATCAGCGCCCAGAACTGACGACGCGACAAGGGATCGACACCGGTCGTCGGTTCGTCGAGGATCAACAGGTCGGGATCGTGGATCAGCGCACAACACAGGCCGAGCTTCTGCTTCATGCCGCCGGACAGCTTGGCTGCCGGGCGCTCGCGAAAAGGCGCCAGCCCCGTGCTGCTCAGCAACTCGGCGATGCGCGCCGTGCGTTCCTTTTTACCCTGCCCGAACAGCCGGCCGAAGAAATCGACGTTCTCGAAAACCGACAGCGTCGGATACAGGTTCTTGCCCAGCCCCTGCGGCATGTAGGCAATGCGCGGCTGCACCGAAGCGCGAAAATGCCGCTCGCCGATGTCGCCGCCCAGCACCTCGACCCTGCCCTGCTGAATCTGCCGTGCTCCCGACACCAACGCCAGCAGCGACGACTTGCCCACCCCGTCCGGCCCGATCAGGCCGACCATGCAGCCGGCCGGCAGGGCGATATCGACGGCCTCCAGCGCCACGGCCTCGCCGTAGCGCTGGCTGACTCCGGACAATCGGACGACCGGTGCACGGTCCATGGCGGATTACTGCCCCTTGAGCTGCAACGTAGACGGCCACGGCGCACCGGCATCGAGCCGAACGACGCCGATACCCGGCATGCCGCCCTTGGCCAGGTCGCGATGCGCCGCCAGCCAGGCCGGATCGGCCTTGAGCTTGATGCGGAACATCAGTTTTTCGCGCTCGGTGCGCGTCTCCACCTCGCGCGGCGTGAATTGCGCCTTGGGCGCCACGAAACTGACGGTCGCCGGAATCGGCTCACCCGGCAACGCATCCAGCACGATCCGCGCCTCGCTACCCAGCACCACCAGTCCTGCTTTGTCGGTCGGCAGATAGAGGGTCATGAACATGTCCGACAGGTCGACCAGCGTCAGCGCCTTGCCGCCGGCCGCCAGCACCTCGCCCGGCTCGGCAAGGCGATACAGCACGCGGCCGGAGATCGGCGCCTTCAGCGACGTATCGTTCAACGTGGCCTGCAGGCTATCGACCCGCGCCTGCGCCGTCGCCACCGCCGCATCGGCGCCGGCCAGGCGACTCTGCGCCTGCGCCATGCCGGCCATCGCCCCTTCCATGCCGGTCTGGTCGGTATCGAGCTTGTTGCGCGAAATGAAGCCGCGGCCCACCAATTCCTCGGAACGCTGCAGCGTCTTGCCGGCCAGCGCGGCATCGGCCTTCGACTTGCGCGCCCCGGCCCGCGTTTCATCCACCGCCCGCCGGGCCTGCACTACCTGCGCCTCGGCCGCCCGCAACTGGGCACGCAGATCGTCGGCATCCAGCCGGGCGACCACCGCCCCGACCTCGACCCAATCGCCCTCGCGCGGCCCCAGTTCGGCCAACCGGCCGGCCATCTTGGTCGCCACATCGACCTCGACCGCCTCCAGCCGACCGTTGCCCGACGCAAAACCGGCCGGCAAGCCGCCCGGACGATGCTGAACAACGTAGACGGCACCCGCGGCAAGCAGCGCCACCACAACCACACCCAACACAACCCGTCCGGAACGCGCGAGGCTCATAAACCACCCAATCGGTTACTGACCACATGGTCATTAGTCAATCCGATTATAGGCCTGCCCTGTGGCTGCGTATTGCCGCAGGTCAACTGCGCCAAGGCTTGTAACGAGCATGTCGCGGGCAGCCCTCCCCGCAAGGGTGCGGCCGGAAAAAGAGGACGCTAGAGCCAGTGGCCGGCGCGGCAGGCTTCGAGAAAGCGTTCCAGCAGCGGCATGCAGTCGAGGACATCCTCGTCGCCGGGGCGGCGAAATTCCGGGTGCCATTGCAGCCCCAGCAGGAAGCCTCGCCCGGTGCCGCGAATCGCCTCGATCATGCCGTCGCCGACGGCGCGGGCCTCGACGGTGAGATCGCGTCCCAGGGTGCGAATCCCTTGATGGTGGATGGAGATGATTTTTCGCTGCGGCGCTTGCCCCAGCTGCTTTTCGAGCCAGCCGCCCTCTTCCAGGACGACCTCGTGCGTATGGTGGTCGTAGCTATCGGCCACATGCTCGATGGATTCGGGGACTTGCGTCCGGATGTCCTGGTACAGCGAACCGCCCATGGCGACATTGATGAGCTGGGCGCCGCGACAAATTCCGAGCACCGGTTTGCGACTTTCGAGGAACTCAAAAAGCAATTCCATCTCATACATGTCACGGGTCCGATCTCCGGCCCATTCCGGGTGAAGTGCGGTCTCGCCATAGGCCATCGGATTGACATCGGCGCCGCCCTGCAAGACCAGTCCGTCCAGATGCTGCGCGTAATCGCTCAGACGAACCGAACTTCGATCGAGCATCCCATCTTGAGTAATGGAGGGGACCATGAAGACCAGAACATCCCGCGCCATGATCCATTGCGCCACCGATTGCTCAAGGTACTGGAGCGTCTTGCTGTCCAGCCCGGTAGCGCCGGGGCGCGGATGGAACAGGCGGGCCGACAGGCCGATCTTCAGCGTTCGTTTCATGCCTTGCCTCCAGTCCGGGCGGATCGTCTCCGTTCGGGAAAAGATGTTCTCCGCCGGTAGACGAGCATGATTCCGGATGCGTTCAATATGTCGTCGATCAACGAACCCTTGGCGTTCTTCCTGCCCGCCTGGCCCCTCGTGCTGAGCTCGCCGCTCTGGATCGCCCTCGCCGTGGCCCTGGCCGCGCTGGCCGGCGAGTGGGTGCGCCGCTACCTGGGGCTGCCGCGGATCACGGCCTACCCGATGGTCGGCATGCTGGTTGCCACGGTCGCCGGCGACCGCCTGGTCGCCGAACACGACGAATGGCTGCGCTGGGGGCTCAACGTGGCGCTGGCGATCCTGCTTTTCGAGCTGGGGAGCCGCGTCGACCTGCGCTGGCTGCGCCACAACCGCTGGCTGCTGGCAACCAGCTTCGGCGAATCGCTGGCCGCTTTCGCCGCCATCTTCGCGATCAGCCGCTACCTTGGCATTGCCTCCGAGCCTGCCGCGCTGCTGGCGGCGATCGGCATGTCCACCTCGCCGGCGGTGATCATGCGCGTGGTCACCGAGAGCAATGCGCAAGGCCAGGTGAGTACCCGCCTGCTCGTGCTGACGGCGCTCAATACCATCTACTCGGTGGTCACCATCCATCTGGCCATGGGCATGCTGCACCAGCACTACAGCGGCGACTGGGTGCTGGCCATTTCGCATCCGCTGTACCTGCTCGGGGCCGGCCTGATCGTCGGCAAGCTGCTGGCCATGACCATCAGCCGGCTGCGCCACTGGCTGACGCTGCGCGACGAATACGCTTCGATCATCCTGCTCAGTATCGTCCTGATGACCATCGGCCTGATCGAGGCGCTGCGCCTGCCAGTCACGCTCTGCATGTTGTTCGCCGGTATCGTGCTGCGTAACGGTGAGCGCCGGGCCTGGGTGTTCCCCGAGCATTTCGGCTCGGTCAGCGGGGTTCTCGTCGTCCTGCTCTTCCTCGTCGTCGGTATCCAGATCAAGATGGAGCACCTGCTGACCGGCGGCGCCCTGGCGCTGTTGCTGATCGGGGCGCGCAGCCTGGCCAAGCTGGGCGGCGTATTGCTGTTCGCCCGCCCGGCCGGCATCAGCTGGCGCCAGGGACTGCTGCTCGGCCTCGCCCTGTCGCCGGCCGCTGGACCGGTCATGGTGGCGGCCTCCGACCTCGGACACATCTACCCCGAACTGCAAGCCACTTTGATCCCGGTCGCGATGAGCGCCGCCGCGATCATGGAGCTGGCCGGACCGATCATCGTGGCGCTGTGCCTCAAATGGAGCGGAGAACGTCGTGAATAACGAGATCGACAACAACCTGCCCGATTTTTCGAAATCGGAAGCGCTGACCCTCGGTATCGAGCTGGAATTGCAGATTGTCGGCGGCCAGGATTACGACCTGATCGGCGCCGCACCGGACCTGCTGCGTGAAATGGCTGGCCGCGAGCACCCGGGCGACGTCAAGCCGGAAATCACCGACTCGATGATCGAGCTGTCGACCGGCATCTGTCGGGACTACCAGGACGCCTTGGGCCAATTGCGCAGCATCCGCAACCAATTGGTCCATCAGGCCGACCGCCTGGGCATACTGCTCTCGGGAGGCGGCACCCACCCCTTCCAGCACTGGGGAAAACAAGCCATTTTCGACGCGCCGCGCTTCCACCAGCTGTCGCAGCTCTACGGTTACCTCGCCAAGCAGTTCACCATCTTCGGCCAGCATGTGCACATCGGCTGCACCTGCCCGGACCGGGCGCTCTGGCTGCTGCACGCCTTCAACCGCTACATTCCCCACCTCATCGCGCTATCGGCCGCCTCGCCCTTCGTGCAGGGAATCGATACCGGATTCCAGTCCGCCCGCCTCAATTCCGTCTTTGCCTTTCCGCTCAGCGGCCGGGCACCGTTTGTATTGAGCTGGGATGAGTTCAATGCCTACTACCGCAAGATGATTGCCACCGGGGTGGTCAAGAGCATGAAGGATTTCTACTGGGATATCCGCCCCAAGCCCGAATTCGGCACCATCGAACTCCGGGTGATGGACACGCCCCGGACCGTCGAACGCGCCGCCCAGATCGCCGCCTACGCCCAGGCAGTGGCGCGCTACCTGCTCGAAGAAAAACCGACGGAACCGCGCGAAGACGATTACCTGGTCTACACCTTCAACCGCTTTCAGGCCTGCCGCTTCGGATACGACGGCACGCTGGTCGTTCCCGGCACTGCCGAACAACGCAACATCGGCGACGACATCATCCGCACCATGGCCGCCATTGAAATGCACGCCTACGATCTGGGGGCAACCGAAGCCCTCAACCTGCTCCGTACCGAGGTTCTACAGGCACGAAACGGCGCCGGCGAGATACGCCAGACCTATGCGAGCGAAGGCTCGCTGGAGGAACTGGTGCGTCAATCCTGCGAGCTGTGGGCCGGGCGGGCCTGGGTGGAGCCTGGCTGGCGTTGGGTGTAGCTGGCTTTCAGATATGGGGCAGGAAATCGGCCGTAGCTGCCATCGCTCTTTCCAATGAAAATGGCCGGTCTGCAATCATGACCGGCCATTCTTCTTTCAAAGAAAGAGGGCAAATGCGAACTTTACTGGGGTGCCTCTGGCCCTGTTCCCGAGGGCACCTCAAGTTCGGCGAACTTGGCTGCCATCGTCGGATTGCCACGCGTCAGCCGCTTTACTGTCAGGTCTTCGGCTTTATCGTTGGCGAGGCGTAGGTTGTTGGCGGATTTGTGCAGCGCTTCCTTCGTTTTTTCGAGGTCCTTGATCGCCTCATCGATTCGCTTGACTGCCTCTTCGAAACCATCCGATGCCAGGCGCCAGTTTCGTCCGAATGCGGTTTTGAAGTCGTCAAGTTGGGATTCAAAATTGGTGATATCGATGTTCTGCGCCTTCACCAATGCCAGCTCCGACTTGTACTTCAACGAATTCATGGCCGCATTGCGAAGCAGCGTGATGATCGGGATGAAGAACTGCGGCCGGACCACATACATCTTCGGATAGCGGTGAAACACGTCGACGATCCCGGCGTTGTAAAGCTCGTTCTCCGGCTCAAGCAGCGAAACGAGCACAGCGTATTCGCAGCCCTTTTCGGTGCGATCCTTGTCGAGCTCCTTGAAGAAATCTTCATTTTTCTTCTTGGTCGCCGTTTCGTCACCCTCGTTCTTCATCTCGAACATGATCGAGACGATCTCCGTGCCCGCTTCATCCAAATCGCGGAAGATGTAGTCGCCTTTGCTTCCCGTCCGGGCGTCGTTATCCTTCTCGAAATAGGCTTTCGGAAACGCTGTAGCCCGGAGGCGGTTGAACTCGATCTCGCAATGCTGTTCAAGGGTCTCGCCAATCATCTTGGTCGATAACCTCGCCTTCATGTCCCGCAGGCGTTCGATGGCCTCGTCGCGATCCTTGAGCTGCGTTTCGTACTTGTCCTTGAGCGCCGTCTCGGCAAGCTGCTTTTCGAGTGCAGCGCGATCAAGTCCATTCTTGAGTTCGTCGCGCTCCTTCTCAACCACGCCAACAGCCTCGGTGATCGCCAGCTTTTTCGCAACTTCGCCGGCCCCTAGCCTGGCCTTAAGCTCCTGAATCTCGGCGTCTTTAGCTGCGGCAGCCTTCTGTAGCTCGTTCATGAGCTTGGCTTCCGCCAGCTGCGACGCGGTTTCCTTCTCGTGCCGCAGCTTCTCCAGAGAACCGGCTAGCGCTACCCGGTCTTTTTCTGCGGCACTGAGCGCTTCATTGACGGCCAGTTTCCGTTCCACTTCGCTGGCATCGAGCCTGGCTTTCAGTTCCTGGATCTCGGCATCCTTGGCAGAGGCCGCCTTTTGCAACTCGCCGGTAGCCTTGGCTTGGGCCAGCTCAATGGCATTGCGCTTATCCTGCTCGGCTAGCTCAAGACGTTCATGCAACTGCTTTTCGAAGTCGCCATCGCGAACCTGTTTCAGGATATCCGCATAACCTGCTTCGTCGATCTTGAACGCCTTGCCGCAGTGCGGGCAGATGATTTCATGCATGTCTATTTTCCTTCGACCTTGGCGAGGATGTTTTGGCGCATTTCCGGAACTGTTCCAGTGGCCTTGCGTGTTGCTGCGCGGTGCCAGTTGATTCGTTGCGAAACAGATAAACGCATCCCTCCTGCTTAACGCCGAGGGATTGCAGCGGGCATAAACCGGTCGCCCGCTGCCGAACGGCTCATTAAGCAGTCAGACTGGCATACCAGGCATCGGAGAGTTCCCGAACGGTCACCGAGCTAAACTCGGAACGACCTTCGAGCCATTGCTTCACCGCACTACGGTCTTCTTCCGTCGCTGAACCGCCACCGGCCTTGCAGACGTAACCACAATCAACGCTACCGCCATAAATAAGGCCACGCGGCTCGATCACGCCTTCAACGAACGCAATCAACAGTTCTTCCTCGGCATTGCCTTCCAGAGGCGCCTTGAGTTCAGTTTCGACATCGAAGCCCAGTTCCTGGAACTCGTCGAGGTGAAGCTTTTTGCGAAGACGGCGGGAGCGAGAGGGCTTAGACATTGGCGTTACTCGTAAAATTTAAGGAGGCAGGAAGGTATCACACCATGACCACAATCAGCCTTGGCGCCCCCCCTGAACTTCCAGGTGCCGCGGACAGGAAACCAGATGGTCATTGACCATCCCTGAGGCCTGCATGAAGGCATAGCAAATCGTCGAGCCGACAAACTTGAATCCCGCCCTGCCCAAGGCCTTGCTCATTGCATCCGAACGGGGCGTCCTGGCCGGCACTTCCGAGAGCGCGCCCCAGGTATTTTGGATGGGCGCACCATCCACGAATTTCCAGAGAAAGTCGCTGAATGACTGCCCTGCTTCCTGTAGCGCCAAGTAAGCCTGGGCGTTCCGGATGGTCGCAGCAATTTTTGCCCGGTTGCGGATGATTCCAGGGTCAGCCAGCAGCGCTGCGACTTTCTCATCGCCATAGTAGGCAATCAGGTCAGGAACGAAGCCATCGAACACCTTTCGATAGTGTTCACGCTTCTTCAGCACAGTCGACCAGGACAGGCCGGCTTGTGCCCCTTCAAGGATGAGCAGCTCGAACAGGGCTCGATTGTCGTAGAGCGGGACGCCCCACTCGGTATCGTGATACGCGCGATAGAGGTCGAAACCTTCGCACCACGGGCAGCGTTCCATATTGATCACGCTCTTGCCAAGTCCGGTTCTCAGCCAGCCTTGCCAGCTGGCTTGTGCTCAATAAGTTGGTGAAAGGCATCGTGTACGTTGCCAAGAGCAAGCTCTACCGCCGCTGGGTCACCCTGGCATTTGGTTTTCAGCGTCACGACGGAACTCACCAGACGAGACGCATCTGTCGAACGAATGCCCTTTGCCAACCCTTCCATCTCACCCGCCTTTGCACACGCGGACTGGAGGCGCTCGTTGCCCTGCGGGGCGTGCCAAATGGGCGCCAGAGCAGCATGAAAGGCATCCACGTCCTTGGAAAAGCGATGCGAGTGATGATGGTCATCGGCAATTGCCATCTCGGTCGCGACAGTTGCCAGGAAGCCCACCAATACGAGGGAAAGTGTCTTAGTCATAGTTCAATTCGCGTTGCGCCCGGTGACCCGGGCATTCGGAAGGTGCATTCTAGGCCAACTCAATCGACTCGGCAGAGCTTGCCAACGGCGTAGTCGCCTCGAAAGCCTCGCCAGTAGCAAAGAAGTTTCCGCCAGCAATGTAATGGATGGTCTTCAAGTCTTCGCTTTCGAATACCCAGCGTCCATCCTTGAAGGCGCGCGGGTCAGCCCACGCAGCCACGACCTCTCCAAGAAACAGGTCGTAGCGTTTCTCGTTGTTCGGTTCGGGTATCACCTTGCATTCGAGCCAGGCCACACAGCCATCAATGAGTGGCGCCTGCACCTGACTTGCGGGGATGGCCCCGACACCGAGTGCGGCAAACTTGTCGACCTCGCGCCCGCTCTGGCTGCCCACCGCAAGCACTTGGTCGGCGATAGCCCGGGAGGGAATACACAGTACAAACTCGCCACTGGCTTCAACAAGCGCCCGAGTGTATGCGCGACCATCAATCACTACAGCGACCTTCGGTGGCGAGAAATCCAGCGGCATGGCCCACGACGCAGCCATGACATTTCGACGGTCACCATGCGCGCTGGAAACCAATGTCACAGGCCCATGGTTCAGCAGGAGATAGCTTTTGGCCAGTTCGACGGATTCCATGCATTGGGCCGTTAGCCCACGAGCGGCTGTTTGCATTGATTCACCCCCCCAATGAGGCAAGCGCCTGTTTGATGCCATCCGCGAGAACCGAGGGCTCCTCCGCACCTTGAATACCCGACTTGCGTGCAAAAACAAAGGTCGGCACGGAATTCACACCCCAAGACCGGGATTCATGCTCCATCTGCTGAATGAGGGCAACGTCCTCGTCAGAGTCGAGATATCCGAGCACCTCAACCGGGTCATAGCCGCAGGCCGTGGCCACCTTGGCAAGGACCAGCCGGTCGCTCACGTTTTCACCGTACTCAAACTGCGCTTTGAACAGCCCCTCCACCAATCGGGAGGCATCCCCTTGCTGCTGAGCCCAGTGAATGAGACGGTGCGCCATCAGTGTGTTGGCGCGAACCTCGATTTTCTCGAACCGGTAGTCGATACCCAATGTGGCACCGACGTCGCGAATGCGCTGCCAAATCTCTTCTACTCGTGCCCGACCACCGAATTTCCGGACGAGGAAAGGCAAATACGGCTCCCCTTCGATCGGTGTGTCCGGATTCAGAAAGAACGGTCTCCAACGGAGTTCGTACTGAAAGTCAGGCCGCTCATCCCGCACGAGGTCTATGGCTCGCTCAAGCCTGCGCAGGCCCACGAAGCACCAGGGACAAACGATATCTGAAACGACTTCAATAACCAGTGGTGTCTTGCTACTCATTCTTTATCCTTTATCCACAGCATTCTACGTCTCACCCTTTTTTATACCCCAGGCCCCCGAAAATTATCGAGGAAAGTTGGCATGCCTATGCGACTTGTTCTTGCGTTGCCTGGCTGAATCACCTGACGATCTGGACAGGCAAGGGGCTGCGCAGTAGCATCGCCGCCCCACCCCAAAAGCCCCCCCATGGTTTCAGCAACTTCAGCCCATGCCTGCGGCATCGACTTCGGCACATCCAACTCAACCGTCGGCTGGCTGAGGCCGCAGCAAGCAACGCTACTCCTGCTTGAGGACGACAAGGCGACCTTGCCTTCCGTCGTTTTCTTCAACGCCGAGGAACATTCGCTCCGCTTCGGCCGGGCCGGTCTTCAGGACTACCTCGACGGCTATGAGGGGCGGCTGATGCGTTCCCTCAAGAGCCTATTGGGCAGCAGCCTGATTGACGGGGTCACCGAAGTCCAGGGGCGCTCCATTCGCTTTCGTGATCTGCTGACCCAGTTCATTGCCACACTCAAAGAGCGGGCGGAAGCGCACGGCGGGCGCCCTTTCGATCAGGCCGTTTTCGGCCGACCCGTGCATTTTGTGGATGACGATACCACCGCCGACCGGCTGGCCGAGGCTACCTTGGGCGATATTGCTCGTGCGGTGGGGTTCAAGGAATTGAGTTTCCAATATGAGCCTATCGCCGCCGCCTTCCATTACGAGACCAGCCTGGCTCGGGAGGAAGTGGTTCTGGTAGCCGATATTGGTGGGGGCACTTCCGATTTCTCCATCGTTCGTCTTTCCCCGGATCGAGCACGGGCAGTTGATCGATGGAGCGATATCCTGGCCAACGACGGCATCCACATCGGAGGCACCGATTTCGACAAACAGCTGAGCCTGGCCGAAGTCATGCCCCTGCTGGGCCATCGAAGCCAGTTGAAGAGCGGTCGGGAAATGCCGTCCAGCGTCTACTTCAACCTGGCGACCTGGCACACCATCAACTTTGCCTACAGCCGCCAGGTCTGGGCCGAACAGCAGCGACTCCATCTTGACGCCATCGCCCCGGAACTGCTCGATCGCCTCCTGGCTTTGCTCCGGGACAGGGCCGGTCATTGGCTGGCCCACCAGGTTGAAGAGGCAAAGATTGCCCTTTCCAATCAGGAGACCGCCCGGCTTTCCCTGGAGCGATTTTCTCCGGGCCAACAAACGCTGCTGACACGCAGCCAATTTGATCTGGCAGCCCGGGTGCTCGTGGAAAAGATCGAGGGTGCCGTCGCTCGGCTGCTGCCGGAAGCAGGGGTGAAAGCGTCCGGTATCGATACGATCTTCTTCACTGGAGGATCAAGCGGCATCCCCCTGCTGCGTCGGCGAATTTCTTCGCTATTGCCCCAGGCCCGGGTCGTTGAAGGTGACCTCTTCGGCAGTATTGGCGCGGGCTTGGCTGTCGATGCGGCGCGTCGTTACGGAATGGGACGTTAACAAACAGCAAGCAGCTACTTTTTTTACCCGGCGGGAAATCGGCCATTGCTGCCATTCGGCCATCAAGCTTGAACGGCAGCAGCAACACCCAAAGCCGACTGTGCTGTTGCTACGAAACACCGGGGCGATTCAGCTCTAGATAAAGTCTTTACACCACCTCGGAGGGTTCATTCCTTGGAGCAGGCTTTTGCCGCTCTGGAATACTGGGCAGTGCACAAGCGCGAGAATGAAATTGACGAAATCACCCTCGCTGCGCCCCCCTTCGCGCACTGTTCATAAAGCAACCTGAACGACGCGGCTGATCAAGGCGCCGCCGGCAAGCAGCCATACGAAGAGCACCGCGCCCAGTAGCAGCGGTTTGGCACCTGCCTGGCGAATAGCCGCGATGTGGGTATGCAAGCCCAGTGCGCCCATCGCCATGGCGAGCAAGAAGCCGTCGAACACCTGCAAGGTGGCGACCACCCTCGTCGATAACAAGTGCAACGAGTTGAAGCCGGTCACTGCCACAAACAGCAGCGCGAACCAGGGAATTGCGATGCGCCTGCGCGCCGTACCTGGCTCGGCACGTTTGAGCCAGACCGAGAGCAGAATCAGGAAAGGTGCCAACATCATTACGCGGATCATCTTGGTGATCACTGCCGCGTTGGCCGCAACCTCTCCCATCTCGCGTCCGGCAGCGACGACCTGCGCCACCTCGTGGATCGTCGCGCCGGTAAAAATTCCGAAGCCGTGCCCGTCGGCCAGCCAACCGCCGGCTGCATTGAGGCGAAACAGCAGCGGATAGAGAAACATCGCTACGGTGCCGAAGATCACCACGGTTGCCACCGCCACCGTGACCTTATCGGACTTCGCCCCGATCACAGGCTCAGTGGCCAGCACTGCCGCCGCACCACAGATCGAACTGCCCGCGCCGATCAGGATCGCGCTATGACGATCTAGTCGCAGCAGGCGCGTGCCCAACTGATAAGCGATAAGAAAGGTCGAACCGAGTACCAACGCATCGGTCAGCACACCCGCCACGCCGACTGCGGCGATGTCTTGAAAGCTAAGGCGAAAGCCGTAGAGGATGATGCCTAGCCGCAGTAGCGGCCCCTTGGCGAACTGCACACCAGCACCACAGGCCCGCGCCATGCGGCCGAACACGGTGTTGCCGAACAGCATGCCGGCGAGAATCGCCAGTGTCAGCGCCGAGAGGCCGGCACCACGCAGCATTGTGCTGTCGGCCAGCAGAGTCGCCGCAACGGCAAGCGCCGCGCATAGTGCGAGTCCCGGCAGGTGATGGAACATTTTGTCGCGCATTGTTTTCTCCTTTGCCATACAGCTTAGGGATGCCAACAAAAGAAGACAAATCGATTGTTTGTGTGATACAAATCGAAAAATCCGATTAATTGATCACCATGCATATCACCCTGCGCCAACTTGAGGTTTTTCTCGCCACCGCGCGTGCCGGAAATATCACCCTGGCCGCCGCGACGATCGGCCTGTCTCAGTCAGCTGCCAGCAGCGCCTTGGCCGAACTGGAAAGCCAGCTCGGGCGACCGCTGTTCGATCGCGTCGGGCGCCGCATCCAGCTCAACGAGAACGGCCACTACTTGCTGCCGCGTGCGCTGGATCTGCTCCAAGGAGCTAACGCCTTGGAGAGCTCCTTCCGCCAAGACATACCGGCCCGCCTCCATGTTTCGGCGAGTCTGACCATCGGCAATTACCTGATGCCGGCCGTGTTGGCGCGGCTGCGAAGCGAAGCGCCAGCGCTGCGCATCGAGATGACGGTGGTGAATTCGGTCAGCGTGCTGCAGCAACTCATCGAGTGCCGAACAGATTTCGGTCTCATCGAGGCGCCTTTCAGCGCTCCGCAACTCGTTTTCGAGCCGTGGCAAGAAGACGAGCTGGTGGTATTCGCCCGCGCTGACCATAGGCTCGCTGGCCAGCCCGGTGATCTGGCCGCGCTGGCGGCCTGTGACTGGGTCATGCGCGAAGCAGGATCGGGCTCGCGTCGCCTGCTCGAAACACTGCTGCAGCCGGCCATCGGCGCCTTCCGCATTGCACTCGAACTAGGCAGCGGCGAAGCCGTGCGCGAAGCCGTGCGCTGCGGGCACGGCATCGCCTGCGCCTCGCGTCTGACGGTAGCACGAGAACTCGCCAGCGGCGAGTTCTCCGTACTGCCCACTCCCGGGATCAGCCTCAAGCGCCAGCTTCAACTCGTCTGGCACGCCGACCGCCAACTCGGCGCGGCGGCGGCGGCACTGCGCAGTTGTTGCCTAGCGCTGACCACGCCGCGCTGAATATTCCTCCAACCTCACTGCACGTCACCGGCCATTTGGCTGTACTACCCCAGCATCGGCAATGGCCGAACAACAGCCCCCCCATCCGCATAGCCACACCAAGCCTCCAAATCTGGCTGCCTGATTAATCCTTCCAGCAATTCCATCGCCTCGACCACCCTGCCCCGCGCCTCCGGTGTCAGCGCTTCGCCGAGGTCGAAGCGTTCGCCGCGTACGCAGAGCACGAACGACGGCGGTGGTTCCTGGCATTCCATCTGACGATAGACCTGCAGCACGGCTTGCGGCGGCAGGGCGTGGGTGGAGTGGCTGAAAATGTTAGAGGGGAAAATCCGCTCGAAGACGTAGGGGGCCGGGGTGTTTTCGCCGGCATCGATGAACAGGGCGAGTTCCCTGCCCGCCAGGTCGAGGGCGTGTTCGATGTTGAGCTGGAAGTCTTCAATCAGTTCGACGCCTTCGGCCAGCCCTTCCTTTTCCAGCCAGGCGGCCAGCCGGCCGAGCAGTTCAGGGCCGATGGCGTCGTCGCCGCGGCTGGGGTTGCCGACGGCGAAGACGACGACCGGTGCCTTCATGACCGGCTCAGGCTGTGCACCCGGTTGCCCTCGACGTCGAGCAGTTCGACTTCGAGCGGCATCTTGCCCAGTGCATGCGTGGCGCAGGAAAGGCAGGGGTCGAAGGCGCGGATGGCGACCTCGATGTGGTTGAGCAGCCCTTCGGTCACTTCGCGGCCGTGCAGGTAGCGGCGGGCGACG
This sequence comes from Dechloromonas sp. CZR5, assembly GCF_008711155.1. Taxonomy (GTDB): domain Bacteria; phylum Pseudomonadota; class Gammaproteobacteria; order Burkholderiales; family Rhodocyclaceae; genus Azonexus. Next base: position 613,899 of record NZ_VUYQ01000001.1, on the reverse strand, counting down.
TGGCGGATGGCTTCGTTCATGGCCTGGTTGTTGTTGGTCGTCGAGACGATCAGGTTGGCCATGGTGATCACGTCGTTTTCGTCGACCTGATAGTGGTGGAACAGCGTGCCGCGCGGGGCCTCGATAACGCCGACGCCCTCCATCTGGCGCTCGCCTTCGACCATCAGGTCGTCCGACAGCAGGTCGTCGTCATGCAGCAGTTCCTTGATCACCTCGGCGGCGTGCAGCATTTCGATCATCCGCGTCCAGTGGTAGGCCAGCGGCGCATGCATCGGCGTGCCGCCGGCGTAGTCGACGAATTCCTTGCGCTCGCGCTCGGCGAACGGGGTGGAAATCTGGTTGCAGTTCTGCACCCGCGCCAGCGGGCCGACCTTGTACCAGCCGTGCTCCTTGCCGATGGCTCGGATGTACGGGAACTTCATGTAGCTCCACGACCTTACCTCCTCCTCGATGACCTGGTTGTAGTTCTGGTAGTCGAGGTGGTCGAAGATCAGCTTGCCGTTGTCGTCGCGGGCGCGCAGGGTGCCGTGGTAGAAGTCGAGGTCGCCGTTGTGGCCGACCAGCGACATGAAGTTGGAGCGGAAGATGCCGAAGCTGTTGTACAGCCCGGGGTCCTGCGTGTGCACCTTCTGGATCAGGCTTACCGCATCGCGCGACCATTGCACGATGTGGTAGATGTCCTTGAGCAGTTCGTCGCGTTCGGCGACGGTCAGCGACTTGTTCATCCCGCCCGGCACCGCCCCCGTGCCATGCACCCGCTTGCCGGCGGTGACGCGGATCACCTCCTGCCCGAACTTGCGCAGCAGCACGCCCTGTTTGGCGATTTCCGGATGCGCCATGGCGACGCCGACGATGTTGCGCCGGGTCACGTCACTGTCGAAACCGAACAGCAGGTCGGGCGAACAGAGGTGGAAGAAGTGCAGCGCGTGCGACTGCAGCATCTGGCCGTAGTGCATCAGGCGGCGCAGCTTTTCGGCGGCCGGGGTGAGTTTTTTGGCGCCGACGATGACGTCGAGCGCCTTGGAGGCGGCCAGATGATGTGACACCGGGCAGATGCCGCACAGGCGCTGGACCATGACCGGCACTTCCCAGTACGGCCGGCCCTGGATAAATTTTTCGAAGCCCCGGAATTCGACGATGTGCAGACGGACCTGATGCACCTTGTTCTGGTCGTCGAGCAGGATGGTGACCTTGCCATGGCCTTCGACACGCGACACGGGGTCGATGGCGACGCGGCGCAGGGGTTTGGGATGTTGGGCGGTTTCGAGTTGGTAGGTCATTGGGCCACCTCAGTCGTAATGCATCAAGCCGTGCCCCAACGCGGGTTCGCGCCCGGCCAGCAGGTCGGTCAGCACTTTCCAGATCGCATCGCCGGAGGGCGGGCAGCCGGGGATGAAGTAATCGACCTGCACCACTTCATGGATCGGGTGCACCTGGTTGAGCGGCAGGGGCAGTTCCGGATCGTTGGGGATCATGCCGTTGGCCAGCCCGGGGCTGGTGTGATAGACCTCTTCGAGGATGGTGGTCAGCGGCAGGTGGTTGCGCTGCGCCGGCAGGCCGCCGTTGATGGCGCAGGCGCCCATGGCGATCAGGATCTTGCAGTTCTGGCGGAACTCGCGCAGGACATGGACGTTCTCCGCATTGCACAGGCCGCCCTCGATGATGCCGATGTCGCAATCCGGGCTGCAGGTCTTGATGTCGGTCAGCGGCGAACGGTCAAACTCGATGTGGTCGAGCAGCGTGAACAGGCGCTCGTCGATGTCGAGGAAGGACATGTGGCAGCCGAAGCAGCCCGCCAGCGAGGTGGTAGCCACCTTGAGCTTTTTCTTGTTGCTCATTTCACTTGCCCTCTGTGACGGTTTCGGCAATCGGCGCCTTGTCGTACTTGCGCTCGCCGATGGGCACCGCAAAGCCCTGGCGTTTCCTGAGGATGACGCCGACCGGGCAGACCTGCGCCGCCTTGTCGGCCAGCGTGAAGTCGGTGTCGCCGAGCTGGCCGGACCTGGCGTTGACGATCAGGTGCGTCTTGATGCCGCGCCCAGACAGCGCGAAGACATTCTTGCCATCGACATCGCGGCTGGCCCGCACGCACAACGAGCACAGGATGCAGCGGTTGAAATCGAGCAATACCTCGGGATGCGAGGCATCGACCGGCCGATTCGGGAAGAAGTGGTCGTAATGCGGGCTCATCATGCCGAGGTGGTAGGCGGTGGCCTGCAGCTGGCAGTTGCCGCTCTTTTCGCACGACGGGCAGAAGTGGTTGCCCTCGACGAACAGCATTTGCGTCAGCGCCCGGCGTTCGGCGTTGATCTCCTCGGTATCGCTCTCGACCACCATGCCGGGCATGGCGCGCATGGTACAGGAGGCCGTGTGGCGACCATTGACCTTGACCGTGCACAGCTTGCACGAGCCGTGCGGCTTGAACTCCGGGTGGTAGCACAGGTGCGGGATGAACACCCCGGCCTTGCCGGCGGCCTGGATGATGGTCTGCCCGTCCTCGAAGGGGATGGTCTTGCCGTCGAGCGTAAAGGTCAGGCTCATGCTTCACCTCCATGGGCATTGGCCAGATGGGCGGCGGCGTCATCGCGTCCGGTCATTTGCCGTGCCGCCGACAACGCGCGGTCGAGGTCGAAGGCCGGCGTGAAATCCTGCTGGTTCATGCGCTTCTCGTAGGCCGGACGGAACTTGGCGATGGTGTCGAGCACGGGGTTGCAGGCGGTGTGGCCGAGGCCGCAATGGCTCATCGACTGAAGCAGCTGGTTGAGCTTCTCGATTTCGCTGAAGTCGTAGGGCGAACCGGCGCCGTAGTGCAGCTTGTTCATCAGGTTCTTGAGCAGCGAGGTGCCGACCCGGCACGGCGTACAGAAGCCGCAGCTTTCGTGCTGGAAGAAATGCACGTAGTTGCGCGCCACTTCGAACATGTCGCGGGTCTTGTCGAAGACGGTGAAGGCGCCGGAAGTCGGGATGTCCTCAAAGCCGATGATGCGATCGAATTCGGCCTCCGCGAGGCAGATGCCGGATGGCCCGCTGACCTGCACCGCCTGGGTATCCCGGGCGCCGCAATCGGCCAGCACCTGGCGGATGCTGACGCCGAACGGATATTCGTAGATGCCCGGCCGTTCGCAATCGCCGGATACCGACAGGATCTTGGTTCCCGTCGAATGCCGGGTGCCGATGCCGGCGTACCAGTCGCCGCCCTTCAGCGCGATCATCGCTGCCGCGGCGAAGGTTTCAACGTTATTGACGATGGTCGGCTGGTCCAGATAGCCGTTGGTGACCGGGAAAGGCGGCCGGTTGCGCGGCGTGCCGCGCTTGCCTTCAAGTGATTCGATCAGCGCCGACTCTTCGCCGCAGATGTAGGCGCCGGCCCCGACGTGGATGTCGATGTCGAAATCCGCCCCCGGAATGCCCAGGATGTTCTCGCCCAGCAGCTTTTCGCGACGCCGCCGGGCCAGCACGGCGTTCAGGTGATCGAGCAGGTAGCGGTATTCGCCGCGCAGATAGACAAAACCTTTGGTCGCCCCCACCGCGTAGGCCGCCACGGTCATGCCCTCGAAGACCAGATCGGCACATGTCGACAGCAGCACGCGATCCTTGAAGGTGCCCGGCTCGCCTTCGTCGGCGTTGCACACGATGATGCGCTGGTAGCCCGCCTTGAGCTGGGCATTGCGGCAGGCCTCCCACTTCATGCCGGTGGTGAAGCCGGCGCCGCCGCGACCGCGCAGGCCGGCACGCTTGATTTCGTCGAGCACGGCAATCGGCCCGCCCATGCCGCTGGGCAGCCCTTCGCGCCAGGAACGCATGTTGGAGGCCATCAAGCCTTCGTCCGGCGCCCGTGCCCGGCCGGCCAGCAGCGCCTCGCCGGGCTTGAAGTCGGCATTGAGCAGGATGTCGGCGCGCCGGATGTTGTCTTCCACCTTGAAAAAGGCCGCCGGCCATTCGGACAGGGGAAGCTTGTTGCGGATCAGTTCGGCGATTTCGTCGATGCGCTCGGCAGTCAGCGCGGCCATGGCGGTATTGTTGATGAGCAGCGCCGGCCCCTGGTCGCACATGCCGGTGCAGGCCGTCTTGCCGACACTGACCAGGCCATCCTCCGAAACCTTGCCGCGCTCGACCCACAGGTTGTTGCACAGGCGCTCCATCAAGGCCCGGTTGCCGAGCATGCGGTCGGTGATGTTGTCGGAAAACAGAACCCGGTACCTGCCGCGCGGCTCGGTGTAGAAGAAAGAATAGAAGCCGGCAACGCCTTCTATCTTGGTGCGCGGAACGCCGAGGGTCGATTGCAGCCGGTCAATCGCTTCCGGCGAGATCCAGTCGCAGCTTTCCTGGATTTCCCGGAGGATCTGCACCATGTTGGAGGGGTCGCGCCGATAGCGGGCAACCACCCGATCCACGACGCCGGCAACCGCTTCGGCATGCATTGTGTTGAGTGCCACGACGTCCTCCCGTCAACAGCTCACGACATGAACAGACTAGCACCCCTAGATGATGGTTTGTTGCTCTAGATCAAATAACAAAGCCCCGATATTCAACAAATCGTAATTTGGCTGTGCAAGAATATTGCTGCACTACAGCATAAAATTTAGCTCGCCAAATCGACGATTTCGGAAAAGATTGATGCGGCGCACTAGTCCCCAAACTGTATGGAAGGATGAAACAGCATGAACACCACGAATCCAGCGCTTCCCCTGGCCGGCAAGAAGGGCCTGATCACCGGCATCGCCAACGACAAGTCGATCGCCTATGCGGTTGCCAAGGCCATCGTCGAACTGGGTGGTGAGATCGCCATCACCTACCAGAACGACAAGACCGCCCGCTACACCCAGCCGCTGGCCGAAGCCCTCGGTGCCAAGCTCTTCCTCAAGCTGGACGTTGCCGAACCGGGCTGCCTCGAAGGGGTCATCGCGCAGTGTGGCGAAACCTTCGGCGAACTCGACTTCGCCATTCACTCGATGGCCTTCTGCAATGCCGACGACCTGCACGGTCGCGTCATCGACGCCACCGAGGAAGGCTTCGATGCGGCGATGAACGTTTCCTGCCACAGCTTCCTGCGCATGGCCAAGGCGCTTGAGCCGTTGATGGCGCACGGCGGCTCGCTGATCACCATGTCCTACCTCGGCGCCGAACGCGTCGTCCGCAACTACGGCGTCATGGGCATCATCAAGGCCGCGCTCGAATCCGCCGTCCGTTACATGGCTTACGACCTCGGCCCCAAGGGCATTCGCGTCTTCGCCGTATCGCCCGGCCCGATCATGACCCGTGCCGCTTCCGGCATCGCCAACTTCAACACGCTGCTCGAAAACGACGCCGAGAAGGCGCCGCTCGGCCGCACCGTGACCATCGAGGAAGTCGGCGCCCTGACCGCCTTCCTGTGCACCGCCGGCTCTTCCGGCATGACCGGTCAGACCATCTACGTTGACGCCGGCGCCCACATCGTCGCCTGATCGCCCCAGGCGCCACGGACCCCGCCAGGCATCGCCCGGGGTCCGGTTTTTCCCGACGGCGCGTCTGCCCGCCGTCGTGCGAAGCAAGCGAGGAGACCATCATGGCTGATATCGAAGGACTGCTCCCCGACCCCGTGCCGGATCACCCGCTGTTGCGCGGCCGCCGCGAAATCGGCCGCGGCGAGAGCACCATCGTCCTCGAAGCCGATACCGTCGACGGCCAGGAACGGGTCTACAAAGTGCTCTCCTCGCCCACCGACTATGCCTATTACACGGCCGAGGACCGCCCCACCGGCCGCCATTTTCCGGTGGTGTATGCCGACCATGGCACGTTCGGGCGGTCCAGCCGGGGCTTTCCCTTCCATATCGTCGAAGTGGAGCGCCTCTACCCGCTGCCCGGCCACGGCGAGGCGGCCGAAGTGGCGACCAAGCTGTCCACCTCCTATTTCGACGCCTGCATGATGTGGCGCAACCTGGCCCAGGACATGGGGCGGATCGCGCTGCATCACCTGAACGTCACGCCCATGGGCTGGAGCGATGCGGTGCATGAATCGCTTAAGGCGCTGGAAGTGTTTTCCAACGAATACGGCGCGCTGCCCGACCTGATCAAGGCCGACAACCTGATGATGCGCAAGGACGGTACCCTCGTGTTCTCCGATCCGGTCTTCATGGAGTAACGCAATGACCGTCAGCCGAATTCAATACACCTCGCGCAAGCTGGCCGAGCAATTGCGCGGGTCGCCCTACATGGCGGTCATCTCGATTACCGATCCGACGACGCCGGAGGCGAAACTCGACCCGCTGTTCCGCCACGTGCTCCGCCTGTCCTTTTTCGATGCCATTCCGGCCGACGAATACATGCCGTCCCTGCCCGGCCTGTTCGACCACCGCATGGCGGCGCAGATCTGCACCTTCATCGAGGAGTTGCACGCCGCGCCGTTCGAGATTTCGCTGATGGTGCATTGTGAATACGGGGTCAGCCGCTCGGCTGCCGTCGCCCTGTTCGCCGAAGCGCTGACCGGCGCACCGCTCGACGCCCGTGAATTCACCTACGAGGCCAACCAATGGGTCATCGACCTGCTGGAGACGCATCGCAAGGGGCTTTCGGTCAACGTCCCGCTGCCCCTGCTCAGCCGCGAGCGCCGTCGTGCACAGCGCGACTGACATGGCGCGCGCCGCGAACCGGGACGCATGGAACCCGCAGCCCGGATTGCCCGCCTCTGCCGCCCCCAACTTGAAGATCGCTTGAAGCACTGGAGCAAGCCCGCATGAACCAACAAACCGAACCCCGTTACCTGGCCAACAAGACTTTCGATGAAATCCGCATCGGTGACTCGGCTTCGCTGACACGCACGCTGATGCCGGAGGACGTGAAGCTCTTCGCCATCCTGACCGGCGACGTGAATCCCTCCATCGTCGATCCGAAGTACTCCGAAAGCGGCATGTTCCGCGAAGTGATCGCCCACGGCATGTGGAGCGGCTCGCTGATCTCCACCGTGCTCGGCACCCAGTTCCCCGGTCCGGGCACCATCCTGGTCGATCAGAGCCTGCATTTCGCCCGGCCGGTCACCATCGGCGACAGCATCACCATCACCGTCACGGCCAAGCAGAAGTTCGAGCACAACAAGCATGTCATCTTCGATTGTGTGTGCACCAACCAGGAAGGCCTGCAAGTGGTGCGCGGCTCGGCCGAAATTCTCGCCCCGCTGGAAAAGGTATCGCGCCTGGAAGAGGTGCGCATGCCGCAGATCCGCATCGACGACAAGCGCGAGCGCTACGCCCACCTGCTGGACCGCGTGAAGGGCCTGGAGCCGATCCCCACCGCCGTCGCCCATCCCTGCGACGAGGAGTCGCTGAAAGGGCCGGTCATGGCTTTCCAGGCCGGCATCATCGAACCCTTCCTGGTCGGCCCGGAAAACAAGATACGCGCCGTTGCCGAGGAATTCGGCATCGACCTGCACGGCATCCGCCTCATCCATGCCGCGCACAGCCACGACTCGGCTGCCAACGCCGTCTCCCTGGTGCGTACCGGCGATGCCGAGGCGCTGATGAAGGGCAGCCTGCACACCGACGAGCTGATGGGGGAGGTGGTCGCCCGCGCCAACGGCCTGCGCACCAGCCGCCGCATCAGCCACGTCTTCCTGATGGACGTGCCGACCTACCACCGGCCGCTGCTGATCACCGACGCCGCCATCAACATCGCCCCGACGCTGGAAGAGAAGGCCGACATCATCCGCAACGCCATCGACCTCGCCCACGTCATCGGCATTCCGGAACCCAAGGTCGCCATCCTGTCGGCGGTCGAGACGATCAACCCGAAGATTCAGTCCACGCTCGATGCAGCGGCCCTGTGCAAGATGGCCGACCGGGGGCAGATCAAGGGCGGCATCCTCGACGGCCCACTCGCCTTCGACAACGCCATTTCCATCGTTGCCGCCAAGACCAAGGGCATCAAGTCCGCCGTCGCCGGCCATGCCGAAATCCTCGTCGTGCCCGATCTCGAATCCGGCAACATGGTCGCCAAGCAGCTGGAATATCTGGCCAACGCCCTGACGGCCGGCATCGTGCTCGGCACCAAGGTGCCCATCGTGCTGACCAGCCGCGCCGACAGCGCCGAAACCCGAACCGCATCGTGCGTCATTGCCGCATTGATCGCCCACGCCAACCGCAAGAACGGAACCACCTGACATGAAACAAGGAATCCTGACGATCAATGCCGGATCGTCCTCCATCAAGTTTGCCCTCTTCCCGCTCGACCATCCGATTTCCCCGGAAGCCGAAGTCTCCGGCCAGATCGACGGCATCGGCACCGAAACGACCCGGATGACCGCCAAGAACAGGGCCGGCGAACGCATCGCCGACCAGCTGCTCGAAGGCGGCAAGGTCAACCATGCGCAGGCCTTCGACGCCTTGCTCAAGTGGTTCACCGCCAGCCACGCCAACTGGCAGATCGTCGCCGTCGGCCATCGCGTCGTGCACGGCGGCGAGCGCTACTCGCAGCCGACGGTCATCGACGACACCGTGCTCGGCCATCTGCAAAGCTTTATCCCGCTCGCCCCGCTGCATGAGCCGCACAACGTCGCCGGCATCGTCGCGCTGCAGGCCCTGCTGCCCAGCGTGCCGCAGATCGCCTGCTTCGATACCGCCTTCCACCGCAGCCAGCCGGAAGTCGCCCAGACCTTCGGCCTGCCGCGCAACATCACCGCCGAAGGCATCAAGCGCTACGGCTTCCACGGTCTCTCCTACGAGTTCATCGCCCGCGCCCTGCCGCAGCATTCCGGCCGCGCCGCCGGCCGCGTCGTCGTCGCCCACCTCGGCAACGGCGCCAGCATGGCGGCCATGGTCGACCGCAAGTGCGTCGCCACCACGCTCGGCTTCTCGACCATCGACGGCCTGGTCATGGGCACCCGCTGTGGCAACCTCGACCCGGGCGTCGTGCTGCACCTGATGGAAACCAAGAACCTGTCGGTCAAGGACATGACCAGGATGCTGTACAAGGAATCCGGCCTGCTCGGCGTTTCCGGTCTCAGCCAGGACATGCGCACCCTGCTCGCCAGCGACAAGCCGGAAGCCGAGGAAGCGGTGAACCTGTTTTGCTACCGCATCGCCCGCGAACTCGGTTCGCTGGTCGCTGCGGCGGGCGGCCTCGATGCCCTGGTATTCACCGGCGGCATCGGCGAGCACGCGGCCGAAGTGCGCCGCCGCGTCTGCCTGCAGTCCGAATGGCTGGGCATCCGCCTCAACCCGGAAGCCAACGCCCGCCACGAACTGCGCATCTCGGCCGGCAACAGCAGCGTCGATGTGCTGGTCATCCCGACCAATGAAGAATGGATGATGGCGCACCACGCGCAAACCCTGCTCGGACTCTGAGCGCCGCTGCCCCGGCCGACCTTGCGGCCGGGACGGCAGCACCGATATCGTCAATCGGGGCGGTTGAGATTATCAATTTCCCCGCCTTTCCCGCGCTCGCTACCCTGCTCCTTCCAACAACAAAGGAGCAATCAGCATGGAGCGCAATCTCTTTCCCCCCCGGCATCGGCTCGGCCGCGCAGGCCTGTGCGCCGTACTGCTGGCGCTGACCCCGGCGCTGCACGCCGAACCGGCGCCCGCCAAGGCCACGATGAGCAACAAGGACTGGTGGCCGAACCGCCTCGACCTGTCCGCGCTGCGCCAGCACAATCCGGCCTCGAACCCGCTCGGCACGGGTTTCGACTATGCCAGGGCCTTCAAGACGCTGGACCTCGAGGCCGTCAAGAAGGACATCAAGGCCACGCTGACCACGTCGCAGGACTGGTGGCCGGCCGACTACGGCAACTACGGCCCGTTCTTCATCCGCATGGCCTGGCACAGCGCCGGCACTTACCGCACCATGGACGGCCGCGGCGGTTCCGACGGCGGCCAGCAACGCTTCGACCCGCTCAACAACTGGCCGGACAACGTCAGTCTCGACAAGGCACGTCGCCTGCTGTGGCCCGTCAAGCAAAAATACGGCGCCAGGATATCGTGGGGCGACCTGATGGTACTGGCCGGAACTGTCGCCATGGAGCAGATGGGCATGAAGACCTTCGGCTTTGCCGGCGGTCGCGCCGACGACTGGGAACCCGATCTCGTCTACTGGGGACCGGAAAAAACATGGCTCGGCGACACCCGCCACCAGGCCGGCCGCAAGCTGGAAAACCCGCTCGCCGCCGTGCAGATGGGCCTTATCTATGTGAATCCCGAGGGGCCGAACGGCAATCCGGATCCGGTCGCCGCCGCCAGGGATATCCGCGACACCTTCGGCCGCATGGGTATGAACGACGAGGAGACCGTCGCCCTGATCGCCGGCGGCCACACTTTCGGCAAGGCGCACGGCGCGCATAACCCGGAAAAATGCCTGGAAGCGGATCCGGCCGCGGCACCGCTTGAGGAACAAGGGCTGGGCTGGAAGAACAAGTGCGGCAAGGGCAAGGCCGAGGACACCATCACCAGCGGCCTCGAAGGCGCCTGGACGTCAAGCCCGGCGGCCTTCACGACCCAGTACCTGTCCAACCTGTTCGCCTGGAACTGGGTGCAGAGCAAGAGCCCGGCCGGCGCCATCCAGTGGATTCCGTCCGACCCGTCGGCGGCGACCATGGTCCCCGACGCCCACATCAAGGACAAGCGCCACGCACCGATCATGTTCACCACCGACCTGTCGCTGCGTTTCGATCCGGCCTACGAGAAGATCGCCCGCCGTTTCATGGAGAACCCGAAGGATTTCGAACTCGCCTTCGCCAAAGCCTGGTTCAAGCTGACCCACCGCGACCTCGGCCCGCGTACCCGCTACCTCGGGGCCGATGTGCCGAAGGAAGCCCTGATCTGGCAAGACCCGATTCCAGCGGTCGATCACAAGCTGATCGACGGCAAGGACGCCGAAGCGCTGAAATCCCGGATTCTCGCCTCCGGTCTTGCCAATACCGCGCTCATCCGCACCGCCTGGGCTTCAGCCGCGACCTTCCGCGGTACCGACATGCGCGGCGGGGCCAACGGCGCACGTCTCCGCCTCGCGCCGCAGAAAGACTGGGCCGTCAACGACCCGAGCGAACTGGCGAACGTGCTGGCCAAGCTGGAAAACGTCCAACGTGACTTCAACGCCGGCCTCAAGGGCGGCAAGAAAGTATCACTCGCCGACACCATCGTGCTCGCCGGTTCCGCCGCCGTCGAAGCCGCTGCCAAAAAAGCTGGCTACAACGTCCAGGTGCCGTTCACGCCGGGTCGCATGGATACGACGCAAGAGAAGACGGACGTCAATTCCTTCGCCGTGCTCGAACCCAAGGCCGACGGTTTCCGCAACTACTACGGCAAGGACGCACGCCTGTCGCCGGCCGAGAGCCTGATCGACCGGGCCAACCTGTTGACGCTGACCGTGCCGGAAATGAGCGTCCTCGTCGGCGGCCTGCGCACCCTCGACGCCAACGCCGGCGGTACCCGGCACGGCGTGTTCACCAGCCGTCCCGGCGTGCTGACGAACGACTTTTTCGTCAATCTGCTCGACATGTCGACCGTCTGGTCCAAGTCGGCCGATGCGGGACTGTACGAGGGGCGCGACCGCAAGAGCGGCCAGGTCAAATGGACGGCGACGCCGGTCGACCTGCTCTTCGGCTCCAACTCCGAACTGCGCGCCGTCGCCGAACACTACGCCGGCAGCGATGCCCATGAAAAGTTCGTCAAGGACTTCGTCAAGGCGTGGTCCAAGGTGATGGACCTCGACCGTTTCGAGCGCAAGCTATAAGGCCCCGGGCCTGACAGCCCCCCGGCCTGGCCGGGGGGCTGTCAGGCCGGCAAGAAAACATCAATGACGCCAATTGAGATTATCAATTTCACCGGCGGGACAAAGCTTGTTAGCCTCAGACCTTCATACTCCCGCCATCAGAAGGAAGTTGCTTGACCCTGCGTGAACTGCGCTACCTGGTCGCCCTGGCCGATCTTCGCCATTTCGGCCAGGCTGCCGATGCCTGCCATGTCACCCAGTCGACACTCTCGATCCAGCTGCGCAAGCTGGAAGGTTACCTTGGCCAGACGCTGGTGGACCGGCAAGGCAATCGGCCGACCCTGACGCCGATCGGCGAGCAGATCGTCGAGCGGGCGCGGCGCCTGCTGGCCGAGGCCGACGGCATCCTCACCCTGACCCGCCTGCGCAGCGGTCCGCTGGAGGGTGCCGTGACACTCGGCATCATCCCGACGCTGGCTCCCTACTATTTGCCGGACCTGTTGCAGACGGTCGGCACGTCCTTCCCAAAACTGCGGCTGATGGTGCAGGAGGGCCTCACCGCCGACCTCTGCGGCCGGCTCGCCGACGGCTCGCTCGACGCCGCGCTGTTGGCGCTGCCGACACCGCTGGCGAACTTCGTCCGCTCGCCGGACTGCGCGAACTGCGAGGCCACCGTGCAATCCCTGCCCGAATCGCTGTCACCGGATACCTACGAAGGGCGTGTCCTGTTCGATGAACCGTTCAGCGTCGCCCTGCCACCGGAGCATCCGCGCGCCAACCAAGGCAGCGTGGCGGCCGTGGAGCTGGACGACCTCGAATTGCTGCTGCTCACCGACGGCCACTGCCTGAGCGGCCAGGCCCTCGACATCTGTCGGCGTCGCGAGCAGCAAGCCGACGATACGGTCGATTGCCGTGCCACCAGCCTGGAAACCCTGCTCCATCTGGTTAGCGCCGGTCGAGGCTGCACACTGCTGCCGGCGCTGGCAACCCGCCACGTCAATCCGCTACTGGTTGCCGTCCGGCCGTTACGCAGCGGCGAATACCGGCGCATCGGGCTGGTCTGGCGGCGCACCCACCCACGCGGCAGGGAGCTCGAATTGCTGGCCGACACCCTGGGCAGCGCACCACCTTGCGAGACAATTTCCAGATCCCCGTGACGGTATATCGCCCCTCCAAAAAAAAGATTTTTTTCACCCCGCCCCGGTCTCATGGATGTGAGCCGGGGCGTTGTTTTTTCGGGCTTTTCCGGCGCATGACGACATCACAGGAGCACGATCCACAAACACCATATCTAGTCAAGATATTGTATCGACCCACTAGATATAGTAGATTCGCCCCATTCGAACACTAGAACCGAAACTGTCGAGAGGAGCCATCCATGAGCAAGGTTGCAGAACAGCTTTCACTGACCGATATTCCCGCGCCGCCCGAATTCGCCCCCCTGCCGGAACAGGAAATTTCCGGCGAGGTGCTAATCGAAAAATATGCCAAGGGCAAGGAAACCAATGTTCACGACGTGCGCAAGCGCGTTGCCTGGGCGCTGGCCCAGATCGAGCAGGAAGCTGATCGCGCACACTGGGAAGCCCGCTTCCTGTGGGCTCAGGAAAACGGTTTCATCCCGGCCGGCCGTATCAACTCCGCCGCCGGCACCGACCTGCAGGCCACGCTGATCAACTGCTTCGTGCAGCCGGTCGGCGATTCCATCGTCGAGAACACCGATGGCCGTCCCGGCATCTACACCGCGCTCGCCCAGGCCGCCGAAACCATGCGTCGCGGCGGTGGCGTCGGCTACGACTTCTCGTCCATCCGTCCGCAGGGCGCCCGCGTCAAGGGCACACAATCCCGCGCTTCCGGCCCGGTTTCCTACATGCGCGTCTTCGACCGCTCCTGCGAAACCGTCGAATCCGCCGGCGCCCGCCGCGGCGCCCAGATGGGCGTGCTGCGCTGCGACCATCCGGATATCGAGGACTTCATTCACGCCAAGGACCACGGCGACCTGACCAACTTCAACATCTCCATCGGCGTTACCGACGGCTTCATGGAAGCGGTCGATGCCGACACCGATGTCGAGCTGGCTCACCGTGCCGAACCGAATGCCGACATGCGCTCGGCCGGCGCCTACCAGCGCGAAGACGGCATGTGGGTCTATCGCAAGGTGCGCGCCCGCGACCTGTGGGACCAGGTCATGAAGTCCACCTACGACCACGCCGAACCGGGCATCCTGTTCCTCGACCGCATGAACAAGGACAACAACCTCAATTACTGCGAAGTGATCGAGGCGACCAACCCGTGCGCCGAACAGCCGCTGCCACCGTACGGCTGCTGCTGCCTGGGTTCGATCAACCTGACCCTGTACGTCAAAAACCCGTTCTCCGAACAGGCCGAATTCGATTTCGACGCCTTCGCCGAAGTTATCCGCGTCTCCACCCGCATGCTCGACAACGTGCTCGACGCCACCCACTGGCCGCTCGAGCGCCAGCAGCAGGAAGCCGCCAACAAGCGCCGCGTCGGCCTCGGCTTCACCGGCCTCGGCGACATGCTGGCCATGCTGCGCCTGCGCTACGACAAGGCCGAGGCTCGCGCCATGGCCAGCCGCATCAGCGAATTCATGCGCGACACCGCCTACCTGACCTCGGTCGAAATGGCCAAGGAACGCGGCGCCTTCCCGCTGTTCAACGCTGAACTCTACCTGTCCGGCGGCAACTTCGCTTCCCGCCTGCCGAACGACGTCAAGGCCGAAATCCGCAAGCACGGCCTGCGCAACTCGCACCTGCTGTCCATCGCCCCGACCGGCACCATTTCGCTGGCCTTCGCCGACAACGCCTCGAACGGCATCGAGCCGCCCTTCTCGTGGACCTACAACCGCAAGAAGCGCATGCAGGACGGCACGATCAAGGAATACTCGGTCGAGGATTACGCCTGGCGCATGTACAAGCACCGCGGCGGTGACGTCGCCAACCTGCCGGACTACTTCGTCACGGCGCTGGAAATCTCCGCCAAGGCCCACAGCGACATGGTCGCCGCCGTTGCCCCCTACGTCGACACCTCGATCTCGAAGACGGTGAACGTACCGGCCGACTACCCGTACGAAGACTTCCAGGATCTCTACATGCAGGCCTGGAAGGCCGGCCTCAAGGGTCTGGCCACCTATCGCCCGAACAGCGTGCTGGGTTCCGTCCTGTCCGTCACGCCGGAACCGACCGCCGAGGCGGCCGCTGCCGCCGACGCCAAGGCACCGCAAGACTTCGTTTCCGACGCCAACCGCCGCCTGTCGATCAAGAACCTGCCGGCGCCGGTGCTCTCCAGCCTGCGCTGGCCGGGCCGCCCGAACCTGCCGGAAGGCAACCTGTGCTGGACCTACATGGTCGATTCGCCGATCGGCAAGTTCGCCCTGTTCGTCGGCCACGTCGAACAGGAAGGTCGTGCCTGGCCGTTCGAAGTGTGGGCCAACGGCCCGGCCGAACCGCGCGGCCTGGGCGCCGTCGCCAAGACGCTGTCGATGGACATGCGCGCCAACGACCACGGCTGGCTGCAACTGAAGCTGGAGGCCCTGGCCAAGATGCCGGGCGACGCCTTCGATATGCAGATGCCGCCGCACGGCGAACGCAAGCGCATGCCGTCCGTCGTCGCCGCCATGGCCCAGGTCATCCTGTGGCGCGGTGAGCAACTTGGCGCCTTCGGCCACGATGGCCCGACGCCGGTCAAGGACGCCCTGTTCAGCACCAAGGAACCGAAGACCGGCACCGACGGCACGTTGTCCTGGACCGTCGACGTCAGCAACACCTCGACCGGCGAAGACTTCGTCCTCGGCCTCAAGGAAATCACGCTGCCCGACGGCACCTCGCGTCCGTACTCGATGTGGCTGTCCGGTAACTACCCGCGTGCCCTCGACGGCCTGTGCAAGCTGTTGTCGCTCGACATGCGCGTGCTCGATCCGGCCTGGATCGGCATGAAGCTGCGCAAGCTGCTCGACTACTCCGAGCCGTTCGGCGACTTCATGGCCTTCGTCCCGGGTTCCCGCAAGCAACAGACCTACCCGTCGACCGTGGCTTACATCGCCCAGTTGATCATCCACCGCTACGCCATGCTCGGCATCCTCGACGAAGCAGGCTTCCCGCTGCAGCAGATGGGCATCCTGGAAGCACCGGAAGACACCACCAGCAACAAGGTGCTGCCGACCCAGGGCAAGCTGTGCGGCGAGTGCGGCAACCACACCATGATCCGCAAGGATGGCTGCGACTTCTGCACCGCCTGTGGCGCCGTAGGAACCTGCGGCTGAGCAAGACGCAAGCTCTCAAGAAAAAACGCCCCGGAACTCCGGGGCGTTTTTGTTTCTGCGCGATGAGGCAAATGACTCGCAGAATAGCGCGTCACGGCGCCTGTCAGGTTTTCTCCAGCCAGAACAAGGAAGTAATGGTTTTCGCGTCGGTGATGCGTCCATCCCAAACGGCCTGCCTGGCTTCGTCAGGCGACAACTCGACGACATCCAGAAATTCGTTGTGATCGAGCTGCTTTTCACCTTCCAGACGCAGACCGCGAGCGACAAAGATTTCAATGCGCTCGTCGGAGTAGCCGATGCACGGATGCATCACGCCAAGGTATTCCCACTCGCTGGCGGCATAACCGGTCTCCTCCAGTAGCTCGCGCTTCGCCGTTTCGATGGTGGCCTCGCCGTGATCGATTTTCCCGGCCGGCAACTCCAGGAATACGCGGCGCAACGGATAGCGGAATTGCCGTTCGAACAACAAATTGCCATTCGGCAGGAAAGCCAGAATGACGACAGCCCCGGGGTGCACAATGTACTCCCGTATCGATTCCTGGCCATTGGGTAGGCGTACGTGGTCCTTCCTGACTTTCAGCAAGGCGCCGTCGAAGACGGATTCGCTGGAGATTTCGGATTCGATCAGATGTGTATCGTGCGACATGTTCAACTCCACAAAGCAAAACGCCCCGACAAGCGGGGCGTTTTCAATTAGCGTGCGGATTGCTCAGAGCGAGCGCAGCAGGGCATAGGCACACAACGACATGATCACCTGCGGGAAAATCCCCAGCAGGGCGACAGCCAGGCCGTTGGCGGAGATCAGGATGCGCATGTCCATACCGGCGGTGAGCGGCGTTTCATCAACTGGTGCATCGAAATACATCAGCTTGACGACACGCAGGTAGTAGAAGGCACCGATCAGCGAGAACAGCACGGCGACGATGGCCAGCCACATGTAATCGGCAGCCACGACAGCCTGCAGGACCGAGAACTTGGCAAAGAAGCCGATGAAGAACGGCACGCCCGCCATCGAGAACATCAGCATCAGCATGATGCCGGCGAACCACGGGCTACGCTTGTTCAGGCCCTTCAGGTCTTCCAGTTCGTCGGCCTCAAAACCGGCACGGGACATCAGCAGGATCATGCCGAAGGTGCCGGCCGACATCAGCACGTAGGCGATGACGTAGAACATGGCAGAGCTGTAGGCATTCAGGGCATAACGGGCGTCACCGCCGACCACGCCGGTGACGATGCCAAGCAGCATGAAGCCCATGTGGGAAATCGCCGAATAGGCCAGCATGCGCTTCAGGTTAGTCTGGGCGATTGCGGCCAGGTTACCGATGGCCATCGACAGCACGGCAAGAATGACCAGCATGGCTTGCCAATCCTGCGCCATCGTAATCAGGCCATTGACGAGCAAACGCATGACGATGGCGAACGCAGCCAGCTTCGGTGCGGAACCGATGAACAGCGTGACCGAAGTCGGCGCGCCGTGATAGACGTCCGGAATCCACATGTGGAAAGGCACGACGCCAAGCTTGAAGGCCAGACCGGCAACCAGGAAAACCAGGCCGAAGACCATCACGGTCTTGTTGACGCCACCGCCGTACAGACGCTCGGCGAGCCCGGTAATTTCCAGCGTGCCGGTCGCACCGTAGATCATGGACATACCGTAGAGCAGCAGGCCGGAAGCCAATGCGCCGAGGACGAAGTACTTCATCGCGGCTTCGGTCGACACCACGGAATCGCGGTTCATGGCCACCATCGCGTACAGCGACAGCGACAGCAATTCCAGACCGATGTAGATGGTCAGGAAGTGGTTGGCCGAGATCATGACCATCATGCCGAGCGTGGCGAACAGGGCCAGCACGTAATACTCGCCCTTGTTCATGGACTCGCGGTCGATGATATAGGCACGCGAGTAGAACATCACGATGACTACGGTCATGTACAAGAACAGCTTCAGCAGGTCGGACATCAGGTCGTCGACGAACATGTTGCTGAAGGTGTAGGTAATCTCGCCAGTACTCGTCGCGAACTGGATCGCCGCGCAGCCGATCAGGGTCAGCTGGGTCAGTGCGAAGGTAACGGTGCGTCGGCTATCCTTGACCAGCAAATCGATCATCAGGATGGCCAGCGCCATCACGACCAGGAAAATTTCCGGAGCGGCGGGCAGTAGATTGGGGACAACGAAATTGTCGAACATGTCGGCTACCGTTTATTGAATCTTGCTGATGGCAACGTGATGCAGCAGGTCGTTGACCGAGGCATGCATGACTTCGGTGAAAGGCTGCGGATAGACACCCATCCACAGCGTGGCAATAGCCAGCACCGCCAGGATGGCGAACTCCCGCTTGTTGATATCGCTCAGTTCCTCGACGTGATGGTTGGCGACGTCGCCGAAAATAACGCGCTTGTACATCCACAACGAGTAGGCGGCACCGATGACCATCGAGGAGGCCGCAGCGAAAGCCACCCAGAAGTTGAACTTGACGGCACCGAGAATAACCATGAATTCGCCGACGAAGCCCGATGTGGCCGGCAAACCGGCGTTGGCCATCGTAAACAGCATGAACAGGGCCGCGAACTTGGGCATCTTGTTAACCACACCGCCGTAGTCGGCAATCTGGCGGCTATGCACGCGGTCGTACATGACACCGATACAGAAGAACATGGCACCCGACACGAAACCGTGGGAAACCATCTGGACCAGCGCACCTTCGATACCCATGGCGCTGAACATGAAGAAGCCCAGCGTCACGAAGCCCATGTGGGCGATGGACGAATAGGCGACCAGCTTCTTCATGTCTTCCTGAACCAGGGCGACGAAACCGATATAGACGACGGCGATCAGCGACAGGGCAATGACCAGACTCGACAATTCATGCGAGGCATCCGGTGCGATCGGCAGCGAGAAACGCAGGAACCCGTAGGCGCCGAGCTTCAGCGCAATGGCCGCCAGGACGATGGAACCACCCGTCGGCGCCTCGACGTGGGCGTCCGGCAACCAGGTATGCACCGGCCACATCGGAACCTTGACGGCAAAGGCGATCAGGAAGGCCAGGAACAACCAGATCTGCGGACCGAGAGCGATCGGCAGTTTGTGCCATTCGAGGATCGAGAAGCTGCCACCGGACTGGATGAACAGGTACATCAGCGCCAGCAGGAACAGCAGGGAACCGAACAGGGTATAGAGGAAGAACTTGAAGGCCGCATAAACACGGTTCGGGCCGCCCCAGACGCCAATGATCAGATACAGCGGGATCAGCGATGCTTCGAAGAAGACATAGAACAGCACGCCGTCCAGCGACGTGAAAATGCCGTTCATCAGACCCGACATGATCAGGAAGGCGGCGTTGTACTGGGCAACCTTTTGCTCGATCACTTCCCAACCGGCTGCCACCACGATAATGGTGATGAAGGCGTTGAGAACGACGAACAACATCGAGATGCCGTCCACCCCAAGGTGGTAATTGATATTGAAGCGCGGAATCCACGTCTTCAGTTCAACGAATTGCATGCCACCGTTGGCGATGTCGAAATTCGTCCACAGCGGGATCGTCACCATGAAGGCAGCGATCGAGCCGATCAGGGCAAGCATCCGCGCCAGCGGAGCGTTCCGGTCGCCGCCGGTGGTCAGCACCACCAGGCCGGCAACAATCGGAATCCAGATTGCGAGAGATAGCAGCGGGTAAGTCGACATGTTATTCCTTGCTCTTCTGCGAACTATTCACGCTAGGCGCGGTTGATCCACAGGGTCATCAGCACAAAGACGCCGATGATCATGGTGAAAGCGTAGTGATAAACGTAACCGGTCTGGAACAGGCGGGTCACGGTGGCAATCCATCCGACCAGCTTGGCCGAACCATTGACGATCAGGCCGTCGATCACGGCGACATCGCCACCCTTCCACAAGGCCTTGCCGAGCAGACGGGCACCGCCCGCGAAAACGACTTCGTTGAACTTGTCGAAGTAGTACTTGTTCTCGAACAGTGTGTTGATCGCGGAGAAACGGCGCTGGATTGCGGCGGGAATGTCCGGACGCTTCATGTAGAAGAACCAGGAAACGACGACACCGGAGAGGGCCAGGATGAACGGCAGCGTGGTCAGCGAATGAATGCCCATCGCCGCTGCACCGTGGAACTCTTCAGCCAGATGCTCCATGGCCGGGTGAGCGTGGTGATCGATGAAGATCACGCCCTTGAAATAATCGCCGTACAGCATCGGCTCGATTGCGAAGTAACCAATGGCCAGCGACGGGATGGCGAGCAAAACCAGCGGCAGCCAGACGACCCACGGGGTCTCATGCGGCTTCTGACCCGGAGCAAGACCATGGTGGTGGTCGTGCGTGGCTTCCTCGTCGTCATGATCGCCGTGATGTTCGTGGTGATGGGCATCGTCAGCCTTGCCGAAGCGTTCTTCGCCGTGGAAAACGAGGAAGTACATGCGGAAGGAGTAGAAAGCCGTTACGAAGACACCGGCCAGAACGGCATAGTAGGCGAAAGCAGCACCCGGCTGGCCAGCGTGGTAGGCAACAGCGGCAGCCTCGATAATCGAGTCCTTGGAGTAGAAGCCGGACAGGAAGGGTGTGCCGATCAGGGCCAACGAACCGACCAGCGAGGTGATCCAGGTGATCGGCATGTACTTGCGCAGACCGCCCATGTTACGGATGTCCTGGTCGTGGTGCATGCCAATGATGACGGAACCGGCTGCGAGGAAGAGCAGTGCCTTGAAGAAGGCGTGGGTCATCAGGTGGAAGATGGCAACCGAGTAGGCCGAAGCGCCGAGCGCAACCGTCATGTAGCCGAGCTGGGACAAGGTGGAGTAGGCGACAACGCGCTTGATATCGTTCTGGATGATGCCCAGGAAACCCATGAACAGGGCTGTGATGGCACCAATCACGATGACGAAGGACAAGGCCGTCGTAGACAGTTCAAACAGCGGCGACATCCGGGAAACCATGAAGATACCGGCAGTCACCATGGTCGCCGCGTGAATCAGCGCGGAAATCGGCGTCGGACCTTCCATGGAGTCGGGCAGCCAGACGTGCAGCGGAACTTGGGCGGACTTGCCCATGGCGCCGATGAACAGGCAGATACAAGTGGCCGTCATCAGGGAGACTGTCGCCCAGTCGCGGTCGGCGAACAGGTTGATCGTGGTGGCGGCGAGTTCCGGGGCCTTCTGGAAAACGGTGGCGTAATCCAGGGTACCGAAATGCGTGAGGATCAGGCCGATGCCAAGAATGAAACCGAAGTCGCCGACCCGGTTGACCAGAAAGGCCTTCATGTTGGCGAAGATTGCGGTCGGACGGGTGTACCAGAAACCGATCAGCAGGTAGGAGACCAGACCGACAGCTTCCCAGCCGAAGAAGAGCTGCATGAAGTTGTTGCTCATCACCAGCATCAGCATGGAGAAGGTGAACAACGAGATGTAGCTGAAGAAGCGGTTATAGCCCGGATCTTCCTGCATGTAACCGATGGTGTAGATATGGACCATCAGCGATACGAAGGTCACCACGATCATCATGGTCGTGGTCAGGGAATCGATCAGGAAACCCACCTCGAACTTGTAGTCGCCACTGGTCAGCCAGGTGTAAACCGGGCCGTTGAAGGTGTGCCCGGCCTGGACATCCTTGAAGATCATCACCGAGGCGATGAAAGCGATGGCGACACCGGCGATGGTGGCGGTATGGGCAACCCAACGCGGAATGACCCGGCAGAACAGGCCGGCGATCATGGCACCGATCAGCGGCGCCAGCGGAACGAGCAGATAGAGTTTTTGCATTTCCATGTTTAACCCTTCAGGCTGCCCAGGTCATCCACATGGATGCTCTTGAGGTTGCGGAACAGCACGATCAGGATGGCCAGACCGATCGCCGACTCGGCGGCGGCAACGGTCAGGATGAAGAAGACGAAAATCTGGCCGGAGATATCTTGCAGATAATGCGAGAAGGCCACGAAGTTCATGTTCACCGCCAGCAGCATCAATTCGATGGCCATCAGCAGAACGAGAAGATTCTTCCGGTTCAGAAATATCCCGACTACGCTGATCGCGAACAGGATCGCGCCCAGAATCAGGAAATGCGAGAGAGTCAGATTGAGCATAATCTTCCCTGGTTTCAGTCTTTTTCAACCGGCATCTGCAGAACGCGGACGCGATCCTTCGCCTTGACGAAGACCTGCTGATTCGGGTTGGTGTACTTCGATTTCTTCGGACCGCGGTAGGTCAGCACGATCGCGGCGATCATGCCGACGAGCAGAATCAAGGAAGCCAGCTCGAAGGGATAAACGTAGTCGGTGAACATCAGCGCACCGATGGTCTTGGTATTGGACACACCGGCCGGCACCATGGCTTCGGCAGCCGGCACCTGGAAGTACTTGCTGCCCAGCACCAGGCCCATTTCCATGACCATCAACAGACCCAGCAAAGCCCCCAGCGGCAGATAGTTCCAGAAACCCTGCCGGATGCGGTCGATATTGATATCCAGCATCATCACGACGAACAGGAACAGAACCATGACCGCGCCGACATACACCAGGATGATGGCGATCGCCAGGAATTCGGCCTGCAGCAAAGCCCAGATACCGCCACAAGTGAAGAAAGCCAGGATCAGGTGAAGCGCGGCATGCACCGGATTGCGGGCAGTGATCACGCGAAGGCTCGCGAAGATCAGAATCGCCGACAGGAAGTAGAAAACTCCAGTTTGAAAATCCATCGCTAGCACCTGTTATCGGTAAGCAGAATCAAGCTCGCGATCTTTCGCGATTTGATCTTCGTAGCGGTCGCCGTTGGCCAGCAACATCTGCTTGGTGTAATACAGATCGCCGCGCTTTTCACCGTGATATTCGAAAATGCGGGTCTCGACAATGGCATCGACCGGACAGGCCTCTTCGCAGAAACCGCAGAAGATGCACTTGGTCAAATCGATATCGTAACGGGTCGTACGGCGCGAACCATCGTCACGGGGCTCCGCTTCGATCGTGATAGCCAGAGCCGGACAAATCGCCTCGCACAATTTGCAGGCAATGCAACGCTCCTCGCCATTCTCGTAGCGGCGCAACGCGTGCAGGCCACGGAAGCGGAAGCTCTGCGGCGTCTTCTCCTCCGGATATTGAACGGTAATCTTGCGGGCAAAGAAATATTTGCCGGTTACCGACATCCCCTTCAACAATTCCTTGAGGAAGAGGCTGTTGAAGATTTCCTTCATCGAACCCATTAGTCTCTCCTCACTTCCAGATATTCAGCGGCGACATCATCCAGACGCCGACAACAACTAGCCAGATCAGACAGATCGGCAAAAACACCTTCCAGCCCAGACGCATCAGCTGGTCATAGCGGTAACGCGGGAACGTCGCGCGGAACCACAGGAAGAGGAAGAGGATCGCCGACATCTTGGCAAACAGCCAGAGAATGCCATCCGGCAGGAAACCGACCGGAGAGAGCCAGCCGCCAAGGAACATGATGGCGGTCAGCGCAGAGACCAGAATCATGTTGGCATATTCTGCCAGGAAGAAGACAGCGAAAGCCATGCCTGAATATTCGACGTGGAAACCGGCCACGATTTCCGACTCACCTTCGGCGACGTCGAACGGTGCCCGGTTGGTCTCGGCTACGCCGGAAATCAGATAGACCAGGAACATCGGGAATAGCGGCAGCCAGTTCCAGGACAGGAAGCTCAAGCCCCAGTCGGCAAAACGACCTTGATTCTGGATATTGACGATTTCAACCAGATTCAGACTATTGGAAACCATCAGGACGCAGATCAGCGAGAAACCCATCGAAATTTCGTAGGAAACCATCTGCGCCGCAGAGCGCATAGCGCCGAGGAAAGCGTACTTGGAGTTGGAAGCCCAACCGGACAGGATGATCCCGTATACACCCATCGAGGTGATGGCCATGATGTACAGCAGGCTGGCATCGATATTGGCCAGAACCAGGCTGTCAGTAAAAGGCACCACGGCCCATGCAGCCAGAGCGGGGGCGATCGCCAGCATCGGAGCGATGACGAAAATACCCTTGTTGGCAGTCGCGGGAACGATGATTTCCTTCATCAGCAACTTCAGGCCATCGGCGATCGGCTGGATCAGGCCCCAGGGACCGACACGGTTGGGGCCAATACGGACCTGCATGTAACCAATGACCTTGCGTTCGAAGTAGGTCAGGTAGGCAACGCCAAGCATCATCGGCGCTACGATCAGGACAATTTTGACCAAAGCCCAGACTGCAGGCCAGGCACCGCCAAAAATGCCTTGTCCGAAATTCATCAGTGCGTCCATTTATGCACGCTCCACGGAAATCGAGCCGAACATGTCGCCGAGCATCACAGTACTCGCATGTGCCGCGGCAACACGAACACAGCCTGCCGGTACGCTATTGTCCAGCTTGGCTACCAAAACAGTTTCACCCGAGCCCTGCTTCACCCGGACCTGCACCTTGTCAGCGACACCTAGCTGATTGAGTGTGTGCTCATTCATGCGAGCGGTTGGCGCAACGGAATCAGCCGTTTGCTGCAAGGCCGGGGCGCGGCGCGCCATCGGATCGGCAAAGTTGATCGGAACATCGGCAATACGTTGCAAGCCATTCGCGGAAAACGCGGGGGCTACAAGGGCGACGTCGTTGAGTTCGTTGCCCAAACCGGAAACGAATTCGACAGCCTTGCCGCCGAGCACCTCATCACGAACCTCTTCACTCGAGGCGTAGGCAAAACCTTCCAGATTGAGGACGTTACCCAAGACACGCAGAATCTTCCAGGCCGGGCGTGCATCACCCCGCGCCTTGACCACGCCGTTAAAACTTTGGGCACGGCCTTCGGTATTGACGAACGTACCCGAAGTTTCGGTAAAGGGAGCGATCGGCAGCATCACGTCGGCGTATTCCAGGGCCGGAGCATGCTTGAAGGCCGACATGTAGACAACCAAGCTGGCTTGCTTGAGCGCACCCAGAGCCAGCTGCGGGTTAGCGCAATCGAATTCCGGCTCGATGCCCATCAGGACATAGGCCTTGCGCGGCTGCTCGAACATCTGGCGAGCGTTGGCACCGGACGGCAGCGCACGAGAAACGTGCGCGCCAACGGTGTTGGCACCTTCGCCGAGGAAACCGACGGTAGCACCGGTCAGCTTGCCCAACTCCAAGGCCAGGGCATGCAATTGGGTGGCGTCGGCAGACTGGGTCGCCACATTGCCCAAGAAGACAGCGCGCTTGTCACCATCGACCAGGCTTTGTGCAATCTTCCTGCTGGTATCGCAAACAGCAACGTTTGCCAGCGCGGCCGGGGCAGCAACACCCTTTATATCGGCAGCCGCCTTGACTACAGCAGCCAGCGTTGTGGCCAGCGCGGCCGGAGCAACGGTGATACGGGCGTGCAGATTGATCAGCGGGTCATCGCCGGCAACATCGAGCAGGCTGACCTTGGTATATTTCTTGGCCGCTTGCCGCAGGCGCTGGGCGATCAACGGGTGATCCTTGCGTAGGAAGGAGCCAATGATCAGAGCACCATCCAGATCCTTGATCTCGGCAAGGCGCATGCCCAGCCAAGGTGCGCCGGCACGCTTGGAATCGGACGAAAAATCGCTCTGACGCGAACGGAAATCGATATTGCCGCTGCCCAAGCCCTTCATGACCTTGCCGAGCAGGAACAGTTCTTCAACGGTCGAGCTTTGTGCGGCCAGTGCAGCAACGGCATCGCCGCCATTTTCGCGGGCGACATCCTTCAACCCGTGAGCTACGTAGTCGAGGGCAACGTTCCAGTCGACTTCCTTCCACTCGCCACCCTGCTTGACCATCGGCTTGGTCAGGCGCTCATCGGAGCTCAGAGACTGGTAGGAGAAGCGCTCCTTGTCGGAAATCCAGCATTCGTTGACCGCTTCGTTTTCACGCGGCAGAACACGCATCACGTTGTCGTGCTTGACCTGGACGACCAGATTGGCGCCAACGGAATCCTGCGCGCTGATCGACTTGCGGCGCTGCAGTTCCCAAGAACGGGCGGTGTAGCGGAAGGGCTTGGAAGTCAGGGCACCGACCGGGCACAGGTCGATCATGTTGCCTGACAGTTCAGAATCGACCGAACGACCGACGAAAGTCATGATTTCCGAGTGCATGTTACGGTTGGCCATGCCGAGTTCCATGATGCCGCCGATTTCCTGACCGAAGCGGACGCAACGGGTGCAGTGGATACAACGGCTCATCTCTTCCATGGAGATCAGCGGACCGACACTCTTGTGGAAGACAACGTGCTTTTCTTCGGTATAACGGCTCTTCATGGGGCCGTAGCCGACGGACATATCCTGCAACTGACACTCGCCACCCTGGTCGCAAATCGGGCAATCCAGCGGGTGATTGATGAGCAGGAATTCCATCACCCCCTTCTGCGCCTTGACGGCCAGTTCGGAGTGGGTAAATACTTTCATGCCGTTGGTCACCGGCGTTGCACAAGCCGGCAACGGCTTCGGCGCCTTTTCCACCTGCACCAGACACATCCGGCAGTTGGCGGCGATCGAAAGTTTCTTGTGGTAGCAGAAATGCGGAATGTAAACGCCAACCTGCTGCGCGGCATCCATCACCGTGCTGCCGTCGGGCACTTGCGCCTTTTTGCCGTCGATCTCGATTTCTAGCATGTCGCTACCTTGTAGCCAGTTTTTTCGTTACTAACCCGCGGCCTGTCAGGCCGGAATCTTGTGGAAGCCGCTGCCCGCCCATTGCACATCCTTGGGAACCAGACAGGTCTTGTTTTCGATGTGGTACTCGAATTCCTTGCCGAAGTGCTTGATGAAGCTCTGCACCGGGAAGGCTGCCGCGTCACCGAGCGCACAGATGGTGCGGCCAGCGATGTTGCCGAGCACGCTGTTCAACAAATCCAGGTCTTCGGGCTTGCCCAGGCCGTTCTCGATGCGATGCACCACCTTGTACATCCAGGCCGTACCTTCACGGCAGGGCGTGCATTGGCCGCAGGATTCTTCGTGGTAGAAGAAGGACAGACGCTCCAGCGCCTTGACCATGCAGACCGTCTCGTCCATCACGATGACCGCGCCCGAACCCAGCATCGAACCGCCCTTGCTGATCGAGTCGTAGTCCATGGTGCAATCCATGATCACTTCGCCCGGCATGACCGGCGCCGACGAACCGCCGGGGATGACCGCCTTCAGCTTGCGTCCGCCGCGCATGCCGCCACACATTTCGAGCAGGGTCGCGAACGGCGTGCCAAGGGGAATTTCGTAGTTGCCCGGACGATTGACATGGCCGGACACCGAGAACAACTTGGTGCCGCCGTTGTTCGGCTTGCCCAGGTTCAGGAACTCCTCGCCGCCCATCTTCAGGATGAAGGGAATGGAAGCGAAGGTCTCGGTATTGTTGATCGTCGTCGGCTTGCCGTAGAGGCCGAAAGAAGCCGGGAACGGCGGCTTGAAGCGCGGCTGGCCCTTCTTGCCTTCGATCGATTCGAGCAACGCGGTTTCTTCGCCACAGATATAGGCGCCGTAGCCGTGGTGGGCGAAGAGTTCGAAATTGAAGCCGGAGTCGAGAATGTTCTGGCCGATGAAGCCGGCAGCACGCGCTTCGTCGAGTGCCTCTTCGAAACGCTTGTACTCGTGCCAGACTTCGCCGTGCACGTAGTTGTAACCGCGGTTGGCACCCATCGCATAGGCGGCGATGGCCATGCCTTCGATGACCGAATGCGGGTTGTAGCGCATGATGTCGCGGTCCTTGAAGGTCCCCGGTTCGCCTTCGTCGGTATTGCAGACGACGTACTTGTCACCCGGGAAGGAGCGCGGCATGAAGGACCACTTCAGACCGGTCGGGAAGCCGGCGCCGCCACGACCGCGCAGCACGGATTTCTTGACTTCGCTGATCACATCTTCCTGGGTCATCTTGCTTTCCAGGATGCGCTTCAGCTGCGCATAGCCGCCGCGTGCGACGTAATCCTTCAGATGCCAGGTATTGTCGCCATCCAGGCCTTCCATCAGGACGCCGTTGATCGAACCAAGCATGGCCATTATTTGCACTCCTCAAGCAGCTTGTCGATCTGTTCCGGATGCATGTGGCTGCACATCGAGCGGTTGTTGACGATGAAGACCGGTGCATCGCCGCAGGCCCCCATGCACTCGCCTTCCTTCAACGTGAACTTGCCGTCGGCCGTCGTTTCGCCGTAACCGATGCCGAGCTTCTTCTGGACGTATTCGCCGGCATGGTAGCCGCCGGACAGCGCGCACGGCAGATTGGTACAGACCGTGATCTTGTACTTGCCGACCGGCTTGAGGTCGTACATGTTGTAGAAGGAAGCGACCTCGTACACAGCCATCGGGGCGATGCCGAGATAATCGGCAACAGCTTCGATTGCCTCGGAAGGCAACCAGCCCTTCTCTTCCTGGGCGTGAGCCAGACAGGACATGGTGGCCGACTGCTTTTGATCAGCCGGGTACTTGGCGACTTCGCGCGCAAATTTCTGGAGGGTTTCAGCGGAAAACATCAGCGGTCAATCTCGCCAAAAACGATATCTTGGGAGCCGATGATCGTAACGACGTCGGCAATCATATGGCCACGAGACATTTCATCCAGCCCGGAAAGGTGGACAAAGCCCGGTGCGCGAATCTTCATGCGGTACGGCTTGTTTGCACCGTCGGAGACGAAGTAGATACCGAACTCGCCCTTCGGATGCTCGACGGCAGCGTAGGCCTCACCTGCCGGGACATGAATACCCTCGGTGAAGAGCTTGAAATGGTGAATCAGCTCTTCCATGTTGGTCTTCATGTTTTCACGCGGTGGCGGCGCCACCTTGTTGTTGTCGGTGATCACCGGGCCAGGATTCTTGCGCAACCAGGCGATACACTGCTTGATAATGTTGTTCGACTGGATCATTTCTTCCATGCGAACCAAGTAGCGATCATAGCTGTCGCCATTCACGCCGACTGGCACATCGAAATCGACCTTGTCGTAAGCGGCATACGGCTGCTTCTTGCGCAAATCCCAGGCAACCCCCGAACCGCGCAGCATGGCGCCGGTAAAGCCCATCTGCAAAGCACGCTCGGGACTCACGACACCGACGTTGACCAGACGCTGCTTCCAGATACGGTTATCGGTCAACAGGGTGTGGTATTCGGAATGATAGGTCGGGAAACGATTGGTGAAATCTTCGAGGAAGTCGAGCAGCGAACCGCTCCGGTTCTCGTTCTTTTCCGCAGCCTTCTTGGCATTGGTCCAAGTCGACTCCTGATACTGCGGCATCCTGTCCGGCAGGTCGCGATAGACACCCCCCGGACGATAGTAGGCAGCGTGCATCCGGGCACCGGAAACCGCCTCATAGACGTCCATCAGGTCTTCGCGTTCGCGGAAGGTGTACAGCGCCATGGTCATCGCACCAACGTCCAGCGCGTGACAACCGATCCACAACAGGTGGTTGAGGATACGGGTGACCTCGTCGAACATCACACGGATGTACTTGCCGCGCTCCGGAACCTCGATACCGAGCAGCTTTTCGGTCGCCAGACAGTAGGCGTGCTCATTACACATCATCGACACGTAGTCGAGACGATCCATGTAAGGAACGGACTGAACCCAGGTACGGGTTTCAGCCAGCTTTTCGGTAGCACGATGCAGCAGGCCGATATGCGGGTCTGCACGCTGGACGACTTCGCCGTCCAATTCGAGGACCAGACGCAAAACGCCGTGCGCCGCCGGGTGCTGCGGGCCAAAGTTCAGGGTGAAATTGCGGATATCAGCCATGTGCCGGATCCCCGTAAGTATCTTCGCGCACGATGCGCGGGGTGTTTTCGCGAGGCTCGATAGTCACCGGCTGGTAGATCACGCGAGCCTGATCCGGGTCGTAGCGCATCTCGACATGACCGGAAATGGGGAAATCCTTGCGGAACGGGTGACCAATGAAGCCGTAGTCGGTCAGAATGCGACGCAGGTCGTCGTGGCCGACGAAGGCGACGCCGTACAGGTCGAAAGCTTCGCGCTCGAACCAGTTGGCAGTCGACCAGACGCCGGTCACCGAATCGACCGCCGGAAAGCTTTCGTCATCGGCAAAGACACGAACTCGCAAGCGGAGATTCTGAGACACCGACAAGAGATGAACGACGACCGCAAAACGCGCACCACTCCAGGCACCGTCGCCGTAGGTCGAATAATCGACACCGCACAGATCGATCAATTCTTCGAAGCGGAAGTCCGACTCATCGCGCAGCGCAGTCATCACGCCGAGATAGTCAGCCGAACCGACTTCAACAGTTACTTCACCGAGCGCCAGCTTCAGAGACTTTATCTTGTCGCCGAAATGCTTCTGCAGGTTCTCACTAAGCGTTTCCAGCTTGGCAGACATATTCGATCAGCCTTGGCAATTAACGAGCAATGGTATTGGTGCGACGAATCTTGTTCTGCAACTGAATGATCCCGTAGATCAACGCTTCGGCAGTCGGCGGACAGCCCGGCACATAGATATCAACAGGAACAATGCGGTCGCAACCACGCACCACGGAGTAGGAGTAGTGGTAGTAACCACCACCGTTGGCACAGGAGCCCATGGAAATCACCCAACGCGGCTCGGCCATTTGGTCATAGACCTTGCGCAATGCAGGCGCCATCTTGTTGGTCAGCGTCCCCGCCACGATCATCACATCGGACTGACGCGGACTCGGGCGAAACACAACACCAAAACGATCAAGGTCATAACGGGAAACACCCGCATGAATCATTTCAACCGCGCAGCACGCCAGACCGAAGGTCATCGGCCACAGGGAACCGGTGCGCATGTAGTTGATCAGCTTGTCAGCCGTCGTGGTGACAAAGCCTTCTTGAAGAACGCCTTCAATAGCCATATTCGAGCCTCATTCCCATTCCAGCGCGCCCTTGGCCCAGGCATAGATATAGCCAATGACCAGAATGGCAACGAATACCAGCATTTCAACAAAACCGAACAACTTGATCGACTCTGTCGCCACAATGTCTTTGAAGATCGTCGCCCACGGGAAGAGGAAGGCAATTTCAAGATCGAACAGAATGAAGAGAATGGCAATCAGGTAATAGCGCACATCAAACTTCATGCGCGCATCTTCGAATGCCTCAAAGCCACACTCGTAAGGAGAGAGCTTTTCCGGGTCCGGACGACTGGGGGCAAGAATAAAGCCCATCGCAACAGGCAAAACGCCAATCGCAACCCCCACCAGAACGAACATCAGGATTGGAAAGTAGTTTTCCATGATCCGCCGCCAATATTCAGTTTCTTGTTCGAAACAGCGTACCCGCAGGCCACTGCCCCAGTTTGGTGCCGACGGCGAGACTCGAACTCGCACAGCTTGCGCCACTACCCCCTCAAGATAGCGTGTCTACCAATTTCACCACGTCGGCACTATTTTTTTGCAACCCACCCGGAGAGGACGTTATACCGGGCAAGCCACCTTGCGTTACTTCGGTATTTCTTTCGCCTTGGAACCCGCATCAACAGGCGCCGCAGGCGCTTCACCAGCCGCCGAAATCGGCTGCGAAACAGACTGCGATTGTACCGGTTCTTGCATCAGACTGCCAGTCGTTTTTGGCTTATTGGAACCGATATAAGCCAGAGTCAGACTGGTCACAAAAAAGACCGCCGCCAGTATGCCGGTTGCACGGCTCAGGAAATTTGCCGAGCCGGTTGCACCAAACAGACTCCCCGAGGCACCACTACCGAAAGCGGCCCCCATGTCAGCCCCTTTACCGTGCTGCATCAACACAAGACCGATAATTGCGATAGCCACCAGAATATGCACCGCGAGGACAAGAGAAAATAACCAGTTCATGTATCAGCCTATCAATTTGCCGCCCGGCAAATTGCCAGGAAATCATCTGCAACCAAGGCAGCGCCGCCAACCAAACCACCATCGACATCCGCTTGCCCAAACAATTCAGCCGCACCTTGCGGCTTCACACTACCACCGTACAAAATACGCAACTCCTTCGCCACCGACGCATCGAAGGCAGCCACCTGACAACGAATGGCTGCATGCACCTCCTGCGCCTGCTGCGGTGTAGCCGTAACCCCCGTACCAATCGCCCACACCGGCTCGTAAGCGACAACCGCCGAAGCCAGCGCTGCAACACCCTGAGCGTCCAGCACTGCCGCCAACTGCCGGGAGACCACGTCCGCCGTCAGACCCGCCTCTCGCTCCGCCAGTGTTTCACCAACACACAAGACAGGAACAAGCGCCGCCTTTTGTGCTGCAGCGAATTTAGCCGCAACCACTGCATCCGTCTCACCAAACAGGGCGCGTCGCTCGGAATGACCAACCAGCACATATCGGCAGCCAAAATCCTGCAACATGGGAGCCGAAACCTCTGCCGTGTAAGCACCAGCCGGATGCTCGCTGACCGACTGCCCCCCCCAGGCGACCGGACTATCGGACAACAGCGCCTGAGCCTGGGCAAGATACGGGTACGGCGGAAACACCGCCACTTCACACGCCAAGCCGAGCACTCCTGCCTTGACCTGCTCAAGCAGCGCCGCATTCTTCTGGAGACTGCCGTGCATTTTCCAGTTACCGGCGACAAGCTTTTTACGCATAAGTGCTGTAATTTGGTTGGCGAAAAACTTTTGGATTATAGCGACTTGGCAATTTTTCGGTCAATAAGAACAGGGAAGCAAGCGATGACTACTGAGCCGACTCACGGACCACAGCAGCCAGTTTTTCCGCCGCATCGAGCACCTCGACTGCATCTTCTCCCTCGACCATGACCCGCAGCAAGGGCTCTGTACCCGAGGCGCGCAACAGCACCCGGCCACACCCCTCCAGCCGCTTCTCGGTATCGCCCAACGCAGACATGATGGCTGGATGGTCCTTCCACGAAAAGCCACGAGAGACGGGCACATTAATCAATTTCTGCGGGTACAGCACCAATCCACCCAACAGCGATTTCAAGTCGCCGCCGGATTCACGCAGCGCAGCTAGCACCTGCAGAGCGGCAACAATGCCATCTCCGGTCGTGTGGCGATCCAGTGCGAGAATGTGGCCGGAGTTCTCGCCACCGTACAGCCACCCCTTTTCGTTGAGCATCTCCACGACATAGCGATCGCCCACCGCGGCCCGGGCAAAGGGAATACCCAACTTACCCAAAGCGTGCTCAAGCGCCAGATTGGTCATCAAGGTTCCGACAACGCCCTTTACTGCCGACGCCCTGGCTCTACTGCGCACAATGGCGTAGAGCAGTTGGTCACCATCGTAGAGATTACCGTCCGCATCCACCATTTGCAGACGGTCGGCATCGCCGTCCAGCGCGACCCCCAGGTCCGCACGATTAGCCAGTACGGCCTCGCATAGCGCCTTCGGGGCGGTTGCACCAACTGCATCGTTGATATTCAGACCATTGGGCTGAACACCAATCGTCACAACCTCCGCGCCCAACTCGTGAAAGACGCTGGGTGCAATGTGATAGGCCGCGCCATGGGCACAATCAACGACAATTTTCAGACCGCGAAGGTCCAGATCGTTCGGAAAGGTGCTCTTGCAAAACTCAATGTAACGACCACGAGCATCCTCGATGCGCTTCACCCGCCCCAATTTGGCAGGCGGCGCACAGACCATGGGCTCATCGATCCCTCGCTCGATTGCCTGCTCCACCTCATCCGGCAGTTTGGTACCCTGTGCTGAAAAGAACTTGATTCCGTTGTCGTAATACGGATTATGCGAAGCGGAAATGACGATCCCCGCCTGAAGGCGCAGGGCACGCGTCAGATAGGCCACGGCCGGCGTAGGAATGGGACCGACCAGACAAACCTCGACTCCGGCAGCCGAAAACCCGGCCTCAAGCGCCGACTCCAGCATATAACCGGATAGCCTGGTGTCCTTGCCTATCAGAACAGCCGGACGCTCACCCGGGGGCATCTCGCTACGCCCCAGCAGGACCTTGCCGGCCGCATACCCCAGGCGCATGACAAAATCCGGCGTAATCGGGGACTGGCCCACGCGACCACGAACACCGTCAGTTCCGAAGTATTTTCTGCTCATGAAGACTCTCCCTGTTCTATTGCAGACCAAACCGCCAGAGCGTCCCTAGTCGCCCCCACGTCATGCACACGTAATATTTTCGCACCCTTTTGCGCCGCCAAGAGCGCCGCAGCGACACTGGATGCCAGTCGTTGCTCGACCGGACGTCCAGTGATGGCGCCGAGCATCGACTTTCGTGAAACCCCAACCAACAGCGGCAAGTCGCCGAACGCCCCGGCTGACAGCGCCCGGAATAGCGCAAGATTATGCTGAAGCGTTTTTCCAAAACCAAAACCCGGGTCAATAACCAGGCGATCGCACGCGACCCCGGCGGCACAACAGCGCTCCACACAGCCATCAAGGAAAGCGCGAACCTCGCTGACCACGTCATCGTAATTCGGCGCCTGCTGCATGGTACCCGGCTGCCCCTGCATGTGCATCACACACACGGCGCAATTGCCGCCGGCCACCGCACTGCGCGCCTCCTGGTGCGCCATGCCGGTAATGTCATTGATCATCGAGGCGCCTGCCTCGATAGCCGCCCGCATCACCACAGGCTTGTAGGTATCGACGGAAACCGGCACACCCCAAGCCGTAATTTCCCGAAGAACCGGTATCAGGCGGCGCAACTCCTCTTCTTCCGGAGTCGGCACGGCCCCGGGACGCGACGACTCGGCTCCGATATCGAGAATATCCGAACCTGCCTCAAGTTGCTGGCGGGCATGTCGAATGGCTTTATCGACATGCCCGACCAAACCGTCTCCGGAAAAGGAATCCGGCGTCAGATTGACGATCCCCATCAAGAGGGGGCGTGCAAGCGACAAACGGTATGAACCGCACTGTAGTATCGACATGGAAAATGAAAAGGCCGGGAGAAAATCCCGGCCGTGATTAGTGCCTGCGGCTCAAGCCGGCGCCGCCGCGCTGGACCCGGCGCTAGGAGAGTCATTGGAAGGCGAGGTGCGGGACGCACCTTGCGCGGGCTTCGGCGCACGCGGCGGCTTGCCGCTCATGATGTCGTCGATCTGCTCGGCATCGATGGTTTCCCACTCGAGCAGCGCCTTCGTCATTGCCTCGACCTTATCGCGATTGTCTTCCAGCAACTGGCGCGCCAAGGCGTATTGCTGATCGATGATGCGGCGGATTTCGGCGTCAACCTTCTGCATCGTCGCTTCCGAGACGTTCTTGTGCTGGGTGACCGAGCGCCCAAGGAAAACCTCGCCGTCATTTTCCCCATACACCATGACGCCTAAATCGGACATACCGTAGCGGGTCACCATGTCACGGGCCATCGACGTGGCACGCTCGAAGTCGTTTGAAGCGCCCGTCGTCATCTGGTTCATGAACAGCTCTTCGGCGATACGACCACCAAAGAGCACGGCAATCCGGCTCATCAGGTACTGGCGGTCATAAGCGTAACGATCCTGCTCCGGCAACTGCATGGTCAGACCCAAGGCACGACCGCGCGGGATGATCGTGACCTTGTGCACCGGATCCGACTTCGGCACCAGCTTGGCGACGACGGCATGGCCCGACTCATGGTAGGCCGTATTCATCTTCTCTTCCTCGGTCATGACCATGCTGCGGCGCTCGGCACCCATCATGATCTTGTCCTTGGCCATCTCGAAGTCGTCCATGTCGACCAAGCGTTTGTTGCGGCGGGCTGCAAACAAGGCGGCCTCATTGACCAGATTGGCCAGATCGGCACCGGAGAAACCCGGGGTACCACGGGCAATGACATCGGCCTTGACGTCGCCGGCAATGGGTACCTTACGCATATGCACCTTGAGGATTTCCTCACGGCCACGGATATCGGGCAGCGGCACGACGACCTGGCGGTCGAAGCGCCCCGGACGCAGCAGGGCCGGATCCAGAATATCCGGACGGTTGGTCGCGGCGATGACGATGATGCCGGAGTGGCCTTCGAAACCGTCCATCTCGACCAGCAGCTGGTTCAGCGTCTGCTCGCGCTCGTCGTTCCCACCACCGAGACCGGCGCCACGATGGCGACCGACCGCGTCGATTTCATCGATGAAGATAATGCACGGCGCGTGCTTCTTTGCGTTCTCGAACATGTCGCGGACGCGCGCAGCACCGACGCCAACGAACATTTCAACGAAGTCCGAACCGGAAATGCTGAAGAACGGCACCTTCGCCTCGCCGGCAATGGCCTTGGCGAGCAGGGTCTTGCCGGTACCCGGGTTGCCGACCATCAGCACGCCCTTGGGAATCCGACCGCCCAACTTCTGGAACTTGGAAGGATCGCGCAGGAAGTCGACGATTTCCTGAACCTCTTCCTTGGCCTCGTCGCACCCGGCTACATCGACGAAGGTAATCGTGTTCTGGGCTTCATCGGTCATTCGCGCCTTCGATTTGCCGAAGGAGAAGGCCCCGCCCTTGCCGCCGCCCTGCATCTGGCGCATGAAGAAGACCCAGACACCGATCAGCAGCAGCATCGGGAACCAGCTGACGAAGATGTTCATCAGGAAGGAAGGCTCCTCTTCCGGCCGCGCCTCGATCTTGACGCCACTCTTCAGAAGATCGGAAACCAGCCACAAATCGGGCGGCGCGTAGGAGGTAATACGCTTGCCTTCGGAAGTGGTGGCTTTCAGCGTACGACCTTCCATCACGACTTTGGCAATGCGCCCCGCCTTCACTTCTTCAATGAATTGGGAGTATTCGACTGCACCGGTCGCAACCTGACGGTTGTTGAACTGGTTGAAAACCGTCATCAGCACCAAGCCGATGACTAGCCAGATTGCGAGGTTTTTGAACATGTTGTTCAAGCTTGCTCTCCTTCTACAGCGTCGAGCGATAAAAATGCCATTCTAAACAAAACTCTCAGCGTAATGTGCGACCGAGCAAATAAAGCTCGGCACTACGATCGCGCGAGGCATCCGGTTTCCGGACCACGACGGTCTTGAACGTTTCCCGCATCGAGCGCAGAAATGTCTCGTAATCGGACCCTTGGAAAACTTTGACCAGAAAAGCGCCTTCCGGTTTCAAGTGGGCCCGGCAGAACTCCAGACCCAGCTCGGCAAGATGCATGACGCGCGCCTGATCAACCAAGGGTACACCCGACATATTGGGGGCCATGTCCGACATTACAAGCCCCACCCGACGGTCACCGAGTTTTTCTTCCAACTGATGCAACACATCGTCTTCGCGAAAATCGCCCTGGATGAAGTGTACGCCGTAGATAGGCTCCATTTCGAGCAAATCGAGGGCAAACACCAAGCCCTGGTCGCCGACGCGCTTGACCGCGACCTGCGACCAGCCGCCCGGCGTCGCCCCAAGGTCCACCACGACCTCGCTGCGCTTGAGCAGCAGATCCTTGTCGTCGATTTCCATCAGCTTGAAGGCAGCCCGTGAGCGCCAGCCTTCCTTCTTGGCCAACTGGACATAGGGGTCATTGATATGCTCGCGCATCCACGCTTTGCTGGTTCTGGTTCTCTTCATTCGGTAAAATGCCGTTTTTGAAAGGTTTTACTATGCAACAACTCAACTCTGCCCAGCGTCGCGAACTGCGCGCCCAGGCACATGGACTGAATCCGGTCGTCTCGATTGCCGAAAACGGTCTGGCCGACTCGGTGCTCAAGGAAATCGACAACTGCCTCAAAGCCCACGAATTGATCAAGATTCGCGTTTACGGCGACAGCCGCGAAGACCGCATCGCCTACTACGAACAAATCTGCGCCCAGCTCGATGCTGCTCCGGTGCAGCATATCGGCAAGCTACTCGTCATCTACCGACATAATGCAGAAAAAGCGGCCGCCGAAGCCAAGAAAATGCAGGTAATGCGTACCGCTACACCGCGCCGCACCAAGCGCAGCCACCAGGGCTGATCACCTCAGCCCGCGCCCACTCCACGCCACCAGCCACAGCCCCAGCAAACTCTGCAACAGGTAGAGGATGCTGGAGATGCCGTGCCATGCGGCAAAGCGGTCGCGCAACACGCTTTCCATCACTTCCCGCGGCAGTGCATCGGCCTTCAGCTGCGCCATCAGCGGCTGGATACCGAACTGGCTGACAACCGTCAGCAAGCCCATCAACAGCACCAACCAGAAGACGGTACTCTTGAAAAAGCCTGTCCCCGAGCGCATCAGCACAAATAGCAGCAAGTAAGCTGCACAGCCGAGGCCGACCCAGCCTACCAGTGCAAACAGCTTGCCGGCCACTAGGCCAGCCAGTTGCCTATCTCCCAGATTGGCAAAGAGAACCGGCGCTGCAATGTAGCCAATGGCCCAAAGCCCCCCGACCCATAACGTGATGGCGATCAGATAGAGGGCTTCGGAAAAACGGCGCATCGCGGCCTATTCGTAGCGGACGTCGATGAGTTCGTATTCGCGCATGCCGCCCGGTGCCTGAACCTGGGCGATATCGCCGGCATACTTGCCGATCAACGCACGGGCTACCGGAGAATTGACTGAAATCTTGCCATTCTTGATATCGGCCTCGTCCTCACCAACGATCTGATAGGTAACGCTATCGCCGCTATCCTGGTCTTCCATCTCGACGGTTGCGCCAAAAACGCAACGGCCATCAGCATCGAGCAGCTTCGGGTCGATGATTTGGGCGTTCGACAGCTTGCCCTCGACTTCCTGGATGCGCCCTTCGATGAAGCCCTGACGCTCCTTGGCAGCGTCGTATTCGGCGTTTTCCGACAGGTCGCCATGTGAACGCGCCTCGGCAATCGCCGCCACGACATTCGGACGCTCAACGGTTTTCAGACGATGCAGTTCGTCACGCAGTTTTTCTGCACCAGTCACGGTCAACGGTACTTTGCTCATATTTTTTCCAGCAAAAGCAAAACCGCCGGCGCCCGAAAAGGGGCTACCCGGCGGTTCAGGTTGGTTTTAGTGAAGCTGCGAATGCAGCGTCTGGATCGGATACACCACAAGCTCACCCAGATGGCGGATACCTTCGGCAGCAGCTTCCGCCCCCCAGATCGTCGTGTACATGGTTACCCGAGCCTGCAGGCCGGAAGTACGGATCGAACGCGAATCGTTGATCGCGCCGCGCTTCTCTTCGACAGTATTGATGATCAGCGCGATTTCATCGTTCTTGATCATATCGACGACATGCGGCCGACCTTCGGTGACCTTGTTGACCATTTGCACCGGCAGCCCGGCCGCCTCGATGGCATGCGCCGTACCGCGCGTAGCCGCCAGCTGGAAGCCGGCTTCATGCAGATGGCGGGCGATTTCGATGGCCTTGGCCTTGTCGCTGTCCTTGACCGACAGGAAGACCTTGCCCGAGGCCGGCAGCTTGACGCCCGCGGCGAGCTGCGACTTGACGAAGGCCTCAGCGAAGGTATTGCCGACACCCATGACTTCGCCGGTCGACTTCATTTCCGGACCGAGGATGGTATCGACGCCCGGGAATTTGACGAAGGGGAAGACGGCTTCCTTGACCGAGAAATACGGCGGGATGACTTCCTGGGTAATGCCCTGATCCTTCAGGCTGCGCCCCGCCATGCAGCGTGCGGCGATCTTGGCCAGCTGCAGGCCGGTCGCCTTCGAGACGTACGGCACGGTACGCGAAGCGCGCGGATTGACTTCCAGTACGTAGACATCGTTGTCCTTGATGGCGAACTGGACGTTCATCAGGCCGCAGACATTCAGGGCCTTGGCCATCAGCTTGGTCTGGCGACGCAGTTCGTCCTGCACGGCAGCGGACAACGAATACGGCGGCAGCGAGCAGGCGGAGTCACCGGAGTGCACGCCCGCTTGTTCGATGTGCTCCATGACGCCGCCGATGATGACTTCCTCGCCATCGGACAACGCATCGACGTCGCACTCGACGGCATCGTTCAGGAAGCGGTCGAGCAGCACCGGCGAATCGTTGGAGACCTTGACCGCCTCGCGCATGTAGCGCTCGAGATCCTTCTGCTCATGGACAATTTCCATGGCACGGCCACCCAGCACGTAGGACGGACGGACAACCAGCGGATAACCGATTTCCTGGGCCAGACGCAGGGCGTCTTCCTCGGTACGCGCCGTACGGTTGGGCGGCTGCTTCAGGCCGAGATCGTGCAGCAGCTTCTGGAAGCGCTCGCGGTCTTCGGCGATGTCGATCGACTCCGGCGTCGTGCCGATGATCGGCACGCCGTTGGCTTCGAGCGCCAGCGCCAATTTCAGCGGGGTCTGGCCGCCGTACTGGACGATGACGCCGACCGGCTTTTCGATAGCGCAGATTTCCAGCACGTCTTCAAGGGTCAGCGGCTCGAAATACAGGCGGTCGGACGTGTCGTAGTCGGTGGAGACGGTTTCCGGATTGCAGTTGACCATGATGGTTTCGTAACCATCTTCGCGCATGGCCATGGCGGCATGCACGCAGCAATAGTCGAATTCGATGCCCTGGCCGATGCGGTTCGGACCGCCACCCAGCACCATGATCTTCTTCTTGTCGGTCGGCAGCGCCTCGCACTCATCCTCGTAGGTCGAGTACATGTAAGCCGTGCCGGTGGCAAATTCGGCAGCGCAAGTATCAACGCGCTTGTAGACCGGACGCACCTTCAACTCATGACGACGCTCGCGGACGGCCGCTTCACTGGTCTTGGTCAGGTGAGCCAGACGACGGTCAGCGAAGCCCTTGCGCTTCAGATAGCGCAGCTCTTCGGCCGAGAACGAGGCCAGCTCACGCTTTTCGATCTGCAGTTCGAGATCGACGATCTCCTTGATCTGGACCAGGAACCACGGATCGATCTTGGTCAGTTCGAAAACCTTCTCGACAGTCATACCGACACCGAAGGCATCCGCCACATACCACAGGCGATCCGGCGACGGACGGGCCAGCTGCTCGTCGATGGTTTCCGGATCAACCGATTTCAGGTTGAAGCCATCAACACCAACTTCCAGACCGCGCAGGGCTTTCTGCAACGATTCCTGGAAAGTGCGGCCGATGGCCATCACTTCGCCAACCGACTTCATCTGCGTGGTCAGGGTCGAATCGGCCTGCGGGAATTTCTCGAAGGCGAAACGAGGCACCTTGGTCACGACGTAGTCGATCGACGGTTCGAACGAGGCCGGGGTCTTGCCGCCGGTGATGTCGTTGGACAGCTCGTCCAGCGTGTAGCCGACCGACAGCTTGGCGGCGATCTTGGCGATCGGAAAGCCGGTGGCCTTGGAGGCCAGAGCCGACGAACGCGAGACGCGCGGATTCATCTCGATGACGATCATCCGACCGTCCTTCGGGTTGATCGAGAACTGGACGTTGGAACCGCCGGTATCGACGCCGATTTCACGCAATACGGCGATCGAGGCGTTACGCAGAATCTGGTATTCCTTGTCGGTCAGCGTCTGTGCCGGGGCGACGGTGATCGAGTCGCCGGTATGAACGCCCATCGGATCGAGGTTTTCGATCGAGCAGATGATGATGCAGTTGTCCGCCTTGTCGCGAACCACTTCCATCTCGTATTCCTTCCAGCCGAGCAGCGACTCTTCGATCAGCAGCTCGTTGGTCGGCGAGGCTTCGAGACCGCGCTTGCAGATGGTCTCGAACTCTTCCATGTTGTAGGCAATACCGCCGCCCGTGCCGCCCAGCGTGAAGGACGGGCGGATGATGGTCGGGAAGCCGATCATCGCCTGCACCTGATAAGCCTCTTCCATGCTATGCGCGGTGGCCGAACGGGCGGAACCGAGACCGATCTTGGTCATCGCGTCCTTGAACTTCTGGCGGTCCTCAGCCTTGTCGATGGCTTCCTTGGAGGCGCCGATCAGTTCGACACCGAACTTGGCAAGCACGCCTTCGCGGTCGAGATCGAGCGCGCAGTTCAGCGCGGTCTGACCACCCATGGTCGGCAGCAGCGCATCCGGGCGCTCCTTCTCGATGATCTTGGCAACGACCTGCCAGGTGATCGGCTCGATGTAGGTGACGTCGGCCATTTCCGGGTCGGTCATGATGGTCGCCGGGTTGGAGTTGACCAGGATGACCTTGTAACCCTCTTCGCGCAGTGCCTTGCAGGCTTGCGCGCCGGAGTAGTCGAACTCGCAGGCCTGACCGATGATGATCGGGCCGGCGCCAATAATCAAAACACTCTTTATGTCTGTACGTTTCGGCATTTCTTTACTCTCGCCTTATTGCGCCGGCTGCAGCGCGGCAACACCACGCGTCATGGTGTCGAGGAAGCGGTCAAACAGGTAGGCCACGTCGTGCGGCCCCGGGCTGGCTTCCGGG
Organism: Dechloromonas sp. CZR5; assembly: GCF_008711155.1. GTDB lineage: Bacteria > Pseudomonadota > Gammaproteobacteria > Burkholderiales > Rhodocyclaceae > Azonexus. The sequence continues at coordinate 571,839 of NZ_VUYQ01000001.1, read as the reverse complement.
TGTCCCTGGAAGGAGAAGGCCGGCACGTCGGTGCGGGCGATACCTTGCAGGGAGCCATCGAACAGCGAGACGTGGGTAACCCGCAAGTTGGCCGGCAGCGACTCGATATCGGCCGCAAAACCGTGGTTCTGGCTGGTAATCAGGACCTGGCCGGTATCCATGTCCTTGACCGGGTGGTTGGCACCGTGGTGACCGAATTTCATCTTGGCCGTCTTGGCACCGGAAGCCAGCGCCAGCAACTGGTGACCGAGGCAGATACCGAAGGTCGGCACGCCGCGATCGAGGAATTCACGGATAGCGGCAATGGCGTAATCGCACGGCTCCGGGTCGCCCGGACCGTTGGACAGGAAAACACCGTCCGGCTTCATGGCCAGCACGTCGGCCGCCGGCGTCTGGGCCGGCACCACGGTCAGGCGGCAGCCGCGCTCGGCCAGCATGCGCAGGATGTTGCGCTTGACACCGAAGTCGTAGGCAACAACGTGGAAGCGCGGCTCGGCAGCCGGCTTGTAGCCCTTCAGGGTCCACTCGGCCTCGGTCCACGGATAGGCTTCCTTGGCCGACACCACCTTGGCCAGATCCATGCCGTTCAACCCGGGAAAAGCGCGCGCCATGGCCAGCGCCTTGGACTCATCGGCCTCACCGGCCAGGATGCAGCCGGCCTGGGCACCCTTCTCACGCAGGATACGGGTCAGCTTGCGCGTATCGATGCCGGCAATGGCGACGATGCCATGCTTCTTCAGATAGGACGAGAGATCGTCCTGAGTACGCCAGTTGGACGCGACCAGCGGCAGGTCGCGGATGACCAGCCCGGCGGCGTAGTTGGCATTGGATTCGAAATCCTCCGCATTGCAACCGGTGTTGCCGATATGCGGGTAGGTCAGGGTGACGATCTGGCGGCAATAGGACGGATCGGTGAGGATTTCCTGATAGCCGGACATGGCGGTGTTGAACACCACTTCGCCACTGGTAACGCCATCGGCGCCGATAGATTGGCCCTTGAAAACCGTTCCGTCGGCGAGGGCGAGAATGGCGGGAGTGAATGAGGGCAGCAGTGACACGTCGGCTCTCCAAATATTTTCTGCTTATTCATGTGCCAAGCGGGAAGGCTTGCGCCTCCCCGCTCGTGCTTTTTAACCTTACTATTCTAGCCGAAATGTACCTTTTCAGGCAAATTCAAGGGATTGCACGCGTCTCTACGTAACGCTTGAAAGTCGGCTTGATGAGATTCATTTCATCGACCAAAGCCCCGTACTGTCGACGACAGGCCGCCCAGTCGACGTTCGCCCCCCCCATGACGGCCTGTTCGATTTCCATTGCCTTGCGCCGGGCATGCTCGGCATGGAACATGGCCAGTAGACTCTTCAGGGTATGGGCATGCATGCGCGTCTCGTGATCGTCCGTCGCATCGATCGCAGCCCCCAGACGCCCAAGATGCGCATCCCATTCGCCCAGGAACATGCCCGCCATGGTGGCGAACAATTCCGGCTCGCCGATATCTTGCAATGCCGCCCCCAGATCAAGCTGCGAAGCGACACTGAGCAACGCCCCGATCATTTCCTCCGGCTCGCCCTCGGCTTCACCCATGGCTCGCGCCAGCGCGGCACTCAACTCTTCCGGCCGCAAGGGTTTGGCAACATAGTCGTTCATTCCCGCCCCCAGGCAGCGTTCGCGATCCGACGCCATGACATTGGCAGTCATGGCGATGATGTAGACCGGCCTGAACTCCCGGGAAACAACCCAGCTCCGCCGCATTTCCCGGGAGCGTATCGCTTCGGTTGCTTCCAGTCCGCCCATCACCGGCATCTGCATATCCATCAGGATCACGTCGAAATGCCCGCTATCGAATAGATCCAGCGCTTCCGCGCCATTGTTGGCAATCGACACACGGTGCGACAGACGCTCCAGCAAGCGCTTGGCCAACTCCTGATTGACCGGATTGTCTTCAACCAGCAATACGCTCAAGCCCGCCTTTTCCTCCTCGGCAAGCTTGGCAAGATTCACATGCGACAACATGAAAGCGTCGAGCTCAAGGCCATCCTTGCCTTCAGCCAAGGCCAAGGCATCGACCATGTCGGCACAGCCGACCGGCTTGACGAGGTGCGCCGAGACACCCAACTCCCTCGACCGTGCCAGATCGTGGCGCTGGTTTTCCGTCGTCAACACGATGACCAATTTTTCCTTGCGCCCCGACCGCCCCCATGTTTCAGCCAAGGTAAAACCGGCCGGAGGGTCCATGTTGGCATCAAGCAGGATGTAGTCATAGGGAAAATCGACTGCCCGGCTCCGCTCTACCGCAGCCACCGCTGCCGCACCGTCTGCCGACCAGGAGGCCTGAACACCGAGCCGCTCAATCAATTCAACCAGATAGCGCCCGCTGGCTTCGTTGTCGTCAATGATCAAGGCACGACGACCGGCATAACGCGGATCGACCAACGGTGCGCCAACCGGTGCCTCGACACCGAAGCGACCGGTAAAGCAGAACACCGAACCTTGCCCCGGAGCGCTTTCGAGCCAGATCTTTCCATCCATCAACTGAACCAATCGGGCACAAATCGCGAGCCCCAGGCCTGTCCCGCCAAAACGCCGGGTTGTCGACACGTCTGCCTGCGAAAATGCCTCGAAAATGGCCTGCTGCTTGTCTGCCGGCACCCCCATGCCGGTATCGCGCACGGAGAATCGCAAGAACACGGAATAGTCTTTCTGCTGATCGACCTCAATCCTGATCACGACCTCACCCGCCTCGGTGAATTTGATCGCATTTCCAATCAGATTGATCACAACCTGACGCAAACGCGTCGGATCACCCACAATGCGAGCCGGGACATCGGGCCGGACATCCGCAATCAACTCCAGACCTTTCTTGTGCGCACTGACCGCGAGCACCCGGACAGCCTCGAGAACGACATCCTGCACCGAGAATGCCAAGGCCTCGAACTCCATCTTGCCGGCCTCGATCTTCGAAAAGTCGAGAATGTCGTTCACGATGGTCAGGAGTGCCTCGGCAGAGGATTTGACGGTTTTCAAGTAATGCCGCTGCTCGGCATCCAGATCGGTATCCAGCGCCAGCTCGGTCATGCCGATGATGCCATTCATGGGGGTGCGGATTTCGTGGCTCATGTTGGCCAGGAATGCACCGCGCGCCCGATTGGCAGCCTCCGCCGCCTCCTTCGCCGAAATCAGCGCCGCCTCGGCGGCCTTGATTTCGCTGATATCGCGCTGCAACACCAATACCCGCGCCGGCCGCCCCTCGGAATCACGCACGGCAACCACCCCGCGCAACAGGAACCAGCGCCACTGACCATCCCTCGCCTTCAAGCGGCATTCAGCCTGAAAGGCGACTTCCTGACTCTTGAGATGCGCATCGATCCGGGCCTGCAGCACACGCAGGTCTTCAGGGTGGACCATGCGCTGCCACTGGACAATGGAGTCATCCAGATCACCCTCGGCATAGCCGAGCATCTGCTTCCACTGCCGGCCGGATTCGATATGACCGGTCGCCAGATTCCAGTCGGTCAGGGCATCGCCCGACAGACGTGCATACCAGCCACTCAGATTCTGTCCGGCGTAGGCCTTGTAGGCCGAATCGACAACACCCAGCAGCTTGCCGGCACCATCTGCCAGTTCCGTATGATTAGCCTGCCGCGCCAACTCCAGTAGCTGGCGAAACCGCGACTCACCTTCTTCGCCGAAGATTTCCTGCAGCTGTTTCGCAAGCAGCCTGGATTTCATGCTTGCTAGCGCAAACCGAGAACATCCTGCATGTCGAACAAACCGCTCTTGCGGCCGGCCATGAAACGGGCCGCGCGCAGGCTACCCAGCGCATAGGGCATGCGGCTACTGGCCTTGTGGGTAATCTCGACGCGCTCGCCGATACCGCAGAACATCACCGTGTGATCGCCGACGATATCGCCCCCGCGCACCGTCGCAAAACCGATCGTGGATGGATCGCGCTCGCCGGTCACACCCTCGCGGCCGTAAACCGCGCAGTCCTCAAGATCGCGCCCGAGGGCGGCGGCAACCACCTCGCCCATGCGCAAGGCCGTACCGGAGGGCGCATCGATCTTCATGCGATGATGCGCCTCGACAACTTCGATGTCGTAGCCTTCGTTCATGATGCGGGCTGCCATATCGAGCAGCTTGAAGACCACATTGACGCCGACTGCCATGTTCGGTGCAAACACCACCGGAATATCCCTGGCCGCCTCGGCAATGACCGACTTGCCATCGGCTTCGAAGCCGGTCGTGCCGATCACCATGCCAACGCCGGCCTTGCGGCAGAGTTCGAGGTGCACCAGCGTGCCCTGCGGGCGCGTGAAGTCGATCAACACATCAATGTCTTTGAGGCCTGCCGCCACGTCATCGGTAACGACGACTTGCGAGGCCATGCCGACCAGTTCGCCGGCATTCTTGCCGATGGCCGGAGTGCCCGGCACGTCGAAAGCGGCACCGAGCACGACGCCCTCGCCCTTCAGGGTTGCTTCGATCAGCATGCGGCCCATGCGGCCGCCGGCACCGACAATGCCTATACGTGTTGCGTTCATTCCTAGAATCCAAACATGCTCAAAAAGCGCCGGATATAACCCGGCTCCTCGCGTGGCGGCAGCGGCTTGTCTGCGGCCTCGCCCGACAGCGTCCCCAGATCGACCAGACGACTCTTGCTCTGCGGCGTCGTCAGTTCGGCCACATCGGCAACGGCAACATCCCCCCCGACGCGCTCGAGACGGCCGTCAGCATCGAAGAACACCGTGAACTTGCGACCCTCGACCGCTCCGGTCCGGCCATTCCGGTAGCTGTAGACATAGTCCCAGCGCTGCTGGTGGAAAATATCGGCCACCATCGGGGTTCCCAGAACGAAACGCACCTGATCGCGGGTTTGACCGGGCTTCAACTGGGCAACCATCTCCTGAGTCAGGACATTGCCTTGCTGGATGTCGATCTTGTATTCATTGATGAAGCCGGGCTTCCAGGAACAGGCTGAAATAAGCACACTGGAGACGGCAACGAGCATCAGACGGGAACGGCGCATTCGGGATTTCCGGATTTTTGAATCGGCTTTGAAGCGGTATATCATACCCGAAATCGGCATCCTGCCTTGTTTGAACTATCTCTGGAAAATCCGTAATGAGCGATCCGCAAAGCCTCAAGAACATGGGGTTGAAAGCCACCTTCCCTCGCCTGAAGATTCTTGAGCTTTTCGAAAAAAGCACGATGCGGCACATGACGGCGGAAGACGTCTACCGGATGCTGATTGCCGAAAACATGGATATCGGCCTGGCCACCGTATACCGCGTGCTGACCCAGTTCGAACAGGCCGGCCTGCTTGAGCGCCACTTTTTCGAATCCGGCAAGGCCGTATTCGAAGTCAATCGCGGCAAGCATCACGACCACTTGGTGTGTGTCGAATGCGGCAAGGTCGAGGAATTTTTCGACCCCGAAATCGAAAAACGGCAAAGCACGGTTGCCGAAGAGCGCGGCTTCACCATCCAGGATCACGCCCTGTATATCTACGGTCGCTGCGCCGGCTGCGGCAGCAAGAAAGCCTGATCCCCGACCATGTCCGATTTCATTGCCGCCAACACGGCGGCCTGGCTGTCTTCGGCCGGAGCGACCTATTTACTCATCGTACTGGCCGAGTTCGGTGACAAGAGCCAGCTCGTCTGCATGACCCTGGCGGCGCGCCACCGCGGGTTGCCGGTCGTGATCGGAGCCGTTTCGGCCTTCGCCATTCTCAACCTTCTGGCCGTACTGTTCGGTGCAGCCGTGGCGGCCTGGCTTCCCGACTGGGTCGTCACACTGGCCGTTGCCGTCCTGTTCGCCTTTTTCGGCATTCAGGCGCTACGCTTCGAAGAAGAGGATGAAGACGAGGCAATCGAAGAAAAACCCGGCCACGGCATCGTTGCGACCACTTTCCTGATGATTTTTCTGGCCGAATTTGGCGACAAGACACAGATTGCCGTTGCCGGCATGGGCAGCACGGCCGCTCCGGCGGCGACCTGGGTCGGAGCGACGCTGGCCCTGACCACGACATCGGTACTCGGCGTCTACGCCGGCCGCCGATTCCTGAAAAAACTACCACTGCACTGGATACACCGGGTCAGTGGTGTGTTTTTCCTGCTGCTGGCCCTGCTTGCCGCATTGCGCCTGCTTGGCCTGTTTTGATCTGACGCCGCCGCTCAGGCCAAGGCCTTGGGACTCAGGAGCTCCCGGGCATGCTGCAACGTAATATCCGTGATTTCGACCCCGCCGAGCATGCGGGCGATTTCCCGAACACGGCCGTCGTCGTCGAGTGGCAGGATGGCGCTCAAGGTTGATCCGTTGCGCGTCGCCTTGCTGACTTGCCACTGCCAGTTGGCCTGCGCCGCAACCTGCGGCAGATGGGTAACGCACAGCACCTGACGTTCGCTGCCCAGCTCGCGCAGCAAGCGACCGACAATTTCCGCCACACCGCCGCCGATACCGACATCGACCTCGTCGAAAATCAGGGTCGGCACGCTGGCAGAACGCGACGTCAGCACCTGGATGGCCAGGCTGATGCGCGACAACTCGCCGCCCGATGCCACCTTGGCCAGCGGCTTGGCCTCGTTGCCGGCCAGGCCGCCGATACGGAATTCGACCTGCTCCAGACCATAGACGGCACCGCCTTCGACGGCCGGCAACGCGACCTCGAAACGACCGGAGGACAAGGCCAGCTGGCGCATCACTTCGCTGACCGCCTTGCCCATCTCGGCAGCCGCCTTCTTGCGCCCCGCCGACAGCTTGCCCGCCAGCGCCAGATAAGCCTGCCGCGCCGCTGCCACCTTGGCTTCCAGCGCCGCCAGATCAGCCGACTCGTCAAGCTCAGCCAGGCGTTGGAGCCACCCCACAAGCAACCCCGGCAGTTCCGGCGGTTGCACACGGAATTTGCGGGCATTGGTCATCACCGCATCCATGCGACGCTCGACTTCGGCCAGACGACTCGGATCAAGATCCACACGGTCAGCATAGCGACGCAGGGTCGACACAGCTTCGGACAGCTCGGCCTGCACCGAGCCGAGCAACTCGGCCACCTCGGCCAGCGCCGGGTCGTATTCGGCGAGGCCGGCGAGACGATCGGCCACGCTGTCAATCTGTCGTTCGCACGCGGCATCGTCCTCGGCCAGCACGCCCAGCGCGTACTGGGCGCCTTCGATCAGGCTGGCGGCATGGCCCAAACGGCGGTGCTCGACATCGAGCGTCGCCCATTCGTCATCGCCAAAGGCCAGCGCATCAAGTTCGCCGATCTGCCATTGCAACTGCTCGCGTTCACGCTGCAGCGCCTCGACGCCTTCGTTGGCGCCGCGCAAGGCTTGCTCGGCATCGCGCCAGGTCTTCCACGCCACCGCCACTTCGCGCACCGTCGCCCCAAGCCCGGCATGGGCGTCGAGCAAGGCGCGCTGCGCATCGGCCCGCAGCAACGACTGATGGGCGTGCTGGCCATGAATATCGACCAGCCATTCGCCGACTTCGCGCAGTTGCAGGACGGTGGCCGGCGAACCGTTGATGTAGGCACGCGAACGGCCACCGGCATCGACCACGCGGCGCAGCATCAATTCGTTGTCGGCATCGAGGTCGTTGGCGGCCAGCCAGGCAGCAACCCCGGGCAAGGCGGCGACATCGAAGGTGGCAGCCACTTCGGCCTTGTCGCAGCCGGAGCGGACGACGCCGGCATCGGCCCGTTCGCCGAGGGCAAGCGCCAGGGCATCGATCAGGATCGACTTGCCGGCCCCGGTCTCGCCGGTCAGCGCACCGAAGCCGTTGGAAAATTCGAGTTCCAGCCGGTCGACAATAACGAAATCCTTGATGGTCAGGTGGAGCAGCATCAGGGCCCCTTCGGCCGTTCGCTCCACTGCAGCTTCTGGCGCAGCATGGCGAAGTAGCTGTAGCCGGGCGGGTGCAGGAAGCAGATCTTGTGCTCGGAACGGCGCAGGCGGACACAATCGCCGGGCAGCAGGTCGAGCGTCACCTGACCGTCGAAGTGGACGCGCGGGTCGTCGGCCGTGGCAATGCGCAATTCGATGTCGGCGTTGTCGTTCACGATAATCGGCCGGTTGGTCAGCGCATGCGGGCACAGCGGCACCAGCGCAATGCCGGTCAGCGTCGGATTCAGGATGGGGCCGCCGGCCGACATTGAATAGGCGGTCGAGCCGGTCGGCGTCGACACGATCAGGCCATCCGAGCGCAGGTTGTAGATGAACTCGCCGTCGATGAACAATTCGAATTCGATCATCCGGCCGATGGCGCCCTTGTCGACCACGACATCGTTGAGCGCCATGTTCGAGGCGATTTCCTTGCCGTCACGCGTTACTTCGGCAGCCAGCAGCATCCGGTTTTCCGGGGCAAAGCGGCCATCGAGCAGGTCATCCATGCAAGTCAGCATGTCGTCGCGGGCGATGTCGGTCATGAAGCCGAGGCGCCCTTGATTGACGCCGACCAGCGGCACGCAATAACGCGCCAGGCGACGTGCCGCGTTGAGCATGGTGCCGTCGCCGCCAAGAACGATGGCGAGGTCGGCATGGGCGCCGATATCGTTGAAGCCGCAAGTCACCCAGCGCGACAGATCGACCTTCTTGCCGATGTTCTCGGCGGTTTCCCGCTCGATGAACACCGAGGCGCCGCGCTCGTAGAGGTACTCGGCCAGCCGGCGCAGGGACTCGGCAATTTCCTGGCTATGGTATTTGCCGACCAGCGCGATGGTCCGGGGGGAGCGATAGGATGTGAAGCCTCGGTTCATGGGGCTGAATTCTTGCATAAAAATGGCTTGTAGCGCGGCCTCCGGTTTTTTGTACAATCCGGGCATGCTTGATGAACGCGCCCGTACCCTGCTGAAGACGCTGGTCGAACACTACATCGCCGATGGACAACCGGTCGGTTCGCGCGCGCTGTCGAAATTTTCCGGCCTCGACCTGTCGCCGGCCACCATCCGCAACGTGATGGCCGATCTCGAAGAGGCGGGCTTCGTCGCCAGTCCACACACCTCGGCCGGCCGCATCCCGACGGCACGCGGCTACCGCCTGTTCGTCGACAGCCTGCTCACGGTCCAGACACTGGAAGCCAGCCAGCTTGGCCGAATGGAGGAAGCGCTGCACGGCCGCCCATCCAGCCAGATCATCTCCAGCGCCTCTCAGCTGCTGTCCAGCCTGACGCACTTCGCCGGCGTCGTCATCGCGCCCCGCCGGCAGGCCAGCCGCATCCGGCAGATCGAATTTCTCAGCCTCTCCGAGCGGCGCATCCTGCTGATCATCGTGACCGCCGACGGCGACGTGCAGAACCGTATCGTATCCACCGACAAAGCCTACACGCCAGCCGAACTGGTCAGTGCCGCCAATTACCTGACACAGAATTTTGCCGGCCTGGATTTCGAGCAGATGCGCCACCATCTGTCGGCAGAAATCCGGCAATTGCGTGAAGACATCAAGCCACTGATGACCCTGGCCCTCGAGGCGGGCGACGCCGCCATGTCGGAAAGCGCTACACCCTACGTCATTTCCGGCGAAAGGAATCTGCTCGATGTCGAGGAACTGTCGTCGAACATGAAGCGCCTGCGCGAACTGTTCGACCTGTTCGAGCAACGTTCCAGCCTGATGCGCCTGCTTGACGTATCGAACCGCGCCGAAGGCGTGCAGATCTTCATTGGCGGCGAATCGGGCATCGCGCCGCTCGACGAGTGCAGCGTCGTCACCGCCCCCTACGCCGTCGACGGGCAGGTAGTCGGTTCGGTCGGCGTCATCGGCCCGACCCGCATGGCCTACGAGCGGGTCATTCCCATCGTCGACATCACCGCCCGCCTGCTCTCCAGCGCCCTCTCCACCAAATCGGATCACTGATGTCCCGCTTTCTTCCTGAGCCGCCGCATCGCCATGGCACACCGGCGAGCACCGCCGTCGTCCTCGTCAATCTCGGCACCCCCGATGCACCAACCGCACCGGCACTCCGCCGCTACCTCAAGCAATTCCTTTCGGACCCGCGCGTCGTGGAGATTCCCAAGCCGCTATGGTGGCCGATCCTCAACGGCATCATTCTCAACCTGCGCCCGAAAAAATCGGCTGCCAAGTACGCCACGGTCTGGATGCCCGAAGGTTCTCCACTGCGCGTGCACACCGAGCGCCAGGCCACGCTGCTCAAGGGTCTGCTCGGCCAGCGCGGCCACCGCGTCACCGTGACCTGGGCAATGCGCTACGGTTCGCCGTCGATACCCGAGACACTCGCCCGCCTGAAGGCCGAGGGCGCCAGCCGCATTCTGGTTGTTCCGATGTACCCGCAATACGCCGCCAGCACCACGGCAACCGTGGTCGATGCCTGCTCGGCGTGGTTGCTGCAAACCCGCAACCAGCCCGAAATGCGCTTCGTTCGCAATTTCCACGACCAGGAAGGCTACCTCGCCGCACTGGAACAATCAGTTCGCAGGCATTGGCAGGCCAACGGCCCACTCGGCGACAACGACCGGCTGCTCATCAGCTTCCACGGCCTACCCAAACGCAGCCTCGACCTTGGCGACCCCTATTATTGCGAATGCCGGAAGACCGGACGCCTGCTTGCCGAGCGCCTGAACCTGAAGCCCGAGCAGTACCGTATCTGCTTCCAGTCACGCTTCGGCAAGGCGGAATGGCTGCAGCCCTACACCGCCCCCACGCTGCACGACTGGGGCGCACAGGGCGTACACCGGGTCGACGTGATTTGCCCCGGCTTTGTCGCCGACTGTCTCGAAACGCTGGAAGAAATCGCCCAGGAAGGTCGCGACGACTTTCTCAAGGCCGGCGGCAAGGCATACCATTACATTCCGGCGCTCAACGAAGACGACGCTTGGATCGGCGCGCTGGCCGACCTCGCCGAGCAGCACCTTGCCGGCTGGCCAAGCACGACAGCCGTCGACCCTCGGCAACTGGAAAACAGCGCCAGCCGGGCCATCAGCTGCGGCGCGCGTAGCTGACCCGGAACGACCGGGCTTGAATTACCGGCTCTCGCCCTTACATCAGAGAAATCTGATCCATGGAGCCCGAGATGTCCGAAAACCTGCACGTCGTCTGCCCGCACTGCGCAGCGGTCAACCGCATTCCCGATGCCCGCCTGGGCGATAACCCCGGCTGCGGCCAATGCAAGCAGCCGCTGTTCACCGGCGAACCGCTGGAATTGGGACAGGCCGATTTCGACCGGCACATTTCGCGCAACGACCTGCCCGTGGTGGTCGACTTCTGGGCGCCGTGGTGCGGGCCTTGCCGAATGATGGCCCCGACCTTCCACCAGGCTGCCATCGATCTCGAGCCCCATGCCCGTCTGGTCAAGGTCAATACCGAAGTCGAACAGCAGCTTGCTGCCCGCTTCAACATTCGCAGCATTCCGACACTGGCGGTTTTCGTGCAGGGTCGCGAAGTGGCCCGCCAGAGCGGTGCGCTCGACCTCGCCAACTTGAAGCGCTGGCTGCAACCGCATCTTCGCGGGTCGTAAGCTCCTGCATCATCCAGGCGAAATTTGCAATTCTGGAATAGTTTTGCTGGAAAGCGGCGTAACTGGCACAATCTAGGTAATCGATCTGACGGCCTGAAATAACTCAGGAATCACAGTGGAGAACAATAATGCCGCGCATCGCCGACTTGAAGATCTGGATACGACTCACCGCCGCGATCTGGGTCGTACTGGCCATCATCTGGGCTGGAGCCATCGTATGGACCACCCAAGTCAACCGTGAAACCGCCATCCGCCAGGCTCAGGATTTCGCACAAAGCATCCACGAAATGACCATGGCCGGCCTGACCGGCATGATGATCACCGGGACGGTCGGACAGCGGGAAGTTTTCCTGGACCAGATCAAGCAGCTGTCCATCATCAAGGATTTGCACGTTGCCCGCGGCGAAGCCGTGACAAAGCTGTACGGCCCCGACACCAAGAGCAACCGCCAACTGGACGCCAAGGAGCAGCAGGTCATGTCCACCGGCACCCCCTACGTCTCGGTCGAGCGGGAAAACGGCAGCTCCTACCTGCAGGTGATCAACCCGACCAAGGCTTCCAAGAGCTATCTCGGCAAGGATTGCCTCGTCTGCCATCAAACAGCGGAAGGTACGGTACTTGGCATCGTCAGCATGCGGGTCTCGCTGGATTCGGTCGAATCCGAGGTTGCAGCGTTTCGTCTGAAGATTGCCGGTGTGGCGTTGGCCGCCCTGGGCGTGCTGCTCGTTCTCATCTACCTGATCACTCGTCATTTCGTGACTTCTCCACTCGACGAGCTGCGCAAGGGCCTCAGCGATATCGCGCGCGGCGAGGGCGACCTGACTCGCCGCCTGCCGGTCAAGGGCCAGGATGAAGTCGGCCAGTCCGCCCAGGTATTCAACGAAATGATGGACAACTTCAACCAGCTCGTGCGCCAGGTCCGCGACGCCGCCAGCCAGGTATCGGCCCGCGTTACCGCACTATCCGAAAATGCCGATCGCGTGACCCAGAGTTCGCACCAGCAGAACGAAAAGTCCGATCTTGCCGCCACCGCTGTGGAGCAACTGGTTTCCAGCATTTCCTCCATCGCGCAGAGCGCCGAGCATGTCCAGCATCAGTCGCAGGAAAGCCTGGCACGTGCCAATGAAGGCAACCGCAACCTGCAGACCCTGCTCGGAGAAATGGACGTTGTCGAGCGGGCGGTGAAGGAAATGGCCGAATCGGTCAATGACTTTGTCCGCAACACCGAATCGATCACGATGATGACCCGCGAGGTCAAGGACATTGCCGAGCAGACCAACCTGCTGGCCCTGAATGCTGCCATCGAAGCGGCCCGTGCCGGCGAGCAGGGACGCGGCTTCGCGGTCGTTGCCGATGAAGTCCGCAAACTGGCCGAAAAATCGTCTCGCTCGGCCAGCGAAATCGATGCGATTACAGCCAACCTGAGTGCCCAGTCGGTATCGGTCCGCCGCAGCATCGAAGAAGGACTGAGCCATCTGGAAACCAGCCAGGCGGCCGTTTCTTCGGTGTCCAACGTACTGCAGGCAACCAATGGCTCGGTTGCCGAAGTGGGTCACGGCCTGGACGCGATCGCCTCAGCCACTGATCAACAGCGTCGCTTCTCCGGCGATGTCGAAAACAGTATCGAAGCCATTGCCGGCATGGCGCGCGAGAACTCCGGGACCGTTGAGCAAACCGCCGGCGCCGCCCACGACCTCAAGCGTCTGGCCGATGGACTGGCCGCACTGGTCGGACGATTCAAGGTCTGATCGGCTTTGCCCCGCAACAAAAACGGCCTCCTCGGAGGCCGTTTTGCTATGCGCTGCGACCCGTTACATGGGTGCCAGTTCGAGGTCGAGCCCGCCCCCCGCTTTCGACGGCCCGCCGGACTGCGACGCGGTGAGACTCTGGACAGCGGGCAAGCCCTGTGCAGCGGCGATCCGGTTAACCTCGCGCATGCGCTTGATCATCCGGCTGAGCAGCGCATTGCGCACACGCTCGAGCAGTTCTTCCGACGACAGGGCCAGTGCCGCTGCGTTGATTTCCAGGAACAGCGTTGGTTCCAAGGTCGTCGCCGTGGCGCAGCGCAAATCGCTGGAGGGATGCAGGAAAGCCACTTCACCGACCGGTTCGCTGGTCCCCAGGCGGCACAGCGCCTTGCCTTCGATTGAAATTTCGACCGAACCCGAAACGATCACGCCAAAGAACTTGCTCCTGTCTCCCTCGCGCACCAAGGCAACATTCGGCGAAACATCCCGCCAGACAGCGACCCGCAATACTTCCCAGATTTCGATATTCTCGAATTCGGTGAAAAACTCAAGCCGGCGCAGGGTTTCGAAGTGCCGCGTATCCTCGACCGTGGAATCCTCATCGACCAACTGGTAGCGGACCGCCGACAGGTCCTTGGCCATCTCGGCGCCGTTCCGGTAGCGATTGTAGAGATCCTTCTCCAGCGCACGCTTGAGAATGGCATTCAAGCCCTCGGGAAGATCGGGGCGCAACGAGGTAACCGCCGGCGCGTCGGTATTGACGATACGGTAGATCAGCGTCGCCTGGTTGTTGGCGCGGAAAGGCAATCGCCCGGTCAGCAACTGGAAGAGCAAGACCCCCAGCGAATACAGGTCGGTCTTCTGATTGAGGGGATAGCCCTTGATCTGCTCCGGCGACATGTAGGCCGGCGAGCCGACCCCCATGATGAAGGTCGAATCCCGGTCGAGATCCTTGTTCATGTTGAGCGCCAAGCCGAAATCGGCGATCTTGGCTTCGTCATCGGCAGCAACCATGATGTTGGCCGGTTTGATGTCGCGGTGGATGATGCCCTGCCGGTAAGCGGCATCGAGTGCCATGCAGCACTTGAAAATGATCCCGATCACCCGGTGCATGGGCAGGAGCTTGTCGATTCGCGTGTGCTCCTCCAGCGAGAAGCCGTCGACGTACTCCATCGCCAGGTAGGCGTAATCCGACTGGACCACCGCTTCATGAACCTGGACGATATTGGGATGATTCAGCCGCTTTGAAACCATGCCTTCGTTCTGGAAAAGCTTGCGCATCCGGCGCGACACGGCGCCGGCATCCTTCCCGAACTGTATGACTTTGACGGCAACCTGGCGACCGAGGTCAGGATCGTCGCAGAGGTAGACCGTTGCGGTCGCCCCCTTGCCCAACTCCCTTATCACGCGGTACTTGCCGATTGATTCCATTCTCGATATCTGAGAAAACACAGGGAATTATCGTAGCACGGTCGTATTCGCCCGGAAGCAGTTTCACCCATAAAGAAATTTGGCGCCGGGGTCTTGAAACCCGGGAAAACGCCTCCAGATAGCGAAAAGATTTTTTGGAGAAACCTGCATGTCCAACCCCGAAAACACCCAGGAAGCCGCGCTGGACAAAGAGCCGGCCCCCGAGCAAGCAACTCCCGCGGAAGCCGCTCCGGCCGACAACATCGACACCATTCCCAGCGTCGAAGAGCAATTCAAGGCCCTCGAACTGAAGGCGGCCGAACACTACGACGCGTGGCTGCGCGCCAAGGCTGAAGGCGAAAACATCCGCCGCCGCGCTCAGGAAGACATTTCCAAGGCCCACAAGTTCGCGGTCGAGAAATTTGCCGGCGAACTGCTGGCCGTCAAGGACAGCCTGGAAGCTGCACTGGCGGTGCCGGAGCAGACTGTCGAGAGCTTCAAGTCCGGCGTCGAGCTGACCCTGAAGCAACTGATTTCCGCCTTCGAGAAGAACGCGCTGAACGAGGTCAATCCAGTCGGCGAGAAGTTCGACCCGCACAAGCACCAGGCCATTGGCATGGTCGACTCCGAGCAGGAAGCCAACACCGTGGTCACCGTGCTGCAAAAGGGCTACCTGATCGCCGACCGCGTCCTGCGCCCGGCCCTGGTCATGGTCGCCAAGGGCAAATAAGACTTGAAATCCGGGGCTCAGCCCCCAATTCACGAACATCGGTAATTCACTTTTAGGAAAAACATCATGGGCAAGATCATCGGTATCGACCTCGGCACCACCAACTCCTGCGTCGCCATCATGGAAGGTGGCCAGCCGAAGGTCATCGAAAACGCAGAAGGCGCGCGTACCACGCCGTCCGTCATCGGCTACACCGAAGACGGCGAAATCCTGTGTGGCGCCCCGGCCAAGCGCCAGGCCGTCACCAACCCGAAGAACACGCTGTACGCCGTCAAGCGCCTGATCGGCCGCCGCTTCGAAGAGAAGGAAGTGCAGAAGGACATCTCCCTGATGCCCTTCAAGATCGTCAAGGCCGACAACGGCGACGCCTGGGTCGAAGCCCGCGACAAGAAGATCGCTCCGCCGCAGGTTTCCGCCGAAGTGCTGCGCAAGATGAAGAAGACCGCCGAAGACTACCTCGGCGAGGAAGTCACCGAAGCCGTCATCACCGTGCCGGCCTACTTCAACGACAGCCAGCGCCAGGCCACCAAGGACGCCGGCCGCATCGCCGGTCTGGAAGTCAAGCGCATCATCAACGAGCCGACCGCCGCTGCACTCGCCTTCGGCATGGACAAGGTGGCCGGCAAGGACAAGAAGATTGCTGTTTATGACCTGGGCGGCGGCACCTTCGACATCTCCATCATCGAAATCGCCGACGTCGATGGCGAAAAGCAGTTCGAAGTGCTGGCCACCAACGGCGACACCTTCCTCGGCGGCGAAGACTTCGACCAGCGCCTGATCGACTACATCATCGACGAATTCAAGAAGGAATCCGGCGTCGACCTGAAGAAGGACGTGCTGGCCCTGCAACGCCTGAAGGAAGCCGCCGAAAAGGCCAAGATCGAGCTGTCCTCCAGCCAGCAGACCGAAGTCAACCTGCCTTACATCACCGCCGACGCCTCCGGTCCGAAGCACCTGGCCCTGAAGATCACCCGCGCCAAGTTCGAGTCGCTGGTCGATGAACTGATCGAGCGCACCGTCGCCCCGTGCGTTACTGCACTCAAGGATGCCGGCTGCAAGATCAGCGATATCGACGACGTGATCCTGGTCGGCGGCCAGTCGCGCATGCCGAAGGTGCAGGAGAAGGTCAAGGAAGTGTTCGGCAAGGAGCCGCGCAAGGACGTCAACCCGGATGAAGCCGTCGCCGTCGGCGCCGCCATCCAGGGCGGCGTGCTGCAGGGCGAAGTCAAGGACGTGCTGCTGCTCGACGTGACCCCGCTGTCGCTGGGCATCGAAACCCTGGGCGGCATCATGACCAAGCTGATCCAGAAGAACACCACGATCCCGACCAAGGCTTCGCAAGTCTTCTCGACCGCCGACGACAACCAGTCGGCCGTAACCATCCACGTGCTGCAAGGCGAGCGCGAAGTGGCGTCCGGCAACAAGAGCCTCGGCCAGTTCAACCTGGAAGGCATCCCGCCGGCCCCGCGTGGCGCACCGCAGATCGAAGTCATCTTCGACATCGACGCCAACGGCATCATGCACGTCACCGCCAAGGACAAGGCGACCGGCAAGGAAAACAAGATCACCATCAAGGCCAACTCCGGCCTGAGCGAAGAAGAAATCCAGCGCATGGTGAAGGATGCCGAACTGCACGCCGAAGAGGACAAGAAGGCGCACGAACTGGCCGATGCCCGCAACCAGGCCGACGGCATGGTGCACATGGTCAAGAAGTCGCTGACCGAATACGGTGACAAGCTCGATGCTGCCGAGAAGGAAGCCATCGAGAAGGCCATCAAGGACGTCGAGGAAGTCCTGCGCGACGGTGACAAGGAAGTCATCACCGCCAAGACCGAAGCCCTCTCCGCCGCCGCCCAGAAACTGGGTGAAAAGATGTATGCCCAGCAGCAGGCCGAAGCGGGTGCCGCCGGCGCCGGCGCAGCGGGTGGCGAGCAGCCGAAGGAAAAGACCGTCGAAGGCGATGTCGTCGATGCCGAATTCACGGAAGTGAACAAGGACAAGAAGTAAGCCTGACGCAATAGCCTGGCGCCGAGCCTTCCGGAAACCTCCGGCGGCGCTCGGCGCCTTTGTCACATAGACGGGACTGAACATGTCTAAACGCGATTTTTACGAGATTCTCGGCGTCAACCGCGACGCGTCGGACGACGAGATCAAGAAGGCCTACCGCAAGCTGGCCATGAAATACCATCCGGACCGTAATCCGGATAACCCGTCGGCCGAAGAAAAGTTCAAGGAAGCCAAGGAAGCCTACGAAATCCTGTCGGATGGCCAGAAACGCGCGGCCTACGACCAGTACGGTCACGCCGGCGTCGACCCGCAAGCCGGCATGGGCGGTGGTTTCGGCGGCGGCGGCGGTTTTGCCGACGCCTTCGGCGGTATCTTCGACGAGATTTTCGGTGGCCGCGCTGGCGGTGGCGGCGGCGGTGGCCGCTCCAACATCTACCGCGGCGCCGATCTCCGCTACAACCTCGAAATCACGCTGGAGCAGGCCGCGCACGGCACGGAAACCAAGATTCGCATTCCGACCATGGAAGAATGCGAGGTCTGCCACGGCTCCGGTGCCAAGGCTGGCACCCAGCCCAAGACCTGCCCGACCTGTAACGGCTCCGGCCAGGTTCGCCTGCAGCAGGGCTTCTTCTCCATTCAGCAGACCTGCCACAAGTGCCACGGCACGGGCCGCTTCATTTCCGATCCCTGCAAGCCGTGCGGCGGCGCCGGCCGTATCAAGCAGCACAAGACGCTGGCGGTGAAGATTCCGGCCGGAGTGGACGAAGGCGATCGCATCCGGCTGGCCGGCGAGGGCGAACACGGCGTCAATGGCGGCCCGCCGGGCGATTTGTACGTGCAGATCCACCTCAAGCAGCACGCTGTCTTCCAGCGCGACCACAACGATCTGCATTGCGAAATGCCCATCTCCTTCACCACGGCCGCACTCGGCGGCGAGATCGAGATTCCGACCTTAGACGGTGCCGCGGCCATCAAGATTCCGCCGGAAACCCAGTCCGGTCGCGTCTTCCGCCTGCGCGGCAAGGGTATCAAGGGCGTACGCAGCCACACCCATGGCGACCTGATGTGCCATGTCGTGGTCGAGACGCCGGTGAGCCTGACCGACCGCCAGAAGGAACTGCTGCGCGAACTGGAGGAATCCAGCCAGGAAAACAGCGCCAAGCACAACCCGCGCTCCAAGTCCTGGATAGACAAGGTTCGGGAGTTCTTCGGCGAATAACCGCCGCCTTTTCGCCAGAAAGATCAAAAAGCGATCCGCGAGCAATCCCGGATCGCTTTTTTATTCACCCTCAAAATACGTCGCTCGGGGCCGAATCCGTTCCCAAAATGCAACGCCGCACCCCGCGAAGCTTCTCTTTGCCCGCCTTTCAAGCAACACCGGCGGTTTCGGGCCATATAATAAAAAGATTATTACGGCACTCGATAGCGAGAAATCCATGAAAGCGATTCGCCACATCCTGTCAGCCTGCCTGCTCTGCGCCGCTGTATTCCAGGCAGCCCTTGCCGAAACAGGTATTACCGACAATTCGATAGCACTGGGCATGTCGGTGCCACTGACCGGCCCCGCCGGCGCGCAAGGGCAGGAGTTGAAGAAAGTCATTTCGGCGTATTTCGACCAGATCAACAAAAATGGCGGAATAAACGGGCGAAAAATCCAGCTGACCGTCATGGATGACGGCTACGATCCGGAAAAAACGGTCGCCAACACCCGGACACTCATCGAAACCAACAAAGTCTTCGCGCTGCTTGGCTATTACGGCTCGACTGCCATGACCGAAGCGATGAACAAGGTTTTCGGTCCGTCAAAAGTGCCGATGATCGGGGGCATCTCCGGGGCCATGTCGCTGCGCCAACCGCCCGCCGACAACCCGAACAACCGCTACATGTTCAGCCAGCGCGCGAGCTATGCCGACGAAGCGGAAGCCATCGGCACCCAGCTCGCCACACTGGGCCTCAAGAACATCGCCGTGCTCTACCAGAACGACGGGTTTGGCAAGGCCGGCCTGGAAGGGCTGAGCAATGCGTTGAAAAAGCACAACCTGACCCCGTCCGCCACCGGGACGGTGGAACGCAATTCGGACGACATCGGCAAGGCACTAACGGCCATTGCCAAGGCCAATCCGCAGGCTGTGGTCATGGTTACCCTGCACAAGCCGGCGGCGGCCATGGTCAAGGCACTCCGCAAGGCGAACCAGAGCCCGATGTTCATGACCCTGTCGCCGGTCAGTGCCGAGCAGCTGACGCAGGAACTGGGCAACGCCGCACGCGGCATCGGCATCTCGCAGGTCATGCCCTACCCCTGGAACAGCACGGTCACTCTCGTCAAGGAATACCAGCAATTCATCGGCAAGCAAGGCCCCTACTCATACACCAGCATGGAAGGCTTCGTCATTGCCAAAGTGGCCGCCGACGCCCTGCGCAAGGCCGGTGGAAAAGACCTGTCGCGCGAGAAACTGATCTCCGTACTCGAAGGCACGAACCAGGACCTGGGCGGCTACCGGGTCGCCTTTGGGCCGAACAACCGGGCTGGCTCCCAGTTCGTTCAACTGACCGTCATCGGGGCCGGCGGCAAGCTGATCAAATAACGCCGACCTTCGGACAACGACGGGCCGACATCGCGAGATGCCGGCCCGTTTGCCTTGCCGGCAGCCCCGCCACACTGTAAGCAAAATGTCAGCTAGCGGAGCCATTCTCCGGGCTGGAAAAAATTACTCATTCGGAAAGCCACGGAGACCATGAAAGCACTACGCAATGCACTGTTCGCCTGCCTGCTGGCGCTGGGCGTGACCCAGGCCCATGCCGAGGATGGGGTGACGGACTCCAGCATCACCCTCGGCATGTCCTCCCCCTTCACCGGTCCCAACGGTGTCTACGGCATGCAGATGCGCGAGGCGATCACTGCCTATTTCGATCAGCTCAACAAAAACGGCGGGATCAACGGCCGCAAGATCGAGTTGATCACCATCGACGACGGCTATGAAACCGACCGCACGCTCGCCAATACCAAGACGCTGATCCAGGACAAACGTGTCTTTGCACTGATGGGCTACTACGGCTCTACGCCAACCACCGAAGCCATGAACAAGGTTTTCGGCCCGGCGAAGGTGCCGCTGATCGGAACGATTTCAGGTGCCGGAACCCTGCGCGAACCGACATCCGCCAACCCGAATACGCGCTACATGTTCAACATCCGGGCCAGCTATGCCGATGAGGCGGAGGCGATCGTCGAGCAGATCCTGTCACTGGGCCTAAAGAACATCGCCGTCTTCTACCAGAACGACGGCTTTGGCAAATCGGGCCTCGAGGGCGTGACCAACGCCCTCAAACGCGCCAACCTGGCACCGGTTGCCGTAGGTACGGTCGAGCGCAATTCGCTCGACGTCACCAAGGCGACGGAAGCGATCAGCAAATCCAACCCGCAGGCAGTGGTCATGGTCACGCTGTACAAGCCGACTACCGCCTTTGTCAAAGCCATGAAGCAATTCGGCCAATTCCCCATGTTCCTGACCCTGTCGCCGGTCGGCGGCGAAGTGCTGGCCCAGGAACTGGGCAACGAAGCCCGCGGCATTGGTATCTCGCAGGTCGTTCCCTACCCCTGGAACGACACCATCGGTGTCGTCCGCGACTACCAGAAGTTGCTTGGCAAGCAAAAAGACAAGTTCTCGTACTATGGCCTGGAAGGCTTTATCACCGCCCGCCTGGTTGCCGAGGGAATCCGGCGGGTGGGCAAGGACGTCACCCGCGAAAAGCTGGTCACTGCGCTGGAAGGCCTGCAAAACTTCGACCTCGGCGGTTTCAAGGTGAGCTACGGCCCCAACAACCGCCTGGGATCGCGCTTCGTCGAACTCACCGTGGTCGGGTCCGGCGGCAAGGTCATCAAGTAAGCCCCGGCAGGGAAACCAGCAAAAAGCCCGACGGAATACGTCGGGCTTTTTCGTTCAGGCACGCCGCCAGGTCGTGCCTTGCGGACCATCGTCGAGCACGATCCCCGCGCTCTTCAACTCGTCGCGGATGCGGTCGGCCTCGGCGAAATCTCTGGCTTTCTTGGCGGCGACCCGGGCCTCGATCATCTGCCCGATAGCGGCTTCGTCAAGGCCGCCGGCGCTGCCACCACCTTGCAGGTAGGCCATCGGCTCGCGTTCGAGCAGGCCGATCACGGCGCCCAGCGCCTTCAGCAACCCGGACAATTCGGCACTTTTCTGGCGATTGGCCTCGGCGGCCAGTTCGAACAACACGGCAATCGCCCCGTGCGAATCGAAATCCTCGTTCAACGCCGCGGCAAAGTGGGCTGCGAAATCGTTCGTCCAGTCGATGGTCTGCGCACTTGCCGGCACGTCGCGCAGCGTGAAATACAGGCTGTCCAGACTGCGCTTGGCATCGTCCAGATGGGCGTCGGAATAGTTCAGCGGGCTACGGTAATGGGCGCGCAGGATGAAGAAACGGACCACCTCGGCGTCGAACTGCTCGAGCACCGTGCGAATGGTGAAGAAATTGCCCAGCGACTTGGACATCTTTTCGTTGTCGACCCGCACAAAGCCATTGTGCATCCAGTAATTGACGTAGCTGCAGCAGTTGGCCCCCTCGGACTGGGCAATTTCGTTCTCGTGGTGAGGAAACTGCAGGTCCTGGCCACCGCCGTGGATATCGAAGTGATTGCCGAGCAGCGACGAACTCATCGCCGAGCATTCGATGTGCCAGCCCGGACGCCCGTCACCCCAGGGCGAAGCCCAGGCCGGCTCGCCCGGCTTGGCGTTCTTCCACAGCACGAAATCGAGCGGGTCCTGCTTGGCCGAATCGATCTCCACCCTCTCGCCGGCGCGCAGGTCGTCGAGCGACTTGCCCGACAGCTTGCCGTACCCCGGGAATTTGCGGACCGCATAGTTCACGTCGCCATCCGTCGCCTGGTAAGCCAGGCCGTTGCTTTCCAGTTTGCGGATGATTTCCTGCATTTCCGGCACGTATTCGGTCGCACGCGGTTCGTGACTGGGCCGCAGAACGCCCAGCGCATCGGCATCCTCGTGCATGTAGGCGATGAAGCGATCGGTCAGTTGCTGGATCGTTTCGCCATTTTCGATGGCGCGCTTGATGATCTTGTCGTCGATGTCGGTGATGTTCCGCACATAGGTGACGTCGTAACCCGAGGCCTTCAGCCAACGGTAAACCATGTCGAAAACCACCATCACCCGGGCATGGCCGAGGTGGCAGTAGTCGTACACCGTCATGCCGCAAACGTACATGCGAACCTTGTTCGCTTCGATGGGAGTAAATACTTGTTTTTCGCGCTTCAGCGAGTTGTAGATCTTTAGCATGCGGGGACGTTTTCAGGATACGCCGGGATGCTCAAAACTATGGATTCACCGGCGTTTTTGGTAGAATCAAAGGATCGTATAACCTCGAAAAGTATAGCATAGCGATGACCTCGACCTCCCTGCTCCAGCCCCGTTTCAGGCAACTCAAGACCTTGCGCGCACTGGCAATCGGACTGGCCATCGGCTTTGCCGCCCCGGCCTTCGCCGACAACCTGCCGGAAGTCCAGCGCTTGATCAAGCAGGGCCAGTTCCCGCAGGCCATGGAAAAGGTCGATGCCTACCTGAGCAGCCGCCCCAAGGATGCCCAGGGCCGCTTCCTGAAGGGCCTGATCTACACCGAGATGAACAAGCCGGCCGACGCGATCGCCGTGTTCACCAAGCTTTCCGAGGATTACCCGGAGCTGCCCGAACCCTACAACAACCTGGCCGTCCTGTACGCCCAGCAGAAGCAGTATGACAAGGCACGCACCGCCCTGGAAATGGCCATAAGGACTCACCCGTCCTACGCCATCGCCTACGAGAACCTCGGCGATGTCTATGCCAAGCTGGCCAGCCAGGCCTACGACAAGGCCCTGCAACTGGATAATTCCAATTCGGCCACCCAGAACAAGCTGGCCCTGATCCGTGACCTGATCTCCACGTCGGGCAAGGGCAATGTCAAGCCGCAACCGGTCGCGGCCACCCCGCCCGCCGCTGCCCAGCCGGCCCCGGCACCAGTTGCAGCCAAGCCGGCGACGCCGGCCACCGCCACGGTCGTGGCCGCCACGGCAGGCGCCGCAGCTTCGCCCGCCACCGCGGCTCCGGCACCCGCGCCGGTCGCTGCGGCACCCACCCCCAGCAAGCCGGCGGCAAGCGCCAGCGGCAGCGAGGACGTGGCGAAGGCCGTCCATGCCTGGGCTGACGCCTGGTCGCGCAAGGACATGAAGGCTTACCTCGGCGCTTACGCCAGCGACTTCGATACCCCCAAGGGCATGAGCCGCAAGGCTTGGGAGCAGGAACGCGAGCAGCGCATCGCCGGCAAGGGCGGCAAGATTTCCGTTTCGGTCGATGCACCACAGATCGCCATCAATGGCGACAAGGCGACCGCCAAGTTCCGCCAGCACTACAAGGCCACCGGCTTGTCGAGTTCGACGACCAAGACGCTGGTGCTCGTCCGTTCGGGTAGCAAGTGGCTGATCAAGGAAGAAATCGCCCGGTGAGAATCAAGCTGCGCTATCTCCTGCTGGCCCTGGCAGCAACCGTCACCGCGGGAGCCGTGGCCAAGTTGTCAGATAAACCGGGAGACTCCAGGCAGACCGGCAACACGCCAAGCGCCGATAATTCACTGGCACGCAATGCGGCCAATGCGCTGAACGCCACCTCACCGTTCGCCTCCGTCGTTTCCGACGCCGGCCCCGAAGAAACGCTGGCCCGCATCTTTGCCGAAATCGAAGCCAACCGGCTCGGCAATGCCTTGCAGCTGACCGAGGCGCTGCTTCGCCAACACCCGAATTATCGCCTCGCCAACCTGATCAAGGGCGACCTGCTGCTGGCCAAGGCGCAACCGATCCAGACCTTCGGCGCACTCAGCGACGCACCGGCCGACAAGGTCGCCGACCTGCGCGCCGAGGCGCTGGTTCGCCTCAAGGCCTACCGCGAAAAGCCGCCGGTCGACTTTGTCCCGCGTTACCTGCTGCAGATGGAACAGGGGCAGCGTCATGCCATCGTCGTGGACACCAAGCGCTCGCGCCTCTACCTCTACGAAAATGACCGCAAGAATGGCGGCCGCCCGCGCTTCGTCGCCGACTACTATGTGACGCAAGGCAAGCTGGGCGCCGAAAAGCAGGTCGAAGGCGACAAGAAAACGCCGATCGGGGTCTATCACGTCACGGCCAACCTGCCCAAGCAGAAGCTGGCCGACCTCTACGGCAGCGGCGCCTACCCGCTCAACTACCCGAACGAATGGGACAAGCGCCAGGGGCGTGGCGGCAGCGGCATCTGGCTGCACGGCACACCGTCCGACACCTTCGCCCGCCCGCCGCGCGCCTCCGACGGCTGCGTCGTGCTGACCAACCAGGATCTCGACGTCGTCGCCAAGAATTTGCAGGTTGGCCTGACCCCGGTGATCATCAGCGATACCGTCGAATGGCTGTCGCTGGATGACTGGAATCGCGAGCGTAACGAGCTGAACAAGACCATTGAGTCGTGGCGTACCGACTGGGAAAGCCGCGATACCGGACGCTATCTGAGCCACTACTCGAAACGTTTCAAATCGGGCGATCAGAATTTCGACGAGTTCGCCACGCAGAAAAAACAGGTCAATGCCAACAAGGAATGGATCAAGGTCAAGGTCAACAACCTGTCCGTGTTCCGTAGCCCGGGCAAGGACGAGGTTGCCGTCGTCACCTTCGAGCAGGATTACCGCAGCAACAATCTGGACAACCAGATGAAGAAGCGCCAGTACTGGCTGCGCGAAGACGGCAAATGGAAAATCATCTACGAAGGAAGTGCCTGATGTTGAAGAAAGTATCCTTGTTAGCCGCCGGCCTGCTGGCCTCGGCCTTGGCCTGGGCCAACCCGACGGTCGAAATGACCACCAATCTCGGCAAGTTCACGCTGGAACTGTATCCGGACAAGGCGCCGAAAACCGTCGAGATGTTCCTCTATAACGCCAAGCACGGCTTCTACGAGGCAACCGTATTCCACCGCGTGATCGACGGCTTCATGATCCAGGGCGGCGGTTTCAATTCCTCGATGGAAGAAAAGAAGACCCGTACCCCGGCCCTGCCGAACGAAGCCAACAACGGTCTGGCGAACGACCGTGGCACCGTCGCCATGGCGCGCACGCAAGACCCGCATTCCGCCCGCGTCCAGTTTTTCGTCAACCTCAAGAACAACGACTTCCTGAACCACCGCTCCCCGGCCGATGGGCGCACCTGGGGCTACGCCGTTTTCGGCAAGGTCACGCAAGGTATGGACGTCGTCGACAAGATCGCCAAGGTGCCGACCGGCAATGCTGGCTATTACGAAAACGTGCCGACGACGCCGGTCGTCATCCAGAACGTCAAGATCATCTCTGAAAAGTAAGGCTCACCAACCATGTCTCAAGTCAAACTGACCACCAATCAAGGCACCATCACCCTCAAGCTGGACGCCGAGAAGGCACCGAAGACGGTCGCCAATTTCGTTTCCTATGTCGAAGCCGGCCACTACAACAACACCATCTTCCATCGCGTCATCAAGAATTTCATGATTCAGGGCGGCGGCATGGAACCGGGCATGAACCAGAAGGAAACCCAGGCGCCGATCGAGAACGAGGCCGCCAATGGCCTGAAGAACAAGCGCGGCAGCATCGCCATGGCGCGTACCAACGATCCGCACTCGGCCACCGCCCAGTTTTTCATCAATACCGTCGATAACGACTTCCTCGACTTCAAGGCTCCGTCCGGCCAGGGCTGGGGCTACTGCGTGTTCGGCGAAGTGACCGAGGGCCTGGATGTGGTCGACAAGATTCGCGCCGTCGCCACCGGCAACAAGGGCTTCCACCAGGACGTGCCGAAGGAAGACGTGATCATCGAGAAGGCCGAGATCGTTTGATCTTCTTCGTCTCCGATCTGCATCTGTCGCCCCGGTCACCCGGGGCGACTGCTTTGTTCCTCCGCTTTTTGTCGGGCCGCGCCCGCCAGGCCGAGGCCCTGTACATTCTCGGCGACCTGTTCGAGGTATGGGTCGGCGACGACATCGACGATCCGTACCACAACAGGATCACCGCCGCCCTGCGTGCCGCCAGCGAGGCCGGGCTGAAGATTTTCATCATGCACGGCAACCGCGACTTTGCGCTGGGCGAGCAGTTTGCCGCGGCCGCCGGCGCCCGCCTGTTGCCCGACCCTTACGATCTGACGCTGCCGGAATGGTCTTTCGTGCTTTCGCACGGCGACGCCCTGTGCCTGGACGATCTGGCCTACCAGGCCTATCGCGCCAAGGTGCGCGACCCGGAATGGCAACGGAAGATGCGCGCCAAGCCACGCTTCCTGCGCAGCCTCCTCGGCCGCTATATCCGCTGGCGCAGCGGCCGCCGCAAGCGCGACAACAGCTACATCTATGCTGATCTGCAGCCGGCTGCCACCGATGACTTCCTGCGCGATCATGGCTACACGACTTTCATCCACGGCCATACCCATCGCGCCGCGACCCATGACCATATCGTCGACGGTATCCATGTCGAACGCTGGGTTCTTGCCGACTGGCATGAAGACCGTGGCGAAGCCCTGTGCTGGGATGGCGAGACGCTGATCCGCGAAGCCATCCTGCCGGAAAGCTGAGCATGCCCGCCCCTTCCCGCGCCCTTGACGTCCTGCGCGACGTCTTCGGCTACCCCGCCTTCCGCGGCGAGCAGGCCGAGATCATCGCCCACGTCGCCGGCGGCGGCGACGCCCTGGTCCTCATGCCGACCGGCGGCGGCAAAAGCCTCTGCTACCAGATTCCCGCCCTGCTCCGCCCCGGCTGCGCCGTCGTTGTCTCGCCGCTGATCGCACTGATGCAGGATCAGGTCGATGCCCTGACTCAGCTCGGCGTCAAGGCTGCCTGCCTCAATTCGACCCTCGACTGGCGCGAAGCGCAGGCCATCGAGCAGGCCATGTTCGCGGGCACCCTCGACCTCGTCTACATCGCGCCCGAACGCCTGCTGCTCGAGCGCACCCTGTCCTTGCTCGACGCCCTGTACGAAGCCGGCAAGCTGGCGCTTTTCGCCATCGACGAAGCCCACTGCGTCTCGCAATGGGGGCACGACTTCCGCCCCGAATACCTGCAGCTGTCCGCCCTGCACGAACGCTATCCGGTCGTGCCGCGCGTTGCCCTGACGGCCACCGCCGACCAGGCAACGCGCAACGAGATTCTGCAACGCCTGGGGCTGACCGAAGCACGCGTCTTCCTGTCCAGCTTCGACCGTCCGAACATCCGCTATACCGTGGTGGAAAAGGACAACGCCCGCAAGCAACTGCTCACTTTCCTGTCCGGAAGGCAAGGCCAGGCCGGCATCGTCTATTGCCTGTCGCGCAAGAAGGTCGAGGAAACGGCCGAATGGCTTTCCGCCCAGGGCTATCCGGCACTGCCCTACCATGCCGGCCTGCCGGCGCCCGAACGCGCCGCCAACCAGCGTCGATTCCTGCGCGAGGAGGGGCTGATCATGTGCGCCACCATCGCTTTCGGCATGGGCATCGACAAGCCGGACGTCCGCTTTGTCGCCCACCTCGACCTGCCCAAGAGCATCGAGGCCTACTATCAGGAAACCGGCCGCGCCGGCCGTGACGGCGAGCCGTCGGAAGCCTGGATGGCCTACGGCATGCAGGACGTCGCGCTGCAACACGCGCGTATCGCCGAGTCCGGCGCCGCCGAAGGCCAGAAAATCCTCGAATCGCAGCGCCTGACTGCCCTGCTCGCCTACTGCGAGGCGCCGCGTTGCCGCCGCCAGGTGCTGCTCAACTACTTCGGCGAGGAACGCCAGCCCTGCGGCAATTGCGATGTCTGCGACAACCCGCCGGAGCTCTGGGACGGCACGCAAGCCGCACAGAAAGCGCTGTCGGCGATCTTCCGTACCGGCATGCGTTTCGGTGTCGCCCACCTGACCGACATCCTGCGCGGCAAGACTACCGACAAGGTCAGGCAGTGGAACCATGACCAGCTGCCGACCTTCGGCGTCGGCAGCGACCTCGACGAGCACACCTGGAAAAGCACCTTCCGCCAGCTGGCCGCCGCCGGCCTGGTCCATGTCGACATGGCCGAACACGGTGCTCTGCAGCTGACCGAAGCCGCCCGCGAAGTCCTCAAGGGAGGACGTAGCGTACCGCTGCGCCGCCCGCTGCCGCGCAAGGCGACATCAACGAAAACCAGCCGTACGGTCGTCAGCGACCTGTCGGCTGCCGACGACGCACTGTTCCAGCTGCTGCGTCGATGGCGGGCCGATACGGCGCGGGAACAGAGCGTGCCCGCCTATGTCATCCTGCACGACAAGACCCTGCGCGAACTGGCTGAGGTACGACCGACCAGCCACGGCCTGCTGGCGAGCATCACCGGCATGGGCAGCGCCAAGATCGAGCATTACGGCGCCGAGCTGCTCGACCTGATCCGCAACGAGGGCTGAGATGCTGCAGCGCGACACGCTCAACGCCATTCTCGCCGCCATCGTCGTCAGCGCACTGCTTGTCTCGGGAATCGCTCCCCATGACCGGCCGACCTGGCTGATGGAGGTGGCACCGGTCATCATTGCCCTGCCCCTGCTGATCCTGACCCGGCGCAGCTACCCGCTGACCGCGCTATTGGCCGTCCTGATCGCCCTCCACGCGCTGGTCCTGATTGTCGGCGGCGCCTACACCTACGCCAAGGTGCCGTTCGGCTTCTGGCTGCAGGATGTCCTGGGCACCGCGCGCAACCCGTACGACAAGATCGGGCACTTCATGCAGGGCTTCGTGCCGGCGCTGATCGCCCGCGAAATACTGATTCGCGGACACCATGTCGCCGGCCGCCGGATGACGGCCTTCCTGTGCGTCTGCATCGCCATGGCGATCAGCGCCAGCTACGAATTGATCGAATGGGCGGCGGCCCTGCTCATGGGCCAGGGTGCCGACGAATTTCTCGGTACGCAGGGCGACCCGTGGGATACCCAGTCCGACATGTTCATGGCGCTGATCGGGTCAATGAGCGCCATCGTCGCGCTGGGCAAGTGGCACGACCGGCAATTGGCGCAGCTTCCCGGCCGCTGATCCCGAAAACAAAAATGCCTGCAAGCCACGGCCTGCAGGCATCGAAACACTCTCCGGCACGTGCAAGGCGATCGCCTAGCACGCTGCTTCTTACTTGGCCCGACGGCTACGACGTCCGGCCATCAAGCCGACCATACCGAGACCGAGCAGCGCCAGCGAACCCGGCTCCGGTACTGCCAGACGGTCAAGATTGGCGACCGACAGGTTCTGCCAGGCTCCGCCATTCACGCTGAAACGACCGGCCTGCCCGCCATTGCAGCAGCCCTCGGCCCAATACGCATCCAGGGTGTGATTTCCCACCGACAGGTTGCTCACGCTCCCCGCCAGCAACTCAGACAAGGCATTCCAGTTGCCGCCCCACCACAGATCGGTGGCGTTGGTATTGAGCAACACCCCATCGAAGTACAGGGCGCCACCGTAGCCGGCATCCGGTGCCAGCTGAAAGGCCAGCGCGCTGCCAGCAAAGGTGGTGCCAATATTGAAATTGACGCGCAGATGGTCGTAACTGTTGTTACCGCCGGCCTGACCGGAGAAATTGCCCGTCGTGGAACTGTTGATCGCCGAACCTTGCGCCAACCATCCGGCACGGTAGTCGCCAAACGAGGCATTGGTTATGGTGCGCGTCTCATAGGTGATCAACGCGGCTTGCGCAGCGATCGATGCGGTGGCGAGGGCAAGGCCCAGCACGGTCGAGCGCAGCTTGAAAGAAAGTTGGGGCATGTTGTCGTTTCGCTGGTTTGGGCTTCCGTCATCCGGCAGCCTGGTTACACAGAAAGGAATGTCACGGATCGACACGCCCCCAGTGGCGAGGTATCGATCCGGAACTATGGCTTTTATATCAAAAACAGCCAACGTCAGACCGTGAGCCAATTCACAGCAACCGGAAAAAACCTTCAAAACTCTGGCGAACCGCTGGCATCGCCAAGCACGCAAGACGCCTGCCGCTATCGCAAATGCTGTTCGGCGACGGCAGACAACTCGGCATTCAGCGAACTGGTCGACAGCGCCCTGCGCAGCGCATCCCGCGCCTCGGGCACTCGTCCATCGGCTTCAAGCGCCAGGCCCAGACCCAGCCACCAGCGCCCTTCATTCGGCACCAGGCGGGATGCGCGCTGATAGTGTGCTGCCGCTTGCCGATGCGCGCCGAGTCGCGATTTCAGGTGCCCCTGGAAACCGGCGTAGTCGGCATTGGCCTCGGCATAGACCTGAGAGCGTGCAAGGGTACGGTCAGCCGCCGCCAGATCGCCCTGTTCCAGTTGCAGACGGGCCAGCGACATTGCCCATCCAGTCTGGGTCGGCATCAGATCGACACCCTCCTGCAGGACGACCATCGCGTCATCCATTCGCCGCATGTCGAGCAACTGGCGGAGCAATGCCTGGCGTACCTGGACATAACCCGGATCAACCTTCAGCGCGGCCCGCATGCCATCGAGCGCTTCGCCGCTACGGCCGGAGGCGAGCGCCATTTCGGCCTTGCGGTATTCCGCATCGGCGCGATCGCGCGACGTGGCGGCAACCGGACTCTTCTCGATCTTCACCGGACCGGGGGGCATCGATGCCGGAGCCGCTTCCGTCCTCACCGACGTGGCAGGAACTGGCGGCGCGACAGGGTCGGGAACGCCC
Organism: Dechloromonas sp. CZR5; assembly: GCF_008711155.1. Classification (GTDB taxonomy): domain Bacteria; phylum Pseudomonadota; class Gammaproteobacteria; order Burkholderiales; family Rhodocyclaceae; genus Azonexus. The sequence continues at coordinate 540,815 of NZ_VUYQ01000001.1, read as the reverse complement.
AGCACGGGCGCTGCCGGAAGGGGAAAGACTGCCAGGTTTGACGAGAGCCGGAGACTCTCGTCAGCCGGCACGCCTGCATCGACCGGCGAAGCTTGCTGCGCAGGCGCCGCTGGAGAAACCAGTTCCGGTGGAGCGATCAGCGTGGCCGGCGGCGGCGGCGGCGCAATGACAGGCGGCGAGGCATCCAGCAGTCCGGCTTGATGGACAGCGACTGCCCCTGCGACCACCAGCCCTCCCGCTAACAGCAGCAGCAGAAGTTTTTTGCCTTGCCCTCTTTTTTCCGGAGGCAGGGAGCGGATTTCCCGCTGCAGGCTTTGGCGCGCCAGGTCGTCGGGGCGCTTGGCCTCGAGATTGCGCAGCATGTCGTTGATCAGACTCATTTCACCACCATCCGGTCGCTGCGGCGCCTTCGGTATCGCCTGCCGCCTGACGCACATGCCGGGCACCGACGGCATGCTTGCCCTCGCCATAGACCGCCAGCAGTGCCTTGTGCGCCAGGATGTTGAGCAGACGCGGCGTACCGCGACTGGCCCGGTGCAGACAACGAACGGCGCGCGCCCCGAAGACGCTTTCACCGCGATAACCGGCTACCCGCAGACGATGCGCCAGATAATTGGCCACCTCCTCGCGCGCCAGGCCACCGAGCCGATAGTGGAAGGCGATACGCTGAAGCAGTTGGCGTACCGACGGCTCGGCCAGCTTGCGGTCGAGTTCGGGCTGGCCGAACAGGACAATCTGGAGCAGCTTGCGCTTCTCCGTTTCCAGATTCGACAGCAGGCGCAGCGACTCCAGCGTTTCCAGCGGCATGGCCTGTGCCTCATCGATGCAGACGACGACTTGCCGTTCGGCAGCCGCGTACCCGAGGAGGGCATGATTGACGCTCTTCAGCAGGTGATAATCGTCATTCTGCGCATCGATCTCGACCTCTAGCTCTTCGGCCAGGGCAAGCAACAAAGTGCGGGGCGCCAGGTAAGGATTCGGCAGATAGGCCGAGACGCTGCCTTCCGGCAAGGCCTGCAGCAGGCGCCGGCAAAGCAGCGACTTGCCGGTGCCGACCTCACCGGTGATCTTGATGAAGCCCTCGCCGCTGTTCAGCGCGACGAGCAGCGTATTGAGCGCCTCCTGATGGCTGCGCGTGATGACCGTGAAACTGGTATCCGGCGTGATGCTGAAGGGCAGCTCGGTCAGCCCGAAATGATCGAGATACAACGCTGAGCGCCCCCGCTAACGCTTACTGCCATTCGAAATTCCGCTGCTGACGCGGATCGAGCGCCTGCATGCGTTCCTGGGCATCCCCTGCGGCAGTTCGCCAGGATTCCTCACCCTTGATCACGGTCGAGCGCATCAGGATGACCAGCTCGCGCTTGCGGTTCAATACGCTCTTCTGTCCGAACAGCGCGCCAACCCCCGGAACGCCACTGATCCCCGGCAAGCCGTTGCGACTGGTGGTCTGCTCCTGGCTCATCAGGCCACCGATAGCGACGATGCTGCCGTCCTGGACGCGAACGATGCTATCTGTCTCGTTGATGGTGCTAGAGGCCAGCGGCAACGTATAGGTACCCAGATCGCCGAGGTTCACGTTCTTGGTCTTTTCCGCGACAACGCTGACCTGCGGATGAACGTGCAGAATGATGTTGCCGTCGTCGTCGATCTGCGGTGTCACGTCCAGCGCGATACCCGAGAAGAAGGGCTGCAGCGTGATATTGGGTGTCACGACATTGCTGCCGCCAGCCGTTCCGGTCGTCACGTTGGTACTGATCCCGGTGACAAAATAATCATCGGTACCCACCTTCAGCACGGCCTTCTGGTTATTGGTCGTCGCGATGCGCGGGCTGGACAGTACTTGCACGTCACCTTGCCCCTCCAGGAAGGAAAGCAAGGCAGCAAAATTGTTCGACTGGAAGGTCAAGCCGAAGAAACCATTTCCCGTCGTGCCGGTAGCGAGCGCACCCTTGCTCCCAGGACGTGCCGCCACCGTGGTGCCGGCCGTAATTCCCGTCGCATTAGCACCAATGGTCCCCGATCCGGCCAGCACGGCATTGGGTGCCGATATTCCTAGCGAGAACCGATTGCTGACCCCTCCGAACTGACTCCAATTGATACCGGTCTGGTACGAATCGTTGAGCGACACCTCGATGATCTTGGCTTCAAGCATGACCTGTCGCTCGACAACCAGCTGGGTGGCCTTCAGATAGTCCTCGACACCCTTCAGTTCGGCAGGCGAGGCCTTAACGAGAACAACACCAGAAGTCGGATTGATGATCACGTTGCGGCCATCCTGATTACCGACGATGGTATTCAGCGCCAGGCCGAGTTCTTTCCAGAAGTCATAGTCCGAAGTCGTCTGCACGCGAGCGCTATCGACCGCGCGTTGCGACACCCCACCTGTCGTCCCGCCCGGCACCACAGGCGCGGTCGTGTTTCCGGTCATGTTCTGCATCGGATTCGAAGTCGTCGGCGAACTGCCGGTTACACGCATATCGCTGGACCCAACCCGGCGATTGGCCAGGTAATTGATCTTGAACATCCGCGTCTGGACCGTATTCGGCTGCACGAAGATGCGCGTACCCTGGACGCGATAGGCATAACCGTACACATCGCGCAACGTGTCGAGCGCTTCGCGGACCGTGGTGTTCTTCAGGTTGAGGCTGACCGTACCCGACAGGTCGGGCGGGAAAAGTACGCTGTATTGCGTTCCGGACACCAAGGCATTCAGCACCTGTGCAACTGGCGCATTATTGACTGCCAGGTTGAAACGCGGCTCCGGCTTGGCAGGGGCCGGCTGATCGATCTGCAATGGAGGCACCATGGCTTGTCCCACCGCATCGCTCTGCGAACGCGCCGACTTGCTGCTGGCTGCCGCCTCCATATCCCGGCCGGCCCGGTCGAAAACGTCCCCGCGCCGCGAATGCTGGTTGCTGCACGCGGCCAGCAGCAATGCCGACATGACCACAATCAATATCTTGCTCATGGGAGCCCCTTTACTTGCCCTGACTTGGCCGCCTTGCCGGCAGCAGGCATCACGATCATCTGTTTTTTGACATCGGGAGTCAGATACAGATGGGTCACACCATCCGCTCCCTGCAACACCGCTTCGCGCTCGTTCAGGCGGACCAGGGTAGAGCTGCCCAGCTTCCCCCCCAGCACCACCGTCTTGCCGCCAATTACCGCCACCGGTTTTCCACCCTGTGGCATCAGCACCGACTGCAAACGAAGGGCGCCGGCCGCTCCGTCGCCACCATCCGCAGCCCCTTCGGCAGGCACCATCCAATTGGCCGGCGGGCGTGTCGGGTCGGCCGACTGCGCGAAAGCGGCAGTGCCGAAAACGAGAAGAGCAAAAGCAATCAGCCTCATAGCGCCAGCCATGTCCGGTCCGGACTCAAGGTATAGACGGTCAAGCTCATTTCCGCGCGAGGGTACTCGATCACGCGGTAAGTGAGTGCTCCCCAGAGCAACCTCTGCTGCAGCTTCTCCAATTGCGAAAGATATGTCTGCAACTGAACATAATTACCTTCCAGCCGAATTTCGACACCATGCCGATAGAGATCGAAACTCCGTTCAGCAGGTTTGGCGTTACCCTCCGTGGCCAGCTCGGACGGCAATACACTTTCCGGCGCCAGTGTTTTCAGGCTGAGCAAACGTAATCCGGCATGACGCGATAACAGACTCTCGAGCAAGCGATTCATTTCTTCCGGCCGCACCAGTACCGAACTGAACTGACGCAACTGCTCGTCCAGTTTTTCCCGCTGGACATTCAGCGCCGCAAGATCAGCCTTGCGAGCAGCATCCGGGTCGGCTGACAACTGCTGCTGCAGGGTCGCCGCCTCTGCCTGCAAACGCGCCACGGATGCACTGTCGCCCGCCAACGTCGTCTCGATGCTTCGCACTCGCACCGTTTGCGGATCCACAAAGAGCGTATACCCGATCAGTAAGGGACCGAGGGCCAGCGCTGCCGCGACCAACCCCCGTTCGCGACGGGACAATGCGCAGTAACGATCGTTCAGGCGAGCCCAGGATTGACGCAAGTTCATGGTGCTTTCTCCTGAGTGGTCTTCAGGACAAATTCCGTGTACCTCGGCAACGCAGCCTTGGCCGGCAGCGGCGTCGCCGCCGGAGCAACGCCGGCAGCGGCCTCATGGGGCTTTTCGGCCGGATCGATCCCTTTCATGTCGAGTGCCGAAAAACGCCGCCCGGCAAAGGCCGGCTCGGCATTCAGCCGACCGATATAGACCGACAACAAGGCAGGATCGGTCAGGCGACCACGAATTTCGATGCTCTTCTCCGCAAAGCCGAAGCCGGTCAACCAGGCGCCATCGATCGCCTGACGCGCAAATCCCTGAAATAGTCCGGAATAAGCCTGATTGCTCGGCAAATCACCGCGCGCAACGATGTCGAGTACCTGCTGGCGCTGAGCAATGGCGGTGCGTGCGGCATCCAGCTGCCTATCGAGTTGCCCGTCGCTCTTGCGTGCCCCCAGGCGTTCGCCGAACGACTGCACCTGTTGCTGCAAGGTCACCAATTCGCCACGTAACTGGGTTTCACGGGCTTTCAGGCCTTCCAGTCGCCAGGCAGAAATACTCGCCAGAATAACGACCATCAGCAGGCCGACCAAGGCTGCAACAGTGACAACCGGTAACGATAACCAATCGAAACGCGGCCGTAGTTCGGGCAGCAGCAAATTGATTTGCTGACTCATGCGTCGCTCCTCAACGCAGCGCCGATCGCCAGCAGACTCTGCGCCTGCCGCTCGACCACACGCAACTCTGGAATGCCATTGAATTCGGCAACCTGCGACAAATCAGCAACCTGGACTGGCAGATAAAGGTTCTGCGCCAACTGGGCGACAGTACCGGCGCAATCGAATTCTGAGGAAACAAGCAGCCGAGAGACCGAAATGAAACCGTACTGGCGATCGAAATTGTCCAACGTACGCTGCAATTCAAGCGCCAAACGTTCCAGCATCTGCTGGCGACGATCGGCATCCGTCTCGGCCAGTGCCTGGGCAGACACCTCGATGCGCCGCGACAGATAAAGCTCTCCGCCAAAGGTAATGGTCAGCAGGCTTTCGCCTCCGTGCATGGCCAAAAAGGCGAGACCGCGATTAGGCTCCTCGAAGAGCGCCGCCACGTTGCGCACCGCCATCTCGGGAATGTCGATAGCCTCCAGCAGAACATGAGCTGCATCAAAGGCGGCCATTTCCTCGGCGACAACTGCCTGGGGAGCAACGATGGCGAATACATTGACCTGCCGCCCGCCTTCGGTAGGAATATCGGCGACTGCGATAGCCGCGCCATCAACCGGGAAATCGACCATATCCTTCAGGCGCCAGCGTAAAGCCTGACTCCGCTCTTCCGGAGGAACGGCTGGCGCTTCGAGTTGCGCCATTCGGTAACGACTTTCGCCCAGCAACGTCGCACAGCGATAGCGCTTGAGCCCTTTATTCTGCGCCAAGCGGGACAAGGCGTCTGGTTGGCCGCCTACCTTGAACGACTCGCAAAGCCTTATTTCAGGGCGTTTGCCGACCGGTGTAATGACATGCGCAAGGTCAAGGCGGTCACCCATTCGGACAACCGACATCCATCCCTCCACACGCTTCGCCCCGAAATTCGGCCACATGGTCCACACACCTTAAGTTTTTTCAGAAGGATAGCCAGTAACGTATTCTTTTTCAATGGTTTTTTATTATTAGTAATTTTCCCGAAAATAGATGACCGGCGATCGAGGCCCACACGCCCCAAAACAGGCACGAGCCTTCCCGGTTGACGGCAGCCATGCTGAAGCAGTGAGCTTGCTGCCGATAATATCGACATAGCCAAAATTCCCGTTCCCCGGCCCCTGGGTGCTTATTGTGGGATGACGCAGCACAAGCCGCGCATCTCCTGCCGTAACCCCCACCGAAGATGCAGTTGATCCGTTCATTTGCGCAACGACTTCTCCCGCGGCAAGCCCGTTCCGGGTTGTATCAGGAGGTGCATAGAAAGTCAGGCCGCCATTTCCTGTATCTTGGCGTGTCGGCACCGTTAATGAAGTACAGGCATCGGCCGTGTTTTTCTGCCAACCGCCGACAGTCCAGTACTGAGTCTGCACAGGAACGGCAAGGGGCAAGAATTCCGAACCATACGCATTGCCTAGCCACAAACGACCGCTTCGAATTTCGCTAGACAACTCACCCGACGAAACAACGCCATCGGTATCGGTGGCCCTAATCTTGATTGAAGTTGGCGGGGTATTAATCGAGAAAAAAGTGTAGACCGGCTGAACGCTTGACTCCCCGGCAACGAAACTGGCAGCAGCGATACTTCCCGCAGCGGTAAACCCACCCCCTGAAAAACCGGTGGCATCACTCAGCGTCACGGCACGGGCAAACGCACCTGTGTAATTGACGTCCTTTGCAGGTACGGCATCGGCTGTCATTGCAGTGACCAAAACAGATGAGAACGGCTGCTTTGAATATGTAAAGCTGCCGCATCCTGCCGCCGGCGTAACCAGAAAATGATGCGCCACGAACCGACCCAGTACGGGATTCAGGATAGTTGCCTGGCTAGCGCCTGACGGATTGATGCTCTTGCCCAGGTAAGTTGCCGACCCGAAGATACGCACGTCTCCAGACTGCGACCACGTTTGGGACCCCACCGTGGCCCGCCCCCCAGCCAACGTTACCGTCCCGACGCCCAAAGAGCCGACCGCACCGCCGGAAGGCGCAACCAGAGCAGGAGAAATAGCGACCGCACCGGCATATGAAGGGGCGACAGGATTATCGGAAAGATTGGTATCGCCATTAACAGTCCAGAGTGCGGCAGTGACATCCATTGCAAATGCGGAGCCCGCTACCGCCACCTTGGCTGCAGCACCAGCTGTTGAATCGCATGTCGCCGATGCACCGGCAGCACAATCGGTCTGCACCGCTGCAGGAGCAGTCACAGTTGGTGCAGACACTCCGAAACCAACCGGTACGCTCACCACATTGGCACTCCCGCTCAGCGTCAATGCGGGCGTGGATGCATTAGCGGCCTTATCCAGACGAGCCAAAAGAGACCAACTCCCCGCATCCATATGCTTCATCCACACGGTCGTTATGGCATTAGCATCAAAACCAAGCCCGGTAACGTTGTCGGCACCCGGCGCAGTTTGTGGCGTATAGGCATACGTTCCGCCAGAGGAATTGGCCGCCTGCGGAGCCCCTCCGACGGTATACCCGGCCGATGCGGACGTCGCGGAAAAACTGGATGGGGTGGTCGGCGTCGTCCATATCTTCAGCCCGGCACCACTCAGGCCAGCAACCGGCACGCACGGCGAAGCAGGCGCAGTACCAGTCGCCTGCACGGCCTGAATAGTCACCGCAGTGGGCTGACCCCCAACTACCGTACCTGAGTTCGGCACGTTCACCAATAAGCCGCCACTCGTTGATGTCCATACACAAGAGCCGGAAGTTCCGTCGCATCTCTTGGCGTTGCTAGGGGAAACCGGTGCCCCGGTTCCAGCAATATCGAATGTCGATGAGCCAACCGCAGTATAGAAATCCTTGGTTGTACTCGATAACGTATTGCCAATAATGACGGTATTTCCGCCAGACGCACCATCCCAGATCGTTGCAGCCCCGGACGCTGAAAGCGTTGCGATGACACCAGACGTATAAAGCGACGAACAGCTTGAATTGGCGCATGCCACAACCGTCAAAGTCCCCGGTGCGCAGGCACTACCGGTCCAGGTAGCATGACGCAATTCGAAATGATCCAGAGAAAACCCCTGGCAGCTGCGAGTTTGTGATCTCGCCCCGGCAACCTGGCCCTGATTCAATTCAAAATTGTAGAAGCGAAGCTCGTCGAGCGTCCCGTTAGCCGAGTTGAGCGTCCCTTTTGTCCCGACAAAACCTGCGGCATTGTCCCCTGCACGTACGACTCCGGCAGACGTTGTAACCGTCCCGCTACTGCTGAAGGAGGAAATGGTTGGCGGGCCAGCCTCAATGAATATGCTCAAGCGATCTTGGTTGGCCAGGGGGCTGGCATTGAAGTTCCATGAAATCGCCACATGAACCCATGTTCCAGCCGCAAAGGTCTGCGCTGCCGTTTCAACGGAACGACTGGTTCCCGAGCTATCCGTTACCTGAAAATATAGTGTTCCCGTCCCTGTTCTGGTCAGAGAAAACCATTGACCGCTCACCTCCGTTGCGTCGATTAGCTGTGCCGCCGTACCACCATTCCAAGCCGCGTTTGACTTGTACCAAAACATGATCGTGCCCTGGCCCAGGAGATTAAGTGACGCATTGGAAATGTTGATGCCGGTCTGCACGGCATCAACCGGCGAGGCGGTGGTATTGGCAGGAATCGATGCTCCCCGGCAAAGGTATCCCGCTGCCGTTTCTTGCGCCGAACCGAGAGCCATTCCCGGCCGGTTATTGCCCGAATAATCGGTGACCTGTCCGGCACCGTTGGGATTCCAGGCTCCTTCGTCAAATCGGTATTCGGCGAATGGGCCAGCAGAGGGAATATAGAAAACGATCGCCGTATTTGGCGTGGGTTCAGTTGCCGCCCCAAAAGTCAGCACTTCATAATCGGTGGAGCTCAACTGCCATCCGATCTGCGCCTGACCGGTTCCGCCATGGGTGATCGTCCCATACTGATAAACGAAGGTTCCGTTTTCGTTCAAGATCACCTGCAAGTCGAAAGAACCACTTGTATTCCCGGAATTGACCCATTCGGGCACATGCCACCAAGTGACGACAAACTGGCGATTCGGCGAACTTCCGAGGGTGGCATAACTGATATAGCAAGTTGCGGAACTCAAGCAACTCGTCTTGCTATTTGACGAGGGATAATTGGGCCTGTCGACCAGATTTGTCGGATCCAGATCGACACCAAACACCTTCATGGTGTTATTCATGCTGCCGTCCGGATACGTGTAGGGATAGGTTTGCGGCGGACCGATATTCGCGGTACCTGCACCACAAGTGGTGTTATTGAACTGCAAACGCCCGTTTGTCATTATCCGAAGCGAGGTGTACGTAACGGTGCCGTAAACGAAGGAAAACCCAATGGGTATGGCATCGCTGAGGGTATCGTCCAGAATGGGCGGGGTCGTACCACAACCGGCCGCCGCATTGAACTTATAGGGGGTCGTGTTATATCCAACTTTGGTGTGCGCGCTGGAGTCGATCCAGCTAAACGCCGTAGAGGCACTGGTATAGGTTGCCGCCCAGCTTTGACCGCCGATCAGACAGACCCATAGCAGCGCAAGCAGTTGAAAAACTGGACGAATAAGCGCCATCGCAAACCATTTCGCTTGCATCACCTGAATTTCCTCATACGCGCCAACGATGCTGACAGGTCATTGCTACCTCACGCAATCGTAAGGTGCCGCCACAATCGTTGCATCCCGACACTTCTCGACAGTCACCTCGACCACACGCTCTATTCCCGGTGCCTTGGCCCCATTCGCCGTTGCCCGCGAGCTGATCCGGTAAATACGTATCTGCCGCCCACCCTCTGTGGTATCCCAGCTCTGACAAACGACATTGACCTGATGGTCGGGAATCGGCGGGTTGCCATTCACACAGTTAGGCAAATTGGCGACCTGAGCATTCGGATCGAGCTGGAACATACCCCACTCGGCCCCTGCCCGCGCCGCCTGATAGGCCCGCGCTCCGCCGATGTCGGTCGCCATGTTCACGTTCGATGTCGACACGATGGTAACCATGCCAGCCGCCAGTGTGGCCATCAGCAGCAACAGAAATACGGCCATGAGCACCGACACCCCACGCTGGTGTCTCAGGCTTGACTGTCTGGATGATTGGCGGCTCATGGCGTATTCAGCACGTCGACTTGATAAAGAACCACGACCGACTCGCCGTTCCGTGTCAGGGTCAGACGCATAACAGCCAATCCGTTGCGCTGCAGAACGGCCGGCGTGTAATCAAATCTGCAGTCAGCCACATCGGTAATCAGAATGGCAGCAGCGCCACCTTGCGCCCATGGCCTGGACCCCACAGCAGGCTGAAATCCATATCCGCCGTGCCGGATGACTGTACCCAATTCCGGCGTTACCGCGTTCGCCGCACATTCGTAGGTAACAGGTGTGCCGACAATCTGGAAGCGATTTTGTGGCGAGGCAAATGGAAACTGGCTACCAGCCATCGTAAATGACAGGCTCGTCAGTCCGTTACCCGCCACCGACAAGGCTTTCCGGCTGGTTCCGAGGTAAACATCGGAACCAGGCTGCCCAAGGTTGTAGATGACCAGCTGATCGCCTGCACTTACCGACACGCCCGGCCCCAGCACATCGAAACTATTGTCGGCGTTACTGCTGAAATCGAGCGGGTTCCCACCACCGATGCCGGTCAGCTCCGCGCGATATCTCCCGGCATCGCGGATGGGTACGAACTCGAGGAGGTCACTGGCTGCCGATACGCGAACACTATTCGGCAAGGCTCCCTTCAGGTCGCGTGCGATGCGCCGTACGGCCGTATCGGCCGCATCAGCCAACTCGGCACGGTTACCCGCATCGATGTAAGCACCAATCTGATTGCCCCCAAATAGGGCAATCATCGACACGACAACGCCGGTGATAACAATCGAAATTATCATCTCGACCAGCGTGAATCCGCGCAGGCTCGCTGACGACCGAAGCCGATCAGTAACGTGGCGCATAACGAAAACGATAACCCGTCAGAAAAAAATTTTCGGCACCGAACGTAACGGTCACCGTTACGCTCAAGGCCGCAGTATTGTCGGCCAAACCAAGCGCGTTTCCGGCTCGGGCAATGGCGACCGATGCTGTGTAACCATTCATGGCATTCCCGCCCAAGACGTCGGTCACGTTAGCCATAATGTACCCACCGTAATCATCGACGTTATCGAAAGTACCTGCCAAACGATTTTCACCCGGCGTAAAGGTGCCAGTATTCTGAGGCCACGTGCAATCGCCATAGGATTGCGCAATCGATGCACTCGGATCATCCGGATCGCACCAGGTAAAAGGCTGATGCATGATTTCGTTGAGCAAGCCTTCCGCAATTGCGACCATCTGCTTTGTCCGCATCGGGTCGGCGCTGGCAAGAATCATTGGATTGAGCGTTGAAACAAGAGCGACTACACCAACGCTGATGATCAGGATGAAAACTATTTGCTCGATCAGGGTAATACCCCGCTGAGCCCCCACCTTAATGGACATAGCCGGTTTCTGCTTCAACAGCAATAACCAAACCAGCATCCAATCCGGAAATACTGATTGCCGATGCACCTAGCGGACGACCAGCACCATCGAACACCACATCTGCAGGTAACACAACGAAGGTGACGTTATTTGCGGCTGTAACCTGCAATGCCCTATTGTCCGGTCCGATTAAAGGAGCGCCTAGAGTGCAATTTGCTGCGCCATTGTTGTTGGATATCTGAAAATCAACTCGTGCAGGGGCGCCGGAAAATGTTGCACAGGTCGTCCTCCGGGCTGCCACTGCAGACTTTTGCGCATACCTCAGACTAGCTACCACTCCATCCCTAAAAGCACGCGCTTCGAATCCAGAATCACCGGAAAATCGAGGAACGGTGGCAAGCGCCAAAATACCCGCAACTACGACGACTACCACTAGCTCAACCTGAGTAAAACCTAGCATGCTGGTCCGACAAGACAAAAACCCGCCACAAGACGGGTTTTTGTATTCGAACGAAAGTGCCGAGTTTTGCATATTGGCAACTAATCGGTTGTTGGCGGAGCGTTCATTAAGCTAGTCGTGAAACCACTTAGCCGCCGCAGTTAGCAACAGTAACAGCTGCCGTATTGACCACACCAGTTGCTCCGGTATACGTAACGGCGCAGGCGGCAGGCCCACCGTTTTGCGTTATCGTACAAACACCTGCTGCGCAAGCAAACGCAAACCCGTCCGTAGCCTGCATGGCGGCTTGGATACCCGCTGCAGTTCCAGCAGGAATACCTGTACCGGCCGCCACATCAACCGCTTGAACAGCGCCTGCCAACCCCATGTTCACAGTCGTCGCAGCAGTGTTGCCTGTAGCAACATAGCGTGATTGTGCCAATGCCACTGCTGAACGCAAACCACCGGCAATACCATTCATGGCAGCGATCCGAGCATCCGTTGCAACGTTAATAAAGCGGGGCAATGCCGTAGCAGCCAAGATACCAAGAATAACGATTACAACAATCAGTTCGATCAGGGTGAAACCTTTTTGCATTGTTTTCATGGTGTGCTCCTCAAAGTATAAAAATCAGCATCCGGCGGTGGTCACTGGACCGATCAAGGCCGCCTGGTTGGCCGCAGTGGGTTGGGTGTAGGTGAAGGTGCAAGTGGCAGGTGTCGTTGCGCCGCTAATACTGAAAGTCGCCACGCCACCGGCAACGCTGTAGGTATAACCTTCGTCCTGCAGGTTGGCGGCAGAAGGATTGAAAACCCCGGTCAGGCCGGCCATCGAAAGAATTCCGGGTGTGCCGAGGGCGGTTGCCTCGGGGTAGCCGAATACCATATTGATCAAGCCGTTTTCGGTACACAAGGTGCCGGTAGCGCCCGTGGCATTTGAGGCGGTGGCGCCGCCGGTACAGGGCGCGACATCCGCTACTCCACCCCGCGCCAACACCGTGGCGTGTGCCAGTGCGGATGCCGCACCGACGCTGCCGCGAGCCGCCTGCAATTTGGCAATGCGCGCATCGCGCTGCAGATTGACAAAGCGCGGCAAGGCGATCGACGCCAACAGTCCGAGAATGATGATGACCACGATCAGTTCGATCAAGGTAAAACCACGCTCCCCTGCCGGCCGTAGCCTGAATTTCGATTCCATGTCCATGCGCCCATTATCGGCTGGAAATTTTATTACTTTAGCCATATCAACCCTCCTTCTCAACATTTATTCGCGCCCTTGCTCAAGACGTCGCAAGGAAATACCGGAAATGACAAGCCGACCATCGCCACCGCCGCGCCCGAGGCGAAAGCGCGCACGAGAACCATCGTGAAAGCGATAGATCAGCTCGCCTGCCTGGCGGTCGAAATACCAGATCGATCGCTCGTCCGGAGCCGCATCGAACGCACCCCGATAATTGGCCGGTTTGCTCGCCACCCAATCCACCGGGTTGTTGCTTTGCGGCAAGTCGCCGCTGGATGCCACTCGATGCACCACGGCCTCTGCGAGCTCCAGGCGCATGCTCGCCACATCGGACTGCACCAGAGCCTCCTCCATATCGCTGCGAACCGAGTCCAACGACGCAAGCAGGAACAGCGACACGAGGCCGATCAGGGCAATGGCGATGGCGAACTCGTAATAACGTCGCATCGTCGCTCATCGCTTGATGGCCACTTTGCCGAGATCCCACATGGGCAGGAAAATACCCAGCGCCAGGATCATGACCAGCACACCGAGCGACACGATCAGGATCGGCTCGATCTGCTGACCGAGGGTCTTCAGTTCGTATTCGACTTCGCGCTGGTACATATAGCCGACTTCTTCGAGCATGTCGTCCAGAGCGCCCGACTCCTCGCCAACGGCGACCATCTGCAGCACGACCGGGGAGAAAAACCCGGACGCGATGGCAGCACGCAAGACGCTCTCACCCCGCTCGACGGTGTCGCGCATACCTTCGATCTTGGCCGCGATATAGCTGTTGTCGACCGTCTGCGATGAATTGGTCAGCGCCTGCATGACCGGCACCCCGCTCCGCATGCCCAAGGCAAAACTACGGGCAAAACGGGCCATCGCCGCCTTGCGCACAATCTTGCCGGCAATGGGAAAGCGCAGGGTGATCGCCTCCCAACGCATCCGACCGGTAGCCGTGCCAACCCAGGAACGGAAGGCGACGATTGCGGCAACCAGCCCCCCCAGTAACATCGGCCACCACGTAACCATGAAATGAGAGAACCCGAGCAGGAGTCTCGTCATGAACGGAAGCTCGGCGCCAAACCCCTCGAATACCTTGGCGAAGGCCGGTATGACGAAAATGTTCACGACCACGATGGCAACTCCCATGGCCAGAACGACAAACATCGGGTAGCGCAGAGCCGACTTCACCTGCTCGCGCATGAAACGCTCGAATTCCATGTGCTCGAACAGGCGCAGGAATATTTCGTCAAGCAGGCCGGTAGCCTCACCAACGCGCACCATGGAAATGTAAAAGGGATTGAATACCTTGGGATGGCGGGCCAGCGATACTGAAAGCTCGCGGCCTGCCTCAAGGCTCTCGCGAACATCGCGGATGACATCCTTCATCCTCGGGTTGGTCGCCGATTCCTGGAGACCGCCGAGCGCCCGCATGATGGGCACGCCGGACTTGAGCAGGGTATGCAATTGCCGCGAAAAGAGCAGGATGTCAACATGCTGGACCCGCGGCTTGAAGAGCGACCATTCGAATCCGGCATTTCCTTTCCGCCCCTTCGCTTCCTCAATGGAAACCGGCGTAATGCCCTGTCCAAGGAGCAGATCGGCGACACCACCCGATGACGCGGCCTCAAGCACGCCTTCGATCAGCTTGCCGCCTGCATCCCGTCCCTTGTAGGCAAAGCTCGCCACTTCGTCTTATTCCTCGAACTGGTTACTGATGCGCATCGCTTCGCTGATGGTCGTCTGCCCCGCCTGCACCAGACGCACCGCATCCCGGCGCAAGGTTTCACCTGCCATCTGCTGGCGGGCAACACGCATGAATTCACCCGGATCTTCATGGTTGATGGCTTCGACGACCCGATCGCTCATTTCCAGAAATTCGTAGACCCCGGTTCGCCCCTGATAGCCTGTATTGGCGCAATGAGCGCAACCGTGCCCACGGTAATAGGCGCTGCCGGCTACCTGATCGCCCAATTCGAAACGCAACCATTCGTGCTCGCTGGGGGTAGGCGTGTACGGTTCGCGGCAATTGCCGCAGATCACGCGCACTAGGCGCTGCGCCACGACCATATGAACGGACAGGGCGACCATGTAGCGCGGCACGCCCATGTCGAGCAGGCGAATCGGCGTCGAGATGGCATCGTTGGTATGCAGCGTCGAGAGCACCAGATGGCCCGTCATCGCCGCGCGCATGCCGATTTCGGCGGTTTCCTGGTCGCGCATTTCGCCGATCAGCACGATATCCGGGTCCTGACGCAACACGGTACGCAGCACGCGCGAGAAGGAGAGGTCGATCTTTTCGTGGACCTGCACCTGGTTCAGACCGCCGAGCTGGTATTCGACCGGGTCTTCGACGGTGATGACCTTCTTTTCCGGGCTGTTCAGTTCGTTCAGTGCGGCATACAAGGTGGTGGTCTTGCCCGAGCCGGTCGGACCGGTGACCAGCACCATGCCGCTCGGTCGCTTCAGGGCATGGCGGAAGCGTTCCAGCACGCGCGGCGGCATGCCGATCTTGTCGAGTTCGAGCAGGCCGGTATTCTGGTTGAGCAGACGCATGACCACCGATTCGCCGAACTGTGTCGGCAAGGTGGAAATACGTACGTCGACCGGGTTGCCGCGCACTTTGATGTTGAAGCGACCATCCTGGGGCAGGCGTTTTTCGGAAATATCGAGGCCCGACATCAGTTTCAGGCGCAGCGCGACGGCCGAGGAAATCTTGGCATCGGCCTCGGTCTGGATATGCAGCACGCCGTCGATGCGGAAGCGGATGCGCAACGCCTTTTCCTGCGGCTCGAAGTGGATGTCGGAAGCTCGCAGGCGCATGGCCTCCTCGAACACGGTCTGCAGCAGCTTGACGACGGGCGCATCCTCGGCGCCGGGGTTCAGGCCGAGCAGATCGCCGAACTCGATCGGCACGTCGCCCAGTTCGGCGGTCAGTTCCTTGGCCAGGCCGGTGATCTGCTCGCCGCGATGGTAGACGCGGTCGACCATCGCCAGCAGTTCGCTCTCGGTGACGACGGCGAGGTCGATCTCGCGGCGCACCAGGCGGGTAATTTCGTCGTAGGCCTGGAGGTCGGTCGGATCGGACATGCCGATCTGCAGGCGGCCGTCGGGCTGTTGCGCCAGCACCAGTGCACGGAAACGGCGGGCCGGCGCTTCGGGCAGCAGTTTGATCAGGTCGGGCTTGGGAGTAAAACTTTTGAGGTCGACAAAAGGAATCTGCAACTGCCGGGCCAGCGCCTGCGAAATCCCGGCCTCGGTCACATAGCCGCTTTCGACGAACACGCGCCCGAGCTTGCGGCCTGTGCGCTTTTGCTCGTCGAGCGCGATCTTCAGTTGTTCATCGGTCAGCAGGCCCTGCTGGATCAGCAGGTCGCCAAGCCGGATTTTTTGCGGGGGGGGCATCCCGACCTCCAAAACGCCTTAAGAAAATTCACTAACAATATGAAGTTAATGAAATAGTTTCCACAGTAGACGTTTTTGATGCCCCCGACAAGTCTGTCGCCGGAGGCCAGTCGGCAAATTGTTGTCAATCAGCGATGACGGTTGCCATTGTGATGCTGCTGAGGACGACCGGCACTCTTCGCGGATTTATGCGTTTGTGTTTTCGGCTGAGTCTTACCCTGCCCCTGCGGCTTGCGCGCACCCCGCGGCGGCAACTCCGGGCGCGGCTTGGCGACGGCCGATTGCTCGAAGCCCTCGATGGTCACGCGCTCCAGGCTGCGCTTGATCAGTTTTTCGATGTCCTTCAACTGCGCCCGCTCGTCGTGACAGACCAACGAAATGGCCTCGCCCTCCATGCCGGCCCGGCCGGTACGGCCGATGCGGTGCACGTAGTCCTCGGGCACGTTGGGCAGTTCGTAGTTGATGACATAGGGCAACGCATCGATATCGATGCCGCGCGCCGCGATGTCGGTCGCCACCAGGGCCACCAGTTTGCCTTCCTTGAATTCGGTGAGGGCACGGGTACGAGCGCCTTGGGACTTGTCGCCGTGAATGGCCGCCGATTTGATGCCCGACTTTTCAAGAGTCCGCGCCAGGGCATCGGCACCATGCTTGGTACGCGCGAAAACCAGCACCTGATGCCAGCCTCGGGTGGCAAACAGGTGGCAGAGCAGTTCCTTCTTGCGCTCCCGATCCGTCTCGATGACCTTCTGGGTGACCGTCTCGGCTGCCGTATTGCGGGGAGCGACGTCGACCGACACCGGGTTGTGCAGCAGCCCGGCCGCCAGTTCGCGGATTTCCGGCGAGAAGGTGGCCGAGAACATCAGGTTCTGCCGCTCCTTGGGCAGCAGCGCGATGACCTTGCGGATATCGCGGATGAAACCCATATCGAGCATGCGGTCGGCTTCGTCGAGAACGAAAATCTCGATGCCGCCCAGATCGACCGTTTTTTGCTGCACGTGGTCGAGCAGGCGGCCCGGCGTGGCAACCAGGATATCGACGCCACGGCGCAGGTTGGCGATCTGAGGATTGATGCCAACGCCACCGAAGACGGCCAGCGAATTGATCGGCAGGTGTTTGCCGTAGGTGCGGACACTCTCCTCGACCTGGATCGCCAGTTCGCGCGTCGGCGTCAGGACCAGTACGCGCGGCGTACGGGCAACCCGGGTCAGGCGGTCATTCAGGCCGGAGGCCAGGCGATGCAGGATGGGCAGCGTGAAGCCAGCTGTCTTGCCGGTGCCGGTCTGCGCCGTGGCCATCAGGTCGTGACCAGCGAGCACGGCCGGAATCGCCTGCTGCTGGATGGGCGTCGGCGTGTCGTAGCCCTGCTCGGCGACGGCGCGCTGGATTTCGGCCTTCAGGCCGAGGTCGGAAAAATGCATGGGGAGTACTCCAAAGCGAAGCGCCCGGCCGGAGCCGGGCGCCGCGCATGAATCAGATCAGAGAGAAGCCGCGCTCAAGGTCGGCCTGCAGGTCTTCCACCGCTTCGAGGCCGACTGCGACGCGCAGCAGGCCTTCGTTGATGCCGGCCGCAGCCCGGGCTTCCGGACTGATGCGGCCATGCGTGGTGGAGGCGGGATGGGTGATGGTAGTCTTGGTATCGCCGAGGTTGGCGGTGATGGACAACAGCTGGCAGTGATCGACGACGGTCCACGCCTGCTCGCGCCCGCCCTTGACTTCGAAGGAGACGATGCCCCCCCCGTTTTTCTGCTGTGCCTTGGCCAGTTCGTGTTGCGGATGCGAAGGCAGGCCGGGGTAAAACACGCGCGCCACTTTCGGGTGGGCTTCCAGCCAGACAGCCAGCCGGGCGGCATTGGCGGCCTGCGCCTCGACGCGCAGCTTGAGGGTTTCCAGCCCCTTGAGCAGCACCCAGGCATTGAAGGCAGACAGCGTCGGGCCGGCCGTGCGCAGGTATTTGAAGACCTCCTCGGTCAGCTTCTTCGGGCCGCACACGGCGCCACCGAGGACGCGCCCCTGGCCGTCGATGTACTTGGTCGCCGAATGGATGACCAGATCGGCGCCCAGTTCCAGCGGCTTTTGCAGGATAGGCGTGCAGAAGCAGTTATCGACGGCAACCAGGATGCCCCTGGCGTGGGCGATGGCGGCCAGGGCGCGGATGTCGGCAATCTCGGTCAGTGGATTGGACGGCGTTTCCAGGAAAAATAGCTTGGTTTCCGGACGGATCGCCGCTTCCCAGGCGGCCGGATCGGTATGCGACACGAAGGTCGTCGTGATGCCGGTGCGCGACAGAATGTTGTTGAACAGCTGTACCGTGGCACCGAACAGGCTGTTCGAGGCGACGATGTGATCGCCCTGCTTGAGATGCGCCAACACAGCGGCCATGATCGCCGACATGCCGCTGGCCGTCGCCACGCAGTCCTCGGCGCCTTCGAGCGCGGCGAGGCGCTCTTCGAACATGGTCACGGTCGGGTTGGAGAAACGGGCATAGACATTGCCCTCTTCCTCGCCGGAGAAACGCTTGGCAGCCTGCGCGGCGCTTTGGAAGACGAAGCTGGAGGTCAGGTACAGGGCCTCGGCATGCTCGCCGAACTGGCTGCGTTCCTGCCCGGCACGCACGGCCAGCGTCTCCGGACGATAGCCCGAGGTAGCGTCAAATTTAGGCATTATTCCTGCCCGCCATTGCTCAGGCCGAGCACCATCTGCTCGGAGGAGCGACCATCGGCATCGTCGTCGCTCTTGGCCGGCTTGCCGCTGCGCTTGCCTTCGACGGCATCGAGGTAATAGCTGTCGATGTCGCCGGTGATGTAGCACCCGTCGAAGCAGGAGGCATCGAATACCGTCAGGTCGGAACGCAGGTTGGTGATCGACTGTTTCAACGCCTCGATATCCTGATAGACCAGCGCATCGGCACCGATTTCGGCAGCGATCTGGGCATCGGTCCGGCCGGTGGCGATCAGTTCGGCACGGGTCGGCATGTCGATGCCGTACACGTTCGGGAAACGCACCGGAGGGGCTGCGGAAGCGAAGTACACCTTGACCGCGCCGGCAGCGCGCGCCATTTCGACGATCTCGTGGCTGGTCGTACCGCGCACGATGGAGTCGTCAACAAGCAAGACACGCTTGCCCTTGAATTCCTGGCCGACGGTGTTGAGCTTCTGACGCACCGACTTCTTGCGCATGGCCTGACCCGGCATGATGAAGGTGCGACCGACGTAGCGGTTCTTGACGAAGCCCTCGCGGAACGGGATACCCAGCACCTGCGCCAGTTGCATGGCCGACGGGCGACTGGAATCGGGAATCGGGATGACGACATCGATTTCCTCGACCGGAATCTGCTTCTTGACCTTCTCGGCCAGCAGTTCGCCCATGGCCAGGCGGGCTTCATAAACGGACACGCCGTCGATCACGGTATCCGGGCGGGCCAGATAGACGTATTCGAAGATACACGGGGCGTACATCGGCTGTTGCGCGCACTGACGGGCATGCAGCTGATGGTTGAGATCGATGAAGATGGCCTCGCCCGGCTCGATGTCGCGAACCATCTGGAAACCCAGGGTATCGAGGGCGACCGACTCGGAGGACACCAGGTATTCCATGCCTTGCGGCGTTTCATTCTGACCATAGATCAGCGGGCGGATACCGTGCGGATCGCGGAAGGCGAGCAGTCCGTAACCGGCAATCAGCACAACCACGGCGTAGGCGCCGCGGCAACGACGATGCACGCCGGCGACGGCCTGGAAAATGCTGTCGACATCCAGCTCGTAGCCGTGCGCCGCCGACTGCAGCTCGTGCGCCAGTACGTTGAGCAGGACTTCCGAGTCGGAATTGGTGTTGATGTGCCGGCGGTCCATCCGGAACATTTCTTCCTTGAGCTGCTCGGCGTTGGTCAGGTTGCCGTTGTGACCGAGGACGAGGCCGAAGGGCGAATTGACGTAGAAAGGCTGTGCTTCGGCAAAATTGTAGGCCGAACCGGCCGTCGGGTAGCGGACGTGGCCGATGCCCCAGTTGCCCGGCAGGGCGCGCATGTTGCGGGTGCGGAAGACGTCGCGCACCAGCCCCGGCCCCTTGTGCAGGTGGAAGGTATTGCCTTCCGCCGTTGCAATGCCTGCTGCATCCTGGCCGCGGTGCTGGAGCACCATCAAGCCGTCGTAAAGCAGCTGATTGACCGGCGTTGTCGCCATTACACCGAGAATCCCGCACATATTTTTTTCCTGCCTAGCTAAATCGAATTCGTTTTGCCAAATCGTCCGGCAACCAGGACCTGGTTGCCAGGACGGCTGTTTCCAGAGGTGCCGACAGCGTTGCCTGCCGCCACCAGGGTTGGGTTGGCGCCGAAGTCATGCCGCCGAGACCGACCAGCACCATGCACACCAGCACACCGCGCGCCAAACCGAAGAGCATGCCGAGAATGCGATCGGAGACGGACAGCCCCAAGGCCTTGACCATGCTGCCGACCAACATCCTGAACAACGCCATGACCACCAGCACCCCAACAAAAATCACTACGCAACCGGCCAGCGTCCGCAGTGCCGGATCAGACAAGCCTGTGAACACGGACGTTCCAACCGTGGCACCAAACTCCACCGCCGCGACAATTGCCAGAATCCAGGCAAGCAGCGCAATAATCTCGCCGACCACGCCCCGCCACAGACCAAAGATCAAGGAGACGCCGACGATGCCCAAGGCAACGTAGTCGAATCCGGTCATGGCTTGGCTGAAACGACTCCGGAAACGCCGATGCGACGCATCTTCTCCAGCGCCTTCTCCGCCGCTTCACGATTCGGGAAGGGACCGGCACGAACGCGGGTTTTCCTGCCCTGCGGCGTGTCCAGCGGCTCGCTGAAAGTTTTGATGCCTTGCTCCGACAGCTTGTCCTTCAGGCTTTTGACATTGGCTTCGTTGGAAAATGCCCCGATCAGCACCAGAAATTCTCCGCCTTTCGCCGCCGCCTTGCTGTCGGCAGACTTGGCATCGACTGACTGGCCGGCCAGGATGGCAGCTGCACGCTTGGCATCATCCCCCTTGGGCTTATCGGCTGGCTTGTCGTTCGGCTTGGCGACCGGCTTCTCGGGGGCCTTCTCAGGTTTCGCGGCTGGTTTTTCGACCGGTTTGTCTGCCGGTTTTTCCGGCCCCTTGGCATCCTTGACCACCTCCAGCACACGGGCTGTCGGCTTGGCGGCCTGGTCGACAGGCGCCTTCACCTCGGGCGCTGGCGGCACGGCCTTGTCGGAAGGCATGACGATGGGAGGTTCGGGAGCTTTTTCCGGCGCCTTTTCAACCGGTGCAACCGCAAACTTGGGCGCAAAAGGCTTCTCGTCCTGCCCCGGAATACGAATCTCGACATCCTGTACGGCCTGACGCGGCTCGTGATCCATCACCATCGGCAACACCATGGCGACAACCGAAACGAAGAAAATCGCTCCGACCAGACGTCGGCGGGCGCGTTTCTTGAGGTGCAGCTGTGCGTCGTTGTCGTCCATGATCAGGCTTTTTTCCCGAGCGCCTCAAGCGCACCGGCTACCGTGTGGAAGGATCCAAAGACCAGAATTCTATCACTTTCAGAGGCTTGCCCCTTGGCCGCCTGCATTGCTTCCCGAGGTGAAGCGTGGCAGTGGATCTCCCCGCCCAGCCCGGAGGAAACAAGGATACCGGCCAGCTTGTCGGCCGGCGTTCCGCGCACGCCGCCAAGGGTCGCAACGTGCCAGACATCGACCTTGCCTTTGAGCGGCGCCAGCGCCCCGGCGATATCCTTGTCGCTCAGCATGCCGACCACGGCCAGCGTACGATCGAAGAATCCCATGCCCGAGAGGTTGTCGGCCAGCACCTTGACTGCCTGCGGGTTGTGCCCGACATCGAGCACGATCGCCGGTTTGCCCGGAACAACCTGGAAACGGCCAGACAACTCGGTCTCGATCAGGCCCGGACGAATAGCCTGCATGGTCACCGGCAACTTGTCCGAAATGGCTTCCAGCGCGGCCAGCACGACGGCGGCGTTGAACAGCTGTGTCGGTCCGCGCAGACCGGGATAAGCCAGCGCGCGTTTGATCACTTGCTCGCCGGCACGACACCACCAGCGCCATTGCAGCCGGTTCTCACCGCTTTCCGCCGCCGGCCGCTCGAAGCCGAAGTCGCGCCCGATCAGACGCAGGTCGGCGCCGACGGACGTCGCATGATCGAGCAGGCGCTGCGGCGGGTTCGGGTCGGCACAGAAAGCCGGCTTGCCGGCACGATAAATCCCGGCTTTCTCGAAGCCGATCGATTCGCGGTCCGGCCCCAGCCAGTCGGTGTGGTCCAGCGCCACGGTGGTGACGATGGAAACGTCTGGCTCGTAGGCATTGACGGCATCCAGCCGCCCGCCCAGGCCAACCTCAAGAATGGCCGCCTCGACCTTGGCTTCGGCAAATACTTCCCAGGCGGCCAGCGTGCCGAACTCGAAATAGGTCAGCGCAACCTCGCCGGCCCTCTGGCGTGCCGCCTCGACCCGCTCGAATGCCGCGCAGAGCGCCGCATCGCTGGCCGGTTGGTCGTTGAGACGAACACGCTCGTTGTAGGCCATCAGGTGCGGCGAGGTGTAGCACCCCACACGGTAGCCGGCGCGATCGATGATGTTGGCGAGATAGGCGCAGGTCGACCCCTTGCCGTTCGTACCGCCGACGATGATCACCGGGCAGTGCTGAACCTGCCCGAGCGCTTCCTTGACGAGGCGGATGCGATCCAGCCCCAGTTCGATACCGGCCTGCCCTTTGGGGTGCAGGCCTTCGAGATGCTGCAACCAGCCTTCGAGTGTTTTCAAGCGGCAGCCGGCAGTTTTTGCAGAAGGGCCAACGCGCGGGCAACCTGGTCGCGCATGTCGCGGCGGTCGACAATCATGTCGATGGCCCCCTTTTCGAGAATGAACTCGGAACGCTGGAAGCCTTCCGGCAGCTTCTCGCGCACCGTTTGCTCGATGACGCGCGGGCCGGCAAAACCGATCAGCGCCTTGGGTTCGGCGATCACCACGTCACCGACGAAAGCGAAGGAAGCGGAAACACCGCCCATGGTCGGGTCCGTCAGGATGGAAATGAACGGCAGACCGGCCTCCGACAGCTTGGTCAGCGCCGCCGTGGTCTTGGCCATCTGCATCAGCGAGAACAGGCCTTCCTGCATGCGGGCGCCGCCGGAAGCGGTGATGCAGATGAAGGGCATCTTCTGCTCGACGGCATTCTGCACGCCGCGCACAAAACGCTCGCCGAGCACGGACCCCATGGAACCGCCCATGAACTCGAATTCGAAAGCGGCCGCCACGACCGGTATGGTCTTGATGGCCCCTTGCAGGACAACCAGCGAATCGCTTTCACCGGTAGCCTCGTTGGCTTCCATCAGGCGTTCCGGGTATTTCTTGGAGTCCTTGAACTTCAGGCTGTCGACCGGCACCACCTCGGCGCCGATTTCGAAACGGCCTTCGGTGTCGAGCAGCATGTCGAGACGCTGGCGGGAATTCAGACGATTGTGGTGCCCGCACTTGGGGCAGACCTGCATGTTGTTTTCCAGATCGGTCGCGTAAAGCACCGCCTCGCACGACGGGCACTTACTCCACAGCCCCTCCGGCAGGTTGCCGCGGCGCTGCGTGCCTTGCTCGCGCTTGATCTTCGGGGGCAGCAGTTTGGTCAGCCAGCTCATTTTTTCACCTCATCCACACCGCGACGGATATCCGCCACCAACGCCTTGACGTTGGCGCAGGCGGTTTCTGCGGTCGATTTTTCAATTTCTTCGATAATTCGGCTGCCGACAACGACGGCATCGGCAAAGACTGCGATACGGGAGGCCGTCGCAGCATCGCGAATGCCGAAACCGACGCCGACCGGCAAGCCGGTCTTCTCACGAATGGCTGGGAGTTTCTCGGCCACCGCATCGACGTTCAGTGCGCCGGAACCGGTCACCCCGGCCAGCGACACGTAATAGACATAACCGCTGGCAATCGTCGCCACTTGGGCAATGCGTTCCTGGCTGGAGGTCGGTGCAATCAGGAAGATCGGATCGAGGCCATGCGCCTTCATCGCGGCACCAAAGCCTTCCGCCTCTTCCGGCGGGTAGTCCACGACCAGCACCCCGTCAACGCCCGACTGGGCTGCCTTTTCAGCAAAACGCTCCAGCCCCATGGCTTCGATCGGGTTGGCGTAACCCATCAGCACCACCGGCGTCTTGTCATCCAGCGTGCGGAAGGTGGTCACCAGTTGCAGAACCTTGCGCAGCGTCATGCCACGCGCCAGAGCCCGCTCGGAAGCGCGCTGGATAGTCGGGCCGTCAGCCATCGGATCGGAGAACGGGACGCCCAGTTCGATCACGTCGGCGCCGGCTTCGACCAGGGCATGCATCAGTGGCACGGTCAGGTCTGCGCTCGGATCACCCGCGGTGATGAAAGGAATCAGCGCCTTGCGGCCCTCGCCATTCAGGCGTTCGAAAGCTTTTTGAATGCGCGACATCAGAAGACAATCCCGGATTTTTCGGCCACGGTATGCATGTCCTTGTCACCCCGACCGGAGAGGTTGACCAGCAGAATCTTGTCCTTGCCCAGCGTCGGCGCCAATTTGGCAGCGTAGGCCAAGGCATGGCTGGACTCGAGTGCCGGAATGATGCCCTCCAGACGACACAGGTTGTGGAAGGCTTCCAGCGCCTCCGCATCGGAAATCGGCTGGTATTCGGCACGGCCGATATCCTTCAGCCACGCATGCTCCGGACCGACACCCGGATAGTCCAGGCCGGCGGACACCGAATGCGTTTCGATGATCTGACCGTCCTCGTCCTGCAGCAGATAGGTGCGGTTGCCGTGCAATACGCCCGGCACGCCGGCCGTCAGCGAGGCTGCGTGCAGTCCGGTCTCGATGCCGGAACCGGCGGCCTCGACACCGATCAGGCGCACCCCCTCGACATCGATGTAGGGATAGAAAATACCCATCGCGTTGGAACCGCCGCCGACGGCAGCGATCACCGCATCCGGCTGGCGTCCGGCCATTTCCGGCATTTGCGTCAGGCATTCCTCGCCGATGATCTTCTGGAAATCGCGGACCAGCATCGGGTAAGGATGCGGACCGGCAACCGTACCGATGATGTAGAACGTATTGTGGATGTTGGTGACCCAGTCGCGCATCGCTTCATTGAGCGCATCCTTCAGGGTTTTCGAGCCGCTTTCCACCGGCACCACCGTGGCGCCGAGAAGCTTCATGCGATAGACGTTGGCGGCCTGGCGCTTGACGTCCTCGCTGCCCATGTACACCACGCATTCCATGCCGTAGCGGGCCGCCACCGTAGCAGTCGCCACGCCGTGCTGGCCGGCGCCGGTTTCGGCGATGACGCGCGGCTTGCCCATGCGCTTGGCCAGCATGGCCTGACCGATGCAGTTGTTCACCTTGTGGGCGCCGGTGTGGTTCAGGTCCTCGCGCTTGAGGTAGATCTGCGCGCCACCGAGCAGATCGGACCAGCGCTTGGCGTGATAGATCGGCGACGGACGGCCGACGAAATGCTTCAGCTCGTACTCGTACTCGGCGCGGAAGACCGGGTCGGCCTGCGCCGCGGCATAGGCTGCCTTCAGTTCGTCGAGCGCACCGAACAGCGTCTCGGCGACGAATACACCACCGTAGGGACCGAAATGGCCCTTGGCGTCTGGGAAGTTATATTGACTCATCGGCTTTCCGTACAGCCGCCACGAAGGCAGCGATTTTTGCGTGATCCTTGATGCCCTTGCCCGTTTCCACCCCCGACGACACATCGACCGCTACCGGCCGCACGCGCCGGATGGCATCACCGACGTTGTCCGCGTTCAAGCCGCCGGAAAGCACCAGATGACCGGGCAAACCGGGCGGAATCAGCGTCCAGTCGAAGACGTGGCCACCGCCGCCGTACCCTTCGACAAAGGCATCAAGCAGCAAACCCCGGGCTTCGGAAAACGAGCGGGCGAATTCTACCAGATCAAGCCCCGGCCTCACCCGTGCCGCCCGTAGCCAAGGTCTTGAAAACTGGCGGCAATAGTCGGCATCCTCGTCGCCATGGAACTGCAATAGGTTGATGGGCAGGCTATCGCAGGCGGCCTGTACGACAGCCGGCGCCTCGTTGACGAAGAGGCCGACGACATCGACAAAGGGCGGTATCCGACGCGCCAGCTCGGCTGCCCTTTGTGGCGTCACATAGCGCGGACTGGGCGGGTACAGAACGAAGCCGATGGCATCGGCGCCCGCGGCCACGGCCGCATCGACATCCGTTTCGCGGGTCAGGCCGCAAATTTTGATGCGGGTTCTCATATCAGTATTCCATCGAGAAAATCGTCCGCCGGGTCCGGCAAACCCCACTGCGCCTCATAAACCGGGCCGCGAAAGTACAAGCCGTCGGGTGAAAAGGTCGGCGCTGCCAGCTTGCGGTCTTTCATGCCCAGCAATTCGTCGACCCAGCCGACCGCCTGGGCGCCTTTGCCGATATGAACCAGGGTTCCGACCAGGTTGCGCACCATATGATGCAGGAAGGCACTGGCCTCGAAGTCGAAGACGATCATGTTGCCAAACTGACGGACCGTGGCCTGGGTCATCGTCTTCACCGGCGACTTGGCCTGGCATTCGGCCGCCCGGAAAGCCGAGAAATCATGCTCACCGAGCAGGCGGGCGGCCGCCTGCTGCATGGCAGCAACATCGAGCGGCAGATGGAACCAGCCCAACCGGCCCTGCCACAAACCCGGTCGCTGCGCCCGGTTGAGCAACAGGTAACGGTAACGGCGGCCACGGGCGCTGAACCGGGCGTGAAATTCGTCGCTCACCGGTTTGGCCCAGCGCACCGCCACGCCATCCGGCAAATTCGAATTGACGCCGCGCACCCAGGCAGTCAACGGCCGTTCGACATCGGTGTCGAAATGAACGACCTGCTGCGTGGCGTGCACCCCGGCATCGGTGCGCCCGGCGCAGAGCACACCGACCGGCAGCCCGGCGATCTGCTGCAAGGCTCGTTCCAGCGCATCCTGCACGGTCCCGCCACCGGCCTGGCTCTGCCAGCCGCGAAAATTCGTGCCGCAGTATTCAACCCCAAGAGCTACTCTCACAACACCCATACTCCGGCTAATCCCGCAATGCACCCGAGCACCGCCAGGGTATCCCGGGGCGCCCATGGAACGACAAGCAAACCGAGGCTGGCCGGTCCGTCGGTATCGTACCCGCCGGTCAGCAACATGCGTCGCCAGGCCCCTTTTTCCCGGGAAGACTGCAGGTTGTCGAGAACCAGCGACAGGCGAACGACCAGGCGGTCGGCCTTGATGCCGAACCTGCCCCAGGGACGAAACAGACCCCACAAGCCGCTGACCATCCCGTCCCGCCCCTGAGCGGTGAACAGCCAGGCCAGCCAGAGGAGCATGACCAACAGGCGAACCGCCTGCAATCCCGCTTCGGCCATCCCTTCGTAGGTCGGCGCCCAGGGATTGTCCAGCCATGCCTCTCCCGGTGCGTTGTAGGCCAGGATCAGCCATAGCGTCAGCAGCAACCATCTGGCCCGGCGCACATAAGCCATCCAGCGATACACGCTGCGCGGCGCCAATGCCAATGCCGCTACGGCCAGCAGCGCCAGGCCGGCATAGCCGGCGAACTGCACGCCGATAACAGCGGCCAGCCAGACGATCAACGCACAGGATGGATGCAAATTCAGCCCCAAAAATGCACAAGGCCCCTTGCGGGGCCATGTGCCATTCGCAAACCCGAATTCTACCCGGCTATGCGGGCGAGAATGGTCTTTGCCTGCTCGACCAGGTCCACCGGCCCTTCGCTGACTACCTCCTGCAAAAGCTCCCGGGCTCCCTCAAGGTCTCCCATTTCCTCGTAGGCCTTGGCCAGATCGAGCTTGGTATTGACCTCCTCCCACTGCGCATCCTGTACCGGCGCTGCATCGAACGACGGAGCGGCGGGTTCGGCAGCCGGAACGACCTGCGGTTCAGGTACCTGAACCGCTTCTGGCTGGGCGGACAAATCGAGATTGATCGATCCGATATCGAACTCCGGAGGCGTCATCGGTTCACCCAGGAAGACGGACTCGCTCAGTTTGACGTCGAACTCCAGTGCATCGCTATCAACCATGCCCGGATTCACAACCGTACTGGTCAGACTTTCCGGCGAGCTCTCGCGACCAAAATTCAGCAGATCTTCACCCCCGACGAAGGTATCCGTACCGGCCAGCGAATTGACAACGGTACTCGTCAACGAAGGCACCGAAGATGGATCGGCGGATTCCGACGTATCGACAGAAACCCCCTGCCCCTCGACGCCAACCCAGGTCCCCAGGCCGACATCGAAGTCCTCGGATACGGAAGCCGAAGGCATCACCAGCGTTCCTTCCGGCGAGAAATCAGGCGCCGGGGCGTCGCCATCCGACTGCTCCAGCAAAGGCTCTTCCGGAATGTTCAGATCGAAATCAATAGCTCCGGAATCTGCAGGCAATGCTTCCTGGGTTAGCGCAAGCGGCTCGGGTTCCACACGCTGAACCTGCGGCTCCGGCTCACCAACCTCCGCAGCCAGATCGAAATCGAGCGCATCGCCACCCTGAAGTGCGGCATCTTCCGCCTGGGTTTCGCTGGATTCGCTGAACTCCGGTGCAACGGTGGCCTCGCCCAGATCAAAGTCAAGGGTCATCCCATCCACATTGTTAGCCGGAATATCGGCAGGGGAGTCCGCTTCGCTCGTCTGGCTGGGCTCGCTTGGCTCCTTGGAAAGGACCATGGTATCCCGCTCGACACCATCGGCAAATCCAATATCGGGAAGCGGCGCGGACGGTTCTTCAACGGGCATATCCGGCGAAACATCGGACTGCGCTTCCACTTCGACAACCGGCTCAGCGGCAAAAGACTCCGGCAAGGAGGGGGATTCGGAAACGGCACTCGGCTCGGATAGCAGGCTGTCGACGGCAGCAGCCGGCGATGGCGAACCACCGTAAAGCGGATTGCCGGGATCAAGCGCAGCGCCCAGCAGGGCTACCTTCTCCCAATCCGGCCCGACACCGGCGGTCTGAGCATAGAGTTCGCTGGCAAGCGTCTCGAATTGCTTCAGGCTGCGCCGATTGGCATAAATCTCCAGAAGCTTGGCATGGATCGCCGTGCGCTGAGGATCCTTCTGCAAGGCCTCAAGCAGGATTTCCTCAGCCTGGGTATCGCGCCCATAGGCCATGTAGACGTCGGCTTCTGCGACCGGATCGACCTCGTCGGTATCGATCGTTCCCGGTCCGGTCTGGCTGAAATCGCCAGTCTGCGGCGGCGTATTGCCGGTATCAACGCTTTGCCCGCCAGTCATGCGGAAGACAGAATTCGGACCAAGGCTCGACGGCATCGGCGCCGCGGTCGTTTCAACCGATGCTCCCTGGGTACGCCGGCGACGCGCCACGAAATAGGCCGCCAGCAAGGCCAGCACACCACCACCGCCGACCAGCTGCAGCGGATCCTCCATCAGGGAATCCATGACCCCCGGCTCCTCTAGCGGGGCAGGAGCCGGCGGCGTCACGGCCTTCGGTGGCTCAACCGGCTTTGCTGCCTCAGCCGGTTTTGCCTCCACGGGTATCGGTGCTTCGACGGGCTTCGGCTCTTCGGCTTTCGGTGGCTCAACCGGCTTCGGCGGTTCGACAGGTTTGGGGGCTTCGACTGGCTTGGGCGGCTCTTCAAGCCTCGGCGCCGGCTTCGGCTGCTCAACCGGTTTCGGCTCTTCCTTCTTCGGCGGTTGCTGCAATTCGGCAAGCTTCTGGTTCTTCATTTCCAGCAGCTTCTGCAACTCGCCGACATTCTTTTCGAGGAGCGCCATGCGCTCCTGCGCATCCTTCAGAGCCTTGTCGCGCGCTACCTGCTCCGCCGTCTCGGCGGCCTTGGCGGAAGCCCCACCCTTGGCGGCCGCGTCGGTACGGGCAACCTTCAGCTGATCCTTCCCTTGCTCCGCAGGCGCCGTCTTCTCTTCGACCTTGGCGGTGATCTTGCCCGAACTCGACTGGGCTCCACCCTCATCGGCACTGGCAGGCGTCTTGGCCGTGCTGGCAGCCAGCTTCTGGCGATAGTTGTTCCAATCGCTTGTCTGAGCCACATAAATCTTGCGTGCCTCGACAGGAGAAACTGACTCCACGGCAGATTTTTCGGGAATATTCAGAATGGCGCCCGCCTTGAGGCGGTTCACATTCTTACCGATGAACGCATCCTGGTTGCTTTGGAACAAACCGACCAGCATCTGCTCTAGCGTCACCCCATCGTGCCTGGTTTCATCCGCAATCTTGCGCAGCGTATCGCCGCTTTCGACGAGGCGAGTGTTGCTGCTTTCCGCCTTGGGCTTCGGCTCGGCAGCGACCTTCGGAGCCGGGGCCGGACGCGGCGCAGCCTTGGACGGAGCCTGACGCTCCTCTGCGACACCGCCTCCACGGACCGTTTCAACGATACGCGCCTCGGCTACCGGACGCGACGTTTGCTTCGCTGCAATCTCCGGCGGGTCGAGGAGGAAGGTGTATTCGCGAACCAGACGACCGGCAGGCCAGTTCAACTCGACAAGAAAATCCAGGAAGGGCTCATTGATGGGCTTCAACGACGAGACCTTGACGACTGCCTGCCCATTGGGGCGCTTTTCGACCGCAAACCGCAGATCAAGCAGTACGCTGGCGAAGTCCACGCCGGCTTGCCTGAAGGCATCCTGCGGTGCCAGCCGCGCACTCATTCCGGCCAATTCATCCTTCGTCGCACCGATATCCAGTTCGGCT
This sequence comes from Dechloromonas sp. CZR5, assembly GCF_008711155.1. Lineage (GTDB taxonomy): Bacteria > Pseudomonadota > Gammaproteobacteria > Burkholderiales > Rhodocyclaceae > Azonexus. Next base: position 509,874 of record NZ_VUYQ01000001.1, on the reverse strand, counting down.
CGCAAAGGCTGCCCCAGCCCTGACAGAACGGTCAGTTTCCCGAGCCCGGCAGCCTGGGAAATCAACGGCACGAACGACAAACACGACGCGACGGCAAGCGCCACGGCGCGCTTCTTGAATTGGGTGTGTTTAGTTTCGGTCACAGCGAAACCCTGAGGTGGAATTTGGGACTTTCAAATTAACATCATGGACTTAGCAATGCAAGCTAATCCCGCTTCTAATCTACCGACTTTTGCATATTCCCAACAAATAAAAAAACCGGGGATCAACCCCGGTTTTTATTGCAAAAATAAAATAATCAGGCGTCGAGCAGGATGCGCAGCATGCGGCGCAGCGGCTCGGCCGCTCCCCACAGCAATTGGTCGCCGCAGGTGAACGCTGCCAGATATTCCGGACCCATCGCCATCTTGTGCAGACGGCCAACCGGAACGGTCAACGTACCGGTCACGGCCGCCGGAGTCAGTTCACGCTCAGAGATTTCGCGATCGTTTGGCACGACCTTGGCCCACTGATTGGCCTTGGCCAGCATGTCGCTGATTTCATCCAGCGGCACATCCTTCTTCAGCTTGATGGTCAGGGCCTGGCTGTGGCAGCGCATGGCACCGATGCGAACGCACAGGCCGTCGATAGGGATGGAACCCGGCGAACGGAAGGCCGGACGACCGAGAATCTTGTTACATTCGGCGCCACCCTTCCACTCCTCCTTGGACTGACCGTTTTCGACCGGCACGTCGATCCACGGAATCAGCGAACCAGCCAGCGGGGTGTTGCGGAAGTTCTTCTTCGGGAAGGCATCCGAACGAATGGTTTCAGCCACCTTGCGGTCGATGTCGAGAATGGCGGATGCCGGATCGGCCAGCAGATCCTTGACGGAATCGTGAATGACGCCCATCTGCGAGATCAGCTCGCGCATGTTTTGCGCGCCGGCACCGGAAGCGGCCTGATAAGTCATCGAGGTTGCCCATTCGACCAGATCGTTCTGGAACAGACCACCCAGACCCATCAGCATCAGGGAAACGGTGCAGTTGCCGCCGACCCAGTTCTTGCCGCCCTTGGCCAGCGAGTCCTTGATCACGTTCATGTTGACCGGATCGAGGATGATCACGGCATCCTCAGCCATGCGCAGCGCCGACGCGGCGTCGATCCAATGGCCGTTCCAGCCGGCAGCGCGCAGCTTGGGGAAGACTTCCTTGGTGTAGTCGCCCCCTTGGCAGGTGATGATGATCTCGCACGCCTTCAGGGCGTCGATATTGGAGGCATCCTGCAGCGGCAGAGAAGCTTCCTTGCCACCGAACGACGGGGCCTTGCCGCCTGCCGCCGAGGTAGAGAAATAGACCGGATCGATATGGGCAAAATCGCCCTCTTCGACCATACGCTGCATCAGCACGGAACCGACCATGCCACGCCAACCGACCAGACCAACCTTCTTCATGACTTTCTCTCCGAATTTAACCTTTGATTAACGCACGAATGCGCCATTCGGTTTACGCCAGCGCTGCCAGCACGGCATCGCCCATTTCCCTGGTACCGACCTTGTTGGTCCCGCGCTCGTAGATGTCGCCGGTGCGATACCCCTGGGCGAGTACCTTCTTGACGGCGTTTTCGATGCGCACAGCCTGCTCTTCCAGATTGAAGGTGTAACGCAACATCATGGCGACCGACAGGATGGTGGCCAGCGGATTGGCCACACCCTTGCCGGCGATATCCGGCGCCGAACCGTGCGACGGCTCGTACATGCCCTTGTTGTTGGCATCCAGCGAGGCGGAAGGCAGCATCCCGATCGAGCCGGTCAGCATGGAGGCTTCATCGGACAGGATGTCGCCGAACATGTTGCCGGTGACCATCACGTCGAATTGCTTCGGGGCACGCACCAGTTGCATCGCCGCGTTGTCGACCAGCATGTGGCTGAGTTCGACATCCGGATAGTCCTTGCTCACTTCGATCATCACGTCGCGCCAGAGCTGCGTTGTTTCCAGCACGTTCATCTTGTCCACCGAGCACAGCTTCTTGTTGCGCTTCTGGGCGGCCTGGAAGGCGACATGGCCGATACGGCGCACTTCGGACTCGCTGTACACCATGGTGTTGAAGCCGACGCGCTCGCCGTTTTCCTCACGAATGCCGCGCGGCTGGCCGAAATAGATGTCGCCGGTCAGTTCGCGGACGATCAGGATGTCCAGGCCGGCCACCACTTCCGGCTTCAGGGTCGAGGCATTGGCCAGTTCGGGATAGAGGATCGCCGGGCGCAGGTTGGCGAACAGGGCCAGGTCCTTGCGAATACCGAGCAGACCGCGCTCCGGGCGCAGTTCGCGCGCCAGCACGTCCCATTTCGGGCCACCGACGGCACCGAGCAGGATAGCATCGGCTTCAGCCGCCAGTTTTTTCGTTGCGTCGGGATAGGGCGTACCGGTTGCATCCACGGCACCGCCGCCAATCAGCCCTTCTTCAAGTTCGAACTTGAGATCCAGCGCCTTCAGGACACGAACGGCTTCCGCCATGATCTCCGGACCGATGCCGTCACCCGGCAAAACACAAATCTTCATCTCTCTTCCTTATCAGGAGAACAGCCACGGCTGTTCGACACGGCGCTTGGCCTCGAATTCACGAATCTTTTCGGCATGCCGCAGGGTCAGGCCGATATCGTCCCAGCCATTCAACAGGCATTCCTTGCGGAAGGCGTCGATCTGGAAGGAAACGCCGTGGCCATCCGGGCGAACCACCGTCTGAGCAGACAGATCGACCACCAGCTTGTAGCCCGCCGTTGCCTCGACCTGCTGGACCAGCGTTTCGATTTCCGGAGATGGCAGCACGATGGGCAGGATGCCGTTCTTGAAGCAGTTATTGAAGAAGATATCGGCGAACGACTCGGCGACGATGGCCTTGAAACCATAGTCGAGCAAGGCCCAGGGCGCATGCTCGCGCGAACTGCCGCAGCCGAAGTTGGCGCGGGTGAGCAAGATCTCGGCACCCTGATAACGCGGCTGGTTCAACACGAAATTCGGATTTTTCGGCCGTTGCGAATTGTCTTGCCCCGGCTGGCCGACATCCATGTAACGCCACTCATCGAAGGCATTCGGGCCGAAGCCGGAACGCTTGATCGACTTGAGAAACTGCTTCGGAATGATCGCATCCGTATCGACGTTGCTGCGGTCGAGCGGCGCCACCAGGCCTTCCAAACGAACAAACTTATCCATTAATCCACCACCTTCTGAACGGCTTCGCCACCTTTCTTGAGGGCTCCGCCAACGGCTTCACCCGTCTTCTGCAAGGCCTCGCCAACTGCCTCTCCGCCCTTGTGCAGGGCTTCGCCAGTTTTTTCGGCACCGATCACGACATCCTTCTTGACGCCTTGCGCCGTGTTGCAGGCAGCCGACACCGCTACCAGCATTGCAATCAACAAGAAACGCATGCGGCCCATCGCTTACAAGACCTCACGAACATCGGCAAAACGACCGGCAATCGCAGCAGCGGCAGCCATCGCCGGACTGACCAGGTGCGTGCGCCCGCCCGGACCCTGACGGCCTTCGAAGTTGCGGTTCGACGTCGAGGCACAACGCTCGCCCGGCTCCAGTCGATCGGCGTTCATCGCCAGGCACATCGAGCAACCCGGCTCGCGCCACTCGAAACCGGCGGCCAGGAAAACCTTGTCCAGCCCCTCGGCCTCGGCCTGGCGCTTGACCAGACCCGAACCCGGAACCGCCAGCGCCAGCTTGACGTTGGCTGCGATATGACGCCCCTTGAGCACCGAGGCAGCCTCGCGCAAATCCTCGATTCGGGAATTGGTGCACGAACCGATGAAAACCTTGTCGATGGCGATCTGGTCGATCGGGGTATTCGGGTTCAAGCCCATGTATTGCAGCGCCCGCTCCATGCCTTCGCGCTTGACCGGATCGGTTTCCTTGGCCGGATCGGGAACGGCGGCATCAACCGGAACGACCATTTCGGGCGAGGTTCCCCAGGTCACCTGCGGGCGAATGTCTTCAGCCTTCAGCGTAACCACGCGGTCGAACTGCGCGCCGGCATCGGAGTGCAGGGTGCGCCAGTGAGCCACGGCCCGATCCCAGGTTTCGCCGGTCGGCGAGAAGGGGCGGCCCTTGAGGTAATCGATGGTCGTGTCGTCAACCGCCACGAAACCGAGACGGGCGCCTCCCTCGATGGCCATGTTGCACAGGGTCATGCGACCTTCCATGCTCAGGCTGCGGATGGCGCTGCCGCCGTATTCGATGGCGTAGCCCGTGCCACCGGCCGTACCGATGGTGCCGATGATGGCCAGTGCGACATCCTTGGCGGTCACGCCCTTGCCCAGCCTGCCCTCAACGGCAACCAGCATGGTCTTCGAACGCTTCTGCAGCAGGCATTGCGTGGCCAGCACGTGCTCGACTTCCGAGGTACCGATGCCATGCGCCATACAGGCGAAAGCACCGTGCGTCGAGGTATGCGAATCGCCGCACACCACGGTCATCCCGGGGAGCGTGGCGCCGTTTTCCGGGCCGACCACATGAAGGATACCCATGCGCGGGTCCTTGAACGGGAAATAGGCCAGCGCGCCGACTTCGCGAATATTGGCGTCCAGCGTCTCGACCTGCTGACGGGAAATCGGATCCTTGATCCCTTCGTCCCAGTGATCGGTCGGTGTATTGTGGTCCGGCGTCGAGACGATGGACGAAACGCGCCACGGTTTGCGACCGGCCAGTTTCAGGCCCTCGAAGGCCTGCGGGCTGGTCACTTCATGAACCAGGTGACGATCGATGTAGAGAAGTGCCGTGCCATCCGCTTCCTGATGGACAACATGGTTCTCCCAGAGCTTGTCGTAAAGTGTCTTCGGCATGGAAGGAAAAGTTGGCCGTAAAACCTTGGATTATTGCACAGGATGCGTCGATTTTTCCCTTGCGGAAGGCAACGCGGCCGGGCGGTCCCTGACCCAGCCCCAAATCAGGAACCAGCCTGCCAGCGCAAACAGGGCGCCCAGCGTAAACGTCCAGCCGGAGCCCAGCCAATCCCAGGTCCGCCCACTGATCAAGGCACCCAGCAAACCGCCCGCACCGAATGACAGGCTCGAATACAAGGCCTGCCCCCGCCCCTGAACCTTGCCGGGGAACCATTGATTGACGGCGGCAATCGCGGAAGCATGGTAAGCCCCGAAGGTCAGCCCATGCAGCAGTTGCACCAGGATCATGATCGATACCGATTCGACACCCCAGCCCATCATCAGAAAGCGCAAGACGGCAGCGGCGAAACAGGCGAGCAGGATGCTCCTGAGCGAATAACGATTCGACAGGCGCGCCATGAACATGAACACGACGATCTCAGCCAGCACACCGAGCGACCAGAGCAGCCCGACCTCCGTCTTGCTGTACCCGTGCGCATCGAGGTGGATGGAGTAGAAGACGTAAAACGCACCATGCGCCGCCGACATGGCGAAACAGGCCGCCATCAGGGCCATCACCCGCGGCTGGCGGAGAATGTCGCCGATCGGCTGCGTTTCACGGGCATGGATCACCGGTGGCGACTCGGGCAAGGTCAGCGCATAACCCAGTATGCCGAGCAGAATCGTCCAGCAGACCCATAGCACGCTGACTGCCGATGTCCAGTCCAGCAAGGCGCCAGTGGCCATGACGGCGACGATGAAACCCACCGAGCCCCACAAGCGGATACGACTGTAGCTACCGCGCTCCTCGCGCAAATGATCGAATGTCAGCGTCTCGACCAGTGGCAGCGCGGCGCTCCAGAAGAAGGCAAGCACCGCCATCGCGAGCAGCATGCCAGGCAAGCGGTCGAGCCAGAAAAAGGCCGTAAACCCGGCCAACCCGATCACTCCCGCCAAGCGAATGATGAACAGGCGCCGACCAAAACGGTCAGCCAGCCACCCCCAAAGATTCGGCCCGAACAGGCGCATCAGCTGCATCTGCGACATCAGCAGCCCGATATCCCACGCCGAGAAGCTCAACGACTGGAGGTAGAGCCCGAAATAGGGCGAAAATGCGCCGATGAAGGCGAAGTAGAAAAAGTAATAGCCCGAGAGGCGCCAGTAAGGCAAGGAATGCATCCGGCGATTTTACCGGATGCATGAGCGGGCGAAGGCCGAATCAGGCCTTGACGGATTGCTGGCCGGCGCGGAAGGCCAGCAGCATGTGGTAGAGCTCATCCTTGAGCTTGACGCGCTGCTTCTTCATGTCTTCCATCGTGAAGTCCGCAACGGGCATGTCGTGCTCTTCCAGATCCTCCACCTTGCCGGTCAGCCGGTTATAGGTGGCAAACAGCTTGGCAAAGTGGGCATTGCCGGTCTTCAGCGCATGGATTGCATCGTGAAATTCCGGAAAATCGTGATGGAGATCGTGGTGATCGACTTGCATGCTTCCCCCTGTAACGACAAACCCGCCTCAAGGGCGGCAAATGATTGAAGATTTTACGCGATTTCCCCGGGAATGCGCGGCGTTGCACAGACGACATCAGCACATTGGGCACGATGCCGCAAGGCATGATCCATCAGCACCAGAGCAAGCATCGCCTCGGCAATGGGCGTCGCACGAATGCCCACACAGGGATCGTGACGCCCCTGGGTCGCCACTTCGACGAGATTCCCGTGAGCGTCCACCGAACGACGCGGCTGCGCTATCGAGGAGGTCGGCTTGATCGCCATGTTGACGACAATCTGCTGCCCCGTGGAAATTCCGCCGAGCACGCCGCCCGCATGGTTGCTGGCGAACCCCTGCGGCGTCATCTCGTCGCCATGCTCGCTACCCTTCTGCGCAACCGATGCAAACCCGGCACCGATCTCGACTCCCTTGACAGCGTTGATACCCATCATCGCGTAGGCAATGTCGGCATCCAGCCGGTCAAACACCGGTTCGCCCCAGCCGGGCGGAACACCGGTGGCGGTCACGGTTATCCTTGCCCCGACGGAATCGAGCGACTTGCGCAGGTTATCCATGTAGTTTTCAAGCTCAGGCACGATGGCCGCATTCGGGGCAAAGAAGGCGTTGCCATCGATGTCGTCGGCCGAAACGAACGGAATATCGAGCGGCCCCAGGGCCGACATCCAACCCCGTATCGCCACACCATGACGCTCGTTCAGCCACTTTCGGGCAATCGCCCCGGCCGCTACGCGCACGGCCGTTTCACGCGCCGAGGAGCGACCGCCGCCGCGATAATCGCGGAAGCCGTATTTCTGCGTGTAGGTATAGTCGGCATGCCCCGGACGGAAAGTCTCGGCAATGTTGCCATAGTCCTTGCTGCGTTGATCCTGATTGCGGATCAACAACCCGATCGGCGTCCCCGTCGTCTTGCCCTCGAACACGCCGGAAAGAATTTCCACGGTATCCGGCTCGCGGCGCTGCGTGACATGACGCGAGGTACCGGGCTTGCGCCGGTCCAGCTCGGCCTGGATATCGGCCTCGCACAGCGCCAGCCCCGGGGGGCAACCATCGACAACGCAGCCGATGGCCGGACCGTGCGATTCACCAAAAGAGGTAACGGTAAACAGGGTGCCAAATGTATTGCCAGACATGGGGAAAAATAGGTGCTTTCGAAGCGCGACAGTCTATCACGTCGGCCACTCTCACCGTTTCCGGACCACACAAACGACAAGGGCGGCCCGGGCCGCCCTTCACTGCACGCGCCAAACGCTCAGGCAGCGGGCGTTTCACCCGGCCAGTTCTTGATGTAGCTCTTCAGCAACTTGTTCTCCAGGCTCTGCTCCTCGAGCACCGCCTTGGCCACGTCGAGAAAGGAGATGACCCCCATCAGGGTTCCGCCATCGACCACCGGCAGGTAGCGCGAGCGCTTTTCGATCATCAGGCCGCGCAACTCGTTGACTTCCATTGCCGGATAAGCCGTAACCGGGTCCTTGACCATGACGTCACCGACCGTCAGCCCCTCCGGTGCCGAGCCGTTCTTGCGCAAGGCCGACAATACCTCGCGGAAGGTCAGCATGCCCGCCATGCGACCGCCATCCATGACGACCAGCGAGCCAACATCGAGATCGGCCATGGAGTCGATGGCAAACGCCAGCGACTGCTGCGGCGTCACCGTGTACAGCGTTCCGCCCTTGACGCGAAGAATTTCCAGAACCTGCATGGCGCTCTCCATGAATGAAGAATGATTGACGTGACCGATCTTAGAGCATCCCCGGAAAATCCGGAAGAACGCCACACCAGCCCGCCTCGCAGTGACCATGCCAAACATCAAAAAAATACCGTCGTATTTAACAAATTTAACCAATTTTGAGGTTGCATAACGTCATAGGCATATATATACTTCGCCATATTACCTAAGTCATACCTCGCTACGATGCTTGGGTAACTTGATTACACTAGCGTATGGAGAATGAATATGAGTACCGTCAAGACAATCGAAAAGATCGATGCCCGTGAAATCCGCCGCAAGCTCGGCCTGAACCAGCAACAATTCTGGTCGACCCTGGGTGTGACGCAGAGCGGCGGCTCCCGCTACGAAAGCGGCCGCAACATGCCGAAGCCGGTTCGCGAACTGCTGCGCCTGGTCCATGTCGAGCAGGTCGACATCAAGACCATCAAGCGCGAAGATTGGGAAGTCGTCGAATACCTGAAGTCTCAGGAACCGGAACTGTTCAAGTCGCTGAAGAAATCGGCGCGCAGCCACGCCAAGAAAGCCGCCTGATTTTTCCCGGTGACAGGGCTTGACCAGAACCGACGGGCATCACGGAGAAACACTGACCCGGATGCCCGTTTCTTTTTCTATCTGACAACCCCATTCAGCCAGCTCCTCGGCCGGCAACGCCTTGAGGCGCGACGCAGCAGGCTGCATTGACGGCCTGGCCAGACCGTAGAGATGCACCCCCTGCAATTTACCGGATACCTTGCGCAGCAAGTCGCAGTAGGCTAGCCGCGACTCGGCAGAGGGCGCGCAACCATCCAGAGCGAACCAACACGTCTGCACCCAGGTTGGCGCCAGATCTGCACAAAGCTGCAGATTTTTCAAAACCCGCTCCGTATTGCCCGGAATACCGTTGATCTCCTCGATCTCAAACGCCAATCCCCGGTCAATTTTGAACCAAACTTCGCCGCCATATCCGGCAAGCCGGGAAATTCCTGACTGCACCGCCGGACGATGCAGCAGGCTGCCGTTGGTGATGAGCCGAACCGGCAGCTGGCCCTTCAACCCGAAACGATCCAATACCCCTCCCACACAAGCGATCGTATCGGCAAATTCGGCGGCACTTGTCGGCTCGCCATTGCCCGAGAAAGCCACATCCATCAATCGCCTCGACTCCTGCGGCACGTTCCGGATCATGAAATCGCCGTGCAATACATCGTGAAGCAGAGAGGCCAACTCCCGTTCCAGGCGCCCCAGATCGATTGGCGGCGGCCCGCCCCGCGTCAGGTTCTCGACCTGGCAATACAGGCAGGCCCAGTTGCAGGCATTGTTGGGATTTAGATTGATGCCGATCGACACCCCGCCGGCACGTCGCGACACGACAGGGTAGACGTAAAGCAGGCCGGCGCTGTCGCGGCGGTGATCATCGGTTGTAAGCATGGCGCATTGTATAATCCGCGACCGCCTTGTCGAGCAATACACCATGTTGATTACCCGCCGCCTCGAATTCGATGCCGGGCACCGCATCCCCGATCACAAAAGCCAGTGCCGCCACCTGCACGGACACCGCTACGTCATTGAAATCACGCTTTCCGGCAACATCATCAACAAGGCGGGCGATGCCGCGAATGGAATGGTGATGGATTTTTCTCAGGTCAAGGACCTGGCCAAGCAATACCTGGTTGACGAATGGGATCACGCATTCCTTGCCTTTGCCGGCGACAAGGCCATTGTCGACTTCCTGGCCACACTACCCGGACACAAGACCGTTATCCTCGATCGCGTCCCGACTGCCGAGAATCTGGCGCGACTGGCGTTCGATCGACTCGACACCGTCTATCGCGACACCTACGGCAATCACTTGCGCCTCGAGCAGGTCAGACTTTACGAAACCCCCAACTGCTGGGCCGATGCGCTGCGCACAGCAGCCGATTGAGTCAACGCGGCACCCCCTCTATACTGCCTGAAAAGCAGCATCTGCATGACAGGTGACTCCGGAGGGGACATGCGGCAAAAGATCGGCAACAACCGCAGGATTACGGACGCCCAGCCCAAGGCAGGGGTAGCAGCATGACTTCGCAACCAGGAACGACGAGCGGCAAAACCGCGCTCGTCCTGACCGGAGGCGGCGCCCGCGCGGCCTATCAGGTCGGCGTATTGCTCGCCATTGCCAAGCTATCGAGCAATCGAAGGCACAACCCCTTCCCCATTCTCTGCGGCACGTCGGCGGGCGCCATCAACGTGGTCAGCATCGCCTGCCTCGCCGACAATTTCAGCAAGGCCGCCTCGGTCCTCGCCACCTTCTGGCGGAGCATGCATGCCGATCACATCTACCGCGCCGACCCGATCGGCATCGGGCGCTCCGCGGTACGCTGGCTCTCCACCCTGACCATGGGCTGGTTGTTCCACAACCCACCGCGCTCGCTGCTCGATAACGCACCACTGCGCCAACTGCTGAGCCAGCATCTCGATTTCCGCGGTATCGAGCATGCCATTGCCAAAGGCGCCCTGCACGCCGTCAGCGTCTCGGCCTCCGGCTATGAATCCGGCGACAACATCAATTTCTTTCAGGGCCACCCGAGCGCCGAACCATGGCGCCGGGTACAACGCATCGGAATCCGGGCGCAAATCACGGTGGACCACCTGCTGGCATCCAGTGCCATCCCCTTCATCTTTCCGGCGACCAAGATACATCGCGAGTATTTTGGCGACGGATCGATGCGCCAGCTGGCCCCGATATCTCCAGCCATTCATCTAGGCGCCGAGCGTATCCTGATCGTCGGCGCCGGGCGCAAAAACGAACACCAGGATAGACGACGCGTCGATAGCCACCCCTCGCTGGCACAAATAGCCGGCCACGCCCTGTCCACAATCTTCCTGGACAGCCTGGCGGTAGACATCGAGCGCATGCAGCGCATCAACCGCACCTTGAATGCCATCCCCCCCGAGATCAGGGCGGAGAGCGATATTCCGCTCCGTCCCATTGATTCACTGATCATTTCGCCATCCGAACGCCTGGAACGCTTTGCATCCGAGCACGCCAAGGCCTTGCCCTGGGCAATGAAGATGATGCTTGGCGGAATCGGGGGAATGAGCCGGCGCAATGGAACGCTCACCAGCTACCTGCTCTTCGAGAAACCATACACCCAGGCGCTCATTGATCTGGGTTACGCCGATACCATGGCGCGCTCGACTGAAGTCGGAGACTTTCTGAGACTCTGAATAAAGGGGCGCCTGGCGGGTCCGGTGAGATTCGAACTCACGATGCTTTTCAGCACGCCGGTTTTCAAGACCGGTGCATTCAACCGCTCTGCCACAGACCCTGGCGGCGCGCATGATAGCACAGTCGCGAGGGGGTGCATTTCCGGCGAACATAGGGCGTTGAAACTTATCGCCCAGTCCGTTAGTCTTAACCTTTGACGAAACCATATAAAGGAGATGTCCTGCATGAACACCAATTTCGATATCGCCCGCCAGAGTTCGCCCGAAATTGCGCTCGGACAAAACCGTGTCCTGCGTAACACTTACATGTTGCTCGGGCTCTCGATGATCCCGACAGTCCTCGGCGCGATGGTCGGCATCCAGATGGGGTTCAGCTTCTTTGCCGGCAGTCCGCTGATTTCCTTCATGCTTTTTCTCGGCGTCGCCTTCGGCTTCATGTGGGGAATCGAGCGCAACAAGAACAGCGGCCTCGGTGTCGCCTTGCTGCTGGGCTTCACCTTCTTCATGGGATTGATGCTGTCGCGCATCCTGCAGTTCGCGCTGGGTTTCTCCAACGGTGCCTCGATGATTGCGATGGCAGCCGGCGGCACGGGCGCGATCTTCTTCACCCTCTCTTCGATTGCTGCCGTCAGCAAGCGTGACTTCACGGGCATGGGCAAATTCCTGTTTGCCGGCATGATCCTGATCCTGCTGGCAGCCGTCGCCAACATCTTCTTCCAGATTCCGGCGCTGTCGCTGACCATTGCCGTAGCGGCCGTGGGTATTTTCTCGGCCTACATTCTCTACGACATCAGCCGCATCGTCCAAGGCGGCGAAACCAACTACGTCAGCGCAACGCTGGCGGTCTATCTGGACATTTACAACGTTTTCGTCAGCCTGCTGCAGTTGATCATGGCCTTCACGGGCGAACGCGACTGAGCAAGTCTTATCGAAAACAACAAGGGCGGCCTCGGCCGCCCTTTTTTTCTACGATCAATCGCGTTCAAAAACCGCAATCGACTCGACGTGAGCGGTGTGCGGGAACATGTTCACAACACCGGCGGCGGCAAAACGATAGCCCTTGACCGAAACCATGATCGCCGCATCACGAGCCAAGGTTGAGGGATTGCAGGAAACGTAAACAATACGCCCCGGGGCATTCGCGCCCAGCGCCTTGACCAGTTCGAGCGCCCCTTCTCTTGGCGGATCGATCAGCATCTTGTCGAAACGCCCCAATTTTTCCAACGACGCTTCGGTACTCTCGAACAGATTGGCAACGCCGAACTCCACCCGCTCGCTCAGCCCATTCGCGACTGCACTCTCCCGCCCCCGCTTGACCAGCGCAGGACTGCCCTCAATCCCTACCACGCTCGCGCCGGAACGGGCTATCGGCAGAGTGAAGTTACCCAGCCCGCAGAACATGTCGGCGATTCGCTCACCCGGTTGCGGATCGAGCAAACTCAAGGCTCGACGAACCAGTATGCGATTCACCGCATGATTCACCTGGGTAAAATCCGTCGGCCTGAAATCCAGCTCAAGCGCGAATTCCGGCAAGGCATAGGAAAGCCGGGGGGCGTCTTCAGGATAAAAGCGATAGGCCGTATCCGGCCCCTTGGGCTGCAGGTAGAAAACAACCTGATGGCGGTCGGCAAAGGCTCGCAGCATCTTTTCGTCAGCAGCGGTCAACGGCTGCAGGATGCGCAGAACCAGCGCCGTGCAGTGCTCGCCGACTGCCAACTCCAATTGAGGCATGCGCTCTACGACGGACAATGCCCCGATCAGCTCCCGCAATGGCATGAGCATGTCGGAGACGTGTGGAGGCAGAATCGCGCACGTTGTCATGTCCGCGATATAGCTGCTGCGCTTTTCATGGAAGCCGATCAGCACGCCCCCCTTGCGCTCGACCTTGCGTACGGCCAGACGCGCGCGATGACGATAGCCCCAGGGCTCGCCAAAGATCGGCGGCAAGATGCGCTCCGGACGAACCCGGCCGATGTGCCACAGCCCGTCCTCGAGCACGCGCTGCTTGGCGGCGACCTGAGCGGACGGCTCCATGTGCTGCATGGCACAGCCACCACAGATACCGAAATGTGGACAACGCGGTTCCACCCGCACTGGGGACGGCGCCAACACGCTCACCAAGTGAGCCAGCTCATAGTTCGGCTTGCGGCGGAAGCTGGCGTATTCGACCGTCTCGCCGGGCAAAACACTGTCGACGAAGACCGTCTTGCCCTCCTGGCGCGTGATCCCTCTCGCCTCGTGATCCAGCGACTCTATCATCCCGATCGGCACGGTCGACTCCAAAAAAGCGCGAATTCTATCAATCGGTTACACTAAGCGCCATGGCTCGCGAACTGATCACCTCCTGGGCAGACTACCAAACGGCAATCGACCGTTTGCTGGCCATCGCCACCAAGCAGATTCACATTTACGACGAAGACCTGACAACGCTGAAACTTGACTCGGCATCCCGCCTGGCTCATGTCAAACGGCTCGTCCAGGGCACCCGCGCCGACGCGCTGTTCATTGCCGTACGCAATGGATCACCGCTCCGCAACCAGCACCCTTTATTGCAAAGCCTGCTGACAACCTACGGGCACGTCGCTGCCGCACAAGAAACGCCACCCCACCTCGCCCACCTGCGCGACAGCATGATCATCGTCGACGGCAAGCACGGCCTGATACGCTTTGAACGCGACATGCCGCGCAGCAAGCTTCTGATCGACGAAAGCGACGAGCTGCGCCCCTATTTGGCGAAGTTCAACGAAATATGGGCGGAAGGTGGCGAACGAATCAGCAGCACGATCGTGGGCTTGTAGTATCCGGATGCCATTCCGCAATGCAACAAACACAGCCTTCGCAAATAAATTATTGTTATAATCATGTGCTGATCAGGTAGCTCCTGATCTCCGATAAATTCAGATTTTGTTGGTTCTTGTCGATAAGGAAATCCCATGAATAAGTCTATTCTCGTCGCTGCCCTGCTGGCCGTTGCCCTGACCGCTTGCGGTAAGAAGGAAGAAGCCGCTCCGGCCGCTGCTCCGGCCCCGGCCGCTGCCCCGGCTCCGGCTGCCGCTCCGCAAGCTGGCATGGAAGCCGCCAAGCCGGCCGAGCAAGCTGGTATGGCTGGCATGGAAGCCGCCAAGCCGGCCGAACAAGCTGGCATGGCTGGCATGGAAGCCGCCAAGCCGGCCGAACAAGCTGGTATGGAAGCCAAGAAGTAATCTTCTTGCTCTCAAGAAAAACGGGGCTGCGGCCCCGTTTTTTATTGCCTTGTCGATTTGAAAATCTACCTCAGGCTTCGCCAATCGAAGCCGTCGTTCTGGGTTGCCACCGTAAACTCTCCACCGCCGTCGGCCAGATAATCGTCAACAAGCGTCCGAACCAGGCTCTCACAGTTGTTTCGCTCACTCAGATGGGCAGCCACCAAATGCTGGAGACGCGAACAGTCGATTTGTTCCAGCAAGGCTACCGCAGCACGATTTTCAAGATGACCGTAGCGACCGGCGATCCGGCGCTTCACTGAAGCGGGATAAGCTGAATGCGCCAGCATTTCGGCATCATGATTGAACTCAAGGACCAGCCCATCGCAGCCAGAGAGATTGGCGCACACATGCGGGGTCGCCTCCCCGATATCCGTCAGGACAGCCAAGCGCCTGCCCCCGGCAGAAACCACGTATTGAACCGGCTGACGCGCATCGTGAGGGACGGGGAAGGGCTGAACTTCGAAGCTTCCGACGTCAAAAGCACGATAACCGTCGATGACCCTGAGATCCAGGCCCTCCGCATTTTCACGGCAAGCAACCCAGGTTCCATGGGTCATCCAGACAGGCAAGGCATGTTTTCTCGCCAGACGGAAAACACCGCCGACGTGATCGCCATGTTCGTGGGTCACCAAGATCCCGGCCAGATCGGAGGGATGCTTGCCGAAACGCAGCATGCGGGTGACGGTTTCCCGCAACCCAAAACCACAATCAAGCATCAAACAGGTATCCCCGGACTCGGCAAGCAGCGCATTACCGGCGCTGCCGCTGCCGAGCGAGGCAAAACGAATCACTGCAACTGTTGGAGGAGCAGGCCGAGAATCTTCTTGGCGGTTTCCGACTTGTCCGTGCCGCCTTCGGCGGAAAGCACCTTCACGACACTTTGCTGCCCATCTTCGCTGACATGGATGCGGTACTGCGCATTGGTGTTAACCGGGGTATCGCTCTTCCAGAAAGCCAGCTTGGACAACAGCCCGGTATCCTTCTTGCTGCGATTATCGGCGTCCGGATCGACATAGCGGACAAAATAAAGACCACGGGAACGATCGCGATCCTCAACGGTGAAGCCGACACGATCGAGCGCCAGGCCCACACGACGCCAGGCGCGGTCGAAGCGGTCGAGAACCTCCAGCGTACCAGCGCCATCGTCCGATTTGGCCAACTTGGCTCGCGGCTCAGCCTTGACTGAGGCCAGCGATGCCTCGGCGCGCTTCTCTTCCGAGCCGAGACGAACCATCAGGCGACGCAACATTTCGGCTTCGAGTTCGGGATCAGCCGCACGCGGCTGCCAACGCGTGTCATCCTTGGCCGAGGAGGTATAAACCTCTTCCATGCCGCGGTGGCTCACGAAGATATCGGTGGTGCCCGGGGTAGAACCCGGCTCGAAGCGAGTGCGGAACTTGTCGCGCTCCCCCGTCGAATACAGCGAGTCGAGCAGGCGACCCAGCGTATTGCGAATGAAATCCTGGCCAATCTTGGCGCGGTTTTCCGCCCAGTCGGTTTCCATCACGCCTGCTTCCGGACGTTCAACGTTGATGATGAAACCGGTTTCCTGCCAGAAATCCTTGACGGTATCCCACAGCTTGTCGGCCGGCGCCGTCACAACCAGCCAGCGCTGGTTCCCGGAGCGCTCGACACGCACCTTGTCGACCTGCGGCAGCACAGCCGAGTTTTGCGCCTGTGCCTGCGGCGTGCGGTCGGCGCTGTAGGCCGAGAAGGTGGCACTCCCCTTGCCGGCAGCATCGGGCACCAGGTACTTGTCGTCGCGGGTAACCTGGGTCAGATCGGGCGGCACCTCAAGTGTCGGCGCCTTGCCGGCAGACTTGTATTCGATCTTGCGGGAATCAGGAAGAAGGCTGCACCCTGCCAGCGCAACAGCAAGCAGGGAAAGAGCGAGGCCGGAAAGCCGACGATTCATGTTTCTTGTACTCCGGGGTCAGGCGATCAGGCCGGCCTGGCGCAGAGCGGCCAGAACGCGAGGCTGCGCGGCCTCCGACAGGGTGGTCAGGGGCAGGCGGATGCCGTTGGGCATCAGGCCGAGCTTGTGCACCGCCCATTTGACGGGAATCGGGTTGGCTTCGCAGAACAGGTCGCGGTGCAGGCCGAGCAACTTGAAATGGATTTCGCGGGCCTTGGCCATGTCACCATTGCGGGCAGCAACGCACATTTCGTGCATGAGGCGCGGCGCAACGTTGGCGGTTACCGAGATATCCCCATGGAAACCAAGGGCTATGGTTGCCACGGCCGTCATGTCGTCGCCGGTGTACAGACCGAACTCCTTCGGAGCACGGGCGATCAGATCACAGGCACGATCAAGGTTGCCGGTTGCGTCCTTGACGCCGACGATACCCGGCACCTGCGCCAAGCGCAGGATGGTGTCATTGGACATATCGGCCACGGTACGGCCGGGCACGTTGTAGAGCAGGATCGGCAGTTCGACCGCTTCGGCAATTGCCTTGAAATGACGGTACATGCCTTCCTGGGTCGGGCGGTTGTAGTAAGGCACCACAGACAGCGACATATCGGCGCCGGCCTTCTTGGCAAACTCGGTGAGTTCGATCGCTTCAGCCGTCGAATTGCCGCCGGTACCGGCGATGACCGGGATACGGCCGGCAATGTACTCGACCGCCACCTTGATCAGTTCGCAATGCTCCTCGACGTTGACGGTCGGCGACTCGCCGGTCGTGCCGACGACGACGACGGCATCGGTGCCTTCCTGCACGTGAAAGTCGAGCAGATTGCGGAAGGCGTTCAAATCGAGGCTGCCATCCTCATGCATGGGCGTAACGATGGCGACAATGGATCCGGTAATCATGGCCTGTATATGAATAAAGTAATTCTTTGATTGTAACTGAAGGCTATTCGCCGCGGAAAGGCGCTTGGTAACAGATTGTTATTTTCTTAACGACCAGTGAAGCCGCCTGTTCTCCACCCGCATCACGCCCTCCTCAAGCACGAGCTCCGGATGACGATCGGGTGCGGCCGCAAGGAGCTGCCGGGCGAACTCATCGAGGCGACTCGCCACGGGAACCTGCCAACCCAGGCAACGCAAGCGGTGGCGCAACAGATTCTTCAATCGCGGGACGCTTAATTGGCGCAATCCTGCCACCCTTGCCGCAGCACCTTCCCCCACCTGCAACCAATCCAGCGCCGCCAATTCGTCGAGCAACCCTGCGGCTTCAGTAAAATTGGCCGCGGCCCGGGCCAATGAGGACTCGGCCGCCGGAAATCTCCGGCTCAGACCGACCAGCGCATCGTGCCGCAGATAGTTGCGGGTCAGTGCCATATCGGCATTGCTTTCGTCGGTCACCCAGGACAAGCCAGCGTCGCAGGCATAAGCCTCGATGTCGCCCCGGGACACATCCAACAGCGGCCTGAGCAGTGTGACATTGCCTGCCGTCCGCTCGACCGGAATACCCGCCGCGCCATTTACGCCTGCCCCGCGCAGCAAATTGAACAATACCGTTTCCGCCTGGTCGCCGCGATGGTGGGCAAGCAACAGCCAGTCCCGGGCTACCTCCGAAAAAGCCGCATAGCGGGCATTGCGGGCAGCTGCCTCGATACCGAGGCCGGAAGCGCCATCGATCGATACATGACGAACGATGAGCGGCACCCCCAGGCTGCGGCAATAGTTGCTGCAAAAGGCTGCCCAGCCATCGGCATTGGGTGACAAGCCATGATGCACATGTACGGCTTGCAACCCATGACGCCACTCCGATTCGGAGAGGATATGCAACAGGACGACGGAGTCGCAGCCACCGGACAGCCCCACCGAAAGGGGGGTACCGGGCGTGATGCGGGTGGCAAGCACATCGCCGACCCGCTTCCGCAGATCAGTTAACCGGCTGTTCCTTGAAGCGGCCATAACTCATCAGCCGCTCGTAGCGCGCCTCCAGCAATTCGCCGGTGGACAGCCCCGAAAGCTGCTTGAGCGCATCCTGCAGTGCTTTCTTGAGGTTCTGCGCCATGGCGGCATGATCGCGGTGCGCACCACCCAGCGGCTCATTGACCACTTTGTCGACCAGCCCCAGGGTTTTCAGGCGTTGCGCCGTAATACCCATGGTTTCGGCCGCTTCAGGTGCCTTTTCGGCACTTTTCCAGAGGATGGAAGCGCAACCTTCCGGCGAAATGACCGAATAGGTCGAGTATTGCAGCATCTGCACGGTATCGCCGACGGCAATCGCCAGCGCACCACCTGAACCGCCTTCACCGATGATGGTGACGATGACCGGCACCTTGAGTTCGGCCATCACGTACAGGTTGCGGCCAATGGCCTCGGATTGTCCGCGCTCCTCGGCATCGATACCGGGATAGGCACCCGGCGTGTCGACGAAAGTCATGACCGGAATGCCGAATTTTTCGGCCAGTTTCATCAGGCGCAGGGCCTTGCGATAACCTTCCGGACGGGGCATACCGAAATTGCGGTAAATCTTTTCCTTGGTATCGCGCCCCTTCTGGTGGCCGATGACCATGACCGGCTGACCGTTGAAACGAGCCAGGCCGCCAACAATGGCGTGATCGTCGGCGAACGCGCGGTCACCGTGCAACTCTTCGAAGTCGGTAAAGATCAGCGACAAGTAATCGAGCGTATAGGGCCGTTGCGGGTGGCGAGCTACCTGCGAAATCTGCCACGGCGTCAGTTTGGCGTAGATATCCTTGGTCAGTTGAGCGCTTTTGCTTTGCAAACGGTCGATTTCTTCGGAGATATCGACCGCGGAGTCATCCTGCACAAAGCGCAGCTCTTCGATCTTGGCTTCAAGGTCGGCAATGGATTGCTCGAAGTCGAGGAAACTTGTTTTCATGGACTGCTCGTTAGGCTAAGTTGGGGCGCATTTTACCCCAAAGGCAGGATGGCTAACGTTTCAGTACTCGACCGGCACCGGATCAAGGCTACGCCACAGATACCATGTCGCCACCGAACGCCATGGCCGCCAGCGATCGCCAAATTCGACCAAGGCTCGCTTTGACTGCTTTGCACCGCCGAAATAGCGCTCGAAGACAGCACGTTGCAGACCGATGTCGTCAACCGGGAAAACATCCGGACGCATCAGGTTGAAGATCAGGAACATTTCGGCAGTCCACCTGCCAATGCCACGCACGCCCACCAGTTCCGCAATGACCGCCTCGTCGTCCAGATCCGCCCAATGCACGGGATTCATCCGTCCACTGAGAAAGTGACTGGCCAGATCGCTCACATACTCGATTTTGCGCTGCGACAGACCGCAACCCACCAGCCCCTCGGCACCCACCCGAGCGAGTTGCTGCGGCGTGACTTCCCCCACCCGATCGACAAAACGCGCCCAAACGGAGTCGGCTGCCTTGACCGATATCTGCTGCCCGACGATGGACCGCGCCAGGGTGGAAAATGGATCGCCGCGAGACACCAGCGAAGCGCCTCGATAACGTTTTACCAGCTCGGCCATGGCCGGATCGTTCGCAGCCAGTTCCTCGGAGGCCTGCACCCAATAGGAAGGAGTCATTGGGCGATTATACGTTGACGCAACGCCCGACTTTCCTGCTCGCATATTTATGCCGACACCGAACACGGGAAGACGCCAGTTTGTTAGCATTGTTAAAAATAACGATGAGCACCCACCATGAACAAATTGCCTTACGTCTTCATCCACCCGATGCTGGGTCCCGACGACGGCTGGGCCGCCTTCCTTGCCGAATTCCCCAGCGGCACGCGCAGTTCGGAGTTGCTCTCGCAGCTGGCCCACTCCTCGCAATTTGACGAGTTCGACCAACGCCTGCCGTGGTTTTTCCCGGCAGAGAGCAATTGCAGTTCCTTGCAGGACAAGGGAGAGCGTGCGGTCGTCGTATTTTCGGCAGATGCTTCGCAGGACAGACAGGAAACACTAGCGCCACTGGAAAGCCAATTGCGCAAGGCAAGCCGCAAACTTGCCCTGGCCGCCAGCCCAGCCATCAAGTTACCTGCAAGCGGCACTTGGGACTACCTGCTCATTGACGCCAGCCATGCCCGCAGTCTGCCACCGTACAACCTGCTGGGCATGGCCAGCCGGACCATGATCGGTATTACCGGGCTGCACACTCCGAACGATCGCGAGTGGTCCCAGGCCAATGCCTGCAGCTTCTCGACCGGGGAGTATCTGCTTGCCCGCTCCATGACGCAGGGCAAGGCCGACATGACCAAGCTCAAACTGCTCAAGCTGCTGAGCCTGATCGAAGGCGATGCCAACACGAGCGACCTGGAAGATATTTTCCGCGAGGAATCCAAGCTGTCCTACAGCCTGCTCCGGCTGGTCAATTCGGCCGCCATGTCGCCACGCAGCCCAATCACCAGCTTCGGCCAGGCGATCAACCTGCTGGGACGTCGGCAGTTGCAACGCTGGTTGCAACTGCTGGTCTATTCCGACCCCAACAATGGCCAGCACCCGACACCGCTGCTCCCGAAAGCGGCGGCACGCGGGCGCCTCATCGAACTGCTGTGCTCCCGACTAGCGCTGGACCCTGCACTCGAGCACCCGGAAGACATGGCATTCATGATCGGCACATTCTCCCTGCTGGATGTGCTGCTCAACATGCCGATGTCCGACATCCTGAACCAACTACCGTTGCCTGAGCCTGCGCGACAGGCGCTGGGCGATCATACAGGTCCGTTTGGCGAGCTCCTGAGCGCCGTTTGCGCCGGGGACAAACGCGAGTTGGGCACGGCCGCGGCCAAGCTCGACGCCTTGGGCATATCGCCGGAAACCTATCTGGATGCCCAATTGACCGCCATCGGCTGGGCAGCCAAGATTCACCCGACAAGCTGATCAGCCGAAACGCCCGGACAGGAAGGGGTTGAACTGGCGTTCCTCGCCCAAAGTGGACATCGGGCCATGGCCGGGGATGAATGCCACATCGTCACCCAGCGGGAAAAGCTGACCCTTGATCGAGTCGATCAGGGTGTCGTAGTCGCCCCGCGGAAAATCCGTCCGGCCGATGGAGCCCTGAAACAGCACATCGCCAACCTGGGCCAGCCGACTCGGTGCGTGAAAGAAAACCACGTGACCCGGCGTATGCCCCGGACAGTGCAACACATCCAGCTCAACCTCACCGAAACTGATCTTGTCGCCCCCCTTCAACCAGCGCGTCGGTTCGAAGCTGCGCACATTGGGGAAGCCGAACATCTTGCTCTGCTGCGGCATGCCTTCGATCCAGAAGCGATCCTCTTCATGCGGCCCCTCGACCGGCACGCCAGTCTGCTCGACCAGCGCGGCCACACCGCCGGCATGGTCGATATGACCATGCGTAACCAGCACCTTGACCAGCGTCAGCTTCTCATCCTCCAGGGCACGCAGAATACGCTCGATATCGCCGCCCGGATCGATTACGACAGCCTGACGGGTTTTTTCGCACCAGAAGAGCGTGCAATTCTGTTCGAAGGGAGTAACCGGAACGACTTGGTAGCGCATGATGGTTCGGGAGTATTTGACCGGAGCTGCATTATCGCACGCCGCCACCCTTGCCCGGCATAGCCAGCCACCTTACACTCCCCCCTGCCAGCACAGAACCGCCCTTCGAAAGCCGACAGACAATGCTTGACCACGCACTACCCGACATTGACGCCTGGACCCTTCTGTTCAGCAATAACGGGTTACCCATCCTTCGCGTTACCAAACGCCGGCTGGACGAGATGCGTGCCGACCTTGATCGCGTTGACGTTCGCGAACTGGCGCATTTGATTCTGCAAGACCCGATCATGACCGTGCGCGTGCTGGCCTTCATTCAGCCGATGCGCGGGCGTTCCCTGCAAAGGGATATCACGACCATTGCCAGCGCGGTGATGATGGCCGGCATAGAACCCTTCTTCAATCAATTCAACGAACTGTTCACGATCGAGGAGCAAGTCAAGGAAGCCGGCCCGCAAGCACTCCTCGGCGTGCTCCAGATCATCCGCCGCGCCCAGCGGGCGGCCGACTACGCACAGGAATGGGCCGTCTGGCGACAGGACATCAACATGGAGGAAGTACGTGTTGCAGCGCTGCTCCATGACCTGGCCGAAATGCTGGTGTGGTGTACCGCCCCGAAACTCGGCCTGCGCATCCAGGAGCAGCTGAAAGCGCACCCCGGCATGCGCAGCGCCGATGCGCAGAAGCAAATCCTCGGTTTCACCTTCCTGGAAATCCAGCGCGAACTTTGCCGGGTCTGGCATCTGCCTCCACTGCTCCAGACCCTGATTGACGACGACAACGCCACGCTGGCACGGGTCCGCAATGCGACCCTGGCTGTGCGCCTGGCCCGCCATTCGTCCCATGGCTGGGACGATCCGGCCTTGCCTGACGACTACAAGGACATCGGGCAACTGCTCAACATCTCTCCGGAAGCCGTGCGTCAGCGCCTGGGCCTGGAACCCTTGCCGGCAAGGGAAGCCGACGGGCAGAACGAGGACCACTAGCCGGCATCAACCGCCGGCACGCGACTCCAGCGCCTCCCAGCGCTCCAGCAGGATCATCAATTCGTCATCGATGGCGGCCAGCCGTTCCGCGGCACGCTGCGCGGCTTGCGGATCGGTCTGGTAAATCGACGGATCCTCGAGTCGCGTCGTCAGAGCGGCTTGCTCGTCTTCCAGTGCCGCAATTTTCCCCGGCAGGGCCTCGAGCTCCCGCTGCTCCTTCCAGGACAGCTTGTCACCCTTCGGCTTGACTGGCTCCGGGGCCTTGGCGACGGGTTTGGCTTCGGACTTGACCCTGGCAGGCTCTTTCGCCACACCCGCCTTGTACGACGCCCAGTCGCTGTAACCACCGGCGTACTCGTGCCATCGCCCCTCGCCTTCGGCGGCGATGGTTTGCGTCACCACGTTGTCGAGGAAGGTTCGGTCGTGACTGACCAGGAACAGTGTGCCGTCGTAGTTTTGCAGCAGCTCCTCCAGCAACTCGAGGGTTTCGATATCGAGGTCGTTCGTCGGCTCGTCGAGGACCAGCACGTTGGCCGGCTTGGCGAACAGACGGGCCAGCAGCAGGCGGTTGCGCTCGCCGCCGGACAGCGAACTGACCGGCGAGCGCGCCCGCTCCGGGGCGAACAGGAAGTCTTCGAGATAGCCGATGACGTGCTTGCGGGCACCCCCGATTTCGACGTAATCCGAGCCCGGCGAAATGACGTCGGCCAGCGTCGAATCGGGATTGAGCTGGGTACGGAACTGGTCGAAGTAGGCGATCTCCATCTTCGTGCCCTGGCGGACGATGCCGGAATCGGGCTGCAGCTCACCAAGGATCAGGCGCAGCAGGGTGGTCTTGCCGGCGCCGTTGGGGCCGATCAGTCCGATCTTGTCGCCGCGCTGGATGCGCGACGAGAAATCGCGGACGATCTGGCGCTGACCGAAAGCCTTGTTGACGTGCTCCAGCTCGGCGACCAGCTTGCCGCTCTTGTCGCCGGCATCGAGCTGCAGATTGACCTTGCCCATCCGTTCGCGCCGCGCCTGGCGTTCGGCACGCAGCTTGTCGAGACGCTGGACGCGGAAGACGGCGCGCGTCCGCCGCGCCTCGACGCCCTTGCGGATCCACACCTCTTCTTCCTTGAGCAGTTTGTCGGCGCGGGCATTGGCCAGCGACTCCTCGTGCAGCATGGCTTCCTTGCGCTGCTGGTACTGCGTGAAGCTGCCGGGAAAGCTGGCCAGCTTGCCGCGATCGAGTTCGACGATGCGCGTACACACGCTGTCAAGGAAGGAACGGTCGTGGGTGATGAAGAACAGGCTGACGCCGCTTTCGATGAGCAGGTTTTCCAGCCATTCGATGGCGGCAATGTCGAGGTGGTTGGTCGGCTCGTCGAGGAGCAGCACCTCGGGCGCCACGGCCAGCGCCTGCGCCAGCGCCAGGCGCTTCTTCTGGCCGCCAGACAGGGAACCGACGCTGGCTTCCGGATCGAGCCCGAAGCGGTCGATGACGCGCTCGGCCTGCGCCTCGTAAGCCCATGCACCGCGCGCTTCCAGCTCGTGCTGCAGCGTATCCATGCGCGCCAGCAAGGCATCGTGATCGCCCTGCCCTTCGGCCAATTGATGCGATACCGCATGGTACTCGGCAAGCAGCGCCGAGGTTTCGCCCATGCCGGAAACCACGGCCTGGAAAACGTTCATCGCCGGGTCGAAAGGCGGCTCCTGCGGCACGTAGCCGACGCGGATGCCGGGCTGCACCCAGACTTCGCCGTCATCCAGACGTCCCTTGCCTGAGCCGGCGGCCATTGCCGCCAGCAGGGAGGATTTGCCCGTACCGTTGCGACCGATCAGGGCCACGCGTTCGCCGGGATCGAGCTGGAAATCGGCATGGTCGAGAAGCGGCACGTGGCCGTAGGCAAGGCAGGCGTCGGAGAGTTTGAGGTAGGGCATGAGTCGCAATGAAAACGGCGCCCCGCAGGGCGCCGCGTTGGGAAGAAGGCAATTTTACAGCCTGCCGGACAATCAGGTGTTGAAGCGCGACAACTGCGCTTGCAGTTCGGCCGCCAGGCGCAAGAGGTTTTGCG
Organism: Dechloromonas sp. CZR5; assembly: GCF_008711155.1. Taxonomy (GTDB): domain Bacteria; phylum Pseudomonadota; class Gammaproteobacteria; order Burkholderiales; family Rhodocyclaceae; genus Azonexus. The sequence continues at coordinate 484,882 of NZ_VUYQ01000001.1, read as the reverse complement.
CCCGCTCGCTGTTGAGTGCGGCCCGATTGCTGCTGCCTGCCGCCGCCTGGGCAATTGTTTCAACCAGGCGCGCAATTTCCTGGCTGGCCGCACTTTGCTCCCGCGAACTGTCCGCGATGCCATGCACGACATCGACCGTCTCCTGGGCGCGCTGGTCGATGGCTTCGAGGGAATCCCCGGCCTGACGGGCCATCTCGACGCTGCCGCTCATGTTGGCGCTCAACGCTTGCATGCGACTGACGGCACGTCCGGTTTCGTCGAGAATGGCGGATACGGTGGTCGCGATTTCCTGCGTGGACAGCGAGGTTCGTTCGGCAAGCTTGCGTACTTCGTCGGCCACCACGGCAAACCCCCGGCCCTGCTCACCGGCCCGCGCCGCCTCGATCGCCGCGTTGAGCGCCAGAAGATTCGTCTGATCCGCGATTTCGCGGATCACACCAACCACGCTTGAAATCTGCTTGGAGCGCTCGCCCAGCGACTCGATCAAGGCCGCCGAGTCGGTGATGTCCGATGCCACACGCTCCAGTTCGTCCATGGTGCGATAAACGACATCGCGCCCCGACGCCGTGACCGCCTTGGCGTCTTCGGATATCCGGGCCGCATGATTGGCATTGTCGGCGACCTGCGTCACGCTGACCGACAACTCCTCGACCGATGCGGCAATGCCCGTTGCCGAGGACGAGGCCCGCGCCGACGATTCACGGCCTGCGCTCGCTGCCTGTTGCAGTTCGTTGGCCGCTGCACCGACCTCCGACGAAGTCGCGGAAACACCCTGCACCAGCGAGCGCATGTTGTTCGCCATGTGGTTGAAGGCCTGGCCGATGACATGAACTTCGTTGCGGCTGTCCGCTTCGCCCCCATGAACGACGGTACGCAGGTCGCCCCCGGCCATGCGCTCGACCTCCTGGACCATCTGCTTCAACAGGCGCAGACGGGTGCTGACCAGCACGAAGATCATGGCCGCCAGCAGCAGGGCAGCCAGGATGCTGGCCACGATCAGCGCGTTGCGCAAGGCACGGCTTTCCTCGAGATATTCGTCCAGCCAGCTGCCGGTCGCCACGGTCCACCCCCAAGCAGTCGAGGTCGCCGCAACGACGATCTTTTCACGTATCACGCCGGCGCTATCGGCCAACGGGTAGCGGAATGCACCGCTCTTGTTCGTCAGAACCTGCCGCAACACGTTCTTGGTCATCTCCGGGAGATCGAGTTCGCCGATCTGTTTTTCCTGGAACTTGGGGTGCATCACGAATTCACCGACCCCTTTTTCGTCGGTGGGACGGACGATATAGACGTAGCCTGTCTTACCGGCAACAATCGCCCCGAACTGATCGCGAATGCGCTTGAGTTCCCGGTCGAGGGAAATTCGCACCGAATAGGCGAGCCAGGGCTTGCCATCGGCGCCCTTGATATGCCTGACGGTACTGAAGTTGTATTTGCCGCCGCGAATGGCCAGGCCCTGATAGTTCTCACCGGCCAGCAATGCCTTGGCAACGGGGTCGCCATCGGCAATCGGCACCCCGTTCATGGGCTTGCCGTCCTTATCCTTCAGCAGGGTCGCCAGCCGATAGACCTTGTTGTCGCGAATCGCCAGAAAAGCCGCTTCGCTTCCCGTCAGGTCGCGAAAGGCCTTGAGTACCCGATCGTTTCCATTGAGCACCTCATGGCCGAGCCTGATCGTCGGCAAATCGACATCGCCGGTCCTGGTCAATCCAACACCGGCCTCCGGCTGTGCTCCGGCATACTTGAGGAAGAACTGTGCTTCGGCATCGCCACGGACCTTGACCGAGTCGTAAAGCGCATCGAGGCTACCGGCCATCAGCCTGGCCTCGTTTTCGAGATTGCGCTCGGTCACCGCAATGGCGGTACTGTCCGCCCTATTCTGGACAATCAGCGTCAATGCCGAAAAAACAACGACCAGCGCGGCGATCGTCGCCATGATCAACTGCTGTGCAATCGGGCGTCTTGCGAAACCGGTCGTCATGTTACGCGAGCCTCTCTCGTTGTTATCTTTGTTTAATCTATCACATTGGCGCGGGCACCGGTACAATGCGCACCTTCAGCGCGTCTCCATAGTTAAATGGATATAACGGCTCCCTCCTAAGGAGCAGTTCCTGGTTCGATTCCGGGTGGGGACGCCACCTCAAAAGCGCGACGCCATGCGGAAATCCGGAAAACCACCCCGCCACCCCGTAGACATCAGCGAAGAAGACGGCGTGCGCTACCTGCACTTCGGCTCGGACTGGGTGCAGGGCGCCATGCGCATTGCCCGGCCGTGGTCGCTGGAACTGGCCTACACCCGCGAGATGATGGCCGGCCTGCTTCTCCGTCCCGCCGCGACCTGGCCGAAAACGGCCTTGCTGGTTGGCCTGGGTGCCGGCTCCCTGGCCAAGTTCATCTATCGCAACCTGCCGAACTGCCGGATCACCGCCGTCGAGATCAACCCGCAGGTCGAATTCGTCGCCAACCAGTATTTCCGGCTGCCGCTTGATCCGCAGCGCCTCGACGTGGTGATTGGCTGCGGCGCCGACTACATGCTCGGCGGCACGAGCAGTTTCGACTACATTCTCGTCGATGGTTTCGACCCGGCAGGGCGTAGCGGCCCGCTGGACACCTTGCCCTTCTATCAGGCCTGCCGTGCCCGCCTTGGACAACAAGGCATCCTGGCCGTCAACCTGCTCGGCCGCGACAAGAACTTCCCGACCAGCGTCGAACGCCTGAAACAGGCATTCGATGGTCGTCTCGCCGTTTTTCCATCATGCGACAGTGGCAACACCATCGCCTTCGCCACCGGCGGCGATCCGATTGACGTGTCGCTGGACGAGATGCGCGCCAGCGCGCTGCAACTCAAAAAAGACACACGCCTTGATCTCCTGCCGACCCTGACCCGCCTGCAACTGTCAAATCCATGGCCAGAAGGGCGTTTGCGCTTTTAGTTCCCCCTGCTTCTTCAGTTTCAAGATTTTTTGGGCTATAAAGAGAGAAGGCACTCCACCGATAACAACGACAAGGCGGCTGACAACAACAATAAACAGGCAAACCCCTGACTTCTGATTCCGCATTAAAGGAGATGCCCATGCTGTCTATTCAGGACGTGCTGGATTATTGCGATCTCGACCGTGGCGAGATCGAGGCAATCGCCGAGCACGAGCATGTTCCCATGACCATTGCCGCCGAGATCAGTGAAGTGTTGCTCTGTACGCCGGAAGGCGTCTGCCAGTTGCATGTGATGTTTCTGGAAAACATGCGCAACGCCTTTGACCGCGGCGACATGCTCCATGTCCAGGAGTTGGCGGAAGCCTATCAGCATCTGCAGCGCTCACATCCGCTGCCCGCCTGCCACTAAGAATCCGCGCCCGTTTCGGGGCGTACGGAATGCGGCCGGTCAGCGGCCCTGTCCGTAGCCGTTTTCGACGGCGTAGAGCGCTACCTGGACGCGGCTGCTCATGTTCAGTTTCTTGAAAATGTTCTGGACGTGAATCTTGACGGTGCTTTCGGCCAGGTCGAGCTTGCGGGCGATTTCCTTGTTGCTCTCGCCTTGTGCCAATGCGGCCAGGATATCGCGCTCGCGCGGTGAAAAGCGGTCGCGCTCGGCCTGCGACGCGTCGGCCTTTGGGGGATTGCGCACCCCCTGAATCAGTTTTGCCGTCATCTGCTGCGAAACGACGGACTCTCCTTGCGCTGCCTTGCGAATGGCGTCGACGAGAGTATCGGTCTCGATATTTTTCAGCAGGTAACCGCTGGCACCGGCGCGCAGCGCATCCATCAAATCCTGCGCATCCTCGGAGACAGTCAGCATCAGCACATGGACATCGGGCATTTCCTCGCTGATGACCTTGACTGCCTCGAGTCCGGAGACGCCCGGCATGTGCAGGTCAAGCAGCGCCACGTCCGGCTTCAGGGAGCGAACCCGCTTGATGCCTTCCAGCCCATCCCCCGCTTCGCCCACGACCTCGAAGGCGTCGTTGCGCTGCAACAGCGACTTGATGCCGCTACGGAACAAGGTATGGTCATCGACCAGCAATACCCGGATCTTCTCGCTCATTTCACACGGTCTCCCTATTTTCTTTTGGCAGGCAGAGGGTTACGCAGGCCCCCGCCCCCGGTTGTGATGCTACCTGACATTCGGCGCCAATGCGGTGAGCGCGCTCGCGCATGATTTTCAACCCGACATGGCGATCCGACAGGCAATTCGGGTCGGTCTGCGGATCGAAGCCCACGCCATCGTCCTGAATCGTGATCCGGCTGGACGCCATGTCCTGGTCGACCGTGACGCGAACCTGGCTGGCCCTGGCGTGCTTGCGAATGTTGGACAAGGATTCCTGCACGATATGCATGATCTGGATTTCATCGGTCGGTGCCATCGGCACCATGGCCCCGCGCCGTTCGAATTCGGTCCTGATCCCGGTCTGCCCCTCGAATTTTTCCAGCGCGGCGTTGATCGCCGAATCCAGGTCGGATTGATGCACCCGGGTCCGGAAATGCACCAGCAGCTCCCGTACATCGTCGTAACTTTCCTGCACCCCTTCGCGCAACTGCCCGGCGGTCTGCATCGCCTCGTCGCTGCGCCCCTTGCGCAGGGAATCCTGCAGCAACTGCACCTGGATGTTCAGGAAGGCGAGACCTTGGGCGATGGAGTCATGCAGCTCCTGCGCCAGCAAATTGCGCTCTTCGGATACCGCCAGCTCCTTTTCGCGCGATTTCAGGCGCTGATTCTCGATCGCCACGCCGAGATGGTGGCCGAGCGTTTCGAGCAGGTGCATTTCCTGCTCCGACAAGGCGTGCGGCCGGCGGAAATAAAGATTGTAGACGCCGATGCGTTGCTTGTCGCACAGGATGCTGAACGCAGTGGCCGTTGCAAACCCTTCGCGGATACAGGTACGCAGGCGCATGCTCTCCGGTGGATTGGCCGTCGCAAAGGCTGCCGGCTTGCTGGTTTGAAAAACATCGCCGCACAGACAGTCGCCACAATTGATCTGTCCTTCGTTGGCGATGAATTCTTCCGACAGCCCGTCGTGGGTCATCAGGTAGAGCTTTTCGGTTTGCGGCAGGTACAGCCGCACCGCGCCTGCATCGGCGCCCAGGGTGGTCTTGATGCGTTCGAGAAAGCCTTCGCACAAGGCTTCCAGCGGTGCCGGCTCGGTCAGGAAGGTGGTCATGCCGTAGAGGATGCCCAGTTCGCGATTGCGCTGCGCCAGCCTGCTGGTTTCGGCTTCGACACGATGCTCCAGCGTGCCATGGACCGTTTCCAGATGCTCCGCCATCTGGTTGAAGCCGCCGGCGAGCGCGCCCAGCTCATCGTCGCTGGCAACCGGCACACGGACAGTCAGGTCGTTGCCGGTCATGCGCTGCATGCCGGCATGCAGAATACCTACCGGCCGAATGACCAGGCGGTCGAAATAACGGATCAGCAGGACAGTACCGAGGATGGCAAACAACACCAATGCAGCCTGGACACTGCGCAGCAGATTGGTGTCGTAGGCGTAGCTTCGCTCCATGGCGAGCACCAACTCGTTGATGCCACTGACGAAACCGTCGAGCTCCAGGTCGAAACGGTCGGTAATCCGCTCCCGCTCTGCATGGTCGCTCGTCAGATAGCTGACGACCAGGGGGCGAACGGTGGCCTGCCAGACCTGGCCGACCTCGGACAGTCGCGCCTGAACCTCGCGGTTTCTCGGCTGCGACAAGGGGCGAACCGGATCGCCCTGCTGCAGGTCGCGCAACACTTTCTCGAAACGTTCCAGTTCATCGCCGAGTGCGCTGCCGATTTGCACCTCCTGCGCTTTGAGCTCCAGCCCCCGCGCCATCAAATGGCCGATGCGATAGCTGCGCATGCGCTGGCTGCCGGCATCGTTGATGGCCGCGGCAACGCCTTCCAGTTGCCATGAAATGAGCAGGGTAAAGCCGATGGCGACGGTGGCGACGACGAAGAGCACCACCAGCATGCCGACGATCTTGCGCGAAAGCTTGCCCGAATTGGCCAGCATCAATCAATGTCCGTATTCAAATCTGCAAACCATAGCGTCGCAGTGGGATAAACGCAAAGAGATGGATCAAGAAAAAGCCCACCATTTTACCGGTGGGCAAAAATCGCGGTGGAGAGCGCACCGCGACGATGGAAGAGATCGCGATCAGGCCGCTTCTTTTTCGACGCGTGCCTGTTTTTCGTAGAGGAATTCCAGCACGGCGGCGCGGTAGCCGATGTAGTCCGGATCGTGCGCCAGCGTCAGGCGCTCGCGCGGGCGCGGCAGCCTGACTTCGAGCACCTCGCCGATGGTCGCCGCCGGGCCGTTGGTCATCATGACGATCTTGTCGGAGAGCAGCACCGCCTCGTCGACGTCATGGGTGACCATGACCACCGTGGCCCTGGTTTTCTCGCAGATCTTCATCAGCTCGTCCTGCAGCTTGGCGCGGGTCAGCGCATCGAGCGCGCCGAACGGCTCGTCCATCAGCAGCACCTTGGGTTCCATGGACAGGGCGCGGGCGATGCCGACGCGCTGCTTCATGCCCCCGGAGATTTCGTGCGGATACTTGTGTGTGGCATGCGCCAGGCCGACCAGTTCGATGGCCGCCTGGGTCCGCGCCTTCAGCTTGGGCTTGCCTTCCTTGCCGCCGAAGACGCGCTCAACCGCGAGGTAGATGTTCTCGAAGCAGGTCAGCCAGGGCAGCAGGCTGTGGTTCTGGAAGACTACCGCCCGCTCCGGGCCGGGACCGGCGATTTCGCGACCGTCGCAGAGCAGCACGCCGGTGGTCGGTTTGGTCAGGCCGGCGATCAGGTTGAGCAGTGTGGACTTGCCGCAGCCGGAGTGGCCGATCAGGGCGATGAACTCCCCCTGGGCAATGCTCAGATCGATGTCGCGCAGGGCGACGAACTTGCCTTTCTTGGTGTCGAAAGTCTGGCCGACACGCTCGATACTGACGAACTTTTCCATGATCGATTCTCCTTACGACGCTTCTTTGGTGAGTTTCTTGGCCAGCAGGATCAGCGCCTGTTCGAGGATCAGGCCGACAATACCGATGACGAAGATGGCGATGATGATGTGCTCGACCTTCAGGTTGTTCCACTCGTCCCACACCCAGAAGCCGATGCCGACGCCGCCGGTGAGCATTTCGGCGGCCACGATGACCAGCCAGGCCGTGCCGATGGACAGGCGGATACCGGTCAGCATGTAGGGCAGCACGGCCGGGAAGAGGATCTTGGTGACGACCTTCCACTCGGACAGCGCCAGCACGCGGGCGACGTTCAGGTAGTCCTGCGGCACACGCTGGACGCCCTGGGCGGTATTCATGATCATCGGCCAGATCGAGCAGATGAAAATGGTGTAGGTCGCGGCGGGGTCGGCCTTCTTGAAGACGAGCAGGCCGATGGGCAACCAGGCGAGCGGCGACACCGGGCGCAGCAGGCTGATGATCGGATTGACCATGGCCGACAGGAAAGCCGAGCGCCCCAGGATGAAGCCGAGCGGAATGCCGACCACGGCGGCGAAGCCGAAGCCGATGGCGACGCGCTGCAGCGAGGACAGCACGTTCCAGCCGATGCCCTGGTCGTTCGGCCCGTTGCGGTAGAACGGATCGGAGAACAGCGCCACGGCGGCATCCCAGACCTGGGCCGGCCCCGGAATACTGCCGCCCTTGTGGGTGGCGACGTGCCAGATACCGATCAGCACGAGCAAACCGAGTACCGGCGGCAGCGCGGCACGTAAGAAGGCCGTCAGTTTGTCGCCGAGCGGCACCCCGGCCGGCAGGGTTGCTGTCTTTTCCATTTTCTTTTCCTTGGCCGGCTCTGCGACAACCGTCGCGACCGGCTTGCTGGTGGTTGCGGAATCGGCGGTTTTATCCACACCGAACTCGCCTGTCATCGTCAATGCGCTCATGGTTTTCTCCTCAAGCATTTAGCAGTAGCGTCATTCCCGGCTCCACCGGGAATGACGCGCTGGCGCCTTAAGCCTTTACCTTGAAGCCATCGGCGTACTTGGCCGGATCCTTGCCATCCCAGACCACACCGTCGATCAGCTTGCTCGACCGCATGTCGCTCTTGGGCAGAGCGACGCCGGCCGCAGCCGCGCCCTGCTTGTAGATGTCGATGCGGTTAACCTGCTTGGCGATGGCTTGGTAATCCGGGTGGCTCTTCAGCAACCCCCAGCGCTTGTGCTGGGTCATGAACCACATGCCGTCGCTCAGGTACGGGTAGTTCACCGCGCCGTCGTTGAAGAACTTCATATGGTTCTTGTCATCCCAGCTCTTGCCCAGGCCGTTCTGGTAACGCCCCAGCATGCGGGCGACGATGACGTCGGTATCGGTATTGACGTAGGACTTGCTGGCGATAGTTTCTGCAGTCTTCTGCTTGTTGGCCAGCGAAGCATCGATCCACTTGCTGGCATCGAGGATGGCGGCGACCACGGCGCGTGCCGTGTTCGGATTCTTCTGCACCCATTCGGCGGTGGTGCCGAGCACCTTCTCCGGATGATCGGTCCAGATGTCCTGGGTCGTCACGGCGGTGAAGCCGATGTTGTCCATGATCGCGCGGTTGTTCCATGGTTCGCCGACGCAGAAGCCATCCATGTTGCCGACACGCATGTTGGCGACCATCTGCGGCGGCGGCACGGTGATGGTCTTGACGTCCTTCAGCGGGTTGATGCCCTGCGCCGCCAGCCAGTAGTAGAGCCACATGGCGTGGGTGCCGGTCGGGAAAGTCTGGGCGAAGGTGTATTCACGCTCCTTCCTGGCCACCAGCCTGGCCAGGCCGGCACCGTCGATGGCCCCCTTGTCCTTTAGCTGGTTCGACAGCGTGATGGCCTGGCCGTTGTTGTTGAGAGCCATCAGCACGTTCATATCCTTCTTCGGGCCGCCGACGCCCAATTGCACGCCATAGATCAGGCCGTAGAGCACGTGGGCGGCATCCAGTTCGCCATTGACCAGCTTGTCGCGGACGGAAGCCCAGGAAGCCTCCTTGGATGGAACGATCTTGATGCCGTACTTCTCGTCGAACTTCATGACCGATGCCATCACGACGGAGGCGCAATCGGTGAGCGGGATGAAGCCAATCTTGACTTCCTTCTTTTCGGGGGCGTCGGAACCAGCGGCCCAGGCGCCGCTGCGAACGCCAGGAGGGACCATGGCCATCAGAGAGGCTCCCAGGACAGTTGAAACGAAATCACGACGTGACGGAGAGGATTTGCCGGCGACTGCATCCAGCGGGGCTAGTTTCTTGTCTTCCATTGCTTGCTCCTTGATACTCGAATCGAAAAACAAATGGGCGTCGCATCCGTACCGCCGCTCGGCAGATCGGATGGACGCCCGTGTCCTTGAATCGGCTTTCGCCCGACTCTCGCCCGATCGCCTTTGACCGTGCGCTTTAGCAGGACTATTGCAATGGCTGTGCCAGGACTAGTTATTTGGAACTAGACATAAATAACTAGTTTATTTTCAATCACTTGGCTTGATGTTTTTTGGCCGGAAGCTTCGCGGCACCATGCACTATTGCAGTGCAGCAAACCCAAATACCGCACTGCCTTAGAGCAGCACCCTCGCCATGTCGATGACGTCGCGGGCCACTTTGGCCATAGTCTGGCCGCGCTCCATCGCCAGCTTGCGCATGGCGTGGTAGGCCGCATCCTCGTCCAGGCCGCGCGCCTTCATCAGCACGCCCTTGGCCTTGTCGACCAGTTTGCGGTCGCTCAGCCTCTTGGAAATTTCCTCGAGTTCCTGACGCATGGCGAGGTTATCCTCGAAACGGACACGCGCCACATCGACAATCGGCTTGATCCGCTTGGGATCCAGGCCATCGACGATATAGGCCGAAACACCGGCCTTGACGGCATCGCGGATGGTTTCCCGGCCATCCTCCTGGGTGAAGATCACCACCGGACGGGGCATATTGCGGTTCATTGCCGCCAGGTTTTCCAGCGTGTCGCGGCTGGGACTGTCGGTATCGATCAGGATCACGTCCGGCTTGAGCTTCTCGACCTCGGAGGTGAGATTGGCGGCATCGGCCAGGATGGCAGCGACCTGGTAACCGGCGAGCGCGAGCCCGGCGCAGATTTCGCCGGCGCGGGTGCGGGATTCATCAATGACGAGTACGGTAAGCATGCTTACCCTACAGCAAGTTACAGGCCAGCGAACTCCAGGGCTGCCGTCGCCATCGCCTGGACGACGATTTCGTTCTCGCCGATGGCGTCGCCCAGCACGAATTCGACGTCGGGATGGGCAATTCGCAAGGCCGCCAGCAGCTCCGGCACATCGCGCTTGAGGTGACCGCCCCGCGCGATGAACATTGGCATGATCACGATTTTCTTCACGCCGCCGCCGATCAGGCCGGCAATGCAGTCCGCCAGGTTCGGCGCCATGAATTCCAGGAACGCCAGTTCGACGGACAGCGTCGGGTTCAGGCTGCGAACGGCCGCCTGGACCCGGCGCATCGGATTCGCCCATTCGGGATCGCGGGCGCCATGGGCAAAGAGAATGAGGGCAGTGTTCATGTCACGGACTTTACCGCAACAGGATCAGCAGCAACACAAAATTGATCGCCAGCGACGCCGCGGCGACCATTTTCCACAGCCTGAGCGGGTTGCGCTGAACCAGCGGCTGGCAGCCCGGCGCCGCAATCGGTCGCGCCGCCCCTCGCTCAAGCGCCAGGATAAATTCCTCGGCGGTTTCAAAGCGATCCCTGGCTTCGCGCGCGACGGCCTTGAGCAGGATGTTCTCCAGCCAGCCGGGAATTTCCGGCCGCCAGCGCGTCGGGCGGGCCGGCTCGCCGAAATTGGGCGTCTGGAACGGCTCGATTTCGCCGTAGGGATATTTGCGGGTCAGCAGGTGATAAAGGGTAACGCCGGCCGCATAGAGGTCATGGCCGAACGCCGGCTCCGGGTCCGCGAACAACTCCGGCGCCATGTAGGAAGGCGTGCCGGCCTGCCCGATCGGATCGCCGGCCTTGCGTTCGGCCAGGCTGACCGCGACCCCCAGGTCGAGGATGCGCAGTACGCCATCCTGCCCCAGATGGACGTTGTCGGTCTTGACGTCGCGATGCACGATGTCGAGCCGGTGCAAGGCAGCAATCGCCTTGAGCAGGGCGATCCCCAGACGGACCACTTCGCCGACCGGGAAATGCTGGTCGCCATCCAGCCGGGCCTGCAGCGTGGCGCCGGGATGCCAGGTCATCAGGTAATACAGGCAACTACGCTGATCGGCGGGCAGCACCTGCGGGAAGAACGGCGACACCACGCGCCTGGCCCGCCACTCCTCCATCAGCAGGGCGGCCGTTGCCTCGGCGTCGCCCACCATGGCGGGCTGCAGGGTCTTCAGCACCCACTGCTGGCCGTTACGGGGATTGCGCACCCGGTAGAGCAGCGTTTCACGCGAATCGTGCAGCACCTCCTCGACGACCAGGCCATCGAGTTCGTGCCCCGGCTTGAGGCGACCGGGCAAGGGCAGGCTGGCCGCGCCTTCCAGGCTGTCGCGCAAACTGGCCGGCGGCAGCCCCAGCACATCGACCACCACGGCCGAGGCATTGTCATGGCCGCCATTGGCGAGGGCCAGGCTGGTCAGCGCGGCAGCCGCCGCCTGCGGCTCGGGGTGGTCGAGCAGGACATCAGCCATCAGCGCGTCGGGCAGCACACCCCAGACGCCGTCGGAAACGAGCAGGAAGCGGTCATGCAGCACCAGTTCGCCGTCGGCGAAATCCATGAGCACGCGCGGATCGAGGCCGATGGCCCGCGACAGCACGTTGTTCAGCTCCGGGTGCTCCCAGGTATGATCGACCGTCAATTGATGCAGCCGCCCTTCCTGCAGGCGATAGATGCGCGAATCGCCGATGTGCGCCGTGTAGAAGCGCCGGCCGCGCAGCACCACCGCCGACAGCGTGGTGGCCATGCCGGCCAGCTCGGCATTGCGGCTGCCTTCGGCGATCACCCAGCGATTGAGCGCCGTGGTGACCGTTTCGACGGCACGCGGGATGCTCCAGGTATCCGGCGTCGCAAAATAGTCCGCCAGCAGGCCGCGCACGGTGTATTCCGCCGCCTCTCTCCCGCCCTTGTGGCCGCCGATGCCGTCGGCCACCGCCGCGATGACGCCTTTGTTCTCAAGTTCCAGCCCTTCCGGCGTGGCCACCCCGCAATAATCCTCGTTCCGCTCGCGCGGTCCGGTCAGGGACGAATATCCGACGGCAATGTTCAACGGCATGGTTCAGTATCCTGGATCGGGATAGGAAGACCGGACGAGCGAACCGCCGCCCGCTCCGATCCTAACAGCAGCCCCTCATATCTTGGCCGTCGTCAGGTGGCTGGCGCCCCAGGTCGTGCGCCACCGGGTCTTCACCCCGGTCAGGCCGACCAGCGCCAGCACGGCGAGTGCGGCGAAGATGAGGAAACCGGCCTGGTAGCTGCCCGTCATCTGGCGGGCGTAACCCAGGCTGGAAGCCAGATAGAAGCCCCCCACGCCGCCGGCCATGCCGACCAGGCCGGTCATCACGCCGATTTCCTTCTTGAAGCGCTGCGGCACGAGCTGGAACACCGCGCCGTTACCCATGCCCAACGCCAGCATGGCGCAGACGAAGACGACCAATGCCATCCAGGCTTCCGGCAGGCCGAAGCTGACAATGGCCAGGAAAATGGCGGCGAAGATGTACATCACCGTCAGCGACTTGACGCCGCCGATGCGGTCGGCCACGTTACCGCCGATGGGGCGTACCAGCGAACCGGCAAAGACACAGCCGGCGGTGAAGAAGCCGGCCGTCTTCGGGTCGAGGCCGTACTGGGTGTTGAAATAGATGACCAGCGAGGAAGCCAGGCCGACGAAACCGCCGAAGGTCACCGAGTAGAAGAACATGAACCACCAGGCATCCTTGTCCTTGAGCACCTTCAGGTACTCGGCCAGGGTTTTGGGCGGCGGCGCATCCGGCGCGTCCTTGGCCAAGAAGACGAAGGCGACCAGCACGATGACCAGCGGGATCAGCACGATACCGAAAACGTTTGTCCACCCGAATGCGGCGGCCAGCCCCGGCGCGAACAGCGCCGCCAGTGCCGTACCCGAGTTGCCGGCACCGGCGATGCCCATCGCCGTGCCCTGGTGCTCGGCCGGATACCAGCGCGAAGCGAGCGGCAGCGCGGCGGCGAAGGACGAACCGGCAACGCCGAGGAAAATGCCGAGCACCAGCACTTCCGCGTAGCTATGCACGCCGACCAGCCACGCATAGAGCATGGCGGCAATCACGACGACCTGGCCGATGATGGCCGCTTTCTTGGGCGACAGTCGATCGACCAGAATGCCCATGACGATACGCAGCAAGGCGCCGGCCAGTACCGGCGTCGCCACCATCAGGCCCTTTTCGGCGTGCGACAGGCCGAGATCCTTGGCGATGCCGACCCCGAGCGGGCCGAGCAGCACCCACACCATGAAGGCGAGGTCGAAGTAGAGAAAGGCCGCCAACAACGTAGGCGTGTGGCCGGCTTGCAGAAACGATTTCTTGTCCATGGGGCAGTTTCCTGGATAGACCGCGGGAGCGGTTGTTGAAAGGGATTGCTGGTATCAGCGCATGGCATCGTTGCCATGAACCTGCCCCCGTTGGCGGTCGGATCGCTGCGATGCCACATTCAGTGCAAGTCGCATGCCACGACCACAAGCCATTGATTTCTTTCGACTCCCCAGCATGCACCCCAAGCGGAACGCACCAAAACAAGGCACACATCGCCATCGCGGTGCGCACCAATCCAACCGGCCGGCGGGTGGCCCCGAGCCGGTGCAAAAGGCAACTTTTTTCGCTGAAATTGAGGCATCTCAAGAAAACGGGCCATTTCCCGAAGAAGTGCGACGATTTGTCGCAGAGTGCGGAAGCTTGCTTTGATTAAGATCGCCGGCAACTTCATTTCTCCCGCGAGTACCGCACCATGCATCTTCGCCCGACACCGATTGCCGCCCTGCTCACGGCCCTCTTCTCATTGAACGCCGCCGTCATGGCTGCCGAGGAAACGACGGCGCTGGGCGAAGTCACGGTAACCGGGACGCGTGAAGCGCGCCTCCTGTCGGAAACGCCGCAGACCATCCATGCGGTCAAGGCCGAGACCATCCGCGACCAGCGTCCGAGCCACCCCAGCCAGGTCATGAACCAGATGCCCGGCGTCTGGGTCAGCAACCTTTCCGGCGAGGGGCACTCGACCGCCATCCGCCAGCCGCTGACCACCGGCGCGCTCTACCTCTACCTGGAAGACGGCATACCGACCCGCCCCACCGGCTTCTTCAATCACAATGCGCTGTATGAGATCAACGTTCCCCAGTCCGGCGGTATCGAGGTTTCGAAGGGGCCCGGCACGGCCTTGTACGGTTCCGACGCCATCGGCGGCTCGATCAACGTGCTCACCCGCACGCCGCCGCGCCAGGCCGAGTTCGAAGCCAGCGCGGAAATCGGCTCCTATGGCTGGAAGCGCTCGCTGATCAGCGGCGGCGATGCGGTCGGCGACAACGCCTGGCGCGCCAGCCTGAACCTGACCCGCAACGACGGCTGGCAGAACAATGCCGGCTACGAACGTCAATCCGGCAATTTCCGCTGGGACCGGGCGTTGGGCGACGATGCCGTTCTCAAGACCATCCTTGCAGTCTCATCGATCAACCAGCAACACGTCGGCAACCTGACGACGCGGGAATACAACGAAGCACCGCGCAGCAACAACGTTCCGTTCTCGTATCGCAAGGTCGACGCCTTCCGGCTGTCCACAACCTACGAAAAGGAAGGCGAAAACTCGCTGCTGTCGATCACCCCGTACATCCGGGATAACCGGATGGAGATCATCCCCAACTGGTCGGTCAGTTACGATCCCAGCCGCTATCTTTCGGAAAGCCAGTCGTTTGGCTTCCTGAGCAAGTATCGCCGCGACTTCGCGCCGCTCCAGGCCCGCCTCATCGTCGGCCTGGACTACGACCTCAGCCCGGGCTCGCGCGACGAGGACTCGATTCGCCTCGACCAGACCATCAACGCCCTCGGCGGCAAGACCTACGCGCTCAGCAGCACGGCGCCGGTCAAGATCTACAAGTACGATGTGGTCTATCGCAGCATTTCGCCCTACCTGCACGGCGAAATCAGCCCGATAGAGAAGCTCCGCGTCACCGCCGGCCTGCGTTACGACGACATGCAGTACGACTACACCAACACCTTCAACGGCGGCGCTGCCTCGGCCTCGCAAGGGGTTGGTGGCTCCGGCTATTACGGGCATGCGGCGAGCACGAAGATCGGCTACTCGCACCTCAGTCCGAAGCTGGGGATCAACTACGCCTTCGACAAAAACCTGAACGCCTACGCTTCGTACAGCAACTCCTTCCGCACCCCCTCCGAAAGCCAGGTCTTCCGCGGCAGCCGCGAAAGCACGGCGCTCAAGGCCCAGGCCGCCGCCGAATCCTTGCTGCAACTGAAACCGGTGGTTGTCGATAGCTACGAAATCGGCTTGCGCGGCAAGCAGGGCCGGTTCAACTATGAACTGGCCACCTACTACATGATCAAGAAGGACGACATCGTCAGCTACACCGATCCGGCGACCAACCAGCGTCGTGTCGTCAACGCCGGCCAGACCGAGCACCGCGGCATCGAGCTGGGCCTGGGCGCCCAGCTCGCCGAAGCCTGGCGCGCCGACGTCAGCTTCTCACGCGCCCAGCATCGTTTTGAGAAATGGGTCATCAACGGCACCACCGATTACAGCGGTAAGGAGATGGACGCAGCGCCGAAGGTGATGGCCAACACGCGCCTCACCTACCACCCGGCCAGCCTGAATGGCGGCCGTGTCCAGCTGGAATGGGTGAAACTGGGCAGCTATTGGCAGGATCCGGCAAATACGCTCAAATACGCCGGTCACGATTTGTTCCACCTGCGGGCCAACTATCCGGTGACCCGCCAGTTCGAAATCTGGGGCGGCATCAACAACCTGCTCGACAAACGTTATGCCGAGACGGCCGGGGTGGAAAGCTCAATCGCCAGCTACACGGCCGGCCTGCCGCGCATCTTCACCGTGGGGATTCAAGGTAAATGGTAAGACTGCACTTTCGCCTGCCGAGCCTGGCGCTGGCCTGCGGGCTGCTGCTCGGCGCGCTGCCCGCCATCGCGCATGAACACCCGGCCGCCACGCCCATGGCCCGCAACTGGCAGGAACGCCTGGCGGCCGCCAAGGGCAGCGCCGTTTCCGTTGCGGCGGATGAACAGGGGCGCCTGTGGTCGGTCGACATGCGCCAGGGGCACCTCTGGCTGTCCCGCTCGGCGGACGGCGGCAAGACCTTCGCCGACATCGGCAAGGTGAATGCGCAGCCGGAAGCCATTCTGGCGGATGGCCAGAACCGGCCGCAAATCGCCGTGCATGGCCAGATCGTCGTCGTTTCCTGGTCGCAGGCCTTGCCGAAGCTGTATAGCGGTCACGTCCGCATGGCCCGCTCCGAAGACGGCGGACTCAGCTTCACGCCGCCCGTGATCGTCAACGAAAACCGCGAGGAAATCGGCCATGGCTTCAACGCCATGAAGATGGATCGCCAGGGCAACCTGGCGTTGGCCTGGCTCGATGGCCGCGAGCGCAACGCCGCGGCCCGCAAGGGCGTGAAATATGCCGGTTCGAGCGTGTATTACGCCACTTCGAGCGATTTCGGCAAGACCTGGACGGCCAACGTCAAGCTGGCCGACAACAGCTGCGAATGTTGCCGTATCGGCCTCGCCATCGGGCCGGACGGCGGCGCCGTGGCACAGTGGCGCCATTTATTTGCCGGCGGCGTACGCGATTTTGCGACAGCCCCCCTGAAGCCCGGCGCGCCTGTTCTGCGGGCCAGCGAAGACGGCTGGGAAATCAGCGCCTGTCCGCACCACGGCGGCGACCTGTCCATCGATGCCGGCGGACGCCGCCATTATGTCTGGTTCACCGGCAGCGCCGGAAAACCCGGCCTCTTCTACCGCTACGCCGAGGGCGCGCAATTCAGCCCCCCCCGGGCGTTCGGCGATCTCGATGCCCAGGCCGGCCATCCGACGGTATTTGCCGACGGCAAACAGGTCGCGGTGGTGTGGCGCGAATTCGACGGCCGGCACTATCGCCTGCGCCGCATGCACTCATCCGACCGCGGCGAAACCTGGTCGGCGCCGTCAACCGTGGCCGAAGCGGAGGGCGCGACCGACCTGCCGCTCTTCGTACAAGGTGCGGCTCAACCGCTGGTCGCCTGGGGAACGGCGGCCGGTGTGCGCATTATCGACCTGCGCGAGGTGCCGTGATGGGACGTATCGCGCACCGCCTGGCCTGCCTGCTCCTCGGCGGCCTCGCCTGGTCCGCACAGGCCGTGGAAGGACCACGCCCGTTCGTCGTCGGCAGCCTGAAGGAAATCCAGGCGCAGTATGCCGGCAAGCCGCTGATCGTCACGTTCTGGTCCGTCGGCTGCACGCACTGCCCGGCCGAACTCAAAACCCTGGGAGCCTTGAAGCGGCGCCACCCCGACCTGAATATCGTGCTGGTGGCGGCGGACACCCCCGATGACGGGCCGGAAACCCGCCGCCTCGCCACGCAATACGGCCTGGCCAAAGCGCCGCAGTGGGTATTTGCCGACCCGATTCCGGAGCGGCTGCGCATGGACATCGACCGCCGCTGGTATGGCGAACTGCCGCGCACGCATTTCTACGATGCCGGGCACCGCCTGGAAGCCGTCTCCGGCGTCGTGCCCGAGGCGCGCCTGCGCCAATGGGTAGCCGCCAACCTGCGCTGAGCGCCGAAGCCAGAACCGCCCGACCGAAGGCGCATCGTGCCTCCCGGCCGACTCGGTCGCCCCCTGAGGCAAGGGCAGCGTCAGCTTGCTAGGGGCGAGCCGGTCGTGCCCTCGACTGCCAGCAGATAGGCCGCAACCTCCGCCGCCAGCCAATCGGCAAAAGCCTGCAATTTGGCCGTTCCGTTGCTGCGCAACGGCCAGACCAACCAATACGGATTGGCATAGCGAGTTGCCACATCGGACAACTGGACCAATTCGCCGCTGTGGATCAGGTCGTGGGCCAGTGAGCGCCGGGTCAGCGTCACGCCCTGGCACTGGCGCAGTGCCTCGATGATCAGCGACGAGTCGTTGAAGACCGGCCCGGACAGCACGGCGTTGGGCAGACCGACCGCCGCCAGCCAAGGCGCCCAACTCTCCACCGTTCGCACGAGCGGCGCGGTGAGGATTTCAGCCGGTGTCCTCGGCAACCGGCCGCCGTTGAAATGCGGCGAGGCGACCGCGATCAACTCGTCGCGGAACAGCTCTTTCTGCGAAGCCCCCTCCCAGCCGCCCGGCCCCATGCGGATGGCGACATCGACCCGGTCGACATCGAAATCCACGAGTTCCAGACCGGCCCGCAGCGTCAGCTTGAGCCCCGGGTGGGCGGCACGGAACTTCGGCAGGCGACGCACCAGCCAGTGCGCGCCGAACGACGGCAGCACGGCAACCACCAGTTCGTCGGGACGCGGCAAGGAAAGCATGGCGTCGGTCGCATCCGCGATATCGGCCAGGGCCATGCGCAAGCGGAGGGCATAGACCCGCCCATCCTCCGTCACCTTCAGGCGGCGCCCCTGACGGCTGAGCAGGGCGATGCCGAGATGTGCCTCCAGCGCGCGCAACTGCTGGCTGATCGCACCGTGGGTAACATGCAATTCGTCGGCGGCACGCACGACGCTACCCAGTCGTGCCACCGCCTCGAACGCACGCAAAGCAGGCAAGGGTGGCAAGCTCTTCATGTTAGGAATACTAACGTAAAACGGAAAAACAAATCGCTTTTTAATCGTTCCTGCATGCCGTACATTAGCCCCATCGACACGGAGCAAACGACATGCAAACCTATGCCAGACTCATGCTGCACCCCGGTGAAGTCCTGCGCATCGATGGTGACGAAACGCTCGAACTGGTCTGTGAAAACGGCGAGTTCTGGATTACTGCCAACAGCGGCGAGGATCACCATCTGCACACTGGCGAATCAACATCCTGCACCAGCGGCCGCATCGTACTCGAAGGCCACGGCACGCTGCTCGTCCGCCCCCTGATCTGTTACGCAAACTCCTATTCCCGCTGGCTTCGGCGCGGCTCGCTGAGCCGCCTGTCGCTGCGCCCTGCTCCCTCCCGCACGCAGAAAGGCATCTGACATGCTCGACCTCTATATTGGCAACAAGAACTATTCGTCGTGGTCGCTTCGCCCGTGGCTGGTCATGAAACATTTCGGCATCCCATTTCGCGAACACATGGTCTCGGTGGCCGGGCGCCCGTTCAACCCGGCGCTCAAGCCGATAGCCGGCAACGCCCGCGTCCCCTGTTTGCATGAAGCGGATGGCTTCCAGGTCTGGGATAGCCTCACCATCATCGAAACCCTGGCCGAACGCCAGCAGGCGATCTGGCCGACCGATGCCCGCGCCCGGGCACGCGCCCGCAGCATCTGTGCCGAAATGCATTCCGGCTTCACCGCGCTGCGCACTGCCATGCCGATGAACCTCAAGCTGCGCCTGCGGGGCAAGCCGGCCGAACCCGACGTCCAGCGCGACATCGAGCGCATCGTGGAAATCTGGGAAGATGCCCGCAGCCACGTCGCACAAGGCGACGGCCCCTGGCTGTTCGGCGACTTCACGGCAGCGGATGCGATGTTTGCACCCGTGGTGTGCCGCTTCGACATCTATAACGTGCCGCTGCCGCCCCAGGCCGCCGCCTACCGCGACACCGTACTCGCCCACCCCGCCCTGCTCGAATGGCGCGCCGCCGGCCTGCTGGAAAGCGAGGCTCACGCCCATTACGACGGCTTGGCCGACAACTACGGCGGCCCACGCTGAGGCACCAGAGCAAGGGTTCACCGGCAGCTTGCCGCGCCGATTTGCACCTCTATCGCCCCCGCTTTTCCAGAGGAGATCGCATGCGTGGCCACTGCCTGTGTGGACAGATCGCTTTCGACATCGAAGGCTCGCACTTCAAGCTCTACCAATGCCACTGCTCACTCTGCCGAAGGCAGGGCGGGTCACTCTCCAGCACGGCCGCTATCGTTCCGAGTGGAAAATTCCGCTGGATTCGTGGTCTCGAATCGATTTCGAGCTGGAAGAAGGAATCGGGGTTCCGTTCCGACTTTTGCTCGATTTGCGGCTCGCCCGTACCCAATCCGTTGCGCGGCCTCCCGTACCACTGGGTTCCGGCCGGGCTGCTCGAAGACAGCAAGAAGCTGGAAATTGTCGCCCACCTCTGTGTCGCATCCCGAGCATCGTGGGATATCGCGCCGCTGCAAGGTAGCTGTCATGACGCATTACCCGACCTTCCGGAATTCATAGCGCTTCTCGAAAGCGCCGAATCCTGACAAGTCGCACGACAGCTAGCCGAAAGCGTCACAACCGCCAGGCAGAACCCGAAGCGGCATAAAGCCGCCATTGCCCGAGCAATCCCATCGCCCACCCGGTTTGCGCCGCCGGCACCCAATCGCGGAGCGGCGCCAAGGCCGCCGCAATCGAGGCCACAGAGAAAATTGCCCGCCTCAGCGGAGGATACACATCCATCCGAGCAGGTAAGCCAGACACCCATTACGATTCGGCAAACGATACATCCAAAGCCGCGCCCAGCGTCGGCAGAGCCACATTCGCCACGCCGCCAGCCATCTCGAATGCCCTCTTTCCAGCACCTGTTGCGCGAGGCTGCGCTTGAGGCAAGGAAGACACAAAAGGCGGATGGCGATGCGTGAATCGATGCTCAGCTGATGTCACTCCGTTGATTATGGATGGGGGGAAAAGGCTGCATTCGGCCAACTGCTGCCGTTGATCTATATCCAAAAGCCGTCACTTGAATGACCGCTGCACTTCGGAAGCTGCCGGGTAGCCTATTCGCGCTCATCGGCCGGAGCGGACACCGAGGATACGAAGTGTAGAGGCCTGCAATTCATCACGTTGCTGACTTTGACGGAAGTAATGAACCACAGAACGCCGGGCTTGCTTTGCGTCAGAGGACGCCATCCGGCTCTCAAGAAACCTGAGGGTTGTCACAAGCGCTTTGCAATGTCATGTGAGTTCCGTGTCATGGGTGACGATGACTCTGATTAGCAGCATAAAACACCTTGGTGACCCCCATGCATGAAGCAGCTTCGAAATGGTAGTATTCTAAAATCATCTTTATATAGTCCGGGTTGGCTTAAGAAATGAATGATCTTAAAATCAAAATTGATAACGTAAAGAATATAAAATCCGCAGTAATTGAATTCCCATTGGAGCAAAGTTTAAGCCTCATTGTTGGAAGCAATGGATCTGGAAAAAGCACTATTTTACTAGCGCTCTCTCAGGCAATTCGAAACTCCCTGAGAACATTAAACTCCGATGATTATAATGCATCTTCGAATGTCGAAATTACCCTTGATGGCAAGACGGATGTCTGGTCGGGATCAAATAACTGGAATTTACCAAGCCAGAATGTCTCACTCCGTGGAATGTACGAAGGAAGTCTATTTTACGGCACCCGATTCAATGATTCACGAACCGTTGACGGCCACCTCAAAGCAGGCAATATAGCGGGAAACGATATTGTTGATGCAGACGATTATGTCAAGGAAAAGCTAAGCCACATTCTCACCGGAACATCAAATAAATACAAAGATCTTAAGCGAATTAAAAACAGGTCAATCGCTCAAAAACTCAACCTGACAAGTACGCCATATTTTAACTCCATTAATGGTAATTTGATTAGTCAGTATCGAATGAGCTCGGGGGAGTGCCTTTTAATCTCTCTCCTCCATTTTGTCTACAATGCGATTGTTAGAAGATCGCTTTCAAAAGATCAATTGATCTTGGTTTTAATTGATGAAATCGAATTGGCATTGCACCCGATCGCCGTTAGTCGATTTATAGACTTAATTAACGAGCTTGTTCAAAGCACGCCTAACCTGATGGTGATTCTGACCTCGCACTCGCCTGAAGTTATTCGAAAAATCCAACCCAAGAATATTTACAAGATTGAAAACAACCTAGGCGTTGTTGATGTTGTTAATCCTGGCTACCCTAGCTATGTTATCCGAGATGTTTATCGGCACGACGGTTTTGATTTCCTACTACTAGTTGAAGACATATTGGCAAAGGTGCTGGTCGAAAAAGTTTTAGAATCGAAGAATTTTGGTTCAAGCAAGTTGGTGCACGTTGTTCCTGTTGGAGGTTACACGAACGTTCTCACTCTGCAACGCGACCTGCTGAGGGGAAATGTATTGGGTGTTGGCCGAGAAATCATCAGTGTTCTTGATGGGGATGTAATCAACAAGATACCGAAGGAATTTTCCGGCCTGAAAAAACTATTTCTGCCGATTGAAAGCGTAGAAAAATTTATTTATTCAATTGCAATCGAAGGCACCAACCCTTCTCTTAAGAAAATAATTAATGACAAGTATTTTCAGTTAGACTCCTTGGACTCATTAGCTGCAGAGCATAATAGCAAGTACAAAGGAAAGGTTGATCAGCCAGATAAAAAATTCTATTTCAGAATTCGGAAGAATCTTGAGTCTCGCGGAATAGATGAGCTAATGTTCGTCCAAAAAGTTTCAGATGACATCATGCGAGAAATTTCGTTTGAAAAGTTCTCAGAAAGCATTGAGGCAATGCTAAAAAAATAACGCAAATATTCCATGAGGAGAGGGTATTTTGAAGACGGGGCGATGAAATGTTGAACAACCGAAATTCGGCACATTACAACCTACCTAGGCGCTCTGGGGAAATGACCGTTAATACCGGATGGTTCGTATTTAGCGCTTGCCCTGGATGGCAGCATCAATTAGAAACGTGCCATTGACACTACTGAGCTGCGAACGGCCCGATTGGGTCGAACCCTGCCGCTCAAGTGATCTGCAATTCACAGAAGCACCCCGCCCGGCTCAGCGCCAGAGCGCCCAGCACCAAAACAAACCGTCACAGTATTCACAAGCGCACTCAGCTAACATCCTGTTTTACCTGAAATATTGCCCCGATGTCCGCTGCAAAGCCGCTGCTCCGTTCCCTGCCCGACCGCATCCGTCAGGTTGCCCTCTTCGAAGTGGGTGGCCTGTTGCTGATCACGCCGCCGTTCGTCTGGTTGAGCGGGGTGGGGATGGTGGAATCCTTTACGCTCCTGGCGACGATAGCGCTGATCGCTGCGCTGTGGAACACCGGTTACAACACCGCTTTCGACTGGGTGGAAGGCCGCCTGACCGGGCGCACGGCCGACCTTCGGCTCATGCGCTGGCGTGTCGTGCATGCGGTGGGATTCGAGGCCGGGTTGCTGCTGGTCAGCCTGCCGATCATCGTGGCGTGGACTGAGATGAGCTGGCTCGAAGCCCTGCTCGCCGATCTGGGACTGGCCCTTGCGTACACGGCCTACGCCTTCGGCTTCAATCTCGTGTACGACCGACTATTTCCGATTGCCAGGCCGTCGCTTCCGTGCCTGGCACCGGATTAGTCGCCCACGCCCTCAGGCCGCAAGTAGGGGAGTCGCCTGCCCGCTCAGTATCTGCTGGCGGACCAGATGCACGGCATGCTCGAGTTCCTGGCGGCTGTGGCACAGCAGGTAGTCGTCGGCGCTGTTGAAGTAGCGGCGCAATCGATGCGCGCTCGCCTGCTCGTGCAGACCGCTTCGGGCTATGTCGAGCAATAGCGCGAGAGACGCCTCGTAGTACGGGATGCTGCGCAGATCGCGGCGCATGTGCGCCAGCGCTGTCGCCACATTGAATACCCCGGCAATCGAGGTCAGGTGGTACATGTCTTCGCTCTGACCCGACAACAGGTAATCGAGATGCAGGCGTGGCGACAGCAGCATCTCGACGTACTCGGCTTCGCTCAGTCGCTTGGCCCACAGCTTGGGAAAATGGCGCTGGGCGCCGGCAGCTTGTTTTCGCATATCGGAAAAACCCGGGGCGGATTGGCTCGGCAGCCCGCCCCGCAAGGTGAACACGGCGGATTTCAGCCGCCGAAAAAAGATGGCTTCAGGCCAGCAGATAGACGTCGCCGGCCTCGACCTTGACCTCGAATTTGCCGCAACTGCCGACATCCGGCGCCACCGCATGCCCGTCTTCCAGGCCGATGTTCCAGCCGTGCAGCGGACAGGTCACCTTGCGGCCATGGACGATGCCCTGCGACAGCGGGCCGGCCTTGTGCGGGCACTTGTCGTGCAGCGCAAAGACCTCGTCTTCGGCGTTGCGGAAGATGGCGATATCGCCGCCGCTTTGGCGCTGAACGACGCGCGAGCCCAGTTGCGGGATGTCGTCCAGCTTGCAGATCAGTTTCCAGTTGCTCATGTTCTTGTTCCTCTTGTCTTGATCAGGCTTCGAGCTTGATCGGGATGAATTGCTTGATCGGCTGTTCCTCGCGGCTGGTTGCCCACGGATCCTTGGCGTCCTTCAGGGAGTCGAGCAGACGGGCGTAGTAGGCCTTGCGCCCTTCCTCGTCTTCGAGAATCTTGCTCTTGATGGTGTCGAGGCCAACGCGATCCATGTAGTGGCAGGTGCGCTCCAGGTACCAGCCCTCCTCGCGGTAGAGCTGCAGGAAGGCACCGGAATACTCCATGACCTCCTCGTCGCTCTTCACCTTGCACAAGAACTGGGCGACTTCGGTCTTGATGCCGCCGTTGCCACCGATGTACAGCTCGTAGCCGGAATCGACGCCGATCACGCCGACGTCCTTGATGCCGGCCTCGGCACAGTTGCGCGGGCAGCCGGAGACGGCCAGCTTGACCTTGTGCGGGGCGTACATGTCGAACAGCATCTTCTCCAGCTTGACGCCCATCGACATCGCCAATTGCGTGCCGAAGCGGCAATGCTCGGCGCCGACGCAGGTCTTCACGGTACGGATCGACTTGCCGTAGGCGTGGCCGGAAACCATGCCGGCAGCGTTGAGGTCGGCCCACATCGCCGGCAGGTCTTCTTTCTTGACGCCGAGCAGGTCGATACGCTGACCGCCGGTGACCTTGACCGTCGGCACCTTGTATTTCTCGGCCGCATCGGCGATGGCACGCAGTTCGGCCGGCGTCGTCAGGCCGCCCCACATGCGCGGCACGACCGAGTAGGTGCCGTCCTTCTGGATGTTGGCGTGGGCGCGCTCGTTGATGAAGCGCGATTGCGGATCGTCCTTGGCCTCATGCGGCCAGCTCGAGATCAGGTAGTAGTTCACCGCCGGACGGCACTTGTCGCAACCGTTCGGCGTCTTCCACTCCAGCGCCTTGAAGACTGCTTCCTTGCTGGTCAGGTGCTGGCCGAAGATGGCTTCGCGCACTTTCTTGTGCGAATGGTCGGTACAGCCGCAGACCGGCTTGCTATCGACTGCCGCCGGGGTATAGGCGCCGCCGATGGTCGATGCGAGGATCTGCTCGACCAGGCCGGCGCAGGAACCGCAGGAGGAAGCCGCCTTGGTGTGCTTCTTGACCTCGTCCAGCGTGAATAATCCCTTGGCCTTGATCGCCTGGACGATGGTGCCCTTGGTCACGCCGTTACAGCCGCAGACCTCGGCGCTGTCAGCCATTTCGGCCGCCTTGCTGTTACCGGCATGGCCGACGTCGCCGACCAGGTTCTGGCCAAAGATCAGCGAGTCGCGGATGTCGTGGATGTCGCGCTGATCCTTGAGCAGCTGGAAGTACCACGGGCCGTCGGCCGTATCGCCGTACATGACGCCGCCGACCAGCTTGTTGTCCTTGATGACCAGCTTCTTGTACACGCCGCCGTGCGGGTCGTTGAGGACGATTTCCTCGGTGTCCTTGCCGCCCATGTAGTCGCCAGCCGAGAACAGGTCGATGCCAGTGACCTTGAGCTTGGTCGATGTCACCGAGCCGGTGTAGCGGCCGATGCCGTAGCCGGCCAGGTGGTTGGCCGCCACCTTGGCCTGCTCGAACAGCGGGGCGACCAGGCCGTAGGCGATGCCGCGATGGCTGACGCACTCGCCGACGGCGTACACCTTCGGGTCGTAGGTCTGCATGGTGTCGTTCACCACGATGCCGCGGTTGCAGTAGATACCGGACTTCTCGGCCAGCGTGTAGTTCGGGCGGATACCGGCGGCCATGACGACGAGGTCGGCCGGAATCTGCATGCCGCCCTTGAAGCGGATCGCCGCGACGCGGCCGGATTCGCCCTGGATCAGCGCTTCGGTCTGCGTTTCAAGCAGGAACTTGAGCCCCTTGTCTTCCAGCGACTTCTGCAGCATCTTGCCGGCGACTTCGTCGAGCTGGCGCTCGAGCAACCACGGGCCGATATGCACCACGGTGACATCCATGCCGCGCAGCTTCAAGCCGTTGGCGGCTTCCAGCCCGAGCAGGCCGCCACCGATGACGACCGCGTGCTTGTGACGTGCTGCGGCATCGATCATCTCGTCGGTATCCTTGATGTCGCGGTAGCCGATGACGCCGGGCAGATCGTTGCCGGGGATCGGCAGCATGAACGGGGTCGAGCCGGTGGCGATCAGCAGGCGGTCGTAGTATTCCTCGGTGCCGTCTTCGGCGACGACCTTGCGATTGACGCGGTCGATGGTCTTGATCTGCTTGCCGGTATGCAGGGTGATCTTGTTTTCTGCGTACCAGTCGAGTTCGTTGAGGATGATGTCCTTGACGCCCATTTCGCCGGCCAGGACCGGGGAAAGGAGAATACGGTTGTAGTTCGGATGCGGCTCGGCACCGAAAATGGTGATGTCGTAGTGATCGGGCTTGATCTTCAGCAGCTCTTCGACGGTGCGGACACCGGCCATGCCGTTACCGATCAGGACAAGACGGGGTTTGCTCATGTTTGGGCTCCAACGTTGCGCGCACCAGGCGGTGCAAATAGCTTTCAGCGCATGACGTCGTTGCCATCGGACCGCCCCCGTTGGCGGTTGATTCGCTGCTTTGTACAGTTCTTTGCAATCAGCATGCCAACACAACAAGCGACTGATTTAATTGAAATATATAGAAAACAATCTCAAACGACCGCACCACTTCGGTGCATTCCATGCCACCTCGGTGCGGGGCATTCGCTTCAGTTTCCGCCGACCAGCAGTCCCGTCGCCTCGACGGCGACGATCGCCTTGGCCTGGTTGAGGTCGTCGGCATAGCCGCTGGCATAGAGCAGGCAGGCCAGCTGGTTGGCGATGGGCTTGGGCAGCGGAACCTGTTTGTCGAGCACGCGGCGAATCCAGCGTGCGGTCGTGACGGCATCGGCCGATTCCGGCAGATTGGGGAGGGTGCGCAGGCTTTCGTGCTCGGCTTCGAACAGGAGGTTGGCCACCCCGTCGTGCACATACTCCAGACGCGGCCGGCGCTTGGCATTGGCATAGGGCTCCCCTTCGGTGCCGCGCAGCAGCAGACCGCGCTGGCCGCGCGCCATCATGATGTCGCGCATCAGGCCGATGAAATCCGGGTGGGTCGCGGCGGCGACCAGCACCGCCTCCCCGTGAAACGGGTCGATCAGCTTGACCAGGCTGTGGGCGCTGCTGCGCACGCCCATGCGGGCACGCAGCGACAGCAGGTTGTGGATACCGGGACAGAGCGCGCTGAGCGGGACGAAGGCCAGCCCGTTTTCGTCAAGCGCCTTCTGCGCCTGGTGGGTGGATGACACCGGCAGGATGCCAAGCTCACGCAGGACATGCGCGCTGCTCACCCGCCCATTGCCTTCGATCAGTCCGTGCATCAGGACCGGCACGCCGAAGCGCTGCAGCAGCAGGGCCAGCAGCGGCGTCAGGTTGGCCTCTTTGCGCGCCCCGTTGTAGGTCGGCAGGACGACGGGGCGGCCGCGGCCATGCGGCAAGGCCAGCGGGTGGGTCCGCTCGTCGGTTGCCGCCATGAAGCCGAGCATCTCGTCGAGCGATTCGCCCTTGACACGCAACCCGACAATGATCGCGCCCAGCTCGAGATCGGGGACGCCCCCGTCGAGCATCGCCGCATAGAGCTGCCGGGCATCGTCATGCGACAGATCACGGGCGCCCTCTGCGCCACGCCCGATCTCCTTGATGTATTGTCCGTAGCTCACCGTGTTCTCCCCGGCCATCTCAGGCAGCCGCCGTTTCCGAGGGCGCGAATTCCGCCGCCATGCGCCGAATCTCCGGTACGCAGGAACCACAGAACGTGCCGCAGTGCAGCTTCTCCTGCAGTTGCGGCAGGTCGGCGCCGGCCGCCAGCGCCTGGCGTATCTGCCCATCCGTGACATCGGCGCACTTGCAGACGATATGGCGCGGCGCCACGTTGACCGGCGGTTTGCCAAGCGGCGCCAGGGCAAAGCGAATCAGGCCGGCATCCAGTTCGTCCTCGGCCATGGCCTGCTTCAACCAGGCCACCGCCTGCGTTTCGCCGCAGAGACGCACAGCCTGCAAACGCCCGTCGGTCGCGATGGCCTTCTTGGCCACTCGTTTCATGGCATCCGCGTAAACGATGGCGCCTGCGCTGCCGGCGATCCCGAACAAGCCATCCAGCGCATCGATCTCCGCATCGTCGGGCGCTTCGGCCAGGGCGGCACGCAGCACGACGAGCGGCGCCGTGCCGCCGTAGAGGCCGAGGGTGGCATACGGATAGCGTTGCAACACCGGCCGCACCGCCTGCAACAGCGCCAGCGCTTCCGGCTGGCTGGCGCAGCGGCGCACGATGGCCAGCGGATAGGGCAGGTCGACTTTCTCGATCCGGACTGCGGCATGCTTCAATTCGGGTTGCCGGGAATAGGGATCGGTGACATCGCAGGCCACCGCATTCACGCCCGGGGAATTCATGAACTGGCTGCCCCAGTGCATCGGCATCCACGCCCGCCCCTTCTTCAGCCCCGGCCGCTCCTCCACCCTGACGATGGCTTCGCCGCGCGGGTTCGATATCCGCACGAGACTCCCGCTCTCCAGGCCGCAGTGGCGCATGTCGCAGGGGTGCATGGCGAGCAGGGGCTCGTCCTCGAGATTGAACAGGCGCGGCACGGTGCCGGTGCGGCTCATGCCGTGCCAGTGGTCGCGCATGCGCCCCGACAGCAGGCTGATCGGGTAGTCGGCATCCGGCGTGTCGGCCGTCGCCAGATGCCTGACCGCTACGAATCGCGCCTTGCCGTCTTGCGTCGGGAAAACACCGTCTGCATAGAGGCGAACCTTGCCGCCGCTCGCCCCCGCCGGATACGGCCACTGCTGCGGCCCCGCCGCATCGAGCAGGGCATAGTCCAGCCCGGTGATGTCCAGATCACGCCCGCGCGTGCTTTCGCGGTGCTCGGCGAATATCGACTCGGCATCGGCATAGGGAAAGAGGCGTTCGCCGTCGATTCCCAGCTTCTGACCCAGGCGGCGCGCAAAATCGACGACGATCTCCCAGTCGTGGCGAGCCTCGCCGGGCGGCGGCACGGCGGAATTCACATGGGTGATGCGGCGCTCGGAATTGGTCACCGTACCGTGCTTCTCACCCCAGCCGCTGGCCGGCAGCAGCAGGTCGGCATAGGCCGCGGTATCGGTATTGCCATAGGCTTCCTGCAGAACCACGTAGTCGGCCGCCAGCAGCGCCTCGCGGACGGCAGCCTGATTGGGCAGCGACTGCGCGGGGTTGGTGCACGCAATCCATACGGCCTTGATTTCCCCGGTTTTCAGCGCCGCAAACAGATCGACGGCAGATTTGCCCGGCTTCTCCGGCACGTCCACCACCCCCCACAAGGCGGCGACCTCGGCACGGTGTTGCGGATTGGCCAGATCGCGGTGCGCCGACAGCAGGTTCGACAAACCGCCGACCTCGCGTCCACCCATCGCATTCGGCTGCCCCGTCAGGGAAAAGGGGCCGGCGCCCGGTTTCCCGATCAGGCCGGTTGCCAGATGCAGATGGATGATGCCTGCATTGTTGTGCGTCCCATGCGCCGACTGGTTCAGGCCCTGGCAGTAGAGCGACAGCGAGGCGCCGCTTTGCCCGAACCAGCGGGCGGCCTGCACGATATCCTGCGCCGGCACGCCGCACACGTCGGCGACGGCCTGCGGCGTGTAGGCGCGGACAATATCCTTCAGCTCATCAAACCCACGGGTATGCCCGGCAATGAATTCGGTATCGAGCAGATTCTCGGCGATCAGCACGTGCAGCATGCCGTTGAACAGCGCGATGTCGGTACCTGGCTTGATCCCCAGATGCAAGTCGGCGATCTCGGCGGTTTCGGAACGACGCGGATCGGCAACGATGATTTTCAGGTCGGGATTGGCGGCCTTCGCGTCTTCGATGCTGCGGAACACGATCGGATGGGCAACGGCCGGATTCGCGCCGGCGACGAATATCACATTCGCCGCGAGAATATCCTCGTAACTGCAGGGCGGCGCATCGACCCCCAGCGTCTGCTTGTAACCGGCGACCGCCGACGACATGCAAAGGCGCGAGTTGGTATCGACGTTGTTGGTGCCGATCAGGCCCTTGGCCAGCTTGTTGAAGACGTAGTAGTCCTCCGTCATCAACTGGCCTGAGATATAGAAGGCCACCGAATCCGGGCCGTATTCGCGGATCGTCGCGGCAAAGCGCTCGGCAGCATCATCGAGCGCCCGATCCCAGGCGACACGTTCACCCGGCTGACCGCGCGCCTTGCGGCATTCCGGATACAGCAGACGGTAGCCGGAATCGGCGGTCAGCGCCAAGGTTGCACCCTTGGTGCATAAACGGCCGCGGTTCGCGGGATGCGCCGGATCGCCCCGGACAC
This sequence comes from Dechloromonas sp. CZR5, assembly GCF_008711155.1. Lineage (GTDB taxonomy): Bacteria > Pseudomonadota > Gammaproteobacteria > Burkholderiales > Rhodocyclaceae > Azonexus. The sequence goes on along the minus strand of NZ_VUYQ01000001.1, from coordinate 454,317 downwards.
CGGTGATCTTGCCGGCTTCTGTTTCGATCAGGACCCCGCAGCCGACGCCGCAGTAACAACAGGTGGATTTGACTTCGGTTTTCATGATTTTCCTTCCGGCATGCTTTCAGCAACAGGCATGCCACCTATAAAAATCATGGACTTGGGATAGAAAAAGGGAGATTCCTTTCGGAAATCTCCCTTTTTTGGTGCATCCGGTACTGCGCCTGTCCCTATTTGATGCGTTGCAACCGGGGACGCCCTTCATCGGGGCGCGTCGGCTCCGGTGGCGGTTCGTCGGTCGGTGCCTCGGCAACGGTGACAGCAGCCGGCGCCTCATCCGCCATCTCGCTGTCGCCATCCACCTCGAACGCCATTCCCGCGCCGTTTTCCCGTGCATAGACGGCCGAAACGCGATCGACCGGAATGGACAACTCTCGTGCAACACCGCCAAACCGTGCCTGGAACTCGATGAACTCGTTCCCGATCTGCAATTTGTTGGTCGCCGTCGGGCCGAGATTGAGAACAATCTGGCCATCGCGCACGAACTCGCGCGGAACACGGGTCCGACCATCGACTTCGACGGCTATATGCGGCGTGAAGCCGTTGTCGCAACACCACTCCCAGATGGCGCGCAGCAAATAGGGTTTGGTGGACGGCAGCTCCATGCTTACTTGCGCATCGCCTTTTCGGACGGCGTCAGCGCGTCGATGAAGCCCTGGCGGCTGAAGATGCGCTCGGCGTACTTCATCAACGGCGCGGCGGCCTTGCCGAGGTCGATGCCGTAGTGGTCGAGGCGCCACAGCAGCGGAGCGATGGCCACGTCGAGCATGGAGAACTCGTCACCCAGCATGAATTTCTGCTTGTTGAAGATCGGCACGATCTCGGTCAGGCGGGCACGGATTTCCTGACGGGCCTTGTCGGCCGTCTTGCCGTTCTTTTCGATCACTTCCATGAACGAGAAGATCTCGCGTTCCATGCCGACCAGCAACTGGCGGGCGCGGGCGCGCATGATCGGATCGGCCGGCATCAGCTGCGGATGCGGGAAACGCTCGTCGATGTATTCGTTGATGATGTTCGGCTCGAACAGGACCAGATCGCGCTCGACGAGAACCGGCACGCGGTTGTGCGGGTTGATCGCCGCCATTTCTTCCGGCTTGTTGAACATGTCGACATCGATGACCTGGAAATCCATGCCCTTTTCGAACAGGACGATGCGGCAACGATGGCTGAAGGGGCAGGTGGTGCCCGAATAGAGGTTCATCATTTAGGGTTACCCTCAAAAAGCGATTCGGCATCGGGGGTTGGCCGAAGCCAAACCCGCGATGCCGTTAACCAATCCTTGGCGGATTAGTGAATGTCTTTCCAGTATTCCTTCTTCAGCGCGTAAGCGACAACGAAGAGGATTGCCAAAAAGGCCAATACGAAGAAGCCCAGCGTGCGACGGAATTCCTGCTGCGGCTCACCCATCCAGACCATGAAGCCGACCAGATCGGAAACGGCCTTGTCGAACTCGGCCGGCGCCATGGCGCCCGGAACTGCCAGCTCCAGCTTGTGCGTTTCGTGATTCAGCACTTGCTGACCCTGCAGGCCATACAGGGCGTGCGGCATGCCAACGTTTTCAAAGATCACGTTGTTCCAGCCGGTCGGGCGGTTGGCGTCGCGGTAGAAGGAACGCAGGTAGGTGTAAAGCCAGTCGGCGCCTGCGCCAGCATTGCCGGCCTCGCCACGGGCACGGGCGACGATGGTCAGATCCGGCGGGGTGGCGCCGAACCACAGCTTCTGCTCATCGGAACGCGCAGCGACCGCCATCAGTCCACCGATCTTGTCGGAGGTGAACATCAGGTTGTCCTTGACCTGCGTCTCGGTCAGGCCGAGATCCATCAGGTTTTTGTAGCGCATGTAGGACGCACCGTGGCAGTTCAGGCAGTAATTGACGAACAGCTTGGCGCCATTTTGCAGCGCAGCCTTGTCACCCACCGAACCCGGCCACTTGTCGAGGTGCACGTTGCCACCGGAGGCGAAGGCCATCAGCGGTGCGAAGAGCAATGCGATCAGATATTTTTTCATGTTATGCATCCTCTCACTTCATCGTCACGCGGTCCGGGACCGGGCTGAACTTGTCCATGCGGGACCACCACGGCATGCCGAGGAAGAAGGCGAAGTAGAACACCGAGCAGATCTGCGAAACCAGCTCACCCATCGGCGACGGCGACAGGGTGCCCAGGTAGCCGAGGATGAAGAAGCAGATGACGAAGATGGTCAGCAGGGTCTTGTAGATCGGGCCGCGATAGCGGATCGACTTGACCGGGCTGCGATCCAGCCAGGGCAGGAAGGCGAAGATGACTACCGAAGCGCCCATGGCGACCACGCCCCAGAACTTGGCATCGAGACCGAATAACGGATAGGTCACGGCACGCAGGATGGAGTAGAACGGCGTGAAGTACCAGACCGGAGCGATGTGCGGCGGGGTCTTCAGCGGGTCGGCCGGGTAGAAGTTCGGCGTTTCGAGGAAGTAGCCGCCACCTTCCGGTGCCCAGAACATCACGGCGGAGAAGACCATCAGGAAGACGATCACACCGACAATGTCCTTGACCGTGTAGTACGGGTGGAACGGGATGCCGTCGCGCGGAATGCCGTTTTCGTCCTTGTTGGCCTTGATCTCGACGCCGTCCGGGTTGTTGGAGCCGGTTTCGTGCAGGGCCAGTACGTGCGCTGCAACCAGGCCGATCAGAACGAGCGGGAAGGCGATCACGTGGAAGGAGAAGAAGCGGTTCAGGGTCGCATCGCCGACGACGAAGTCGCCACGGATGAGGATCGACAGGTCCGGCCCGATGATCGGGATGGCGGAGAACAGGTTCACGATAACCTGGGCACCCCAGAAGGACATCTGACCCCACGGCAGCAGGTAGCCGAAGAAGGCTTCGCCCATCAGGCACAGGAAGATGCCGACACCGAACAGCCAGGTCAGTTCACGCGGCTTGCGGTAGGAACCGTAGAGCAGGCCACGGAACATGTGCAGGTACACCACGATGAAGAAGGCCGAGGCCCCGGTCGAGTGCATGTAGCGAATCAGCCAGCCACCCGGCACGTCGCGCATGATGTACTCGACGGAAGCGAAGGCAACCGGCACGCCGTTGGCGTTCACAGCCGCATCCGGCTTGTAGTGCATGACCAGGAAGATGCCGGTGACGATCTGGATCACCAGAACCAGCAGGGCCAGGGAACCGAAGAAGTACCAGAAGTTGAAGTTCTTCGGGGCGTAGTACTCGGACAGGTGGCCCTTCCACATGGAAGTTGCCGGGAAGCGGGCATCGAGCCACTCCAGGGCGTTACCGGCCAGCGAACCGTCGGACTTGTATTTTTCGAAATTGCCAGCAGCCATTTCTTATGCTCCCTTCTTGTCTTCGCCGATCAGGATGCGGGTATCGGCCATGTAGTAGTGCGGCGGCACTTCCAGGTTGGTCGGAGCAGGCTTCGACTTGTAAACACGGCCGGCAAAGTCGAAGGTCGAACCATGGCAGGGGCACAGGAAGCCACCCAGCCATTCGCCCGGCATGCCTTCTTCGGCACCCTTCTTGAACTTCTGGGACGGCGAGCAGCCGAGGTGGGTACAGATACCGACAACGACCATGATTTCCGGCTTGATGGAGCGCGTATCGTTCTGCGCATAGGCCGGTTGCTGGTTCTTTTCGGATTTCGGGTCGGCAACGGCATCGGCCAGCTTGGGCAGGGTATCCAGCATGTCCTTGGTGCGGTTGATGATCCACACCGGCTTGCCGCGCCACTCGACGGTCATCATCTGACCCGGCTCGAGCTTGCTGATATCGACTTCAACCGGAGCGCCTGCTGCCTTGGCGCGTTCGGAAGGAAGCAAGCTGGAGACGAACGGCACAAGCGCGGCAACCGCACCTGCCCCGCCCACGGCTGCGGTCGCGACGACCAAACGCCGCCGTCCGCAGTCCACTTTTCCTTGATTGCTCATTACGCTGACCCCTAAAGGAATTGGATGGGATAAAAAATAAACACTAAATTATACGACAACGGAACCGTCGTTAAAAGACGCTGTCACGCTGAGCAGCTCTTTCGCTCACGCAAAGCTTGCGCCAGCGTGCCGCTATCGACATATTCAAGCTCGCCGCCGACTGGCACCCCCCTGGCGATCCGGGTCACCCCGACGCCCTTCGGCTTGAGCATGGCGGCAATGTAATGTGCCGTCGCCTCGCCCTCGTTGGTGTAGTTGGTCGCCAGAACGACCTCCTTGACCACGCCGTCGAGCACCCGCGCCATCAGGCGCTCGAGGCCGAGCTCGCGGGGACCGACGCCGTCGAGCGGCGAAATCCGCCCCATCAGGACGTAATAGAGCCCCTGGTAGCTCAGCGTCTGCTCCATCATGTTCATGTCGACAGGCGTTTCGACCACGCACAGCACGCTCGGGTCGCGCCGCGGCGACAGGCAGCGCTCGCAGATTTCAGCTTCGGAAAAGGTATTGCAGCGCTGGCAATGGCGTATCGCCTGCAGCGCGTGCAGTACCGCGTCACCCAGGCGCTGCGCCCCCGCCCGGTCGCGCTGCAACAAATGGTACGCCATGCGCTGCGCCGATTTCGGCCCCACTCCGGGCAGGCAGCGCAAGGCCTCGATCAGCGACTCAAGCCCGGACGGATTCACGGAATCAGAACGGCAGCTTGAATCCGGGCGGCAGATTGAGACCGGCCGTGAAGCCAGCCATCTTTTCCTTGCTCAAGGCTTCGCCGCGCCGAACGGCGTCGTTCAGGGCAGCCGCCACGAGATCCTCGAGCATTTCACGGTCGTCCATGACGGACTGGTCAATGCTGACGCGACGCACTTCATGGGCGCAAGTCATCACCACCTTGACCATCCCGGCCCCGGACTGCCCCTCGACTTCGAGCTGGGCCAGCTGATCCTGGGCCTTCTTCATGTTTTCCTGCATTGCCTGCGCCTGCTTCATCAGGCCACCCAAGCCACCCTTCATCATGTGCTTTTCTCCGTTAGACGATTGGTTTGATCGACGATTCGACGACGGACGCCCCAAACGAGTCAATCACGTCGCGAACGAAAACATCCTGGGCGATTGCATTCTCCGCCCTATCCTGCAGCTCCTGGCGCTGCTTCCCAGCAGTGGCAGCCGGCGTATCGACCTCGTTCTCAGCCAACTCGATGCGCAACTGCACTGGATGCCCGAGGTAATCGGCGAGCGCCTGCTGCAGACGGTCCGGATTCGGCTTCATCTGCAGGTGCGTTTGCTTGGGCGACAGGCGAAGCAGACATTGCCCGTCGGCCAATTTTCGCAACTCGCAGTTCTGCGCCAACTCCCTGGCCAGACCGGAGAGCGACAACGCCGCGACGATCCGATGCCAGTCTCCGTCTCCGGCGACAGGCGCAGACGAAGTCAACGGCGCCTCGGCGCGCGGCTGAACAGGCGCCGGAGCCGATTGCTGCACCTGCGGCTGCGGCGCCGACAAGACCGGCTGCGCCTTGGCGACCGGCGGCTGGACCCGGCTGCGCACCGCCACCGAACCCACCACATCGGCTACGCTGCTGGGGCGAAACGCATGCAGGCGGAGCAAGGTCATGACGAAGCCCGAATACTCATCCGGCGCCGACGCCAACTCGGTTCGCCCGACATTGACGATCTGGTAGGCCAATTGCACGAATTCCGGCGAAAAGGCTTTGGCCAGCGCAACGATACGCTCCTTTTCCGGCTCATCGTCGTCGATTGCAGACGGCACACACTGCACGATCTGCATCCGCGTCAGCAGCGCACCCAATTCCTGCAAAGCCGCTGCAAACGACAGGCTGCGCACCCCCATGTCGGTCGCCACCTGCAGCAGCACCCCGGCCTCACCGGCATGCAGCGCCTCGAGAATGGCGAGCAGGAAATCCTGATCGACCGTCCCTAGCATCCCGCGGACCTGCGCCTCCTCGACCTTGCCGGCACCGTGGGCGATGGCCTGGTCGAGCAGGGACAAAGCATCGCGCATGCTGCCTGCTGCCGAACGGGCGACCAGCGCCAGCGCCGGCATGTCGTAGGGAACCCCTTCGGCCTGCAGGATATGGGCAAGATGCCCGGTGATGGCGACCGCCGGCATCTGCTTCAGATTGAACTGCAAACAGCGCGACAGCACGGTGACCGGGATTTTTTGCGGATCGGTCGTCGCCAGAATGAACTTGACGTGTTCCGGCGGCTCTTCCAGGGTCTTCAACATGGCGTTGAAGGCCGAATTGGACAGCATGTGGACTTCGTCGATCACATAGACCTTGAAGCGGCCGCGCGTCGGGGCATACACCGCGTTCTCGAGCAGCTGGCGCATCTCGTCGACGCGGGTATTGGTTGCCGCGTCGACCTCGAGCAGGTCGACGAAACGACCGCTATCGATTTCCTGGCAGGCGGAACACTGGCCGCAGGGCGTGGCCGTGATGCCGGTCTCGCAATTCAGCGACTTGGCGAGAATCCGCGCGATCGTGGTCTTGCCGACGCCGCGTGTACCGGTAAATAGATAGGCGTGGTGCAGGCGTTGCTCGGCAAGGGCGTGCGACAAGGCGCGCACCACATGCTCTTGCCCAACCAGCGTCGAAAAATTGCGCGGCCGCCACTTGCGCGCAAGGACCTGATAACTCATGCGCCCCACACCGATGGAGGAAAAATGAAAATGGCGAGCCTAACCCCCGGCACTTGCAGTCAATGGCTGTGGCTGCTTCCTTCCGGACCTGACCAGGTTCACCACCCTGCAATGCGGGGAGACCCGCCGGGGCGAATTCTAACACAGCACTTCGCCACCCAATGGGCGAAAGCCGGAATTTTAGCAATCGCCCCGAAAACCGCCGATTACTCGGCCGCCTCGGCCACCCGGCGAGCGCGTACCGCTGCCGCCAGCTTTTCCATGACCGCGACGCTGTCGTCCCAGTTGATGCAGGCATCGGTAATGCTCTGGCCGTAGGTCAGCGGCTTGTCCGGCGACAGATCCTGACGCCCTTCGACCAGATGCGACTCGACCATGACGCCGACGATGCGCTCTTCGCCACCGCCAATCTGCTCGGCGACGCTGTCACAGACCTCCATTTGCAGCTTGAACTGCTTGCGGCTGTTGCCATGCGAGAAATCGACCATCAGGCGAGCAGCGAGGCCAGCCTTGGCGATTTCCTGACAGGCGGCATCGACGCTGGCCGCATCGTAATTCGGCTCCTTGCCGCCACGCAGGATGACGTGGCAATCCTCGTTGCCCATGGTCGACACGATGGCGGTATGACCGGATTTGGTCACCGACAGGAAATGGTGCGGCGAATTGGCCGAGCGGATGGCATCGACGGCGATGCGCATGTTGCCGTCGGTGCCGTTCTTGAAGCCAACCGGGCAGGACAGGCCCGAAGCCAGCTCACGATGCACCTGGGACTCGGTGGTGCGGGCGCCGATGGCGCCCCAGGCAATCAGGTCGGCGGTGTATTGCGGCGTGATGGTATCGAGGAATTCGGTCGCGCACGGCAGGCCCAGCTCATTGACCTCGAGCAGGATGCGACGCGCCAGACGCAGGCCTTCGTTGATGCGGAAGGTGTTGTCGAGGCGAGGATCGTTGATCAAACCCTTCCAGCCCACCGTGGTGCGCGGCTTCTCGAAATAGACGCGCATGACGACGATCAGGTCGTCAGCAAAGCGCTCGGCCTCCTTGGCCAGCTTCTTCGCGTAATCCATCGCCAGGTCGTAATCGTGAATCGAGCACGGGCCGATAACGACCAGCAGACGGTCATCGGCACCATGCAGGGCGCGATGGATGGCCTGGCGGGCATCGTAGGTGGTCTGCGCCGCCCGGCTGGAAACCGGATACTCGCGAAAGACGTGGGCGGGCGGGACCAGCTCCTTGATCTCCCTGATGCGAACGTCGTCGGTATTCGGTTTGCTCGATTGTGTGCTGTGCGGCGTCGTCATGACCAGACCCATTCAAAAAATGCTGAAAAAACGGCATTCTACCGGATGTCGATGGCCGAACATGATCTTGACCCTTCGCCTGAAATTCCGGACCGCCCGATCAAGGGACGCGGCGCTGCAGCCAACGTCGCCCACCGCTTCAGCACGGAAACCCGCCAAGCCGTCGATGACGGCTGGGAACAGGCTGCCGCCTCGCTGCCGCAAACACGTCTGCTGGTCGACAACGCCAAGCGCATCATCAGCCAAAACGAATCACCCGATCTCGGCTTCGATCAGTCGCTGAATCCTTACCGCGGCTGCGAACACGGCTGCATCTATTGCTATGCCCGGCCCACGCACGCCTGGCTGGGCCTGTCGCCAGGCCTCGATTTCGAAACACAGATATTCGCCAAGCCCGACGCCCCACGTCTGCTGCGTGCTGAACTGGCCAAACCGGGGTATCTCTGCACGCCCATTGCACTGGGCACGGCGACCGATGCCTACCAGCCGTTCGAACGCCGGGAAAACCTGACCCGGCGCATCCTGGAAATCCTGCTGGAAACGCAGCACCCGGTCAGCGTCGTCACCAAATCGTCACTCATCGTTCGCGACACCGATCTGTGGGCCGAACTGGCCAGACAGAACCTGGCGCACGTCGCCATTTCGCTGACCACGTTGGACGGAACATTGGCGCGGCAACTCGAGCCGCGCGCCAGCGCGCCCCACGCACGCCTGGAAGCAATGGAAAAACTGGCTGCCGCCGGCATCCCGGTCAGCGTATTCGTCGCGCCATTGATCCCGGGTCTGAACGACCAGGAACTCGAAAACCTGCTCGCCAGGGCCAGGAACCATGGCGCCGGCAGTGCGCGCTACACCGTCCTGCGCTTGCCGTACGAAGTCGCCACGCTGTTCCGCGACTGGCTGACATGGCATGCACCGGAAAAAGCGGCTCGCGTGATGTCAGTCCTCTACGACTTGCGCGGACAACGCATCAACGATCCGAATTTTGGCAGCCGCATGACCGGGCTCGGACACTTTGCCGACCTCTTGCGCCAGCGCTTCGAACTGGCCTGCCGCCGGCTTGAACTGAAGCGCGACTGGCCGGCGCTCGACACCACGCGCTTTGTCCCGCCGGCACCCGACGCAAGCGGCCCGATACGCCAGCTCAGTCTTTTCTGATTACCGGGGCAGCTTTTCGTACAGGCCGACGACGCCTTCCATTTCTTCCAGAATGCGCTCACTGGTAGTGGCGACGGCGGTTTGCGGGCGCTTGTCGGCACCAACCTTCTGCCCCAGGGCATTTTCAAAGAAGAACCATTGCTGCTTGACCAGCTCAAGACCATCCTTGATCTGCGGCGTATTGGCCGGTGCCGCACCGAGCTCAGCCAGCGCAGCGGAAAATTCCTTGCGGGCCTTTTCCAGATTGGCGGTGCTGTTGGCGTCATTCACGCCCCAAGCGCTGGCCTGATAGAACTTGGCCATGCGCTGGGACAACATGCGCTGACGCCCCGAAATATTGACCAGGCGGCCCGCCGTGGAGGCTGAATGTTTTTCCAGCTGGACAGTCCCCTGATGCGCCAAGGTCAGCACCTCTTCGGAGAGTGCCAGAACCTTGCGTCCACCATCCTGGGACGGATTCTTGCCGACCAACAAGTCCTTGTAGTCCAGCCAGGACTGCTCAAGACTGACGTAGGTCGCCTTGATGTCGGGCGTTGGGGCGTAGTTCTTCAATTCCACCAGCTGACGGTCGAAGGTCGCCACCGAGGCGTCGAGCACCTTCTTGCTGCGCTCGACCTCAACGCCCTGGCCGACCTGGAAATAGGCCTTGGCCATGCGCTGCGACAGCATGCGCTGCCGACCGGCCTTGTTGATTGCCGAATTGATGTCGTTAATCTGAGCCTGGGCTGCGTCGACACCCAAGCCGAGGAAAACAGCGATAAAGATACCCAGCACAGTCTTCAAGAAGACCTCCTCGAAAATTCTCGATGAACCGGGAGCTTATCCGCTACCCATAGACGACCACAATGATTTGTATCAACGCCGTAACATACGCATGACAATTTAGCTTAAGGCAATTGGGTAAGATAGTTCCCGATTGCAACAATGTCATCGTTCTTCAGGGTTGCCGTCGCAATCGACATCAGCTGATTGTTGCGAACGCCCGTACCGTCGCGGTAACGGGTGATCGAGGTCTGCAGATAAACAAGATTCTGGCCGGCCAGACGCGGGTACTGGTCGTTGCCATGCGCACCGTCGCCGTGACAACGGGTACACAGTTTGGCGAACAATTCCTTGCCACGCGCCACTTGTCCGGCATCGGCCTTGGAACGGGCCGCCCCCTGACTGGCGAAGAACAGCGCTATCTGTACCCGCTCTTCATCCTTCAGCACCTTGATCAGCCCTTCCATGAACTGATCCTTGCGCTCGCCGCTACCGAACTTCCGTATCTGCTCAAGTAGATAGGAAGGATTTTGCCCGGCCAGATTGGGAACTTCCGGCATCTTGCTGATGCCGGTTTCCCCGTGGCAGTTGGCACAGAAGAAAGATGCTTTCCTGCCGGCCTCGACAGCGGCCTTCAGTGCAACCGGATCAGCCTGTAGCGTTTTCAGACGTTCCAGCGTTCCCGGTTGAGCCAACACGGAAAAACTGGCAAAAACAAGCCCCGCAGCCGCGAGTAACGAGCGCATAACAATTCCCTTACATTGCAAGTGGATATTATGCAGTACCCCCCACCGTCAGTCCATCGATCCGCAGGGTTGGTTGCCCGACACCGACCGGAACGCTCTGCCCATCCTTGCCGCAGGTACCGACGCCCGGATCGAGTTGCAGGTCGTTGCCGATCATCGACACACGGGTCAGCGCATCCGGACCGTTGCCGATCAGGGTGGCCCCCTTGATCGGTCGGGTCACCTTGCCGTCTTCAATCAAATAGGCCTCGCTCATCGAGAAAACGAACTTGCCGCTGGTGATATCGACCTGACCGCCACCGAAGTTGGCGGCATAGATACCCTTCTTGACCGAGGCGATGATTTCCTGCGGGTCGTGCTGCCCGGCCAGCATCATGGTGTTGGTCATGCGCGGCAGCGGCAGATGGGCGAAGGATTCGCGACGACCGTTGCCGGTCGGGGCAACACCCATCAGGCGGGCGTTCAGGCTGTCCTGCATGTAGCCCTTGAGAATGCCGTCCTCGATCAGCACATTGCGCTGGGTCGGGTTGCCTTCGTCGTCGAAATTCAGCGAACCACGCCGGTCGCTGATCGTGCCGTCGTCGATCACGGTAACGCCCTTGGCCGCCACGCGCTGGCCGATGCGGCCGCTGAAGGCCGAACTGCCCTTGCGGTTGAAGTCGCCCTCCAGACCGTGGCCGACCGCTTCGTGGAGCAGGATGCCGGGCCAGCCGGAGCCGAGGACGACCGTCATCTGACCGGCCGGTGCCGGTTCGGCATGCAGGTTGACCACGGCCTGATGCACGGCCTCCCTGGCGTAGCGCTGCAGGATTTCATCGTCGAAATAGCCGAAATCGAAACGGCCGCCGCCGCCGGCACCACCCTGTTCCCGCTTGCCGTTTTCCTCAACGATGACCGACACGGAGCAGCGCACCAGCGGGCGGATATCGGCAGCCAGCCGACCGTCGGAGCCGGCAACCAGGATCACCTCGTATTCGCCGGCCAGCGAGGCCATCACCTGAACGACGCGCGGATCGATGGCCCGGGCATAACCTTCCAGACGTTCGAGCAGCTTGACCTTGGCTTCGGCCGGCAGCGAGGCAATGGGGTCGTTGGGCACGTACAGCGAGCGGCTCGCCTTGATCGCCTGCAAGGCGGGCAGGCTGCCCGACTGCCCGGCCGTCGCGATGGCGCGCACGGCATTGGCGGCATCGCCCAGTGCCCGGGCTCTGATGTCGTCGGAATAGGCGAAGGCCGTCTTCTCGCCGGAAATGGCGCGTACGCCAACCCCCTGGTCGATGTTGAAGCTGCCCGACTTGACGATGCCCTCGTCGAGGCTCCACGCCTCGGAGCGGGAATACTGGAAATAGAGGTCGGCATAGTCGACCTGGTTTTTCAATATCTGGCCGAAGGTCCGCGAAAGATCGCCCTCGGTCAGCGAGAAGGGGGTGAGCAGCAGGGATTCGGCTTGCGCCAGGGCGCTCGGTTGAGTCATGAAGCTTCCTTACAGTTTGCGGTGAGCGAGCGCCGGCAGGCTCTCGCGGATGTCGGCAATGCGTTGGTGATCCAGGTCGGCGATGACCACGCCCGGGCCCTTGAGCTTGCGATCGAGGATTTCGCCCCACGGGTCGACGATCATGCTGTTACCGTGTGTCATGCGGCCGCTTTCATGCGTCCCGCCCTGTCCGACAGCAAGCAGATAGCATTGGTTCTCGATGGCCCGGGCACGCAGCAGGATTTCCCAGTGCGCCCGGCCTGTCGTTTCGGTAAAGGCCGCCGGGACCAGGATCAGATCGACCGGCGCCAAGGCGCGGTACAGCTCCGGAAAACGCAGGTCGTAGCAGATCGACAGCGCGATGCGGCCAAAAGGGGTATCGACCGCCGCGACGCGGTCGCCGGCCTCGATGAAACTCGCTTCGTCATAGCACTCCTCCCCCTTCCTGAAACCGAACAGATGCACCTTGTCGTAGCGCTGGACGCATTCGCCGGCCGGGTTATAGACCAGGCTGGCATTGCGCATCTTGTCCGTGGACGAGGTAGCCAGCGGAATCGAACCGGCGACAAGCCAGATGCCGTGGCGTTGCGCCGTTTCGACCAGCCATGACTGGATCGGGCCATGTCCGAAGGTTTCGCTGGCACGAACCCGGTCCGCATCTGCTGCGCTGATGATCGGAAAATACTCGGGCAGGACGAGCAGTTGCGCCCCTTGCGCCACAGCCTCCTCGACCAGCCTTCCCGCAACCGCAAGGTTTTCCGCGACGCGCGGTCCGGAAACCATCTGCAAGGCGGCCATCCGGCAATTCTGCTTGCTCACTGTTTGTCCTCCTCTGTTGCCTTCGGCCCGACTTCCTGCGACGACTCGCCGGCCTTGTCGACCTTGGGGTCTGCCCAGGTTCCGGTGACATGATAACGATAGCTGAACAGGCGATTGAGCGGTTTCTGCAACACGGTGTTGGCGACCAGCGCGGCAGCCCCGATCACCGGATTCACCAGCGCTGCCGTTCCGACCGCCGCCAGCCCGCCCACTTCCGGCCGAACGACAACCTGCATGTCCTGCCTCTCCGTCTTCAGATCGGTTTCCCCGGTCATTTCGATCTGGGCGGCGGGGCCGTTGATGCGCAAGGGTTCGAGCGTCCGCATCACGCCTTTGCGTACGGCGAGCTTGCCTTCGATGCTGTCGAAGGCGAGACCGTCGCTGAAGATGTCGCGAAAATCGAGGGTCAGCCGCCGCGGCAGGGATTGCAGCGAAATCAGGCCGAGCAGCTTGCCGACGCCCGGCTCCAACTTGTTGAACTGCCCCTTCGCAACATTGACCGACAGCTGCCCGTCCAGGCTGGGGTAATGAATTCCGGTCAACGGTCCATTCCATTGCACGTTGCCGTTCAGCGTACCGCTGCCGCGACGCACCGCATCGGCATAGCCCAGTCGGTCGAGCAAGCGCCCGACATCCTTCGCCGTCAGTTCGAAATCCAGGCGCGTCTGGTGGCGCCCGGCATTGACCCAGACACCCTTGCCCTTCAAGGCGCCATCGGGGTTCTGCAGGCTGACGGCATCCAGATTCCAGGCCCCCTTGTCATTGCGTGCTTTCAAGTCCAGCCGTCCCAACGCCCGGTCGCCGATCTGCAAATCGTCCACAATCAGGCTCATGCCGGGCAGGGTATTGATCAAGGTTGCCCCGCCCTCACCTATCTCGGCCGAGGGCTTGAGCACCAGACGCCGGAAGTGCCCTTCGACCCAGCCCTCGCCTGCCTGTTTCCAGAACAGCTCACCCGTTGCTTCCCGCGTGTTGAGCCCGATCTGCCAGCCTCCGTCGCGTGGCCGCAAGTTTGTCTCCACATTGCTGAAGTCCCGCTCGAACACGCGAAGCAACGGCGTCTTCAGCGACAGCACGCTGAGCGCCAGTCCGCCGGGGTCGGCGGAAACACCGTTCGCGCTATCCGGCAGGTAATTTTTCCAGGTATCGGCATCGAGCCTGGAGGTAGCCACCCGGATGGCCAGCCCCTTGTCCGGCAAGCGCGGCTCTGCATCGCCGACGGCGAAGACGCCGCGTTCCCAGACCTCCCCGCGGCGGATCATCACGCCTTGCCCGACCTTGCCCAGGGTAATCCGGTACTGCTCGCGCTGGGCATCCGGACGCGTCTGCTCGACGCGCAGCGGAAGCGGTGTCGACGCCGTCTTGTTCAAGGGCTCCGGCAAGGGAGAACTGACACCGACCAGATCGGATTCAACCACCACTTCGGCATTCTTCTTGCGGATATTGATATCGGCCTTCCAGCCGGCACCGCCAACCAGATGGTTGATCAGCGGCCACCCGAAGTGATTGCTCACCTCCTTGATCTGCGCCGCTCCACTGGCCTGGATGCCCACCTTGTCGCCCACGCTGCGGACCTGCACCTTGAGCGGGCCGCCGAATACCCGACCGTTGATGTCCTGCGCCGTCGCGCTGCTTTCCGTCAATTGCAGGCGGCCATTGACCTGGGTCAGCGGCGGCAGCCCGGCCAGCGGCTGCAACTGATTGTTCTGGAAGCGGTAATCGCCGCGCATCTTTGTATCCTGCGCGTGGCGCAGGGGAATATCGAGTTCCAGATTCAGGCTGCCGTTACCGGCTGCCTTCATGCCGTCGGTGAAATGGTCGAGCGTTTCGGCCAGCGGGCTTTTCTCGATAAAGCGCAGGAATTCCGCCGTCGGCCCCTGGGCTAGGCCGCGTACATGCAACATTTCCTCGTGCGATTCGAAATCCGGAATCCGCACATCGACGCCGGACAGGTGAGCCCCCAGAATGCGTCCCTTGCTGGCGGCGATCTTCATCCCGACATCGAAGCTCATGTCCGCCTCGATACCTTCGATGGCCGGCCAGCCCGGCACGTAATCCACCTTGGCGTCGGCGGCTTTGGCGGTGACCAGAAATTTTCCGCCCTTGCCGTCACGGAAGGGAAAGTCCTGCAGATTGCCCTTGAGCACCAGCTTGCCGTCGTAGCCGCGACCGGCGACGATGCCGTGCCGAATCCAGGCACGCGCATCCGCATTGACCACGTGCGGCATGTAGCGCCAGACGGCGGTGGCCTCCGCCCGGTCCACCTTCGCCGTCAGATCGATCTCGCCCGGGCCCTCGCCGGTATAACGATAGACGCCCTGCGCCGAACCGGCAGCATCGGGCCCGGCAAACTCCAGCTTGTCGAGACGGATGTCGATGGCCTCTGCCGTATTCTTCCAGCTCGCCTTGGCCTTCAACTGGGTAAGCGCAATGTCGGGGACCGGGAAGATGGCCGGTAGCGATAGGCTGGACTTGCCCGAATCGAGCAACAGTTCGCCCCCTTTCTCGGTCAGCTCGACGCTGCCGGACACGCCCGCGGCACCGGGGAAATAGCCGCCGGCTTCCAGGCCCACGTCGCGGAAAGTCGTTTTCAGGCTGTATTTCCGGAGCGTTTCGTCATCCAGCGTCCAGCTCGTCCGCAATTCGGCAACCCGTCCTTGCGGCTTGTGACGTTCGAGCAGCTCGCGGCTCTTGGCATCGAGCGGCATGTACGAGGCCAACCGGGCCAGTATGCCGAGATCGAGAAAACTGGCGCTGGCGTTGCCATTGACAACCATCGTCTGCGGATTCTGACGCCATTCCAGCTTGAAATCGGTGGGCGCGACGCGTATGCCGTCCTGCGTCAGCAATTCGACCTTGTGTCCGGCCAGGGCCCATTCGCTGGCCTCGTATCGTCCCTCCAGACGGCCGCGCATGCTGGCCAGATCGAATTCTGGCAACTTGCGCCCCAGCCGGATGCGCAATTCCTCGAGCGCGACGTCGGCCGTCACCTTGCCGGCCCCGTCGCCGAGATCGCCCCACACCCGCAATGCCCCGCGCCCCTGGGGCAGCAGGACGGGATAATCGACCCAGGCCCGCCATCCCGCCAGGTCGGCATAATCCAGTTCGACGAAGAGCTTGCCGGTCAGCTTCTCCAGCGCATCGCCCAGATCGCCCCGAACCTCACCGCGGATATCGACCCGCGCCGCCAGATGGGATGGCGGCGCCGCCGAAAGACCGAAACGGTGCCGGCGGCCGCTATTGTCCAGCGCAAACTGCAGATCCTCGAGCACCAGCGGCGGCGCCTTGCGCAAGCGATCTTCCCAGACGATGGTGGCGTCACGAATGCGGATGCGTTTCTGGTCCAGAACCCATTCGGCAAACGCCGGATCGCTCTCGCCCTCGGTATCCATGCCGGCGATGGTCAGTTTTCCCGTCGTCTCCCGGCGAACATGCAGGACCGGCCCGTCGAAAGCCAGGAGCGACAAGGTCGGACGCAGACGCAACAAGGTCTGCCACGACATCACGCCCTCGACGCGCGCCAGTGAAAAAGCCGGCATGCCCTGCCGATCGGCCACCACCACGTCATCGAGCACGAGGTCCGGATTCAGGCCCTGCCAGCGCGCCTCGATACGGCCGATGCTGACGGCCTGCCCAACCGCCTTGCTGGCGGCACGTTCGATATCGTCGCGGTAATCCGCCACCTTGGGCAGCACGACGAAGCGCAAGGCCAGCACCAGTACGGTGAACGCCAGCCACGCCGCAAAAACGAGCCAGCCGCCCCAACGCAATCCGCGTGCGACAGCCGGCCTGGCCAGAATCGGCCACAGCCAGTGCAAGCGGTGATAAGCCGCCGCACGCACGTCCGGAGAAATCACGCCGGCATTCGGGCCTGACGGCTCACTCACCGGCCAAACCGCTTTGCCATTGGGGGTAATAGGTCACTACAATCAGGAAATCGCAAAAGATGACATTCTACCTTTTCGGCCAATTGGCCGCCCCAACATCATGGACATCACGCTCGATCCCCGCTGGCAGCCGGCCCTCGATCACAGCCGCTACCTCACCACCCTGCTCAACGCCCGACCCGAGCTGATTCCCGAACTGGCCGCCACCTGGGAGCGGCCGCTGGACGAAGCGCTGCTCATGGTGCCGTTGCGCCAGCCCCTGACCGACGACGAGGCGGTGCGCTCGACCCTGCGCCGCCTGCGCCACCGGACCATGGCCCACCTCGTGCTGCGCGACCTGTGCGGACTGGCGCCGCTCGAGGAAATCGTCGAATGCATGACCCTGCTCGCCGACGTCACCACCAATTTCGCCCTCGACCACTATCACCGGCAGCTGGTGGAAACCTACGGCGAACCGCTCGACAGCCAGGGCCGGCCGCTGCGCCTGATGGTCATCGGCATGGGCAAGCTCGGCGGCCGCGAGCTGAACGTGTCGTCCGATGTCGATTACATCTTCATCTACCCGGAAGAAGGCGATACGGCCGGCGCCCGGAAGTGCATCGAGAACTTCGACTTCTTCAACCGTCTGGGCAAGAAGGTCATCCAGGCCCTCGGCGACATCACGGCCGACGGCCAGGTCTTCCGCGTCGACATGCGGCTGCGCCCGAACGGCGACTCCGGCCCGCTGGTCTGCTCCATCGACGCGCTGGAAAACTACTTCATCACGCAGGGCCGCGAATGGGAACGCTACGCCTGGATCAAGGCCCGCACCATGAACGCCGGCGACAACCTGCAGGCGGACTGGGTGGTGGCCATGCAGAAGATCGCCCGCCCCTTCGTCTTCCGCAAATACCTGGACTTCGGCGCGATCAACGCCATGCGCGACCTGCATGCCCAGATCCGCCGCGAAGTCGCCCGCAAGGACATGGCTGACCACGTCAAGCTCGGCCCCGGCGGCATTCGCGAAATCGAGTTCATGGCCCAGGTCTTCCAGCTGATTCGCGGCGGCCGCGACCCGGCGCTGCAGATCCGCCCGACCCTGCAAGTCCTTTCGCTGCTCGCCGAACGCAAGCTGATTTCGGAGGACACCGAGTGCGAACTGAACACCGCCTATGTTTTTCTGCGCCGACTCGAGCATCGCCTGCAGTACGTCGAGGACAAGCAGACGCACATGCTCCCGACGGATCCCGCCGAACGCGAAAAAATCGGCCGCAGCATGGGCTTTGCCGACTGGGCGGCCATGGCCGAGGTGCTGGGCAGGCATCGCGACATCGTCAGCCGGCACTTTGAAGCCGTGTTCTCCGACCCCGAGGCCGGGGAACATCCGCTGACCGGGCTGTGGCAGGGTCAGCTGGATGACGACAGCGCGGTCGAGACGCTCGGCAACCTCGGATTCCGGCAGCCACGCGACGCCATCGTGCGCCTCGCCGACCTGCGCAACGCCAGCCGCTACCAGCAACTCCCCTCGGCCAACCGGTCGCGCCTCGACGCCGTCGGTCCGCGCCTCCTCGAAGCCGCCGGCGCGACGCCGGACCCCGACACCACGCTGGTGCGCGGCCTGAGCTTCCTTGAGGGAATCTCCCGGCGCGGCGCCTATCTGGCGCTGCTCCAGCAATACCCGATGGCACTGCGCCGGGTGGCCGACATGATGTGCGCCTCGCACTGGGCTGCCGACTACCTGAATCGCTACCCGCTGCTGCTCGACGAACTACTCGATCCGCGCCTGTACGAAATCGCCACCGACTGGAGCGGCTTCCGTACAAGCCTGCGCGCCAACCTGGCCCAGCACGCCGGCGATACCGAACGCGAGATGGACATCCTGCGCGAAATGCACCATGGCCAGGTTTTCCGGCTGCTGGCCCAGGACCTGGCCGGCCTGCAGACGATCGAGCGCCTGTCCGACCACCTGACCGAACTGGCCGACACGCTGGTCCAGGAGACCCTGCCGCTGGTGTGGAGCACCATCAGGAAACGCCACCGCGACACGCCGCAATTCGCCGTCATCGGCTACGGCAAGATGGGCGGCAAGGAGCTGGGCTACGCCTCCGATCTCGACCTGGTCTATCTCTACGACGATGACGACCAGGAAGCCGCCGAGCACTACACCCGGCTCAGCCAGCGCCTGAATACCTGGCTGTCGAGCCAGACACCGGCCGGCATCCTGTTCGAAACCGATCTCCGCCTGCGTCCAAACGGGGACTCCGGTCTGCTTGCGGTCTCCGTCGATGCCTTCCGCGACTATCAGCTCAAGAACGCCTGGACCTGGGAACACCAGGCATTGACCCGCGCCCGCTTCTGCGCCGGCGACCCGGCGGTCGGCCAGCGCTTCGAGGCGATCCGCGTCGAAATCCTGCGCCAGCCGCGGGACCTGTCCAAGCTCAAGGAAGAGGTCGTCGCCATGCGCCGCAAGATGATCGATGCCCACGCCACCAAAAGCGAGACCGGATTCGGCCTCAAGCATGACCCCGGCGGCATCATCGACGTTGAATTCATCGTGCAGTACCTGATTCTCGGCCACGCTCACCAGCACGCCGAATTGACGGGCAATCTGGGCAATATCGCCCTCCTGCGCATAGCCGGCGAACTGGGCCTGATCGAACCGGGCCAGGCCAAGGCGGCCGGCAACGCCTACCGCGAATTCCGCCGCCTGCAGCACGCCAAGCGCCTCTCGGCCAACCCGAAAGCCCCGATTCCCCGGGAGGAAGTGGAACACCACATCGCGGCGGTGACCGGGCTGTGGCATACCGTTTTCGGCTGAACCGGGCGGTACTCATGAAAAAAGCCGCCCGAGGGCGGCTTTTTTTCTGAGCGGGCGACGCTTACTTCTTCAGCGAATCGCGGATTTCGCGCAGCAGGACGATGTCTTCCGGCGTGACCGGGGCAGCCGGCTCCGGCACGGGCTCGGCCTTGCGCAAGCGGTTCATCTGTTTGACCATCATGAAGATGATGAAGGCCAGGATAACGAAGTTGACCAGGATGGTCAGGAAGGAACCGTAGGCGAAAACGGCAATACCCGCTTTCTTGAGATCGGCCAGCGTGGCCAGATTGTTCGGGTTGTCGCCAAGGATGATGAAAAGATTGGAAAAATCCAGCTTGCCGACGACACGGCTGATGATCGGCATGATCAGGTCACCGACGATGGAGTCGACGATCTTGCCGAAGGCACCGCCGATGATCACGCCAACCGCGAGATCCATCGCATTGCCCTTGACCGCGAACTCCTTGAATTCCTGAATCATTCCCATGGTATTTTCTCCGTTGATATGGGGTTATAGAGGGTTGAGGATGCGGCGATTATTCTCTTCCGGGCAAAATCCGGTCAAGCGTTTTTCATAATTTCAGCTTTCCCTACAAAGCTTTACAAAGCCGCTCTGCAGCGGCCACCAGCGTGTCGTCGCGCTTGGCGAAACAGAAGCGGACCACCTTGTCGTCGCGCCCATCGGCATAGAACGCCGATACCGGAATCACCGCCACCCCGACTTCGCGTGTCAGCCACTCGGCGAAGGCGCGATCCGGCAGATCCGAGACCCGGTCGTAACGGGCCAGCTGGAAGTAGGTGCCGCGGCATGGCAGCAACTCGAACGGAGTCTCCGCCATCAAGTGGCGGAAACTGTCCCGTTTTTCCTGATAGAAGGCCGCCAGCCCGAGATGACGGGAAGCATCCTGCATGTACTCGGCGATGGCCAGTTGCGACGGCGCGTGCACGGTGAAGACATTGAACTGATGCACCTTGCGGAACTCGCCCATCAACGCCGCCGGGCCGACCACGTAACCGATTTTCCAGCCGGTGACCAGTCACCCGTGAATGCGCTACCTATGGACATCTCAAAAACCCTTTCGGGTAGAGCGCCGAAGGGTTTGTATGGATGTCCATGGAGTTGTCGTTAATAGCAGCCATTTCCATGGCGTTATGTCCATACTTGATTTTGCGTCGCTCGTGACGCTGGGTCCAGCGGATCCTGTGACCAGACAACAAAAGCACGCTCGCCATTGCGGCCGGGCATTGGGGCAGCACAACGGTTGCCGCAGCTTGCGGACTTTCGACAACAACCAGATACACCTATTGATCTGGGGCTCTACCCTTGGCTGCAACCGCCTTGCTCCTAGCAGTCTTGTCTATTGCGTCTCTTCTACTCCGCAGTTACCACATTTACGAGAAGACGAAACATGGGACACCTTCCTGCAACTCAGGCGGTATGAGCGTGCTGCGGGATGATGCCACATTCAGGGTCGTCTTCAGTAAAGATGCCGTAGCCGCTTGAACGCCTTAGGCGAGTTACCCTCCAAAGATAGAAGTGCCGGTCCGGAGCAAACTCTTCTCTGGAGTGAAGGCTGTCCGCCGTACCGACCAGCGCTGTGCCGCAGAGCCCGCTAATCTGGCTAGGATGGCCTGGAGACCAGCCGGCGTTCCAGTAGCAGGCTGTTGCCACCAATCCGTGCGTAGCCGAAATGCTTAACTTGCTTCCCGTCGGCTCTACGGTGAGATCGTCGTCGAGACCAGTCATGACTGGGTAGTAAAGGCGGGAAGGGTACAGGTCTTTCTGAAGATACCCAATCCGGTTGAACCCATATACGGCGGCCATTGGTGCGGCATTCGTTTCATGGTCTAGGGCGCTCTGAATGTCGACCGTCGGCACGATAGTCGTCAGTCCCCATTTGGGGGCTTGGCAAACGCCGTATTTTCCGCGTTCCTGACTGCGGAAAAAGCGAGCAGCTAAGTCGCGGGCATTTATGGGAGTTGTCCCCCACTGACGCCACCGTACAATGGATAACTCCACAATTTCTTGATTGTCCACATAGATCGGCGACACTAAAGCGAGTACCACAGCACCGGGTTGAGCAGCCGCTAAGGCATCGAGCGTACTGTGAATGAACGCTTCCACCGAAGTGACGTCCGCCGCAACTTGCTTGCCCAGGTTAGGCAACCATGACGGCCGTATTGGGCGCAGAAATGCGAGAGTAGGGTCGACGGGGAGCGCCTCGACCGCTAAAGACAAAACTATCTTCTCGGGAACACCCCAAAAGACTCTTGCAACGTCATCCGTGTTTCGCGACAATCTTGTTGAGCGCCTTGGACGACGATACCGCGGGCGAAATGGTGAATCTTCCAATTACTTTGCTCTTGACCACGGGCTTTGGAGCGCCTAGAAAGCTAAGGCTCATAGCGGGCTTGAAGCTCAACGGAAAAATTACCAGATAGTCGCGCTGGTCTGCGGTCGCGGCAATTAACTTTTCCAGCTCTTCGGCAAACGCATCTGGCTTCAATGGCGGATTGCTGTCAAGCACGATATGGACAAGCTCAACCACATAGAGCCAGTCTAGATGTTGAGAAACGTACTTTGATTTCCATATGGCGTTAGCGAGTTCTTCGTTCGTTTCCCAGTCGCCCGGTCTCTCCGTGCTCCCGTCATATCCGGTGGCCTCCACAGCCTTGTAGTACGCCTCAAGAGGCGCACGGGCTGCGCGGGCGACTGCTTTTTTGTCTATCGCCATTCCATTTTTCATGTTCTTGGTCTCCCTTCCCTCGATTTCAGTCTGCAACTCGTCGAATGCCGTTATCGAAAAGTGTTGCGGCCAAGTCACGGTTCAAAAGTTATTAACGTCGTGATAGTGATACCTTATCTGGGCGTAAAGGTCTGCATCAGGCTGAATGGGCGGTGGCAGCGCCTGGTTACTCCCATTTGCAAGCTCAATCCCGTGCTGCACTAGACGCAGGCGGGATTTGAGCCGGTTTCTCTCTGTTACCAGGTCCGTCACAGAGTTGAACCACTTTTGTTCCACCGTCTCAATTGCTTCGAGAAGACTACTTTCCTCCGCCAAACGCTCATCCCTTGGCAGGGACGCGTAGTACATAGCTACGGGAAAGTCCAAAGCACAAGCGGCTGGTGCGAACATTGCGCTGTTACTTTCATACTGGCTGTAGCTCCAGTCAGACCACACTTTGTATGCGGAGGCCCAAATCGAGGCCTTTTCTCCTGAGTTGGCCGAATTCGCAAATGGGATGAGGATATTTGCAACCGGCGCTGCCGCTCTGTGTGAGTAGCCCAGCGATAACGCTTGGAAGAATGCCAGCCAGTGCTCTTGCGACAACTGCTGCAACACCGTGGCCAAGGCGGCGTCCATGAAGGAGTTGTTGCCTGGAAACTTGAACAACGCCTGCATCCATGCGGCCCAGTCTGCAGCAGACTGCGCCACTTGAAGGAACAGCGCCTGCAGTATGCTCTGTGAGCTTTGCAGTTGGCCTGCCGAACGGTCTCGCCAGAAATTTGCAACGCTAACGAACTTGAAAACATGGTTGTTGACCATAGTTGCAAAGGCTAGTCCGCGATAAGCAAGGAATAAGCTTTTGGAAGCGGTCGTGTCGTGTAGGGAACGGCCTGCGTGCCCGACCACGGCTCGTCCGACCTGGACAATAGATAAGGATTGTCCTGATCAACCTTGGCCACTCCGATCTTGGGGTTCTCCGCAGCGCATCGCATACGAAGGCGAGCAATGCAGGACATGGCAGAAACGGGCACTTTGACGCTCGGGCTGGTTGGCCACCATGCATCTGAATCCGGGTCAGTCTTGGTCGTTTCCCCGACAATAATGGGCACGCGCCCCAGCTTGGGGTCCTCCTCCCAAAGCAGACAATCGGCGCGAAGCGAGGATGCTTCCTTGATGCGCTGAAGGGTGAAATTGGCTATGTAGGCGAGCCCTGCATATTGGACTAGCGTTAGGTACGCGCTCAGTTTTGATACGTCCATCTCTTGATCGGGGATGACCACCCAACGATCCAGAAGGCCGTCGATTCCAAAGCGTTCGGCCGTCGCACGGAATGTCCCGCACACCCGAATCTCGCGCCCAGCGATCGTAGTGGCACACTTCCATGTCTTACCAAATGGGGTATATCTACTGCCAATCCGCTTAGTTACCGCCGCCTCCAGCGAACCGGCGTTGTTGGAATAGACATCCAAACAGAAGTTGAAGCAGTCCTCAACCTTCTGGCGGTGCGAAAGGAAGTCATCCAGGCACTCGCGCAAACGTTGCATCTGGTACGTCCAGATGCGCGGCGGGATGTAGGCGGTCTGTACCTTGACGTGGTCGGGCCGCGCGGCCACGAGCTGCTTGATGCCGCCCGGATCGACCAAGACAAAACCAATCTTATCGCGCACGTCCCAAAGGCGGTGCAGGCTGGCAATGGCCATATCGTACCTGCTGGGAGCTATCCTGGCTGGCACTTGTTTAAGCACCTTTGGGAAACGCATCAGTTCGCTCACCAAGATTCTATTGTGGCTGCACAACACAAAGATGCTTCGAAGGTAAGTGAAGACATCGCCCAAAGACTCTACGGACCGGACCGCCCGAGGGCCAAACATGTGCCAGCCCACAACGCGTCGCAGCAGCTCAGCATTAGCTGGATCGAGCGGAACAGAGCGGCTATTGTCGGGCCCGTCACCGAAGTTCAATTGGAACGGAAAGCCCGCAAACGGCGACAAGTCCCATATCGAATCCTTCCAGCACGAAACGGTTTTGCCGTCGCGGTCTTCGATCACCGGCCAATCGCCAGGCGGCGGCCAGCTTGGCGGGCGGTAGCACCTATGGGATGGGGTTATCCAATCGCACTTGATGCGCAGGCGGAACTCTTCCAGTGGATCGGTCATGCTGCCCCCTCCATGTCTTCAATCAGGCGTTTCCAATCAGGGTGGTAGCTACCTTCCTCCACCCGCGCCATGGCTTCGTCGACCCAGCCCCTGCGCTTCGAGTTGGATTCATAGAACCAGCGCAGCTTGCCTGAAATACGGTCGATGGCGAACTCGGCAGGGTGTGTTTGCCTGGAGCCCAAAGGTGCGTGCCACTTACTGACCTCGATGACCTTGAGGTGCCTGAAGCACGCCAAGGACCAGCAATAGTCCTGGCTGTCGATGTCCCGGTGGTGCTCGCACCAGAGGCACCCGGACGCTTGGATACAGTCCGGCACGGTGGCATCCTTAGGCGTGTTTTTCATTGGTACTGGCTGGCCGTCGCATTCCCCTGGTGCGGCCGGGACGGTGCGCGAAAGCGCCGGGTCGCTCTTGGCCCAAAAGCGCATCACCTCGCCCATCGCGCGCTGAAGGCTCGGCCGCTGATAAACGTCCAGCAAGGTTTCCTTGGTGTGCTGATCCATTTCAGCCGTCAAGTCAGGGTCCCCACTGCGGCGCAGAAGCCAGTTCACCCTCGTGTTGCGCAGAGCGGCCGGCGGTATGTATGGCCCCCCCAGCGTCTTGCATACCCCGCGCAGTCGCTCGAATGAGGGAGCCTTCTTTTCGGAGCGACCATAAATGATCACCAAGGGAAAAAGCAGGTCAGAGTCCGGAAAAAGCTCACGGCGCCAAGCAAGGTAGCGCTCAAAATGTGGCTTGTACTCCCTGAAGATTTCGAACAGCACCTCTCCGCCCCTGCGGCACTTTCGGTCCTTAACCTGGTAGCCATCTAGGTGGCTCGCGTACCAAAAGTGGCGCAGCTTCAGTTGGAACACCTGCGCAAGGTTCATGCCGGTCTGGCCGACGAACATATGTAACTCGGCCATGATGCGTAAGTTAGCTAAGGGGAAGCGAGTCCGCAGAGTGCAGTCGCTTTCGAAGACAGCCCATCTCTCGCGGGACTTTTTGGCTTTGTAACGCTTCGAGGAGCTATCCAAAATGCGATTTGGCAATTCTGCCACCACCTTAGCCCTTGTATATCCGGACCATTCAACCAGTTGCCCTCCGTTGCGCAACGGGATAAGCACTGGAAGGGAACCATTGAGTACTACATTGGCTGGCAAGCCGTCGCAGATGTCCTGAAGCAGATGGCCAAAGGCGAAGGTGTCCTGCAGGTTCTGTTTCTCCGCTTGAATCCCGTGCGCCGTCTTGCGCTGAGGCGATCTCTTTATTCGCGTCCCCTCGATAATTGGAGTGAGCCTCTCCAACGTTCGATCGAGAAGTGTGCCAACAACGGCAGCTTGTTGATATGCGGAATCTTGGGATAGGTCGCGGACGACACGCGAGCGATGGTCCATGGCGTCAGTCCAGTGAAGGTAGATCGCCTCGATGGTGTCAAGTGTAAGTTGTTGTCCGGCCTGGTCCGCCCACGCGAACAGGCGGCGTACTGCCTCAATCGAAGCGTCTACCGTACTCGGACTGCCACCGCCGACAAACCTGTCGTCGATGGATTCATGAATTCTCTGTACGAGTTCGAGCCGCTCCGGCATCGGATCGCCAAGCTTGCCGGTGTCGATCATCTCCAAAACCTTGTTCCGCCGCGCTGCCGCACCGCCCCGGTACAGAAGCGCCCTGAGGTCCCATGGGGTTTCCATCTCCCCATAACTCATCTTCGGGAAGGACAGGTCGGGAATGCGGAAGACGTCACGCACTGAATTGATCCCAGTTCCTGTTATGCAAGCCAGTGAAGGCTGCGGAAAACGCCGCAGACGCTTCCTGCTTGCCCTTTGTGACTTCGAGGAACCTTACATACCTCATCGTCGTTGCCTCATCCTTATGCAGCATGGCGTTCTTCACGAATTCGATTGCGGCGGGCACGGTAGTAACCGCCAAGGTGAGTTTCATGAGCCATGTGCCATAAGTGGCCCGGGTCGAGTGAAACTTAAAGCGCTGCATGAACTTGAGCCCAGCGCGGATGGCGTCGCGGCGCAGGTCGGTCATAAGCCGTCGCTGTGACTCGCCAGAGTAGGGCCTGCTACGGCTCGTGAGGAAGAGGACTGAGCGATACTCTGGCGCCGCCTTGGCTTCCCGCTTCAACCGCTCAGTGGAGTACCCATACTCCTTGAGGGCGCGAAGCAGGAAGTCGGGAACCAAGAGGTCTCCCTCGACACTGAACTTCGTGGCAACGCTAGTGGGCGGGCCAACGCGAATGAGAAAAAAGTTTTTGATGGAGGGATCGGGACAGGCCTGTTCGAGGTCTTCGATTCGCAGTGTGGTGATAGTCTCTATCCTTGCCCCCGTGAAGAACCCGATGGTGAGCATGAGGTGCATTTCAATCGTCTGAGAGCACGATGAGAACTTCAGAAGTTCCGTCATATGCGACTCGGACAACGGGAGAAGACCATCTTCCAAGGTGGTTCCTGGCCGAGCGCGGTTCGAGATGGAAAGATCGGTCTTGATACGGACGAGCGCACGCTTGAATCCAATCGAGTCGTAGTACGGTAGAACGACCGACTTCTCGTTCCACATCGGCGTTTCAGGTGTGACGAAGTCGTGCGCTGCTGCGTGACGGTAAAATTGAATTAGGGCTGACATTCGCGCCCGAGCTGTGGTCGATGCGAGGCTTCCGCGTTCGATTTGCTTGATTACATGGCCACGGAATTGCACGACGGCGCGGTCGGCAAGACGGACAGGGAAATGCCGCCAGTCGAGTCTCTCCCGCTCCTCCTGTGGGTTCTCCAGGAAGACTGCATAGCTATATAGGTGCTTGCCCAAGGACACGACGGTCTTGATCTTGATGCCAACCGTCGTGGCTTTCTCAAGGAGCCAATGGTTAGCTTCTGCCCAGCCTTCGCCACTCTCCCAGAAGATTTGAGGCAATCGGCTAATTGCTCTACCCGTCGGATCGAGGACAAAGGCGTTGACGTCATCCTTATCCATTCCTTCCCGCCAAGGCTTGTAGTCAATGTACTCCAAGCGCGCCATGCTACGGCCCCCTTTAGGTCACAGCAGCGACGTTGTAGAGCGTAGATCGGCTGAACCAAAACCGCTTGGCAATGCCCCGTGGGCCGGTAGCGCGATTAGCCATCACTGCACAAATCTGAGCGAATTTTTTGGGCGACAGCTTCGGTCCCCACGCTTCCCTCCCCAGTCATGGAGTGAATCGGAGGTGACCATTTGTTAGTCATCACTTTCCCGCCCTGAGTAATGCCTTGCAATCAGCCAAGCGACGCCGGACATCATCTGGTGAGGCAAGCGAGAGTTCAGGCGGGGGCAAAAGCCCAAGTACCTTGGCGAGATTCGATGGGTATGGACGACGACGCCCGGCAAGCCGGCCACATGCAGCAGCAACGGACTCAGCGCCGACCTCTGAGATAAGCCAGTCAAGAACCCTTTGGTCCCTCTGACTCTCCACCAACACGCCTACGGGCTGCTGCCCTTCGGCGTGGGTCGGCTGCCCTGCTGGGCAGCCTTCCAAAGGCTCTCTCGTATATTTCAAAACAAACCCCGTTCAATCTACATGTCCACACATTAGTACTAACGGGGTGCAAGTCAATACATTAACACTCGCGGTTGATGTGATAGGTCTTGCCGAAGCTGGAAACGACCAGGCTGCGCGCCGCCAGTTCCGGGTGAGCGCACAGGCTGGCGTGCTGCTCGCCGTCGAACAGGATGTGCTCGTAGACCTCGTCGGACAGGATCGCGATGTCGGTGCCGCGCAGCAGGTCGGCCAGCCGGTCGAGATCGGCCCCGGTCAGCAGGCTGCCGGTCGGATTATGCGGCGAATTGAGCATGATCATCCGCGTCTTCGGCGTGATCAGGGACGCCACCTGCTCCCAATCGGGCGTGTAGTCGGGAAATTTCAGCTGCGCATGGACCGCCTTGCCGCCGACTGTTTCAATCGCCGGCACATAGCTGTCATAGACCGGCTCGAAGACGATCACCTCGTCGCCGGGCCTGACGAAGGCGGCGACAGCGGTGAAGATGGCCTGCGTCGCCCCCGCCGTCACCGTGACCTCGGACTCGACATCAAAACGCGGGCCGTACAAGGCAGCCACCTTGTCGACGATGGCCTGGCGCAGCTCCGGCAAACCGCCCATCGGCGCGTACTGGTTGCGTCCGGCGAGCATGTGGCGATGCACCGCATCGAACAGCTCCGGCTCGGCCTGGAAGTCGGGAAAGCCCTGCGACAGGTTGACGGCGCCGCAGTCGGCGGCCAGGCGCGACATGACAGTGAAGATGGTCGTTCCCATGCTCGGGAAGCGGGAGTCGATACGAACCTTGGTTTCCATCGTCGGACCCTGAAAAGACGAGACGGGCACTATGCCACAGGAAGGTGCGGGCGCCGCGCCCCGCTCAGGTGACGACCAGCACGTCGCTCTGCGACTCGGCCAGCAGGTGCTTGGTCGTGCTGCCGATCAGCAGTTCCTCGAAAACGCCCGCACCGTGCTTGCCGACCACGATCAACTCGCAGTCCAGTTCCTGCTCGTATTCGAGAATGCGTTGCGATACGTCGCCGTTGACCACCACCAGGCGCAGCCGGCCGGGCTCGATGCCGCTTTGCTCCAGCAAACCGGCCAGATCCGCCTGCGCCTGGGCGGCGGCCCGTGCGCGATAGTGTTCGATTTTCGCCTCGTCGACCCCGGCATAACGCAGCTGGCCTTCGAAAGGCACCTCGAACACATGCATTGCCGTCACCACCGCACCGGGAGCGATCTCGGCCGCAAGCTTCAGGGAACGCAGGGAAACCGGCGAAAAGTCGACGGGAACCAAGACGCAGCGGTAGGGCTCATGGGGCGGCAGCCTGACCACCAGGACCGGCGGACGTGCCGAACTGAGCAGCCGCTCGGCGGTTGAACCCAGCAGGATATGGCGCAGGAAACTGGCGCCCCGTGCCCCCAGGACCAACAAATCCGCCTGGGCGGCATCGACACGGGCCAACAGGGCGGGCAGCAGGTCGCCGGTGGACAGGTCGATGGCTGGCGCGACCGCAAAGCGCTGGCGAACCGACTCACCCAGATCGCGCATCGCTTCTCGCAAAGTTGCCTGCAGGGCCTCCGCCACGCGCTCGTCGCCTGTGCCCAGCAACTGCCGCAACTGCGCCAGCGGGGCCTGGCTCGCCACATGGATCAGGGTCAGGCAGGCATCCTTGTCGACGGCAATCATGGCGGCCCGCTCGACGGCATGGCGCGCCGGCGCCGACAGGTCGGTAGCGGCAACGATGCGGTTCAATTTCGTCATATGCGCTCTCCCTTGCACGAAATACCCAGACAATCAGCGACCCAGCTTTTCCTCGCTGCGCCGCAAAACGTGGCCGGCCATGCTGTGCGCCAACTCCTCCTCGCCGAGGAAAACGGTGCCCAGTTTTTCCCGGCGCAGCAGTTCGGACTCCACCTCGCTGTGCGTACGCAAGACAACGTCGATCTCCGGATTCAGCGCCCGCGCCGTGGCCACCATTTTCCGCACGTCGATCGGGTCGGGCGTGGCGACGACCAGCATGGAAGCGGTGGCGACATGCGCCTGGATCAGTACCGAAGGTTCCGCCGCATCGCCCGACACGGCCGGAATCCCCCGTTCGCGAAGGGCTTCCACCAATTCCCGGTTCTGTTCGGCGACGATGAAGGGGATATTCCGCTGCAGCAACTCATCGGCGATGCGCTGGCCGACACGCCCATAACCGACCAGCACCACCTGGCGTTCGAGATACTTGCGTTCGGTGCTCGTCGGCAGTTCGGCATACGGATCGTCGCGCTCCTCAAGCTTGCGCGCCACCGGCGATCTGCCGAGGACCCAGCGGCGCAAGGGTTCGATGACCGAGAACATCACCGGATTGAGGGCGATCGAGATCAGGGCGCCGGCCAGAACCAGGCTCATCCCCTCGGCCGACATCAGCCCCAGTGCCTGGCCCAGACCGGCCAGGATGAAGGAAAACTCGCCGATCTGGGCCAGGCTGGCGGCCACGGTCAACGCGGTATTCAGGGGATAGCGGAAAGCCAGCACGATAGCCAGCGCGGCCAGTGTCTTGCCGAGCATGATGATGGCGACGACGATCAGCACGCGCAGCGGTTCCTCGAGCAGGATGGCCGGTTGAAAGAGCATGCCGACCGAGACGAAGAACAGCACCGAGAACGCATCGCGCAGCGGCAAGGACTCTTCCGCGGCCCGGTGACTGAATTTCGATTCGCGCATCACCATGCCGGCAAAGAAGGCGCCGAGCGCAAAGGAAACGTTGAACAGGGACGCCGCACCATAGGCTATCCCGATGGCCGCCGCCACCACGGCCAGGGTAAACAGTTCGCGCGAACCGGTGCCCGCCACCTGCCAGAGAAGCCAGGGAATCACCTTGCGGCCGACCACCAGCATCAGGCCGATAAACACGCCGACTTCCAGCAACGTTTTCGCCACCGTCAGGCCGACCGATTGGCTGGCCGCGGCGGATCCGACCTCGCCGCCCAGCACACCGGCCAGCGGCGGCAACAGCACTAGGACGAGCACGGTGGCCAGGTCCTCCACGACCAGCCAACCGACGGCAATTCGCCCGTTCATGCTGTCGAGCACGCCGCGTGCCTCGAGCGCCTTGAGCAGGACGACGGTGCTGGCGCAGGAAAGCGACAGGCCGAACAGCAGGCCATGCCCCCATTCCCAACCCCAGGCGAGCGCCACGCCCAGTCCGAGCAGGGTGGCGCATGTCATCTGCACCACCGCGCCGGGAACGGCAATGCGCTTGACCGCCAACAGGTCGCCCAGCGAAAAATGCAGCCCGACACCGAACATCAGCAACATCACGCCGATTTCGGACAGTTGGGCGGCCAAGTGCATGTCCGCGACGAAACCGGGCGTTGCCGGTCCGATCAGGATACCCGCCACCAGATAGCCCACCAGCGCCGGCAGCTTGATGCGCTCGGCCACGAATCCAAGAATCAGGGCCACGCCAAAACCGGCGGCCAGGGTCGTAATCAGGGAAATATTGTGTTCCATGCATCCTTTCCGGTTGTTACTTTCGTTTTTATCATCAATCCCGTCATTCACCGAGCGTCTTGACGGAAATATCGTTCAGGGAAAACCCGACAGACGCAGCAAGCAGCCTTCGCTGCGCGCACGGATTGACCGCCGGACGCCCTATCGGTTCATCGGCCGACGAACAAGCCGCCCGGAATCCGGCGGCTATGCCAAAATTCGCCCCATGAACATCGACGGCATTCCCACTCGCACCCTGCGCGCCCATCCCGAGCGGCGCGTCATCGACATTATCGACCAGACCCGCCTGCCGCATGCGCTGCATTGGGTTCGTGTCGCCACACTGGACGAGGCGGCGCACGCCATCCGCGCCATGCAGGTGCGCGGCGCCCCGCTGATCGGCGCCACAGCGGCCTACGGGCTGGCCATTGCGCTCGACTTCAAAGCCTCCGACAGGCGCCTGGCTGAAGCCATCGGCCAGCTCGGCGCGACCCGGCCGACCGCGGTCAATCTGCACTGGGCGCTGGCCCGCATGGACAGGCGGCTCCGCCCGCTCGCCCCCGAGGCACGCTGCGACGCTGCCTGGGCCGAAGCCGCGGCCATCGCCGAGGAAGACGTGGCGCAGAACGCAGCCATCGGCCAGCACGGCCTGAAGCTATGGAACGAGTTGATCGTCGCCGACGGCAAGACATTGAACATCATGACCCACTGCAACGCCGGCTGGCTGGCGACGGTGGACTGGGGCACCGCCCTGTCGCCGGTCTACGCCGCCCACGATGCCGGGGTGCCGCTGCATGTCTGGGTATCCGAAACCCGGCCGCGCAACCAGGGGCTGCTCACCGCCTGGGAACTGGAGCAGCACGGCGTGCCGCACACCCTGATCGCCGATAACGCCGCCGGCCTGCTCATGCGCCAGGGCAAGGTCGATGCCGTGATTGTCGGCGCCGACCGCATTGCCGCCAACGGTGACGTCGCCAACAAGGTCGGCACCTATCTCAAGGCGCTGGCCTGCGCCGACAACGGCATTCCCTTCTATGTCGCCGCGCCGCGCTCGACCATCGATTTCGCCTGTCGCGAAGGTGCAGACATCCCGATCGAGGAACGCGACGGCGACGAGTTCCGCCTGGTGCATGGCCTCGACCGGCACGCCCAGCCCGCCGCCCTGCGCCAGCTGCCGGCTGGCGAGGATGTCGCCAACCCGGCCTTCGACGTCACGCCGAACTGGCTGGTCAAGGCCATCATCACAGAACGCGGCGTCTGCGCGGCCAGTCGCGAAGGCCTGCTCGCCCTCTACCCGGAGGACGCCGGTGACTGACCCACGCCTCGAACTGATCGCTGCCGCCCGGGCCATGCGCCCGGCCGGGCTGAACAAGGGCACCTCGGGCAACGTCAGCGTGCGCGACGGCGACGGCTTTCTGATCACGCCGACCGGCATGCCCTACGCGGCGCTGACGGCGGATGACATCCCGCTCATGGCGCTCGACGGTTCGCACGTCGGCGCGCGCAAGCCGTCGTCGGAATGGCGCTTTCACCGCGATCTCTACGCCGCCCGCTCGGAAGTCGGCGCCGTGCTCCACGCCCACTCGCCTTTCGCCGTCAGCCTGGCCTGCCTGCGCCGCGACATCCCGCCCTTCCACTACATGATCGCCCGCTTCGGCGGCGATACGATCCGCTGCGCCGACTACGCCCTCTTCGGCTCGCCCGAGCTCTCGGCTGCGGCCATGGCCGCCATGGCGGATCGCCGGGGCTGCCTGCTGGCCAACCACGGCATGCTTGTCGCCGGCCGCGACCTGGACGAGGCCTTCGCCCTCGCCGTCGAGCTGGAAGAGTTGTGCGAACAATACTGGCGTGCCAGCCAGTTGGGCGAACCGCTCCTGCTGTCGGCCGGAGAAATGGCCGAGGTCCTCGTCCGATTCGCCGGCTACGGACAGCAATGAGCGCCGGCCACGATCTCTCGCGCTGGGCGCACCGGCACCAGTACGGCACAGGCAACGCAGCCGCCGAGCGTGGCACCCGCCTGGTGATGTGGATCACCATCGCCACCATGCTGGTGGAAATCGTCGCCGGCTGGTGGTTCAACTCGATGGCCGTGCTCGCCGACGGCTGGCACATGAGTTCGCACGCGCTGGCCATCGGCCTGTCGGCCTTCGCCTATTCGGCATCGCGCAAGTACGCCGACGATCCCCGCTTCGCCTTCGGCACCTGGAAAATCGAGGTACTGGCTAGCTACACCAGCGCCATCGTCCTGCTCGGCGTGGCCGGCGCGATGGTTTTCGGCTCGCTCGAACGTCTGTGGTCGCCGCAACCGATCCATTACGCCGAGGCGATGGGCGTCGCCGTCTTCGGCCTGCTGGTCAATCTCGTCTGCGCCCTGATCCTCGGCGGCGCGCACGACCACGGCCACGATCATGGGCATGACCACACTCACGGCCACAGCCACGACGGCCACCATCACGATCTCAACCTCAAGGCCGCCTACATCCACGTGATCACCGATGCACTGACCTCGGTGCTGGCGATTGCCGCCCTCGCCGGCGGCTGGCTGTGGGGCTGGGCCTGGCTCGATCCGGCGACCGGGCTGGTCGGTGCGGTGCTGGTTGCGCTGTGGGCGAAGAACCTGATCGTGCAGAGCGGCCGCGTCCTGCTCGACCGGGAGATGGATCATCCGGTGGTCGACGAAATCCGCGAGGTCATCGCCGCGCTACCGACATCCGGCAAAACCCAGCTGACCGATCTGCATGTCTGGCGCGTCGGCAACGGCGCCTATGCCTGCGCGCTCAGTTTGCTGACCCACGATGCCGACCTGACGCCATTGCAGATTCGCCAGGCACTCGGTGTGCACGAGGAGATCATGCATGTGACGGTGGAGATTCATCGCTGCGACATCTGCTGAACGGCGGCCTGAGCGGGCGCCGCTGCGCGGCGGCTCAGGAAAGCTCGTGCCGCTCCCGCTCGAGATGGGTGATGTAGCGCTGCACCCTGGCCTCCGCCGGACGTGGCAGATCGTTGAACTGCAGGCCGATACGCCATTGCCTGAAGCCGCCCCGGGCGTCCTGTTCGGTGATGTGCCGCACGGTCGCGCTGAACAGCAGATCATGCTTGTCTTCCGGCAGGGAGAAATGGCAGGTGGAAAGCACGAGGCCGCTGACCAGATCATCGCTCAACACGGCGGCGCCGAGCCCGATTCCCGCCACCGAGATATCGTGCGCCGCCAGGACCAGCAAACCGCCGCCCGGCAGGCGGCCGTAAAACTGCAACGGCTTGACGCGTGGCGTATCGATACGAAAAAACTCGCGGCGCTGCAAACGAACCATACGATCCGGCAAGGCGATGGCAAACACCCGGCTTCCTCCGTAAAGGACCTCACGCGCCTGGCCGCCGACAAACTGGACATGAATCCCGCCCGGCTGTGCAACGAAGATGCTGCGCTCGCTCTGCAGAAAGCGCCGGTTGATCTCCGGACTGCCGCTGCAGTCGAAGATCAGCATCCGCTTCTCGGGCAGGACGGCCAGCAAGGTGGTCAGGAACATTTCCCCGCCATGATCGAACTGGACTGAAAATCCGGTCTTTTCGCGGGCAAAGCCATCCAGCGTGAACGCTACCGGACGTTGGCCGACGATATGGAAACGCGCCTCGATCTCGGCTTCGGAGAGCTGCGCGATCTGGCTCACAGCAACTCCAGCACGCGCAGCAACGACGCGGTATCGTCGCGCCCCCAGTCCTGGGCCATCAAGGCATTGAGTTGCTGGCCGACGACGGCCGCCAGCGGCAGCGGCACACCGCTCTGCCTGGCGGCTTCGAGCACCAGTCCGAAATCCTTGTGATGCAGGCGGGCCTCGATGCCGGCCGCGAAGTCGCGCCGCACCATGCGGTCGCCCATCACGTCGAGGACGCGCGATGCGGCCGAGCCGCCGGCCAGCGCCTCGCGCACCTTGCCGCAATCGACGCCGGATGCAGCCGCCAGCCGCATGGCCTCGGCTGCCGCCTGGATGGCGGCCACCATGATCATCTGGTTGCAGGCCTTGGCGACCTGCCCGGCACCGTTCGGCCCGATATGGACAATACGCTGCCCCAGGCACTCGAGCAGCGGCCGGACCCGCTCGAGGACAGCCGCTTCGCCCCCGGCCATGATGGCAAGAGTGGCATCGATGGCCCCCTGCGCACCGCCGGAAACCGGCGCATCGAGCATGTGAATGCCTTGTTCCCCGAGCTTGGCCGCGATGCGCCGGGCGACATCCGGGGCAATGGTCGAACAGTCGACCACCACCGAATCCCGCGCCATGCCGGCAATCAGACCCTGCTCGCCAAGCACGACGCCTTCGACATCGGCGCTCGAGGTGACCATCGTGAACACCACCTCGCAATGCCTGCCCAGCTCGGCGGGCGTGGCGCATACGGTCGCCGGCAGATCCCCCACGCTGGCCGGACGACGCGCCCAGACGAAAAGCTCATGTCCTGCCCGCTGCAGATGCAAGGCCATCGGACGCCCCATGACGCCAAGGCCGATGAAACCAATTTTCACGACGATTGACCCGACAGCTTTTCCAGCAGCTTGAGCACGGCGATGGAGTCCTCCTCGCCGTGGCCGCTGCCGACCATGGCGTTGAACATCTGCGCCGTCGCCGCCGAACCGGGCAGACAGAGACCGAGTTCATGCGCTGTCTGCATCACGATATTGAGATCCTTCTCGTGCATCCAGCTCTTGAACCCGGGTTTGAAATTACGGTCGAGCATGCGCTGGCCATGGTTTTCGAGAATGCGCGAATAGGCAAAACCGCCGAGCAGCGCTTCGCGCACCTTGCCGCCATCGACACCGTTCTTGGCGGCAAAGGCCAGCGCTTCGGCTACGGCCAGCACGCCCATGCCAGTCATGATCTGGTTGGCCGCCTTGGCGACCTGA
Organism: Dechloromonas sp. CZR5; assembly: GCF_008711155.1. Lineage (GTDB taxonomy): Bacteria > Pseudomonadota > Gammaproteobacteria > Burkholderiales > Rhodocyclaceae > Azonexus. Next base: position 417,993 of record NZ_VUYQ01000001.1, on the reverse strand, counting down.
CCGGCCCCTGATGCGCCCACGTGAATGATGTTCTTGCCCATGCAGGCGAAGGCCGGGCCGGCCTTGGCAAAGCCGGCTTCCGAGCCGCCGGCCATGATCGACAGGGTGCCGGCGACGGCGCCGACTTCGCCGCCCGACACCGGGGCATCGACGAAATCGATCCCGGCAGTCGCCAACTCTTCGCCGATCCGGCGAGCCGCCCCGGGCGCGATGGTGCTCATATCCACCGCCACCAGCCCCGGCTCGGCGCCCCGGGCTACTCCGCGCATGACTTCGGCGACATCCGGCGCATCGGCCACCATGGAAATGACCAGTTCGTTGCCCTTCGCCGCATCGGCCGGGTCGAGCGCCGCCCGCGCGCCGGCGGCGACCAGCGGTTGCATGGACTCGGCGCGGCGCGCCCAGACGCTTACCTCATGCCCCCCCTTGATGAGGTTGAGCGCCATGGGGCGCCCCATGATACCGAGGCCGATGAATCCGATCTTCATAGAAAACTCCCAGTCGAGAAGCCACGAATTTTAGGCGACCGCCGGGCACGGTCAAGGCCGCTCAGGCAGGAAGCGCCCTGAACAGGCCAAACCCGCCGAAACCGACGACTTCTTCAGCCGACACCGGCTGGTAAAAATGGAAACCCTGCACCCGCTCGCATTCCAGCGTGCGCAGGAATTCGGCCTGGGCAAAGTTCTCGACGCCCTCGGCAACGAGCTGCAAGCCGAGCGAACGGCCGAGCAACACGATCGAGGTCACCAACGACGCGGCATCGGGATCGCTCTCGACATCGGCCAGGAAGGAACGGTCGATTTTCAGGCGATCGAGCGGGAAACGGCGCAGATAGGCCAGCGACGAGTAACCCGTGCCGAAATCGTCGATAGCCAGCTTGATGCCCATGTCCTTGAGCTCGGCCAGCGTCCGGATCGCCTCGTCGACGCCGTGCATGACGGTGCTTTCGGTTATTTCCAGCTCCAGCCGCCCGGCACTGATCCCCGTTTCGGCCAGGATGGCTCGCACCGAGCGCGTGAATTCGGGCTGGCGGAACTGGTGCGCCGAGATATTGACCGCCATCTCGCCCATGTCCACCCCCTGATCCAGCCAGGAACGGACCTGGCGGCAGGCGGTGAGCAGGACCCAGTGCCCCAGGGGCAGGATCAGACCGCACTCTTCGGCAACCGGAATGAATTCCGAAGGCCCGATCAGGCCGCGCTGCGGATGGCGCCAACGGACCAGCGCCTCGACACCGACCACCTTGCCGCTCAGCAGGTCAACCTGCGGCTGGTAGTACAGGACCAGCTGATTCTCGGCCAGCGCACGCCACAACTCGCTTTCCAGATGCAGGCGCTTGGTCGCCGCCGCGTTCATCGGTTCGGTGAAGAACTTGTAATTGGCTCGTCCATGGGCCTTGGCGTAATACATGGCCGTATCCGCGTTGCGGATCAGCGCCTGCCCATTCCGTCCATCCTCGGGGTAAAGACTGATACCGATCGAGGGCGTCATGTGCAGGACATGCCCATCGATGTCGCAGGGCTCGCTGATCAGCTTGATCAAGCGGTCAGCCAGTTCGACGACCGTTTCTTCGTTATCCAGTTGCTCGATGAAGATGACGAACTCGTCGCCACCCAGGCGAAACAGGCGTCTGGCCTGATCCATGCTCGCAGCGAGCCGGCGCGCCAGTTCGGCCAGCAAGCGGTCTCCGGAAGGATGGCCGAGCGAATCGTTGACCGTCTTGAAATTGTCGAGATCGATGACCAGCAGGGCCATGCGGTCGATGCCCGGCACCGCCCCCTCGATTGTCTTGAGCAGATGGGCATCCAGCGCCAGACGATTGGGCAGGTTGGTCAGCGGGTCGTGGCGGGCCAGATATTCGAGGCGCTGGGCCTGTGCCTTGCTCTCGCTGACATCGCAGAAAACTGCGACATAGTGCGAGATATGCACGCCATCCTGGCAAATGGCCGTGATACGCATCTGCTTGGGATAGAGGGTGCCGTCCTTGCGCCGATCCCACAGCTCGCCCTCCCAGTAGGCATTTTCGGCGACGAAGTCCCAGACGTTGCGATGTCCGTTCAAGCCCTGATGCCCGGCGCTGAGACGGGTAGGCGTCAGGCCGATGACCTCTTCGGCGGGGTAGCCGGTGATGGCTGTAAACGCGGCATTCACCGAGAGAATGCGTTGCGCACTGTCGGTCAGCATCATGGCTTCCGAAGCGTGATCGACGATCAGCCGTTGCAAGGCCAGCCGGGCCGAGGCCTCGAACCCGGCGCGCTGCATGTGCTGCCATGCCTGCCAGACCAGCAGCGTCAGCAATCCCCCCAGCACCAGAATGAAACCCACTCTGGGCAGATCGGCACGAAGGTTCCCGAGCGCCGACAGCACCCCTCCTGACTTGGCGGAGTAAGCGAGCATCCACAGGTGGTGGCCGATCAGGCTCCACACCAGAAGAAGCGCCACGCAGGCAACGAGACCATATTTTCGACCGGAAAAGGTCGGGCTGACACGCAAAATTCGGCTACCGGAACATGAACATGGCTGGCAGTGTAGCCGAGAAAAATATGACTTTCAGCCTAAATCAATTGCGCAGTGCAAAAAAGACATTACACATATACAACAAGTGCTTAGGAAAAACTGTTAATCCTTGACCTGAAACACTTTCCACGGCGTTGCTTATTCGCAACAAGCGCCGCCATTGCCCTTCCGGAAGCCCATCCGGCTCAGTAGTTTTTCCGGCGGGCAGAACCCCGTGAAGCCGCTTTGCAGCAAGTTGAAGCCGACGAAGGCAGTGAACGCGAGGAACCACCGCGAGACGAACAGCGGGCTTTCTTCGACACCCAGCGCCAACGACAACAGGATGAACCCGCCGGCCATGATCCGGATAATGCGTTCGATAGTCATGAATGGTCCTTTCCGAAGACTGAAAAATAGAGCACGGGAATCACCACGAGGGTGAGCAGCGTGGACACCAGAATCCCGAAGATGAGCGCCAGCGCCAAGCCGTTGAAAATCGGATCGTCGAGAATGAACAAGGCGCCGAGCATGGCGGCCAGCGCCGTGAGCGCGATCGGTTTGGCGCGCACGGCGGCCGACTGGATCACGGCATCGCGGAGGTTCATGCCGCCAGCCACCTGCTGCTTGATGAAATCGACCAGCAGGATCGAATTGCGGACGATGATCCCGGCCAGCGCGATCATGCCGATCATCGACGTGGCGGTGAATTGCGAGCCGAACAATGCATGCCCCGGCATCACACCGATGATGGTCAACGGAATAGGCGCCATGATGATCAGCGGGACCGAATACGAACCGAAGTGCGCGACGACCAGCAGGTAAATCAGGATCAGGCCGACGCCATAAGCGATCCCCATGTCGCGGAAGGTTTCATAGGTCACCTTCCATTCGCCATCCCACTTCACGCTATACCCGGCGTACGGGTCCGGCGGCTGGCGGATGAACCATTCGCCCAGGGTCCCCCCTTCGTCGAGAGTCATGCCGTTGATCTTCGAACGAATGTCGAACATGCCGTAGAGCGGGGAGTCGAGCCGGCCGCCCATGTCGCCGACGACATAGACCACCGGCAGGAGATTCTTGTGGTAAATCGTCTTTTCGCGCGGCACATCGCGCACCTCGACCAACTCGGAAACCGCGATCAGCTGCCCGTCGCGCGAGCGCACGCGAAGCTTCAGCAAGGCGTCGAGCGACGACTGCCGCTCCGCCGGCAGGACAATGCGTACCGGAACCTCGTGCTTGGAATCTGCATTGCGGGCAGGCGTCACGTCCATGCCAGCCAGCCCCATGCCAACCACCTCGACGATATCGCTCTGCGCCACGCCGAGTTGCGCCGCCTTGCTCTGCAGCACATGCAGCACCACCTTGCGGGCATCTGCCTCGATATAGTCGTCGACAGCGACGACATCGGCCGTCTGCTCGAAAGCCGCCCGCACCTGCTTGCCGACCGCCATCTGGCCGGCGTAATCGGGGCCGTAGACTTCGGCGACGATGGGCGACATGACCGGCGGTCCCGGCGGCACCTCGACGACCTTGGCAACACCGCCGTTGGCCTTGCCGATAGCCTCGATGCGCTCGCGAACCGCCACCGCGATCTCGTGGCTCTGCTTCGAGCGATGGTGCTTGTCGGCCAGATTGACCTGGATGTCGCCCTTTTCCGGCGCGGCACGCAGGTAATACTGGCGTACCAGGCCATTGAAATTGATCGGACTGGCCGTGCCGGCATATGCCTGGTAATTCACGACATCGGGCTCCCTGGCGAGTTCACCGCCGATTTCGTGCAGGACGCGTGCCGTTTCCTCGACCGGCGTACCGACCGGCATGTCGAGCACGACCTGGAACTCGCTCTTGTTGTCGAAGGGCAGCATTTTCAGAACGACCAGCTGGAACCAGGCGAGCGATACCGAACCGAGAATCAGCAAAACCACGGCAAGCGCCAGCTTGAGCCGCGCTGCGCCGCCAGTGAGCGGATCGAGGAAAGGCGTCAGCAGCTTGCGGAAGGTCGAATCCAGCCTGGCGTCGAGCCGGGAAGCCTGCTGGCCGCCCGGCGCATGGCCCGCGGCCTTCATGAACCGGGCCGCCAGCCAGGGGGTGACGACAAATGCCACCGCCAGCGAAATGGCCATGCCCATTGAGGAATTGATCGGAATCGGGCTCATGTAAGGCCCCATCAACCCGGTCACGAAGGCCATCGGCAGCAGGGCGGCGATGACCGTCAGGGTCGCCAGGATGGTCGGACCGCCCACTTCGTCAACGGCGCCCGGAATGATTTCCGTGAGTTTCCTGTCGGGATACAGGGCCTGCCAGCGGTGAATGTTCTCAACAACCACAATCGCGTCGTCGACCAGAATCCCGATCGAAAAAATCAGTGCAAACAACGACACCCGGTTGAGCGTAAAACCCCAGGCCCACGATGCGAACAGCGTTGCCGCGAGCGTCAGGGTCACGGCAATGCCGACAATCAACGCCTCGCGTCGCCCCAGCGCGAAGAAGACGAGTGCCACCACGAAAGCCGTCGCAAAAATCAGCTTGCCGATCAGCTTCTGCGCCTTTTCGGTCGCCGTCTCGCCGTAATTGCGGGTAACCGTGACCTCGACGCCTTCCGGAATCACGGTATTGCGCAAGGAGGCGATCCTCGCCACCGCCGCCCCGGCCACATCGGCCGCATTGACCCCCGGCTGCTTGGAGAGTTGCACGGTGACCGCCGGGAATTCGCCCTCGCGATTGCCGAACCAGGCATAGCGTCGCGGCTGGTCGGGGCCGTCCTCCACCGTCGCCACATCGCTCATGAATACCGGCTTGCGCGATTTTTCGTCGCCGCGCACCGCCACGACCAGTTGCTTCACGTCGCCGGCTGATTCCAGATAGGTACCGGTCTGCACCAGCACCTCGCGATTGCCCGTCGTCAGGCTGCCCGACGACTGCAAGGCATTCGATACCTTGAGCGCCCCCGCCAGATCCTGCGGCGTCACCCCGTAGGCGCTCATCCGCTCGGCGTCCATCAACACCCGGATCGTATGCTCCGGACCACCCAGCGTGGATACGTCCCGCGTTCCCTTGATGCGTTTGAGTTCGGTCTCGACCGCCCTCCCCACCTGTTGCAGCTCGAAGGCCGAGCGCCCGGCATCGGCGGTCCAGAAGGTCAGGGAAAGGATGGGTACGTCGTCGATGCCGCGCGGCTTGATGACCGGTTCCTGCACGCCCAGATGAGGCGCCAGCCAGTCGCGATGGGAATGCACCGTGTCGTACAGGCGCAGCACTGCATCGTTGTATTTCACCCCGACATCGAACTGCACCGTAATCACCGCCATGCCCGGGCGGGACATGGAATAGACATGCTCGACCCCATGCAGACGCGACAGGACCTGCTCGCCGGGCCGGGCGACCAGATTCTCGACATCCTTGGCCGAAGCACCGGGAAACGGGATCAGCACATCGGCCATGGTGACGTCGATCTGCGGCTCCTCCTCGCGCGGCGTGACCAGCGTGGCAAAAAGACCCATCAGAAAGGCGACCAGCGCCAGCAAGGGGGTCATCCGCGACGCCTGGAATATGGCGGCGATGCGCCCGGAAATCCCCAGCGGACTCTTGTCGGCGGACACGGCTTATTGGCCCGACTTGAGCTGGATGCCGACCCGGACCGGATCAGTCGCCACCTTGTCGCCGCTGGTCAAGCCGGCCAGAACCTCGATTTCGGCATGCCCCACCGTTTCGCCCAGGCGAAGCTGGCGCAAGGAGAAGCGACCATCGGCGGCCTGCACGTACACGGCGGACACCTCGCCGCGACGCAGCACGGCGGCCGATGGAACGGTCAGCTTGTCGGCCTGCCCGGTCACGAAATGCACGCGGGCGAACATCCCGGGAATCGCCTCCGGCATCGCCGGCAAGCCGATCCGCACCGGTGAGACATGGGTTGCCGCATCGGCGGTCGGCAGTATCTGGACCGAGGTCGCCGTCACCCATTTGCCCAACTCCGGAAATTCGACCCGTGCCGTCCTGACGGCGCGCATATCCTTCAGGCGATACTGCGGAATATTGGCCGTCACGCGCAAGCTGCCCGGCTGATAGAGCGTGAACAACGGCGCTCCGGGCATCGCCATATCACCCACCTCGGCATGGCGACGGGCAATCACGCCGGCCATCGGCGCCACGATGGTGGCATGGCTCTGGCCGGCGGCAGCGGCCGTGCGATTGGCCGCGGCGGCATCGAGATCGGCCTTCGCCTTGTCGACGGCCGCCTGGCTCACGAATTTCTGCGCCTTGAGCTGCTGCTGGCGTTCGTAGTGCACTTTGGCATTGGCATGAACGGCATCGGCGGCCCGTGCCGCTTCGAGCGCCTCGCGCGCATCCAGGCGCATCAGCACGTCCCCTTTGTTCACCACCTGGCCGGCATCGGCCCTGACTTCCAGGATGCGGCCGGCCAGCCGGGCACCGAGCGTGCTCTGCTGGACGGCCTCGACGACCGCATCGGCCGGGAAGCTCAGATCGACGGCATGCGGTCGCACGGTGACGACCGACACCGGCTCGGCCGCCAGCGCAACCATGGTGAACAGGGACAAGCCCCACACGAAAGGATGAAAAGCATATGCGTTCATGAATATAAGAATACTCTAATTCATGATGGCAATGCAAGCCGATACGCCCCAAGGGCGTTGATTTGTCTTGGGTTTTCAGCCCGATCGAATCAAGCCGGCTTCCAGATATTGCGGCAGCGCGTCTCGACAATCCACCAGCTGCACAACGCACCGGCCAGGGCCAGGACAACGGCCACCCCCAATCCGCCGCGCCATGCCGCGAGATCGTAGACACGGACACCCGCCATCATCTCACCCTGCCAGCCGAGGTCCATCACCCAACCGACCAGGGGCTGACACAAGGCGGCGGCCAGAAAGCTGCCCATGTTCGTCACGCTGGTCGACATCCCCGACAGCATGGGCGGATTGACCTCCTTGGCACAAGCCCAGGTCAGGGAGAAGCCGGCCGTCGCCACACCCAGCAAGCCAAACATGGCGTAGGAGAACTCGATCGGCAGACGAATCCCGGACAGCAGCCACAACCAGACCGCCGCATAAACATGGCTGGCGACAATGATGACCGGCTTTCTCCGCCCCAGACGATCCGACAGCGTGCCCAGCAACAGGCAACCGACGGCAAAGCCGCCGAACCACAGCGACAGGTGCGAGGCCGCCACCGGACGCGCCATGTCGTGCACCTGCATCAGGTAAGGAACGGTCCACAAACCGGCAAAGGTGAAGAAGGCGCCGCAGGTTCCGGTATTGACCAGGATGGCCGGCCACGTCGCGCGATTGCGCACGACCGAAAACAGGCTATTGAACAAGACGGTACGGTCGAACCGGGGAGCCACACCCGGCACACCATCCGGCTGCTCCGGCCGGTCGCGGACGATCAGCCAGCACAGCGCGGCCAGCACCAGGGAAAGCGCCCCGACACCGATGAACACGCCGCGCCAGCCCGTCGCCTGCGCCACGGCCGAGAGCGGTGCCCCCGCCAGCACGGAACCCAGGTTGCCGATCAGCATGCAGATACCGACCATGGTGGCAAACCGGTTCTCCTCGAACCAGACGGCGATCAGCTTGAGCATGGCGATGAAGGTCACCGACACCCCGAGGCCGATCAGGGTGCGACCGAACAGGGCGACGTCGAGCGACGGCGCAAACCCGAACAGGAAACTGCCGACCCCGCCAACCACCCCGCCCAGCACCAGGATGCGCCGCGGCCCCAGGGTATCGGCCAGCATGCCGGTCGGCACCTGCATGACGGTATAAACATAAAAATAGGTGGCTGCCAGTACGCCGAGCGAGGCCGCCGAAGTCTGGAAAGCGGCCGCCAGGTCATTGGCGATGCCTGCCGGCGCGAAACGCTGGAAGAAGGACAGCACATAGGCCAGGGCTACAATGCCCAGAGCCAGCCAGCGGCGGCGCATTTGCGCGGGGGTCAGGTTCAGCATCTTCTCTCTCAGGGAATATTGTTTTTATGGGTGCGGTCATTGGCGGGCACCCGGCCGCCGGGCAGTGCTTACTTGTGACCCAGGACCCATTTAGCCAGCGTGGCGGCCTCTGCATCGCTCACATTATTGGGCGGCATGGGAACAGTGCCCCACTCGTTCTTGCTCCCGGCCTTGATCTTCTGGGCCAGCGACGCCTCGGCGCCCTTTTCGCCGGCGCGCTTGGCGACGATGTCCTTGTAGGACGGTCCGACGATCTTCTTGTCGGCCGCGTGGCACGTCAGGCAATTCTTGGCCTTGGCCAGTTCCTCGGAGGCCTGCGCGGCACCGCTAGCGGCGATTCCGGCCAGGATGAACAACAGCGCTTTGGTCATGCTTCTTCCCTCACAGATAGATGCTGCAAATGCAGCGATGGATAAAATACGGTTACGAGGCCGTTTCGATCAAGAGCTGTTCGATCTCGATGCGCCCGACCGGGCTGGCCATCGCGATCAAGGTGAATCCGGGTTTGAGCAGGAAATTCTTGTCCGGATTGAATTGCCACCCGCCGTTGCGCTCCCGCACGGCGAGCAACACGTAATTGGCGCTGCGCAGCTTCAGCGAACCCAGGGGTTTGGGAATGAACCCGGCCGGCACCGCCACCTCCTCGACACGCAGATTCTTCTCCGACTTCAGCATTTCGTCGAGAAAGGACACCACATGCGGACGGATCATCGCCGACGCGATACGCATGCCGCCGGTAAAGTCGGGCGAAACGATGGCGTCGGCCCCGGCCTTGCGCATCTTTTCGATGTTGCGTTGCTCGGTGCAGCGGGCAACGACACGCAATTCCGGCTTCAACTGCTTGGCGGTGATGACGATCATCAGATTGCGCGAATCGTCGCCGGTGACGGCAAACAGCCCGCGGGCATCCGCCAGGTCGGCGGCCAGCAGGACATCGTCGTCGCTGGCATCGCCATGCAGGTAGAGGAACCCGGGATTTCTTTCCTTGTAGTCTTCCAGCCGCTGCAAATCCTCGTCGATACCCACGAAGTGCCGGTTGGTCGCCTCCAGTTCGTGCGCGATGTTGCGCCCGACGCGGCCGTAGCCGCACAGGATGAAGTGGCCTTTGAGTTTTTTGATTGCTTTTTCCATGCGTTTTCTCCGCAGGGTTCCATTGAGGTCGGTTTCGAGCAGGGCGACGGTAACGACCGAAAAGAGCAGAGACAGATTGCCGGCACCGAGGATGCCGATCACCACGGTCAGCATGCGCGCCGGCTGGTTGCTCGACATGTCGATGATCTCGCCGAAGCCGATGGTGGCGACGGTGATGAAGGTCATGTAGAAGCAGTCGAACCACGAGTATTTGTGCTCGGTCAGCACCATGTAGCCGATCGTGCCGAACAGGTGCACGAACACCAGCGCACCGATGGCGAGATAGAGCAGCCGCAGGATGTAGCCAGCCTGCATGGTGCCTATCGTGGTCACACCACCGCTTTTGCTCATTCCGCGATAGGCACCGACTGCGTCATGAAGATGACGGCCTTGCCGCCGTCCATGTTGGCATGCAAGGCCTCGATCAGCGGCGGATTGACCGGCTGGTCAGCGTCCCATTTGATGATGAAATTCGCCCCGGAGCCGCCCGAGGCATCATTCAGTTCGACGAACAACTCCAGCGTGCCGAGCGGCGGGATAACGGCCCCGTTCGGCACGCGTTCCCCCAGCAACTTGCCCTGGGTATCGAAATACTTCGCCGACAGAATCCGCAGCGGCCGCCGCGGATCGGTATTGCGGATGCTGACCAGGGTCGACAGGAGCACCGTCGAGGCCTTGCCGCTTTTCCCCAGGTTGCCATACAGCATGTGTGAATAGACGGGGAGATACAGCACCTGCCCCTTGCTCAAGGCACGCACTTCCTGAGCTTTCGCCCCCGAAATCGCGCCCAGCACCCCCATCAACAGCCCGCAGAGCAGGCTCCGTGTCGCGGTCTGAAAATTCATGTTCCCCCCTTGTCCGTACCGACAGTACGCAGCCTTGCGGCCATTTTCCCCCGATTCTGCCATAAGCCCGGAGCAGGAGCACGGCAGGGCCCGGGTCGGATGCGAGCAAGACGAGAACGGCGGCTCAGCCGGGTGGTTCGCCGAGCGCCTCGCGCAACATTCCGGGCAGTGCGGCCCAATCGACGGGTTTCTCCACATGGCGGGCCGCCAGGGAACGAACGCGATGCAAGAAAGCATCGCCTCCCCGCCCGGTAATCAGGAAAACCGGAAACGCCGGACCGTGGCTCTGCCGGATGGCCGCACAGACCTCGGTGCCATCCAGCCCCGGCATCTCGACGTCGAGCAAGGCGGCATCGAAGGCGCTCTGGCGAAACATCGCCAGTGCATCGTCACCATCGCCCGCCACCTCGATCAGAAAATCGCCCCCGGCAAGCGCGGCCCGAAACAGCAGCACGGCTGTCGGGTCGTCGTCGGCAACGAGGATGCGCCAGGGCGGACGACTCATTTGCCCAGCTCCGTCAACAAGGCGCCCAGTGCGACCTCGGCACGCCGCCATGCGGCACGGGCCGCCTCGGCAGCGACCGGGATTTCGTTCCAGCGTCCCTCCCGCGCGGCCTCTTCGAGCGCCTTGCAGCACGTCGCCAAACGCGCCGCCCCAACATTGAAGCTGCTCGATTTCAGCGCATGCGCGGCCTTGGCCAGCAGCGTGGCGTCGACATCGGCGAGGCCCTGCTCCAGCTTGGCAAGCTCACGTTCGGCCGCCTTGAGGTAGGCCTGCACGACCTGGATCACCAGTTCGTCTCCGCCATTGGGCGACAGCGCCCGGATTTTCTCGAAGGCCGCCCGATCGATTGCCGGCTCCTCCGACAAGCGCTGCTCCTTGCGCCCCGCGCCGAATGGCGGTATCTGCTCGCCCTTGGCCGCGCGCCGCCGTTCGACAGGCAGCCAGCGCGCCAGGATGGCTTGCAGCGCCTCACCGCTATAAGGCTTGGCCAGATAGTCGTCCATCCCCGCCGCCTGGCAGCGCTCGCGATCGCCGCGCATGGCGTTGGCCGTCAGGGCAATGACCGGAAGGCGTTTTCCGGTACCGGCTTCGCGCTGGCGCAGGATTTCGGTCGCCGCATAACCATCGAGCACCGGCATCTGGCAATCCATGAGCACCGCATCCACCCTCTCCTGGGCCAGGATATCGAGCGCCCGCTGCCCGTCGTCCGCGACAACCACCTCGAGCCCGAGGCGCAGCAACTGGGCGCGTGCCACGATCAGATTGCTCTCGTTATCCTCGGCGATCAGTACGCGTCCCCGTAGCTTCACGGAAGCCTCCGCATTCGTGCCATCCGCCACCTGCGCCTCGCGGTGCCGCACAGGTCGTTCGGTCGGGATCGGCAAGGTGCCTCCGGGCAGGGTGAGCCGGACGACGAATGACGCCCCGTGGTCGGGAACGCTATCGACTTCGATCGTCCCGCCCATCATCTCCACCAGCCGCCGGCAGATCGCCAGCCCCAGCCCGGTACCGCCGTACTTGCGAGTGGTGGAGCCGTCGGCTTGCTGGAAGTGCTCGAATATCCGTTTCTGGGCGTTGAGCGGTATGCCGGGTCCGGTGTCCTTGACCGTCAGCACCAGCGCCAGCTGGTCAGCCTCGCTCTCGCTTGCCTGGAGACGCAGTAGGACTTCGCCGCGCTCGGTGAACTTGATGGCGTTGCCCAGCAGGTTGGTCACCACCTGACGCAGACGCAGCGCATCGCCGCGCACCACCAGACTGCCCCCGGGCGGCAGATCGGACAGCAATTCCAGCCCCTTGCGCCCGGCTGATTGCGCAAAGATTTCCTGCAACTCCGCCAGCATGGCCTGCAGGTCGAAATCGGCGCAATCGAGTTCCAGCTTGCCGGCTTCAATCTTGGAAAAGTCGAGAATGTCGTTGATGATCCCCAGCAGATGCTGACCCGAGTGCGCCACGGCCTCCACGAACTGACGCTGGCTGGCGGTCAATTCCGTATTGAGCAGCAATTCGGTCATCCCCAGCACGCCATTCATCGGCGTCCGGATCTCGTGGCTCATCGTCGCCAGGAACTCGCTTTTCGCCAGACTACCCGCCTCGGCAGCCTCCTTGGCCAGACGCAGTTCGCGTGTGCGCTGCTCGACGATCTGCTCCAGGTTGCCCAGATGCGCCGACAGCCAATGATCCCGTTCGCGAATCTGCTCGAGCATCTGGTTGAATCCGTTCACCAGCTGTCCGATTTCGGTCACCGGACTATCGGCTGCACGCGCATCGAGCCGGCCCACCGAGACATCGGCCATATGCCCGGTCAGTTCCTGCAACGGCTCGACGAGCCGGCCAACCAGCCGGGACTGCAGATGCTGGGCAATCGCCAGTGCAGCGAGCATCTCGATCAGTATCAACCCGAGATAGCCGAGCAATTGCCGGTACAGTTGCCTCAGATCGACGGACACCCGCAACCAGCCCTTGGGATGGTCGCCCACCTCGACCGGGGTCAGGAAATCGATACGCCGCCAGGAATAGTGATGACCGGCGACAGGATCGCTCAGAAAATCCGGCGGATACTCGTCATCACGGCCATCGCGGGCAAGCAGCGAGCCGTCCCCGCGAAACACGCCGACCTGTTCCAGATAGGGCATGGTCCGCCATGCCGCCAACAGACCGGCGGCGGCCGATTCGTCGGCAATGCGCAAGACCGGGGGCGTGCCTTCGCGCAAGAGTTCAATGCGCTGATAAACCTCGTCCACCCGCCCCTTGATACTCATCCAGGCCGAGGTAAAGGCGACGAAAACCGTGAGCAGCAGGACGGCCAGCGTCAGAACGACGAAATTGATCCGCGCCAGCCTGGTACGCAGCGAAACCGAAGTCTGCCCGCTCATCGTGGCATACCCTCTGGCTGGCTTCTCTCCAGGGCATCTGCGGCCACCTGCCAGGCATGGCGAAAATCTGTCAGCAGGCGCGCGCGCATGGCCTCGGGAATGCCGTCCGTACCGCCGGCCAGACGCGCCAGCAAGCATGCTTCAAGCACCCCGGCGCTGGCCGCGATTTCATGTGCGCCGACATTGGCTGCCGCGCTGCGCAGGGCATGAACCTGTTTCCGCTCAAGCGGGTCGTCGCCGATACTGTCTCGCCAAGCCGCCTCCCAGTCGGCAAAATGCGCGACGAACAGTCCGACGGCCTGCCACCACAGCGTCGGCTGATTCAGCATGCGGCCAACCGCCGCGGAGACGTCAAACCCATCAAGAGAATCGGGAACCACCATGGACTCCAAAAAAATTCCAAATTCATTTTCAATACGAGGCAGGCCCGTATTCTCGCTCCGTATTCCGTATCCGTGTTAACGAATCGCAAACCCCATCCTTTTGTTTACCTTCGATTACAATCCCTTCTTTCTGGATGGCAATAAAACAATCATGCGCCAGACTGCGCTTATCGTTGAAGATGATCCCGGCACCCGCCATGTATTGAATGCGACCCTGGCGACAGCGGGTATCGAGAGTATCCACGCGGCCACCGGCGCCGCCATGTGGCCGCTGCTGGATCAGGCACCGGATGTCATCATCCTCGATCTCAGCCTGCCGGATTGCGACGGCCTCGAGCTGCTGCGCCAGTTGCGCCAGACCTCGGACATTCCCGTCCTCATCCACTCGACGCGCTCGGACGAAATCGAGCGCATCATCGGGATCGAGATCGGCGCCGACGATTTCCTTCCCAAGCCGTGCAACATGCGCGAACTGCTTGCCCGCGTGCGCAGCCTGCTGCGCCGGACCCAGCGCACGGCGCCGGTTTCGCGCAGCGATCTGCGCCGCCTGCACTTTGGCGAATGGACGCTGGATACCGCTTCGCGGGAACTGACCCGCCCCGGCGAAGCGGCGGCAGCGCTGGGGGTATCCGGATACGCCCTGCTGCTGGCGTTTCTCGAACACCCTTTCCAAACGCTTTCCCGCGAACACCTGTCGCGCGTTCTGAAACGGGAATACATGCCCTACGACCGGATCATCGACGTGCATGTCAGCCAGATCCGGCGCGTGCTCGGCAACCAGCCCGATGGCAGCAGCTTCATCAAGACCCTGCGCTCCCAGGGTTATGTCTTCATCGCCGACGTCGAAGCCGGCAATTAAGCCCCCCCCGGCGGCCGGAGCCTCACCGCCGGAAACGCGATCCGGCCTCCCCCTTATCGCCCCCATGGGTAATAATCCGCCAGGTGTTCGATCTCCCCGCTGTCGCGCTTTCGTTTCCCGCCCACTCCCGCAACGACCTGACGCCTGCCATTGCCTGCCCGAACCGCCGTTCTCCGCCTGCTGGTCGCCGCTGCCACCCTCCTTAGCCTGTGGCTGAGCGGCCTGCCGGCCGCGCTGGGCTGGGACTTCGACCATCTGCAGCAGCTCCTGACCAGCCGGTTTGGGCAAGGCCAGGTCGCGCTGCTGCGCGAATGGCAGCAAACCGTCGGTGAAGGACACAAGCTCTCCGAAAAGGAGAAGCTCAGGCGGGTCAACGATTTCTTCAACCGCCGCATCGCCTTCGACGACGACATGTCGGTCTGGGGCCAGAGCGACTACTGGGCCACGCCTCTTGAGCTGATCGGCCAGGGCCGCGGCGACTGCGAGGATTACTCGATCGCCAAGTACTACTCCTTGCTCGAAATGGGCATCCCGATCAACAAGTTGCGCCTGGTCTACGTCAAGGCGGCGCAGACCAGCCAGGGAACGACCATCCAGATCGCCCACATGGTGCTCGCCTACTACCCGACGCCAACGGCCGACCCGATCATTCTCGACAACTTGAACACCAACCTCGTCCCCGCTTCGCAGCGCGGTGACCTTCTCCCGATTTTCAGTTTCAACGGCGCCGGCCTGTGGATGGGCACCGGCAACACGACCAGCAAGAGCAACCTGTCCCGCTGGCAGGACTTGCTGACCCGGGCGCGCGCCGAAGGCTTCCAGTGAGGTAAAACGAAGATGTCCCTATTCAGACAAATCTGGCTTGCCGTCATCGCCAGCACCGTCATCGCCTTTGCCGGCAGCTTCCTGGCCAGCATGCTGACCGCCCGCCACTATCTGGAACAGCAGCTGGCGATCAAGAACAACGACAACGCCGCCTCGCTTGCCCTGTCGATCTCGCAGCTCGACAAGGATCCGGTGACCATCGAATTGCAGGTCGCCGCTCTCTTCGACAGCGGCCAGTACGCCGTCGTCCGCCTGACCGACCCCAATGGCAAGACGATGATCGAAAAGACCAGCCCATCGCTCGCCGGCAGCGTACCCGACTGGTTCGTCCGCATCTTCCCCATCGCCTCGGTGCCGGGCCAGGCCCAGATCAGCAACGGCTGGAACCAGTTCGCCACCATCGAACTGGTCAGCCACAACCACTTCGCCTACCAGGAGTTGTGGAAGGGCGCCTTCAAGCTGCTCGGCTGGTTCACCCTGGCCGGCGCCATCATGGGCCTGCTCGGCATGCAGTTGCTGCGCCGCATCAAGCGCCCGCTTGATGCCGTCGTCAGCCAGGCGCAAGCGATCAGCGAACGCCGCTTCATCCGCTTGCCCGAGCCGGAAATTCCCGAACTGAAGAGCGTGGCCGGCGCCATGAACACCATGGTCGACCGGCTCAAAGCCATGTTCGCCGAAGAGGCCGCCCGCCTTGAGCAGGTACGCCGCGAAGCCAACCTCGACCCGCTGACCGGACTCGCCAACCGCGCCTATTTCATGAACCAGCTCGCCTCGGCGCTGAGCGACGACGACGCGGCCCCGCACGGCACGCTCCTCATGTTGCGCCTGGCCGATCTGGCCGGCATCAACCGACGGGCCGGACGCGAAACGGCCGACGAGTTGCTGCGCCGCATCGGCCAGGCACTCGCCGGCATCGCCGGAGAAAGCCCGAATGCCGCAGCGGCCCGACTCAATGGAGCCGATTTCGCCCTGATTGTTCCCGGCATACAGGATGCCTCGCCATTTGCCGAAAAACTGCTGCGCCTGCTCAATGATCTGGCGGCTGCCGGACTGATCGACAGCGAACGCATCGGCCATATCGCCAGCGGCAGCTACCTGCACGACCAATCGGCCGGCAACCTGCTCTCCCGCGTCGATGCTGCGCTGGCCGCTGCCGAAAGCCAGAGCGGGCTGGCCTGGCAGCAGGCGGATAGCCAAAGCGACCAACAAGCCACCTCGAATGCCGACTGGAAGAAACTGCTCGATGGCGCCATCCAGTCCCAGCGCCTGCGCCTGATCGAATTCCCGGTCGCCGGCAGCGGCGGCCATTTGCTCCATCTCGAATGCCCGCTGCGCCTGAAGGCCAGCGACGACGGCGAATGGCTGACCGCCGGCAGTTTCATGCCCATGGCGTCGCGTCTGGCGATGACCACCGAACTCGACCTCGCCGCCGCCCGCCTCGCCCTCGAACGCATTGCCGCCGGCGCGCCGGCAGTGGCCGTCAATCTCTCAGGCGAGTCGATCATCGACACCACCTTCCGCGCCCGCCTGCTGGCCCTGATCGGCAGCCGCAAGGAGCTGGCCCCCCGCCTGTGGCTTGAAGTCTCCGAAATCGGCGCCTTCCAGCACTTCGCTGCCTTCCAGGTCTTCTGCGACGCACTGCGCCCGCTGGGCTGCCGCCTCGGCATCGAGCATTTCGGCCGCCAATTCAGTGAAATCGGCCGCCTGCACGGCATGGGCCTCGATTACCTCAAGGTCGACGGCAGTTTCATTCGCGCCATCGACAGCCAGAGCGGCAACCAGGCGTTCCTCAAAGGACTGTGCAGCATCGCCCACAACATCGGTCTGACGGTCATTGCCGAAGGCGTCCAGACCGCCGCAGAACTCGCCACCCTGCCCGAACTCGGCTTCGATGGCGCCACCGGTCCGGCCATCCCGAGGAATTGAACGATGAGCACCGAAATCGAACTCAAGTTGCAACTGAGCCCGAAAGCGGCCGGCAAACTCGCCCGACACCCGCTGCTCGCCAATATCGCGTCGCACAAGCAGCAATTGCTCAACACCTATTTCGACACGCCGGAACTGGAACTGCACCAACGCCGCATCGCTGTCCGCTTCCGCAAAAAAGGCTGGCAATGGCTGAGCACCGTCAAATCAGCCGAGCCGGCCAGCGGCGGCCTGGCCATGCGCAGCGAGTGGGAAACCCAGGCAACGCCCGGCACCTTCGATTTCAGCCATGTCGACAATGCCGAATTCCGCAACTTCCTCGAGGCCCGTATCGACAAGCTGGGGCCGGTCTTCACCACCGATTTCAAGCGCCAGAGCTGGCAGGTGCCGTTCGGCGAATCACTGATCGAACTGGTCATCGACCGTGGCCACATCGAAAGTCGCGGCCGACGCACGCCGATCTGCGAAATCGAACTGGAACTCCTCTCCGGCAAGGTCGAGGACATATTCTGGCTGACCCGCCAACTTCAGATCGACCATCACCTGCAACCCGCCATCGCCAGCAAGGCGGAGCGTGGCTACAACCTGTTTCTCGACACCCCGCTACGCCCCTTCAAGGCCAAGCCACCGGCCGTACACGCCGGTCAGACCCCCGTCGAGGCCTTCCGCTGTATCGCGCTGAACTGCCTAGAACACTTCCAGCGCAATGAACAAGGGCTACTGCATAGCAAGGATTCGGAATTCGTCCATCAAGCCCGCGTCGCCCTGCGCCGTCTGCGCTCAGCCATCAAGCTCTTCGCCCCGGTTCTGCCCCCGGAGTTCGTCGCCACCTACGGCCAGACCTGGCAGACCTTGGGCAGTGCACTGGGCGAGGCGCGCAACTGGGACGTATTTCTCGAAGAAACACTCCCCCCCATCGCCGCAGCCTTCCCCGACGACAAGGACATCAAGCACCTGCGCAAGGCCGCACAGCGCAAAACCCAAAGCGCCCGCAAATCGATCATCGGCCTGCTCGCCACCCGGGAATATCCACGCCTGCTGCTTGAATTTACGGCCGCGGTCTACACCGTCAGCCAAAGCCTGCCCATTCCCCTCGAAGACTTCGCCCGCCAGCAAATTTCACTACACGCCCGCAAGGCGCGAAAACTGGCTATCCACCACACCGAACTGACCGCCGGCGAACGTCACAAAATGCGGATTGCTTTCAAGAAACTGCGCTATACGCTGGAATTTTTTGCGCCGCTGTTGTCGCAGCGAAAGCTCAAGCCTTATCTGGCAGAGCTGTCGCAACTCCAGGATGAATTAGGGCTCATCAATGACCATGTAACGGCCCTATCGCTGGCCGACGTGGCATTCGATAATTACCGACATGGCATTTTCACTGGCTGGATTGCCGGACGACAAAACATGTTGCTGGCAGCGCTGGACACGACCATAAACCGATGGTCGCCGCTGCATGTACCCGCCCCGGTTTGAATATCAACCAATCCCATCGCGCCGGGCGACAGGCTGAGGCACGCGCTACAAGAGCATGCCTCCCAACGACAAACGCTCAGTTACGCTCGTCAATACCGAAAAAGACGTTGCATCGCGTCATCAGCGACAAGTTCCGGCGGTGAAATCACAGACGATTACTCTTCTGCCTCGCGCCGCATTGCGGAACTGAGCATTGACATTATTTGCAGCCGCGAGTGTCAGAGGGGGGGCTCCGGTGTCGCATGCCGATATCGCCACATTGGCCAACAAGGCGGTATCATCGTTCGACAGCGCCGCCGCAGCGGAGCGAGAAATGGCCGTCGCCTCGGCGGTACACGCTGCATCGGCAGCATTTTGGGTATAGGTCTGGTACTGAGGCAGTGCAATGGCAGCCAAGATACCGATGATGGCAACCACTATCATCAACTCGATCAACGTAAAGCCTGTTTGCCTAGTTTTCATTTGGATGCTCTCAGTAGCCACGGCCAATGATCATTTTGCGTCTGCCCAATAGTATTCAACAACACCAAGCGTATATATAAAAAAAGCCGGAGCAACTGCTCCGGCTTCTTACAAACTGCCGCAGTTGGGATCAGTTGAGTTCGCAGAGACCGCTGCCGGCAAAGCAACGCGTGCTGCGGTTACCACGCGCATTGACCGTAAAGTTAATCGGCAGGTTACCTGTGTAATCAGCGGTCACAGGCGTTGCGCTGATTGCCGAACAAGCTGTGCCGGCCCAGACAGGTGCGGCAACATCATTCGCCAAGTTAGCAACTGCGGCACTCATGTATGCCTTGGCTTCGCCCAGACAGGCGTTGTTTGCCGAGCGTTGAGTATATTGCTGATACTGCGGCAGGGCAATGGCAGCCAGAATACCAATGATGGCAACAACGATCATCAGTTCGATCAGGGTGAAACCTTGTTGTGCGCGCTTCATTTGAATCTCCTTTAAGTGAAAGGCGGGAAATGCCGCTTGTCTTACTTAATACAGATTCCGTGCCAGGCCATGCCAGCCATGGACGCACACACAACGACAAAATAAAACAATTTAAATTCAATGAATTAACAAACGCCAAATTATACAAACAAAAAAAGACACATCCCTGCCGGCAAACGCATGACAATTTTCGGCACGTCAATCTGACAGAATGCGGCATGAATATCGACCAGCTTACCAAATACAACAAAATCAACAAGCGCACTGAGTCGACGTCCGGCAGATTTGCGGTGTCGGCATCAACGCCTCGGTACACGGGTGGCGAAGCACACGGCGGTAAAAGCTTTCTGCCGCGCGGTATTGAATCCAAGCACCGCAGCGTAAGCCACCCTGGATTGGTGCGCACCAGCACTACGGACACCCCGTGCTGGCGTAGCCCCTCCTGAGCAGAGAGTGCGTAAAAATGGCATGCCCCGGACACCGCGCAGCCAACGGGGGCGTCGAAAAAACCATGAACACACTGCCGAATTGAGTCGACCAGCTCCTTGGCCCAGGCGCATCACTTCAGAACGCGAATACCTGATCGTTCCGCAGCATCGCCGGATTGACCCCACCCAGGCTGCTTTCAATTTCCTGCATGGTCCGCTCGCTTTCACCGGGCTTCAAATGGGTGATGAACAGTTCGTAGCCGCCCTCGAGATGGCGCAATTCCTGGGCGAGCAGGCGTGGGCACAGATGTTTGGAGAGGGCGGCCAAGTCGCAGCCCTGATTGGAGAAGGCGCATTCGACCAGCAGGTAGCGGAGGTTCGGAATACCCCGTACCGCCAGCCAGAACGCCTCGCATGGCCCGGTGTCACCGGAAAATACAAGGCTGCCCTGTCCGGAATCGAGCCGATACCCGACTGCGGGTACCGTATGGGCAACCGGCAGGGGCGTGATTTTCCGCTCACCCAGGCAAACCTCTTGGCCCATTTCAATCGGGACAAAGCGTACGCACGGATTCGCCTCGTCCGGCAAGCGGGAAAAGTCGGGCCAGATCGACCAATTGAAAATGTGCTGTTGTAGCGCAGCGATAACGTCCGGTACGCCGTAAACCAGCACCGGCTTGTCGCGCTGGCCGCCAACCGCATCGATCAGCAGCGGCAAGGCCAGGATGTGATCGAGATGCGCATGCGTCAGAAACACATGGTCGATTGCTGCAAGCTCGGCAACAGACAGCTCGGTCACACCGCTACCGGCATCGATCAGGATATCGTGGTCGACCAGAAAGGAGGTGGTTCGCAAATGCCGGCCACCGATACCGCCGCTACAGCCGAGTACGCGCAGCTTCATGCTCTGGATACCTGAGTTTTGCCTGCCATGTTCCGATCGATCGTTTGCGCCTCGCCAGCACGGCAGCGCCCATGTCAAAACGGAATTCTAATCTTCGGCTCTCAAGCAGCCCAGCCGACAATGTGAAATAACTCACACTGTCGGTAAACGAAAATCGGTTATCCGACTCTCGCCAGCTAGCTATCCCTTCAGGAAAAACTCCATCTTGATGCCGGCGATCTCGATCACGTCGTGATCACCCAACGGATAGGCCTGGGCATCAAGGCTGCGGCCATTGACCACGGGAAACTGGCGGCCCTCGACATGGGTGATGAAGAAGCCGTGCGGCCGCTTGGCGATGACGGCCACCTGCAAGCCCGGCTTGCCAAGCGTCGTCAGGGTCTTGGTCAGTTCCAGCTCTTTGCCGGCATTGGGGCCGTTGAGCAGCTGGATGGCCGCACCCGGCAGGGGAGATGGCGGTTTGGGTACGGAGGAAAGACCGACGCTCGAGCGCGTGATCGTATCGCCTGGCTCCAGTTGCAACTCGGAGGGCATCTTCAGCTGCCCGGAACGGATCGCCGCATTTCGCTCGAAATCGCTTGCCGCCACACTGGCCTGCAGGTCAGCCAGGTACTTGAGCTTGTATTTGCCCAACTCGATGATGTCGTTGTTGCGCAGAAAGTGTTTCTTGATCGGCTGGCCATTGACCAGGGTGCCATTGGTGCTGTTGAGGTCTTCGAGAAAGGAGTCCGCCAGGATGGTCACGACCACTGCGTGATCGCCGGAAATGGCAAGGTTGTCGATCTGGATGTCGTTATGCGGCTTGCGCCCGATACTCAGCCGCTCCTTGTTGAGCGGAATTTCCTTGAGTACCAATCCATCCATCGACAGGATCAGTTTTGCCATTGCTCTTTCCTCATCTCACTTCAACATATCCCGCACTCGCTGCCACCAGTTTCGGCCTGCCGCGAAGTCGTCCCGCACCTTGATCAGGATAACCGAAACATTATCTCGGCCACCGTTATCGTTTGCCAACTGCACGAGATGGTCGGCGGCCAGCTGCAAGTTCCCGCCGAGCGTTCGCAAGGCCAAGGCGATTTCCTCATCTTCGACCATGTCATTCAGGCCGTCGGAGCACAACAAAACAATATCACCCGGGCTGACATCGAAACTAGCGATCTCGACATCGACGACGGGATCAACCCCAAGCGCCCGCGTCACCAGATTCTTGTTACCGGAGTAGCGGGCCTCCTCAGGGGTAATCATGCCACTATCCAGCTGTTCCTGTAAAAGAGAGTGGTCGCGCGTCAGCAGCGCAAACTCCTCGTCGCGCAAGCGATACAGGCGGGAGTCCCCGACGTGCGCCACAGTCATCCGGTTGTTGTGGAACCATGCAAGCACCAGCGTGGTTCCCATGCCGGCATAACGCGACGAACCGGCAGCCGCATGGAAAACGGCAAAGTTCGCGGCACTGACTTCATTGAGCAGATGGCGCTCGATCGTTGCCGTATCGCCTTCCCGACAAGCCGACTGCAACGCCGTGGAACTGATGACCCGCTCGAGGTCGGCCGCCAGCCGGGTCGTCGCCATTCCGCTGGCGACCTCGCCCGCGTTGTACCCGCCCATGCCGTCGGCGAGAATGGCCAGGCCGAGACGCGCATCTGCGAAAACCGAATCCTCGTTATGCGAGCGGATGACCCCAGGATCGGTGCTGACCGCGATTTCGAGACAATTCTCGGCAATCACCTGGGCAATCTTCCGGAAAAACCAGTCGGTGACGAAGCAGAAGGCCGGTTGGCGCCCATGGCCCAACACCTGCGGAAACGCGTTCCGCCGCATGCTACCCCGGTCAACTTGCCGATCATTGTCGTATCCCTGACGCCAGCACCATCATGAAGTGCGTGAAACCTGCCATTTCCTGCATTTTCAACGCTCATGTCCGACCGGTCAAACGAATCAATAAGGCAAGCGTATGCCAAGACCTTTTTCCTCGGCGCGCTTTACCACCCGCAGGGCAACCGCAAGATCCTGAATGGCCATGCCTTGCGATTCGAACAAGGTAATGTGCTCCCTCGTCTCCCGACCGGCACGACGGCCGGTGATGACATCTCCCAACTCCAGCAGTTGCCGTTCGTGCAAACGCCCCTTTTCAAGCAGCGGGAAAAGATCGCCAGCCTCCGCCAACGCGGTGGGTACGGAATCGACGGCAATCAGGTCGCAACGGCGCACCGCCGCTTCGGAAAGCTCCTGCCGGATCAATGCATTGGAGCCGGCAGCATTGATGTGCGCTCCCGCCTCCAGCCAGTCGGCATCGAACAGCGGCGCCGAGGTCGTGGTCGCCGTTCCGATGAGACCGCTGCCACGCACCGCCTCTTCGGGACTCCCGACCGGGACGACGGCAACGCCCGTCTGTTCGCTCATGCGATGGCAAAATGCCGCGAGCCTGTCGGCCTTGCGACTGAATACCTTGATGCACTGCAACGGCATGACGGCACAAAGCGCGCGAACATGCCCTTCTGCCTGCCAGCCTGAACCGAATACGCCCGCCTCCACGACATCCTTGCGCGCCAGCCAGCGGGCAGCCACTCCGCTCGCCGCCCCGGTACGCATCATGCCGAGAAAATCAGCCGAAACGACCGCCAGCGGCACGCCGCTTCCGGCATCAAAAAGATGGACATGAAAGCGGTTGCCGGAGCGATTGCTGGTATAGGCCTTGTATCCAATCACCCCCTGGGCAGGCAAGGCGCCCTGAAGGATATGCAGGGCCGTTTGCGGCAATCGGCTGCGCACACGCGGCGTATCGGTGGCCAGGCCAAGGGAGAGATCGCGGTGGGCAGACTCCACTCCTTCGATCGCCAGTTCCATGGTCAGCAGTTGCTTGACGTCGTCTTCCGAGAGATAGAGTGCCATGACCGTAAATTCCTAAACGATGGTGACATCCTGCCGAGCGAGAATCCGGCGTTCGAGCCAGCGTCCCAGCCCGACAACCAGCAAGGCCCCCACCCCGCCGGCCAGCGTGGCGGACCATGCCGGCAGCGGCGGCAGCGCTGCGCGTACACCGGGATCGCTGAAGATCATCTGGCCGGCCACATAGCCCAACAGGCCAGCGCCGAGCAGGACAATGACAGGAAAGCGCTCCATCCAGTGCATGATCAGCTGGCTGGACCAGACGATCAGCGGAATGCTCACGGCCAGACCGAACAGCAGGAGAGCCAGATTGCCATGTGCCGCACCGGCCACGCCGATGACGTTATCCAGACTCATGACGAAATCGGCGACGACGATGGTCTTGACCGCTCCCCAAAGGTGTGCCGACGGCTCGATATCGTGGCCGTCTTCGTCCTCGGGCAGCATCAGTTTCACGGCAATCCACACCAGCAGCAGCCCACCGATGAATTTCAGCCAGGGCAGGTTCATGACCAGCGCGGCAAACACGGTGAGCACGACGCGCAATCCGACAGCCCCCGCCACGCCCCAGAAGATGCCCGTCTTGCGTTGCTCCGGCGACAGGTTACGGCAGGCCAGCGCAATGACAACCGCGTTGTCGCCGGACAGCACGATATCGATCAGGATGATCTGGCCGACGGCGATCCAGAACGCGGTGGAAGAGAGGTCGATTTCCATGAAACTTCGGGCAAATAAAAAGGCGGGCACCCGGCCCGCCTTTCTGGGTTGAGCTAGGCTCGAATTTTACAGCATGGCCTTGAGCAGCTTGGCCATTTCGGACGGGTTGCGCGTGACCTTGAAGCCGCACTCTTCCATGATGGCGAGCTTGGCATCGGCGGTGTCGGCACCACCGGAGATCAGGGCGCCAGCGTGGCCCATGCGCTTGCCGGCCGGAGCGGTGACGCCAGCGATGAAGCCGACGATCGGCTTCTTCATGTTGGCCTTGCACCACTGGGCAGCTTCGGCTTCGTCCGGACCGCCGATTTCGCCGATCATGATGACGGCGTCCGTATCCGGATCGTCGTTGAACATCTTCATGACGTCGATGTGCTTCAGACCGTTGATCGGGTCACCACCGATACCGACGGCGGAAGACTGGCCGAGGCCCAGTTCGGTCAGCTGACCAACGGCTTCGTAGGTCAGGGTGCCGGAACGGGAAACCACGCCAATGCGACCCTTGCGGTGGATGTGACCCGGCATGATGCCGATCTTCACTTCGTCCGGGGTGATCAGGCCAGGGCAGTTCGGGCCGAGCAGCAGGGTCTTCTTGCCACCCTTGGCTTCCTTTTCCTTCATCTTGTTGCGCACCATCAGCATGTCGCGGACAGGGATGCCTTCGGTGATGCAGATGGCCAGATCGAGGTCGGCTTCGACGGCTTCCCAGATAGCGGCAGCAGCACCAGCGGGCGGCACGTAGATGACGGAAACGGTAGCACCGGTTTCAGCAGCGGCTTCCTTGACGGAACCGTAGATGGGGATGTCGAAAATCTTTTCGCCAGCCTTCTTCGGGTTCACGCCAGCGACGAAGCATTCCTTGCCGTTTGCGTATTCCTGGCACTTTTCGGTGTGGAACTGGCCGGTCTTGCCGGTGATGCCCTGGGTGATGATGCGGGTGTTCTTGTTGATCAGAATGGACATTCGGGGCTCCTTACTTGACCGCTTCGACGATCTTGGTGGCGGCTTCAGCCATGGAATCGGCAGAGATGATGGGCAGACCGGAATCCTTCAGGATCTGCTTGCCGATCTCTTCGTTGGTGCCCTTCATACGGACAACCAGCGGCACGGACAGGTGAGTTTCCTTGGCCGCAGCAACGACGCCGGTAGCGATGGTGTCGCAGCGCATGATGCCGCCGAAGATGTTGACCAGAATGCCCTTGACCTTCGGGTTCTTGAGCATGATCTTGAAGGCTTCGGTGACCTTCTCCGTCGTGGCGCCGCCGCCGACGTCCAGGAAGTTGGCCGGCTCGGCGCCGAACAGCTTGATGGTGTCCATGGTGGCCATGGCCAGACCGGCACCGTTCACCAGACAGCCGATGTTGCCGTCGAGGGAGATGTAGGCCAGGTCGAACTTGGAAGCTTCGATTTCGTCGGCGTCTTCTTCGTCCAGGTCGCGCATGGCGACGATTTCCGGCTGGCGGAACAGGGCGTTGGAGTCGAAGTTGAACTTGGCGTCAATCGCCTTGACGGTGCCGTTGCTTTCGTGGATCAGCGGGTTGATCTCGGCCAGCGAAGCATCGGTTTCCATGTAGCAGGTGTACAGCTTCTTCAGCGTATCGACGCACTGCGGAATGGAAGCTTCCAGCATGCCCATGCCCTTGGCCAGGGTCAGGGCCTGCTCGTCGGTCAGGCCGACCAACGGGTTGATGAAGACCTTGACGATCTTTTCCGGGGTCTTGTGGGCGACTTCCTCGATGTCCATACCGCCTTCGTACGAGGCCATCATGGCGACGGACTGGGTAGCGCGGTCGGTCAGGCAAGCAACGTAGTATTCATGCTGGATGTCGGCGCCTTCCTCGATCAGCAGGTTGCGGACCTTCTGGCCTTCCGGACCGGTCTGATGGGTAATCAGTTGCATGCCCAGAATCTGGCTCGCGTATTGACGCACTTCATCCAGGGACTTGGCGACCTTGACGCCACCACCCTTGCCGCGGCCACCAGCGTGAATCTGGGCCTTCACCACCCAGATCTTGCCGCCCAGGGTTTCGGCTGCCTTGACTGCGTCTTCGACGGTCGTGCAGTGAATCCCGCGCGGAACCGTAACGCCGAATTTCTTCAGGATTTGCTTGCCCTGATATTCGTGAATTTTCATGCGCTTTCCTTGCGTTTAGTTGAGTTGCGAGCAATGAGCAGTGGCCGAACTGTCCCCCGACCCCACCCGGTTATACCGTTTGTAACCCGAAATCTTATCACATAGATCAAAAACTGGATCAGGCCAAAATTCATAATTACAGGATGCATTACGAAGCATTCATGGCCTTGCGCAGGAGCGGCAAAAGCAACGCTGCCGCGCAGATCAAACTGAGCACCGAAGCCATCCAGAAACCGGCAACGCCAAGCGGCGGCGTCCAGCGGTAGCAAAGCCAGGCGCCGCCAAGCAAACCGATCCCCCAGAAACAGAATGTCTGGACCAGCATCGGCACAAAAGTAACGCGATAGGCACGCAGGCAATGCCCGGCCACCGTCTGCAGGGCGTCGAAAAATTGATAGATGGCGACGTAACCGACCAGACCGACAGCAATCAGGCGTACATCCGGATCGTCGGTATAGGCGGCAACCACCGGCTCGGCGGATAGCCACAACAGCAGGCCGACCAACGACGAGGAGACCGCCGACAAGGCCAGCCCGGCACGGACCGTTGCCCGCACCCGCGGCGCATCCCGTGCGCCAAGCGCCTGCCCGAGCGCCGCCATGGTCGCGATGGCGAGCGATAGCGGCAACATGTAGGTCAAGGCCGAAAGATTAGCGACGATGCGATGCCCCGCCACCACCGTCGCACCGAGCGACGCGACAAACAGGCTGATCAGCGTAAACGACGTGATTTCAACCAGATTGGAAAAACCCATCGGAACGCCGAGACGCAGCAACTCCCGCCAAGTCGACCACCGGGGCCGCGACCAGTTGGCAAAGGGCCGATAGCGTCTACCGAGAGGCCCGAGCTGCAGATAAAGTGCGCCCCCGGCACAGGCCAACCAGCCAACCAGTACGTTCGACAGCGCGCAACCGGCCACGCCAAGAGGTTCGCCCAGCCAGCCCTGAGCAGCAAACCCCCAGGCAAGGAGGGCATGCAGCGCCAGGCTCAACAGACCGATGGCCATCAGCACGCGCGGCTTGCCGAGCGCATTGCAAAAGGCATAAAAAGTCCGGTAAAACAAGGCGGCCGGCAAACTCCATGCAAGCAGGCCGAGGTACTGCCGGACCTTGGCCTCGACGACGGAGTCCATGCTGGAAATGCCGAGGACGGCACCTGGATGGGTCAGGAACAGGATTCCGGGAATGGCGAGCAGCACCGCCAGCCAGAAGCCCTGTTGCAGGACGTCGGCAACCTTATCGTCGTGCCCCGCGCCGTGCAGATGCGCAACGACCGGCGCGACGGCCTGGAGAACGCCAACCAGGGCAAACACGACCGAAATGTGGATACCGCCCCCAATGGCAACGGCAGCAAGATCAACCGGGCTGACGTGCCCGAGAACGGCCGTGTCGACAACCATCATGCCAATGGAGGCCAGCTGGGCAACCAGGATGGGAAAGGCATGGGCGATCAGCCCGCCGACGGCAATGCGAAACATGGCGCGCATTGTCGCACGTCGCGACCGAGCCAACGGCGGCGCACTTGACCCAACAGCGAATAATGACAAGTTGATCTGGGTCAAGCGCCTTCTTTTTGCCTCCCTCCAAAATCAATCGTTCAAAGGAGGGGACGCGATGAAACTAGGCTTGCATGCCATCGAAAACGCCAGCCGAGACGAAATTGCCGCCCTGCAGGGCGAGCGCCTCAAATGGACATTGCACCACGTCTATCGCAACGTCCCCCACTACAGGCAGGCCTTTGACCGTTCGGGCGTACACCCGGACGATTTCAAATCACTGTCCGACCTGGCGAAATTTCCCTTCACCACCAAGCAGGACCTGCGCGACAACTACCCCTACGGCATGTTTGCCGTACCGCGTGAAGAGGTAGTCCGCATCCACGCCTCCAGCGGCACGACCGGCAAGCCGACCGTCGTCGGCTACACGAAGAAGGACATCGACACCTGGGCCGACCTGATCGCCCGTTCCATCTACGCCTCCGGCGGCCGCCCCGGCGATATCGTCCATGTCGCCTACGGCTATGGCTTGTTCACCGGCGGCCTGGGCGCCCACTACGGTGCCGAGAAGCTCGGCTGCACGGTGATCCCGATGTCCGGCGGCCAGACTGAAAAGCAGGTTCAGCTGATCTGCGACTTCAAGCCGAGCATCATCATGGTCACCCCGTCGTACATGCTGAACATTGCCGACGAGTTCCGTCGCCAAGGCATCGATCCGCGCAGCACCCACCTGCGCATCAGCATCCACGGCGCAGAACCGTGGACCGACGCGATGCGCCGCGAGATCGAATCGACATTCGGCATCGACGCCATCGACATCTACGGCCTCTCCGAAGTCATCGGCCCCGGCGTCGCCAACGAATGCGCCGAAACCAAGGACGGCCCGGTCATCTGGGAAGACCATTTCTACCCCGAGATCATCGACCCGATCACCGGCGAAGTCCTCCCCGAAGGCAGCCAGGGGGAACTGGTATTCACCTCGCTGACCAAGGAAGCGATGCCCATCGTCCGCTACCGTACCCGCGACCTGACCCGCCTGCTGCCGCCCACCGCCCGCTCGATGCGCCGGATCGACCGCATTACCGGCCGTTCGGATGACATGTTGATCATCCGCGGCGTCAACGTCTTCCCGTCGCAAATCGAGGAACTGATCCTCAAGCAAGCCAAACTGTCGCCGCACTACCAGATCGAAGTCAGCCGCGACGGCCACCTGGACTCAATGAAGGTGAATGTGGAAATCAAGCCCGAATTCGAATTTGCCAGCGGTCCGGAAAAGGAATTCGTGGCGCACGACCTGCAACACCACATCAAATCCTACATAGGCGTATCTGCCAGGATCAACGTGGTCGAGGTAGGCGGCATCGAACGCTCGGCCGGCAAGGCCAGGCGGGTGATCGACAAGCGCCCGAAATAGGGAGAACTGCCAGCTCAGACAATCCGGGCACACAGGCCGCCAACCCCCTCCACGCCGGCCACCAGCACATCGCCCCGCAGCAACGGCCCGACCCCGGCTGGCGTACCGCTGTAGATCAGGTCGCCAGCCTCCAGACGCACCATTGTCGACAGATTGGCGATGATGTCCGGCACCTTCCACATCATGTCGGCAAGGTCTCCCTGCTGCCGCAGTTGCCCATTGACGTTCAACCAGATGCGCCCCGTCGCCGGATGACCGCATTGTGCCGCCGGGGCGATGACTCCGGCAACGGCCGACTGATCGAATCCCTTGCTCATATCCCAGGGATGGCTCTTTTCCTTCGCCCGCGACTGAATATCGCGACGGGTCAGATCCAGGCCGACCGCATACCCGAAGACCAGGCGCTGCACATCCTCGACGGCAAGATTCTCGCCCCCGTCGCACAGAGCCACCACCATTTCCACTTCGTGGTGGAGATTCGCGGTCAGCGAGGGATAGGCCACCGCCAGCTCGCCATCACCCCCAACCAGCGCATCGGCCGGTTTGGTAAAGAAGAATGGCGGCTCGCGCCCTTCGGCCTGATCGGCCGCTCCCATTTCGCGGGCATGCTCGGCGTAGTTGCGGCCCACGCAGAAAATGCGGCGCACCGGAAAACGGGCATCGGTTCCGGCAATCGGCAGCGATGTCACAGGATGGGGATTGAAAACGTAACGCACGAATGGACTCTCCCAAAGACAGGCGCAGCGTGGAATATTTCACCGCACACTACGAGCAAAGTGATATTTTTCTCAAAAGCACAAAAAACAACTTACGAGAAGCATCATGACCAGCCAACTGACCCGCATTGTCGCACTTTCCGCCCTGCTCTCCCCCGCCATGGCGAACGCCGTCGGCTTCGGGGAAATCGTGCTGCAATCGCGAATCGGCGAAGCCATCATGGCGGAAGTGCCGATCCTCAACCATGGCGAGGAAGCGCCGGTTGCTGCCTGTTTCTCGATGCTTCCTCTGCGCGGCTCCGACCTGCCGGTGGTCACGGCCGCCAAACCGCGCCTGATTCGGCGAGGCCAAGGTCATATTCTACAGATCGTCGGCAGCAAGCCGGTCAACGAACCCATCTTCGCCATCGGCCTGCGCGCCGGATGCGGCTACGACATCGAACGTGAGTACGTGCTCATGCCGGAAGCCCCGATGGCGCTGCCGCAAGCCATGGTTTCCTCCGATACCCAGCCTCCCACGCGAAAAACGGGACGGAGCGCCGCCTGGCAGGCCCGCGAAGGCGAGACGCTGGAAGATATTGCCGACGCCCAGGAGCCGGCAACCCCGGCTGAACGCCAACGTCTGCTGGACCGCCTGCAAAAAGCCAATCCGGATCTGGCAAGCGGCCAGCCTTTGGCCGAGGGAACCCGTGTCCGGCTGCCGAAACGCCAGCCTCCGCCACGCCCGATAGCCGCGACCCCACCGCCCCCCCGGGCCGGGGGAACGGATCGCCTGCTGCTCAGCGCTGCCCCCGAGGAAAGCCTCCCCGGCAAGCAGCGCAACAGTCCGCTCGCTGGCCATGCCGAGACCGACGAACGCCTGCTCAAACTGGAAACCACCCTCCACCTCCTCACCCAGGAAGTCGCCAAACTGGACCATGCACTCGATCTGGCCAGCAAAGCAATCGAGGCACAGAATCAGTTGCAACTGGCACAGTCGATCAATTCCCCGCCCGCTGCCGGTCCGACGCTTGGTCATGCCTTGCCCGGAACGCCTCCTCCGCGTGCCAACTGGTCCGAACTGGCGATCAGCGCAGCGGTGGGTGCCGTCGTATCCGTCGGCATGGCGCAGTTTCTCGGTCGCCGTCGACGGTATCCCGGCGACGATGAAGCGCCGCTGGCGTTTTCCGGCTACCGCCGTGAAGCATCTCCGCGCCCCACTCCGAGTGAGCCACCCCCGCCGCCCATCGCGCCGGAGTTGCCCTTGTGCCCCGAGGCCAGCCAAACGGACTTCCCGGTGCCACGGCTGCCCGAATCCGACACCTCCTTGGCATCGGAGCCGGAAGTGATCGAGGCTAGGGACGAGGATGAACACTCCGTCCTTGCCTTGGCCGAAATCATGCTCTCCTTCGGTCGCCTCAACGGCGCCACGGAAACGCTGGCCGAGCACATCGAACACGCCATGCCGGCCAGTATCGCCCCCTGGAGCATGCTGCTCGACCTCTACCGCCGCGGCGGCATGCGCCCCGAATTCGAGGCGCTGGCCGGACGAATCCATGATCGCTTCAACGTCCAGGTAGCAGACTGGAACGATTCGACCACGCCGATCTCGGGGTTGAAAACGCTGGAGGACTACCCCCATATCGTGCAGAAAGCCACGCGACTCTGGGGCACCCAGGCCGGCGTCGACTACCTGCACGGGCTGGTGCACGATACCCGGGCCGGGCTGCGCAACGGCTTCCCGCTTGAAATCGTCGAGGAAATCGCCCTGCTGCTGGGCATTCAGGAAGAAGGCTACGGCCTTCGACGCTGATGCCGGGAAAGCATTAAACCGGGTTGTCGAGATCGACAAATTCGCAAGCGATCCCAAACTGTTGTGCCACGTGTTCGGCAAGCGCCTGAACGCCGAAACGCTCCGTGGCATGATGCCCGGCAGCCAGGTAGGCGACACCGCTTTCCCGCGCCAGATGAACGGTCTGTTCCGAAATTTCGCCGGATAGATAGGCATCGATCCCCAGGGCGATGGCCTGCTCGAAGTAGCTCTGGGCACCGCCCGAACACCAGGCGATGCGGCGAATCAGCTTGCTGCCTTCGCCGATCACCAGCGGCGCACGCCCCAGCACGCGGGCAACATCCGCGGCCAGCTCCGCCAGGGTTCCCGGCCCGACCAGGCTACCCAGCCAGGCGATGTCCTGCTCGCCAAAGCGCCCTTCCTCCACCCAGCCCAGACGTTGCGCCAACTGGGCGTTGTTGCCCAGTTCCGGATGCGCATCGAGCGGCAAGTGATAGGCCAGCAAGTTGATGTCGTTCGCCAGCAAACTGGACAGGCGCTTGCGCCGGATACCGGTGACACGACCATCCTCACCCTTCCAGAAATAGCCGTGGTGCACCAGGATGGCATCGGCATTGCGCGCCACCGCGACATCGAGCAGCGCCTGGCTCGCCGTAACGCCGGCAACGAGGCGGACGATCTCGGCGCGACCTTCCACTTGCAGACCGTTTGGGCAATAATCCCGGAACTTTCCGGGCACCAGTAGCCCATCCAGATAGTCCACCAATTCTTCACGCTTCATTCGAGACAATTCCATGCAGAGGTTGTGGCTGATTTTTGCACAAACGGTTACGGTTGCGCTCGCCATTCTGTTCGTCGTCTCCACGCTGAAACCCGAATGGCTGCCTGCACGCCATGGCGTCGTCGCCCTGAAGGAAGTTCCGGCAGGGAGCGATGAAGTCAGGGCCACCCCCACCGGCTCCTACCGCGACGCCGCCCGCGCTGCCCTGCCGTCGGTCGTGCATATCTACACCACCCAGGAAATCAAGCAGCAGCGGCATCCGCTCTTCGACGACCCGATTTTCCGCCACTTCTTCGGCGACCGCCCCGAAGGCCAGCCCCGGCGCAACTCAGGGCTCGGCTCAGGCGTGATTGTCAGCCCCAATGGCTACATCCTGACCAATTTCCACGTCATCGAGAGCGCCGACGACATCCAGGTCTCGCTCAACGACGGCAAGACGTACAAGGCCAAGGTGATCGGCAGCGATCCGGAGTCCGATCTTGCCATCCTGCAGATCAAGGCCGACAAGCTGCCCGCCATCACCTTCGGCCAGATAGACAGTCTGCGCGTCGGCGACGTGGTTCTCGCCATCGGCAACCCCTTCGGCGTCGGGCAAACGGTGACCATGGGCATCGTTTCGGCACTGGGCCGCTCACACCTCGGCATCAACACCTTCGAGAATTTCATCCAGACCGATGCCGCCATCAACCCCGGCAATTCCGGCGGCGCCCTGGTCGACAGCGAAGGGCATCTGGTCGGCATCAATACTGCCATCTACTCGCGCAGCGGGGGCTCGCTCGGCATCGGCTTCGCCATCCCGGTTTCCAGCGCCCGCAGCATCATGGAACAGATCATCCGCACCGGCTCGGTTACCCGTGGCTGGATCGGCGTCGAAGCGCAGGAGATTACCCCGGAACTCGCCGAATCCTTCGGCCTGCCGGGGACCGAAGGCTCGCTGATCGCCGGCGTCGTCCGCGGCAGCCCGGCCGACTCCGCCGGCATCCGTCCCGGCGACATCCTGCTCTCCGTCAATGGCAAGCCGGTCAAGGATCCGCAGGTCATGCTCGACCTGATCGCCGCCCTCACGCCGGACGAGCGCTCCGCGTTCCGCCTGCGTCGCGACAAGGGCATCGTCGAGCTCCAGGTCCGCATCGGCAAGCGCCCCGCCATGCGCACCGAGCGGGAATAAGCCGCGCCATGTGCCAACTCCTTGGGATGAATTGCAACGTCCCGACAGACATCTGTTTTTCCTTCAGCGGATTCCAGGCCCGCGGCGGCGGCACCGACGTCCATTCCGATGGCTGGGGCATCGCCTTCTTCGAAGGCAAGGGCACGCGACTATTTCTAGACCCGCAACCATCGAGCACCTCGCCGGTAGCCGAACTGGTCCGCCATTACCCTATCCGCTCGAAGAATGTCATCGCCCACATCCGCAAGGCGACACAGGGTTCTGTCGGGTTGGAAAACACGCACCCCTTCATCCGTGAGTTATGGGGCCGTTACTGGATATTCGCCCACAACGGCAACCTGCTCGATTTCACGCCAGAACTCAATAGCACCTTCATGCCGGTCGGCCTGACCGACAGCGAACGCGCCTTCTGCTGGCTGCTCCAGGAATTACGCCGCCGCTTCGGTAGCTGCATCCCCGAACGCAGCGCACTGTTCGATGCGGTCCATCAGCTGACGCTGGAGATCAGCCGGCACGGCGAATTCAACTTCCTGCTCTCGAACGGGGATTGCCTGTTTGCCCACGCCTCGACCAAGCTCAGCCACATCGTTCGCCAGGCACCGTTTGCCGAAGCCCACCTCAAGGACCAGGACGTCACCGTCGACTTCAACGACCTGACCCATCCGGACGACCGGGTTGCCGTTATCGCGACCCAGCCGCTGACCGACAACGAGACCTGGACCGATATGGCGCCAGGAACCCTCTGGTGGTTCGAGGAAGGAACTGCGCTCAAGACCCTGACGACCCGCCCGGGCCCCATAAAAAAACCGGCCTGATCAGGGCCGGTTAGCGGTTCTGGCTGAGACGACCAGCAGTCTTCTCAGGATAGCTTGCGAAATTCCTCTTCTGCCTTGTCCATCTCGGCATCGGTAGCCCCTTCCGGAGCACCGGAAACACCCGCTTCGGCTTTCTGACGGGGAGAGACCAAGCGCGACGCCAGAATGCCCAGTTCGTAGAGCAGGCACATCGGAATTGCCAGCGCCAGTTGCGACACCACGTCCGGCGGCGTCACCACGGCAGCCACGACGAAAGCGCCGACGATAAAGTAGGAGCGCCACTCCTTGAGCTTGTCGACAGTCACAATGCCGAGCTTGACCAGCACGACCAGTGCCACCGGCACTTCGAAAGCGATGCCGAAGGCAAGGAACATGGTCATCACGAAAGACAGGTAGGCCTCGATATCCGGCGCAGGGGTGATGCTCTTCGGCGCAAAACTGGCAATGAAACTGAACACCTGCCCGAATACGAAGAAGTAGCAAAAGGACATGCCGGCAATGAAGAGCAAGGTGCTGGAAACGATCAGCGGAATGCCGAGACGCTTCTCATGGGCATACAGACCGGGAGCTATAAAGGACCAGGCCTGAAAAAGGATGTACGGCAAGGCCAATACGAAGGCAACCATCGCCGTGACCTTGAGCGGCACCATGAAGGGGGTGATGACGCCGATGGCGACCATCTTGGTTCCCTCGGGCAGGGCCTTGGTCAGCGGCGCGGCCAGGATGTCGTAGATTTCACCCGGTCCGGGATAGAGACACAGAATGCCAAGCACCACCGCGATGGCGATCAGGCTGCGCAACAAACGGTCGCGCAACTCGACGAGGTGCGAGATGAAAGAATCTTCCTGAACTTCGCTCATGCGGTGGGTTTGCCCGTCGTATCGCCGACCTGCGGCAGGCCCTCGGCCAGCTTGGCGGCGGATTGCAACTCGGCTGCGGCTTCCTGTGCCGGTGCCTCGATGGCCGAACGCGCCGAATCGTATTCCTTGCGTACCGACTCTTCCATGGCACGGGCGGAATCGGTGACCTGCGTCTGCAGCTTTTTCAACTCGTCGAGCTGGATTTCGCGATTGATGTCCGACTTGACGTCACTGACATAGCGCTGGGCACGGCCAAGCAGATGGCCGAGCGTACGTGCCACCTTGGGCAGGCGCTCGGGACCGATGACGATCAGCGCCACGACGCCGATCACCATCAATTCGGAAAAGCCGATATCGAACATGGTTGTCAGTAGTGAGTTGTTCGTTGCCAGCCGATCACTGCGAGCGACCGGCAACCAGCGGCCAAAGCCTAGCTTTTCGTCTTTTCCTTGACTTCGACGTCAATGGTCTGGCCACCGACCTGCTGCGCAGGCTTGGCTTCTTCCGCCGGCTTGTCGGCGTTCGCTTCCTTCATGCCGTCCTTGAAACCCTTGACCGCACCGCCCAGATCCTGGCCGACGTTACGCAGCTTCTTGGTACCGAAAATGAGCATGACGATGACCAGAACGATCAGCCAGTGCCAAATGGAAAAACTGCCCATGGTTTGTCTCCTAGATACGTTTCAGCATGGGGCCGACCGGGTCCGGACCGCCCACGATGTGCGCGTGCAGGTGCGGCACTTCCTGCTGCCCCACACGACCTGTGTTGATGATCACCCGGAAACCATCCGGGCTGCCTTGAGCCACCGCAATTTCATTGGCCTTGGCCAGAATTTTGCCGAGAACGAAGGTATCTTCCGCCGTCGCCGTCGCCAGCGAGGTGATGTGCTTCTTCGGTATCACCAGCACATGCACCGGGCGAGCGGGGTTGATGTCGTTGAAGGCGAGGATATCCTCATCCTCGTAGACCTTGGTAGAGGGGATTTTCCCTGCAACGATCTTGCAGAAGAGACAATCGCTCACTTTTGGCCCCGCGACGCCTTTTCATCGATGCCGGAAATCCCTTCACGGCGGCGCATTTCCTGCGACACATCCTCGATACCCATATCATAAAAGGCCAGCAGGACCAGGATGTGATAGATCACGTCGGTCGATTCGCGAACGATGTTGAGGCGCTTGCCATCCTTGCCGGCCATGATCAACTCGGCGCACTCCTCGCCGATCTTCTTCAGGATCGAATCCGGTCCGTCGGCGAACAGCTTGGCGGTATACGACTTTTCCGGATCGGCATGGCGACGGGAGGCCAGCGTCTCGGAAAGACGGTGCAGGATGTCATGCGTGCTCATTGGTAGATTTCCTTCGGGTCTTTCAAAACCGGATCAACGGGAATCCAGCGATCCCCTTTCAATTCATTGAAGAAGCAGCTTGCCCGACCGGTATGACAGGCAATGCCGCCCACTTGTTCGATGGAAAGCAGCAACACGTCGCCGTCGCAGTCGGTGCGGATGGACTTCACTTTCTGGAAGTGACCTGACTCCTCACCCTTGCGCCACAGACGCTTTCTTGAACGCGACCAGTATACCGCGTTGCCGCAGGCGATCGTTTCCTGCAGCGACTCGCGGTTCATGTAGGCGAACATCACGATCCGTCCGCTCTGATCCTGCGCGATGGCGGGAATCATGCCGTCGGCGTCCCATTTCAGGGCAGCCAGCCAGTCGAGGGAATTATCGAGATCGCTCACAGGCGGACTTCGATACCGCGCGCTGCCATGTATTCCTTGGCCTGGCGCACCGTGTATTCGCCGAAGTGGAAGATCGAGGCCGCCAGCACCGCATCGGCGCGGCCCTCGGAAACGCCGTCGGCCAGGTGCTGCAGATTACCGACGCCGCCGGAGGCGATGACCGGAATCCGGACTGCATCAGATACACCGCGCGTCAGCGGCAGGTCGAAGCCATTCTTGGTACCGTCGCGATCCATGCTGGTGAGCAGTATCTCGCCAGCCCCCAGCGCCTCGACCTTCTTCGCCCATTCAATGGCATCGAGACCGGTATCGTTGCGGCCGCCATGCGTAAACACATGCCACTTGCCCGGCGCCACCTGCTTGGCGTCAATGGCGACGACGATGCACTGCGAGCCGACCTTGCTCGACGCATCGAACACCAGATCCGGATTCTGCACCGCTGCCGTATTCATCGACACCTTGTCGGCGCCGGCGTTGAGCAACCTGCGGACATCCTCGACCTTTCGTACGCCACCACCCACGGTCAGCGGAATGAAAACCTGCTCGGCGCAGGCTTCTACGATGTGCAGGATGATGTCGCGCTGATCGGACGAGGCGGTGATATCGAGGAAAGTGACCTCATCGGCGCCCTGCTCGTTGTAGCGGCGGGCGATCTCGATGGGATCGCCGGCATCGCGCAGACCGACGAAATTGGTGCCTTTGACAACCCGGCCTGCCGTGACGTCGAGGCAGGGAATGATGCGTTTGGCGAGCATCAGGCACCCAGCTCGTCAGCGAGCTTCTGGGCCGCCGCGAAATCGAGCGAGCCGTCGTAGATGGCCCGACCGGCAATGGTACCGACCACGCCTTCGCCTTCAACCGAGCAGAGCGCCTTGATGTCGTCCAGGTTGGACAGGCCGCCGGAGGCGATGACCGGAATGGTTAGCGCCTGCGCCAGGCGCACGGTCGCTTCGATATTGATGCCTGACAGCATGCCGTCGCGCCCGATGTCGGTGTAGATGATCGACTCGACGCCGTAATCCTCGTATTTCTTGCCCAGATCGACCACGTCGTGGCCGGTCAGCTTGGACCAGCCATCGGTCGCCACCTTGCCGTCCTTGGCATCCAGGCCGACGATGATGTGGCCAGGGAAGGCCACGCAGGCATCGTGCAGGAAGCCGGGGTTCTTGACCGCCGCAGTACCGATGATGACATAGGACAAACCGCCATCGAGGCAGGCTTCGATGGTGTCGAGGTCGCGGATCCCGCCGCCAAGCTGGACCGGGATTTCATCGCCGACTTCTGCCAGGATGGCCTTGATCGCCGCCGCATTCTTCGGCTTGCCGGCGAAAGCGCCGTTCAAGTCGACCAGATGCAGGCGACGCGCGCCCCTGTCCAGCCAGTGCCGCGCCTGCTCGGCGGGGCTTTCTGAAAAAACGGTGGCCTCTTCCATCAGGCCCTGTTTCAAACGGACGCACTGGCCGTCCTTGAGGTCAATTGCGGGAATAATCAGCATGGGAGTCTAGGAGAATAAATTCGACGACAGCGAATCAGGGGTGCCATTCGACAAAGTTTTTCAACAATTGCAAACCGTCGCGGGCGCTTTTCTCGGGGTGGAATTGAACCGCAAAGATATTATCCCGCCCCACCGCACAGGTAAAGGGGACACCATATTCGCAAGTGCCAGTCACCAGAGCCGCATCGGCGGGTTGTACGAAATAGCTGTGCACGAAATAGAAGCGGGCACCGTCGGCGATGCCGTTCCACAAGGCATGGGGCACCTGACGGACTTCGTTCCAGCCCATATGCGGCACCTTCAGGCGCTCACCGGTGGCCAGAAACATTTTTTCATCCGGAAAGCGGACGACATTGCCGGGAAATACGCCGAGCGCCGGCACATTGCCTTCATCGCTATGCTCGAACAGCATCTGCTCACCGACGCAGATGCCGAGGAAAGGTTTTTCCTGGGCCGCCTGCAGGACGGCAGCACGCAGGCCGCGGGCATCAAGCTCCCCCATGCAGTCCGGCATCGCGCCCTGACCGGGAAAGACGACCCGCTCCGCCGCCGCCACCACGGCCGGATCGGCCGTGACGACGACCGGCTTGCCGCCGGAAACATGTTCCAGTGCCTTCGACACGGAACGCAGATTGCCCATGCCGTAGTCGATGACGGCGATGGCGCCGTCGACCTTGCAGCCAGCGCTCACAGCGTGCCTTTCGTCGAGGGCATGGCGCCGGCCATGCGCGGATCGGGCGTGACCGCCATGCGCAGGGCACGACCGAAAGCCTTGAAGACGGTTTCGGCCTGGTGGTGGGCATTCTTGCCACGCAGGTTGTCGATGTGCAACGTCATGCCGGCGTGATTGACCAGGCCGTGGAAGAATTCGGAAACCAGATCGACATCGAACTGGCCGATCATCGCCCGCGTGAAATCGACATTGAGTTCCAGACCGGGACGGCCGGAGAGGTCGATAACCACACGCGACAGCGCTTCGTCGAGCGGCACGTAGCTGTGGCCGTAGCGGGTCAGGCCCTTCTTGTCGCCCCATGCCTTGGCCAGCGCCTGGCCGAAGGTAATGCCGATATCCTCGACGGTATGGTGCGCATCGATGTGCAGGTCACCCTTGGCGTCGATATCGAGATCGATCAGGCCGTGGCGGGCAATCTGGTCGAGCATGTGGTCGAGAAAGGGCACGCCGGTGGCAAATTTGCC
This sequence comes from Dechloromonas sp. CZR5, assembly GCF_008711155.1. Taxonomy (GTDB): domain Bacteria; phylum Pseudomonadota; class Gammaproteobacteria; order Burkholderiales; family Rhodocyclaceae; genus Azonexus. The sequence goes on along the minus strand of NZ_VUYQ01000001.1, from coordinate 377,755 downwards.
CTGGCCGGTGCCATCGAGATTGAGACGGACGGTGATCTGCGTCTCCAGGGTATTACGGGTAACTTCGGCTTGCCGCATGAGGGTTGGCTGCAAAACGTTGAATCGGAAGGGCATGATACCATTTCGTCCCGATTTTCAGCTTTCCGTGAATTCCCCATGAGCCGCTTCTGGAGCCAGGTCGTCAACGGCCTCACCCCCTACGTCCCGGGCGAGCAGCCCAAGATCGCCAACCTGATCAAGCTGAACACCAACGAGAATCCCTACCCGCCCTCGCCCAAGGTGCTGGCGGCAATTCAGGCGGAACTCGACGGTGATGCCGCGCGTCTGCGCCTTTACCCGGACCCCAATTCCGACCTGCTCAAGGCGGCCGTCGCCCGGCTGCACGGCGTGTCGGCACAGCAGGTGTTCGTCGGCAACGGCTCGGACGAAGTGCTGGCCCACATCTTCATGGCCCTGCTCAAGCACGATGCGCCCATCCTGTTTCCGGACATCACCTACAGCTTCTACCCGGTGTATTGCGGGCTGTACGGAGTCGATTACCAGACCGTGCCGCTGGCCGACGACTTTTCGATCAATCCGGCCGACTACGTGGGCAAGGCGAACGGCGGCATCATTTTCCCCAACCCCAATGCCCCGACCGGCCGCCTGCTCGCCGTCGACGCCATCGAACAGATCGCCAAGGCCAATCCGGATTCGGTCATCGTCGTTGACGAAGCCTATGTCGACTTTGGCGGCGAATCGGCCATCAAGCTGGTCGACCGCTACGACAACCTGCTGGTCGTGCATACGCTATCGAAGTCACGCTCGCTGGCCGGCCTGCGTGTCGGCTTCGCGGTCGGCCACCCGGCCCTGATCGAAGGACTGGAACGGGTCAAGAACAGCTTCAACTCCTACCCGCTGGACCGCCTGGCCATCGTCGGTGCCGTTGCTGCCATGGAGGACACCACCTATTTCGAGCAGTGCTGCCAGGCCGTCATCGCCACGCGCGATACGCTGTCGTCCAATCTGGCCGGACTCGGTTTCGAGGTGCTGCCGTCGGCGGCCAATTTCATCTTTGTCCGTCACCCGCAGCGCGACGCAGGGGAACTGGCCAAGGCGCTCCGCGATCGAAGCATCATCGTCCGCCATTTCAAGTTGCCGCGCATCGAGCAGTTCCTGCGCATCACCGTCGGCACCGATGCCGAATGCCAGGCGCTGGTCTCCGCGTTGCGCGAAATTCTCGCCTGACCCCATGGACACCATCTGGAAACGCCCCGACGGCAGCATCGTCGCCTGCACCGAGAAGATCAAGGTACTGCGCGAAAACCTCGAAGAACTGCGCCAGATGGCGCAGGATGCGTTCGAGGATGCATTGCTGATGGAGTGCGACGAAAACCAGATCAGGACTGTTTTTCAGGATCTGATGACAGGCCTCGAGAATCCCTACAAGCAGGATCGCTAAGCGCCAGAGACAGCCGTGCCGGGGCCGCTATGGCATCCAGAACCTGGCTGACTCGGTCGCCACCACCGCCGGATCGGTCACATCCTCGACCTTGATGCGAATGTTGTGAGCACCGGCGCCGACAGCCCCCTGCTCAAGCGACAGGACCAGCGCCGCTTCGCCAATTGCCGCCGCAGGCACCGACACTTCCCGCTCATCGGCAATACGCAGGCCAGGTAGCCCGTCCGCAGAAATGCGGTAGCGGCGTGCCTGCTCACTGGCGTTGGTCAATTGCAGGGTATAGCTGTTCTCGATGCTGCCATCTGCAGCCTCCCGCGACATGGCAGCCCGGTCACGGATCACCGAAACCTTGAGCGGCACCTTGGTGGCCAGCGACCAGGCGGTGGCACCGGATACCGACAGGAATATGGCCAGATAAATGAGCACCCGTGGGCGGAAGGCTCGCCGGATTATCTCGCCCCGCGATGCCTTGCTGAGCACGGCATTCTCGGTTGAATAACGTATCAGGCCCCGGGGATAGCCCATTTTGTCCATGACCTGATCGCAGGCATCGACACACGCAGCACAGCCGATGCATTCGAGTTGCAAGCCATCGCGGATATCGATGCCGGTCGGGCAGACCTGGACACAAATGCTGCAATCGATGCAATCGCCCAGCCCTGCCGAGCGCGGGTCCATACCTTTCGCCCGTCCGCCTCGTGGATCGCCGCGCTCTTGGTCATAGGTGATATTCAGCGTGTCGCGATCGAACATCACAAACTGGAACTGGGCGTAGGGGCAGATGTACTTGCACATGTGCTCCCTTAGGAATCCTGCGTTTCCGTAGGTGGCGGCGCCGTAGAAGAATATCCAGAAAATTTCCCAGGGACCGAGGGACAAGCTGCCCGCACTCGCCAGCAAATCGCGGATGGGCGTGAAATAGCCGACAAAGGTCAGGCCAGTCCACAGCGACAGGATCAGCCACAGGGCATGCTTGGTACTCTTGACCGCCAGCTTGTGAGGCGACCAGGGCGCCGCATCGAGCTTGATTCGCTTGGGGCGGTCACCTTCCACCCGTCGCTCTATCCATAGAAAAATCTCGGTATAGACCGTTTGCGGACAGGTATATCCGCACCATAAACGCCCCGCAACCGCTGTAAACAGAAAGAGGGCCAGGGCTGAAAGCGCCAGCAGGATGGCAAGGTAGATGGTGTCCTGCGGCCACAGAACGAACTCGAAGAGGTAAAAACGGCGGGCATCGAGATCGAACAGGACCGCCTGTCGGCCATTCCAGGGCAGCCAGCACAATCCGTAAAAAATGAGTTGGGTCAGCCCGACCATGACCCAGCGCCAGCGCTGGAAATACCCCTTGATCGAGCGCGGATAGATTTTTGCATCGACATCGAGCACGGGCTTTATCTCGATCACGCGCTTGCTGTGCTTGTTCTCTGACATCGTCCTGGGGTTGGAATGATCATATTGAGTTGGGATAGACTGCCAAAGGTATCATGAGACCCATTTTAAAGATGTATATTTTTTGCATCTTTAAAATACCGACACCGGAAACGAAATGCAATCCGCACAGCGCGGATGACACTTTATGCACCTGAGCACCTTCACCGACTACACGCTGCGCGTACTGATGTATCTGGCCGTCGCCAAGGACCGCCTGGCAACCATCTCGGAACTCGCCACCGCCTATGGCGTTTCGCAAAACCACCTGATGAAGGTTGTGCATCAACTATCGAAGAGCGGAATCGTCGAATCGGTTCGCGGCAAGGGGGGCGGCATCAAGCTGGCACACCAGCCGAATCAAATCAGGCTGGGTGGCGTTATCCGGGCCAGCGAAGGAGATGCCCCCATCGTCGAGTGCTTCTCCGCGGAAAGAAACGGGTGTCGCATTGCCCCGGCCTGCCGTCTGAATCACATACTTGCCCGGGCTTTCGACAGTTTGTTCGAAGCTCTCGATACCTACACGCTCGCCGACCTGACAGGCAACGACCAAGAACTGGCCGCACTGATGCGGCTCAACGTGCCATCAGGCCGCCTGCCCAAAGAAGCCAACGGGAAAGCCGGGAATCCGGATCGTTCAGACCCAACCCGACAGGCCGACGACCCCGCCCAGGACAATTAGCCAGAGCGGATGCAATTTTGTCTTCAGATTGACTAAAACAGTCGCCCCGACGATCAGCCATGCCGCCCATCCGAAGGCGGCAGCCTGCGCGATCAACGTAGCCCCCGAAAAGATCAGTCCGACAGCAAGCGGAGCCACCCCGAGGCTGATCGCCTTTTGCCAGCGAGCGCCAGCAAACCCCTCCCAACGGTCGATCAGGAGGTAGATGGCCACACTCATCGGCAGGCACATCGCAACGGTGGCCGCCAAGGCCCCTGCCAGGCCGGCGACATGCCAGCCGATCAGCGTAACGACCAGGACATTCGGCCCCGGCGCGCCCTGAGCGATGGCGTACAGGTGGGTAAACGTGGCATCGTCCATCCAGTGGCGGCTTTCGACCACCACGCGATGCATCTCCGGCAGCAGCGCCGTGGCGCCGCCAAAGGCGACAAAAGATAGCAACGCAAATTCAAGAAACAAGGCGACCACGATCACGAGCGGCCCAGCCTTATATAAGCTAGCCCACCGGCGAGCGCCAGCCCCAGCAGCATGACCCAGGGCATCGGCCAGCGCAGCCAGGCAATCGCCGCAACAACCAGAACCGAGAAAGGCAGGAAGAGTGCCTTGCCCTTGATGGCAAGTCCCATGCGCCATGCCATGGCGAACAGCAATCCGCAACCGACAGCGGCAACACCGCGCAACATGCCTTGCGCGAGGGGCAAGCTGCCGTAGCGGTCGTAGAGCATGGCCAGCAAGAACACGATCAGCATCGGCCCGGCCAGCAGGCCGACCGGCGCGACCACGGCACCCAGTGCACCTTGATAGCGCTTGCCGACGACGACGGCCAGGTTGACCACATTCGGCCCGGGCAAAAACTGGCAAAGGCCGAGCAGCGCATTGAATTCCTCCGCCGTCAGCCATTGCCGCTCCTCCACCAGCATGCGTCGCGCAAAAGGCAGCACGCCGCCGAACCCCGACAAACCGACGGTGGAAAAGGCAAAAAAAAGCGCCCGGAGGTCCGGGCGGCTTCTCTCTGTGGCCGAGGTATCACGCAAGGCGCGCCACCTCAGCGATCAAGCCGGAATTCGGCCGACTGGGCATGAGCCGGCAGGCCCTCGCCCTGCGCCAGGATCGAGGCGATGCGGCCCAGCGTCTGCGCCCCTGCTTGGGACACCTTGATCAGGCTGGTCCTTTTCTGGAAATCGTAGACGCCGAGCGGCGACGAGAACCGGGCGGAACCGGAAGTCGGCAAAACGTGGTTCGGCCCGGCGCAGTAATCGCCGAGCGATTCCGAAGTGTAGTGGCCGATGAAAATGGCACCGGCGTGATGGATTTTCTCGACCCACGGATCGGGGTTGTCGAGCGCCAGTTCCAAGTGTTCGGGCGCGACGCGATTGGCGATGGCCACCGCTTCATCCATGTCGCGAACCAGGATGAAAGCGCCACGGTTGGTCAGCGAAGTGCGGATGACCTCCTGGCGCGGCATGGTCGGCAGCAATTTCTCGATGCTGGCCTGCACGCGCTCGATGAAAGCCGCGTCGGTGCAGATCAAGATGGACTGCGCCAACTCGTCGTGCTCAGCCTGCGAGAACAGATCCATTGCCACCCAATCCGGATTGCCGGAGCCGTCCGAAACGACCAGGATTTCCGACGGACCGGCGACCATGTCGATGCCGACGATGCCGAATACCCGGCGCTTGGCGGTGGCGACATAGGCGTTGCCCGGACCGACAATCTTGTCGACCTGCGGTACGGTTTGCGTGCCGTAGGCCAGCGCACCGACGGCCTGCGCGCCGCCGATGGTGAACACGCGATCGACACCGGCCAGACAGGCCGCCGCGAGCACCAGCTGGTTGTGCTCGCCGCCCGGCGTCGGGACGACCATGATCAGTTCCTTGACGCCGGCAACCTTGGCCGGAATGGCGTTCATCAGCACCGACGACGGGTAGGCTGCCTTGCCACCCGGCACGTAGAGGCCGACGCGATCCAGCGGAGTGATCATCTGGCCAAGCAGGGTGCCGTCGGCTTCGGTGTAGGACCAGCCGTCGAGCTTCTGGTGCTCGTGGTAGGCCTTGACCCGGGCAGCAGCTGCTTCGAGGGCGGCACGGCGGTCGGCCGGCAGACCGTCGAGGGCCTTCTGCAATTCACTCTTCGACAGCTCCAGATCGGCCATCGAGGCGGCGGTCAGCCGGTCGAACCTGTTGGTGTATTCGACGACCGCGGCATCACCGCGCGCCTTAACGTCGGCCAGAATGCCGGCGACCGTGCGCTCGATACCTTCATCAGCGGCTGCCTCGAAAGCGAGCAGCGCATCCATGTTTGCCTTGAAATCGGCGTCAACCGTAGAAAGGCGCTTGATGGCGACCATAGGACTTACTTCTCCACCGCCTGGGCAAAGGCGTCGATAATCGGTTGCAGGGTTTCGCGCTTGACCTTCAGCGAGGCCTGATTGACGACGAGGCGCGACGAAATGTCCATGATGTGCTCGCAGGCGACCAGCTTGTTGGCCTTCAGCGTGCCGCCGGTCGATACCAGATCGACGATGGCATCGGCGAGACCAGCCAGCGGCGCCAGCTCCATCGAGCCGTAGAGCTTGATCAGATCGATATGAACGCCCTTGGCGGCAAAATGTTCCCGCGCCGTCTTGGTGTATTTCGATGCCACCTTGAGACGCGCCCCTTGGCGGACGGCATTCTCGTAATCGAAGCCTTCCGGAATGGCGACCATCATGCGGCACTTGGCGATCTTCAGGTCGAGCGGCGCGTACAGCCCCTCGCCGCCGTGCTCGATCAGCACGTCCTTGCCAGCCACGCCGATGTCGGCGGCACCGTACTGGACATAGGTCGGCACATCGGTGGCGCGGACGATGACCACCCGCACGTTCGGCTGGTTGGTCTCGATGATCAGCTTGCGCGAGGTTTCCGGGTTTTCGGTCGGCACGATCCCCGCAGCGGCGAGCAGCGGCAGGGTTTCGTCGAAAATGCGGCCCTTGGACAGGGCAATGGTGATGGTCGTCACGGGAAGGCTTGCTAAAAAGGCGAAAGCGCCATTTTAGCAGAGCCGATAGGGCGTCTTCACAGTAACCGGCAAGCCAGCGTTTGCCGTGACGGGATGGGCGCCAAGGCACGAGGCGCAGGAAATGGTGGTTCCATTCCCAAACCGAGTAAGGCCGGCGACCGCCCGCCACGGCAAACCCGAAGGGCAAGGGGCTGGCGGGGCGCATTGCACGCCCCTTGCGCTGCTCGTCGCTTACTGCGACTGGGAAGACGCACTACAAATACCCGAGGTGACGCGGCAACCAGAGCGCCAGATCGGGCACAAAGGTAACCAGGAACATCGTTCCGGCCATCGCCGCAACCATCCACAACACCCACGGCACGGTCGATTCCATCGACACCCCGGCCATTCGGCAGGTCACCATCAGATTCACCCCAAGCGGCGGGTGGAACTGGCCGAGCGCCATGTTCATCGTGATGATCACGCCGAACCACACCAGATCCCAGTTGAAGTGCATGGCGATAGGCACCAGCAGCGGCAGAAAGATGAAATAGATCGAAATGGCATCGAGGAACATGCCGGCAATCAGCAGCAGCAGCTGAATGCTGAGCAGCATCGGGATTTCCGACAGCCCGGTGCCGAGCAGGGCGGCGGCCAGATGATCGAAAGTGCCCAGCGTATTGCTCGCCCAGGCAAAGACGCTGGCCAGCGCGACGACAGTCAGGATCACCGAGGAAATCTCGGCCGACTCGACGAGAACGTTGTAGATATCCTTCCAGCTCAGGCTGCGGTAGATGACCGTACCGACCAGCACGCCGTAGAACACCGCGACGACGGCCGCCTCGGTCGGCGTGAAGAAACCGCTGCGCATACCGCCGAGGATGATCACCGGCGCCGCCAGACCCCAGCCGGCTTCCTTCAGGCTTTGCCAGAACGGCGGGCGTTCGTCCGTCACATCGGCCTCGAACCCATGCTTGACCGACAACCACCAGGCGACCAGGATCAGCGTCAGACCGGACAGGATGCCGGGAATCATGCCGGCCGCGAACAGCGCCGGCACCGAGGCCTGCGGCACGAGCAGGCTGTAGATGACGAAGGCGATGGACGGGGGAATCAGGATGTCGGTCGATCCGGCGGCGGCGATGACGCCGGCCGTGAACGAGCGCGGATAGCCGGCCTTGAGCATGGACGGCAGCATCACCGCACCGACCGCCGCGGAGTCGGCCGGCCCAGACCCCGAAATGCCGCCGAGGATCATCGCCACCAGGATGGCAACGATGGCTAGGCTGCCCCGGCGCTGGCCCACCAGGGCTGACGCGAAACGTACGATGGTGGCCGCCACGCCGGCCTTTTCAAAGATCAGGCCGGCAATGACGAAGACCGGGATGGCCATCAGCGGATATTTGGCAATGCCGGTGTAGACATTGGTCGGCAGCGACAACATGCCGAAATCGGCAATCGCCACCACCGCCACGCCGGCCAGGCCCATGGCCACCGCCAGCGGCACGCCGGAGAGCATCAGGACGATAAAGATGCCGAAGAGTATCCAGTCCATCACTTGCCCCCTCGCCACAGCACGGCCAACAGGCGTAGCACGATAAGTATTGAGAGTAGCGGCAGCCAGATGGTGTACCACCATTGCGGCACCCCGAGCGACGGCGACGTCACCTCGAAACTGTAGTCATCCCAGGTCATCCGTACGCCATACCAGGCGAGCAGACCGAACATGATCAGCGAGCAGAAAGCGGCTAAACGGCGCGCAGCGCCGTGCAGGGCAGGCTGGCGATCAACGAAAAAGGTAATGGCGATATGGTGGTTGCTGGCAAAGGCATGCGATGCGCCGACCAGGGTCATGACCACCAGCAGGGCCACGGATATTTCCTCGGTGAAGGCGAAGGAAATATCGGTGAAATAACGGACCAGCACGTTGGCCATGGTGAGCAGGCACAGCACGCCCATCGAGGCGGCCATCAGGAAACGCTCGATGGTGCCGAGCGTCAGCTTGCCGCCTGGGGCGGCCTTGTCGGATTCAGACATGGATCATTTCTAGAAAAGCAAAAACGCCGCGCCAACCTCGGTCAGCGCGGCGAGACGAGAACAGACTCAGCGCTTGGCGATGGCCGCTTCGGCCTTCTTGACCAAATCGGCACCGATGGTCTTCGACCATTTGTCGTATACCGGGCGGGTTATCTGCACAAAGGCATCGCGTTGGGCCGGGGTCAGCTGGGTGACGGTCACGCCGGATGTCTCGATCTGTTTCAGCACGGCATTGTCGTTGCCGGCGATTCCCTTGCGCGCCTTATCCACATTCTCACGGCCGGCCTGCAGCGCCGCCTGACGCACCGCTTCGCGGTCAGCCGGCGTCCAGCTGTTCCACACCTGCTTGTTGACCACGAAAATGAGCGGGTCGGCGACGTAATGCCACAGGGTCAGGTATTTCTGGCCAACTGTCGGTAACTTGGCGGCAACAAAGACCGACAGCGGGTTTTCCTGGCCGTCAACCGCGCCGGAGGCCAGCGCCGGCTGGGCATCGGCCCAGCTCATCTGGGTCGGATTGGCACCGAGCGCCGAGAAGGTTTCGTTATAGAGCGGCGAGCCCACAACGCGGAACTTCATACCCTTCATGTCGACCGGCGAAGCAATCGGACGCTTGGAGTTGGACATTTCGCGGAAACCGTTCTCGCCCCAGGCCAACGGAATCACGTCGCCGCGTTTTTCCAGCACGGAGAACAGATCCTTGCCGACCTCGCCCTGGGTCAGCGCGTCGATCGCCTTGTAATCAGGCATCAGGAAGGGAAGCGAAAAGAGGTTCAGTTCCTTGATCTGTGGCGACCAGTTGATTGTCGAGCCGATCGACATATCGATCACGCCTTGGCGGATGGCGGTGAATTCGCGCGTCTGCTCGCCGCCGACCAGCGAGTTGCCGGAATAGAGTTTGATGACGATGCGCCCCTGTGTCTTTTCCTTGACCAGTTCGGCCCACCGTTCGCCCGCCTGCCCCCACGGGAAAGCTGTACCCAGCGTGGTCGACAGGCGATACTCGGCACGGTAGGTCTGCGCCTGGGCTGCGGCGGCACCCAATAGGGCGGTAGCCACGGCGGTGGCGATGAAGGTTCTGCGCAACATCGGTCTCTCCTCGTTCTTCTGGGGTAAAGCGACGATTATGGAGGCTGCCCATGCCATGTGCAACCGGTCGCGTAAACGCAAAAAAGCCCGGCAAGCCGGGCTTTTCGCGATCAGCAGGACGACTTAGTCGGCCTTGTTGATGTTCGCGGCTTGCTTGCCCTTCGGGCCGGTAACGATGTCGAAGGTGACCTTCTGGTTTTCGACCAGAGACTTGAAACCGTTGCCTTGAATTGCGGAGAAGTGAGCGAAGAGGTCTTCACCGCCGCCGTCCGGGGAGATGAAACCAAAACCCTTAGCATCGTTGAACCACTTGACGGTACCAGTTGCCATTTGTAGCTTCCTTGGAAAAGATTGAAAAAATTACGAGAGCCAAGACCGAGGAGCTGACAAACCGATTACGGTGCAGGAACAACACACTGCCTGGAAATCCCGAAGTCCGGAGTATGGAGCAGCATTTCGAATACGCCAAGCATTTTTTTCATTTTCCATTGACACCCTACCCGGCAAATGAATTTTCTGCGACAAAATGAGCAGCCCCACAGACCGAGAATCAATGTACCCGCTTGACCGACGCCCCCAGTTTGGCCAATTTTTCCTCAATCCGTTCGTAGCCGCGATCCAAATGGTAGATACGGTCGATCAAGGTTTCGCCGTCCGCCACCAGGGCCGCAATGACGAGTGACGCCGAGGCACGCAGGTCGGTCGCCATCACGGTCGCCCCCTCCAGTCGCTCGACACCGCGCACGATGGCATTGTTGCCCTCGATCTGGATATTGGCCCCCAGGCGCATCAATTCGTTGACGTGCATGAAGCGGTTTTCGAAGATCGTTTCGCGAATGGTTGCCACACCGTCCGCAACGCAGTTGATGGCCATGAACTGGGCCTGCATGTCGGTTGGGAAGGCCGGATAAGGCGCCGTGCGCAGGCTGACCGCCTTCAGGCGCTTCGGAGCAACCAGGCGGATGGCGTCGCGCTCGACGGTGATGTCGCAGCCGGCATCCATCAGCTTGTCGACGACCGTGTCGAGATAGGCAGCCGAGGTTTTCAGCAGGCGGATATCGCCGCCGGTGACGGCCGCTGCACACAGATAGGTGCCGGTTTCGATGCGGTCCGGCATGATGGCGTGCGTCGCACCATGCAGTTTGTCGACACCCTGGATGCGGATCACGTCGGTACCGGCGCCGGAAATGCGGGCGCCCATCGAAATCAGGCAGTTGGCCAGATCGACCACTTCCGGTTCACGGGCGGCGTTCTCGATGATCGTCTCGCCCTCGGCCAGACAGGCGGCCATCATCAGGTTTTCAGTACCCGTCACCGTCACCATGTCGGTGCAGATACGCGCCCCCTTCAGGCGGGTCGCCTTGGCATGGACATAGCCTTGTTCGACCTTGACCTCGGCGCCCATGGCCTGAAGCCCCTTGATGTGCTGATCCACCGGCCGTGCGCCGATGGCACAGCCACCGGGCAGCGAGACGCGGGCCTCGCCGCCGCGGGCGACCAGCGGGCCGAGTACCAGGATCGAGGCACGCATGGTCTTGACCATCTCGTAGGAAGCGACCGGGTTGTTCAGGCCACCGCCATTGAGGACCAGTCCATCCACGCCATCCATGGTGACACCGACGCCCATGTCGCCCAACAGGCGCAACATGGTCGAGATATCGTTCAGGTGCGGCACATTGGTGAAATGCACTGGCTCGGCAGTGAGCAGCGAGGCGCACAGGATGGGCAGGGCGGCATTCTTGGCACCGGACATGGCCACTTCGCCGGAGAGCACCTTGCCCCCTTCAATCAACAACTTATCCACGCTGGGCGCTCCATTCTTCCGGGGTGAGGGTTTTGAAGGACAGGGCGTGCAATTCGCCGGTCGCCAGCTTTTCCTTCAGGGTTTCATATACGCGCTGCTGGCGCTGCACACGATTCTTGCCGATGAACTCGCTGCTCACGACGATGGCCTGGAAATGCTGGCCGTCGCCATCCAGTTCGAGAAAGTCGCAGGCCATGCCGGCCAGGATCAGCTGCTTGATATGTTCGGGGTTCATGTTACTCAGGCTCTAAGCTTCCAGCCCCGCTTCAACAGGCTCAGCGTCCCCCAGGACACCACCGTGAAGCAGGCAATGACGACCAGCAGACTGGTTTCCGGCGCCACATCCGAGACACCGAAAAAGCCATATCTGAAGCCATCGATCATGTAAAAGACAGGATTGTAATGCGACACCCCCTGCCAAAATGTAGGCAAGGTGTAAATCGAATAGAAAACGCCCGACAACATGGTCAGCGGCATGATCAGGAAATTCTGGAAGGAGGCCAGCTGGTCGAACTTTTCCGACCAGATGCCGGCAATCATGCCGAGCGCGCCGAACAGGGCGCCGCCGAGCATGGAAAACACGACGATCCAGAGCGGCGCCATCATTTTCAGGTCGACGAACCAGACCGTCGCGAGCAGAACGCCCAACCCAACGATCAGGCCGCGCAACACGGCCGCCAGGACGTAGGCGGCAAAAAAGGCTCCATAGGGAATCGGCGGCAGCAGCACGAAGACGATGGAACCGGTGATCTTGGCCTGGATCAGGCTGGACGACGAATTGGCGAAGGCGTTCTGCAAGACCTGCATCATGATCAGGCCGGGAATCAGGAAACTGGTATAGCGAACACCGTGAACGGTGACGTGATCGTCCAACACATGCCCGAAGATCAACAGGTAGAGCAGTGCGGTCAGAACCGGCGCGGCGACCGTCTGGAAAGCCACCTTCCAGAAGCGCAGGAACTCCTTTTCAAGCAGGGTCAGGAAGCCGATCATGACTGCAGCGTCCTGACGAACACCTCTTCCAGCGACGCCCCCGGGTGTGCGGCCATCAGATTGATGGTCGTATCAAGCGCCACGACCTTGCCCAGCTTCATCAGCGCGATACGGTTACATAGCGCCTCGGCCTCTTCAAGATAATGCGTCGTCAGAATGATCGTATGCCCTTCGCCATTCAGGCGCCGGATGAATTGCCATAACCCCTGGCGCAATTCGACATCGACGCCCGCCGTGGGTTCATCCAGCACGATCACCGGCGGACGATGCACCAGCGCCTGCGCCACCAGCACCCGGCGCTTCATGCCCCCGGACAGGCGACGCATATTGACGTCGGCCTTGCTCGTCAGATCGAGATTTTCGAGAATCTCGTCGATCCAGTCGTCGTTCTTGCGGATGCCGAAATAGCCGGACTGGATGCGTAGCGTTTCCCGCACGTTAAAGAAAGGATCGAACACCAATTCCTGAGGCACGACCCCCAACAAACGGCGGGCCTCGCGAAAGTCACGGATCACGTCGTGGCCCATGACGCTGATCGCCCCTGAATCAGGACGGACCAAACCTGCCAGGGAGGATATCAGCGTCGTCTTGCCGGCCCCGTTCGGCCCCAGAAGACCGAAGAATTCACCTTGCTCGATATCGAGCGACACCCCGGCCAGGGCCCGCAAAGACCCGAAATGCTTGACGACGTCAACGATGGATACAGCGGCGACCATGAATAGCCCTTCAGGCCAGGGGCAGGAGGTCGGTAACGCCGTACAGTTCGGCCAGCGAACGCACACCAGCCGGAATATGGGCAAAATTCACACGTGCGCCAACGACATCGGCCGCCCGCAACCAGCCGAGCATCACGGCAATAGCCGACGAGTCGGCCTCGTCCACCGCCGAAAAATCGAATACCACCTCGCCCTGCTGCAAAGCAGAACGGCCTGCATCAAGCAGGCCGCGGGCATTGGCCATTATCATGGGCACCATCACCAGCAGGCGCCCGTCCTGTCGTTCGATCATTTCTTCTGGTTCGCTTCCAGAGACTTGTTCTTGGCGGCAATCGACGCAATCAGGCCATCGATACCGCCATTGCGGACCTCTTGGCCAAACTGGTCGCGATAGTTGGTCACCAGACTGATCCCGGCGACCACCACGTCGTACACTTTCCAGCCGGAGTCCTGCTTTTCCAGGCTGTAATCCAGTTGCACCGGCTTGTTTCCGGGCTGATGAATCTCCGTGCGTACCAGCACGTCAGTATCGGACGGCGCCATCTTGAGCGGCTTGTAAACGACTTTCTGGTTCTTGTAGCTGGTCAGTGCATTGGAATAGGTACGCACCAGCAGGGTCTTGAACTCGGCCGTGAGCTGCTGCTGTTGCTGCGGTGTCGCCTTGCGCCATTCCTTGCCCAGCGCCAGCGCCGTCATGTGCTGGAAGTTGAAGTGCGGCAGAACCTTCTTGTCGACCAAGTCGATCACCTTGTTGGTGCTGCCGTTCTGGATATCCTTGTCATGGCGGATGATCTCCAGCACTTCTTCCGTCACGCGCTGAACCAGCGCATCCGGAGCATCCTCGGCCAAAGCCGCAGTAGAAACAAGGCCGGCAAAAAACAGGGCAAATATTTTTTTCATGGTCAGCAGGAAAAACGATCAATCATCCAGCCGCGGCGGGCGGCCATCGAAAATCTGGTTACGGCGACGTTGCAGGTAAGCATCGCGAATATAGGCGTACTTGTCGAGTGCAGCTTCCTCGACAATCTTGTCAGCCGGCAGCAGGCTGGCGCGAACATCGACAAAGCGCAGCGGCACCATGCTGTTGCGCACGGGAACGGGCTGCACGCGCCAGACCGGGTCGACGAAGGAATCTACGCCAAAGCCCGCCGTATCACGCACGGTACGTGGTCCGATGAACGGCCAGAACAGATAACCGCCATCCTGAACCCCCCACACCGCCAGCGTCTGACCAAAATCTTCCTCATGCTTTTCCAGACCCAGTTCGCTGGCCACATCGAACAGCCCGAAAATGCCCAGCGTCGAATTGATCAGCAAACGCCCGACATCCACGCCCGCATCGGCAAATTTGCCCTGCAGCGCACTATTCACGCCGATCCACAGGTCGCCGACGTTGCCGAAAAAGTTGCCGACGCCGGCTTTAACCGGCAACGGTACGGCGGCATCGTAGACCTGCGCCACCGGTTTGGCAGCGTATTTATCGATTGCTTCGTTAACCGCGAACATCGAACGGTTGAACCCTTCGTAAGGATCGCGCTGGTTTTCCTCGGCAAGTGCATTGCCCGCACATGCCAGCACCAGCAGCGCCCCCAGCGCCCACTGGCGCCCCATGCGCATCGGAGATAAGCCGAGACTTTTCGTCATTTCTTGTCCTGTCCGTCTGCTGCCTTGCTGAATAGAAACTGGCTGATGAGCTTTTCAAGCACCACAGCCGACTGTGTCTTGCCAATGGTATCCCCCGCCTTCAGCATCTTCTCGTCGCCACCGGCATCGAATCCGATGTATTGCTCACCCAGCAGGCCCGCCGTGAAGATCGAAGCGAAGGTATCTTTCGGAAAACGATAGCGGCCGTCGATGGACATGGTCACCACGGCCTCGTAAGTCGCGGAATCAAACTGGATGTCGGTAATGCGACCGACCACAACGCCAGCGCTTTTCACCGGACCACGTACTTTGAGGCCGCCAATGTTATCAAACTTGGCCTGCAGGACATAAGTCTCGGACAGATGTGCAGTCGAAAGGTTGCCAACCTTGAGTGCCAAGAACATGACGGCGGCAATGCCGATTGCAACGAAAAAGCCGACCCACAGGTCGAGAACGGTACGGTTCATGAAGTTCCCCGGAACATGAACGATGTCAGAACGAAATCGAGTGCCAGCACGGCCAGCACCGACGTCACCACGGTTCGCGTAATCGCCCGCGAGACCCCCTCGGCAGTCGGCACCGAGTCATATCCCTCAAAGACAGCGATCAGCGATACCGCGACACCGAAAACAAAACTTTTGACGATGCCATTCCAGACATCGAAACGAAAATCGACGCTCGACTGCATCTGCGACCAATACGAGCCGTCGTCAACACCGATGAAGACGACACCGATCAGCCAGCCGCCGAGCACACCCATCGCCGAGAAGATGGCCGCCAGCAGGGGCATTGAAATCACGCCTCCCCAGAAGCGCGGCGCGACGACGCGAGCAATCGGATTGACGGCCATCATGTCCATGGCCTTGAGCTGCTCGGTGGCCTTCATCAAACCGATCTCCGCAGTCACCGACGAACCGGCGCGGGAAGCAAAGAAAATCGCAGCCAGAACCGGGCCCAGCTCACGCGTCAATGACAGCGCCACCAGCGTCCCCAGGGCTTCTGTCGAACCGAAGCGCTGCAGGATTTCATAGCCCTGCAGGCCAAGCACCAGCCCCACGAATAGTCCCGAAACCAGAATAATCAACAACGACAATACGCCGCTGAAGTAAATCTCACGCAAGGTCAGCGGCAAACGCCGGAAGGAAGCGCCGGAATACATCAGCACTACCCAGAAAAAGCGTGCCGCAAAACCCAGGCGCCAGAGACGTTCAACGGCGGCATGCCCCAGCTTGCGCAACAACCCGACCGGATCAAGCACGTGCCACCCCGCTCAAGAATTCATCGCGGACCGACACGGCCGGATAGTCGAAATGCACCGGCCCGTCCGGCTCGGCATGGACGAATTGATGCACGAACGGATCTTTCGACGCCCGGATTTCGTCCGGCGTTCCCTCGGCAACCACGCGACCGCCATTCAGGAAATAGATGTAATCGACGATAAGCAACGACTCATGGATATCGTGGGTGACCATGATCGAGGTCGCCCCCAGCGCATCGTTCAGCTTGCGGATAAGCTGGCCGATGACGCCGAGCGCGATCGGATCGAGACCGGTAAAGGGCTCGTCGTACATCACCAGCATCGGGTCGAGCGCCAGCGCGCGCGCCAAGGCAACCCGCCGCGCCATGCCGCCAGACAATTCACCCGGCATCAGTTTGTGCGCGCCGCGCAAACCGACCGCCTCCAGCTTCATCAAGACGAGATCACGGATCATTTCCTCGGACAGATCCGTATGTTCGCGCATCGGGAAGGCAACGTTGTCGAAAACCGACATGTCGGTAAACAAGGCACCGAACTGGAAAAGCATGCCCATGCGGCGACGCAGATCGTACAAGTCGGCCTGCGACATGCCGCATACCTGGTGTTTTTCGAGGCGCACGCGCCCGCCGGTCGGCCGCAACTGGCCGCCGATGCAGCGCAGCAGCGTGGTTTTTCCGCAGCCGGAACCACCCATGATGGCAACCACCTTGCCGCGCGGAATCTTCATGTTGATCCCTTGCAGCACCGGTCGCCCGTCATAAGTGAAGTGCAGATCCTCGATATCAACCAGGATGTCGTCGGACAAGATGTTTTCCTGAAACAAAAGTTTGTCGATTTTATCAGAACCCCCGCCGTCGCCCTGAAACGACAAGGCTATAATCGGAAAAATTTCACATGGAATGTTGCGCCGTTGCCAGTTGCCAAGCCGCTCCTGCTGATTGTCGATGACGATTCCCTGATCAGCGAATCGCTCAGTTTTGCGTTTGCGCAGGAATATGACGTCCTTACCAGCCATTCCCGTTCGCATGCCCGCAACCTGTTGCGCCAACTCCGCAATCCACCGCGACTGGCCTTGGTCGACCTCGGGCTTCCGCCGCTTCCGCACCGCCCCGACGAGGGTTTTGCACTCATCGGCGACCTGCTTGCTTCATATCCGGACCTCAAGATCGTTGTTCTGTCCGGCCAGAGCGACGACGAAAACGCACGTCACGCGAGAACACTGGGGGCGGTCGAATTCGTTGCAAAACCCTGCGACCCGTCCAGACTGGCCGAACTGTTCCGCCAGGTACTGCGTTTTGACAGCGCCCCCTCAGGGGAGTCGCCCGGCGGCCTGATCGGCGAAAGCCTGCCCATGCAGCGCCTGCGCCTGCAACTCGGCCAGTACGCCAACCTGGCCTACCCGGTGCTGATCGAGGGTGAGTCCGGCAGCGGCAAGGACATCGTCGCCAGCCACTACTTACACCGTCTGACCGAACGTCACGCCAAACCGTTCCTGGCACTCAACTGTGCTGCCATCTCTCCATCCCTGCTCGAACCGACCCTGTTCGGCTACGCCAAGGGCGCTTTTACCGGCGCCCAGACGGCCAAGGCAGGCTATTTTGAAGACGCCGACAGCGGCACGCTGTTCCTCGACGAAATCGGCGAACTCCCCCTGGATTTGCAGCCGAAGCTGTTGCGTGTTCTTGAAAACGGCGAATACCAGCGAGTTGGCGAAACCCATACTCGCATTTCGACCGCGCGGATCATCACCGCCACCAATCGCGACTTGCGCCAGGAAATGAAGACCGGACGCTTTCGTCCCGACCTCTATCATCGCCTGTCGGTGTTCACGGTATCCGTCCCACCGGTTCGCGAAACCGGGCTGGACCGCCTGCTGCTGCTCGAGTATTTCCGCAAGAACTGTGCTGCCACTGCTCGTGCCGAGCCCTTCACGCTGGCACCCGACGCCCAATCGCTGTGGCTGGACTACACCTTCCCCGGCAACGTTCGCGAACTGCGCAACATCGCCATCAGGCTGACGGCACGCTACACCGGCCAAGCCGTCACGGCAGAACAGCTGCGGGCCGAACTCGACTACCCGGACAGCGCGGCACCACCGGCCACGGCAATCACCCTGAATGCGGCGCAACCCGAGGAAGTGCGCCAAGCCGCGCGCCAGCACCTCGAACACAGCACTCATCTTAACCTCGACGCGACACTCGAACTGTGGCAAAAAGGCTACATCGAAGCCGCCATCGAGCTGAGCGGCGGCAACATGAGCGAAGCGGCACGGCGCCTCGGCATCAACCGCACCACCCTGTACAACCGGATGGAAAGCTGGAACCGGCAATGAGCCTGTACCTCGAACACTTCGGCATGCGCGAACCGCCGTTCCGCATCACGCCGCATACCGACTTTTTCTTCACCGGTGCCAATCGCGGCCCGACGCTGGACGCCCTGATCTATGCCATCACGCAGGACGAAGGCATCGTCAAGGTCACCGGCGAAGTCGGCAGCGGCAAGACCATGCTGTGCCGGATGCTGCTCGAGCGCCTGCCGCGCAACGTCGAAACGCTCTACCTCGCCAATCCGTCCTTGTCACGCCAGGAAATCCTCGGTGCCATTGCCGACGAACTCGGCATTCCCACCGACGGCAAGGCAACCCACTCGTTGACCCGCGCATTGCAGGAGGCGCTGATCGAGCGCTACGCCGAGGGCAAGCGCGTCGTGCTGCTCATCGACGAAGCCCATGCCATGCCCGCCGAATCGCTGGAGGAGATCCGGCTGCTCTCCAATCTGGAGTCGAAAGCGACCAAGCTGCTTCAGATCGCCCTGTTCGCCCAACCCGAACTCGACGAACGACTGGCAGCCACCGACATGCGGCAGCTGCGCGAACGGATCACCCAGCATTTCAATCTCGCTCCGCTCAAGCAACCCGATGTCGCGTCCTACATCGAATTTCGCCTGCGAGCTGCCGGCTATCACGGCCCCAACCCCTTCACCGACGAAGCGATACGGATGATCACCCGCACCTCTGAAGGGCTCTCCCGCCGTATCAACATCATTGCCGACAAAGCCCTTCTGGCGGCCTACTCCGCCGGAAGTCACAAAATCGATTGCGGGGAAGTACGAACCGCCGAACAGGATGCGCACTTTTCGCCTCTGCAGCCAAAACGCCCATTCAACCTTCAACCCCTGCTGTGGGGCGTGACCGGCGCAGGCGTTGCGGCCATGCTCATGGTCATGACACTCAATCTTGGCCAACAGCAGGTTGCAACACCCGGCGAACATGGCACCCCCGAACCCACTAGGCAACTTGCCCCCGCCGTATCCCAGCCGGTATCCGGCACACCAACACAGACCGCCCCCTCCTCCGCCCCGGACAAGCTTCGATTCGGCCCGCTGACCCGCCAGCACCTGGCCCAGTACGAAGAGTGGGCAAAGAACACCCCGCGCAACCACTACTTCATCCAGTTACTGGCCACCGACGCCACGCACACCGGCGAAATCGAGGGCTTTCTGTCACGCGCTGTGGCCTCCCTTGAGCCGACGCAGATACGCGCTTATCGCTCCAGCCTCTCCGGCCGCGACCGCATCGGGGTGATTTATGGCGACTTCACTACCCGGGAAGCTGCCGTCGCCGCCATGCAGGCGCTCCCCGAGTCGATCAAGACCATCCAGCCCTTCCCGCGACAAGTCAGCAGGCTTCATTGAGCCGCAAACCGGCAGCCAACGCAGCGCCTTCACCATAGAACGTGCTAGCATCGTACCGATAGCCCAATAACATGCGACCATACCGTTCAGACAAGGCATAACCCGATGAAAATCGGATTCATCGTCACCCCGCTCACTGCCCTCCTGCTTGCCGCCTGCGCCGCGCCGACACCGCGCGAGCCGCTCAAAGGACACCTGAATAGCGACAATTCGCCGACTACGGCATCCGGCAGCATTCCCGCGCCAGTCCAGCAAACGCTCGCCTTGCCCAAACCGCGCCCGAGCCGCAAGGCGGAAACCTACAGCGTCGTGGTCAACAATGTACCGGTCCGCGACCTGCTCTTCGCACTGGCCCGGGATGCCAAGGTGAATGTCGACATCCACCCGGGGATTACCGGGAATGTCACGTTAAATGCCATCGACCAGACCCTGCCGCAGCTGCTGACCCGAATTGCCAAGCAGGTCGACATGCGTTTCGAACTGGACGGGCCCAACCTAGCCGTCATGCCCGACACGCCCTTCCTGAAGCACTACAAGGTCGATTACGTCAATATGGCCCGCAATGTCACGGGCACCGTATCGGCCAACACCCAGATCGCCACCGGCTTGCCGACCGGAAGCGGTGCCATGCCGGCGACCGGTGCCAGCGGCGGCAACATTTCGAATACGCGCATCGAGAACTCGTCGAAAAACCAGTTCTGGGAATCGCTTGAGAAAAACATCAAGGACATCCTGCGCGAAACCGACAAGGTCCTGCCGGAAGGCTCCAGCGAAACCAGCTATGAGCAAAACAATGAGCAGACCGCAACAGGCGCTGCCGCACTGCCGCAAACCGGTCGGCGCGCCGCACAAACTATAGCCAACGCGCTACAAGGTAATCCAACACCGAGTTCGGCCAGCCAGGGTGCCGCTACGACACTCGTGCGCCACAGCACCTTCCGCGAAGCGGCATCGGTGATCATGAATGCAGAAAGCGGCGTGATCACCGTGCGCGCCACACAGCGCCAGCATGACCGGATACAGGAGTTTGTTGACCGTGTCGTTAACTCGGCGCGTCGCCAGGTGCTGATCGAGGCAACCATTGTTGAGGTAACCCTCAATGACGGTTATCAGCAAGGCATAAACTGGAGCAAATTAACCAATGGCAGCACGTTCACCTTTGTTGGTAATGCGCTAACAAAAGATGTTGCAAACTTGAAATACACCAACCCATCGGCAAGCCCTGATGCTTTGATCACAATGCTTGATACGTTTGGAACCACGAAAGTGCTCTCAAGTCCGCGCCTTTCAGTATTAAACAATCAAACAGCCCTGCTTAAGGTGGTAGAAAACTACGTTTATTTCAATGTAAAGGCTGACACCACAACAACAGCAAACGTCGGCACGACGATAACCTACACCACCACTCCACAGTCAGTTTCGATAGGACTTGTAGTAAGCGTAACGCCTCAAATTAGCGATGGTGACGCCGTCACTCTAAATATTCGCCCAACTATTACCAGCGTGGTGGGGGTACAACCGGACCCGAACCCTAGCTTAAAGATCAGCAATAACGTCCCTGTCATTCGAACCCGAGAAATCGAATCAATCATGCGAGTGGCCAGTGGCAACACAGCCGTTCTCGGAGGACTGATGGAAGATAAAATCGACTATCAAAATCAGCGAGTACCGCTAGTTAGCCAAATCCCTCTTTTGGGTGAAGTCGCAAACAATCGAAACAACGCTGCCAAAAAAACTGAATTGGTTATATTCCTGCGCCCTGTTGTCATAAAAGATGCCAGCCTAGACGGCGATTACGCCGTGATGAAGGGCTATCTGCCTAATGAGGGCTTCTTTGCGCAACCAAATGAAGCCCAGCCTTTCAACATTGTTCCGAGCCGCTGAGTACGCTGCATGAGCCTGTTGATGGATGCCCTGAAGCGGGCGGAACTAGCCAAGCAGGAGGCCGCACGGGCGCAGTTCGGCATTCCGCCGAATACGCCGTCCGAATCCAAGCTCAGCCTCGAACCGATCAGCAGCGACAAGAGCGGTGCGCCAACGAATCCACTCCCCGATCTGGCCAGTTACATAGATGCCGTCGACGCCGACCTGGCCAGCACTCCACTTCCCCACGCCACCTCACCGGATGCCCAACCGGCCGTACCCCCCACGCCGCGCAACCAGCAGGTGGAGCAGTCCAATCGCGACAGCATCCGCAACGCCTTCGCCGCGAAGCAGCCCGTTGCCTCACCGCCATCGCGCCTGCCGCTCTGGCTGGCACTAGGCACACTGGGTGTAGCCGGCCTGTCGATCGGGGCATACGTCTGGTATCAGTTGAACGCCATGAATCGCGGTTCACTGGCACACTCGGCACCGCCCGCTACATCGCCGCCCACTCCGACAACACAGGGCATTCAGCCTGCCATCGCCGCGCCTCCCGCTGCGCCGGCATCCCCCGACAGCACACTTTTTGCACTTCGCCACGAAACGCCTCCGGCCCCGAACCGCATCGTCGAGGCCGCCCCCCCCGATGCCGCACCGATTCGCCTGACCCGTACCCGGCCGGAAGCCGACCCAGCCCTGTCGCGGGGGCATGCCCGCCTGCAAGGTGGCGAATTCGACTCGGCTCGCCGCGATTACGAGCAGGTCCTGCAGCACGACCACAACAATACCGATGCCTTGCTGGCCCTGGCCGCCATCGCGCAGCGTCAGGGGAGGACTGGCGATGCCGAGGCACTCCGCCAACGCGCCTGGGTTGCCAACCCGAGCGATCCGGCGACCCAAGCCGCGGTACTTGGCGGCAGTGCGTCGGATATGGACCCGCAGAACACCGAAAGCCGTTTGAAAACCCTGCTCTCGGCCCAGCCCGAATCCGCTGCGCTGAACTTCGCACTGGGCAACCTCTACGCCCGCCAAAACCGCTGGCCGGAAGCACAACAGGTCTATTTCAACGCCGTTGCTGCCGATGGCGACAACCCGGACTATCTGTTCAACCTGGCGGTCAGCCTTGACCATCTGCGCCAATCCCGCCTGGCCGGCCAGCATTACCGCATGGCCCTGGAAGCAGCAGCGCGCCGGCCAGCCGCCTTCGACCGCGCCAGGGTCGAGAAACGCCTGGGCGAACTGACGCCTGAAGCGCCGCGTTAGGTCCACGATGAGCACTTCCATCCTCCAGCGTCGCCCGCTCGGACAAATCCTGATCTCCGAAGGCATCCTGTCGGAAGACCAGCTGCGCATCGCCCTGCTGGAGCAGATGAAGCAGAACCAGCCGATCGGCAAGCTGCTGGTATCGCTCGGGTTTGTGACCGAAGCCACGCTGCGCCATGCGCTCTCGGAAAGCCTGGGCAAACAGAGCATCGATCTGCGCCATGCTGCCGTCGACCCCCAGGCCCTCAAGCTGGTACCGCGCGACCTCGCCAAACGCCACCACCTGCTGCCCCTCGATTACGATGCCCACAACCGGCGGCTCGCCCTGGCCATTTCCGACATCAACGACATCGTCGGCCTGGACCGGGTGCGCGCGCAGTTGGAAGAAGGCACCGAGATCGACACCCTGCTCGCAGGCGAATCGGAAATCGACCATGCCATCGACCAGTACTATGGCCACGAACTGTCCATCGACGGCATCCTGCACGAGATCGAGACCGGTGAAATCGACTGGCAGAGCCTGTCGACCACGGATAACGAGTACAGCCAGCCGGTCGTCCGCCTGATCGACTCGATCCTCACCGATGCCGTCAAGCGCGAAGCGTCGGACATCCACTTCGAACCGGAAGCCAACTTCCTGCGCATCCGCTACCGCATTGACGGCATGCTGCGCCAGATTCGCGCCCTGCATAAATCCTACTGGCCGGCGATGACGGTACGCATCAAGGTGCTGTCCGGCATGAACATCGCCGAAATGCGCGCCCCGCAGGATGGCCGCATCGGCCTGACCGTCTCCGGGCGCCCGATCGACTTCCGCGTCGCCAGCCAGCCGACCATCCACGGCGAAAATATCGTCCTGCGCATTCTTGACCGCCAGAAGGGGATCGTGCCGCTGGAAGAACTGGGCCTGGCCGAAGAGCACTTACACCAGCTGAAACTGATGATCTCGCGGCCGGAGGGCATCATCCTGGTCACCGGCCCGACCGGCAGCGGCAAGACGACGACGCTGTACTCGGTGTTGAATCACATCAACAGCGAGGGCATCCATATCATGACCCTTGAGGACCCGGTCGAATACCCGATGGCCATGGTCCGCCAGACATCGGTCGCCGAGGCCGCCAAGCTCGATTTCGCCAACGGCATCCGTTCGATGATGCGCCAGGACCCGGACGTCATCCTGATTGGCGAGGTGCGCGATGCCGAAACCGCCGAGATGGCCTTCCGTGCGGCCATGACCGGCCACCAAGTGTACACGACCCTGCACACCAACTCAGCCATCGGCGCCGTGCCGCGCCTGCTTGATATCGGCGTGCTGCCCGACATCATGGCCGGCAACATCATCGGTATCGTCGCCCAGCGCCTGATCCGCCGCCTGTGCGAGCACTGCAAGACCCCCTACCACGCCGAGCCGCACGAAATCCGACTGCTTGGCCCGCTCGCAGAAGGACCGCGCACGGTGTTGTTCCGGGCAACCGGTTGCGAGTTGTGCGACTTCCAGGGCTACCGCGGCCGGGTGGCGATCATGGAACTGCTGCGTATCGATGCCGGAATCGATGAATTGATCGCCCGCCGTGCCACCACGCACGAGATCCGCAGCCGCGCGATGCTGCAGGGCTTCACCACCCTGGCCGACGACGGCCTGAACCGCGTCCTGGACGGCGTGACCTCGCTGGAGGAACTGGCCCGCGTCGTCGACCTGACCGACCGGATGTAGCGATGATCTTTGACTACAAGGCCGTCAGCGCGGAAGGTCGAATGACCTACGGGCGCCTTGATGCGATCAACCTGATCGACCTGGAGATGCGCCTCAAGCGCATGAATCTCGATCTGGTGACCGGCCACCCCGTCCAGCAGCGTGCACTGTTCGGCAGCCGCGGCGTGCCTCGCCCCGAGTTGATCAATTTCTGCTTTCATCTCGAACAACTGACCCGTGCCGGCGTTCCCATTCTCGAAGGACTGGCCGACTTGCGCGACTCCATCGAACACCCGCGTTTTCGCGAGGTAATGGCCGGCCTGATCGAAAGCATCGAAGGGGGGCAGACCCTGTCGCAAGCGATGGCCGCCTACCCGGGCATCTTCAGCGAGGTGTTCAGCAATCTGATCCGGGCTGGCGAATCGAGCGGCCAATTGCCTGATGTGCTCGCCAGCCTCAGCGAATCGCTGAAATGGGAAGATGAACTGGCTTCGCATACCAAAAAGCTGCTGATGTATCCGGCCTTCGTCGCCAGCATCGTGCTCGCCGCCACCTTTTTCCTGATGATCTACATGGTGCCGCAGCTGAAGGTTTTTGTGCGCAACATGGGCCATGTCCTGCCTCCGCATACCCAGTTGCTGTTTTTCGTATCCGACCTCCTGGTCAACTATTGGTACTTATTCCTCGCCACCCCCATCGTCGCCTTTCTCGTCGGGCTGCAAATGGTACGCACCAATCCGCTGGCGAGACTGCGTTTCGACGGCATCAAGCTACGCCTGCCGGTCATCGGGCCCATCCTGAAAAAAATCGTCCTGTCGCGTTTCGCCAGCACCTTCGCCATGCTCTACGCCTCCGGCATCCCGGTCCTCGAGTCGATCCGCACCACCCAGCACATCGTCGGCAACGGCGTTATCCGGCGCGGACTGGAGCGCGTCGAGCAATCGATTCGCGAAGGCCACAATGTCGCCAGCGCCTTTCATGATGTCGGACTTTTCCCGCCGCTGGTCGTCCGCATGCTGCGCATCGGCGAGAGCACAGGGGGGCTGGATAAAGCCCTGCTCAACGTCAGCTACTTCTACAACCGGGACGTCAAGGAATCGGTCGGCAAGGCACAGACCCTCATCGAACCGATGCTGACGCTCTTCATGGGCGCCCTGCTGGGCTGGATCATGCTCTCGGTCATTGGCCCCATCTATGATGTGATCAGTAAAATCAAGACGTGAAGACCCGACTCCTCTATCTCAATACGCACCGTCTTTCTGCCTTTGCCTGGCAGCAGGGCAACCTGCTGCCCGAGGGCGTCTTCGAGAACAACGACGACGGCCTGAACCTGTTCGCGCAATACCTCGCCACGCACAATCGGGGGCGTTTCACGTTGCTGGCCAACGTTGCCGAGGAAGGACATGCCCACGAAAGCATTCCGTTTCTGCACGGAGCGGACCGGCAGGCCTTGATTACCCGCAAGATCGGCCAGCACTTCCAGGGCACCTCCCTGGCCACCGCCACCTCGCTTGGCTACGAGAAAACCCAGCGCAAAAACGAGAAGCTGCTCTTGTCGGCACTGACCAACCCGGGCCATTTCGAGCCCTGGCTGCAACGACTGGCCGAAGCAGAAGTTGCGCTTACCGGGGTCTACAGCGTTGCCCAACTGGGCGGTTCGTTGCTGAAAAAACTGGGACTCAACTGCAGCCGCTGCCTCTTGCTGACCCAGCAAGATCACTCGATACGCTCCAGTTACCTGGTCAATGGACAAGCCCACTTCTCCCGAATGGCCCCCTTGTCGGACAGCAGCATTGCCGGGATCGCCAGCGCCTTTGCCGCCGAGTCAGGCAAGCTGCATCAATATCTGATCGGTCAGCGCCAGATCGGCCGCGACGAGAGCATTCCAGCCTTCATCCTGGCACACCCGCTGGCGCTGCCCGCCATCGAAAAGGCATGCCCCGACCGGGGCCAGCTGAATTTCCGCATCGTCGACAACCATACGGCTGCGACAAAGATCGCCCTCCACACCCTGCCCGAGGACAATCGCGCCGACCTGCTGTTCATGCAACTGCTGGCCATCGCACCGCCAAGCCAGCAATTCGGCAACGACTACCACCGCCACCACTTCCGTCTGTCGCAACTGCGCAACGGATTGGTGGCGACGGGTATCGTCGTGCTCTTGGCAAGCGGCCTGTACGCTGCCAAGCAGTTCTACGATGCCCATTCCCTCCGCGAAGAAGCGCTGACGCTTCGGAGCAAGGAGGCCGAATTGAACCGGCACTACCAGGAAACGGCCAACGCCCAGCCTCAACTGGAGATCGACAACGACACCCTGCGTCAGCTGACCAACCAATACACCGAACTGGCTCGCCAACGGAACCTTCCCGACCCGGCCTTCCGGCTGCTCGGCCAGGCACTGGAACGCATGCCGGCCATCCGACTGGAAAGCCTCGAATGGCGGAATGACACTGCATACGACACTACGAAAAAGACGGCACAAGAGGTCACCGTGGTGCGCGGCTCAATCGCAATTGCGCACACCGATCCGCGCAAGCTGCTCGGCGTATTCGACAATTTCGTAGACCTCCTGCGCGCCCAGCCTGAGGTTTCGATTTCAATCGTGCAAAGGCCACTCGATATCGAATCGGGCAGCGCCTTGCGCGGCGGCGATGGCGCCGAAGAAGGTACCAAACCCCATCCGTTCACCATCGAAATCGTGCGGAGAAAATCCTCGTGAAGCTGACGCAGCGAGACCTCCGCAAACTACTGCTCCCCCTGCTCGCAACACTGGCACTCTGGGTAGCGGCCGGAATCCTGGCCTGCTGGAGCCACACCGAGACGAGAGGTGCCGCCCAGGAACGCGATCGCGCCACCGAAGGAAAAACCCGAATCGAAGCACGGCTAAGGCAATTTCGCAGCGAGGAAATCGACCTCAAGGAGCGCAGCCTTCTTTTCAAGCGCCTTCAGGATGCCGGCATTCTTGGTGAAGAGCGTCGCCTCGACTGGATGGAGCAACTGCGCGCCACGCAACGCGACCTGCGCCTCCCTGGCCTCCAATACGAGTTTGCGGCGCAAGCCCCCCTCAACCAGACTGCAGCCTCCGGCTATGCCTGGTTCAACAGCCCGCTACGCCTCCGCATGCGCCTGCTGCACGAAGGCGACCTGCTCAGTACCGTCGAGCGCATTCAGCGCGAGGCTCACGCCCTGGTCATCGTGCGCACCTGCCGACTCGCCTCACCCACAGGCGAGCACAAGGAATCCTTCGCTCCCTTGAACGCTGATTGCGATATGGATTGGCTGACCGCCCGCCCGCCTTCGGGAAGGAATTGACGATGCGCCGCCTCGCCCTGCCCCTTTTGCTCGCACTATCCAATACCGCCAACGCCGAGCCTCCTCCCCTGGGCCGACTTTTCTACGACGCCCAGCAACGCGCCTACCTCGACCAGCAACGCCAGCGCAATCCGTGGTTCGGGCAGCAAAGCACCGACACCACAGAAGCCGGGCTGATGCTCAACGGCGAGGTACGCAGCAGCAGCGGCCGCCGGACGCGCTGGATCAACGGCGCAGCCGACTGGGACAACAGCATTCCCGCGCCACGCGTTCCTGTCGGTAACACCTATTACCCGGAAAGCGGGCAGAGCGATGGGCTGCTTGGGAATGGGCGAATCGTGGTCAAGCCAGGACACTGACTATCAGGTGATGCCAAACCATCTGCAATATCGGCAAAAAGGTGTCATCTTGCTTGGCTTGATGATCGTGCTGCTACTCGCTTCGGGGCTCTACCTGATCAATCAAAGTAACCGCCTTTTCCCTAGGTCAGCACAGGAATCAGTCGATGCTTCCATTCTTCAACAAGCCAGGGAAGCTTTGCTAGCCCGCGCAATCAGCGACGTAAATCGGCCAGGCAGCCTGCCCTGCCCGGCACTCACCAGCGATGGCAACGCTCCCGGTTTGCCCCCATGCCCAAGTTTTGTCGGCTGGCTACCTTGGCGAACGCTGGGCTTGAACGACCTTCAGGACAGTTCGGGTGAGCGCCTTTGGTATGTACTCGCCCCCGCCTTCCAGGACAGCGGCATCATCAACACCAATTCGACATCGACTCTAACGCTAGATGGAATTGGCGGCATCGCAGCGCTTGTTATTGCTCCGGGAGCTACTCTTGCAGGGCAAAACAGGCCCAGTAATAGCGTTATTGACTATCTGGACAATAAAGACGGGAACGCCACTACAAGCAACAACGATGGTGATGACAGCTATTTTTCCGGAGCATCGGGCGAAAAATTCAACGACAAAGTACTGCCTTTGACTACATCGGCCTTGTTTTCCGGCATTGCAAAGCGCATTCTCGGCGAAATCCAGTACGCCTACTCCAGCAGCAGCGCCCCCCCACCTTTTGCTGACACAAACAATGATGGCTTCTCCGACTCCGGGCAAGACCTTGGCGGTTTTCCATACAAAAACCCTCTCTACGCAATTCAATCGCCGAGTTGGTACTCGGCATCTCCACCATTTCACTTGTGGTATGACAGCTTGGTGAATAACGGCTGGTTCCCGCTGGTGACCTATGATCGGATTGCCAGGAGCATTTCCCTCAACGGACAGGTGCTTACCCTGCCATGAATTCAAAAATTCGCTCATCCTCCATCCACCGTCTTTCGGCCTCAGGCTTTTCTCTGGTCGAAATGGCTATCGTGCTTATTGTGTTTGCGCTCTTGGCTGGCGGCATGATGATCAGCCTGGGCACCCAGCAGGATATTCAGCGTACCAATGAGGTACGTCGCCAATTGGCCGACATTCGAGAGGCCCTCCTGGGCTACACCATCGCCAATGGCCGTTTGCCGCCACCGGCGGACCCCACAAAGGCCAACACCGATCCAACTGCTGGTTTGCTTGATGAGGGTCGGACAAGTGGTGTTATTCCCTGGAGAACGCTTGGCCTCCCGGAGACCGACCCATGGGGGCAACGATTCACCTACCGGGTTCGCCTTGAGTTTTCCGATGCCATTCCGCTAAACACGACCCCCCCGTGCGTATTGTCGCCCGCCCCCACCCAATCAAGCTTTGCTCTCTGCTCCTCCGGCAACATCATTGTTTCCGATGGTGCCGTAAACATTGCAACCGGAGTTCCGGCCATTGTCGTCTCTCACGGTAAGAATGGGCTTGGCGGTTATCGGACAGACGGCACACAACTACCTGGAAGCGCCGGGGACGAACTGGAAAATGCCAATGGGGACTTCAATTTTGTCAGCCGGACGCACAGCAGCACTTACGATGACGAAGTGACTTGGATACCACTGTTTAATTTGATGAGTTGAATGGTAGCCGCCGGCCGCCTGCCTTAGCCCCCCCCGCTAGCTTATTGACCAGCCCTATCCCGACTGACAAACTGCCTATCCCAAGCTAATAAACCGGACTGAACAGTTTCGTCGTGAGTTCGCACGCCCATTCCATCTCTCTGCGTGCCGGTGGCATCCTGCCGACCGACGATGCCGAGATGCGCCTGAAGAAATCGTTGCTGGTCTTCGCCACCGGTCTTTTCTGCACAGGCTCGATGCTCTGGCTTTTCCTTTATGGACAGATGGGCCCGCAGTTCTCGGCCACGGCGCCGTTCATGTTCCAGTTGCTGCTCGTCGCCAATCTGCTCTATTTCCTGCGCAGCGGCAATTTCGAGTGGTTCCGTGTCACCCAGTTGTCGCTCTTCCTGTTCGCCCCGTTTGTCGTTCAGTGGAGCATCGGCAACTTCATTTCCGCCAGCGGCACCAGTCTATGGGGACTGCTCGCGCCGATCGGCGCCGTGCTGTTCTGCGGCCCGCGGGAATCGATTGCCTGGTTCATCGCCTACATATTTCTGACCGCCCTTTCCGGCTTTTTCGACTACTACCTGGCAGGAAGCCCGGTCAGCAACGCCCACAAAATCTCGACCGAAACCAGCGTTTTCTTCTTCGCACTGAACTTTGCCGCCATCTCGAGCATCGTCTATCTGCTGCTGCGCTACGCCATCATCGAGAAGGGCAAGCTGCAAGCCAGCCTGGAGGAAACCCACCGCCTGCTTCAGGAGGAACAGGGGCGCTCGGAGCGCCTGTTGCTCAATATCCTGCCCGGCCCCATCGCCGAGCGACTGAAACATGACAGCCAAGCCATCGCCGACGGTTTTTCCGAGGTAACGGTCATGTTCGTGGATATCGTCAACTTTACCCGCCTGGCCGAGGGGATGACGCCGCAGCAGGTTTTTTCCATGCTCAACCGGGTTTTCTCCTCCTTCGACGAACTGGCCGAACGCTATGGCATGGAAAAAATCAAAACCATCGGCGACGCCTACATGGTTGCCGGCGGCCTGAACAATGAATCCTGCAACTACACGCGCGCCATCGCCGAATTGGCCATCGCCATGCGCGACTTGCTGCATCGCGATTTCACCGTCAACGACATGCGCCTCGAGGTACGCATCGGTATCGGCACCGGCCCCGTCGTTGCTGGCGTTGTCGGCAAGAAGAAATTCATCTACGACCTGTGGGGCGACACGGTCAATCTCGCCAGCCGAATCACCAGCGAAGGCACACCGGGCATGATCCACGTCGATGCCACAACCCACCTGCGCCTGAAGAGCGAATTCGAATTCGCCGAACCGCTCGATCTCTATCTAAAAGGCAAGGGAAATACGCTGGTTTTTCGCCTGAATGGAATCAAGGAGTCGGCGACGATACCCGAACCGGCGGTGCCAGCCTGAACAGTACGCAGCCCTTCTGGTTGGTCACGAGAGACAGTCGATAGCCCATCGCCTCCGCCTGCTTGGCGGCGTGGTACAGACCGACCCCAAGACCGTCATTGGAAGCCACCGGTGCATTCAGCAAACCTTCGGCTACGCCCGGCGGGATTGCCGACCCATTGTCAGTAACGGACAGTCCTTCTTCGCCAAACGTCACATCGATGAACAGCCCGGACTCCCGCTGACGCTTGGCGATCGCGTTCTGCAGCAGATTCTCCGCAACACTGTCGAACAAGGCCCGGGGAAGCACTTCCTCGGCATACGGCTCCCCATGCCATTCGATGTCGGCATGGGCGTATCGCTCCTGCAAGCGCAACCACCACGCCCGGGCATCCAGGCGCTCATCATCCTCGAGCCTCGGCGATTGCAGCTTGTCGAGCGTCGACCTCAGGCGGTCGGCAACCAGAGGCAGCTGACGGCGCAGCAGATTCGCCACATCGGCCGGATCACCGGGCTGGCTCGCCGCGTAGCACAAGGCCTGCAAAGACTGCAGCAGGTTTTTCACATCGTGCGTCACCCGTGCCCCGGTTTCGTAAATGGCCTGCACATAGCCCATCCGTTGCAGCTGCTGACTCTGGCGCTTGACCAGATAGAACTCGATGGCAAGGCGCAACAGCCAGTCGACGTGCCACTGCAAGGCCGGCGACGGAAAATTCCGGAAAAAAACCCTCAGTCTCAAATCACCCGCGTGCGAGTCATGCGTAAATAACGACGTATCACCGACACCTCCCTTCCCGGTGCCCGTCTGCCAGGAAACACCCAGAATCCAGGGAGTTTCCGCCAATCGCTGCATCGCTGCTGCGAGGAAGACTTCGGGGTCGTGGTTCTTTTCGCTCTCTTGTGACAAATGCACCAACCACTGCTCCAATGGCATCCCCAAAGAGAGGAGGTAGCGCGAAATAGCCGAACTGACGCCGGAAAAGCCACCCCGCGGATTCCATGCCCAAGCCACCACCAGCAAGGCGCCGGCCACCGTCATCGAGGTCCTGAACAGGGATTCGATATACCCCGTACCGCCGATCGGAATGTAGGCCAATGCCCCGAGCACCAGCACCGCCAGGACGAGGAAAACCAGCATGCCGTAAAACAAGTCGAATGCCTCGCCTGATTTCCGCTGGGGTGCTCGCGCCGGGAATAGCAGCAAGAGGGGCAACGCCAAGGGCATGAAGACGGCAAGCGCATCGCGCAGGGCGGAGTCAACCTGCGCCGCCGGGGAAATCTCCGGCACGATCCCCAGCATGGTCAGCGCAACCAGATACCCGAAAGCCAGCAGATAGCCTGCGCGCTCGCCCTTCTGCACGGACACCATCACCCGCCCGCCAATCGAAGCGGCAAGCGCCCCCGACCAGATCAGGAGTAGCCAGGGGCCAAGCAACCAGGTCGAGGCCAGTGCTGCGCCAAACAATGCGATGGCCTGTCGTCCGCTAACACGTTGCTCACCGTCAACGAAGGGCTGCCAGAGCAGGAAGAACCCCAAGGCAACCAGCCACAGCAGACGCACGGCCGGCACCTGCCAGCCACCGAAGGCCAGGGCGTGCAGCATCAACAGATGCCCCGCCAGCAGCAGATGATGCCGGTTCGCCAGCCGTTTTATCAATTGCCGCCCCCATCCAGCGTTCATCTTTTCGACACACCGTCCACTTTTCGACACCCCCAGGCGAGATTCATCCAGCCATTGTCAATTTTAGGCCCAAAGTCATAGGCACATAAATTGCATGACCCGCACAGGAGTTAAATTCGGAGCATGCCATGAAAAACCATCAAAAGGGCTTCACCCTCGTCGAAATCGCCATCGTGCTGGTCATTATTGGCCTGTTGCTGGGCGGTGTGCTGAAGGGCCAGGAGTTGATCAACAGTGCGAAGGTTAAAAACCTCGCCAATGACTTTAGAACCATTCCCGTCTTCATTTACGGTTATCAGGATAAATTCAAACGACTTCCTGGAGATGACCCCAATGCCGATACACGCTTCACCGGAGGCAAGAAAGCCAGCGCCACAGGCCAAGCTACTGGCAACGGCGTAATTGAAGGCACCTGGAACTCCACTGACGTAACCAGCGAGAATGTTCTCTTCTGGCAACATGTACGTTTGGCAGGGCTTGCCCCCGGCTCTACCGACTTTTCAAGTGCAGCTACCGCCAGCCTCCCCTCGAACGCCGAAGGTGGAAGTGTCGGCATTCAAATGAGCGCGCCAATTAGCGGCATGAATGGAACCTATTACATTTGTTCGTCGGGCATCAACAGCAAGCTGGCCCAGCAATTGGATACCACCTTGGACGATGGCGCAGGAGACAAAGGTACCATCCGCGCACAGTCCACTGTCGATTCAACGAAAAGTGGCGAGGCATACGCTGACGGCAAAAGCTATCTTGTCTGTCTTGCCTTCTGATGCTTAGCACCAAGAATTTAGTTAAGCCCGCCTAGGCGGGCTTTTTCATTTCTGCAGCAGGCGCTCCTCAGCCGCGGTAACCGCCTCCGGCAAACCAAGCACGACGACCACATCCCCCTCTTCCAGACGCGTTTCCGGTGCCGGCTCCAGCGCCCGTATCCCCCGGCGGCGAATGGCGCTGACCTCGCAATTCAGGCTATCGAGATCGAGGTCATCCAGCGTCCTGCCGATGGCGGCGGCGCCGGCCGCCAGCAACACCGAGTGCATGCGCGGCTGGTGCTCATCTTCCTCATCGTGGTCGCGGTCGGTGATCCCGCGATAGAAGCCGCGCAGCAGGCTGTAGCGTTGCGAACGGGTCTGCCGGATGCGCTTGAGCACCCGATTGATCGGCACGCCAACCAGAACCAGTGCGTGCGAGGCCAACATAAGACTGGCCTCGAGCGCTTCCGGCACGACCTCGGCGGCCCCCGCACGGGTCAGGCGATCCATATCGCGTTCATCCGCCGTACGCACGATGACCGGCAAATCGTGCCGCAACTCCTGCACGTGGTGCAAAATCTTCTCGGCCAGCGCCGTATCGCTGATGGTGACGATCACCACGCTGGCCCGCATCAGGCCGGCCGCCATCAAGGCCTCCTTGCGTCCCGCGTCGCCATAAACGACGCTCTCGCCACCCGCCGAGGCCTCTCGTACCCGATCGGGATCGAGGTCGAGGGCGACATAATTGATGTCTTCCTGCCCGAGAAAGCGCGCCAGGTATTGGCCGTTACGCCCGAATCCGCATAGGATGGCGTGTTTTTCGGAGCCCATGGACTGGGCGGCGATCCGGGTCAGCTGCATCGAGCGCATCAGCCATTCGCTGGCCACGAAGCGGACGACAATGCGCTCGCTGTACTGGACGACGAACGGCGCGATGAGCATGGACAGCACCAGCGTGGTCAGCGCAACCTGCTGGATTTCCCTGGGCAGACGCATCACTTCGCCCAGCAGCACGAAACCGAATTCGCCACCAGCACACAGCCAGAGCGCTGAACGAATGGCGTTACCGGGCGAAGCGCCGAGCCGCCACGACAGCAGGCCGACGATCAGCGACTTGATGACCAGAAGCGCAACGACGGCAAGCAGCACCTGCCACCACAGCCCGACCAGAATATGCAGATCGAGCTTCACGCCGATGGTGACGAAGAACAGGCCCATCAACACGTCGCGAAAGGGCTTGATGTCCTCTTCCACCTGCAGCTTGTATTCGGTTTCCGAAATCAGCATGCCGGCGACAAACGCCCCCAGCGCCAGCGACAGGCCGGCCAGCTCGGTGAGGGTAGCCAGGCTCAGCGTGATCAGCAGCACGTTGAGCACGAACACCTCCGAGGACTTGGCGCGGGCGACAAAGTGAAACCACTTGCGCATCAAGCGCTGCCCGAACACCAGGATGACCGCCAGCACGACCACCGCTTTCAGCAGGGCGATGCCGAGCAAGACCGCGAGTTTTTCCGGCGGCTGGGTCAGCGACGGGATGATGACCAGCAACGGAACCACCGCCAGATCCTGAAACAGCAGCACCCCCATGATTTCGCGACCGTGCGCGGAATCGAGCTGCATGCGCTCGGCCAGCAGCTTCGTGATGACCGCCGTGGACGACATGGCGAACACCCCGCCGAGCGCAATGCCCAGCTGCCAACTGACGCCGAACAGCATGACCAGCCCGGCGATCAGGGCCATGCTGACGACAACCTGCAGCAAGCCCAGGCCAAACACGATGCGCTTCATGGCATAGAGCTTGGGCAGCGAAAACTCCAGGCCGATCGAGAACATCAGGAAGACGACGCCGAACTCCGCCAGATACTCGGCGCTATGCATCTCGCTCATCAAGTTCAGGGCATGCGGGCCGATCACGCTGCCGACAAACAGGTAGCCGAGCACCGGCGGCAGGTTGAAGCGCCGGAAGATGACCACGGCCAGGACCGAGGCGCCAAGCAGCAACAGGACGAGGGAAAGTGCGCTCAAGGGCCGTTTTCGCGATTCAGGTATACTTCCCACATCTTAACCGCAGCCCTGCCATGAACCCAAGCCTAAACGCTCATCGCTTTTCGCCGGAACGCGCTCTGGAACTCGGTCGCCAGACCCTGAGCATCGAAGCGGCCGCCGTGGAGGCCCTGCAGGGGCGACTCGATGGCGATTTTTCCCGTTCCGTCGAACTGATCCTCAACTGCCACGGTCGCCTGATCGTCAGCGGCATGGGCAAATCAGGACATATCGCACGCAAGATCGCCGCCACCATGGCCAGCACCGGCACCCCGGCTTATTTCGTCCATCCGGCCGAAGCCAGCCACGGCGACCTGGGCATGATCACCCGCGACGACGTGTTGCTGGCGCTCTCCAACTCGGGAGAATCCGGCGAACTGCTGAGCATCCTGCCCGCCCTCAAGCGCCAGGGCGCCCGGATCATCGCCATGACAGGCGTACCGACCTCGACGCTGGCGCGCGAAGCCGACATTCACCTCGATGCCGGCGTCGCACAGGAAGCCTGCCCGCACAACCTCGCCCCGACGGCGAGCACCACCGCCGCACTGGCACTGGGCGATGCGCTGGCGGTCGCCCTGCTCGACGCCCGCGGCTTCGGTCCGGAAGACTTCGCCCGCTCGCACCCCGGCGGCTCACTCGGTCGCCGCCTGCTCACCCACGTTCGCGATGTGATGCGCGCCGACGACCGCGTTCCCGCCGTGGCCCCGACCACCGGCATCACGGAAGCCATCATCGCCATGTCGCGCGGCGGCCTCGGCCTGGTCGCCATCACCGCACCGGACAAGTCCATCCTCGGCATCTTCACCGACGGCGACCTGCGCCGCGCCTTCGAAAAGCGGCTTGACCTGCAACAAGGCGACATCGCCTCGGTCATGCATCCCGATCCGCGCACCATCGGCCCGGACCAGTTGGCCGTCGAAGCCGTCGAAATGATGGAGCGCCTGCGCATCAATGCCTTGCTCGTGGTCGACGGCGACAACCGCCTCATCGGCGCCCTCAACATGCACGATCTCTTCACCGCCAAGGTCATCTGATGGACGCCAAGACCCGCGCCGCCCGTATCAAACTCGTCGCCTTCGACATCGACGGCGTGATGACCGACGGCGGCCTGCACTATTCCGACGACGGTCACGAATTCAAGACCTTCAACGTCCAGGACGGCCTCGGCATCGTGCTGCTCAAGCGCGTCGGCATCGAGGTGGCCATCATCACCGGCCGCAATTCCGGTGTCGTCTCGCACCGTGCCGCCGACCTCGGTGTCTCCCACGTCTTTCAGGGCGTCGGCAACAAACGCGATGTCGCCGCCAAGTTGCTTGAAAAACTCTGCCTCGACTGGTCCGAGCTGGCCTTCATGGGCGACGACCTGATCGATCTGCCGGCCATGGCACATGCCGGGCTCACCATCGCCCCGGCCAACGCCCGTCCCATCGTCAAGGACCGCGTGCACACCATTACCGAGGCTGCCGGCGGGCAGGGCGCGGTACGCGAGGCCATCGAGTTCATCCTCAGCGCCCAGGGCAAGCTCGACGAAGCGTTTGCCCCCTACCTCGAAGCCTGATGAAGCACTGGCCCAGCCAACTCTTCCCGATCATCATCCTGTCCGTGCTGGCCGGGCTGACCTTTTGGCTGCAAGGCGCCATCGACCTTGGCAACGACAAGCATGACGGCAAATTGCGCCACGATCCGGACGGGATCGCTGAAAACTATACCGTCCGCCGCTTCGACGAGACCGGCCAGGTCAAGTATCGGCTGACCGGCCCCTATATGGTCCATTACCCGGATGACGACAGCTCGGAGTTGCAATCGCCGATCCTGATCAGCTATCGCCCGGATGCACCGCAGATCACCGTGACGTCAAAATTTGCCAAAGTCACCTCGAAGGGGGAAGTGGCCTACTTGTGGGACGACGTACGCGTCACCCGCGCCGCCACGCCCGAGCAGCAGGAACTGGTGGCCCGCATGCCGGACCTGACGGTCCAGACCGAAGCCGGCTTCGCCTTCACCAACAGCCCCGTCGAGATTACCCAGGGCCAATCCTGGGTCACCGGCGTCGGCGCCCAGATCGACAACAACAAGTCCACCTTCGTTCTGCAATCGCAGGTCAAGGGACAATACATCCGTCCGAGATCAACGCCATGACCGTTCGCCTTGTCACGCTTACTCTTTGCCTGCTGGCCAGCCTGCCCGCCCTTGCCGAAAAGGCCGACCGCGACAAACCGATGCTGCTGGAGGCCAGCCGCGTGTCGATCGACGATGCCAAGAAAATCCAGATCCTGGAGGGCGATGTCGTCATCACCAAAGGCACCATGGTGCTCAAGGCGGAACGCGTGATCATTACCGAAGACCGCTACGGCTTCCAGAAAGGCACCGCCTTTGCCGGCAAGGGCAACCTGGCACGATTCCGCCAGAAGCGCGAAGGCAAGGACGAATACGTCGAGGGCGAAGCCGAACGGATCGAGTACAACACCAATACCGAGATTGCCGAGCTGTTCCACCGCGCCTGGGTCAAGAGCGGCGAAGACCAGGTAAAGGGCGATTACATCTGGTACGACGCCGTCAACGAAAAATACCTGGTCACTGCCGGCGAGACCCGCGACCCGAGTGCCGCACCGCCACGCGTTC
The DNA here is from genome assembly GCF_008711155.1 of Dechloromonas sp. CZR5. Lineage (GTDB taxonomy): Bacteria > Pseudomonadota > Gammaproteobacteria > Burkholderiales > Rhodocyclaceae > Azonexus. The sequence continues at coordinate 339,392 of NZ_VUYQ01000001.1, read as the reverse complement.
GCGCGGTGATCCAGCCCAAGAACAAGGATACGGAACCGGAACAGCCGGCCGCCCGCGGCGAGCGCTTGCAGCTCAAGGGCTCCGGCGGCCTCTCCGCCACCACCCCGCAACAATAGGCCATCCCGGCGCCCAAGGCAGGCAACAGCAGCACCACACAGGCATTTCACCACCACCCTCAAGCGACTGATTTACATCGATTTATCAACAATTGTGCACTGCACAAAATTGTTGTTGACAAGCGGATAATCATCCCTATAATTAAGTTCATGCTGCAGCGCAACATATAACCGTTGGCAACGCTGCGAAAGTTCGTAGTACGACATGACTTTTCTGAGGAGATAAACCCATGTTCACGACCCCTGAGCAATTCGCTGCCGCCAACAAGGCCACCGTCGATTCCCTGCTGTCCCTGGCCAACACCGCCCTGGCTTCCGCCGAGCGCATCGCTGCCCTGAACCTGAACACCGCCCGTTCGGTCATGGAAGATTCCGTTTCCGGCGCCAAGGCCCTGATGGGTGCCAAGGACGTCCAGGAAGCCCTGTCCATCCAGGCTTCGCTGGCCCAGCCGAACGTCGAGAAGGCCGTTGCCTACTCGCGTAGCGTTTACGAAATCTCCGCCCAGACCCAGGAAGAACTGTCCAAGATGGTCGAAGCCCAGTTCGGCGACTTCCAGAAGACCGTTGCCGGCCTGCTGGACAAGGCTGCCAAGTCCGCTCCGGCCGGTTCCGACGTTGCCGTCGCCGCCGTCAAGAGCGCCATCGCTGCCGCCAACTCCGCTTTCGACAACATGAACAAGGCTGCCAAGCAAGTTGCCGAAATCACCGAAGCCAACGTTGCTGCCGCCACCAACGCCACCGTCAAGGCCGTTGGCGCTACCGCCGCCGCTTCCAAGAAGAAGTAATTGCCTCTTAAACCCCCGCTCCGGCGGGGGTTTGTCGTTTCATCCGCAGCACACATTCAAAAACTGGAGATGATGATGAGCAACCCGAATTTCGAACAACTGACCGCCGCCCAGAAAGCCAACGCCGAAGTCATGATGGCCCTGATGCGCACCGCCTTCAACGGCGTCGAGCGCCTGACCGCACTCAACATGGCGGCTTCCCGCGAATTCTTCAACTCCACGGTTGCCAACACCCAGCAACTGCTTGGCGCCAAGGATGCCAACGCCGTCGCCAAGCTGAACAGCGAACTGGCCCAGCCGAACGTCGACAAGCTGGTCAGCTACTCGCGCAGCGTCTATGACCTGGTTTCCGAAATGCAGAAGGAAATCACCTCGGTCATGGAAGCCCAGTACAGCAGCTTCACGAAGAACGCCGAAACGGCCGTCGAGAAGGCAAAGGCTTCCGCTCCGGTCGGCGGCGATGTGTTTGCAGCCACCATGCAGTCGATGCTCGGTGCCTCGACCAAGGCTTTCGACCAGATGACCTCGATGGCCAAGCAGCTGTCCGACATTGCCGAAGCCAACATCCAGGCTGCCAGCCAGGCTACCGCCATCGCACCGGCCAAGAAGAGCGCCACTGCCGCTGCTGCGAAGAAAGCCGCCAAGTAAGCAAGCGCCCAATCGCCTTGCTTGACGAAGCCCGCGCCTGACGCGGGCTTTTTGTGGCCGGAAGCGCCGTCGAATCAGTCCTGGCGAATATCCGCCCAATCGGCCCCGGTCAATGCCTGCAAGGCTGCCGGTGCCAGCGGGAACACCGAGAACGGCGTTCCCGCCGCCGCCCAGAGCGTCTCGTACTGCAGGAGATCGCGGTCGAGCAGCAGCCGAACCGGCCCGGTATGTCCGAGTGGCGCCACGCCGCCGATCACATAGCCGGTTGCCTCCCTGACGAAATCGGCATCGGCCCGCCCCAGCTTGACGCCCAGGCTAGCCGCTACCTTGGTTTCGCTGACGCGGTTGGCGCCGCTGGCGACGACCACCACCGCACCACCGGCCGTCTTGTTGCGAAAGACGACTGATTTGGCGATTTCCGCCACCGAGCAGCCGATCGCTTCGGCCGCCTCGGCGCTGGTCCGCGTCGGCTGTTCGAATTCGACCACCTGCACCGGCAAACCGGCATCGGCAAGCAAGCCCTGCGTACGCAGGGCTGTCGGGTGCTGTGCCGGCTTCATGGCCGCCAACTCCAGCTGATACCGCGTCGTTCGACCTCGGCTCGAATGTCCGCCATCGCCTTGTCGACCAAGGCCGGAGCACCTTCCACCCCGAGCTCGAGGTGTTTACGCTCCTTGCCGACCAGCGACGGCAGGGAGAAAAGGCGCAGCGTCGGATAGTCGGCGACGATGCGCTCCATCAGGTCGAGCAGCGCGCTCTCATAGGCAGCTGGCCCGGTCAGCAGGTAGGCCTTCTCCACGGTATCCGTTACCGGCTGAAATTCGGCCTTGTAGAAGGTATCGAGTGCCCATTCGATCATCGGGTGCGCCATCTGGGGGAAACCGGGCACAAAGTAGTGCTCCTTGGCCATGAAGCCGGCGATGCGGTTGAACGGGTTGGGAATCATCCGCACCCCGGCCGGAAAGGTAACCAGCAACTTGCGCTGGTCGGTGATCTCCTCGCCGGCGAAGCGGAGCTTCAATTCCTCAAAAGCCTCTGGATGCAGTTCCAGCCCCACACCGAGAGCCGCCGCGACAGCCTGTCGGGTGTGGTCGTCCGGCGTATTGCCGATGCCGCCACAGGAAAAGACGACATCGCCGGACGCCATCGTGCGCTTGAACGTTGCCGCCAGACGCTGGCGGTCATCGCCCAGGTATTCGACCCAGGACAGGCGCAGGCCGCGTGCCCCGAGCAGTTCGGCAATTTTCGCAAAGTGCTTGTCCTGCCGCTTTCCCGACAGGATTTCATCGCCGATGATCACGGCGCCAAAGGTACGGCTCATAGACGTTCCCCCTCGATGGTGACGACCGCGCCGTCGCGCGAACGGCGCAGGGCTTCCAGCCCGTAATGGACGAATGACAGCGCCGCCAGCGCCGGCGCCAGCAGGCCAAGGAGCGGAATGTGCGCCAGCAGCGCCATGGTCAGGCCGAGCATGAACAGCGGTGCCTTGTGCGCCTCCCGCAGGCTCGCCCACTCGCTGTCGGTGGCGTGCATCGACAGCGCGTCGTAGGCGAAGGTGCGACGGTTCAGCCAGCCCATCAGCAACAGCGGAATCAGCAACGAGAAACCGGGAATGAGCCACAGCGGAATGGTTGCCACCCAGGCGACGACGAAGACCAGCGAGGCGCCGACGCTGTTCAGCGCCGCCGCGACAAAGCTGTCACGCCCCATCGCCGCCACGTCGCGATACTCGGTTTGCGACAGATGACGCAGCATCAGCGGCATGATGACAATGGCCGCGAGCAGCGAAGCCACCAGATAGGCCAGGGCGAAGATCGCCATCCAGCCCCCGAGATAGGCGAGAATATGCGCCAGCCAGACCAGCCCCCAGCCCACCAGCAGGGTCATCGGTGGAAATTCCATCATCTGCTGGACCACCCAGCCGAGCGTGCCAACGGCAAGGCCGATGGCGAACAGCAACGAGACGATGGCCGGCGTCAGCACATAGAGCCAAACCTTTCTGCTGCGCAGGTTACCGAAGGTGCGCGCCAGGGCGAGCATCGCATTACCCATGTTTGATTCCTTCCCATTGTTTTTCCAGACGCTTGACCGAGACCGGCACCGGTGTCCGGAGTTCCTGCGCGTAGAGGCCGACACGCAATTCCTCCAGCAGCCAGCGGAACTGCTCGACCTGGGGATCGACCGTCCCCATCTTGGCCAGTTGCAGCGCCCGCCGCTCGTAGTTCGTCCACAACTTGGCGTAGTCGGCCATCGATTGGGCGTCGCGCGCCGGTGCCGCCTTCAGCTTGTCGAGCCGGACACCGATCGCCTTCAGGTAGCGCGGAAAATGCTGCAGACGCTCGAAGGGCGTATCGACGACGAAATGCTTGCCGACCAGCCGCTTCAACTGCGCCTCGATATCAGCCACCACCGCCGCCTGCGCCTTGAAGGCCGGCAGCTTCTTGGTCACCGCCTGCCATTCGGCCAGGATGGTACCGACCAGGCGGCAAACCTCCTGCATGATCAAACCCAGCCGCGCCTTGGCCTCACCGCAGCGCGCCTTGAAGGCTTCCGGCGTGGTTGGTAGCGGCTCGGTCAGGCAGGCGCGCTCGAAGGTCAGGTCGACGATCTGCCGCTTCAGTTCGTCAGTCGTGCCCAGCGCCATGTACTGCATACCCATCTGCGTGATGCCCGGCACGTTCTTGTCGAAGTACTTCACCTGCTCCTTGAACTGCAGCATGAACAGACGGGCCAGACCCTTGCGGTGCGTTTCGGCGGCTTCCTCGGCTGAATCGAAAACCTTCAGGCTGACCGTTTCGCCATCGTCGACCAGCCCGGGATAGCCGATCACGGTCTGTTTGCCGACCGGCACCTCCATCAACTCCGGCAGCTCGCCGAAAGTCCAGTCGGTGAGTTGCGTGTATTCGGATGGCGTTTCGTGCAGCTCGGCGAACTCCTCCTTCGCCTCCTTGCCCCATTCGCCGCGCAGCGCGACCAGGCTGCGGTTCATGTCCAGTTGCCGGCCGTGCTCGTCGATCAGCTTGTAGTTCATCGAAAAGTGCGACGGCAGCGCGTCGGGGCGGAAAGCGTCCGGCGTCACGGCCCAGCCACGGGCGTTGAGGCCACGCGCTTCGAGGATGTAGTCGATCAACGGCGGGATCAGGCCGGCGTTCATCTTGCGGTCGTTGCCTGCCGTCGCGGCGATGAATTCCTCGACGAATTCCGGCACCGGCACCAGCTTGGCGCGGATTTTCTGCGGCAGCGTCTTGATCAGCTGCACCAGCTTTTCCTTGAGCAACCCCGGCACCAACCATTCCATGCGCAGCGCCGGAATCTGGTTCAACTGCGCCAGCGGCAGGGTCAGCGTCACGCCGTCCTTCGGAGAGCCCGGCTCGAAATGGTAGCTCAGCGCGTAATCGACGCCGCCGACCTTGAGGTGATGCGGGAAAGCCTCGGTCGTCACGCCGGCCGCCGAGTGGCGCATCAGGTCGTCCTTGGCCAGGAAGAGCAGCTTGGGGTTTTCCTGCTCGGCCGTCTTGCGCCAGTGGTCGAAGGTGGCGCCGTTGTGGATGCCTTCGGGAATCAGGTGGTCGTAGAAGGCATAGATCAGCTCGTCGTCGACCAACACGTCCTGGCGGCGCTGCTTGTGCTCGATCTTCTCGATGTCGCGAATCTGCTTCTGGTTGTGCTGGAAGAAAGGCCAGCGCTTGGCGAAACTCTCGTCGATTTCCTCGGCGACCAGCCCCTGGCGGATGAAAATCTCGCGCGCCTCGGCCGGCGCCAGCGGGCCGTAGTGGATGCGCCGCTTGGGGTTGATCACGATGCCATAGAGCGTCGTCCGCTCCCAGCCGGCGACCTGCATGGCCTTCTTTTCCCAGTGCGGGTCGAAGTACTGGCGCTTGATAAGGTGAGCGCCCACTTTCTCGATCCAGCCATCTTCTATGCGGGCGACGCAGCGACCGAACAGGCGCGTCGTCTCGGTGATCTCAGCCGCTATGATCCACTTGCCGGCCTTTTTCTGCAGCGGCGACGAGGGGTGGATCAAATAGCGGATACCACGGGCACCGAGGTAGTAGCCGGACTCGTCCGACTTGCAGCCGATGTTGCCGAGCAGGCCCGACAGCAAGGCCATGTGGATGGCATCGTAAGTACCCGGGATGTCGTTTTCCTTCCAGCCCAGCTCGGTGACCATGGCGTGCAACTGGCCATGCACCTCACGCCATTCGCGCAAGCGCAGGTAGGACAGGAAATGGGCATGACAGGTGTCGACCAGCGACTTGTTCGATTTCTTGTGGTCGACGGCGTTCTTGAACCAGGCCCACAGTTTCACCCAACTGAGGAATTCCGACTTTTCGTCGGCAAACAGCTTGTGCTTTTCGTCCGCAGCCTGCTGACGCTCCTGCGGCCGTTCGCGCGGGTCCTGCGTCGACAGGCCGGCGGCGATGATCAGCACCTCGGTCAGGCAGCCGAGGTCGCGGGCGGCGACCAGCATGCGCCCGATACGCGGATCGAGCGGCAACCTGGCCAGCGCCTCGCCGACCTTGGTCAGGCGATTCTCGTCGTCCAGCCCACCCAATTCCTGCAACAGCGCGTAGCCGTCGCTGATCGCCTTGTTGGGCGGCGGCTCGATGAACGGGAAAGTCTCGACGTCGGTCAGGCGCAGCGACTTCATGCGCAGGATGACCCCGGCCAGCGAGGAACGCAGGATTTCCGGATCGGTAAACGGTGCCCGGGCGTTGAAATCCGCCTCGTCGTAGAGCCGCACGCAGACACCGGCCGCTACCCGGCCGCAACGGCCGGCGCGCTGGCGTGCCGCCGCCTGCGAAATCTTCTCAACCTGCAACTGCTCGACCTTGTTGCGGTACGAATAACGCTTGACCCGGGCCAGCCCGGTATCGATGACGTAGCGGATGCCGGGAACGGTCAGCGAGGTTTCGGCGACGTTGGTCGCCAAGACGATGCGCCGCTGGTTGCCCGAAGGCTTGAAGATGCGGTCCTGCTCGCCGGCCGAGAGACGGGAGAACAGCGGCAGGATTTCCGGCGCATGCGCCGTACTGAGTCCAGGCCGGGCCAGCGCGTGCTTGCGCAAGGCTTCCGCCGCCTCGCGGATTTCCCGCTCACCGGGCAGGAAGACAAGGATGTCGCCCGCCCCCAGCCGGGAAACCTCATCGGCCGCATCGACGATGGCGTCGTACAGGTCGCGCTCGTCGTCCTGCTTGTCGAGATCGTCGACCGGGCGATAGCGCACCTCGACCGGATACAGACGGCCGGACACTTCGATAACCGGTGCGCCGTTGAAATGCTGCGAGAAACGCTCGGCATCGATCGTCGCCGAGGTGATGATCAGCTTCAGGTCCGGCCGCTTCGGCAGCAGTTGCTTCAGATAGCCGAGAAGGAAGTCGATGTTCAGGCTGCGCTCGTGCGCCTCGTCGATGATGATCGCCTCGTAGGCGTTCAAATAGGGATCGCTCTGCGACTCGGCCAATAGGATGCCGTCGGTCATCAGCTTGACCCAGCTCTCCGGCGTTGTCTTGTCGTGAAAACGAATCTTGACGCCAACCCCAGCGCCGACCTGGGTTTTCAGCTCCTGTGCCAGTCGGGTCGCCACCGAACGGGCGGCCAGACGGCGCGGCTGGGTATGGCCGATCAGGCCGCGCGCGCCGATACCGAGGTCGAGGCAGATCTTCGGCAGCTGCGTCGTCTTCCCCGAGCCGGTTTCACCGCAGACGATCACCACCTGGTTTTGGGCAATCAACTCGGCAATATCGGCCCGCCGCTCATTGACCGGCAGCTCTGCCTGGAACTCAGGTTTCGGCAGCCGGGTGCGGCGTGCTTCGACGCCGGCCTGCGAGGCTCCCAGCAAGGCTGCCAGATCGTCCTGCAGCTTCTGCTGCTTTTCCCCGGCAGAACGCGACAACTCACGCCGGACAGCCAGCAGGCGCCTGGCGTCAGCCGTCAGAAAGGTGCGGGAAAGCTCATCGTGCGCAGCGCGCTTGCGGGAGGGAGTAGCCATGGGGCCGCATTATATTCGCCCGGCCGCCGCTATTTTCTCCACTTGGCCCAAGGGTCGGCATCAGGAGCCTCCGCCACACGCTCGACACGCTTGCCAGAAGCGGTACGCGGGGCCGCTGCGCGGTCATGCTGGGCCGCCTTCTTGGCGCGCTTCTCGCGCAGCCGCTCCGCGTCTTCCAGGCTCAATTCAGCCGGCCGGCCCGGCTTCTGGTCCGGCGGCACGACACGGTCGCGCGGCGGCAGCTCAAATTGCTCGGCGGACGCTCGCGGCAAGCCCTTGAACTGATACAAATAAAAGGCCTCGACCTTCTCCCGCGCCCAATCGGTTTTTTTCAGGAATTTCACGGCGGATTCAACGCTCGGGTTATTCGCAAAACAATTGATGTTCAAGTAGGCGTAGAGAATCTTGAATCCATAGTGCTGGGCTACCTCAGTCACCAGTTGTTTCAGGCTGACGCCGTGCAGTGGATTGTTTTGGTAGTCGAGATCGTGTGTCATGTCTTTTCCAGGCGGTTACGCATTCGTTCAGTCAGACGCGGAAAGCAAGGAAACGGCCACCGCGCCCTTCCCCGAGTCTGCCAGATAAGGGGCGGCATGCTACCTGTTTTTGTTACACACGGCAGTCGATATACTGCCCGCTACCTATCCACCCCTATCAATCTGCATCGAATGCGAAGCGGTGAGTTCCGTCAGAACATTGAACGCCATCTCGCTCTCAGAAAGCGCCTGGGGGTTGATGCTCGTCATTTCATCATGTGCATTGCCGGACTGAGCGATGACAACGCCAGGGCATTCACCGCCATGTACGACCTGACCTTTGTCAGCGAGCGTGAATTGGCCAATCACCTGATCCGCTTGTTTTAGCTGCCCCGCCCCGCATGCGCCACCAAGGACGAATCACCCAATCGACTGATGCGCGGGGACGCGGCAGAAACGGGCGTGTGACATCCCAAAGTCTGAACTGGTGGCCGATGGGGGCATGCAGCCTGTTTTTCGCCATCCTGACGCTCGCCGCGCTGACCGGCAAGCTGCCGTGGCCCATGATCTGGCTTTATGCCGCCGCCAGTCTCGTCACCTTCGTCACCTACAGGATCGACAAGTCTGCGGCGCGCCAAGGCAGCCGACGTACGCCGGAAAGCACGCTGCACCTGCTTGCCCTGATGGGCGGCTGGCCGGGCGCCTTGATTGCCCAACAGCATCTGCGCCACAAATCCGCGAAGACTTCGTTCCAGCTGGTCTTCGGGGCCACGGTGCTGCTCAACTGCGGTGCACTCGGCCTGCTTTCGACACAAGCCGGAGCCCTGCGCTCGATGCTGTCCTCCGTCTGACACAAGGCGAGAAATCTCCATGCCGCTACCCCGCCTGATCGTCGCCCTCCTGCTGTTCGGACAATGCGCCGCGACCGCAGCCGGAACGCCGCCGACGCTGGCCGACATCCCCTACGGCCCGGCACCGGAGCAGCTTTTCGATCTCTATGCACCGCCGCAGAGCAAGACAGCACCGCTGATCCTGATGGTGCATGGCGGCGCCTGGCGCCTCGGCGACAAGGAAATGGGCCGTGTTGTGGACAACAAGGTGGCGCGCTGGGTGCCGCGCGGCATCGCCTTCGCCAGCATCAACTACCGCATGCAACCCAAGGCGCCCCCTCTCGAACAGGCCAGGGATGTCGCCAAGGCACTGGCTGCCATCCAGCAGGATGCGGAAAAACTCGGCATCGACCGCAACAATATCGTGCTGATGGGACATTCGGCCGGGGCACACCTGATCGCCCTGCTTGCCGCCCGCCCGGACCTGCAGGACGAAGCCGGGGTACGTCCCTGGCGCGGCACGGTGCTGCTCGACAGCGGCGCCCTCGACGTGCCGGCCGTCATGGAGGGTCGGCACCCGCGGCTCTACGACCGCGCCTTCGGCAGCGCTCCGGCTGACTGGCTGGCCGCCTCGCCCCACCAGCAGTTGCACCAGGCCACCGCCCCGCTGCTGACCGTCTGCTCCAGCCGCCGGGCAAATGCCTGCCCGCAGGCGGAAGCGTTTGTCGCCAAGGCACGAGGCCTCGGCACATCGGCCGAGCTGCTGCGCATGGACAAGACACACGCCGAGATCAACGCCCAACTAGGCGAAGACACAGGCTATACGACCGAAGTGGAGCGCCATCTGGGCAACTGGTCGGCCGCCTTCGGCAAACGCCTGCGCTAGCAGGCGCTACGGCTTATTTCTTGCCGGCGCCCATCCACTGGGCGTTCTTGCCATCCGAGGTCTTTTCGCAGACCACGACAACGCCGGAAATGCTGGCCTTGCTGCCGACATCTTCAAACTTGCCGGCATCGCCGTTCCAGCATTGCGGCGCCTTCGGAGCCGGTGCGGCAGCGGCCGGGGCAAGCGGCTTGTCGGCTGGTGCCGGGGCTTGGGTGGCACAGCCGGTCAGGCCGAGGGCAATGGCAGAGGTTGCCAGAAAAGCACGCATGGAATTCTCCCGCTTCGGTTTAGTGAGGCGCGTATTTTTCCGGTTTTGTATTGCAGGTTCGTGACAGGCCAGCCTTGCCCTGCCGGTTCAAGCCCAGATGCGGGTAGCACCGACCGTCAGCAGGCCCAGCCAGGTCGCCGTCAGGGAGCCGGCCAGATGCACCATGGCCAGGCCGATAGCCCAGGCCGGCTGGCCGGCGAGCAAACGCTCGACGACTTCGGCCGAAAAGGTCGAGAAGGTGGTCAGGCCACCGAGAAAACCGGTGATCGCGAACAGCTTCCAGGCCGCCGGGAAATGCGTATTGAGGTGAAAGACGCCGACCGCAACACCAACCAGGTAGCCGCCGAGCAAATTTGCCGCCAGCGTACCGAGCGGCAGGGCGATGAACAGCGGATTGAGGGCCAAACCGAGCAACCAGCGACTCCAGGCACCGAGCGCGGCACCGGCGCCGACGGCGAGGAAGTTGAGCGCGGAGAGCTGGGGCAGGAAGGACATGCCCGAATTCTACTGTCTGAAGCGCCCCAGGCGGTTAAAATAACGCGCTTAATCAAAGAGGTTCAACCCGTGAGCAGCCCCAACCAGCCCGCCAGCACCCCGACACCTGTCGCCAATTTCATCAGAAACATCGTCGAGGCCGACCTCGCCGCCGGCAAGCACGCCCAGCGCCACTGGGCCGGCCGGCCCGGCACCGCCGCCGACCATGCCGCCGCACCGCTCGATCCGGCGAAAATCCGCACCCGCTTCCCGCCCGAGCCGAATGGTTACCTGCATTTCGGCCACGCCAAGTCCATCCTGCTCAACTTCGGGCTCGCCCAGGCCTACGGCGGCCGCTGCCACCTGCGCTTCGACGACACCAACCCGGAGAAGGAAGAGCAGGAATATGTCGACGCCATCGTCGATTCGGTCAAATGGCTCGGCTGCTCGTGGGAACAGGCCGGCGAAACCAACCTCTACCAGGCCTCGAACTACTTCGACTGGATGGCCCAATTTGCCGAATACCTGATCGGTGCCGGCCACGCCTACGTCGACAGCCAGTCGGCCGACGAAATGCGCGCCAACCGCGGCACCCTGACCCAGCCGGGCAAGGATTCGCCCTTCCGCGGCCGCAGCGTCGCCGAGAACATGGACCTTTTCAAGCGCATGCAGGCGGGCGAATTCCCGGACGGCGCCCACATCCTGCGCGCCAAGATCGACATGGCCTCGCCCAACATCAACCTGCGCGACCCGGCCATCTACCGCATTCGCCACGCCACCCACCACAATACCGGCGACAAGTGGTGCGTCTATCCGATGTACACCTTCGCCCACCCTATCGAAGACGCGCTGGAAAACATCACGCACTCGATCTGCACGCTGGAATTCGAGGATCAGCGCCCGTTCTACGACTGGCTGCTCGAACGCCTGGCCGAAGGCGGCCTGCTGCAACGCCCGCTGCCGCAGCAGATCGAATTCTCACGCCTCAACCTGACCTACGTCGTCCTCTCCAAACGGAAGCTCATCCAGCTGGTCGAGGAAAAGCACGTCGAAGGCTGGGACGATCCGCGCATGCCGACCCTGGTCGGCGCCCGCCGCCGCGGTTACTCGGCCGAAGGCTTCAAGCTGTTCATGGACCGCATTGGCGTCACCAAGAACGATTCGTTGATCGACTACGTGCTGTTCGAGGACGCCATGCGCGAGGTCATGAACGAATCCGACCAGCGCCGCGTCGCCGTGCTCGATCCGCTCAAGCTGATCATCGACAACTACCCGGAAGGCCAGTTCGAGGATTGCACGGTCACCAACCACCCGCTGCATCCGGAACTCGGCACGCGCATCATGCCCTTCGGCCGCGAGCTGTGGATCGAGGGCGAGGACTTCCAGGAGGTTCCGGAAAAGGGCTTCCGCCGACTTTTCCCGGGCAACAAGGCACGCCTGAAGTACGGCTACATCGTCGAATGCACCGGCTGCGACAAGGACGAGAACGGCAAGGTCGTCGCCGTGCATTGCACTTACCTGCCCGATACCAAGTCCGGCACGCCGGGCGCCGACAGCGTCAAGGTCAAGGGCAACCTGCACTGGGTATCGGTCGCCCATGCCTACCCGGCCGAAGTTCGCCTCTACGACCGCCTGTTCAGCGTCGCCGCCCCCGGCGCACGCCGCGAGGGCGATGCACCGGAGCTGGAGCGCAACTTCCTCGACGATCTCAATCCGGCTTCGAAGACCATCATCACCGCCCAACTGGAGCCCAGCCTGAAGGAGGCCTTGCCCGAGCAGCGCTTCCAGTTCGAGCGCCACGGCTACTTCGCCGCCGACCGCGTCGATTCGCGGCCCGGCGCCCCGATCTTCAACCGGGCCGTGACGCTCAAGGACTCGTGGGGCAAGGTGGACTGAAATGGCCGGAAGCTGGGGCTGCCCGCATGAAGTCGATGACCGGTGCACCAAGATCAACAACCTGCCATGCAACCCCGGCATGAAAGGCTGCGAGCTCGCCGGCCGCTTCCGCTTCGCCGACGAGAGCAAGAACGAGCGCTACTGGGAAAAGAGGGCGCGCGAGAAGGCGGCGGCCGACCTTGCCGCCCGGAAACCCGACAATAGCCATTGATGCCGCTGGACGTCGCACAACTCGGCCAGGTATTCACGCCCCCCGACGTGGTGGCTTTCATGCTCGACCTCTGCCAAAACAAGGGCCGGGTCCTGGAACCGTCGGCCGGCGACGGGGCCTTTTTCGCCACCCTGCGCCAACGTGGTGCCGATGTCGTGGGCATTGAGATCGACGCCCGCGTCGCACCGGAAGGGGCCACGGTACGCGATTTCTTCGCCTATCCGCTCAGCGAGCAGTTCGACACCATCGTTGGCAACCCGCCCTACGTGCGCTATCAGGATGTCGCAGCCGACACCAAAAAGCGCCTGAAGTCCGAGCTCTTCGATGCGCGCAGCAACCTCTTCCTGTTCTTCATCGAGAAGGCCGTGCGCCATCTGAAGCCGGGCGGCGAGCTGGTCTTCATCGTACCGCGCGAGTTCATCAAGCTGACGGCCGCCAAGAAGTTGAATGCCTGGCTATACCAACAGGGCAGCATCACGCACTTCTACGAGACCGGCGATGTCCGCGTATTCGACGGGGCAACGCCCAACTGCGCCATTTTCCGCTTTGAAAAGGGACGCCTGGACCGCCACATGGCCGACGGGCGGATTTTCACCGAGGTCGACGGCCAGCTGATGTTCCTGCGCGACAATCATCGCGTCCGCTTTGCCGACGTATTCACCGTCAAGGTCGGCGCCGTGTCCGGGGCCGACCACCTGTTTGCCCACCCCAAGGGCAACATGGAATTCGTGTATTCGAAGACCGGCGAAACCGGCGACACCCGGCGCATGCTGTACGGCATCAAGCACCCGCACCTCGACAAGCACAAGGATGAGCTGCTCGCCCGCCGCGTACGCAAGTTCGACGAAGGCAACTGGTGGCAGTGGGGCCGCCATTTTCCGATCAACGAACTGCCGCGTATCTACGTCAATGGTCGCACCCGCCGACAGGAACCCTTCTTCCTGCACGACTGTCATGCTTTCGACGGTTCCATCCTGGCCTTGTTCACCAACAACCGCCGCATGCAGCGCCGCGACCTGATCGAATGCACGATGATGCTCAACAAGGAAGTGGACTGGCAGCAACTCGGTTTCGTCTGCGACGGCCGCTTCATCTTCACCCAGCGCAGCCTGCAGACCTGCCTGCTGCCGGACAAGTTTTCCCGCTATCTCCCGAAGGATTCCGCATGACCTTTATCGACCAACTGAACGCCGCATGGCGGAAAAACAATTCCCTGCTCTGCGTCGGCCTCGATCCCGACCCGGCCAAATTCCCGGCCCACCTGAAGGGCCGCGACGACGCGATCTTCGAATTCTGCGCCGCCATCGTCGACGCCACGGCCGACCTGGTCTGCTCGTTCAAACCGCAGATCGCCTACTTCGCCGCCCGCCGCGCCGAAGACCAGCTGGAAGCGCTGATCGCCCATATCCATGAAAAACATCCGGGCATCCCGGTCATCCTCGACAGCAAGCGTGGCGACATCGGCTCCACCGCCGAGCAGTACGCCGTCGAGGCCTTCGAGCGCTACAAGGCCGATGCCGTTACCGTGAACCCCTACATGGGCCGCGATTCGGTGGAACCCTACCTCGCCTATCCGGACAAGGGCGTCATCCTGCTCTGCCGTACCTCCAACCCGGGTGGCTCGGACCTGCAGTTCCTCGAAGTAAATGGTGAAAAATTGTATGAGCGCGTTGCCGCTCTGGCCGCCCGCGACTGGAACAGTACGGGCCAGATCGGCCTCGTCGTCGGCGCCACCTTCCCGGCCGAAATCGCCCGCGTGCGCGCCATCGTCGGCGACATGCCCCTGCTCGTGCCGGGCATCGGCGCCCAGGGGGGCGACATCGAGGCCACCGTCAAGGCGGGGAAAACCGGCAATGGTACCGGCTTGATGATCAATTCCTCCCGTGCCATCCTGTACGCTGGCAAGGACGACGGGTTTGCCGCAGCCGCCCGTAAAGTGGCGCAGGAAACCCGCGACGCCATCAATCAATACCGCTAAAAGGAAATTGCCATGCGCATGGACGACTACCGCGAAAGCGACAACATCGAAGACCGCCGGGGGGGCGGCGGCGTTGGCGTGGGCGGAGTCGGCATCGGCGGGGTCATCCTGGCGCTGGCCATCAGCTACTTTACCGGCATCAACCCGATGACCCTGCTCGGCATCATCGAGCAGACGCCGATTGCCCACCAGCAGGCGCCGGCCGCGCACAAACCGCCAGCCAATGACGAATCGGCGCGTTTCGTCTCCAAGGTGCTGGCATCTACCGAGGATGTGTGGACCGAGACCTTCCGCCAGAACGGCCGCCAGTACGAAGCGCCCAAGCTGGTGCTGTTCACTGGCGCCACGCCGACCGCCTGCGGTACCGGCCAGACCGCCATGGGGCCGTTCTACTGCCCCGGCGACCACAAGGTCTATATCGACCTCGCCTTCTACCGCGAGCTCAAGGAGCGCTTCCACGCCCCCGGCGAATTCGCCCAGGCCTACGTCGTCGCCCACGAGGTCGGCCATCACATCCAGAACCTGCTCGGCATCGCCGACAAGGTCCACCAGGCCCGCCAGCAGGCCGGCAAGGCCGAGGGCAACGCCTTGTCCGTACGCATGGAATTGCAGGCCGACTGCCTGGCCGGCGTCTGGGGCAAGCGCACCGACACGATGAAGAAGGTGCTCGAACCGGGCGATCTTGAAGCGGCCCTGACCGCTGCCACGGCCATCGGCGACGACCGCCTGCAGCAACAGGCACAAGGGCGCATCGTACCGGAGAGCTTCACCCACGGCACCTCGGAACAGCGCGTGCGCTGGTTCAAACGCGGCTTTGACAGCGGCGACATGAACCAGTGCAACACGTTCAAGGCCGCCAGTCTTTAATTCCGGCCTTTTTGAATCCCGACGCAGCCGGTAGCCTCGGCTGATGCGGGCCTACCCGACAAAACGCGACATGAAACGCCTCATCCCGCCATTGCTGCTGGCCAACGCCCTGCAGGCCTTTGCCCTGCCGCAGAATGCGCCGGTCCCCGGCGGCGTAGCGGTCATCGACCTCGGACCTGCCACACAAGCGGCTCCGCTGGCGCGCTGGGGCGAACAAGCACTGGCCGTGGTCAATGAACGGGGCCGCTGGTTCGCCCTGCTTGGCATCCCGCTCGATACCCTGCCCGGAGAGCTGGAAATCCGTGTGAGCAAGGGCGGCGCCATCGAACCCAAAACCGTCGCCATCGGCATCAGGAATTACCCGGAACAACGCCTGACCATCAAGGACAAGCGCAAGGTCGAACCCTCGCCGGAGGACATCGTTCGTATCGAGCGCGAGCAAAAGGTGACCGAGGCGGTAAAGAAGCGTTTTTCGGAGACCCCGCCGGACACCGCGCTCGACCAGCCCTCACCCGGGCCGCTGTCATCGCGCTTCGGCCTGCGCCGCTTCTTCAACGGCCAGCCGCGTAATCCGCACGCCGGTCTGGACGTTGCCGCCAGCAGCGGAACGCTCGTCCATGCCCCCAGCGATGCGGTCGTCGCCAACACCGGCGACTATTTCTTCAACGGCAATACCGTTTTCCTCGACCACGGACAAGGGCTGATCACGGCCTACATGCACCTTTCGCGCATCGACGTACGCCCCGGCCAGACAGTCAAACGCGGCGAGCCGCTCGGCGCCATCGGCGCGACCGGCCGGGTGACCGGGCCGCACCTGCACTGGGCGGTGATCCTCAACAACACCCCGGTCGATCCCGAACTTTTCCTGAGTACACGCCGAAAATAAAAAAGGCGGCCACTGCCGCCTTCGTTTGATGGAACGCCGCTCAGACCTTGGGCTTGCTCGGTGTACTCATCTGCTTTTCGTCCTTTGCCTTGTCGCCAGAACAGGCCAGCACATTCAGACTCGTCAGGGAAAATGCAAGGGCCAACAATCCGCATAACAGTTTCTTCATCGCAAACTCCTTTCCGGACAGGGGTAGGCGTTTGATCATTTCCCCGGAAAGTGGTTCATTACACCGCATGAAAGAGCGGATCATTGAATTGCATGCCGAAGCCCCGACCAAACCGGCCATCGGCGCTCCCTGCAACGGCTGCGGCGTGTGCTGCGCGCTGGAGACCTGCCCGCTTGCCATGCTTCGCTTCCTGAAACGCCGCGGCCCATGCCCGGCGCTGGCGTGGTCCGAGGAAGGAAGACGCTACACCTGCGGATTGCTGGACCACCCGGAACGCTACCTGCCGCTACCCGCAGGAGCGCATAGCTTGGCGCGGCGCTTTTTTGCCCGCAGCATCGCCGCCGGCCAAGGCTGCGATAGCGATGCAGAATTGGCGGATTGAGCGGCCAGCCTTTACGGAAGCGGCTGCCAATGCGCAAAGCTTGCTGCCTGCCCATGGCAGACACCATCGGCGTCCACCAGATTCCAGACTTCTGCCTGCACGATACGAAAACGTTTCCCCGTGGCGGAAATACGCACGCCGGCGTAGTCGTCGATGAAACCATCGCGTGCAACGCGTTCCAGGAGGCGCGCCCGTTCGTCGCGCGCCAGCGGCTCCGCCGAATAGCGTGAAGGAAGCTGCACAAAGGCGGAAAAATCCATCTCGAACACCTGCAAGGCCAGCCGGTTACCGTAGAAAAACACGGGATCGTCCTGCATACCGTGCGCGACGATCACCCGTGGCGCCTCCCACAAGGCCAATGCGACATCCGGAGCGGAATGGACGAGCGGCCGCCCGATCAGGCGATGGTAGCTTTCTGCAATCAAGGCCAGGCGAGGATCGTCCTGAATACCGGCACTCATGTTGCAGCTGTCACAGCCAATTCCAAACGCCAGTCCGGATTGGCCAAGCGGGCCTGGACACAAGCGCGAGTCGGCGCACAGCCCGCCGGCACCCAATCGTCCCAGACGGCATTCATCGCATCGTAATCGGCCATGTCCGCCAGATAGATCGTGACCATCAACAAGCGGTCCCGCGCACTTCCGGCCTGGGCCAGCAAGCGGTCTACGCTGGCCAGCACGTTGCCTGTCTGCTCGGCGATATCGCCGTCGGGGTTCGCAGGCACTTCAACCAGATAGACGGTTCCATTGTGCACCACACTGTCGGAGTAACGGCGTGTCGTGCCGTGACGCTGTATCTGCATTTGCTGATCCCAAAAACGTGAAGCCCATGCTGTTCAGGCACGGGCTTCGGTTACTGCGGCCCCTGCTCTTTCGGCCGGGGCATTACGGCTATTCGCCGTCAAGGAGTGCTACTCGGTAATCTCAAGAAATATTCCCTGCGAAAACTGCCATAGAATCTCCAGCAGCGCAGCGGGTACGACCACAACATGCAAGATTTGCTGCACACCTCACACGCTTTCAGATTAGCACGCCCAGCAAAAAAAGCCAGTATCACTCGAGCAGATCAGCGCCGGAAAATCACATTGGCGCCACGAGGCACTTTCGACGCGGGAGCATAGCCGATCGCTCCGGGCGTCGCCTGGACATACTTGATCACCTCATCGACACTGCCCATCTCCTGCGGTGGCGCACCCTTGCCAACATAGCGCCGAACCAGCCAGTACCCTGTGTACTGCTCCTCGCTTTGCTCCATGCAAGTCAACAGAAAATCATCACGGACCGGGTTGCCGGTCGGCAGGTTGATTGGCAGCACCTGCTGCTGCCCGATGCTGACGGCGCGTCCGGTGTAAAGGCGCTGCACGGTCAGTTTGTCGGTCTTCGGCAATGCCGAATGTCCGATGATCAGCACTTCTTCCCCCGCATAGACGACAGCCGGCCTCAGAAGAAGCAGACTGGTCACAAGGGTCAGAAAGTGTAACTTCATGGACTAGAAGGTAAAGCTATACGACAGCGAGAACACGTCGATATGCCTGTTGCCGCTTTCCCCCCCCACCGGCGCATCAATAAAACTGGACGCCACTTGCGTATCGATGCGCGACCATTCCGCCTTGAGCACGCTTTTCGCCGTCACCCAAAAAGAGGTTCCCAGCGCCAGGGTTGTCTGGTCATAGGGGACGGTAATATCGGCGAGAACGCGTTGATAGCCTCGCCACGGCGACGCTACGTTTGATGCATTTCCGTTGATGCGCTGGTACAAATCGAGGGCCTCCCCGGACGACTTGACCTTGGCGTAGTAGGCGTATGGCGTCCAGGCGCCGATACGCTTTGATATCGCCAGATATGCCCCCCAACGACT
The DNA here is from genome assembly GCF_008711155.1 of Dechloromonas sp. CZR5. Lineage (GTDB taxonomy): Bacteria > Pseudomonadota > Gammaproteobacteria > Burkholderiales > Rhodocyclaceae > Azonexus. Next base: position 320,671 of record NZ_VUYQ01000001.1, on the reverse strand, counting down.
CAGCCCTCGGCTGGCACTTTCGATCCTGGCCTTGCCGAACTCGCCGGTTAACTTGAAATTCTCCGGAAGCGTCACACTCGCCCCCAAGGTCAGAATGGGCACCCGCAGACTGTCGACACCACCGCTGGAAAGGTTGTAGCACCCGGGGACAGGGGCGCCCGGGCAGTTTCCGAGCTCAAAACCTGCGCCGCTCTTCACCCCCGGACGAGAAGCCTCTCCCTCATGGTAGCCAACCCTGAAAACGTGCTCCAGGTTACGTGCCGTCAGGACCAATCCTGTGCTTTTCATGTCCACCGGCAAGAACCAGCTGCCTGGCGAAGTGGATTCGAGCGTCCGGTCTCGCCCGTAATAGCGCCAATACGTACTGGCTTTCCCGGAATAGCCCTCGGCCGTCCAGTCCAACTGCTCTCCGAACCAGGTTTTACTGACGCTGATGCCCACCACGTCGGTGGTTGGCGCAATCGAATAGACCTCCAACGGCAGCCGCACAAAATCGTAGGTTGCGCCGACATCGGCGTTTTCGGTATTCAACATGAACGGAAGGCGCAATTTTCCGACGCGAATCAACCAATCGTCGCTCGGTCGCCAGGAAACGAAAGCCCAAGCCACCGAAGCCTGCCATTGCGTATCGTAGTGATCCGATGGTGCCGCTTTGGCCTGAACGGTTGCACCCCACTGCTGCGAGAAACGCGCGTCGACTTGCGCACCGAGAATGCTATCGCGCTTGAATGTCCCTTTTTCATCAATGAAGCGCTGATAGTTGACCGGCTGATCGGACTGGGCATAGCCCAGCGTTCCGAATCCCGACCACGTGAGGTCTACGGCCAGCGCGGGTGCGGCATGCGCAACAAAGACGAAGGCAGCCACTCCCCCAAGAATACGATTCGGCATATTCACTTCGGATACTCTTGTCATGACAAATTACTCGTCCGCCAGTTTAATGGCAATTTCCGCAAAAACGCTCTCCAATGCGAGAAAAGCCTCTACCAGCAGGGGATCGAAGTGAGTGCCGCGCCCTTGAACGACGATTTCCACTGCCTCGGCATGACTGAATGCTTCTTTATATGGGCGCCTTGAGCGCAGGGCATCGTAAACATCGGCAACAGCCATGAGACGTGCAGCAAGCGGTATTGCTTCACCGGCCAGTCGATCCGGATATCCGCTGCCATCCCAGCGCTCATGGTGGCTACGCGCAATCTGGCAGGCAAACACCAGCATTTCGTTGTCTCCGCCCATTTCCCGCAAGGAGCGCTGCAACATGCTTTCACCCTTGATGCTGTGGGTTTTCATGATTTCGAATTCTTCGGGCGTATGGCGCCCCGCCTTGAGCAGGATGTGGTCCGGTATCGCAATTTTCCCGATATCGTGCAAAGGGGAAGCCTTGGCGATACGATCGATCTGGTCGCGCCCGAGAAATGCACCATCCCTGGGCTGACGGCTCAGGTATTCGGCCAGCAGACGGACGTAATCCTGAGTGCGTCGAATATGATTACCGGTGCATTCGTCACGAAACTCGGCAAGCGACACCATCACCCTGATGGTCGCCTCCTGCAAACGGAACACTTCGCTGACACGCGCCTCCACCTCCTTCTCGAGCCAGGCGCTTTTGTCTTCAAGAAAAATTTGCCAGTTCCGGATTTGCAAATGGGTTCGTACCCGAGCCAGAACAACCGATGGCGCAATCGGTTTGTGAATGAAATCGACGGCCCCCATGGCCAAGCCCCGCTCCTCATCCTCGGCCCCCGACTTGGCCGTCAGGAATATGATGGGAACCTTGCTGGTGGATGGATCGGCCTTCAGCTTGCGGAATACTTCGTAGCCGTCCATTTCCGGCATCATGATGTCAAGCAGGATCAGGTCCGGTCGCGACATCGCGGCCAGTTCGAGCCCGCGCGCACCGCTATTGGCCAGCTTGACGCGATACTGGGTACGCAACAGTTGGTTCAACAGGCTGAGATTCCCCGGGGTATCGTCGATCACCAGGATGCTTGCGCGTTCGTCGCTCATGGCGCTCCTCCGCTTCTCCGCTCGAAGCTACCAAGAATATCCAGTGCTTCGGCAAAATTCCATTGCCTGATGGCGTAATCAATTGCCGCGATCTGACGCGGACTGAACAACACCGTCAGGCGCTCCTTGTTCTGACGCCATAGTTCCTCGGCTTCACCGTCCCCTTCGTGCAGTTGCTGGCGCAGATGCTCAAGCACCGAATCAAGTGATTCGGCATCACGGGCAAGCGTCTCGCCATGCGCAAAGGGTAATCCTTGCAACAACGGAAGCAAGGCGGACAAGTGGCTGCGTACGGCGCATAGCTCTGTGTCGACTCCGCCCCCCTCGGCCAAGGCCGACTCCAGAACGGCAAGTGCCGACTGCAGAGAAGTCATGGCAAAGGTACCGGCCAATCCTTTCAGCGTATGCGCCTGACGCCGTGCGGTATCCGTATCCCCCCGCGCCAGGTTGGCCTCGACGGATTCGAGCCAGCGCAGGTAATCATCGACAAACTGCCGCAACGCCCTTTTCAGGAACGGAATACGCCCGGCAAAGCGACGTAGCAGAATACCGGAGTCGATTGCGGCGACTCCCTCCAGCGCCCGCAAGAACAACGCATCTTCGCCCTCGCACAAGCGGGGAGCCGACGCCTCATGGGCGTCAACGCCATGCCAATAACGCTGAAGCATGGCCAGCAAGACCTCGGGTTCGAACGGCTTCGCAATATAGGCCGACACCCCCTGTGCCAGCGTGTCATTCATGCCATGACCCACCACGTGGGCCGTCATGGCAATGATGGGCAGATCGGCATAACGACGATCCCCGCGCAGGCGCAGCGTCGCCTCCCGGCCATCCATCACCGGCATCTCGATATCCATGAGAACGGCTGCAAAATATTGCGGCGCATGTGCCGCAACGCAATCGAGAGCCTCCTGGCCGTTGCCGGCTATTTCAACGCGCGCCCCCCAGCCGCCGAGCATTTCGCAGGCAATCTGCTGACTCATCGCGTTGTCCTCGACCAACAGGACATTCATCCCTTCCAGTACCCGGGCAACAAGCCGCGGCACGGCATGAGACGGTACAGCCCTCGCGGCCTCTTCTCCCGCACTGAGGCATATTCTGGTCAACTCGCCAGGCATCAGCGGCTTCTGCACGACCTCGGTGATTCCATCCTGGACCGCCTCCTGGCGCAGGAGTGCCGGATCGCTCGGAGAAACGACAATCACGCAATCGGGCAAGCCGACCGCCGTTGAAGACAAGCGCTCGATCAACTCGCCGCCTGTCATGTCCGGCAGCAACCAGTCCACGATCAGCAAATCGTAGACTTCGAAATCATCCCCGGCATCCGTAAGACGCAGCAAGGCCTCCTCTCCGCTCCCAACGCAATCCACACAGGGACACCCCATTGCCGACAGCAGCCTGGCCATCGACTCCCGGGCGCCCGGGTAATCGTCCACCACCAATGCACGACGGACCGCCAGCCCCTGGCGGCCCCCATCAGGGATCTCGTCGGGCACCACCGGGACCTCGACGGTAAAACGGAAGGAGCTCCCCACGCCAAAGGTGCTCTCGACCTGCAAATCGCCACTCATCGCGAGTACAAGGCGCCTCGAAATAGCCAGCCCAAGGCCTGTTCCACCGTACTTTCGGGTCGTCGAGCCATCCGCCTGGGTGAACTCGCCGAACAAGCGCCCCTGCTGCTCGGATGTCATGCCGATACCGGTATCTTCGACACAAAACGCAACAATGGCCCGGGAAGACTCATTGGTCGTCTGGATGACCCGCAGGCACACGTGGCCGTGCTCCGTGAATTTCACGGCATTGCTCAGCAGGTTGATCAACACCTGGCCCAGACGCAACGGATCGCCGACCAGGCAACGCAAGGCTGGCGAAGGCTGAAAGTCGAGAATCAGCTCCAGCCCCTTCTCCTCCGCCTTGGCCTGCACCATGAACAAGGCGTTTTGCACAACCTCTTCAAGATCGAAACGCACCGCTTCGAGTGCCACCTTGCCCGCCTCGATCTTTGAATAATCGAGGATATCGTTGAGGATGCCCAACAAGGATTTCGCTGCCACGTGTATTTTGGAAACGTAATCGTGCTGACGCGCCGGCAGGCCGGAATTCAATGCAAGATAAGCCATGCCGATGATGGCATTCATCGGGGTCCTGATTTCATGGCTCATGTTGGCCAGGAAAATGGCCTTGGTTTCGGCCGCCACCTCGGCCCGGGCCCTCGCCTGGCGCAAGGCGCGCTGCACGAGCTCGCGCTGAGCGAGGTCGGCCTCGATGGCTGTCGCCATGCTGTCGATGGTCGTCGCCAGCGAATGCACCTCCTCGACACCATGAATATCGCCGACACGCTTGCCATAAGATTTTTCGGCAAGGGCAAGCGCCGTCTGGTGAAGGGAAGTCAACGGTGCCAAAAGGTTCCGCTTCAGGTAGTAATAGCCGAAGATCAGCACGAAAACGGCCCACACGAGCAGCATCAAGGCAATAACAATCCAGCGCCGGAGCTTTTCCCCCGCCTGTACGAGTGCAAGCTTGGTCCGCTGGTCCACTTGCGCAGACAAGGCGGCAACCGCGATCGCCAGATCCGCACGATGTTTGAGATATTGCGGCTCATGCAACAAGGCGTTCGCGAACTCGGTTTGCGGCTCGGCCTCGGAGACCATTTCCTTCTTTACCGGATCGTACAAACCCTGCGTGGCAGCGAAAGCGACCTGTTCGACTTCTTTCATTGCATCGGTAATGCGGAATACCCGCTGCAGGATGGCCTGCTCCGCCGCATCGAAACCCAGCCGGCTGCCGCGCTGGAAAAGTGCATCCCCCTGCCCGGGCGGCGGCGGCACATAGCTGCGCATGCCGCTGACGACCTCCTCCCAGTAAGTCGCGGAAACGCCTTGCAAAGGCGGTTTGCTGCCTTCGCGGATGGCCAGGATGTCGTAGTAATAAATCAGGTAGCGTGGATTCGCTGTCGTCACATAGGAAGACACCAGGCGGCTGAGGAGTTCCACCTCGCGATGCACCTCGACCATCAACTCCATCGACTCCTGCCTGTGGCGGGCCGCTTCATAGGCGTCGGTATACGCCGACAAGGCGCTCAAGGTCGCCACACTGATCATCGCCAACATGCCTCCCAGCGCCAGAAGTACGGTCAGCAAGGCCTTGCGCAAGCTGAGATGCCGCTGGCGAAAGACTATGTCATCCGACTTCCTTTGGGAAAAAACACCCACCAGCCCTGTCTCCCCATTTGCAGCGATGAAAACCGAATCATATGACAGTTCAAAATATTTGGTATGAGTTCGGTCAGGGCGCATCAAGCCGATTGGCCTAATCGCGGCATTGGTTCAAAATACCGCTATTCGCCCACCCCCTCTGGCCCCATGGACAACCTCATCAAGGACACCGCTACGCTGGAGCTGTTTTGCTGGCTTGAGCCGGGTGCCGACCTGCCCGGCTGGGACATCCTGAAGGGCAGCCCGTTTGGCGCCACGCTGGCCGCTCCTGAGGGTGGCGAACCCAGCGCGGGAGACCAGCTGTTGTCGGTGCAGAATTACTTTGCCGAGTACCACCTCGAGTACTTCCGCCAACGTCGCTACAACCATTTCCCGAGTCGCCTGCATGCCATGCTCCAGTTCGCCACGCGAACCGATGCCATGACCTTCCGGACCAAGCACCCGCAGCGCGTTTTCGGAAAGAACCTCGTCTGCGCGCAAACGAAGGGCGCTTACCTCTGCTCTTTCCACGACGCCAGCTGGCTGGACTACCTGCGCCTGCCGCACAGCCTGTCGCTGACCGCGCTGGACGAAGTAGCCGATTACTACTGGTCCGGCAGAACCGTCGAAGAAGTCGGCCTGACCTTCATGAACGAACCCTGGCACGAACCCCCGGTCATCGAAGCGCTCTACCAGGGGGTGCTCGAGCCGGTCTGGGGCCACCAGCAGTCGGGATGGCTGCCGGGCTTTCGATAGGACACACCCATGCGCCGGATTGCCATTGCCCTCGCGATTCTTGTCGTACTCGGCCTCGGGATTTTCGCGGCGACTCGCCCGACGCCGGTCGCGGTTACGCTCAAGGATGTCGACGAAGGCAAGGTCGAGGCGACCTTGGCCAACACCCGCGCCGGCACCATCGAAGCCTGCCAGCGAACCAAGCTGTCGACCATCGTCGGCGGGCGAATCGAATACCTCAGCGTCAAGGAAGGCGACAAGGTGAAGAAGGGGCAATTGCTCCTCAAGCTATGGAACGACGACCAACAGGCCAATGCCGCGCTGGCCCAGGCACAGATGGCGCTCAGCGCCCGCCGCGTTGACGAGGCCTGCATCGCCGCTGCCAATGCGGAAAAGGAAGCCCGCCGCCAGAGCGAACTGCGCGACAGGGGATTCGTCTCGACCAGCAAGGAAGAAGCCGCCCGCACCGACGCCGAAATCCACCGCGCCGCCTGCAACACGGCAAAAGCCGATGTCGCCCAGGCCGAAGCGAAGTTCAAGGCCACACGCGTCGAACAGGGGCGCGTCGTGCTCTATGCACCGTTCGACGGGACCGTTGCCAAGATCGTCGGCGAACTGGGCGAATACTCGACGCCCTCGCCCCCGGGCGTGCCGACTCCCCCCGCCATCGACCTGATCGACGACTCCTGCCTCTACGTCAAGGCCCCCATGGATGAGGTCGACGCCCCCAAAATCCGCGTTGGACAGGCCGTGCGCATCACCCTGGATGCCCTGCCCGGCAAGACCCTGCCCGGCAAGGTCCGGCGGGTTGCACCTTACGTTTCCGCCGTCGAAAAGCAGGCACGAACGGTCGACATCGAAGTGGACTTCGAACACCCCGAAGAAGCCGGCAAACTGCTCGTCGGCTACAGCACCGATGTCGAAATCATCCTCTCCGGCCGCGACAAGGTCATTCGTACCCCGACCGCCGCCATCCAGGAGGGCGGGCGTGTCCTGATCTACAACCCCGACAGCGGCAAGCTGGAGGAACGACGCATCAAGGCCGGGCTGGCCAATTGGGAGTACACCGAGGTACTGGATGGCCTGAAACCCGGCGAGCGTATCGTGACCTCGCTCGACAAAGCCGGCGTCAAGGCCGGCGCCAGCGCGACACCGGACGACAAGAGCGGGACGAAGTAGCCTCATGGCGCTGATCGAACTGTCCGGCATCGAACGGCGCTTCCTGCTCGGCGACACTACCGTGAATGCGCTGAACGGGCTGGACCTGCAGATCGACGCCGGCCAGTATGTCGCCGTGATGGGCCCATCGGGTTCGGGAAAATCCACCCTGCTCAACCTGCTCGGCCTGCTTGACCGCCCGAATGCCGGCAGTTACCGGCTGGAAGGACGCGATGTCACCACCCTGTCGCCTGAGGAACAGGCCACCGTGCGCAGCCGGCGCATCGGCTTCGTCTTCCAGAGCTTCCATCTGGTGCCGCGCCTCACGGCGGCGGAAAACATCGCCCTGCCGATGATGCTGGCCGGGATTGCTCCGGCCGAACGCAAGCAGCGCGTGGCGCAGGCGCTGACGGATTTCGGCCTGGACAAACGCGCCGATCACAAGCCCGACCAGCTCTCCGGCGGCCAGCGCCAGCGCGTCGCCATCGCCCGCGCCACCATCATGCAGCCGGCCCTGATCCTTGCCGACGAACCGACCGGCAATCTCGACCGCCACACCGGCGACGAGGTCGTTCACCTGCTCGAGGCCCTGAATAGCCAGGGCGTCACGCTGATCGTCGTCACCCACGACCCGGCGCTAGGCGCCCGCGCCGGCCGCCAGCTGGTCATGGAGGATGGCCGGCTGAAGCACGACAGCGCCCATGCGCCTGGCTGACACCCTGCGTTTTGCCCGCGACGCTGCCGCCGGCTACCCCGTGCGCACGGCACTCTCGGTACTCGCCATGTCGATCGGCGTTGCCGCCGTCGTCATCCTGACCGCCCTGGGCGACGGCGCAAGGCGCTATGTCGTCGGCCAGTTCTCGTCACTCGGCACCAACCTGGTCATCGTGCTGCCCGGCCGTTCCGGCACCGGCGGCTTCAATCCGGCCAACGCCATCACCTCGACGCCGCGCGACCTGACCATCGACGACGCCGCCAGCCTGCGCCGCCTGCCCAGCGTCCGCCGCGTGGCGCCGCTCGCCGTCGGCACCTCGGAAATCGCCCACGGCGGCAAGCTGCGCGAAGCCATGGTCGCCGGCTCGACCGCCGAATTCATCCCCATCCGCAATTTCGAGCTTGCCCAGGGCAGCCCCCTGCCCGATGAAGACTGGAATCGCGGCTCATCGGTCGCCATCATCGGCGCCAAGCTGCGCCAGGAAATTTTCGGTACGGAACCTGCCGTGGGGCAACTGGTGCGGGTCGGCGACCGGCGCCTGCGCGTCATCGGCGTTCTCAAGCCGCTCGGCCAGGGACTGGGCATGAACACCGACGAACTGGTCATCGTGCCGGTCTCTCTGGCCCAGGCGATGTTCAATTCCAACACCCTCTTCCGCATCCTGATCGAAGCCAACAGTCGCGAAGCCATTCCGGCCGCCCGGACGCAGTCGCTGGAGCTCCTCAAGCAGCGCCATCGCGGCGAGGAGGATGTCACCGTGATCACCCAGGATGCCGTTCTCGCCACCTTCGACAAGCTGCTCGGGGCGCTGACCCTGGCCGTTGCCGGGATCGCGGCGATCAGCCTGGCCGTTGCCGGCATACTCGTCATGAACGTCATGCTCGTCGCGGTCACCCAGCGTACCGGTGAAATCGGCCTGCTCAAGGCGCTCGGCGCCTCCGCCGACACCATCCGTCTTGCATTTCTGGCCGAGGCGGCCATGCTCTCGGGGATAGGCGCGCTGCTCGGCTACCTGCTCGGTCAACTCGGGGCCTTTGCCCTGCGCCAGGCCTTTCCGGTCTTTCCGGCCTATCCGCCCGACTGGGCGGTCATCGCCGGTCTGAGCACCGCCCTAGCAACCGGCCTGCTGTTCGGCGTCATGCCGGCTCGCCAAGCTGCCCGCCTCGAACCGGTTCTGGCGCTGATGAAGCACTGACATGCTGGCCGCCGACGCCTTCCAACTAGCCCTCCGCGCCGTCACAGCGCAACGCCTGCGCAGCTTCCTGACGCTCCTCGGCATCGCCGTCGGCATTGCCGCGGTGATCCTGCTCACCTCGATCGGCGAAGGCATCCATCGCTTCGTGCTGGCCGAATTCAGCCAGTTCGGCACCAATGTCGTTGCCGTCCACCCGGGAAAGACCAAGACCGGCGGCACTTCGTCCGGCCTGCCGACCAGCGCCCGTCCCCTGTCGCTCGACGACGCCAGGGCGCTGGCCACCCTGCCTCACGTCGTTGCCAGCACACCCAGCACCTGGGGCAACGCCGAAGTGGGGGCCAACGGCCGGCTGCGCCGCACCTTGGTCTATGGCGTCGGTCCGCAGATGCTTGACGTCTTCAAGGGCAAGATACGCGTCGGCCAGTTCCTGCCGCACGATGATGCGGAGAATGCGCGGGCGCTGGTTGTCCTCGGCCCCAAACTGAAGGAGGAGCTCTACGGTGCCGAAAACGCCCTCGGTACACGCTTGCGCATCGGCCCCGACCAGTTCCGCGTCATTGGCATTCTCGAGCCGAAAGGCCAGTTCCTCGGCATCGACCTCGACGACACCGCCTTCATACCGGCAGCGCGGGCACTCGAAATCTTCAATCGCGACGGCCTCAACGAAATCAATCTGGCCGCCGAAGAGGGCATCCCGTCACGGATCGTCGCCGATGCGGTGCGTGAACGCATGATCGCGCGCCACGGCCACGAGGATTTCACCATCGTCACCCAGGAGGAGATGATGGCGACGCTGTCCAATATCCTCAACGTGCTGACCATGGCCGTCGGCGCGCTGGGCGGTATCTCGCTGCTGGTCGGCGGGGTCGGCATCGTCACCATCATGACCATCGCCGTCAGCGAACGGACCGGTGAGATCGGGCTGCTGGTCGCCCTCGGCGCTCCCCGGCGCACCATCCTGCTGCTCTTTCTCGGCGAAGCCATCGCGCTCTCCGCCATTGGCGGCCTGATGGGTCTGGGTATCGGGGTTGGCCTGGCCCAATTGATCCATCTGCTGCTACCCGCCCTGCCGGTACATACGCCGCTGACTTTCGTCGGCCTCGCTGAAGGTCTGGCCATCGCCATCGGCCTGGCTGCCGGCGTCCTGCCGGCACGGCGCGCAGCACGCCTCGACCCGGTCGAGGCGCTGCGTGCCGAATGACCCCCATTCATCCATACGCACCGGTATGGTAGAGTACCCTTTTCCCAACCGATAAAAGCAAGGAGTTCAGCATGACCTATCACATCGATCAGCTGCATCCCGGCATGTCCGCCAGCACCTCGAAGACCGTCACCGAAGCCGACATCATCCTGTTTGCCGGCATCTCGACCGACGTCAACCCGGCCCACCTCGACGAGGAATACTGCAAGGGCACGATGTTCGGCACGCGCATCGCGCACGGCATGCTGTCGGCCGGTTTCATTTCCGCCACCCTGGCCAACAAACTGCCCGGCCCGGGCACCATCTACCTGTCGCAAACGCTGAAGTTCAAGGCGCCGGTCAAGCCGGGCGACACCGTCACCGCCACCGTCACCGTGCGTGAAGTCAATGTCGAAAAGAACCGCGTGATTCTCGACACCGTATGCACCGTCGGCGGCAAGACCGTCATTGACGGCGAATGCCTGATGATGCCGCCGGTCCGTGCCGCCAAGCCAACCGGTACCGTCTGATTCGCCACTAGAAGCACCACAAACAACAACGCCGGCTTGAAGCCGGCGTTGTCTTTTTCTGGAGCATCTGCAGACGACGGGTCAGAATGCCTCGTCGGCACGCAGGAAGCGCCATTGCCCCATCGGCAGGTCGCCCAGGCGAATACGGCCGATACGCACGCGCTTCAGGCCGATAACCTTGAGCCCCACCAGTTCGCACATGCGGCGAATCTGGCGCTTCTTGCCTTCCTTCAGGATGAAGTGGAGCTGGTCCTCATTCAGCTGCTTGACCCACGCCTGCTTCAACGGCTTGCCATCAAGCTCAAGACCGTGGCGCAGCAGATCCAGCCCACCCTTGATCATCTCGCCCGAAACGCGCACCAGGTATTCCTTCTCGGCATCGCTATCCTCGCCAATCAGGCGCTTGGCGACACGGCCGTCGCTGGTCAGCACCAGCAATCCGGTGGAGTCGACGTCGAGACGCCCCGCCGGCGCAAGACCGCGCAACATCCACGGCTTGAACTCCGGACCGCCGGACTGCGGCACCTGGCTTTCGGCGGTGATCAGCGTCACAGCCGGCACACTCCCAGGCTCCGGCTGGCCGGATACGTAGCCGACCGGCTTGTGCAACAGGATGGTGACAGCCTTGGCCTGATCCTTCTTGGCCTCTTGCGAAACCGTGATATCGGCACCCGGATCGATACGCGTCCCGAGTTCGCTGACCTGCTCGCCGTTGACGAACACCCAACCACGCTCGATCCAGAGATCGGCTTCACGGCGGGAGCACAAGCCACGCTCGGACATGACCTTGGAAAGACGAACACCCTCCGGCGGCGGCCCCTCCGGGCGGGCGGGCGGCGTTGCCGAACGTCCGGCATCGGCGTCACGGCGCACAGGGCGATCGCTTCCGGCACGCGGCGTATCGTCGCGGCTGCGTACCGGCCGAGGCGCCTTGCTCAAGGCCTGCGCTCTGGCCCACGGCGACTCCGCATTGGCTTCGCTGCGCGCCGGCGCACGAGAGGCGCTGCGCGGCTTGCGATCCGAGGAGGACGCTGCGCTGTCGCGCGTTCGTTCGTTACGCTGCACACGCTCGGCCTTTGCCTTGGCATCGGCCTCCTGTTTTTCCTGCAAGGTCGGCCGCACACGCGGCGGACCTCCGCGTAGCGGCTTGCGAGCTTGTTTCTCGGCATCGCGCGCGACGGCGGCCTTGTTCACACCGAGGGTGCCGGCAGGCTTTTCAGGTGCATCGACAACGCGGGCAGCCGGGCGTTTTGCCGGTTTTTCCGGGTCGTCCGCGGGCGCCGTATCGGCAATTGGCTTGGGCGCCTCAGCCGGGTCACCCGGCTTGCGCCACTTGCCCCAAGGATCTTCACTACCGCTCATTGCAGGTCGAGCAGTTCAACCTCGAAAACCAGCGTCGCGTTCGGCGGAATCACGCCGCCCGCGCCGCGTGCGCCGTAGCCGAGTTGAGCCGGAATGGTCAGCTTGCGCGTACCGCCGATCTTCATGCCTTGAACGCCTTCGTCCCAGCCTTTGATGACGTGGCCCTGGCCGAGCGGGAACTGGAAAGGATCGTTGCGATCCTTGCTCGAGTCGAACTTGCTGCCGTTGGTCAGCCAGCCGGTGTAATGCACCGTGACGAAATCGCCGGCCTTGGCTACAGCGCCCGTGCCTTCGACAGTATCTTCATAAATCAGGCCCGATGCCGTGGTGATTTCAGCCATGAACAGCTCCTTTGCGAAAGGCGGTGAGTTTACCATAAGCCATTGAAAAGCCTTTGACTTATTGGAATTTCTCCGTATAATGCGCGGTTCTTTGTAGCACCCTTTGGTTTATTTTCGGAGTCCAACCCATGTATGCGGTCATAAAAACCGGCGGCAAGCAGTATCGCGTTTCCGCTGGCCAAAAACTCAAAGTAGAACAGATACCGGCAGACGTTGGCGCAGAAGTCACTCTCGACCAGATCCTCATGGTAGGCGAAGGCGAGTCCGTGAAGATCGGCGCCCCCTTCCTTGCTGGCGCCACCGTCAAGTGCACCGTGGTTTCCCACGGCCGCCACGACAAGGTCAAGATCTTCAAGATGCGTCGTCGTAAGCACTACCAGAAGCGTCAAGGCCATCGTCAGAACTACACCGAACTGCGCATCGACACGATCGCTGCCTAAGTTCAGACAAGGAGCTAAGAAATGGCACACAAAAAGGCAGGCGGTAGTTCACGTAACGGCCGCGACTCACAAGCCCAACGACTGGGCGTCAAGCGCTACGGCGGTCAATTCGTCCTGGCTGGCAACATCATCGTTCGCCAGCGTGGCACCGAATTCCATCCGGGCGAAAACGTCGGCTGCGGCAAGGATCACACCCTGTTCGCACTGAAGGATGGCGTGATCCAGTTCGCCATCAAGGGCGAAAAGAAGCGCCGCACCGTTTCGATCGTTCCGGCCGCCGAATAATTCGGCCCGGCGGAAGATTCAGAAAAGCCCTATCCGCCTGGATAGGGCTTTTTGCTTTATCGGCCTGCGCTTTCCCGAAGAGCCCAGCCCCATAAAGCATCAACGCCTTGACCGAGGCAGGAAGAACAAACCATGAAGTTCATCGACGAAGCAAAAATCTATGTGAAGGCCGGTGACGGCGGTAACGGCATCGCCACCTTCCGCCGCGAAAAATACATCCCCATGGGGGGCCCCAACGGTGGCGATGGCGGCAAGGGCGGCAGCGTCTACGTCATTGCCGACCGCAACATCAACACGCTGGTCGATTACCGCTACACTCGTAAATTCCTCGGCCAGCGCGGCGAAAACGGCGGCAGCGCCGACTGCTACGGCGCCGGCGGGGAAGACATTGTGCTGCGCATGCCGGTCGGCACCGTTGTCACCGACCTCAACACCGGAGAAGTCCTGGCCGACCTCGCCGAGCACGACCAGAAGGTTCTGATCGCCAAGGGCGGCAAGGGCGGCCTCGGAAACACCCACTTCAAGTCCTCAACCAACCGCGCGCCCCGCCAATGCACCAAGGGCGAACAGGGCGAAGAGCACGAGCTCGGCCTCGAATTGCGCGTACTGGCCGATGTCGGCCTGCTCGGCCTGCCCAATGCCGGCAAGAGCACGCTGATCCGCGCCATTTCCGCGGCCCGCCCCAAGGTCGCCGACTACCCCTTCACCACGCTGCACCCCAACCTGGGCGTCGTCCGCGTCGGCGCAGAAAAGAGCTTCGTCGTCGCCGACGTACCGGGCCTGATCGAAGGCGCCGCCGACGGCGCAGGCCTCGGCATCCGCTTCCTCAAGCACCTGCAGCGCACCCGCATCCTGCTGCACCTCGTCGACATCGCTCCGATCGACCCCGACGCCAATCCGGTTCGCGATGCGAAGGCCATCGTCGGCGAACTGGCCAAGCACGATCCGGAATTGGTCGAAAAGCCCCGCTGGCTGATTCTCAACAAACTCGACCTGATCCCCGAAGAGGATCGCGAAAAGACCACCGAGGACTTCCTGAAAGCCTACAAGAAGGCAACAAAATTCGACGGCCCGGTATTCAGCATCGCCGCCATCAATGGCGAAGGGACCAAGCCGCTGATCTACGCCATCCAGGAGGCTCTCGAGCAGATGGCCGTTCCTGAAGTCGCAGACGACGAAGACGAAGGGATGACGGAAACCACATGAGCCAGACCCGCCTCGCCAACGCCAAGCGCCTGGTCGTCAAGGTCGGCTCGGCACTTGTCACCAACAATGGCACAGGCCTCGATCTGAACGCCATCGGTGACTGGGCTCGCCAGATTGCCAGCCTGCGCGAACAAGGACGCGAAATCATTCTCGTCTCCTCCGGCGCGGTCGCCTGCGGCGTGCAACGCCTCGGCTGGGGCCGCCGCCCGAAGACCGTCCATGAAAAACAGGCAGCCGCCGCCGTCGGACAAGCCGGACTGGTCGAGGCCTACGAGGCCGCCTTCGGCAAACACGGTGTACACACCGCACAGATCCTGCTTACCCACGACGACCTGGCCGACCGCAAGCGCTACCTGAATGCGCGCTCGACCCTGACGACGCTACTTGGTCTTGGCATCGTGCCAATCATCAATGAAAACGACACGGTCATCACCGACGAAATCAAGTTTGGCGATAACGACACCCTCGGCGCCCTCGTCGCCAACCTGACCGAAGCCGACGCCCTGATCATCCTGACCGACCAGAAAGGCCTATACACGGCCGACCCACGCAAAGACCCGAATGCCACCCTGATCCAGGAGGCGATCGCCGGTGATACGTCGCTCGAAGCCATGGCCGGAGGCGCCGGTAGCCAGGTGGGCACCGGCGGCATGATCACGAAGGTCATTGCCGCCAAACGCGCCGCCCGCAGCGGCGCCCACACAGCCATCGCGAGCGGCCACGAAACCGACCCGATCCTCCGTCTGGCAACCGGCGAATCAGTCGGCACCTTGCTGGTTTCTACCACGCCGCCACTGGCCGCCCGCAAGCAATGGCTGGCCGACCACCTGCAACTCGCCGGACGCCTGATTCTCGACACCGGCGCCGTGGAAGCCCTTCGCGCCGGCAAGAGCCTCCTCCCCATCGGCGTCATTGCCGCCGAAGGCGAATTTGAACGCGGCGCCGCAGTCGCCTGCACCAGCCCCGACGGCCGTGAAATCGCCCGCGGCCTGAGTAACTACGGCAGCGGCGAAGCGCGCCTGATCGCCCGAAAAACGACAGCCGACATCGAAAACATCCTCGGCTACGTAGACGAACCGGAAATCATCCACCGCGATAACCTCATCCTGTCCTGAGGCAGGCTGCACTCAAATTAAAAAAAGCCTCGGCATTTGCCGAGGCTTTTTTACACCCAAGGTTCAACCCACACCTCAAGAACAGGCAACAAAAAAAGCCGCCCCAAGGCGGCCTTTTTTTGACAAGCGTATTAACGCTTGGAGAATTGCTTCCGGCGACGTGCCTTGTGGAAGCCGACCTTCTTACGCTCGACTTCACGGGCATCGCGGGTAACGAACCCAGCCTTCGACAACGCGGGCTTCAGGGCTGCGTCGTATTCGATCAGGGCACGGGTGATGCCGTGACGAACAGCACCAGCCTGACCGGACTCACCACCACCGGTGACATTGACCTTGATATCAAAACCATTCAATTGCTCGACCAGCTCAAGCGGCTGACGAACGATCATGCGACCGGTTTCGCGGGAGAAGAACTGATCAACCGGCTTGCCATTAACAACAATGGCACCAGAACCGCGCTTCATGAAAACACGAGCAACGGCGCTCTTGCGACGGCCAGTACCGTAGAAATAAGCTTCAGCCATGATATCCCCTTAGATTTCCAGAGCCTTCGGCTGCTGGGCAGTGTGCGGATGCTGGTCGCCGGCGTAGCACTTCAGCTTCTTGAGCATGGCGTAGCCCAGCGGCCCCTTCGGCAGCATGCCCTTGACGGCGGTTTCCAGAGCACGGCCCGGGAAGCGTTGCTGCATCTTCTTGAAGTTGGTTTCGTAGATACCGCCCGGGTAACCGGAGTGGCGGAAGTACTTCTTATCTTCAGCCTTGTTACCGGTAACGGTGAGCTTTTCAACGTTGGTGACAACGATGAAGTCGCCGGTATCAACGTGCGGGGTATAGATAGCCTTGTGCTTGCCGCGAAGGCGACGAGCGATTTCGGTGGCGAGGCGGCCGAGCACCTTGTCTGTGGCGTCTACCACAAACCACTCGCGCTTCACCTCATGTGGCTTGGCGGAAAACGTTTTCATGTGTGTGCCGTCCTGAAAAATTGGGCGCAGATTGGAGAAAGGCGCGGATTTTAGTCGACAAATTACATCGCTGTCAATCCTTTTCAACCACTCATGGCAAATCAGGCAAAAAAAACGCGGCTCGCTGAGCCGCGTTAAATCCACACCAAAGGAGGAGGGTGGAGGAGACAAATCTGAACCGAAGAACTCATCGCTGACAAGTCACTACAGTTCGTACGCTTCACATTCTGCCCGAACACATGGTCATCAGCAAGCTATTCTTGTGCATTGCACAACCAATATTTCAATGAATAAATCAATAAAAATTATTGCAAATATATAATTGTTTAATTTAAATAAATAACAATATTTCAACATCAATTAATCATTGAACAACTCCAGGCAAGCCTCAATAACCCGGCTCAGGCAAAACCCATATTGCTGCATTGCAGCATTCTTAAGCACTACATCGCCCACTCGGCAATTCCGCTAGAATCGGACCCCCAGCAAGGAGATCGAAATGGAATGCACAGTAAGATGGATGGGAAGCGATGCCGGCATGTCATTTGTGGCAGAAACCGGCAGTGGGCACTCTGTGGTTATGGACGGCGCCCCGGAAGCCGGCGGTAGAAACCTTGGCTTGCGCCCCATGGAAATGGTCTTGGCCGGCACTGGCGGCTGCAGCGCTTTCGATGTCGTGCTGATCCTGAAGAAAGGGCGCCATCAAGTCACCGGCTGCGACGTCAGCCTCGCCGCAGAGCGCGCGGAAACGGACCCCAAGGTATTCACGCGCATCCACTTCCACTATCGGGTCAAGGGACGAAACCTGAAGCCGGACGCCGTAGCGCGCGCCATCGAACTATCGAAGGACAAATACTGCTCGGCATCCATCATGATCGGCAAGACAGCCGACATCACCGCCGATTTCGAGATTATCGAGGAAGCCTGACTCGACCGGCCTAGATGCGATAGGCGGCGAGAGTCATGACCTTCGCCATCGCCTTCATTCCCAATTTGATCGGCGCTGGCAATTCTGCGGCGCCGAAGCGGATGGCCATTTCGGCATGTTGAATTTCGTCGAGCCGCATACGGTCAACAATTGCCCGAGATTTTCCATCCTGCGCCGGAAGATCAACGAGATGCCCATCGAGATGCGCCTCGACCTGCCTTTCGGTTTCTGCCAAAAAACCCAGGTTCCACTTGTCGCCCATCACCCCGGCGACAACCCCCAGGGAAAGCGAACCGACATACCACAGCGGATTCAACAGGCTTTTACGCCCGCCAAGCTCCTTGATACGAGACTCGGTCCAGGCCAGATGCTCTGTCTCCTCTTCCGCGGCGCCACGAAGCGACTCCTTGACCGCAGGGTCACGCGAAGTCAGCGCCTGCCCTTGATACAGGGCCTGCGCACAGATCTCTCCGCAATGATTGACCCGCATCAGCCCACAGGCATGCCTGCGCTCCACCTCGCTCATGGCCGGCTCCGGCAAATCCATGCCGGGAACAGGGCGAACCGTGCGGGCCTGCGCAAAAACCGTACGCAGCGCGCGGTCGAATTCAAGTATCAGTTGATCCGGCGACATAGCAATGACTCAGCGACGGACATCCGGATGCCCACCACGTAACAAGGCATCGCGCGCCTCGGCGGCAGTCCGCACCGAATTGCCGAACGGGCAGAAGTACTCGAGAAACAATGCCGCATGCTGCCGATTGGCATAAGCATCGAGAATGCGGACCCAGTCGCTGTTACGTGCCTTTGACCACGTCCCATCCAAGCGTCCGGAACCATAGATGCGACGCGACTTCGATTCGCAGCGCATCCCTTCATAGGTCACGTTACGCGCACCACCGGGCGTCTCGACAACCATGACGTAGCGGATCACCTGATCAGCCCCGACACTCAGACTCGAACCATCGATGTAGAAGCGGTTGTCGGTTGCCGCACTCACATAAAGCGGTATCAAGGCACCCTTGGCAGGCGGCGCGGGAAACTGCACATCCAATTCCTGCCACTGCCGCGGCACACCATCCTCTTCCTGCTCGTCCGCCGCATTACCGGCAAGTGGCACAAGCAGGAGAAGTACGGAAAAGACAAGCACACGTAAACTCATGGCTACTTTTCCTCTTCACCCATTGCCGCTTCCGGCAAAAAAGCCTCTGCCTCGCGCTTGATGCGAAGTCCCTTGCGGTCAAAATCGAGAAAACGGACGAGTTCGTTCAGCGCCTGCTCATATACGCTACGCTTGAACTCGATCACCGCATCGAGGGGCACCCAGTAGTCATTCCAGCGCCAAGCATCGAACTCCGGCTTGCTCGTTGCCCGCAAACTGACGTCGCTATCGCGCCCGACCAGCCTCAGCAGGAACCAAATCTGTTTCTGGCCCTTGTATGAACCACGCCACTCGCGGCGAATCCAGTGTGTCGGCACTTCATAACGCAACCAGCCCTTGGTTCGCCCGAGGATACGCACATGTTCGGGCATCAGCCCGACCTCTTCGTGCAGTTCCCGATACATGGCTTCTTCCGGCGTTTCACCGCGCTTGATGCCACCTTGCGGAAACTGCCAGGAATGCTCCCGTATGCGTTTACCCCAGAAAACCTCGTTTTTGGCGTTACAAAGAATGATGCCGACGTTCGGGCGATAGCCTTCGCGATCGAGCATAGAAATCCTGCAAAATTAATGGTTGCCCCGATTCTTTCACAAAGGGCGTTCACATGCAAAGAAGCGGGACCGTGTAAAATGAAGGTTTCCCAACGAATTCAAGAGCATCCCATGCGCACTTCGCAGTTCTTTTTTACCACTCTCAAGGAAGCGCCGGCAGACGCCGAAGTCATCAGTCAAAAAATGATGCTGCGCGCCGGCTACATCAAGCGCGCCGCCGCCGGTATCTATACCTGGATGCCCTTGGGGCTGCGCGTCCTGCGCAAGGTCGAAAATGTCGTTCGCGAGGAGATGAACAATGCCGGTGCGCTGGAGCTGCTGATGCCGGCCGTTCAGCCGGCAGAACTGTGGCAGGAGTCCGGCCGCTGGGAACAATACGGCCCTGAGCTGCTGCGCTTCAAGGACCGCCATCAGCGTGACTTTGTCATCGGACCGACGCATGAAGAAGTCATCACGGACGTTGTCCGCCGCGATGTAAAAAGCTATCGCCAACTGCCCATTCACCTCTATCAGGTGCAAACCAAGTTCCGCGACGAAATCCGCCCCCGTTTCGGCGTCATGCGCGGTCGCGAGTTCCTGATGAAGGACGGCTATTCCTTCCATACCTCATTTGACGACCTGAAGCGTGAATACGGCAACATGTACGATACGTACAGCCGCATCTTCACTCGTCTGGGCCTCAAGTTCCGCGCCGTCGCCGCCGACACCGGCTCCATCGGCGGTACCGGATCGCATGAATTCCATGTCCTGGCCGAATCCGGCGAAGACGACATCGCCTTCTGCCCGGCCTCCGACTACGCAGCCAACGTTGAACTCGCCGAAGCGCTTGCGCCGACCACGCCCCGCGCCACCGCCGGTCAAACAATGGAAAAGACGCACACACCGGGCAAGATGGCATGCCTCGATGTCGCCAAATTTCTCAACCTGCCGCTCGACAAGATCGTCAAATCCATCGCCGTCGTCAGTGAAAAAGAGGAAGGCCAACCGACCTTCGCGCTGCTGCTGGTGCGCGGCGATCACGAACTGAACGAAATCAAGGCCAGCAAGATTGCCGCAATCAATCCCTTCCGCTTTGCCACCGAAGAGGAAGTGATCGCTCACCTGCGCTGCAAGCCTGGCTTTATCGGCCCTGTTGGCATCGACCGGGAAAGGGTCGCCGTGTTTGCCGACCGCAGCGTCGCCGTCATGAGCGATTTTGTCTGTGGCGCGAATGAAGCCGGCTATCACATGGCCGGCGTCAACTTCGGGCGCGACCTGGCGGAACCGGAAGTGTTCGACATCCGCAACGTCGTCGCCGGCGACCCGTCACCCGATGGCAAAGGCACGCTGGATATCTGCCGCGGCATCGAAGTCGGCCATATCTTCCAGTTGCGCCAGAAATACGCCCAAGCCCTCGGCTGCAGCTACCTTGACGAAAACGGCAAGAGCCAGACGATGGAGATGGGCTGCTACGGCATCGGCGTTTCGCGCATCGTCGGCGCCGCCATCGAACAAGGCAACGATGAACAGGGCATCGTACTGCCCGCCGCCATCGCCCCATTCGAGGTGTGTATCGTGCCGATGGGCTACCACAAAAGCGAGGCGGTCAAGTTCGCTGCCGACCAGCTGTACGGCGACCTGAAGAAGGCCGGACTCGATGTCGTGCTCGACGACCGCAACGAACGTCCAGGGGTCATGTTTGCCGACATGGAACTGATCGGCATTCCGCATCGCGTCGTGATCGGCGAGCGCGGGCTCAAGGACGGCCAATTCGAATACAAGGGCCGCCGCGATGCCGAGCCGACAATGATCGCGCAGACCGACATTGTGTCGACTCTCCAAGAGAAATTGTGCGCCGCCTGATCGCCGCACTGTTGTTAGTAAGCGCGTCGGCGGCCTACGCCGGCGCGCAGAAATACGAAGCACTCTCGGCCAGCGCGCAGGCTGCCCTGCACAAAGCCGTTTCCGACTCCCGACCGAGCGTCAGTTCCTTCAAGACGCCAATGGAAGCCGTCGACTGGCTGGCCGCCATGTCGCCACGCCTGGAAAAGCGCATACCCAATCGCGAATACCGGATCGACCTGCTGCGTAGCGTGCATTACGAAGCAACGCGCGCCGGCCTCGACCCGCAGCTCGTACTGGGCTTGATGCAAGTCGAGTCGGGATTCCGGAAATATGCGGTGTCATCGGCCGGGGCACGCGGCTACATGCAGGTCATGCCTTTTTGGGTCAAACTGATCGGCAGACCTGAAGACTCTTTGTTCGACCTGCGCACCAACCTGCGCTATGGCTGCACCATCCTGCGCCACTACCTGGATATCGAGAAGGGCGACCTTTTCCGCGCCCTCGGTCGCTACAACGGCAGCCTGGGCAAACCGGAGTATCCGAACATGGTTCGAGCCGCCTGGCAGAACCAGTGGGGTTACGACAAGCCGGCCCGCCTAGCGCAGGCCGGCACCTGACTCAGCGCCCCATGCCGCCCATACCGGGCAGCATGCCCTTCATGCCGCGCATCAGCTTGCCGATGCCACCCTTGGAAAACTGCTTCATCATCTTCTGTGTCTGCTCGAACTGGTTAAGCAGACGATTGACTTCCTGAACCTGAACGCCAGCCCCCATGGCGATACGGCGCTTGCGGCTGGCCTTGATCAGTTCCGGCTTGGCGCGCTCCTGCGGCGTCATCGAATTGATGATGCCTTCGACGCGACCGATGATCTTGCCCTCGGCGCCGGCCGGCAACGCCCCGGCCACCTGCGCGACCTGCGCCGGCATCTTGTCCATCAGGGCCGTCAGGCCGCCCATGTTGCGCATCTGGGCGATCTGCTCCTTGAAATCGTTCAGGTCGAAGCCCTTGCCGGATTTCAGCTTCTTGGCGAAGGCAACGGCCTTTTCCTCATCCAGCCCCTTGCGTGCCTCCTCGATCAGCGACAGGACATCGCCCATGCCCAGGATGCGCGAAGCCATCCGCTCCGGATGAAAGGCCTCCAGGCCAGTGAGCTTCTCGCCAACGCCGGCAAACTTGATCGGCTTGCCGGTGATATGACGTACCGACAGCGCCGCGCCGCCTCGTGCATCGCCATCGAGCTTGGTGAGTACGACACCGGTCAGCGGCAGGGCTTCGTTGAAGGCCTTGGCGGTATTGACGGCATCCTGACCCAACATGGCATCGACGACAAACAAGGTTTCTATCGGGTTGATGGCTGCATGCAGACGCTTGATTTCGGCCATCATTTCTTCATCGATAGCCAGACGGCCCGCCGTATCGACGAGCAGAACATCGTGGTAGTGACGCTTCGCCCAGTCAATGGCTGCCGCCGCAATGACCTCAGGTTTCTCGCCAACGGAGGAAGGGAAGAAATCGATACCGGCCTGGCCGGCAACCGACTTTAACTGTTCGATAGCGGCGGGCCGGTAAATGTCGCATGACACCACGAGAACCTTTTTCTTGTGGTTTTCCTTGAGGAATTTGCCCAACTTGCCGACTGTTGTCGTCTTGCCCGCCCCTTGCAAACCGGCCATCAGCACGATGGCGGGAGGCTGGGTATTGAAATTGATGCCCTCATGCGCATCGCCCATGATTTTGGCCAGTTCGGCATGAACGACGCCGATCAAGGCCTGCCCCGGGCTCAACGAGCCGATGACCTCTTCGCCGACCGCCTTTTCCTTGACCGCAGCGATAAAATCCTTGACCACCGGCAAGGCAACATCGGCCTCCAGCAGGGCCATGCGAACTTCGCGCAAGGCTTCGGAAATATTGGATTCTGTCAGGCGCGCCTCGCCCTTCAGCGTTTTCATGACGCGGGCAAGGCGATTAGTCAGGTTATCAAGCATGTGAGTTGGGCTTCTAGTAGAATTCAAGGATGGCCGATATTGTAATTCAGCTTCTGCCGCACATCCTCGCCGCCCTGATATATGGCGCCCTCGGTTTCCACTTTTGGAACACACGCTGGCGTGAAGTCGAGGGCCAATGTGTCGCCTGCCCCATGCAAACATGGGAGCGCTCTGCCATTGCGCTGGCACTCGCCATCCACGCCGCAGGACTCTACGACGCCCTGTTTACCGAGGCCGGCATGCGATTTTCTTTCAGCTTCGCGCTATCGCTGATGATGTGGCTGGCGGTGCTGATTTACTGGCTGGAAAGCTTCATGGCACGGATGGAGGGCATGCAACCGATGGTCTTGCCCCTGGCGGCCGGCTGTGCCGTGCTCCCGGTCATCTTCCCGAACGTACACCTCGTGGCCCACGCCAGCGCCACCGGGTTCAAGCTGCATTTCCTGGCCGCCATGCTGGCCTACAGCCTACTCACCCTGTCAGCCCTGCACGCCATCTTCATGGGCTTCACGGAACGTTCGCTGCACAATCGCTCACTCAAACGCAGCTTGGCCAGCCTGCCCCCGCTACTGACCATGGAGTCCCTGCTCTTCAAGATGCTGCTGATTGGCTTCGTTCTCCTGACACTCACGGTCGGCAGCGGCGTCTTCTTCTCCGAAGCGCTGTTCGGCAAGCCGTTGTCGGTTGATCACAAGACGCTGTTTGCATTTGCGTCCTGGGGTATTTTCGCCACCTTGCTGATCGGACGACATGCTTGGGGATGGCGCGGCAAACGCGCCCTGCGCTGGACGCTGGCTGGATTCGCCCTGCTGATCCTAGCGTATGTCGGCAGTCGCTTCGTAGCAGAAGTGGTGCTCGGGCGTATTTGATCGGTGGACGACATACCTTTAACGGTGCAGCTGGGCGTGCTCGCGCTGCTGTTGGCCATTTCCGCCTTTTTCTCGCTCAGCGAAACGGCCATGATGGCCTCCAATCGTTTCCGCCTGAGACATCTTGCTCAAAATGGACACAACGGTGCCCAGAAGGCGCTGTCGCTCCTGAACACGACGGACAAAATGCTGGGGGTCATTCTGCTCGGCAACAACCTGATCAACGCCGCTGCCGCTACGCTGGTCAGCGTGATCACGATCGAATTGTTCGGCGAAGGAAAATGGGCTCTCGGTGCGGGAACACTGGCGGTAACTTTCGCCATCCTGGTATTCGCCGAAATCACGCCCAAGATCATCGGCGCAACCCATGCCGACCGGCTGGCCCTGGTGCTCGGCTACATCCTTACGCCGCTGCTGCGGCTGTTCTACCCGATCGTCTGGTTCATCAACCTGTTCGCCAGCATGCTGCTGCGCACACTGCGGCTGACTCCGTCGGCCAACAACCAGCCACCCCAGCTATCCCAGGAGGAACTGCTCAGCCTGGTCCTTGAGTCGTCGCACATCATCCCGCAGAAACACCGGACTATACTGTCCAGCCTGTTCGAGTTGAATCGAATCACCGTCGAAGACGTAATGACCCCCCGCGGCAACATCGAGATTCTCGACCTCGACCGCCCATGGGAGGAGGTAAAAAGCCAGCTGGCCACCAGCCACCACAGCCGCCTGCCGGCCTGCCGCGAATCCCTCGACCAACTGCTCGGCATACTTCCGGTTCGCCGCCTGCTGGGAAGTATCGGCGACGATTCGTTCGACGAGAGCACGCTGATGCAGCAGGTGCAGCCACCGTATTACATTCCCGCCGGCACTCCGGTCTTTTCCCAGCTGGCCTTTTTCCAGGAAAACAGGCAACGCATCGGATTTGTTGTCGACGAATACGGCGAAATTCTCGGCCTATTGACTCTGGAAGACATCATTGAGGAGTTTGTCGGCGATTTCACGACCTCCATTCCAGGTCTTGGACAGGAACTCAACTGGTCCGAAAAGGGTGAAGCGATTGTCGAGGGTTCGCGTCAATTGCGCGACATCAACCGGATGCTCGGTCTCGACTTTCCGCTGGACGGCCCCAAGACACTCAACGGACTGATACTTGAGCATTTCCAGGACATCCCGGAATCGGGAATCAGCATCAAACTGGCGGGCATTGCCGTAGAAATTCTGCAGACGAAAGACCGGAGGGTGGTAACCGTCCGCATATTCCGTCCAGCGCCGGGCTAAACCGGCGGGCGAACCTTTACAAACAGCCTGCTGCGTAGCATTATCAACCGATCTATACGGCATTTAAGCTCATTCGATGGCAGCAACACCTCAAAATCCTCCTCTTAGCGGCTTGGCGCGCGCGCTTGTACAGGCCGGGCAGCTCAAGGAGGCCGAGGCCGAGCAACTGCTGGCACAAGCCAACAACAGCAAAACGTCGCTGATCGAACAGATCATTGCCAGCCAGAAAGCCAGTGCGCTCGATGTAGCCCGTTTTGTCGCCGACACCTTCGGCTATCCGCTGCTCGACCTGAATGCTTTCGACGAGGCGCACATCCCTGCCGACGCCATTGACCGCAAGCTGATCGCCACGCACAAGGTCATTCCGCTCAACAAGCGCGGCAACCGGCTATCTGTCGCCATCGCCGACCCGACCAATCTGCGCGCCCTGGATGAAATCCGCTTCCAGACAGGCCTTGCCGTCGACCCGATCGTCGTCGAACATCCCAAGCTGGCTCCGCTTGTCGGCAAGTACGCCGAGTCGGCCGCCGAAACACTGAAGAATCTGGCCAGCGATGATATCAACCTTGACTTTCTCGATGAAGAAGCCGCCGCCAAGACAGACGATGCCGCCGGCCAGGAGATCGACGACGCACCGGTCGTCAAATTCATCCAGAAAATGCTCCTCGATGCCATTAACGATGGCGCATCGGATATCCATTTCGAACCTTACGAAAAGTTCTACCGGATTCGTTTCCGCGTTGACGGCATCCTGCGCGAAGTCGCCACACCACCACTGGCCATCAAGGAAAAAATCGCATCGCGTATCAAGGTCATCTCGCGACTGAATATCGCCGAAAAACGTGTGCCGCAGGACGGCCGGATGAAGCTTGTCCTATCCAAGACCCGAGCCATCGACTTCCGGGTCAGCACCTTGCCGACCTTGCAAGGCGAAAAAATCGTGATGCGTATTCTAGACCCGACCTCCGCCACACTCGGCATCGAGGCATTGGGCTACGAACCGGACCAAAAGGCCGCCCTGCTCGACGCCATCAGCCGTCCCTACGGCATGGTGCTGGTCACCGGCCCGACCGGCTCCGGCAAGACCGTTTCGCTGTACACCTGCCTGAACATCCTGAACAAGGACGGCATCAATATTTCGACGGCGGAAGATCCGGCCGAAATCAACCTGGCCGGCATCAACCAGGTCAACGTCGACGACCGCGCCGGACTGACCTTCCCGGTCGCCCTGAAAGCCTTCCTACGGCAGGATCCGGACATCATCATGGTCGGCGAAATCCGCGACCTGGAAACCGCTGAGATCTCCATCAAGGCAGCCCAGACCGGCCACCTGGTTCTTTCGACGCTGCATACCAACGACGCCCCACAGACCCTGACCCGCTTGATGAACATGGGCGTCCCCACCTTCAACATCGCCTCCAGCGTTTTGCTGATCACGGCACAACGCCTGGCGCGCCGTCTTTGTAATTGCAAGAAACCCATGGAAATCCCGCGGCAGGCGCTATTGGACGCCGGGTATGCCGAAGGCGAACTCGATGGCTCGTGGACCCTATACGGCCCCGGGGGATGCGAGCGTTGCAAGGGAACCGGGTATAAGGGACGGGTTGGCATCTATCAAGTCATGCCCATCTCGGAATCCATGCAGCGCATGATCATGAGTGGCGCATCGGCGCTGGATCTGGCGGTTCAGGCCAAGGCCGAAGGCGTCAAGGACCTCCGGGAGTCCGGATTGCAAAAAGTCAAACAAGGTGTCACCTCGCTCGACGAGGTTCTCAGCACCACCAACGCTTAATAAAAGGGACAACACATGGCTACCGCTCGACCAAAGGCCTCGGCAGTCAAGGAAAGTACTT
The DNA here is from genome assembly GCF_008711155.1 of Dechloromonas sp. CZR5. GTDB lineage: Bacteria > Pseudomonadota > Gammaproteobacteria > Burkholderiales > Rhodocyclaceae > Azonexus. The sequence continues at coordinate 293,798 of NZ_VUYQ01000001.1, read as the reverse complement.
TTCAATGGGAAGGCAAGAACAAGGATGGAAAAGCTGTACGCGGCGAAATGCGCGCAGCCAGCGAATCGGTCGTCCAAACGACCTTGCGTCGCCAAGGCATAACCAACGCCAAGGTCAAGAAGCTGCGCTTCAAGACCGGCGGCAAGATCACCGACAAGGACATCACCCTGTTCTCCCGCCAACTGGCGACGATGATGAAATCCGGGGTCCCGCTCCTGCAATCCTTCGACATCGTTGGCCGCGGCCATGCCAATCCTGCCGTAGGCAAACTCCTGCTGGACATCAAGGCCGACGTGGAGACCGGCAGTTCACTGTCCCAGGCATTCCGCAAATATCCGCTGTATTTCGACGCCTTGTTTTGCAACCTGGTAGCCGCCGGTGAACAGGCGGGTATTCTCGACACCCTGCTTGACCGCCTGGCAACCTATAAGGAAAAAATTCTTGCCATCAAGAGCAAGATCAAATCCGCTCTTTTCTACCCTATCGCAGTGATCGTGGTGTCCTTCATCATTACGGCCGTCATCATGATTTTCGTGATTCCTGCCTTCAAGGAAGTATTCCAGAGCTTCGGCGCGGACCTACCGATCCCCACGCTGCTCGTCATCGCCATATCCGATTTTTTCGTCGCCTACTGGTGGGCCATTTTTGGTGCGATTGGTGGCGGCCTGTACGCCTTCCTGGAAGCTTGGCGACGCTCCGAAAAGGTACAGATGGCGATGGATCGCCTCTTGCTGAGAATACCGGTTTTTGGTGATATCGTTCGCAAATCGGTCATTGCACGGTGGACCCGCACACTCTCGACCATGTTTGCCGCCGGTGTTCCTCTGGTCGAATCCCTGGAGTCGGTAGGCGGCGCGTCCGGCAACTTCGTATACAAGATGGCTACCCGGCAAATCCAGGGCGAGGTCGCCACCGGTACAAACCTGACGACGTCGATGCAAAACACCAACCTGTTCCCCAACATGGTCACCCAAATGGTCGCTATCGGCGAAGAGTCTGGTGCGCTGGATTCGATGCTCGGAAAGGTTGCCGACTTCTTCGAACAGGAAGTCGACGACGCCGTCGAAGCCATGTCCAGCCTGATGGAGCCGATAATCATGGTTATCCTTGGCACCCTGATCGGTGGCATGGTAGTAGCCATGTACCTGCCGATCTTCAAACTCGGGGCGATCGTTTGATGATTCCGGAGACTCTGGGGGGGCTAGCGCTCGCCGCCGGCCTGCTGGGCCTTTGCGTCGGCAGCTTTCTGAATGTTGTCATCCACCGCCTGCCGAGGATGATGGAAAACGACTGGCGAGCCCAGTGCGCGGAACTCCGCGGCGAAGAAGCCGCGCCAGCGGAAACGCTGTCGCTCGCAAAACCGCGCTCCCGCTGCCCATCCTGCGGCCACCGGATTACCGCCTTGGAAAACATTCCTCTCATCAGCTACCTGCTGATCCTGCGCGGCAAATGCTCCGGTTGTGGCGCAGCCATTTCGGCGCGCTATCCCTTTATCGAAGCACTGACCGGATTGTTGTCGGCCTATGCAGCCTGGCACTTCGGCCCCACCGCCCAGGCAGTTGGCGCCCTTCTACTGCTGTGGGCCTTGATTGCCCTGTCCGGTATCGACCTCGATACGCAGCTTCTTCCCGATTCGATCACCCTGCCGCTGATATGGCTGGGCTTGGCATTCAATCTGTGGGCCATCTACTGCGATCTTCCGTCCGCCGTCATCGGCGCGATGGCCGGCTACCTGGCGTTGTGGAGCGTTTTCTGGCTATTCAAACTAGTCACCGGCAAGGAAGGCATGGGCTACGGCGATTTCAAGCTACTCGCCGCCCTCGGTGCCTGGCTCGGCTGGCAAATGCTTCCGGCGATCATCCTGCTTTCCTCCATCGTTGGCGCTGCTGTCGGCATCACACTGATCGCCGCCGCACGTCACGGCCGGAACATTCCGATCCCGTTCGGCCCCTATCTCGCTGCGGCCGGCATGATCGCTCTTTTCTGGGGACAGCAGATCACCCGCACCTATCTCGGCATGATCGGTTGAAAACGACGCATCGGCCCTGATATAACCGACTGCAACTCTCGGTTATAATTCAAGGTTTTGGAGGACTCTCATGCCGATTTACGAATATCGCTGCGACTCCTGCGGTTTCCAGAAAGAACATCTGCAGAAGATGAGCGACCCGCAGTTGACCACCTGTCCCGAGTGCGGCAGGGACAGCTACAGCAAGCAATTGTCTGCAGCCGGCTTCCAGCTCAAGGGCAATGGCTGGTACGCAACCGACTTCAAAGGTGGCAGCAAGAAAGCTGACACACCGCCCCCTTGCCAAACCGGGGAAGGAAGCTGCTCGTCGTGCGTGGCCAACTGATCAAGCGCTATTTCATCACCGGCCTGCTGATCTGGGTTCCGCTGGTCATTACCGGCTGGGTTCTGTCGCTTATCGTCAGCACACTGGATCAATCGTTGCGCCTGCTGCCGTCGTCGGTTCACCCGCAAACCCTGGTCGGATTCGCCATTCCGGGCGCGGGAGCCGTACTGACACTGGCCATGATCTTCCTCACCGGCTTGCTCGCAGCCAACTTCATCGGCCAGAAACTGGTCGTCTGGTGGGAAAAGCTGCTCGCCCGCATTCCGGTCGTCAATTCGGTCTACAACAGCGTCAAGCAAGTCTCCGATACGCTCTTCTCCCCCAATGGCAATGCCTTTCGCAAGGCGCTGCTGGTCCAGTACCCACGAGAAGGCAGCTGGACAGTCGCCTTCCTGACCGGCGCGCCGGGTGGCGACATCGTCAATCATCTGCGCGGCGAGCACGTCAGCGTGTATGTACCGACCACGCCCAACCCGACCTCCGGCTTCTTCCTGATGATGCCGGCCAAGGATGTCGTCGAACTCGACATGACGGTCGATGAAGCGCTCAAATACATCATATCCATGGGTGTCGTGGCTCCGCCGCCGCACGCCCGTGTCATCACCAACACCTGAAACAAACCGGAAAGCTTCATGCGTACCCATTACTGCGGACAACTCAACGCTTCTCTCGACGGCCAGATCGTCACCCTGTGCGGCTGGGCCCACCGTCGCCGCGACCACGGCGGCGTCATTTTCATCGACCTGCGCGACCGCGAAGGTCTGGCCCAAATTGTCTGCGACCCGGACCGTGCCGACTCATTCAAGATCGCCGAATCCGTCCGCAACGAGTTCTGCCTGAAGATCACCGGCAAGGTGCGCCCGCGTCCGGCAGGCACGACCAACGCCAACCTGGCCTCCGGTGAAATCGAAGTGCTCTGCCACGAGATCGAGGTGCTGAACCCGTCGGTCACCCCGCCGTTCCAGCTTGATGAGGAAAATCTCTCCGAGAACGTCCGCCTGACCCACCGCGTCATCGATCTGCGCCGCCCGCAGATGCAAAACAACCTGATGCTGCGCTACAAGACGGCCCGAGCTTTCCGCCGTTTCCTCGACGACAACGGCTTCATCGACGTCGAAACGCCGATGCTGACCAAGTCGACCCCGGAAGGCGCCCGTGACTACCTGGTTCCGTCGCGCGTTCATGCCGGCCAATTCTTCGCGCTGCCGCAGTCCCCGCAGCTCTTCAAGCAGCTGCTGATGGTCGCCGGCTTCGACCGCTACTACCAGATCACCAAGTGTTTCCGCGACGAAGACCTGCGCGCCGACCGCCAGCCCGAATTTACCCAGGTCGATATCGAAACCTCGTTCATGAGCGAGGCCGAGATCACCGCGCTGATGGAAAAGCTGATCCGTACCGTGTTCAAGGAAGCCATCGACGTCGAGCTGCCGGAATTCCCGCGCATGACCTACGCCGAAGCCATGCGCCGCTTCGGCTCCGACAAGCCGGACCTGCGCGTCACGCTCGAACTGGTTGACGTCGCCGACGCCTTCAAGGACGTCGCCTTCAAGGTCTTCGCCAGCATCGCCAACAGCGAGGGCGGCCGCATCGCCGCCATGCGCATTCCGGGCGGCGCTACGCTGACCCGGGGTGAGATCGACGAATACACCAAGTTTGTCGGCATCTACGGCGCCAAGGGCCTGGCCTACATCAAGGTCAACGACGTCACTCAGGTCAATGAAACCGGCCTGCAGTCGCCGATCGTCAAGAACCTCTCCGAAGCCTCGCTACGCACCGTGCTCGAACGCACCGGCGCGCAATCCGGCGACCTGATCTTCTTCGGCGCCGACAAGGGCAAGATCGTCAGCGACGCCCTCGGCGCGCTGCGCATCAAGATCGGCCACGAGAAGGGCTTCGTCACCGGCGCCAAGTGGGCGCCGCTGTGGGTCATCGACTTCCCGATGTTCGAGTACGACGACGAATCGAAGCGCTGGACCGCCTGCCACCACCCCTTCACCAGCCCGAAGGACGAGCACCTCGAACTCCTCGCCACCGATCCGGGCAAGTGCCTGGCCAAGGCCTACGACCTGGCGCTGAACGGCTGGGAACTGGGCGGCGGCTCGGTACGTATCCACCGCGCCGACGTGCAGGAGAAGGTTTTCGCCGCGCTCAACATCGGTCCGGAAGAACAGCAGGCCAAGTTCGGCTTCCTGCTCGACGCGCTGAAGTACGGCGCCCCACCCCACGGCGGCCTGGCTTTCGGTCTCGACCGCATCGTCACCATGATGACCGGCGCCGAGTCGATCCGCGACGTCATCGCCTTCCCGAAGACCCAGCGCGCCCAGTGCCTGCTCACCGACGCCCCGTCGGCGGTCGACGAGAAGCAACTGCGTGAACTGCACGTCCGCCTGCGTCAGAAGGTGGAAACCCAGGTCGAAATCACCCAGGGTTAAAGGCCACCGCCATGCCGACCTGGCTGCGCTTCCTTCTCGTCCTCTGGCTGGCGGTTGGAAGCGCTTTTGCGTTCACGCGGGACAACGTGGCCGACGAGCCGGTATCGGTCGCCGATCTCCCGCGCGAAGCTCGCCAGACGCTGGCCTTGATCAAGGAAGGCGGTCCGTTTCCCTATGAGCGCGATGGCATCGTTTTTGGCAACTTCGAAAAGCGGCTGCCTCTGCAGCCCCGCGGCTATTATCGGGAATACACCGTAAAATCCCCGTGGCGCAGAGACCGCGGCCCGCGCCGCATCATTGCCGGAGAACGAGGCGAATACTTCTACACGGAAGACCACTATCGGACATTCCGACGGATCAAGGACTAAGCCCCATGAGCAGCCACTTGTTCAGGACGAACGAAACATCCGGTGTTTACTACCTTCCGCCCGCGCGGTGGCTGGCCATTGAAAGCGCCGCAACCAAGGAAAAAGTACGGCTTCTGAAAGCCGAACTCCCTCCCCGTGTCGCCACTGAAAAAAGACTTGCTCAACTGGGCGCCGATCTCGACTTCCCTATCTGGTACGGCAGCAATTTCGATGCGCTCTTCGATTGCCTCACGGACCCGGACTGGCAACCCGCCAAAGCGCATGTCCTGATGATCAAGGGAATGGCTGAATTGCGTACGGCCAACCCGGACGATTTCTCCACACTGATTGACGTATTGGGTGCTGCCGCAGAAGCACGCAAGGCGGCCCAGTCACCATTCTGGATTCTCCTCGACACCCCGGCCCGGGGCATTCCAACCTTTATCGAGGCATGACAGCCCCGAAACAACCTGTTTCGGTGTTGGTGGTCATTCACACGCCCGAACTCGACGTCCTGCTTCTTGAACGCGCAGCCCATCCGGGCTACTGGCAATCCGTCACGGGAAGCCGCGAAACCGACGAATCACCGGAAATCACAGCCCAACGTGAAGTCTTCGAAGAAACCGGTATTTCCCTCCCCTTGGCAAGCTACCGTAACTGGTCATTAACCAATACTTACGAGATTTTTCAGCAGTGGCGGCATCGTTATGCCCCGGGTGTCACGTCGAATGTCGAGCATGTATTCAGTCTGTGCCTGCCCAAGCCCGCCGCCATCACGGCCAGCCCCAGTGAACACCGCGCCTGGCAATGGTTTCCCTGGCAGGAAGCGGCCACGCTCTGCTTTTCCTGGAGCAACCGGGATGCCATCCTGATGCTCCCGGAACGCGTACAACAGGGGACTTGAAACTGTCCAACCCTCTCCTGCATTAGGTCCAGTAAAGCTTGACTCACCCAGGAGATTAGCATGGCAGACATCACCCGTACCGCCGTGTTCGACGACCCGTTCTGCAGTTTTTTCTTGCGCCCAGTCGCGTTCAACGGAATTCCGGCGCAAACCCCATCGATCAAGATGGACGTCAAGGAACAAGGCGATAGCTATCTCGTTCACGCCGAACTTCCCGGTGTGAAGAAGGAGGGGGACCGCCTGTTGGGCTCGGAACGCCGTTTCGATGAGGTATCGCGCTCCTTCCAGCCAGAGCAGAACCTGGACGACACCAAGGCCAGCGCCCGACTCAACGATGACATACTGGAACTCACCTTGCTCAAACGCACCACCAATCCCAGCAAACGACTGACAATCGCTTGAGCCCCCATCGCCCCCCAAAGGCCGGACCCCGCTCCGGCCTTTTTCTTTGTACAATCCGCGGCGATTCCATCAGGAGCACGCCATGAGCATCGAAGACCTCTCCCCCGGCACGAAGGCCGCCGTCCTGGCCGAAGCCCTCCCTTACATCAAGCGCTTCCACGGCAAGACCATCGTCGTCAAATACGGCGGAAACGCCATGACCGACGAGCATCTGAAAAACTGCTTCGCTCGCGATGTCGTCCTGCTCGAACTGATCGGCTTCAACATCGTTGTCGTGCACGGTGGCGGCCCGCAGATCGAAAACCTGCTCAGCCGCGTCGGCAAGAAGGGAGAATTCATTCAGGGGATGCGGGTTACCGACGCCGAAACCATGGAAGTCGTCGAAATGGTCCTCGGCGGCCAGGTCAACAAGGACATCGTCAACCTGATCAACCAGCATGGTGGCAAGGCCGTCGGCTTGACCGGCAAGGATGGCAACTGCATCCGCGCCAAGAAACTGATGCTGGAAAACAAGGACAACCCGGGCGACCTGATCGATGTCGGCCAGGTCGGCGAAATCACCCAGATCGACCCCTCGTTGATCGACCACCTCGACAAGGGTGCCTTCATTCCGGTCATCGCCCCGATTGGGGTCGGGGAGGAAGGGGAAACCTACAACATCAACGCCGACGTCGTCGCCGGCAAGATTGCCGAAGTGCTGAAGGCCGAAAAACTGGTTCTGCTGACCAACACGCCCGGCGTACTCGACAAGGCGGGCAACCTGATCACCGGCATCACCCCCAAGCAGATCGACGAAATGGTCGATGACGGCACGCTGTCCGGCGGCATGCTGCCCAAGATCGGATCGGCACTGGACGCCGCACGCAACGGCGTCAAAGGCGTGCATATCATCGACGGCCGCGTCGAACACGCGCTGCTTCTCGAAATACTGACCGACCACGGCGTCGGGACGATGATCAAGTCGCACTGACCCACAGCATCGCCTTCAAAGCCCGCGCAAGCGGGCTTTTTCAATGGCTCACCGAGCGCCTCCGATGAAAAGAAATGTCTGGATCTTTGACCTCGACAACACCCTGCACAATGCGTCGGCGCACATCTTCCCTCACATCAACCGGTCAATGCGCGAATACATCGAGCGCCACCTCGGTGTCGGCGCACACGAGGCAACGCGCATCCGCCAGGATTACTGGGTTCGTTACGGTGCGACGCTGTTGGGATTGATACGCCATCACCGGACCGACCCGGATCACTTTCTGCACGAGACTCATCAATTCCCTGATCTGAAACGCATGCTCGTTTTCGACAAACCACTGGCCCACGCCCTGCGCCGACTGCCCGGCCGAAAAATCGTCTTTTCCAATGGCCCGCGCCGGTACGCCGAAGCAGTCCTCGACATCACCGGCCTGCGGCAGTGCTTTGATACCGTTTACGCCGTCGAAAACGTTCGCTATCAACCCAAACCCATGCGCGCCGGATTTCTCGCGCTGCTTCGCGCCGAGCGGCTCGACCCGCGCAACTGCATCATGGTCGAAGACAGCCTGCCCAACCTCGTTACGGCCAAGAAGCTGCGCATGAAGACCGTGTGGGTGAGTACTGGCTTACGCCAGTCTCCTTTTGTCGACGTGAAGATTGCCAGCGTCCTCGATTTGCCCGGGCGCTGCACTCATCTATAATTTTCGGAAAAATCACAACCAAGGAGAGGGACACCATGGCGACAAAACCGGGCGAACGCCGCCTGAAAATCCTGCAAACACTGGCCGAAATGCTGGAACAGCCCAAAGGGGAAAAAATCACCACGGCAGCCCTGGCAGCGGCGCTCGAATGCTCCGAAGCCGCCCTCTACCGACACTTCGCCAGCAAAGCCCAGATGTTCGAGGGCCTCATCGAATTTATCGAGGCCAGCCTGTTCGGCGTCATCAACCAGATCACCTCGGAGGAAAGCGAGGGCCTCAAACAGGTCGAACTGATCATCGGCCTGTTGCTCCGTTTTGCCCAAAAGAACCGCGGCATGACCCGTGTCCTGATTGGTGACGCGCTGGTCAACGAAAACGAGCGCCTGCAGGTTCGCATCAACGCCCTTCTCGACAAGATCGAAGCCGCGCTGAAGCAGGCACTGCGCATTGCCGCCACACAGGAAAACCTCAAGCCGGACGCCGATTTCGGCGCCCTGGCCAATCTGCTGCGCTGCTATGCCGTCGGCCGCTGGGAGCAGTATGCCCGCAGCGGCTTCAGCCGCGAGCCGCTGGCCCAATGGCCGCAACAATGGCCGATGCTGTATTTCGCCTGCCTGTCGCAATCCGGCGCCCCGGGCGCCTGAAAAGACAAGGGGCGACCGCAGCCGCCCCAATAATTGACGAAGCCACGCTCAGCGCTGCAGGCACTCCGCCGCATCGAGCGCGAAATAGGTCAGGATGCCGTCGGCCCCGGCCCGCTTGAAGGCAAGCAGGCTTTCCAGCATGCACGCCTCCTCGTTCAGCCAGCCGTTCTGGGCAGCAGCCTTGAGCATCGCGTATTCGCCGCTCACCTGATAGGCGTAGGTCGGCACCTTGAACTCGTCTTTCACGCGGCGCACGATGTCGAGATAGGGCATGCCCGGCTTGACCATGACCATGTCGGCCCCTTCCTCAAGGTCGAGCGCCACTTCGCGCAAGGCCTCGTCCGTATTGGCCGGATCCATCTGGTAGGTGTACTTGTTGCCCTTGCCTAGATTACCGGCCGAGCCCACCGCATCGCGGAAGGGGCCGTAGAAGCTGGAGGCGTACTTGGCGGAATAGGCCAGAATACGGGTGTAAATCTGGCCGGCAGACTCCAGGTCGGCACGAATCCGGCCGATGCGTCCATCCATCATGTCGGATGGCGCAACCACGTCGGCACCGGCCTGGGCGTGGCAAAGCGCCTGTTTGGCCAGCACGTCCAGAGTCTGGTCATTCAGGACATAACCGCTTTCGTCGATCAGGCCATCCTGACCGTGGCTGGTATAGGGGTCGAGCGCCACATCGGTAATCACCCCGAGATCGGGAAACTCACGCTTCAGAGCCTGGACCACACGCGGCACCAGACCGTGCGGATTGTAGGCTTCCTCCGCCCCGAGGGTTTTCAGGGAAGCATCGATCACCGGAAACAGCGCCAACGCCGGAATCCCCAGCCTGACAGCCCGCTCGGCCGTCTTCAGCAAGACGTCCAGGGACTGGCGTTCGACGCCGGGCATCGAGGCGACCTTCTCGATACGCCCCTCTCCTTCGAGCACGAAAACCGGGTAGATGAAGTCATTCGCCGTCAGCACCGACTCACGCATCAGGCGACGCGAAAAGTCATCGCGCCGCATCCGGCGCATCCGGGTTCCGGGGAAACCGCCTGTCACGACTGCCATATTGCAACCTCTAGAAATTCAGATAATAAAATTTTCGGACACCATGGAACTTATCGCTTTGACCCGCGTCAGAGTACGCAGATGGCACGCGCTGTCTCCCGCTTCACCTCCCTGAGCGGGTGCCTTGACTACGTTAGGGCATTTTGGCCCCCGGACCCCCCTTATCCGGGGGCTCTTTGTTTTCCTTGGTCTTGATTTCGATCTCCAGCCAGCTGGCCAATACCCGCTCGGCCTCTTCGACACCAGTCTTCTTCAGGCTGGAGAACAACTGCACCGAATACAGTTCGGCATCGCCCCAGGTCGCAATTTCCGCCTTCACCGAGCGCAGCACCTTGGTCTGCTCCTGGCGGCTCAGCTTGTCGGCCTTCGAGAGCATGATGTGAATCGGCCGGCCGGTTGGCCGGAACCAGTCGATCAGGCGGACGTCGAGTTCGGTAAACGGTCGGCGCGAATCCATGATGACCACCAAACCGACCAATTGATCGCGTTTGCTGAGATAAGGACCGATCAGCCCCTCCCATTGCGAGCGTATCGCCTCTGGCGCCTTGGCGAAGCCATAGCCCGGCAGGTCGACAAAATACTTGCCCTCGGCCAAGGTGAAATAGTTCAGGTGTTGTGTACGGCCCGGCGTCTTGCTGACATACGCCAGCCGGACACGTCCGGCCAGGGTATTGATGGCGGAGGACTTTCCGGCATTGGAACGACCGGCGAAGGCAACTTCGCGCAAAGCATCCTGAGGCAAATCGCGGAGATTGGCGACGGTCGTCAAAAAGACCGCGTTCTGAAACAAGGGCATAAAAAACTCCGAAGACCCGCCTAGGAGAAGGGGAAGTGATATAGAATAACAGGTTTGTAACTTCCGTTCCGGCCAAAGCGCCCATAAACGCGCATTAGGAGTTCGAAAATGATTCGTACCGCGGCAATGGCAATTCTTCTTGCCACCAGTTTCCTCACCCACGCTTCCGAAGAAGCCAAAGCCAAGGCTGACCCTGCCAAAGGCAAAGTCATCGCTGAAACCATCTGTGTCGCCTGCCATGGCGCCGATGGCAACAGCGCCGCCTCGGCCAACCCGAACCTGGCCGGGCAAGTCGAAGAATACATCTACAAGCAATTGAAGAACTTCAAGGCCGCCGACGGCAAGCCGGCAGCCCGCAACAACCCGATCATGGGCGGCATGGTTGCCGCGCTCTCCGACGACGACATGAAGAACGTCGCCGCCTGGTTTGCCAGCCAGAAGATGAAGCCGGTTGCCGCCAAGGATGAGAAGCAGATCGCACTGGGCCAGAAGCTCTGGCGTCAGGGTGACTTCAAGAAGGGCGTTCCGGCCTGTGCCGGTTGCCACGGCCCGGCCGGTGCCGGTTTGCCGGCGCAGTATCCGCGCCTGGCTGGCCAGTTCCCGGAATACACCGAAGCCCAGCTGAAGACCTTCCGTACCGAAGAACGCGCCAACGACCCGGAAAAGATGATGCGCATGATCGCCGCCAAGCTCTCCGACGTCGAGATCAAGGCCGTATCCGAGTACGCCGCCGGCCTGCGCTAATCCGGCTTTGCTTCAGAAAAAGGCAGCTCCGGCTGCCTTTTTGTTTTTCGGCGCTTGGCATGCCAGGCCGCGCGGCATAGACTGAGCACTCCATCCCACCTCGGATCAGGAGACAAAACCAATGAAAACGCTCAAACAACTCCTTGCCAGTCGCACCCGCCCCCTGGCAGTCGTCACCCCCAGAGATACGGTGTTTCACGCACTAACCGTCATGGCCCAACACGACGTCGGCGCGCTGCTCGTGCTTGAAGGCGAGCAACTGGTCGGCATCTTTTCCGAGCGCGACTACGCACGCAAGATCATCCTGCAAGGCAAGAGCTCCAAGGAAACGCTCGTTCGGGAAATCATGAGCGATCGCGTCGCCTACGTCACACCCGGTACCACCATGGACGAATGCATGGCATTGATGACCGAGAAGCGCTTCCGCCACCTGCCTGTACTTTCCGAGGACGGGAGCGTAACGGGCATGATTTCGATCGGCGACCTGGTCAAGGAAACCATCAGCGACCAGAAATTCCTGATCGACCAACTGGAGCGCTACATCGCCGGCTGAGATGACAAGCGGCTTTTCTCATTTCCGTATTCTGGAAGACATCGCCCGCGACCTGTCGGGCGATGTGAACTTCCCGACATGCATGGATGCCGCCATGATGGTTCGCGACACGTTACGCGACCCGATGGTTGGCATCCCGCTGGTCGTTCGCGCGATCAGTGCCGAGCCGTTGATTTCAAGCAAACTGTTGCGGCTCGCCAACTCAGTCGCCTACAACCCCTCGGGAACGACAATCACCGACCTGGATGCGGCCGTGTCGCGATTGGGCTTCGAGGTGGTACGCACGACTTCCTTGGCCGTTGCCCTGGAGCAGATGCTCAAGTCGCGCAACCTGTCGGCCTACAACAAGATTTCGCGGGCGACCTGGGAGCACGCCATCCACGTTGCCGCCATTGCGCGCGTCCTCGCTCGCCGCCTGGGTCGAATCAATCCCGACGATGCCATGCTGGCAGGCCTGGTACACAACATCGGCATTTTCTACCTGCTGTACCGCGCTGCTGAATACGCGGAATACCGCGACACCCCGGAAGCCATGCTGGAACTGCTCGCCGGCTGGCATGAAAGCATCGGCGAAAGCCTCTTGCATATTCTGGGCATGCCGGAGCAGATCATACTGGCCGTGCGCGACCACGAGCACCTGCAGCGGGTAGAGGTGCCCTGTACGGTGTGTGATGCGCTGCATTTTGCGAACCTGCTGGCGGACGACGACATGAGCTGGCTTCCCGGCCCCTCCTTGTCACCTACCGAGGAAGCGGCCCGAACAGCCGATCGCGAACGCTATATCGACCTGCTGACCGAAGCCAGGGAAGACATCGAAGCGTTGTACGCTACGCTGGGTGGCTGAACGTCCCACCTCGAGAGTGGTCACAAGGCAACACGGAAGCAACTGTAAGAAATTGCGTCGATCGCCGACCAATCAGTACACCGCTTTCGGGAACTGACATGCTGATCCGCCACCCTCACGACATCCCTCCTTCAGACATCACCGACCCTGCACACTACGCCGCGCGCCGGAAATTCATCCAGACCTTGCTATTGGCCGGTGGTGCCGGCGCTCTGGGCATGGCTCACGGAAACCCCTTGGACAGTGTGCCGGGCGCCAGCCTGGGCAAACTGCAAAGCAGCCCGCTTTCGCTCACGGACGAGAAAGCGACGCCTCTCAAATCGGTCACCGGCTACGGCAATTTCTATGAATTCGGCCCCGACAAGGAAAGCCCGGCCAAGCACGCCCACCGGCTCCGGACACGCCCATGGAGCATCACTGTCGATGGCGAGGTCAAAACAGCGAAAACTTTCGCCATCGAAGACATCCTGAAATGGGCTCCCCTGGAGGAACGCATCTACCGCATGCGCTGCGTTGAAGGCTGGAGCGCCGTCATCCCCTGGGCCGGCTTTCCTTTCAGCGAACTGCTCAAGCGCGTCGAACCCACCGGCAACGCCAAGTTTGTCGAATTCTGGACGCTCTCCGATCCCGAGCAGATGCCCTTCACACGGATTCCCTTCCTCGACTGGCCCTACATGGAGGCGATCCGCCTGGATGAAGCATTGCACCCGCTGACCATCCTGGCCGTCGGCATGTACGGTGAGACAATGCCCAAGCAGAACGGCGCGCCGATCAGACTGGTCGTTCCCTGGAAATACGGCTTCAAGGGCGCCAAATCGATTGTCCGCATCCGCTTCGTCGAGAAACAGCCGGAAACTACGTGGACCAAGGCCGGTCCGGAAGAATACGGTTTTTACTCAAACGTTAATCCAGACGTTCCTCACAGACGCTGGAGCCAGAGCCACGAGCGTCGCCTGGGCGAGTTCTTCAAGCGCAAGACGCTGCCTTTCAATGGCTATGCGGAACAAGTGGCCAGCCTGTATGCTGGCATGGACCTGCGCAAACATTTCTGACATGCCCCCTACACCCAACGCCCGACAGCTCGCCCGGATCAAGGTCGCGCTCTTCCTGATCTGCCTGTTGCCCCTCGTCCGCCTGGGCTGGGCTGCCTATACCGGCGACTTCGGCCCCAACCCGGTCGAGTTCGTACAACGATGGACCGGCATCTGGACCTTCAACCTGCTGCTCATCACCTTGTGCGTGACTCCGCTACGGACAATCACAGGATGGCATTGGCTGACCCGCCTGCGCCGGATGCTCGGTCTGTTCTGCTTTTTCTACGCCGGCTTGCACTTCCTGTCGTTCATCGGCTTCGATCATGCCTTCGAAATCACCGACATCGCCCGCGATATCGCCAAACGCCCCTTCGTCACCGTCGGCTTCGCAGCGTTTGTGCTGCTTGTACCGCTGGCGGTGACGTCAAACCAATGGGCTATCCGCAAGCTGGGCGGACGCAAGTGGCAGGAGCTGCATCGCAACATCTACCTGATCAGTATTCTGGCTTGCGTACATTACTTCTGGCTGGTCAAGGCAACCGCCTTGCTATGGCCTCTGGGGTACTCGGTCGCCGTTGCCCTGCTGCTCGGCTGGCGAGTTCGGGAGCGCCGCCGCAAGGCCATCCCGGTGCCGCGCTTCGCGACGGCCAAACCGGTCAAATTCTTCAAGCAGAAGCCGGAGTAAGCGCCGGACGTTCAGCCCTTGCGCGGCAAGTCGAAACGCACGATTGCCCGACCATCGGGCGTCTGCTTCGGTGCGGCTTTCCAGGCGTGGCCATAGACAATCTCGAACGTGGCAGGAAGCTTGCCGTCCTGCCGCAACCGTTCGTAGGCGGCACGCGCCGTCGCCCAGGCCTGGCGGCCCGTCAGCCCGTGGCGGCGATCTTTCATGGCGCACATCGAACCGGCAGCTCGCAATTCGGTGAGCATCGCATCAAGATCGTCGTAGGTCAGCGTGATGACCTCCATATCCATCACCGGATCGGCAAAACCACAGCCGACCAGCATATCGCCAAGATCGTGCATGTCGGCAAAACGCTGGGTGTGGGCATAACCGTCACCGAATGCCGAACGCAGCTCCTTGAGCGTATCCGGACCCAGCGTCGAGAACATCAGCAGTCCGCCGACCTCCAGAACCCGATGCGCCTCGGCCAATGCCGGAATCGGATCATCCAGCCAGTGCAGCAGGAGATTGGACCAGACCAGCGCGGTCGAACGGGCGGCCAACGGAAGCTGGGCGGCATCTGCCGCGAGACGCCAGGGGTCTGATTTTTTTCCGCCTCCCAACCAACGGCGCCATCCGCTCGGCTGCAAACGCCCGGCGCGCAGCATGGCCGGAGAAAGGTCCAGGCCAATCAGCTCCGCATCGGGATAGCGCGTCATCAAGGCGGAAAAGCTGCCTCCCCGACTGCATCCGAGATCGAGTATCCGTTTCGGTTTGAGACTGACGTAGTCCAGACGCTCCTGCATCCGCCCGTCGACCTCCCGGACGAAAAAATCGGCCTCGGCATAGGCGCCGGCAACGCGGGAGAAACGTCGACCGACCTGCTGCCGGTCGACGAAGCCAGCACTCAAACTGCCTTGATACCCAAACGGGCAAACAAGGCATCGTCCCGCTCGATGTCCGGATTACCGGTGGTCAGCAGAAAATCGCCGTAGAACATCGAGTTGGCGCCAGCCAGGAAGCACAGGGCCTGCAGCTCGTCGCTCATCTCCTGGCGGCCGGCCGACAGACGCACCCAGGAGGTCGGCATGGTGATGCGAGCAGCCGCGATGGTGCGTACGAACTCGAACGGGTCGAGACGCGGGTTGTCGGCCAGCGGCGTTCCCGGAATCGGGACCAGATTGTTGATCGGCACGGACTCCGGCGGCTTCGGCAGGTTGGCCAGTTGCACGATCAGGGCCGCACGGTTCTTGCGGGACTCGCCCATGCCGATAATGCCGCCCGAACAGACGTTGATGCCGGCATCGCGCACCTGATCCAGAGTATCCAGGCGGTCATCGTGCGTATGGGTCTTGATGACCTGGCCGTAGAACTCCTTGTCGGTATCCAGGTTATGGTTGTAGTAGTCGAGACCGGCTTCCTTGAGCTTTTCCGCCTGGCCTTCCTTGAGCATGCCGAGGGTCACGCAAGTCTGCATGCCAAGGGCCTTCACCTCACGCACCATGTCCAGCACGCGGTCGAGATCGTTGTCCTTCGGACCTTTCCAGGCGGCACCCATGCAGAAGCGGGAAGCGCCCTTGTCCTTGGCGGCCTTGGCGGCAGCGACGACTTCGTCGAGCGGCATCAGGCGCTCGCGGGCGGTATCCGTCTCATAGCGCGCCGACTGCGAGCAATAGCTGCAATCCTCCGAACAACCGCCGGTCTTGACCGACAGCAAGGTCGAACGCTGAATGGCATTCGGATCGAAATGCTCGCGATGCACTTCCTGGGCACGCCAGATCAAATCCATCAGCGGCATGTCGTAGAGGGCGAGAACATCCTCGACAGCCCAGCGACGGCCGTTGGTCGCGGACTTGGTATCACAGGAAACAGCGGCGAGGGAGCTAGCTTGCATGAGAGGCCTTGCGTGAGAAAATGCTATAAGAATCAGATGCGAAGCGCATCGGTAATTATGAATTATCGCGGACAGTTCATCGGAATGTCAATTTTACCCTACCCGTCTCTTATCAAGGCAGCCAGCCGTCGCATAGCCACCCGGCTCTTGCCGGGCAGTTGCCTGCTTTGCGGCGCCGACAGCAACAACGAAGCGATTTGCCCGCCTTGCCGATCCGACCTTCCACTGCCGCCACCCCGAACCTGCCCCATCTGTGCCGACCGGACCACCCATGGGGAACGCTGCGGTGCCTGCCTGAAAGACCCGCCTCATTTCGACCGGACCGTCGCGGCATTCCGCTACGACTTTCCTCTCGACCGCGTCATTCATGCCCTGAAATACGGGCATCAGCTGGCACTCGCCCAATGGTTCGCGGCACAAATGCAAGTCAGCCTCACAGACCATGCTTGCGACCGGATAGTTCCCCTCCCGCTGCACGTTGATCGCTTGCGCGAGCGCGGCTTCAATCAAGCGGGCGAAATCGCCAAGGCGCTCGGCGCACTGCTCGACCTCCCGGTCGACCTTCAAACGCTTGTGCGCACGCGCGCCACGCCCTCCCAGGCCGATCTGACGGACAAGGAGCGCCTGCGCAATGTGCGCGGCGCATTCGAATGCGGGGGCGACCTCAGCCAGCAGCGCTTGCTGCTGATCGACGATGTGATGACCACCGGGGCCACGGCCAACGAATGTGCCCGTACCCTGAAAATTCATGGAGCCCGCTCGGTGACCGTTGCCGTCGCGGCCCGTGCGTTCAAGCACTGAATTCATGCTTTAATCCGCCACCCTCAATTCAGGAATATCGCTGCGTGTTCGCCGTCGTTCTTTTTCAGCCGGAAATCCCCCCCAATACCGGCAACATCATTCGCATGTGCGCCAATACCGGGGCGGAACTGCATCTGGTCGAACCGCTCGGGTTCGACATCAGCGACAAGTCGTGCCGCCGAGCCGGACTCGATTACCACGAGTACGCTCGTGTCGCGCGCTATGCCGACTGGGCGGCGTGCAAGCAGGCCCTCGCCGGCCGACGCCTGTTCGCCATGACGACCAAGGGCAAGGCCAGCCCTTACACCACGACGTTTCTGGAAAACGATGTCTTTGTATTCGGGCGGGAGACCAGCGGCCTGCCGCCCGAGATCATGGCCGAGTTCAACCAGGAAAACCGCCTGCGCCTGCCCATGCTGGAGGGACAACGTTCGCTGAACCTGTCCAATGCTGCTGCCGTCACCGTCTTCGAAGCCTGGCGGCAGCTTGGCTTCCCCGGAACGACCTAAGCCAGCTCTTCGCGCGGGTCGCGCGCCATCAGCTGCTCCACCGCCTGCGCTGCCGTCAGACGGCCGTCGAGAACGGCAGCGACGGCAACACCGATAGGCATATCGACGGCAAGCGTCTTCGACAGCCGATCAACTTCGCGCGCGGTATAGACACCTTCCGCGACATGCCCCAGCTCCTCCAGTATCTGCGGCAGCAACTTGTTCTGTGCCAGCGCCAGACCAACGCGCCGGTTGCGCGACAGGTCGCCGGTACAGGTCAGGATCAGGTCGCCCATGCCGGCCAGGCCCATGAAGGTCTGGCGGTCGGCGCCCAAGGCCA
The DNA here is from genome assembly GCF_008711155.1 of Dechloromonas sp. CZR5. Taxonomy (GTDB): domain Bacteria; phylum Pseudomonadota; class Gammaproteobacteria; order Burkholderiales; family Rhodocyclaceae; genus Azonexus. The sequence continues at coordinate 275,831 of NZ_VUYQ01000001.1, read as the reverse complement.
GCCCCAGGCGGGCGATTTCGGCCAGCCCTCTGGTCATCAGCGCGGCGCGGGAATTCAGGCCCAAACCGAGGCCGTCGCAAACACCAGTGGCAATTGCCAGCACGTTCTTGACCGCACCGCCGACCTCGACGCCGATCAGATCGTCATTGGCGTAGATACGCAGGCGCGTTGTATGCAGCTGACGCGCTGCCTCGCGAGCGAATGCCGGATCGTTGGCGGCAAGCGCAACGGCCGTCGGCTGGCCGGCTGCCACTTCCTCGGCAAAGCTCGGTCCGGACAAAGCACCGCAAAGCACCGTCTGGCCCAGCACCTCGCCGACCACCTGGTGCGGCAGCTTGCCGCTGCCTGCCTCGAAACCTTTGCAAACCCAAATAACCGGCGTACTGCAACCCAGTTCCTTGAGACGCTCCGCCGTCGGCCGCAACCCGGCAGTCGGCGTCGCGATGACCAGCAACTCCGCTCCGGCTACGGCCGCGGCAAAGTCGGTCGAAACCGCTACCGACTCCGGTAGCCGATAACCCGGGAAGAAACGTCGATTTTCGCGGCTGGACAACAACTCCGCCGCCACGTCTTCTTCACGCGACCATAGGGTCACCGCATGCTTGCCGGCAAAGGCAATCGCCAGCGCGGTACCCCATGCGCCGGCCCCGAGCAGCGTGATCTTCATAGACCCCAGACCTGTGTCGAACGAATATAGCCCGTCGCGCCATCGCGATGGCGGACCTTCGCCCAACCCGCCGAAGCAGGCTCGATAAATTCGACTGCGACCCACTTGTCGAGTTCGGCCAGGATCGCTGCCTCGGGCTTGTCCGCCTGGCGAATTTCGGCTCGCGGCGCGGTCACGACCAGCGTGCGCCTATCGGCAAGATTCTTGTTTTCGATCCAGGCCAGCGTACCTTCGGCATCGCGTACCTTGAACCAGCCGTCGAGGCGGACAATCACTTCGACCGGCGTCTGCGCCTTGATCAGGTACAGCTTCTTGCCGGCCTGGGATGGCGCGTCATAGAGAATGGCGGCCGGCACGCTGACCGAACGATAGTCGATCGCCTGTGCAGCACCGGCTGTACCGACCAGCAAAAGAGCGAGAAGCGTGCGGCGCCACATGGCCATCACCTTTACTGGATCGGCACTTCGGCCGAAGCGCCGGCTTCTGCCTGCTGCAGGCGTTGCATGTACATGCTTTCGAAATTGACCGGCTGCAGGACGATCGGCTGGAAGCCAGCGCGGGAAACCGCGTCGGAAACGGCTTCGCGGGCATACGGGAAAAGGATGTTCGGGCAGGCAACGGCGATCAGCGGCTCCAGCTGCTCTTCCGGAACATTCTGGATGCGGAAGATGCCCGCTTGGCCGACTTCGACCAGGAACACGGTTTTTTCACCCATCTTGGCGGTCACGGTAACCGTCAGCACCACTTCAAAAACACCCTCGCCGACACCGCGGCCGCTGGTATTCAGCTGAATTTCGATTTGCGGCTGATCGCGCTCGAGGAAGATCTCCGGCGCGTTCGGCACTTCGAGCGACAGGTCCTTGACGTAGAGCTTTTCAATGCCGAAGACGGGCTGATCGTTTTGTTCCATGGTTTTCTTTCTGAAAAATGAATCGTTTGGGTTCAGCTTTCGAGCAGCGGCTTCAATTTGCCGGCCGCATCGAGTGCATAGAGGTCATCACAGCCACCCACATGGGTATCGCCGATGAAGATTTGCGGCACGGTGCGCCGCTGGGTTTTCTGCATCATTTCATCGCGCCGCTCGGGATCGATGTCGACACGCACCTCGTCGATCTCGGTCACGCCCCGCGCCTTCAGCAACTGCTTGGCACGCACGCAATACGGGCAAACCGCCGTGGTGTACATCAGCACGCGCGCACTCATTTTTTCTTGCCCGCCTTCTTGATCGGATAACCGGCGCCAACCCAGGCATCCACGCCACCCGCCAGGTTATAGAGCTTCTCGAAACCTTGCTTCTTGAGTTCTCCGCAAGCCTTGCTCGAACGCATGCCGGCTGCGCAGCAGACAATGAGCGGTTTGTCCTTGAACTTCTCGAGCTCGGCAACCCGCTCAGCCAGTTTGCCGGCCGGAATATTGATGGCATCCGGCAGATGACCGCCGGCAAACTCTTCGGCATCCCGAACATCAACGATCCGCGCATCCTCGCGGTTGATCAGCTGCGTCGCGGCACCCGGCGACACGCTGTTGCCGGATGGACGGGCGAAAGCCGGCCAGAGGAGGGACAAGCCGCTGACCACGACCAGCGAAATGAGCAGGATGTTCTGGTTAATGAATTCCATCGGCATCGCTCAGCCCTCCGTCCCGCAGAAAACTTCGCGCATCATGCTGACCAGTTGCAATGTGCGCTGATCGCCGACCCGGTAAAAAACGCGGTTCGCGTCCTTGCGCGTCACCAGCACGCCTTTCTCGCGCAGGATGGCAAGATGCTGTGAAATATTGCTTTGCGAGGTACCCACCGCATCGACGATTTCCTGCACGCAGGCTTCCTGTTCGCCCAGGACGCACAGAATCTTCAGGCGCAGCGGATGGGCAATCGATTTCAAGGCGCGCGCAGCCAACTCGATGTGTTCCTGCTTGTCGATCAGACTAAAGGACGGCGTTTCCAAGATAAAACCTCGTGAGCTGAGAAGGGCACATTATAAAATAGCGACTCCCGTTTAGCTTAATCGAAATCAATCTCAATGTTTTCCGGTAATCCGGCGTTCGGCAAACACCTCTGCGCGCACAGCTGCATCAGGGTGGCGACGGTGTTGATCGTTGCCATGCTGGCCACAGCAGGACCGGCGTCAGCCAAACCACCAACCGAACGCAAGACGGCCCCGGCTCCTGCGACACCGGAAATCGCCGAGAAACAGGCGGACCTCGGCGAGTTGCGCAGCCGCATCGAAGGCTTGCGCAAGGAGCTATCCAGCAGCGAGGAAAGCCGGGCCGACGCCGGCGACCGCCTGCGCGAATCCGAGCGCCAGATCTCCCGACTCCAGCGCGAACTGCACGAGCTCAACGAGCAACGTAGTCAGTCGCAGCGCAAACTGAAAAATCTCGAACAGCAGTCCCAGGAACTGGGCGTCACGCTCGGCCAGCAACAGGCCCAGCTGGAGAAGCTGCTCTACAAACAATATCTGCGCGGCACGCCCGACTCGCTGCAATTGATCCTGAATGGCGACGACCCGAACCAGGTAGCTCGCGACCTGCACTATCTGTCGGCCATTGCCCTCACCCGCGCCGAATTGATGGGCGAGATCAACGCCACGCTGGACAAGAAAAAAGCCCTTGCCGCCGACGCCAAGGAGCGCTCCGCGGAACTGGCCGAGATTGAAGCCGAACAGCAGAAGCGCCACGCAGAATTGCAGAAGCAGCGCGAGGAACGCAAAAACCTGTACGCGCAGATATCCAGCAAGGTCAATGCCCAGCGCAAGGAAATCGGAAACCTGCAACAGAACGAAAAACGGCTGACCAACCTGATCGATCGCCTGTCCAAGATCCTGGCTGCCCAGGCCGCGCAAGCGGCCAAGGCCGCCAAGGCGGCCGAAGCAGCCCGGGCAGCCGAAGCGGCTCGTGCGGCAGCCCAGCAGCAAAGAGAGAAACACCGATCAGCCGCTGCGGAAGAGAGAGAAACCGCCCGCACGCCCGCCACCGTCGAACCGTCGCGTCCCCGCCAGGCCGAAGCCGAGAATCGCTACGAACCGGTCGCCAGCGACGGCAGTTTCTCCCGGCTACGCGGCAACTTGCGGCTGCCCGTGCGCGGCGCCGTGTCCGGGCGCTTCGGCACACCCCGTGAAGGAGGCGGCACTTGGCGAGGATTATTCATCAAGGCCGGCGCCGGCGGCGACGTCAAGGCCATCGCCAGCGGACGCGTGGTGTTCTCCGAGTGGATGCGCGGCTTCGGAAATTTGCTGATTGTCGACCATGGCGACGCCTATCTGTCGATCTACGGCAATAACGAATCGCTGCTCAAGCAGGTCGGACAACAGGTAAAGGGCGGAGAAACCGTGGCCACCGTGGGCAACAGCGGGGGCAACCCGGAATCCGGTTTATACTTTGAGCTCCGCCACCAAGGGCAACCGATCGACCCGATGAAATGGGCAAGTTTGAAATGAACAAAGCGAAAACTATCAGTCTGACTGTCGGCGCCTTCGTCGCCGGAGCCCTCATCAGCCTTCACATTCCGGCCCTGGCCGAAAAGGAAGTGAAGCCAGGCCTCCCCATCGATGAACTGCGCACTTTCGCCGAGGTTTATAGCGCCATCAAGCAAGGCTACGTCGAGCCGGTCGAAGACAAGAAGATGATCACCAATGCCATTTCCGGCATGCTCTCCAACCTCGACCCCCATTCGACCTACCTCGATGCCGATGCCTTCAAGGACCTGCAGGTCGGTACGCAGGGCGAGTTCGGTGGCCTGGGCATCGAGGTCGGCATGGAGGATGGACTGGTCAAGGTGGTTTCGCCGATCGAGGACACCCCGGCCTATCGCGCCGGCGTCAAGGCCGGCGACCTGATCTTCAAGCTCGACGAAACGCCGGTCAAGGGCCTGACCCTGTCCGAAGCCGTCAAGAAAATGCGCGGCAAACCGAAGACCCCGATCAAGCTGTCGATCATTCGCAAGGGTGAAAACAAGCCCATCGAACTGACCCTGATCCGCGAAGTCATCAAGGTGCAAAGCGTCAAATCCAAGCTCGTCGAGCCGGGCTACGGCTGGGTGCGCATCACCCAGTTCCAGGAAAACACGATTGCCGAACTGGCCAAGCATGTCGCCGGTCTGTACAAGGACGGCACCAAACTGAACGGCCTCGTGCTCGACCTGCGCAACGACCCGGGCGGCCTGCTTCACGGTGCCATCGGCGTTTCTGCCGCCTTCCTGCCGCCGGACGTGAAGGTCGTTTCGACCGACGGCCGCACCGAAGATGCCAAGCAGGAATTCAAGGCCCGCCCGCAGGACTACCAGCGCGGCACCAAGGAAGACCCGCTCAAGCTCCTGCCTATCGAAGCGAAGAATGTTCCGATGGTCGTTTTGGTCAACAGCGGCTCGGCATCGGCGTCGGAAATCGTCGCTGGCGCGCTGCAGGACCACAAACGCGCCGTCGTCGTGGGCACCCAAACGTTCGGCAAGGGTTCCGTGCAGTCCGTACTGCCGCTCCCCGGCAATACGGCAATCAAGCTGACTACCGCCCGCTACTACACGCCGGCCGGCCGCTCCATTCAGGCCAAGGGCATCACCCCGGACATCGTTGTCGAGGAGAGCGCCAACGGGAGCAGCGCGGCATCGAGCATGCGCATCCGCGAAGCCGATCTCGACCGTCACCTGAACAATGACCGCGAGAAGGAAGCCCCCAAGGCCGAACCGAAGCCGCAAGCCAAGACACCGGCCAAGTCGGGCAAGGACAAGGAGAAGGGAAGCAAGGAAGAGGCCGACGACGATCTGCCGCAGCGCCTTGAATACACCTCCAAAACCGACTATCAATTCCAGCAGGCGCTGAATCTTCTCAAGGGCCTGCAGATCATGCAGAATAAGGCGAAGTAACACTCACCGATCGGGAGGGAACATGCCAGGAACTGACCTCAAAAAGAAACGGGAAATCCTGTTCTCCAAGTTCCCCCCCGGCCAGGTCCCCGAGGCAGCCGATGACCTGCAGCGTCTGGAGGCGCTGGAGGTTCAGCGCAGGCACGAGGAGCGTTCGCTTGGCGTCAGTTACGACCTGCAGCTGCACACCCTGCGCGAACTCGACGAGCATCTGGTCGACAAAGGCTATCACCTCGACAACACCCTGCTCACCAAGCTCACCCGCGCATTGATCTATTACGTCGAAGACACCCAGCTGCACAACATGGATGCCCCGGAACGCCGTCTGAAGCGCTCCTCGCAGGAAGCCTACGTTCAGGCATGGGAGCATCACCCGCACGGCGACCACGACGACACCCCGCCGGAGTGGCGCGAATACAAGTAGTTGCCGGCCGGTTTGCCGTTGACGGCCTCACTTGCCAGCAACCCATCACAAGCCGCCAACGCACCCATGACCGACGACCAGCTACTTCGCTACAGCCGCCACATCCTGCTGGACGCCTTGGGCATTGAAGGCCAGGAACGCATTCTGGCCACCCACGCACTGATCATCGGCGCTGGCGGACTGGGCTCCCCGGCAGCCCTTTACCTGGCTTCGGCCGGGATCGGCAAGATTACGCTGGTCGATGACGACACGGTCGATTTCACCAATTTGCAGCGGCAAATCCTGCATACCCAGGCCCGTGTCGGCATGGCCAAGGCCGAATCCGGCAAGCAGGCGCTGCAGGCGATCAATCCGGAAATCAATATCGTGCCCTTGCAGCAACGTCTTTCCGGGGCTGCGCTGGATGCTCTCGTTGCCACCGCGGACCTCGTGCTCGACTGCACTGACAACTTCGCGACACGGCATGCCATCAATCGGGCCTGCGTGCATCACAAGAAGCCGCTGGTTTCTGGCGCTGCCATTCGTTTCGACGGCCAGATCAGCGTCTACGACCTGCGCCAGGACGACTCGCCGTGCTACCACTGCCTGTTTCCGGAGGGAGAGGACGTCGAGGAAGTACGTTGCGCGGTCATGGGGGTTTTCGCGCCGCTGACTGGCATCGTCGGCACCATGCAGGCCGCGGAGGCGCTCAAGCTGGCGGCTGGCATCGGTGAATCGCTGAACGGCCGGCTATTGCTGCTCGATGCTCTGGAGATGGAATGGCGTACCATCCGCTTCAAGAAAGATAGCGGCTGTACGGTTTGCGGGCCTACAAAGGACGGGCAAGCACCCGGATATCTGCCCCGACCTGACGCAGATCGCGAATCTGCAGACGGCGCTTGCCGTCTAGCGTAGCCAGTTCCGGCAGGTTGAACAGGCCGCTGGCCTCGTGGCCGATCAGGCACGGCGCCAGGTAAAGCAGCACCTCATCAACCAGGCCTTCGCGCAGCAACGAACCATTCAGCTTGAAGCCGGCTTCGGCGTGCACCTCGTTGATGCCGCGCTCGGCCAGCGCGGCGAGCAAGGCCGCCAGATCGACCTTGCCGGACGGATTGGGCAGGATCAACACGTCGGCGCCTGCCGCACGCAACTGTTCGACTTTCCCGGCATTGTCGACCGCCCCGGCAATCAGGGTGGGACCACCTTGCAGAATGCGCGCGGCGAGCGGCGTTTCCAGCCTGCTATCGACGACGACACGCAAGGGCTGGCGGGATGTTTCGACGTCACGGACGTTCAATTGCGGATCGTCGTCGCGCACCGTGCCGATACCGGTCAGAACCGCACAGGCCCGCGCCCGCCAAGCATGGCCGTCACGGCGCGCATCGGGACTGGTAATCCACTGGCTGACGCCATTGTTCAATGCCGTCTTGCCATCGAGGCTGGCCGCCACCTTCAACCGCAACCAGGGACGGCCACGGGTCATGCGCGAGACGAAGCCGATGTTCAATTCACGCGCCTCGTTTTCGAGCAGGCCACTGGCCGTTTCGATCCCGGCGGCCTGAAACAGAGCCAGGCCCTTGCCGGCGACCAGCGGATTGGGATCGGTCATCGCCGCCACGACACGTGACACGCCAGCGGTAATCAGCGCCTCGGCGCAAGGCGGCGTACGACCGTAATGGCTGCACGGCTCCAGGGTCACATAAGCGGTGGCCCCTTTAGCCTTATCGCCCGCCACGCGCAAGGCATGGACTTCGGCATGCGGCTCGCCGGCCTTCTCATGCCAGCCCTCGCCGACAACATCACCGTCGCGAACCAGCACGCAGCCGACCCGCGGATTGGGCGATGTCGTCCACAGGCCGCGCTCGGCAAGTTGCAGGGCGCGGGCCATCATGCCGTGATCGACGGCAGTAAAGCTCATTTTTTCTTGGCGGCGGGTGAAACTTCGCGGATGGCGCGGGAGAAGGCATCCACGTCTTCGAAATTGCGGTACACCGAAGCAAAGCGGATGTAGGCCACCTTGTCGAGCTTCTTCAGCTCGCGCATGACCAGCTCGCCCAATTGCTGGGTACTGACTTCACGCTCGCCGGCCGACAGCAGCATTTCCTCGATATCGGCGACGGCGGCATCGACCGATTCAATGGAAACCGGGCGCTTGCGCAGCGCCAGTTCCAGGCTGGCGCGCAGCTTGGCCCGTTGAAACTCGGTACGCAGGCCATTTTTCTTGACCACCTGCGGCAACTGAATTTCGGCACGCTCGTAGGTCGTGAAGCGCTTGTCGCAGGCATTGCACTTCCGGCGGCGACGGACGACATCACCCTCGTCGTTCAGACGGGTATCGGCGACCGCCGTGTCTTCCGCACCGCAGAAAGGACATTTCATCGTGGTTAGCTGTTGGCCATGAGGATTTGGACGGAGGATCGGCCGGATTTTCCAATCCGCTCGATCCTCAATCCTCGATCCTGATCAGGCACCGTAGACCGGGAAGCGCTTGCACAGGGCGGAAACCTTCTCGCGCACTGTGGCGGCAACCGCTTCGTCGTTCGGGGCGTCGAGCACATCGGCCACCAGGTGAGCGATCTGCTCGGCCTCGATTTCGGTGAAGCCGCGGGTCGTCATGGCCGGCGAACCGATACGGATGCCGGAGGTAACGAACGGCTTCTGCGGGTCGTTCGGGATGCCATTCTTGTTGACCGTGATGTGGGCACGACCGAGAGCAGCTTCGGCATCCTTGCCGGTGATGTTCTTGGCACGCAGGTCGACCAGGAAAACGTGGCTTTCGGTACGACCGGAAACGATGCGCAGACCGCGCTCTTCACCCAGCACCCGCGCCATGACGCGGGCGTTGTTGACCACCTGCTCCTGGTAATTGCGGAATTCCGGGGTAGCGGCCTCCTTGAAGGCAACGGCCTTGGCGGCGATGACGTGCATCAGCGGGCCGCCTTGCAGACCCGGGAAGATGGCGGAATTGAGGGCCTTTTCGTGCTCGGCCTTCATCAGGATCACGCCGCCGCGCGGGCCGCGCAGGGTCTTGTGGGTGGTCGAGGTAACCACATCGGCGAACGGCACCGGGTTCGGGTAGAAGCCGGCAGCGATCAGGCCGGCGTAATGGGCCATGTCGACCCAGAAAATGGCACCGACTTCCTTGGCGATCTTGGCGAAGCGCTCGAAATCGATGCGCAGGGCGTAGGCGGAGGCACCGGCGACGATGATCTTCGGCTTGTGCTCACGGGCCAGCGCTTCCATCTTGTCGTAGTCGATTTCTTCCTTTTCGTTCAGGCCATAGGAAACGACGTTGAACCACTTGCCGGACATGTTGAGCGCCATGCCGTGGGTCAGGTGGCCGCCTTCGGCCAAGCTCATGCCCATGATCGTGTCACCCGGCTTGGCGAAGGCCATCAGCACGGCCTGGTTGGCCTGCGAACCGGAATTCGGCTGGACGTTGGCCGCTTCGGCGCCGAACAGCTTCTTCAGGCGGTCGATGGCGATCTGCTCGGCGACATCGACGTGCTCGCAGCCGCCGTAGTAGCGCTTGCCCGGATAGCCTTCGGCATACTTGTTGGTCAGCTGGGAGCCTTGGGCTTCCATGACAGCCTTGCTGACGTAGTTTTCGGACGCGATCAGTTCGATGTGCTCTTCCTGACGCTGGTTCTCGGCTTCGATAGCCTTCCAGAGTTCGGAGTCAACTTTTGCCAGGGTGTCTTTCGCGGAAAACATGGGATAGCCTCAAGCCATTGAAGAAAAGGGGGAAGATTCTATCATGAAGGCAGTTCGTCAAGGGCGCCCGGCTCCAGGTGCTCGGTTTCGCCCCAGGTGTCGAGATGCCAACTGTCATCAACGACCGAAATCCAGTTGATGCCGGCATTGGGAATCAGGAAATCGCGCGGCATTTCCAGCGAATTGCCGCGCACGAAACGATTGATGACATCGAGCACGCCGCCGTGCAACACAACCGCCACGTTCCGTCCCGGGTGGGCGGCAGCGATCTCCTTCAGCTTGCCGGTCACCCGGGCGAACATGGCCGTCAGGCTCTCGCCATTCTCGAAGGCATAGTCGGCATTACGCCCCTCGAAGGCACCGTAGCCGTCCGGATAACGTGCCCGCGCCTCGTCGTAGGTGAGTCCCTCGAAGACGCCGTAACGCCGCTCGCGCATTTCGGGCACCGCTGTCGGCACCAGGCCGATCTCCGCACCGATGGCCTCGGCAGTGGTCCACGCCCGTTTCAGGTCGCTGCTGTAGAGCGCTGAAATTCCGGCCCGCTTCAGCCATCGGCCGGCGGCTGCGGCCTGACGGCGCCCCGTTTCGTTGAGGCCGATGTCGATTTGCCCCTGGATGCGGCGCTCCGCGTTCCATTCGGTTTCGCCGTGGCGCACCAGACAGATGCGGGTTGGGCGGTTTGTAGGGATTTCCACCATGTTCCGTCTATGACCTTCGCTGTAAATTTGGCCCACTAGGATTTTCATTAACCCCGACCAATTCAAGAAGTCGGGAATTTTATCAACCGAGGAGGAATTTTCGTGACCCTTCTGCTCAAGCTCTCGCAGCTGATCGACTGGATCAGCGAGCGAGTCGGCAAAGGCGCATTCTGGCTGATACTGCTCATGACCGTGATCAGTGCGGGCAACGCCGTGGTGCGCTTTGTGTTCAACTACAGTTCCAACGGGCTGCTGGAAATCCAGTGGTATCTGTTTGCCGCCGTTTTCCTGCTCTGCTCGCCTTACACGCTGCAGAAGAACGAACACGTCCGCATCGACGTCCTGTCCGGCAAGCTCTCGCCGCGCGGCCTGGCTGTCATCGACATCATCGGCACCCTGTTCTTCCTGCTGCCGATGGTTGTTCTGGTGCTTTATCTCTCGATCCCGCTCGTTGCCGACTCTTATCACATCAGCGAAATGTCGGCCAACGCCGGCGGCCTGATCCGCTGGCCGGTCAAGATCCTGCTGCCGATCGGCTTCACGCTGCTCGCCCTGCAAGGCATTTCCGAGCTGATCAAGCGCATCGCCTTCCTGCAAGGCCGGATCGACGACCCGAACAGCAAGAGCAAGGGTCCGAGCGCCGAAGAGGAACTGGCCGCCGCCATTGCCGCCGCCAAAGCACAGGAGGCCAAATAATGGCTGAGTTCATGATCGCCAACATGGCGCCGCTGATGTTCGGCGCCCTGGTTCTGTTCCTGCTGTTCGGCTACCCGGTTGCCTTTGCGCTCGCTGCCAACGGTATCGTCTTCGGCCTGATCGGCATCGAACTCGGCCTGCTCACGCCGGCCCTGTTCCAGGCATTGCCCGAGCGCATTTTCGGCATCATGGCCAACGACACGCTGCTGGCCATCCCCTTCTTCACCTTCATGGGATTGATTCTCGAACGATCCGGCATGGCGGAGGACCTGCTAGACACCATCGGCCAGCTGTTCGGCCCGATACGCGGCGGCCTGGCCTTTGCCGTCATCTTCGTCGGCGCACTGCTCGCCGCGACGACCGGCGTGGTCGCTGCCTCCGTCATCTCGATGGGCCTGATCTCGCTGCCGATCATGCTGCGCTACGGCTACGACAAGCGCCTGGCCTCCGGTGTCATCGCCGCTTCCGGCACGCTGGCCCAGATCATCCCACCGTCCCTGGTGCTGATCATCATGGCCGACCAGCTCGGTCGCTCCGTGGGCGACATGTATGAAGGCGCCATGGTGCCGGGCCTCGTACTGACCGGACTCTACGTCGGCTACGTCGCCCTGCTCGCCCTCTTCAAACCCTCGAGCTGCCCGGCCCTGCCGCCGGAAGCCCGCACCCTGCGCGGCGCCAAGCTGTTCCTGCGCGTCATCACCACGCTGGTCCCGCCGCTGGTACTGATCTTCCTGGTTCTCGGCACCATCTTCCTCGGTATCGCAACGCCGACCGAAGGCGGCGCCATGGGTGCGGCCGGCGCGCTGATCCTGGCCATTGCCCGCAGACGGATTTCCTTCAAGCTGCTCAAGCAAGCCATGGAAACCACCGGCAAGCTGTCGTCCTTCGTGGTCTTCATCCTGGTCGGCTCGACGGTATTCGGCTTGGTCTTCCGCGGTGTCGACGGCGACCTGTGGGTCGAACACCTGCTGCTCGGCCTGCCGGGCGGCCAGGTCGGCTTCCTGATCGTGGTCAACATCCTGGTCTTCGTGCTGGCCTTCTTCCTCGACTTCTTCGAACTGTCGTTCATCATCGTGCCGCTGCTCGCACCGGTGGCCGACAAGCTGGGCATCGACCTGGTCTGGTTCGGCGTCTTGCTCGCGGTCAACATGCAGACCTCGTTCATGCACCCGCCGTTCGGTTTCGCGCTGTTCTACCTGCGCTCGGTCGCGCCAAGCTCGGTCAAGACCACCGACATCTACTGGGGTGCCATACCGTTCGTCTGTATCCAGATCCTGATGGTTGCCATCATCATCATCTTCCCGAACATCGTGAGCTACGGCGATCCGGAGGAAAAGGCCCGGATCGAACAACAAGGCGAAGTGGACCTGAGCACCATGATGCAGGATGGCGACAGCACCAAGGCGCCCACGGAGGATTCGGCAGCCGATCTGCTGAAAAACCTGCAGAGCGAAAACAAGTAAGCTTTATCGACACGGAACCAACTTCAGCGGGGCACAGGCCCCGCTTTTTTTTCGCCATTGAATCGGTCTATGATTGCCATCGACATTGCTCATTGGCGTCAACCGCCCGACGGACAGACAATGCTCACCATCAACTCACAACATCAGGAGGTTGCCATGGATATCGGAATCACCAAAAAGGATCGCGAGAAAATTGCCGAGGGACTGTCGCGCCTGCTCGCCGACTCGTTCACGCTGTACCTGAAGACACACAATTTCCACTGGAATGTGACCGGCCCGATGTTCAACACATTGCACGTGATGTTCATGGACCAATACACCGAGCTGTGGAATGCCCTCGACCTGATCGCCGAACGCATCCGCGCGCTGGGTGTGGCCGCACCGGGAACCTACCGGGAATTCGCCAAGCTGACGGTGATCAAGGAAAGCGAAGGCAAGGTCAGCGCCGAAGAGATGATCAAGCAACTGGTGGCAGGCCAGGAAGCCGTGACCAAGACGGCACGCAGCCTCTTCCCGCTGGTCGACAAGGCTGGCGACGAACCGACGGCCGACCTGCTGACCCAGCGCATGCAGATTCACGAGAAGAATGCCTGGATGTTGCGCAGCCTGCTGGAAAGCTGAGCAACGACGCACAGTTGGTAAGGAAATAGCCCGCATAACGCGGGCTATTTTTTTCCCTCAACTTCACAGCCCTCAAAAAACGCCTGATCGTTTTGATGGCATTTTTATACCCGGTTTCTTAGCATCCTGGGCCATGCACATCGTCAAACATGAACCTTCATCAGCAGGTTACCTGTGGGCAGTTCTCGGAACTACCACCGGCAGCCTGCTGCTGAGTCCGCTTCATGACCGCGTTGATCTATCGAATATTGCTCTGCTCTACGTCCTGGCAGTCGTCACGGTAGCCGCCGCCTACGGCCGCGGCCCCGCTGTCCTCTGTGCACTTATCAGTTCGCTGTGCTACGCCTATTTTTTTGTACCCCCCCATTTCTCGCTGGTAATTACCGAAATCCAGCACCTCCTCGCCAGCATCATCATGCTGGTCGTCGCGTTGATGGTGAGCCACCTGACATCCCATCTGAAGCAACACGCCGACTACGCCAACCGGAAATCCAACGAAAGCACCAAGCTCTACGAACTCTCGCAAGCGTTGGCCGGAGCCATGACGCCCGACGCCGTCATTGCCCTGGCACGCGAATTCTTTGCCACCTCATTGCGTGCCCGGCAGGTGAACGTCCATTTCCCGAACGAATTCGATACGGCAACCGGGCCCATCTCACCATCCCTGCTCAAGGAATGCGTCCAACGAGCCCAGGTTCTCTCGCGCCCCACCGACAACGGCAATTTCTATGCGGTCATGCCGCTAACCGCGGCAAGCGGAGTGCAAGGCGTACTGGCGCTCGAAGTGGAAGCCAGCCTACTCTCCTCCGAACCGGCCGTGGAGTATATCGAGACCGTTGCTTCAGTCGTCGCCGTTGCGCTGGAGCGCTCGTTCTTGGCCGTCAAGGCCCAGGAAACCGAGGTTAAACATGCGGCGGAAGCATTGCGTAGTTCGATTCTCTCCGCACTATCGCACGATCTGCGCACCCCTCTGACGGCACTGGTTGGAATGGCCGAAACGGTGGCCATGGGCAAAGCCCCGGCGGACCGCCAGAAGCCTCTATTGGATGCCATTCGCGACCAAGCCCTGTCGATCAGCCAGCAAATGACCAAGCTACTCGACATGGCCAAACTGAGCGCAGGGAAATTCGAGCTAAATGCGGACTGGCAACCGATAGAGGAAGTTGTCGGCGCCAGCTTGCAGCAAGCCGAACTACACTGGCCGGCCCGAAAATTCCAGGTCACCGTTGCATCTGACCTCCCTCCTCTCAACATCGATGCCGTGCTGATTGAACGCGTACTGTGGAATCTCATCGAGAACGCAATCAAATACAGCCCGGACAACACGATCGTCGGCGTCAACGCCAAACGCAGCGAGGCACATATCGCGATCGAAGTCTGCGACAGAGGCCCCGGCATCGAACATGAGCGCAGGGAGGAACTGTTCGAATTGTTCCTACGCGGCAAAACCGAATCCGGCGTACCCGGTCTGGGTTTAGGTCTCTCCATTGCAAAAACCATCGTAGAAGCCCACGGTGGAAGGATCTTCGCCAGAAATCGCGACGGCGGCGGCAGTTGCTTCGAGATTTTATTGCCGGTCGAACCTCCTCCTGAATTTACCGAGATCGACGAACGCCCATGAGCCCATCAGAAAACATACTGGTCGTCGAGGATGAGCGGCAAATCCGCGAAGCGGTCGCCATGGCGCTTGAATGCGAGGGTTTTCAAGTCTGCCAAGCCGGTTCGGCCAGCCACGCCACACTCCAGGCAGCAAGCCAGAAGCACCAACTGGTCATTCTCGATCTCGGGTTGCCGGACCGCGATGGCGTCGACTTCATTCGCGACTATCGGGCCTGGTCGTCAACGCCGATCCTGATTCTCTCCGCTCGCAGCGAGGAAGGCAGCAAGGTCGATGCACTTGATGCAGGAGCCGATGACTACCTGACCAAACCTTTTGGCATCGCCGAGTTGCTGGCCAGGGTTCGCGCCCTGCTGCGCAGACGCCAACTCAACACGGCCGAACCCCAGCCCACCCTCCTGTTTGGCAACTACACCATCGATTGCGTCAATCGCGTGGTTACCCGTCAGGGCGAAGCTATTCATCTGTCGCAAATCGAGTATCGCCTGTTGGCTTTCCTTGCCGCCAACCCCGGCCGGGTACTGACCCACCGCCACCTTCTGGCTCAAGTATGGGGAGGACAGGCAGTCGAAAACCCTCAATACCTTCGCGTCTACGTCGGCCATTTACGTCAGAAGATAGAAGAAAGTCCCGCACAACCCCGCCACATCCTGACTGAAATTGGTGTCGGCTACCGTTTCCAACCCTGATTCCTCCCTTCAATACGATCCTGTCATGAGCGCCTATTCCACCGAAACCGTCCTTTCCGTCCACCATTGGAACGACACCCTGTTCAGCTTCCGTTGCACGCGCGGGACGGGCCTGCGCTTCACGAGCGGTCAATTCGTAATGATCGGCATCGAAGTCGATGGTCGCCCCTTGACCCGAGCCTACAGCATCGCCAGCGCCAGCCACGAAGAGCACCTGGAGTTCTTCAGTATCAAAGTAGAAAACGGCCCGCTGACCTCGCGCTTGCAGCATTTGAAGGTAGGTGACCCGATTCTGATCAGCAAAAAGCCGACCGGCACGCTGGTCCTCCGTGATCTGAAACCCGGCAAGCGTCTTTTCATGTTCGCTACCGGTACCGGCCTTGCACCATTCATGAGCCTGATTCACGAACCTGAAACGTATGAGCGCTTCGAGCAAGTCATCCTGATTCATGGCGTCCGCTGGACCAGCGAACTAGCCTACCATGACTACATCGAGCAGGACCTTCGCGACCATGAATATCTCGGCGACATGATCCGCGAACAATTGATCTACTACCCGACGGTAACCCGCGAACCCTTCCGGAACGAGGGGCGCCAGACGGACCTGATCCTCTCCGGCAAGCTGTTCGAAGATCTTGGCATTGCGCCACTGAACCCGGAAACCGACCGGGGCATGATCTGCGGCAGCCCGGCCATGCTCAAGGAAATTTCCGCGATGCTGGATAGTTTCGGTTTCGAAATTTCGCACCGCATTGGCGAAATGGGTGATTACGTCATCGAACGCGCATTCGTCGAACAGTAATCACATGCAACGGGACCGTGGCTCACCGCTTCCTGGTGTTGCGTCTGCGCCATGCGCAACAGTCGGAAAAGACGCTCCCGTCAGACAAGGCTGGTTGCTGCTGGAGGATGCCCTGCTCAAGCACGAGATGGGCTCCTCAACCCAAGCCTGCGTCTGGTCCAAGGCTCTGGCACAGCTCCCCGCCCCCCTTCAAACCACCCTGCCAACGCTCCGGCATTTGCTGGAACTCGCGGAAAAAGCCTGGCCCCGTCAAGCTGACTGAAAGAAAGCGATGCACCGCTCGATACTGCTTCTCGCCATCATTCCCCTCGCTGCATTCGCTGACGACGGGCTGCATGCCATGAGCGGCATTCCGGTCGATTTCATCCTGTTCGCCTTAACGCTGCTGGGCGTCGCACTGTTTCATAACGCAACCCTGTACGTTGCCCTGACGGGGCTGATCACGATCAGTCTCTACAAGATTTTTTTCAGCAGTTTCAAGACGGGTACCGGACTGCCCGGCCTCATCGGACATCTGGGACATGAATGGGTCACATTGGCCAACCTGTTCTGCCTGCTGACCGGCTTTGCCTTGCTGGCAAGGCATTTTGAAAAGAGCCATATACCGGTGATTCTGCCGAAATTCCTACCGAATGACTGGAAAGGCGGATTTGTCCTGCTGGTCATGGTGTTTATCATTTCAAGCTTCCTCGACAACATCGCCGCGGCCTTGATCGGTGGCGCCATGGCTCACCAGCTCTTTAAGGGAAAACTCCATGTCGGTTTTCTGGCTGCCATTGTCGCAGCCTCGAATGCGGGTGGATCGGGCTCTGTGGTTGGCGACACCACAACAACCATGATGTGGATTGACGGCATCGACCCCGCCACAGTTTTCCATGCCTATACCGCCGCCGGCCTGGCGCTGGTGATCACAGCCTACTTTGCCGCGAAACAGCAACATGCCTACTCGCCCATTATCAAGGCAGCCCATGAGCATACCCGACTGGACTGGGGACGTTTGTTCATCGTCCTGCTGATGCTCGGATTTGCCATTACAGCCAACATCACCATCAACGTGTCATGTCCGCAAATCGCTGACCGCTTCCCCTTTATTGGCGTCGCCGTTTGGCTGGCTATCGCGATAACCATCCCGGTTCGCCGTCACGACTGGGAGATCCTGCCCGACACGATCAAAGGCTCCATCTTTCTGCTGTCGCTGGTAACCTGCGCCTCGATGATGCCGGTCGAGGAACTCCCTGCCGCCTCATGGCAAAGCGCCATGACGTTGGGCTTCGTCTCGGCCGTATTCGACAATATTCCGCTTACCGCGCTGGCCTTGCGCCAAGGTGGCTTTGACTGGGGATTCCTGGCTTATGCCGTGGGCTTTGGCGGCTCCATGCTGTGGTTTGGCTCATCCGCCGGCGTGGCGCTAGTCAGCATGTTCCCCGAAGGACGATCCGCCAAGCAATGGCTACTTCAGGGATGGCATGTAACCGTGGCTTACGTTGCCGGTTTTTTCTTCATGCTCGCCGTTCTCGGCTGGCATCCGCAAGCGCCACACAAAAGTACGGCAGTCCCGAGTTCGCCAACAACAACAGCACCTCGGTAATCATGGCCTCTATCTGGCGCATACTGACCTACATTGCGATCCTTACAAGCGCAATTGCCTTGCTGACCCTGATTTTTGGCAGCAAGGGAAAACGCCGGCAGGATGACGATCTTTGAAGCAAGGGTCCGCCATGGAAATGACGCCACAAAAAAACCCGCGGAATCCGCGGGTTTTTTGTTGGGCGAGAGCCGCTTATTTGTGCGACTGGAGGAAGCGGTCCATGCGCATTTCGGCAACGCTGAACCAGGCGTTCTGCGTCTTCCGATATTTCTCCCACTCGGTGTAGACCTTCTTGAATGCCGGGTTCTTGCCAGCTTCGTCGGCGTAGATCTGCTGGGCTGCCTTGTAGGCGGCCTCGAGGATTTCGTCGGAGAAGGAGTGCAGCTTGACACCGCTTTGGAGCAGCTTGGACAGGGCGATCGGGTTCTTGTGGTCGTATTCGGCCATCATCGTGACGTTGGCTTCGTACGCGGCAGCCTGGAAAGCGGCCTGGTATTCCTTCGGCAGCTTGTCCCATTCCTTCTTGTTGACGAAGAAGTGGATGACCGGGCCGGATTCCCAGAAACCCGGGTAGTAGTAGTTCTTGGCGACCTTGTAGAAACCGAGCTTTTCGTCGTCGTACGGACCAACCCATTCGGCGGCGTCGATGGTGCCCTTTTCCAGCGCCGGATAGATGTCGCCACCGGCGATCTGCTGCGGCACGACGCCGAGTTCGTTGAAGACGGTGCCGCCCAGGCCGGCGATACGCATCTTGACACCCTTGAGGTCAGCCAGGGTCTTCACTTCCTTGCGCCACCAGCCGCCCATCTGGGTACCGGTGTTGCCGCCGGCGAAGGAGACGACGTTGTAGTTGGCGTAGAAATCGTCGAGGGCCTTCTGACCGCCACCGTAGTAGATCCAGGCATTCATCTGGCGGGCATTCATGCCGAACGGAACGGCCGTGCCGAAACCGAAGGTCTTGTCCTTGCCGACGTAGTAGTACGAGCAGGTGTGGCAAACCTCGACGGTGCCCTGCTGCACGGCGTCCAGCGCCTGCAGGCCCGGAACGATTTCACCGCCCGGGAAAACGCGGATGTCGAACTTGCCGCCGGTCATTTCACGCAGACGGTTGGCCAGCACGTCGGCGCCGCCGTAGATGGTATCCAGGCTCTTCGGGAAGGAAGAGGTCAGACGCCATTTGATGTTCGGGGCGGACTGGGCAATGGCCGGGGCGGCCAGAGTGGTTGCTGCACCTGCGGCGGCGCCTACGGATGCTTTTTTCAGAAAATCGCGACGTTGCATATTGTCTCCTCCAGAAGGTAAGTCACGTCAAGCCTGTTGGCTGGTCCTATTTTTCACCAATCCCAATGCTTTTGCGAGTGGTGGAAAACCCTAATCGTTCACTCGCCGGCGACCGTCATGCGCTCGATCATGATCGAGCCGGTCTGCTTGGTGCCACGGATCTGCACATCGTTGCCGACCGCGACAATCCCGGCCAGCATGTTCTTGAGGTTGCCGGCAATCGTGATCTCCTCAACCGGATGGACGATTTTTCCGCTCTCGACCCAATAGCCGGCCGCGCCGCGCGAATAGTCGCCGGTCACGTAGTTGATGCCGTGGCCGAGCAGTTCGGTCACCAGGAGGCCTCGCCCCATCTGGGCGAGCAGGCCGTCCAGGTCGTACTGGCCGGGCTGGATGATCAGGTTGTGGCTGCCGCCGGCGTTGGCGGTCGTCTGCATACCCAGTTTGCGCGCGGTGTAGGCGCTGAGGAAATAGCCTTGCAGGATGCCATCGGTCACGATATCGCGATCGCGCGTCGCCACGCCGTCGCTGTCGAAGGCTGCGCTGCCGAGGCCGCAGGGAATATGGGGGCGTTCGGCGATCTGCACGAAGTCCGGCATGATCCGCTTGCCCAGATGATCGATCAGGAAGGAGGACTTGCGGTAGAGCGCTCCGCCACTGGCGGCATGCACCAGACTGCCAAGCAGGCCGCCGGCGAGCTGGGCTTCGAAAATGACCGGAAATTCCCCGGTCTTGACCTTGCGCCCCCCCAGGCGGGCCACCGCGCGCTCGGCGGCAATACGGCCAACCTGCTGCGGGTTGTCGAGACGGCTGGCGTCGCGATGCGTCGTGTACCAGTCGTCGCGCTGCATGGCGTCCTGTTCGCCGGCAATGACCGAACAGGAAATATAGTGGCGCGAAGTCGGGTAGCCGCCCATGAAGCCCAAGCTGTTGGCCGACACGAAATGCGCCTGCTGCGTCGAGATCGAGGCACCTTCCGAATTGCTGACCAGCGGATTGGCATCGAAGGCGGCCTGTTCGCAACGCCGCGCGGTATCGATGGCTTCCTCGACGCTCAATGCCCACGGGTGATAAAGATCGAGGTCAGGACAATCCTTGGCCATCAGCGCGGCATCGGCGAGGCCTGCACAGTCGTCCTCGGCGGTGAAGCGGGCGATATTGAGCGCCGCCTCGACCGTTTCACGCAACGCTTGCGCGGAAAAATCGGACGTGCTGGCGTAGCCCTTGCGCTGCCCTGCGTAGACAGTGATGCCGATACCCTTGTCGCGATTGAACTCGATGGTCTCGACCTCGTCACAACGAACCGTGACCGATTGGCCGAAGCCCTCCGAGACATCGACCTCGCAGGCCGTCGCGCCCTTGTTGCTGGCGTGTTTGAGCACATCCTCGGCAAGTTGCTGCAGGGTGGCGAAGGCGTAGGAAAATGCGGCGGTTTCGGACATGAGGGCGGCGTCGGAGCGGTAAAATCGCTATCATAACAGCCCGCCCTAGACCGCCTCCGATTGGTTCACATGCAAGACGAAGATTTCACCGAAGATACTGGCCGCCCCTCGAAAACCAAGCAGAAGGAGGCGATGCACGAACTGCGCGACCTGGGCGCCGAACTGGTCGAGTTGTCGGTCGGCCAATTGAAGCGCATCAACGTCCCCGAGACTATTTTCGATGCTGTTCGCGAATGCCAGAAAATCACCGCCCACGGCGCCCGCCGCCGGCAGGTGGCCTATCTCGGCAAACTGATGCGCGGCGTCGACGATGAGCCGATCCGCGCCGGACTGGCCATGCTGCGCGGCGAGTCCTCCGCCGAAACGGCGCGCCTGCATCGCCTGGAGCGCTTCCGTGGCCGCCTGCTGGAAGACGAGGCCGTCCTCGCCGAAATCGCCGCCCTATGGCCGGCCGTCGACCTGCAGCATCTGCGCACCTTGCGTCGCAATGCGCTGAAGGAAAAGGAAAACAACAAGCCGCCGAAGAACTTCCGCGCCATCTTCCAGGTCCTGCAGGAGCTTGACCAAAAGGCCGCCCCCGCTCCCGAGGAGAATGACGATGAATGAAGAACTCGTCGTCGCTCTGGTCTCCATCAGTGACCGCGCTTCGACGGGCGTTTACGAGGACAAGGGCATCCCGGCCCTGCAGGAATGGCTGTCGTCTGCACTGGCCTCGCCATGGCGCGCCGAAACCCGGCTCATCGCCGATGACCGGCCGACCATCGAGCAGACGCTGATCGATCTGGTCGATCGCGCCGGCTGCCATCTGGTGCTGACCACCGGCGGCACCGGCCCGGCCTTGCGCGACGTCACACCGGAAGCCACCCTGGCCGTCGCCGACAAGGAAATGCCGGGGTTTGGCGAAGAAATGCGGCGGATCAGCCTGAATTTCGTACCGACCGCCATCCTGTCGCGGCAGGTCGCCGTCATCCGCAAGCAGGCGCTGATCATCAACCTGCCCGGCCAGCCCAAGTCGATCCGCGAAACACTGGAAGGCGTCCGCGCCGCAGACGGCACGGTCAGCCACGTCGGCATTTTTGCCGCCGTGCCGTACTGCATCGACCTGATCGGCGGCCCTTACGTCGAGACCAACCCGGCCATCGTCAAGGCTTTCCGCCCCAAATCGGCCATCAGGCCGCAGTAAAGCGCCACCTCACACGGTGCCGATGGCGCCCTGGCGATAGCGCGCCAGTTCGTAATCGGCTGTCTGTTCAAGCAACGAAACAGGCTCCAGTACGAAACGGCGTCCGTCGCGCACATACTCCAGCGACTCGCGCGGCGAGAACGCGCCGTATGGAAGGATCACGCGCGACTCGCCGGCTTCGTTGCCGTCCAGCAACAGGAGCACCGGCGTTGTCGCCGCCGCGCCATAGCTGGAAGCGGAACGGACATGCACCTCCAGGGCATTGGCCTGGCGAGACAAGGCCTCAATGCCGATCCGGGCTTCATTTTCCGATTCGCGGTGATAGCGGCGAACGACGCCGATCAGCCAGTTGTCGCCGCCTTCCGGCTGCATGGCGATCAGCGCGCCGACCCGCAACCACTCCCCCGGGACATCCCCAAGCACGGCACCGAACCCGCCTCTGCTGACATTCTCGACCACCCAGCTTTCGATCGGCAATCCTGCGGGACGCCCGCCAAACTCGCCCGAAAAAACGACGAAGGCGTTAACCAGGCCGTGCAGCACCGACATGCGGTGCATCACGCGATGCCGGTCATGCTTGCGCTGCGGCGGGACAGGCGCCAGATAACTGGTCAGATGATTGAGCACGCGCGCCACCAGCTTTGGCTGGTATTGCCCGCCCAGATCCAGCTCCGCCGGCACGTCCCCACCGCGCTTGAGGACGTCAAGCAGGGCCAGCATGTCCTGGTGGGCACCGGCCGGCTTGATGAAGCGCTGGGTCGGCGTCGCACAAGCCGGCATTCTGGCCAGACGAAGCGGCGGCTGGGCTAGTTGCAGATCGGACCAATACACGCTGTCGACCAGGGCACTGCGCGTGAAGACGAAACCGCCCAGAAAATGGGCGATCAGCCGCTCAGCGATTTCAATCTCCAGCGGCAGCAGGCTGCCCAGCGAAGCGGCCTGGAAAACCATGACCTTCTGGTACTCGATGACCGGCGAGGTCATACCCGCCTTGCCGATCAGCGGGACCGGTTTTTCGGCCGCATCGGCTGCTTCGGCGGCCAGCAGTGCCTGACCGAGCGGCCGCCACAATTCGGCGCGCATGGGGCCATAGTGGAACTGCTCCCACTTGAGCACCGCGCCCAGTGCCGCGATCAAACGAACACAGAGGGCGGGCACGACGCTCGACGGCAGCTCTCCAACGCCCGGCTTGTCCACAACCCCTCCGAGGCAGCGCGCGTAGGCGGCCGACAACAGGCGCCAGAATCCATAATTGATGGACCACAGGCGCTTCTCCTCCGAACGGGAAAGCCGGGCAGCCTGGAAATACTCGCGAGACAGGCGCTTGAGATGGGGGTAGGCCGCCTCTTCCAGCGCCTGCGCCACATCATAGAGGCGCCCCACCGGGAAGTCGTCGATGCCGGCCAGCGACTCGAGCCAGCCGGTAATTTCATCCTGCGCCTTGAAGGCATTGTCCTTCGGCAATTCACTGAGAATCTTGCGCATCTCGCGCGGGTTGGCCAAGGGATGATCGCTTTTCCCGCCCCACATCCCTCCCAGCGTTGCAACCTTCTCGAACACGGCGCCTCTCCAGAAAAACCTATTTTTGATGGGAGCTCCCGCCCCGGCATTCGAATCGGATAAACAGCCGAATGCACTCCCCGAGGTAGAATAGCCGATCTGTATTTTCCCCGGATAGTCGAATCGATGCAGCCCTACCTAGACCTGATGCGCCATGTACTCGAAAACGGCCACGACAAGTCGGATCGTACCGGCACCGGAACCCGCTCGGTATTCGGCTGGCAGATGCGCTTCGACCTGAACCAGGGCTTTCCGGTCGTAACCACCAAGAAGCTGCACCTCAAGTCGATCATCCACGAACTGCTGTGGTTCATCCAGGGCGACACCAACATCAAGTACCTGCAGGACAACGGGGTTCGCATCTGGGACGAATGGGCCGACGAGAACGGCGATCTGGGGCCGGTCTACGGCAAGCAATGGCGCCGCTGGGAAACGCCGGACGGCCGCCTGATCGACCAGATCACGCAACTGGTGCAGGGCCTGAAGAACAATCCGGACTCCCGGCGCCACATCGTTTCGGCCTGGAATCCGGGCGACGTCGACAACATGGCGCTGCCGCCGTGCCATTGCCTGTTCCAGTTCTATGTCGCCAACGGCAAGCTCAGTTGCCAGCTCTACCAGCGCTCGGCCGACATTTTCCTCGGCGTCCCCTTCAATATCGCCTCGTATGCACTGTTCACCCTGATGCTGGCGCAGGTATGCGGCTACCAGCCCGGCGAGTTCGTGCACACCTTCGGCGACGCCCACCTCTATTCGAACCACTTCGAGCAGGCACGCCTGCAACTGGGCCGCGAGCCTCGCCCCTTGCCGACCATGTGGATCAATCCGGATGTGAAGGACATTTTCGCCTTCCGCTTCGAGGATTTCCGCCTGGACGGCTACGACCCGCACCCCCACATTGCGGCGCCGGTCGCCGTCTGAACCATGCAGGTACCGCTTCGTCCCGCCTGGTTGGCGCTCACCGACCATGCCCGCAGCCTGAAACCGCGTCATCTGCGCGACCTGTTCGCCAATGACCCGGAGCGCTTCACCCGCTTCTCGCTCCGCCATGATGCCTTGCTCATCGACTACGCCAAGCAGCGCATCAACCCGGAAACCATGACCCTGCTCCGCCAACTGGCCGAGCAAGCCGACTGGAGCGGCTGGGTGAAGCGGATGCGCAACGGAGAACCGATCAACCACACCGAGGAGCGTGCCGTCCGCCATGTCGAACTGCGCGCCGGCGACAAAGCACCTCACGAGGTCAAACGGGTCCTGGCGCGCATCGCCGACTTCTGCGAGCGCATCCACAACGGATCCTGGCGGGGCTATTCCGGAGAACGCATCACCGATGTGGTCAACCTGGGCATCGGTGGCTCGGACCTCGGACCACGCATGGTCGTCCACGCCCTGTCGGCGTGTCAGCAACCCGATTTGCGCGTCCATTTCGTTTCCAATCTGGACGGTGCCGACCTGGCCAGCAGGCTCACCGAACTCGACCCGCGCAGCACCCTCTTCATCGTCGCCAGCAAGACCTTCACCACACTGGAAACGATGGCCAATGCGCGCACCGCCCGCTCCTGGCTGCTCGCTGCGGCAGGGCGTGCCGACGCCGTCGCCCAGCACTTTGTCGCGACATCCAGCAATCAGGAAGCCGCGCAGGCCTTCGGCATCACGCCGCAAAACGTGTTCGAATTCTGGGATTGGGTCGGCGGCCGCTTCTCCCTGTGGTCGGCCATCGGCCTGCCCATCGCCCTGGCCGTCGGATTCCACCATTTCGAGCAACTGCTGGCCGGCGCGCATGATATGGACGAGCACTTCTTCGCCGCACCAGCCCGCGAAAACCTGCCGCTGACCCTCGCCCTCATCGCCCTGTGGAACACCAATTTCCTCGAAGCCCACAGCCACGGGGTCTTCCCCTACAGCCACTCCCTGGCCCTGCTCCCCTCCCACCTCCAGCAGCTCGAGATGGAAAGCAACGGCAAGCGGGCCAACCGTGACGGCGTAGCGGTCGACTACGCGACCAATCCCATTCTCTGGGGAGCGGCCGGCACCAACGGGCAGCACTCGTTCTTCCAGTTGCTGCATCAGGGAAGCGCCCTGATCGCCAGCGACTTCATCGCCCTCGGCCGTTCGGACTACCCCTTGCTCGGCCACCACAGCGACCTGCTGGCCAGCTGCCTGGCCCAATCGTCAGCGCTGGCCTTCGGCCAGACCGTGGAAGAAGCCCGCAACGCAGGCATTCCCGAGCATCTGCTGCCGTTCCGCCGCTTTCCGGGCAACCAGCCGTCAACCACCATTGTCCTCTCCGAGCTGACGCCTTTCGCCCTCGGCCAACTGCTTGCTCTCTACGAACACAAGGTCTTCTGCCTCGGCATCCTGTGGAACCTCAATTCCTTCGACCAATGGGGCGTCGAACTGGGCAAGCAACTGACCGGCCGCCTGGCCCCGTGCATTCGTGGCGACGCGGCGACTGACAGCCTGGATGCGTCGACACGCGGACTCATCGAGCATCTGCGCCAATTCAGGAATCCGTCATGAGCGAAGTCGCCATCATTGCCGCCGTTGCCAATAACCGGGTCATCGGCAAAGACAACACCCTGGTCTGGAACATCCCGGCCGACATGGCGCATTTCAAGGCGCTGACCAGCGGCCAGACGGTGATCATGGGGCGCAAGACCTGGGAGTCGCTGCCGCCGCGCTTTCGTCCGCTGCCCGGCCGGCGCAACATCGTGATAAGCCGCCAGCCTGCCTACGCCGCCCCCGGCGCCGAACTGGCCGATTCGCTGGAGGCCGCGCTGGCCCTGGCGGCGAGCGCGGAAACCGCTTTCGTCATCGGCGGCGAGCAGATTTACCGGCAGGCGATGGCCTTTGCCGATCGACTGGAAATCACCGAAGTCGATCTCGAACCGGAAGGCGATGCCTGGTTCCCGGAAATTCCCGCCACCATCTGGGACAAGGTGGCCACCACCCCTGGCGAGGGTTACGCCTTCGTCACCTATCGCCGGCGCTGAAACGGCGGCACCAAGCAAAATACCCGCCGAGGCGGGCATTTGCACAACACCTAGCTATCCGGCAATCGCGCTCAGCGCACGCAATCGACGTAGTAGCGGCCGTCCTTGCCCTTGACCAGACCATGCACGTCGGTCTCGAAACCCGGGAAGGTGGCATTGAATTCGCGGGCGAACTTCAGGTAGTTGCAGATGGTCTTGTTGAAGCGCTCCCCCGGGATGAGCAGCGGAATACCCGGCGGGTAGGGCGTGAGCAACACGGCGGTGACCCGCCCTTCCAGCTCGTCGACCGGCACGCGCTCGATCTCGCGGTGTGCCATCCTGGCAAAGGCGTCGGCCGGACGCATGGCCGGCACCATGTCCGACAGATACATCTCGGTCGTCAGGCGGGCGACATCGTTCTTCTTGTACACGCCGTGAATCTGGGTACACAGGTCGCGCAGGCCGACACGCTCGTAGCGCGGATTCTTCTGCACGAACTCCGGCAGTACCTTCCACAGCGGCTGGTTCTTGTCGTAGTCGTCCTTGAACTGCTGCAGTGCGGTGACCAGGGAATTCCAGCGGCCCTTGGTGATGCCGATGGTGAACATGATGAAGAAGCTGTACAGGCCGCACTTCTCGACGATCACGCCGTGCTCGGCGAGATACTTGGTGACGATGGCGGCCGGGATGCCGATTTCGTCGGCGAAGTCGCCGTCGACGTCGAGACCCGGGGTAATGATCGTCGCCTTGATCGGGTCGAGCATGTTGAAGCCGTCGGCCAGGTTGTTGAACCCGTGCCAACGCTCACCGGGCTTCAACATCCAGGCGTCGCGCTCCTCGATGCCCTCCTCGGAGAGGTCGTCCGGCCCCCACACCTTGAACCACCAGTCGGCGCCCCACTCCTCATCAACCTTGCGCATGGCGCGGCGGAAATCCAGGGCTTCGGTGATCGACTCCTCGACCAGCGCGGTGCCGCCCGGCTCTTCCATCATCGCCGCCGCCACGTCGCACGAGGCGATGATCGAGTACTGCGGCGAGGTCGAGGTATGCATCAGGTAGGCCTCGTTGAAGATGTCGCGGTCGAGTTTGTTGTTCTCGGCATCCTGGACGAGGATCTGCGAGGCCTGCGAAAGGCCGGCCAACAGCTTGTGCGTCGATTGCGTCGAAAAGACCATCGACTCCTTGCAGCGCGGGCGGTCGGCGCCGATGGCGTGGTAGTCGCCGTAGAAGTCGTGGAAGGCGGCATGCGGCAGCCAGGCTTCGTCGAAATGCAGGGTGTCGATCTTGCCGTCGAGTTCGGCCTTGATGTCCTCGACGTTGTATAGGATGCCGTCGTAAGTCGACTGGGTGATGGTCAGCACGCGCGGCTTGGCGTTCTTGTCGGCGATGAACGGGTTGGCGGCAATCTTCTTCTGGATGCTGTCCCAGGCGAATTCGCTCTTCGGGATCGGTCCGATGATGCCGAAATTGTTGCGCGTCGGCATCAAGAAAACGGGGATCGCGCCAGTCATCATGATGGCGTGCAGGATGGACTTGTGGCAGTTGCGGTCGACAACCACGATGTCGCCGGGTGCCACGGTCGAGTGCCAGACGATCTTGTTCGAGGTCGATGTGCCGTTGGTGACGAAGTACAGGTGATCCGAGTTGAAGATACGTGCGGCGTTGCGCTCGGAGGCGGCGACCGGTCCCGTATGGTCGAGCAGCTGGCCGAGTTCCTCGACCGCGTTGCAGACGTCGGCTCGCAGCATGTTCTCGCCGAAGAACTGGTGGAACATCTGGCCGACCGGGCTCTTCAGGAAGGCGACGCCGCCCGAGTGACCGGGACAGTGCCACGAATAGGAACCATCGGCCGCGTAGTGCGTCAGGGCGCGGAAGAACGGCGGCGGCAGGCTGTCGAGATAAGAATTGGCTTCGCGCTTGATGTTGCGGGCGATGAACTCCGGCGTGTCCTCGTGCATGTGGATGAAGCCGTGCAGCTCGCGCAGGATGTCGTTCGGAATATGGCGGCTGGTCCGCGTCTCGCCGTGCAGGAAGATGGGAATCTCGGCGTTCTTGTGGCGGATTTCGGTGACGAAGGCGCGCAACTCGGCCAGCGTTTCCTCCGGTTCCAGCGCCAGTTCCTCGTCGTCGATGGACAGGATGAATGCCGAGGCGCGGCTCTGCTGCTGGGCGAACGAGGTCAGGTCGCCGTAACTGGTCACACCCAGCACTTCCATGCCTTCCTTTTCGATCGCCTCGGCCAGCGCGCGGATGCCTAGACCCGAGGCATTCTCGGAACGGAAGTCTTCGTCGATGATGATGACGGGAAAGTGGAAGCGCATGGGATTCAATCCTCAAAAAGCGGCGACCCGCCGCAGCGGGTCGAAGAATATGTCGGGTTGGTTACCGGAATACGTCAGATTTTGGGCAGGGTGACGCCTTCCTGCCCCTGGTACTTGCCACCGCGATCCTTGTAGGAGGTTTCGCAGATTTCGTCGGACTCGAAGAACAGCACCTGGGCACAGCCCTCCCCCGCGTAGATCTTGGCCGGCAACGGGGTGGTGTTGGAGAACTCCAGCGTGACATGGCCTTCCCATTCCGGCTCGAAGGGGGTGACGTTCACGATGATGCCGCAGCGGGCATAGGTCGATTTGCCGAGGCAAACGGTCAGGACCGAGCGCGGAATGCGGAAATATTCCATGGTGCGAGCCAGCGCAAAGGAGTTCGGCGGAATGATGCAGACGTCGGACTCGATTTCGACGAAAGATTTGGGATCGAAATTCTTGGGATCGACCACCGTCGAGTTGATATTGGTGAACACCTTGAATTCGCGGGCGCAGCGGATATCGTAGCCGTAGCTCGACGTACCGTAGGAGACGATCTTCTGGCCATTGACCTCGCGCACGAGGTCCGGCGCGAACGGTTCGATCATGCCGTGTTCCTGCGCCATGCGGCGAATCCACTTATCTGATTTGATGGCCATTTTTTCTATTCCGCGCTGCAAAAAACAAAGGCGGGATTTTACCCGCCTTTGTCGTTGGAATTGTCTACAAATTACGTGTTCTGAACCACGATATTCGGGAATTTCGACGTCATGTCCTTCGCCTTCTCGCCGATCTTGACCGCCACGCGGCGGGCGATGCCGCGGTAGATCTCCGCCGTGCGCGAATCCGGGGCGCCGACCACGGTCGGCTTGCCCCCGTCGGCCATCTCGCGGATGGCCAATTCAAGCGGCAGACGGCCCAGGAACTCGACGTCGTAGTCGGCACACATTTTCTCGCCGCCGCCGGTGCCGAAGATATGTTCTTCGTGGCCGCAGTTCGAGCAGATATGGATGCTCATGTTTTCGACGATACCGAGGATGGGGATATTCACCTTCTCGAACATCTTCAGGCCCTTGCGCGCGTCGATCAGCGCGATGTCCTGCGGCGTGGTGACGATCACAGCCCCGGTCACCGGCACCTTCTGGGCCAGCGACAGCTGGATGTCGCCAGTACCCGGCGGCATGTCGACGATCAGATAGTCGATGTCGCGCCAGTTGGTCTGACCGAGCAGCTGATCGAGTGCCTGGGCGACCATCGGGCCGCGCCAGACCATGGGTGTTTCGACATCGACCATGAAACCGATCGACATCGCCTGCACGCCGTAGGCTTGCAGCGGCTCCATGCTCTGACCATCCTTCGATTCCGGCTGCTGGCCGGCCAAGCCGAGCATTTGCGGCTGCGACGGGCCGTAGATGTCGGCATCGAGGATGCCGACGCTGGCGCCTTCCTGGGCCAGGGCCAGGGCCAGATTGACCGCCGTCGTGCTCTTGCCGACGCCAC
Source organism: Dechloromonas sp. CZR5 (assembly GCF_008711155.1). Taxonomy (GTDB): domain Bacteria; phylum Pseudomonadota; class Gammaproteobacteria; order Burkholderiales; family Rhodocyclaceae; genus Azonexus. The sequence goes on along the minus strand of NZ_VUYQ01000001.1, from coordinate 245,773 downwards.
CCTTGCCGGAGGCCACGGCGATGATGTTCTTGACACCCGGCATCAGCTTGACGCCCATCTGCACCGAATGCGCAACGATCTTGGTATACACGTTGGCGGAGACGTTGCCGACGCCCTGCACGGCGCGCACGGCAGCAATCACCTGCTTGCGGATGGCATCGATCTGCGTCTTGGCCGGGTAGCCGAGCTCGACATCGAAGGAGACATCGTCACCATCGATCTTGATGTTCTTTGCCGACTTGCCGGCAACGAAATCCTTGCCGGTATTGGGATCGACTGCAGCAGAAAGCGCAGCCTTGATGTGCTGTTCAGTGAAACTCATGGAAACTCCGGGTTGGGTGGACGGCCGGGAAATACCCGAGCAATTTTGTCTAGTATAACCGAAACCCGGAGCGAGAATCAGCTTCCCTGCACCGTATCGAGACGATAGCCCTGCCCATACACCGAGGACAGCATCAGGCCGCTTTCGCCCGACAGGCCCAGCTTCTTGCGCAGGCGGCTGGCGTGGGTGTCGACCGTGCGGGTATCGACCCCGGCATCGCGCGCCCAGACGCTGGTCAGCAATTCATCCCGCGACAGCACGCGACCGATGTTCTGAAGCAGGATGACGGCCAGCTCGAATTCGCGCTGGGTCAACTCGACCTCGGCACCGGACAGGCGAATGCGGCGCCCGTCGAGGTCGATTTCGATGCCCCCGAAATTCAGGGTGCTGACGCGCGGCTTGCGGCGTCGCAGGAGCGCGTGGATACGCGCCATGAACTCCATGTAGCGGATCGGTTTCGGGATGTAGTCATCGGCACCGAGGCGCAGAATGTCGGCGGCCGCTTCCTCGTCGGTACGTCCGGTACAGAAGACAACCGGCACATCCCACCCACATTGTTCACGCACGCGCTTGAGTACTTCGTCGCCCCCCATGTCCGGCAGGTTCCAGTCGATGATGAAAAAATCGAAGCTGCGACTCTTGATTGCTTCAAGACACGAAGCCCCATCAGCAAACACATCAACCTGGTGCCCCTCGCTCTTCAGTAGGGCTTTCAATACTTCTGCCTGACTCCGGCTATCCTCAACTACTACGAAATTCATAGTCCCTCCCCAATCCGCGGCAGATTCTGCCCCCTCTATCGCCTTTCAGCAATGATAGCAACATCAATTTCACCAAACGTACACATTCGTTTACCTTTCTTCACAAAGCATACTCCGGACCTCCCGACACCGTTTGCCGCAACGCGCCCCCCTTCATCGCGGTAAAATCACGCTTTATCTTTCAAGATTCGCCTCCCATGCCGCGCAAGATCCTTGTCACCTCCGCTCTGCCCTATGCCAACGGCGCCATCCACCTCGGCCACCTGGTTGAGTACATCCAGACCGACATCTGGGTGCGCTACCAGAAAATGGCCGGCAACGAATGCTGGTATGTCTGCGCCGACGACACGCACGGTACGCCGATCATGCTGCGCGCGGAGAAGGAAGGCATCACGCCGGAGCAACTGATCGAACGTGTCCATGGCGAGCACTACCGGGATTTCTCGGGATTTCACGTCGGTTTCGACAACTACTACAGCACCCACTCGCCGGAAACCCGCGCCTGCGCCAACGACATCTACCTGAAGCTGCGCGACGCCGGCCTGATCGAGGTGCGCACCATCGAGCAGTATTTCGACCCGGTCAAGCAGCTGTTCCTGCCCGACCGCTTCATCAAAGGCGAGTGCCCGAAATGCCACGCCAAGGAGCAGTACGGCGACAACTGCGAGGTGTGTGGCGCCGCCTACGCACCGACCGACCTGATCGAACCGTTCTCCGCTATTTCCGGCGCAAAGCCGGAACTGCGCAACTCGGAACACTATTTCTTCAAACTGTCCGATCCGCGCTGCGAAGCTTTCCTCCGCCAATACACCGCCAGCGGCGTGCTGCAGAACGAAGCCGCCAACAAGATGCAGGAATGGCTGGGCGCGCCGGGCGACAACAAGCTGACCGACTGGGACATCTCGCGCGACGCCCCCTATTTCGGTTTCGAGATTCCCGACGCACCGGGCAAGTATTTCTACGTCTGGCTCGACGCACCGATTGGCTACATGGGTTCGTTCAAGAACCTGTGTGCCCAAAAGGGACTCGATTTCAACGAATACTTCAAGCCGGATTCGCAGACCGAGCTGTACCACTTCATCGGCAAGGACATCCTCTACTTCCACGCCCTGTTCTGGCCGGCCGAACTGCAACACGCCGGCTTCCGCACGCCGACGAAGATTTTCGCGCACGGTTTCCTGACCGTCGATGGCGCCAAGATGTCCAAGTCGCGCGGCACCTTCATCACCGCCGAGAGCTTCCTGAAAACCGGCCTCAACCCGGAATGGCTGCGCTATTACTATGCCGCCAAGCTGTCCGCCACGATGGAAGACATCGACCTCAACCTCGAGGACTTCTGCGCCCGCGTCAATTCCGACCTCGTCGGCAAATACGTCAATATCGCCAGCCGCTCGGCCGGCTTCATCGCCAAGCGCTTCAACGGCCAGCTGGCGCCGGCCGCCGCCGACTTGCCGGCCATCAAGGCCATCCAGGAAGCCGCGCCGCGCATCGCCGAACTGTACGAAGCCCGCGAGTTCGGCAAGGCCATGCGCGAGATCATGGCCCTGACCGACGCCGCCAACCAGTACGTCGACAGCGTCAAGCCGTGGGAGCTGGCCAAGCAGGAAGGCAAGGAAGTCGAACTGCATGCCGCGTGCACCAATGCGCTGAATCTGTTCCGCCTGCTTACCGTGCTGTTGAAGCCCATCCTTCCGGTGGTCGCCGGCAAGGTCGAGCAGTTCATGAACATCGCCCCGCTGGCCTGGAATGACGTCCAAAGCCTGCTCGCCGCCGGTCACACCATCAACGCCTACGAACACCTGATGACGCGCGTCGATCCGAAACTGATCGAGAAGCTGGTCGAGGCCAACAAGGAATCGCTGGCCCCGGCACCAGAACAGCAATCCCAGCAGCGCCACGGCGAACACCAGCAGAAGGAAGCGGCCAAGGCCAAGGATGGCAAAGCGCCCCCCGCCCCGGTTGCCGAAGGGCTGTGCGGCATCGACGACTTCATGAAAGTCGACCTGCGCATCGCCCGCATCGCCAACGCCGAACACGTCGAAGGCGCCGACAAGCTCGTGCGCCTGACTCTGGATGTTGGCGAGGAAAAGACGCGCAACGTCTTCGCCGGCATCAAGGCCGCTTACGACCCGGCGCAGTTGATTGGTCGCTTGACCGTCATGGTCGCCAACCTGGCACCGCGCAAGATGAAGTTCGGCCTGTCGGAAGGCATGGTTCTCGCGGCATCCGACACGGACGGCAAAACGCCGGGACTCTTCCTGCTGTCACCCGATTCGGGCGCTCAGCCGGGCATGCGAGTCAAATAATCGCGCCCCGGGAATGTGGCTTGGGAACCCGAGCCATATTCCTGCTGCAGCGCAACAATCCCGCCTTTTACTTCAAGTATCACTTTAACTTAGGCGCCCAATCCATCCCCAGGATTTACTCTTTTCAAACTATCCACAAAATCTGTGGATAACTCTGTGAATGAATATGGGCGAGCAGCACTAAGTCACCGTTTCACAAGGATTTTCCTTACCTTGCCTGAAAGTTGAGCTTGGCTATAAGCTATTGATTTAAAATAAATTAGCGGCACACAACAGCAAAACAACAAATTCAACATCATCGAATTGTCAAGTCGAACCAGACAACTTCAATTCTGTGCATAACTCACACCTTCCTCATCGCCTGTCAAGCCCTCTGAAGGTTTTTTTGTCATATAGAAAGCACCCGCCATGCTCAACAACGTGACACGCCCGCCCCGCCCCCGTCTGACCGGCCCCATTCTGGCCTACGCCTTGGTCGATGTCTTCGGCCTGTCGTGCGTCGGCATCGGTGCCAGCTGGTTTGCCGCTGGCAAGCCAGCCATTCTCTCCAACTTCCCGACATCGCTGGCGGAAGCGGTGGCCTGCACCGCTGGCGGTGCTGCGGTCATGATCTGGGCGGTCGCCCGCATTCTGCGCGAAATCGCCAAGCAGGCGCCCGAGCTGCAGGCGCGCTACGACGCCTATATCGCCGTCCAACACCCTGACAAGGTGCGCCCCAAGGACGAAGCACAATAGCGCCCTTCGTGCGGCGCGGGCTACTCGGCCTTGCTGCCCGGCTTCAGCCAATCGGGCAATTCGCGGCTGCCGGCGTTGTCGATGATGTATTGCCGGATCAAGCGGCGTACAACCTGCGATGACGTCAGGTCGTGCTCGCTGCAGATTTCCTCGAACAGCTTCTTCTTGCGCGGATCGATCAACAGGGTCAGACGGGCCGTGCGGTTCTCCATGATGCATTGCTCTTGTCGGATTTATATCGCCCCATGTTAACATATGATTAACATTGACGATTAATACAGTGCTCATATAATGCACCGCTTACTCCTCGAGCGCGTGCCATGAAAATCGCTTTTCGCCCCAAGCTCCTCGATTGCCTGCCCGGCTATAACCGGGCGCAGCTGGGCAAGGATCTCGCTGCGGGGATCACGGTCGGCATCCTCGCCCTGCCGCTGGCCATGGCCTTCGCCATCGCCTCCGGCTGCTCGCCGACAGCCGGCATCTGGACAGCCATCGTCGCCGGCTTCGTAACCTCGGCATTCGGCGGTTCGCGTGTACAGATCGGCGGCCCGACCGGCGCCTTCATCCCCATCGTTTATGGCATCGTCGCCGTGCACGGTTTCGGCAACCTGCTCGGTGCCACCATGCTGGCCGGCGTCTTCCTGCTCGCCATGGGACTGGCGCGTATGGGGCAGCTCATCCGCTTCATCCCGGTCACCGTCGTCATCGGCTTCACCAACGGCATCGCCGTGGTCATCTTCCTCGCCCAGATCAAGGATTTCTTCGGCCTGAAAATCGACAGTCTGCCGGCCGAATTCTTCCTGCGCATCAAGACCCTGGCCGCCTACGCCGACACGGTCGATCTGCCGACGCTCGGCCTGGCCTCGGCCTGCTTCGCCTTCCTGCTTTCCTATAACTGGCTGGCGCAACGTATCGCCGTGCTGCGCCGGGCGCCGGGGCCGCTCGCCGTGCTCGTCGTCGGCACGCTGGTTTCCTTCCTGTTCGACCTGCCGGTGGAAACCATCGGCAGCCGCTTCAACGGCATTCCGCAGGAATTGCCCGGTTTCGGGTTGCCCGCGCTATCCATCCACGATTTCGGCAAGCTGATCTCGCCGGCCATCACCATCGCCCTGCTCGGCGCCATCGAATCGCTGCTCTCGGCCCGCGTCGCCGACAGCCAGATCGACGACCGCCACGATCCCAATCAGGAGCTGGTCGCCCAAGGGCTGGCCAACATCGCTGCCCCGCTTTTCGGCGGCTTTGCCGCCACCGGCGCCATCGCCCGCACCACCACCAACGTCAGGACCGGCGGGCGGACGCCGATTGCCGGCATCATCCACGCCGCCGTGCTGCTCGCCATCGTCCTGCTCGCCGCGCCGCTTGCCGCCTACGTGCCGCTCGCCACGCTGTCGGCCATCGTCATGGTCGTCGCCATCAACATGGGCGAGTGGCACGAATTCGTCGAACTGAAACGCTATTCGTACAACTACCGGATCATCCTGCTCGTCACCTTCTTCGTCACCGTACTGTTCGACCTGACCATCGCCGTCGAACTGGGCATGGTACTGGCGAGCCTGTTCTTCATCTACCGCATGTCGGAACTGACCCGCATCGAGCGCCGCCCGTTGCGCGAGGAAGCCTCCGAACCGCGCTTCCTGTACCCGGACGGCAGCATGCGGGTCACCGCCTGGCAGTTGTTCGGCTCGCTGTTCTTCGGTGCGGTCAACAAGCTGGAGGCCCTGCTCGACCCGGCCGCCGGCCACCCAGAAGTGGTCATCCTGGACATGACCCAGCTCATCCAGCTCGACACGACGGGCCTCGAAGGCCTGGAGAATCTGCTCGACAAATTGAAGAAACGCGGTTGCACCTTGCTCGTTTGCGGACTCAACTCACAGCCCGGCTCGCTGCTCTACCGCTCCGGCTTCATCGACCATCTCGGTGACGACAACGTTTGCCCGGACCTGAGCCATGCGCTGCAACGCGCCTATATCCTGCTGCCCAACCTGATGGGCGGCGACGAAGAAGACTACTGACAAGGAAACCCCATGAGCGCCCTGCCCCAATGCCCGCAATGCAACTCCGAATACACCTACGAGGACGGCGACAACTTCGTCTGCCCCGAATGTGCCCATGAATGGCCGCAAAAAGCCGCCGAAGCCGTCGAGGAACAGCGCGTCTGGAAGGACGCCAACGGCAACGTGCTGCAGGACGGCGATTCGGTCACCGTGATCAAAGACCTGAAGATCAAGGGCAGCTCGTCGGTCGTCAAGGTCGGCACCAAGGTCAAGAATATCCGCCTGATCGAAGGCGATCACGACATTGATTGCAAGATCGACGGTATCGGCGCCATGCAGCTGAAGTCGGAATTCGTCAAGAAGGCCTGACCGGCCCTTCCCCTCACTTGCCGGCTTCGGCCGGCAGGCTCAGGCAAACGATTGCCGCGTTGTGGAAGCGCGGTATGTGAAGGTCACTCTCCTGGTCAATCTCGCCCAGTGACAAGGCGCCGACCAATGATGAAGCACCGGTGGCGCGAACGAGCTGATCAACCTCGCTGACAGCCGCTGCCCCCAGATGCATCCGGCGTCCGGCGCAATAGAAGGTCAGCACGGGGTGCCCCTGGACCGCATCCTGGCCCGCCTCCAGCGTTGCCGCCAGGCTGGCGATGCAACGGCTGTTCTCGGCAGGAGGCGCCTTGAGCAGCCGCAGCAACGAGTTGGGCGGCACCTCGCCGACGCACCACAAGCTTCCCGCCTCGTCGAAAGCGACGGGAATACGGACCAGCACATCCACCGCCGTGATCAGGCCGAACGGGAAATGCACGGCATAGTCGTAGAAATTGTCGTGGGTCAGATCGATGCCGAACTCGCGACGAATGACCTCCTGATAGACGGCAAAAGCGGGACGACCGTCGATATGCTCGACACGATTGCCCTGGCTGGAGGTTGCTCTCATCAACGTCTCGGATACCGGGTAATCGTGGCGCAGCGCCAACGTCCCGACTTCGTCGCCGAGCAGCATGGCCAGCACGCCGCCGCCGATCAGGCTTTCGCCATCGAACAGGCAGGGCATCGGCTGAAAGCTTTCGCTACCGGCGCACACGCCCGCATAGCAAACACCCTTGCCCAGTTCCTCGTACAGACCGTACAGCAAGGAGGAGACATTCGGCAGCATGCTGTCGAACAGCATGAACAAAATAGGCGCCCTACCGCCGGGCAGCGCCTGCCGGATGGCACGCGCCAGCGGCTGTACATCGCCAGAGGCCAGGTCGGGGACCAGGAAATGCGTGGGCATGCTGTCGAAACAGACCAACCAGAGTCCATCCGTATGAAAGCCGTCGTTCGCCACCAGGGCCGGAAAGAGGGCACCGATGAGCGGCATCGACAAACCCCGGCAACGCGCCTGCAGCAGCGGAACGATATCCTTCTCGGCCTCCGGCAGCAAAGCCAGGATGCCCGCTCCAGGCCAGCGCAGCTTCCACGCGCGCAACAGAACATCTAGGTCGGGCTCACGGGCAGGAACCCACTGCTGGCTGACAATCATGGCATTCATCTGGGCCTAATGGGCTGAAGGATAGCTCACCATCAGCCGCCGTTCAACGATTCAAGCCGGCCGCCCAGGCCTCGGCGGCCGGTCGGACGATCTCTATCCACGGTCCGGGATAGATGCCGATGCAGATGATCATGACAATCAGCGCCACCAGCACCGCCCACTCACGCGGCCGCAGGTCGCTGGCCTGGGCTACCTCCACCCTGTCCACCGGTCCGAAGAAAGCCTTGCGGTAAAGCGCCAGGAAGCCGGCGGCAGCGATGGACAGTCCGAACAGGGCGGCCATGCCGGCCCCGGTGTGGCTCTGCAAGGCGGCGATGATGAGCATGAACTCGCCCGGGAAACTGCTCGTTCCCGGCATGCCGACGCCGGCCAGGCCGCAGATCAGGAAGCCGGTGGCAAGCAGCGGCATGGTTTTGGCAGCGCCGCCCAAGGCGTTGACGTCGGTCGAGCCGGTTCGCTGGCGCAGGAACTCGAGGAGCAGGAAGGCCCCGCCGGTCGCCACCGAAAAGCTGAGCAGCAGCGACACCGCCCCCTGCGCACCCTGCGTCGTATAGGAAGCGAGGCCAAGCACAGCCAAACCAACGTGGCAGATGCTGGCGTAGGCCAGGCTGACCCGCATGTTGGTCTGCGCCAGCATGCCGACCGCACCGTACAGGATGGCCACGGTACCGAGGCCGGCCAGCAGCCAGTGCAGGTCGAGCGCGGCATCGGGCGCCAGCGGTACGGCAAAGCGGATCAGGCCGAAAGCACCGAGCTTGAGACCGACCAGCAGTGCCGTCAGGGAGCCGGGTGCGGCCAGCGCGAACTGCGGCAGCCAGGTATGCAGCGGCACCAGCGGCACCTTGACCCCGAAACCGACCAGGCAGAGCAGGAACACCGCCGTCTGCGTTCCCCGTGACAGGGGCACGGCGAGCAGTGCGGTCAGGTCGAAGGTAGGCACCGCCTGGCTGGCGGCCAGGATGACGAAGGCGAGCAGCAGGGGAATGCCGCCGGCCAGCATGATCAGGAAATAGCGCGTTGCCACCGCGGCGGCGCCCGCCGTGACACCCCACCGTCCGAGCAGGAAATACAACGGCACCAGGGTCGCTTCCCAAAAGACGAAGAACAGGACCGTGTCGAGCGCGCAGAAGATACCGAAGGTCGCCGCCTGCAGGAGCAGCAAGAGGCTGAAATGAAACCGCGGCGCATCCGATACGGCGGCCCAGCAAGCAACCAGCGAACCGAGGAAAAGCAGGGCTGTCGCCGGCAGGAAGAGGATGGACAGGCCGTCAACGCCGACCCGATAGTGCACGTTCAGGCTGGCGATCCAGGCAACCGACTCGATCAGCTGGAAGCGCACCCCGGCCGGATCGTAGGCGACCAGCGCGGCGACGCCCAACGCCAGCGAAACGAGCATGCTCGATGCCGCCATCTGACGCGCCCGGCGGGCCGGCAGCAGCCACAGCAGGGCGGCCGCCAGCAGCGGCTGGAAAATGAGCAGGGAGAGCAGCGGCAAGGTCATCGCACAAACCTCGCGGCCGCTGCCTGGCTTGCCGTTTCGGTCAGGAACAGCCAGGGTTCGGTGAAGAAGCCGATGGCCAGCATGGCGGCCAGCGCGATGCCGCCGACCACGTATTCCATGGGCAGCGTGCGATCGACATCGTGGCCGCCGGCTTTCGCCTGCGACAGGAAGGCACGCTGGAAAGCCCACAACAGGAAGCCGGCCGCAGCGACGTTGCCGAGCGCGGTGGCGACGGTGGACAGGGCGCCGAACTGGTCGATGGAGGCTTCCAGTATCAGGTGGGCGGCGTCGAACCCCGGCGTTCCCGGCATGCCGACGATGGCCAGGCCGAAGGCCAGGAAGGCGACGGCGAGGAAAGGGATGCGCTCGAACAGGCCGGACAGTTCATGCAGTTCGGTCGTCCCGGTGCGCCGGAAAACGAAGCCGACGATGAACCACATGCCGGTCACCGCCAGCCCGAAGTTGGCGGCCAGCAACACCGCCCCCTGAATGCCCGCCTCGTGCAGACTGAACAGGCCGATGACCAGCAGGCTGGTATGGCTGACCACGGCGAAGGCGAGCAGGCGGCGCAGGTTGGTCTGCTGGAAGGCGAGTGCCGCCGTGAAGAATACGCCGGCCATGGCGAAGCCGACGACGTAGGGCTGCCAAGTCTGCACCGCCGCCGGCGTCAGCGGCAGCACGAAGCGCAGCATGCCGTAGATGCCGACCTTGACGCCGACCATCAGGGCCGGCGCGACGGCGATCAGCCCGTGCTGCGCCATGTTGGGCAGCCAGCCGTGCAGCGGAAACAGCGGCGTGCGCACGGCCAGTCCGTAGAACAGCAGGTAGAAGGCCGCCGTCTGGAATTTGCCGACCGGGATGGTGCCGACCAGGTCGAACAGGTCGAAGCTCCACCGCCCGCCGGTCATCTCGGCATGCCCCCAGCCGAGCACCAGGCAACCGGCGGCAAACAGCAGCCAGCCGAAGCCCTGGTACTGGACAAAACGGGCCAGCGCCTGGATTTCGGCGCGCGACGATGCCCAGCGGCGCAGCAGGTACACCACCGCCCACAGCTCCAGCCCGGAAAAACCGGCAAACCAGGCGACATTGACGGTGACCAGCATGCCGACCAGCCCGGCCTCGGCAATGAGCAGCACAGCGAACAGGCGGCCCGGCGAAATCATGCCGCGGCTCATGCCGTACAGGGTCATCAGGAAGGTCAGCAGCGCCGCCGACAGGATGAAGACCATGCTCAGGCCATCGACCGCGACATGGTAGGCCAGCGGCGCGAAGCGCTCGGCCAACTGCAGGGCCGGCAAGGTCGGATCAAGATGAACGACGGCAACGATGGCAAGCAGCAGTTCGCCCAGCGCGAACGCCTTGCCGAGCACGACGGCGGTCGTCCGCTCCTTGAAGGCGAAGATCAGCGCCGCACCGAGCAGCGGCAGAACCTGCAGCAACAGGAGCAGCGGCAGCGTGGCCTGCCGCTGCCAGAGGATTTCCGTAAAGCCGCCGAAAACCGTGCCGGTCATAGGATCACCACGAAAGTCGCCATCACCGCCATCATCAGATAGCGCGGCTGTTCAAGCAGGCCTTCCAGGGTCCGCAGATAGGCGCCGGCACGCTGCAGCAGCTTTTCGGCGGTGCCGCCCTTGCCGCGCAGCAGCAGGCGGTACTCGATGTGCTGCAAGCTGTCGGAAAGCGACGCCAGGAGGCGGCCGGGCAACCCGTCGACGCGGACCAGGGGACGGTCGTGATGCAGCGCCTGGCCGCGCCCGGGCTGACCGATGGCACGGTCGATGAAATGCTCCTCCAGCCCGCGCACGTCGCGCGAGAAGGACTGGGTCGGCTCGACGAGCAAGGTCTGCGCCAGCTTGTCCAGCCAGAAACGCTGCAGGGCGACGGTGTACAGCAACTGGTTGTTGCGCAGCCAGGCCGGCGGTGGCGGCGGCCGCTCGCGGGTGATCGACAGCCACGACGGCGCGAGCAGGAATTGCCAGATCCGCCAGCCGGCATGCAGGCACAGATGGACCAAGGCCAGCGTCGTCCAGCCGAGGCCGATGGCGACGAACATCAGCGCCACCTGGAAGACGACGCCGAAAATCAGGGCCGACTTGACGTCGGTCTGTACCAGCCCGCACAGCCAGGCGTAAGCGGCCGTCAGCAGGCCGGCAACGACCAGGCCGAACATGACGTCCGGCACCTGGACGAGCAGCGGCTCCAGGCGCAGCAGCAGGTACACGCCGGCATGCACCATCACCGCGCCATAGAAAATGGCCGACGACGGCGTCGGCCCTTCCAGCGCCCGGGTGATCCAAGCGGTGAACGGCAGTTGCGCCGACTTGGCGAGTGCGGCGATGACGAAACCGATGACCAGCAGGCGGTCATTGACCACGCTGATCTCCTTGGCCCGCGACAATGCCGTCCACTCGAAGCCGCCCAGCCAGGCGGCGGCCAGGCCCAGGGCAAGCAGGAATCCGGCATCGCCGGCGCGATTGGTGACGAAGGCGAACAGCGCGTTGCCGGTCGCCACCGGGCGATGCCAGGCGTAGCCGATAAGCAGGAAGGACGATATGCCGCACATCTCCCAGCCGACGAAAGCGAGCAGGCCGTTGCCGGCGAGCAACACGAACTGGATGCCGGACAGGAAGAAGCCCAGGGCGATGAAAAAGCGATGGAAGCCGGCCTCGCGATGCAGGTAATTGGCCGAAAAACGGACGACCAGCCAGCCGATCAGCGCGGTCAGCGTACCCAGCGTCAACGACAGCGGATCGAGCATGAACGAGAAGGTCGCCTCCCAGTTACCGTTGCCGAACCAGTGGCCGAGCCGGCGATGCCCCGGCGCCCCGTGCACCAGCGCCAGCGCGTCGATGGCGAGCATCAATGCCAGCCCGCCGAAGGCAGCCAGCGATGTCAGGCGCGCCGTCAGCGGCTCGGCGGCGTCGCCGTGAGCCCGCCCGAGCAGCACGCGGGCGCCGGTGACAACGACGGCAAACAACGGCATGACCGGGACAAGCCAGATCCAGTCGGCCAGCGAGCGCGCGAAGGCCATCATTCCCCCCCGCCCAGAATGACCGCCGGTGCCAGCGCTTCCGACTCCCCGGCAAACCAGTCCGCCGAACGTGCCACCTGCGGCAACACGGCAGAACCCGACCAGGGCAGCCAGCCGCGACGCGGGCAATATCGCGCCATCGCCCCGCTGTCCGGTTCCTTGGCAGCCAGCGTGATCCAGGCGTTATCGATCAGTTCCTGCAAGGGCGGCTGACGCCGGAGAATCGCCGTCAGCACTGCCGTGCTCTGTTCCACCACCACCAGCAGACGCATCGGTTCGTGGATTTCCACCATCTGCCAGGGCAGGCCCGTGCGCAGGTCGGAATCCGCCCCCTCCATCACGCCGAACAGGCCGGTCAGGTTGTGCGTCACCTTCGAACCGCAACCGAAACGCTCGTTGTCGACCGACGAAAAGTAATACTCCAGCGCAATCCCCGCCCCGACCGGACCAGCCGCGAGGAGAATGCTTTCGACGATCCGCCCCTGCGCATCGTCGCCCGCCGGATCGTAGGAAATGAGGAAGACCCGGCGATCCAGGAAAAGCCCGCGGCTCATCTGTCGCCGCCCGATGAAGGCCGCTGCGTTCGTCGCGTGCCCCAGTTCGGGTCTGGCCTGCGAGATGTCGTTGGCGCGGCCGAGCATGTGCCGGCGCGCCTGCCACGGTGTCGGTCGGGGCGGCGCCGACGCCAGACGGCGGCAGCGTTCGGCGGCATGCGCCCGGCACGCTTCGCCGACCTGCGCGAGCAGCCGGTCGAGCCCCGCCTGAAAACGGGTGGGCACTGCCTCGAGGTCATACCACGCCACCGTGTCGTCGCAGGTGTTGTGCTCGGCCGCGACGAACCAGCTGCCGTCGCCGACCTGCAGCCCGTGCCGTGCCAAACCGGCACGCACTTCCGGCCGGTTGGCCAGCGCGGCGAAGACGCGCGCATTGGGCCCGCCATGCCTGCCGGAACAGGCGCCGCAATCGTAGGCCGACAGATGCGGGTTGTTCTGACTGCTCGAGCCATGCCCGAATATCACGACCAGCGGCGCGACATCGCGGGTCAGGCCGATCATGCGCAGGAAGGCCGCCACCCGGTCGACCTGCTCCTCGTCGCTCCATCCCGAGCGGGGCTGTTCCGGCGTCGCCGGATCGGCCCGTTCGGCGGTCAAGGCCAAGCGGGTGGGCACCCGACCCTCGAATCTTTCCCGCCAGCGCTGGCGGGTTTCGGCAAACCAGCCGGGCACGAGTGTCGCCGCCGTCAGCGCGGCCAGCGCCGGCAGGCTGCCCGCTGCGGCCAGCAACGGGCCGCCCAGCGCCCGTCGCCGGGTCGCCTGATAGAAGCGTTCGCGCCAGCGCAGGCGCAGCGCCCGACGCGCCGCGTGTCGCCCGGCCAGCCCCTCGGCGCCGTGCGCCGGCAACTCGCGGATCAGGTGCTGCGGCTGGACGACGACCGGACACAGGGCGGTCCTGCCGGCATCGTCCAGTCCCTGCCAATACATCGGCACGCCAAAGAAGCCCGCCGCCCCGAAGGTCTCGACATCGGGCGCGACCTCCTCGAGGTGGCGCCGCGTGCCTTCCTCGCGATCGTCCATGCACATCACCACCTGGGCCGACGGCCCGGCCGGCGAAAGGCGGCGCGGATGATTGGCCGCCAGCGCCGAGAATAGTTGCTCGCGATAATGCCCTTCGTAGGCAAGCAGCCAGACCTGACCGCGCTGCAGCGAATTCAGGCTGGCCGAGCAGGCGAGCAGGTCGTCGACGCCTTGCGCGCCCAGGGCATCGACATCGTCGGGCGTCAGGCCCAGCTGACGCGCCAGCGCCAACAAGCGCCAGGCTGCCCCGTTCGCCTGCACACGCCGCAGCGCCGGCCGCAGGCGTTCGGCCAGCGCTTGCCAGGCCGAATCATCGACATGACCGACCCGGGCCTGCTCGACCAGGCTTGCCGCCTGACCGAGCAGATCCTCCGGCAAATGCACCTCGCGTGCCGCCCGACGTACGAGCAGTTCGTCCGGGCGGGCCATGAAATGCGCAGGCAGCTCGGCCACGCCCATTGGCCAGCCAACCAACCGGCGCACCAGATCCTCGGTCAGCAGGCGCTCGAGGAGAACGCGCACGGTCAGGTAGTCGAGCATGGCGACCGGCGTGCCGTCACCGTGTGCCGGATTGCGGTCGCGCCACAGGAACATCCCCGACCAGCCGGGCAATTCGAGGCTGAGGCGCTCCAGGTAGCCATGCCAGCGGGTTTCATCCGGCAGCAGGCGCGGCAACTCGTCGAGCAGGACATCCAGCGGGTCGTCCGGCAAATGCAGTATCTCGTCGCGAACATTGGGCAATTCGTCCAACTCCCAGGCGAGATCGAAACCGGCGCTGGCCCGCCAGGCGGCAAAGAACCCCTTCTCCCGTGCCGGATTGCGCCAGGCGGCAACGCCGAGATCGAGGTGTGCCGCGAGGTGGCGTTGCAGGATGCTCCGTATCCGTTCCAGCACATCCTCGCCGCTCACCTCGGCCAGCACGGCGCGCCATGTCCGGGTCTCGCCGACTTCGGCGCAGAGCCCCTCCCACGCGCCAGGCTCGTCCGCCACCGGCAACGATGCCACCGCCGACTCGCAATGCCGGAACAAACGGTCGTCATCGAGCCGCCCTTCGCGCCGCAACCAGGCGATGCGCTGCTCCCCGGCAACCTCCTCCCCGGCCAGCAGGGCGGCCAGCAGAACATCCCGCCGGGTCAGGCCGCGAACGATGGTGGACTCCAGATCGGCCACTCCCGCGTCGTCGAGCGCCGCCGACAAATCGGCCCGCGTCACCCGCCCATGGTCAAAGCACGCGCGAAAACGGCCTTCCGGCCAGTAGGTATGCGCTCCGGTCAAGCGATGGGCAGCGGCCAGGGCTTCGTCAAACGGCAGGTGCTGGAAGCCGTGCAGGGTATTGTGATGAACGAAATCGCGGATAGGCGCCTGCGCCGGCAGGACATGCGCCAGGTGATCGACCCAGGAGGCCAGGCGCTCGCGGATGGGCAGATCGCGCTGGCCGCTCATCTCACGCCCCGAAGCGTCCGGCCACCAGGCCCACGCTGCCCGCCACCAGCTCGAGCAAGGGTGCCGGCCACAGGCCGATGGTCACGATGCAGGCAAGCAGCAAACCCGCGGCGAAGGTTTCCGTGCGTGTCATGTCCGCCAGTTCCATGCCCTCGCCTTTCAGGCACAGGCGACCGATGACGCGCAGACTGTAAGCAGCGCCGACCAGCATGGCCAGCCCGAGGAGAATCACCCAGCCGCCCCAGCGGGTGTAGCCGGCGACCAACGCATGCAGTTCGGCGATGAAACCGGCGCTGCCCGGCAGGCCGATGGCGGCGAGCAGGCCGAAAGCAACGAAGAAGGCGAAGCGCGGCGCCCGGCCGAGCAGCGAGCCATAGTCGGCCAGGTCGCGACTGTGCGTGCGCTGATAGAGCAGGCCGACAATCAGGAACAGGGTGCCGGCCGTCAGGCCATGCGCCACCATCTGCACCACCGCGCCGGTCAGGCCGGTGACGTTGAGGGTGGCGATGCCGAGCAGCACGACGCCCATGTGCGAAATGGACGAATAGGCGACCATCGCCTTCAGATCCTGCTGCCGCCAGGCCAGGATGCCACCGTAGAGCAGGCTGACGAAGGCGAGGATGGCCAGCCAGTCCTGCGTCGCCAGCAGCGCGGCGGGCAGCGTGTCGGCGGCGCGGATCAGCCCGTAGGCCCCCATCTTGAGCAGCACGCCTGAGAGCAGGATGGACACCGGGCTGGGCGCCTCGACGTGGGCCAGCGGCAGCCAGCCGTGCAACGGGAAGACCGGCATCTTGACGCCGAACCCGATGAACAGGCCGGCAAAGATCAACAGCTGGGTATTCAGCGGCAAGCCGCGCCCACCGGCTGCCATGTCGGCCATCGCGAAGCTGTGGCCCGGCGCTGCGTCGTAAAGGAAAAGCAAGGCCACCAGCATGAACACCGAGCCGCCCAGCGTATATAGAAAGAAGTTGAGCGCGGCACGTTGCCGGTTCGGACCGCCCAGGCGGTCGATCAGGAAGAACAGCGGGATCAGCGTCGCTTCCCAGAAGACGTAAAACAGCGACCAGTCGCGCGCCGTGAACACCCCGAACATTGCCGATTCGAGCAGCAGCACCAGCACGAAATAGAGCCGCGCCCCCTCCTCCATGCGCCGCGAGACGAGCACGGCGATCAAGGAAAGCAGGGCGGCGAGCAACACCATGGCCAGCGAGATGCCATCGACGCCCAGGGCGAAATACGAACCCAGCCGGACGTTCCAGGCCCGGCTTTCGAACATTTGCACCGCCGCCCCGGCCGGGTCGAAGCGGGTCGCCAGCCACAACGCATAACCGAGCGCTGCCAGCGCGAATACCATGGCCGCCTGCCACATGGGCAAGGCGCGGCGGGCCGGCATGACAGCCAGCACGGTCGCCCCCGCCACCGGCAGGAAAACCAGCACCTTCAGCATGGTCCGGCCCCTCCGCCAGCCTGCTCGGCATTCGTTATTTTCATGAAAGGATTATGCCAGCGAGCACGACATCACTGGCAAGCAGAAAGTACTGATTTCCCGTTTCATCGGTTTGACATGGCATCCCCGCTTCGCTAAATTGATTATTTACCCCAACCCCGAAACCAAACACGATAAGGAGTTCCCCCATGGCCGTTCTCGTTGGCAAGCAAGCCCCCGATTTCACCGCAACCGCAGTCTATGGCAACAATGAAATCAAGGAACTGAAGCTCTCCCAGTTCAAGGGCAAGCCGGTCGTCCTGTTTTTCTATCCGCTGGACTTCACCTTCGTCTGCCCGTCGGAACTGATCGCCTTCGATCATCGCCTGGAAGAATTCAAGCAACGCGGCGTCGAAGTCATCGGCGTCTCCATCGACTCGCAATTCACCCATCTGGCATGGAAGAACACCGCCGTCAAGGAAGGCGGCATCGGCCAGGTCGGCTACCCGCTGGTTGCCGACATCAAGCACGAAATCTGCCGTGCCTACGACGTCGAACTGGAAGCCGCCGGCGTTGCCCTGCGCGGTTCCTTCCTGATCGACAAGAACGGTGTCGTCATGCACCAGGTCGTCAACATGCTGCCGCTCGGCCGCAACATCGACGAAATGCTGCGCATGGTCGACGCCCTGCAGTTCTTCGAGGAGCACGGTGAAGTCTGTCCGGCTGGCTGGAACAAGGGCAAGCCGGGCATGGTTGCCTCGACGGAAGGGGTTGCCGCCTACTTGGCCAAGAATGCCAAGAAACTGTAAGCCATTCGCGTCGCGCCTGAATTTAAGGCGCTGATCTATAAAACCTCGGACTTTTTTGCCCGAGGTTTTTTTTCGTTGAAGTTTTCTCCAATATCAGGATAGAATTTGCTGAATTTGCAATTTCATAGAAGACACTCTGATCATGGCGGAATCCGAATACCTCAGTACCCGGCAAGCAGCCCTGCGCTTGGGCGTTTCCCTTGGGACCGTTCAGAACATGGTGGAAAGCGGTGCACTTGAAGCGTGGAAGACGGCTGGCGGCCACCGCCGGATTCCGGTCGCCTCGGTTGAAGCCCTGCTCGCCCGTCGCCGCAACCTGACGCCAAGCGCCCAGGAAAGCAGCGGTCAACTCGACATCCTCGTTGCCGAGGACGACCAGACCCTGCAGATGCTCTATCAAATGACCATCGACAGCTGGGGCCTGCCCATCAAGCTGCGCATCGTCGCCAACGGCTTCGACGGCCTGCTGCAGGTTGGACAGCGCGTTCCCGACATCCTGATCGCCGACCTGATGATGCCGGGCATGGACGGTTTCGAAATGATCCGCCGCCTGCGCGCCAATCCGGACCTCGCCCGCATGGACATCATCGTGGTCAGCGCCATCGACCGCGAAGAAGTCGTCAAGCGCGGCCTGCCGGCCGACATCACCATCTTCGGCAAGCCGATTCCCTTCCACGAAATAAAGGGTTTCCTGCTTGGCCGCATTGCGGCCCGCCAACGCATCGGCTGATCCCGCTCAGGCGGCACCATCACCAAAGGCCCGGGTTGCGCCCGGGCTTTTTCTTTTGGCGTGGCATGGCTATGCCGTAGAAACGAACCGTACGGCAAGCCTGGTTCTACTTGCGGACTCGCAGAAGCCGCAGCCCGTTGAACACCACCAGCAAGCTGGCTCCCATGTCGGCGAAAACCGCCATCCACATCGTGGCGCTGTCGAAGATGGCCAGCAGCAGGAAGACAAACTTGATGCCCAGCGCCAGCGAGATGTTCTGCCAGAGCACGGCATGCGTTTGCCGGGACAACCGGATGGTTTCCGGTACCCGCCGCAGGTCGTCGTTCATGATGACCACATCGGCGGCCTCCATGGCGGTATGGGTACCGGCGCTGCCCATGGCAAAGCCGATATCCGCCGTGGCGAGGGCCGGTGCATCGTTGATGCCATCCCCCACCATGGCCACCGGATGACCGGCGCCGGCCAACGCGCGGATGGCGTCCAGTTTTTCTTGCGGCAACAGGTTGGCGCGAACATCCTGAATCCCGGCAAGGGCGGCGATGCTGGCGGCGGTGTCGGGATTGTCGCCGGTCAGCATAACCGGAGTTACGCCGAGATGCCGCATCTCACCGATGGCCTCCTGAGAACTCGCCTTGATGGTATCGGCTACCGCAAAAATGGCCAGGACAGCTTTCTGGTCGGCCAGGATGGCAACGGTGCGCCCCTGGCGCTCATGTTCGACCAGAAGGGCTTCCAGCTCAGGGGAGCATTGACCTCGCTCGTGAATCCAGCGGTGATTCCCCAACACATAGTCGTGGCCGGAAATCGTTCCATGGACGCCCCGTCCGGGTTCCGCGCCGAAGTCCTGCACCTCCGGCTGTTCGAGCAATGCGAGGCCCGTGGCGACCGCCTTGGAGACAGGATGATCCGAACGCCCGGCCAAGGCAAAAGCAATGTGCAAGACGTCGAGTTCAGGACGTCCTTTGCCAAGGATGAGCTGGGCGACCAGCTTGGGGCGCCCTTCGGTCACCGTGCCGGTCTTGTCCAATGCGACGGCCTTCAACTTGCGAGCCTCCTCGAGGTAGGCCCCTCCCTTGATCAGGATGCCGCGCCGCGCGGCGGCAGCCAGGCCACTGACCACCGTGACCGGCGTCGAAATCACCAGGGCGCACGGACAGGCGATGACCAGCATGACCAATGCCTTGTAGAAGCTGGCCATCCAGGGCCACCCCAGCACCAACGGCCCGACCAAGGCAATGCCGAGAGCCAGGATGAAGACACCCGGCGTGTAGATCGCCGCAAAGCGGTCGACGAAACGCTGTGTCGGCGCCCGCGAACCTTGCGCCTCCTCGACTGCATGAATGATGCGAGCGAGGACGGTATCGCCGGCCGGTGCCGTTACCTCGAATTCCAGCGCGCCGCTTTGGTTGATGGTGCCGGCAAACACGTCGTCACCCGGTTCTTTCTCAACGGGCATGCTTTCGCCGGTCACCGGGGACTGGTCGACGGCGCTGTTGCCGGCGGTGACTTTGCCGTCCAGTGCAAAGCGCTCGCCGGGACGCACGCGGACGATCTGTCCAACCTGAATGTCCTTGGCCGGAACGGACAGCCATGCGCCATTTGATTGACGCACCTCCGCTTGCTGGGGAGAAAGTTCAAGGAGGTTCCTGATGGCATTGCGGGCGCGGTCTACGGCACGGGCCTCGATGAGTTCGGCGATCGAATAGAGGGACATCACCATCGCGGCTTCCGGCCATTGGCCGATCACGAAGGCCCCCGTCACGGCGACCGACATCAGGGCGTTGATGTTCAACTGTCCGCGCAGAATGGCCGCCAGGCCCTTCTTGAAGACCGCAAGCCCCGACAAGGCGATGGCGAGCCCCGCGATCGCCATGCCCGCCAGTTTCCAGGCCAGGATTTCCGGTGCCGCATAGGCAACCGCCTCGGCAACGATCGCCACCAAAAGCGCAACCATGGGTTGAAGAAACGCGTTCCGGTTCGGTGCCGTGGTATCGACGTCTGGCGGCTCGGCTAGGCGCTCCGAATCGAAGCCAACCTGCTTGATGGCGGCCTCGATGCCGGACCAGGCATCAGGAGGGGCGTCCACACTCAATGTCCGCCCCGCCAGGTCAAACGAGAGGCGACGGATACCGGATATCGGCTCCAGCGCACGGCGAATTTCTCCCTCTTCCGTCGGGCAATCCATGGCCGGAATCCGTAACAGAAGTTCCCCGGCCGTGGTTTTCTGCACGCCTGATTGACCCGATGCCTCCACGTGGCTCCGGCAGGCGGCATCGCAGCCGCCACGGCGTTCACCGGGATGGACATTCGAATTTTTGCTTTCGGGTAGGGAGGACATCTGCAATCTCCTGTAGCAAGTTGCCAATTCAGATGCACTTATTAGAATCCCTGGAGTCACTACAGGGTCAAGCGGAAAAACCGGTTTTTTTCATAAAGGAGCATGCGATGCGGATTGGCGAACTTTCAAAGGCCACCGGGGTGGATATCGAAACGATTCGCTACTACGAGAAAGCGCAGTTACTGAGCGCTCCCGCTCGCAGCGACAATGGCTACCGCAGCTACAACCAGTCGCATCTGGAGCGCCTTGCCTTCATTCGCCACTGCCGGGCGCTGGACATTCCTTTGGCTGCGGTGCAGCGTCTATTGAGCTTCATCGATAGCCCGCAATCGGACTGTGGTGAAATCGATCATCTCATTGACGCCCAACTGGCCAGGGTACGGGCGCGCCTCGCCAGCATGCATGCCCTGGAACGTCAATTAGTGGCCTTGCGCGGGCAGTGCACGGGACCGCATAACGCGTCGGAATGCGGCATCCTGCATGACCTTGTGGCCGCTGCACATGGCGAGGCGTGCGTCTGCCATCAAAATTGAACCGAAGTTCGCCAGATAGTCATCCGAGCGCCTCGAAAATCCGGTCGACCGGGCGCGCACAGGATGCCCCCCCAATGACCACTGCATCTTGTTCTTGCTCGCAGCAGCAAGCTTCAGATTCATGCAACAGTATGGCAAGCCCCCTGTCGAAAGCGTATGATCTGGCTGGCTTTGCCCCATCCCGGCAGCCGAAAAAAACATACAAGGAGGAGATACTCAATGGGATTCTTTGGACGCAACGCGTCACTCGACAAGGTAGATCGGGATATCGCGGCGATCGCCGAAGGCCAGGCCGACCTGTCGCATTCGGTCGGCTCTTCAGGGAGCGACGCGGCGGGAAGAATATCCGCCAACATCAACCGCCTCTTCTCTCGTGTCCGTTCGCTGATTTCACACGCCCGCGAACGCAGCGTGAGCATCGCCGCCGACGCAGCGCGCATGAACCAGCTGGTGCAGCAGACCGATGAGGCCGTGCGACGCCAGGAAACGCTTGCCGCCAACGTCTTCGAATCGAGCAACAGCGTCAATCTGGCCGTTGCCGAAGTAGCCATGAATTCCGATGCCATCCAGGCATCGACCCGGAACAATCTCGATCTCGCCCAACGTTCGCTGGAGCAGATGGAAACCGTTGCCTCGACCATGCGCTCGACCAACGCCCACATCGAGCACTTCTCCTCGACGGTTACCGAACTGCATACCAGCTCGATGAAGATCAACGAGATCGTCTCGCTGATCAACGACATTTCCGACCAGACCAACCTGCTCGCGCTCAACGCTGCCATCGAAGCGGCCCGGGCCGGCGAGGCGGGACGGGGCTTCGCGGTGGTTGCCGACGAGGTGCGCAAGCTTGCCGAAAAGGTCAAGACCGCCACCCAGGTCATCGGGCAGAACACGCAATCGATGATCAACCTGGTTGCCGACACCTCGGACAAGACGCAGACCATCGTCGGGGAAGTCACCAAGGCCAACGGCTACATCGAGACCTCGGCGAACGATCTGACGACCATGGTCGGCGACTTCAAGCTGACGACCGGGCAACTGGCAAGCATCTCGAGCGCCATCTACAACCTGCGCGAGAGCAACCAGGCCATCCACAGCGAGGTCGAGGAAATCCGCGACCACTCCCGCGATATTTCGGGCCGCATGAAACAATGCATCGCATCGGCCAAAACGCTGCGCGAGTCGACCGAAGACCTGCAATGCACGCTCGCCGACTTCCGCACCGGGAACAACATGTTCGACACGCTGCACGACAAGTGTGCGCGCTTCCGTGACGATGTGGCCGGCATCCTGCAAAAGCTGGCCGACCGGGGCGTCAATATCTTCGATCAGGCGTACAAGGAAATCGCCGGTTCAAACCCCAAGCGCTACACCACTTCGTATGACGCTCAATGCGACAGCGAACTGACCCGGCTGTACGACGACCTGCTGCGCGACGTACCCGGCCTGACCTATGCATTGTCCGTCGACACCAATGGCTACGCCCCGGCACACAACGGCGTCTTCTCCAACGCCCCGTCGGGCGACCCGGCGGTCGACCTGCTCAAGTGCCGCCACAAGCGCATCTTCAACGATCCGGTTGGCATCAAGCTGGCCAAGAACCAGAAGAGTTCGCTGTTCCAGACCTATGTCCGCGATACGGGCGAAATCCTCAATGATCTGTCGATGCCGATCATGATCGAGGGGCGCCACTGGGGCGGCGTACGTATCGGCTTCAAGACGGATCTGGTCAAGTAATCCGGTAAAAACAGGCAACGGCCAGGCGCTTCCGGGCGCTTGGCCGCCAGCCCTCGCTCAGTCGCTCAGGCCGGCGTTGCCGATCCCGCCGCAGCATTCGTACAGGCCTGCCAGATAGGCAGGCACGCCGGCCTCGCCTTCCTGCGGCGCCCATGATGCCCGCTCCTCGGCGGACACCGGCACGTAGGGTCCGGCCTTGGCCTCGAAAAAGACGGTTCCCGGCGCCAGGGCGACCACCGTGTGATAGACGCCATGTGGAATATCGACCCCGAGCCGCTCGCCGCCCGCCTGTAGCACAAAACTGCGCTCCGGCTTGCCAAGGGCGTCGAAAAATACCACGCCCAGGCTGCCACGCAGGATCAGCAAGGTTTCATCCTTGGTCGGGCTGAGATGACGATGCGGCGGAACATAGGATTCCGGCTCCATGGCGATCAGCAAGCGATGCGCCGGATAATCGTTATCGGGATGGAAATTGCGGTGGACGCGCCGACGCGGCGATTGCCGGGCGGCGACCTCCAGGTCGGACATCAGCGAACGATCGATCAGCGTGATCATTGATAGACGATCTCCACGTTTTCCGGCTGCAGCCAGCCGCCCAAGGCATCAAGCAGCGCATCGTCGAGACGGACGCGGGCCGACTCGCCGAGCACCATCTCGCATTCGGCAAGCTCGTTGCGATAGCGGATGCGTACCGCTGCCGGCCCCGGCGCGAAGGGTGACAGCAAGGATTTCAGTTTGCCGACATCGGAATTCCCGTTCATCCTGAGCAGGAGGTGCTTGGCGAAACGGGCGCGCGCCTCGCCCAGGGTCATCAGCCTTTCGGCGACCACGGCGTTGCCGCCTGAAAATTCGTCGTAGCGCACCTTGCCTTCGATAACCAGAATCTCGTCGGTAACGATCTTGTCGCGTTCCGCCTCGAACAGTTCGTTGAACACCGACACCTCGACCATGGCGGTGCCGTCGTCGAGCTGGACGAACAGCATCTTGCCGCGCCGGGTCATCTGGGTGCGGATGCCCACGACGATGCCGGCAATGTGGGTGAATTCCTTGGCCGGCTCGAGGCGGCTGAGCGGCCGGCGGATGAAGCGCGACAACTCTTTCTTGCTGGTGTTGTAGGGATGACCGGAGAAGAAGAAGCCGAGCGCCGTCTTCTCCTCCATCAGCCGGGTCTTTTCGTCCCACGGGCGGACAGGGACGTATTCCGGCGCGTGTTCGTCGGCTACATCGGCGATATCGAACAGGCTGGTCTGCATGGCGTTGCGCTCGGCCTGCTCGGCGAAATCCATGGCCACGCCAACAGTCGCCAGCAACTTGGCGCGATCGGGCCCGGGGGCCTCGTCGGCCGTCTGCGGTGCGATCGAATCGAACGCCCCGGCACGGATCAGCGCCTCGATGGTGCGCCGGTTGACCATGCGCTTGTCGCAGCGCTGGCAAAAATCGAACAAATCCTTGAACGGCCCGCCCTCCTGGCGCGCCCGGAGGATGACAGTCACCGCCTGCTCGCCGGTACCCTTGACCGCCCCCAGGCCGTAGCGGATGGTTTCGCGGTCAACCGGCTCGAAACGGTAGGGCGAGGCATTGACGTCCGGCCCGAGCATCTTCACCTTGTTGGCGATGGTGTCTTCGTAGAAGATCTTCACCGTATCGGTGTTATCCATGTCGGACGACAGGGTCGCCGCCATGAAGGCCGCGCAGTGGTAACGCTTGAGCCAGGCCGTGTGGTAGGTGACGACGGCGTAGGCGGCGGTGTGCGACTTGTTGAAGCCATACTCCGCGAACTTGGTCATCAGGTCGAACAGCTGCTCGGCGAGCACCGGATCGTAGCCGCGCTCCTTGGCGCCGGCGGCGATGGTCTCGCGGTGCTTGGCCATTTCCTCGGGCTTCTTCTTGCCCATCGCCCGGCGCAGCATGTCGGCACCGCCCAGCGTGTAGCCGCCGATGATCTGCGAGATCTGCATCACCTGTTCCTGATACACAATGACGCCGTAGGTCGGCGACAGGCAGGCGGTGAGGTCGGGGTGGAAATAGTCGATCTTCTGCTGGCCTTTTTTCCGCAGAATGAAGTCGTCCACCATCCCGGAGCCGAGCGGGCCGGGGCGATAGAGCGCGAGCACAGCGATGATGTCTTCGAAACGGTCGGGCGCCAGCTTCTTGAGCAGCTTCTTCATGCCTTCCGATTCAACCTGGAAGATCGCCGTCGTATTGGCATCCTTCAGGATCTGGTACGCCCCCGGGTCTTCGAAGCCCAGGCTCATCAGATCGAGCTTCTCGCCTGTCATCCGCTCGATGTACTTGAGCGCCAGCTCGATGATGGTCAGGTTGCGCAGGCCGAGGAAGTCGAACTTCACCAGGCCGGCCTTCTCGACGTCGTCCTTGTCGAACTGCGATACCGGCGAGGCATCGGCGCCGGTCGCCTGATAGATCGGGCAGAAATCGGTGATCTTGCCCGGCGCGATCAGCACGCCGCCGGCGTGCATGCCGACGTTGCGGGTCAAATCCTCCAAACGTCCGGCCAGGTCGAACAGTTCGCGGACGGTTTCGCCGTCGCCGTCGCCTTCCATCATCTGCTTGAGCTGCGGCTCCTGCTCCAGCGCCTCGGCCAGCGACACCGGCTTGTTCTGGACGATGGGGATCAGCTTGGAAATGCGGTCGCACATCGAGTAGGGCAGGCCGAACACACGGCCTACGTCGCGGATCACCGCCTTCGACGACATGGTACCGAAGGTGGCGATCTGGCTGACCGCGTCGGCCCCGTAATGCTCACGGACGTACTCGATGACGCGCCAGCGGTTGTCCTGGCAGAAGTCGATGTCGAAGTCGGGCATCGACACCCGCTCCGGGTTCAGGAAGCGCTCGAACAGCAGGGCATAGGCGAGCGGATCGATATCGGTAATGCGCAGGCTGTAGGCGACCAGCGAACCGGCACCCGAACCCCGGCCCGGCCCGACCGGCACGCCGTTCTGCTTGCCCCAGTTGATGAAGTCGGCCACGATGAGAAAGTAGCCGGGGAAGCCCATCTGGACGATGGTGTTGCATTCGAAGGCCAGCCGATCGTCGTATTCGGGGCGTCGCTGCCGACGAACCTCCGGATCCGGATACAGCTCGGCAAGGCGGACCTCCAGGCCCTTCTTCGCTTCATCGACCAGAAATTCGTCAATGGTCATGCCCGGCGGAATCGGGAAATTGGGCAGGAAGTTCTTGCCCAATGTCATTTCGATATTGCAGCGCCGGGCAATTTCCAGCGTGTTCTCGAGAGCTTCCGGCAGATCGGCAAAGAGCTCAATCATCTCGTCCTGCGACTTGAAGTACTGCTCTTCGGTATAGATCTTGGGCCGTCGGGTGTCGCCCAGCACGTAGCCCTCGGCGATGCAGACCCGCGCCTCGTGCGCCTGAAAGTCGTCACGGTTCATGAACTGGACCGGATGCGTGGCCACCAGCGGAATACCGGTCTCCCCCGCCAGATCCGCCGTCTGCTGGACGATGGCCTCCTGTTGCGGCTGGCCGTAGCGCTGCACTTCGAGATAAAAGGCGCCGGGAAAGATCGCCTCCCATGCCCTGGCACGCTCGCCCGCCATTTCAAAATTGCCGTTCAGCAGGGCTTCGCCGACATCGCCGAGATGAGCGCCGGACAGGGCGATCAGGCCATCGCAACCGACTTCGGAAAACCACTCGCGGCGAATCTCGGCCCGGTCTCGCCGGCCTTCGACCAGATAGGCCCTGGTCAGCAGTTCGCAAAGCTGCTGGTAGCCCTTGCGGTTGCGCACCAGCAGCAGCAGGCGGCAGGCATCCTCGGGGACGTCCGGGTTGGCGATCCATACATCGGAACCGGCGATCGGCTTCACACCCTTGCCACGCGCTCCGGTGTAGATCTTGACCAGCCCGAAGAGATTGCCGAGATCGGTCAGCGCCAGCGCCGGCATACCGTCGCCGGCAGCGCGCTTGACGGCATCGCCGATGCGGACGATGCCGTCGGTAATGGAGTATTCGGAATGGAGGCGGAGGTGGACGTAGCGCGGGGAATTCATCACCGCAATTTTACCCTGCCGGAGGAAGCGGCAGGGATCGGTGCACACACACCACCGTCCTCAGCAATACCGACGGATAAAGCCGTCAGCCGGCGCGGCGTCTCATCGCCAGCAAGGCAAAACCGCCCACCAGCACGAGCAGGATGCTGCCTGGCTCGGGCAATTCCGCCATCGCCCGGCGCGCCATCTCGGCATGCGCAGCCGTCGTCGGGTGAATGCCGTCCCAGAACAGGTAGCCCCCGGCAACCGACGGATCGTTGTAGCACCCCGGCGTCGCCCCGCAGGCATCGGCCACGTTGGCGAACCCGCCGGCGTTCGGCGCCGCCACGATCTGGTTCAAGACACCATAGACGTCGAACAGGCGCAGATCGTCGGTGACATCCGGACTCAGCAGCGCCAGCGCCCGCACCAATGCGGCATTCATCAAGCCCGAATAATAACTGCCAGCCCCGGCGGCGACCGGGCCCAGACTGCGAAAGAAGGGCGTCAGGCCGATGTCGGGCGTATTCCAGACCAGAAAGTGCTCCGCCCCGGCCGCATGGAGCGTACCGATCATCTTCGAGACATTCGACGCGTAGGCGGAAATCAGCGCCGTCGGATCCATCCCCAGCAGCACGGCCGCCATGACATCGCGCGCATCGTTGCCGCCACCTTCGATCACGTACAAGGCATTGGACGCTGCGACACCTTGCGTCGCCTGCAGGAACATGCCCAACTGATCGCTCAAACCGGGAGGCTGGCCGACACCGGCAGTCCCGGTACGCGCGCCGCCGAAGGCGAAATTGCTGCCGCCGGCCAGCGAAGGCGTAGCCGACAAACCTAGGCTCCCCGCCAGATACTCCGTCCACACCGGCCCGTTGCTGTAGCGGCCGTTGGCGTAGGGATTGGTCGGAATCGACGGGCCGGCCAGCGGAACCGATGTTTGCGCTCCGCCGAGGGCCAGCGCATTGTTGCCGCTGTCGGCTAGGCTGTCGCCGAAAACCACCATGCTGCTATAGGGCAAAGCCCAGGCAGCGCCTGAACACCATCCGCCCGCCAGCAGCGCAAGAATCGCCAGGCCTTTTCTGATCCATCCGTACATTTCGCCTCCTTTGCCTCGATAAGGACATCGACCACTTCAAACAAGCACATCGATTATATGCAATCAGGGTATTGCCACAACGCCCACCCCGGAAACTACGGCCATCCCTCGGAAATAAAGTTCTGCTAGATTAGCGTTTTACAATACGACAAACAGGAGACGCGCCATGAACGAAAACGAACCCCTCGTCCTGCGCAATGACCGCGCCGACGGCCTGACGACACTGACGCTCAACCGTCCCAACGCCTTCAACTCACTATCCAGGGATCTGCTCGGAGCCCTGCAGGCCGAACTCGATGCCATCGCCGCCAGCGAATCCGTACGCGTCGTCGTGATCGCCGGCGCGGGCAAGGCCTTCTGCTCCGGACACGACCTCAAGGAAATGCGCGCCAATCCCGGCAAGGCCGCCATGCAGGCGCTGTTCAAGCAATGCGGCGAATTGATGCTCACCATCACCCGCATGCCGCAACCCGTCATCGCTCGCATCCATGGCATCGCCACCGCCGCTGGCTGCCAACTGGTCTCCATGTGCGACCTGGCGGTAGCCGCCGATGTTGCCAAATTTGCGGTATCCGGCATCAACGTCGGCCTCTTCTGCTCGACGCCGGCCGTCGGTCTGGCGCGTAACCTCGGGCGCAAGGCCGCTTTGGAAATGCTGCTCACCGGTGATTTCATCGATGCCATGGAAGCCAAGAACCGGGGGCTGATCAATCGCGTCGTGCCGGCCGACGCGCTGGACGCCGAAATCGAACGCCTGGCTGGCAGCATTCTTGCCAAGAGCGCCGTCGCTATCCGCATCGGGAAAGGCATGTTCTACAAGCAGCTGGAAATGGGGTTGAGCGACGCATACGACTATGCAGCCGAGGTCATGGCATGCAACATGATGAGCGAGGATGCCGGCGAAGGGATCGATGCTTTCATGCAGAAGCGCAAGCCGGAATACAAGGGCCGTTAACGGACGAAGCGGGGAGCTGAATCCCAGCACCCCGCTTCAAGACCAAACCGTCGAGTTACGCCCCGAACGACCAGCGCCGACGGACTGCACCCAGACCAAACAAGCCCAGTCCCATCAGTGCAAGACTGCCGGGCTCCGGCACGACATACGGCGTGTCGGTAATTTGCATCGAAACCTGGAAGGAATTCCTCTGCCCCTCAATCGTCGTGAACCCGATGCATCCGCGATGATTCGAGTTACCGAAGACTGCATCGCACGCCGAGTTGCTCAGCACGCCCAGGCCTGCGATATGCAGGATAGCGTTGTAGTCCTCTCCGCCATACCAGAAGGTTTGGTTCAGAGAACCGTCGGCAGGATTGAAGCCGGCCCCCGCCACGTTGATGACGAAAATATCGTTGCAGTTACCGCCGCTTCCTCCCGCCTCACAACTTCCGTCGTTATCGGTCTCCAGGAAATTGATGGAGAACAACAAGGCAGCAGGAGTTTCGAAGGCGCCCAGGAATGGGGCAGTGCTTCTCAGCGATATCACGTCGGTCAAAACCGCCGTCTGCAGACTGGGCGCAAAGATGGGGTTGTTCTGATGGATGAGTTCCACGGTATTCACCGCTGCCGCATTGGTTACCAGCGAGCCGGTAAATTTTCCGTTCGTCGCTGCGCCAACCCCCAGTGACGATTGACCAGAACCTGTCGACACGCCCCAGGAGAGCTGCGAAGGAGCACCCAAAAGGGTATTCGGATTCGAGCCCGTTACACCGCCATGCGCCCCGCCACCATTACCCTGGTAGGCGGTAAATCCGCTGTTTACCTCAAAATCCCAGTTGGTAACCGGCACCGCAGCGGCATGGCCGGACACTGCCAGCGCAATCGTTCCAAGCAGCGCCTTAAACGTTTGATGTGCACAGGTATTCGAGTTCATCTTTGTCTCCCGAAAGCAGTGGATGCACTCATCTAAACGCATAAAGCAGGCCCGCCACACCAAGTATCTGTTTACACAGAACTGTCACAAATCCGCAAAGCCTCAGCCATGCCTCAATGTAATAATTTCCGACACTTCCGGAGGGGAGTCGCCGGGCAAATCACCGATTGAATCAATGCTGCTCGACCCTGCCGAACACTGGAGTGTGTCGTTAGCGGATGATCAATTGGTCCGCCTCGGACTCGACGGGCATGGCGAAATCGAACAAGTCCGCGTGCGCAGCCAGTTCGAGGTCGCCGCGAGGCAAATGGGGCCAGTTCCCGGCTGAGAAGCGGAGCCCGAAATCGGAGTTTCGCACGCGCCGGACAAATGGCTGGGGATCCGGCTGCCCACCGCGCAACAGCGCCTCAATGTAGTCTGCGCAGGCGATGTCCTCATCGCCATCACGATCGACCCACTCACCGGTAATCACGAAGCAGACCTCACCCGCCCCCGAGGCTCGGATGGCTTCCGCCGTCGCCCGGGCACACACCAGGCTGGCTGCATACAGCCGGCGCGCCCGCCGGAAGCGCTGGAGGCCGCGAACACCGGCCGCCGTAGTCATCACCACATTCTTGCCTCGGAGATCGGCCTGCATCAGTTGCCAGGGGGAATTGCCGAAATCGAAACCGGGAACCGGGTCGCCACCACCCACCGCACCAACGGAGACCGCATTGTCCAGCGTAGCCATCCGGTGGGCCGCCGCCGAAATGCCCTCGACGGGATAGACAGCCGCGGCACCGTTATCGAGCGCAACGGCCGCCGTCGTAAACGACCGCAAGACGTCGACCACGACGACCGTGTCGTCGGTACTCGCCTGGTTCTGCAAACGGTTCAGGAAAATGCGGGAAAATTTCATGGCAAGCCGACAAACGCAGGGTCGAAACCCGCTCAGGATAACGGCTTGCCGCCTCTCCGGCAAAATCCGGCCGGCACTTATTCGGGTTGTAGCGCCTTCACGAACGGCAGCAGGAAATTCGGGGAGAACACATTTTCCCTGACGAGGCAAACGTCAATGCATTCCTGCGCCATCTCGGCGGATGTCTCGACGGCGGTTCGAGTCAGCTCGATATGGAGTTCCATCACTCTCTCGGTAGCGGCCAGAAAGCTCTCCGCAAAAATGCCAGCAGCTGCCAGCGTGGTCTTCTGCGTTTCCGCAACGGTTTCGATAAAAAGCACCATCAAACTCTCCGTGGAATGGTCATGAATGGAGGAGCGCCCCGCTGTTGAGCCAGCAGAAGTGCGCACTAAAACAAGCGTCGTCGACCGGCGAACCTAGGCAGCTTTGCAGACGCCGGTGACTTTCAATCGCCGCACGGAACCGTCGGGAAAATCCCAGGCGATTTCCTGGCCTACCCTCAAGCCGATCAGTGCACTGCCGACCGGTGTCAGCACCGATACCTTGCCTGCCGCCGGATCCGCCTCTTCGGGAAAGACCAGTTCGATTTCACGCTGCGTTCCCAAACGCTCGTCCAGATAGCTGCAACGAGCGTTCATGGTCACCACATCGTCAGGAACCCGTTCCCTTTGAACTACAATCGCACGATCCAGTTCATCCGCCAGCTCATCGTTCATGGCATATTCACGCAAGCGCGCGTAGTCTTCCACGCTCAACACGGGCTCCCCGAGCCCCGATGATTCGTTGGACAATGTGCGCGTTTTTGTAAAGTCGGTGGTATTCATGGGATAGCATCCTACCGTTCGAGCGAGGCTCTCGGTAGCCATCAAACCGGCATCAAAATGTATCCCACCTGGAAACAATATCGAGGTACGGCACCAATAGGAGAAGCGGACATCAATGGCTGATTTGAATCTGATGGCGGTTTTTGCCCGGGTCGTCGAGGCCGGCAGTTTTTCGGAGGCCGCCAGGCGGGCCGGGACGTCCCGTTCATCGATCAGCAAGGCCGTAGCCAAGCTGGAAAAATCGCTCGGCGCGCACTTGCTGAACCGAACCACTCGCCACCTCAGCCTGACCGAAATCGGCGCCGCAGTGGCCGAGCACTGCGCCCGCATTCTGGAGGAAGCAACAGAGGCGGAGAAACTGGTCGGCAGCCTCAGTAACGAAGCGCGTGGCATATTGCGCGTCAGCGCTTCGGTGGCATTTGGCACCCTGCACGTCGCCCCGGCCCTGGCCGAATTCCTGCCGCGCCACCCGGAGCTCAAGATCGACCTCAGCATCACGGATCGCTGGGTTAACCTGGCAGAGGAAGGCTTTGACGTGGCCATTCACGTCAGCGGCGACCCGCCTCCGAATCTGGTGGCGCGCCCGCTGGCACCGGTTCGGCGCCAGCTATGCGCCACCCCGGAATACTTTCGCCGCCGCGGCATTCCCCGGACGCCTGCCGATCTGGTCGAGCACAACTGCCTGGATTACACGCGCTCCGGCGAACCCGGGCGATGGCGCTTCACCGGCCCGGAGGGGGAAATATCCGTGCCGATCAACGGCCCGCTCCACGTCGATGATGACGAAGCCCTGTCGCAGGCCGTCCTCGGCGGACTGGGCGTCGGACTGCTGCCGACTTTCATTGTTGGCAAGGCGCTGCAGAACGGAGACCTGCAGGCCGTCCTGTCCGAGTACATCCCGGTTGAGCGTCATGTCTACGCCATGTATCTGCCGACGCGCCACCTGCCCAACAAGGTCCGGGTTTTCATTGATTTCATGCTTTCCCATATTGGCGCTGAGCCCTATTGGGATCGACAGGCCGGCTGAAACACCGGTCATTGGTCACAGGTCGCAGGTGATCGTTCGGCGGCGGGCGATGTCCGCCTTGCCGGGGTCACGGCGCCGGAGGAGGGGTAGCGGCGCGCTCCCGACTGGCCAACAACATATCCCGCAACAGAGTCCTTGCCAGATCATCCGGTTGCCGGTTGGCCAGTTGGCGGCTGGTACCACCCGTTGCCGTCGAGACAACGAGAATCATGCCGGCCACCCAGTAGTAGCCGGAAAATACCTCGCCATCGATTTCGCAGCTGACCGGATATCTTTCGTAGCGCCGGTGCGCAGGACTCGAGGCGTTGCCACGCAAGCTGCCCATGCGACCTCAGGAACCGGTCCGGGCAAGGCTGATCGGCAAAAGCAAGGAGTAGAGCTCAGCCTTGATCGCCCGCTTCTTGTTATTGAGGACCCGGATTTCGTCCGACGCGGCGGGCTCCATGCGAACCTCCATGCTCCCGATCGTCTGATCAAG
This sequence comes from Dechloromonas sp. CZR5, assembly GCF_008711155.1. Classification (GTDB taxonomy): domain Bacteria; phylum Pseudomonadota; class Gammaproteobacteria; order Burkholderiales; family Rhodocyclaceae; genus Azonexus. Next base: position 212,795 of record NZ_VUYQ01000001.1, on the reverse strand, counting down.
CATGCCGCGCCTCCCGGACAGAGCATGAAGATACCGATCGCTCGCCTTCAACTCGCTAGTCAGGTCGTGAAACTCATGGAACATGCCGCCCTCCCTGCCTGGCGAATTACTTAAATAACGCCCTGGGCCAGCATCGCATCGGCGACTTTGACAAAGCCGGCGATATTGGCGCCATTGACATAGCTGACCTTACCGCCAGCCGTCAGACCATAGCTCAAGCAGGCTTCATGGATATTGCGCATGATTTCATGCAGACGGGCGTCGACTTCGTCACGCTGCCAGGAAAGGCGCATGGCGTTCTGACTCATCTCCAGGCCTGAAGTCGCCACGCCGCCGGCATTGCTGGCCTTGCCCGGAGCGTAAAGCACGCCGTTACCCTCGAACACCTTCACCGCATCGGCGGTCGACGGCATGTTGGCGCCTTCGGCAACGCAGATGACGCCGTTCTTGAGCAATGTCTTCGCATCCTCAGCGTCCAGCTCGTTCTGCGTGGCGCAGGGCAGAGCGACATCGACCGGCACATGCCAGGGTCGAACGCCCGGCTGGAAGATGGCACCGACCCGCTCGGCGTAGTCGCTGACACGGCCGTAGCAGCGATTCTTCACCTCCATCAGTTCGGCCAGCTTTTCCGGCGTGAAGCCGCTCTCATCGATCACCGTGCCGCTCGAATCGGACACCGTGACAACCTTGGCCCCCATCGCCATCGCCTTTTCGATCGCGTACTGGGCAACGTTGCCGGCACCCGAAACGCTGACGCGCAGGCCGTCGAAGCTGCGCCCCTGCTGCTTGAGCATCTCCTCGGCGAAATAGACGGTGCCGTAGCCGGTTGCCTCCGGACGGATCAAGGAGCCGCCGAAGCTCAGTCCCTTGCCGGTGAACACGCAGTCAGCCCGGTTCGTCAGTTTTTTGTACATTCCGGCCATGAAGCCGACCTCGCGGCCGCCCACGCCAATGTCGCCGGCCGGCACGTCGGTGCTGGCACCGACATGCCGGAACAGTTCGCTGACGAAGGCCTGGCAAAAGCGCATCACCTCGCCCGGGCTGCGCCCCTTCGGATCGAAATCCGAGCCGCCCTTGCCGCCGCCCATGGGCAGCGTGGTCAGCGCGTTCTTGAAGGTCTGCTCGAAAGCGAGGAATTTGAGGATGGACAGATTGACCGAGGGATGAAAGCGGATACCGCCCTTGTAGGGACCAATGGCTGACGAGTGCTGGATGCGGTAACCGCGATTGACCTGCACCTCGCCTCTGTCATCAACCCATGACACACGGAAAATGATGATGCGCTCGGGCTCGAGCAGACGATCAAGCAAGCCGTGTTCGGCATATTTCGGATGCTGGGCAATGTACGGCCACAAGCTTTCGATGACCTCCGTCACCGCCTGCAAGAACTCCGGCTGCCCCGGATTGCGCACGGCTACCTGCTGAATGAAATCATCAAAACTCTGGTAACGCATCATTGCTCCCTGGTTCGTCGTACGGGGTGAATTGTCGAAAATCGGCGCAATCAACCGCGTCAAGCGCAGAAAAGCGGGCCACCATTGATAGCCGTTCAGCAACAATCGGCTGCCGGCTCAGCGGAGAAAGTAGCGTTACCGCCAGTGGCTGCACAGAAACCGCCAAGAACGGCCGCGGGCAATGCATAACAGGCCGCACCCCAGCGACTTCTCTGGATTATTTTGAGGAAGTCAATCCGGCCGTTTTTCGAGAGTTGGATCATAAAGCCGGAAAGCGGGCTTGATAAGCCATAGAATTTGAACAAAACTGTTTCCGTTTTTATAACAATCCGCCCCCCCCATGCACGACATCAACGACATGCTTTTCTTTGCTCATGTAGTCAAAGTTCACAGCTTCTCGGAGGCTGCGCGCCGTCTCAACGTCTCGAAATCGCGCGTCAGCAAAGCCGTTACCCGCCTGGAAAGCGACCTGGGAGTACGCTTGTTGCACCGGAGCACCCGCAGCCTGAGCCTGACCGACGTTGGCGAAGCCTATTTCGAACACTGCGACCGCATACTGGAAGAGCTCAGCCAGGCGGACACAACGATTTCACGACTGCACCAGGAGCCGCGCGGCCAGCTGAAGATCAGCGCCCCGGTCGCCTTCAGCACCATGCATGTGGCCTCGGCCCTGCCCGACTTCATGGCGCTGTATCCCGACCTCAGCGTTGACCTGACGATCAGCGACCGCCTGGTCGACCTTGCAGACGAGGGATACGACATAGCCCTGCGCATCACTCGCGAGCCGGGCCAGAATCTGGTTGCACGCCAACTGGCCCCGATCCGCCGCAAGATTTGTGCGAGCCCGTCCTATCTCGCCCGTCGCGGAATTCCGCTCATTCCGGAAGACCTGGTCCTGCACAACTGTCTGGATTACACCTTCATGAACACCCAGGGGATGTGGCACCTCAACGGTTATAACGGAGATGTCTCGATTCCGGTATCCGGCACCCTGCGCATCAATGACGACGAGGCCTTGTCCCAGGCGGTACTCGGCGGCCTGGGGCTGGCCCTGCTACCGACCTTCATCGTCGGTAAGGATCTGCAGGAAGGGCGCCTGGTCGAAGTTTTGCCCGGTTATGTACCAACCGAGCGTTTCATCTACGCTGTTCATCTGCCCAATCGGCATTTGCCGCTAAAAGTCCGCGCCTTTATCGAATTCCTGATGAAGCGCTTCGGACCGACCCCCTACTGGGACCGCTGAACTTGCGACGCTTGCCGCCAACCGCGCGCCACTATTGACCGAAGGAAGCCGCATTGGCGAGCGGCATTCTGTCGAGATGGGCGGCGAGGATGCGCTCAGACCTTCCCGAGTTCGCCACGCAGGGCGCCGATGATCGAATCGTAGCGGTGCGGGTCGCTGTCCTTGCCGGCCCCATAGACGGCCGACCCGGCAACGAAGGCATCGACTCCGGCACGGGCGATTTCGGCGATGTTGGCGGTGTTCACGCCGCCGTCGATCTCCAGGCGGATGCGCCGGCCGGTCTGTTGTTCGTAGGCATCCAGCCTGGCACGGGCCTGCCTGGCCTTGGCCAGCGTGCCGGGGATGAACTTCTGCCCGCCGAAGCCGGGGTTCACGCTCATCAGCAGCACGACGTCGAGCTTGTCCATGACGTAGTCCATGTGATCGAGCTGCGTGGCCGGGTTGAAGACCAGGCCGGCCTGGCAGCCGCCTTCGCGGATCAGCGACAGGCTGCGGTCGATGTGGTCCGAGGCTTCCGGGTGGAAGGTGATGATGTTGGCCCCGGCCTTGATGAAATCGGGGATGATGCGGTCGACCGGCTTGACCATCAGGTGCACGTCGATCGGCGCCGTGGTGCACGGACGGATGGCTTCGCAAACCAGAGGACCGATGGTCAAGTTGGGAACATAATGGTTGTCCATCACGTCAAAGTGAATCCAGTCGGCCCCCGAGGCGATGACGTTGGCCACTTCCTCGCCCAGCTTGGCGAAATTGGCGGACAGAATGCTCGGTGCAATGACGTAATCTTTGGCTGACATGATGTGTCCCTGAACAATAACGAACGAAATTATCCCATGCCCGACAACAAGTACCGAATCGAAGTCCACCCGATGCCGCAGTTCATTCCCGATCAGTCCGACCCGGAGAACGACCGCTACCTCTTCGCCTATACGATCACCATCCGCAACGTCGGCCAGGTGCCGGCCCAACTAGTTTCCCGGCACTGGATCATCACCGACGCCAACAATCACGTGCAGGAAGTGCGAGGTCTGGGTGTGGTCGGCCAACAACCGCTGCTCCAGCCCGGTGAAAGCTACCAGTACACCAGCGGCTCCTCGCTGACGACCCCGATCGGCACGATGAAAGGCAGCTACCAGATGGTCGCCGAAGACGGCACGCATTTCGAGGCGGAAATTCCCGAATTCGTCCTCGCCATTCCACGCGCCCTGCATTGAGCCTCAAACACAGCTACACGCTGATCGCGCCGTTCTACGATGCAGCCATCGGCCAGGTAACGCGGACCGCCCGCCAGCGCAGCCTGGCCGCGTTGCCGGCAGAAGCGGGGCGTGTGCTGCTCGCCGGCGTCGGCACCGGCCTCGACCTGCCCCACCTGCCGCCCCAGCACCGCTACGTCGGACTCGACCTGACCCACGCCATGCTGCGGCGCGCCCTGCCGCGTGCCGGGCACATCGATTTCGCGCCGGTCCAGGGCGATGCCCAGCGCCTGCCATTTGCCGACGCCGCCTTCGACCATGCGGTATTGCATCTGATTCTGGCCGTCGTGCCGCAACCGACGGATTGCTTTGCCGAGATTGCACGCGTCGTGCGGCCCGACGGCAGCATCCTGGTGTTCGACAAATTCCTGCGTCGTGGGCAGCCGGCACTGATGCGCCGCCTGTTCAACCCGCTGCTGCGTCGTGTCGCGACGCGACTGGATGTGGTGTTCGAGGATTTACTCGTCGCAACGCCCGGCCTGGCGCTGGAGCACGACCTACCCACCCTGGCCGGCGGCTGGTTCCGGATGATCAGGCTGCGGCGGCTCTGAAACGGCAGCCGGTTCGTCAATGGCTTCGGGCGGCGATTCATCCTTGCCCAGCGCATCCTCGATCCAGGCCAACATCAGCGTCCAGGTCACCGCCAGCACGACCGGGCCGACGAAAATACCGATCAGACCAAAGCCCAGCATGCCACCGATAACACCGGCGAAAATCAGCAGCAACGGCAGGTCTGCACCGCGCTTGATGAGCATGGGGCGCAGGAAATTATCCAGGGTGCCGACGATCAGGCTCCACACCAGCAGGAAGGTCGCCCAGCCGGTATCACCCATCCAATACATCCAGCCGACCGCCGGCAGCAGAACCAGCATGGGACCGATTTGCGCAATGCACAGCATCAGCATCAGCGCCGACAGCAAGGAGGTGAAGGGCACGCCGGCGACGGCCAGACCCAGCCCGCCGAGCAAGGTCTGCACGATGGCAGTGACACCAACACCCAGTGCCACACCGCGAATGGCCTGGCCGGCCAGAACGATCGAATTCTCGCCCCGTTCGCCGGCCAGCCTACGCCCGAAACGACGTGCCATGCGCGCCCCCGTTTCACCGCCGGAATACAGGATGGCCGAGATCGTGACCACCAGCAGGAACTGGATCAGCATGCCGCCCAATCCACCCACCTGAGCGAGCACCCACTTACCGGCATCGGCCGCATAGGGGGTGGCCTTGGCGACAATACCGGCCGCGCCTCCGGCAGCCATCTGGCTCCAGGCGGCAGCCAGACGCTCGCCCAGCAGGGGCAGTGTCTTGACCCAGTCGGGCGGCAAAGGAAGGCCATTGCTCGCCACCGACTTGCCGGCGGCCGTCAGCTCCCCGGCGTGATCTAGAATGGTATCCAGTGCCAGCCACAAGGGCAGCACCAACAGGAGCAGCATGCCGACGCTCATGATCAGCACAGCGATGCTCCGCCGATTACCCAGACGCGCTTCCAGGCTGACGAACAGAGGCCAGGTGGCAACCACCAGCATCGCCGCCCACACCGAAGCGGCCAGGAACGGACGCAGCACCCACAGGCTCAGACCGATCAGCCCGAGAATGCACAGGATGGCCAGGGTATTCCTGGCCAAGTCACGGCGAATGTTGGTCATGCGCTTGACTCCAGTCGGGCCGGATCGTTCCGCGCCCGGCGGATCAGGAACGATAGTCCGCGTTGATCTTGACGTAGTCGTACGAGAAATCGCAGGTATAGACGCTGGCCTGAGCGGCACCGCGGCCGAGGTCGACGCGAACGGTGATCTCTGCCTGGGCCATGACACGGGCGCCATCAGTTTCCTGGTAGGCAGCGGCACGGCCGCCGTTTTCGGCAACCAGCACGCTGTTTTCGCCACTGGCGAGCCAGACCTTGACGCCATCGACATCCAGATCGGCGATGCCGGCGTAGCCGACGGCGGCGAGAATGCGACCGAGGTTGGGATCGGACGCAAAGAAAGCCGTCTTGACCAGCGGCGAATGGCCGATGGCGTATCCGACCTGGCGGCACTCCTCGATCGTCTTGCCGCCTTGCACCGCGACGGTGATGAACTTGGTAGCGCCCTCGCCATCGCGCACGATGGCCTGCGCCAGTTCGACGGAGACGGCAATGATCGCCGCCTTGACCTCGGCCCAGCCGGCATCGCTTTCCGCAGCAAAACTGACGCCGGACTGCCCGGAAGCGATCATCACGTAGGAGTCGTTGGTCGAGGTGTCGCCATCGACCGTGATGCAATTGAACGAGGCATCCGCCGCTTCCCTGACCAACTTGTCGAGCAGGGGCTGAGCAATACCGGCGTCGGTGGCCAGGAAGCCGAGCATGGTGGCCATGTTCGGCTTGATCATGCCGGCGCCCTTGGAAATGCCGGACACCGTGATCGTCTTGCCGCCGACGGTGACGCGGCGCGAAGCGGCCTTGGCGACGGTATCGGTGGTCATGATGGCGTGCGCCGCGGCGTGCCAGTTGTCGGCCTTCAGATCGGCCTGGGCGGCCGGCAAGCCGGCCTTCAGGCGATCGACCGGCAGCGGTTCGAGAATGACGCCAGTCGAGAACGGCAGCACCTGATCGGCGGCGATACCCAACAGTTCGCCGACGGCAGCACAACTGGCCTGGGCCGTCTGGCGCCCCGGCTCGCCAGTGCCGGCATTGGCGATACCGGTATTGATGACCAGCGCGCGGATTTCCTTGCCGCCGGCGAGATGCTTGCGGCACAACTGTACCGGCGCAGCGCAGAAACGGTTCAGCGTGAATACGCCCGCCACCGTGCAGCCGGCATCCAGCGCCACCAGGGTCAGGTCGCGGCGGTTTTTCTTGCGGATTTCGGCTTCGGCAACACCAAGACGGACGCCAGGGACCGGAAAGAGTTGATCGACAGCAGGCGTGGCGTAATTGACAGGCATTCTCGTGGCTCCAAAAGCATCAAGGCACCGACGGGTGCCTTGGGGTTCAGATCAGGACAGTTTTCCGTGGCAGTGCTTGTATTTCTTGCCCGAGCCGCAAGGACACGGGTCGTTGCGGCCGATCTTCGGGCCGGCATCGGCCGGTGCCACAGCCTGCGGCTGCGCCTCGCCCTCACCCAGCGCCTCGTCGTAACCGGCATGCTGGTACTGCACATTCTGCACATCGGCATGCGGCGCGGTTTCCTCGACGTCTTCCTGCGAACGGATCTGCACGGTATAGACGATGCGGGTCACTTCGCGGCGGACCAGGTCGAGTAGCCCCTCGAACAGTTCGAATGCCTCGCGCTTGTATTCCTGCTTCGGGTTCTTCTGGGCGTAGCCGCGCAGGTGGATGCCCTGACGCAGATGATCCAGTGCCGCCAGGTGCTCGCGCCAATGGCTGTCGAGGCTTTGCAGCATGACATTGCGCTCGAACTGATGGAAGGTCGATGCGCCAACCAGTTCGACCTTGGCCTGATAGACCTCGTCGGCATCCTTGATGATGCGCGCGAGGATCTCCTCGTCGGACAGCGTCGGCTCGTCCTTGAACCACTGGGCGACCGGGGCCGCGATCTGCAGTTCGGAAGCGAGCGCGCGCTCCAGTCCTTCCATGTCCCATTGCTCTTCGACCGACTCTTCCGGCACATAGGTGCGGAAGGTTTCGATGATGACACTCTGGCGCATGGCCGAGATGGTTTCGGAAATATCTTCGGTTTCCAGCAATTCGTTGCGCTGCTGGTAGATCACCTTGCGCTGGTCGTTGGAAACATCGTCATATTCCAGCAATTGCTTGCGGATGTCGAAGTTGCGGGCCTCGACCTTGCGCTGCGCCGATTCCAGCGAACGGGTGACGAGCGGATGCTCGATGGCCTCGCCTTCCGGCATCTTCAGCTTGTCCATGATGGCGCGCAGGCGCTCACCGGCGAAGATGCGCAGCAACTGGTCGTCGAGCGACAGGTAGAAGCGCGAGGAACCGGCATCGCCCTGGCGACCGGCGCGACCGCGCAGCTGGTTGTCGATACGGCGCGATTCGTGGCGCTCGGAACCGATGATGTGCAGGCCGCCGGAGGCCAGGACCTGTTCATGCACCTTCTGCCAGTCGGCGCGCAATGCGGCGATCTGCGCTTCCTTGTCGGCAGCCGCCAGTACCTCGTCGTTGGCGACAGCGTCGATCTGCTTCTGGATACTGCCGCCCAGCACGATGTCGGTACCGCGACCGGCCATGTTGGTGGCGATGGTGATCATTCCCGGACGACCGGCTTCGGCGACGATTTCGGCTTCCCGGGCGTGCTGCTTGGCGTTGAGCACCTGGTGCGACAGCTTTTCCTTGTCGAGCAGGTGCGACAGCAGTTCGGAATTCTCGATCGACGTCGTACCGACCAGCACCGGCTGGCCGCGCTTCGAGCAATCCTTGATGTCGGCAATGATCGCCGCATGCTTTTCGTCGGCCGTCTTGTACACCAGGTCGTTCATGTCCTTGCGGACCATCGCCCGATGGGTCGGGATGACGACGGTTTCCAAGCCGTAGATCTGCTGGAATTCGTAGGCTTCGGTGTCGGCTGTACCGGTCATGCCGGACAGGCGGCTGTACATCCGGAAATAGTTCTGGAAGGTGATCGAGGCCAGGGTCTGATTCTCGGCTTGGATGTCGACGCCTTCCTTGGCTTCGACAGCCTGGTGCAGGCCATCCGACCAGCGGCGGCCGGCCATCAAACGGCCAGTGAATTCGTCGACGATGACCACTTCGCCGTTCTGCACGACGTAGTGCTGGTCCTTATGGAACAGCGACAGCGCGCGCAGGGCGGCATTCAGGTGGTGCATCAGCGAAATATTGGCGGCGTCGTAGAGGCTGGAGCCTTCCTTGAGCAGGCCATGTTCGGCCAGCAGCTGCTCGGCGTGTTCGTAGCCGGTTTCCGACAGATGAACCTGATGGCCCTTCTCGTCGACCCAGTAGTCACCTTCGCCGTTCTCTTCCATGGCGCGGGTCAGTTGCGGCACCACGGCCTTCATGCGCAGGTAGAGATCGGTGTGGTCGTCGGCCTGGCCAGAAATGATCAGCGGCGTGCGCGCTTCGTCGATGAGGATGGAGTCCACTTCGTCGACGATGGCGAAATTCAGGCCGCGCTGCACGCGCTGATCGGCCGTATAGACCATGTTATCGCGCAGGTAGTCGAAGCCGAATTCGTTATTGGTGCCGTAGGTGATGTCGGCAGCGTAGGCGGCCTGCTTGGCCTCGTGGTCCATCTGCGACAGGTTGACGCCGACCGACAGGCCGAGGAAGCGGTGCAGGCGCCCCATCCACTCGGAGTCACGGGTCGCCAGGTAGTCGTTGACCGTGATGACATGCACGCCCTTGCCGGAAATGGCATTGAGGTAGGCGGGCAGTGTGCCGACCAGCGTCTTGCCTTCACCCGTGCGCATTTCGGCGATCTTGCCGTAGTGCAGAACCATGCCGCCGATCATCTGGACGTCGAAGTGGCGCATGCCGAGGACACGCTTGCCGGCCTCGCGGACGACGGCGAATGCCTCGGGCAGCAGGTCGTCGAGCGACTCGCCGTTGGCATGGCGCTGGCGGAACTCGTCAGTCTTGGCCTGCAATTGCTCGTCGGAGAGCGCCTGCAGGGCCGGCTCGAACGCATTGATGCGCTTGACGGTCTGGGAGTATTGCTTGATCAGCCGATCGTTGCGGCTGCCGAAAATCTTCTTGAGTAGGCCGGATATCATCGCGATGTAAGGTGGTTGCGCGGGTGGCGGCAAAGCGTCGATTCTAACACGCCCCCATTACCCGATGATGACGACCTAAATCAAGACGATCCAGATCAGGCTAGCGGCGCTTGAGATGCGCGTATTCCTCGCCCTGCTTGAGAAAATGGGCCGGATTCTGGGCAACGCCCTGCATGCGAACCTCGAAATGCAGGTGCGCCCCGGTGGAGCGCCCGGTATTACCGACGGCTCCGATCGACTGCCCGCGCTTCACCAGCGACGCCGGTTTGATATCGATGCGCGACAGATGCGCATAGCGGGAAACCAGGCCTTCGCCGTGGTCGATGTCGATCATGTTGCCAAATTCGGGATGGTAAGCCGCCACCAGAACGACCCCATCGGCCGCCGCAACGACCGGCGTCCCCGTTTCCGCATTGAAATCGATCCCTTCGTGCATGGCCCGCACACCCATGATCGGATCGGCACGATGGCCGAAAGGCGAACCGAGATAGCCATCCTTGACCGGCAGAACCGTTGGCAGCAGACGGTCTCGGACCCGCTTTTCCAGCAGCTTGAATTCGACCTGTGCCAGATCATCGCTCCGCCGGTCGACCAGCGCGGCCAATCGTTCGATTTCCTTCTGCAAATCCCCTGCGCTCATCGACACTGGCACATAGGGTCCGCCTTGCGCCGCCTTGAGCGTGTCGGCCCGACGTTCGCGCTTGACGCCGGCCAGACCGGAAAGACGCTCGCCCAGCGCATCGAGCTGCAACACCTGCGCCTGAAGTTCGCCAAGCCGTGTTGCCATCAATTGCAGGTTGCTGTCGACATGATCGCGCGTCTTGCGATCTTCCTGCAAATGCAAGGTCACCAGCAGGTCCTCGACCAACGGCAAACGCAGCGCCACCGACAACCACGAGAACAGGGCCGAGGTGGAAAACACCAGCACCAGCAGCGCGAATACCGTCGCGAGCACATGCCGGGGCATAATGGTGATCGTGCGCGCCGCCTTCAGATGGCGCGAAACGAGAATAATCTGCACGGAACCTCCTATGTACAAAGGGCCAGAGCAATACCTCAACAGCGATGCGACGACGAGCCGCATCATGGCCCACGCACGCCTGCTGCAAAAGCTCTCGCGGCGGTTCGAAGCGGTCGCCCCTGCCGGGTTGCGCCACGCCGCACGCGTTGCCAATTACAAGTCGGGGACTATCGTTATCCACACCGACAACGGTGCGGTCGCCGCCAAGATTCGCCAGATGAGCCAGCGCTTGTGCAACGAATTATCCAAGGGAGGGGCGGAGTGTAGCGCCCTGGAAGTCAAAGTGCAACCCCGCCAAATCCCTTACCAATCAACGAGTTCAACATTGAAGCCGCTGTCCGGCAAGGCATTTGGCCTGCTCGAATCGACGGCCGACAACCTGCCAGAGGGGCCTTTGCGAAAGGCCTTGAAAACCCTGCTGGAGCGCGCCGCTAGAGCGGAATGATCGCCAGTCGCTCAACAAACATCAGCGCAAAGATCAGCAGCGCAAACACGACTCCGTAGCGGAACAGGCGCCAGCTGAAGGCGAGATATTGGCGATTGCCGGTAAAGGCATAGACGAGCAGCCCGACGCCGATGGCGATGACGACAACGACTGCCAACAGACGCAGCAGCCACATGGCGACTCAGGCAGCCTGAGCCAGCCAGCGGGTGACACCACTTGGCGCCTGAGCCGCCTCATCGAAGGTGGTCAATTCCCACGCATCCCGCTGCTCGAGCAGGGCGCGGGCCAGCTGGTTGTTCAGAGCATGGCCGCCCTTGTGCGACGAATAGGCGGCGAGTAGCGGATGTCCAAGCAGATAGAGATCGCCCACCGCATCGAGAATCTTGTGCTTCACGAACTCGTCGCCGTAACGCAGGCCATCCTGGTTCAGCACGCGGAATTCGTCGAGGACGATGGCGTTTTCCAGACCGCCGCCCAAGGCGAGGCCGTTTTCGCGCAGGTATTCGACTTCCTGCATGAACCCAAAGGTACGGGCACGCGACACCTCACGGACATAGGACTGCTCCGCGAAGTCGATTTCGGCCTTCTGGGCCGACTTGTCGATGGCCGGATGGTTGAAGACGATGGAGAAGGCCAGCTTGTAGCCGTCGTAGGGCACGAAGCGCGCCCACTTGTCGCCATCCTTGACCTCGATGGGCCGGGTGACGCGGATGAATTTCTTCGCGGCGTTCTGTTCCTCGATGCCGGCGGACTGGATCAGGAAGACGAAGGGTGCTGCCGAACCGTCGAGAATGGGCACTTCCGGCGCATCCAGGTCGATCCAGCAATTGTCGATGCCCAGCCCGGCAAGGGCGGACATCAGGTGTTCGATGGTCCCCACCTTGACTCCGTCCACTTCGAGACAGGAGCACATGCGGGTATCGCCAATCAGCACGGCCTTGGCGGGAATATCCTTGGGCTCCGGCAGATCGACGCGACGGAAAACGATGCCGGTATCCGGGGCTGCCGGGCGCAGGGTCAGGCTGACCTTGACGCCGCCATGCAGGCCGACACCTGAGGCACGAATAACCGTCTTGAGCGTGCGTTGCTTGAGCATGCTAAGTGTTTGAATGATTGGGGAAGGCGGCGGATTGTAACACAAGCCGCCGCCGCCCTTTTTCAGAGAAAGCTTTTGTGATGCCTTAATCCGCCTGTTTGCGCAGGAAAGCCGGGATGTCGTAGCGGTCAACGCCGCTATTGGCAAGGGCTTCAACGGTAACGTTGCGTTTACGCACCACGGCCGGCACATCGGCGATCTGGTTGTAGTCGATGGACGGACCGGCACCGAAGGCGACGGCATCGTGCGTACCGGTAGCCTGCGCCTGGACCAGCACCGGCTGGGTAAACACTTCCGGCTTGCTACGTACGGCAGCGGCAACCTGGCCAAGGCCGGTGGCAACCACGGTGACACGCAGGGCGTCGCCCATCAGTTCGTCGTAAACGGCACCAAAGATGATGTGAGCATCCTCGGCAGCAAAGGCCTTGACGGTGTTCATCACTTCGTTGACTTCCTTCATCTTCAGGTTGCCCTTGGCGGCGGTGATGTTCACCAGAACGCCCTTGGCACCGGACAGATTGACGCCTTCGAGCAGCGGCGAGGCAACGGCCTGCTCGGCGGCGATGCGGGCACGGTCGACGCCGGCAGCGGCGGCGGAGCCCATCATGGCACGGCCCATTTCACCCATGACCGTACGGACGTCTTCGAAGTCGACGTTGACCAGGCCCGGGTAGGTAATGATTTCGGCAATGCCGCCGACGGCGTTCTTCAGCACATCGTCGGCCGCCTTGAAGCAATCGTCGACATCGGCGTCGTCGCCCATGACTTCCATCAGCTTGTCGTTGAGGATGACGATCAGCGAATCGACGTGCTTGGAGAATTCGGCGATGCCGGCTTCGGCTGCCTTCATGCGCTTGCCGCCTTCGAAGCTGAACGGCTTGGTGACCACGCCGACAGTCAGGATGCCCATTTCACGGGCGATCTCGGCCACCACCGGGGCAGCACCGGTCCCCGTGCCGCCGCCCATGCCGGCGGTGATGAAGGCCATGTGGGCACCTTCCAGCGAAGCGCGGATTTCGTCGCGGTGCGCCTGCGCGGCTTCCTGGCCCTTTTCCGGCTTGGCGCCGGCACCCAGGCCGCTCTTGCCCAGCGACAGCTTGCTCGATGCCGCATTGCGGCTCAGGGCCTGCGCATCGGTGTTGGCGGCGATGAATTCAACGCCGTTCACGCCTTCGTTGATCATGTGCTCGATGGCATTGCCACCCGCACCGCCGACCCCGAACACCTTGATGATCGTGCCGACGTCCTCGTCCTTCTCGATGATCTCAAACATGACTACCTCCTCTGAAAAAACCGTTTAAATTCAAAAATCAAAAGTTCTTGACGAACCAATCTTTCATGCTGGAAAAGACATCCTTGATGCCCTGCTTTTCCTGAATCTTCTGGCCGCGCTTGCGCTGGGCCTGCGCTTCGAGCAGCAGACCGAAAGCCGTCGAGAAGCGCGGGCTCTGCACGACGTCGGCCAGGCTGCCGTGGTATTTCGGGTTGCCGAGACGAACCGGCATATGGAAGATTTCCTCACCCAGCTCGACCATGCCCGGCATGACGCTGGCGCCGCCGGTCAGCACGATGCCGGAGGACAACACTTCCTCGAAGCCGGCGCGGCGCAATTCGTTCTGGATCAGTTCGTACAGCTCCTCGACGCGCGGCTGGATCACATCGGCCAGCGCACGGCGGCTCAGGCTGCGGCTGGGACGGTCGTCGACGCCAGCCACATCGAGGTTTTCGTTGATATCGGCCAGTTGCGACAAGGCGCAACCGTACTTGCACTTGATGTCCTCCGCTTCGCGAGTCGGCGTGCGCAGGGCCATCGCGATGTCGTTGGTCACCTGATCACCGGCGATGGGGATCACCGAGGTGTGGCGGATGGCGCCCTGCGTCCACACCGCGATGTCGGTCGTGCCGCCGCCGATGTCGATCAGGCAGACGCCGAGATCCTTCTCGTCCTCGGACAGCACGGCGTAGCTGGAGGCCAGCGGCTGCAGCACGAGGTCATTCACTTCCAGGCCGCAGCGGCGCACGCACTTGACGATGTTCTGGGCGGCCGACACGGCGCCGGTGACGATATGCGTCTTCACCTCCAGGCGCATGCCGCTCATGCCGATTGGCTCGCGGATGCCGTCCTGGCCGTCGATGACGAATTCCTGCGTCAGGATGTGCAGGATTTCCTGATCGGCCGGAATCGGCATGGCGCGTGCCGTCTCGATGACGCGATCGACATCGCTGGCGGTCACTTCCTTGTCCTTGATCGCCACCATCCCGTTGGAGTTGAAGCTCTTGATGTGGCTGCCGGCGATGCCCGTATAGACGTTGCTCACCTTGCAGTCGGCCATCAACTCGACCTCCTGGATGACGCGGCTGATGGTGTGCACCGTTTCCTCGATGTTCACCACCACGCCCTTCTTCAGGCCCTTGGAATCCTGCGAGCCCATGCCGATCACGTTTAGCTGGCCCTCGTTGTCGATCTCGGCGACCAGCGCAACGATCTTCGAGGTACCGATATCCAGGCCGACGACCAAATCCTTGTTATCCCTGCTCATGTCCTTACTTTCCCTTCCCCTCGGCCGCGACCCTCATCGCAAAGCCATTCGGATACCGCAAATCCACCACGGCCGGCCTGACCACCCGCTTGGCGACCATCTCCGGATACACCTCGATAAAGCGCGCCAGCCGCACGCCGACTGGCGATTTGGCCTGCTCGCGGCCAATATCGACCAACATGCCGTTCTGCAGCTTCAAGGTCCATGCCAGGCGCGGCGACAAGGTCACCTGCACCGGCACTTCGCCGACCGCCTTGAAGGCACCAAGCAGCGCGCCGTATTCCTTCAGCACCTCCGGCGCCGTGCCGAGCGGCCCGAAGAGCAGCGGCATGGCGCTCGCCTCGCTCTCCGGCAGGCTGGCCGCAAAAACCTCGCCATAGCTGTTCACCAGTTCGCCCCGCCCCTCGCCCCAGCGGGCGACCGGCCTGTGCTCCTCGATGCTGATCTCGAGCCGATCCGGCCACTGGCGACGGATATCCACCTTGCGCACCCAGGGCAGCTTTTCCAGCGCACCGCGCACCGACTCCAGATTGATGCTGAAGAAATTGCCCTTCAGCGATGCCGGCAACACCTGCTCCACCTCGGCACGCCGGGTATGTGCCAATGTGTCGGCGAATACCACGTGACGCACTGGCAAGGACGGCACCCGCACCAGCCAGACCGCGGCTGCAGCCAGCAACGCCGCAGCCGCGACCAGCATCAGCAGGTCGGCGATGGCGTTGAGCAGGTGCGGTTTGTTCCACATTCATCGTCTCTGTCGTTAATCGTTGGCAGCCAGTTCGAGCACGCGGCGAACCAGCGCGGGATATTCCATTCCGGCGACGCGGGCGCCCATCGGAACCAGCGAATGGTCGGTCATGCCCGGCGCGGTATTCACTTCCAGGTAGTAGTGATTGCCGGCCTCGTCCATCAGGAAATCGACGCGCCCCCAGCCGCGGCCGCCGAGGATGCGGAAGGCTTCCAGCGCGCCCTTGCGGATTTCCATTTCCTTGGCTTCCGGCAGGCCGCAGGGGCACAGATACTGGGTGTCATCGCGGTTGTACTTGGCTTCGTAGTCGTACCATTCGGTCGCCGGCACGATCTTGATGATCGGCAGCACCTCGTCGCCGACGATGCCGACCGTGTATTCGCCGCCCATCACGCCCTTTTCGGCGATGACCAGCGAATCGTGGCGCGCCGCTTCCTCATAGGCCGCCTTGAGCGTTCCGCGTTCCTTGACCTTGGTCACGCCGATGGAAGAGCCTTCGCGCGCCGGCTTGACGAAGAGCGGCAGACCGAGTTGCTCCTCGATTTCGGCAAAATCGGATTCGGCCGTCAGCAGGGCATATTCGGGAACCGGCAAGCCGGCCGCCTGCCACATCAGCTTGGTGCGGAACTTGTCCATGGCCAGCGCCGAGGCCAGCACACCGGAACCGGTGTAGGGGATGTGCATGAACTCGAGGGCACCCTGGATGGTGCCGTCCTCGCCATGGCGGCCGTGCAGCGCAATGAACGCCCGGTCATAGCCCTTCAGGTCGTCGAGGGTCTGCGTGGCCGGATCGAAGGCATGGACATCGATGCCCTGCCCCTGCAGCGCGGCCAGTACCCGCGAACCGCTGTTCAGGGAAACCTCGCGCTCGGCGGAGGTTCCGCCAAAGAGGACTGCGACTTTACCGAAACTGCTCATTTGCCTTCCACCAGCTTGCCGGGCACCGCACCGATCGAACCGGCACCCATGGTCAATACTACGTCGCCATCGCGGGCAACATCCATAATCGTTTGCGGCATGGCCGCAATGTCCTCGACGAAGACCGGCTCGACCTTGCCGGCGACGCGCAGGGCGCGGGCCAGCGACCGGCCGTCGGCCGCGACGATGGGGGCTTCGCCGGCCGCGTAGATCTCGGCCAGGCACAACGCATCGACGCTGCTCAGTACCTTGACGAAATCCTCGAAGCAATCGCGGGTCCGCGTGTAGCGGTGCGGCTGGAAAGCCAGCACCAGCCGGCGTCCCGGGAAGGCACCCCGGGCGGCAGCCACGGTGGCTGCCATCTCGACCGGGTGATGGCCGTAATCGTCGACCAGCGTGAAATTGCCGCCGGCCGGCAAGGCGACCTCACCGTACCGCTGGAAGCGGCGGCCAACGCCCTTGAACTCGGCCAGCGCCTTGACGATAGCCTCGTCGGCCACTTGCACTTCGGTCGCCACGGCAATCGCGGCCAGCGCGTTGAGCACATTGTGCAGGCCCGGCGTGTTGAGCACGATGGACAGGCGGGTCGTCGTGCCATTGACGCGCACGCAGTCGAAGCGCATCCGGCCGTCCTCGGCGACGATGTTCTCGGCGTAGAAGTTGTTTTCCGGCGACAGGCCGTAGGTGATGATCTGCTTCGGCACACGCGGCAGGATGTCGCGCACGTTGGCGTCGTCGCCGCAGACCACTGCCACGCCGTAGAAGGGCAGCCGGTTCAGGAAATCGACGAAGGCGGTTTTCAGACGCTCGAAGTCGTGGCCATAGGTCTCCATGTGGTCGGCATCGATGTTGGTGACCACCGAGATGACCGGCGACAGGAACAGGAAGGAGGCATCCGACTCATCCGCCTCGGCCACCAGGAAATCGCCGCTACCCAGGCGGGCGTTGGCACCTGCGGCATTCAGCCGGCCGCCGATGACGAAGGTCGGATCGACGCCGCCTTCGGCCAGGATGCTGGTGACCAGGCTGGTGGTCGTCGTCTTGCCGTGCGTGCCGGCGATGGCGATGCCACTCTTCAGGCGCATCAGCTCGGCCAGCATCTGGGCGCGCGGCACGACCGGGATTTTCCGCTCGCGGGCAGCCACCACTTCCGGGTTGTCTGCCTTGACGGCGGTCGACACGACCAGCGCATCGGCCCCGGCAATGTTTTCGGCAGCGTGTCCGAGCATTACCTTGACGCCCTCGCCTTCCAGGCGGCGCGTCGTCGCGCTGGCGGCGATATCCGAACCGGTAACGGTGAAATCGAGGTGGGCCAGCACTTCGGCGATGCCGCTCATGCCCGAACCGCCGACGCCGACGAAGTGAATATTCTTGACCTTGTGTTTCATTTGGCGATATCCGTGCAAAGTTGGGCGACAGCCTCGGTCGCATCGGGCTTGGCCATGCTGCGCGCCTTCTCGGCCATTTCCAGCAGCTGGCCCCGGGAATAGTTGCGAATCAACGCGATCGATTCGGCCGTCAATTCGGTCTGCGGCAGCAGGAAGGCGCCGCCGACGCCGACCAGGAACCTGGCATTGCCGGTCTGGTGGTCGTCGACCGCATGCGGGAAAGGCACGAGGATGCTGGCCACCCCCGCGGCGGCCAGTTCGGCGATGGTCAGCGCGCCAGCGCGACAAATCACCAGATCGGCCCACTCATAGGCACCGGCCATGTCCTCGATGAAGGAAACGCAGTGCGCCTGGACACCGACTGCCGCGTAATTGGCCTTCAGGGTGTCAATGTGCTTCTCGCCTGCCTGATGGACGATTTGCGGCTGTTCGGCCTCACCGAGCAGTGCCATGCCCTTGGGCACCAACTCATTCAGCGCCTGCGCCCCCAGGCTGCCGCCGATGATCAGGATGCGCAGGGCGCCGCTGCGCTCGGAGAAACGCTCGGCCGGGGCTGCGATCTTCGTGATTTCCGGCCGCACCGGATTACCGACCCATTCGCCCTTCTTCAGAACATTCGGGAAGCCGGTCACGATGCGGTCGGCCACACCGGCCAGCACGCGGTTGGCCAGACCGGCAACCGAGTTCTGCTCGTGCAGGACCAGCGGCACGCCGGTCAGCGCGGCCATCATGCCGCCCGGGAAAGTGATGTAGCCCCCCATGCCGAGCACGACATTGGGCCTGACCTGACGGATGGCCTTCAGCCCCTGCCAGAAACCGCGCAGCAGGTTGAGCGGCAGCAACAGCTTGCGCAGGATGCCCTTGCCGCGCAGGGCCGAGAACTTGACCCACACCATCTCGAATCCGTGCTGAGGCACCAGCTTGGCTTCCATGCCTTCCGGATTGCCCAGCCATACCACGCGCCAGCCAGCATCGCGCATTTTGTGCGCGACGGCCAGAGCCGGGAAAATATGGCCGCCGGTGCCGCCGGCCATGACGAGGATGGTCTTGCTCATAGCTTGCCTCCGCGCATCAATTGGCGATTTTGGCTACGGCCGGGCATAGCCCTTAACTTGCTTCGCAAGTTAGCCTTCGCCGAAACAGGCAGCACAAAAGTGGTCATAGCTTCCCACCTCTCATTAGCTGCCTGTTTTCCCAATCCACGCGTAGCAGTATGGCCAGCGCGATGCAGTTGGCGACCACGCCGGAGCCGCCGAAACTCATCAGCGGCAGGGTCAGCCCCTTGGTCGGCAGCAGGCCCATGTTGACGCCCATGTTGATGAAGGACTGCACGCCGAACCAGACGCCCATGCCCATCGCCACCAGGGCCGGATAAAGGCGATCGAGCTGCACGCACTGGCGACCGATGGCGAAGGCGCGCTGCACCAGTACGGCGAACAGCGCGATCACGGCGAGCACGCCAAAAAAGCCGAGTTCCTCGGCAATGACCGCGAGCAGGAAGTCGGTGTGCGCTTCCGGCAGGTAGAACAGCTTCTCGACGCTGGCCCCGAGGCCAACGCCGAACAATTCGCCGCGACCGAAGGCGATCAGCGAATGCGACAGCTGATAGCCGCGACCGAAGGCATCGGCCCACGGGTCCATGAAGCCGAATACACGGTCGCGGCGGTAGGGCGAGACGATGATCATGATCGTGAAAGCGATCAGCAGCCCGACGATCAGCATAGCGAACAGGCGGGCCTTGAGGCCGCCAAGGAAGAGGATGCCCATGGCGATGGAAATGATCACCACGAAAGCGCCGAAGTCCGGCTCCTTGAGCAGCAGCATGCCGACGATGGCCATGGCGCCGAACATCGGCAGGAAGGCCTGCTTCAGGTCATGCATGACGTTGATCTTGCGCACCGTGTAGTCGGCGGCGTAGAGCACGGCGAACAGCTTCATCAACTCGGACGGCTGCAGGTTGGCGAAACCGAGCGAGATCCAGCGACGTGCGCCATTGACGTCGCGACCGATACCGGGAATCAGCACCAATGCCAGCAAGAAGACGCCAGCCATGAACAGGTACGGGGCGTAACGCTGCCAGAGTTTCAGCGGCACCTGGAAGGTCACGGCGGCGGCAACCAGGCCGATGCACAGGAAGATGCCTTGACGGATCAGGTAGTAGGCTGGTTGATGACCCGTCGAACGCCCGCCTTCGGCAATCGCGATGGACGCCGAATAGACGAAGACCAGGCCGGTGAACAGCAGGATCAATACGCTCCACAGCAGGGCGTAGTCGATCTCGGCCACCTGGCGGCGCGGCGCGTCGAGGGCACCGATCATCATGACTTCAAGCCCTCCACCGCATCGATGAAGGCCTGCGCCCGGTGGGCGTAGTTCTTGTACATGTCGAGGCTGGCGCAGGCCGGCGACAAGAGCACGCAATCTCCGGCCTTTGCCTGGGCAGCCAACCAGCGTACGGCGGCTTCCATGTCACCGACGATGCAGGTTGGTACGCCACTGCCTTCGAGCGTCATGCCGATGGCGGCGGCATCACGGCCGATCAGCGCCACGGCGCGACCGTGCTTTTCCAGCGCCGGCTTGAGCGGCAAGAAGTCCTGCCCCTTGCCGTCGCCGCCGAGGACGATGGCGACCTTGCGGCCCATGCCTTCGATGGCGGCCAGCGTGGCACCGACATTAGTGCCTTTGGAATCATCGACGTAGAGCACGCCGTCGATCTCGGCGACAGTCTCGACACGATGCGGCAGACCCTTGAAGCTTTTCAGCGGTGCGACCAGGCGCTGCGGCGTAACACCGACCGCCTCGCACAGCGCCAGGGCGGCCATGGCGTTGGCTGCATTGTGCAGGCCGGACAACTGCAGGTCAGCCAGGGTGACCAGCGCTTCCTTGCCGCGCACGATGGCGCCGTCGGCAAAGCCGTAATCGACGCCGCGCGGCGCCGGGTTGAGGCCGAAGGTGATCATCTTGCGGCCGCAACGGCCGTTGCCCATCGACCAGTCGTCGTCGCGATTGAGGATCATCGCGCCCTTGCCCTGGAACACGCGCGACTTGGCGGCGGCGTAGTTGGCCAGGCTGCCTTCGTAGCGGTCGAGGTGATCCTCGGACAGGTTGAGCACGGTCGCGGCGGCGGCCTTCAGATGGTGCGTCGTTTCGAGCTGGAAGCTGGAGAGTTCGACGACCCACACCTCCGGCAGCATGCCTGCATCTTGCGCATCCATCAAGGCATCAAGAGCCGACGGCGAGATGTTGCCGCAGGCGATGGCCGGTACGCCGGCACCGTTCAACAGATGCGCGGTCAGTGCGGTGGTCGTCGTCTTGCCGTTGCTGCCGGTGATGGCGACGATCTGCGAACCCGGCACCTGCTCGCGCACACCGGCGGCGAACAATTCGATTTCGGAGACCAGCTTGTCGGCGACGGCGGCGATTTCCGGCGTCGCCTTGGGGACGCCCGGCGACAGGGCGACCAGTTCGGCCTCGGCGAACGGCCGGCTGGCAAATGGTCCGGCCAGCAGCTCGGCGCCCGGCGCCGCTTGCTGCAGGGCCTCGCCGTTGGGCGGGTTGGCACGCGAATCGGCCACGCGGACGAACGCGCCCTGGCGATGCAGCCACTTGGCCATCGCCAGCCCGGACTCGCCGAGTCCGACAACCAGAACGCGTTTGCCCTTGAGTTCCATTAGCGCAGCTTCAAGGTAGACAGCCCGATCAGCACGAGCATGATGGTGATGATCCAGAAGCGGACGACGACCTGCGTCTCCTTCCAGCCGGTTTGTTCGAAGTGGTGATGCAGCGGCGCCATGCGCAGGATGCGCCGGCCCTCGCCGTATTTTTTCTTGGTGTATTTGAAATAGCTGACCTGCAACATCACCGACAGGGTTTCGATGACGAAGACGCCTCCCATGATGAGCAGCACGATTTCCTGACGGACGATCACCGCCACCGTACCGAGCGCCGCGCCGAGCGCCAGCGCACCAACGTCGCCCATGAACACTTCGGCCGGATAGGCGTTGAACCACAGGAAACCGAGGCCCGCCCCGGCAATGGCGCCAAGCAGGATGCACAGCTCGCCGGCCCCCGGCACGTAGGGGATCAGCAGGTACTTGGCATACACGGCGTGGCCGGTGACGTAGGCGATCAGCGCGAAAGCCGAGGCGATCATCACGGTCGGCATGATCGCCAGCCCGTCCAGCCCGTCGGTGAGGTTCACCGCATTGCTGGTGCCGACGATGACGAAGTAGGTCAGCGTGATGAAACCGACGACGCCGAGCGGATAGCTGATCGTCTTGATGAAGGGGATGATCAGCTCAGTCTGCGCCGGGCTCTTGGCCGAGAAGGCGATGAACAGGGCGGCGCCGATGCCGAGCACCGACTGCCAGAAGAACTTCCAGCGGCTGGCCAGCCCGTTCGGATCACGATAGACCACCTTCTTCCAGTCGTCGTACCAGCCGACGATGCCGTAGCCGAGGGTGACAACCAGCACGGTCCACACGTACTTGTTGGTCAGGTCGCCCCACAGCAGGGTGGTGATGCCGATGGCGATCAGGATCAGCACGCCGCCCATGGTCGGCGTTCCCGATTTGACGAGGTGGGTCTGCGGCCCGTCGGTGCGCACTGCCTGGCCGATCTTCTTGGCGGCCAGCCAGCGGATGACGCGCGGCCCGGCGGCCAGCGAAATGAGCAGCGCCGTCATCGCCGCCAGCACGGCGCGCAGCGTGATGTAGTTGAAGACGTTGAAGAAGCGAACGTCCTGGGCGAGCCATTGGGCCAATGCGAGAAGCATCAGTTTTTCTCCTCGGGAGCGACAGGTGCTGCCAAGGCATCGGCCACCCGTTCCATTTTCATGAAGCGCGAGCCCTTCACCAGCACGGTGGTATCGGGCCCCAATTCCTTGTCGACGGCGGCGATCAGCTTGTCGACATTGCAGAAGTGCCGAGCACCTTCGCCGAAGTTGCGTACCGCCAGTTGCGACGTGTCGCCCAACGCGAACAGGCGGTCGATGCCCTGGCTCTTGGCATAGCCGCCGATCTCGTCGTGATACTGGCCGCTGGCCTCGCCGATTTCGCCCATGTCGCCCAGCACCAGCAGCTTGCGGCCGATGGTCGAGGCCAGCACGTCGATGCCGGCGCGCACGGAATCCGGATTGGCGTTGTAAGTGTCGTCGAGGATTTCGGCTCCCTGCTTGCCGGCGCGCCGCTGCAGGCGACCCTTGACGCCGGAAAACGCGGCCAGGCCTTCACTGACGGCTGAAAGCGGGATACCGGCGGCCAGACAGGCGGCCGCGGCAGCAACCGCATTGCGGGCGTTGTGACGCCCGGGAATGCGCAGCTTGACCGTCGCCATCCCTTCGGGCGCCTGCAGATCCAGTTCGGTCTCCAGTCCATGCTGGCGAACGCCGGCGACCACATCGGCGGCACCGTCGATGGCGAAGGTACGCACCGAATGGCCATCGACCATGCCGCGCCAGGCCGAGGCATAGGCATCATCGGCGTTGATAACCGCAATACCGCCGTCCTGCAGCCCACTGAAAATGGCGCCTTTTTCGCGAGCCACCTCATCCAGGTCGCCCATGCCTTCCAGATGAGCGCGCTGGGCATTGGTGACCATGGCGACCGTCGGCGCACCGATGCGCGCCAGGTAGGCGATCTCGCCAGGGTGGTTCATGCCCATCTCGATCACCGCGGCGTGATGCGATGCGCTCAGGCCGAGCAGCGTCAACGGCAGACCGATGTCGTTGTTCAGGTTGCCGCGCGTCGATAGCACGGCGGCACCGAAGGCCGCCTTGAGAATGGCGGCGATCATTTCCTTGGTCGTCGTCTTGCCATTGGAGCCGGTAACGGCGATGACGGGCAAGGTGAACCGGGCACGCCAGGCGGCAGCCAGGCGACCCAACGCCAAACGCGTATCGTCGACCACCACGGCCGGTACGCCGGCAGGCCGCTTGGCCTCATCGGAAATCAGTACGGCGACTGCTCCACCTGCAACAGCCTGCGCCAGAAAATCATGGGCATCGAAACGTTCGCCGGCCAGCGCGACGAACAGCGCCCCCTTGGCGATGGCCCGGGTATCGGTCGATACACCTTCCAGGTTGAGATCGGCACCGATCAGGCGACCCTGAACAGCCTGTGCGACTTGCGAAAGCAGCCAGTTCATGCCGCATCCCCCTGTTTGCTGCGGCGCAGCGCCAAGGCCGATTCGGCCTGTTCGACATCGGAAAAGGGCAGACGGACCCCGCCCATGTCCTGGTATGGTTCGTGACCCTTGCCGGCGAGAAGGACCACATCGCCGACATCGGCCTCAAGAATGGCCCGGCGAATGGCCGCAGCGCGATCGACCTCCAGATCGGCGTGCGTCATGCCGGCCGCGATGTCGTTGAGAATCGAAAGCGGTTCCTCGCTGCGCGGGTTGTCGCTGGTCACCAGCGCGCGGTCGGCGAGGCGCTCGGCCACCGCGCCCATTTGCGGGCGTTTGCCTTTGTCACGATCGCCACCACAGCCGAATACCACACACAGGCGCCCGCCACGCGCGGCGGCCACATCGCGCAACGCGGTCAGCGCGTTGTCCAGCGCGTCCGGCGTATGGGCGTAATCGACGGCAACCAGCGGTTCGCCATTGCCGCCGACACGCTCCATCCGTCCCGGCGGCGCAGTGATCTCGGACAAGCGCAGGGCCACATCTTCGGCCGACAAACCGGCATCGAACAGGACGCCGGCAATCGCCAGCAGGTTCGAAACGTTGTAACGCCCGACCAGCACGGTATCGACCATGGCCCGACCATTCGGCAGGACGAGGTTGAAACGCTGGCCGAAAGGCGTATCGACCAGATCCTCGGCACGCACCACGGCATGGAAATCGCGACGCTGTTCGCCGATGCAGTAACCCAGAACGCGCATCGCCGAGGTTTCGCGCATCAACTGCACACCGAACGCGTCGTCCAGATTGACGATGGCGGTGCGCAGGCGCGGCCAATGGAACAGCTTCGCCTTGGCCGCCGCATAGGCATCCATCGTCCCGTGATAATCGAGATGATCGCGCGTGATGTTCGTGAATACCGCCACATCGACACGCGCACCGTTCATGCGCCCCTCCTCGATGCCGATGGAGCTGGCCTCCAGTGCGCAGGCCGCCGCCTGCTGCTCGCGGAAGCCGGCCAGATAGCGCATCAGGGTGGTCGCCTCGGGCGTCGTGAAGCCGGTTTCGGTCATCGCATCCGGGAAACCGGCACCCAGCGTACCGATGATCGCGCAGGGCTTGGGATAGACGCGCGCCAGACATTGGCTGATCGTCGTCTTGCCGTTGGTGCCGGTAATGGCGATCAGCGACAGGGCCTCGCTGGGATGGCCGTACACGGCGTGGGCGAGCGGTCCGGCCAGGGAACGCAATGCCGTATGCGTCAGTTGCGGAACGTTCCAGGCCGCATCCCAGGCAAAATCGCCACCCGGCTCCCAGAGCACGGCCACGGCCCCTTTCGCCAGCGCATCGGCGATGTAGCGACGACCGTCGGAGAGGTCGCCGGGGTAAGCCAGAAACAGATCGCCCGGACGAACCTGGCGACTGTCGTCGGCTACGCCGGTCGGAGAAACGCCCAACGCGTCGAACCGGTCGAGAATTTCGCGCGGGTTACTCACAGCTTTCCCTTTTCCTGCTCGGCGGTCGCCACCTGGATCGGCGCATCCGGCGCAATGCCCAGGGTGCGCAGTGCGCCGCCCATGATCTGGGAAAATGCCGGACCGGCCACATCGCCGCCGTAGTGACTGCCGGCGCTCGGCTCATCGATCATCACGGCGACGACCAGACGCGGATCGCTGATCGGCGCGATGCCGACAAACGAAGCCACGTATTTACGGGCATAGACACCGTCCTCGATCTTGTGGGCCGTGCCCGTCTTGCCGCCGACGCGATATCCCGGAACGCGTGCCTTGGGCGCCGTACCTTCGGGACCGGCGGCCATTTCGAGCATGGCACGCAATTCCTTGACGGTCTGCGGTGAAAAGATACGCACGCCCCGCGGCGGCGTGTCGTCAACCTTGAGCAACGACAAGGGCATCAATTCGCCGTCACGGGCAAATACCGTATAGGCTCGCGCCATCTGGATCAGGCTCACGGCAATCCCGTGCCCGTAGGACATGGTCGCCTGTTCGATCGGGCGCCAGTTCTTCCAGGGACGCAGGCGGCCATTCACCTCCCCCGGAAAACCGAGATTCGGCGCCTGGCCAAAGCCGACGCTGTCGAACATGTCCCACATTTCCTTGGGCGAGAAACCGAGGGCGATCTTGGCGGTACCCACGTTGGACGATTTCTGGATCACCTGGGCAACCGTCAGCGCACCGTGCGGGTGCGCATCGGAGATGGTGGCCGGACCGATGGTCATCCTGCCCGGGGCGCAATTGATCACCGTATCGAAACGGACCTTGCCGCGCTCCAGCGCCAGCGCGGCCGTAAACGGCTTCATCACCGAGCCCGGTTCGTAGGTATCGGTGATGGCACGATTACGCAATTGCGCGCCGGAGAGCTTTTCCCGGTTGTTCGGGTTGTAGGTCGGCCAATTGACCAGCGCCAGCACTTCGCCGTTCAGCGCATCGATGACGACGGCGCCCCCTGCCTTGGCGCCGTGCTTTTCGACGGCTTCCTTCAACTGCGTGTAGGCCAGATACTGGATTTTCGAATCGAGCGCCAGGCGAACATCCTTGCCATCCTGCGGCGGCTTGGTGGCACCGACATCCTCGACGATATTGCCCCGACGGTCGCGGATGACCGTGCGACTGCCGGAACGGCCGAGCAGGCTGCTCTGGAAGGCCAGCTCGACGCCTTCCAGGCCCTTGTCGTCCACGCCGGTGAAGCCGACGATGTGCGCCGTCATGTCGCCGGTCGGATAGAAACGGCGGTATTCGCGCTCCTGATGGATGCCCGGCAGTTTCAACGCGGCGATGCGCTCAGCCGTTTCCGGTGAAACCTGGCGCTTGATGAAGGTAAAGGTTTTTTCGCTGGCGATCTTGCCATCCAGTTCGCGAATGCCCATGTCGAGCAGCGCGGCCAACTGGCGCTTCTGCTCGCCATTCATCGTCCGTGCATCGCCGGGAATGGCCCAGATGGTCTTCATCGGGGTGGACACGGCCAACATGTCGCCGTTGCGATCGACAATCTTGCCGCGCGAAGCGGAAATTTCGATGTCGCGCAGGTAGCGCGAGTCGCCCTTTTGCTGCAGGAAATCGTTATGAATCACCTGCAGGTAGAAACCGCGCATCACCAGCGCAAGGAAGGCGCCCATCAGGAGCAGGCCCACCATGCGCGAACGCCAACCTTGCAAGGCTAGTTGCAAGACCGGACTTTCAGTAAAGCGATGACCGCGCTGCGGACGACGGCGCACAACCATCAGCGCCCTCCCTTCCGGGGTGCCTGCGGCTGCACGACACGCCCCAGCGCGTCTGGCGCCACCATGCGCAGCCGGTCGCGGGCAATTTTTTCAATCCGCGGATGATTTGCCCAGGTCGACATTTCCAGCTGCAGCTGACCGTACTCGATATCCAACTGACGCGCCCGCTCCTGCTCCGCCTCCAGCGCCTGGAACAGCTTGCGCGCCCGGTGCTGGGAGGTCACCGCACCCAGTGCGCAAATGACGACGATCAGGAGAAGGATCATGTTGAAACGCAGCATTACAACTTCTCGGCCACGCGCATGACGGCACTGCGCGCCCGGGGGTTGGCTTCGATCTCGGCCGCACCGGGCTTGACCACCTTGCCGACCAGGCGAAGCTTGGGCTTCGGCAATTGATCGGCCCGCAACGGCAGGTTCTTGGGCAGTGCATCCGGCGTCGATTGCGCCCGCATGAAAGTCTTGACGATGCGGTCCTCGAGCGAATGGAAGGAAATCACTGCCAGACGGCCACCCGGCTTGAGCAGACTAAGCGCCTGCGGCAGGGCTACCTCCAGCTGGCGGAGCTCTTGGTTGATATGAATCCGTAGAGCTTGAAAGCTGCGCGTCGCCGGGTCCTGCCCTGGTTCACGGGTGCGCACGGCCTCGCGTACGAGGGCCGCGAACTGACCTGTTGTGACAATAGGTTGTTCGAGCCGAGCAGCCACAACCTTCTTTGCAATCTGGAAAGCAAACCGTTCTTCGCCATAGTTTCTAATGACCTCCGTTATGTCCCTCACCTCGGCCCGCGCCAGCCACTCGGCCGCCGTCTCTCCCTGCGTCGTATCCATACGCATGTCGAGCGGCGCGTCGTAGCGAAAGCTGAAGCCGCGCTCCCCGTCGTCGATTTGCGGCGACGACACCCCTACATCAAACAAAATTCCATCAACCCCGGAAATCCCGGCCTCATGCGCCGCCTCGGCCAACTCGCCGAAAGCGCGGTGCACCAACTGGAAACGGGAATCGCCAATCGCCTCGCCCGCGGCAATCGCCTGCGGATCACGGTCAAGCGCCACCAGGCGCCCCCGCTCATTCAGACAGGAAAGAATGCGACGACTGTGACCGCCGCGACCGAACGTCGCGTCAACGTAAACGCCGTCAGCTTTGATCGCCAGGGACTCCACCGCCTCATCGAGCAGCACCGTGACGTGGGCGCTGCCCTGCGTCACAGCACGAGATCTCCGAAGCCGGGCGGCATGTCACCCGAAAGGGCCTCCGCCGCTAGGTCGTTTTGCTGCTTCCAGCCGGCCTCGCTCCAGATCTCGAAATGCGACCCCATACCAACCAGGTAAACGGTCTTTTCGAGCTGGGCATAGTCGCGCAGTTCCGGAGCAACCAGAATGCGGCCGGCAGAATCCGGCTCCTCGGTACGGGCATTACCAACCAGCACACGCTTGATCGACGCCGCACGCGGGTCGAGGCTGGAGGCCTTGAGAATCTGGTCGCGAATCGGCTGCCAGGCCGGCGACGGGTAAAGCAACAGGCAGCGATGCGGGTGCGCCGTCAGGACGAGCGAGCCTTCGCTGGCCGCGAGCAGGGCTTCGCGATGCCTTGCCGGAATGGCAAGCCGCCCTTTCGCATCCAGATTGAGTGCCGCAGCGCCCTCGAACATCCCTCGTCTTGCTCCCCGTTTACCCACTTTTCAACACGTTTACCCACTTTAAAACAACAAACCCCCTCCGTCAATAGCAGAATCTCGAATTTTTTCTTATGCAACAAGGACTTACGGAGTGTTTTGATAGCCATTTTTTGAAAAATTTTCCCTTAAAAATCAATAGTAGAAAATGGACTGTTAAAGTGACTTATCAGGAGTTGATCGAAGTCAAAAGACCACCACGTCCAGCATGCTGGCGTGGTAAATAGTGGGGTATGTGGAATCACCCGGGCGCAACGCGCCGAGGCTGCCGGGCGTCGATCAGAGGCTGTGGACGGAGACCCGGTTACGGCCGTCGTGCTTGGCCTGGTAAAGCGCCCGGTCGGCGCAGCGCGTCAGTTCGTCAGGGGTCTTGCCATGGTCGGGATAGGCAGCGACGCCGAGCGAAATGCTAAAGGTCAGCTGGAAATTACCATGCGCGATCGACAGTCTCTCGACAGCCGCCCGCCACGCCTCGGCACGCATCATCGCCGTCTCGAGCGGCATGTTGGGCAGCAGGATGAGGAACTCCTCACCGCCGTAGCGGCAAGGCACGTCCTCGGCCCGGATGTCGGCCGACAACGTCGCGGCGAGCGTACGCAGGACCTCATCGCCCACCTGATGACCGTAGGTATCGTTGACCCGCTTGAAGTAGTCGATATCGAGCATGACCAGCGACAAGGGATTGCCTTCACGCCGTGCCCGCGACACTTCGCGGTCCAGCGTTTCGTCGAGATAGCGACGGTTATACAGCCCCGTGAGACTGTCACGAACAGCCAATTCCTGAAGGGCGACCTGCAACCGACCGATTTCCTCGATACGGGCATGCAGCTGACGGTTGCTTTCTTTCAGCGCATGCTCGGCGGCCTTGCGTTCGCTGATATTGCGGGTGATCCCCAGAATCGTTCTCGCCACGCCATCCGCATCCAGCAGATAGCTCGATACCACTTCGGTGGATATCTGCGCACCATCCTTGCAAACCAGCTCGAATTCGCTCACCACCACGCTGGCCGCCCGGTCCCCCGAAGCGATGCGGCGCAGGCGGAGATCGATCTCACGCGCCAGGCGTAGCGCAGACTCCTGCGTCAGGCGTACGTCGAAGGGCTGACCAACCAGTTCCTCCGGCGCAAAGCCGGTCATTCCGCCAACCGACGGACTGACATAGGTATAGCTGCGTGAGGGAATATCGACTGTCCAGATGACGTCATGACTGTTTTCAGCCAGCATGCGATAGCGTGCCTCGCTTTCGCGCAACCGGCCTGCCGTCTCCGCCTCTCGCCCTCCCGCCTTGAGAACACGCGTCAGTAACAAGGCCAAGGCCAGGAACAGCACCAACCCCGCCAGACATCCAAAAAGCCGGGTACGACGCCACTCCACAAGATAGTCCTCTGTCGCCAGCCCGGCCGCCACATACAAGGGATAGTCGGCAAGTCGGCGATAGCTGAAAACCCGTTCAACCCCGTCCGTCACCCCATGGAAACGCACGAAACCCGAGCGCCCGCCCGACTCCACCTGCCTTTGCAAGGGATCGGCCGGCAGCGGCTTGTTGGCCTGTTCCGGCAAGAATGGCCGCCGCAACAGCACTTCACCGTTCTCGAGCCGGCGCAACGACACGACGCCCCGCTCCCCAACGGCGACACTTTCAAACCACGATGAAAGATGGGACAGATCGAGGAGCGCGACAATCACGCCCGCCAGATTTCCGCCATCGCGACGAACGGCGACCGACACCCCGAGCACCCAATGCCCCAGCAATGGATCAGTGTGTACCTCGGAAAAGAAAAGCTCGTTTCCACCTCCCCGGTCAAAAACCCTGAAGTAGTCTCGCTGAGCGAAGCTATTCCCTGCCGCTGCCCCTCTGGAGTCGAAAACCAAGACGCCATTCGCGTCGAGCACACGAAACCCGGCCACTTCGGAAAAGCGCCGGGAATGCATGCGCAGCGTCCGGATGACATCCCCTCGGGAAGCCGGCGCGGCGCTTGGCGCATAAGCCTCCGCCGGCAGGGTTGCGGCCAGCTGCTCCAGATCGGATTGAACGCGCTGGAATACGCCGGACAAGCGAGCCTCGAGGATGGCAGAAACGCCCAGCACCTCGATCTCGGCCTTGCGCTCGATCTGCTGCCGCCCCTCATGAAGCAGGAAAAAAACCAGGGAAGCCACCCCCAGCCAAGTGAGGATGCAAAAAAGAATCAGCCGGAAGCTGGATGAGCGATAAGCCCGCAGCAAAAACTGGCCGAAGGCTTCTCTTTCCATCAGGCACGATCTCCGAACCGGCCCGGCAACCCCTTGCCACACGTCTCCTTGAATGTGTGGCAGTGCTGCATGCTTACTTGACCTGATTCAGCTTCTGCTCGATTCGCGCCAGGGGGACAGCCCCCGGAATGCGCTCCCCGTCGCCAAAGAACAAGGTGGGCGTCCCGGAAATGTTCAGCTTGCGACCAAAATCCTGATTCTTGGTAATCGCCGACGTGTCGCAGTCCTCGCGCCCGGCCGGCGCCTTGCCATCGACCATCCAGTCATTCCAGGCCTTTGCCCGGTCCGGTGCGCACCAGATCTGTCGCGACTTGCGCACGGAATCTTCGGAGAGAATAGGCAGCAGGAAGGTATAGACCGTGACGTTGTCGAGCTTCTGCAGTTCCTTGGCTAGGCGTTTGCAATAACCGCAATTGGGATCCTCGAAGGTAGCGAGAACCCGCTTTCCATCACCCCGGACCTGTTTGATGGCACGCTCCAGCGGCAAGTCGCCGAAACGGAT
Source organism: Dechloromonas sp. CZR5 (assembly GCF_008711155.1). Taxonomy (GTDB): domain Bacteria; phylum Pseudomonadota; class Gammaproteobacteria; order Burkholderiales; family Rhodocyclaceae; genus Azonexus. Next base: position 181,208 of record NZ_VUYQ01000001.1, on the reverse strand, counting down.
CGCCGTCAGCTTCCGCATGCGCTCGTCGGTCACGTTCTTCATGGTCTTCGCATCGATCAGCTGCCCGCCGACCACAATGGCGGAAACCTTTTCGTCGGTGTAGAAAATCGTGCCATCCGCATACACCTCGTAAAGCCCGAGATAGCCCGACTTCGCCACACCCTCCACCTTCGTGCCAAGCTTGGCTTCCATGACTTTCCGAATATCCGCCTCATCGGCCATGGCAAACGAAGCGCAGGCCATGGCCAACGACAGGGACAATATCGACTTCAACATGAAAGCTCCTAAATCCCGCCCAGCGCATAGCGCGCCAGCGCGTTCTTGATAAACGGAAGGCCATCCATAAGCGTCAGGCCCCAATTGCGCAAAGGCCTCATGCCAGGAGAAGAGCCGCGGAACAGGCGGCGCAGTCCGTCCGTGGTGGACTGCATCAACAGCGTTTCCTCACGCCGGGCCCGCTGATAGCGCTGCAAGAATCTCATTTCGCCGATATCCTGCCAAGGCTGCGCAGCCGACAGCAGTGAGGCCAGCGTGCTCGCATCCTGAAAACCGAGGTTGATGCCATGCCCGGAAAGCGGATGAATACCGTGCGCCGCATCGCCAACCAGCGCCAGACGCGGCGCCACCGTCTGAGGCACCCGCATCAGACGTAACGCAAAGGCGGCAGGCGGCGTTAGCAACTGCAGGCCTCCGAGGGTCTGGCTTCCCGCCTCGGCAACACGCTCGCAGAAGCGACCGGGTTCGAGGGCACACAACTCGTCAGCATGAGCATCGGGCGTAGACCAGACAATCGATATATGGTTTCCCGGCAGCGGCAGATATGCCAGCACGCCATCATCCCTGAACCATTGATAGGCGCAGTTACGATGCGGTTTCTCGGTGACGAAATTGGCAACCACACCCTTTTCACCGTACGGCGTATTGATTGCCGACAAACTGGCCGACTCGCGAACCCATGAATCGCGCCCATCGGCCCCCACCAGTAAGGGCGCCGCAAGCAAGGTTCCGTCGCTCAGTCGCAATACGGCGGCATCGTGGCGAAACTCGACTGCCTCGGAACGAGCAGGACAGAAAAGCGCCAGATTGCTCTGCCGCTTGGCACTCTCCCAAAACTCGCAAGCCATCAGCGAAGATTCCAGGATGCTTCCCAATTCCGGCACGCCGGTTTCGTACGCCGAAAATCCGAGTTTGCCGCCACTGTCGCCAAAAACCTCCATCGCCCGTATGGGCGCAATACGAGAAGCGTCGAGATGGCGCCAGGCGCCTATGCGGCTCAAAAATTCGATATTCGCCGGACTGATCGCATAAATACGAGCGTCCCAGCCATCCGGACGCTTCGGCGGCTGGCTTTCCACCAGCGCAATACGCAATCGGGTATCGCGCAGGGCTAGCGCCAGACTCGCCCCGGCAAGTCCGCCGCCAACAATGATCAGATCAAACTGCTGCATGTCGGCAATTATGCCGGTTCAGGAGAATGAAACAAGCGATTCAGGCAGGATTGCCGCCACCACCGGACTGCGGCTTGTTTTGACGCGGCCGGCGATTATTGTTGGCGCGCGGCCGATGCTTTTTCTGCTGCTGACCGCCACCACCACCGCCACCTCCAGCACCCTGCTTGCCGTGCTGGGCGTTGCCACGCCCCGGCGCACCACCGCCATGCGATTCATTGCCGGAGACACGGTTACCTGGCGCAAGCTGGATTTCCAGCTCGATGATTTCGTCCCATTGCTCGTCGGTGCGATCACGCTCTGGAACTGATAGCAATTCACGGAGGCGACGCCGCAAATCAAGCGGCGGCGTTACGACGGGCTGGCTATCCGGGATGTCTTCGGGAAGGTTTTCAGGATTGGAATCGTTCATTGGAAATTAAAAAGCGGAGCCCACCATCGGCGAACCCCGCATTTGAAAAACACCGAGATTACTTTTTCTTGGCTGCAGTTTTTTTGGCAGCAACGGAAGCCTTGAAAGCCGTACCCGCTGTAAATTTCGGCACCGTGGTAGCGGGAATCTTGAGCGTGGCACCGGTTTTCGGATTCTTGCCGGTGCGCGCTGCGCGCTTTGCGGACTTGAAGGTCCCGAAACCCACGAGCGTAACAGACTCGCCCTTGGATACGGTCTTGACCACTGCGCCGATGATGGCGGACAACGCCTTGTCAGCAGCAGCCTTGGTGATACCAGCTTCTTTTGCAGCAACTTCGACCAGCTCGGATTTATTCATCTAAGTGCCTCCTGTTACCTACTAACGTTTAAGAAAACTGGCCGTCTTGACGGCAGCACGGTAAAAGTAGCACACCTTTTTGAATAAGTGTTGTCCCGGTGCGGGTTTATAGAGGTTCCGGCGTGAATTTTTGTAATTTGGATACGTCATATCGGGCTATCTAAAACAAGAACCCCGGCTTGAGACCGGGGTTCCCTTTATGCCCTTGCGCTGAAGCTTACTTTTTCTCGGAAGCCTCTTCGGCAGCCTTCGGCTTCTCGCCGTGCGAAATCTCCAGTGCACCTTCGTTCTGCTTGCCGATATGCTGGTCGATCTGCGGCAACTGGTGAGCAATACCCTTGTGACAGTCGATACAGGTCTTGCCTTCGTCGAATGCCTTCGGGTGCATGCGGGCCGGACGGTCGCCCTGCTCGGTGTAGTCCATGTACGAATAGTTGTGGCAGTTGCGGCATTCGCGGGAATCGCTGGCCTTCATGCGGTCCCATTCATGCTGCGCCAGCTCATGACGCTTCTTGTTGAACTTCTCCGGCGTATCGATGGTACCAAGGATCTTGTGCAGGACTTCGTTGGAAGCCTGGATCTTGCGGATCATCTTCGGGCCCCATTCCTTGGGTACGTGGCAATCCGGGCAGGTTGCGCGCACGCCGGTCCGATTGGTGTAATGCACCGTATTCTGATATTCCCGGAATACGTTTTCTTCCATTTCGTGACAGGAGATACAGAAGGATTCCTTGTTGGTTGCCTCCAGAGCCCAGTTGAAGCCCCCCCAGAACACGATACCGGCGAGGAAAATCAACAGGACACTGACCAGGCCGATACGCTTGACCCAGGCGGGCATGTATTTTTCGAGACTCATCATTCCCCCTTCTTGGCGGCTGGTTTATAGGTATTCTCGACCAGCGGCCTGGCGTCGTACTGCGGCACGTGGCACTGCATGCAGAAATAGCGGCGCGGCGAGATGTTCTTCAACTTGTTGTCCTCCCGATCGAGGTAGTGCGACTTGGCGACCTTGGTGGCGCCGGTTTCCTCGGCACGCTCCTTGGAGTGGCAGTCCATGCACTTGTTGAAGTTCTGCGTGATGTTGTAACCCTTGATGCTGTGCGGGATCAGCGGCGGCTGCTTCTGGAAGTTGCGCTGGATATTGGACTGATCCTTCTCGGGCTTGAACATGTTGACCTTGGAGTTGCCCTCGATCGTCACGCCGCCAATTTCGTTGACCAGTTCCTGTGCGCTGGCCATGCCGATGCCGCCCAGGGCGATGCCGGCGGCCAAGGCCAGAGTGGTAATCAATTTCATCTTTTCACCTCCGAGTGGCGACCGGCAGATGCCGCCGGTCGCTGTTCGTTATTGTCGTTTCAGGCATCAGGCCTTGGTCACCTTGACCGCGCACTTCTTGTAGTCCGTTTCCTTGGAAATCGGACAGGTCGCATCCAGCGTCAGCTTGTTGACCAGGCGACCGGCATCGAAGAACGGAATGAAGACCAGGCCACGCGGCGGCTTGTTGCGACCGCGCGTTTCGACACGCATGACCACCTCACCGCGACGGGAGGCGATCTTGACCTCCATGCCGCGCTGCAGGCCACGGTCCCGGGCATCGTCCGGGTGCATGAAGACCACGGCATCCGGGAAGGACTTGTAGAGTTCCGGCACGCGACGGGTCATCGAACCGGTGTGCCAATGCTCCAGCACCCGACCGGTGGACAGCCACAGGTTGTACTCCTTGTCCGGCATTTCCGGGGGGTCCTGATACGGCAAGGCAAAGATGATCGCCTTGCCATCCTTGTGCCCGTAGAATTTGACGCCTTCGCCCTTCTTGACATACGGATCGTAGCCTTCGCGGAAGCGCCACAGCGTTTCCTTGCCTTCGACCACCGGCCAGCGCAGACCGCGCGCCTTGTGGTAGGTGTCGAACGGTGCCAGATCGTGACCGTGGCCGCGACCGAAGGCCGCATATTCCTCGAACAGGCCCTTCTGGACATAGAAGCCGAAGTGCTTGGATTCGTCGTTGTCGAAACCAGCCTGGGTGTCCTTGACCGGGAACTTGTTGACCGTCCCGTTGGCGAACAGGGCGTCGAACAAGGTCTTGCCCTTGAGCTTGGGTGCCTTGGCGAGCAGTTCGGCCGGCCAGACTTCTTCCATCTTGAAACGCTTGGCGAACTCCATGACCTGCCAAAGGTCGGAACGGGCTTCGCCCGGCGCCTTGACCTGCTGGCGCCACATCTGGGTGCGGCGCTCGGCGTTGCCGTAGGCACCTTCCTTTTCAACCCACATGGCAGTCGGCAGGATGAGGTCGGCGGCCATGGCCGAAACCGTCGGGTACGGATCGGAGACGACGATGAAGTTATCCGGATTGCGCCACCCCGGATACAGCTCCTGGTTGATGTTCGGACCGGCCTGCATGTTGTTGTTGCACTGCTGCCAGTAGAAATTGACCTTGCCGTCCTTCAGGGCGCGCGCCATGGCCACGGCGTGCAAACCGATCTTGTCGGGAATGGTGCCATCCGGCAGTTGCCAGAGTTCCTCGGTGTGCTTGCGGTGCTCCGGATTGGTGACGACCATGTCGGCCGGCAGGCGGTGGGCGAAGGTACCGACTTCGCGCGCCGTGCCGCAGGCGGACGGCTGGCCGGTCAGCGAGAACGGGCTGTTGCCCGGCTCGGAAATCTTGCCGACCAGCAGGTGCACGTTGTAGATCATGTTATTGACCCAGGTGCCGCGCGTATGCTGGTTGAAGCCCATGGTCCAGAAGGACACGCACTTGACCTTCGGGTCGGCGTACAGCTCGGCCATGGCGATCAGGTCCTTGGCCGGAACACCGGAGATCTTGGCGACCTTGTCGGCCGGATAGTCGGCGACATACTTCTTGAAGTCGTCGAAAGTCATGTCGTCGGCCTTGCCCGGATTGCCCTTCGGCTTGCCATCTTCACCCGGATAACCGTTATTGGTCGCCTTCTTTTCCAGCTCGTGGTTCGGACGCAGGCCGAAACCGATATCGGCTTCACCTTTCTTGAACTTGACGTGCTTGCTGACGAAGTCCTGGTTCACCTTGCCGGTCGAAATGATATGGTGGCAGATGAAATTGAGGATCGCCAGATCGGTATTCGGCTTGAACACCATCGGGATGTCGGCCAACTCGAACGAGCGGTGTTCGAAGGTGGACAGGACACCCACCTTGACGTTCTTGTTCGACAGCTTGCGGTCGGTGATGCGCGTCCAGAGAATCGGATGCATCTCGGCCATGTTCGAGCCCCACAGGAAGAAGGCGTCGCCGTGCTCGATATCGTCATAGCAACCCATCGGCTCGTCGATGCCGAAGGTACGCATGAAGCCGGCCACGGCGGAAGCCATGCAGTGACGGGCGTTGGGGTCGAGGTTGTTGGAGCGGAAGCCGGCCTTCCACAGCTTGGCTGCTGCATAGCCTTCCCAGACCGTCCATTGGCCCGAGCCGAACATGGCGATGCCGTTCGGCCCCTTGGCCTTAAGCGTTGCCTTGCACTTCTCTTCCATGATGTCGAAGGCCTGCTTCCAGGAGATCGGCATGAAATCGCCGTTCTTGTCGTACTTGCCGTCCTTCATGCGCAGCAGCGGCGTCTTGACGCGGTCCGAGCCGTACATGATCTTGGACAGGAAATAACCCTTGATACAGTTCAGGCCTCGGTTGACCGGTGCATCCGGGTCACCCTGGGTGGCCACCACACGGCCCTCCTGGGTACCGACCAGCACGCCGCAGCCGGTGCCGCAGAAGCGGCAGGCTGCCTTGTCCCAGCGGATATCGTCCTTACCCTGCGCCAGCACCGTTCCCGGAGCGGCCATCCCGGCTGCCGACATGGCCGCCGCGGCCGCATTGGCCTTGATGAAATCGCGTCGATTGAGTTTCACGCCTGTACCTCCTCGGTTTCTACTGATTCGTCGTCGCTGTACTGATAAACCATGGCCACCGTTGCGACGCCGGGAACACCATGCAGGGCTACATATTTATTGGCAGCCGATTCCAGATCGTCATCTTCGAGCACGACGACCATTTTTCCCTCTGGAGATTCGGCATGAATTTCCAGCCCCGAAAGCGCCAGCAGTGCTTCGCGCGCCTCCGCCAAACGGGCCGGTGCAATGTGCAGAATGGCACTGGAAATATTCATGTTGGACAAGCTCCTGAAATGCAGACGGCAGCCTCTGCTGCCACGGGGCGTAATCTCTCTGAATAGTAGGGCTATTCACTTGATTTGAGTCAATTCCACCCGGACGAAAGACTCACACTAATACCAACGACCAAACAAATCTAGTGCTTTTGAACTATGCCGCGAAGCGAACTTCTCTCCCCGGGCAATTCTCAAACGCTATCACCAACATTGAAGCAATCAATTGGATCAATGCTGGAGGTTTACCTAAGATTCGTTCTGTCCCAAACGTAGCAACGCACCCAAACCCAAGCAAGGAGAAACGCAATGTCGCTCATCAACACCCAGGTTCAACCGTTCAAGGCCCAGGCTTTCCACAACGGCAAGTTCATCGAAGTCACCGACGCCAGCCTGAAGGGCAAGTGGTCCGTCATGATCTTCATGCCGGCCGCCTTCACCTTCAACTGCCCGACCGAAATCGAGGATGCCGCCAACAACTACGCCGAGTTCCAGAAGGCCGGCGCCGAGGTGTACATCGTCACCACCGACACCCATTTCTCGCACAAGGTCTGGCACGAAACCTCGCCGGCCGTCGGCAAGGCCCAGTTCCCGCTCGTCGGTGACCCGACGCATGCCCTGACCAACGCCTTCGGCGTGCACATCCCTGAAGAAGGCCTAGCCCTGCGCGGCACCTTCGTCATCAACCCGGACGGCGTGATCAAGACCGTTGAAATCCACTCCAACGAAATCGCCCGCGACGTCTCCGAAACCCTGCGCAAACTGAAGGCCGCCCAATACACCGCCAGCCACCCGAACGAAGTGTGCCCGGCCAAGTGGAAGGAAGGCGAAAAGACCCTGGCACCGTCGCTGGACCTGGTCGGCAAGATCTAATCATCCAACCGCCAACAGAGATTCAAAGAAATAAAGAAACCCGCCGCCCCCCGGCGGCGGGATTTCACTGCAATGCCCCGACCTGCGGGCCATTGCAGTGAAATTCAGCAAAGGGAGAAAAACCATGCTTGACGCCAACATCAAGGCCCAGTTGTCGGCCTATCTCGAAAAACTCCAACGCCCGATCGAACTCGTCGCCTCTTTCGACGACAGCGCCAAGGCCCGCGAAATGCGCGACCTGCTGGTCGATATCGCCAGCCTCTCCGCCAAGGTCAGCCTGCGCGAGAACGGCAACGCCGCCCGCCGTCCCTCCTTCGCCATCGGCCTGCCCGGCGAAGCGCCGCGCATCCACTTTGCCGGCATCCCGATGGGGCATGAATTCACCTCGCTCGTCCTCGCCCTGCTGCAGACCGGCGGTCATCCGCCCAAAGTCGAGCAGTCGGTCATCGACCAGATCAAGGCACTGCCCGGCAGCTTCGACTTCGAAACCTACATCTCGCTGTCCTGCCACAACTGCCCGGATGTCGTGCAGGCGCTCAACCTGATGGCCGTCCTCAACCCCGGCGTGACGAGCACGATGATCGACGGCGCGATGTTCCAGGACGAAGTGAACGCCCGCCAGATCATGGCCGTGCCGACCACCTACCTGAACGGTGCCGAATTCGGCGCCGGGCGCATGCTCATCGAGGAAATCCTCGCCAAGGTCGACACCGGGGCAGCCGCCCGTGCAGCCGAAGAACTGGGCAAAAAGGACGCCTTCGATGTGCTCGTCGTCGGCGGCGGCCCGGCCGGCGCCGCGGCCGCCATCTACGCGGCCCGCAAGGGCATCCGCACCGGCATCGTCGCCGAACGCTTCGGCGGCCAGGTCATGGATACGCTGGGCATCGAGAACTTCATCTCGGTCAGCCACACCGAAGGCCCCAAGCTGGTCGCCGCGCTGGAACAGCACGTCAAGGACTATGAAGTCGACGTCATGAACCTGCAGCGCGCCGCCAAGCTGACCCCGGGCGAACTGATCGAAGTGGAACTGGAAAATGGCGCCACGCTGAAGAGCAAGTCCGTCATCCTCGCTACCGGCGCCCGCTGGCGCGAAATGAACGTGCCCGGCGAAAAGGAATACAAGGCCAAGGGCGTCTGCTTCTGCCCGCATTGCGACGGCCCGTTGTTCAAGGGCAAGCGCGTCGCGGTCATCGGCGGCGGCAACTCGGGCGTCGAGGCGGCAATCGACCTGGCCGGCATCGTTGCCCACGTCACCCTGCTCGAATTCGCCGACACCCTGCGCGCCGATGCCGTCCTGCAGAAAAAACTGTACAGCCTGCCCAACGTCACGGTCATCAAGTCGGCCCAAACGACCGAAGTGACCGGCGACGGCCAGAAGGTAAACGGCATTGTCTACAAGGACCGGAACAGCGAGGAGGTCAAGTTCGTTGAGCTGGAAGGCATCTTCGTCCAGATCGGCCTGCTGCCCAATACCGACTGGCTGAAGGGAACGGTCGACCTGAGCCGCTTCGGCGAAATCGAGATCGATGCCAAGGGTCACACCTCGGTTCCCGGCGTCTTCGCCGCCGGCGACTGCACGACCGTGCCTTACAAGCAGATCGTCATCGCCATGGGTGCGGGCGCCACCGCCTCGCTGTCGGCCTTCGACCACCTGATCCGCAGCTCGGCTCCGGCCTGATTCGCCCATGTCTTAAACTACGGCCAGCGACGGCAACCCGTCCCTGGCCGTTTTTCTTTCGGAAACCGCAAAATGGACTTACCAAAACACCAACTCGCCATGACCGTGCTGATGACACCGGACATGGCCAATTTTTCCGGCAACGTCCATGGCGGCACCATCCTCAAGCTGCTCGATCAGGTTGCCTACGCCTGCGCCAGCCGCTACGCCAGTCAGTACGTCGTCACGCTGTCGGTCGACCAGGTCATGTTCCGCCAGCCCATCCACGTCGGCGAACTGGTGACCTTCCTCGCCTCGGTGAATTACACCGGCAACACCTCGATGGAAATCGGCGTCAAGGTCCTGGCCGAAAGCATCCGCGACCAGGTCGTCCGCCACGCCAATAGCTGCTTTTTCACAATGGTGGCAGTTGGCGACAACGGCCAGACCACCCCGGTCCCGCCGCTCGAACCCAAGACCCCGGACGATATCCGTCGCTATCAGGGGGCTCAGCTGCGCCGGGAACTACGCAAGGAATTCGAGACCAAGCACAAGCAACAGCTAGCCGGCAGCACTGGTTAATTTCAGAGCGTATCCTCATCGACAAAAAGCAATGTGATTTGCATATGGCTGCGTTGGACTGAGAAATTTGATGTTGTGGCGACTATCCAGCGCCATTCGACGATGATGACATGGCTTGAAATATACGGATCAGAATTTCAATAATCCGCACAATTGAAGCAATACTGAATAGTGAAATCCCAATCAAAACGGTCGAAGCAAGGGTTGGTATACCCGTGTTTTCCTCTATCCAGAAATAAGAAGCGACGCAAGCAGCTGCTAACAAAAGGCAACTGTATATCGCATTTCGAAGATATCCGAACAACAGAGAGGTCTTATTGCGTCTCTCAATTTGCCTCCCGATTGCGCTCGACCCCAGCGTCATTAATATTGACAATGCAGTAGTCAGGAAGCCCGCACAGACCGATGCCGCAGAAATTACTGCTGACAAGAGCTCTTTCGCAAAAGCGGCGGGAATCGATAGGTCGTTAAACCACCATATAAAAGCAGCGATTGAACCCACAACATATGGGGCAAACCGCTCGATGGTTAGTTTGCTGATCATTATTTAAGTCAACGTATCGAGCCAATACCTACAGGATTGGCGCAATAAGTTAATTTTGGACGCCAAGGTGTAACGATGGTTGAATACCTGCAGAGCGCTATCGGAATACCTTAACTTGATTTTGTGTTCAATCAGATTGATGACTCTATCCTGATCAGTAGCCGCCTGATCAGCAGACTTGACCTTCAGTACCGATACGTCATCACTCCTTGCCAACACTCGATCAATAAAGCCACGAATATTCTGAAGATTCAGTACGTGCCCCTTTTTATGGGCCTCATTAGCACATAGTTTCAGACTCAAGCGTTGCGCACCAACGCCACTAGTTGCCTCATACACAGACTCACCAACCATCTCGCCCGTTTCAAAAGCACCGACATTTGCGGTGATCTCGACCTCGGCAAAGTTAGGCATAGCTTGCATTTTTTCGAGGGCAGACTGATCTATCTTTGGGGCGATAGTGTAGAAAAAGTGTCTGTCACTGCCCGGATCTAGTGCATTGAAGTAGGTCGCCATTCTGCTTGGACCAATTCCATAGTGGTTGTTCAAGACCAGAATCCAGTTTTTTGCTGGGATATAAAGGGCTGCGGTTTCCTCGCCGAATAGTTCATCCGGGCTGAGCCCGACATCGGAGACAGGGTGGTCTGCTGCCATTTTGCCAGGTCCAATTTCCCGCGCCTTTGCAAAATTCAGCAGATACACCACGAAAGGGAGAACAGTGTCTGGTGGATGCTTGTCGATATGCTCAAGACGCACATCCGTCCGAAGCCGTTGATCCAAGGTCAAGGCGGCGAATTCGTCGAGGGTAGCGCTTAATGGTTGCGTACCTTCTGTTCTCGACACCTCGAATAAATTGACAGTTACCTTCCTGCTCATGCATCCCTCCCAAGATCAATAGCGAGATTGTTTCACCTTCAGCAACAGACGCCAATAGAAAATTGGCATACACAATAGGCATACGCAAGGGAGCCGGAAGGGCAGCAAACAGGGCGGTACTGGACCAGAAATGGACCAGAAAGCAAAAAGCCCAACCGGTTAGGGTTGGGCTTTCGCATGTATTGCTGGTGGTGATGGGCAGAATCAGGGCTTGAATCGAAAAACTAATGAAAACAAGGCACTATTTTTGGCTCACAAAGCTCATGAGCCACAATTCCAACCTAAATTTGAGCCACAACCCCTAGAGCCATGACTCAAACACCTCCAACTTACCGGGGCGCATTATACAGACTTTAAAAAAAAACACCAAATACAAGCAGTTTTTGGTTGTCACCTGTTCGATTCTGCCTCTTTGGAGTCAAGCTGTTAGCACTTCGTCAGCCTGCCGACTCTAGGGCAACCAGGGAGCAGCTCAAGGCATCAGCGGACGTTAATTCCGAACATCCGCCAGCAGGCATACACGCCCGTTATATTTGTGATAATTTGAACATTATTGACAAAAATGTCGCGCGGCGATAAATTCCCAAATCTAGCTGAGCGCAAGGCTCAACCTTCACTCTCGTACAGCCCATGGCCACGAGCTGCTGACTACCCAAAGGCATTACTGCCAATGGGATTACTACGCCCTTTGGGATTGGTCAGCGCTGTTCGGGAGTTATTGGTTCATCAGAACCAATTCAGTCAAGCCGTTCTGGTTCGACTTTCTTCCTTTCCAGTGCTTGTTCTTTAACAACTCGGATTTGCTTTACATCGCGTTCGCTGTGCGTGTTCCGCACTTGTTCCGATGTTCCGATGTTCGCCGCATTCGATTGCGGCATTTAGCAACACCTTTGGCCGGCTATCTGCCAGCCAGGCTTCGGCGCGTCTGCGCCAGCCGAAAACCACTTCGCGGGCCGGTGCCGACCAGTGTCCCTGCCCCACCCAACAATCAAGCAACCAAAGAATTGAAAGAAAACCATGAGCACAAAACTCGACATGCAGAACTTCCTAAAAACGATGAATGACGACGAGATGTACATTTGCATCAACGAGGTCATCTATACCTGGAACGGCAACAACTGGATGCTCATCTCGGACAAATATGGCGAAGCAGCCACCTTGGCCTGGATTAAACGCCGGGTGCCAGATTCCCTTTCCCGCAGCACGGCTCGCCAAGCGTGGGAAACCTTAAAACTTGACCTACTGGCAAGCAGCCCCAAGGTAAATCGACATCGAGTACTCATCCCGTGCCAGGGCGCTTACGTCAGTATCAATGAGGATGGGGTTATCACGACCATGCTCCCTGACCGCGTGCATCACTGCACTTACTCCCTTGCATGCAAATATGACCCAAGCGCCACACGCCCCATGAGCACTCTCGTATCTGAACTCGCCTCAGGAAGCGGTACCGTGACGGCTCGTTGATATTGGGGCACCTCGGGCTTGAACACGTTCGTTCGTATGTAGACCTGAACAGCGCCGGCCAGTGAATCCTGCGCACGCAACTTCTCAGCCGCTTTCGCAACGTAATTGGCAACCGCCTCCTCAAGCTCCGACAACTCATAGACCAGTTGGCCGAACGACCGGCTCGACATGATTTGCTGCTTCCCGGGCACCACCTCCTGTAGCTCCAGGCAGGACACACCACGCAGCTCGCGTACTGTCCGTTCAACGACAACAGAGAACTTGGTCCGCATCAGTTCCGCGTCGGCATCTCGTAGTTGCCGAACGGTACGAATGCCAATCGCTTCAAGCCCAGCATTTATCTTTCGCCCGATGCCCCAGACCTCACCGACTTCGATGCGCTCGAATAGCTCATCCAGTGCTGCAAGCGTCATCGTGGTTAAGTCGCACACCCCATTGGCACCCGCCAGATTCTTCTTGGCAGCGTGATTGGCCAGCTTCGCCAATGTCTTGCTCTGCCCGATGCCGACGCACACTGCCAGCCCCAGCCAGTCGGCTAAGTGGTGCATCGTCTAGAGTCGTGTAGTGCGGACTTTGATTTAATCGGTATCTAATTCGCTGACTATTTCCGCCCTCACCAATTCGAAAAGTCATTGAGGCGCCATCCGCATTTACGACAATGTCCGTTACTTCGAGGTCCAATAAGCATGTCCTAACAAGACCATCCCCTTCACCAATGAGCACCAAAGGATTGTCCCTGTAAGCAGCCTTAGGCCAGTCAGCCATGCATGTGGAGGCAGGAATTTTCAGAAGCGTTTCCCCGTATGACAACAGGTCTAGGCCTGACCGACCGATGCTTACCTGGTCAGCGGTTATACGTTCATGTAGCGCACGCATCCAGTCCAGGATGTCGGGAATTGAGAGTTTTCCATTTGACCAGACACGGCCTCCGGCGCTTGCACCGATGATTTCGGTCTCGCCGTTGACCTGCCCGCGGCCCATAAAGTGGCCTTGTGCGAAATTTGCGGCGTCGGTATCTCTGACTCCCCGGTCTGCATTGCTACCGTAATCAGCCGACGAGCCCCTTTCCATCTTTCTTCCAGTAATGTACTGAGCGGCCGAGGTGTCCAATCGACCGTTGCGGCGCGCCGTTTCCCAGCAATGTCTAAAACAGTGCATGCCAACAAGACGCCCTTCAGCCGGTGACAACAACTGCTTTGCATGCGCCACAAACGCCTCGCCGAATGTGGCGCCGCGCGAGAAGCATGGGAATAAGCGCTCTAACCCGGACGCGCGTGCTGCCTCGACATAATCCTTGAAGCCCAATTCAATCAGTTTCGGGTGAATAGGGGTTGAACGCTCAGAGAGTTTTCGATGCTTTAACTTCTCTCGAATGGAGTTCTCACGGATATGCATAACGAGCGAGTCACCCCAATCCTCGATGTCTCGAACTTCAAGCCCGGCAATCTCTTCCAGACGAGAACCGTGGAACAACGCAAGCAATGGAAGCCAATAGCCAGCCTGAACGCTTACAGCACGCTCTGTGCTAACAGGCGGGGCACCAAACAGCTTTTTAAGCTCGTCGATGCTGAACTCTTCCCTTGATGTACCCACCTTACTATCATCAACACGAACCTGCAGGCCCACGAATGGGTCGGCTACCCCTGGAGGAATCTTGGCGTTGATTAAACTCTCCCGCCAGATAGACCCGGCTTGAGTCAGTCGACTTTTTGCCGTCCGTCGCGCCAGGTTCTTAAACATCCCATCCCGCCAGGCAACGACTGCAGCCTTCGTCAATCCGGCAGGTGTGCCTTTGGCCGACTCAGCGAGACTATTCCAAGCAATCCGATAGTTTGCACGGCTCGCCTCACTCAAATTCGGCCGTTGGTCAAAGCTGTACTCAAGCGCTTGTTGCCACGTCCAGATTTCACCTTTGTGGGGTTGTACAGGGGTTGGGACATGCGCTTCAACACGCCGCTTTTCCATAGCGATTACGAAGCGCCGAATAGCATCAGCGAACGGGAGAAGTGCTGGCCCTGGGTCAGTGATGGTTTTGCCGGTGTGCTGGTAGAGCGCAAACGTAATCGGACCAATCCAGTCCTTAATGAGTTTTGCCTGGCCTTGCGGTGTCAGTGGAGGCAAATCGGAAGCGGACCAATGATGCCGGTCAGACTGACGCTCTTCATCGTCCTCGTCTGCTGGCGCTGCGCCACTGAAAGCCTGGTCGAATGCCCTCTGCAGGCTGCTATTGAAGACGAGCTCATCAGTCCCGAGAAGACTCACATACATCGACTCTGCGGCGAAGCGTATTTCTTCCGGCGTTGGCGCCCCGGGCTCCAGCGGCTTAGCCGGTGCCCAGTCCTTCATTTTGGGCCTGAACACACCGGCCGCGGCATCCTTGGCGGCTTCATCGAGAAGGTGGGCGTACTTGCGCGCCAGTTGGCCGGCGACCTTGACGTCAGAGGTTTCCAGGGAAAAACGAACATAGCCATTGGCGTGAACCGATTCTTTTCGGTCATCCAGGTAAATCGTATCGCCAGGCTTGAGGGGGGAAGGGGCACGTCTGCGGAAGCAGAATACATTGCCGCGGCGCTCAACATACTTGGGCATTTTGGACTCTTTCTGAGCCACAGTTTGAGCCACACCCATGAGCAAAAAAACTCCTGTTATTCTGAGGGTTTCTCATAATAACAGGAGTTTATGTATGCTTTGGTGGTGATGGGCAGAATCGAACTGCCGACCTATGGGTTATGAATCCATCGCTCTAACCGTCTGAGCTACATCACCACACTTGGAGGGCGCGAATTATAGAGGGGCGACGGATGGATGGTCAACCGCGTTATAATGCGCAACTTTTCTGCGGCCGGCTTGCCCAAGCGGCACCCACTGATTTTCAAAGCATTTCCATGACCAAGAAGCTTTTCATCCGCACTTTCGGGTGCCAGATGAACGAGTACGATTCGGACAAGATGGCCGACGTGCTCAACGCCTCCGAAGGCGTCGTCAAAACCGACAACCCCGAAGAAGCCGACATCATCCTGTTCAACACCTGCTCCGTGCGCGAAAAAGCGCAGGAGAAGGTTTTCCACGACCTGGGCCGGGTCAAGCACCTGAAACAACAGAACCCGAACCTGGTCATCGGCGTCGGCGGTTGCGTCGCCAGCCAGGAGGGTGACGCCATTGTCGCCCGCGCGCCTTACGTCGATATCGTCTTCGGCCCGCAGACCCTGCATCGCCTGCCGCAGCTCATTGCCGAACGCAAAGAAAAGGGCAAGGCAGCCGTGGACGTCTCCTTCCCGGAGATCGAGAAGTTCGACGCCATGCCGCCGGCCGAAGTAAAGGGCGCCACCGCCTTCGTGTCGATCATGGAAGGTTGTTCCAAGTTCTGCACCTTCTGCATCGTGCCCTACACCCGTGGTGGCGAGGTATCGCGTCCATTCACCGACGTGCTGACTGAAGTGGCCGACCTGGCCGCCCATGGCGTCGGCGAAGTGACCCTGCTCGGCCAGAACGTCAATGCCTACCGTGGCGACATGGAAGGTACCGACGAGAAGGCCGACCTCGCGATGCTCATCGAGTACATCGCCGAAGTCCCAGGGATCGAGCGCATTCGCTACACTACCTCACATCCGCGCGAAATGTCGCAGCGACTGATCGACACCTACGCCAAGGTGCCGAAGCTGGTGTCGCACCTGCACCTGCCGGTGCAGGCTGGTTCCGACCGCGTGCTGGCGGCCATGAAGCGCGGTTACACGACGCTCGAATACAAGTCCATCATCCGCAAGTTGCGTGCCGCGCGGCCGGACATCTCGATGTCCACCGACTTCATCGTCGGCTTCCCGGGCGAAACGGACGAGGATTTCGAGAAGACCATGAAGCTGATCGACGACGTCGAGTTCGACGCCTCGTTCTCCTTCATCTACAGCCCGCGCCCCGGCACGCCGGCGCTGGAACTGGAGGACAACACGCCAGCCGAGGTCAAGTCGGCCCGCCTGTCACGCCTGCAGAAGCGCATCGACGAACTGGCGCAAGCCGTCAGCAAATCGATGGTCGGCAGCGTGCAGCGCGTCCTGATCGAAGGCACGTCGAAGAAGGATGCCAATGAACTGGCCGGCCGCACGGACAATAACCGCATCGTCAATTTCGCCGGCAATCCGCGCCTGATCAACACCTTTGCCGACGTTCGCATCACCGAAGCGTTGCCGCACAGCCTGCGAGGCGAAATTGTCATCAGCGAAGGTTAAGCCAGCCCCGAAACAAAGACCGGTCGAGTTCGCCCTCGCGCCGGTCGACAACACCTTGCTGGCCAACCTGTGCGGTCCGCTCGACGAGAACATCCGGCAGATCGAAACCGGTTTCGACGTGATCATCCGTCGCCGCAATGAACGTATCTCGATCACCGGCGAAAAGGCGCAACTGACGGCGGATGCCCTCCGCCACTTCTATGCCCTGTCGCGCGAACCGCTGTCGGTCGATGAAATCCAGCTCGGCCTGATCGAATTCCTCAACGCTCCGGTACGCCGCATCTCGCGAAGCGCAGAAGGGCCGGTGGACGGGCCGCAACTGGTTACCCGCAAGACCGAATTGCACGGCCGCACGCCGCGCCAGGTCGAGTATCTGAAGCAGATCCAGGAACACGACATCACCTTCGGCATCGGCCCGGCCGGCACCGGCAAAACCTACTTGGCCGTCGCCAGCGCCGTCGATGCCTTCGAGCGTGACTTGGTCGAGCGCATCATCCTGACCCGCCCGGCGGTCGAAGCTGGCGAGCGCCTCGGTTTTCTGCCTGGCGATCTGACGCAGAAGATCGACCCCTACCTGCGCCCGCTATACGACGCGCTGTACGACCTGATGGGCGCCGACCGCGTCGCCAAGCTGTACGAAAAGCGCGCCATCGAGATCGCCCCGCTCGCCTTCATGCGCGGCCGCACGCTGAACCACGCCTTCATCATTCTCGACGAAGCGCAGAACACGACGCCGGAACAGATGAAGATGTTCCTCACCCGTATCGGTATCGGCGCCAAGGCCGTGGTGACCGGCGACGTGACGCAGATCGACCTGCCCAAGGGGCACAAGAGCGGCCTCAAGGAGGCCATCGAGGTGCTGCGCGACGTGCGCGGCATCGCCTTCACCCAGTTCAAGAAGGAAGATGTGGTGCGCCACCCGCTGGTCGCCCGCATCGTCGACGCCTATGAAAAACGCCAGCAATCGGCTTAACCTGTCCGTGCAATATGCCTGTAACCGCGAGGGCCTACCCTTGCGGGCGGATTTCGTGCGCTGGGCCCGCGCTGCGCTGGTCGGCGGCGGCGAAGTGACGATCCGCCTGGTCGATGCCGAAGAAGGCCAGGCCTTGAACAACGAGTACCGCGGCAAGGATTACGCAACCAACGTGCTGTCCTTCCCCTATGAAGTCGAACCGGTAACACAGGGCGACCTGGTCATCTGCCCGAGTGTCGTGGCACGCGAGGCGGCCGAGCAGAACAAGCCGCTGGCGGCGCATTACGCCCACCTGACGGTGCATGGTATGCTGCATTTGCAAGGCTGGGATCATGACAATGACGATGATGCCGACGCCATGGAAAACGAAGAAAAGGAAATCCTCGCCGCGTTGGGCTATCCCGACCCGTACGCCGCCTGAAAAATATGGACAGTGACAGTAAACCGAGTTTCATCGAACGACTGACTTCCCTGCTGCTGCGCGAACCCGAAGATCGCGAGCAGCTGCTTGAAATCCTGCACTCGGCCTACGAGCGCAACCTGATGGACGCCGATGCGCTGACCATCATTGAAGGCGCGCTGGCCGCCTCCGACACCCGCGTCACCGACGTGATGATCCCGCGAGCCCAGATGGACGTCATCGACGTCGACGATCCGATGGACGAGATCGTCAAGACCGTCATCGAGGCCGCCCACTCGCGCTTTCCGGTCGTCGATGGTGACCGCGACAACGTGCTCGGCATCCTGCTCGCCAAGGACCTGCTGCGCATCCATACCGAAGAGAGCTTCGACCTGCGCGACTGGCTGCGCCCGGCCGTCTTCATTCCGGAATCGAAGCGCCTGAACGTGCTGCTGCGCGAATTCCGCGTGTCGCGCAACCACATGGCCATCGTGGTCAACGAATACGGCGGCGTCGCCGGCCTGGTCACCATCGAGGATGTGCTGGAACAGATCGTCGGCGACATCGAGGACGAATACGACTTCGACGAAGCGCACGACAACATCCGCCAGGACTCGACCGGCCGTTACCGTGTCAAGGCGCGCACGGAGATCGAAGACTTCAACGAAGCCTTCTCGACGACCTTCTCCGACGACGAGTTCGACACCGTCGGCGGGCTGGTGCTGCGCCATCTTGGCCGCGTCCCCAAACGCAACGAGGTCGTCGACATCGACGGCATGCGCTTCCAGGTACTGCGTGCCGACAGCCGCCGGCTGTACACCCTGCTCGTCGATCCACCCAAGCCGCAGACCGGTGCTGACGAGACTGCCTGAGCGGTCGCCGGCACGCCTTGCCCTGGCCGCCCTGTTGGGCGCGGCGGGCGTGCTGTGTTTCGCCCCGCTCGAACTGTTCTGGCTGGCACCGGCCGTCTGGGCAGGTTTCTTCGCCCTGCTGCGGCGCGCCGAATCACCCCGCCAGGGGTGGCTGACCGGGCTTGCCTTCGGGCTCGGCTTCTTCCTGTGCGGCGTGTCTTGGGTCTATGTCAGCCTGTCCGTATTCGGCGGCATGCCGTGGTGGCTGGCCGGGCCGGCGGCCTTTCTGTTCTGCACGGTCATGGCGCTGTTTCCGATGGCCGCCGGCTGGGTCTTCAAGCGCTGGCAGCCGGCCGGTTTCTGGCAACAGGCAGCCCTCTTCGCGGGCCTGCTCGCCGCCGGCGACTGGATACGCAGCTGGCTGTTCACCGGCTTTCCATGGCTGGCCATCGGCTATTCGCAGACACCGCCCAGCCCGCTGGCCGGCTTTGCCCCGCTGCTTGGCGTATTCGGGCTGTCGGCGCTGCTTGCGTTGAGCGGCGCCCTGTTGCTGCGCTGGCGGATCGGCTTGCCGATGCTGGCCGTGCTGGCCAGCGCCGGATTCGCCCTGCGCCAGATCGAATGGACGACGCCCCAAGGCGAACCGGTCAGCGTCGCACTGATCCAGGGCAACATCCCGCAGGAAATGAAGTTCCGGCCCGAGGCCTTCGTCCGCACCCTGAACCTCTATCGCGAACTGATCGAGGCCAATCCGGCGCAATTGACGCTCCTGCCGGAAACCGCCTTCCCGGTCTTCCTCGAGCAGTTGCCGGAAGCCTACATCGACGCGCTGAAGTCGCTGGCCGGCCGCCAGAACGGCGACGTCATCTTCGGCACGCTGACGGGCGACGGCAACGCCTATTACAACAGCGCCGTCAGTCTCGGCGCCTCGCCGCTGCAGGCTTATAGCAAGAGCCACCTGGTGCCCTACGGCGAATTCATCCCGCCCGGCTTCGCGTGGTTCATGGCCTACGCCAACATCCCGGCCTCGTCCTTCTCGCGCGGCCCGGAAAAGCAGGCGCCGCTGGCCGTTGCCGGACAGCAGGTGGCGGCCAACATCTGCTACGAGGACGTTTTCGGCAGCGAGATCATCCGCGCCCTGCCCGAGGCGGGCATCCTGGCCAACCTGTCGAACACCGCGTGGTTCGGCGATTCGCTGGCCCAGCCGCAACACCTGCAGATCGCCCGCATGCGCGCCCTGGAAACCGGCCGCCCGATGTTGCGCGCCACCAACACTGGCATGACCGCCATCGTCACCCCGGACGGCACCGTGCAGGCCGCCCTGCCGCCGTTCACGACCGGCGTGCTGAATGGCAGCATCCGGGCCCATGGCGGCATGACGCCGTACGGCCGGCTGGGAGATTGGCCGGCCATCGCCCTGATCGCCTTGTTGCTGCTGGCCGGACTGGTGCGCAGACGCTAGAAATTGTTTGCTGGCACGCTCCATGCAGAGAGGAAGGCATCAACCCTCTGCAGGAGCACACATCATGGACGGCGGACTGACCGAAATCTTCCTGGGCGTCACGGCCGGGGCCTTTTCACCGCTTGCACTGATCGCCAGCTGGGAATTGCTGCGTCGCACCAAAAAGAGTCGTCCCGAATAATTTCCGCACCAGCGTGGTCAGCAGACCGACCCGAAGCCGCCTCAGTGCGGCCCCGGATCAGCCTGCCTTGAGGCGATCGGCGAAGGCCTTGCGCAGCTTGGCCGCCTTGGGTCCGACAACCGCCACGCAATAGCCCTGATTGGGGTTGCGGCGGAAATACTGGTGATGGTATTCCTCGGCCTGGAAGAAGGTCGTCGCCGCTGTCACCTCGGTCACGACAGGCGCCGACCAGATGCCTTCGGCGTTCAGGCGGGCGATCAGGACCTCGGCCGTCGCCCGCTGCCCCTCGTCGTGGAAGTAGATGGCCGAACGATACTGGGTGCCGACATCGTGGCCTTGCCGATTCAAGGTCGTCGGGTCGTGAATGGTGAAAAACGCCGTCAGCAGGGTTTCGTAATCGATGATGGCCGGATCGAAACGGAGCTGCACCACTTCGGCATGCCCGGTATCGCCGCGACAAACCGCCTCGTAGTTCGGACGTGGATCATGGCCGCCCATGTAGCCGGGCAATACGGACACAACGCCCTCGAGTTGCTCGAAGGCAGCCTCCAGGCACCAGAAACAGCCACCTGCCAGGGTGGCTACGGACAGTTGGGCTTGCTCCATGGCTCTACGTATCGTGGGGATGCTGCTCCGACCTTGCTGCGCCGAAGGAGTTCCCGCGACCGACGGGGTATCAGGCAGCGCGCAAACGCTGTGCCGCCTGCTCCAGACGCTGACGCTCGGCCAGCACCTTGCCGGCATAACGCCGGCCGGCATCGCCGAGGGCACCGCCGAATTGCTGCAAGCCTTCTTCCAGGCCACCCTGCCGGCGAATGGACTCTTTCAGCACCCGCGCCCCGATCTGGACATTGGTAACCGGATCGAGGAAGGAAGCACTCTCCTCCGGCAGCTTGTCCTGATGGAAGCGCGGCACCACCTGCATCAGCCCTTGGGCGCCAAAGACGCTTTGCGAGAAGGGGTTGAACCCCGACTCGACGCCAATGACGGCGATGATCAGCAGCGGGTCGATGTGCAGTTCCCGACCGATGGCCTGCGCCGTCGCGAAAATGGGCTGCACCGCCTCGGTGGAGACCTTGTAGCGGCGGGTCACGTAGTCCATGGCACCACGCAGACGCGGCGCCAGCACCTCGGCAGAGGCATCTTCATCAGCCTCGACCACATCGACTTCGTCGACCAGCACTTCTTCGGCCGGCCACAATTTCTGGATCAAGGGCACGTCGGGGCCGATGAATCCGCTCTGGATGCCGATCACCCCGGCAATGAAAACCACGCCGGCAGCCATCAGCAATTTTTGGAAAACCACCATCACCAGCGCGGAAACACGCTGCAGGGAAGGCGAAGTAAGGGTCGTAGCGTTCATGCGACCTCCTTGACTGTTGCCACTGCGAAAAACGACCTCGCAGCGAACGGTTACAGGGGGGCACGACATCGGCGGGAAGCAAGAGGAGGGAAGGTTTCCCGAAAGCGAGGCCAGGAGAAAACAGGCGCCGCGTAGCCGATGTTGCACCGCAACATCAACCCAGTTTATTGATTTAGTTGATCTAGGTCAACCAAACCCCTTTCATCTAACGAATTGGATGTTGCGTCGCGACAACACGACAGTCGGCTTACCGTTCCCTGCAAGCCGTTCACTTCAACCTCGTCACCGTCTTCGAGTATCGCCAGAATGCCCGGCAGGTTAACCACCGCCGGCAACCCGAATTCGCGCGCAACGATGGCGCCGTGCGACAGGTAGCCACCGGTTTCGACGACCAGTCCGCCAGCCTTGAGGAACAAGGGCGTCCAGCCGGGATCGGTGGATGGCGCGACGAGAATCTCGCCGGGCTGCAGGGCCAGCCCTTCGGACGGATGGCGCAGGCGGCGGACCCTGCCCCGTACCACGCCGGTGCCGGTGGCGACGCCACGGAACACTCGCCCGTCGCCCGGTCTCACCGATCGCGCCTCCATCGCTTGCGGCACCTGCGCCGTTTGTCCGTGCGGCACCAGCGCCAGCCATTCGCGCGGCTCGGTCGCCTGCCAACGGTCAAACAGCGCCCCGCGATCCGCCACACGGGCGCGCAGCCCGGCCAGGGGCAGGCTGCCCAGAGCATAGCGCTCTACCTCGCCGGGCATCAGATGAAAGATATCGCCGGGCCGGTCGAGCGCCTTCTCGCCGACCAGCCGCTCACCAATCAGCAGCCACAGACGCCGGCCGGCCGACAGCAACGAAACGATCGCGCTGCGCGCCGCCTCGCGCCGATTGCTGTCGCGATTCGCAGCCTTGACCTGGGCGCGCAGCAGGGGCCGGTACCAGAACGGCAACTCACGACGGATGCGCTCCCACGCCGCTGCGGCCGCGGCTTGCTGCCGGGTGCGCATCGCCTGAGCATCGACCTCGGCCAAGGCCGGCAGCTGTTCGAGCAGGCGCTCGGGCTGCTCATGCCAACGCGGGCTGCGCAGATAGGTTTCGTAGTGACCGCGATGCCCGTATTGATCCAGGAAGGCCGCAAAAGCCCCGGCAAAGCACGGATCGTCCAGCCACGACTTTCCGGGCGCCACCGACTTGGACAGGCGGGCCAGTTCGAGCAGCGCGTACCCCTGCTGCGCCGTCACGCTCGGCTCGCCGCCGGCCAGCAGCGCCGAGCCGATGGCCGCACTCTCGCCGGGGAAGGCCCGCTCCAGCGTATCGAGCAGCAAGCTCAAACTGCTGCCGCCCGAGCCTTGCAGGAAGAACATGCCGACAAATTCGCGGGCCGGCCGGAGCAGGCGATGAAGCAATGCCGTGATATCGGCATTGCTTTCCGGCAAGGGTGCATTGCGCAACTCGCGGGCAACGGCCAGCGCCTCGGCCACCTCTGCATCGCCGCGGCGCCCCATGGCCGGGGCATGGCGTAGGTAGCGCAGCGTGTTGGCGCCCCTCGCCAAGCGCTGGCGCCAGGTCGGCAGTGCCGTGGCGATGACCGGCTGGTGGCCGCCCATCAGGGCATTGATACGCTCGGGCGGCAGGCCGATGCCGTCCCAGGCCTCCCACTGCATGATCGATGCTTCGAGGTAGAGCCTGCCGTCGAACAGCCCGGCACGCTGCACGCCGGGCAACAGCGGGTAGCCGGCCAGCTTCCAGCCCTGCTCGAGCAGGTCGTTGCAGCCGCGGCGAGAGAAATTCCAGTCCATCGCCTGCAAGGGCTCGGGCACCACTTCGCAGGTATTGCCACGCGTCCAGATCGCCGGCTGCTGGCGCAAGCTGGGGTAGGTATAGTGCGGCCGCCGGGTCACGGGCCGCGCCTGGGTCAGCCAGAATTGCCCGCCATCCCACACCCATTCGAGGTCGTAGAAAGGCTCGACGAAATCGCAGGCCAACGCCGCATCGCGCAGCAACGCCGCCAGTAATTCGGCCCGCACATTCTCCAGTACCCGGGCCGCCGCCCGTTCAGCAGGAACCGCGAGCCGCTGCGTGCCGCCTCCGGGTGCCGGGACGGACATCGCCGCCTTGCTGCCCGAGCGGGATTCGATCAGGCGCCAGGTATCGGTCGAATCTTCGGCAAACACATACTCGTCGCCGGCCGCTTCGCCGCCAACCAGCGTTTCACCGAGCCCCCAGTGGGCATGGACGACGATACGGTCGTCACGGCCGCTGATCGGGTCGCAGGTGAAGCCGATGCCCGACGCCTGGGCAGCGAGCAGCGGCATGACGACCACCGCCATCACCGGCTCGCCTTGAATCTGCAAACGCTGACGATAGGCGGCGGCCGTCGGCGTATCGAGAGAGCTCCATACGTCGGCCACCGCGTGGACCAGCGCCGATGCGCCGGTCACATTCAGGCAGGAACGATAGATCCCGGCAAAGGAGGCATTTGCCGCATCCTCACCGACAGCCGACGACCGTACGGCAAGCGCCGTTTGCTGCCAGCCGCGGGCAGCCAGTTCGTCCTGCAATTGCTGGAGCAAGGCAGGCGCCACGCCATCGTTCCGCTGCCGGCTCCACGCGGCGGGAATGACGAAGAAATCGGGCACCGGCAGGCCGTAGCGCCTTAATTGCCCGAGTCGCCAACCCTTCCCGCCGACCTGTTCCGGCGTAGTCAGCGATGTTTCGCCAGCCGAAACCAAGGCATATTCGCTGATCATCGCCGCCCTCCCAAGCCGTTGCAGACCAGATCGAGCATGGTGACGAACTCGGCGGCCAACGATAGCCGTTCGTCGCTCAGGCAGCGCAACAGGGTGGCCAGGTGGGCGAATTGGAAGTGCATCGCCAGCACGGAGGCCGGCAGATCGGCGCGGAAGTCGCCTACCGCCTGGCCCTGCGCGATCAGCTCGGCGAAGATCAGGTCCATGCCGCTGCGTTCGCGCCCGTCGGCGGGCAGACGATGATCGGCCAGGCGATAACGGACGTAGGGCAGCAAAAAATTTCGTCGGCTCTCGCACCACGCCGCCTGCAGTTCGAGAAAGCGCGCCAGTCGCGCCCGCCCGGCTGCCGCCTGCGCCAGTTCCGGCTGGATGGCCGCCCAGGCCTCGCGCAATTCACCGTGAAAGACATGGCGCAGCAAGGCCTCCTTGACCGGGAAGTGCCGGTACAGCGTGACCTTGGAGACATCGGCCGCCGTCGCGATGCGCTCCATGGTCACCGCCTCGAAGCCCTCGATCTCGAACAATGCCCACGCGGTATCGGCCAGATGATCGAGTTGCTGCAAGCGCTTGCGTTCGCGACGGCCGGCTTCGGCCGGAAGATCGACGCTCGTGTTGACCTGCTTCGCCATGCTGACGACTCCTTTCCTGAACATCGGTGCGACGACGATCGCCATCGCCACAATTTCATAACGTCGTTAATTATTGAACGTCGTTCACTATTTTGCAAGCGCGGGCGAAGCCCTGAACATAGCCGGGAAAAGCAAGTAAAATCGAGGGTTTCGAATCAAGACCGAGTGCGTCCCATGACCACCAGCAAGAAACCCACGTTCCAAGAGATCATCCTGCGTCTCCAGCAATACTGGGGCGACAAGGGCTGCGCCCTGCTCCAGCCGTACGACATGGAAGTCGGCGCCGGCACCAGCCACACCGCGACCTTCCTGCGCGCCATCGGCCCGGAACCCTGGAAGGCTGCCTACGTGCAGCCCTCGCGCCGCCCCAAGGATGGCCGCTACGGCGAGAACCCGAACCGCATGCAGCACTACTACCAGTACCAGGTCGTGCTCAAGCCGGCGCCGGACAACATCCTCGAGCTCTACCTCGGTTCGCTGGAGGCTCTCGGTTTCGACCTGAAGAAGAACGACGTGCGTTTCGTCGAGGACGACTGGGAAAACCCGACGCTGGGCGCCTGGGGCCTGGGCTGGGAAGTCTGGATGAACGGCATGGAAGTCACCCAATTCACCTACTTCCAGCAGGTCGGCGGCATCGACTGCAAGCCGATCACCGGCGAAATCACCTACGGCATCGAACGCCTCGCCATGTACCTGCAGGGTGTCGAGAACGTGTACGACCTCGTGTGGACCGACGGCCTGACCTACGGTGATGTCTATCACCAGAACGAAGTCGAGCAATCGACCTACAACTTCGAGCACTCCGACGTGGATTTCCTGTTCCACGCCTTCGGCGCGCACGAAAAGCAGGCCCAGCACCTGATGGGCGCCCAGCTGGCGCTGCCCGCCTACGAACAGGTGCTCAAGGCCGCCCACACCTTCAACCTGCTCGACGCCCGCGGCGCCATCTCGGTGACCGAGCGCGCTGCCTACATCGGCCGCATCCGCAATCTGGCCCGTGCCGTGGCGCAAGCCTACCTCGACTCCCGCGCCCGCCTCGGCTTCCCGATGGCGCCGAAGGAATGGGCCGCCGAAGTGCTGGCCAAGCTCGAAGAACAGAACGCCAAGAAAGCAGCCTGATCATGACCGCCAAGAACCTCCTCGTCGAACTGTTCGTTGAAGAACTGCCGCCCAAGGCGCTGAAAAAGCTGGGCGAAGCCTTTTCCGCCGCGCTGGCCAACTCCCTTGCCGCCTCCCGCCTGTTGCTGGGCGACAGCACCGTCACCCCTTACGCTTCGCCGCGCCGCCTCGCCGCGCATATCACCAACGTCGAAGCGGTCGCCCCGAATGCGCAGGTCAAGCAAAAGCTCATGCCGGTCGCCGTCGGCCTTGACGCCAACGGCAACGCGACGCCAGCACTGCTCAAGAAACTGGGTGCCCTCGGCGCCGACGCTTCCGCCGTCGCCAGCCTGCGCCGTGAAAACGACGGCAAGGCCGAGGTGCTTTGGTACGACAGCGAAGCCAAAGGCGCCACATTGGCCGAAGGCCTGCAGAAGGCCGTCGAGGCCGCACTGGCCGCGCTGCCCATCCCCAAGGTCATGACCTACCAGCTGGCCGATGGCTGGAGCACCGTCAATTTCGTGCGCCCGGCGCATGCGCTCGTTACGCTGCACGGTACCGACGTGGTGCCGGTGTCCGTACTTGGCATGGACTCCGGTCGCGCCACCAAGGGACACCGTTTTGAAGCGGCCGTCGATCCGGTCGTGATCGCCGATGCCGACAGCTACGCCGCCACCCTGCTCAAGGATGGTTCGGTCATTGCCTCCTTCGCCGAGCGCCGCGCCGAGATCGTGCACCAGCTCGAAGCCGCAGCAGCCAAGGCCGGCGGCAAGCCGATCGAGGACGAGGCGCTGCTCGATGAAGTCACCGCGCTGGTCGAGCGCCCGAACGTGCTGATCGGCCAGTTCGAAGCCGAATTCCTGGCCGTGCCGCAGGAATGCCTGATCCTGACCATGAAGGCGAACCAGAAGTACTTCCCGCTGCTCGACGCCGCCGGCAAGCTGACCAACAAGTTCCTCGTCGTCAGCAACATCAGCCCGGACGACGCTTCCGCCGTGATCGGCGGCAACGAGCGCGTCGTCCGTCCGCGCCTGGCCGACGCCAAGTTCTTTTTCGACCAGGACCGCAAGAAGTCGCTGGAATCCCGCGTCGCCGGCCTGGCCAAGGTCGTCTATCACAACAAGCTGGGCACCCAGGGCGAGCGCATGCAGCGCGTCGCCGCGATTGCCCGCGCCATTGCCGAGCACCTCGGCGGCGGCGCGCTGACGCAGCAGGCCGAACAGGCCGCCGTGCTGTCCAAGGCCGACCTGCTGACCGACATGGTCGGCGAATTCCCCGAACTGCAGGGCATCATGGGCCGCTACTACGCCCAGCACGACGGCCTGAACGCCGACGTGGCCGATGCCATCGAGGACCACTACAAGCCGCGCTTCGCCGGCGACAGCCTGCCGCGCGGCCGCGTCGGCACCGTCGTCGCTCTGGCCGACAAGCTGGAAACCCTGGTCGGCATGTTCGGCATTGGCCAGATCCCGACCGGCGATAGGGACCCGTTTGCGCTGCGCCGCCATGCGCTGGGCGTCATCCGCATGCTGGCGGAAGGCGATCTCGACCTGCCGCTGCATCAACTGCTGGACGCCACCTTCGCCCGTTTCAACGGGATCGAGGGCTTCCAGCTCAACATCAACGCCCTGGCCGACTTCATCTACGACCGTCTGGCCGGCAACCTGCGCGACCAGGGCTACACCGCCCAGGAAGTCGATGCTGTCCTGTCGCAGCGCCCACAGCGTCTGGGCGACATCCCCAAGCGCCTGGCCGCCGTTCGCGCCTTCTCGACGCTGCCGGAAGCCGCTGCGCTGGCCGCCGCCAACAAGCGGGTCGGCAACATCCTGAAGAAGCTCGATCTGTGGCCGCAAGCGGTCGTCGACAACGCCCTGCTCCAGGAAGCAGCCGAAGTCACCCTGCATGACGCGCTGGTCGAGGTCGTGCCGCAGGCCGATGCCGCCTTCGTCACCGGCGACTACACCGAATCGCTGACCGCGCTCGCCGCGCTGCGCAGCCCGGTCGACGCCTTCTTCGACGGGGTGATGGTCAATGCCGACGATCCGGCCCTGCGTGCCAACCGCCTCGGCCTACTCGCCAAGCTGCATGCGGCGATGAACCAGATCGCCGACTTGTCGAAGCTGTCCGCCTAACCCGGGGAGGTCGCCATGCCCACCAAGCTCGTCATTCTCGACCGCGACGGCGTGATCAATTTCGATTCCGCCCAGTTCATCAAGAGCCCGGAAGAATGGAAGCCCATCCCGGGCAGCCTGGAAGCCATCGCCAGGCTGAAGCAGAACGGCTACCGCGTGGTTGTCGCGACCAACCAGTCCGGCGTCGGGCGCGGCCTGTTCGACATGGATACCCTGAACAGCATCCACAAAAAGATGCACAAGGCGGTGGTCGCCGTCGGCGGCCAGATCGATGCCATCTTCTACTGCCCGCATGCGGCGGACTCGAAGTGCGAATGCCGCAAACCCAAGCCGGGCATGTTCAAACGCATTTCGGAAACGCTCAATATCGACCTGACCGGGGTTCCGGCCATCGGCGACTCGCTGCGCGACCTGCAGGCCTGCGTCGCGCTCGGCTGCCAGCCCATGCTGGTGATGTCGGGCAAGGGCGAGAAGACCAAGGCCGACGGCGGCCTGCCGGATGGCACGCTGGAATTCGCCGACCTCGCCGCGGCGGTCGATCACATCCTTGCCAAGGCCAAGAAATGAACGCCATCCGCTCGACCCTGTTCATGGCCTACGCCATCGTCTGGTCGGTGCTGACCGCTCCCCTGGTGGTCATCGCCGGACCGCTTCTGCGCGGCATCTGGGCCTATCGCTTTGGCAAGCTGTGGCGCCTCGGCACCCAGTTCGGCGTCGAGAACATCCTCGGCATCCGCCCGAAAGTCATCGGCCGCGAAAACATGCCGGCCGAGCCCTGCGTCATCCTCTCCAAGCACCAGTCCGCGTGGGAGACAATGACCTTGCAGGATTGCGTGCCGGCCGGCGCCTACTGTGTCTTCGTGCTGAAGAAGGAACTGCTCAAGGTGCCGTTCGTCGGCTGGGGCCTGGCCGCCATGAAGATGATCTCGATCGACCGTGCCGCCGGCAAGGATGCGCTCGATCAGGTTGTCAGCCAGGGCCGCGAGCGTCTCAAGCAGGGCTTCTACGTCATTCTCTTCCCCGAAGGCACGCGCGTGGCGCCAGGCCAGAAGAAGCGCTACAAGCCGGGCGGCGCCTATCTGGCCACCCGTGTCGGCTGCAAGGTCGTGCCCATCGCCCACGATGCCGGCGAGTTGTGGCCGCGCCAGGCTTTCCTGAAGAAGCCGGGCACCGTCACCATCAGTATCGGCCCTGCCTTCGACGCCACCGGCATGACCGAGGCGGAGGTCAATGAAAAGGCCGAAGCCTGGATCGAAGGCGAAATGCACCGCATCTCCCCGCATCGCTACCCGGATGCCGCCAGCCGCACCTGAAACTGCGCGCAGCGTTGTCATCGGCGACCAGACGGTCGCCTACCAACTGCGGCGCAGCGCACGGCGAACCATCGGCCTGTCCATCGACCACCGTGGCCTGCGTGTCGGCGCCCCGCCGCGCGCCCGGCTCGGCGATATCGAAAGCCTGATCCGCCAACATGGCCAGTGGGTGCTCGACAAGCTGGCCGCCTGGCGCGAACGCACACCGCCCGAAGCGCCGCCGATTGCCGACGGCACCACCATGCCGCTTCTCGGCGAGCCATGGCGCATCGTCCTCACCCCGATCGGCCGCGCCCGCTGGCAATTCGGCCCCACCACCATCTACCTGCATCCCGGCGCCAATCTGCCGCCCGCGCAGCTGCTGGAAAAGGCGCTGCGCGACAAGGCACGAACCATCTTTACCGAGCGGCTTGCCGTGCATGCGCCCCGGCTGGGCGTGCCGGTGCCGCCGCTGCGCCTGTCGTCGGCCCGTACGCGCTGGGGCAGCTGCAGCCACCATGGCGGCATTTCGCTCAACTGGCGCCTGATCCACATGCCGCTACCGGTCGTCGATTACGTCGTCTGCCACGAGCTCGCCCACCTCAAGGAAATGAACCACAGCCCGCGTTTCTGGTCTGTCGTCGAACAACTCTGCCCGGACTGGCGCGCCCTGCGCCTTGCCCTGCGCCAGCAAGCCCTGATCATCCCCCGTCTGTAAAGGAACCCGTATGCGCATCCTCCACACCATGATTCGCGTCGGCGATCTCGACAAGTCGATCGCCTTCTACACCGAAATCCTCGGCATGCAGCTGCTGCGCCGCAGCGACTATCCCGAAGGCCGCTTCACGCTGGCCTTCGTCGGCTATGGCAGCGAGGACAAGGAAGCCGTCCTTGAACTGACCCACAACTGGGATACGCCGCACTACGAACTGGGCAATGGCTACGGCCACATCGCCCTGGCCGTCCCCGATGCGGCGGGCGCCTGCGCCGAAATCAAGGCGCGCGGCGGCAAGGTCGTGCGCGAAGCGGGGCCGATGAAGCACGGCAGCACGGTCATTGCGTTCGTCGAAGACCCGGACGGTTACAAGATCGAACTGATCCAGCGCGCGTAATCGCCCCGGGCAATCCACATCAAGGCGGTATTTCCGGCGGTGCAGAACAATGCCGGCCAAAGGAGACCGCCATGAACCTGCCCGACTATATCGCCCGCCTCCCCGTCATCACCCTGTACGACCCGCTCGCGGAAGTACTCGGGGCCGCGGAGGATGGCTTGATCGACTACAGCTTTGCCGATGCCGTCAAGCTGGCCGGCCACGCCTGTCCGACGGTAGCCGGTGCCTGGCTGGCCGTGGCCTGCGGGCTGGAGGCCCTGTACGGCGACGCGACACCGGTTCGCGGCGACATTGCCGTGGCCTTGCCCGAAGCCGTCGACGAAGGCGTTGCCGGGGTCATCGCCAGCGTTGCGACGCTGCTCACGGGCGCCGCCGCTGCCGGCGGCTTCAAGGGACTCGGCGGCCAATACGGTCGGCGCAACCTGCTTTCCTTCGGACTCCGGGAGGTCTCCGGCATCCGCCTCACCCGGCGCGACACCGGTGCCGCGGTGGATAGCGTGGCACGCCTGCACAAGGTGGCTGGTGACCCGCGCCTGGGCGAACTGCTGCCGAACGTCATCCTCGGCACCGCCAGTGCGGAGGAAAGCCATCTCTTCCGCACGCTCTGGCAGGACCGGGTCGAACGCATCCTGACCGCCGACCGGAACGAGATCGTCGAGATTTCCCGGATAAACGGCGCGGGTCGCGACGGAAACTAGAGCATGGCTTCGCGCACCACCGCCTCGAAGCGTTCGACAACGGACGACCAGCGATGCGCGCGCATCGACTCCCGGGCGGCAGCACCCATGCGCGACCACTCCCCTGCGGCCACAGCCATCTCGCCGGCAATGCGGATGTAGGCTTCGCCATCGCCGGGAGGCGCCAGCCGCCCATTGTCGCCATCGACAATCAGTTCGGCGGCCGCGGCGCTGCGATAGGCGAGAACCGGCAAGCCGCTGGCCATCGCCTCGGGCACGACATTGCCGTAGGTTTCGGTCAGGCTGGGGAACAGGAAGAGATCGGCGCTGGCGTAATGGGCGGCCAGATCGGTTCCGGTACGCATGCCGGCGAAATGATGGTCCGGATGATCGATCGCGAGCTGCCGAGCCGAGGGACCATCGCCAACCCACACCATCATGGCCCGTGCGTGCCGCTGGCGGATGGCCGCGAACGCCTGCTCGACCAGCTTCAAGTTCTTTTCCGGCGCCAGCCGGCCGACGTAGAGGCAAACCGGCATATCGGGGGCGGCACCCCAGCTGGCGCGCAAGACCATATCACGCCGCTGCGGGTCGAAGAGCTGGGTATCGACGCCGCGGCCGACAACCCGCACGCCGTTCAAACCTTCGCCGGCCAGATCGGCAGCCAGCGCCGCCGTCGGCACCATCGTCGCCAATGTGCGCCGATGCAGGCTGCGCAAATAAGCGGCAACGGCCGGCCGCATCCAGCCCAGTCCGTAGTGCACGCTGTAGCGGTCGAAATTGGTATGAAAGCCGGAAGTCACCGGAATACCGATGCGGCGCGCCACGTTGACGGCCGACCAGCCGAGCGGCCCCTCGGTGACCACATGCACCAGATCCGGCCGGCGCTTTTTCCATTCGCGATGCAAACGCCTACCGGCCGGCAATCCGAAACGCAGGCCGGCATAGCCCGGCAGGGGAAGGCCCGGCAAGGCCAGTTCCTCTTCGCTGCCGGCGTCAATCTGACCTTGCCGGGGACGGATCACGCGCACGCGGTGCCCGCGTTCGCGCAGGCCGCCGACCAGCCGGCCGACCGTCATTGCGACGCCGTTGATTTCAGGGGGAAAAGTTTCGGTGACAAAGGCGATATCGAGCAGATTCGAAGTGTGCATGATGGCTCCCGGTTGGCAGGGAGCGTAGCCAGCCATCGCGACATCCCGATGACAGAATTCGTCACCCGGCTGTCACGTTCCCCCCCTATAATCCGCCGTTTGCCATTTGTCGCCCTGCCATGCGCCTCCATCCCGCCCTCGTGCTCACCCTGAGCATCGCAACGACCGTTCAAGCCGCCGAAGAAGTCCACGAAGACTGGCAGCTCAAGGGCCAGGCCACGTATATCGGGCAGAAACTGAAGAACTTCCGCTCCACCTACGGCGACAAGAACAGTCTGAACGGCGATGGCGACAGCAGTTACACCTTCACGTCCACCGCCTATCTCGGCGCCCGACTGTGGAAAGGTGCCGAGGCCTACCTCAACGTCGAGGCCGGCCAGGGTGACCCGATGTCCGGTCTGGTCGGCCTGGGCGGCTTTTCCAACGGTGAGGCGACGCGCGTCTCCGGCAACAGCATCAAGGCCTACCGCCAGCGCCTGTTCCTGCGCCAGACCTGGGGCCTGGGCGATGAAACCGAATACCAGGAATCCGAATTCAACCAAATGGCGGGGCGCGTCGCGAAGGATCGCTTCGTGCTCACGGTCGGCAATTTCTCGGCCCTCGACATCTTCGACGACAACGCCTACGCCAAGGACCCGCGCACCCAGTTCATGAACTGGAGCAACATGGCGCACACCGCCTACGACTATGCCGCCGACGCGCGCGGCTTCGGCTGGGGTTTTGCCGCTGAGTGGTACCAGGGCGACTGGGTGCTGCGCTTCGGGCGCATGACCGGCCCCAAGTTGCCGAACGGTACCGAGGTCGATTTCCGCATCCTGCGCCACTACGGCGACCAGATCGAAATCGAACACGCCCACAAGATCGCCGAGCGGCCAGGCAAGGTCCGCCTGCTCGCCTTCCGCAACCGCGCCAAGCTCGCCGCCTACACCGAGGCAAGCGACTGGCTTGCCGCCAACTCCGGCGTCGACGTGCAGGCCATCAACCATGTGCGCAACGGCGAACGTATCAAATACGGCTTCGGCATCAACCTCGAGCAGGAAGTCGCCGACGATCTCGGCTGGTTCCTGCGCGCCATGCATGCCGACGGACGCACCGAAACCTATGCCTTCACCGAGGCCGACGGCTCCTTCTCGACCGGCCTGTCGCTCAAGGGCGGGCGCTGGAACCGGCCCGACGATACCGTCGGCATCGCCTGGATGCGCAACACCATTTCCAGCGAACGCCGCGACTATCTCGCCCAGGGCGGCCTCTCCTTCTTCATCGGCGACGGCAAGCTGGCTTACGGCCCCGAACATATCTTTGAAACCTACTACAGCTGGAAGGCCCTGGCCGGCCTGTGGCTGACCGCCAACTACCAGCACATCGGGAATCCGGCCTACAACGCCGACCGCGGCCCGGCCAACATCTATTCAGTGCGCCTGCACGCCGAGTTCTGAGCGACCCGCCGCGTCGGCCATCGAGCGGGCCAGACGCGATCTCAGGCAGTGACCGTCTGCGGCGATGCCGCGCCCGGCTTCCCGGCGACCTGCCGGTACAGCTGGGCAAGGCGCCAGGCCATCGCCGCATCGCTCCATTCCTGCGCGTAGATCGGCGCTTCGTCGCCGAGATGGCGCCAGGCCGCAGGGTGATCGATGAAATGGCCCAGCATTTCACCAAATGCCTCGCTGTCGCAAGGCGGTGAAAAGGCGCCGCGTCCCGGCGCCAGGATATCCGTCGTCCCCATCTCCGAGAGCGCGATGACCGGCAGACCTGCTGCCATGGCTTCGAGCAGGACCAGGCCCTGTGTTTCGGTGCGCGACGCAAAGACGAACACGTCGGCGGCCGCATAGCAGTCGGGCAGCCCCTGGCGGCGGTCGAGATAGCCGACGAAGCGCACCGATCCGGTCAAATCCAGGGTCGCCGCCTGTTTCTGCAGATCGCCCATCGCCGGTCCCTCGCCGGCGATCATCAGCAACAGGTCCG
Organism: Dechloromonas sp. CZR5; assembly: GCF_008711155.1. Lineage (GTDB taxonomy): Bacteria > Pseudomonadota > Gammaproteobacteria > Burkholderiales > Rhodocyclaceae > Azonexus. Next base: position 146,617 of record NZ_VUYQ01000001.1, on the reverse strand, counting down.
GGCGCAGCTTCCGCGCATGCACCATGGCTTCGAGCAGGAAGCCGATATTCTTTTCATGCGCCACCCGGCCGACGAACAAGGCCAGCGGACGGTCTTCGGGTATCCCGTGGCGACGGCGGAAATCCAGGCCGTTGCCGCCGGCGAACTGGGCCAGCGGAATGCCGGTGGGCAGCACGTGGAGCGGCGAAGTCACACCATAGGATTCGAGACGCTCGCGCATGGCCGTCGACGGCACGACCACCGCGTCAAGCGCGTTGCACTGCCGGCGCGATACGCGGCGCGCCAGGCCGCGCAACCAGTCGGCCGGCAGGAAAGGGGCATAGTGCTGCAGATACTCCTCGAACAGCGTGTGATAGGTTGCCACGACCGGCAAACCGAGCGCCCCGCCGGCCTTCAGCCCGGCATAATGCGCGACGAACGGCGTCTGGACATGGATCAGGTCGCAATCCGCCGCTTCGGCCAGGACGGCGCGGTGCATGGCACGCCAGCCGACCAGGCGGTCCTCCGGATCGCCGGGAACCGGACGCCCGGCAACCCGGACAATCCCCTGCTCCTCGGCTTCGTCGCCGTAGCGGGGTACGACCAGCTTCACGCCGACGCCCTGCGCCAGCAGCGAGCGCCGGAAGGTCTCGATCGAGGTCGAGACGCCATTGACGCGCGGGAAATAGACATCGGAAACCATCAGCACACGCATGTCACGCCTCCTGTGTTTCTTCGATCCGGGCCGCCAGCGGAACATCGACCGGCGCGACCGGCAGGGCCGGTGCAGCCGGCTCCCCCCAGCGCACCAGTTCCAGGCGGCCATCGGGATGCTCGACGATGGCCGTGCAGGAATCGACCCAGTCGCCACAATTCACATAGGTCAGGCCGCCGATGTCGCGGATCGTGGCCCAGTGGATATGGCCGCAGATCACGCCGTCCAGCCCCCGTTCCCGGGCGTGGTGGATGGCCGATTCCTCGAAATCGAAAATGAAATTGAGCGCCGTCTTCACCTTGCGCTTGGCGTAGCCGGCCAGCGACCAGTAGCCGGGAATACCCAGCTTGCGGCGCCCCCACGACAGCCAGTGATTGGTACGCACCAGCAGGTCGTAGGCCTTGTCGCCCAGGATGGCCACCCAACGGTGATGACACGTCACCTGATCGAACTGGTCGCCGTGGATGAGCAGGAAGCGACGGCCGTCGACCGTCTCATGGACGATTTCGTCGACCACCTCGACATCGCCGAAGACGATGCCGCAATACTCGCGCAGCGCCTCGTCGTGGTTGCCGGGAATGAACACCACCCGCTCGCCATGCCGCGCCCGGCGCAGCAGCTTCTGGACCACCGTGTTCTGCGCCTGCGACCAGCAGATGCTGCGACTCATCGCCCAGAAGTCGATGATGTCGCCGATCAGGTAAGTCCGTTCGGCGGGATGCTCGCGGAGGAACTCGAGAAGACGCTCCGCCTGGCACGCCCGCGTGCCGAGGTGGATGTCGGAAAGAAAGACGGATCTGACCTTGGGCATCGCACCAAGATACGACCCGCCCGTGACCGGTTGGTTACGGGCGGGTTACGGTTTGATGGCAGCCCCCCGGAACGGAAAGGCGTTTGCCCGGCCGCGACCTAATTCAGCACGAACCGGACTTCGTGGCTGGACTTTCCACCCAGCCTGACCAGGGCGACAGCCTTGGTGCCGGCCTGGATAGTGAACGCGCCCGAGGCTCGCAACAGGTTACCGCCCGCAGGCAGCAGCTTGGCCTCGGTCCTGCCCGAGGCGGACAACAGCGTGATGGTCGCCGAGGCATTCCGGGTATCGACAGGCTGCTCGTGATCGGTCACGTAGAGCGTGAGCGAATCGGGCCTCGCCACCAGCTCGTAGTTGATGTCCTTGACGACCGAAACGACGCCCCCCTGCCGGGGCTTCGCATCATGCGCGTGGGCCTGGGCCGGTTTCTCGGCATGGGCATGGCCTTTGTGGTCTTCCGCGGCGGATGCGGGATTGATGAGGAAAGCAAGAAGCAAGGCGGAGAGGACGGTGGAATGTTTCATGTGGACTCCATGTCGGTTGATCTATCGGCTAACGGAAATCGGCTTCTTCGTCATGCACGGATAGGCTGCCGACCTTCGTGCAACCTTCCGCCTGACGTCCCCGGCGCCTGCTTCCGCAAGACAAACGCGGGGAAGATCGAGACGGCACGCACTCATGCGTTCCGCCCCGGATCATTGGGGTTTCGCTTCAACTTCCGCTTCCCCCATTGGAGGCGCCGCCGAAGCTTCTTCGAATACTTGGGCGCCTTGCCGCGGCGGTCTTCCCACCAGCAAACCCATCCGAAAAGCACCAGGAAGGTCAGTATCAGCGCCAGGGTCAGCATGAGGAACCGGAGCTCAAGGTGGCTGTGGAACAGGGACTCGATACGCATGGCTGGCATAAACCCCAAGACGGTTGCACCTTGCTGCAATACGGACAAAACCGGGCCCCGCTCATGAATGGGAGGAGACACCCGGCCCGGCCGGTTTCTCCGTCGGAGGCAAGAGCGTTGCCGCATCGGCATCCTTGCGGTGCGCAAGGCGATACAGCAACGGCAACACGAGCAGCGTCAGTGCCGTCGACGACAGGATGCCGCCAATCACCACAGTGGCCAGCGGGCGCTGGACTTCCGCCCCCGTACCGGTGGCGATCGCCATCGGCACGAAGCCGAGCGAGGCGACCAATGCTGTCATCAGCACGGGACGCAGTCGCGTCAGCGCTCCTTCGTGGATCGCTTCATCCAGGGAGCGCCCTTCTTCACGCAAATTGCGGATGAAGGAAATCATCACCAGGCCGTTCAGCACGGCCACGCCCGACAGGGCGATAAAACCGATGCCGGCCGAGATCGAGAGCGGAATATCCCTCAACCAGAGCGCTACAACGCCGCCCGTCAGCGCGAAGGGAATGCCGGTAAATACCAGCAGCCCGTCCTTCGCGTTCCCGAACATCACGAACAGCAGCGTGAACACCAGCAGCAAGGCCACGGGCACCACGATGGTGAGACGTTTCGAGGCCGATTCCAGCTGCTCGAAAGTCCCTCCCCAGGCCGTCCAGTAGCCGCTCGGAATCTTGACCTCGGCCAGACGGACCTGCGCTTCGCCGACGAAGGAGCCGATATCGCGTCCCCGCACGTTCGCGCTCACCACGACACGCCGCTTGCCGTTTTCCCGGCTGACCTGATTCGGCCCCGGCGCAATGTCGAGACTGGCGACTTCACTCAGGGGAATATAGGCCGTGCGCGCCTCTCCCCCGTTTCCAGCGACGCCCCCCTTCGGCAGGGCAATCGGCAGACGTTTCAAGGATTCGAGATCGGAGCGCAGCGTATCCGGCAAACGCACGACGATATCGAAGCGCCGGTCGCCCTCGAACATGGTTCCGGCTTCGCGACCGCCAATCGCCGTCGAGATCGTCTCCTGGACGTCGCCGACATTGAGTCCGTAACGCGCCGTTTTCTCCCGGTCGATATTCACGGTCAGCATGGGCAGGCCCGTCGTCTGCTCGACCTTGACCTCGGAAGCGCCCGGGATCTTTTCCAGCACGGCCGAAATCCTGCCGGCCGTATCGTTCATGACATCCATGTCGTCGCCGAATATCTTGATGGCGACATCGCTGCGCACTCCGGAGATCAGCTCGTTGAAGCGCAACTGGATCGGCTGGGAAAACTCGTAGGAATTGCCCGGCAGCTTGCCGACGGTCTTCTGGATGGCGGCCAGCAGTTCGTCCCGGGACTTGCGCGGTTCGGGCCATTCCGCCTCGGGCTTCAGCATGATGTAGCCATCCGAAATGTTGGGCGGCATCGGATCGGAGGCGATTTCGGCCGTACCGGTTCGCGCAAAAATCCGCTCGATTTCCGGGTACTCGGCCTTGAGGCGATTCTCCAGAACCTGCTGCATGGCCACCGACTGCGACAGGCTCGTGCCGGGAATACGCAGCGCCTGAATCGCGAAATCGCCCTCGTTCAGGCTCGGGACGAATTCGCTCCCCAAGCGGGTAGCGAGCAAGCCGGAAAGCAGGACCATGACCGTCGTGAACACCAGCACCACCGGCTTGTTGGCCATGACGTAGGCCAGCGTCGGCTCATACCAGCGCTTGGCGGCCCGCATCAGGACATTTTCCTTTTCGTTCACCCGGGTGCCGATGAACAGTGCGACGGCGGCGGGAATGAAGGTGACGGAGAGGATCATGGCGCCGACGAGCGCGGTGACCACGGTGAAAGCCATGGGGTGGAACATTTTTCCTTCGACGCCGGTGAGCGCGAAGATCGGCAGATAGACGATCATGATGATCAGCTGACCGAAGAGCAGCGCCCGGCGAGCCTCTTTCGACGCGGCAAAGACTTCGTGGAAGCGCTCGCTCCGGGTCAACGGCCGTCCATGGTTCGCCTGGGCATGGGCCAAGCGGCGAACACAGTTCTCGACGATGACGACCGCGCCATCGATGATGATCCCGAAGTCGAGTGCGCCGAGGCTCATCAGGTTGGCGCTGATCTGGTAGCTCACCATCCCCGAAAAGGTGAACAGCATGGAGAGCGGGATCACCATGGCGGTGATCACCGCGGCGCGGATATTGCCGAGGAACAGGAACAGAATGACGATGACCAGAACCGCCCCCTCCAGGAGGTTCTTCTTGACGGTATTGATCGCCTTGTCCACCAGGACGGTGCGGTCGTAGACGGTCACCGCCTTGACCCCTTCCGGCAGGTTGCGGTTGATGTCGGCCATCTTCTTGTCGACCGCCCGGGAGACGGTGCGACTGTTCTCGCCGATCAACATGAACACGGTGCCAAGGACGACTTCGCGCCCGTTGTCGGTGGCGGCGCCGGTGCGCAGCTCGCGACCGATACCGACCTCGGCCACATCGCGGATACGGATCGGCACGCCCTGGACGTTGCCGAGGATCACATTGCGAATATCCTCCATGCTGCGGACCTGGCCCGGCGCGCGGATCAGATACTGCTCGCCGCGCTTTTCGATGTAGCCGGCGCCGACGTTGCTGTTGTTGCGGTCAATGGCGAGCACCACGTCCTGCAGCGTCATCCCGTAGGAAGCCAGCTTTTCCGGGCTGGGCGCCACCTGATACTCCTTGGCGAAGCCGCCGATCGAGTTGATTTCGGTGACGCCCGTCACGTTGCGCAGTTGCGGCTTGATGATCCAGTCCTGGATTTCGCGAAGATCCGTCGGCGTATAGGCGGTGCCATCCGGTTTCCTGGCGCCCTCCTCCGCTTCCACCGTCCAGAGATAGATCTCGCCCAGCCCCGTCGAGATGGGCCCCATGGCCGGCGCGATGCCCTCGGGGAGTTTTTCCTTGGCTTCCTGGATCCGCTGATTGACCAGCTGGCGGGCAAAATAGATGTCCGTTCCATCCTTGAAAATCACCGTGACCTGCGACAGGCCGTAACGCGACAGCGAACGGGTCTGCTCCAGATGCGGCAGCCCGGCCATCACGGTCTCGACCGGAAAGGTCACCCGCTGCTCGACTTCCAGCGGCGAATAGCCGGGTGCAGCCGTATTGATCTGCACCTGGACGTTGGTGATGTCGGGCACGGCGTCGATCGGCAGGCGCTGGTAGTTGTAGATGCCCAGGCCGGCCATGCCGAGCACGGCCAGCAAAACCAGCCAGCGATGCTCGATGGCGAGGCGAATGATGCGTTCAAACATGTTGTTCTCTCCCGCCTCAGTGACTGTGCTCGGCGCTGCCCTTGCCGAGTTCCGACTTCAGGACGAAGCTGCCCGACGCGGCATAAGGGGTTCCCGCCTTCAAGCCGCTCAGCACTTCGATGCGCTTGCCGTCGGAGCGCCCCAGGCGCACCGGTTGCGCGACGAAGCCGTCGGAGACCCTGATGAAGACGACGCTCTTGTCGCCTATCGTCTGGATGGCTTCGGCAAGAACGCTGACGGGCACCTCGGCCTCGCCGGAAACCACATCGACCGTGACGAACAGCCCGGGACGCCAGGCCATATTGGGGTTGGCCAAGGTAACCCGCGCCCTGGCCGTACGCGTATCCTGTCCGAGCAATGCCCCGACGTAGGAAATGCTGCCTTCGGCCCGGGAGTCGAAGGCCGTCGCCTTGACGACCACCTTTTCACCCACCCGAACGATGTTCAGATCCTTGGCCGGGACAATGATCTCGGCCCAGACGGAAGACAGGTCGGAAATGGTGAAAATGCTGGCGTCTTCCTTCACCGCCTCACCCAGTGCGATGTGTTTCTCGACGACCATGCCGTCAAAGGGAGCACGGATTTCGTAGCGGTTGAGGCGCCCGGAACCCGTGGCGCCAGCCCCCAGCGCCACCAACTTTTGCTGGCTGTTGGCAACGGCGATTTCGGCTTCCCTCAGGGCCTGCCGGGCTTGCAAATAGTCTTGCTCGGCGGAGATTTTTTCCTCCCAGAGTTTCTTTTCGCGCTCATAGGTCGATTGGGCGAGCGACAAACGCTTCTGGGCCGCCAGCTGTTCGCTGCGCTGCTCGGAAAGCGCGATGCTCGCGATCACCGCCAGTACCTGGCCGCGCTTGACCGGCTGCCCGAGATTGGCGGGAACGCTCTCGACGACGCCGGCCACACGGGGAACGACGTGCGCGGTACGGTCTTCGTTGAAGCGGATCTCACCGGGCAACTGAGCGGCGACCTTGATTTTGGCGGGCGTCGCTTTCTCGATACCGATGGCGGCCGCCTTGATTTGTTCGTCCGTCAGCTCGATTTTTCCCTCTTCCCGGATATCGATGAACAGGAACGGGGTGTTCCCCAGCAGGACCGAGAGGGATGCTTCGAACACATGCGGCTCGGCGATCGGGCCCGTGCTCTTCAGGTAGTCTTTCTCGGCCACGAAGAGGATGTCCTGCTTCTCGCCGCCCGGTCGCGTCAATACCATCGAGACTTTTGCCGCGCTTGGCGCAAGCGGCTTTCCTTGCTGGAACAACCAGACGCGGAAACCCGGCTCGCCCCCTTCCTCGGAGAGCAGCAATTCCAGACCGAAGCCGTCCTCGGAAAAAAGCCTGCCGCCATGCGGCCCGGATTTGGGCGCGCTTTCGTGGTGTTCGGTATCTCCATGCTCCTTGGCATGGTCATGCCCATCGCCTGCCTGGCTGCCATGGTGCTCGGCATCGGCATGCCCCTTGGCCTCGGCGTGGCTGGCGTGCTCATGCTGCTCGCCGCTCGGCGCCGATGTCCCGCCCCAGAGAATCCAGCCCCCCAGGACAATCCCCGCCGCCACGATTACCGCAATGGCAAGCCCTTGTTTCCGCGGAAGACGGAAGGTGTTCTTGTTGAAATTCATTTTCACGAGGTGCTCCTACGGACGGCCGGATGCGGCAGATGCGGTTGAATCGACGGAGCCCAGGACACGCTCCAGTTCGGCAGCAGTCCGATGCGCGTCGGACAAGCTTCTCAGGTACTGCGCCCTGACCTGGAAAAAGGTGCGCTGGGCGTCCAGTACCTCCAGGAAACTGAATTTCCCCAGCTCGAATCCCTTGCTGGCCGCCTCATAGGCGCTGCGGGCGCCCGGCACGATCTCGGCTTGCAGGGTTTCCGCCTCGACGATCAGCGCCTTCAGGCGTTCTTCGTTCTGCGTCACGTTCGCCCCCAAGCGAACCTCGGTGGCGCCCAGCTCGTCCCGCGCCTTGTCGGCCCGGCGCTGGGCTTCAAGCACGTTGCCCTGGTTGCGATCGAAGATCGGGAAGGGGATCGAAATACCGACAATGGTCTGGCTGCGCCCGAGCTCTTCGGACGTTTTCGACCCCAGGCTGACGGTCAGGTCAGGCACCCGGCGCGTGCGCTCCAGGTCGGCGAGCGCGGCAAAACGTTCAGCCTCATGGCGCGCGCGAAGAAGCGACGGGGAAGCACTCAGGCGGCTGGCGATCTCTTCGCTGGAAAGAAGCGGCGGCAGGCTGTCGGTACGGCCTTCGACCTGTCCGAAGCGAGGCGTCGAACTCCCCCAGCTGGCCGCCAGGCGTTTGCGGGCAGCGGCCAGCTCTCGTTGCGCCTGGTTCAACTCCACCCGCGCCGAGGCTTCCGCGACACGGGCTTTGGTTTCCTCGACGGGCGATATCTTGCCGGCGCTCACCCGCCGCGAAGCCGCCAGCGTGACGCGCCGGGCAAGGCCGAGCAAGTCGTCGGCCTGCTGGATGCGTTCCTGGGCAACCAGAACATCGAAGAAAGCTCCCGTCACGCTCGCCCGCACGTCCAGGCGCTTGGCGGCCAGATCGGCGGTAGCCACATCGCGGCCCCGCTCGGCAGAGGCAATACGGGCCGAGCGTTTGCCCCCGAGTTCGATCCGTTGGCTGAGCTGGATCGTCGTCGTCCGGGAGGCCTTGTTCTGGGTATCTTCGACGGACGTCGATATTTCCGGATTGGGCAGGATGCCCGCCTGGATCACGCTCCCTTCGAAGGCGCGCAATTCGTTGGCCGCGGCGGACAGTTCCGGATTGAATGTCAGGGCAAGATCAATCGCCGCCGACAAGGTCAGGGACGGGCTGGCCTCCAGGGCCAACACGGGGGAAGGCACTGACGGCGATGAATCGACCGTCTGCGCCTCGAGCGGTGCGCCGGCAAAGACCGCGAGTCCGAACAGGGTTCGGCACAGCAGCCTGGCAGCGAGTTTTTTTGAATACATCCGATTCTCCGGTGATGAAGGACACGTTGGGAAATCGGCGGGGCACCATCCGGCAAGCGGCATGGCACGGGGGCGCGGCGTCGGCCGCAGCACTCAAGACTGGGAAAATGCCCAAGCCCCGCCGGTCAGGCGGAGCGGCTCCAATTGGGACGTTCGGGCTGGTCGCCGGGCAGAGAGGCCAGGAGGCCGCTGGTTCGGCAGTAATCGGTCACGGAGCGGACCTCGGGCAAGGCACTGCCGAAAGAGACCAAGGCGGCGACACTCGCGGCATGGCAGAACGGACAATCGCTTTCCGCATCGGCGGGCGTCGCGTCGGCACGCTGTTCGCCGTTATCCGCCGCATGTTTGTGCTCATGGTGCCCCAGGTGGTGAGGCGCCCCTGCTTCGTGCTGGCAATAACTCGCTGCCACCACCCAGGACATCTGGAGCGGCAAGAGGATCAACAGGAAAACGGATAGCCAACGACGCATGGAATCAAGGGAATCGAAAGATGCTCAAGCTACGGACCGGCTGACGATTGCGCGTGGAAAGACAGGGTGCGGGCGACCGGGGTTTCCCCCGGCCGATGTCTGCTACGCAACATGACTTTCCCCTGACGGCCGGTTAACCCGGGGGGTACATGGCCTCGCGCTGCTTCCGTTCTTCCGGCGTCATGTTCAGAGAGGGCGCGGGCGTATCGTGCGGAAGCTTGTCGACGTGTTGCCATTTCCCGTCGCGGTAGGCATATTCGTGCTGGGCGAGTACCCAGCCCTGATCGCCGCCTACGTAACGATAGAGGCCATCCGCGCTGACGGGATTGCGGCGGAAGTTATCGAACTCCTGTTGCACCTGCTGGGCACTTTTGCTGCCTGGCTTGTGTTCCGGGTAGATATTGGTCGCGCCGCCCGGGGCGGCGTGAATGACGGACTCGGCCAAAACCTGGCCCGACAGAAGCAATCCGGCACAGAGAGCCGGGAGGGCAAGCACTTGTTTGACGTTCATGATAAAACTCCTTCACTGATCATGCGGTTCATCGGCTTATGCGACATGCCGGACAACGAAACGGCATGGATGAACTATAAAAAACGGGCACTGACAGAACGCCAACAGGAAGTTTACAAAATTGACATCTTTCAATTCGGGACGATATGAAGCTATTGGTTGTCGAGGATGAACAAAAACTGGCCCAGTACCTGCAGAAGGGGCTGGGCACCGCCGGCTTTGTCGTCGACCTGGCCCACGACGGCGTCACCGGACTCCACATGAGTCTGGAGTTCGATTACGCAGCCATCATCCTCGACTCCATGCTGCCGGGCATGGACGGACTCTCCCTGCTGGCAGCCTTGCGGACCAAGAAGCAAACACCGGTCTTGATGCTCACCGCGCTGGGCAAGGTGGAAGACCGGGTCAACGGCTTGCAGACCGGCGCCGACGATTACCTGGTCAAGCCCTTCGCCTTTTCCGAACTGATCGCGCGGATTCAGGGACTGCTGCGCCGCTCGGCGCCGCCCCAACAGGAAACCCCGTCGAACCGCCTGAGCCTGCACGACCTTGAAATGGACCTGGCGCGCCGCAAGGTTTCCCGGAACGGCCAGCGCATCGACCTGAGCGCCAAGGAGTTCCTGCTGCTGTCGCTGTTTCTGAGAAAGCAGGGCGAAGTCCTGTCCAGGACCGAAATCGCCGAGCAGGTCTGGGACATGAATTTCGACAGCAATACCAATGTGGTCGAGGTCGCGATCAAACGGCTGCGCGCCAAGATGGATACTCCGTTCGACCTCCAGCTGCTGCACACCGTACGCGGCATGGGCTATGTCCTCGAAAAGCGCGAATGAAACTCGGCCGTCAGAACAATCCGACACTCAGCGCCCGCCTTATACGCTGGCTCGCCTCCCTGAGCCTGGGGGTCCTCGGCTGTTTGTGCCTCGGGGTGTTTTTCTCGGTCAAAGCCAATCTCGAAACACAGCAGGATCTGCGCCTCGAAAAGTTCAGTACGGCCATCCGGCACCTGTTTGAAGAAACACCGGCGCACCTGCGGCCGGGAACGCTGGAACACGACCTGGAAGATCTCTTGAAGATCAACCGGGACTTGCACCTCAAGTTACTCAAGCAATCCGGGGAAGCCCGTTTCGTGTCGACGCCGGGGTCGTGGCCGGCCCAGGCCCGTTTTTACTCGTTCGAGCTTCCCGAGCTGGCGCGCCAACCCGACTTCACCGTTGCCGAACTGGCGCTCGACACGGCGCCCGACGAAGCGATCCTGGACCGCCTGGCCGCCATCCTCTGGGCGGCCGCGTTGATCGGCAGTGCGGCGATCACCGTGGGCGGTTACCTGATCGTATATCTGGGACTCTCACCGATTCGCACATTGGCCGAACAAACGCGCAGCCTGGCCATTCTCTCCCTCGACAAGCGCCTGGAAACGAAGGGAATTCCCGCCGAGTTGCAGGTTCTTGTCGATCAGTTCAACGATTTGCTGAACCGACTCGAAAAAGCCTACCGACAGCTCGAAGGCTTCAATGCCGACGTCGCCCACGAATTGAGAACCCCCTTGGCGAACATCATCGCCAGCAGCGAGCTGGCCTTGCGCGGCAACGACACGCAGGAAAACCTGCGCGACTGCATCGGTTCGAATCTTGAGGAAATGCACCGCCTGTCGGGCATCGTCAATGACATGCTGTTCCTGTCGCAAGCCGACCGGGGCGCCAAGGCCCGACGGACGCCCATTGCCAGCCTGGCGCAACTTTGCGCCGAAGTAGCCGACTATTACGAAGCCGTATTCATGGAAACCGACCTTCAATGGTCCATCGACGGCGATGCGGCCGGCCAGTTCGATGTGGCGCTGCTACGACGCCTGCTGTCCAACCTGCTGAACAATGCGGCCCGACACGCCTATCCCGGAAGCGCCATCGTGATCCGCATCAGGCCTGAAGCCGACGGACGAATCGAACTCTCGGTGATCAACCGCGGGGAGGCCATTCCGGCGGACAGCCTGCCCCAAATCTTCGACCGCTTCTTTCGTGTGGACACCGCGCGCAGCCAGGGCCACCAGAATCACGGACTGGGCCTCGCCATCGTGAGCGCCATCGCCCGCATGCACGGCGGTGAGGCATTCGCGCAATCGGCCCGGGGCGAAACCAGGATCGGCGTACGCCTGGCCTGAGGCCGCCCGGCGCCCCGAGCGGTCGTTGTCCTCAAGCCTGTCCGGTTTTTTGGGCCAAGCGCAATAAATCCCGATTCACGCCGCGCCACCCCTGCCGGAACAGCGGCAGCAGATAGACCGCGACGAAGCCGCCCAGCCCCCACAGGCAGGCCGTCACGCGCCAGGCCAGCGAATCCGGATAGCCCTGCCCGTCGAATGGCAAGGTCGCGACCGCAATGACGGAAAGGACGATCAGGAACCAGTGGGCACGCACCCCCAGGCCCCAGCAAAAATGGCGGCTCAGGCGCAAGCCCAGCCAGCCACCAAACAGGCCGATCATGGCGCCGGCCAGCACATCGACCGGCCAGTGGGCACCGACCGCCACGCGCGAGAAACCGGCCAGCAGCGCAATCAGGACCAGCGGTGCCGCACGCAGGCCGAACAGTGCAAGCCAGGCGACGACAAAGGAAAAGGCCGATACCGTATGCCCGGAGGGAAAGCTGTGCGCCGTCAGCTTGGCGCCGATGACGGTGATTTGCGCCGCATCGAACACGGCCGCCGGGCGAGGCAAGGAGAAGGCCACCTTGAGCCCCCGGCTGATCGCGGCAGCCACCAATGCACCGAGGAACAGCGCCCAGAACACGCGCGGATAACGCAGGCAGAAGGGCAGCACCAGGGCAAGCTGGACGCGGGCGTCGCCGAGCGTGGTCAACGACTCCCAGAAAACCGGCGGCAGATGGCTGCTGAGCGCCTGCCCGGAAAGGAAACCACCCTGCCAGGCACCGCCGAACCAGATGCCGGCCAGTGCCATCGCCATCACCAGGCAGCAGACGAGCAGAGCGGCATCGAAGCCCGGACGCCGGGCGTGCAGTGCGTCGTCCTTCACGGCCGCTCCTCGCGCTCGACGCGGGCCAGCGTCACAAAGCTCTTCTGGTACAGGTTCCGCATCTGCAAGCCGGGTGCGAGCAGGGCCTGGACTTCCGGCTGGCGGTCGGTACGGGTGAGTACCAGTTCGCCTTCGACCGGCACGCGCGTCGGCGTTGCCGCCTGCCGGTAGACGCTGAAGCTGGGCATGATGATGCGCCAGGCGACGACATTGCCGCCGGCCTCGTTGGCCACGCGGGCCGCCTCACGGATCGGCCCCTGCGTGACGCCAATGGCGCGCGGGGCGATGACGGCCGTCACCATCAGTGCCTGTACCAGGCCGGCCAGCACCACGCCCTGCCACACCGGCAGGCTGCGCCACAGCGCCAGCCCGATGGAAACGACCGCCAGCAGCGGCAGCAGCCAGCGTGCCTCGTCGGAAAAAGCCAGTACCAGGCCGTCGAGCAGGGTCTTCTCGAACGGCTTGCCGGCCTTGCCGGCGGCCAAGGCAAGGATTTCCGGCAGGGCTGCCAAAACCAGCGCGAAGAGAATCAGCGGCAGGTAAGCCAGCCAGCGCCGCTCGCTTTCCGGCCGATAGGCAGCGAGCAGGATGAAGACCGGCGTGCAGCCGTAGAGCAGGTAGTGCGGCAGTTGCGTGCCGGAAAACGAGAAGAAGACGAAGACGACGACAAACCAGATGAGCAGGAAGCGTTCGAACAGCCCGTCGCCCTGCCTGGCGCCGAGCGGCGTCCGCCGCAGCCGGTTGCCGACCTTGCCGACGATGGCCAGCAGCCACCCGAAGAAGGGCATCAGCACGAAGGGCAGTACAACCAGGTAGTAGTACCATTTGCCGCCGTGGCCTTCGAAGGTGTTCGAGTAGCGATTGACGTTGTGCTTGAGGTAGAAGCCGCGGAAGAAGGCGTCGCCCTGGTCGAGGTAGACCGCCACGTGCCAGGGCACGACGATGGCCAGGAAGACCAGCCAGCCCGGCCAGAAAAAGAGGGCGCGCAACCAGGCCCGCCAGGCGCCGGCCGAGACGAAGAACAGGCCACTGACCAGCAGCGGGAAGAAGACGGCGACCGGCCCCTTGGTCAGGAAACCGAGGCCGAGCATGGCGTAGGTGTAATAGAGCAGGCGCCGGGTCGGCCGACCGTCGCGCTCGGCGCAAAAATAGTCATAGATGCCGAACATCGACAGGGCGATGAACAGGTTGAGCAGGGCATCGGAAATGGCCGCCTTGGCAATGAAGCCGACAGCCAGCGACAGCGCCATCACCAGCGCCGCCACCTGCGCCGTCCGCCGGTCGGCATGGCGCGCGCAGAAGCGGTAGAGCGCCAGCATCCACAGCACGGCAAAGACGATGGACGGCAGGCGGAAGCCGATTTCTCTGACGCCGAGCACGCTGACCGACACGGCCTGCGCCCAGTAGATCAGGATGGGCTTGTCGTGGCGCGGCGCATCGTTCAGGGTAGGCGACACCAGATTGCCACGCGCCATCATCTCGCGCGTCGCCTCCGAAAAGGCGCCCTCATCGACGTCTGTCAGCGGCAGGCTGTAGGCATTCAGCACGAAAGCGATCAGCACGGCCAGCACAAGGCTGAGCGGCGACAGCAGGAAACGCTCGATGGCGAAGGGAAGGGAACGGGCTTGCATGGCCGGCATTATAAGGCAGCGACCCCATCGCCCCGGCGATGCTTGACGCTGGGCGGCCCGACGCCTAAATTCGGCCGTTTCCGCTTACCGCCCGGCAAGGACATCCCATGAATATCGGCACCCCGCTCTCCCCTTCCGCCCTGCGCGTCATGCTGCTCGGCGCCGGCGAACTCGGCAAGGAAGTGATCATCGCCCTGCAGCGCCTGGGCGTCGAGGTCATTGCCGTCGACCGCTACGAAAATGCCCCCGGCCACCAGGTCGCCCATCGTGCCCACGTCATCTCGATGACCGACGGTGCCGCGCTGCGCAAGCTGGTCGAACAGGAAAAGCCGCACCTCATCGTGCCGGAGATCGAGGCCATCGCCACCGACACACTGGTCGAGATCGAGCAGGAAGGCCTTGCCGAAGTCATCCCGACCGCCCGCGCCGCCAAGCTGACCATGAACCGCGAAGGCATCCGCCGCCTGGCCGCCGAGGAACTCGGCCTGCCCACCTCGCCCTACCGGTTTGCCGATTCGCTGGCCGAACTGCAGGCCGCCATCGATGGCGGCATCGGCTACCCGTGCATCGTCAAGCCGACCATGTCCTCGTCGGGCAAGGGGCAGTCGCTGCTGCGCGGCCCGGACGACGTGCAGCAGGCCTGGGACTACGCGGCGAGCGGCGGCCGGGTGAATCAGGGACGTGTGATCGTCGAGGGCTTCATCGACTTCGATTACGAAATTACCCTGCTCACCGTTCGCGCCCGCAATGCGGCCGGCGACGTGGCAACGCACTTCTGCGAACCCATCGGCCATGTTCAGGTTGCCGGCGACTACGTCGAATCGTGGCAGCCGCAGGCGATGACCCCGGCCGCGCTGCAGCGGGCACAGGAAATCGCCGCTGCCGTGACCGGCAACCTGGGCGGGCGCGGCCTGTTCGGCGTCGAACTGTTCGTCAAGGGGGACATGGTGTGGTTCTCCGAAGTCAGCCCGCGGCCGCACGACACCGGCCTGGTCACCCTCTGCTCGCAGCGCTTTTCGGAATTCGAACTGCACGCCCGCGCCATTCTCGGCCTGCCGGTCGATACCGCCCTGCGCGAACCCGGCGCTTCGGCCGTCATCTACGGTGGCATGGAAGAAAAAGGCATCGCCTTCGCCGGGCTGGCCGAAGCGCTGGCCGTGCCGCGCAGCGACCTGCGCCTGTTCGGCAAGCCGGAGTCCTTCGTCAAGCGCCGCATGGGCGTTGCCGTAGCGAATGGCGACAACACGGATCAGGCCCGCGAGCGCGCCAAACTGGCCGCCGGCAAGGTACGCCCGATCAAGCCATGAAAAAAGAGGCTGGTCGGCCAGGCCGCCAGCCCCAAGGCACAAGAGGATAGGGTGCGGTCAGGAGACGGAGGCTTGCTTGCGCTGCCGGCTCAGGCCCAGCAGACCGAAGGCACCCGCCATCAGGGCGAGACTGCCCGGCTCCGGTACGGCTGATATCTGCTGATTGACGAAGCCGCCGGTCTTGCCCAGATCGCCGTCGGTGAACTTGAAGACGTAGAACAGGTTGTCCCCCGCCGTACCGGGCAGGAAATCGTTGTCGTTGGCGACATACAGGGTGTGATAACGCGTCGCGCCCTCAAGAATATCCTCGCCGAAGGCCATGCCTTCGAGTTTCGCCGGAATATTCGCATCGGCCACGCCAGCTGCATTGAGCGCGACCTTGAGATCGAGAAACAGGGTCTTGTTGACCGCGTATGGCAGCAAGGCGCTTTCGCCGCTGATGCCGTTGCCGTTGTTCAGTGCGCCTACTTCGGTCGCGCCGCTGAGATCGATCTTGTAGATACGCTTGACCACGGCCTTGGAGCCGTCGCCCTTGCCCTTGCCATCGCGCTCGAGAACCAGGAATTCATGGTCGTTGATGGCCAGAATCTCGCTGCTGTTGTAGGTCTTCCTGGTATCCGCCAGGTAGTTGTCGTAGACGAACTGGCGCGTCTTGCCGGTGGCGATGTCGATGGTGACGATCCGGTTGGCGCGCCCGCCGTCGCCGCCATCCTGGATCAACGGGCTTTGCATGAAGCCGATCAGCGTCTTGCCGTCCGGCGTGATGGCCAGGCCTTCCATACCCTTGTTGGCAACGCGCCCGCTGGTGTTGCCGCCGATCTCGGCCGCCCCCGTGGCAGCCGGCGTAACGACCGCTATTGCCGGAGGCAGGGCAAAGGTAGCCATGCGCTCGCCGGTGGCGCGATTGAACTGGTAGACATAGGGGCCGTATTCGTCGGAGATGAAGACGCTCTTTCCGTCGTTGGCAACCCGGATACCTTCCGGGTCGAGGCGGGCGTTGAGGGGGTTGGCCGAGCCGCCCGCCGCAAAATTGTCGGAGCGGCCCGAGAAATAATAGCGGCCGGCCGCGTTGTCCACCGGCGTCGCAGCCCCGTAGTTCAGCGGTGAGGCGCTGTAGAGCAAGGTCGTCGCATTCAGGGTCGGGGTCAGGGCGTAGCTGTAATTGTTTCCGCTGACGCTCTGGCTCAGTCCCAGCGTCATGGTCTGAAAGCGCGGGATGTACGACGTCGTGTTGTCCAGAGTCGCATTCCACGCGGCGGCATTCGGGCCGCGGTCGGCCAGTGCAAGAAAGGTATTGCCGCCGGCCCAGGCCAGCCCTGAGCCGGTGCCGCCGAGCACGTTGTTGGCATCGACGCCGTTTTCCAGCAAGCTGCCCAGACCGGACTTGTCGGTCGTGCCACCGAGAGTCCCGGTCGCAATCAACAGCGGTGCAGCCTGGCCGGAAACGGATACGGCCAGCAATAGCGCGGCCAGCGAAAATTGGTGCAACATGATCGGACCCCCGTCGTATTTTTTGGATGCAAGCCACCTGAGAGGCGCTTGCGAGGTCCGAGATTAAAAGCCGTGTGTTACGCCGGTTTGACAGACAAAAAAACCCGGCTTGTGCCGGGTTCCGATCGTGGCGGGAAAATACCTCCGTCAGGCCGAAGGCAAGCCGCCGGGGCGTGCGTACGATGCATCGCTTATTCCGTTCCCCAGACGCTCGATGGTCTCGATGGCAGTCCCGCTCAGTTCGCGCAACGCGCGCTCTGTCGTGGCCAGGGACTCCGTCCATGCATCCAGGGTCGGTTCCGCCTCCCACGGGGAGGTTTTCCGGATACGCTCGATCGCGGCGACGGCCATGGCATCGAAAATACGTGCCTGCATCTCGCTGCATCGAATCACCGTTTTTTGCATTTCACCGACCACCAGCACGGCCTCCCGGAACAACCGGCCTGCCCTTGCCGCCTGATCCAGCACAAGGGCGGCGGAGCGCTGCGCGGCCTGTTCCGGCGCGAGCACAGGCAGCCGAGCGCAGTGCTCGCCTCCCTGTTGCAGGCCCGCGCGGCCTGCCGCGGCGGCGGCAAGCGTCAGCTGGCGCGCCGACTCGATGCAGGCAAGGGAAAGCGCCAATTGGGTGTTCAACAGGCGTTCACGGGCCAGCGATATTTCTTGTGCAGACAGCAACATGGGAAACTCCGGTGAATGAACGCCTCGGACTGCCGGGAAAAACAGCTGGCTAGCGGATCGAACGCACGCCCTCGGGCGTACCGAGCAGCAACAGGTTGGCCGGACGAACGGCGAACAGGCCGTTGGTCACCACCCCGGTGATCTGGTTGATCTGCGCTTCCAGCCCTTTCGGGTCGGTAATCGACAAGCCCTTCACATCGAGAATCACGTTGCCGTTGTCGGTGACGAATCCCTCGCGCAGCACCGGCGTGCCGCCCAGCCTGGACAGTTCGCGATCTACATGCGCGCGGGCCATCGGGATGACCTCGACCGGCAGCGGGAACTTGCCCATCACGTCGACCCGCTTGCTCGCGTCGCAGATGCAGACGAACTCGCGTGCCACCGCCGCGACGATCTTCTCGCGCGTCAGCGCGCCGCCACCGCCCTTGATCATGTTCAGGCCGCCGTCGATCTCGTCTGCCCCGTCGACATAGACCGGAATGTCGCTCACGTCGTTGAGATCGAAAACGGCGATGCCGTGGCCTTCAAGGCGTTTGCGGGTGGCTTCGGAACTGGCCACGGCCCCCTTGTAGCGATCCTTGATGGCGGCCAGCGCATCGATGAAGAAGTTGGCCGTCGATCCGGTGCCGACGCCGATGATGCTGCCGGCGGGGGCGCTCCGGGCCACGTAATCGGCAGCGGCCTGGGCTACCGCCTGTTTGAGTTCGTCCTGGGTCATGCTGTCGCTCCTGATGGTTTTGGAGCGCATTTTACCCCGCCGCCGGGATGCGAAATGGTCATAAAAGTTTAACGTTGCGGACAACTCGAATCGCTAAACTAGCCATACCGTTTTTCAGGGAGAACACGCGATGAACGATACCGTCAAAAAAACGCCCTCCGGACCGGCGAGTGCCGCCAAGGCACCGAAAAAGCTGATCCCGCGCACGGCCCCCAAGGCCGCCGCCCAGGCTCCGGCCGCAGAGAACAACACCCCCCCGTCGGTAGCCAAAGCTCCCCGGGCGGCCGCAAAGCCAGCCGCCGCCCCGACGACCAAACCCCGCGCGCCGCGCAAACCGAGCGCCGTCGAGGAGACCGTCGCCAAGCACCAGAAGGTTCTGGCCGAAGCCCTGAGCAAGGCGCAGGCGATCCAGTACGACCAGCCGAAGGTCATGAAGCAGGACGTTCCGAAAAAAGGGAAACCGGCCAAAGCCAGGAAGATCAAGCTGGTGCGCGACAGCTATGCCATGCCGGAGGCCGAACATGCCCGCATCGGAGAGTTGAAGAAGCGTCTCGCCGCGCTGGGCAACGAGGTTAAGAAGAGCGAACTGCTGCGCGCCGGCATCGCCCTGCTCGCGGCGCTCAACGATGTCGAACTGAAAGCCGTGATGGGCCGCGTCGAGCGCATCAAGACGGGACGCCCCACCAAGTAGGCCGAAAGGCGTAAAAATCCCGATTATTACAGCCTGTCACGTGGCTGTAATAATCGGCCGGTAACCTGCACACATCGAAAAACCCAACCCGTGCAGGAGTTACCCCATGCAATATTCCAAGCTCGCTTCCACCCTGGCCGTTGCCGGTATCGCCGTACTCGGCGCCCAGGCCGCCCAGGCCCAGGTCATCAAGATCGACGGCTCTTCGACGGTCTATCCGATCACCGAAGCCGTTGCCGAGGAATTCCAGAAAGCCAAGAAGAACGTGATCAAGGTCACCGTGGGCATCTCGGGTACCGGCGGCGGCTTCAAGAAATTCTGCCGCGACGAAACCGACATCTCCAACGCTTCGCGCCCGATCACCGCCAAGGAAATGGAAGACTGCAAGGCTGCCGGCGTGCAGTACGTCGAAATGCCGGTTGCCTTCGATGCGCTGACCGTCGTCATCAACCCCAAGAACACCTTCCTGAAGCAGGCCACCGTCGCCGAACTGAAGGCCATGTGGGAACCGGCCGCCCAGGGCAAGGTCACCAAGTGGAACCAGATCAACCCGGCCTGGCCCGACGCCCCGATCAAGCTGTTCGGCGCCGGCGCCGATTCGGGTACCTTCGAATACTTCACCGAAGCCGTCGTCGGCAAGGCCAAGTCCTCGCGCGGCGACTACACCGCCTCCGAAGACGACAACGTGCTGGTCCAGGGCGTCTCGCGCGACGTCAATGCCATCGGCTACTTCGGCTACGCCTACTACGCCGAAAACAAGGCCCGCCTGAAGGCCCTGCCCATCGTCAATCCGAAGACCAACGCCGCCGTCGAGCCGTCCGAGGAATCGGTGATCAAGTCGACCTACCAGCCGCTGTCGCGTCCGATCTTCGTCTATATCAAGGCCAAGTCGCTGGACAAGCCGGAAGTGAAGGAATTCATCGAGTTCTACATGAAGAACGCCGCCAAGCTGACCAAGGAAGTGAAGTACGTTCCGCTGCCGGCCGCCGCCTACACCGGCAACCTCGAGCACGTCGCTAAGAAGAAGTACGGCTCCGTGTTCGGCGGCAAGAACGAAGTCGGCATCACCATCGAAGAGCTGATGAAGCGCGAAGCCAAGCTCTGATTCCTGTCTCCGTCTCACAAAAGCCCGCCCCGAATCGGGTCGGGCTTTTATCATAGGGAATTCCGTCCGTGAATTCACACGCCATGTCTGCAAACAACGCTTCCGACCTACCCACGGTCAGCGACCGCCTGGCCAAGAACGCCATGCGCCATGCCAGCGAGCGCATCATCGAGATGCTGCTGTTCGCTGCCGCCGCCGTCTCCGTATTGACCACGGTCGGCATCGTCTACGTACTCGTCTCCGAGTCGATCAATTTCTTCCAGAACGTCAGCATCGTCGACTTTCTGACCGACACCCAATGGACCCCGCTGTTCGACGATGCCCACTTCGGCATCATGGTCCTGGTTTCCGGCACCGTCGTGTCGTCCGCCGTCGCCCTGGCCGTCGCCATCCCGATGGGCACGGTGATCGCCATCTACCTGTCCGAATTCGCCAAACCGAGGCTTCGCGAAGTCGCCAAGCCGGTCCTCGAACTGCTCGGCGGCATCCCGACCATCGTCTTCGGCTACTTCGCCCTGCTCATGGTCACCCCGCTGCTGCAGAAGATCTTTCCTGAACTGCCGGGCTTCTCGCTGCTCTCCGCCGGCCTGGTCATGGGCATCATGATCGTGCCCTACATCGCCTCACTGTCCGAGGACGCCATGCGTGCCGTGCCGATGAGCCTGCGCGAAGGCTCCTACGCCATGGGTGCAACCAAGCTGTACACCGCCATCCACGTCGTGGTGCCGGCCGCTTTCTCCGGCCTGGCCGCTTCCTACATCCTGGCCATCTCGCGCGCCGTCGGCGAAACGATGATCCTCGCCGTCGCCGCCGGCATGCAGCCGAACCTGACCTGGAACCCGACCGAACCGGCCGCCACCATCACCTCGTACATCGTGCAGGTGGCCCTGGGCGACCTGCCGCACGGCTCGATCGGCTACCAGACCATCTTCGCCGCCGGCCTGACGCTGATCCTGATCACCCTCTGCTTCAACATCCTCGGCCAGTGGCTGCGCCGCAAGTTCCGGGAGAACTACTGATATGCAACATTCCACTCTGACTGCCGAGCAAGTCCGCGCGCTGATCGCCAAGGGCAAGCTCAAGGACACGCTCTTCCAGGCGCTCGGCATTTTCTTTCTCGGCATCGGCCTAATCGTCATCTTCCTGCTCGTCGGCGACATGGTGATGCGGGGCGCCGAGCGGCTCAACCTCGACTTCTTCATGAACTTCGCCTCGCGGCGCGCCGCCAATGCCGGCATCCTGTCGGCCTGGGTCGGCTCGCTGCTGGTGATGACGGTGACCGCCTTCGCCGCCGTCCCGCTCGGTGTCGCGGCCGGCGTGTATCTCGAGGAGTACGCCAAGCGCAACTGGGTGACTGAGATCATCGAGATCAACATCACCAACCTGGCCGCCGTGCCGTCCATCGTCTATGGCCTGCTGTCGCTCGGCATCTTCGTCTATGCCTTCGGCTTCGGCCAGAGCATCCTGACCGCCGGCCTGACGCTCGCCCTGCTCATCCTGCCCATCGTCATCGTGTCGACCCGCGAAGCGATCCGCGCCATCCCGGCAATGATCCGCGAAGGCTCGATGGCCGTCGGCGCGACGCGCTGGCAGACCTGCCGCTACCACATCATCCCCTACGCCATGCCCGGCATCCTGACCGGCGTCATCATCGGCCTGGCCCGCGCCATTGGCGAAACGGCGCCGATCATCACCATCGGCGCCCTGACCTTCATCGCCTTCCTGCCGCCCGCTCCCTTCACCGAAGTCAGCGCCGGCGTCAATGCGGGCCTGTTCGACTGGCTGATGTCGCCCTTCACGGTCATGCCGATCCAGATCTTCAACTGGACGTCGCGCCCCGACCCGGCCTTCGAAATCAACGCCGCCGCCGCCGGCTTTGTGCTGATGGTCATGGTGCTGTCGATGAATGGCATCGCCATCTGGCTGCGCTACAAGATGCGCAAGAACATCAAGTGGTAAGCGAACACGCTGCCCGAACCGAATATCGAACGGAGTTATCCATGCAGATTCATGACCAACCCGCGCTGAAGGCGGAAGCCCGCAACCTCAATTTCTTCTACGGCGAAGCCAAGGCCCTGAAGAACATCAACATGCCGATCTACGACAAGAAGGTCACCGCACTGATCGGCCCGTCCGGCTGCGGCAAATCGACCTACCTGCGCAGCTTCAACCGCATGCACGACCTCTACCCGGGCAACCGCTACGAGGGCGAGATCCGCTTCTACCCGGACAACACCAACCTGCTGTCGCCGGAAGTCGACCCCATCGAAGTGCGCATGCGCGTCGGCATGGTCTTCCAGAAGCCGAACCCCTTCCCGAAGAGCATCTACGAAAACGTCGCCTACGGCCTGCGCGTGCGCGGCGAGAACAACAAGCGCGTCCTCGACGACAAGGTCGAGCAGGCACTCAAGGGCGGCGCCCTGTGGGACGAGGTCAAGGACCGTCTGAACGAACTCGCCTCCAACCTGTCCGGCGGCCAGCAGCAACGTCTGTGCATCGCCCGCGCCCTGGCCACCGACCCCGAACTGCTGCTCTTCGATGAGCCGACCTCGGCGCTCGACCCGATCGCCACCGGCGCCATCGAGGAACTGGTGCACGAACTGAAGAAGCGCGTCACCATCCTCATCGTCACCCACAACATGCAGCAGGCAGCGCGCGTCTCCGACTACACTGCCTACATGTATCTGGGCGAGATGATCGAGTTCGGCAAGACCGACGAAATCTTCATCAAGCCGAACGACAAGCGCACCGAAGACTACATCACCGGCCGCATGGGCTAAGGGAGACCCGACATGAACGAAAACCAGCACCTCTCCAGCCAGTTCGACGAAGAACTCGGCCGCCTGCGTACCCACGTCCTGCAGATGGGCGGCATGGTCGAAACCCAGGTTTCGTCCGCCATCGACGCCTACAGCTCGGGCGAAGTGACCAGCGTCAAATCCATCGTCGAAGCCGACCGCAAGATCAACGATCTGGAAAAGGCCATCGACGACGATTGCGCCCACGTCATCGCCAAGCGCCAGCCGACCGCTTCCGACCTGCGCCTGGTGCTCGGCATCAGCAAGATCGTCACCGATCTCGAACGCGCCGGCGACGAGGCCAAGAAGATCGCCAAGGGCGTGCGCCGCATCTACGAAGCCGGCCATTTGCCTGCCCAGTACGGTATTGGCATCCGCCACCTGGCCGAAGCCGCGCTCAACCTGGTGCGCCAGTCGCTCGACGCCTTCGCCCGTCTCGACACCGCCCAGGCCCAGGAGGTGATCCGTGCCGACAGTGACGTCGATACCGAATTCAAGTCGATCATCCGCCAGCTGATCACCCACATGATGGAAGACCCGCGCACCATCACCACGTCGATCGAGATCATCTCCATCGCCCGCGCCATCGAACGCATCGGCGACCACGCGAAGAACGTCGCCGAACAGGTCGTCTTCGTTGTCGAAGGCCGCGACATCCGCCACGTCAAGGGGCAGGCCAAGTGACCCCGACGATTCTCGTCGTCGAGGATGAACCGGCGATCCAGGAACTGGTCGCCATCAACCTCAAGCACGCCGGCTTCCTGGTCGTCCGCGCCGGCAGCGCCGAGGAAGGCGAATCCGCCATCCGTGCCGCGCTGCCCGACCTGGTCATCCTGGACTGGATGCTGCCCGGCCAGTCCGGCGTTGCGCTGGCCAAGAAGCTGCGCGCCGACGAACGGACCCGCGAGTTGCCGATCATCATGCTCACCGCCCGCGTCCACGAAGAGGACAAGGTGCAAGGGTTGGAAGCCGGTGCCGACGACTACATCACCAAGCCGTTCTCGCCCAAGGAAATGGTCGCCCGCGTGCGCGCCGTACTGCGCCGCCGTGCCCCGCACCTGGCCGGCGAGGCGGTCGAGGTCGGCAACCTCTCGCTCAATCCGGCCACCCACCGCGTGCTCGCCGGCAGCCTGCCGATCGAACTGGGACCGACCGAATTCCGCCTGCTGTTCTTCTTCATGACCCATGCCGAACGGGTTTACACGCGTGCCCAGTTGCTCGACGAGGTCTGGGGGGATCATGTCTTCATCGAGGAACGGACGGTCGATGTACATATCCGCCGCCTGCGCGCCGCACTGGAGACATCCGGCCACCATGAGCGGGTCGAAACCGTGCGTGGAACCGGCTATCGCTTCCGGGGAGCCTGACCTCTCTTGACCTCGCTCGTCATTCGCGCCGTGATCCTGGCCGCCATCGCGGCGGCCATCGCCATCCCGGTCGGCATCTTTTCCCGTCCCTGGCATGGCTGGGCCGTTTTCTGCGTCGGCCTGATGCTGCAGCAACTGATCCACTTCCGCCACTTTTCCCGGCTCGACCGGTGGACGCGCAATCCGGTGGTCGACGCCAGCCTGGAGGGCGAAGGCGCCTGGGACGATATCTTCGGCCGCCTGTACCGCCACGAGAAGGAACTGCGCTCGCAGATCGAGTACCGCGACCAAACCATCCAGCTGCTGCGTGCCGCCGCCCAGGCGCTGACCGACGGCGTGGTGATGCTCGACCTGCAGAACAACATCATGTTCTGCAACACCACGGCGGAAACCCAGCTCGGCCTGAAGCTCGATACCGACCAGGGGCAATCGATCCTCAATCTGGTACGTCAGCCCGAATTCGTCGCCTATCTCGAAGCCCTCGACTTCAGCCGCCCGCTGACCCTGCGCCCGGAACGCTACAAGGATCGCGTCTACGCCATCCATGTCATTCCCTACGCCGGCAGCCGCCGGCTCATGCAGATCAAGGACATCACCCAGGCCGACCGCCTCGACCAGACGCGCCGCGACTTCGTCGCCAACGTTTCGCACGAACTGCGCACGCCGCTGACCGTGCTCGCCGGTTTCCTCGAAACGATGCAGGAAATCGCCCTCGACGACGACGAACGCCAACGCTACCTGGGCATGATGGTTGGCCAGTCGCAGCGCATGCAATCCATCGTCCAGGACCTGCTGACCCTGTCGTCCATCGAATCGGCGCCGCCGCCCGACGACAACGTCGTCGACATGCCCAACCTGATCGACAAGCTGCGCCGGGATGCCGAGGCCCTGTCCGCCGGACGCCACACCATCACGGTCGAGTCGGATGGCAGCGGCGACCTGCGCGGATCGGAACCCGAACTGGTCAGCGCCCTGGCCAATCTGGTCACCAATGCCGTGCGCTACACGCCGCCCGGCGGCAAGATCACGTTGAGCTGGAAAAGCTCGCCTCAGGGTGCCGAATTCGCCGTCCAGGACACCGGTCCCGGCATCGACGCCAAGCACATCCCCCGCCTGACCGAACGCTTCTACCGGGTCGACCGTGGCCGCTCGCGCGACTCGGGCGGCACCGGCCTCGGCCTGGCCATCGTCAAGCACTCGTTGAACCGCCACCAGGCCCAGCTCGACATCAGGAGCGAAGTCGGCGTCGGCAGTCGCTTCGCCGCACGCTTCCCCGCCAGCCGGGTGGCCAACGCCTGAGTAGCCGGGCGAATCGCTGCCCGGCCCGATCGTTCTCCGAAGCAAAGGCTGCCCCGGACCGGGGCAGCGTTCAGTTGACCAGCGGCCGGGCAAACAGGTGGCTCGCCCCGTCTCCCAATCGCCGGCGCTCGATGAACAGGCAGCCTCCCGCCGGCTCGCCAACACCCGAACGGCTGCGCTTCTTGGCCTGCTTCTTGGCCCCCGAGGCGGCGGCGGCAACTTCTCGATGCGACTCGCAATCGCCGGGACCGACCCGCACGGCACCCAGCGACAGGGTCGGCGACGGATGGAAGCTCAGCTCGCCGCGACGATTTTCCGCCATATAGCCGCCACTCAGCCGCTCGTCGACGCCGAGCATGTTGGTCACCGACTCGGCAAAACGCGAAATGGTTTCCCAGCAGCGCATTTCCCAGTCGGCACTCCGGAAAATGACGAAGAAATCGTCGCCGCCGATGTGCCCGACAAAATCAAGGCGCTCGTCGACCTGTTCGCAAAGCAGGCGAGCCAGGGTCTGGATCACGTCGTCGCCGCGCCGGTAACCATAGGTGTCGTTGAAAGGCTTGAAATTGTCGATATCGACATAGACCGCGACGAAAGGGCTGCCGGCGGCGAGCAGGCGGTCGACATGCTCGTTGATCGGGACGTTGCCGGGCAGCTGGGTCAGCGGATTGGCATAGCGCGCGGCGCTGATCTGCATTTCGGTGATCATTCCCATCAGGTCGTGGCTGCTGCCGACACCCAGGTATTCGCCATCGCCGGTAACGATGAAACCGTCGAGCAGATAGTGCCGGGGGGCCAGCGACAACATCATCGCCAACTCCTGGATGGTGGCATGCTGGTCGACCACCAGGGGCGCGTGATCCATGAACAGCTCGCAACTCTTGCGGCCGAACAGCTCGCGGCGAAACGGGCGGGCAAAGCGGTCGACCATGCTGTGACGGTTGATCATGCCGACCGGCTGGCTTCCTTGCACGACCGGCAGGACCTCGAGCGACGGATCGGCCTCGAAGCGCTCGATCACTGCCGCGTTGCTGGCATGGATGGGAACCGGGACGATGGCCTTGAGCAGGCTGCGGGCCGTCGGCAGGCGCCCGGGGCCGCCCGTCATCGGCGACAGCGCCAGCGACTGCTGGTCCAGCGCCGACAGGGTTCGGCGCGATAACTGGCGGATCGGGGTGGCCTCCGGATGGGCGATGAAGTAACCCTGACCGCAGGCGATGCCCATATCGCGGATACAGACGAAATCCTCCTCGCGCTCGATGCCTTCGGCGACCAGCAAGGCATTGCCGATCTCGGCGAGGTCCTGCATCGCGCGCACGAAATGGAACTTGATCCGGTCATCGGCAATGCCGTGGACGAAATGCTTGTCGATCTTCACGAGCTCCGGCCGCAGTTCCGACCACATGCGCAGATTGGCAAAGCCCTCGCCCAGATCGTCGATGGCGATCTGGAAGCCTCGCCCACGATAGTGGAGCAGAACCTCCAGTATTCCAGGCATATCGCTGATCTGCTGGTTCTCCGTCAACTCGAGCACCACCCGGTTCGGCGCAATGCCCAGTTCGCTCAGCAGATCGCGGGTACGGCCGTTCATCAGCCGGGGATCGAGCAGACAGTCCGGCGTCACATTGAGGAAGAGTTTGCCGGCCAGCCGCTGGCTGGCGAAGGCGCGCAGGCTGGCTTCGCGGCAGGCATGTTCGAGCCTGAGCGAAAGGCCGCAACGGGCAGCCACGCCAAACAACTGGTCCGGACGGGAAAGCGGGCTGCCTTCCGGCCCACGGATCAAGGCTTCATAGCCGAGAATGGCGCGCACCCGGAAATCCAGAATGGGCTGAAACACCGGTTTGAGAAGGGCTTCGTCGAGCAGTCGCTCCAACTCGGCCCGCTCATCATCCATGACACAACTCATAGCGTATCCAAAAAAAACTGAACATCCAGTTTAGGCAGGCTTGATTTCAACGCCGTGACAAGGATTCCCGGGACGTCATCCGGCCGTAACAATGAAACAGCATCCTCGGAATCACGTCCTGTGACCCGTTCGCCAAGGAGCTTGCAATGCCGGAAATGAAGTTCTGTTATTGCTGTCGCGCCCACCATCCGATCGAGCAGATGCGCCTGTTCCCGACCCGCCAGGGACAGCGCTGGCGCTGCGTGCGCAGCATCGAGGCGGCGGTGCGCAGCCCGCGTGAACGCGATGCGTTCGGCGAGGAGCAGACCCGCATCAATCACGAAGCGGCGAACCGGGCGGCCGACTTTGCGCGACGCCTGCGGCAACATGCACAGGCCAGTGGCTGAAACATGGCCAAGTTCCGTATCGATACGCTGGACACCAGCAGCGAGATCTTGCTCGACACGTGCGCCACGCTGATCGCCAACACCTTTGCCGACCCCGAGCGCTACAACCTCGAGCGTATCCGCCGCGAGTTGCGTTGCGACGACCCGGTGTACTACCGGCGCTTTTTCATCGCCGTCGAAAACGGCCAGATCATCGCCCTCGGCGGCGTCAAGGCCGCCGACTGGGCCTCGCGGACGCACATCCTCTACCTCTCCGCCGTCGCCCCGGAAAAGCGCGGACAAGGCATCGGCCGGGCGCTGATCAAGGCACGCCTCGACTGGCTGAAGGCCACCTTCAAGTCGGGGCGCATCCTCGTTTCGGCGAGCAAGGCCCGGCGTTTTCGCGACCTGGGTTTCCGCGAATTGCGCAACGGCCATATCGACGGCAAGCATCTGATGCTGTGCCGTTTTTAGCGGACATCGCGAAAAGCATTCCTGCCTCACCCTGTCGCATGATCTCCATGGCAAGCCAGGCGCCCGGAAAACCGTCACGCCCCTGCAACATTGACTGGCGATAGTTTGTCCATCACGACGACACCACAACCCTGAACGCCATGTCCAACACCTGCTTCGACCCGATTGACGCCATTGCGGAGGATGCGCCGGCCGATCCTTTCCGCCGCCGCCTGCTGTCCGCCGCCATCCTGAGTACCGCCGCGGCTGGCGTCCCCCTGCCCGTACTGGCCGCCAGCACCGGGCGCGCATCGGGTGCATTGGCCGACTTTGTTTCGCTGGCCGTCTCCACTGCCGATGAGGTACGCGTGGCGCCCGGCCACGCGGCCAGCCTGCTCTACGCCTGGGGCGACCCGGTATCAGCCGGCCCCGCCGCCCGGGCCGACGCCGGCGACGATGCCACCGCGCAGTCGCAGCAAGCCGGCATGCATCACGACGGCATGCACTTCTTCCCCTTTGTCGAGCGGGGCAAGCCCTCGTCGACGCACGGCCTGATGTGCATCAACCACGAATACACCGACGATGGCCTGCTTCACGTTGGCGGCATGCAGGACTGGAGCGCCGCCAAGGTCGCCAAATCGCAGGCGGCGCATGGCGTTTCGGTCATCGAGGTACGGCAGGACAAGGGCGGCTCCTGGCAGGTCGTCCGCCCGTCGCGCTGGGCGCGCCGCATCACGGCGAGCACACCGTGCCGCACCGCCGGCCCTGCCGCCGGAAACCCGGCCATGCGCACCGCCTACGACCCGCGCGGCGACATCGTTCTGGGCACACTGAACAATTGCGCCATGGGCCATACGCCGTGGGGCACCTATCTGACCTGCGAAGAGAATTTCAACGGCTATTTCAAGGCCCCGAAGGCCCTGAGCGCCGACCAGAAGCGCTACGGCTTCAGCGAAGCCGGGTTCGGTTTCCGCTGGCACGAGCATGACGAACGCTTCGACCTGGCGCGCCACCCCAACGAAGGCAATCGCTTCGGCTGGATCGTCGAAATCGACCCGTGGCATCCGGAGCGGGCACCGGTCAAACGGACCGCCCTCGGCCGCTTCAAGCACGAAGGCGCCACCGTCACCCTGGCCAAGGATGGCCGTGTCGTGGTCTACATGGGCGATGACGAGCGTTTCGAGTACATCTACAAATTCGTTTCCCGCGACCGCTATGTGGCGGGCAAGAGCGATACCGCCACGCTGCTCGACCACGGCACGCTGTACGTCGCCCGCTTCGAGGACAACGGTGCCGGTCGCTGGCTGCCGCTACGCCACGGGGAGTCCCACCCCGGAGGAATGCTCGATACGGCAAACGGCTTCGCCGACCAGGGCGACGTCGCCATTCGCTGCCGGCAGGCGGCCGACATCGCCGGAGCGACGAAAATGGACCGCCCCGAGTGGATCGCCGTCCACCCGCAAAGCGGCGAGGTCTATGTCACGCTGACCAACAACAGCAAGCGCGGCACTGATGGCGCACCCGGCACCGATGCCGCCAATCCCCGCGCCGCCAACGTCTTCGGCCACATTGTCCGCTGGCGAGAAGCCGGTCGCGACGCCGCCGCCGACAGTTTTGCCTGGGACATCTTCGCCCTCGCCGGCGATCCGCAGGCAGCCGACGACAGCAAGCGCGGCACCATCAAGGGCGATGCCTACGGCAGCCCGGACGGCCTGTGGTTCGACCCGAACGGCGGCCTGTGGATACAGACTGACGTGTCGACCAGTGTGCTGAACCAGGGCGACTACGCGCGGCTCGGCAACAACCAGATGCTGCTCGCCGATGTGAAGAGCGGAGAAACCCGTCGTTTCCTGACCGGGCCCAGGGGGTGCGAACTGACCGGCATCACGGCGACTCCGGATGGCCGGACGCTGTTCGTCAACATCCAGCATCCCGGTGAAACGGCCAGCGAGCGCTCGTCTCCCGACGCCCCGACCGCGGTTTCGGCCTGGCCGGCCAATCAGTTCCCGACCGCAACCGGCGGCCGCCCGCGCTCCGCCACACTCGTCATCACCCGCCACGACGGCAAACCCGTCACCGGCTGAAGCAAGGAGGATCCATGGAAAAGCGCAACGACATCGCTGCCTTTCCCGAACTGTTCGACGGCATGGAGGAATTCATCGAGGAGCAGGCCGCCGGCCTCAAGCGGACTAGCGCCATCCTCGCACTGGCCCTTGCCGTGCCGACCACGCTGTTCATTCTGTACACGCTGCACCGGCTGTTCTGACGACGCTTCAGCGGCGCGCCAGATTGGCCGCCAGCATGTTGCAGAAGAGCGCCCCCTGTTCCAGCGCATCGTCCAGCGCGACATGGGTATGGGGCGCCGGGTCGAACCAGTCGGCCGGCATCGCCTGCTTGCCGCAGGCCCGGTAAGGCCGGCGCAACACGGCCATGGCGTAGGTCTTGATATCGATGACTGCATAGCCGAACGGATTTTCATCGGCATAGCTGTCGAGATACCACTGGACGAAGGGAAAATCGAAGGCCGCCGGATAGGCCACGAACACCGGCCGTCCCGGCAGCGCCTTCAGCCAGGCCACATAACGCCGCATGGCCGCTGCCGGCGCTTCCTGATCCAGCCGGCAGGCCGCCCACGCCGCCGGCTGCGTCGCCCACCACTTGGCGGTGTGTTCGTCCGCCATCAGGCCGGGCACCGTTTCCAGATTGGCTGAAAACGTCCCGAGCAGGGTCTTGTCCGGGGCATATGCCGCCGAGCCGATACTCAGCATGGAATGTCGCCCGGCCACCGGGCCGTCGGTTTCGACATCGGTGCTGACATAGATTTCGGGTAGTGCAGTCTTTGCGGTCATGCAGGCATTATTGGGCCTGGTCGAGCCCCTTGCCAAGCCGGGGGATGATCATGCGGAGGCCGCGCCAGAAAGACGAAAACCCGCCGCAGCGGGTTTTTTCTTTCTGCCAGCCGGGATCAGGCCTTCGGGGCGACGTAACCCTGAACCTGGTCGGCGCCTTCGCCGAAGAAGTGCTTCTCCACCTGCTCGGCCAAGTACTTGCGATGCTTGGCATCAACCAGGTTGAGGCGGTTTTCGTTGATGATCATGGTCTGCAGCTTGATCCACTGCTGCCAGGCTTCCTTCGAGACATTCTCGAAGATGCGCTGACCCAGCGCGCCGGGATACGGCGGAAAATCGAGACCTTCGGCCTCGCGGCCAAGTTTGACGCAATTGACGGTACGTGCCATGTGAAACTCCGTGGGGTTAACGGGGAGGATTATAAGGTCTTGAACAGGACCTTGGACCTCCGCTGATAGTTGTACATATCCCGTTTGGCAGCGGGCAGGTCGTCGACCGAACCAAGCTTGAAGCCACGCTCGACGAACCAGTGCTCGGTACGCGTGGTCAGGACGAACAGCCGCTTGACGCCGGCCTTGCGGGCGCGTTTTTCGATGCGCTTCATCAACTGCTCGCCGTAACCCCACTCGCGATGCTCGTGGCTGACAGCCAGGCAGGCCAGCTCCGCCTCTTCCTCGGAATGCGAATAGAGCGCGGCGCAGCCGACGATGATGCCGTCGTGCAGCATGATCGAGAAATGGTCGATTTCGCGCTCGAGCAGTTCGCGCGGCCGATGCACGAGGATGCCTTCCTCTTCCATCGGCTCGATCAGCGCGATCAGCGCGGCGATATCGTCCGGCTTCGCCTCGCGGATGTTTTCCAGCGACTCCCGGGTAACCACGGTGCCGACGCCGTCGTGGGTAAACAGCTCGCGCAACAAGGCGCCGTCCTGCTCGAAGCTGATCAGGTGCACCCGGCCGACACTGGCCCGGCTGGCACGCACCGCGCAGGGCAGGTAACGGCGGATGTCGGCGCTCAGCCATTCGGCATCGCGCAGCAATTGGGAGGCCTCGTCGGCGGTCATCGCGTCCAGCAGCTCGCCATCCTTGTCGGTGACGCCGTGGCTGTCGGTCAGATAGACCAGCTTGTCGGCCTTGATGGCCGTCGCCACCGCTTCGGCGGCCTCCTCCATCTGCAGGTTGAAGATTTCGCCGGTCGGCGACGGTCCCTCGCAGTTGAGGAGCACGATGTTGCCCAGGCCGAGCTGGGCGTTGATGCCCTCGCTATCGACCTTGCGCACCTTGCCGGCGTACTGCATGTCGATGCCGTCGAGCACGCCGATCGGCTGGCCGGTGATGAAGTTGCCACCGATGACGCGGATGCGGCTGTTGGCCATCGGCGTATTGGGCAGACCCTGCGACAGCATGGCCTCGATTTCGAGGTAAACGCTGCCCACCGCATCGAGCACGCAATCGAGCGCTGCCGCATCGGTCACCCGGTAGCCGCGATGGTAGATCGATTCCAGGTTCTTTTCGCGCAACTCTTCCTCGATCTGCGGTCGCGCGCCATGCACCAGCACCAGGCGGATACCCAGACTGACCAGGAGGTTGACGTCGTAGGCCAGAGTCTTGGCGAACTCGCTTTCGACGGCCTTGCCGCCGAAGGCAATGACGAAGGTCTTGCCGCGAAAGGCATTGATGTAGGGCGTGACCGCCCGGAACCAGGAGACGAAATGCTCGTCGTAAGGGGTATCGCTCATTTTTCGGTGGTTTTCCCGTCGTCGTCCTTGAGCGCTGCTTCCAGACGCTCGCAAATGGTTTTCAGCACTTTAACCCGGGCAAAGTTCTTGTCGTTGGCCTCAACCAACGTCCAGGGCGCCAAGCCGGTTGACGTCCGGTCAACCATGTCGCACACGGCCGACACGTACTCGTCCCACTTGTCGCGGTTGCGCCAGTCCTCGTCGGTGATCTTGAAACGCTTGAACTCGGTGGCCTGGCGCTCCTTGAAACGGCGCAACTGCTCGTCGGCGCTGATCTGCAGCCAGAACTTGATCACCACCGCGCCTGCATCGGACAGCTGATGTTCGAAATCGTTGATCTCCGCGTAGGCACGCAACCAGTCCGCTTCGCTGCAGAAACCCTCGACCCGCTCGACCAGCACGCGGCCGTACCATGAACGATCGAAGATCGCCGCCCTGCCGGTGCGCGGCATGTGGCGCCAGAAGCGCCAGAGATAAGGCTGCGCCCGTTCTTCCTCGGTCGGGGCGGCAATCGGTACGATCTGGTATTGCCGGGCATCCATCGACGCCGCAACGCGACGGATGCTGCCGCCCTTGCCCGCCGCATCCGAGCCTTCGAAAACCAGCACCAGCGAACGCCGGCCGACGAAGCGCGGGTCGCGCACCAGTTCCGACAGGCGTGCCTGGTATTTGGCCAGTTGCGTCTCGTAGGTTTGCTTGGCGAGCGTCTGCGTCAGATCGAGTTCGCTGAGCACGTTCTTTTCGTCGATCGGATGCACGATGGGCGGAGCGACCGGCACGCGCTGCAGGCCTTCCTGGTTCAGGCGGCGCTTCATGGCCTCGAGAACGATGCGCCCTACCGTCAGCGAGCGGTATTCGTCGTCGGTTCCCTCGACGATGATCCACGGCGCATGCGCCGTATTGGTCACCCGCAGCACATGCCCGGCCACCTGCTGCAGCCGGTTGTAGGTTTTCAGGCGGTCGTAGCTTTCCTTGGTCACCCGCCAGGCCGTGCGCGGGTCTTTCTCCAGCGCCTTCAAACGGGTCTTCTGCCCTTCCTTGGACAGATGGAACCAGAACTTGAGGACCAGCGCTCCCTCGTTGACCAGCATGGTTTCGAAGCGGTTGATGTCGTCCAGACGCCCGTCGAGTTCCGAGCGGCGCATTTCCCCGTTGATGCGGTCGGTGATCGGCTGCGAATACCAGGAACCGGCAAAGATGCCGACCTTGCCCTTGGGCGGCAGGGCGCGCCAGTAGCGCCACATGGTAGGCCGCGACGACTCCTCGTCGCTCGGCGCCGAAAACGCCAGCGTCGAAATGTGGCGAGGATCCATCCACGAATACAGCAGGTTGATGGTCTCGCCCTTGCCGCTGCCGTCGACCCCGGAGATCAGGATGACGACCGGGAATTCCTTGTTCTGCAGCATGTCGTACTGGACATCGAGCAGTTCGGCACGCAGCTTCGGGACTTCGGTCTTGAAGGTTTTCTTGTCGACCTTGTGGCCCAGTTCTGCCGATTCAAACATGATTTACCCCTCCCTGAAATCACCCCACAAGGCCTGCATCACCGCCAAAGCGGCCAAGCCAGCCGTTTCCGTCCGCAGCACGCGCGGCCCCATGCGCACGGCGCGGAAGCCGGCCTGCCTGGCGGCGACCATTTCCTGCGGATCAAGCCCCCCCTCGGAGCCGATCAGCAACTGCACCGCCCCTTCCGGCCGAATCGACGCGAAACTGGTTTCCGCCTCCGGATCGAGCATCAGGCGCAAGGCGCCGTTTGCCGGCCTGGCCAGCCAGCTTTCCAGTTTTTCCACCGGCGCCACCAGCGGTACCTGATTGCGCCCGCACTGTTCGCAGGCCGAAGCCACCACGCCCTGCCAGTGCGCCACGCGCTTGGCTGCCCGCTCTCCGGCCAGACGCAGTACGCTGCGCCGGCTCTCCACCGGAACAATGTCGCGCACTCCCAGCTCGACCGCCTTCTGGATGGTGAAATCCATCTTGTCGCCGGCCTGCAGGGCCTGGACCAGGGTAATCGACAGCGGCGACTCGCACTCCGCATCCTCCCAGGCAGACAGTTCGGCATAGACACGATCGCGCTCGATCCGCTCGATGAGCGCCGGGTACTGACCGCCCCGGCCATCGAACAGGATCATCCGGGCACCCGGCGGCAGACGCAGCACACGCACGGCGTGGCGCGCCACCGGTTCGGGCAGTTCGACATGCGCCCCCGGCGACAAGGCTTCTCGGCAGTAAAAACGTGGCAAATTCATCGGTGCTATTATGGGCGAAATGCCTTTTGGAGTGGAGCATCATGGTCGCCCTGAACCCACCGGTGTGCGATTTCGGCCAACCCGCCCCCGCCTTCGACCTGCCCGGCGTCGATGGCCAACGTCATACGCTGGCCAGTTGCCGCGGCCCCCGAGGCCTGCTGGTCATGTTCATCTGCAACCACTGCCCTTACGTCAAGGCGATCATCGACCGCCTGATCCGCGATTGCCGGGAGCTGGCGGAACACGGCATCGGCTGCGTCGCCGTCATGAGCAACGATGTCGAGGCCTACCCGGACGATGCGCCGGACAAGATGCGACAGTGGGCCGAGCAGTTGGCCTTTCCGTTCCCCTACCTCTACGACGAAAGCCAGACGGTCGCCCGCGCCTTTGGCGCCGTGTGCACGCCCGACTTCTTCGGCTACGACGCCGGAATGACCTTGCAATATCGTGGCCGGCTCGATGCCTCGGGACGCGAACCGGCACCGGCCGACGCGCCCCGCGAGCTGTTTGCGGCCATGGTCGGGATTGCCCGCAGTGGGCAGGGACCGCTAGAACAGGCGGCCTCCATCGGCTGCTCGATCAAATGGCGCGACTGCTAGCATCTGCCGCAATTAAAAAAATCAGCATTTTTGCCATAACCCCCGTGGGACTGCGCTATCATTTGGCATGAATCAACCGACTCATTGATCCCATTGATTTCCCAGGACGCCCCACCGCTTCCCCCAGGCGACATTCAGCGCCAACTGGCCTACCTGCAAGCCGTCGTGTCGAACATGCAGCAAGGCATCAGCGTGTTCGACGAAAGTCTGCGCCTGCGCATCTGGAACGACGGGCTGCTCAAGGTACTGGGCCTGCCCGCCGAAACGGTATTCGAAGGCGCCCTGTTCTCGGACCTGATCCGCATTCCCGCCCACCGCGGAGAATACGGTCCCGGCGATGCCGAAGCGCACGTCGAACGGATTACCGCATTGGCCAGGAAATTCGAGGCGCATTGTTTCGAACGCACCCGCCCGAACGGCACCACCCACCTAGTCCAGGGCGAGCCGCTCTACATGGGCGACCAGCTGGTCGGTTTCATCACCACCTACACCGACATCACCGAGCGCAAGGCTGCCGAAACCGCCCTTGGCAAGCAGCATTCCCAACTGCACACGATTATCGAGAGCATTCCCAGCGCCGTCAGCCTGTTCAGCGCCGACACCCACCTCGAGCTCTGCAACACCGAATTCCAGCGCCTCCTCGATTTCCCGCCGGCGCTGACCCAGCCGGGAACGCCCATCGAGGAAATGTTCCGTTTCAACGCCCGGCGTGGCGAGTACGGTCCGGGCGACGAGGAAACGATCGTCCAGTCGCTGATGAAGCGTGCCCTGACACCAGCCTCCCATCACTTCGAACGCACCCGGCCCAACGGGAAAATCCTCGAGGTGCGCGGCGTGCCGCTTCCCGAAGGCGGCTTCGTGACGGTCTATACCGACATCACCGAGCGCCGCCACAGCGCCGAACGGGAGCAGCTGGCCCAGAAGGTTTACAGCCATACGCCCGCCGGCATCATCTTCACCGACGATGCCCATCGTATCCTGTCGATCAATCCGGCCACCACCCAGATGACCGACTACGAAACGTTCGAGCTGCTCGGCCAGACCGTCTTCGGCCTGCTCAACCTCGATCCGGGCCAGAACGCCGACGAACTGCAGGTGCAACTGGCCCAGCGCGGTTCGTGGAGCGGGGAACTCACGGTCAATCACAAGAACGGTTCGACGCTGCCGGTCGGCACGCGCGTCAACCGGGTCGACGATCCGCAAAGCGGCATGCCCGCGCACTACGTCTGGATTCTGGCCGACATCACCGAGCGCAAGCAGGCCGAAGACCGCATGCGCCACATCGCCCAGACCGACCCCCTGACCGGCCTGCCCAACCGGCTGGCCCTGCTCATGCGGCTGGCCCAGATACTGCCCGATGCCCGTCGCCACCAATGGAAGGTGGCGATGATGTTCCTCGACCTGGATCGCTTCAAGATCATCAACGACACCCTGGGCCACCAAGTCGGCGACGAGCTGCTGCGCGAGGTCGCCAGCCGGCTGTCCCGGCTGGTCCGCGAAACCGATTTCGTCGCCCGCATCGGCGGCGACGAATTCGTCATCATCCTGCCGGCCATCAGTTCGCCGGCCGATGCCGCCAGCATCGCCAGCAAGGTCACCGCCGCGCTGTCCATCCCCATCGAAACGAACGACCACGAGCTGCACACCAGCCCGTCGATCGGCATCAGCATCTTCCCCGACGACGGCCCCGACGCCGACATTATCCTGAAGAACGCCGACACCGCGATGTACCACGCCAAGGCGGCCGGCCGGAATAATTACCAGTTCTTCGCGGCGGAAATGAACCACTCCGCCGCGGAACGCCTGCATATCGAGCGCAAGTTGCGCCACGCCATCGCCCGCAACGAACTGAATCTAGACTACCAACCGCAGTTCAACGCCGCCGACCGGACACCGATCGGCGTCGAGGCGCTGGTACGCTGGCACCACCCCAGCGAAGGCCTGATCTCTCCGGCCCGTTTCATTCCGGTCGCCGAGGAGACCGGCCTGATCAACGACATCGGCGACTGGGTTCTCAATACCGCCTGCCGCGAAATGGCCCGCTGGATCAACGCCGGGCTGCGCCCCATGCGCGTCGCGGTCAACGTCTCGGCCCGCCAGCTGCGGCGCCGCGATTTCTGCGAAACGGTGGCCAACGCATTGACCACCTCGCAGCTGCCGCCGGAACTCCTTGAGCTGGAAATCACGGAAAGCTCGGTGATGGAAAATCCGCAGGAAGCCACGCAGATTCTCGAACGCCTCGGCCGCATGGGCGTTACGCTGGCCATCGACGATTTCGGCACCGGCTACTCGTCGCTCGCCTACCTCAAGCTGTTTCCCATCGACCACCTGAAAATCGACCGCTCCTTCGTCGCCGACATCGAGCACGACCTCAACGACCGCGCCATCGCCTTCGGCACCATTGCGCTGGCCCACTCGCTCGGCCTCAAGGTCATCGCCGAAGGCGTCGAAACCGATGACCAGCTCGACCTGCTGCGCACCAACGGCTGCGACGAAGTCCAGGGCTACCTGCTCAGCCGGCCGCTGAACGCCGCTGCGGCTTTCGCCTTCCTGCACGCCAGCCACGTCCCGGAGTAAAATCGCGCCTTTGTCACGGACGCAGGAGTTTTCATGGCACAGCAACGCACGCTGGCGCGCTATCTCACCGAAGAGCAACGCAACAAGGGTGTCATCACCGGCGATCTGAAGCTGCTGATCGACATCGTTTCCCGCGCCTGCCAGGCCATCTCCATCGCCATCGGCAAGGGCGGTCTCGGCGGCGTGCTCGGCGAAGCCGGCAGCGACAATGTGCAGGGCGAGGCGCAGAAGAAGCTCGACGTACTGTCCAACGACATCCTGCTCGACGCCAACGAATGGGGCGGCCACCTCGCCGCCATGGCCTCCGAGGAAATGGACCTGCCGCACCTCGTTCCCCATCGTTTCCCCAAGGGCGAATACCTGCTCACCTTCGACCCGCTCGACGGCTCGTCCAACATCGACGTCAACGTTTCCATCGGCACCATCTTCTCGGTGCTGAAATGCCCGGACGGCGCCGACCTGAGCACCCCGGAAGCGGCCGAACAGGCCTTCCTGCAGCCCGGCACGACCCAGGTTGCCGCCGGTTACGCCGTCTATGGCCCGACCACGCTGCTCGTGCTGACCGTCGGCGACGGCGTCGTCGTGTTCACGCTGGACCGCGAGCAGGGCCAGTTCATCCTGACCCAGGAAAACGTGCAGATTCCGGCCGACACCAAGGAATTCGCCATCAACATGTCGAACCAGCGCTTCTGGGAAGCGCCGGTCCAGCGCTACGTCGCCGAAATGCAGGCGGGCAAGGAGGGGCCGCTCA
Source organism: Dechloromonas sp. CZR5 (assembly GCF_008711155.1). Classification (GTDB taxonomy): domain Bacteria; phylum Pseudomonadota; class Gammaproteobacteria; order Burkholderiales; family Rhodocyclaceae; genus Azonexus. The sequence continues at coordinate 107,432 of NZ_VUYQ01000001.1, read as the reverse complement.
GCAAGGACTACAACATGCGCTGGGTCGCCTCCATGGTCGCCGACGTGCATCGCATCATGACCCGCGGCGGCATCTTCATGTACCCGATGGACAGCAAGCTCAAGGACAAGGGCGGCAAGCTGCGCCTGATGTACGAAGCCAACCCGATGGCTTTCCTGGTCGAGCAGGCGGGCGGCGCGGCAACCACCGGCCGCCGGCGCATCCTCGACATCCAGCCCGACAGCCTGCACCAGCGCGTGCCGGTCATCCTCGGCTCGAAAAACGAAGTCGACCGGGTCACTGGCTATCACACCGCCTGAACTGCTACATTCACGCCTTCCCCAACGTCATAGGACGACCGCGATGAACAAAACCACCCTCGCGCTCATCTTCGCCGCCGGCGCATTGGTTGCCGGCTGCAAGAGCAACGAGCCCAAGTCCGAAGAAGCCGCCGCGGCGCCGGCACCCGCAGCAGCAACGCAACAGCAGGCCTCCGCCCCGGCGCCGGCCAAGCCCGAATGTCCGCCGGAAGACCCCAAGGCCAAGAAAAAGACGGACAAGTCCAAGAGCGCCAAGAACGCCAAGAACAAGACTGCCGAAAAGCCGGTCGACTGCGAGCCGGCCAAGCCGGCCGCGGCGGCCGCCCCTGCCCCGGCAGCGGCCACACCCGCCGCGCGCAGCGGCCGGCTGATGCACGGCCCCTACGACATTTCCGCCAACAAGCCGGTGACCGACATCAGTCAGGTCCAGTCCGGCCAAGGCACGATGGTCAAGGGGGAACGTGAATGGGACGGCGAAATCACCGGCGTTCCGGCTGGCGGCACCACCTTCACCAAGCTGCGCATCGGCATGTCGCGCCAGCAAGCCATGGACGCAGCCGGGCCGCCGACCGACCAGGGCGCCTACATCACCGGCAAGGCCTGGATTCCGTTCTATTTCGGCAGTGACCGGGCGCGTTGGGAAATGGCCTACAAGGGCAAGGGCCGGCTGATCTTCTCGCAGAATGCGGGCTTCGGCACGGACTTCTACCTGACCTGGATCATCCACAGCGACAAGGATACTGGTTACCGGTAAGCGCTCATCCGCTGCACCCGGCCGCCCGAAAACCGGGTGCAGCGTAACGGCCAACATCCATACCATGATCATGCCGTCCTGACGACGATTGGTACTGATCCCAGGATTCAGCAAATCTGATCGAAAGCAGGCCCGAAAAGCCTGCCTTATTGGCCTCGCGCCCTACCCAAAAAAAGGGTTTTCCCGGATAATTTAGGCTTTTCAGCAGGCTGGATTTCCGGAACATGAGCGTCAGCAACACTCCCAAGTTTTCACCCTTGACTGGCGCCATCCGCGCCCTCGCCATGGACGCCGTCCAGCAGGCGAATTCCGGACACCCGGGCGCCCCGATGGGCATGGCCGAGATCGCCGAAGTCCTCTGGCGACGTCACCTGCGCCACAACCCGGCCAACCCGCAGTGGGCCGACCGCGACCGCTTCGTGCTGTCGAACGGCCACGGCTCGATGCTGATCTACTCGCTGCTGCACCTGAGCGGCTATGACGTCTCGATCGACGACATCAAGAACTTCCGCCAGCTGCACGCCAGGACGCCGGGCCACCCGGAATACGGCTACACCCCGGGCGTCGAGACCACCACCGGCCCGCTCGGCCAGGGCATCACCAACGCCGTCGGCTTCGCGCTGGCCGAAAGGGTGCTGGCCGCCGAGTTCAACAAGCCGGGCCACGAGATCGTCAATCACAACACCTTCGTCTTCATGGGCGATGGCTGCCTGATGGAAGGCGTTTCGCACGAAGCCTGCTCGCTGGCCGGCACCCTTGGCTTGGGCAAGCTGATCGCTTTCTGGGACGACAACGGCATTTCGATCGACGGCCATGTCGAAGGCTGGTTCACCGAAGACATCCCGAAACGTTTCGAGTCCTACGGCTGGCACGTCATTCCGGCTGTTGACGGTCATGACGCCGACGCCATCGAAAAAGCCCTGCTCGCCGCCAAGGCCGTCGGCGACAAGCCGAGCCTGATCTGCTGCAAGACCACGATCGGTGCTGGTTCGCCGAACAAGCAGGGTTCGCACGACTGCCACGGTGCACCGCTCGGCAAGGACGAAATCGCCGCGGCCCGCGAATACATCGGCTGGAATCACCCGGCTTTCGAAATCCCGGCCGACGTTTACGCCGCCTGGAATCGCAAACCGGCCGGTGCCGTCTTCCAGGAAAACTGGGACAAGCGCTTCGCCGCCTACCGCGCCACCTTCCCGGCCGAAGCAGCCGAGTTCGAGCGCCGCGTGATGAAGGCCGAACTGCCTGCCAGCTGGGAAGCCACCAAGGCCGCCTACATCGCCAGCTGCCGCGAGAAGGCCGAGAACATCGCCTCGCGCAAGGCTTCGCAAAACGCCATCGCCGCGCTGGTCCCGGCCGTGCCGGAAATCTTCGGCGGCTCGGCCGACCTGGCCGGTTCCAACCTGACCTTCGTCAAGGGCAGCAAGGGCGTCACCCGCACCGAAGGCGGCAACTACTGCTACTACGGCGTACGCGAATTTGGCATGACCGCCATCGCCAACGGCATCGCGTTGCACGGCGGCCTGATTCCCTACACTGCGACCTTCCTGGTCTTCTCCGACTACGCCCGCAACGCCATCCGCATGGCCGCGCTGATGAAGCAGCGCCAGATCATGGTCTATACCCATGACTCCATCGGTCTGGGCGAAGACGGTCCGACGCACCAGCCGGTCGAGCACATTCCGTCGATGCGCATCATCCCGAACCTCGACGTCTGGCGCCCGGCCGATGCGACCGAAACAGCCATCGCCTGGACCGCTGCGGTCGAGCGCACCGATGGTCCGAGCATCCTCGCCCTGTCGCGTCAGAACCTGCCGACCGTCACCCAGAAGGCAAGCGACGCCGACATCGCCAAGGGCGGCTACGTGCTGTCCGAAGCCGATGGCGAAGCGCAGATCACCTTCATCGCCACCGGCTCCGAAATCAAGCTGGCACTCGACGCTCAGGCCGCACTGGCCGGTGAAGGCATCAAGACCCGCGTCGTCTCGATGCCCTGCTCCAACGTTTTCGACCGCCAGAGTGCCGAATACAAGGCCTCCGTGCTCGGCGGCTGCAAGAAGCGCATCGCCATCGAAGCCGCTCACCCGGACTTCTGGCGCAAGTACGTCGGCCTGCATGGCGCCGTGATCGGCATCGACCGCTTCGGCGAGTCCGCCCCGGCCAACCAGCTGTTCGACATGTTCGGTTTCACCGTCGCCAACGTCGTTTCTACGGCGAAGGCGCTGTTGTCCTGATTTGATACTTAACGCAGAGAGGAAAAACACATGGCTATCAAGGTTGCAATCAACGGTTTCGGTCGTATCGGTCGCTGCACGCTGCGCGCCATCTACGAGCAGGGCCTGCAGAACGAGTTCGAGGTCGTGGCGATCAACGCCTCCGGTGACCTGACCACCAACGCCCACCTGCTGAAGTACGACACCACGCACGGCCGCTTCCGCACCTCCGTGGAAACCGAAGGCGAGAACTGCATCATCATCGACGGCAAAAAGATTCCGTTCTATTCGACCAAGAACCCGAAGGACATCGACTGGTCCAAGCACGGCGTCGACCTGCTGCTCGAATGTACCGGTGCCTACACCACCAAGGCCAAGGCAGCCGCCCTGCTCGAGCAAGGCGCCAAGCGCGTGCTGATCTCCGCCCCGGGCGGCGACGACGTCGACACCACCATCGTCATGGGTGTTAACGAAGGCGCCCTGAAGGCCGACATGACCGTCGTCTCCAACGCTTCCTGCACCACCAACTGCCTGGCCCCGGTCGCCAAGATCCTGTCCGACGCCATCGGTATCAAGCAAGGCCTGATGACCACCATCCACGCCTACACCAACGACCAGGTGACCGTTGACGTCCGCCACAAGGACCTGCGCCGCGCCCGCGCCGCTGCTGCCAACATCATCCCGACCAAGACCGGTGCCGCCAAGGCTGTCGGCCTGGTGCTGCCGCAACTGGTTGGCAAGGTCGACGGTTTCGCCCTGCGCGTGCCGACCATCAACGTCTCGCTGGTCGACCTGACCTTCACTGCCGAGCGCGCCACCACCAAGGAAGAAATCAACGCCTTGATGACCGCTGCTGCCAACGGCCCGTTGAAGGGTATCCTCGACGTCAACAACGAGCCGCTGGTATCGTCCGACTTCAACCACACCACCGTCTCCTCCACCTTCGACGCCACCCAGACCCGCGTCATCAAGGGTGAAGACGGTTCCGTGCTGGTCAAGGTCCTGGCCTGGTACGACAACGAGTGGGGCTACTCCTGCCGCATGCTCGACGCCGCCCGCGCCTGGATGGCCGCCAAGTAAGACCCATAAGCTGTACCCCTCGCCCCGCTGTTGCGGGGCGAGTTGTTTCAAGCCGGAGAGAGCCAAGTCACTACACGCGAGCAGAAGATCAAGATGCAAACACGTTTCGCCCGCCTCACCGTTGCAGCCCTTTGTCTCTCGCCGACCCTGCCCACCCTGGCCGCCGACGAAAAACAATACGCCGAAGGCGAGCAAGCCGTCATCGCCGCGACACCGTCGGCCGACAGCCCCTTCGCCAAAGTCGAGCCCGGAATGAAGTATGCCGATGCGGCAGCGATCCTCGGCAAGCCGACTTCACAACATGCCTACTGCACCGGAAAGCATCTCATCCCGTTCTTTTTCGGTACAGACAAGGCGCGCACGAAGCAGCATTTCAAGGGACAGGGCACAGTGATCTTCTACTCCGACTCCAGCATCTTCGGCGTCGGCCTTCTCAGCATTTGCTTGCCGAGGGAGCCGCTCGAAGTCGCCGAAGTGCGTTACGATCCGAACGAAACCGGCTTCGCCGCGGACAGCGAAGAAGCCAAGAAGGAGCCGGCCCAGGCCGCCAACTAAGTTGCTGAAGCCCAAACGACTTGCCATAAACGGATACGGCCGCATCGGCCGCTGCTTCCTGCGCGCGCTGCTGGAGTCCCCGGTCGCGCACAACCTGCAGGTTGTCGCCATCAACGAACCGGCCAACCTCGACAGCATGGCCTACCTGACCCGCTACGACTCGACGCATGGCCGTTTTCCCGGCCTGGTCGAAGCGGTGGACGGCAAACTGCTGATCGACAATCACGCCATCCGCGTCACGCACGCCCGCACGCCCGACGCGGTGCGCTGGGGAGACATCGACCTGCTCGTCGAATGTTCCGGTGTATACGGCCGACGCAGCGAACTGGCCGGCTTTCTCGAGGCGGGCTGCCCCCGCCTGCTGCTCTCGCACCCGGGTGCCAGCGCCGACGATGTCGATGCGACCATCATCGCCGGCATCAATCAGGACAGCCTGCACGGCAACGAAAAACTGGTCTCGGCCGCCTCGTGTACGACCAACGCCATCGTCCCCATCCTCGATCTGCTCGACCGCGAAGTCGGCATCGAGCAGGCCCTGCTCAGCACCCTGCATTCGGTGATGAACGACCAGCCGCTGATCGACGGCTACCACCACGACGACTTGCGCCGCACCCGTTCCGCGATGCAGTCGATCATCCCGGTGTCGACCGGGCTGGCCCGCGGCGTCGAGCGCCTGCTGCCGCAACTGGCCGGCCGGGTGCAGGCCAAGGCGATCCGCGTGCCGACCACCAATGTCTCGGCCATCGATCTGACCATCAGCACGCAGCGTCCGGTATCGGCCCACAGCATCAACGCCTTGCTCGGCAACGCCGCGCGCGGCCCGCTCAAGCGGCTGGTCGCCTATTCCGAGGCGGCGCACGCCTCGATCGATTTCAACCACGATCCCCATTCGGCCATTGTCGACGGCAGCCAGACGCGCACCGCCGGCACGCATCTGGTCAACCTCTTCGTCTGGTTCGACAACGAATGGGGGTTCGCCAACCGCATGCTCGAAGTGGCCGACCATTGGTCGCAACTCTGGCAAACGCACGGGCCACAGAATCCAACCTAACCAAAACTCAGGAGATAACCCATGAACGTCATCAAGCTGACCGACCTCGATGTTTCCGGCAAGCGCGTCTTCATCCGCGCCGACCTCAACGTGCCGCAGGACGAAGCCGGCAACATCACCGAGGACACCCGCATCCGTGCCTCGCTGCCGTCGATCAAGTACTGCCTGGAGAAGGGGGCGGCCGTCATGGTCACCTCCCACCTCGGCCGCCCGACCGAAGGCCAGCTGAATCACGAAGACAGCCTGATGCCGGTTGCCGTGCGCCTCGGCCAGATGCTGCACACCTCGGTACGCCTGATCACCGACTGGGTCGATGGCGGCTTCGAGGTCAAGCCGGGCGAAGTCGTCCTGCTCGAAAACTGCCGCGTCAACAAGGGCGAGAAGAAAAACAACGAGGAACTGGCCCAGAAGATGGCCAAGCTGTGCGACATCTACGTCAATGATGCCTTCGGTACCGCTCACCGCGCCGAAGCCACCACCCACGGCATCGCCAAGTACGCCCCCGTCGCCTGTGCCGGCATCCTGATGGGCGCCGAGATCGACGCCCTGTCCAAGGCCCTGCACAATCCGAAGCGCCCGCTGGTCGCCATCGTCGGCGGCTCCAAGGTCTCGTCCAAGCTGACCATCCTCAAGTCGCTGGCCGACAAGGTCGACCAGCTGATCGTCGGCGGCGGCATCGCCAACACCTTCCTGCTCGCCGACGGCAAGCGCATCGGGCAGTCGCTGGCCGAGCCGGACCTGGTCAAGGAGGCCCATGCCATCATGGACATCATGAAGGAACGCGGCGCCGAAGTGCCGCTGCCGACCGACGTCGTCGTCGCCGACGAAGTGTCCGCCCTGGCCCGCGCCAACAAGATCTCGGTTGACGATGTGCACGCCAACGACCGCATCCTCGACGTCGGCCCGAAAACCGCCGCCAAGCTCGCCGAAGTCATCGCCAACGCCGGCACCATCGTCTGGAACGGCCCGGTCGGCGTCTTCGAACTGCCGCAATTCGCCGGCGGCACCAAGATGATGGCCTCGGCCATCGCCCACTCCGAGGCCTTCTCCATCGCCGGCGGCGGTGACACGCTGGCCGCCATCGCCAAGTTCCACATCCACGACGACGTCGGCTACATCTCCACCGGCGGCGGCGCCTTCCTGGAATTCCTCGAAGGCAAGACCCTGCCGGCCATCGCCGTTCTTGAAGAGCGCGCCGCGTAATCTTCGCCCCTTGTGCCGGCCCCGCACGCCGGGGCCGGCCACCCGACCGACCTAAAAGCCCATCCGACAGGGAGACAACCGATGTCGCGCCATACCAAGATCGTCGCCACGCTAGGCCCCGCATCTTCATCCCAGGAAACCCTCGAACGCCTGGTGCGAGCCGGCATCGACGTCGTGCGCATGAACTTCTCGCACGGTACGGCCGAGGACCACAAGGCCCGCGCCGATGGCATTCGTGCCGCCGCCGCCAAGCTGGGGCGCACCGTCGGCATCCTCGGCGACCTGCAAGGCCCGAAAATCCGCGTCGGCAAATTCGAGAACAACAGGATCACGCTGGGCATCGGCGACTCCTTCATCCTCGATGCCGCCTGCCCGCTCGGCAACCAGGAGCGCGTCGGCCTCGACTACAAGGATTTGCCCAAGGACGTCGTCAGTGGCGACATCCTGCTGCTCGACGATGGGCGCCTCAAGCTCGAGGTACTGCTCGTCCGCGGCAACGAGATTCATACCCAAGTGCTGGTCGGTGGCGAGCTGTCCAACAACAAGGGCATCAACCGCCAGGGCGGCGGCCTGACTGCCCCGGCACTGACCGCGAAGGACATGGAAGACATCAAGACGGCGGCCCAGATTGGCGTCGATTTCGTCGCCGTCTCCTTCCCGAAAAGCGCCGCTGACATGTACATGGCCCGCCAGCTGCTGCGCGCTGCCGGCAGCCAGGCCGTCCTGATCGCCAAGATCGAGCGAGTCGAGGCCATCACCAACCTCTCCGAAATCCTCGATGCCTCCGACGGCATCATGGTCGCCCGCGGCGACCTGGCTGTCGAAGTCGGTGACGCCAGCGTCCCGGCCCTGCAGAAAAAGATGATCCGCATGGCGCGCGACCGCAACAAGCTGACCATCACCGCCACGCAGATGATGGAGTCAATGATCTCCTCGCCGGTGCCGACCCGTGCCGAAGTCTCCGACGTCGCCAACGCCGTGCTCGACGGCACCGACGCGGTGATGCTGTCGGCCGAGACGGCGAGCGGCAAATACCCGGTCGACACCGTCGAATCGATGGCCCGCATCTGCATCGAGGCCGAACGCTCGGCGGAAGTCACCCTCGACCGCGAATTCCTCGACCGCGTATTCACCCGTATCGACCAGTCCATCGCCATGGCGGCGATCTGGACCGCGCACCACCTCAAGGTCAAGGCCATCGCGGCGCTGACCCAGTCCGGCTCGACCGCCCTGTGGATGAGCCGCATCAACTGCGGCGTACCGATCTACGCGCTCACCCCGGATGCCGACGCCGTCGCCCGTATGGCCCTCTACCGCGAGGTCTGTGCCTTGCAGATGACCCAGCAGCACAGCGACCGCGACCGCCTGCTGGCCGAGGCGGAACAACTGCTGATCGACCGTGGCGTCGTGGAAAAGGGCGACCTGATCGTGCTCACCATCGGCGAACCGATCGGCACGGCGGGCGGTACCAACACGCTGAAGATCGTCCGCGTCGGCGAGCACCAAATCAACTAAAATAGATAATTCACAGATAGACATTACTGCACAGGAGTTTCCATGCCGCTCGTTTCCATGCGCCAATTGCTCGACCACGCCGCCGAAAACGGCTACGGTCTGCCCGCTTTCAACGTCAACAACATGGAACAGGTCTGGGCCATCATGGAGGCGGCCAACCAGGTCGACGCCCCGGTGATCATGCAGGCCTCGGCCGGTGCCCGCAAATACGCCGGCGAGCCCTTCCTACGCCACCAGATCCTGGCCGCGCTCGAAGCCTATCCGCACATCCCCATCGTCATGCACCAGGATCACGGCCAGTCGCCGTCGGTGTGCATGGGCGCCATCCGCTCGGGCTTCTCGTCGGTGATGATGGACGGCTCGCTGATGGCCGACGGCAAGAGCGTCGCCAGCTACGAATACAACGTCGAAGTCACCCGCAAGGTCGTTGAATTCGCCCACGCCATCGGCGTTTCCGTCGAAGGCGAACTGGGTGTGCTCGGCTCGCTGGAAACCATGAAGGCCGACAAGGAAGACGGCCACGGCGCCGAAGGCCACATGACCCGCGAAGACCTGCTGACCGACGTCGAGCAGGCCGCCGACTTCGTCAAGCAGACCAACTGTGACGCGCTGGCCATCGCCATCGGCACCAGCCACGGCGCCTACAAGTTCACCAAGAAGCCGACCGGCGACATCCTCGCCATCGACCGCATCGCCGAAATCCACGCCCGCATCCCGAACACCCATCTCGTGATGCACGGTTCGTCCTCCGTGCCGCAGGAACTGCTCGCCGAGATCCGCGAATTCGGCGGCGACATGAAGGAAACCTACGGCGTGCCGGTCGAGGAAATCGTCAAGGGCATCAAGCACGGCGTGCGCAAGGTCAATATCGACACCGACATCCGCCTGGCCATGACCGGGGCCATCCGTCGCTACCTGGCCGAGCATCCGGACAAGTTCGACCCGCGTGATTTCCTGAAGCCGGCCCGCGAAGCAGCCAAGAAGATTTGCGTTGCCCGCTTCGAAGCCTTCGGCACCGCCGGCAACGCCAGCAAGATCAAGGCAATCGGCCTCGACAAGATGGCCGAGCGCTACGCCAAGGGCGAACTGAACCAAATCGTTCGCTAAACCGGCTTGAAACATCGCCACCAAGGCCGCGTCATGCGGCCTTTTTCTCGCCGCCACGGAGCGTTCCGGCATGCCTGACGCGCCCATGCCGCGCCGTTCCTGGCTGCATCTGGCCACATTCGGCATCGCCCTCGCCGCTGCCGGCTGGCGCATCCCGGATGCCCCGAAGCCCGCTCTGTCCGCGACCGCCGAGCCCACCGTCGCCGTCAGCGAACTACCGCCCGCCGCCCGGCTCTCGCCGGAACCGCCTAGCCTGACGCGCCTGCCCAACGGTACGCTGGCGGTTGCCTGGCTGGAGCGCGGCGACGCCGAAAACGCCGCCATCTGGATGGCAACCGGCGATGGCAAGAAGTGGCGCGACATCGGCAAGATCGCCAGCCGGGAAAGCACGGCCGGCGCCACCTTCATGCACGCCCAGGGGCTCGGCCGCCCCATCCTGTGGTCCGAAGGCGGCTGGCTCCACCTGTGGTACGAGGCCTACCCGCTTGGCCGCTGGGCCGGGGCCTCGATCATCCACAGCCTATCGACCGACGGCGGCCGCAGCTGGAACCGCACACAACGCCTGCCCGTCAACGCCTTCGGCGGCCTCGGCAGCCGCCTGGGCCAAGCGCCAAGGGAACTGGCCGATGGCGGCCTCATGCTGCCGCTGGGGCAAGCGAACGAAGGCGCTCCCTGGCTGCGCCTCGCGGCAACCGGCCGCATCGTCGACAAGCTGGAACGCCTGCCCAACGCCAGCACGCCGGAGGCGGCCCAATGAACCTCGAGGCCGCCTACGGCCTGCTTGCCCACGGCCTGCTGTTCGGCGCCCTGGCCACGCTGGTGCCGTTCGGGACCTTCCGCGCCCGCGCCGCCCTCGCCGCCACGACCTTGTCACTGCTCGTCGGCATCGCACCCATCATGCTGGCAGTCTTCGGCCCGCCGTCGACAACGCTGTTGTTCCTGGCCGTGCTGCAACTCGCCGGGCGCCAGCCATCGCCGCTTGGCCGCCTATCGGCGCTTGCCGTGATCGGCATGGCGGCGGGGCTCGGCGTATCAGCCAGCGCAATCGTTCCCGGCGACCTGTACGCGCTCGGCTACCAGCCCTGGCCCCTGCTGGCCGCCCTGGTGCCGGTAGGCATCGCGCTGTGGTGGAAACGCCAGATGCCCTGGCTCCTGATCCTGAGCATCGACCTGCTGGCCTACGTCGGCGGCCTGTTTGCCAATCTCTGGCAGGCGCTCATCGATCCCCTGCTCGTCGTGCTGGCCCTGGCGGTGGTGCTGCGCGGGCCGCTCGCCCGCCTTATCGCGTCAAGGCGTCGCTGATCAAGCGGCGGATGCTGCCGGCCTCGAACGGCTTGTCGCAGATGGCCGATACCCCGGCCCGCTCGACGGCGGCAAGACGACCCATGTTCTGTTCGCTGGTCACCATCAGGATCGGCACTTCGGCTTGCCAGCTCTGGGTACGGATGTAGGCAGTCAGTTCGCGGCCATCCATTTCCGGCATGTTGTAGTCGGTGATGACCAGATCGACCATCGACTGCTCCAGCAGGGTGACCGCCTCCTTGCCGTCGGCGGCTTCGGTGATGCGCTCGATGCCCAGCTCGGTCAACAGGCGACGCAGATGGCGGCGCGAGGCCATGCTGTCATCGACGAGCAGTACGCGCACGCTTTCGATTTCTGCGACATCGACGTCCTGCGGCGGATTCAGGTAGTCCGCCGCAGCGTAGAGTGCGCGCGACAGCTGCTGTTCAGTGAAGGGTTTGGCGACGATGCTGCAGGCACCGGACTGGCGTACCGGTTCGAGCACCTGCGGTCGCGTTTCGCTGGAAACGAGAATGAAGGGCACGGTTTCCAGCGCCGCTTCGGCGCGCATGGCCGCGACCAGTTCGGTACCGGCCAGATCCGGCAGGTACAGGCTGCTGACGACGACCGTCCCATCGTGACTGGCACGCAAGGCAGCCAGCGCTGCGCTGGCCGTCTCGACAACCGTGACTTTTTTTACCCCCTGGTTGGCAAGCATGCGTTGCACCAGATGCGCCTGCATCGATGACGGCTCGACCAGCAGTACCGAAAGGTCGACCAGGGAGGTGATCATTGCCATGCAAGCACTCCGAAACGAAGGGGAATGCTTGCACTATAGCAGTGCGCCCGGGCTTTTGAAGCCCCGGCACACCGTGCTCATCAGCCGCGCAGGCGGGCGGCGATGGTGGCGACGCGCTGACCGTAGGCCTTGGCGGAATCGAGATCGCCTTGCGGAATTTCCTCGACCGCGGCGTCAGACGGCGACCGGACCAGCAGGCCGACGGAGCCGCCCAGATGGTTGACGTCGGCATGGGTGGCCGCCTTGGTGTTTGCCGGCAACTGGCCGAGGCTGACCCAGATGCCGCCTTGCTGGGATGCGAGGGTTTGCAGCTGGATCATCGTCGCCCCCTTGTCGCCGACCGGGCTGGCGCTGTTGGTGAAGCCACCAAACACCTTGTCCTGCCAGGCGCGGGTAAACCAGGCCTTGGACGAGGCGTCGGCAAACTTCTTGAACTGCCAGCTCGGGCCGCCCATGTAGGTCGGCGTGCCGAAGATGATGGCATCGGCGGCGTTCAGCTTGTCCCAGCCGCCTTCCGGCAGATTGCCTTCGGCATCGATGGCAAGGAGGTCGGCGCCGGCGCCTTCCGCAACCGACTGCGCGACGCGCTGGGTGTGACCGTAACCGGAGTGATAGACGACAACAGTTTTGCTCATGGAACTTCCTTTCGGGAAATATAGAGAGAGAAGGGGTTAAACGTTGGGAGGAAGGTCGAACAGCAGGATTTCTGCTGCCTCGTCGGCCTGGAAACGCAAATCGGTTTCGTCGGCGATCTTGGCGCCGTCGCCGGCCCGCAAAACCTGACCGTTGAGGTTCAGCGCGCCGGAAACGACGTGAACATAGGCCAGACGGCCGGCGGCGATGGCATAGGACAGCGGTTCGCCCGACACCAGCATGCTGGCCCACAACCGCGCATCCTGGCCGATGGTCGTGCTGCCGTCGGCGCCGTCGGGCGAGGCGACGAGACGCCAGCGGCCGCGCATCGCATCAATCGCCATGGGCTGCTGCTCGTAACTGGCCTTGGTGCCTTGCACCACCGGCTCGATCCAGATCTGCAGCAGATGGGTTTCCTCATCCGGCGACGGATTGAATTCGCTGTGCAGGATGCCCTTGCCGGCGCTCATGCGCTGGACTTCGCCGCGCCGGATGATGCCGCCGTTGCCCAGACTGTCCTGATGCTCCAGGGCGCCGGAGAGGATGTAGGTGACGATCTCCATATCGCGGTGGCCATGGCGTCCGAAGCCAGAGCCCGGGGCGACACGGTCCTCGTTGATGACGCGCAGCGCCCCCCAGCCCATTTCCGCCGGGTCGTAGTAATCAGCAAAGGAAAAGCTGTGCTTCGCTCGCAGCCAGCCATGGTCGGCATAGCCGCGCGCATCGGAGGGTCGAATCTGAATCATCGCAAATCCTTTGTGAATTGATCGTATAGCTTTGTTTCCATAATAGGCCTAGAGTTCGATTCACATCGGCGAATTATTTCGGCTCTATCGTTCAATAAAATTCACATGAAGATTTCGTTCGAACTCCTGCAGATTCTGGACGCCATCGAGCGGCACGGCAGCTTCACGGCCGCGGCTTCGGCCCTGCATCGTGTCCCCTCGGCGTTGTCGCACGCCATCGGCAAACTGGAAGACGATCTGGGGGTCACGCTCTTCGTGCGGCAAGGGCGGCGTGCGACGCTCAATCTGGCCGGACGCACCTTGCTTGACGAGGGGCGGCACCTGCTGCGGGCCGCAAGCGACCTGGAACGCCGCATCCAGCGGATTGCCGATGGCTGGGAGGCGGAGCTGCGTATCGCCCTTGACGCCACCATCCCCATTGAACGCCTGTTTCCGCTGATCGAGGCGTTCTACGCCGGCGGGCACCCGACGCAGATCCGGATCAATTCGGAAGTGCTCGCCGGCACCTGGGACGCACTGATGACGGGGCGTGCCGACCTCGCCATCGGCGCGCCGGGCGATCGCCCGGCGATCAGCGGCATATCGAGCCGACTGCTGATACGGCGCACGGAATTCGTTTTCGCGATTGCGCCGGGACACCCGCTGGCCGCCTGGGATGGCCCCATTCCACACAACGAGTTGTTGCGCCACCGCGCCGTGGTCATCGCCGATACGTCGCGCGAACTCGATGCCCGGACCATCGGCCTGATCGAGGGGCAGGACACCTTGCGTGTCCCGGACATCCGCGCCAAGGCCAGCGCCCAGATCGCCGGACTGGGCGTCGGTCACCTGCCGCGCTGGATCGCAGCCCCCGAAATTGCCGCCGGCCGCCTGGTGGAGAAGAGCCTGGCCGATCCGCGCCACGAACTGCCGATCAATGTTGCCTGGCGCAATCGGCAGGAAGGACTGGCGCTCACCTGGTTTCTGGAAAAACTCGGCGAGGAAACGACAGTGCAGCAACTGACCTATCAGCTGTAGACACCGATCGATACCGCAGAAGATAGACGCCTAGGTCGCCTCGGCCCAGTCGATGATCGCCTGCCATTGCTCCAGGTCACGCTCGGCACGCGAACGGGGCAGATCGAACAGGGTCATGCCGGCTGCCGTCGCCTGGACGTAGACCTGCGTATCGCGCAGATAGGCCAGCACGGGCAATTCGAAGGTCGCGAAGAAGCGTTCCAGTTCGCCGGCGGCGCGGGTCCGGGCATCGACCCGCATGCCAATCACCGCCACATCGGCCTTGCCCTTGCGCACGGCCTTCTCGGACAGCAATTCGGTCAGGAAATGGCGTGTCGCCAGCATGTCGAACATCGACGGCTGGACCGGCACGATGACCCGCGTCGATAGCTTGAGCACACGTTCCAGCATCTTGCCGTGCAGGCCGGCCGGGGTATCCAGCACGACGCGCGAGGTTCCCTTGGGGGGCCGGGCGATGTTGTCGTGGCCGATCTCCCAGGTGTCGATGGTCGGCAGCTCGAAGGGGCGGATACCCAGCCATTCGCGCGACGACTGTTGGCGATCGATGTCGCCGAGCATGACCTCGTGGCCCTGGTTGGCGAAATAACCGGCCAGGTTGGTAGCCAGCGTGCTTTTGCCGGAGCCCCCTTTGGGATTGGCGACGAGAAAGGCTTTCATGCCTGCGATTCCCTTTTTTGCAGGATGCCGCGCACCAGATTGACGTGTTCGCGCAGCGTGTAGACAAGGTCGGTGAAACCCAGCGGCACGTGCAGCTCGGCAGCCTCTTCGTCGAGCGCGTCGAGGCGGCTCCGGTAGTCGTCCAGCTTGGCCGGATCGAAGTGATTCTTCAGGCTATCCTCAAGGAACTTCAGTTCGCCGTAGCAGCGGAAGACCTTGGAGCGCACGCGCCAGGTGTAGATCGCAGGCGCCACCTTGAGCAACGGGATGAGCAGGGCGAAGATGGGCACCAGCAGGACGATCAGGCGGTCGGCCAGAACCGCCAGCCAGAACGGCAGGTAGCGCTGGAGGAAGGGCGGCCCCGACTTGTAGTAGCGCGCCGCATCCGGGGAGAGCGGCAGCATCTGGTCCTTGTAGGCGGGGAATTCGCCGGCATCCTGGAAAAAGCCGCTCTTGCCGTGCACTTCGCTGGCCGCCTGCAGGAGCAGCGTCTGCAACGCGGGGTGCAGGTCGTCGCGGACGACCAGATTGGCGGTCGGCGCCAGCACCTTGATGTCTTCCGGCGGGAAATCGCGCACCAGATCGGCCACGCCATGCGGGAAAGTCAGCTTGGTGAGGAAGGGGAAACGCCGCTGATAGGCGCCGGACTGGGAAAAGCTCATCAGCTTGACGCCGGGCGAGCGCAACAGCACCTGGACGACCGGCGCATGCTCGGCGGCGATGATGAAGGCCGCGTCGATGCGCCCCTGCTGCAACTCCTCGGCGGCCTTGAGGCCGGACAGCGGTACCAGGTGGTCGCCAGCTGGAATATCGTTGGCTTGCAGCAGCTGCTGGGCCAGCTGGCGGACGCCCGAGCCTTCCTGGCCGATGGCGATGCGCTTGCCATGCAGATCGGTCAGGCGCGTGATGTCCTTTTCGCTCCGGTAGAAAACCCATACCGGCTCGTAGAACATGCTGCCCAACGACAACAGGCCGGAATCGTCCTCGGCATCCGGGTCGGCCTTCGGCTCGACGACGCCGCCCTGGACGAAACCGATCTGTGCCTCGTCCTTCTTCAGGCGCTCCAGGTTATCCAGCGAGCCGGCCGAGGCCTTGACCTCCAGCGCAATCCCGTTCTTGGCCAGTATCGCCGCGTAACGTTGGGCAAACTGGTAGTAGGCGCCGGCCTGACCGCCGGTCGTGATGACGATGCGCTTGGGCGGCGCCGGCTCGACGAACTGGAAGGCGACGACAAAGCCGATGCCGACGATCAGGATGATCCACCACGCCGTGGCGAAGAGGTCGCGCAACGACAGCAATCCGGCCTTGATCTTCGCCATCATGGAAGCAGCAGGGTCGAACCGGTCGTCTTGCGTGCCTCGAGATCGCGGTGCGCCTGGACGGCATCTTTCAGGGCATAGGTTTGATGCACCTCCACCCGGACCTGACCCGACCCGACCACGCCGAACAGCTCATCGCCCAGGGCCACCAGATCGGCGCGCTTTGCCGTGTAGTTCATCAGCGTCGGACGGGTGACGAACAACGAGCCCTTCTGCGACAGCTGGATCAGATCGAGCGGCGGCACCGGCCCGGAGGCGTTGCCGTAGGAAACCATCATGCCCATCGGACGCAGGCTGTCCAGCGAACCCGCGAAAGTATCCTTGCCGACGCCGTCGTACACGACCGCCACGCCCTCGCCGCCGGTGATTTCGCGGACCCGGGCGGTGAAATTTTCGGTACTGTAGTTGATCACATGGTCGCAACCGTGCGCACTGGCCAGCTCGGCCTTGGCCGGCGAGCCGACGGTGCCGATGACCAGCGCGCCGAGCGCCTTGGCCCACTGGGTGGCGAGCAGGCCGACACCGCCGGCTGCCGCATGGATGAGCACGGCATCGCCGGCCTGGACGCGAAAGGTGCGGCGCAGCAGGTAGGCTGCCGTCAGCCCCTGCAGCATCATCGCCGCCCCGGTTTCGAAGCCGATGCCGTCGGGCAGCCGCAGCAGGCGGTGCGCCGGGATATTGCGCACCTCGGCATAGGCGCCGATCGGCCCGCCGGCATAGGCGACCCGGTCGCCGACACGCACGTCGTCCACACCCTCACCCACCGCCTCGACGACCCCTGCCCCCTCGAGACCGATCCCGGAGGGTAGCGGAACAGGATAGAGTCCGTTGCGGTGATAGACATCGATGTAGTTCAGGCCGACCGCATGGTGGCGGACACGCGCCTCACCGGGGGCCGGCGCGGCGACATCGACCGCTTCCCATAGCAGCACTTCCGGGCCGCCAGTCTGGTGGATACGTATGGCGTGAGGCATGGTCATCTCCGCTGAAGTCGAGAGTGCGAGGGTATCACCGCGCCGCCCATCCATCCACCGTCAACGCCGCCGCCTATCGCTCTCAGCCGCCGGAAATGCGCACCCAGAGGATGCCCAGCCACTCGTGCAGGGCGTAATAGGAATTGTGCAGCGCCGACGCGGACGGGAAAAGGCTGAGTGCCTCGAAACCGGCGCCATTCTTCGAGACGAAATGGGTCGGAGCCGGAATCACGTCAAACCCCTGTGCCTCGAACAGCAGGCGGGCGCGCGGCATGTGAAACGCCTGGGTCACCAGCACGATGCGCTTCACCCCGGCCGGTGCGAGCATCCGTGCCGACAAGGAGGCGTTGCCCGGCGTATCGAGGCTGTCCTCTTCCCGCCAGCGCACAGACACGCCGAACTCGTGCTCGAGGACGGCGGCCATTGCGGCAGCCTCCGACGAGACCGCCGGGAGCGGACGCCCGCCGCTGACGAGAACCGGCAACTGCGTCTCACCCGCCAGTTGCGCAGCGCGCCGGACGCGAACCAGCGTACGTTCATTGGCCGTTTCACCGCCGAACTCGGCGACTGGCCTGATCAGGCCGCTCCCCAGCACGACAATCGCCTGCGCCCCGGCGGTGTCCGGCGACCAGGCGCCGGCGCGGTCTTCCAGCGTGCCCATCAAGGCCGTTCCCACCAGCGGCAGGGACTGCAGCAAGAGCAAGACGCCGCCCGACACGGCCACCGCGAACGCCCAGCGCTTGCGGCGGCGGAA
The DNA here is from genome assembly GCF_008711155.1 of Dechloromonas sp. CZR5. GTDB lineage: Bacteria > Pseudomonadota > Gammaproteobacteria > Burkholderiales > Rhodocyclaceae > Azonexus. The sequence continues at coordinate 89,478 of NZ_VUYQ01000001.1, read as the reverse complement.
GCAGGCCAGGGCCAGCAAGGCCAGGGCATTGCCCGGCGGCAGCAGCAGGGTGCTCAAGAGCGTTTTCAGGAACCAGGCAAAAGTCATCGTTCACCCCATCCCGGCAGCGGCATCACGCCCGCCTCACACCGGTGTCAGCTTGGCGTATTCGAGCGACAACCACTTCATGCCGGCCGCACCGCCGAAATTGACCTGCACGCGCGCATCGGCACCGCGCCCCTCGGTCGACACGATGACTCCGACGCCGAATTTGGCATGCTCGACCGTCTGGCCGACCCGCAGACCGGTCGCCGAGGCGGGTTCGGCATAACCGCCGCCGAACGACCCGTAGGCCGGTACCGACGAGGCCGGCTCGGCTTTCTTGTTCAGCTTGCGCATCAGGCTTTCCGGGATCTCGTCGAGGAAGGACGAGGGCATGCAATAGCGCGTCTGGCCGTGCAGCATCCGGGTCTGGGCGCAGGACACGTAGAGCCGCTGGCGCGCCCGCGTCACCGCCACGTACATCAGCCGGCGCTCCTCCTCCAGCCCGTCCTTGCCCTCGTTGACCGAGTTCTCGTGCGGGAACAGGCCCTGCTCCAGGCCGGTGATGAACACCACGTCGAACTCCAGCCCCTTGGCAGCATGCACCGACATCAGCTGAACCGCTTCCTGGCCCTCGCCGGCCTGATGCTCGCCGGCCTCCAGCGACGCCAGGGTCAGGAAGGAGACCAGTGCGCCGCCTTCGCCGATGGCGCCTTCGTCGTCGACGAAGGTGGCGGCGGCGTTGATCAGTTCATCGAGGTTTTCCAGGCGATCCTGGCCTTCCTTTTCGGTCCGGTAGTGCTGCGCGAGGCCTGATTTCTCGATGACGTGCTCGACCATCTCGGGCAAGGGCAGGCCCTCGGTTTCGGTGCGCAGCGCTTCGATCAGCCGGATGAAGGCACCCACCGTCTGGCCTGCCTTGCCGGTCAGCGAGGCGGCGGCGTTGTACAGGCTGGAATTCATCTGGTGCGCCGTGGCCTGGAGGTTTTCCAGCGAACGGGCGCCGATGCCGCGAGTCGGGAAATTGACGACGCGCAGGAAAGCCGTGTCGTCGTCCGGATTGCCCAGCAGGCGCAGGTAAGCCAGCGCGTGCTTGATTTCCTGTCGCTCGAAGAAGCGCAGGCCGCCGTAAACCTTGTACGGCACATTCTTGGTGAACAGCTCGTTTTCAAGGACGCGCGACTGGGCGTTCGAGCGGTAGAGCAGCGCAATCTGCGTCGGCGATACGCCATCGCGCACCAGTTCGCGCACCTCCTCGACCACGAAGCGCGCCTCGTCGAGATCAGAATAGGCCTCGAAAGCACGGATCGGCTCGCCCTCGCCGGCGTCGGTCCACAAATTCTTGCCGAGACGCTCGCGGTTGTTCTTGATGATGGCGTTGGCGGCCGCCAGGATATTGCCCTGCGAGCGGTAGTTCTGCTCCAGGCGGATGATATTCGGACCGGCATATTCCCGTTCGAAATCCCGCATATTGCCGACCTCGGCACCGCGAAAACGGTAGATCGACTGGTCATCGTCGCCGACCGCGAAGACGCTTGCCCCGCCCCCGGCCAGCAATTTCAGCCAGGCGTACTGCAGTACGTTGGTATCCTGGAACTCGTCGACGAGGATATGCCGGAAGCGCTGCTGGTAATGCGCGCGCAAAGGTTCGTTGCGCTGCAGCAATTCGTAGCAGCGCAGGAGCAGCTCGGCGAAGTCGACCACCCCCTCGCGATTGCATTGCGCCTCGTACTCGGCGTAAATCTCGACGCGCTTTTGCGTGTAGTTGTCGTAAACCTGGGCCTGCCCGGCGCGAACGCCCTGCTCCTTGTGCGCATTGATGAAGTGGCACAGCTCGCGCGGCGGATACTTCTCGTCGTCGATATTCAGGTTCTTGAGCAGGCGCTTGACCATGGCCAGCTGGTCGGCCGAGTCGAGAATCTGGAAGGTCTGCGGCAGCCCGGCCTCCCGATAATGGGCACGCAGCAGGCGATTGCACAGGCCGTGGAAAGTGCCGATCCACATGCCGCGCACGTTGATCGGCACCAGCGACGACAGGCGCGCCGTCATCTCCTTGGCCGCCTTGTTGGTAAAGGTCACGGCCAGCACGCCGTGCGGCCCGACCTGGCTGGTGGAAATCAGCCAGGCGATGCGCGTCGTCAGCACGCGCGTCTTGCCGCTGCCGGCTCCGGCCAGGATCAGCGCATGGACGGACGGCAGGGTAACCGCCTGCAATTGCGGTTGGTTCAGGTTATTCAGCAGATCGGACATATTGGATGAACTAGGGGGTCGCCATCAGGGCGCGGACAGAAGGACGAAGGATACCAGCCCCCGCCCCCGACGCATGAGCCGTTGCCGCCCCTTGCCTCAAAACAGAAGGCGCGACTCGCGCCGCGCCTTCTGTTGAAATACCCCGATCTACCCGGAGGAAACGGTGCTGCCTCGCACCGAGAGCAATCAGCCTTTCTCGACCACCTGGCGGAGTTCGTGCATCGCCTCCCGCAAACGCGTTGCCAGGCGAGACATGCTTTCCCACTCCGCCTTGCCCGCCCCGTCCAGACCCGCCACATGATTCTTCAGGAAGATAACCTGCACATTGGCCAGCTCGATCTGCTGCTTGAACTTGGGATTGGACGAGCCGAACTCGGACATCTGCTCCTCGACCATCACGAACCGGTCGAGCAGCGATTGCAATGACGCCTTGACCGCAGGCGTTTTGTATCCCGCGTGATAGACAAAGTAATTACGTGCGATTCGCTGGATCAGCATCTCCTGACGCCCGATCAGGTGCATCACATCGGCCTTGCCCTTTTGATCGGAGGCCAGCGAATCCGCCAGTTTTTCCGAGGTCGCCAACAGCTTCTCGTTCTTCGGCAGCAACGCCGCCAGGCCTTCCTTGCTTGGCGTCGAACCGACCTGCCGCAACATGTCGGACCAGATGGCGTCCAACTCGGTCAGTAGCGCAAGCTGGGCGGGCGCCAACGGCTCCTTGCTCAAGCGGTCGATATTTCCCGAAACCAGCGCGACGGCTTCGGCCTTGCGAAGACGCGACTTTTCCGCTTCGACATCCAGCAAAATCTGCACGTACAACCGGAACACCCGCTGCGTCTGCTCCAGCAGATCATCCGCCAACTCAAGGCGACGCCCCACGGCCTCCCCCTTCGTCGGGGAAACGGCCTGCTTGGCCGCCTGAACCCCTTGAGCCAGAACAGGCCCAGCCGCGCACAAGCTCAAAACTCCTAACAGCATCCAACGCATTCCCGGCATTCGCATATAACCCCCTGATTGTTTTCAATTGCCGCGGAGGACTCTAACTCAAGCAGTCACAAAAATCGTCAGGGGACAGTCAGCAACCAGTCAGGAGTAAGTAACAAAACAGCAACAAATGTGAAGCCAGCGAAAAATCATCAAATCAGCCCCCACAAACCCCCAAAACACGGCCCGGCGCTACGTCAAAAAAAGCGACAGATCGACAAAAAATCAGCCTTTCTTTGCAATACTTCACGCAAAAAAACAAGGCACGGATTTATACTGTGAAAAATATTGCAGTGCACAAAACTTTTTGCCCACAAGGCAGTCTTAGCTAACAAGCGGTTACCGCCGCAACGTAAAAGGAGAACACCAATGAACAGCATGAACGCCCCCATGATCCTGCCTTGGGTCGCCCGAAAGGCGGGGATTTCCGATGAGCTCGCCCTCAAGCTGTGGCGCCGCGCGGCCAGCGAGGCCGAATACCTCACCGGCAAGTCGGAAGGCTCCGAATTCTGGGGTCTGAGCGTCGAGCGCTTCCTGGCCATCGTCGAGGATGAAGTCGGCAATACGCCGTCCTACAACCTGACCCCAGCCCCGCAAATGTCCTGGATGTGGCGTCACCAGACCCGCATGTCCATGCTGTCGCTCGTGGCGGCGCAGAATGCCTATCGCTACTGGCAGAACACCTGGGACAACATGTACCCGCAAAAAAAAGTGGCGTGACCGGGCGACGCTGAAACCCCAGGTATTTCCTGCGCGTGCAGGCGCCGGAAATACCGCTCCCCCGGTCAATCCAGCCAGTCCCAATCGCGCTCGGCACGATGCCGGCATGCGAGAGGCCTATGCTTTCGCCTGAAAACGGCATAGTGCAGGCGCCCTCCGGCAGTTTTGCCGGCACCGACTGAGCAGGCGGCATCAGACGGTATAATCCGCGGTTATTCCCCGATTTCCAGCGAATGAATTCCGCCATGCCCATGCAGGACAAATACTCCCCGGCCGACATCGAGCGCGCCGCCCAGACCCACTGGGACCAGACCGGCGCAGCCCGCGCCATTGAAGACGCTTCCAAGCCGAAGTACTACTGCCTGTCGATGTTCCCGTACCCGTCCGGGAAACTGCACATGGGCCATGTGCGCAACTACACCATTGGCGATGTGCTGAGCCGCTTCCACAAGATGCAGGGCTACAACGTGCTGCAGCCGATGGGCTGGGACGCCTTCGGCATGCCCGCCGAAAATGCTGCACTGCAAAATAACGTACCGCCAGCCGGCTGGACCTACTCCAACATCGACTACATGCGTTCGCAGCTCAAGTCGCTCGGCTTCGCCATCGACTGGGAGCGCGAATTCGCCACTTGCACTCCCGAGTATTACCGCTGGGAGCAGTGGCTGTTCACCCGCCTCTACGAAAAGGGCCTGGTTTACAAGAAGCTCGGCACCGTAAACTGGGACCCGGTCGATCACACCGTGCTCGCCAATGAACAGGTGATCGACGGCCGCGGCTGGCGTTCCGGCGCGCTGATCGAAAAGCGCGAGATCCCCATGTACTACATGAAGATCACCGCCTACGCCGAGGAACTGCTGACCGAACTCGACAACCTGCCGGGCTGGCCGGAACAGGTTCGCCTGATGCAGAAGAACTGGATCGGCAAGAGCACCGGCGTGCGCTTTGCCTTCCCGCGCGTTGAAAACCCCGACGAAAAGCTGTGGGTGTTCACCACCCGCGCCGACACCATCATGGGCGTCACCTTCGTCGCCGTCGCAGCCGAGCATCCGCTGGCCACCAAGGCTGCCGCCAACAATCCGGAACTGGCCGCCTTCATCGAGGAATGCAAGAAGGGCGGCGTCGCCGAGGCCGACATCGCCACGATGGAAAAGAAGGGCCTGCCGACCGGCATCTACGTCACCCATCCGCTGACCGGCGAACAGGTCGAAATCTGGGTCGGCAACTACGTGCTGATGAGCTACGGCGACGGCGCCGTGATGGCCGTGCCGGCGCACGACGAGCGCGATTTCGCCTTTGCCCTGAAGTACAAATTGCCGATCAAGCAGGTCGTCGCCGTTGATGGCGAAACCTTCAGCGACCAGGCCTGGGCCGAGTGGTACGCCGACAAGCTCAAGGGCAAGCTGGTCAACTCCGGCAAGTACGACGGCCTCGGCTATGAAGCCGCCGTCGACGCCATCGCCGCCGACCTCGCCGCCAAGGATCTCGGCGACAAGAAGGTGCAGTTCCGCCTGCGCGACTGGGGCATTTCTCGCCAGCGTTACTGGGGCTGCCCTATCCCGATCATCCACTGCCAGACCTGCGGCGACGTGCCGGTACCGGACGACCAACTGCCGGTCGTGCTGCCCGAGAACGTCGAGATCACCGGCGCCGGTTCGCCCTTGGCGAAGATGCCCGAGTTCTACGAGTGCAAGTGTCCGAAGTGCGGCGGCGATGCCCGGCGCGAAACCGACACCATGGACACTTTCTTCGAGTCGTCCTGGTATTTCCTGCGCTATGCCTGCCCGGACAACACCACCGCCATGGTCGATGAACGCGTCGCCTACTGGTGCAAGGGCGGCATCGATCAGTACATCGGCGGCATCGAGCACGCCATCCTGCACCTGCTCTATTCGCGCTTCTTCACCAAGCTGATGCGCGATGTCGGCCTGATCGGCGACCTCGGCGAGCCTTTCGCCAACCTGCTGACGCAGGGCATGGTCGTCGCCCCGACCTTCTACCGCGAGTTGGATGGCGGCAAGAAGCAGTGGATCAACCCGGCTGACGTCGACGTCGTCACCGACGAACGCGGCCGCCCGACCGGCGCCACGCTGAAGGCCGACGGCCTGCCGGTGGTGATCGGCGGTACCGAGAAGATGTCGAAGTCGAAGAACAACGGCGTCGATCCGCAAGCCCTGATCGACCAGTACGGCGCCGACACGGCCCGCCTGTTCATCATGTTCGCCTCCCCGCCCGACCAGTCGCTTGAATGGTCCGATGCCGGCGTCGAGGGCGCCTTCCGCTTCCTGCGTCGCCTGTGGAAGCTGGTACATGACCATGAACAGACCGGACTGGTTGCCGCCAGCACCAGCAACGACGGACTGTCTGCCGCCCAGGCCGACCTGCGCCGCAAGCTGCACCAGACCATGGGCAAGGTCGCCGACGATTACGGCCGCCGCAAGCAGTTCAACACCGCCATCGCCGCGGTCATGGAACTGCTCAACGCCTACGACAAGTGCGACCTCAAGGATGCCGCCGGCCGCGCCCTGGCCCAGGAAGTCCTCGAGTCGGCCACGCTGCTGCTCTTCCCCATCGTCCCGCACATCGGCCAGGCGCTCTACGCCGAGCTGAAGCCGGGTGCCGATGCCGGCCTTGCCGCCTTCCCCAAGGCCGACCCGGCTGCATTGAAGCAGGATGAGATCGAACTGGTCATCCAGGTTAACGGCAAGCTGCGCGGCAGCATCCGCGTGCCGGCAGAGGCCGACAAGGCAACCATCGAAGCCGCCGCACTGGCCAACGAGGATGCGCAGAAGTTCATGGAAGGCAAGGCGCCGAAGAAGGTCGTCGTCGTTCCCGGCCGCCTGGTCAACATCGTCGTGTAAGGAAACGCCATGCCGCTGCTGCGCCCGCTATCGCGTGGGCTACTCGCCCTGATCATCGCCGCTACCCTGGCCGGCTGCGGCTTCCATCTGCGCGGGGTGGGCAGCGGCAACCTGCCGTACAAGACGATGCATATCGCGCTGCCCGATACGGCCGAGGTCAACATCTGGTTGCAGCGTTATATCAAGGCCAGCGGCAGCACGACCATCGTCGACGAGGCCAAGGAAGCCGACGCCATCTTCCAGCAACTGAGCGACACGCGACAGAAGACCATTCTCAGCGTCAATGCCCAGGGCCGGGTGCGCGAATACCGCCTGCAACTCGACTACCGCTTCCGCGTCGTCAACCAGAAGGGGCAGGTCCTGGTTCCGGCCAACGAAATCAACCTGAGCCGTGACATCACCTTCGACGACTCGAACGTGCTGGCCAAGGATCTGGAAGAAGGCCTGCTCTGGCGCGACATGAACAACGACCTGGTCAACCAGATCATGCGCCGGCTGAGCATCATCAAGCCGAAGAATCCGGACGCCGAGGACGACGACCAGTAATGCTGCTCAAGGGCGAACAGCTCGCTGCGCATCTCGAAAGGGAATTGCGGCCGCTCTACGTGCTGTACGGCGACGAGCCGCTGCTCGTCCTCGAAGCGGCCGACGCCATCCGCGCCCGGTCCCGCCAGCAGGGCTACAGCGAACGCGAAGTGCTTACCGTGCTGCCGCAGTTCGACTGGGGCCAGCTGCTGGCCGCCGGCGGCAACATGTCCCTGTTCGGCGACAAGAAACTGATCGACCTGCGCATCCCGACCGGCAAGCCGGGCAAGGAAGGTAGCGCGGCGCTGCAGCAATGGTGTCAGAGCCTGTCGCCGGACAACATGCTGCTCATCACCCTGCCCGAACTCGACTGGCGCGAGGAAAAGGCCGCCTGGTTCACCGCACTGGTCAATGCCGGCGTCGCGCTCAAGCTCAACGCGCCGCCGCTGGCCGAACTGCCCGGCTGGATCGCCGGCCGACTGCGCCGCCAGCAGCAGAGCGCCGACCTGGAAAGCCTGAAATTCGTCGCCGAACGGGTCGAAGGCAACCTGCTCGCCGCCCACCAGGAAATCCAGAAGCTGGGGCTGCTCTACCCGGCCGGCCAACTGAGCATGGCCCAGATTCGCGACGCCGTGCTCAACGTCGCCCGCTACGATATCGAAGGACTGCGCGAAGCCCTGCTGGCCGGCGACATCGGCCGCCTGACCCGCACGCTGGACGGCCTGATGCAGGAAGGCGAGGCACCGCCGCTGGTGCTCTGGGCAATGAGCGAGGAAATCCGGGCGCTGACCGTCATTCGCGCCGGCATGGATGCCGGAAGACCGGTCGATCAGTTACTCAAGGATGCCAAGGTATGGGGACCGCGTGCCGTGCCGGTCAAGAAGGCACTGCAGCGCCTGAACAGCCCTGCGCTCGAAGCAGCGCTCCGGCACGCCGGCAAGATTGACCGTCTGGTCAAGGGCATCGGGCACGGCAATGTCTGGGAAGAATTCCTGCGCCTCGGACTGCGCCTCACGGCGGCCCGGATTTAGCCCCTCCAAGCTCGCCCCCGGCAAACCCGATTGAGCCGCCTATTGTCCTGACGGATCGGATGGTTCGGCCGGTGTGTCGGGACCGATATCTTCCCAGATGCAGGAGCATTCCTGACGCACGTCATGAAGACCCGGCTTGGTCTTTTCCTGCACCAGGCACTCGCCCTCGCATTCATCGGAAACCACCACCAGTTTCATTTCCGCATCCACCTGGCGTTCGCCATCCCAGTAGCTGCAAGTTGCACAGACCTTGACCTCGGCCGGCAGTATCAATTTTTCTGCCATCTGTTCCTCGATGGATAACCCTAAATTCGTTGCGGATAAGAGTTTACCCGGTTCCAGAAGTTCCCTCTAATTTGTCTGGCTATAATGCCTCTTTACCTCGCACGATCACAACGATGGATATCAAGGAATACATGCGGACCGTCGGCCGCCAGGCCCGTGCCGCCTCGCACCGCCTGGCGTCGGCTTCGACGGCCGAGAAGAATACCGCGCTGATGGCGCTGGCGGCGGCCATTCGCCGCGACAAGGCGGTGCTCCTCGCCGCCAACGCCCAGGATCTCGACGCTGCCCGCGCCGCTGGCCTGGAGCCGGCGATGGTCGACCGCCTGACGCTGACCGACAAGGGCGTCGACAACATGGCCGAAGGCGTCGAACAAGTCGCCAAGCTACCCGACCCGATCGGTGAAATGAGCGATTTCAAGTTCCGCCCCAGCGGCATCCAGATCGGCAAGATGCGCGTTCCGCTCGGCGTCATCGGCATCATCTACGAAGCCCGCCCGAACGTCACCGCCGATGCCGCCGCGCTCTGCCTGAAATCCGGCAATGCCGCCATCCTGCGCGGCGGTTCGGAAGCCATCCATTGCAACCGCGCCATCGCCCGCCTGATCCAGGAAGCCTTGCAGCTCGCCGGCCTGCCGGCCAACGCGGTGCAGGTCGTCGACACCACCGACCGCGCCGCCGTCGGCGAGCTGATCACCATGCGCGAATTCGTCGACGTCATCGTGCCACGCGGCGGCAAGGGCCTGATCGCCCGCCTGCTCGCCGAGTCCCGCGTGCCGATGATCCAGCACCTGGACGGCAACTGCCACGTCTATATCGACGACGACGCCGATCCGGCCAAGGCGTTGAAGATCGTCGAGAACGCCAAGACCCAGCGCTACGGCACTTGCAACACGGCCGAATCGCTGCTCGTCGCCCGTTCCGTCGCCGCAACCCAGCTGCCGCCCATCGCCGCCATGCTGACCGGCAAGGGCGTGGAAATCCGCGGCTGTCCGGAAACCTGCGCCCTGGTCAAGGAAGCCGTACCGGCCACCGACGAGGACTACTACACCGAGTTCCTCGCGCCGATCATCTCGGTCAAGGTCGTCGCCGGCATCGATGAGGCGATCGCCCACATCAATCAGTACTCTTCCAAGCACACCGAAGCCATCGTCACCGACAACCATCCGAAGGCCATGCGCTTCCTGCGCGAGGTGGATTCCGCGTCGGTCATGATCAACGCCTCGACCCGCTTTGCCGACGGCTTCGAATACGGACTGGGCGCCGAAATCGGCATTTCGACTGACAAGATCCACGCCCGCGGTCCGGTCGGCCTGGAAGGCTTGACCAGCCAGAAATGGGTAGTACTCGGCGACGGGCACGTTCGCGCCTGAGCGCCTGCCCGGGTTGTCCCGTGGACAGCCCGGGCCCACAAAAAAGCCGCCCGGCGGCACAAAAAAAGCAAACTGAGGAGAGCGCATGAGCAAACCAAGCTTTAACTGGGAAGACCCGCTGCTGCTCGACAGCCAGCTGGCCGCCGACGAGCGCCAGGTGCGCAATGCCGCGCGCAGCTTTGCCGAGAAGGCGCTCAAGCCGCGCGTGCGCGATGCTTTCCGCCACGAAACGGTCGACCCGGCGATTTTCCGCGACATGGGCGACATGGGGCTGCTCGGCCCGACCCTGCCGCCAAGGTTCGGCGGCGCCGGTCTGAACTATGTCTCCTACGGCCTGATCGCCCGCGAGATCGAGCGCGTCGACTCCGGCTATCGCACCATGCTCAGCGTGCAATCCTCACTGGTCATGCTGCCGATCTTCGCGTTCGGCTCCGAAGAACAGAAGGAAAAATACCTGCCCAGGCTCAGCAAGGGCGAATGGATCGGCTGCTTCGGCCTGACCGAACCCAACTCCGGCTCCGACCCCGGCAGCATGTCGACCCGGGCGCGTGCCGTTCCGGGCGGCTGGCAGCTATCGGGCAGCAAGAACTGGATTTCCAACGCACCGATCGCCGATGTCTTCATCGTCTGGGCCAAGGACGACAACAACGTGATCCGCGGCTTCATCCTCGACAAGGGCATGACGGGGCTGTCGGCACCGGTCATTCACGGCAAGGTCGGGCTGCGCGTCGCCGTCACCGGCGAGATCGTCATGGATGAGGTCTTCGTCCCGGAAGAGAACCGGCTGCCGGGGGTGAATGGCCTCAAGGGTCCATTCACCTGCCTCAACGCCGCGCGCTACGGCATCGCCTGGGGCGCCCTCGGCGCCGCCGAGGCCTGCTGGCACACGGCCCGCCAATACACGCTGGAGCGCAGGCAGTTCGACAAGCCGCTGGCCGCCAATCAGCTCATCCAGAAAAAGCTGGCCGACATGCAGACCGAGATCACCCTCGGCATCCAGGGCGTGCTGCGTCTCGGGCGCATGATGGACGACGGCAGCGCAACGCCGGAAATCGTCTCGATGATGAAGCGCAACAGCTGCGGCAAGGCCCTCGACATCGCCCGCACGGCGCGCGACATGCTCGGTGGCAACGGCATTTCGGACGATTTCGGCGTGATCCGCCACGTGGTTAACCTGGAGGTGGTGAATACCTACGAGGGCACCCACGATGTGCATGCGCTGATCCTTGGCCGCGCCCAGACAGGTCTGTCGGCTTTTTGAATTCATTCGGCATTCGACGGTCAACCGTCAACCCGACTCGACAGGAGGCAACATGAATTCCGTGAATTACCAGGCCATTGTCGCCGCCCCCGGCTTCTGCCTCGGCGTGCAATGCGACGACGACGAGATCACCGGCATCTACTTTCTCGAACCACGTCCCGAAATCGCCCCCACGACGCCGTTGGCCGCCGAGGCGGTACGCCAGCTCAAGGCCTACATCGCCGATCCGAACTTTGCCTTCGGCCTGCCCCTTCGCCCCGCCGGTACGCACTTCCAGCGCCGCGTCTGGGAGCAGATCTCGGCCATTCCCACCGGCCAGACGCACACCTACGGCGAGGTCGCCCGCAACCTGAAGAACGCGCCGCGCGCCGTCGGCCAGGCCTGTGGCTCCAACCCCTACCCGCTGGTCGTACCTTGCCACCGCGTCGTCGCCACCGGCGGCGGACTCGGCGGTTTTGCCCGCGAACGCGGCGGCTTCCTGCTCGACGTCAAACGCTGGCTGCTCCGGCACGAGGGCATCGGTGCCACCCCGGCCGGCTGATCTCGGCGAAATCGACAATTTCTGCGATGCCCTGTGGCTGGAAGATGGCCTCGCCAAGGCAACGCTGGACAGCTATCGCTCCGATCTCGGCCGACTGGCCGGCTGGCTGGCCGAACAGGCACATGAACCGCTGCTCGATGTCCGCGAAGCGACGCTGACCGGCTTCATCGCCCACCTGGCGAGACAGACCCGGGCCACCTCGCAAGCCCGCTACCTGTCCACACTGCGCCGCTTCTATCGCTGGCAGGTCGGGCGTGGCCGCCTGCTCACCGACCCGACGCTGAAACTGGCCAACCCCACCCTGCCCTCGCGCCTGCCCAAGGTGATGTCGGAGCAGCAGGTGGAGGCGCTGCTCGCGGCGCCTGATCTCGACACCCTGCTCGGCCAGCGCGACCGCGCCATGCTGGAAACCCTGTATGCCACGGGCCTGCGTGTCTCGGAACTGGTCAACCTGAAATTGCATGAAGTGGGGCTGGCCGATGGCGTGCTGCGGGCGCTGGGCAAGGGCAGCAAGGAGCGCCTGGTGCCGCTGGGGCAGGTCGCCATCGACTGGATCGCGCGCTACCTGACCGGAGCGCGACCGGACATCCTCGGCGGCCGGCAAAGCGACGCGCTGTTCGTGACCGCCCGCGGCGGCGCCATGACCCGCCAGGCCTTCTGGCAACTGATCAAGCGCTATGCGCTGCTGGCCGGCATCGACCCGGCGAGGCTGTCGCCTCACGTACTCCGCCACGCCTTCGCCACCCACCTGCTCAATCACGGCGCCGACCTGCGCGTGGTGCAGTTGCTGCTCGGCCATGCAGACATTTCAACCACCCAGATTTACACCCACGTCGCCCGCGAACGCCTGAAAAGCCTGCATTCAGAGCATCACCCTCGCGGTTGAGAGCGGCTTCGGGACAGGGCATCGCCTATCCGGCGGCGATCAACGCTTCCCTCGCCCCCGGCTTACCCCTATCATCGGAATTATCGTGGCCACCCGGAGGAAACAGCCATGTCCAACACGCTCCGTCCGTTCGGCACCTTCGCCGGCATTGCCGGCCTGCTGGTCTGCCTGTGCGCCGGCGCCATCCGCCTCGCCGGACAACGCTGGTTCATGGGTTTCGAAATCGTCACCCTGTTCCAGATCGGCATCGGCGGCATGGTGCTCGGCTGCTTCGCCCTGCTGCTCGCATTGATCCACGCATGCCCGCAGGCGGAAAGTCACTGAGAGCCTGCCACCTCCCTCTTGCCCTGACCGACTGGACCATATGCCTGCATCCCTGACCACCCCGGAAAGCGACACCCCTGTGCTCGCGAATTCATTTGCGCAGGACAAATGGCATAGCGTGATCAAGATCGTGCTGATCTACGCCGCGTTTGCCGCTGCCTGGATTCTGTTTTCCGACAAGGCCATCCTGCTGGTCACGGCTAACCCGAACGAGATGCTCCAGATCAGCACGCTCAAGGGCTGGGCTTTTGTCGCGGTCACTTCCCTGCTGCTCTATTTTCTGCTCAGCCGCTACTGGGGCCAGTACACCAAAGCGATTGCCGAGCAATTCAACACACTGAAACTGATCGAAACCGTTTCGGACAGTTCGACCGATGCCATTTTTGCCAAAGATATCGAAGGGCGCTACCTGGTCTTCAATCGCGCCGCTAGCAATTTCGTCGGCAAACCGGTGAAGGAAGTGATCGGCCACGATGATTCAGCCATCTTCCCCAAGGAGCAGGCCGAGGAACTGCTCGCAACCAACCGCCGCCTCATTGCCACTGGCATCGTCGAGAACCGCTACGAAAATCTCGACACCCCGGGAGGGCGCAGAACTTTCTATGTCACGAAAGGCCCGCTGCGCGACAGCCAGGGCAATATCATCGGCACCTTCGGCATTTCCCGCGACGTGACCGAACGCATGCTGTTCGAGAACGAATTGCAGCGCCATCGCAAACATCTGGAAGATCTTGTCGCCGAACGCACGGCCGACCTGGTACGAACCAAGGCCGCCGCCGAAAGCGCCAACCTGGCCAAAGGCGCCTTTCTGGCCAACATGAGTCACGAGATTCGTACCCCGCTGACCGCAATCACCGGTCTGGCCCACCTGATCCGCCGTGGCGAACTCTCTCCGGCCCAGCACGAGCAGCTCGACAAGCTGGAGGCCGCCGGCTATCACCTGCTCGAAGTGATCAATGCCATCCTCGACCTGTCCAAGATCGATGCGGGCCGCCTGACCCTGGAGGAAGCCCCCGTCTGCATCGCAACCCTGCTCGACAACGTGGCAGCCATGCTCCATGACCGGGCGGCCGCCAAGAATCTGCAACTCCGGATCAACCACGAGGAATTGCCAAGGCGCCTGCGTGGCGACCCGACCCGCCTGCAGCAGACGCTGCTCAACTACGCCACCAATGCCATCAAATTTACCGAGCGCGGCAGCGTCACCTTGCGGGCGAGCATCGCGCAGGATTTTGGCGATGCCGTACTGCTGCGCCTGGAAGTCCACGACACCGGCATCGGCATTCCCGCCGAAATTCAAAGCAAGCTGTTCCTCGCCTTTGAACAAGCCGACAGCAGCACGACCCGCAAGTATGGCGGCACGGGTCTCGGCCTCTCCATCAACCACAAGCTGGCCGAACTGATGGGCGGTACCGTCGGCGTCGTGAGCACACCTGGCGTTGGCAGCACTTTCTGGTTCACTGCCAGGCTCGCCAAGGACGATGCCGACGAACCCCTACCCGCCCCCCCGGATGAATCCCCGGAGGTCCGCCTGCGGCAGGCGTTTTCCGGAGCGTGCATCCTTCTGGTCGAAGACGAATCGATCAATCGGGAAATCGCCGGATTGCTGTTGCAGGATGTCGGCCTGGTGGTCGAGTTGGCGGAAAATGGCGCCGAGGCCCTGGATTTTGCCGCAGCCAGGAAATATGACCTGATCCTGATGGATATGCAGATGCCGAAAATGGATGGCCTGGAAGCGACGCGCCGCATCCGGCAACTGCCCAACGGCGCCAGCGTCCCCATCGTCGCCATGACGGCCAACGCCTTCGCCGAAGATCGCCAACGCTGCCTCGAAGCTGGCATGAACGACTTCATGAGCAAGCCTTTCGAGCCAGGACATTTCTACGCCACGCTACTCAAGTGGCTCACCCCCGTTACCGACACCCCATGAGCAAAACCGAACACGCCCCCGAAACCCAGGCCACCAAGTTCCTCAAGACCCACAAGATTCCCTTTTCCACGCACCTTTACGCCTACGAGGAACACGGCGGCACCAAGGTGTCGGCCCGAGAGCTGAATGTGGATGAACACGCCGTAGTCAAGACGCTGGTCTTCGAAGACGAGAACGCCAAGCCGCTGATCGTGCTGATGCACGGCGACCGCAAGGTATCGACCAAGGAACTGGCGCGCCAGATTCCATGCAAGAAGGTCGAGCCGTGCAAGCCGGAGGTCGCCAACCGCCACACCGGTTTCCTGGTCGGCGGCACCAGCCCTTTCGGCACCAAGAAACCAATGCCGGTACATATCGAAAAGACCATCCTCGCCCTGCCGCTGATCTACATCAACGGCGGCCGACGCGGCTTCCTGGTCGGCATTCACCCGCACGACATCCTGCGCGCACTGGCCCCCAAGGTGGTTGAAGTCGCCTTGGCCTGAAAATTAAACAAACAAATCGCGACGATTAAATCAATCGATTGGAGCTATAACAAGCAACGGCATACAGTGGCATAAACGTATTCAACCGGAGTGCCACCATGACCCAAATCGTTCTGCAGCATTACGAAAAACCGGCCGCCCGCCGCCACCTTTGGGTCGGCCTGCTCATGGCCGTGGTCGGCGCCGTTTTCGGCATCGAACAGGCAATGCAGTGGCTGGCCGCCCACCCGATGGCGGCCCACGGGCTGGAAGCCAGCCTGTTGGCCGGTGCTGCCACCGGACTCGGCGCCATTCCGGTACTCATGCTGCGCCGTCCCTCCGAACGCCTGATGGCCCCGATGCTCGGGCTCGCCGGCGGCATGATGCTCGCCGCCAGCCTCTTTTCGCTGCTCGCCCCGGCCGTCCAGATGGTTGTCGCCAGTCCGGCACCGTGGACGCTCGGCGTGGCCACCGCCGTCGCCTTGCTGGCCGGTGCCGGCGCCATGCAGACCCTCGACCGCCGCCTGCCGCACGCACACGTCGAGAATGTCGACACGAACGCCGTGTTGCCCAACGTATCGCTCGTCGTTGCCGCCATTTCGATTCACAACATCCCCGAGGGCCTCGCCGTCGGTGTCGCGGCAGCCGCCGGTGCCGACCATGGCATGAGCCTCGGCATCGCCCTGCAGAACATTCCGGAAGGCTGGATCGTGGCCAGCGCCATGATCACGCTCGGTGCGGCACCCGTGCGGGCAGCCTTGATCGCGCTCGCCACCGGTCTGGTCGAGCCGCTCGGCGGCCTGTTCGGCGTCGTCGCCAGCAGCGTGGCCGGGGCGGCCCTGCCGCTCGCCCTCTCCGTCGCGGCCGGCGCCATGCTCTGGGTAGTCAGCCACGAGATGATCCCGGCCTCGCACCGCCCCGGGCGCATTGGCGCCGGGACAGCCGGACTCGTCGCCGGTTTTGCCGTGATGACGGCCTTGGCCAGTGTTTATTAATGCCGGCAGAACGAATATTTATCGCCGCGAATTTTTTTCAAACAGCGTTTGTCTCCTGATTGGACCCCAACCCGACAGAGGAGACATGGCATGCCGAACAGACCCGCAATCAAGATCATCCAGAATCGCCACTTCCTGACCACCACGCCGGAAAAGAGCATCCGCGCGGTGGCCGCCCACATGCGCGACAACCGCGAGGGCGCGGTGCTCGTCGTCGCCCCCGACGATGGCCATCTGCTCGGCATCTGCACCGAGCGCGACCTGGCCTTCAAGGCGCTGGCGGCGGGACTCGACGCCAATACCACGCCCGTGCGTTCGATCATGACGGCCAATCCGCAAACGGTCGGCCCCGAAAAGCCCTTCGGCCATGCCCTGCATCTCATGCACGAAGGCGGTTTCCGTCATCTGCCGGTGGTGTTGTCCGATGGCCGCCCGATCGGCGTCTTGTCGGCCCGCGACGCACTCGGGCTGGAAGCCTTCCATTTTTTCAAGGAACTGGGACAGCGCGAGGTGCTGACCGAAATCCTCTGAGCCGCAATCGGTACGACCGGAAGCCGCGCGGCTTCCGGCCGGCTCAGACCGAGCGCTCGATGATCACGCCGACGCGCTTGACGCCCGGCATCATGCCCAGCTTGGCGACGGAGACGCGTACCCACTGGGCGGCGAAATTTTCCAGCAGGTAGGTGGCGATGTGCTCGGTCAGCTTTTCCAGCAGGTTGAAGTGGCTGCCGGCCAGGTCGTTGCGCAGGCGCTCGACAACGACGGCGTAATCGACCGTATCGCGAATATCGTCGCTGGCCCCGGCCGATGCCGTCGACACGCCGATCTGTAGCGAAATCTCGACGGTCTGGGCCATGGCCTTTTCGCGCGGATAGATGCCTATCCACGTTTCGGCGCGCAATTCTTCGATGAAAATGATGTCCATGGGGCGGTCGACCGCTGCTGAGGTGTAAAATTCGCCGCGATTGTACCCCTTGCGACACATTTCACCCATGCAAACCGCCCTCGCCATCCTTGCCGCCTACCTTCTCGGTTCCGTTCCCTTCGCGATGATCTCGTCCAGGATCTTCGGACTGGCCGATCCGCGCACCTACGGTTCGGGCAATCCCGGCGCCACCAACGTGCTGCGCAGCGGCAACAAGAAGGCCGCGCTGATGACCTTGATCGGCGATGCGCTGAAGGGTGCCGTCGCCGTCATCGCCGCCCGGCAGGCAGGCTTCAGCGATACGGTGATTGCCCTGGTGGCACTGGCCGTCTTCATCGGCCATCTCTACCCGATCTTCCTCAAATTCAAGGGCGGCAAGGGCGTCGCGACGGCCGCCGGCGTGTTGCTCGCCCTCGACCCGATTCTCGGCCTGGCCGTCGCCGGCACCTGGCTGTTCGTCGCCTACGTGTCGCGCTACTCGTCGCTCGCCGCGCTGATCGCCGCTGCCGCCGCGCCGGTCATCGCCGTGCTGATGCATGGCGCCACCAACCAGACGGTCGTCGTCGGCATCCTCGGCATGGCCTTGATCGGCAAGCACTGGCAGAACATCCAGCGCCTGATGGCCGGCCAGGAATCGAAAATCGGCAGCAAGAAGAAGTAAGCGCCTGCCGCATGCGGGCCAAGCCCGCCGCGCCCTGAAAGCGAATCGAAAGCCGGGCGGCCTTAAATGACTCCACGATAAAAAACGACCGCCCCGCAGGCGGTCGAACATGGAGCCAAAAATGATCGCCTGCCGTCCGCCCGCAATCCCCCTCCCAGCCCCCGCACGCAACGCGTCGCCGCACCCTGCATCCAGCCATCGTGCCCGCCTGCCGGCTGGCGCGCGCTAGGCATCGTCACCTTTTTCGTCGTACCGTCCCCACCCGGGGCGGCCCCGCCATTTCTTCGAAAAGACCGACTCCGATGCCCAGAATCCGACTGACTTACCTGATTGCCGGCGGCTTCGCCGGCATGTTGCTCCTCCTGGCCCTCACCCTGAGCCTGGCCGTCTCCAGCCTGTTCAGCATCCGCGACATGGTCGATAGCGTTGCCCGCGAGCGGGCTCCAAAAACGGCCATCGCCCAGAAACTCATCAACAGCCTGCACGAAACCCGTTTCCTGACCCATACCCTGCTCAGCGAGGAGGATACGGCCGCCGCCCGCCGGCTCATGGAGGACATTCAGGCGGCAACCGGCACCCGCCAGGAACTGCAGGGCCAGCTCGCCGCCTTCCCGCTCAACGACGAGGAGCGGGGACTGCTGCACAGCATGCGCTCTTCGGAGCAAGCCTATGGCGACCCGGAAAAGCGTTTCCTCGATTTCATGGCGAAGAACTGGAAGGACAGCGCACAGGAAATTCTCGCCAATGAACTGAAGAAGGCGCAGGCTGCCTATCTGGAGACCATCGACAGGCTGATCCGCCTTCAGGAAAGGGCGATGTCCGAAGAAGCCCGGGCGGCGGCCGACGAGTCGAGCCAGCGCACCACCCTGCTGATGGCCTGCGGCCTGGTCGCCCTCCTCGCCGGCCTGCTTCTCGCCACCCACATTCCGCGCTCGATCATCCGGACGCTGGGCGGAGAACCGCAGCAGGCCCAGCGCATCGTCCAGACCATCGCCGCTGGCGACCTGGGCCAGGAAATCAGCCATGCAGCGGGCCACCGCAACAGCCTGATCGGCGAACTGGGTCGCATGCAGCAAGGCCTGTCGGAACTGATTCGGGGCATGCGCGACCATGGTGACAGGACATGCGCTGCCGCCGGGGCCATCGGGCAGTCGGCAAGGCGACTGAACGACCAGGTCGCCGCCCAGAGCGATGCCGCCAGCGCGATATCCGCCTGCGTCGCCGAACTGATCGGAAACGCCGGGCAGCTTGCCGACAAGGCAGGCCAGACCCAGCAATCGGTGGACCAGGCCAAGGCCGGCGCGATGGATGGGGAGCGAGTGATCGACAGCGCCCTGGACAGCATACAGAACAGCGCCCGCCGCGTGGGCGACGCGGCAGCGACGATGAACGAACTCCGGCAGCGATCGCTCGACATTTCGCAAATGGTCACCACCGTTCGGGAGATTGCCGAGCAGACCAACCTGCTGGCGCTCAATGCGGCGATCGAGGCGGCACGCGCCGGAGAGCAGGGAAGAGGGTTTGCGGTCGTTGCCGACGAGGTTCGCAAGCTGGCGGACCGGACAACGAGCGCCACCACCTATATCGCCGAGATCATCGCCGACATCCAGAAAAACATCACGTCGGCGATGGAGGATATCGCCCTCGGGCAGCAGGAAGTCGAAGGCGGGGTCGGCGAAGTGAAGTCGGCGCACCAGACGATGAACGCCATCCGCCGCGATGCCGACACCATGCACGCCCTCATTGCCGAGATTGCCGGCGGCCTGCTCGCGCAACACCAGGCTGCCGCCCGCATCGCCGATGCCGCCGGCAGCATCGGCGAACGCAGCGCACTATGCCTCGGGGCGGTCGACGATACCTCGCTCGCCGCCGACGACCTGAGCGAGCTGGCCGATCGCCTGCGCCAGGCCAGCCATGCGTTTCGCCTGTCCCACGCGGAACACGCCGGATAGCCATACGCCGGCCATCCCTGCGGAGCGCGTGCCCGGTCCTGCTCATTGTCCCCGGCACCGCGCGCCCGGCCAGCCCTCCCGGGAGCCGTTGGCCGACGGCGATCAGGCAGCCGGCAGGCGCACGCTCACCAGCAGACCGCCTCCCGGCGCATCGGCGAGCTCGATCTCGCCATCATGGGCGAGCACGATCTCGCGGACGATGGACAAGCCCAGCCCGCTCCCCAGCGTGTCGGTGGTCTCCAGGCGGAAGAAGCGCAAGAACACGTTCTGCCGTTGGGCCTCGGGGATGCCCGGCCCGTTGTCGCGCACCATGACGTAGACGCCATCCTCTCGGTGCGCCACCGTGACCGTGACCAAGCCGCCCTCCGGCGTATAGCGCAGGGCGTTGTCGATCAGGTTGGCGATCATCTCGCGCAGCAGGACCGTTTGCCCGCTGACCATGGCCGGGAGGTCGTCCTCCCTTTCGTAACCGAGGTCGATCTGCTTGCGTACGGCCAGGGGCAGCAACTCGACCACCGTATCGCGTGCCACGACCGCCAGATCGACCCTTTGCGGCGGCGCCACCAGACCGTTGACCGGTTCCGCCCGCGACAGCGCCAGCAACTGGTTGGTCAGGCGGATGGCGCTGCCCAGGCTGTTGTGGAAAGCCTCGACAGCCGGTCGCATTTCGCCGACCTCGCTTTGCCGCAAGGCGTATTCGGCCTGCGTATTGAGGACCGCGAGCGGCGTGCGCAGCTGGTGGGCGGCATCGGCGATGAAGCGGCGGCGCGCCTCGACCATGCGTTCGATGCGATCCATGTGCAGGTTGATGGCATCGACCAGCGGCACCACTTCGCGCGGCAGTTCGGTGGCCTGGATCGGCGTCAGATCGTCGTCCGGGCGGTTGCGGATAGCCTGGCCCAGCCGCTCCACCGGCTTGACCGCCTGCCGGGTAGCGACCAGCGCGACGACCAGGGCAACGACCACGAGCAGCGTCTTGCGGCCGACTTCACCGAAGAACAGACTCTGCACCACCTCCTGCCGGGAGTTGGTCGTCTCGCCCAGGATGACCAGCACCGGCCGGGGAAACTCGGTGCGATACAAGGGTTTCAGCATCGCCCCCAGGCGCAGGGTATGGCCTTTGTAGACGCCGTCGTAAAACACCGCGACATTGGGGGTCAGCACCTTGGGCGCCGGCAGCCCCTCGTAGCCGGTAATCGCTTCGTCACCGGGATGCCCGACGCTGTAGAACACGCGATCCGAGCTCCCGGCCTCGAACAGCTCGAGCGCCGAATAGGGAATGTCGACCACCACCTCGCTGTCGGTGGCGTAGATGCGTTCGGCGATGCCTTTCAGCGAAGCCGACAGCGAACGGTCATAGGCCTGGTTGGCGGCGGCCAGCGCATCGCGATAGCTGAACCAGGCATCGATCAGCAACAAGGCCGACAGGACGCCGACCAGCCAGACCGCCAGGCCGCGCTTGAGGCTCTTGGCCGGCAGGCGGCTGCGCACGCGGGAAATCAAGCCGCCCCCTCGCCGGTTGTCGCGATCAGGTAGCCGAGGCCGCGTACCGTCGTCACCGCCACGCCGCTCCCTTCCAGCTTCTTGCGCAAGCGGGACACGTAGATTTCGATGGCTTCGGGACGGGCATCCTGCTCCATGCTGAACAGCTTTTCGAACAGCGCGTCGCGCGCCACCGGACGGCCGATGCGGCCGAGCAGCGCCTCCAGCACCGCCAGTTCGCGCGGCGTAAGTGATAGGAGTACGCCATTGACCGTCGGCAGACGGCTCACCGTATCGAAGGCCAGCGCCCCCAGGCGCACCACCGGCGTCTGCCCGGAGGAACGACGCAGCAGGGCTTTCAGGCGGGCTTCCAGTTCGCCGAGCTCGAAGGGCTTGGGCAGGTAGTCGTCGGCGCCGAGGTTGAGACCGCGGATGCGGTCGTCGACCGAACCGCGCGCCGTGAAGATCAATACCGGCACCTGCGAGCCGCGGGCACGCAGGCTTCTCAGCACGTCCAGGCCATCCTTGCCGGGCAGCGACAGGTCGAGCAGCACGCCGTCGTACTCCCCGGTCAGCAGGTAGTGTTCGGCGTGTTCGCCGCAGTCGGCGATATCCACCGCATAGCCGGACTGACGAAGGGATTTGGCCACCCACTCGCACAATTCCGGATGGTCTTCGACCAGCAGGATCTTCATGTTTGTCTCCGATTCTTGTCTTTTGGCCCGCTCAAGGCAGGCTCTTTGACGGCATTGTTCCGCGCCGGCCGACCGAAAGCAAATCGAAAGCTTCCCCCCCTTTAATGCATTCCCAGCCGGCACCCGTCGGCTCAATTGCACATCCACAACAACCTCCAGGAGGAGACAATGCGTCAACAATCCCTGTACCGGGCCGTCCTGGCCTGCTTTGCACCGCTGGCCATCGCCGGCACCGTCCACGCCGCCCCGCTCGACGATCTGCGCGCCGAAATCGCCGCCCAGAAAGCCCGCCTGGAAAAGCTGGAGGAAATGCTGCAAGCCACCGCGGCCACCACCAGCGCCGCCACCCGGAAAGCCGAAGAAGCGACCAAGAAGGCCGACGAGGCGAGCAAGTCGGCCCAGAGCGCCGCCCAGGCCGCCAGTGCGCCGGCCAAGAGCAAGGGCCTGTCCATGCCGGCCGGCCTGACCATCTACGGCATCATCGACGCCGGCGTCGAATACGGCAACTACGGCCAGGGCTCCCGGGCACGCATCCAGAGCGGCCTCGGCTCGGCCAGCCGCCTCGGCTTCAAGGGCGAACGCGATTTCGGCAACGACCTCTCCGCCTACTTCCAGCTCGAAGCCGGCGTTTCCATCGACAACGGGCAGAACACCGGCCACTCGTCCAACGTCAGCAACCCCGGCCAGGGGAGCGCCTCGTCGGCCTCGGTCAACAGCACCGGCGTCGCCATTTTCTCGCGCAACACCTTCCTCGGCCTGAACAGCAAGACCTTCGGCGACATCCGCTTCGGTCGCGATTACGCACCGATCTACTCGATCACCAGCGCGTCCGATCCGTTCACCATCGGCGGCGCCACCGCCTTCCGCCTGTGGTCCTCGGCGGCGGCCAGCCGTTTTGACAACGCCGTGTTCTACGCCACCCCGAAGCTGGCCGGCTTCCAGGGCAAGATTGCCTACTCGGCCGGCATGGAGAACAACAACAAGGCCGATGTCGGCGTCACCGGCGGCACCCCCGGCAACAGCAGCACCGGCCCCGAGGGCGAAGGCAAGGGGGTCAGCGCCAGCCTGACCTACAGCAACGGTCCGCTCTTCGTCGGCGCCGGCTACCTCGATTACGCCAAGATGGGCACCGTCACCGCCCCGGCCACCGAGAACGCCCACCGCAAGTCGTGGAACCTGGCCGCCACCTACGACCTGAAGTTTGCCAAGCTGTACGCCCAGTTCCTGCACGGCGAAGACACCCAGTCCGGTGCCGTCACCAACAAGAGTCTGGATCGCAACGTCTGGTGGCTGGGCGCCGCCGTGCCCTTCATGGAGCGCCATACCGTGCGTGCCGTCTATGCTCACCTCGACGACCGCCTGAGCACCGACCGCGACTCCGATCACTACGGCGTCGGCTACGAGTTCGCGCTCGACAAGCAGACCGACCTCTACACCTACTACGCCAAGGTCACCAACAAGAACGGCGGCCAGAACTCGCTGTGCGCCGGCGGCACCTGCCAAGGCTACGACAAGGATTCCGGCCTGCCGCCGAACTTCTCGCCGTCGTCGCTGATGATGGGCGCCCGCTACCGCTTCTAAGCGGCGGGCACGGGGAAAACGGAAGCCGTAAAAATAAATCGTTTTCCCCGCTCCAGCGAAAGCGAATCGAAAGCTGCAATACGTAAATTGGACACTGAGCGATCCGGCCGGCGCCTGACAAAGCCCGGACCGGATGCCAGAATCGAACTGAGGAGACAAACATGAATACAACCCGTCGCCGCTTCCAGCGCGGCCTGCTCGCCGGCCTGACCATGGCCGCCCTCAATGCCGCCTTCGGCATTGCCCCATCCCTGGCCCAATCCACGGCCGAACTCGCCGCTGCCGCACAAAAGGAAGGCAAGCTGGTCATCTACGGCGTGACCGACAACGAACAGGCCAACCACCTGATCCGCGAATTTCGTGCCATGTACCCGGCGGTCAACGTCGAATACAGCAACATGAGCACCACCGAGCTGTACAACCGCTTCATCTCCGAAACCGCCGCCGGCAGCTCGGCCGACGTCACCTGGTCGTCGTCGATGGACCTGCAGATCAAGCTGGTCAACGACGGCTACGCCCAGCCGCACAAGTCACCCGAGACGGCCAAGCTGCCCGACTGGGCGAACTGGAAGAACGAGGCCTTCGGCACCACCTACGAGCCGATCGGTTTCGTCTACAACAAGCGCCTGATCCCGGCCGCCGACGTGCCGCAGACCCACGCCGACTTCATCAAGCTGCTCAACACGCAGACCGAGAAGTTCAAGGGCAAGGTCAACACCTACGATCCGGAAAAGTCCGGCGTCGGCTTCATGCTGGTCACCCAGGACAAGCAGGTCAACGCCGCCGGCTTCGCCGAGCTGCAGAAGGCGCTCGGTGCGGTACAGGCCAAGGTGCAGGCGTCGACCGGCACGATGATGGAGCGCATCGCCTCCGGCGAGAATCTGATCGGCTACAACCTCAATGCCGCCTACGCGCTGACCCGCGCCCAGAAGGACCCGTCGATCGGCATCGTGCTGCCCAAGGACTACACGCTGGTCATCAGCCGCGTGATGTTCATCGCCAAGAAGGCGAAGAACCCGAATGCCGCCAAGCTGTGGCTCGATTTCGTGCTGTCCAAGAAAGGCCAGGAGATCATCGCCAGCAAGGCCGATCTCTACGCCATTCGCCCCGATGTCGAAGGCGACACCACGGCCAGCGGCCTGAAGAAGCAGCTCGGCGACGCACTGCGCCCGGTGGCCATCAATACCGGCCTGCTCACCTATCTCGACCAGGCCAAGCGTCTCGAATTCCTCAAGCAGTGGAATAGCACGGTCAAGGGCAAGTAAGCCCCGGCCGACCGGCAAGCCCCCGTCGCTCCCGCCCCCGCGGGCGCCCAGGACCCCCCGCCTGGATTCCCGCTCAGCCGGGAGTGACGGGGACCTTGCGACCAACCGCCTCCCCCTTTCTTCCGAGGTACTCCCATGTTGCAAACATTGCCCCGACGGGTAGTGGTGGCGTTGCTCGCCCTCTCCGTCTTCTTCCCCATCGGCCTGGTGATCTACCAGAGCGTCCTGTCCGGCCCCTTCTTCATGCCGGCCGCCATGCCGAGCCTGGAGTCCTACGCCTTCATCTTCGACGACCCGGACTTCTGGCAAGCCGCCAAGAACACCATGGCCGTCGCCTTCGGCATGGGCGCCATCGCGATTCCGCTCGGCGCCATCCTCGCCTTCATCATGGTCCGCACCGACCTGCCCGGCCGCAAGTGGCTGGAAACGCCGATCATGATCCCGATTTTCGTCTCGCCGGTCGTCCTCGGTTTCGGCTACGTCGTGTCGCTCGGCCCGGTCGGCTTCTTCTCGGTGTGGTTCGCCAAGTTCTTCGGCAGCGTGCCATGGAACATCTATTCGCTGGCGTCGATCATCGTCATCGCCGGCCTGACCCACGTACCGCACGTTTATCTGTACTCGTCGTCGGCCCTGCGCAATCTCGGTTCCGACGTCGAGGAGGCGGCCCGCCTGTCCGGCGCCAGCCCCTTCCGCGTCGCCCGCGATGTGTCCATCCCGATGGTGTCGCCGGCCCTGCTCTACGTCGGCGTGCTGGTCTTCTTCCTCGGCTTCGAGATTTTCGGCCTGCCGCTGATCCTCGGCGATCCGGAAGGCCACCTGGTACTCACCACCTACCTGTACAAGCTGACCAACAAGCTCGGCACCCCGTCCTATCACCTGATGGCGGCGGTGGCGACCTGCATCATCGCCGTCACCTTCCCGCTGGTGCTGCTGCAGCGCTTCCTGCTCAAGTCGGCGCAGCGCTTCGTGGCGATGAAGGGCAAGTCGGCCCGCCAGCGTCCGCTCTCCCTCGGCCCGTGGAAATGGCTGGCACTGGCGCTCATCCTCGTCTGGCTGTTCGTCACCGTCGTCGTCCCGGTGGCCGGCATCGCACTGCGCTCGGTGGTCAGCAGCTGGGGCCAGGGCGTCAATCTGCTCGACGTGCTGACCCTCGACCACTTCCACGCCGTGTTCGAGGAGCAGACGATGATCCGTTCGATCATCAACTCCATCCTCATCGGCACCCTGGGCGGCGCACTGGCGGTCGGCTGCTACCTGGCCGTCGGCCTGGCCACGCACCGCCAGAACGACGCTATCTCCCGCTTCGTCGACTACATCGTCCTGACGCCGCGCGCCGTGCCGGGCCTGATGGCCGGTCTGGCCGTGTTCTGGGTCTTCCTGTTCGTACCCTTCCTGTCCCCGGCCCGCTCGACCCTGTTCTCGGTGTGGTTCGCCTACGCCGTGGTCTGGCTGGCCTACGGCATGCGCCTGATCCAGAGCGCCTTGATGCAGGTCGGCCCTGAGCTGGAAGAAGCCGGCCGCCTGGTCGGCGCCTCCCGCGCCCGCGTCTCGCGCGACATCACCGTGCCGCTCATCCGCAACGGTCTGCTCGGTGCCTGGCTGCTCGTCTTCATGATCTTCGAGCGCGAGTACTCGACCGGCGTCTATCTGCTCTCCCCCGGCACCGAGGTGATCGGTGCGCAAATCGTCTCCCTGTGGGCTTCCGGCGCCGTCGATGTGGTCGCCGCCCTTTCCCTGATCAACATGGCGCTGGTCGGCATCGGCCTGGCTGTCGCGCTGCGCTTCGGAGTAAAACTTCATGACTGACAAGACCATCCTCACCGTCGACAACCTCGCCCTGTCCTACGGCAGCAACCCCATCCTCAAGGGCGTCTCGATGGAATTGCGCCGCGGCGAAGTCGTCTCGCTGCTCGGCCCGTCGGGTTCCGGCAAGACCACCCTGCTGCGCGCCGTCGCCGGCCTCGAGCAACCGCACCAGGGCAGCGTCACCATCGCCGGCCGGACGATCTACGATGCCGCCGCCGGCATCGACATCCCGGCCGAAAAGCGCGATCTCGGCCTGGTCTTCCAGTCCTACGCGCTGTGGCCGCACAAGACGGTGTTCGACAACGTCGCCTACCCGCTGGTCCTCCGCAAGGTGGCACGGAACGAGATCGTCCAGCGCGTGCATGCGGCGCTCAAGAACCTCGGCCTCGACCACCTCGCCGAACGCTATCCGCACCAGCTCTCGGGCGGCCAGCAACAGCGCGTGTCGATCGCCCGGGCGCTGGTCTACAACCCGCCGGTCATCCTGCTCGACGAGCCGCTTTCCAACCTCGACGCCAAGATGCGCGAAGAGGCCCGCGCCTGGCTGCGCAACCTGATCGTCGAGCTGCAGCTCTCGGCACTGGTCGTCACCCATGACCAGTCGGAAGCGATGGCCATGTCCGACCGCATCCTGCTGCTCAACGGCGGCGTCATCGAGCAGCAGGGCACGCCGACCGAGATGTACGGCCAGCCGCAGACCTTCTTCGTCGCCGACTTCATGGGCAGCAACAACATCATGACCGGGCGTATCGGCGACATCAAAGGCGGCGAGGCGCGCATCGATCTGGACAACGGCGTGTCGGTGTGGGGCCTGCGTCGCACCAACGCCGCCATCGGCCACGAGGCGAAGGCGGTGGTCCGCGTCGAACAGGCTCACCTGGCGGACGCCAGCGGCCACAACCGGGCGGAAGTCGACCTGGTCACCTCGATGTTCCTCGGCGACCGCTACGAATACGTCTTCCACGCCGGCAACGATCTGCTGCGCGCCTGGGGCAAGCGCCACGAAGCACCGGGCAAGCGCTGGCTGGAGTTGCCCGGCGACGCGGTATGGATTTTCTGACTCTCTCCCTGCAGTAACGCAATGTCGCTGCACTTTGCGCCCCGCCTTTCCCTCTCGGCGGGGCGCCTTTTTTTCCTGTCGCCTCACCTGCCCGGCTGAGAGCCACCATGCCCACCTCCCGCACCCGACAAACCGTCTGGACTGCCGCCGCCCTCGTCATTGCCGCCGTTGCCGGCTGGGCCGCCGCTGCCGCCCACCTGCCGCTGCCCTGGATGCTCGGCCCGCTGTTCTCCATCGCCATCCTGCGCGTCGCCGGGCTGCCCCTGCTGGCGCTGCCCGGCGGCCGCCAGGCCGGGCAATGGGCCATCGGCACCGCCCTCGGCCTCTATTTCACCCCCGCCGTGCTCGGCGAACTCGGCCGCCACATGCCGGCCATCCTGCTCATGGCCGGCAGCGCCGTCATCTTCGGGCTTGCCGCCGCCCGCCTGCTCGAACGCTGGGGACAGGTCACCCCGGCCACCGCCTTTTTCGCCGGACTGCCCGGCGGCGCCTCGGAAATGGTCGTGCTGGCCGAGCGCCACGGCGGGCAGATCGACCGCATCGCCGCCGCCCATGCCCTGCGCGTCATGCTCGTCGTCAGCATCATTCCCTTCGCGCTGCACCACGGCGCCCGCGAAGGCCACGAAACCTTCCGTGCCCTGGCCGGCACCGTCGACTGGATGCGCTTTCCGTTGCTGCTCGCCGCCTCGCTGACCGGCGTCGTCCTGTTCGCCAAACTGCGCATCGCCAACGCCTGGGTGCTTGGCCCGCTGCTCTGCATCGGCGTGCTGACCGCCGCCAACCTGCCATTGACCAGCCTGCCCGGCTGGCTGGTCAATGGCGGTCAACTGCTGCTTGGCACGGCGCTCGGCACCCGCTTCTCGCCCAGCTTCTTCCGCGCCGCGCCCCGCTTCCTCAGCGTCAGCGCCGGCGCCACGGCACTGACGCTGGTGCTCTGCGCCCTCTTCGTCGGCACCATCGGCTGGCTGATTCCCATTCCCTTCGCTTCGCTGCTGCTCGCCGCATCGCCGGGCGGCATGGCCGAGATGAGCATCACGGCCCGCGAAATGCACCTCAGCGTACCGCTGGTCACTGCCACCCACGTGCTGCGCGTCGTGCTGCTCACCGCCTGCGCCCCGCTGCTCTGCCGTTATTACCTGGCCTGGCGCCACAAACGATCCATCACCACAACCGGAGACAAGCCATGAACCCAGCCACCCCCGTGACACCTCGCCAGCCCGCCGTGCCGTCCGAGCAATTGCCCATCCAGGAGGGGTGCGACGACGCAGCAGGCGTGCCGGCGATCGGCGCCCCCAATCCCGCCCAGACCGACGACAGTCCGGACGCCATCCTCGGCTACAACTGAGAGCGCCGCGCCATGCTGTGCCTTGCCGGCCACCTCAACCACCCGCTGCGCCTGCGCCTGGCCGGCGAAATCCACGCCCGGCCCTTCATGGTGCTCGAGGCGCCGGCCCGCATTTCGCACCTGGCCATTCACACCGACGACGACCCGGCCATGCACGACAGCCGGCTCGCCACGTTGTGCGCACGCTTCGGCGTGGCGGCGCCGGCCGCCGGCGCGCAGCATTTCTTTCACGACTTCGGCCATTTCCGGCTGAAGTGGGAGAGACATAGCGAGTTCTCGACCTTCAGTTTCGTCGAGGCCGGCGAGGATGGCGGCGATTTCCAGCTCACCGCCCTGCGCCACGTGCCGGCCGACTGGCTGGCGACGCTGCAGGGTTCGGTGATCGTCGCCTCGCACCTGATCGCCGAACGCGGCAGCCCGCTGGGCATCGCCGACCGCCGCCTGAAGCAGTTGTTCCCGGTACCGCCCCTGGTCGGCAGCCAGGTCTTGTCGGGTGGCGAAATATGGACCGACTTTCAGGTCGGGCCGGATGGTTTCTCCAAATTCCTGATCCGCGACATCGACTTGCGCGAATCGCAGATGGGCCGGCTGGTTCAGCGCCTCGGCGAAATCGAGACCTACCTGATGATGGCCCTGCTCGCCCTGCCGCTGGCCCGCGAGGGCGCGACCCTGCTTGGCGATATCGAGGAAGATCTGACCGAACTGGGCAGCCGGATGAGCAGCCTCGACATCGACGGCGATGCCGAGGGGCTGCTCCGCGACCTCTCCCGTCTCGATACCCGTGTCCGCGCCCAATCCTTCCGCACGGGCTATCGCTTCAGCGCGGCGCAAGCCTATTACCGCATCGTCGGCACCCGCATCGGCGAACTGCGCGAGCACCGCATCGAAGGCGTGCCGACCATCGGCGAATTCATGGAGCGGCGGCTGGCCCCGGCCATGGATACCTGCCTGTCGGTGGCAGCCCGCCAGGAAGCGCTGGCCGGCAAGATCGGGCGCTCCAACGACATGCTGCGCACCCGCGTCAATCTGGCCCAGGAACGGCAGAGCCAGAGCGTTCTCGCCAGCCTGAGCCGCAGCGCCAACCGGCAGGTGCAATTGCAGCAGGCCGTCGAAGGCCTGTCGGTGGTGGCCATTTCGTATTACGGCCTCGGTCTTGCCTCGTATGCCTTGAAGGCGCTCAAGGGCTGGGGAATCGGGATTCCGGTAGACCAGGCCGTCGGCCTGCTCCTGCCGCTGATCGCCGCCGCGACCTGGCTGGGCATCCGCCGCCTGCACCGGCGCCTGCACACCGCTTCACACTGAGGGCCGGCTGGCGGTTCAGCCCGCCTGCGCCGCCGCCATCCGTCCGGCCTCTTCCAGCAGCCATGCGCGAAAGGCCCGGACCACCGGGCGCCCGGCAACCGCGTCCGGAATG
This sequence comes from Dechloromonas sp. CZR5, assembly GCF_008711155.1. Lineage (GTDB taxonomy): Bacteria > Pseudomonadota > Gammaproteobacteria > Burkholderiales > Rhodocyclaceae > Azonexus. The sequence goes on along the minus strand of NZ_VUYQ01000001.1, from coordinate 58,844 downwards.
ACCAGAAAGTAGGACTGCGGCCGACGGATCACGATGTCGAACAACACCACCAAGCGGCCGGCCGCCACCTCGGCCTCGATCAGCGGCGTCGAGGCGAGGGCGATACCGACGCCGTCGATGGCCGCCGACAGGACCAGGCCCGAGTCGCTGAAATGCATCCCGGCATCGCTGTCGACACCGCTCACCCCGGCCAGCGCCAACCATTCGGCCCAGGTCGGGCGGACCATCAGTTCGGGAATCGTATCGTCGTGCAACAAGACCTGGTGGGCCAGATCGCCCGGCACCTTCAGGGCTTGCGTACCGAACAGCAGGCGCGGGCTGCACACCGCCGCATAGACCGGCGAAAACAGCCGCTCGACCTGGCAACCGGGGTAGCTTCCCCGGCCGAAGCGGATGGAGATTTCCGCCTCGTCCTCGCGCCCGGGATGCTCGGGCAGCGCCTCCGGCACCGTTCCCGCCGAACCGTCCGGCAAGTCGATCATGCCCAGCGATGCCGCCATGTGCAGTTGAATTTCCGGATGCCGGACGGCAAACCCGGGCAGGTGCCGGATCAGCCAGCGCGACAGGAAGGTGGGCGGCGACGACACGTGCAGGCGCCCGCTCTGTTCGTCGCAGCGCGTGCTCTCGATGGCGGCCGCAAAGGCGTCCAGCCCCTCGCGTACCTTGGGCAGCATGGCGCGTCCCTTGGCGGTCAGTTCGATGGCGCGCGTCAGCCGATGGAACAAGGGAAAACCGAGCGCATCCTCCAGACTGCGTATCTGATGGCTGATCGCCGTCGGCGTGACCGACAGTTCTTCTCCCGCCAGCTTGAAACTGAGGTGGCGGGCCGCGGCCTCGAAGGCACGCAAGGAATTCAGGGGAGGAAGTCGATAAGGCATACGACTGAGATTTTCTCATGCATCGACTGACAAATCATCGTTTGTTGCAGCGCAACATCTTTCTTACAGTGGCGACCGCCCCACCCCAACAAGAAAAGGAACACACGATGAACAGCGATCTCCACCTCTACGTCACCCACTTGGTCATCGGCATGGTCGTCACGATGATTCTCGTCCAGACCCTCTTCCACTTCCGCAAGGCCACCCGCAACCTGATCATCTCCAGCGGCGCCAAAGCCATCGCCTGGACGCTGGACCGTTGCAACCGCCTGCTGCACGTCATGCTGATGTCGCCCGAGAAGGCCCGCCCCGGCGCCCGCCAGAACACCCCGGAGTAAGCAGACTCCCGCCCCGCCACCTCGCGGGGCCCGCCCGACAAGCCATGGCGCATCCATCCGATGCGCCATTTTCTTTATGGCGGCCCGCCCGCCACTCAATTAGCAATAGCAATCAGCCAAATTCACTCAATCAATTGGCTCAATGAAACATCTCTCCCTACACTGAGTCCATCAGGTCAGACCGACCTTGTTAAACCCAGGAGGACAACATGATTTCCCGTTACATCGATCGTTGGTTCGATACCTTCGTCAGCTGGGACATCTGCGTCGATGTGCTGGCCACCCTGCCGGACAACTTCTGACCCATCCGCCACTCAAGGAGAGAACCATGCAAGGTAAGAAACTCACGACTGCTGCCGGCGCGCCGGTTGTCGACAACCAGAACACGATGACCGCCGGCCCGCGCGGCCCGGTTTTGCTGCAGGATGTCTGGCTGCTCGAAAAGCTCGCCCACTTCGACCGCGAAGTCATTCCCGAGCGGCGCATGCACGCCAAGGGTTCCGGCGCCTACGGCACCTTCACCGTCACCCACGACATTACCCAATACACCCGCGCCAAGATCTTCAGCCAGATCGGCAAGAAGACCGAGCTCTTCGCCCGCTTCACCACCGTGGCCGGCGAGCGCGGCGCAGCCGATGCCGAACGCGACATCCGCGGCTTCGCCGTCAAGTTCTACACCGAGGAAGGCAACTGGGATCTGGTCGGCAACAACACCCCGGTCTTTTTCCTGCGCGATCCGCTCAAGTTCCCGGACCTCAACCACGCCGTCAAGCGCGACCCGCGCACCAACATGCGCTCGGCCCGCAACAACTGGGATTTCTGGACCTCGCTGCCGGAAGCCTTGCATCAGGTGACCATCGTCATGTCCGACCGCGGCATCCCGGCCACCTACCGCCACATGCACGGCTTCGGTTCGCATACCTTCAGCTTCATCAACGCCGCCAACGAGCGTTACTGGGTCAAGTTCCACTTCCGCACCCAGCAGGGCATCAAGAACCTGACCGATGCCGAAGCGACGGAGATCATCGGCCGCGACCGCGAATCGCACCAGCGCGACCTGCTCGACGCCATCGACCGCGGCGACTATCCGAAATGGACGCTCTACATCCAGGTCATGCCGGAGAAGGATGCCTCGCAGGTGCCGTACAACCCCTTCGACCTGACCAAGGTCTGGCCGCACAAGGATTACCCGTTGATCGAAGTCGGCGTCATGGAATTGAACCGCAACCCGGAGAACTTCTTCGCCGAAGTCGAGCAATCGGCCTTCAACCCGGCCGCTGTCGTCCCCGGCATTTCTTTCTCGCCGGACAAGATGCTGCAGGCCCGGCTGTTCTCCTACGGCGACGCGCAGCGCTACCGACTCGGCGTCAATCACCACCAGATTCCGGTCAATGCGCCCAAGTGCCCGTTCCACAGCTATCACCGCGACGGCGCCATGCGCATCGACGGCAACCACGGCGCCACCCTCGGCTACCAGCCCAACAGCTACGGCCAGTGGGATGAACAGCCGGATTACCGCGAGCCGCCGCTGTCCATCGAAGGCATGGCCGACCATTGGAACCACCGCGAGGACGGCGACTACTTCTCGCAGGCCGGCAACCTCTTCCGCCTGATGAAGGCCGACGAGCAGCAGCGCCTCTTCGAGAACACCGCCCGCGCCATGGGCGACGCGCCGGAGGAAATCAAGCGCCGCCACATCGCCAACTGCACCCAGGCCGATCCGGCCTACGGCGCCGGCGTAGCCAAGGCGCTCGGACTGGGCGCCTGACGCATCCGCCACGAATCGGGGCGACGACCCGGCGGTCGCCGCCCCGATTGAACCAACCCCGGCACGCTTCGTCCAACCTGCTCATTCAACCCTGTGGAGCATCCGATGTCCCAAACCGTAACCCTCGGCGGCAACGCGATCGTCGTCAGCGGCACCTTCCCGCAAAAAGGCGATACCGCCCCGGCCTTCTCGCTCGTCGCCAAGGATCTGTCCGATGTCACCCTGGGCAGCCTGGCCGGCAAGCGCAAGATTCTCAACATCTTCCCGAGCATCGATACGCCGACCTGCGCCACCTCGGTTCGCCAGTTCAACGCCAAGGCCAACGACAGGCCCAACACCGTCATCCTCTGCATCTCGGCCGACCTGCCCTTCGCCCAGGCCCGTTTCTGCGGCGCCGAAGGCCTGGACAACGTCATCACCCTGTCGACCATGCGCGGCCGTGACTTCCTCGAAGCCTACGGTGTCGCCATCGCCAACGGCCCGCTGGCCGGCGTCAGCGCCCGTGCCGTGGTCGTCCTCGACGAAAACAACCGCGTGCTGCACAGCGAGCTGGTCTCCGAGATCAAGAACGAACCGGACTACGCCGCCGCGCTGGCCGCACTCTGAGACATTCGCCATGCCCGCCCACGACTTTGACGCATTCAGGCAGCAAGCGCTGGCCGAAGGCTTCGACGAGGTTCTCGAACGCCAGTGGCCGGCGGACGCGGTGTTGGAAACCCACACCCATCCCTTCGGGGTCAGCGCCGTGGTGGTGCTGGGCGAAATGTGGCTGCAGCTTGGCGAGCACACTCGCCACCTGCAGCCCGGCGACCGCTTCTCGCTGGATGCCGACGAGCCGCATGCCGAGCGCTACGGGCCGGCTGGCGCCACGTACTGGGTTGCACGCAGCAATCGCCCCAGAGCGCACTGATGGGCAAGAAATGCTGCAAGTCGGAGCCGCCCTGCAAGGGCTGTCCGAAGCTCAAGAAGAAACACAGGAAACATGGCAAGTGTGACGGGGCGTGCCTGGTTTCCCCCGCCCCCCTGACTTTCTGGCCCATTTCCCCAAGCGACACCGACGCCTGAACCGACGTAGCGGGCGGCGTGCTATCTTAGCGGGCGCATGACGACGGCTTGGCCCATCGCTGCCGTCCCCTCATCCCGCCAGAATTCACTTTGCACCAGATCGCCATCCTCCTTGCCGGCTATTCGCTGTTCAGCGCCCTGACGCTGAGCGTCACGCACTTCCGGAAAGATGCCTACGGCGACCACCCGTCGGCACGCCACATGGGACGCCTCCTGCTCCTGGCCCTGGCCGGACTGCAGTTGGCCCACTTCGCCTGGCTCGACCTCGACCAGCCCTGGACCGCCAGCCTGCCTTACCGGATGACGCTGTTCGTCGTCGCCCCGGCCTTCTACCTGTTTGCCCGCCCCCTGCTGCACCCCGAACAGCCCTCGGGGTTTCGTCCCGGGCAGCTGTTGCATCTGTTGCCCATCCTGTTAGCGCCCGCACTACCTGCCAGTACGGCCTTGCCCGCAGCGTTCGTCGTGGGTGCCGGCTATCTGGTCTGGCTGGCGCACAGCCTCTACCGCCTGCGCGCCAGCCGCACCGGGTTTCACCGGGAAATGGGACTGTTGGGCGGCATTTTCGTCATCGCCCTCGGCGTCGCCGGCCTCGGCCTGGTGCAGGCGGAGTTGCCGGGCAAGCTGTTCTACACGCTTTACGCCTGCGCCATCGGGCTCGCCTTCCTGCTCGTCCAGCTCGCCCTCGGCCGGCGACCGGAACTGCCCAGCGAGGTGGGCGAGGCAGCCCGTGCCGCCTACGCCGTCTCCACCCTCGGCCAGGTGGATTGCGCTGCCACCGAGCTCAGGTTGAACACGCTAATGCAGGATGATGGCCTGTACGCTAACCCGGAATTGAGCCTGGCCATGCTGGCCGAGCGCCTCGACCTGAGCCCGCACCAGCTCTCCGAACTGCTGAACACCCGGCTCGGCAAGGGCTTCTCCCGTTTCCTGCGCGAATGGCGGGTCAGCGCCGCTCGCCGGATGCTGATCGCCGAACCGTCCGCCTCCGTCCTTTCGGTTGGCCTGAATGTCGGCTTCACCGCGCAATCGAATTTCTACGACGCCTTCCGCGAAATCGAGGGCATGACACCCGGCCAGTACCGCAAGCTGAATCTCTCCCCGAAAGCACCCTGAGGTTCGTTTTTTCTTCGGAATGATCATTCCGGAATCACATTTCGCTCCGTTTCGATCCAAACGGAAGCCCTGAGCGGCCCCAAACGCTGAAATGGCAGTCATCCCCCATCGCCGGAGACTGTCATGATCGATCCCTTCCCCCTGTTGCTTGAATGCCTGCTGAGCGTCCTGCTCAGTCTGGCCATCCTGCGCTTTCTGAGCCAGCCTCTCGCCGGGCTGCTCAATCGCTTGTGTCCGGACGAAGCCTCCGCCCATTTCTGGCGTTGCTATACACAGCTGATGCTCGCCCTCGCGCCCCTGCTCTGCGTCCTGCTCCTCGATCTCTTCATCGGCAGCGCCGACCTGATGGCCAAACTGCGCTATGGCCTGATTGCCACCCTGGGCGGGCTGCTGATCGGCTTGTGGCTCGTTGGCAAGCGACTCGGACGTTTTATCGATATCGCCGACACCTTCCGGAGTGCGCCATGAACATCCTGCTCACCGGCGCCAGCGGCTTCATCGGTCGCAATATCGCAGCCGTCCTGTCGCAAGCCGGTCATCGTATCGTTCCGTTGTCCCGGCAAACCGGCATCGACTTCCGGCACACGACCGCCCCGGCCAACTGGTTGCCATCCCTGCGCGGCATCGACGCCGTGATCAACAGCGTCGGCATCATCAGGGAGACCCGGCAGCAACCCTTCGCGCCGTTGCACCGTGATGCCCCCATCGCGCTCTTTACCGCCTGCGCCGATGCCGGGATTCGGCGTGTCATCCAGATCTCCGCGCTGGGTGCCGACGAGACGGCCTTTTCCGCCTATCACCTGAGCAAGCGGGCTGCCGACGAGGCCTTGCGCGCCCTCGATCCGGACAGCTTCATCCTCCGCCCATCGCTGATCTACGGCCGGGGAGGCGGCAGCGCCGAATTTTTCCTGCGTCTGGCCAGCTGGCCAGTGATACCGCTCATCGGCGATGGCCAGCAGGCCTTGCAGCCGGTCCATATCGCCGATGTCGTCGCTTGCGTCCGGCGCTGCCTGGATAGTCCGGCGCCCGGCCAGACCATCGATATCGTCGGCAACAAAACCGTCACCTTCGCCGCCTGGCTCGAACGCATGCGAGCTGCTCAGGGCCTTGGCCCCGGCTGCACCCTGCCCATCCCGATCCATTGGGTGATGAGCGCTTTTCAGTACCTGCGCCATGTCCATCCGCTTTGCCAGCCGGACAACCTGCGCATGCTGCTCAAGGGCTATCACGCCGATCCTGCGCCACTCGCCGACTTTCTTGGCCGCGCGCCACTGGATTTTTCCCCCGAGTTTTTCTTTCTCGATGCCCAGGAGGCCCTTTCATGGACTACACGCTGATCAAGACCCTGCACATTCTCAGCATGGTGCTGCTTTTCGGCACCGGGCTGGGGAGTGCCTTCTACAAATGGATGGCCGATCGCAGCGGCGTACTGGCGCATATCGCCGTCACCAATCGCCATGTCGTGCTGGCCGACTGGTGCTTCACGACCCCGACCGTCATCTTCCAGCCGCTCAGCGGCCTGTGGATGCTCCATCTGCTCGGCTTGCCCGTGAGTACGCCCTGGGTCGCCACCAGCCTCGGCCTTTACGCGCTGGCCGGCGCCTGCTGGCTACCGGTGGTCTGGTTGCAGATCCGCATGCGCGACCTCGCCGCCGACGCCCTGGCAGCCGGCACGCCCCTGCCACCAGCCTATTGGCGTATGGCCCGACACTGGTTCTGGCTCGGCGTCCCGGCCTTCGGCGCCATGGTCCTGGTCGTTGCCCTGATGGTTTTCAAGCACACCCCTGGAGAATTCCAATGAACAGCCCGATGCAAACCGCCCTTGGCGACGATTTCGCCAAACTGCCACCTGCCCTGCGCGCCCACTACCGGCACGGCACGACACGCGACAGCGGCTGGCTGGACATCGCCTTCCCCGCCGCCATGCGCCCGTGGCTACGCCTGCTGCATCGCCTTGGAGCCCTTGTCCCGCGCGGCGGTCAGCGCATTGCGACCACGGTCGACAAGCGGGTGGCCGGTGAGCGTCAATTCTGGCAGCGCACCATACGCTTCGCCGACGGGGAAAGCATACGTTTCGACAGCATCTGGGAGCCCGGCGACAACGGCACATTGATCGAATACGTCAATCCGGTGCTCGGGCTGCAAATGCTGCCCTATGTGGTCGGCGACCAACTGCATTATCGCGGCATCCGCTTCGTGGCCCGATTCGGGGGCTGGCGCCTGCCGATTCCCGAATGGCTGGTGCTCGGTCACACCACCATCATCGAGCGAGCGCTCGACGAACGGCGCTTCGCCATGGACTTCCGGCTAACGCACCCGCTGTTCGGCGAACTGTTTCGCTACAGCGGCGAGTTCATCACGCAAATCGGTGATGACTGAGGCAGCATTCACCGCGTGGCCGACATCTCCATCAAAGGCCAGCGCGGCAGGACCGAGAATTCGCCGGCCGGTTTGGACGGTGTTCCAGCCTGCAGGCGCAGGCAGCCGGCCAGCGCAATCATGGCGCCGTTGTCGGTGCAGAATTCGAGTTCCGGGTAATAGACGCGGAAACGTTTGCGCTTCGCTTCGTCATTCAACGTGGCACGCAACTGCTTGTTGGCGCCGACGCCGCCGGCCACGACCAGTTGCTTCAGGCCGGTCTGCTTCATGGCCTTCAGCGACTTCTTGACCAGCACCTCGACGATGGCTTCCTGGAACGCCCGCGCCGCATCGGCCCTAAAGGTGTCGCTCAAGTTTTCGCCCTGTTCGCGGACCAATGTCAGCACGGCCGTCTTCAGGCCGGAAAAGCTGAAACTCAGGTCGCCTGAGTGCAGCATCGGGCGCGGCAACTCGTAGACACCAGATGTTCCCGTCTCGGCCAGCTTCGACAGCAAGGCACCGCCCGGATAAGGCAGACCGAGCAGCTTGGCGCTCTTGTCAAAAGCCTCGCCGGCCGCATCGTCCAGCGTTTCGCCGAGCAACTCGTATTCGCCGACGCCGGTCACTTTCATCAATTGCGTGTGGCCACCCGATACCAGCAAGGCGACGAACGGGAAGGTCGGCGGGTCGCTCGACAGCAGCGGCGACAGCAGATGGCCTTCAAGGTGATGCACGGGAATGGTCGGCTTGGCGATGGCCAGCGCCAGCGCTTCGGCAAAGGCGCAACCGACCAGCAGCGCACCGGCCAGCCCCGGCCCCCGCGTGTAGGCCACGGCATCGATGTCGTCAAAATGCTTGCCGGCCCGCCCCAAGGCTTCGCGCAGCAGCGGCACGACTCGCCTGATATGGTCGCGCGAGGCAAGTTCCGGCACGACGCCGCCGTACTCGGCGTGCATCGCCACCTGGGAATGCAGGGCATGGGAAAGAAGACCGGCTTCGCTGTCGTACAGCGCAATGCCGGTTTCGTCGCAGGAGGATTCGACGCCGAGGATCAACATGCCGCCTATTTTACCACTTGATGCAAAAGGGTTTTCTCGCTTAGAATGTTCGGCTCTCCGCAAACCAGCGGAAACAATTTTGCGCGCACTGCCGTTTACTTGACCTGGCAGGCGCCTAACGGAAGGGGGTGAATTACATGCCGAACATTCGCGTCAAGGAAAACGAACCGTTCGAGGTGGCCATCCGCCGCTTCAAGCGCACCGTCGAAAAGACTGGTCTCCTGACCGAGCTGCGTGCCCGTGAGTTTTACGAAAAGCCCACGACCGAGCGCAAGCGTAAGGCTGCCGCTGCCGTCAAACGCCAGCACAAGCGCCTCCGTAGCCTGACCCTGCCGCCGAAGCTTTACTGATCAGTAAGCCTTCGTAGCATCAAAGAGCCGCCAGCCCCTAAAAGCCGGCGGCTTTTTTCGTTTTATCTTCGCCGGAACCCCAAATAAGCCCATGAGCCTCAAAGCACGCATCACCGAAGACATGAAGTCGGCCATGAAGGCCAAGGAAGCGGCCAAGCTGTCCGCCATCCGCCTGCTCACCGCCGCGATCAAGCAGAAGGAAGTCGACGAGCGCATCGAACTCGACGACGCCGCCGTCGCCGCCGTCATCGAAAAGCTGGTCAAGCAGCGCAAGGACAGCGTGACCCAGTACGAAGCCGCCAATCGACAGGACTTGGCCGACATCGAAAAGGCCGAGATCGAAATCCTCTCCGCCTACCTGCCCGAAAAAATGAGCAACGAGGAAGTCGCCGCCGCCGTGGCCGCCGCCGTGGCACAAACCGGCGCCAAGGGCCCGGCCGACATGGGCAAGCTGATGGGCGTGCTCAAGCCGCAACTCGCCGGCAAGGCCGACATGGCCGAGGTTTCCAAGCTGGTCAAGGCCGCGCTCGCCGGCTAATCGCGCATCATGATCCCGGAGTCGTTCATCCAGGATTTGCTGGCCCGGGTCGACATCGTCGACCTGGTGGACAGCTACGTGCCGCTCAAGAAGGCGGGCGCCAACTACGCCGCCTGTTGCCCTTTCCACAACGAGAAATCGCCGTCCTTCACGGTCAGCCCGACCAAGCAGTTCTACCACTGCTTCGGCTGCGGCGCGCACGGCACGGCCATCGGCTTCGTCATGGAATACCAGGGCATGGGCTTCGTCGATGCCGTCCAGGAACTGGCCAGCCGCGCCGGCATGACAGTCCCGGAAAGCGAGGGGCGCAGCTTCCATGACGAAAAACCGGGCCAGACCCGCACGCTGATCGAGGTCATGGCCCGCGCCGCCGCCTACTACAAGGCCCAGCTCAAGGCTTCACCGCGCGCCATCGAATATTGCAAAAAACGGGGGCTTTCCGGCGAAGTGGCCGCTCGCTTCGGCATCGGTTACGCACCGGATGGCTGGCAGAATCTCGAAGCCGTATTCCCTGATTACAACGCCGATGAACTGAAAGTCGCCGGCCTGATCATCGAGAACGAGGCCGGCCGTCGCTACGACCGTTTCCGCGACCGACTGATGATCCCCATCGTCAATCCGAAGGGCGAGATCATCGCCTTCGGCGGCCGCATCATCGATCAGGGCGAACCGAAATACCTGAACTCGCCGGAAACGCCGCTCTTCGAGAAGGGTCGCGAACTGTTTGGCCTGCCGCAGGCCCGACAGGCGCTGCGCGAGACGAACACAGCCATCGTCACCGAAGGCTACATGGACGTCATCGCGCTGTCGCAGAACGGCGTCGGCAATGCTGTCGCGACGCTGGGCACGGCCACCACGCCAACGCACGTCCAGAAACTGCTGCGCCAGGTCGACCGCATCGTTTTCTCCTTTGACGGCGACAACGCCGGCCGCAAGGCCGCTTGGCGCGCGCTGGAAAATGCCCTTGAAGCACTGGCCGACAACAAGCAGATCGGCTTCGTATTCCTGCCCGCCGAGCACGACCCGGACAGTTTCATCCGCGAATACGGCAAGCCGGAATTCGACCGGATGGTCGCCCAGGCCATGCCGCTATCCGACTTCCTGCTGCGCGAACTGGCCCAGCGCTGCGACCTGACCAGCTCAGAAGGCAAAGCCCGCCTGATCTACGAAGCCAAGCCCCTGCTGCTCAAGTTGCCGACGCCGCTGCTCCGCCTGCAACTGGTCAAGCGCCTGGCCGAGGCCAGCGGCTTTGCCCAACCCGAAGTCGAGCGCCTCTGCGAACTGAAGTCCTACACGCCGGCACCGCCGGCCAGGGCCAAGCGCACCGCCCCTTCGCTGACCCGCAATCTGCTGCGCATCGTGCTGCACAAGCCGCAACTCGCCCGTCAGTTGCCGATTGCGCTGCTTCCCGACACCCCGGAACGCCCGGCATTGACGCGCCTGCACCAACTGGTTTCCGCCAGCGCGGAGGCCGTCAGCTACGCCGCCCTGCGCGAACAACTGCGCGGCCTGCCCGAAGAAAGCGTAATCGAACACGCGGCCTCGGAACTTCTTGGCCTGCCGTTTGACGAAGAAGGCGCGGACGCCGAATTCCGGGACACTCTGGAAAAACTCCAGGAAGGCGACGAAAAACGGGCGTTCGATGAATTGCAACGCAAAGCACAGCAATTCGGCGTAGCGGGCCTGAGCGCCGCGGAAAAACAGGCCTACATTCAGTTCCTCACCACCAAGGCGAATCGTAGCTAAGTTGTGGTAAAATCTACGGTTTTCTCGAATTCTATGGATCGTGTTCATGGCTAAGGCAAAAGACACCGCTAAGGAAGCCCCGAAGGCTCGCGCCAGCAAGGCCAAGGAAAAGGCCGCCGAAAAGGCGCTGCTGCAGGGCCAGATGGCTGAAACTCCGGAACCGCTCGATGCCGAAGCGCGCAAGATGCGCCTCAAGGCCCTCATCAAGCTGGGCAAGGAGCGCGGTTACCTGACCTACGCCGAGATCAACGACCACCTGCCGGATGACGTGGTCGACGCCGAATCCATCGAAGCGATCATCTCGACCTTCAGCGAAATGAGCATCCAGGTCTTCGACGAAGCCCCGGCTGCCGAAGACCTGCTGATGTCCGACAACGCCGTGGCCGCCGCCGACGACGAAGAAGTCGAAGCGCAAGCCGAGCAGGCGCTGTCCACTGTCGATTCCGAATTCGGCCGCACCACCGACCCGGTCCGCATGTACATGCGCGAAATGGGTTCGGTCGAACTCCTCACCCGCGAAGGCGAAATCGAGATCGCCAAGCGCATCGAGGAAGGCCTCAAGCACATGATCCAGGCGATTTCCGCCTGCCCGACGACCATCGTCGACATCCTCGACATGGCCGCCAAGGTCGAAACCGACGAAATGCGCATCGACGAACTGGTCGATGGCCTGATCGACCCGAACGCCGTCGAGGAAGCCCCGGCCGCCGAAATGCCGGAAGCTGACGAAGAAGAAGAGGACGAAGAGGACGAGGACGGCGAAGGCGGTGGTGGCGGTGCCGCTGCAGCCTCCCTGCTGCAGCTGAAGGCCGACGCCCTCGAGCGCTTCAAGACCATCAAGGGCATCCACGCCAAGATGCAGAAGGCGCTGTCGAGCAAGGGTTCGCAGGACAAGGCCTACCTCAAGCTGCTGCAGCAACTGTCCGACGAGCTGATGAACATCCGCTTCACCTCGCGCTCCATCGAGCGCCTGTGCGACAGCGTGCGCGGCATGGTCGAGCAGGTCCGCGGTTGCGAACGCAAGATCCAGCAAATCTGCGTGGATCGCGTCAAGATGCCGCGTCCGCACTTTATCCAGTCCTTCCCGGGCAACGAAATCAACCTCGACTGGGCCGACGCCGAAGTCGCGGCCGCCCCGAAGACCTATGTCGCCGTCCTGACCCGCAACGCGCCGGACATCAAGGAAGAACAAAAGAAGCTGCTCGCCCTGCAGGATCGCATCGGCATCTCGCTGAAGGAACTGAAGGACATCAACAAGCAGATGTCCACCGGCGAAGCCAAGGCCCGCCGCGCCAAGCGCGAAATGACAGAGGCCAACCTGCGCCTGGTCATCTCTATCGCCAAGAAGTACACCAACCGCGGCCTGCAGTTCCTCGACCTGATCCAGGAAGGCAACATCGGTCTGATGAAGGCGGTGGACAAGTTCGAATACCGTCGCGGCTACAAGTTCTCCACGTACGCCACGTGGTGGATCCGCCAGGCGATCACCCGCTCCATTGCCGACCAGGCGCGCACCATCCGTATCCCGGTTCACATGATCGAAACGATCAACAAGATGAACCGCATCTCCCGCCAGATCCTGCAGGAAACCGGCGTCGAGCCGGATCCCGCCACGCTGGCCAAGAAGATGGACATGCCGGAAGACAAGATCCGCAAGATCATGAAGATTTCCAAGGAGCCGATCTCCATGGAAACCCCGATCGGCGACGACGACGACTCCCACCTCGGCGACTTCATCGAAGACTCCGCCACGCTCGCTCCGGCCGACGCGGCGATGTACTCCAGCCTGCGCGGCGTGACCAAGGAAATCCTCGACACCCTGACGACGAGGGAAGCCAAGGTCCTACGCATGCGCTTCGGCATCGAAATGAACACCGACCACACCCTTGAGGAAGTCGGCAAGCAATTCGACGTCACCCGCGAGCGCATCCGCCAGATCGAAGCCAAGGCCCTGCGCAAGCTGCGCCACCCGACCCGCTCGGACAAGCTGCGCAGCTTCATCGACACCAACAACAACTAAGTTTTCCGGGCCTGTAGCTCAGTTGGTTAGAGCAGAGGACTCATAATCCTTTGGTCCACGGTTCAAGTCCGTGCGGGCCCACCAAACCTGCCAGAAGGCCTGCGAGAAATCGCAGGCCTTTTGCTTTGGGTCAGCCGAATATCGACACCGCTCTCTATAATCTGCGCTTTCGCCTATCGCTCCGGAGATTGCCTTGAAGCTGCGCAACGTTTCCACCCTCTTCGCCCTGATACTGGCCAGCAGCCTCGCCGCTGCGGACATCAAGATCGGTGTCATCGCCTCGTCGACTGGCCCGACGGCCGTGGTCGGCATTCCGCAAAAGAATACCGTGGCGCTGCTGCCGACCGAGATCGGCGGCCAGAAAGTCGAATACATCGTGCTCGACGACGCCTCCGATCCGACCAACGCGGTGACCGGGGTGAAGAAGCTGATTTCCGAATCGAAGGTCGATGCGCTGATCGGCCCGACAACGACGCCAGCGGCGCTGGCCATGCTCGATTTCGTCGCCGAATCGAGGATTCCGCTGGTAACGACCGTCGGGTCTTCCGCCGTGATTTTGCCGCTCGACGACAAGAAGCGCTGGGTTTTCAAGACGACGCAGAACGACGACCTGATCGCCGCGGCACTGATCGACCACATGATGGCCGCCGGCGTGAAGACGCTGGGGTTCATCGGTTTCAACGATCCATACGGCGAGAACTGGTTCAAGGTATTCAGCGCCATGGCCGAGAAAGCCGGCCTGAAGATGGTGGCCAGCGAACGCTACAACCGCACCGATCAATCGGTCACCGGACAGGCGCTCAAGGTCATCACGGCCAAACCGGATGCGGTACTGGTTGCCGCCACCGGCGGCCCGGCCGTACTGCCGCAGACCAGCCTGCAGGAGAAAGGTTACAAGGGCCGCATCTACCAGACGCATGGCGTGGCGACCAATGACTTCATCCGCATCGGCGGCAAGGCCGTGGAAGGTACGCTGATGGCCGGTGGCCCGATGCTGGTGGCCGCCGACCTGGCCGGCGGCAATCCGATCAAGGCGGTTGCCCAGGGCTACATCAAGGCCTACGAAGGCAAGTATGGCCCGGGCACGATGTCCACCTTCGGCGCCAACACCTACGATGCCGGCCTGCTGCTGCAGAAGGCCATCCCGACGGCGCTGAAGAAGGCCAAGCCGGGCACAGTCGAATTCCGCGAAGCCCTGCGCGATGCACTGGAACAATCGAAGGAAGTCGTCGGCGCCCAGGGGGTCTTCAACATGAACGCGCAGAACCACAACGGCATGGACCAACGGGCCCGCGTGATGATGACGGTGAAGGACGGGCGCTGGATGCTGCTCAAGGACTGAAAGGCCTTGCGCCGCAAGAATTTTGCGAAATTCGGCAAATAAGTTAATAACCGGCCATTTGTGCCGGTTATTTTTTTTCTTGCATTTCTTGTTACACATAATTACAATAAACAACAATTTTGGCAAACCCGTGCGAAAGCCGGGGACGCAAAGCCACCGGGCTGACGGATGCTCACAACGTGAACATCCAAGCTAGCGGGGTTGCCGGGTAGCGATTCTCCGCCGCCTGACCGTCTCCCGATTTGCGCCCATCGACAATCCGGAGACCGCAATGAACGCCCAACGCCTGCAGCACCCCCTGCCTCTCAAGCAGTGCTCCTACGCCGTATTGCTGGCGATGGCCTGTTTTACCTGCGCCAAGCAGGCGCATGCGCAAACCTACGCCCCCTGGCTGCGCCAGATCGGCATCACCAACACCATCGAATCGGCGGCCAAATGGGGGCAGGGGCAGTTGCTGGGCGTCGTCGACACCGGCATCAACGCCACCCACCCGCAGTTCGCCGCCGGGCAGGTGTCGCAGGCGCTGAGTTCCTGTGCCGCCGTCTCCTTCCGCTGCTCCAATGGCTTTGCCGACGATAACGGCCACGGCACGGCCGTTGCCAGCATCGCCGCCGGCAACCGGACATCGCAGTTCAGCACGGTCACCGCCGGCGGCTACACCACGGTCGCCGGGAATTTCATCGGCGTCGCACCGGCGGCCAACATCTTCTCGGAAAAGGTCCTCAACGCGGCCGGCTCCGGCTATTCGACCGATGTCGCCAATGGCATCAAGAAGGCGGCCGACGCAGGCGCCGGGGTCATCAATGTCTCGATCACCTACGGCAACGATGCCAACACCGTCGCCGCCATCAACTACGCGGCCTCCAAAGGCGCCTTCATCGTCTGGGCCGGCGGCAACAGCGCCCAGAACCTGCTGAGCAATCTGAACACCAGCGGGCTGACCACCACTGCCATCCAGCGCCTGATCTTCGCCGGCTCGGTCAACAGCGCCAACGTCGCTTCCAGCTTCACCAACAAGCCGGGCACCGGCAACCTGGTCAGCACGACGGGAACGGCCACCAGCTATGCCGTACGCTGGATCATGGCGCCGGGCGAATCGATCATCGCCCCCTACACGCTCGCCGGCAACAGCGCCTATTCCCTGTGGTCGGGCACCTCGATGGCCGCTCCCATCGTCAGCGGCTCGCTGATGCTGCTGCAGAACGCCTGGCCCATCCTGAAGACCAACGGCACGACCGCCAACCTGCTGCTGGCGACGGCTACCGACCTGGGCACCAAGGGAACGGACAGCACCTACGGTAGCGGCCTGGTCAACCTGCAGGCCGCCTTCAATCCCTATGGCGCGCTGACGGTGACCAAGGCCAACGGACAGACCATCGCCGTCAGTTCGCTGACCGGCAGCCTGCTCTCCAGCGGCGCCCTCGGTAGCCTGAGCACCATCCAGTCCAAGCTGGCCAACTACACGGCCTTCGACAGCTACGCCCGCAACTTCAGCGTCAATTTATCCGGCCTGATCAAGACGCCGACCAGCCCGGCGACGACCAATCCGCTGCCGACCAACACCTACGCCGGTCCGAAAGTCATGAAATACGCCGGCGGCGAACTGGCCTTCTCGCTGGAAAACACCACCAGCCCGCTCCAGCATCTGGGCCAATTCGGCTACAACGCCGAGGCGGTTCGGCCGACGATGGTTGGCTACACCCTGTTCACCAGCCAGGGCGGCACCGTCTCCGGCCTCGGTTACGGCGTTTCATCGTCCTATCCGTTCGCCAAGGCGCTGTACAACGACGACATGATCGCCCGCCAGATGAGCGACTTCGATGCCAGCAATGCCGGCGCGCTGGCCCAGGGTGGCTACCAGATGAGCTATGGCGTCAGCGTCACCCCGGCGTTGCGCGTCGCCGCCTCCTACACCGCAACGCCGGAAACGACGATCATGGCCCCCGGTACGCCGCAGAACAACCAGGTCAAGTTCGGTCTCGCCTATCGCTTCGACGAACAATTCACCGGCGGCATGACCTACGGCAACGTCGCCGAGCGCAGCTCACTGCTCGGCGCCTCCTACACCAGCGGCAGCATCCTGTCGCTCGGCCAGAACAACACCGAGGTCGTCGGCTTCTCGCTGGGTTACCGCATGGATCGCGACAGCAGCCTGCTGTTCAACAGCGAGTTCGCCCACACCAAGGCCGGCCAGGGCGACCAGGGCAGCCTCTTCGCGGCGACCAGCAGCCTGCAATCCCGCTCCTGGAGCGTCACCTATCTGCAGCAGAATATCTGGAAGGCGAACGACCATTTCGCTGCCTCGATCAAGCAGCCGCTGCGCCTGAGTTCCGGCAGCGCCGCCATCGTCACGGCCAGCGTCGACGAGCAGGGTTATGCGGTGTACGACAAGAGCTGGAGCAGCCTGGTGCCGGATGGCCGGGAAATCGACATGACCCTGACCTACCGCGTGCCGACCAACAAGACCGACGTGCTCAGCGTTCAGGCCGCCTACCTGAAGGATGCGCTGAACATGGCCGGCTACAACGTCACTCGCCTCGGCCTGCTGTGGAACAAGAGTTTCTGACGTGAGCCCTTGGAGGCGCCTCCACTCCCCCGGGGGGCGCCTCCCTTTTCTCGAATAAGCAAAGGCCCGCACCGCGATGCGGGCCTTTTTCATGAGTGCTTCCGAGTGCTCAGCGTTCGCTCAGGCGCTTGCCGAACGAGACGGCGTAAGCCGGTGAGCGGAATTGCAGGACCGGGTCGGCCGTCGGCTGGATACCTGGCGCCATGACCAGCGGATCGTAGTTGATCGGCTCGCACGGCGCCCCCTTCTGGGCGACTGCGCTGCGGATCGTCAGCGTCCCGGCCTTGATTTGCGGACGCTCGGCTGGCCAGAGCACCGTGGGGTCGGTTTCGGCATCGCCCGGCTGGCCGATGCTGACCATCATGTCCCAGCGCACCGGGCCCTGCCCGGTCCTTTCGATCAGGGCCGACTCAAGGAAGTTACCCCCCGCCGTCTTCAACTCGTCATCGCTCAGGCGTTTCTCGCCATCCTGCGGGACGAATTGCCAGCGCACCAGCGTCGCCTTGCCTTTCTTGTCGACGAACTTGAAGGTATGGATACCCCAATAGCTGCTGCTGGCATAGCTGGCTGGCGGGTTGTTGCTCGCCAGGTAATCGGCCTGCGCCTTGTTGTCCGGATGGCTGGCCTTGAAGGTTTTTATCTTTTCCGGGTCAGGTTTGCCGGTTGCCGGATCCGGTTGCAAGGCCTGCATCAGGTCAAGGAAGGTCTGCGGATTGGCGGCACCGAACATCGGCGTGTTGAGCATGGTGATGTGGTGCAACTGCCCCTTCGGCAACTGGAACTCAAGGGCCATGCCGCGCCCGCTCTTGGCGACATCCGGCGCTTTCGGATTGCCGCCCGACAAGGAGAAGCGGGCAACGACCGGCACCGGTTTGCCGGAAAACAGCGGCGAGGCGCTGATCCTGGCGGCCTCCCTGGTTCCGACGAAGTCGCCGGCCGCACAGGTACCCTTGATGTGATTGCGTCGTTCGCCCGGGGTCGTGCCGAATACCCCTTCGATGGCAGCCACGACCTGGCCGGCATCCGGCGCGCTGTCAGCCGCACCGACAGCACTGGCGAACGGCAAGGCCAGCACCAGCGCCGACAGCGCGAAACAATTTTTCTGCATGAAAATCTCCTCGGGGTTGGGGTGCTGCGTTTATTTTTGGTCGAGCTGGTCGTACACGGCAGTGGCTACCTTGGCCAGTTCGCCTTTGTCGATGCCGGCCGACAGGGCATAACCAAACTTGCCGTCGACCCAATAGAACACATTGACCGGGCCTTCGCGGGCGAAGCGGAAACCGGTATCGCGCTTCTCGGTGCCTTCGGTCGTCACATACAGCGTCATGCGCTGCCCGCTCCCGTCGTGATACATGAACTGGGCCACCGGACCACTGTTGCCGGGCAGCAGGCGACCGCCGACCAGTTCATACCCCAGCGCCCCCAGCTTGGGCGGCCGGACCGGCGTGCCGAGGCGCTTGCTCAGCCATTTGACCAGCGCCTCTTCCTGATCGGCGGCAATCTCCACCGGGCGGCGGACATCCGGGCTATACACGACATGGGCCACGGCGGCCTGGTGCGACAAGGGAAGGGCGCGCGCCAAGCGGTCGGCTGGCTGCAGCTGGCCATGCGCCAGCCAGCCCCCCACACCGCCCAGCGCCGCGATCACGACACCGGCCGCCAGGCGTTGCCACAGGCCACCGCCGGGCCAACCGCCCCGGGCGGTCGGGGCCTTGATCGGCTGCACGGTCAGCGCGTGCAGGGATTCAGGAATCGGTTCGTCGAGCACCGGCCGAAAGAGGGCCTTGAGCGCCTGTTTCTGGGCACGATAGGCGGCAACGCGCTCGGCATCGGCGGGATGCCGGGTCAGGTGATCCTCGACCGCCGCTTGCAACTCCGGCGTCAAGGCCTCATCGACGTAGGCCTGCAGATCGAAATCGGAAATCGGATGCGCATTCATCGTACAACTCTCAGACCGGCCACCGGCTGGCGGCCCTCCATGACCAGTCGCAGCCGCTCGCGGCCGCGTGACAAGCGGGACATCACCGTACCGATGGGGATACCGAGCAAGGCGGCAATGTCGGCGTAGCTCATTTCCTCCAGCGCGACCAGCAACAGGATTTCACGCTGCTCGTCCGGCAACTGGCGAAGAGCGGTTTCGAGGTCCATCACTTCGAGCAGATCGCTCTGGGTCGGACGGACAGGAACATCGGCTACCTCGTCTTCATCGAGCGACGAGGTCGACAGCCCGCCCCGCCGCAGCTGGTCGACCCGCAGGTTGTGCATGATGCCAAACAGCCAGGCGCGCAGGTCGCTGCCCGGCCGCCACTGGGCGATCCGGCTCCAGGCACGTTCCAGGGTGTCTTGCACGAGATCGTCCGCCGCCGCGCGGTCGCCGAGCATCGCCCGCGCATAGCGGCGCAGGCGGGGTAGTTCGGCGAGGATGGCGCGACTGTCCATGCAGGTCAGGGCTTGGCGACACGCCAGACGTTGTTGAAGCCGTCGCCGGTCCGGTCACCCGGCTTCTGGTCCTTGACCCAGTAGTAGAGCGGCTTGCCCTTGAACGCCCACTGCTTCTTGCCGTCGTCGCGATTGACGATGCTGTACTCACCGCTCGCCATGTCGCCATCCATCGCGAACAACGGCGGCCAGTTGGTGGCGCATGGCCCGTTGCACATGCTCTTGCCGCTGCCGGCAGCGTCCTTGTCGAAGGTGTAGAGGGTCATGCCATTGGCGCCGGTCAGCGCGCCATCCGACATCATGGCTGGTGCCGACTTCATGCCGCCACCGGCGCAAGCCGCCAGCGTCATCGACACCAGCAGCGCGCACATCAGGTTTGTTTTTTTCATGGTCGTCTCCGTTGGTTTTGGGGTGCTACACCTGAGTAAACGGAGCGGACCATCGTTTTATTCCCTAGGTTTTCCCGAGACGCCACAAGGACGTGACTTCGGCCGACCGCGCGGCATGTAGTGGATCGCCTGCATCGTTCGCCTTGGGATGCTTCGGCCGCGTATCGAAGCGATCGATGACCTTCAGCCCGGCTTCGGCGATCCAGGCCAGCAATTGTTCGCGCGAACGCAGGCCGAGCAATTCGGCAATATCGGAGATGATCAGCCAGCCTTCGCCGTTGTCGGCCAAATGCGCCGCCAGCCCGTGGAGAAAGCCGCGCAGCATCCGCGATTCCGGGTCATAGACGGCATATTCGACCGGCGATGTCGGCCGCGCCGGCAACCAGGGCGGATTGCAGACAACGAGCGACGCCTTGCCGTCCGGGAAAAGGTCTGCCTTGACGATCCGTACCTGAGCCGACAGCCCCAGACGCTCGATGTTCTCGGTAGCGCAGGCCAGTGCGCGTGCATCCTGATCAGTGGCGACAATCTGCGGCACGCCACGCCGCGCCAGCACGCCGGCGATGATCCCGGAGCCGGTGCCGATATCGAAGGCCAACGCACAGCCGGCGGGTATCGGCGCCGTCGCCACCAGATCGACGTACTCGCCACGGACCGGAGAGAACACGCCGTAATGCGGATAGATGCGTCCCTGAACGGCCGGGACCGGGATACCCTTCTTGCGCCATTCATGGGCACTGATCACGGCCAGCAGTTCGCGCAAGGCCACCAGGCTGGGTTCCCCCGACGCTTCACCATAGGCCGCCCGGCAGGCCTCGCCAACATCCTGCGCCCGGCGCAGCGGCACGCTGTAGTCGCCGGCCAGCGGCACCAGCAGGCGATTGAGCAAGGCTGCCCGTTTGCCCTGCGTTTCACGGTGACGGGCAAAGGCCTCGGCCGGCGTCTTCGGCGCCTTGCCGCGTTGTGCGCCGAAACGGCGGTCGGCCCGCTTGGTGAGTGCCTGCATCAGGTGCCGGGCATTGACCCAGTCGCCACGCCAGAGCAACGCCGTGCCGGATTCCAGTTGCCGGTAAGTGTCGTCGGCCGACGAGCGGTCGTCGACGATACCGATCTCGCCGTGCGGGGCGACACCGGCTTCCGAACGCCAGCCCGCACGGTGCTCATGGCCGCCTTCCAGCCAGTGTATTTCAGGGAGTTGAATCGATTCCATGCCGCATTGTAGGGCACTTCCGCCGACCTCTTTAGTCATACAATCCCCTCATCCCCAGCACCGAAGACAAACAATGAAATTCGAAGGTACCGATAGCTATGTCGCCACGCGCGATCTGACCCTGGCGGTCAATGCCGCCGTTGCCCTGCAACGTCCGCTGCTCATCAAGGGCGAGCCGGGCACCGGCAAGACGCTGCTCGCCGAGGAGGTGGCGCGGGCGCTGAACATGCCACTGTTCCAGTGGCACGTCAAATCGACGACCAAGGCACAGCAGGGCCTCTACGAATACGACGCCGTCTCCCGACTGCGTGACTCTCAACTGGGCGACCCGCGCGTCGAGGACATCTCGCACTACATCGTGCATGGCGTGCTGTGGCAGGCCTTCGAATGCGACCAGCCGTCGGTGGTGCTGATCGACGAGATCGACAAGGCCGACATCGAGTTCCCCAACGACCTGCTGCGCGAACTCGACCGCATGGAATTCCACTGCTACGAGCTGCACCGCACCATCAAGGCCAGGCACCGGCCGCTGATCATCATCACCTCGAACAACGAGAAGGAACTCCCCGACGCCTTCCTGCGCCGCTGCTTCTTCCACTACATCAAGTTCCCGGACAAGGAGACGATGCAGCGCATCGTCGACGTGCATTTCCCGGTGCTCAAGCATGAGCTGCTCAAGGAAGCGCTGGAAGTCTTCTTCGACCTGCGCGAGATTCCCGGACTGAAGAAGAAGCCGTCGACCAGCGAGTTGATCGACTGGCTGAAACTGCTGCTGGCCGAGGATATCCCGCCGGAAGCCTTGCGCGCCAAGGAGGCCAAGGACGCCATCCCGCCGCTGCACGGTGCGCTGCTCAAGAACGAGCAGGATGTGCACCTGTTCGAACGCCTGGCCTTCATGAGCCGCCGCAACAAGTCGTAAATGCTCGTCGATTTCTTCCTGCACCTGAAGTCGCGCCAGTTGCCGGTGTCGACCAAGGAACTGCTGGCCCTGCTCGAAGCACTGGAAGCGCGGCTGGTCACCGGCAGTCTGGACGACTTCTACCTGCTGTCACGTACCCTGCTGGTCAAGGACGAAGCCCTCTACGACCGCTTCGACCGGGCTTTCGGCGAATACTTCAAGGACATCGAGGCGCTACCCGGCTTCGACGCCATGGTCCCCGAGGAATGGCTGGAACTGGCCGCCCGCAAGCATCTGTCGGAAGCCGACCGCACCCGCCTGCAGAAGCTGGGCTACGAGAAGGTACTCGAACAGTTGAAGGAGCGGCTGGCCGAGCAGAAGGAACGCCACGCCGGCGGCAGCAAGTGGATCGGCACCGCCGGCACCTCACCTTTCGGCCATGGCGGCTACAACCCGGAAGGCGTGCGCATCGGCGGCGAATCGGTCGGCAACCGGACGGCGATCAAGGTGTGGGATCAGCGCGAATTCCGCAATCTCGACGACACGGTCGAACTCGGCGTGCGCAACATCAAGGTCGCGTTGCGCCGTCTGCGCCGCTTTGCCCGCAAGGGCGCGGCGACCGAGCTCGACCTCGACGGCACCATCGCCGGCACCGCCCGCAACGGCGGCTGGCTCGACCTGCACCTGCGCCCGGAACGCCACAACGCCATCAAGGTGCTGCTCTTCCTCGACATCGGCGGCTCGATGGACGACCACATCCAGGCCTGCGAGGAACTGTTCTCCGCCGCGCGTGCCGAATTCAAGCATCTCGAACATTTCTACTTCCACAACTGCGTCTATGAGGGCGTGTGGAAGGACAACCGTCGGCGGCACGGCGAAAAGCTGTCGACCTGGGACGTCATCCATACCTACGGCCCGGATTACAAGCTGATCTTCGTCGGCGATGCCAGCATGAGCCCCTACGAAGTGGGGCGTCCCGGCGGCAGCGTCGAGCACTGGAACGAGGAAGCCGGCGCCGTCTGGCTACAACGGATGATCGACACCTGGTCGCATGCCGCCTGGCTCAACCCACTCCCTGAAGCGCACTGGAATTACACAGCGTCGATCGGCATGATCCGCGAGGTGATCGGGGCCGACCGGATGTTCCCGCTGACGCTCGATGGCCTCGAACGCGCGATGCGCCATCTCTCGAAATAAATCGTTCGGACGGAAAACGCGTTCAAGCGTGAATTAATCGATTTCCGCTGCCGCAGGTCGCGACCAGAATGAGGCCATCGGGTCCTTATCGACGACCCGCAGCGAGGAAACCATCGTGGCCACCCTGAATACCCTCCGCACCGGAAGCCTGATCGATGCCGCATTCCTGACGCCGCCAGGTTCGCACCCGGCCGCCCGGTTTGCCGCCCATCAGGAAAAAGCCATGGCCGATCGCCTGCGGCAACTGAACAGTGCCTTGGGCGGGGCCGCCAGCGAACCGGTCATCGCGCTTGCCACCAAAGCTCCCTACGTCGCTGCCCCAGAGGCCCGTCCGACGAAAAGCGGTTCGACGTCCTGGCAGATGATTCTGGCCTGCGTCGTCTCGGCGGCCCTGGGCGCTGGAGCCAGCTGGCTGACGATGTCCCCTGGCGAAGCGCCATCCGCCGAGCCTCAGGCCGCAGTGGTTGTATCGGTTCCGGCCAGCGTGATTGCGGAATCGGCACCTCCGGTCGCTGCCGCCAGCAAGGATGTGGCAGTAACGGCAGTTGCCGCGGTTCCGGCCGACATCGAGATTGGTGCCATGCTTGAATCCTGGCGCCAGGCATGGCGCAATCGCGACGTTGCCACCTACCTCGACGCCTACGCCGCAGCGTTCAAACCGGCCGACGGCAGCAGTCGGGATGCCTGGACCAACACCCGGACCAGAAAGCTCGCCGGTGCCGCCGCCATCACGCTCGATCTGCGCAACGTCGCCATCGAGCCGACGGAACAAGGCCAGTACCAGGTCAGCTTCCTGCAGGACTACGCGTCGGGCAGCTATCGCGAAACCGCTCGCGGCAAGATTCTCACCGTCGTCCGCGAAGACGGCCACTGGAAAATAGCGCGCGAACAGCAGTTGCCGTAAACGAATAAAAGTGGAAAGCCGGCCGATAAGCCGGGTTCTGTTCCCCCCTTGCGGGGTTCGGCAATCATTCCTCTAGGCCTGCCGTCACCGACAGGCTCAAGCAACCTACCCGGAAGCAGCGCGGGCCACGCCTCAGCTTCCCTATTTGGTCTTGCTCCGGATGGGGTTTGCCGTGCCGTCCGCCGTTACCGTGGACGCGGTGAGCTCTTACCTCGCCGTTTCACCCTTACCTGTGCGTCTTGCGACGCCATCGGCGGTCTGTTCTCTGTTGCACTTTCCGTTGCCTTGGGTCTTGCGACTTATAGCACCCAGCCGTTAGCTGGCATCCTGCCCAATGGAGCCCGGACTTTCCTCCCGATACCGAAGTATCCAGCGATTGCCTGGCCGACTTTCCGGGGCCGATTATACGCGCTTGCCCCGCTCCTCAGCCCGACAACCGTCGTCGCCCGCTTCGTGAAGCATTTAACAGCGGTTTATGGCGGGCAGCGATACGCTTGAGACGTACCCGGTAACAAAAGCCAGCATCGACCAGAGCTTGAGCGCCGGGCTATCGTTTGCAGGAACCGGAACCATGTATAGCGCACTTCGACGAGCCGTCGAAAAAGGAAATCTGAAAGCAGCCATGATCGCCCTCGATCACGGTGCCGACATCGAGGAAGCCGACATTCACGGCGACCCCGGGTTGCCGTTGCGCGTCGCCTGTTTCAAGGGGCATATCGACCTCGTCCGCGAACTCATCTGGCGAGGCGCCGACATCCATGCCCCGAACGCCCAGGGCAGGGGCGGCCCGATCCGCATGGCGCTACGCGGCGAACACCGCGCCATCGTCGATCTGCTGCGGGCCCATGGCGCCGAGATGCCCGATGTGCAGCCCCAACCCAAAGCCATCTCCAGCGAACGCCGCAAACGGCGGGATCGGCGCATGCGCAACTCAGGCCCCCCCAAGGGCTTGAGCGAGCGCCGCCTTTACCAGGAACGCCGCGTCACCAGCGTGACCGAGGTGGAACTGTCGGAAAAGCAGTGGGAAACCTACTTTTCCGCATCGCTGCCCAGCCTTCCCTTCCCGACCCTCCACGACCCGGCGGATCTCGCCTCCCGCGTCTTCGAGCGCGCCCGGGATTAGGGCGTATTCGCGCCGACCGGCAAGGCGCTCCGGTCGATGACCTTGCGCAATACGAAGCTGGTATGTACGCCGGTCACACCGGTAATCCGGGTCAGCTTGTTGAGCAACAGATCCTGGTAGGCATCCATGTCGCGCACCACGACCTTGAGCTGGTAATCCGACTGTTGACCGGTGATCAACAGGCATTCCAGGACCTCCGGAATATCGGCGACGCTGGCCTCCAGGTTGGCAAAGCGCTCGGGGGTGTGCTGGTCCATCGAAATGCCGATCAGTGCTGTCAGCGTCAGCCCAAGCCGTTTGGCGTCGAGGTGTGCCCGGTAACCCGCGATCAGCCCCGACTCTTCCAGCGTGCGCACGCGGCGCAGACAAGGCGAAGGCGACAGGCCGATGCGGTCAGCCAGATCCTGGTTGCTGATGCGCCCATCGTGCTGCAGGATGGTCAGGATTTGCCGGTCGTAGCGATCGAGTTCCATGGAATGGCCCGCAAGAATGGAGGCGGCAATCTTGCTGCCTGAGCGCCATTTAAGCAAGCCTCGCTCAAGCAGTAATCAACCGGCGCAATTTTCGGTCGCACAGGCTGACAAAAGGAAAATCATTATCCTGCGCCCCCCTCCATCCGCTTGGCGCCCTGTCCGATTCCAAGGCCTTGAGCAATGCCGGCAGGGCCCCAATTTGTGGTGAACACACTTCATCACAAGCATATCCATCCAATCATCGTCGATCAAAAACAATTTTATTCTTTTAAATAAGATAAACAGACAATAAAACACCAATAACACGACATCCATTGCGATAAAACGCAAGCACATGCCGGGCATTGTTCCGTAAGATGCAGTCCATCGAAGCCTCTTTCAGGAACAGCGCCATGAAGCAGAACCCCAGCACCAAATACACCGCCTTCCCGCCGGTCCGGATCAGCGATCGCCAGTGGCCGAGCCGCATCATCGACAAGGCGCCGACCTGGATGAGCACCGATTTGCGCGATGGCAACCAGGCGCTCTTCGAACCGATGAACGCCGACAAGAAAATGCGCATGTTCAAGATGCTCTGCGACATCGGCTTCAAGGAAATCGAGGTCGCCTTCCCGTCGGCCTCGGAAACCGAATTCGGTTTCGTGCGCGACCTCATCGAAGGCAGCCACATCCCGGACGACGTGACCATCGAAGTGCTCACCCAGGCGCGGGAGCATCTCATCCGCCGCACCTTCGAATCGCTCAAGGGTGCCAGGAAGGCCATCGTCCACGTCTATAACGCCACCTGCAAGACCTTCCGCGACAACGTCTTCGGCATGAGCAAGGCCGAGGTCGTCGCCATGGCCACCGATGCCGTCCGCCTCATCCGCACGCTTGCCGACGAGATGCCGGAAACCGAGATCACCCTCGAATACAGCCCGGAACTCTTCACCGCCACCGAACTCGATTTCGCCAAGGAAGTCTGCGATGCCGTCACCGAAGTATGGGGCGCCACGCCGCAGCGCAAGGTCATCCTCAACCTCCCGACCACGGTCGAGATCGCCACGCCGAACATCTATGCCGACCAGATCGAGTGGATGCACCGCAACCTCGCCCGCCGCGACAGCGTGATCATCAGCCTCCACCCGCACAACGACCGCGGCACCGCCGTCGCCGCCGCCGAACTCGGGCTCATGGCCGGCGCCGACCGCGTGGAGGGCTGTCTTTTCGGCAATGGCGAGCGGACCGGCAACGTCGACCTCGTCACGCTTTCCCTCAACATGTACACGCAAGGCGTCCATCCGGGCCTCGATTTCTCGGACATCAACGCCGTTGCGCGCACCTTCGAACACTGTAGCCAGCTCCCGATCCATCCGCGCCACCCATACGTCGGGGATCTCGTTTTCACGGCCTTCTCCGGCTCCCACCAGGACGCCATCAAGAAGGGGTTCTCTGCTCAAAAGGCGGACGAGCAATGGGCAGTGCCTTACCTCCCGATCGACCCGGCCGACGTCGGTCGCAGCTACGACTCGGTCATCCGGGTGAACAGCCAGTCCGGCAAGGGCGGCATCGCCTACCTGATGGAAACCGAGTACGGCGTGATCATGCCGCGCCGCCTCCAGGTCGAGTTCTCGGGCGTCGTCCAGCGCCATACCGATCAACATGGCGGTGAAGTGAGCGCAGACGACATCTGGAACATCTTCAGCCAGACCTACCTCGATGCACAGAACGTCGTCCGTTATCGTGAGCACCACCTTTACGAGCATGGCAGCGCGCAGGGCATCCGTCTCTCGGTCGACATCGACGGCACGCCGCACATCCTCACCGGCGAAGGGAACGGCCCGATCAACGCCGCGATGCATGCCCTCGAAAGTGCCGGCATCAAGGTGCAGGTACGCAATTACGAGGAACGTTCGATGGTACCGATGGGCGAGGACGGCAATGCCCACGCCTGCGCCTTCGTCGAGATGGCCGCAACCGGCAAGGGAGAAACCTTCGGTGTCGGCATCGACAGCAACATCGTCACCGCCTCGATCAAGGCCATCGTCAGCGGCATCAACCGCCTCGATGTCATCGGCGGTATCCAGCAGGCAGCCTGACCGAGAGGGCCGGGGAAGAAATAGCATTCCCCGGCCTTGCAGCGGAGACCGGCTGAATCAACGAACCTGGAAAAATTCGCCGCAATGCTTGCGGCCGTGCTCGTTGTAGACGATCACGACCAAAGGTCCCACGCACAGCAGGGGCAAGGCCCACGGCAAGGGCAAGCCCAACGCGACGGCAACCACGACCAGCGCGAAACAGGCCAGACATAGGAACGCAATGCCCGTCTGCCTCTCTCGGGCGCGCGTCACCCAGCCCCATTGCAGCCATACCGCCAGCACGTAGATGGTCAGCGGCACCGCCAGAAACAAGATGGCCTCCAGCGAGGTCGAGCCATTCCCCTCTGCACCGCCATGCGAGGACACCTTGAGCATGTCAGCGACAACTTCCAGCCCGGAACCGAGCGCCGCAACCGAGGCAAAGACGAAAAAATGACCATAACCCCAGCCCCAGGCGCGTTCACGATGATGGTGCAGCGCCTCCGCCGAAGGCAATAAAAAATAGATCCACCACAAGGCCAGCACCAAGCCGAGGCCACCAATACCGACTACGGCCAATCCCCACGACCAGCCCTCGCTCTGCAGCACGCTGGCGATACTGTTGCCGGTTCCCAGAACGCATTCGCCCAGCACGATGATGGTCATCAAACCGTAGCGCTCGGCGATATGGTGAGCGTGCCATGGCGTCGTACCAACCCGTTCGGCCCATGCCGGAACCGCCAACTCCAGTACGACCCCGAGAACCGCCATCGGCCACATCCAGTCGGCAGGGAAAGACAATCGGGCAACCCAGAAAACCTGCACGGCAGCAACGCCGAGAGCATAGCGATAGCAGGTTGAACGGCGCTCGGGGTCGCCGCGGCCGGCGCGCACCCATTGCACGACCAGCGCCACGCGCATCAGGACATAGCCGAAAACCATCGCCGCCCACTGTCCCTCGAATGCGCCGCCGATACCCGTCGCCAGAACGAGAACGCCAAGCATCTGCAGCATGGTGAGCAGTCGAAATGCCGTATCGTCATTGTCGTATGCCGAGGCGAACCACGAATAGTTCATCCATGCCCACCAGATGGAGAAAAAGACCAGCCCGAACACGGGCAAGGCCTGCGCAAGATGATGTTCTGCCAAACCGTGATGCAACTGGGCGGCAGCCAGCGCAATGGCGACCACGAAAGTCAGATCGAATAACAGTTCCAGGGGAGTGGATACGCGATGCTCTTCGTGGATGTCGCGGCCACGGGGTTTACGAACGTGCTGTTCGACAGAGTGATTCATGACGACATACCGACAGAAAACGATCTGCCAAGCTTATCACCGCATCAACATCGGCGGCCGGAACGAAATTGCCAGGTGTCATCGTAAAAGGCGGGACACTCGCTGGCCGGGGTCAAGCCCGGAATACCCAGCAAGGGCACCGGCTGCAGATCCCTCGCCCTCGTCCAGCGGGCCATGCGGATATCGGCGGCCAGCCGCCCGTCCACCTCGGCCCTCAAGCGTTCGGTGTCCATCGCCAGCCATTCGCCGTCCGCATCGTACAGAACGGCCTTGGCGGTCAGGCCACGAAAAGGGGAAAGCAGCGCCTCGTAAGTGGCGTGCCCGAAAACCACCCATCGCATATCGCGCCGCACGGCGGCGCGGCGCTCGACGAACAACTCCTGCCAGCGAAACTGGCGGAGCAAGTCGAGCAGTTCGGGATTGGTCGACAAAACAACCATGCCGCACTCGTCGAAATGGGTCAGCGCATCGCGTACTTTTCCCCGCTGCTCGCCAGCAGCCTGCATGGCGCCTACATGGGCGGCGCTGAGGGCATTCTTGGTAAGGGGAAAGCTCAACCAGACCAGCGCATTGAAGAAATCGTGCCAGTTGTCGGGTCGCGTCTCGACTTCGCCGGACTCATGGATGCGGCACTCGTAGATCCGGCCATCATCCTGCGGCGGCACAAAGCGAATGCGCCGCCCGTTGTCGGCATGCACCGGATAGTGCTCGGCAAGCGCCCGCAAGGCCTCGCAATCCGGCCGCTCGGGCAATTGCCCGAGCCAGCACCGCAAGGGATCGAACAGGAAACAATCAAAGAGTGAGCGTGCGCTCACTCTTCAGTTACGGACTTATCCGCCTCGTCGGCCTTGACGAAGACAAGCACGCCTTTCTTGACGCGGAAGGTACCCATCAGGGTGCCCAACCCCTCCGGCGGCTCGCTGTCCATCTTGGCGAAGCTCTCGCAGGTCTGCGTTTCGGTCGCGAACATCTTCTTGCCAACCTTGACGACGAAGGCGCCGGAAGGCACCTGATAGACCTCGACCTTGGTCTTTTCCGTGCCCATGCCCAGGCTGTGCCGGCGCATGCAGGCTGGCATCCGGGAAACGACCAGATAGAGATTGATCTTGCTGTCCCAGAAATACGGCTGTTCGCGGATCAGCGACAGCCCATGCTCGCGGGTACCGTCGACTTCATACGTCGCGCCGTCATTCACGCAGGCTGACAACAGCGGCAGGGCGAGCAGCGGCAGGAGAAGAGTGCGCAGACGCATGATGGGTTTCCTCAGAGCATTTTCCAGGACAGGGTTTCGCCGGCCCGCAGCGGCACGATGCTGTCAGTGGCGAGATACGGATACTCGGCCGGCACGGTCCACTCTTGCTTGGCCAGGGTAATCCGGTCGCCGTTGCGCGGCAGGCCGTACCAGTCCGGACCGTGGAAGCTGGCAAAACCTTCCAGTTTGTCGAGCGCTCCGGCTTGTTCGAAGGCTTCGGCGTACAGCTCGATGGCGGCATAGGCGGTGTAGCAGCCGGCACAACCGCAGGCAGCCTCCTTGGCCCCCTTGGCATGCGGTGCCGAATCGGTGCCGAGGAAGAATTTCGGATTGCCGGAAATCGCCGCCGCCACCAGCGCCTCGCGGTGCGTTTCGCGCTTCAGCACCGGCAGGCAATACCAGTGCGGGCGCACGCCGCCCTGGAAGATGGCGTTGCGGTTGTACAGCAGGTGGTGGGCGGTGATCGTCGCGCCGACGTTAGCCGGCGTCGACGCCACGAACTCAGCGGCGTCCTTGGTCGTGATGTGTTCCATGACCACGCGCAGCTTCGGGAAGCGCTGCGTCAGCGGCAGCAGCACGGTGTCGATGAACACCTTCTCGCGGTCGAACAGATCGACCTTCTGATCGGTCACCTCGCCATGCACCAGCAGCGGCAGGCCGACACGCTCCATTTCGGCCAGCGTGTCGTAGGCCTTGGCGATGTCGGTCAGGCCGGCGTCGGAATTGGTCGTCGCCCCGGCCGGATAGAGCTTCACCGCCTTGACGAAGCCGGATGCGGCCGCCTTGGCCACTTCGCTGGCCGGCGTATTGTCGGTGAGATACAGCGTCATCAACGGCTCGAAAGTCATGCCGGCCGGCAGCGCAGCGAGGATGCGCTGGCGATAGGCAGCCGCCTGCTCGACGGTGGTGACCGGCGGCTTCAGGTTGGGCATGACGATGGCGCGACCGAACTGGCGAGCAGTGTGCGGCAGGACGGCGGCAAGCGCTTCGCCATCGCGCAGGTGGAGATGCCAGTCGTCGGGGCGGGTGATGGTGAGTTGCATATGTGTTTGGATTTCCGGAAACATTCTTCCGCGATTTTAGCAGCCCGCCGCCCGGCACAACGAAGAGATGCCCCTCAATGGAAGGCAAGCCAGGCAGCAATCGGCAGGCCGAGGTTGACGAACAGCAGCAGTCCGTACCAGCGCCGGCCGGCCCGCAGGCTTTGCAAGACGGCGGCCGCCGTCACCGTCGACAGCAACAGGAATACAGCCGCCATGAACAAGGCCTGCTCGCCATCGATCGGCATGGGATGCAAGGAACGCTTGTCGACCGACAGCGTCAGGCTCCCATCGACAATGATCCACCAACCGGCGAGTGCCCACAGAACGGCAAGCGCCAACAAGGCCCAATGCCCCGCCCGTGAACGGATGACGACCGGGGTCAGCCCACTGCCCACAACCTATTCCTTCAGGGCCAGTGCCCGCTCGTAGAGGGCGTTCTTCGCCGCGCCGGTAATCGCCGCCGCCAGCTTCGCCGCCTGCTTGGTGGGCAGGCCGTCGGCGAGCAGCAGCTTCAGTACGCGCTCGCCTTCGCCATCGTCGCCGCCTTCCGGCGCCCCGGACAGCATCAGCACGAATTCGCCGCGCTGGCGATTCGGGTCTTCCTTCAGCCAGTCGAGTGCTTCGCCCAGTGGCAGGGAATGCACCGTCTCGAACAGTTTGGTCAGTTCGCGGGCGATGACCAGGGTGCGCTCGCCGAACACCGTCGCCATGTCGGCCACGGTTTCCAGCACGCGGTGCGGCGCTTCGTAGAAAACCAGGGCGCACGGCGTGTCGCGCAAGGCCTCCAGTGCCTGCCGGCGCTGGCCGCCCTTGGAGGGCAGGAACCCGTAGAACAGGAAATGCTCGTCGAGCAGACCGGAAGCCGACAGGGCCGTGGTCGCAGCACACGGGCCGGGCAGCGGTACGACCTTGCAGCCGGCGGCCCGCACAGCGGCGACGATGCGTGCCCCCGGATCGGAAATACCCGGCGTCCCCGCATCGGAAATGAGCGCCACCGATTCGCCGGCCCGCAGGCGGTCGACGATGCGTGCCGCCGCTTCGTGTTCGTTGTGCTGATGGGCCGGCAGGGTGCGCGCCTGGGCGCCGAGCTGCTTGAGCAGCGGACCGCTGTGCCGGGTGTCCTCGGCGGCCACCCAGGGCACGGTGCGCAGGATTTCCTCGGCGCGCCGGGTGAGGTCGGCAAGGTTCCCGAGCGGGGTCGGGACAACATACAATGCAGCGGATTCTTCCGTCATATTCTCGGACATGCAGACAAAAGCCGACGATACCACCACCGCCCGCGGCCGCGAAGCCGAGGCGCGCGCGGCGCACCATCTGGAACGCCATGGCCTGCATGTCGTCGCGCGCAATTTCCGCGTACGCGGTGGCGAGATCGACCTGATCTGCCGCGACGGCAGGCAGCTGGTCTTCGTCGAGGTGCGCCAGCGCAGCCGCAGCGACTACGGCGGTGCCGGCGCCAGCATCACGACGACCAAGCAGCGTCGTATCGTTCTCGCCGCACAACACTATCTCGCCGGCAAACCCGAGTGCGACTGCCGTTTCGATTGCGTGCTGATCGACGGCGAGCGGCTGGAATGGCTCAAAGATGCGTTTTCTGCTGACGCTTAGCCTGCTTGCCTGGCTGGGCTGCGCGCAGGCGGAAGGCGTACGCGCCCTGATCCAGAGTTCGCCGCTGGCCGGCAGCCAGTATTACGCCTTGAGCGGCGTGTGGCAGGACATCCGGGCGGGAGATGCGCTGACGCTGGTGCGCGAACCGGAGAATCGCCATGACCGCAACGCCATCCGCGTCGAATGGCGCGGGCAGAAGCTGGGCTACGTGCCGTGCGCCCAAAACCGTTTGATCGCCGCAGCCATGGACGCCGGCGACCGATTGACCGCCCGCGTGTCGTCGGTAAGCGACAACAAAAATCCCTGGCTACGCGTGGCCTTCGAGGTCTTCGTCGAGCTGTGAGGTAGAATGGCCTGATCTATGGACACAATAGCCCGAATGATATGGATTTGATTGCCCGCGTTGCCAAGAACTTCGAAGACAGCGCCCACACCAAGCTCAACGCCGTCGAATTGATGGCTGCTCCGATCGCCGCCGCCATCGAAACGATGACCAACAGCCTGATCAACGGCGGCAAGATTCTCGCTTGCGGCAACGGCGGCTCGGCCGGCGACGCGCAGCACTTCGCCGCCGAACTGATCGGCCGCTTCGAGGCCGAGCGCCAGGAACTGGCGGCCATCGCGCTGACCACCGACAGCTCGATCCTGACCGCGATCGCCAACGACTATTCGTTCAACCAGATTTTCTCGAAGCAGGTGCGCGGCCTCGGCCATGCCGGCGACGTGCTCCTCGCCATCTCGACCTCCGGCAACTCCGGCAACGTGATCGAAGCCATCAAGGCCGCCCACGAGGCCGATATGCGCGTCATCGCCCTGACCGGCAAGGGCGGCGGCCAGATCGGCGAGATGCTGCTCGACGACGACATCCACCTCTGCGTGCCGGCCGACCGCACGGCACGTATCCAGGAAACCCACCTGCTGATCATCCACTGCCTGTGCGATGGCATCGATGCACTACTTCTGGGAGTCGAATGATGCAAAAAGCCAAACTGAGCCTTGCCGCGCTGACCCTGATCGTCACCCTGCCCGCCCTGCAGGGTTGCGTGGAAGCCGCCCTGCTGAGTACCGCCGCGGCAGCCAGCGTCATGTCGGCGCATGATCGCCGCTCGACCGGTACGCAGACCGACGACGAAACGATGGAATGGAAGGCCAACAACCACGTTCCGGCCCAGTACGCCAAGCAGGCGCACGCCAACTTCACCGCCTTCAATCGTCGCATCCTGATCACCGGCGAGGTACCGAACGAGGACGCCAAGTCCAGCATCGAGGCGGAAGTGCGCAAGATCGAGGGGGTCAAGGATGTCTTCAACGAGTTGGGCATCGGCCCGGCCACGCCGCTGACCAGCCGCAGCAACGACAGCTTCATCACCTCCAAGGTCAAGGCCCGCCTGGTCGACACCAACCAGTTGTCGGCCAACCACATCAAGGTGCTGACCGAGCGTGGCATCGTCTATCTGATGGGTATCGTCAACGAACGCGAGGCCAAGGTCGCCATCGCCGTCGCCCGCACGACCGCCGGCGTGGCCAAGGTGGTCAATGTACTGGAAGTGGTCGGCGAGGATGAAACCCGCCG
Organism: Dechloromonas sp. CZR5; assembly: GCF_008711155.1. GTDB lineage: Bacteria > Pseudomonadota > Gammaproteobacteria > Burkholderiales > Rhodocyclaceae > Azonexus. The sequence continues at coordinate 24,242 of NZ_VUYQ01000001.1, read as the reverse complement.
CCTCGATAACCAGGTGCTGGGCGCCCGCAACCCGCCGCCGCCGAGCGCGCCGGTCGAAAACCGCTGATTGGCCGCTGTTCAGCCAACCCCGTAGGCATTCGCTGACAGGGCGTCCCGGGTAACCGGGGCGCCCTGTTCGTTTGCGGGGCGCTACCTGCCGATCCTTCCCGGCGCTTGTCAGCAGCCAGCCTTAGCCGCGATAACGCACGATCAGGTCGCGGCGGTTGTGGGCGCCGGTCTTGATGAAAATCTGTTCGATGTGACTGCGCACCGTCCAGAATGAAATGCCCATCTCGCGGGCAATTTCCTTGTCGGTCTTGGCAGCCACGATCCTTTTGGCAATCTCGCGTTCCCGCTGCGACAGCAGGGACATGAAATCCTGTCCTTCGGTCATCGGCGATACCGGCTCGGCGTGGGATAGCGCATGGGTGCGCAGAAGCTTGGTCAGACGCCAGATGAACTCTTCGGGGGAAAAGGGCTTGTTGATGAAATCGTCCGCGCCGCTTTTCAAAGCCAGAAGCCGTCGCGGCAGGTCATCGTAGCCCGACATGACGAGGATGGGCTGCCGGCCGTCCAGATGGCGTTCGCGAACGTCCCGCACCATGCTGATGCCGCTCTGAATACCCTCCAGAACGACATCGACGATGAGCAGCTGGTATTTTCCCCGGCGGTAGCGGGCCAAGCCGGCCTTGACGCTGGTGCACACGTCGACCTCGAGCCCGAGCGCACGACACAAATGCACCACGTAGCTGGCATGCGATTCCGAGTCTTCGAGCAGCAGAACCTGGCCACTGAAATGGGCCTGCTCGCGGGCTGCCACATAAGCGGCGATAAAGTCGCCCAATGCCCCCGGGTCGCGCCGCAGAAAGACCTCTGTTGCACCGGCGCGCATCGCCACGTTGGCCAGCGCACGGTCTTCGTTTCCCGTCACAAAAGCGACAGGCAGCATGGCGGTCTCGATCGACAGGCGAACTGCCTCGATCAGCTGGAGACTGTCACCATCGGCCAGTTCATTGGCCACGATCATCAAGGCATAGTCATCGTCCAGCATGCGCAGCGCCTCGGTTTCCCCGGAGCAGGAAACACAACCAAGCCCGTGTTGCGCGGCCAACTGCTGAACGATTGCCAGCTGGGTTGGTGAGGGCTCTACACACAGCAATTTTTGCATCTGAGAGGGCATAAACACCACGTCCGGTTGTTTGTGTTGATTTTATCAATTTATTTAATCGATCCTACCCCTAACTTTAGGGATAGATCGGGGCGGCCAATCATTAACATCTAACTCAAGATCTCGCCCCAGCCCCGAATGAACGACCGAATGAAACATGTCCTTTCATCGCTTCACAGAGCCCGCCTGAACCTGGAAAATTCCCCATCCAGGCCGGACGTGCACTTGGTCGTTCACGACCTGATGCGCGACTTGATCGAGGCCATGGGGCTCACCCAAAGCTGGGAGACGATGCCGCTGTCCACCGACGAAACCTGGGAGCAGGCCTGGCTGTACGACCTGATCGAAGGCGTGACCGACACCTGCTTCAAACTCACCGAATCCCCTCCCGACGAAGTGACCATGGCTTTGCGCACGCGCCTGGACCGTGCCATTGAAGGGGGGCAGCGCCCTTTGCCCCCGATGCACGCCTGAACCGGATTACGCAGCCGCCCCCCTGGCCCCGCTACTTGAGGAATTCATCAATCTTCTTCAGCAACGCCTTGTCGTCGGGCTTGGTCAAGCTGCTGTAGGCAACCACCTGCGTTGCGTCCCGATTGATCAGGTATTTGTGAAAATTCCACCTTGGCCGACTACCGGTCATCTCAGCCAGCTGCCGATAGAAGGGGTTGGCTCGCTCGCCCTTGACTACCGTCTTGCCGGCCATCGGAAACTCGACGCCATAGGTCAGCCGGCAGAAATCGGCGATCTCCCGATCGCTGCCCGGTTCCTGCTCGCCAAAATCATTGGAAGGGAAACCGACGATCACCAGCCCCTTGTCCTTGAGGCGGGCATACAGCTTCTCGAGGCCGTCGTACTGCGAGGTGAAGCCGCAGTAGCTGGCGGTGTTGACGACAAGAATCACCTTGCCGGCGTATTGGCAGAGCGGCATCGGCTTGCCGTCCTGCAGAACGCTGAAGGTATGCTCGAGTAACGGCGGACACCCCGCCGCAACGCTCGCGGGCAGCGCACCGGCCAATAACAGAGCGACGATGCCGACGCGGCGTTTCAGAAAACCGTTCATGGCCAGCTCCTATCAAGTCCTGTCCGGGACAAAATGCCCGACAAAAGGCGTGTCCTGCGAAGATCCGTTCGACCGCCAGGCGATCGATCGCCACCTCTGGATGGATTGACCATTCTCTTGCCATACCGTTCGCCGGATGCCGATATTCCATGACGCTGCATTCCTGTTTTGTATCGTTTTGTTTCGCCACTCCGCAAGGCTCAACCTTTAGTACGACATGACGTTAATAGAGGCGTGACAGGCAGATTTTCCGGGGTACCCAACACAGAGGAGCGGCATCATGACCTACTGCAGCCAACTGGATATCGAATCGCTCGCGGCAACTGCCAGCCGGGCAGCCGCCTACATCGACGACTGCGACAACGGAGCCCGCGAAGTCCGTCTCGACCCCAGCTATTACCAGGCATGCAGCAATGTGCTGATACAGATTTTCAAGGTCTGCGATGCCCAACATGACTTTCCCATGCTGCTCGAACACTCTGCGGCGGCACGTGAAGTCAACCAAGCACAGCACATCGAACAGCAGATCAGCTGCGACCGCGCCGCACTTTGCCCCGAGCTCGAGGCCATCCTTCGGCGCAACGCGCGCTGAATCGGACACCGCCTTGCGGGCCCTCCCCCCAACCGGATGGCCGGCCGCATTCGCTTTTCATACCGCCGCCACCCAAGAGGCACTAAAATGGCAACATTGCCAACGACCGACACACCATGTCCTACGCCCAACCCGGTTTCGAAACCAAAATCTGCCCTCCGGAGCAACTCGCCGCGCGCGCAGCCCAACTCACCCGTCCGCTGGTGTTCACCAACGGCTGCTTCGACATCCTGCACCGCGGCCACGTCACCTATCTGGCCCAGGCAGCCGCCCTCGGCGCCACCATGGTGGTCGCGCTGAACACCGACGCCTCGGTGAAACGACAGGGCAAGGGCGATGACCGCCCGGTCAATGTCCTGGAAGACCGGCTTGCCGTCATGGCTTCGCTCGGCTGCGTCTCCCTGGTTACCTGGTTCGACGAAGACACACCGCTCCAGCGCATCCTCGAATGCCGGCCGGAAATACTGGTCAAGGGCGGCGACTGGCCGGTCGACAGGATAGTCGGCTGCCAGGAGGTTCGCGGCTGGGGTGGCAGCGTTCATTCGATCCCCTTCATTCACCAGAAATCGACGACGGCGTTGCTGGAAAAAATCCGGCGACTCTGAACCAAAAACCATGCCGATGTCCCACAGGAAAACCGAGTGCCTGAGCGAGCGGGAGCAGCAAACCCGCCTGCGGGCTGCGGCCTTTTTTGTCATCGGCTTGCCCATCATCGGCTACGGGGTCGGCACCGGCATTGCGGAATACAGCCCGGCGCTCATGATACTGGGCACCTTGAGCGCGCTGGCCGTGACCATCGGCGCCTTCATGCTCTGGCAGAAACGGGGGGGGGTACCGGGCCATACGCCCCGGCATCGCCTGCCATACCGCCTTGACCCTGTATCTGGTGACCTTTTCGGGTACCGAGCATGCACGCAGCCTGTGGTTTCTGACCGTGCCGCTCACCTCGATCATGCTGCTGCCGCCGCGCGAGGGGACTGCCTGGTCGGTGGGCGCGATTGCCATCGCCTGCGCCCTGATGTTTCAGGCAGGCAGTCTGGAAGGAGCCCACGCCTACTCGTCGGTTTTCATTGTCCGTTACACCATCCTGGCGTTGATGACCACCGGCGTATTGTGCTGGTCGGAGGTTCTGCTCGAACGCTACCAGATCCAGTTGCAGAACCAGAACAATGCCCTCAAGGCCGAACGCGACCACCTTGAGACAGAGATTGTCCAGCGTGCGGCACTCGAGGAGGAGTTGCGCTATCTGGCCACGACCGATTCACTGACCGGCCTCCTCAACCGTCGTGCCTTCATGGCCGCGCTGGCCGGCGAACTGACCCGCAGCCAGCGCCTGAACACACCGCTGACCGTGCTCATGATCGACATCGACCACTTCAAGCAGATCAACGACAGCCTGGGACACCCGGCGGGCGATGCGGTACTCGTCCATCTGTCGCACCTGCTGCAAGAGCATTTGCGCAGCATCGACAAACTGGGGCGCATCGGCGGCGAAGAATTTGCCATCATGCTGGTCGACACACCGGCCGATGCTGCCGAAATCGTGGTCGGACGACTGCTCGATGCCATTCGCAGCCGACCGGCCGAGCATCCGGAAAACCATCGCCCGATCCCCTTCACGGCCAGCATCGGCTGTACGCAGCGCCACCTGGACGACGACGAACTGACCTCCCTGAGCCGTGCCGACCGGGCGCTCTATGCCGCCAAGCAGGACGGCCGCAACCGCAGCCACTGGATCTGAGCGCCTGCCGCGGCAGGCGCCCGGCTTTTACAGGACGACCTGCGTACCGAGTTCGACGACCCGGTTGCTCGGAATATTGAAGAAGGCCGTCGCCGAACCGCCATTGCGGAACATCGCAACGAACAGCTTTTCGCGCCAGAAGGCCATTTCCGAACCGAGGCGGGGAATCAGCGTCTCGCGTCCGATGAAGTAGGACGTTTCCAGCGAGCTGAACTCCAGCCCCGAATCGGCGCACATGCCCATGGCCAACGGGATGTCCGGCTCGTCCTTGAAGCCGTACTGGACGATGACGCTCCAGAAGTTCTCCTTGAGCTGGTGCACCTCGACCCGGTCGATGTCCGGCACATAGGGCACGTCGAAGAACTGCACCGACACCAGCACGACCCGTTCATGCAGAACCTTGTTGTGCATCAGGTTATGCAGCAGGGCGTGCGGCACGCCTTTCGGATCGGCGTTGAGGAATACCGAGGTCCCGGCCACCCGCGTCGGCATCGACGAAGCCAGCGATTCGATGAACATCGACAATTCCAGGCGCTCGCCCTTCAGTCGGTCAGCGAGCAACTGGCGGCCGCGCTTCCAGGTCGTCATCAGGATGAAGACCCCCATCCCGGCAACCAGCGGGAACCAGCCGCCGTCGGGAATCTTCAGGATATTGGCCGTCAGGAAGACCAGTTCGACGGCAAGGAAGCAGGCAAACAGCAGCCCTGCCCTGATCCATCCCCATCCCCATACCTTGGCGGCAACGACAGTGGCTAGGATGGAGGTGATGACCATGTCGCCGGTCACCGCAATACCGTAGGCGGCAGCGAGGTTGTTCGACGACTTGAAACCGAGGACGAGGATCATCACGGCGATCATCAGGCCCCAGTTGACGGCCGGCAGGTAGATCTGCCCCTGCTCCTTCTCGTTGGTGTGCTGCACTTCCATGCGTGGCACGAATCCGAGCTGCATGGCTTGGCGGGTCACCGAGAAGGCGCCGGAAATCACCGCCTGGGAGGCAATCACCGTGGCCAGGGTGGCCAGGCCGATCAAGGGGTAAAGCGACCACTCCGGCGCCGAGCGGAAGAAGGAATTGTCGGCTACCGCCGGGTCGGCCAGAATGGCCGCGCCCTGACCGAAGTAGTTGAGCACCAGCGCCGGCAGCACGAAGGCGAACCAGGCCCGCGAAATCGGCTTGCGGCCGAAGTGCCCCATGTCGGCGTACAAGGCCTCGGCCCCGGTCACCGCCAGCACGACGTTACCCATGGCAACCAGCGACATGGCCTTGTTGGCGAGCAAGAACTCGTAACCGTGGAGCGGATTCAGCGCCGCCAGGATTTCCGGGTGGCCGATGATATTGTTGATGCCGAGCAGGGCCAGCACCGAGAACCAGATCAGCATGACCGGCCCGAAGAAGGCGCCGACCACGGCGGTACCGCTTTTCTGGACGAAGAACAGCCCGAACAGCACGACGATGGTGATCGGAATGATGAAGGGGTGCAGCGCCGGGGCACCAACCTCCAGCCCTTCGACAGCCGACAGCACCGAAATAGCCGGGGTTACCATCCCGTCGCCGTAGAACATCGCCGCGCCGAGCACACCGACGATCATGATCCACTTGGCGTGGTGCGGCTTGTCCTGAACGGTATGCAGCGCCAGCGCGATCAGCGCCATGATGCCACCCTCGCCCCGGTTGTCGGCGCGCATGATGAAAGTCACGTACTTGACCGAAACGACGATGATCAAGGCCCAGAAGAACAAGGACAGGCTGCCGTAGATATTGGCTTCGTTGACCGGAATCGGGTGATTGCCGGCAAAGACTTCCTTGACCGCGTAGAGCGGGCTGGTCCCGATGTCGCCATAGACGACGCCCAAGGCAGCCAAGGCCAGTGCGGCAAAGCGCTTGCCGGAAATATCATCGGCCGCGGGTTGGTTATTCATGGAATGCTGCTTCCTGACTATCTGGCGGCCTTCTGTCCGGGCCGCTCAAGCTACGGTTGATCCGGCAGAAGCACACCCATGCGGGCGACACTCCCACCGGCCTGGCTCAGCCGCCCAGCGCTGCCTTCAGCGACTGGACTTCCTCTTCTGACTCTTCGACGATCTCGGCCAGCGTTTCGGCATCGAACAAGGTGTCGAGCACCGAGGTGTCGACCTCGCCGTCAAGCTCCGGGTCGCGCCAGCACGAGGTGCGGTTGGCAATCTTGTTGGCGACATAAAGCACGTCCGACAGATTGCCGATCGACTCGATCTCGCGATCGGTCTCGTGGTCGCGCACCGCCTCCAGCACCGGTTCCGGCGAGCCCAGGGCCGACAACAGGGCATGACCGATATTGTCGTGCCAGCCGACGAGCAGCGCGTGCAACTCGGCACGGTCGTTCACCAGTTCGGGGAAATTGGCCGCGCGGGACATCAGGTAGAAAACGCCGAGGTCATGCACCAGCCCGGTGAACATCGCTTCGTCGCCATTGATCTTCGCCAGCTTGCGGGCCAGGACGCGGCACAGCGCCGCGACATGCGAGGTGTGCTCCCACAGACGCTGGGAAATCCCTTCGAACGGCTGCATCTGCTTCGACTTCAGCAACTGCTCCATGGCCACGGCGAAGGACACCGTACGGACCGCTTCCATGCCGACGCGAACGATGGCGCTTTTGACGTCGGCGATCTCGCGACCGCTCGGGTTCAATGCCACCGAGTTCGCCATGCGGATGATCTTGGCGCTCATCAGCGGCTCGGCGCCGACCAGCTTCGCCAATTGCTCGATGCTCAGGTTGGGATCCTTGAGCGCGCTACGCACCTGGAAGGTGATGTCGAGAAAGGTCGGGAAGGTAATCTCGGAACCAGACAGGTCGCGGGCGATATCTTCGAGAACCTTGAAGGTGACGGCGTTGGTCATGCGTGTACCTTTGGACGGTTGTTCGGACAAGGCCGGAAACGCTATCGTCCCGGCCTGTCGGCAGGCTTAGAACGGGATGTCGTCACCCAGATCGTCGAAGGAAGGCTTCGGCTTGTTCTTCGGCGGAGCCGGCGAGTAGTCCGTCGGCTCGTCGTAGCCACCGCCACCACCGCCGCCGGCCGGAGCGCCCATGCCTTGGCGCGAACCGAGCATCTTCATGTCGTCGCAGCGAATTTCGGTGGTGTAGCGCTCCTGGCCATCCTTGTCCGTCCACTTGCGGGTGCGCAGGCTGCCTTCGACATAGACCTGCGAGCCCTTCTTCAGATACTGGCTGCAAATCTCGGCCAGCTTGCCGAAAGCCGAGATACGGACCCACTCGGTCATTTCCTTGCGTTCGCCGGTCTGCTTGTCCTTCCAGTTTTCCGTGCAGGCGATGCTGAAATTGCAGATTGCCTCACCGCTGGCGGTATAGCGTGTTTCCGGGTCGCGCCCCAGATTGCCGATGCCGATCCATTTGTTTACCGATGCCATTGCCTGTATCTCCTAAACAGAGGGTGCCGCACCGGCCGGCTGGCGCCGCTGCGGAAAATTCATGGTACTCGCCACCACCAGCCAGATCAGGAGCAGGCCGGTGCACGCAGCAAAAACAGCATTATCGCCGAAATGCTGCGCAATATATCCGCCCAACGCACCGCCGATGAAAAGCCCCATCGCCTGGGTGGTGTTGTAAACGCCCAGTGCCGCTCCCTTGGCCGACGGCGGCGCAGTCCGCGAAACCAGCGACGGCAGCGTGGCTTCCAGCACGTTGAAGGCGACGAAGAAAAGGAGCAGCCACAGCGCCAAGGACCACAGGCTTTCGTGCAGCAGGAAAAGGCCAGCCTGGACCACGACCAGCAGACCGACGGCGGCAATAAAAATCGGCCGCATCTTGTCTTTGCGCTCGGCGGCGATGATGGCCGGCACCATGATGGCGAAGGAAGCCAGTACCGCCGGCAGGTAGACCTTCCAGTGCGATACGGCAGCCAGCCCGCCATGCTCGACCAGCGCATGCGGCAGGACGACGAACATGGCCATCTGCACCATGTGCAGCGTGAAGATGCCCGCATTCAGGCGTAGCAGATCGATATCGAAAATCACCCGGCGCAGCGGCAGCTTTTCGTGACCCTGCGGCGCCGGAGGCGCTGGCACGGCCTTGAGCAACAGGACGATGGCCGCCAAGGCCAGCACACCGGTCATGACGAACAGCCCGGACATGCCGATCCAGCCATAGAGAATCGGCGCGCCCACCAGCGACAGCGCAAAGACCAGACCGATCGACGAACCGATCATCGCCATCACCTTGGTCCGGTGTTCCTCGCGCGTCAGGTCGGCGGCCAGCGCGGTGACCGCGGCCGAAATGGCCCCCATGCCCTGCAGCACGCGACCGACGATGATCCAGTTCATGTCAGGCGCCCAGGCGGCAACGAAGCTGCCCAGCGCAAAGACAAGCAGGCCGACGACGATGACGCGCTTGCGCCCGAAGATGTCGGAAGCGATGCCGTAGGGAATCTGGAAAAACGCCTGGGTCAGGCCATAGGCGCCGAGGGCGAAGCCGACCAGCGCGAGGTTGTCGCCCCCTGGAAGGGTTTTGGCATACACCGAGAACACCGGCAGGATCAGGAACAACCCGAGCATGCGCAGGGCAAAGATGGACGCCAGCGAGGCTCCGACGCGGCGTTCCTCGGGGCTCATGCGATCAGATGGTGGGGGGGACATCATGGTTTGGTTATGTTGCATTGCAGCGGATCGGAAATATTAGCAGGTTTGCCCCGCCGACCGCAGAAAGACCGCCTGGGAAGGCAGTCCGGGTTGCTGCATTCGGATTTCCGAACGGCCGCCACACCTGAAGTTCGGTTTTCCGATTGCCTCTGAAAGACATCCGGAGATCAACCGGCTTCAAATCAATCACTTACATCGTCTCTCAAGCCTGGCACGGCGCATGCAATGAAATACCCCATCCCGGCCTCGAAGCCGGTTGCATGCGAAAACACAGGAGACAATAGATGGCGAACACACCCACCCGCCTCGAGCACGACCTGCTCGGCGACCGCGAAGTACCCGATAGTGCCTACTACGGCGTGCACACCCTGCGCGCGCTGGAAAACTTTCCCATCACCGGCATTCCCATCGCCGTCTATCCCGACCTGATCCGCGCCCTGGCCCAGATCAAGAAGGCCGCCGCCCAGGCCAACCGGCAGCTCGGCCTGCTCGACGCGACGCGTACCGACGCCATCGTCGCCGCCTGCCGCGAAGTGATCGACGGCCAGTTGCACGACCAATTCGTCGTCGACGTCATCCAGGGCGGCGCCGGCACCTCGACCAACATGAATGCCAACGAGGTGATCGCCAACCGCGCCCTCGAAATCCTCGGCAAGGCCCGCGGCGACTACAAGGCGCTGCACCCGAACGAGCACGTCAACATGAGCCAGTCGACCAACGACGTCTATCCGACGGCGTTGAAACTGGCCACCTATGTCGGCATCTTCCGCCTGGTCGATGCCATGGCCTACCTGCGCAAGGCTTTCGAGCGCAAGGCCGACGAATTCGCCGATGTGCTGAAGATGGGGCGCACCCAACTGCAGGATGCCGTGCCGATGACCCTCGGCCAGGAATTCTCGACCTACGCCGTGATGCTCGGCGAGGATGAGGAGCGCCTGAAGGAAGCGGCTCTCTTGATCCGCGAGATGAACCTCGGCGCCACCGCCATCGGCACCGGCATCAACGCCCACCCCGATTACGCCCCGCTGGTCTGCCGCAAGCTGGCCGAGATCAGCGGTATTCCAGTCGTCACCGCGCCCAACCTGATCGAGGCGACGCAGGACTGCGGCAGCTTCGTGCAATTGTCCGGCGTCCTCAAGCGGGTCGCCGTCAAGCTGTCCAAGGTCTGCAACGACCTGCGCCTGCTCTCCTCCGGCCCGCGCGCCGGCTTCAACGAGATCAACCTGCCGCCGCGCCAGGCCGGTTCGTCCATCATGCCGGGCAAGGTCAATCCGGTGATTCCCGAGGTGGTCAACCAGATCGCCTTCGAGGTCATCGGCAACGACGCCACCGCCACCTTCGCCGCCGAAGCCGGCCAGCTCCAGCTCAACGCCTTCGAGCCGATCATCGCCCACAGCCTGTTCAAGAGCGTGCTGCACCTGACCAACGGCTGCAAGGTGCTGGCCGACCACTGCGTCAATGGCATCACCGCCAACCGCGACCTGCTGCGTGAATCGGTCGAACGCTCGATCGGCATCGTCACCGCGCTCAACCCGTACATCGGCTACGCCAACGCCACCGAAGTCGCCGCCGAGGCCTTCCGCAGCGGCCGCGGCGTCGCCGAAGTGGTCATCGAACGCGGCCTGATGAGCCCCGAGCAGCTGGCCGATGTCCTGCGCCCCGAGGTGCTGACCCGTCCGCAAAACATTCCCCTTCCTGTCGCCGCCTGATCCAGGCGTCTTCTCACCCTGCACCGCAAGGAAAACAACATGAAAATGAACCGCCTGACCACCTGGATCGGCATTGCCATGGTCCTCGGCGTCGCCGTCGGCTACGCCTGCAACACTCTGGCGCCCTCACCGGCCGCCGCCAAGGAGATCGCCGGCTACTTCGGCATCCTGACCGACATCTTCCTGCGCATGATCAAGATGATCATCGCCCCGCTCGTCTTCGCCACCCTCGTTGCCGGCCTGGCCAACATGGGCGACTCGAAGACGGTCGGCCGCATCGGTGCCAAGGCACTCGGCTGGTTCATCGTCGCCTCGTTCTGCTCCCTGTTCATCGGCCTGCTCTTCGCCAACCTGCTGCAGCCGGGCGCCGCGCTCGCCGTGCCGCTACCGGAAAGCGCTGCCGGCCTGAACCTGAAGACCGGCGCGCTGAACCTCAAGGACTTCATCACCCACGTTTTCCCGAAGAGCATCATGGAAGCCATGTCGGGCAACGAGATCCTGCAGATTCTGGTTTTCGCGGTGTTCTTCGGCCTGGCCCTCGGCCACCTGCATAACCAGACCGCCCGCTCGCTGGTCAACACCATGGACGAAGTGGTGCACGTCATGCTGAAGGTCACCGACTACGTGATGCGCTTCGCCCCGTTCGGCGTCTTCGGCGCCGTCGCCGGTGCCATCACCACGCAGGGCCTGGGCATGCTGGCCGTATTCGGCAAGTTCATGCTCAGCTTCTACCTCGCCCTCGCCGTGCTGTGGTGCGTGCTCATCGCCGCCGGCTACGTCGTGCTCGGCAAGGACATCTTCCGCCTGCTCAATCTGGTACGCGGCCCGATGCTGGTCGGCTTTTCGACCGCCAGCAGCGAATCGGTCTATCCGAAGCTGATGGAACAACTCGAGAAGTTCGGCATCAAGAACCGCGTCACCGGCTTCGTGCTGCCGCTCGGTTACTCGTTCAACCTCGACGGTTCGATGATGTACACCACCTTCCTGGCCCTGTTCATCGCCCAGGCCTACGACATCCCGATGTCGCTGACCGCCCAGATCACCATGCTGCTGGTGCTGATGGTCTCCTCCAAGGGTATCGCCGGCGTGCCGCGCTCCTCGCTGGTCGTCGTCGCCGCCGTGCTGCCCATGTTCGGCCTGCCGGAAGCCGGCCTGCTGCTGATCCTCGGCATCGACCACTTCCTCGACATGGGCCGCACCGTGACCAATGTGCTGGGCAACGCCATCGCCACGGCAGCCGTCGCAAAATGGGAAGGTGCCATCGACCCGGTACCGGCCGAACTGGCCGATGCCGACGAGGCCTTGCCAGTACCTGAAGACGCCGTCATCCAGGGCGCCTGAACCGTTTTGTCTCCTCCGGGTTCGGCCAACCCTCTGTGCCGATCCCCTTGCTTGCCCGGCGCCCGCGCCGGGCTTTTTTTACTGAAGAAGTCCTGAACACACCATAATCCGCCCATGATCGACTGGACCATCCTCGCTCCCGCTGCCTTCTTCGCCGGCATGGTCGATGCCGTGGTCGGCGGCGGCGGCCTCATCCAGATTCCCGTCCTGCTTTCGCAATTCCCGCAGACGGCCATTCCCGTCCTGTTCGGCACCAACAAGGTATCGAGCATCGCCGGCACGGGCGCTGCCCTGTGGCGTTATGCCCGCAACGTGCGCATTCCATGGGCGGTCGTCCTGCCCGCCACTGTTGCTGCCCTGATCGGCGCCTGGGGCGGCGCCGCGCTGGTCGCCTGGCTGCCCCGCGAGACCATGCGTCCGCTGGTCGTCGTCATGATGATCGCCGTGGCGCTCTACACCTTCATGAAGAAGGATCTCGGCCAACAGGTGACGCGCGTCATCGACGGCCGCGACCGCTGGAAAGGCGCCCTGTTCGGCGGCATCATCGGCCTCTACGATGGCTTCTTCGGCCCGGGTACGGGCAGTTTCCTGATCTTCGGCTTCGTCCGCCTGTTCGGCATGGATTTCGTGCAGGGCTCGGCCAGCGCCAAGGTCATCAACTTCGCCACCAACCTGTCGGCCATCGCCTTCTTCGCCAGCCACGGGCCGATCCTCTGGCAGGTCGGCCTGATCATGGCCGTGTGCAATCTCGCCGGATCGTGGATGGGCACCCACCTGGCGCTCAAGCATGGTGCCGGCTTCATCCGCAAGGCTTTCCTCGGCGTCGTCGTCGTGCTGATCGCCAAGCAACTGGCCGATCTCCTGGGCTGAGCGCGGTAACATAGGCCACACCGTCCGGACTGCCCTTCGATGCCCCGCTTCCGTTCCCTGCCGCTGTTGCTGCTCTGCCTGCTGCTGGTCGCCCTGAGTGGCTTCTCGGCCTACCGGGTCGCACAGCGCCTGGGCATTGCCGACCTGCAGGCGACCGGCCTGCACCGTCTCGATCTCTACGCCACCAGCCTGGAGCGCGAGATCGGCAAATACGCCTACCTGCCCGGCACTCTCAGCCTGACCCCGGAAGTGCTCGACCTGCTGGCCGGCAAGGGGGGAGAACAGGCGACGACCCGGGTCAACGCCTACCTGGAAAAGCTCAACGAACGCACCGGCACCCTTTCCATCTATGTCATGGACACCCGGGGGAAGGTGCTGGCGACCAGCAACTGGCGCCGCCCGGACAGCTTCCTTGGCGAAGACCTTTCTTTCCGCCCCTATTTCCGCGATGCGCTGGAAAGCGGCAGCGGTCGCTTCTTCGGCATCGGCACCACCCGCGGTGAACCGGGCTACTACCTCGCTTCCGCGCTGACCGACGACAACGGCACACGCGGGGTTGCGGCGATCAAGGTCAGTCTCGAACAGCTGGAAAAGTCATGGACCACGGTCGAGGCGCCGGTCCTCGTCGCCGACGAGAACGGCGTGGTCATCCTCTCCGCCGTACCCGCCTGGAAATTCGCCACCCTGCGCCCGCTCGACGACAGCACGCGCGCCGCTTTCGACCATACCCAGCAATACAACCGCCGCGCCCTGCAGCCGCTCGGCATCAAGACCCTCGAAGACTACGACCACGGTGCCCGCCTGGTGCGCATCACTGCCAGCGCCCCGGAAACGGTCTCGGTGTATCCGGTCGCCGGGCGTTTCCTCGAACAATCGCGCACCCTGCCCGGCACACCGTGGACGCTGACCGTGCTGTCGCATCTCGAACAGGTCGACGACCTCGCCCAGAGCCGCGCCGCGCTGGCCGCCATCGGCGCCGCCTGCCTGTGCCTGCTCGTCATCATCCTCAACGAACGGCGCCGCCACCTGCGTGACCGGCTGGCCGCCCGCGAAGCCCTGCAGAAGGCGCACGACGAGCTGGAACGCAAGGTCGAGGAGCGCACCGCCGACCTGTCGGCCGCCAACCAGCAACTGCAGGACGAGGTCGGCGAACGCATCCGCGCCGAACGCACCCTGCGCGCCGCCCAGGACGAACTGGTGCAGGCCGGCAAGCTGGCGGTCATCGGCCAACTGTCCACCGGCATCGCCCATGAACTGAATCAGCCGCTGGCCGCCCTGCGTACCCTGTCGGCCAATGCCGAGCGCTTCCTGGCACGCGGCGATGTCGATACGACGCGCACCAACCTCGGCCGTATTGCCGACCTGGTCGACCGCATGGGCCGCATCACCGGCCAGCTGCGCAACTTCGCCCGCAAATCGAGCGGCCAGTCGGCACCGGTGCCGCTCTGCCACGCCCTCGACAATGCGCTGGCCCTGCTCGACCCCCGCATCCGCCGGGCCGGCGCCGACATCGAGCGCAGTTGCCCGGCCGACGAACCGGTCGCCCTGTGCGACTCCAACCGGCTGGAACAGGTGCTGATCAACCTGATCGGCAACGCGCTCGACGCCATGGCCGAGCACCCCCGGCCACGCCTCAAACTCTCCTGGGAATGTACCGACGGCGTGGTCCGCCTGCATGTCCGCGACCACGGCCCCGGCCTCAGCGACGAAGCGCAGGCCCACCTGTTCGAGCCCTTCTTCACCACCAAGCCGGCCGGCGACGGCCTCGGGCTGGGCCTGGCCATTTCCGCCGGCATCATCCGCGACTTCGGTGGTAGCCTGCATGGCGCCAATCATCCAGGCGGCGGTGCCGTCTTCACCCTAGAACTCCCGCTCGCTCCCGCATCATGACCGACAACCTCAAAATCCTGATCATCGAAGACGACCCGGACGTCGCGCTCGGCTGCGAGCAGGCACTGCAACTCGAAGGCCTGGCCGCCGAATGCGTGGGCAGCGCCGAACTGGCGCGTCGCCGTCTGACAGCCGATTTCCCCGGTATCGTGATCAGCGACATCCGCCTGCCCGGCGAGGACGGCCTCAGCCTGCAACGCGCACTGCAGGCCATCGATCCCGAACTGCCGGTCGTCCTGATCACCGGGCACGGCGATGTGTCGATGGCCGTCCAGGCAATGAAGGACGGCGCCTATGACTTCCTGCAAAAGCCCTTCGCCCCCGAGCAACTCGTCGACATTGCCCGCCGCGCGCTGGAAAAGCGGCGGCTGGTGCTGGAAGTCCGCACCCTGCGCCGCCAGCTCGACCAGCGCAACCTGCTCGACGCCCGCCTGATCGGCAACTCGGCCGGCATGGCCCGTGTCCGCGGGCTGATCGGCGCCCTTGGCAGCAGCGCGGCCGACGTCCTCATCCATGGCGAAACCGGCACCGGCAAGGAACTGGTCGCCCGCTGCCTGCACGATGCCAGCCCACGCGCCAAAGGCAACTTCGTCGCCATCAACTGCGGCGGGCTGCCGGAAACGCTGTTCGAAAGCGAGATATTCGGCCATGAAGCGGGGGCCTACACGGGGGCCAGCAAGCGGCGCATCGGCAAGATCGAATACGCCAGCGGCGGCACGCTGTTCCTCGACGAAATCGAAACCATGCCGGTACCGATGCAGATCAAGCTGTTGCGCGTACTGCAGGAGCGCACGCTGGAACGGCTCGGCTCGAACACGCCCATCCCCATCGACTGCCGCATCATCGCGGCAACCAAGGAAGACCTGACGGTGCTGGCCGAGCAGGGGAAATTCCGGGCCGACCTCTACTACCGGCTCTCCGTCGCCACCTTGCCGCTGCCGCCCCTGCGCGAACGCCGCGAGGACATTCCGCTGCTCTTCGAACACTTTCTGCTGCAGGCCGCCGCCCGTCACGAGCGCCCGGTCCCGGCTACGCCCGCCGGTCGCATCCAGCAACTGGTCGGCTACCACTGGCCGGGCAATGTGCGCGAGCTGCGCAACGTCGCCGACCGCTGCGTTCTCGGCATCGAAGCCGGTTCGCCGCCTTTCGGGCAACCGGCAGGTGAGGCGCCCCGCCCGCTGGCCGAGACCGTCGAGGCCTTCGAGCGCGCCCTGATCGCCGACGCCCTGCGCCGCTACGGCAGCCTGGCGCGCACCGCCGAAGCCCTGACCATCGCCAAGACGACGCTGCACGACAAGATTCGTAAATACGGGCTGCACAGCGAGTAAACAACCCGCTGGCCAGCACCGGAAGCATGCGAAACATCCTGCGATGGGGCTAGAATCCATCACCGTTTACTCACGCCCATGTCATCGCTGCGACGGCCCGCCCGAGATGCATCCGGCACGGATCGCCCCATCACGAACCTCCCGCCATGCCATTTGACCGCTTTTTCCTGCCCGACAGCCCGTCGTTATCGCTGCTCTATGGCAACTATGACCTGGCACTCGTCGCACTTTCCCTGTTCGTGGCTGTCCTGGCGGGCATCATGGCCTTTCAGCTGGCCGGTATGGCGCGCGTCGAGACACGACAGCTCAATCGGCAGATGGCGCTGTTCTCCGGCGCCTTCGTGCTTGGCTCCGGTGTCTGGTCAATGCACTTCATCGGCATGCTCGCCTATAGCGTATGCAGCACCGCCCGCTACGACCCGCTCATCACCCTGCTCTCGATGCTGCCGAGTTTCCTTGCCTCGTGGGTCGCGCTGCTCTTGCTGACCAAGGAGCGGATCACTGGCTGGCAACTGGTGGTCAGCGGCCTGACCGTCGGCGCCGGCATCGGCGTCATGCACTATAGCGGCATGGCCGCCGTCCACACGTCGCTGGTCCTGCGCTTCGATCCATTCATGTTCGCAATTTCCATCGTCGTCGCCGTTGTCCTGTCGGTCCTCGCCTTGTGGCTGCGTTTCGGCCTGGACACCAGCAAGCGTTTCAGTTCGCGCCAGATCAACATCCTGAGCGGCACCATACTCGGCGTCGCAATTTCCGGCATGCACTACACCGGCATGGCTGCCGCCCGGTTCCTGCCCAATGCGCAAGGAGAGACCTCTGCCGAATCCAACATCTACCTCGCCCTGTCGATCGCCGGAACCACCATCCTGGCCATCCTGATCACCGGCGGCGTCAACGTCCTGCTTCGTTATCGCACTCTCTATCAGCGCATGATGCGCAATGAGGCGCGTATGCGGACCATCGTCGATACGGCGATCGATGGGATCATCACCATCGACAGCCGCGGCCTCATCCGCGCCTTCAACAGCGCAGCTGAAGCCATCTTCGGCTGGCAGGCCGACGAAGTTGTCGGCCGCAACATCAGCATGCTGATGCCAGAACCGGAGCGCAGCCAGCACGACACGTACCTGCAGAACTACCTGCACAGCGGCGTCGCCAAGATCATCGGCTCGGGCCGCAAGGTCGTTGGTCTGCGCAAGGATGGCTCGACCTTTCCCTTGCGCCTCGCCATCGGCAAGGCCACGCTGCCGAATGAAACGCTGTTCGTCGGCTTCATTACCGACATCAGCGAACGTCATCAGATGGAAGAGGCGCTGCGTAACAGCGAACAACAATACCGCTCGCTGATTGGCAATCTGCCGGGTACGGCTTTCCGCTGCCGCCTCGACAGCGACCGGAGCATGCTGTTCGTCAGCGATGCCGTGGAGCGCCTGACCGGCTGGAAGCCGGAGGACTTCGCATCGGGCAGGAAAACCTTCGTCCAACTGCTGCATCCGGAAGACCGGAGCCGGACCGCCGCGACGATCAGCGATGCGCTCAACGCAGGCCGGCCCTACATGATCGAGTACCGCGTCATCGACAGGAGTGGCAACGAGCACTGGGTTTCCGAGAGCGCCAGCGGGGTATGCGACACGAACGGCGCCATCCAGTGGATCGACGGCGTCATCATCGATATTACGGAGAGCAAGCGGCGCAATGCCGAATTCGAGGGCGTGGTCAATGCGCTCGGCCACTCGGTAGCGGTCATCGAATTCGATCTCGAAGGCATCATTCTCAATGCCAATGACAATTTTCTGGCCATCACCGGCTACAGCCGTGAGGAGCTTGTCGGCAATCCACATGCGATGCTGTGCGGCCCGGATGAGGTAACAACCGATTATTTCCAGCTCTGGGAAACCTTGCGCCGCGGCGTACACGTCTCCGGTGACTTCCATCGTATCGGCAAGGGCGGCAAGGACATCTGGATCAACGGCAGCTACAACCCGATCTTCGATCCCGACGGACACCCCTACAAGATCATCAAATTCGCCAATGATCTGTCCGACCGCCACGCGATGGAACAGGATTTGCGCGAGGCCAAAGCCAGGGCTGAACTGGCGGCCGAAGCCAAGAGCACCTTCCTGGCCAACATGAGCCACGAAATCCGCACACCGATGAACGCCATCCTCGGCTTCACCGAGGTTCTGCTCGGCGAGCCGGCCAGCGACACCCAGCGCCGCCATCTCAACACCGTACGCAACTCGGCCCGCTCCCTGCTCTACCTGCTCAACGACATCCTGGACACCGCCAAGCTGGAAAGAGGTGCCGTCGAGCTGGAAATCAAGGATTTCTCGCTACGCGACGTGTGCATGCAGGTCATCGCCTCGCTTCGGGTCAACGCCCAGGCCAAGAGCCTCCCTCTCGTTCTGGATTACCCGGATCGCGAACCGGAATTCTTCAAGGGCGACGCCTTGCGCATCGAGCAGATTCTCCTCAATCTGCTCGGCAATGCCATCAAATTCACGGACCGCGGGGAGGTCGGGATCAGTGTTCGCCATCTTGGCGACGTGGTTCACCTGGTTGTCAGCGATACCGGCATTGGCATAGCCCCTGACCGCATCGCCCGGATTTTCGATCCGTTTGCCCAGGCCGATGCCTCGATGAGCCGTCGTTTCGGGGGAACGGGGCTGGGTACGACCATTGCCCGCCAGTTGATCGAAATCATGCATGGGCGGATTTGGGTGGAAAGCGAACTGGGTATCGGCAGCCAGTTCCATGTCGAAGTGCCGCTGCCCATCGGGGTCGCCGTTGCAGTGACGCACGAACGGGAAGTAATTGCGCTGCCCCCGCTCAGTCTGCTGATCGCCAACGATGTTCCACAAAATCTGGAACTCTTGCAGATCATGCTCGGCCGACTGGGACATAAAACCACCACGGCCGGCAATGGACAGGAAGCTGTACAGGCCTTCGCCAACGGCCATTTTGACATCGTGCTCATGGACGTGCAGATGCCCATCCTCAGCGGCCTCGATGCCAGCCGTCAGATTCGTCGCCTGGAAGCCGAGACGGGACGCGCACCAACCCCGATCATAGCCCTGACCGCCAGCGTTCTCGAAAAAGATGCCCTGGCCGCACGCGAGGCCGGCATGGAAGGCTTCGCCAGCAAACCGGTGGATCTGTTCCGCCTGACCCTCGAAATCGCCCGTCTCCTCGATATCCAGGTTACCCAGACGGAAGCCCCGGTCAAGCAAAACGTCCCCGGCGCTCGCGGCTCGGTCATCGACTGGGGACGGGGCAAGCAGCTCTGGGGAAGCGAGCCGCGCCACCGTGTGGCAATTCGTCAGTTCCTCATCGACTTCGCCGGGACGGTCCCTCGCCTGCGCCAGCTGCTCCACGCTCCGGACGAACTGCGCGCCCAGGTCCATCGACTGAGAGGCGCTGCCGCCAATCTCGCGCTCTCCCGGGTCGCCAGCCTGAGCGAGACCATGGAAAGCGGTGCCGTCACCGGACAATCGCAGGAACTGCCAGCACTGCTCGACCGGCTGGCCGACGAACTGGCCAATGTCGGCGAAACGCTGGGCCAGCTGGAGCCGGAAACGCCGATCCGCCAAATCGCCGAGAACGTCGATGCCGACCGCCTGCTACCCGAACTGGGCACCCTGGACGAAGCGCTGGCCCGTGGCGAACTGCCTGAAGCAAGCCTGGCGGCACTCGGCAGATTGCTCCCGCCATCCGAACTCGCAGCCCTCGACCAGGCTATCAACGCGTTTGACTTTGACGCGGCAAGGCAGGTAGTTTCAGGATTGACGACCCGTTACGGGAAAGAGGGATGCGCATGATCACGCAGCAGGACGAACGGCCAAAAATTCTCATTGTCGATGACGAACCTACCAATCTGCAGATCCTGCGCCAGATCTTGCATGAGGACTACCGCCTGCTGTTTGCCCGCAATGGCGAGAAGGCGCTGGAAATTGCCGCCGACGAACAGCCAAACCTGATACTGCTCGATGTGATGATGCCCGGGATGACCGGACTGGAAACCTGTCGCCACCTCAAGTCGGCCGCGCCCGCCCAGGCCATTCCGGTCATCTTCGTCACCGCGCTTAGCGAAGTGGAGGAGGAATCGGCCGGCTTCGCAGCCGGGGCTGTCGATTACATTACCAAGCCGGTCAGCCCTCCTGTCGTCCGGGCCCGCGTGCGCACCCACCTCTCGCTGGTCCGCGCCGACGAACTGAAGAAAACCCGCTTGCAAATCATTCAGTGCCTGGGCCGCGCTGCCGAATACCGCGACAACGAAACGGGCCTGCACGTTATCCGCATGAGCCATTACTCGCGCATTCTGGCGCTCGCCGCCGGTTTCGGCACGGCCCGCGCCGACGAACTGTTCAATGCCGCGCCAATGCACGACATCGGAAAAATAGGCACCCCGGATGCGGTGCTGCTCAAGCCAGGGGCGCTGGATGCGAATGAGTGGTCCATCATGCAACGACATGTGCTGATGGGTGCCGAGATTCTCGGCGAACACGACTCGCAATTACTCCAGATGGCCCGCCGGATTGCCCTTTGCCACCATGAGAAGTACGACGGCAGCGGCTACCCCTACCGGATAGCCGGTGACAGCATCCCGATCGAGGCTCGTATCGTCGCCATCGCCGACGTATTCGACGCACTGACCTCGGTCCGTCCTTACAAGAAGGCCTGGCCGGTCGACGAGGCCGTGGCACTGCTGCAACGCGAAAAGGGAAAGCACTTCGACCCACTGCTGGTCGATCTATTCATTGAGCAACTCCCGGCCATTATCGAAATCAAGGAGCTTTACGCCGAAGTAGAACCCGACACAGCAGGAGAAGACCAGCACCGAACCTGAGTCGGGAGGCTCTCTCCTGGAAAAGGCACGCCCCTTTCCGGGATACCGCGCCCACAGAAAGGCAAAGGGCAGGCCGGCGATGCCGGCCTGCCCTTGTTCCATTCCCCTGGCGGGGCAACGCTTCCGGTAAAAAGCGCCTGACCGGACCAACCGGAGCCGGGTTCGGCTACTGCTTCCCGGCTTGTGGCCGGCAGCGTCGGTGCAGATCAGTTGTTGCCATTTAATCGCAAACCAATCCATCTGAAAAATTCAGAATCTCGATACACCCATCTTGAATCGAGATAGACTAGCTGCTCCACATGGGATCGCTCCGCCATGGAACTGCGCCAACTCCGCTACTTTCTCGCCATTGCCGAACACGGCAGCTTTTCCAAGGCCGCCGGCTCGGTCCACGTCGCGCAATCAGCGCTCAGCCACCAACTGGCGCAACTGGAGGACGAACTCGGTCAGGCGCTCTTTCAGCGCCTGCCGCGCGGCGTCGAACTGACACCGGCCGGCCGCGCTTTCCATCCGCATGCGCTGTCCATCCTGCGCCAGGTCGACGATGCCCGGAACAGTGTCACCCAGGCCGAGGGCGAAATCGTCGGCAAGGTCATTTTCGGCATCCCGCACAGCGTGTCGCAGGCGCTCGCCCTGCCGCTGCTCAAGGCCGTGCGCAGCGCCCTGCCCCGCGTCGAACTGGAATTAACCGAGGAACTCACCGGCAACCTGATCCCGCAGTTGCGCACCGGACTGATCCATCTGGCCGTGCTTTTTGATGACGGCCAACTCGACGAATTCCGCTGCCATCCGCTACTTGAAGAAGCGCTGCTGCTGATTTCGTCCGCCGATGCTGCCGACGCCCCAGGCAACCCGATCAGCCTGCGCGACGCCCTGCGCCTGCCGCTCATCCTGCCCGCCTCGCCGCACGGCGTCCGCCCCATCATCGAGGCCGCCGCCAAACGAGCCGGCCTCGCCGCCCCCAACGTCGTCGCCGACATCAGCTCGATCAGCATCCTGCGCACCAGCCTGCTCGCCGGCCTCGGTCACACCCTGCTGCCGCCGATGCCGATGCAGCGCGAACTGGAGCGGGGCGAACTACGCGCCGTTCCCGTTGCCCCGGAGGCACTGACTCGCCGCGTGGTGCTCTGCGCCTCCCGCCACATCCCCGCCTCCGCCGCCACGCTGGCAGTCGCCCGCGTGGTGCATACGCTGGTTGATCAGCTTTGTCGCGACGGAAGCTGGCAGGAGGGCATTTAATCCTGAACGACATTGCCTCTGAACAACCACGATAGGATGCTATAGGCATTTTTACCGCGGTGACGTGTATGATTGACGTATATCCTTGTGATTTCGACGGATTACACATGCAATCAATTACTTACACCGAACCGCACTCCAGAGTAGACGTCAGTGCGCCAGCGTATACGTCGTTTTTGACGTCTACTTCACGTTGGGCAGCACACTCCCCTCACCATGTTCAATAACAAGGAAACTACTGTGGCCGAAAAGATCGATAGTTGCAGAGGCGACGAAAAGAAGCAGCAGATTTGCAGAGATTATGAGGTAAGGGTCATATCACGCATGGCGCTACTGCCCGGCCAAACAATTGAAGGGTGTTGCGGCGATTTGGAAAATGAGCATACGGTCTTTTATTACAAACACAAGAAGACAAAGTACGAGGATACATTCTCCGTTGGCAAAGACTGCGCGAAGGCATTTCTAGACATTCTTGGGCAGCCGTTACCACCGCTGGTGGATCCGTTGCAGCACATGCAGATACCGGGAGTATCTACGGGAGGAGGACTGGGCACATCGGGTGCTAGCTCTCAGTTCCCCCCAATCGGTTCGTCAGGTGCAGCAATTCCGGCAATCAATTCCGAGCTGTACGTTGCGATTAATTTGTGGTGCATCCTGAAGAAGCAAGTGCCAAAGTTTGCGCTTCAACGCATATTGACCAGCATTCAAGTCGCTCCAAGCACTGCGCTTCCGGAAAAAGACGTTTTTGACTTCTTGAAGGTATTGGCGTCATACAAGAAGACTCTCAAACAAATGCTGAGCGAAGCGCAAAAGACGCACCCGAATATGAAGAGCTATACCTTTCCTACCCTAACTTCCATTGCCAGCAAAAACTGGATAGACCTGCCATGAGTATACGCAGAGCGTGCGGTAGGTTTTCCCTGTACTGCCCAACCCATCATTCCACCGGACCTGCGCGAGAAGCCGCGCAGTCCGGTGAATTCAGACGTTGGGCATAATCACAATAGGAGCCTCACACATGGAACAACTCATCCAGCAAGCTATCACCACCAAGAAGCTAATTGAGTTCCTTTATAGCGGCCATCCGCGTCTCATTGAGCCACATGTTTTGGGTGTAAATGGCTGCGTTACCCAGGTTCTCGGTTACCAAGTCGGTGGCAGCAGCAGCTCTGGTGGTATCTCAGAATGGCGTCGTTTCGATCTCCCGAAAATTTCGGGCTTAAAGCTCACCTCAACGTCTTTTCCCGGTCGCCGCCCGTTTCCTTCCGGAAAGCACAGCTCGTGGGACAGGCAAATTGCCATTGTCTCGTAATGCCCAACAATCTGCTCCACCGGACCGTCGGCCAGCTACGCTGTCCGCCGTCCGGTGAGCTTCAACGTTAGAAGGTTCTGTCCCTTATGGTGTTCAAGCTTCTCTCGCTTGTTTTTAGCTGTGTGCTGGTTTCACCAGTCCGGCTCGGCGTGGGGTGCTTCCGGCGCACGGCTTCTGGGTTTTACGTGCCCGGCTCAGCCGCCTGTTCGTTTGCTACGGTCAACGGGAAATTTCAGCCAAAAACGAAACCCTCGGGGTTTGGGGCTTTCCCGGCTGCTCAGTATTTCCAGTTTGCCGCCAGCGGTCGCGGCTGCAAGCGTCTCGCTGGTGCCACCGCTTTCCCGGCAAACCCTTCTAACACTGCGGTCAAAGCCGCTCCCTTCGGTCGCTGGACGCTGCGCGATAAAGCACCGCGCAGCGCCCTTTACCTCCAACGTTAGGCTTCGAACGGGTATGGACCTCATCTACGACAATCTTGATTCGGCTGGGAACGAACCCATTCTCGTTGAG